>NZ_CM176516.1:0-2426149 GCF_058072765.1 Micrococcus sp. 63XJN7_6_ISO-PGPR-S23-444 | reverse complement strand
GGAGGCTTCCTTTCCTGGGGCAGACGTCCCCGAGGACGGGGGCGGCTGCGCGAGACGGACGACGGTGCTCGGAGTCTAACGGTTGTCCACAGGGTTGTGCACAGACGGTGGACAACCCCTATCATCCTGTGGACGACCGCCCCGGGCGCCCACGGGCGTCCGGGATCCGCGCGCACCCGTTTGACCCCTGCGTACCCCGGCCACTAGAGTTGTCTGGTCCCCCGGGTGTCGGTTGATCGTGCCCGCCGGGGATTTCATGTCAGAGCCTCACCGGTCCTTCCCCCTGGTCCACCTGCTCAGGTCGACGGTCGAAGGCACACAACACGTCGTGGAGAGATCACAGTGACCAAGCGCACGTTCCAGCCCAACAACCGCCGTCGTGCCCGCAAGCACGGCTTCCGTGCCCGCATGCGCACCCGCGCCGGCCGCGCCATCCTGTCCGCTCGCCGCGGCAAGAACCGCGCCGAGCTGTCCGCCTGAGGACCTCGGTCCAGGGACGGCGCGCCCCGTGCTGCCCCGTGACCGTCGCGTCCGCACGCCCGCGGAGTTCCGTCACCTCGGTCGCACCGGCACCCGCGCGGGTCGGCGCACCGTCGTGGTGAGCGTCGCCACGGACCCCGATCAGACCCGGTCCACGTCGCCGAGCGCCCCTCGGCCGCGGGCCGGGTTCGTCGTGTCCAAGGCCGTGGGGAACGCGGTGACCCGCAACCGGGTGAAGCGGCGGCTGCGCGCCGTCGTCGCGGATCAGATGCGCCTGCCCCCGCTGCGCGACCTGCCGGTTCTGGTGCAGGTCCGCGCGCTGCCGGCCGCCGCCGAGGCGGACTACGCGCTGCTGCGCCGCGAGACCGTCGGCGCGCTCGGCAAGGCCCTGAAGCCGCACCTGCCCGCCGCCTCGGAGCACGCGTAGATGACCGTCACGCCCTCGCCCTTCGTCGTGCTCGAGCCCTCCCGTGAGTGGGGGCCGCTGCGCGCGCTGCCGTCCGCCCTGCTGGCGGGCCTGCTCACGGTCTATCGGGCCGTGGTCTCCCCGCTGTACGGACCCGTGTGCCGGTTCTTCCCCAGCTGCTCCGCCTACGGGCTGGAGGCCGTGCACGTGCACGGCGCGGTGAAGGGGTCGTGGCTCGCCGCGCGGCGCATCGGCCGGTGCCATCCCTGGAACGACGGCGGCGTGGACCCGGTCCCGCCCGGGCACCGACGCTGGCCGCCGGGCCGGCAGCCGCGCATCCTCGCCCTGAACCACCCTCCCATCCCACCTGATCTCCCGCAGGAGGATTGACCCCCATGTTCGAAGCCATCCTCTCCCCGTTCCGCTGGCTGATGTCCTGGCTGCTCGGGGCGTTCCACAGCATCCTGGAGTTTGCGGGCCTGCCCGCGGACTCCGGCTGGACGTGGGCCCTGTCCATCCTCCTGCTGGTGGTGCTCATCCGCACCCTGCTGATCCCGCTGTTCGTCAAGCAGATCAAGGCGCAGCGCGCCATGCAGGCCATCCAGCCCGAGCTGCAGAAGCTGCAGGCCAAGTACAAGGGCAAGAAGGACCAGCTCTCCCGCCAGGCCATGGCCATGGAGCAGCAGGCGCTCATGAAGGAGCACAAGGCGAACCCGTTCGCCGCCTGCCTGCCGCTGCTGATCCAGATGCCGTTCTTCTTCGCGCTGTACCAGGTGCTGATCGGCGCCCGCGGCGCGGCCGAGCGCGGCGAAGCCATGGACGCCCTGTCCGCGGACCAGATCCGCTCCTTCGAGGGCTCCACGATCTTCGGCGCCCGCATGTCGGACACCTTCATGAACTCGCTCGGCGCGCCGGGCAGCACGCCCGTGATCGTCACGGCGATCGTGCTGATCCTGCTGATGTCGGGCTCGATGTTCTTCATGCAGAAGATGCTCATGACGAAGAACATGACGCAGCAGGCCCTCTCCGGCCCGATGATGCAGACGCAGCAGATCATGCTCTACGCCATGCCCCTGATCTTCGGCATCGGCGGCATCAACTTCCCCATCGGCGTGCTCCTGTACTGGACCTACTCCAACTTCTGGGCCGTCGGCCAGCAGTGGTGGATCATCCGCAACAACCCGACCCCGGGCTCCCTCGCCGAGAAGGAGCTCAACGAGCGCCGCGCCGCCAAGGGCCTGCCCCCCGTGGGCCAGAAGGTGTCGAACGCCGAGGCCACGCCCTCGTCCGCGCACACCCAGGCGGGCCGCGGCGGTGCCGTGCTGAACGGTGAGGTCGTCCGCCAGTCGGGTCAGCGCGTCCAGCCCCAGCGCAAGAACCGCAGGAGGAAGTGAGCATGTCCGCCGAGAACGTGACCCCGGCCCCCGAGGCCGAGGACGCCGTCGTCGAGACCCCCGCGGGCCAGGGCTCCCGCGTCGCGGAGCAGGACGATGCCGCCGTCTCGGAGGCGGTGCGCCGCCTCGAGGAGGAGGGCGACGTCGCCGCGGACTACGTCGAGGAGCTGCTCGACATCGCGGACCTGGACGGGGACATCGACATCGAGGTCCGCGACGGGCGCACGTACGTGTCCGTCGTCTCCGAGGACCACGACGAGCGCCTGGACGGCCTCGTCGGTCCCGACGGCCGCACCCTGGAGGCCCTGCAGGAGCTCGTCCGGCTGGCCGTGCTCGCCGCCACGGGGCACCGCTCCCGGCTGATCCTGGACGTCTGCGGGCACCGGGAGCGCCGCAACGTCGCCCTGCGCACCGCCGCCCAGGCGGCCGTCGAGCGCGTCCGCGCCGGCGAGGGTCCCGTGCACCTCGAGCCCATGGGCGCGTACGAGCGCAAGATCGTCCACGACGTCGTCGCGGACGCCGGCCTGACCTCCGAGTCGGAGGGCGAGGGCGCCCGCCGGCACGTGGTCATCTCCGCCGATGACTGAGCGGGGCTCGGCCTACGAGCGGCGCCCCGGGCTGGATCCGCGGGACCGGGGCGACCGTCCCGCACCCGTGGGACAGCCGGCACCGCCGCTGACCGATGCGCTGCGGCCGGCCGCCGTCGAGCTGTTCGGCGAGGCCCTCCCCCGGGCCGAGGCGTACGTGGCCCACCTGGCGGACACCGGCATCGAGTGGGGCCTGATCGGTCCGCGCGAGGCGCCCCGTCTCTGGGAGCGCCACGTCCTGAACTGCGCCGTGGTCGAGGAGCTCCTCCCGCAGGGTGCGCTCGTGGCCGACGTCGGCTCCGGTGCGGGCCTGCCCGGCCTGTGCCTCGCGCTCGCGCGCCCCGACTGCCAGTTCCTGCTCATCGAGCCGCTCGAGCGGCGCGTGGAGTGGCTGGACATGGTGGTCGCCGACCTCGGCCTGGAGAACGTGGACGTGATCCGCGGCCGCGCCGAGCAGGTCTCCGGGAACCTCGACGTCGACGTCGTGACCGCCCGCGCCGTGTCCGCGCTGAAGACCCTCGTGCCGCTGACCATGCCGATGCTGCAGGGCGCCGGGGAGCTGCTGGCCATCAAGGGCCGCTCCGCGGCCGACGAGATCGCCGCCGCCCGCAAGGTCCTGCGCAAGTATGGTGGTGCCGAGCCCGAGATCCTCACGGTGGGCGAGGGCCTGCTGCCCGAGACCACCACCGTCGTGCGCGTCAGCGCGCGTCCCCGCTGACCCCTCCCCCACCGGGACGGGACGGGCCGGGCGGCAGCAGATCCGCACACCCGCGACCCAGGAGGTAGAGCCGCATGGCGCAGGAGCAGGAGAGCCGGGGTGGGGCCTGGAGGGCCCTGCGCCAGAAGTGGACCGGCCGGACCGCCGAGAAGGGCGGCGCCGACGCCGAGGAGCCCGCGCGGCTCCAGCGGCGCCGTCTGACGCGCCCCGACCGCACCCGCGTGTTCACGACGTCCAACCAGAAGGGCGGCGTCGGCAAGACGACGACGACGGTCAACCTCGCCGCGGCCCTCGCCCGCGCGGGCATGCGGGTGATGGTGGTCGACATCGACCCGCAGGGCAATGCGTCCACCGCGCTGAACATCCCCCACACCGGAGACGTGGCCTCCGTGTACGACGTGCTCCTGGGCGAGATGGAGATCCAGGACGTCGTGCAGGACGCCCCGGACGTGGACGGCCTGCAGGTGGTGCCCGCGACGATCGACCTGGCCGGTGCCGAGATCGAGCTGGTCTCGCTGGTGGCCCGCGAACAGCGACTGTCTCGAGCGCTCGAGGCGTACACCGCCTGGCGCGAGGAGGACGGCCAGGAGCGGCTGGACTACGTGTTCATCGACTGCCCGCCGTCCCTGGGCCTGCTGACGGTCAACGCGTTCGTGGCGGCCGAGGAGGTGCTCATCCCGATCCAGGCCGAGTACTACGCCCTCGAGGGCCTCTCCCAGCTGCTCAAGAACGTGCAGATGATCCAGAAGCACCTGAATCCGCGCCTCCAGGTGAGCACCATCCTGCTGACGATGTTCGACGCGCGGACCAACCTCGCCGTGCAGGTGGCGGAGGAGGTCCGGACGCACTTCCCGGAGCAGCTGCTGAACACCGCGATCCCCCGCAACGTCCGCATCTCCGAGGCCCCCAGCTATCAGCAGACGGTGCTGACCTACGACCCGGCCTCGGCCGGCGCCGTGGCGTACCGGGAGGCGGCTGCAGAGATCGCCAGCCGCGGTGCCCCGGCCGTGAAGGGCTGACGCGCAGGCGACCCGCTGCTGCGGTCGCCGGATGGCGCTGCCGACGACGACGGAGCCCGCCGGAGGGAGCGATCCCCCGGCGGGCTTCGTCGTGAGTGAGTGCGGCCCGGGGGATGAGGGGTGAAAAGACAAGCGGAATCGCTGGGCATGGCGGACGGCCGTGTTTCACGTGAAACGGCCCTCTCTGAGGGTGCGCGCGTGGTGCCGCCGCGGCGGGACGATGGGGAGGGGTGCCCGTGGTCGACCGCTTCCGACAGACATGCCGCCCTCTCCTCCCCTGGGCCGAGCCCTCTGCCGCTCCGTCGTGGGCGGGGCGCATCTGTCGCCGGGCGTGGGGGTAGCAGGGGCGGCGACGCACGAAGTCACGGGGAGGACGGTTTTGCCCTGGAGCGGGACCGCGGCTGTGATGGCCGGCCGGCGGTGCACCGTGCGTTGAGGTGCGCCTCGGGAGCTGCGCGGTTCGTAGGGAACGTCCTGGCCGGCTGGTGCGGACGTGCAGGGCATGGCCCGTCCCTGCCCCTCAGGCGGGCTCGTGGCAGCCCCGAGAATGCAGCCGTCGAGCAGGCCGGGTGCCGTGGCTGGGTGCCCCCTCCCCCCACGTCAGACCTCCTCGCCGTCGGTGACGTGCAGGGAATCGGGGGCCAGAGCGGAGCTCGAGTCAGAGTGCCGTCGCGGGGGTGCGCGGCCGGTCTGTCAGTCAGCGTGTCCGAGAGGGCACGTGAGCGGCGAGGTGGTCTCCTGTGATTCGTCTGAGTTGGAGGGGCCGATTGGGGGCGCCTGAAGCTCAGTTCGGCTGTGCATTCCTGTGTGCGGAGAAAGAGAGCCTCCAGTGAGGAAGCGCGGTCGTGTGCCCCCAGTGTATACAGAGACAAGTGGTTGAGCTGGCCAACAAGCGTCTTGACGTGGTCACCAGCGAACGTCGATGTTGATATGTGGACAACATCTGTGGACAGTGTACGTCTAGGGTGTGCGGCCGTAGATGCCTCTGCGGTGCTGATGAGCCCTGCTCAGTCTCCTGTCGCGTCTGACGACTGGGCACGGGGACGGCGTGTGAATGGTGACTGCGGTGGAGGCCCCCCGGGAAGCCCGCGGCGGCTCCGTGCGGGATGGGGCGGGCCGTGTGGTTCTGTCTTGCAGCGACGTGGGAACCAGGGCGTCGAGTAATCGGCCGGTCGCCGGGGGTTTCACGTGAAACACGGTGGTTCCGCGCTCACCTAGCGTCGATCCCTGACCGCAGCTGTACGCGGATGGAGGCATTGAAGACCCAGTTTCCCCACGAGGCGGTCCTGAAACTTTGATGGGCGGCCTCAGCTGACAGGACGGATGGAGTCAGTGGGTGGGGTGGAGCGCCGGCCGCGTCACTGTACTGCCGCCCGTGACATCGGCGACCACATCGAGCAGTACTGTCAACGGCGGAAGTGGATGCTCGCTGCCCCGACATGCGACCCGCGACCCGGCGTTCCCTCCCAGCCGTTTCACGTGAAACTGAACGACCGGTGATCGGGGCTCACTAGATCGAGCCAGTACCATCAGCGACGCGGCAAGTCTGAACCTCTCAAGATATAGAGGACCCTGCGCACGCCGGCCTCGGGGTGCGACCCGCTGGTGGGCGAGCTTCCATGGATGAGCGCACGGTCGATTCTTCGAACGATACGTTTCACGTGAAACGAGCTTCGGGTGAAAGCGCCGTGCCGCGAGGTCACAATCCCAGGCGATCCAGGGAGCACACGATCCGTGCCGGGAGCGAGCTGACTGAGAATGGCGCAGGAATGTGGCACTGACTTGCGGGTGAGCGAGCACGTGGCCCACCCGAACTCATGTCGTACTTGGATGACAGACTCGTCCGTGTTTCACGTGAAACGCGGATGGTGAAGCAGCGTTCAATTCGTGAGCTGCGCGGGTGTGAGGAAGCACTGACGGCGAAGCGACGAGCAGGCCGAGCTCATCCGTTCGGCGATTCGAGTGTTCACATCACACCGAGGGGAAGTCGGACGAGTGCTTCGCTGCTGGTCCGCCATTGCGCGTCCGATGAAGCACATCATCATGCGGGTAGCCAGCGATCTGAGTACCGTCCGCACGGAGGGCTGATCGGCCCGGGAATACATGAAAAACAAACTGAACAACCGTGATTCTGATACCGCCCGCTCGTCGTCGCGGGCTCGCGTTTCATGTGAAACGAGTGAACCTCGAGAGGGAACATGAGGAGGTCTTGAGGATTGCAGCGGCACCCTTCCGAAGCGCCCCCACTCGGAGTGTTCCACGTGAAACACTCACGCTCGCGGCAGGTGCTGTCCGCGCGCCCGCATCCTGCCATCCGAGCCCAATGCGGACGTCTCACCCCAGAACCGAGGCCCGAACCTCGCCGCGCCCCTTGCACGTGTCAGGCCCTCGCGCGCCCCCCGGCGGTCAGGGCCAGAGCTCCTTGAGAAGTGTCTTCCCGCCGCCCGGGACCATCGAGACCAGGCCGCTCACCTACACTGATCGCAGACCCACTCACTGCAGGAGGACCCGTTGAAGACGAGCCGTCGAGGAGGCCTGGGGCGAGGCCTCGGCGCCCTGATCCAGAGCACTGTAGAAGCCCCGGAAGAGAACGCCGAGGCCTCCTCCCCGAGGGACTCTGCGGTGCCGGTGAAGAGCGGCCCGAAGGCTGCCGCGGCAGCGGAGGCAACCACGACATCGACGCGGAGCACCGCGACGACCGAGACGCCAGGGGAGTCCAACGAGCCCGCCCCGTCGGCCTCGCAGCGGAAGACCGCGGGCCGAACGACACAGGCCGGGAAATCAACGGCTGCGACTGGCCGGAACGCCACGTCCGCCACGAAGGCAGGGCCCACCTCGTCGAAGCGTGCCTCGCGACCCGCGCAGCGTCCCGTCGACGTGTTCTTCTCCGCAGACTCCGAGGATGCACCCGCGGCGCGGCCGACCAAGGGGCGTCCGGCCATGCCGACGGTGAAGGCGCCCAGCAAGCGTGCCACCTCCGCGACGTCGTCGAGGAAGGAACCGGCGGACTCGACCGCGGACCCCGTCGCGACCGAGGGGACCGTGTCCGCGGACATCGCGGTCCTGCGGGAGATCCCGGTGGGGGACATCCACCCCAACCCGCGGCAGCCGCGTGAGGTGTTCGACGAGGACCACATGGCGGAACTGGTCACCTCGATCCGCGAGGTCGGCATCCTGCAGCCGATCGTCGTGCGCGAGGTGGACGGCCCCACCCCCTACGAGCTGATCATGGGCGAGCGCCGGTGGCGCGCCACCCAGAAGGCGGGTCTGGACACCATCCCGGCGATCGTCCGCCAGACCCCGGACCAGGACCTCCTGCGGGACGCCCTGCTGGAGAACCTGCACCGCTCCCAGCTGAACCCGCTCGAAGAGGCCGCCGCCTACCAGCAGCTCATGGAGGACTTCGCCTGCACGCAGGAGGAGCTCTCCCAGCGCATCGGCCGCTCCCGTCCGCAGATCTCCAACACGCTGCGGCTGCTCAAGCTGCCGCCCCTCGTGCAGCGTCGCGTGGCCGCCGGCACGCTCTCGGCCGGCCATGCGCGTGCGCTGCTCGGTCTCACGGACCCGTCGGACATGGAGCGTCTGGCGCAGCGGATCCAGTCGGAGGGCTTGTCCGTCCGGGCCACGGAGGAGGCTGTCGCGCAACTGCAGGGCGGGCTCCGGCCGGGCCGCACGCCGCGGCGCAGCACGGACGACGCCCGCCACGAGCGCCTGGACCACTACGCCACCGCGCTCACCAGCCGCCTGGACACCGCCGTAAAGATCACCCTCGGCGCGCGCAAGGGCCGCATCGCCATCGACTTCACCACCGTGGAGGACCTGAACCGCATCATGGACCTCATTCAGGACGGCGAGGACGGCAAGGGGAAGGGCAAGAAGTCCTGATCCGGACCTCCCGCGGACGGCGTCCACGGGCACCCGCCGCTTGTCCTGAAGATCGACGCGCGACGGCCCCGCCACCCTCTCGGGTGGCGGGGCCGTCGTGGTGAGTGGGGGAGGGGCTCAGCCGAGCAGGGCCGAGAACTCCTTCTCCAGCGCGGCCTTGGGCTTGGCGCCCACGGACTCGACGACCTTCTCGCCGTTCTGGAAGCCCACGACGAGCGGGATGGAGGTGACGCCGTAGCGCGCGGCGATGGCCGGGTTCTCGTCCACGTTGAGCTTGGCGATCACGGCCTTGCCCTCGTGCTCCACGGCCATGTCCTCCAGGACGGGCCCGAGCATGCGGCACGGGCCGCACCACTCGGCCCAGAAGTCCACGAGGACGGGCAGCTCGGACTGGAGGACCTTCTGGTCGAAGTCGGCGTCGGTGACGGTGATGGTGCTCATGGCAGCCTCCTGGGGGTTGTTCTGTGTCTGACGGGGGTGGACAGGGGTGTTATCGACATGACTCATGACGCTCGGTCAGGGGTGATGAGTCAGTGGCTCATGCCGGAACCGCGTCCGACTCCGGGCCGGCCGGCGCGGCCTCCTCCACGTCGGCCACGGTCGCGAGGTAGTGCTCCACGTCCTGGGCGGCCACGCAGCCCGAGCCGGCGGCGGTGATGGCCTGGCGGTAGGTGTGGTCCGTGACGTCGCCGGCGGCGAAGACGCCCGGCTGGGAGGTCCGCGAGGACGGATGGTCGATGCGGATCGTGCCGTGCTCCGTGAGCTCCACCTGGCCCTGCACCAGGTCCGTGCGCGGGTCCTGGCCGATGGCCACGAACAGGCCGGTCACGTCCAGCGTGGACGCCTCGCCGGTGCGGGTGTCCCGCAGGCGGAGGGTGTTGACCTTGTCGTCACCCGTCACCTCCGTGACCTCGGTGTTCCAGCGGAACTCGATCTTCTCGTTCTCCATGGCCCGGTGGGCCATCACCTTGGAGGCGCGCAGCTCGTCCTTGCGGACCAGCACGGTCACCTTGGACGCGAACTTCGTGAGGAACAGGGCCTCCTCCATGGCGGAGTCGCCGCCGCCCACGACCGCGATCTCCTGCTCGCGGAAGAAGAAGCCGTCGCACGTGGCGCACCAGCTGACGCCGTGGCCGGAGAGGCGCTCCTCGCCGGGAACGCCGAGCTTCCGGTAGGCGGAGCCGGTCGTGAGGATGACCGCGTGGGTGCGCAGCTGGGTGCCGTCGCCGAGCGTGAGCACCTTGGGGTTCGACGTCAGGTCGGCCTGCACGACGTCGTCGTAGACCACCTCCGTGTTGAACCGGCGGGCCTGGGCCTCGAGGTTCGCCATCAGCTCGGGCCCCTGCACACCCTCCGGGAAGCCCGGGAAGTTCTCCACCTCGGTGGTGTTCATCAGCTCGCCGCCCGCGGTCACCGCCCCGGCCACGAGGACGGGGGAGAGGTCGGCGCGGGCGGTGTAGATCGCCGCGGTGTATCCGGCGGGGCCGGATCCGACGATCACGACGTTGTGGACGCTCTGGTCCTGGGCGGTGGGGGCCACGGGTTCCTCCAGTGGATCGGGGTGGTGGACGCTCCTCCAGGACAACGGCGGAGCCACGGGCGGGTATTCCGCGGTGCCGGGGCCGCGGTGCGACGACGTCCGGCGACGGCGGCCGGAAGGTCCGGCGCGCCGTCGCCCGGGCGCGGGGTCAGCGGACGGCGATCTCGCCGAGGCGCAGGCCGAACGGGAGGTCCGACGTCGTGCCCTCCAGCTGGGGCAGCGAGGTGAGGCTGACGATCACGTACTCGGCCTCGGCCTCGGTGCCCTCGAACGGCACGGGGATGGAGACGGTGTCCTGGTCGAAGGTGCCGTTGCCGATCTCCTTGGCGTTCGCGCCCTCGGGGGAGTCGGCGATGTAGGCGAACCAGGCGCCACCGGTGGCCCCCGTGCTCTGCAGGGTCACCTCGTTCACCTCGGTGCGCTCCTCGAGCTGGACCACGAGGTTCATGCTCTCCACATAGCCGCCGAAGTTCGGCCGTGCGTAGGCGAAGGTGCGCCACACGGTGGTGGGGTCGCCGTCGATGAGGTTGCTCAGGTCCGCGTCGTGCTCGGCCTCGTGCTCCGGCAGGTCCGGCACCGAGCGCAGGGCCTGGACGGGCTGCGGGGCGGCCGCGGCGCTCTCGCTGGACGGGGTGGGGGAGGGGCTGGTGCTCTCCGACGGCGACGGGGTGTCCGATGCGGACTCGGACGACGCAGACTCAGACTCGGACGACGCGGCCTGCGGGGCCGGCCCGCCGCGCAGGTTCTGGGCCAGCAGCACCCCGCCCACGACGAGTGCGGCCAGCAGGCCGAGCACGAGGAGCAGGGCCAGCGGACCGCCGCCGCGCGTGCGGCCGTTGCCGTCGCCCGGGTCGGCCACCGTGGCGCCGTCGTCGCCCCCGGTGGTGGCCGGGGCAGCTTCAGCATTCGGAGCCGCGGCGGCGGCCGTCGAACCGGCAGCCGCGGCACCCGCCGCCGTTGCGGCCCCGGCCGCGGCAGCCACCGGAGCGGCCGTGCCGCGCGACTCCTCACGGACGGTGGGCGCGGACTCGGCCACGATCGCTCGGCGGGGGACGGGGCGCTGGCGCCGCACCGGGATCGCCTCGGTGTCCGGGGCGACCGGCTCCGGCGCGTCGGTCTTCTCGGCCGCCACGGGCTCGACGGGCTCGGTGGGTGGCGTAGCCCCGTCGGCATCGGCGTCGGTCGTCTGCGCGGCGGCGGCCCCCGCCGCGACAGCCGGGAGTGCGGCGGTGCCCGCCTGGGCCTCGCGCTTCTCAGCTTCGCGCTCCGCGGCCTCGCGTTCCTGGGCCGCGCGCTTCTCAGCCTCGCGCCGCTCGGCCTCCCGGGCGCGCTCCTCCTCGGCACGACGGCGGGCCTCGGCCCGGCGCTCGAGCTCGCGGCGCTCGGCCTCCTCCCGCTCCGCGGCCAGCCGGGCCTGCTCGGCCTCCCGCTCGCGCGCGGCCCGCTCCTCAGCCTCCTGCTCCGCCTGGCGACGGGCGCGCTCGGCCTCGGCGCGGCGCTCCTCCTCGGCACGCTCCTCCGCCTCCCGACGTTCGCGTTCTGCGCGCTCGGCGGCCTCCTTGCGTTCCCGCTCGGCGCGCTCGGCAGCCTCCCGCTCCGCCCGCTCGCGCTCCTCCTGCTGCTTCCGGGTGGCGGCGTCCGCCGCGGCCAGGGCCGACGCCCCGGCGGCCGCCTTCGCCGCGGTGCCGTCGGAGGGTCGGACCCGCTCGGCGAGGCGCTCGGAGAGGCGGTTCAGGAACCCGGGACGACGCTGGGCCTCGTCCTCGTCCGCGCGGAGCCGCCGGTCGAGGTCGGTGTAGTACGCCTCGTCGTCGTCGTAGGCGTGGGGGTCCTGGGTCCGCGACTCGCCGAACAGCTCGGAGCCGAGGCTGTCCGTCTGGAACGGCTCCACGTGCAGCTCCTGCGGGTACGCCAGACCCAGCAGGACGTCCGGGTCGGGGTCCCCGCCGGCGATCAGGTACGTGCGGCCCTCGGACAGGCCCAGGTCGAGCACCTGCACGTCGTCGGTGCGCTCGCCCGTGGCCAGCTCCCGCGCGGACGAGGCCACCTGTGTGGCGTTCTCACGGGAGGCCACGAGCACGGTGACGCGGCGGTTGAGCACCTGGTCCGTGCCCAGGAACACCATGTCCTGGTCCGCGGACGTCACCACGTGCTGGGTGATGCGATAGCGGCCGCCCAGGACGGCGCCGACGGCGATGGGCTGGGGCACGGGCTCTTCTCCTGACGACGGGGTCGGAATCCGATGATACGTGGCGTGGCCGTCGCGGCCAGAGATCAGCCGACGCGCAGCAGACGACCCAGCGCCGGCACGCGGGCGACGAGCGGCCGGAGGGCGTCGTCCAGCTCGGGGAACCGCATGGCCCGCAGCACCATCAGGTACACCGGACCCATCGCCACGGCCGCCACCGCGCACGTGAGCAGCGCCGTCCCGATGGAGTTCCACGCGAACCCGCCGGTGTACCCGCCCAGCAGCCACACGACGACGACGCCCGCGGCCGCCGCGGCCAGCGCGGCCAGGCCGGTCTGGACGTGGGCACGCAGCACGGATGCGAGGCCGTAGTCCCCGAACCGGCGCACGGTGAGCACATGGGTCAGGACGAACTGGTACACGTACGAGACGGACGAGGCGACCGCGACCCACAGGGCCATGGACCACAGCGGCAGCAGCATCGCGCCCGCCCACGAGAGCAGCAGCATCAGGAGCGAGCCGCTGACCTGGACCACCATCGGCACCTTGGCGTCCTCGGCGGCGTAGAACACGCGCAGCAGGTAGAAGGAGCCCGAGCGGAACGGGATGGACAGCGCCAGCGCGAGCAGGACCGAGCCCACCGCGATGCCGGCCACCATCGCCGTCTCGGCCGTCGAGCCGAAGACGCGGCCCAGGGGGCCCGCCAGGACCACCACGCCGGCGAGGCAGAACATCAGCGGCACGGTGAACGCGCGCAGACCCTGCGCCGTCGTGCGCCGCACCGCGGACATGTCCTGGCGGCCCATGGCGCGGGCCAACCGGTTGAAGAGCACGGTGGCCAGGGAGAGCACGAACACCGAATGGGGCAGCACGGCCATCAGCATCGCCATGTTGTACGCGGCCACACCGGGGATGGCCGCCTGCGCCATCTCGGCGCTCCAGGTCTCCGTGCCGGGGATGCGCAGCTCGCCGCGGTCGCGGGCCTCCGTGGCGGAGGTGACGTACCGCTGGCACAGCAGGAGCACCACGTTCGTGGCGACCATCGTGATCAGGGTGTACCCGGCGATCCGGCCGGTGTCCCGCAGGCCGATGCCCTTCCAGCCGAACCGCGGGCGCAGACCCAGGCCGAGCCCGCGCAGCGGCAGGAAGAGGATCACGGCCTGCAGCACGACGCCCAGGGTGTGGCCGCCGGCCAGCACGACCGTCTGTGCGCTCGTCCACCCGGCGAGGTCGTCCCCGGCCCGGTACGCCCCGAACATGCCCAGGTACAGCACGATCGCGCCGATCGCGACGACGTTGTTCAGCACCGGCGCCCACATGTAGGCGCCGAAGCGCCCGTTGGCGTTGAGCACCTGCCCCACCAACGCGTACATGCCGTAGAAGAACACCTGGGGCAGACACCACAGGGCGAACACGGTGGCCATCTCGAGCTTCTCCGGCGACCAGCCGCGGGTCAGGGCCGTCATGAGCGGGGCCGCCGCCAGCATGACCACCACCGTGCCGGCGAGCATCACGAGCGTGCCGAGCGTCATCAGGCGGGAGGTGTAGTCCGCGCCCCGGTCGGCGTCGCGGGCGTGCTTGATCAGCTGCGGCACGAGCACGACGTTGAACACGCCGCCCACCAGGAGCAGGTAGATCACGTTCGGCAGGGAGTTGGCGATCTCGAAGATGTCGGCCATGTCCGCGGACAGGCCGATCGCCACCGTCACCAGCGTCGCACGGACGAGGCCCAGCACGCGGGAGAGGAGCGTGCCGGAGGCCATGATCGCGGTGGACCGGCCGGCGCGGCGCTCGCCCTCGGGGGTCTCGTCCGCGGGGTCCACGGCGGCCGGATCCGTGGCGGGGGCGGGGTCCGTCGTCGTCGGCTCCTCGTCGGCGACGCCGGCGTGGGCGGGGTCCTGCGCTCGGCGCGGGGCGGGTCTGCTGCTCAAGGGTCACCCAATCGTGGTCGGAAGGCCCCGTGCCGGGGGCGGTGGATCAGGGGCGGGGGCCCCGGGCACCGCCCGGGGGGAAGTGCTGGTCGACCACCTGGCGGGCCAGGTCGACGATCCGGCGCTCGTTGGCGAAGGAGAGGCGGCGCGCGACGTCCTCAAGGCGCACCCACGCGACGTCCACGGCCTCGTGGTCCGGGTCGTTCTCCGTGGTCAGCTCGCCGCCCGTGGCGCGCAGCAGGAAGTGGTGCACGGTCTTGTGGACGCGGTGCCGGGCGACCGTGAACCAGTAGTCGATCGCGCCGAGCGGCTCGAGGATGTGGCCGGCGATCCCGGTCTCCTCCTCCACCTCGCGCACGGCCGCCTGCCGGTGGTCCTCCTCGCCCTCGGGATGGCCCTTGGGCAGGCACCACTCGAGCCGGCCACCGCGGTTGTAGCGGGCGATCACGGCCACCTCGAGGCCGCCGTCGTGCTCGCGGACGATGACGCCGCCGGCGGAGACCTCCTCCACCGTGGGCAGGGAGGCGGCAGCGGCGGAACGGGGTCCCGCGGGGGCCGGGGTGACGGGGCGCAGAGGCGGCTGCGGCCGGCGACGCCACGCCCCCAGCGCGGAGGGCAGGGGGGCGCCCCGGTGCGCGGAGGGATCGGGGCGGGTCATGCCGTCAACTCTAGCCCGGCCCGCGCGGGCCCGTGCCGGGACCGTCTGGCACCCTTGTAGGCATCATGGATCTGACCACCGCCACCCACGCGCTGCCCCCCGGCTTCCCCGCGGACGCCACCCTGCCCGCCGTCGTCGTGGAGCTGGGGCGGAGGTTCGAGGCCGCCGGCCACGAGCTCTCCCTGGTGGGCGGCCCGGTCCGCGACCTCTTCCTGGGGCGGCCGTCGCTGGACCTGGACTTCACCACGGACGCCGACCCGGACGCGTCCGAGGCCGTCGGCGCCGGCTGGGCGGACGCCACGTGGGACGTGGGGCGGCGGTTCGGGACCATCGGCTTCCGCAAGGCCGGCTGGCAGCTCGAGGTCACCACCTATCGGGCCGAGCAGTACGACCCGGCCAGCCGCAAGCCGCAGGTGGCCTTCGGCGACAGCCTCGAGGACGACCTGCTGCGCCGCGACTTCACCGTCAACGCCATGGCCCTGCGCCTGCCCGCCCTCGAGCTCGTGGACCCCTTCGGCGGCATGCAGGACCTGCACGCCGGCGTGCTGCGCACCCCCGGCACCCCCGAGGACTCCTTCTCCGACGATCCGCTGCGCATGATGCGCGCCGCCCGGTTCGCCTCCCAGCTCGGCTTCGCCGTGGCCCCCGAGGTGGAGCAGGCCATGACCGCGATGGCCGAGCGGATCACGATCATCTCCGCCGAACGCGTCCGCGAGGAGCTCGTCAAGCTCGTGTGCGGTGCGCACCCGCGCGCCGGCCTCGACCTGCTCGTGCGCACCGGCCTGGCCGACCACGTCCTGCCCGAGCTGCCCGCCCTGCAGCTCGAGTCGGACGAGCACCACCGCCACAAGGACGTCTACGCCCACTCCCTGACCGTGCTGGAGCAGGCCATGGAGCTGGAGGGCGAGTACGCGCCGTCGACCCCCGACCCCGTGCTGCGCCTGGCGGCGCTGCTGCACGACGTCGGCAAGCCGGCCACGCGTCGCTTCGAGAAGGGCGGGGCCGTCACCTTCCGGCACCACGAGACCGTGGGCGCCAAGCTCGTCCGCAAGCGGCTGCGCGCCCTGAAGTTCGACAACGACACGATCAAGGCGGTGGCCCGTCTGGTGGAGCTGCACATGCGGTTCTACGGCTACGGCGACGCCGGCTGGACCGACTCCGCCGTCCGCCGGTACGCCCACGACGCCGGCGACCTGCTGCCCCGCCTGCACGCGCTGACCCGCTCGGACGTGACCACCCGCAACCGGCGCAAGGCCGAGCGGCTGGCCCACGCGTACGACGACCTCGAGCGGCGCATCGCCGAGATCGCCGAGGCCGAGGAGCTCGCGGCTGTGCGGCCGGACCTGGACGGGCAGCAGATCATGGCGCTGCTGGGGATCCGCCCGGGCCCGGTGGTGGGCCGGGCGTACACCCACCTGCTCGAGTGGCGCCTGGACGAGGGGCCGCATGAGCCGGCCGAGGCCGAGGCGGAGCTGCGGCGCTGGTGGGCCGAGCAGCCGGAGGCCCAGCAGGACTGAGGCGGCGCGGCGGATCTTCCACCCGTCGTCGGGCCGGGACCACACTGGCCGCATGGCTGAGAAGAAGACCGAGAAGAACGGCGCCCCCATGGGCCCCGGCACCTCCAGCATCAAGGACCCCGAGGTCTACGAGGCGCTGCGCCGCGAGGGCGCGAGCGAGGAGAAGGCCGCGCGGATCGCCAACGCGTCCGCCCGAGACGGCCGGGACGAGGTCGCCGAGCGCGGCGGCGAGGCCGGCTCCTACGAGGACTGGACCAAGGACGAGCTCGCGAAGCGGGCCCGCGAACTCGACATCGAGGGCCGCTCCACCATGACCAAGGACGAGCTCATCGAGGCGCTGCGCGACCACTGACCGGCGCCCGCACCCCCGCTTCCGGGGGCGGAAATCGGTGCTTTGGGAGTGGAATACCACCGGAAACCGCCCCCAACGCGGTGGGGCGGGTGGGGGATAGCCGGAGGCTTTGGCCCATCCAGGTCGGGATGGAATGATCGACCGCTGTGAGTTCCGACCAGCGCACCGCGTCCGTGCCCCGCCATGCCCTGTCGCCCGAGGACGGCGTGCCCGCCGTCAAGGTCGGCACGCGGGTCAGTCGCGGCCCCGGCCGGGTGACCGCCCTCGACGGGCTGCGGGGGATCGCGGTGCTCGCCGTGCTCGTCTTCCACGCCTGGCCCACGTTCCTGCGCGGCGGGTTCGTGGGCGTGGACATGTTCTTCGTGCTCTCCGGCTTCCTCATCACCACCGGCCTGGTCCGTGGTGTGGACGCGGGCCGGGGCGTGGCGCTGGGCACCTTCTGGATGAAGCGCGTCCGACGACTCATCCCGGCCATGCTGATGGCGCTCGTGGGCACCACCGCGCTCGCGTGGCTGGCGGTGGACGAGTTCCCCGCGGGCCTGGGTCGCCAATGGTTCGGCGCCCTGACCTACACCAGCAACTGGGTGATGATCCTCGAGGGCGGGGACTACTTCAACCGCGCCTCGCCGCCTCTGTTCGAGCACCTGTGGTCCCTGGCGATCGAGGAGCAGTTCTACATCCTCTGGCCCCTGCTCCTCTGGGGGCTGCTCCTGCTCACCTGGCCGCCGCGCAGCACGGTGAACTCGGGGCGGGTGGCGGACCGACGCCGCATCCTGGCGGTCGCGGTCGCGGCCGTGGCCTCCGCGGGGTGGATGGCCTGGGGCTCGTGGCACGGGTTCGAGCAGGCCCGCCTCTACTTCGGCACGGACACCCACGCCTTCGGCCTGCTGTTCGGCGCGTGCGTGGCGATCGGCCTGGCCCATGTGCCCCGGCCCGAGCACGGCGGCCCCGAGCCGCGGACCTCGGCCACGCGGGTGGCTGTCGCGTGGGGCGCCGTCGCGGTGCTCGCGGCGGGCTTCGCCCTGGTCGACGGCGGCCACGCGAGCACGTACCGCGGGGTGCTGGCGGGCCTGTCCGCCGTCGTCGCGTTCATCGTCTGGCACGTGGTGCAGGGCGACCGGCGCGACTCGCTCTCTCGCGCGCTGGGCAACGGGTTCCTGCGCTGGTGGGGGCGCCGCTCCTACGCCGCGTACCTGTGGCACTGGCCGCTGCTCGTGATCATGCGCGTGATGGTGCCCGTGGACGCCCCCGGGTGGGTCGAGCCCGTGGCCGCGGGAGCGATCCTGCTGCTGACCGCCCTGCTCGCCGACCTGAGCACCCGGCTGATCGAGGAGCCCATCCTCCACGAGGGGTTCAGGGGTGCCTTCGGTCGCTGGGGCGCGGCCGCGCGGCGGGCGTTCACGGGCGGGGCCGGGCCGATCGGCCGGCTCGCGGCCGCCGCCACGGCGCTGGGGCTCGTGGCCGTCCCCGCGGCGGCCGTGGCCGCCGTGGTGCACTCGCCCGCGCAGACCCAGCTCGAGCAGGACATCGCCCAGGCGGAGGAGTCCCTCAAGGCCGCCCAGGCGGCGCAGCAGGCGGCCCGCGAGTCCCGGGCGGCGGAGCAGTCGAAGCGGGCCGAGGCGTCGGCCTCGGCCTCGCCCGGCTCGGCCGCCCCCGGGGACGCGGAGGGCTCCGCCGGTGCGACGTCCTCGCCCGGGTCGTCCGCCGAGCCGTCCGGGCTCGGGCTCGGCGACCCGGCCGTCACGCGCCCCACGTACTCCCAGGAGCAGCTCACCGCGGCCCTGCCGCCGTCCGAGCTCGGCCCGGACGTCACCCTGATCGGCGACTCCGTCTCGCTCTCGGCCGCGCCCACGCTCCTGGAGCAGCTGCCGGGGATGCTGCTGGAGGCGGAGGTGGGCTACCAGATCTGGGACGCCGCGGACGAGATCGAGAAGCTCAAGGCGGACGGCCAGCTGAGCGACGTCGTCGTGGTGGCCCTGGGCGCCAACGGCACCACCCATCGGGGTGACTGGGAGAAGATCCTGGCGGCCGTCGGCGAGGACCGGCTGCTCGTGCTCGTGGTGCCGCACGGCCCGATGGACTGGATCGCGGACGTGCAGGTGCAGATGGAGGCGCAGGCCAAGGCCCACCCGGACCGGATCGTCCTGGCGGACTGGGACGCCGCGGCGAAGCAGCACGTCACGGACTTCTCCGCCGACGGCGTGCACCCCCGCGCCGACGGCCAGGCCATATACGCCCAGCTCGTCCGGCTCACCATCGAGGACCGGCTCGGCGCGCGGCGCTGAGCGCGGTGGCCGGGGCGGCACGCGCCCCACGACGACGCCGGCCCGTCACCTCCACGGGGAAGGTGACGGGCCGGCGTCGTGCGCGGTCCGCGGGGACCGGGCGGGTCAGCGCTCGATGTCGCCGCGGATGAAGGCCTCCACGAGCTCGTGCGCCGCGTCGTCGTTGTGCTGCACGGGCGGGGACTTCATGAAGTAGGACGAGGCCGAGAGGATCGGCCCGCCGATGCCGCGGTCCAGGGCGATCTTCGCGGCGCGCACGGCGTCGATGATCACGCCGGCCGAGTTGGGGGAGTCCCACACCTCGAGCTTGTACTCGAGCGAGACGGGGGCGTCGCCGAAGTTGCGGCCCTCGAGGCGCACGAACGCCCACTTGCGGTCGTCGAGCCAGGCCACGTAGTCGGACGGGCCGATGTGCACGTCCTTCTCGCCCAGCTGCGCGGAGGTGTTGGAGGTGACGGCCTGCGTCTTGGAGATCTTCTTGGACTCCAGGCGCTCGCGCTCGAGCATGTTCTTGAAGTCCATGTTGCCGCCCACGTTGAGCTGGTAGGTGCGGTCCAGGGTGACGCCGCGGTCCTCGAACAGCTTGGCCATCACGCGGTGGGTGATGGTGGCGCCGATCTGGGACTTGATGTCGTCGCCCACGATCGGCACGCCCGCGGCGGTGAACTTCTCGGCCCACTCCGGGGTGCCGGCGATGAACACGGGCAGGGCGTTCACGAACGCGACGCCGGCGTCGATCGCGGCCTGGGCGTAGTGCTCGGTGGCCCGCTGCGAGCCGACGGGCAGGTAGCAGACCAGCACGTCCGCCTTCGCGTCGCGGAGGGCCTGCGCCACGTCCACGGGCTCGGCGTCCGACTCCTCGATGGTCTCGGCGTAGTACTTGCCGAGGCCGTCCAGGGTGGGGCCGCGCTGGACGGTGACGTCCGCGTGGGGCACGTCCGCGATCTTGATGGTGTTGTTCTCGGAGGCGGTGATGGCATCGGACAGGTCGAGGCCGACCTTCTTCGCGTCCACGTCGAACGCGGCCACGAACTCGAGGTCGGACACGTGGTAGTCGCCGAACTGCACGTGCATCAGGCCTGGGACCGTGTCCGTGGCCTTCGCCTCGCGGTAGTACTCCACACCCTGGATGAGGGATGTTGCGCAGTTGCCCACGCCGGCGATGGCGACGCGGATGGGATTGGTGGCCACGGTCTGGTTCTCTCCTCGACTGTCCGGAACGGGTGCGGGCACGCGGGGCGCGCACAGGGGGCCCACACCGTTCGGCGGGGCGCTCACCCGGGGATCAACCACGCCAGTCTACGACCGACGACGGCGGCCCCGCCCGTCCGGTGTCCGGGCGGCTTCCTAGGATGGGGGCATGAGACCGGCCCCCGCGCACGCCGCGACCCCCAGCGAGCCGCCCACTCACGCCGCGGACGGCGCCCCGAGCGACGCCGTGACCGCCCCGGGCGCCCCCGCCGGGCGTTCCGCTGACAGCGCACCGTCCGGGGCCCTGCCCGCCCCCGGTGAGCGCGGCGGCCGCTTCCAGCTCGCCGGCGGCCTCGCGGCGAACGGCCCCGGACGGGGGACCGGCTCCTGGGCCGGGCCCGTGGCGCTGACGGCGCTGCTGGTGGCTCTGGCCGCCGTCGTGACCGTGCTGCAGAAGTCGCCGTGCCTGCTGCACGGCTGGGGCGCCCCGGACGTCTACTACGCGGGCTGCTACTCGGACTGGGCCGCGCTCTACGGCGGGCGCGGGTTCGCGGCGGACCCGTGGGCGCCGTTCCGGGCGGGCTCCACGTTCGAGTACCCCGTGCTGATGTCCGTCGTGGGCTCGGTGGCGGCCTGGATCACGCAGGCGCTGCCGTTCTCGCCGGAGCAGGGCACGGTGGTGTTCTGGCTCGTGAACTTCGGGTTCGTGGTGGTGCTGTGGGCCGTCGTCGCGGTGCTGACCGTCCGGATGGCGGGGCGTCGGTGGATGGACGGGCTCATGGTGGCCGTGGCCCCGGGGATCGTGCTGGCCGGCACCATCAACTGGGACCTGTGGGCCGTGGCCCTGCTGGCGTGCGGCATGTACGCGTGGTCGCGCGGCCGGTCCCTGACGGCGGGGGTGCTGTTCGGCCTCGGCGCGGCCATGAAGCTGTATCCGCTGCTGATCCTGGGGCCGCTGCTGATCCTGGCGGTGCGCTCGCGGCGGTGGCGGCCGTTCCTGCTCGCGGCCGGGGGCACGGTGGCGGCGTGGGCGGCGGTCAACGTGCCGCTCATGGTCGTGAACTTCCAGGCGTGGTCCGTGTTCTTCACCTTCTCCGGCGAGCGCGGGCCGGGCCTGTCCAGCGTGTGGCACGCGTGGGACGTGACCGCCGCGCAGGCCGGGTGGGCGTTCGTGCCGGAGGACTCCCTGACCCTGCTGGCCTACGGCACCTTCGCGGTGTGCTGCCTCGGGATCTTCGTGCTCGGCGTGCGGGTGCGGCACACCCCGCGGCTGGCCCAGCTGACGTTCCTGGTGGTGGCGGCGTTCGTGCTCACCAACAAGGTGTACTCACCGCAGTTCGTGGTCTGGCTGATCCCGCTCCTGGCGCTCGCCCTGCCGCGCTGGCGGGACTTCTGGGTGTGGCAGACGGTGGAGGCGCTGCACTTCTTCGCCGTGTGGATGTACCTGGCCAAGGGGGTGGCCGAGACCCCGCCGCAGCACTCCATGGACGACTCCGTCTACGTGGCCGCGATCCTCGCCCACATGCTCGCGGTGCTGTGGCTGTGCGGGCGCGTCGTGTGGGAGATGCTGCACCCGGCCGAGGACCTCGTGAAGCGCGACCACGGCGGCCACCCGGACACCGACCCGCTCGCCGGCGCGTACGCCGCGGACGCCGGCCCGGCCCGGGGTCGCTCAGACCGGCCGGCCGCGGTTCAGGCGTAGTCCCAGCGGTGGATCGGGCAGTCCGGGGACGACGGCGGCGCGCTCGTCCCCGCCTCGGCGGCGCCGTCCTCGCGGGGCGGCGGCGGACAGACGCACTGCGCCCCGGAGGCGGCCGTGGCCGCCTTCATCTGCTCGCGCCAGATCACGTGGGGGTCGGTGGCCGGGTCCGCGGCCGGGCCACGGTGCGCCGGACGCGCGGCGCCGTCGTCGTGGGCGGGGGTGCGGGCCGCGTCCCCGTCCCGGGTGAAGCCCATCCGCACGATGGCCCAGCCGCCCACGGTCCACGCCACCAGGAGGAAGACCCCCACGGCGACGGCGATCATGATGTCCACGGCGGGCTCCTCCTGCGCTGACGGGGCGGGCGATGCAGCGGGCCCGCCTCCGGGCCAGGGTAGCCGGACGGGGTGACGGGGCGCGGTACGGTCGGGGCATGACCCCCGTGACCCGTGACACCGTCGCCGAGATGCCCGCCCACCTGCGGGACCTGGCCGAGTTCGTGACCGCCTCGCCCTCCAGCTACCACGCCGCGGAGGAGGTCGCACGCCGTCTGGAGGCCGTCGGCTTCACCCGGCTGGACGAGACGGTCGACTTCCCGTCGGCCCCGGGCGGCTATGTGGTGGTGCGCGACGGCGCGGCGGTGGCCTGGATCGTGCCGACGGGCGCCGGGGCGCTGGGCCGGGCCGCGGGCGCTGAGCCGCGCGTGGCCGGGCCGGACGAGGCGGGGCAGAGCGCCGGCGTCGTGCCGGTGTTCCGCGTGCTCGGCGCACACACGGACTCGCCGGGGTTCAAGCTCAAGCCGAACCCGGCCACCGTGACGGCCGACGGCTGGGTGCAGGCCGGCGTCGAGGTGTACGGCGGCCCGCTGCTGAACTCGTGGCTGGACCGTGAGCTGCGGTTCGCCGGGCGTCTCGCCCTCGACGACGGCACGCAGGTGCTCGCCGCGACCGGGCCCGTGGGGCGCATCCCGCAGCTGGCCATCCACCTGGACCGCGAGGTCAACGAGGGGCTGACGCTGAAGCGGCAGCGGCACACGAACCCCGTCGTGGGGGCGCTCGCCCCGCGCGGCGAGGGCGAGGTCGACGGTCTGGCCGCCCGCGTGCCCGGTGACGTGCTGACCGCGCTCGCGGCCGCCGCCGGCGTGGACCCGGCCGCGGTGCGCGGGCACGACGTCGTGGTGGCCGACGCCCAGGCGCCCGGACTCTTCGGGCTGGCGGGCGAGTTCTTCGCGTCGGGCCGGCTGGACAACCTGAGCTCGGTGCACGCGGGCCTCGTGGCGCTCGAGGAGCTGGCGCGCGAGCACGGTGGCGCCGAGGGGGCGATCGCGTACGAGGGGACCGTCGCGGGCGGGGTGGCCGGTGAGGCGGCCGGCGCCCCGGTGATCCCGCTGCTCGCCGCGTTCGACCACGAGGAGCTGGGGTCGGCGTCGCGGTCCGGGGCGGCCGGGCCGCTGCTCGAGGAGGTCATGGGGCGCGTGCTCGAGGCGCTCGGCGTGGCCGGGCAGGGCCGGGCGCGGGCGATCGCGGGGTCCTGGCTGCTGTCCGCGGACGCCGGCCACCTGGTGCACCCGAACTACGCCGAGCGGCACGATCCCGTGAACCACCCGCGCGTGAACCACGGCCCGCTGCTGAAGATCAACGCCAACCAGCGCTACGCCACCGACGCGGGGGGAGAGGCCGCGTTCGCCCGTTGGTGCGGCGTGGCGGGGGTGCCGTTCCAGGAGTTCGTCTCCCACAACGACGTCCCCTGCGGCTCCACCATCGGCCCGATCTCGGCGACCCGCCTGGGCATCCGGACCGTGGACGTGGGCCTGGGCCTGCTGTCCATGCACTCGGCGCGCGAGATGTGCGGCGTGCGGGACGTGGAGCACCTGACGGCGGCCGTGCGGGAGTTCTTCCGCGGAGTGTGAGGCGCGGCGGGGGATGACGGCCGCCACGAACGGCGTGCGCGGGGCTGCGTCAGCCGGCGGGGCGGGGGGTCAGCCTTACATAGGTGCCGACATTGTCCAAGGTCATGCCGTTCACGACGGCGGAGGCACGGCCGTTGACCATCACGCCGGTGAGGGTCGTGCTGCAGTTGCTGTACCACCCGATGCTCGGCAGGGTGATGGTGCCTGAGACGGGGGCGGGTACCGGGGGGGAGAGCTTGCTGACGTAGCGGTAGTACTGGATTCCATTGTTGGTGTACACGGCCGGCGTGGTGCCGGAGACCTCACGGGTGGGGGCGCTCCAGGACGGTGTAGCGCTGCTCCAGGTGAAGGTGGTGGGGTTCCTCCCAGTCTCCATCGCATCCACCATGTCCTTCTGCACCAGGACGGAGGCGGTCACATTCGTCACCGTGGAGCCGGCTTGCACATTGACGATCCGGTAGTAGGTATTGACGTTGTCCGTAGTGACGCTCAAGCGGGTCGGATTCGTGAGCAGGGTCGAGGCGCAGGGCGACACCTCCGGCTCGGTCCAGGGCACCCCGGGGGCGAGGGTCAGCTGGAACACGCGGTCGATCCGCGGGGGAGGGCTGGCCGCCTCGGCGGGGGCAGCGGCGGCGGCGACGACGGTCGGCACCGCCCACGCGAGGCTGCTGGCGACTCGGCGGCGGGAGGGGGCGGACCGGGGCAGCGTGGGCGCTGCCGGCGTGGACTCTGACATGGGATGCTCCGAAACGTGAGAGGGGTGTGACACAGGATGTGTGTCCTCCTTCCAAGGTACGTCGTCGTCGACCGAGGGCAAGCCCCGGCCACCCCACGGCCCCCTAGGGGTGGCACCTCATCTGCGGAGGCGCAGTGCTGGTATTCTTGACGGGATCCCCTGCGTGCCGCCGAAGAGTGCGGATGCATGCGTAAGGGGAGAACGCAGAACCTCCTGCCGCGGAGAGACCGCGGCCGCAAGCCCAGAGGAGGTGGGTTCGCATGCGTGCTTATGAGCTGATGGTGCTGATCGACCCTGAGGTCGACGAGCGCACCGTGGAGCCGACCCTGAAGAAGTACCTCGAGGTCGTCACGAACGCCGGCGGCACCGTCGACAACATCGACGTGTGGGGTCGCCGCAAGACCGCCTACGAGATCCAGAAGAAGTCCGAGGCCATCTACGTGGTCGTCAACTTCCAGTCGGAGCCGGCCGCCACCCAGGAGCTGGACCGTCTGCTGAACCTCAACGAGACGATCCTGCGCACCAAGATCATCCGTCCGGAGGAGCAGAAGATCACCGCTGAGTGATCCTCGTACCGTGTCCGGAGGGTCTGAGAGCATCGGATCAGTCCCCGACGCCCCCACCGGAACCCCGCTGAGCAGTCCCGGATCCCCGGATCCGGTCACTGACCGGCAGAACCCCCGAAGACAGGAGTGACCATGGCAGGCGAGACCGTCATCACCGTGGTCGGCAACCTCACCGCCGACCCAGAGCTGCGCTTCACCCCGAACGGCGCGGCCGTCGCGAACTTCACCGTCGCGTCCACGCCCCGCACGTTCGACCGCCAGACCAACGAGTGGAAGGACGGCGAAGCGCTGTTCCTGCGCTGCTCGGTCTGGCGCGAGGCCGCGGAGAACGTGGCGGAGTCGCTGACCAAGGGCATGCGCGTGATCGTGCAGGGCCGCCTCAGGGCGCGCTCCTACGACGACCGGGACGGCAACCGTCGCACCAGCTGGGAGCTGGACGTGGACGAGGTCGGCCCGGCGCTGCGGTTCGCCACGGCCAAGGTCACCCGCGCCCAGCGCGGCGGTGGCGGCGGCGGTGGCTTCGGCGGCGGTCAGCAGGGGGGCGGCTTCGGCGGCGCCCCGGCCGGCGGCGGCTTCGGGGGGAACAGCGACGGCGGCTTCGGCGGCGCCCAGCAGGGCGGCGGCTGGGGCGGCCAGCAGCAGGGCGGCGGCCAGGCCGCACCGCAGGACCCCTGGTCCGGCGGCGGTGGCGGCGGATGGGACACCCCGTCCTCCAACGAGCCCCCGTTCTGATCCTGCACTGACCGGGCGCGGCCCCCACGGCCGCGACGGACACGGAACACCACGGACCTCTCCGTCCGGGCGCACCTCGCCCGGAGGGCCGCCCCCCGGTGGCCCATCCCACCCGCGACCCGGCACCGCCGGGCCGCACTGCACACGGCCCCGTGCCCGGCACGGGACGCCGCGTGATCCCATCCCGCAGAACCGTTCTGCGGGCTCCAGAGAACTCTGAAGGAGCACCACGATGGCGAAGGCTGAACTCCGCAAGCCCAAACCGAAGTCCAACCCGCTCAAGGCCGCCAAGATCACCGAGATCGACTACAAGGACGTGGCCCTGCTGCGCAAGTTCATCTCCGACCGCGGGAAGATCCGTGCCCGTCGCGTGACCGGCGTGACCGTCCAGGAGCAGCGCAAGATCGCCCAGGCCGTCAAGAACGCCCGCGAGGTGGCCCTGCTGCCCTACGCCGGCGCCGGCCGCGGCTGATCGAGCGAGCGAAGGAAGGAACACCCAGATGGCAAAGCTCATCCTGACCCAGGAAGTGGCCGGTCTCGGCACCTCCGGTGACGTGGTCGAGGTCAAGAACGGGTACGCCCGCAACTACCTGCTCCCGCGCGGTTTCGCCACCGTGTGGACCAAGGGCGGGGAGAAGCAGGTCGAGTCCCTGCAGAAGGCCCGCGCGGCCCGCGCCGTGGCGAACCTGGAGGACGCGCAGGCCCAGGCCGCGCAGCTCCAGTCCGCCACCGTGAAGCTCGAGCGCACCGCCGGTGCGGAGGGTCGCCTGTTCGGCGCCGTCCAGACCGCCGACGTCGCCGAGGCGATCGAGGCCGCCGGCCTCGGCTCCGTGGACAAGCGCTCGATCACCCTGCCGGCGCACATCAAGTCCGTGGGCAACCACGAGGCCCAGGTCCGCCTGCACGAGGACGTCATCGCGACCGTCCAGTTGCAGGTCGTGGCCGCCAAGGCCAAGAAGTGATCAACCGCTTCTGAGCCCGTCGCGCCCGCGACGCGCACCCGAGGCCCCGGTCCGCTCTTCACGAGCGGGCCGGGGCCTCGTGCCGTGGGGGAACATGGAGATCATGCCCTCCGCCCCACCGCCCTCCGACCCCGCCGGCTCGACGGCGGCCCCGCGCCCGCCCCTGTGGACGCGCCCGTTCATCCTCGTCAGCGCCACCTACCTGTTCGTGGCGATGATCTTCTACACGCTCATGACCGCGATGGCGCTCTACGCCGTCACGTCCTTCGGCGCGTCGGACGCGGAGGCCGGCGTCGTGGTGGGGGCGTTCGTGCTGGGCGCGGTCCTCACCCGCATGACGACGACGCCCGCCACCTTCGCGTGGGGGCGGCGGCGGGTCCTGCTCGTCGCCTTGGCCTGCTACGTCCTCACGACGGCGGCGTACCTCTGGGCGGACTCCCTGGCCACGCTGACCGCGGTCCGGCTGCTCAACGGCATGTGCTTCGGCGCGGCCGGCACCGTGCTGGCCACGGCCGTGCAGCGGATCGTCCCGCCCGTGCGCCGCTCCGAGGGCACCGGCTGGTTCTCCACGTCCATGACGCTCGCGGGCGCCGTCGGGCCGATGGTGGCGCTGCAGCTGAGCACGGCCCTCGGCTACGACGCCCTGTTCCGGGCGTGCATCGGCTTCACGGGCATGGCCCTGCTGATCGCCCTGTTCCTGCGCGTGCCCGAGCCGCCGCTGACGGGCCGGTTCCGGCTGCACCGGGCGGACGTGTTCTCCGCGGAGGTGGCGCCGGCGGCGGGCGTGGCCCTGGCCTCCGGGTTCATGTACGGCGGCATCCTCGCGTTCATGGCCACGTTCGCGCAGCAGCAGGGCTACCCGGCGATGGTGCCGAGCCTGTTCTTCCTGCTCTTCGCCGCGGGCACCATCGTGGGCCGCGCCGTCCTGGGTGTGCTGCACGACCGGCACGGGGACAACGCCGTCGTCTACCCGATCCTCGCGGGCATGGCCGTCTCCTACGCGGTGCTGGCGCTGTGGCGGGAGCCGGCGGGCATGCTCGTGGCCGGCGCCCTGCTGGGGCTGACCTACGGGCCCGTGGTGAGCGTGTTCCAGACCATCGCGATCAAGGTGGTCCGGCCCACCGAGATCGGCGTCGCCACGGGCACGTTCTTCCTGCTCCTGGACCTCGGCACCGGCCTCGGCCCCATGGTGCTCGGCGCGGTGGTGGCCGCCGTCGGGATCCCGGTGATGTACCTGCTCTCCGGCGGCGTCGGGGTGGCGCTGCTGCTCTACTACCGGCTCGTGCACGGCGGCCGGGCCATCGCCCGGCGCCCGTCCCCGGCCTGAGCGGGGCGGCTCCGGCGCGCGGCCAACGCCCCGCGGCTGCTCATGCGTCCCATCCTCCGATGTGCACGAGGGCGTCGCCGCGGTGCACCAGGGGTGCCTCGGTGCGGCCGATGACCACGCCGGTCAGCTCGGCCTTCACGTGCGCGAGGCGGCGGCCGAACGAGTTGTAGAGCGCGCCGATCCGGTCCCCGGCGCTCACGCGTTCGCCGAGGGAGACGTCCAGGTGCACGAGGCCGTCCGCGCGGGCGCGCACCCACGTGGACTGCCACACCAGGTAGGGGGCGTCCTGCTCACCGTCGACGACGTCGGGGTGCACGGCCTCGGTGTCCTCGCCGGTGGCGTCGGTCGCCTCGGGCACGTCCGTGGTCCGCTCCTCGGGGACCTCGCCGGGCAGCGGGCCTGGGGCGTCGACGACGGCGTCCGGCCCGGGCTCGGTGAGCCCGACGTCCGCGGGGTCCACCATGTCCAGGGCGGCGAGCACACGCAGGACCCCGTCCACGCCGGGGGCGATCGCGTACTCGTCGAACCGCCAGGCCTCGCCGGCCTCGTAGAGCAGCACACGCGCGCCGGTCTCGCGGGCCGCGGCGCGCAGGGAGCCGTCCCGCAGGCGGGCGTGGAAGAGCACGGGGGCGCCGAACGCCTCGGCGAGCGCGCGGGTCTGGGGGTCCTCCAGGTCGCACCGGATCTGCGGCAGGTTGGAGCGGCGGTCCGCGCCGGTGTGCAGGTCGATGCCCACGGTGCAGCGGCCGATCACCTCGGTCATCATCAGGTGCGCGATGCGCGATGCCAGGGAGCCCCGGGCGGAGCCGGGGAAGGAGCGGTTCAGGTCGCGGCGGTCCGGCAGGTAGCGGTCCCCGGCCATCACGCCGAGCACGTTGACGATGGGCACGGCCAGCAGGGTGCCGCGCAGGTGCGTGGGCTGCAGGCGCTCCAGGACGCGGCGGACGATCTCGACGCCGGCCACCTCGTCCCCGTGGATCGCGGCGGAGACCCACACGGTGGGCCCGTCCTCGCGGCCGTGCAGCACGTGCACGGGCAGGGTGACGTCCGCGCCCGTGACGAGCTGGGAGATCGGCAGGGACAGCTCGCGGCGGCGGCCGGCCGGCACCTCGACCCCGCCGAACGCGAAGGGGGCGCGGGCGGGGCGACGGCTCACGCGCGTCCCCGGTTCCGGCGGCGCACGCCGCGCGGCGGCTGTCCGCCCACGTACGAGGCGGCGGGGTCCACGAGGAGGCCGCCGGCGGCCAGCGCGGTGCGCCCCACGAGCATGCGGAAGCCCATCTCGTCCCGGTGGGTCAGGGTCACCTCCGCCTCGATCGTCCGGCCGGCCAGGGTCAGCGGCATCACGACGACGACGCGCTCCTGCGCCTCGCCGTTCGAGGAGCGGACCGTGCGCAGATCGGCCACCGGCAGCTCGGCCGTCCGCGCGTCCGCCGCCGAGGTCTGCCACGGGTGCACCTCGAACCGGACCCACGCGGCGCCGTCGCGGGTGAACCGCTCGATGCCGAAGGCGTGGAGCGCCGAGGTGCGGGCGCCGGTGTCGATCTTGGCCTTGATCCAGGGGGTGTGGGCGGCGGGCAGGCCGACCCATTCGCGCCAGCCCACCAGCCCCGGGCGAGCGGCGCCGTCGTCGGTGCAGGGCACGCCGTGGGGGGCCGGGGCCGTGTGCTTAGATTCAGACACGCCCCTCATCCTCCCAGGAAAGCGGTCATGAAGCTCGCCATCCTCTCCCGTTCCCTGCGCGCCTACTCGACGCAGCGCCTCAAGACCGCGGCGCTCGAGCGCGGCCACCAGGTGAAGGTCCTGGACACCCTGCGCTTCGGCATCGACCTCAGCTCGGACGAGCCCGATCTGATGTTCCGCGGCCGCCCCCTCTCCGGCTACGACGCCGTGCTGCCGCGCATCGGCAACTCGGTGACCTACTTCGGCACCGCCGTGGTGCGCCAGTTCGAGCAGATGGACGTCTACACGCCCAACACGGCCGCCGGGATCATGAACTCGCGGGACAAGCTGCGGGCCACGCAGATCCTCTCCCGCCACGAGATCGACATGCCCGCCACCGTGTTCGTGCGCAACCGCGGCGAGGTCTCCACGGCGATCGACATGGTGGGCGGGGCGCCCGTGGTGATCAAGCTGCTCGAGGGCACCCAGGGCATCGGGGTGATCCTGGCGCCGACCAAGAAGGTGGCCGAGGCGATCATCGAGACGCTGCACGGCACCAACCAGCAGGTGCTCATCCAGCGGTTCGTGGAGGAGTCCAAGGGCACGGACATCCGCGCGCTCGTGGTGGGGGACCGCGTGGTGGCCGCGATGCGCCGCCGGGCCCAGGGGGACGAGTTCCGCTCCAACGTGCACCGCGGCGGCACCGTGGAGCGCGTCGAGCTCTCGCCCGAGTACGCGGAGACCGCCGTGCGGGCGGCCCACATCATGGGCCTGCGCGTGGCCGGCGTGGACATGCTCGAGGGCGAGCACGGCCCGCTGGTCATGGAGGTGAACTCCTCCCCGGGGCTGCAGGGCATCGAGGCCGCCACGGACCTGGACGTGGCCGGCGCGATCATCGACTACGTCGCGGACCAGGCCGGCTTCCCGGACATCGACGTGCGCCAGCGCCTGGCCGTGTCCACCGGGTACGGGGTCGGTGAGATCACCGTGCACGCCGGCTCCGGCTGGGTGGGCCAGTCCATCGAGGACTCCGGGCTGCTGGCGAAGGACCTGCAGGTGCTCACCCTGCACCGCGGCACCTCCGTGTTCCCCAACCCCGCGGACAGCAAGGTCCTCGAGGAGGGCGACCGGCTGCTCTGCTTCGGCAAGACCGAGAACATGCGCGCCCTCATCCCCGCCCGCGCCCGCCGCCCCAAGCGCGTGCGGAAGCTGCCGGCCACCCCGATCCTCGCCTCCGTCGCCGAGGAGGCCCCGGCGCCCGAGGCGCCCGCCGACGACGCCTGAGCCCGGGCGCGAGGCTCAGCGGGCCGGGGCGAACGCGCCGATGCCCGTGAGGTGCCGGCCGAGCGTGAGCTGGTGGACCTCGTCCGTGCCCTCGTAGGTGCGCACGGACTCGAGGTTGTTCGCGTGCCGCAGCGGCGAGTGCTCCAGGGTGATGCCGTTGCCGCCGAGCATCTCGCGGGCCTCCCGCGCGATGCCGATGGCCACGCGGCAGTTGTCCAGCTTGCCCGCCGAGATCATGGCGGGGGTGAGCGGGCCGGCGTCCTTGGCGCGGCCGATCTGGTGCGCCAGCAGGTAGCCCTTGCCGATGGCCACGGCCATGTCCGAGAGCTTGGCCTGCGTCAGCTGGTGGGAGGCCAGCGGCACCCCGAACTGCTGCCGCTCCATCGCATAGTCGAGGACGGCGTCGAAGGAGTCGCGGGCCGCGCCCATCGCGCCCCAGATGATCCCGTAGCGGGCCTCGTTGAGGCACTGGAAGGGGCCCCTGAGCCCGACGGCGGAGTCGGCCGGCAGCATCGCGGAGGCGGGCAGACGCACGCCGTCGAGGTGGATCTCGCACTGCACCGAGGCCCGCATGGACAGCTTCTGGGTGATCGCCTCGGCACGGAAACCGGGGGTGTCCGTGGGGACCACGAAGCCGCGCACCCCGCGCCCGTCGCCGGGCTCGCCGGTCTGCGCCCAGATGATCGCGACGTCGGCCAGGGTGGCCAGCCCGATCCACCGCTTGACCCCGTCGAGCACCCAGTCGCCGCCGGGCTCCTGGCGGGCCGTCGTCGTCATGGAGGCCGGGTCCGAGCCGGCGCCCGGCTCGGTGAGGCCGAAGCAGCCGACCGCCTCGCCGGTGGTCATGCGCGGCAGCCACTGCGCCTTCTGCTCCTCGGAGCCGTGCTTGTGGATCGCGCCCATCGCGAGCGAGCCCTGCACGGAGACGAAGGTGCGCAGGCCGGAGTCGCCGGCCTCGAGCTCCTGGGCGGCGAGGCCGTACTCCACCGCCGAGCGGCCGGGCATGCCGTGGCCCTCGTAGGGCATGCCGAGCACGCCGAGGCGGCCCAGCTCGGGGACGATCTCGCGCGGGAACACGGCGTCGTCGTACCAGCGGGCGATGTGCGGGCGGATGTGCTCGTCCACGAAGCCGCGCACCTGCAGCGCGACGGCCTTCTCCTCGGCGGAGAACAGGGAGTCCAGGCCGACGACGTCGGCGCGGCCGAGGAACGAGTCGGCTTCGGCGTGGAACGGGGTGGTCATGGCGGGGGTCCTCTCTGCGGGGTGGTCAGCGGGTGTCGAGCCAGGTGTTGACGGCCGCCGTGTCCGCGCCGAGCGCGGGCGGCGCGTGGTGCGGGTGCGCGACGGGCGGGTCCCACTGCACCGGGTGGCGGAACTGCCGGCCGGCGGGGGCGCCGGAGCGGTCCTGGACCTCGACGGTCGGCTCGAGGCCGAGGGACTCGGCCAGCTCGACGCCCTCGGCGACGGTGGACACGAGGCCGACCGGGAGTCGCTCGGCCTGCAGCACGTCCCGCCAGTGGGCGGCCGTCTCGGCCGAGAGCGCGTCCTCCAGGGCGGTGCGCAGCTCCTCGCGGTGCTCGACCCGGTCCGTGTTCGTGGTGAAGCGCGGGTCCTCGGCGAGCTCGGGGACGCCGAGGGCCGCGGCGAAGGTGCGGAACTGCGCGTCGTTGCCGATGGCGACGGCGAGCGGCGCGTCCCGGCACGCCAGCAGCTGATAGGGGGCGATCGAGGGGTGGTCGTTGCCCATCCGCCGCGGGACGACGCCGGCGCCGAGCCATGCCTGGCCCTGGTTGGCGAGCGCCCCCTGCAGCGAGGAGAGCAGGTTCAGTCGCAGGTGGGCGCCCTCCCCGGTGCGCTCGCGGCGCAGCAGGGCCGCGAGCACGCCGGCGGTGAGGTCCTTGGCCGTGAGCACGTCCACCAGGGCGACGCCCGCCTTCATCGGGGCGTCCGGTTCGCCGGTGATGCTCATGAGCCCGCCCGCGGCCTGGACGATGAAGTCGTAGCCGGGCAGGTCCCGGCCCTCGCGGTCGCCGAAGCCGGAGACGGCGGCATAGACCACGGACGGGTTCTCCCGCGCGACCTCGTCGTAGCCCAGGCCGAGGCGCTCCATGGTGCCGGGCTTGAGGTTGTGGACCACGACGTCGGCCCGGGCGGCCAGGGCGGCGGCCCGCCGCTGGTCCTCGGGGTCCTTCAGGTCCCAGCCGACCGACTCCTTGTTGCGGTTCACGGACTCGAAGTAGGTGGCGCCCGTCGCCGAGCGGGGCGGGGCCCAGCCGCGGGTGTCGTCGCCGCGCTCGGGGTGCTCCACCTTGATGACGCGGGCCCCGAGGTCCGCCAGCGTCATGGTGGCGAGCGGGCCGGCGAGGACGCGGGAGAAGTCGGCGACGAGGACGCCGTCGAGCGGGAGCGAGGCCGGGGAGGGGGCGGTGGTGGCCGGGGGCACGGCGGACTCCTCACTGTGGCGGACGACACGATGATGCATCCCACCCAAGCACCGTGCTTTCATTCCGTCCAATGACTCTTGGGCGGCCCACTGATGCGCGGGAGTCATCGGTGCGGGGCGGCCCGGGGCGGCCGGGAGAGGTGGGCACGGGGAGGACCCGGGGCCGCGCGCAGACGCTGTCAACTTCGCCGTCCCCAGATCCGGGCACCTTGTCCACAGGAGTTGTCCACAGATGTGGAGAGTGTGGATGACGGTGTGGATAGGCGTGTACCAGACCGTGTAATAAGGGTGCAAACGAGGCTGCTGTCAAGTTGGATCGATGGGGCCGAAAGGGGGGTGGAGAAACTTCCTCCACAGCCCTGGGGATCGCATCGTCCCAGGTCAGAGCGGGATTATGGGAGCGGTCGAGCGGTTGTCCCCAGCGTGGTCCTCAGGCGATCCACGCGACACGCCGCCGAATCCACACGTTGTCCACAAGGCCTGTGGGAAACGCGGTTGCCCAGCCTCCACGGCGCGCGTAGTGTCGCGTGGTATCCCCAACGCGAGGGCGGGTATTGGCCGCAGGTGACCACTGACAGGCGCGCATCCGCTCGGACCGTCGCCCCGGGGACCGTCGCACCGTCCGCCTGCAGGAGGGTGCGGCGGCACGGGCGGTGACAACAGAGGAATCAGAGCCGGGAAGACCGGCGAGGGCCGCCGTCGTGCGGGCTGTGGGAAGGGAGTCTCCGGACGTTGACTGAGAACTACGGAGACTCGGGCTCCTACGACGGCGGCCGTTCCTCTGAACGCTTCCTGCCGCCCCAGGACCTTGAGGCGGAGCGCTCGGTGCTGGGCGGCATGATGCTCTCCAAGGACGCGATCGCGGACGTGGTGGAGCTGCTGCGCGGCCACGACTTCTACCGGCCCAGCCACGAGATGATCTACGAGGCGATCATCGACCTCTACGGCCGTGGTGAGCCCGCAGATGCCGTCACCGTGGCGGACCTGCTGAACAAGCGCCAGGAGCTCAGCCGCGTGGGCGGCCCCGCCGTGCTGCACGAGCTGATCCAGTCCGTGCCCACCGCCGCCAACGCGAGCTTCTACGCGGAGATCGTGGCGGAGAAGGCCGTCCTGCGGCGCCTCGTCACCGCCGGCACCAAGATCACCCAGCTGGGGTATCAGGGCGACGGCGAGGTCGAGGAGATCGTCAACGAGGCGCAGTCCGAGATCTACAAGGTGGCGGAGAACCGCCAGTCCGAGGACTACGTGCGCCTCGCGGAGATCATGGAGCACGCCGTCGACGAGATCGAGGCGGCCGGCAACCAGGGGGAGGGCCTGACGGGCGTCCCCACCGACTTCTACGACTTCGACGAGCTGACGCAGGGCCTGCACGGCGGCCAGATGATCGTGATCGCGGCGCGCCCCGCCGTCGGCAAGTCCACGCTCGCGCTCGACTTCGCGCGGGCCGCGGCCATCCACCACAACATGGCGACGGTGTTCTTCTCATTAGAGATGGGGAAGAACGAGATCGCGATGAGGCTTCTGAGTGCCGAGGCGACGATCGCCCTGCAGGACCTGCGCAAGGGCACCATCCGGGACGACCAGTGGTCCAAGATCGCCGCGACCGTGGGGCGGCTGAACGAGGCGCCGTTCTTCATCGACGACTCCCCGAACATGACCATGATGGAGATCCGCGCCAAGTGCCGGCGGCTCAAGCAGAAGAACAACCTCAAGATGGTGGTGCTGGACTACCTGCAGCTCATGAGCTCGGGCAAGAAGGTGGAGTCCCGTCAGCAGGAGGTGGCCGAGTTCTCCCGTGCCCTCAAGCTGCTGGCCAAGGAGCTCGACGTGCCGGTGATCGCGCTGAGCCAGTTGAACCGTGGCAGTGAGCAGAGAACGGACAAGCGGCCGCAGGTGTCCGACCTGCGCGAGTCCGGCTCGATCGAGCAGGACGCGGACATGGTGATCCTGCTGCACCGCGAGGACGTGTACGACAAGGAGTCCCCGCGCGCCGGTGAGGCGGACCTGATCGTGGCCAAGCACCGCAACGGGCCCACGAAGACCATTGTGGTGGGGTTCCAGGGGCACTATTCGCGGTTCTCGAACCTGGCGAGTGATGCGGGTGGGGCCGGGGGGTTCTGAGAGATGCCCCATACTGACACTCTCACTTACACTTTGTCACTATGAAATGGTCCTCTGACGATCTGCTTGCCACTCTGGAGGCTCTACGTGTGCGGCGCGGCGACACCACCAACGTGGAGGTCAAGCGCGCCGCCGGGGGAGTGCCCCAGCTCGCCGAGACCCTCTGCGCCTTCGCCAACATGCCAGAGGGCGGCACCATCATTCTTGGAGTCGATGAGGCGAGAGGCGCTTTTAACGTCACAGGGGTGGCTGACGTGGCCCTCCTGGAGGCCGGTGTCGCAGCCCAGGCACGTGAAGGAGTGACGCCGAGCCCTCAGATCATCCCGCAGACCTTGCAGTTGGACGAGCGACAGGTGTTGCTCATCCACGTCGTGCCGCTGAGGACGGCGGACAAGCCGGCAACGGTGCAGGGCGTCGCCTATCTGCGCCAGTCCGACGGCGACTACCGGATGCATGAGCACGAGCTGCGGATGTTGGAGGTCGCCAAGCTCCATGCGGACGAGCGGGTTGACTACGAGTTGAAGGTGGCCACCGGCCTCGGCGAGCAGGACCTCGTTTCCTCGCTGGTGGACGAGTATGTCGCGGCTGTCCGCCGGAAGAACCGGCGGCTCCGAGACCGTACCAGCGAGGAGATCCTGCGGCAGACGAGCGTCCTGACGAGTTCTGGTGAACCCACGCTCGCGGGTCTCTATGCTCTCGGAGACTTTCCACAGGGACGTTTCCCGGGCCTGACGGTCACGGCTGCCGTCCAGCTCCCCGGCGGTGAGGGGCAGCCGCGCAACCGGAACCTTGAGGACTTTGTGGGGCCACTGCCGGACCTGCTGAGAGACCTGATGGCCTGGGTCAGTGACAACATCGACACTGTGCGGCGGTATCGCCGGGACGGCCACATGGAAGAGGTGGCGGAGCTGCCGCTCACTGCCGTGCGTGAGCTGCTGGCCAACGCCCTCGTCCACCGCGATCTCGGGCCCAGCACTCTGGGGATGGGGAAGGGCATCCAGGTCCGTCTCACGCCGAGGAGCCTCTTCATCCAGAATCCCGGCGGTCTGCAGGGGCTGTCATTGACACAGCTTCAGAGTGACGACCATGCTCAGGCTGCTGTCAATCAGCGTCTCTATCAGTTCGCCAAGAAACTCACGACGTCGGACGGGGCCTCGCTCATCGAAGGTGAAGGTGGAGGAATCCGAGAGGTGTTCCGTGCAGCAGAACGACAGGGCCTGCCACGGCCCCAGCTCATTGACACTGGAGTGCAGTTCAAGGCCATTCTGTGGCGTGCCGCGGACAGGAACGCTCGCGCCGGCGCCGAGGATGCGAAGGGTGCCTCCGCGGTGGAGACGGCAGTGCCGCGGGCCGTTCCAGCGAGCACCAGCCCCACCCGTCACGAGCATGCCGTGCTGGCTGCTCTGGTGAGGATGCCCGACGGAGCAACGTTGCGTGCCCTGACGAGCGTGACAGGTTTGACCGATCGCCAGGTGCGGTACGCGCTTCGGCTCCCCCTGGATGAAGGGATCGTGGTGATGGACGGGGGCCAGGGAAATCGCCAGACTGCCTACCGCCTCATGAGTGACAGTCGGCGGCCTTGACTCACATTTCAGGTCGCGGGCCCGGAAGCCAGCGCGTGTGTGGGTACTCCGTGAACTCTTCATGGACCATCGCAGGCTCCCGCGCGAAGACCATCTTGAGGGGAAGTTCTTGGTCCCCGATCGGTGCCTTCTCGACTTTCAGTGTCCGGCTGACCCCGTTGACGGCCACCTCCACCTCGACGCTGTAGGTGTAGACGCCCTCAGTCAGGAAGCTCAACAGGAGATCGATATCCAGGTGCGTCGCGTCGGAGAGGCGGTAGGGAACCGGCGCTTCCTTCTGCGGGAGGTCGAAGTCGCTCACATGCTTGGCGGCGAATCTGTTCGTGGCCCGCCCTTCGTGGCCGAGGGCTGCCACAAACCGAGCAGGCACCCGCTCGCCTGCGCCCAGACCGTCGCTGACGTCGTAGGGCGTGTTGCTAAAGGATAGTAGTCAGCCAATGCAGTGTCGCGGCGAGGCAGAGCCCGGCGTGATAGTTCCGGGCGTACTTGTCCGAGCGCATCGCGATCCCTCGCCACTGCTTGAGCCGGTTGAAGCACCGCTCTACGACGTTGCGTCCCCGGTAGCGCTGGCGCTGGTCTTCACCGAAGTCGATCGGTCTTCCTGGGCGGCGGCGCCGGTGCGTGATCTGATCGGCCCGCTCGGGGATCGTGGCCGCGATGCCATGCCGGCGCAGCCAGGCCGGTCAAGTCCCTGGAAGTGGTGTAGCCGTCTTCGAGGTTGTAGGGGGCTTGTACCTGTCAGGTCTGCAGGGTCGGCATCACCTCCGTGCTCATCACGGTCTCTTGCTCCGTGGTCAGGGGCTCACGGCACCGGGCGAGCAGTTCCAGGCCGAGATACCGGCGGCCTTCGGCCCACTCATCGGTCTGCTCGGCCAACACAGCCCCGACCAGACGCACCACGGCATCCCGGTTCGGGAAGATCCCCACCGAGTCCGTGCGGCGCCGGATCTCCCGGTTCAGCCGCTCGGCAGGGTTGTTCGACCAGATCTGGGACCACACGTCCCTCGGGAACGAGGTGAACGCGAGGATGTCCTCTCGTGCTGCATCGAGGTGCCCAGCCACCGCGGGCAACCTGTCCTGCACGTAGTCCAACAGGCGCTCGAACTGGGCCTGCACGGCCGGCCCGTCGGGCTGGTCATACACGCTGTGCAGCATGGCCTTCACCGCCGGCCACATGCTCTTCGGGGTCACGGCCATCAGATTCGCCGCGTAATGGGTGCGGCAGCGTTGCCACACGGCCCCGGGCAGGTTCGCCGCCACTGCTTCCACGAGGCCGCGATGGGAGTCCGAGGTCACCAGTGCCACCCCGGCCAGCCCCCGGGCCACCAGATCCGCGAAGAACTCGTTCCACCCCGCCCCGGACTCCGTGGTGGCCACCCTCAGCCCGAGGACCTCGCGGCGCCCGTCCGCGTTGACCCCGGTGGCGACCATGGCCACCGCGTTGACCACACGCCCGCCCTCACGCACCTTCATGGTCAGGGCGTCGGCGGCGAGGAACACGAACGGGCCGGCCTCGCCCAGAGGCCGGTGGCGGAAAGCCTCGATGTGCTCGTCCAACTCCTGTGCCATCCGGCTGACCTGGGACTTCGAGAGCGAGTCGATGCCCAGCTGCCGTACGAGCTTGTCCATGCGCCGGGTCGAGACCCCGGCCAGGTAGCAGTCCGCGACCACGGTGATCAGTGCGGACTCGGCCCGTTTGCGGCGCTCGAGCAGCCATTCGGGGAAGTACGTGCCGGCCCGGAGTTTGGGGATGGCCACATCGATCGTGCCGGCGCGGGTGTCCAGGGGTCGGTGGCGGTAGCCGTTGCGCTGCGCTGTCCGATGTTCGGAGGGCTTGCCGTACTCGGCCCCGCAGACCGCGTCAGCGTCGGCGGAGAGCAGTGCGTTGATCACGGTCTGCAGCAGGTGGCGCAACAGATCGGGAGAGGCCTCCCCGAGAGCTTCGCGCAGCAGCCGTTCAGGGTCGACAATATGAGGAGCGGTCATCGTGGTGATGTCCTTTCGAGAGTGCTGTGGAAGGTTCGCTCGAAGGCTCCCACGGTGACCGCGTCCGTCTCGAAGATGGTCGTGGCCACCGGGGAGGGTTACACCACTATCCGGGACTCAACTCAGGCGGTCGGGATCCGCAAGGATCCGTGCCCGGGCCAGTTCGATCCGTTCCGGCGCAACGACGACGTCCGCGTCTCGGAAGTCTGCCGAAATCCAGGCCGCCTGCTCCTCCTGGCTCACGATCGCATCCAGGGCGGAGTTGCCCAGCGGCTGGGACATCAATGTGCGGTTCCGAAGCAGGACGCCCTCATTCCGCAGGCCCGTGATGATCTCCTGCTCCACTCGGTCCAGGTCGGCCCGGTCCACGGAGGTGAGGCGCACGGCCACGATGTCCTTGTAGCGACGTCGGTGGGTCGCCAGGCGACTGATCGGGTGGACGCTCTGGCCCACGTACTCCGAACCGTCCGCGAACTCGAGCACGTAGACGCCCGGCCCGGGGTCGGAGCCGAACATCACGGAGGGGGCCAGACCGGCCGGCATGTCCCACCGGCGGAAGGTTCGTGAGGAGGAGCGCATCGGTTCATCATGCCGTGGTCTGAGATGATCGGCCGGACGCAAGCGAGGGAGTGGCGATGAGCGCATGGGTGGTCCGCGCGGGACAGCGGGGGGAGAACGAGCACTGGAACATCGAGCACGGGCGCGTGAGCGTGGGCTGGCCCGAGGTCGGTGACCTCTCACCCGCCACATCCCGGGAGGACGTCCGCCGTCGCGTGGAGGAGGCCTACCCCGGCGACGGCGCTGCCCGCTGGGCCAATTACACCGACCAGCTCTGGGCGTTCCGGGACTCCATCCGCCCGGGTGACCTCGTCATCCTGCCGCTGAAGACCAAGCCCGGCTACGTGCAGTTCGGACGCGTCACCGGTGCGTACGCCCACGACGCGGCCGAGGCTGGCTGGCACCGCAGCCACTCCCTGCCGGTGGACTGGCTGGGGGAGCCGGTCTCCAAGACCGTGGTGGGCCAGGACCTCGTCCACACCCTCAATGGCAGCCTCACCGTGTTCCAGCCGAGCCGGAACGACGCCGAACGCCGACTCGAGGCCATCGCTCGAGGAAAGCCCGACCCCGGGTTCACAGAGGGGCTGCCCCGTCCGGTGGCGACCCCCGCCGACCACACCACTACCGAGGTGACGGACCCCGAGACAGCACCGACCGTCGTCGCCATCCGAGACCGTATCCGCGCCCATGTGGCCGGGGAGTTCCGCGAGCACGAGCTGACCCACCTGGTCGCGGAGATCCTCACGGTGCTCGGCTTTAGGTGTGAAGTCTCGCCACCCGGGCCCGACGGCGGCGTGGACATCATCGCGGGCACCGGACCCTTGGGGCTGGACGCGCCGACGCTAATCGTGGAGGTGAAGTCCGAGCCGACCCCGATCGGTTCCCGGGTGCTGCGGGGGCTGCACTCTGCGATGACACAGCACCGGGCGGATCAGGCGCTCCTCGTGGCCTGGGGTGGGGTGACTCGACCCGCAGAGCTGGAGTTCAAACGCGACCGTACGACTATGCGCATCTGGGACGCCGACGCGCTGCTCGATCAGCTCTTCCTCACCTACGACCGGCTGCCGGCCTCCACGCGGGCGCGGATCCCGCTGCAGCAGGTGTGGGTGCTGGAGGACGAGGGGTGACGGCGCCCGAGGTGCTGGTGGCCGAGGCGCGGGAGGCGCTGCTGAACGGGCCGGTGTTCCGAGTGGAGCGGGCTGAGACCGCGCCTGGTGGCGTCAAGGCCGTCACAGCGGACGGTGTGGAGTTTCCGAAGGGGCGCGGTCTGTACGCGATCTCCGAGGTGACGCCGTCGTGCGGGCATCGACGAACGGCCGGCCCTCCCGGCCTGTTGGGGGGGCTGGGAGCATCGGAGCGATCAACTCCCACGGGGCGTCGGAGAGCATCTCGAACCGGGACACGTCTTCGAGGAGGCCAGCCGACCCCTGGATTCATTGTCAGACACGGCGCAGGCCTCAGTACGCCTTGGCCTCCATCCAGGCGAGCACATCGAAGACGCGGAGGGTGGTCACCTCGGCGGGGAGGGCCGCCGCGCACCGGTAGGACTCGAGGCGCTGCCAAATAGTCCGCTCCTGGGCGGAGAACTCCGCATGGAGCAGTGCCCGGCCCACGTAACCGTCCTTTCGGGTCTCATGGAAGACGGTCCGGCGCAGGTCGGAGTCGATGATCGGGAAGAGACGCGGCCGTTTGCGCGCAAGAAGCTTGGAAGCGATGGGCGGACCCACGTCAGCGAGGCCTTCCAGCGCTTCGTAGAGCGCATACACCGGTGCCATGTCCTTGCCGGACGGGTCCGGGTCGACGTCGATGAAGTCGCGGTCCGGACCGACGGCCTCCAGTAGCCCAGCGAAGCGCTCCCTCTGGGTGATGAGCAGATGCACGACCGCATGACCCGGCACTGGCGTGTTCAGCAGGGCGGCGGAGGCGACGTCGTCGGAGGTGAACACGTTCGCAGACGCTGCGCGCGTCCCGCTCGGGTCGAACCCGTCCCATTGGCTTCCGATGAACTTCCGGGACTTGAAATAGAGCTGGAGCAGGTCAACGGCGCGCTCCGTTTGATCCGAGGCAACCGTGCGGGGCAGGTGCAGCTGGGGTGCGGTCATGGCTTCCTCTTCCACTAGAAGGCGTCACGGTGATTGTGGCTGAGGGCTCATCGCAGCGGAAGGGTGATCAGGGGGCCTCGGCAGAATGGGGTCCCATGGAGTCCACCCAGCCCGTCCCCGAGCCCTTCGTCCTGACCCTCGGGGCCGTCCTAGCAGCTGCCGGCCTCGACCCGCAGGACGTCCTGGCCATCCGCCACACCTACAAGGAGTCGGGGCTTCCGTCGCGGGCCGCAGCCACGCCGGAGCGCGTGCTCGCCTACACGCGGGAGCAGCACCACGTGGGGAAGTTCCCGAAGGAGCCCGCCCGCCACTGGCTGATCTTCATGGGAGAGGGCGGGCGTCGTTCTCGCCTCACCGCCGTGTACGAGAACCGCGGGGAGGCCGTGGCTGAGCGCACGGAGCGGCACCGGTACTACGACGTTGCGCCGGTGCCGCTGCTGGCCTCCCTCGAGGAGCGCCTGGTGGTGGAGTGGTCCGCAGATCCCGTGAACTGGGCCAAGCGCGGCCCCCTGGCGGCGCGGTTCCCCGTCCTGGAGATCGCCGACCCCACCACCGAGGCGTTCCCCGGCTTCGACCACGTGCTGCTCAGCTACGGGGACCTGCAGTCAATGGTGGCCGAGACCCGCTACGCAGGCTGGCGCACTGCCCTGCAGGCCGTACGCGGGATCTACCTGATCGCCGACGAGACCGCGGGCCAGTGCTACGTCGGCAAGGCCGACGGTGAGCGTGGTGTGCTCGGCCGGTGGGAGGCCTACGCCCGTGACGGGCATGGCGGGAACGTCGCCCTCCGGGATGCCCTGGAGCTCGATCCCACCCAGCCGGAGCGGTACACGTTCAGCCTGTTGCGCGTGTTCGGCTCCGATACCCCGCAGGCCCAGGTCGACGCCGCGGAGAAGCACTACAAGGACGCGCTGATGACGCGCCGGTTCGGGCTGAACCGGAACTGAACGGACGTCGTAGTCCTGGGGGAGTGGGCGAAGGTCAGACGGGGGATGGAATGCCCGCGCCGAGCCTCGGGGAAGAGGACAAGCGCGCCATCCCGGCACTGCAGCCATCGCTGAATTCCTCGAATATGACTGCCCGCGAGCACACGGGGCATCTGCAAGCCGCCCGCATTGATGTCGTCGCGCGGGCCGACGTCGTCGAGGAGTGCGGGTCAGGTCTGATGGGCGTGAACGGCCCACCCGGGACCGGCAAGACGACGATGCTCAGGGACATCCTGGCGTCCAACGTCGTCGAACGAGCACACCGAATGTCGGCGTGTGAGAACCCATTCGACGCCCTCACCGAACGCACCCATGAGTGGACCGGCGAGGGCAGGATGCGACGACGGGCGCGCGAACTCCGGCCCGAGGTGGCCGGCCTCGAAAAGGTGGTGGCCTCGGTGAACAACGCGGACGAGGAGAACCTCTCCGAGGAGATTCCACATCGGAGCGCCACCAAGGACGGCCGACACGTGGATGCGGACTACTTCGCCTGCCTGGCCACCGCCGCCTTGGGCGGAAGCGGCGGGGGAAGAGGACGCCCTGGGTGAGGACAGCTTGACGTCGGAGCAGCCGGGCACCTCGGGCCTGGCCACTGCGCCGATGGCAACGGCACCGACTCCGCCCCGCTCCGCGCGCAGGCGGCCGACGAGGGGGTAGTGCTGCTCGGGGTCCTTCTGGAGGGCCCGGACCGGCCCGGGGCGCACGGGGCGCACGGGGCCGGCCGGACCGACCTACGGACCGGACGGCTCAGCCCTGGGCCGACTCGACGTCCTCGTCGACCCAGTCGCGGGAGCGTTCCACGGCCTTCTTCCACAGCCGCAGGGCGCGCTCAACCTCCTCCTCGTCCGTGGTGGGCTCCCAGCGCTTGTCCTCTTCCCAGTTGGCCACGAGCTCGTCCTGGGACGCCCAGAACCCCACCGCCAGGCCTGCGGCGTAGGCGGCGCCGAGAGCGGTGGTCTCGATGACCTTGGGGCGCACGACGGGCACGCGCAGCAGGTCCGCCTGGAACTGCATGAGCAGCTCGTTGGCGACCATGCCACCGTCGACCTTCAGTTCGGTCAGGTCCACGCCGGAGTCCGCGTTCATGGCGTCCAGGACCTCGCGGCTCTGGAAGGCGGTGGCCTCGAGCGCCGCGCGGGCGATGTGCCCCTTGTTGACGTAACGGGTCATGCCCACCATGGCGCCGCGGGCCGCGGCGTCCCAGTGCGGGGCGAAGAGGCCGGAGAACGCGGGGACGAAGTACACGCCGCCGTTGTCCTCCACGCCGGCGGCCAGGGTCTCGACCTCCGGGGCGCTGGCGATCATCCCGAGGTTGTCACGCAGCCACTGGATCAGCGAGCCGGTGACGGCGATCGAGCCCTCCAGCGCGTACACCGGCTTCTGGTCGCCAATGCGGTACGCCACCGTGGTGAGCAGGCCGTTGTCCGAGTGCACCGGCTCCTCGCCGGTGTTGATCAGCATGAAGTTGCCGGTGCCGTACGTGTTCTTGGCCTGGCCGACCTCGAAGCACGCCTGGCCGAAGGTCGCCGCGTGCTGGTCGCCCAGGATGCCGGTGATCGGCGTCTCGCGCAGCAGCTGCTGGCCGGATACGGTGCCCACCTCGGCGGAGGAGCTGACGATCTCCGGAAGCATGGACATCGGGATGCCCATGTCCGCGCAGATCTCCTCGTTCCAGTCGAGGGTGTCCAGGTTCATCAGCATGGTGCGGGAGGCGTTGGTGACGTCGGTGACGTGCCGGCCGCCCTCCCCGCCGCCGGTGAGATTCCACACGAGCCACGAGTCCGTGGTGCCGAAGATGAGGTCGCCGTTCTCGGCGGCCTCCCGGGCACCGTCCACGTTCTCCAGAATCCAGGCCACCTTGGGGCCGGAGAAGTACGTGGCCAGGGGCAGCCCGACGCGCTCCTTGTAGCGGTCCGCGCCGACGTCGCCGGCCAGGCGCTCGCAGAGGTGGTCGGTGCGGGTGTCCTGCCACACGATGGCGTTGTACACCGGCTTGCCGGTGTTGCGGTCCCACACCACGGTGGTCTCACGCTGGTTCGTGATGCCCACGGCGGCGACGTCGTGTCGGGTCACCTCGGCGCGGGCCAGGGCCTCGCCGATGACCTCGCGGGTGTTCGTCCAGATCTCCACCGGGTCGTGCTCCACCCAGCCGGCGCGCGGGAAGATCTGCTCGTGTTCGCGCTGACCAGTGGACACGATGGCCCCACTGTGGTCGAAGAGGATCGCGCGCGTGGACGTGGTGCCCTGGTCGATGGCCATCACGTAGCGGGGGGTGGTCATGTCCTACTCCTTCGGAGGTGGTCACGGGGGTGTGGGGGTGGCGGGCACGTTCCCGCAGGGGAACGTGCCCGCCGGGGTTGGACGGGCAGACCGCTCAGACGAACAGAGGCGCGGCGAGGCCGGCCAGGACGGCGCCGACGAGCGGGCCGACGATCGGCACCCACGCGTAGCCCCAGTCCGAGCCGCCCTTGTGCCGGATCGGCGCGACGGCGTGGAACAGGCGGGGGCCCAGGTCGCGCGCCGGGTTGATGGCGTACCCCGTGGGGCCGCCCAGGCTCGCGCCGATCGCGACGACGAGCAGGGCCACCGCGAGCGGGCCGAGCCCGGAGGGGGTGGAGCCGAAGAGCAGGATCACGAACACCAGGACGAACGTGGCGATCACCTCGGTGACCATGTTCCACAGCGGGTTGCGGATCTCGGGGCCTGTGGCGAAGGTGCCCAGGATCGCCCCCTGGTCCGTCTCCGCCTGGTAGTGGTCGCGGTAGGCCAGCCAGGCCAGGGCCGCGCCGAGGAAGGCGCCGATCAGCTGCGCCGCGAAGTACGCGAGCGTGGTGCCGAGGGTCACGGCGATGCCGGGGGCGTACTCCTCGGCGCCGCTGACGAGCAGGCCGACGGTCACGGCGGGGTTCAGGTGCGCACCGGTCGCGGCAGCGACGTAGACGCCCGCGAAGACGCCCAGCCCCCAGCCGAAGCTGATGAGCAGCCAGCCTCCGCCGTTGCCCTTGGTCTTCGTCAGGACGACGTTGGCGACGACGCCGACGCCGAGCAGCAGGAGGATCGCCGTGCCGGCGATCTCATGCAGGAAGATCGTGCCCATGGACGGGCTCCTTTCAGTGGACGGGGGCGGCGTCGGCGGCCGCGAGCGCGGCGGCGGCGGTGACGTCGTCGTGGGCGGTCTCGCCGCGGAGGCGGGCGGCGACGAGGTCCTTGTACGCCCGGATCTCACCGGCGATGCGCTCTTCATCCCAGCCCAGCTCGGGGCCCACGAGGGACGCGATCTCCTCGGCCGCCGCGACGCCGCGGTCGCGGACCTCGGTTGACAGGCGCGTGCGGCGCTCGATGACGTCGTCCAGGTGGACGACGCCCTCGGCTCGGGCCGCGTAGACGATCTCGGCGCGCAGGTAGCGCGGCGCCTCGGCGAGAGGGACGCTCAGGGACGGGTCGCCGTCGATCAGGTCGAGCACATGGCGCAGGACGGTGCCGTAACGGAACAGGAGCCGGTCCACGCGGGCCTCGTCCAGGCCGTAGTCGGCGGCGATGCGGTCCGCCTCCGCCTCGATCTCCGAGTAGCCGAGGCCGCCGAGCACGGGGATGCGCTCGGTGAGGCTGGGACGGGTCGGGTGGGTCTTGCGCACCACGAAGTCCACGACGTCCTCGGCCATGGCCCGGTACGTGGTCCACTTGCCGCCGGCCACGGCGGTGAGGCCGGGGGCCACCTCGGTGACGGTGTGCTCACGGGAGATCTTGGTGGAGCCGCCGTCGGATCCGGTGACCGGCTGCAGGAGCGGGCGCAGGCCGGCGTACGTGGCGATCACGTCGTCACGCGTGAGGTCCTCCTTCAGCACCGCGTTGGCGTGCTCGAGGATGTAGTCGATGTCGTCCGCGGTGGTGGCCGGATGGGCCACGTCCTCCGCCCACGGGGTGTCCGTGGTGCCGATCACCCAGTACTCGTCCCACGGGATGAGGAACAGCACGGACTTCTCCGTCTTGGTGATCACGCCGGTGGCGGCGTCGGCGCGGATGCGGTCGCGCGGGACGGTGATGTGGGCGCCCTTGGAGGCGAGCACCTCGAGGCCGCCGTCGGCCCCGGCCAGCTCCTGCTGCTCCTGGGTCCACACGCCCCCGGCCAGGATGACGGCGCGCGCGTGCACGTCGAACTCCTCGCCGGAGGTCTCCTCGCGGACACGCACGCCCTGCACACGGCCGTCGTCGCCGCGCAGGTAGCCGGTGACGGCGGTGTAGTTGGCGGCCACGGCGCCGTGGTCCACGGCGGATCGCACGAGCATCATGGCCAGGCGGGCGTCGTCGAACTGGGCGTCGGCGTACTCCACCGCGCCGACGATCTTCTCGTCGTCGAGGGAGGGGAAGGTCGCGGCCATGGAGCGGCGGCTGAGATGGCGGTGCGCGCCCATCGCGCGGCGGCGGCCGAGCGACTGCATGGCGTCGTACATGGTGACGCCGGCGCCGATGAAGCCGCGGTCGATCACCTTGTGGAAGAACGGGAAGACGAAGCGCAGGGGACGCACCAGGTGGGGCGCGGTCTGGGTGAGCAGCAGGTCGCGCTCCCGCAGCGCCTCGTACACCAGCTTGACGTCCAGCATCTCGAGGTAGCGCAGGCCACCGTGCATGAGGCGGGAGGAGCGGGACGAGGTCCCGGAGGCCCAGTCGCGGGCCTCGACGATGCCCACGTCGAGGCCGCGGGTGGCCGCGTCGAACGCGGCGCCCACGCCGGTGGAGCCGCCGCCCACGACCAGGATGTCGAGGGGGGCCTCCGGGCTGGTGGCCCGGAGGCGGGCGAGGTGGTCCTCCCGCGTGGCGGCGGAGAGGGGGACGGTTCGCAGGGTCGGCATGGGGGGTTGCTCCTTTATCAGTGGAGGCACAGTGTAGTGGCGTGGCTCACGATACCCAGTATCAGCACGAGCCGAGGTCCATGATGTCACTCCCGGGCCGCGGGTATGCACGCGTCGGGTACGGTCTCGCGGAACCCGAGCCGCTCGAACAGCGGCACGTCGGCGCGCGTGGAGGTGGCTCGTCCCACACGCTCCTCGGGCTGTGGCACCTCACCCTGTTCCGCTGGAACGAGGGCGGAGCGCCTCGGGTGACGCGTGCCCTCGGGTGAGGCCCCGCCCCTACACTCCGACCATGGACATCACCGTCGGCGCCGTCGGCCGCGCCTCGCTCTCGGACTGGGAGCAGGAATGCTGCGGTGACTCGATCGCCGTGGGGGAAGTCCACGAGCTGATCCTGCTGCCCTCCCGGGGAGTGAGTCAGGCTGGGCCCCTGGCCTCTGCAGGCTGGGTCGTCACCCATCACGACGACGGCAGCCCCGCCGGGTCGATCCCGTTGCGTCGTGTGCGGGCCGTGGTGAGGGCGGCACACGAGGTGTGGCCCTCGGGGCGGCTCGCCGAGATCGACCGCGTCCCCGGCCACGCTGACCTGACGATCCTTGAGCCAGAGGAGGCCACCGGCCTCGGCTTGGGGGAGGTCGTCTACGTCGGCGCCTACGAGCCGGTGCTCCCCGAGACTCCCCGCCCTGACGAGTGGCTTCTCGACCTGGAGATCCTCGAGGACCTCGGTCCGCACACCTGGTGAGCCTCGCGAGTCCACCCCCTCACGGTCTCGAGCTGCATGGGGTGAGCGTAGAAGTCCGTTCGTCGTCATAGATGGCCCCTCACCCCCCGGTCGCTCGCGAGCATCGCGTAGACGAGGGTGTCCGTCCACTCGCCCTTGCTCCACAGGTCCTGCCGGTGGTGTGCCTCTCGACGCATCCCGAGCATCTCGGCCAGTCGGGCGGACGCCGTGTTGCGGGCATCCATCTGTGCCACCACCCGGTGCAGGCCAGACGTCTCGAACCCCAGGTCCAGCAGCGCAGCCGCGGCCTCCCGGGCGAAGCCTTGACCGGCATGCCGCGGATCCAGTGCCCAGCCGATCTCCGCGACACCGCGCTCGCGGTCCGTCAGCCACAGGATCACGTCACCCACGGGGACGCCCGCGTGCTCCACCACCAGGGACACCGCCCCGGACGGGCCGCCGAGGTCGTCCCACGTGATCCGCTTGGCCAGCTTCGCCCGCGCGGTCGCCTCGTCCCAGGGCTCGTCCAGCAGGTGGCGCACCACCTCGGGCTGCATGTACATCTCCTGCAACCAGCCGAAGTCGTCCTCCCGGTGCGGCCGCAGCGTCAGCCGCGCGGTGGGCAACGGCCAGTCAGGGGCGCGGCCGCCCGCAGCCGCGCCCTCCTTGCGCCCCGCCGGAGGCGGGGCGTCGACGTCGGCGGGGACCGGCGTCGTCGTGCCGGACGCCCAGTCCTGGCGCAACATTGCGTAGGCCACGGACGCGAGCGGCTCGCCGCCGTCCACGGGCCAGCCGCGCCGGTAGTGCGCCTCCTTGACCCAGCCGGCCCGGCGGAAGGTGCGCAGCATGGGGACGTTGTCCTCGCGGGTCTGGCCCTCGAAGCGGTCCACCGCGGGCATCGTCTCGAAGACGTGCCGGGTGAGCGCGGTGAGGATCTGCGCGCCGAGCCCGCGCCCGCGGAACCGCTCCGCCACGCGCAGGTCGAACAAGGGGGTGGGGTCCGTGAGGTCCTCCAGGCGCACCACGCCGACGCGGCCGTGCTCGGGATGCTCGATCCAGAAGGTGCGGTGGTCCTCATCCTCCCAGGCGCCGCCATCGACGGCCTTCTCCGCCTCCGGCCGGGTGACGCGCGGGCGCGTGTGGAACGGCCACGCGTTCTCGGTGAGCAGGGCGACGAGCGCGTCCCGGTCGGCGCCTGCCGGGTCGAGCGGAGTGAAGGTGACGTCCATGGGGCCGAGAGTAGGGGAGGGGACGTCACCGCCGCCCGTTGCCGTGACCCCATGGCCACGCCCCTCCTCGACCTCGCGGCGCACCGCGCGAGGAAGCCCGGGACGCGCAGGCCGAGATCGGCTGGACCATAGCCCAGGCCCACGCCGGCCGGGGCCGCGCCACCGAGCTGGCCTGTGCCCTGTTGGACCTCGCCTTCGCAGGCCTCGGCGTCCGACCCGTGGAGGCTCACGCCTTCGCGGACAACGCGCCCATCCTGCGCGTGATGGAGAAGGTCGGCCTGCGCCACGAGGGCACCTTCAAGGAGGAGTCACTGCACCGCACCCGCGGCTGGGTGGACGGCGTCACTTACGCGATGCTCGCCTCGGAGCATCGGGCCCGGGGCAGACGGCTTTCCACCTCACGACGCCCAGAAGTACGCAACTCTCTAGACATAACGTTGCGTAAGGTGGCGGCATGAGCAACGATCCGCGCCCGACCCCGTGGGCCGTCGGCTGGGAAGAGCGCCCCTGGGCCGCGGGCCCGGATGACGCCGGGCTGCGCTCCCGCAGCGCTCGCGTGCGCGCCTCGGGCCCGTATCGAGCCGCGCTCCCGGCCCGCATCGCCCGACTCGGGCTCGACCTGCCCTCTGATCTGGCGACCGAGGTCGAGGAGGCGACGGCCGCCGTCGTGCGCTTCGATGCTGAGATCAGCCACGCCCTCCCGGGGCTCACCGGCGAGATCGCCCCGATCGACGCGGTGCTCCTGCGCACTGAGTCCGCGTCCTCCTCGCAGATCGAGCACATCACCGCGGGCGCGCGAGCCCTCGCCCTGGCGACTCTCGGCGAACGCACCCGCCCGAACGCAACGCTCGTGGCGGCGAACGTGAGGGCCATGGGCGCTGCTTCCCGGCTGGCCGCCGACCTCGACGAGCCCGCCCTGCTGGCCGCCCATCGTGCCCTCATGGACGGTCAGGAGCATGCCCGGCCGGGCGCCTACCGCGATGCGCAGGGGTGGATCGGGGGCGGGGTGCCCACGCCGCACACGGCGCAGTTCGTCCCGCCCCACCCGGAGCGCCTGCGTGCCGGGATGGACGATCTCTTCGCCTACCTGCGACGCACGGACGTGCCCGCCCTCGTGCAGGCCGCCATCGCGCACGCCCAGTTCGAGACCATCCACCCGTTCGCGGACGGCAACGGCCGCACCGGGCGCGTCCTCGTGCACGCCGTGTTGCATCGGGCCGGCGCGATCACCCGTATGGGGGTGCCCCTCTCCGCGGGACTCCTCACGGACACGGCCGGATACTTCGACGCCCTCACCGCCTACCGCGACGGCGACCCCGCGCCCATCGTGCGCCGCTTCGCGCAGGCCGCCCTGGCCGCCGTCGGCAACGGCCGAGAGCTCGTCGCGGACCTGGACGAGGCCCTGACCGGCTGGCGCGAGCGGCTCACCGCCCGGCGGGACGCGGCGGTCTGGCGGGCGCTCGCGGTGATCATCGCGCAACCCGCCGTGACCGTGGACCACCTGGCCCAGGTGCTGGGTGTCTCGCGCCCGGCCGCCCAGCGGGCCGTGGACCAGCTTGTCGAGGCCGGCGCTCTGCAGGCCGCGTCCGCTCAGCGTCGGAACCGGGTGTGGCTGGCCACCGAGGTGCTCGCCTGTCTGGACGAGTTCGCCGCGCGTGCGGGCCGGCGGGGTTGACCGGGTGTGGACTACCGGGCTGACCAGCCTCATGCCGCGTGTAGTGTCCCGGCCATCCGGGCGGGCGTCGGGTTGCGGGCGTCCATCTGCGCCACCACCCGGTGCAGGCCGTACGTCTCGAACCCCAGGTCCAGCTGGGACACCGATCCGGCAGGGCCGGCGAGGCCGTCCTCCCGGTGCGGGCGCAGCGTCAGCCGCGCGGTGCGCAACGGCCAGTCAGGGGCGGGGCCGCCCGCAACCGCGCCCTCCCCGCGCACCCCTGACCGGCACAGAACTCGGCTGACAGCCGCTCCGCAGGCCCGCTTCGACAGGTGCCGGCACCTTGTACCCCTCCCCACCCGGACCTCTTCCGAGTCCGACACAATGCATACATCCATGCATGCATCTGATTATTCTGGCCCGCATGACTCCACTCTCCGACCCCTTATGGGGCAGTCGTGCCACGGCTGCCGGCCGCCTGGCCCACGACGTCGCCTGGCGCATCGTCCGCGGTGAGATCGCCGCGGGGGAGATGCTCACCGAGGTCCAGCTCTCCACGGAGGCCGGCATCTCCCGGACGCCGGCCCGGGAGGCCCTCCTCCAGCTCGAGCGCTGGGGCCTGGTGCGGCTCCTCCCCAAGAAGGGCGCGGCCGTGCAGGCTCTCACGCCGCAGAGCGTGGCCGACCTCACGGCCCTGCGCGGCCTCCTCGAGTCCACCGCCCTCGCCACGGTCGCCGCGCGGCCCGACGCCGTCGGGCCCCTCGTCGCCACGCTCACCGCCAACCTGGAGCAGCAGCGCGCCGCCCTGGACGCCGGCGACCTCGCGGCGTTCTCCGCGCTAGACGTGCGGTTCCACCGGGACGTGATCGCCACGTGCGGCAACGCCGCCTTCGACGAGGTCGTGCGCACCTTCGCCCCCCGCCTGGCCCGCCTCATCCACGCCGCCACCGGCGGATCCGTCGACGCCGCCCGCCGCCTCCTCGATGGGCACGCCGAGATCTGCGCTCAGCTGGCCGCCGGGCGCGCCGCAGACGCCCAGCGCGCCCTGCAGGCGCACCTCGACGCCGCGGGGAGCGGCGTCGTCCCCGGCCTGCCGCCCGTGGGCCCGTCCGAGGCAGGTGAACCCCGATGATCGAGGGCCTGCTGATCCTGCTGCTCTGCCAGCTGGCGGGCACGCTCGTGGCCGACACGCTGCACCTGCCGATCCCCGGGGCCGTGCTGGGCATGCTCCTGCTGCTCGGCCTGCTCGCGTGGCGCCGGCCGGCCGAGGACGCGCCGGTGATGGCGGCGAGCCATCACCTGCTCCAGCACCTGCCGCTGCTGTTCGTCCCGGCGGGCGTCGGCGTCGTCGCGGTGCTGGGCCTCATCGGGGAACACCGGGCGCTGATGCTGGTCGGCTTCGTGGTGCCCTGGCTGCTGGGGCTGGTGGTTACCGCCGGCGTCGCGGCCCCGCTCGCCCGCCGCCTCACGGACAAGGAGGACGCACAATGAACGCTGCCGAACTCACCGACTCCCTCGCCGAGGCCTGGGACGCGCTCCTGCACACACCGCTGTTCGGCATCGCGCTGACCCTCGCCGTCGCCGTGCTCTCCCGCCGCCTGTGGCTCGCCGCCCGGCAGACCGCCCTGCTCACGCCCGTGCTCGTGACGATCGTGCTGGTGGCCGCGTTCCTGGCCCTGACCGGCATCGACTACGAGACCTACATGATCGGCGGCAGCTACCTCACCTTCTTGCTGGGCCCCGCCACGGTGGCCCTCGCCGTCCCCCTGTACCGGGCCGGCCCTGACATCCGGAAGCTGCTGCTGCCGGTCGCCGTCGGGGTCACCGTCGGCTCGCTGACCGCCATGGTGAGCGCCGTGCTGATCGTGCGGCTGATGGGCGGGGACGCCGCGCTGGCCGCCACGTTCGCCCCCAAGTCCGCGACGACGCCGATCGCCATGGCGGTGGCCGACGCCGGCGGCGGGATCGTCTCCCTTGCCGCCGTGCTCCCCGTGCTCACCGGCGTGCTCGGCGCCGTGCTCGCTCCCTGGGTGCTCGACCGGCTGCGCGTGCGCGACCCCCGCGTGCGCGGCCTGGCCATCGGCGTGAGCTCCCACGGCATCGGCACCGCCCGCGCCCTCGCCGAGGGGCCGAAGACCGGTGCGTTCTCCGCCCTCGCCATGGCCTGCTCCGGCGTGCTCACCGCCCTGCTGGCCCCGCTCGTGCTGGCGATGACGGGGTGAGGGGCCGGGCGGCCGCCCCCGGCCGGGCAGCCGCCTCGACCCGCTCCAGCCGCGGCGGCCTCCTTACCTTGTCCGCCCCGCCTGCCACCCTGGTCCTCTTCCTTCCCCGCGGGCCGCCCGCCGGCCCTCGCAGGCGCGGTGACGCGGCCCGGTCCTGCGAACGAGAGGACCCCACCCATGATGGGCCCGTCCCACGCGGCCACCGGCGCCGCGGCCTGGCTGGCGCTCACGCACTGGCAGTCGCCGATCGCCGTGCTGCACCTGCCCGCCGAACTCCAGCTGCTCGGCGCCGTGACCACCGCCGGCGCGGCCATGATCAGCGACTGGGACCACCCCCGGGCCACCGTCGTCCACGCCCTGCCGCCCGTGACCGAGTGGCTGAGCCGCGGCATCCGCCACGTGGCCGGCGGGCATCGGCGCGGCACACACTCGCTGGTGGGGATCGCGGCGTTCACCGCGCTGTCGGTCGCCGCCGCGGCCATTCAGGTGCCGGTGGCCGGGCTCACCTACGGCGTCGGTCAGGGCGTCATCGCCGCGTTCCTCGTGGCGGTCGCCGCCACGGCGCTGCGCCTGCTGCCGCGGGGCGGGCGGGTGTCCGCGTGGGCGCTGGGCGTCGTCGCCGCGGTGCTGGGCACCGTCCTGGGGGACGGGCTGTGGTGGATCCCCGCGTCCGTGGCGATCGGGGTGACCGTGCACATCCTCGGCGACGCCCTCACCAACAACGGCGTGGCCCTGCTCTGGCCCCTCCGGCCGGACCCGCCCTGCCGCCTCTGGTGCTGGCAGCCGGGCGGGCGGTTCCGGCTCCCCCTGCTCGGCACCACCGGGTCCTGGCGGGAATGGGCGTTCGTCTCCGTGCTGACCGCGTTCACCGTCGTGCGCGCCGTGCACCTGGCCCCGCCCGCGGCCCGCGGGGTGGCCGGGCTGCTGGGAGCGGGGGCCCCGTCATGACGCGATCCGCCGACCGTCCGCGTCCTCGCCACCGGCGGCACGATCGCCCGCGTCGCAGAAGACGAAGTGCGCGTCCAGCGCCGAGAGCGCGTGGTCCCACCCGACCCGCTCCTGCTCGAGCCGCACGTCGCCCTCGGCACGCAGCCGCTCCAGCGCGCGCGCCTCGTCCGAGGTCAGCGTGGCCAGCGCGCCACGGAAGGGCGTGGGATCCGGGACGCACAGGTCGCGGAACGCCTCGAGGGTCCGGACGTCCATGAGCACGCTGCGCAGCTGCGGCAGGCGGGTGCGGTACCGGTGGAGGATCGCGAAGCCGTGGGAGTCCAGGTCGCCCCAGTAGTGCAGCTCCGCGCCCCGCAGCCACGGCAGCACTGTTGCCGCGGTGTCGAAGCCCCGGCCCCACACGGCGACGGCGCCCGGGGCGTCCGGCAGACACAGCAGCGTCTCGCTGTTCTCCACCACGAGCACGCGCGCGGGCGCGATCGGCCACGCGGCGGCCTGCTCCAGCGGGACCTCCAGATCACGCAGTCCCTCCGGGCGCAGGGCCGGATCGAGGATGCGGACGCGCACCGTCGGGTGGGCGTCGACGATCCCGAGACCGCCCTCCTGTGGCGCGTGCAGCGCTTCCAGCAGGGTGCGGTGCGCCCCGAACCACTTCGAGTCGACCCCGCGGATCGGCAGCTGACGCGGCCGCAGGCCCTGCACGGGCGTGGTCCGCAGCCACTCCAGCACCGCGACCACGCGCAGGAAGTCCGGCTCGCTCAGGTCGGTGAGGCGCTGCGCGTGGCGCCGCAGTGCCGCGGCGAGTGTCAGCTCGCGGGGGTCGGCGGCGGCCTCGCCGTCGTCGTCCTGTGTCTGCGGGGCTGACCCCGCCCCACCCGCAGCCGACGGGCCCGACCCGCCCCACGCCTCGGCCAGCCGCCGCATCGCTGCGACGCGCTCCGCGAAGACCCGCTGCTCCCGCGCCTCGCGCCCGCCGACCCACGCCACGAGCGCGTCCGGGGTGACCGCGTGGACGCGTACGGGCACCTGTTGCCGCCCGACGCTGCGCCAGCTGCGCTCGGCCCACTCCACCCGGATGCCCGCGGGCAGGGTGGCGGCCCGCCAGCCCCGTGCCCAGGACTGCGCGGCCTGCGGGTCGGCGAGGACGACCTGCTCCGTGGGCGGCTTGAGCGGCAGCGACCACGCGGGGGTGGGCACCTCGCCGAGGGTCCACCCGCGATGCGACCGGGCCAGGGCCCGACGCGCCAGCTCGCGCGCCGCCTCCGGAGCCACCATCGGCCAGGCCCCCGTCCCATCCCGGCCCCGTCCCGTCGCCCCGCTCACTTCTCCTCGTCCTCCCACATCACCTCGGCGATCTGGGTGAGCCGCCGCGTCGGGTTCTCCACCGTGGTGATGCCGCCGACGTAGGGGGCGATGGTCTGCAGGAGCTTCTGAGGGGTGGCGAGCACCATCTGGAAGCCGAACTCCACGAACACGTCCATGGCCATGCGCGTGTAGCGGGCGTCGGCCTTGTCGAACGCCTCATCCAGGATCACCGTCCCGTACCGCGGGCGCGGGTCCTCGGGGGCGGCCAGCTGGTAGCGCAGAGCCGCGGCGAGGCAGAAGACCACGAGCTTCTGCTGCTGCCCGCCGGACATCGCGGCGCCCGAGTCGTACGTGGCGTGGACGGCGCCGGCGTCGTCGACCTCCTGCGCGAGGAAGGTGACGTGCTCGCGCGTGTCCAGGCACTGCTGCCGCCACACCCGGTCCACGTGGTCCGAGGAGGCGAGGCGGTCCATGATCCCGGCCAGCGCGGTGTAGCGCCGCTCGGCATCGTCGAGGGAGTCGTCGGCCCACGCGTTCTCCGCCACGGCGGAGAGGTCGCGGAGGAACTGCTGCGCCGCCTCGGGACGACGCACGCGCACACGCAGGTGCAGGAACCGCCCCTCGTCGAAGGGGGAGCGCCGCAGCGCCGAGTTGATGGGGTCCACGCGGTCCTCGATCTCCCCGGGCGCGGTGCTGATGGCCCGGTGGAGCTCGCCGAAGAGCACGGAGGAGCGCTCGTGCAGGATCTGGTGGAACCGGTCCTCGTGCTCGGGCAGCCCCTGCTCCACGATGCGCTCGAGGATCGCCAGGTACGTGCCGCGGTCCTCGACGCCGGGCGAGGCGTCCGCGGCCGCCACCGCCCACTGGCGGGAGAACTGCGTGGTGAGCACGGTGCAGCGCTCCCCCGCCTGCGCACCCGCGGAACGCGCGCGTTCGGCCAGCGCGCTCACGTCCCGGCGCACGAGGTCGGCGCTCTCCGTCAGGGCGGAACGCGTGGCGGAGCGGCGCACGGCCCGGAAGCGGGCGTCGAGCTCGGCGGTGAGCTCCGCTGGGAGCGGCTCGCGGCCGGTGCTCTCCGCCTCGAGCTCTCGCGCCTCCTGGGTGAGCTCGGCTCGGCGGCGCTCGGCCTGGGCGGCGGCCAGTCGGGCCTCGTCAGCGGCCTGGCGGGCGGTCCGGAGGTCCTGCTGGGCGGCCTCGTCCCTGCGACGGGCGGCCTGCAGATCGCCGCTGGCGGCGCTGAGCTCATCCGCCTGCGCCCGGAGGTCCGCGATCCGGCGCTCCAGTGCCGCGTGGTCCACGTCCGTCCACGGGGTCTCGAGCACGCTGCGCAGAGTGGCGCGGCGCCGGCGCTCCGCATCGGCCCGCTCCTGGGCCCGCTGGACCTCGCCCTCGACGACGGCGAACGCCGCCTGGCGCGCGGCGCGCTCCTCGACCAGCACCTCCAGCTTCGCCGCCGGATCGCCGAGGACCCAACGGGAGCGGTCATCCACGCGGAACCGGTCGTCCTTCTCGTACCGCGTGGCGGAGAGCTTCACCTGGCCGGCCGCCGTCACGGCCCGCTCGTGCCGCGCGAGCTCGGCGGCCGTACTGACACACGCCAGGTCGAACCGCTCGGAGAGGCGGGCCTGGAGCCAGTCGTGGAACACGCCCTGCTTCACCGTCACCTTGTGCACGAGGGAGTCCTGACTGCTCGCGGGCCGGATGGCGGCCCGCGTCGGCCTGACCTCCTCGAACCGCAGTCGCACGCCCAGGTGGCGCCGGTCGATCCAGGTCCGGGCCGCCGAGAGCAGCCGCGTGGGGATCAGCAGGGTCAGCGAGAGCGGGGCGAGCACGCGCTCGATCGCGCCGGTCCACTCCTGATGGCGCGCGTCGACGTCGAGCAGCTCGGCCACGAAGGGCACCGCGTCCGTCCGCACGCCCAGGTGCTCCGCCAGGTCCTCCCGGACCGACGCCAGGTGCCGGGGCACGGTGCTGCCGCGGCGGCGCAGGGCCGTGATGTCCGCCTCGAGCTCGCGCACCGCCTCCCGCAGGCGGCTGAGCTCGGTCAGCTGGGCGTGGCTCGGCCCCGGGTGCTCGGGCGGCGCCTCCAGGTCCGCGGCGATGGCCGCCTGGAGCTCGCCGAACTCGACGGCGGTACTCGGCTCCGCGTCCACGTCCGCCGCGCGGAGGCGGTTCGCCAGGACGGCGCGCCGAGCCAGACGCTCCCGGTGCTGCTCCCGTGCCGCGTCGATCTGCCGTCCGAGCTCCGCGACGCGGTCCCCGCCCACGCTGGCGAGCGCGATCAGGGCGTGCTGGCGCCGCTGCTCCGCGCGCTCCTGCTCGGCGTCGGCCTCGGTGCGCGCCGCGTGAAGGCCCGCGAGCGAGGCCTGCACCTCCTCGAGCGCCCGCCGGATCTCCGCCAGGAACCTGGCCTGGTGGTAGGGGTGGATGGCGGCCTCGAGGCGGCGCAGCCTGGACTCCTCGGCGACGGCGGCCTCGTACTCCTGTGCGGCCGTGCGCACCTCGAGCAGGTGGTCCCGCTGCCGGCGCAGGTCCACGACGCGCTCGTACGCGGTGCGCAGCGCGCCGAACTCCTCGACCGCGCGGTCCGCCATGGCGAACGTCGGCGGCCGCTCCAGCATGTGGTTGCGGAACAGCTGGTCCAGCGAGTCCAGCCCCTTGGCGGACTGGGTCCGGTGCAGCAGGTGCAGCGCGGCGTCGTCGCGGATGCCGAACACCGAGCGCAGGCGCGCGTAGAACGGGCCGTGACCGCCGTTCGTGGTGACGACGGCCTGCGGCCAGCGTGCCTGCACACGGCGGGTCCTGATGCCGTCGTCGATCAGCGTCTGCAGTTCGGCCAGGTCCACGGCAGAGCGCTCGAGCAGGCACAGGTCCTTCATGTCGGCCCGGGACATCGCGGTGCCGCGCAGGAAGAACTGTCGGCACAGCGAGACGACGCCGCCCGCGCCGTCGCGATACGTGAGGACGACGCCGGCCCACGTGGCCCCGGGGCGCAGGTACGCGGAGACCACGCGGTCCTCGTCCTCGTCCTGCCGGCGGGTCCACGCGCCGCGCACGTAGGAGACCAGGCCGCGCGTGGCCGTCCGCTCCGCCCCGCCCTGCGCGGCCTGGTTGAAGCGCAGCCACTTGTCCGGGGTGAGGACGGCGGCGATCGCGTCCAGGATCGAGGACTTGCCCGAGCCCGAGGGCCCCGTGATCAGGTGCCCGCGGCGCGAGACGGGGAAGCGGTGGATGCGACCGTCCATGGTGCCCCAGTTGGCGATCTGGACCTCCTCGAGGCGCCACTGGCGGATGTCCGCTGTGTCGCGGCCGGGGAACTCGATGCCGAGGTCGAACGTGTCCTGCTCCTGCGCGGGATGAGGTGCGGTCATCGGTCGTCCTCCTGGGTCGTGACATCCGCGTCGTCGTCGTTCTGCCCCGCCGCGATCTCGCGGTACAGCTCGGTGAACGCCCGGGCCTCCTCCGGGCCGATCATCACCTTGAGCACCGGCGAGACCTCGGCGCGGTCGTCCTCCAGCTGCTGGAGGACGGAGAAGCTGTTGAGCATCTTGGTCCACGAGCTGTTCAGTCGGCGCGCCCACCCGGAGTCGTCACCCTGCTGGTACACGGCCAGCTGCTCGAAGACCTCGTCCCGGCCCACGATCACGCGGCGTTCGCCGGCCGCCGTCAGCAGGTGCTGGCGCAGGACCAGGAGCATCGCGGTGTCCAGGAACGTCATGGACTTGGAGCGCAGGGCGGCCGGCACCGCGATCTCGTCCGTCGCGACCCTGCGTGTGAACGCGAACTCGTCATGCTGGTCGATCACCACGTCGAGGAACAGGTCGTGCAGCCGCGAGCGGATGGCGGCCTCGTCGGCGATCAGGGCCTGCCACAGCTGGGGGCGACGGCGGCCGGAGAGGTACGGACCCTGGAGGAGTTCGAGCAGTGCGCGTCGTGACTGCTCTCCGAGCGTGCCGAGATCGCCCTCCCACAGCGTGGGCGCGGCGCCGGCGGTATGCGCAGCGTCCGTGGCGGGCGGAGTCGCCGCGTCGTCGGAATCCGGGGTCATCAGGGGAGCCTTTCGGTGAAGCGGTGGCGGATCACGTGCGCGGAGTGCATCCCGGCGGCGGCGGGCCAGCGGAGGAGGTCGACGGCGTCGGGGTCCACTTGGCCGTGCTGCGCGGCGAGGGAGAGGAGTCCGACGACGCTCGCCACCCCCTGCGTGGCGGGGTGCAGCTCGAGGACGTCGGCGACCGTGGCCGAGGCCGGCGCGCCGTCCTTCCCCTCGAGGGTGCGGTTCACGTTCTCGCGCAGTTCCGTGAAGTCGATCTCCGTCTCACGGGCGAGCGCACGCAGGGCGGCCATGTCCACCGTGGCCACGGCGGCGTCCTCGAGGGCAGGACCGACGTCGAACTCGCGGGGATCGTGCAGGGAGATCTCCCCGACGGAGCGCAGGGACATGCCGGTGAGGTCCAGGTCCCGCCCCGTCTGCCGGTAGGGACGCGTGGCCGGGGCGGCGTCGGCGGCGGCGCTGAGCGCCTCCCGGAGGGCCACGTGCAGACGGCGGTCCCGGTGGTACTCCTGGGAGAGGACGTAGCGGCGCAGGCCGCGGGCGAACTCCGTGAGCGTGTCCTGCACGGCGGACGAGCCGTCCTGCAGGGTGCGTGCGAGGCCACGCACCGCACGCCGCGTGGCGGGCGGCAGATCCGCGGCGAAGTCGCGCTCGAGGACGGCCCGGATGTCGGCCTGGAACGCCGCGGACATCGCGGGGTCCCGCACCATGCGGGAGAACGCGGCGAAGGTCTGGCCCTCGTCCGAGGACTCGATGAGGTCCACGCCGCGGAACACGTTCTCCAGGACGTCGCCGGGAAGCCCCTCGTCCGTGAGGATGCGACGCCGCAGCTCCTGATTGAGCTCCCCGAACCGTGCCCGGACCCGGGCGAAGTCCACGGGGAGGTCGGCCGCCTGGGTGAGCACGTCGTCGAGCCGCTCCACCGCGCGTCGCTCATCCAGCACGGTGTCCTCACCGGAGGCGATGCGCTCGATGCGCTCCGCCAGGGCCTGCTGCTCAGCCCGCAGGGCGGCCAGCCGGCGGGAGGTGTCCGGGTCGGTCTCGAGGGCCAGCTGATGGAGCGCGGTGAGGAGGGAGACGAGGCGGGACTCGGTGACGCTCGCGCGCGGTGCGAGGAGCTGCTCGACGACGCGGAGCCCCTGCCGCGCGGCCGGCGTCAGCTCGTAGACCTCCTCGCGGGCCTCGTCCGCGATGCGCCGCTCGAGCAGTCCCGCCTGCCGCCAGTCCTCGCAGTACGCCTTGGCTGTCCGCCCCGAGAGGTCCAGGTGGTCCCGCAGGGTGTCGAGCTCGGCGTCGAGGGCGTCATGCAGCTCGTGCGTGGGCAGGCTCGCGTTCGGGGCGCCCAGATGGGTGGCGAGGACGCCGGCCACGAGGGGCAGGGAGTCCATGCGCAGCATGCGCAGGGCGACGTCGTCCTGCACGAGGCGGTGGACCCGGAGCGCCTGGGCGAGAGAGGACATGGGACCAGTGTTCCAGGTGGGTGTCAGTCCAGGTCGTTCGCCGGCAGCCTCACTCCCACGGCACGGGCGTCGTCGTGCCGTTCTCCCAGTCCTGGCGGAGCATCGCATAGGCCACGGAGGCCACCGGCTCCCCACCCTCCACGGGCCAGCCCCGCCGGTAGTGGGCCTCCTTGACCCAGCCGGCCCGCTGGAAGGTGCGGAGCATCGGCGAGTTGTCCTCGCGGGTCTGGCCCTCGAACCGGTCGACGTCCGGCATCGTCTCGAACACGTGACGGGTCAGCGCGGTGAGGATCTCGACGCCGAGGCCTCGGCCGCGGAACCGCTCGGCCACGCGCAGGTCGAAGAGGGGAGTGGGGTCGGTGAGGTCCTCGAGGCGCACGACGCCGACGCGACCGTGCACGTCGTGCTCGATCCAGAAGGTGCGGTTGTCCTCGTCGCCCCAGCCGCCGTCGTCGATGGCCGCGTCGACCTGCTCCCGGCTGGGGTGCGGGCGCATGTGGAACGGCCACGCGTTCCCGGTGAGGAGGGCGATGAGCGCCTCGCGGTCCGGGCCGGCGGGGTCCAGCAGGGTGAGGGTGGTGGTCATCACTGCATCGTAGAGGAGAGCACCCGGGACGGGGGCCAGGCGAGGGTGCCGGGGGACGTGCTGGGGGAGGGGCGCATCGCACGCCGCCACCGGTGCCGCAGCCTGGTTGGCCCTCACGGGCGGGTTCTCGCCGGCGGACGCCGGCAGGGGACGCACTCGTTGAATCGGGATCGCCGCGTTCACGGCGGCGGGGCGCTCGTCCTCCAACGCTTCGGTGTAGGCCAGCCGGGTGTGCCCATCGATCGCCGAGTGCAGGGAGGTGTACCCCACCTTCGCGCCGGGTCCATGCTTGGCGGCCCGTACGGCCCGTGCGGCCTCGGTGCCCCGCCCGTGGGCGCGCGGGCCGCCCCCGTCGGGGATCTTGCCGATCTTCTTCACGTCCAGGTGCACCATGTGTCCCGGGGCCCGGGCGGTGATCTTCTGCGGTGGCTGGCGCAGGTCTTCCCCGGTGGGGGTCAGGGGTGCGTGAGCGTGGGTCACGAGCGGGCTCTGTTCTCCGTGGATGTGGTAGTTGAGGAACTTCCATCCCGCGGGACGGGGCCCGCTCGTCTCATCTCAGGCCGCTGGTCATGCCAAGAACCTCATGACCCACAACATCTAGACCCGGCCTTGACCCTTCCACCGTGTCACCCCACACGCTGTTGCCATGGTCACGCACACGGACCTCATGACGATCGGCGAGTTCAGCTCGCTCTCCCGCCTCTCCGTGCGGATGCTCCGCCACTACGACGCCCACGGCGTCCTGGTGCCGGAGCACGTCGACGCGCACAGCGGGTACCGCCGCTACGCCCCCGCCCAGCTGCGGGACGCCGCGGACATCCGGAACCTGCGCGACGTCGGCCTCGGCGTCTCGGCCATCACCGCCCTCCTCGCCGCCCGCGGCACCTCGACCTGGACCGATGCGCTCGCCCTGCAGCGGTGCACCCTGGTCGAGGAGCTGCACGCGGCCCGGGAACGGCTTTCCCTCATCGACCGCATGCTCACCCCAGGAGAGATCCCCATGACCATCCAGCTGAACCGCACCGCCGTCCCTGCCATGACCGTCGTCGCCCTGCGCGGCACCGTCCCGTCTTACTCCGACGAGGGCCGCCTGTGGGAGAGGCTCATGCCCGCCCTGCAGCAGCAAGGCATCAGGCCCGTCGGCCGGTACACGCAGATCTCGCAGGCACACGACCTGATCGTCCAGCGCATGGAGGCCGAGGGGCTGGCTGCCCGGCAGGACGGGACCCTGGCCTCCAAGGTATTCAACCGCTATCTCGTGACGCCGGACCAGGCCGCGCCTGAGGATCTCGTGACGGAGGTGTGCAGGCCGCTGGCGTGAGGCCCTGGTGACATGCACCAAGGGCCGCGGGGGGAGACCCCGCGGCCCGTCGATTTGCAACCTGCGAGGGCTCGCAGTCTCTGACGAGCTGGCCCTTTACATGAGCCGGTAAAAATGGGGTGGGGCGCGTCAGGTCACGGCCTACGGCGCGCTGGACTCCCACCTGATCCGCTCGGCTGAGGTCTTGCCCTCAATCCCGTACACTTCAACCGTGTATGAGTCGCCGTCAATAGCTCTGAATGAGAACTCCCAATGGTCAAGTCTCTCAGCCTCTGACCGCAACTTCAGGTCTTTCCGACGATCTGTGGCATATCGGCGGAGAACGGCAGCTTCAGCTCGTCTCCGCGCCGAAAGGCGGTCGTCCAGGGGTGGGTTTTCTCTCCGCAGTTGCTTTAATAACCAGGCAACACTCGGGACCATTTTTGTGACGCCGAGAGCTACGGAGAGAGTGACCGGCCCGTCCGCACCGATGCCGCCTGCTCCCTTGCGGTATTGCTCTTCTATGCCGGTGTACCACTGCTGGTCATCCCGCAGGTGTTCAGTGAGTTCCTCCAGGGCCCCGAGCGACCAGCCCTCCCCCGGGGTGCAGATCAGGATCTCGTCTTCCGGGGTCTGACCCAGATGCCCCAGGTAGATTTGATAATCGAGGAAGGTGTTTGCGAAGTCGTGAACGGATGTCTCGAAGCTCTCTGACATGCCCATGACCGCAGGGTAGGTGTCGGTGTCTGACTTGTCCAGCGTCGTTGCGCAGGGTGGAGACCCCCATCCGTTGACCCACCTCTCCCGCCCTTGTCACGCTGGCACGCATGAGCCCAGGAGCCTCCCGATGACCCGCGTCCACGTCCTCGCCACCGGCGGCACGATCGCCTCGCGCTCCGGCGAGGGCTCCGGCGCCACGGCCGGAGACGCCGCGGAGGCAATTCTCGCGGGCATGGACGCGACCGCCGACGTCGAGATCACCGGCGAGGACGTGATGACGGTCGGCAGCTACCGGCTCGGGCTGCCGGAGCTGGCCACGATCGCCCGCACCGCACGTGAGCGCGCGGCGGACCCCGGCATCGACGGCGTTGTGGTCACGCACGGCACAGACACCATGGAGGAGACCGCGTTCCTCGCGGACCTGCTGAACGGCACGGACACCCCCGTGGTGTTCACGGGCGCGCAGCGCGCCGCCGACCACCCGGACACCGACGGCCCCCGCAACCTGCGCCAGGCCGTCCTCGCCGCCGCCCAACCGGACGCCCGCGGGCTCGGCGTCCTCATCGCCTTCGACGGCGCGCTGCTGTCCGCACGCGGCACCCGCAAGGGGCACACGATGGCCAGCCAGCCGTTCACCGGCGGCACGCTCGTGGGCACGACGCACGGGGACGGGTTCCACCTGCACGCCCGCCCGCATCGCCCCGGCACCCTCGACCTCCCGGACTCCGGACTGGACGGCACGCGCGTGGACCTCGTGACCGCCCACCCCGGCGCCGACCCCGCCGCGCTGACCTGGGCGGCGGACCGGGGCGCCGACGTCGTGGTGCTGGCCGGCACCGGCCTGGGCAACGCGGGCCCCGGGCACGCCGAGGCGGTGGCGGAGCTGGCGGACCGCGGCGTGCCGGTGGTGCTCGCCACCCGCACGCTCGCCGGGCCGGTCCTGGGCGTCTACGGCGACGGCGGCGGAGCGGACATCCTCGCGGCCGGCGCCGTGCCCGCCGGGGAGCTGACCCCCTTCCAGGCCCGGATCCTGGCGGCCACCGTCGCCGCCTCCCACCCCGACCCCCCAGAGTTCAGGGCGCAGTTCGAACGGCTGCGCTGACCCGAGAGGAAGGCAGGACCATGACCAAGAAGATCTACGTGAGTGTGGGCATCGACGTCGACGCGGTCGGCGGCTGGCTCGGCTCCTACGGCGGCGAGGACTCCCCCGGGGACATCTCCCGCGGCATGTTCGCCGGAGAAGTGGGCGTGCCCCGCCTGCTGCAGCTGTTCCAGCGCCGCGACCTGCCCGTCTCCTGGTTCTGGCCCGGGCACTCGATCGAGACGTTCCCCGAGCAGTTCGACGCCGTGGTCGAGGCCGGACACGAGATCGGCGTCCACGGCTACTCCCACGAGAACCCCATCGCCATGACCCGCCAGCAGGAGACCGAGATCCTCGACTACTGCACCGAGCTCATCGAGAAGCGCTCCGGCACCAAGCCGGTGGGCTACGTGGCGCCCTGGTGGGAGTTCTCCAAGGTGACCAACGAGATCCTGCTGGACCGCGGCTTCCTCTACGACCACTCGCTCATGCACGACGACCACACCCCGTACTACGTGCGCAAGGGCGACACCTGGACCAAGATCGACTACGACGCCGACTCCGCCCACGCGTGGATGAAGCCGCTCGAGCGCGGCGAGGAGACCGACCTCATCGAGATCCCCGCGTCCTGGTACCTGGACGACCTGCCGCCCATGATGTTCATCAAGTCCAGCCCCAACAGCCACGGCTTCGTCTCCCCGTGGGACATCGAGCAGCTGTGGAAGGACCAGTTCGACTGGGTGCACCGGGAGATGGACTACGCCGTCTTCCCCATCACCATCCATCCGGACGTGTCCGGGCGCCCGCAGAACCTGCTCATGCTGGAACGGCTCCTCGACCACATCCAGGACCACGACGGCGTCGAGTTCGCCTACATGAAGGACGTCGCCACGGACTTCGCCCGGCGCCGTCCGCGCACCCAGGGCTGACGCGGCGGTGTGCGGAGCCTGCGGCCGCGCCGTCGCCTCCCCGACGACGGCGCGGCTGAACGCGTCCGGGCTCAAGCGGCGCGCCCTGGCCCGACTCCGCGCCGGCCTCGCCCCCGGGTGCCGGCTCAGCCTGGACGGGGACGGCTGGACCCTGACCCGCCGCTCGGGACGCGGTGAGCACCACGCCGACGTCGAGGGGTTGATCGCCAGCCTCGAGGGTGGCGCCGCGGGGGACTGGGCCGGGGCCGAGCCGCCACGGGAGGTTGTCGCGGCTGTGACGGCGGGGATGGTGGCCCGCGCCCGAGACAGGTCGGCCTGACGGCCGCGACACGACCTGGGGTCTGCCGTCAGGTCATGTCGCGATCGACGGGTCATCCCGAATCCACCACCGCCCCCTCACGCCTCCGGGAACCACCCCGCCCGCACGGTTGCCTCGGTCCCGCGCGGCAGCCTTGGGCGGCCGCCGGCGGCCAGGTCCCGGCAGGCGTCCGTGAGCGCCTCGAACGGCCATCCCGGGACCCGGCCCAGCCCCTCGGCCGTGCCGTCCGAGCGCCAGTGCACGTGCCAGTCCCGGCGCCGCAGCCCATGACGGCCCCGCAGGCTCACCCCCGCTCCGACCGCGCGCACGGCCGCCTGGTCCACGGCCTCGAGCAGCTCATCCGACCCGGGGTCGCAGGCGTCGCATCCGCAGTCCGGGAGCACCGCGTGCACCTGCCCCGGGGCGCCGACCGCCACCCGAAGCACCGGCAGGACCCCGCCGTCGTCGTCCTGGGGCACGTCCGTCTCCAGCAGCCACCAGGGGGAGGCGCCGTCGACGCCGGCCGGCGGCGCCACACGCAGCGCTCGGTCCACGGGGACCGCCAGGTCGGCGCGCCCGGCCTCGTCGAGCGGGATGCCACGCACCGGGTCCGGCGCGACGACGGCACCCGCCTCCGCGAGCACCTCGGCCCACACGCGGGCCCGGGCGGCCGCGATCCGATACCGCGGCGGGTCGGTCACCCGGGAGTACTCCTCCTCTCTCGGCGGGGCGCCGTCCGGGTGCGGGGCGGGCCAGGCGGGCAGGTCGAGGCCGGCGTACCGCCGGGCCACCTCCGCCCGCAGGCGCGGCAGGGTCGTCATGGGAGGCTCACCGTGTGCCCGGCCCGGGCGGTCACCCCGAGCTCACTCCGCCGGCGTCAGTTCCCGCTTGAGGATCTTGCCGGTGGCGGTCTTGGGCAGTCCGTCCCGCACGTTCACGGTGCGCGGGTACTTGTAGGGGGCCACCTGGGACTTCACGTGCTGGATCAGCTCCTCCTCCGTGGCGTGCGCGCCGGGGGCGAGCACCACGTGCGCGGCGACCTCCTGGCCGAGCTCCGGGTGGGGCACCCCCACCACGGCGGCCTCCGCGACGGCCGGGTGCTCGTAGAGCACCTCCTCGATCTCGCGCGGGTACACGTTGAGCCCGCCGCGCAGGATCATGTCCTTCGTGCGGTCCACGATGTAGTAGTTGCCCGCGGCATCGCGCCGGGCGAGGTCGCCGGAGCGGAACCAGCCGTCCTCGGTGATGGCCTGGGCGGTGGCCTCCGGCTTGCCCCAGTAGCCCTTCATCACGTTCTCCCCGCGGATCCACACCTCGCCCAGGGTCTCCTCGTCGCCCTCGGGCACGACGGCCCCGTCCGGCGTCACCAGCTGCAGTTCGCACCCGCGGACGGCACGTCCGATCGAGCCCGGCTGGTGCTCCTCACCCGGATGGTTGAAGCACGCCACAGGGGAGGTCTCGGACAGGCCGTAGCCCTCGAGGATCTCGCAGTCGAAGGTGGCCTCGAAGCGGCGCAGCAGCTCCACGGGCAGGGCGGATCCGCCGGAGACGCCCAGGCGCAGGCTGGCCAGGTCCTCCGGACGGTCCTTGGCCGCGGCCAGCACGGCCCCGTACATGGTGGGCACACCGATGAACACGTCCACCGCGCACTCCCGGACGGTCTGCGCGGCCACGGCGGGATCGAAGCGGGGGATCAACGCCAGGCTGGCGCCCATCGTCACGGGCGCCATGAGCGCGCACGTGAGGCCGAACACGTGGAACAGCGGCAGGCAGCCGAGCACGGTCTCCCCGTGCTGGAGCTGGATCAGCGTCTCCGCCGCGGTGTCCGCGTTGGTGCCCATGTTCCGGTGGGTCAGCTGGGCCCCCTTGGGGCGGCCGGTGGTGCCGGAGGTGTAGAGGATGACGGCGTCGTCCTCGAGGTCCCGCTCGACGGTCTCGGTCACCGGGCCGGGGCTCGCCGCGAGGTGCGGGGCGAGGCCGTCCTCGCCGAGGGTGCGCAGCGGCACACCGCGCTCGCGGGCGCCCTCCACGGCTTCCTCGGACGGCACGGACCACAGCATCGACGCGCCCGAGTCCTCCAGGTAGTACTCGATCTCGCGGCGCTTGAACAGCGGGTTCATGGGGACGACGACGGCGCCCAGCTGCAGGGCCGCGAAGAACACCACCGGGAACGCCGGGATGTTCGGCACCATGAGCGCCACGCGGTCCCCGGGGCCGATGCCCTCCTGCCGCATGAGCCCGGCCAGACGCTGGGACTGGTCCTGCAGCTCCGCGTACGTCATGCGGTTCTCGCCGAGGATCAGGGCGGTGGAGTTCGGGTGCCCGGCGGCGGTGCGCTCGAGACGGGCGGGCAGGGTGAGGGTCACGACGGGCCTCCGAGGGGAGTCGGATGTGATGGGAACCACAGCGTAACGCCCGGCGTCGCTCGTTCGCTGTGAGCCGAGCGGGGTGTGTCGGCCGACCTCACCCCAGCGACATCACCGCGGTTCTGCCCTGCGGTGATGTCGCTGGCGCGCGGTCATCCACCGGCCCCGCCTGCGACGCCGATCTGTCGTCTTCACGGCCCAGGGGCGCAAGACTGTTCCCCGCACACCGCCGCCCGGACCGCCGGGCCAGACCGGAGGACAGACCATGACCGCACAGACCCCCGCCACCGCGGCCATCCCCGAGACGATGAAGGCCGTCATCATGCGCGCGCCGGGCGACGTCGTCGTCGAGGAGGTGGACACCCCGCGCGTCACCCAGCCCACGGACGTGGTCCTGAAGCTGGCCGCCGCATGCGTGTGCGGCTCGGACCTGTGGCCCTACCGCGGCCACAACGACGTCGACCACCGGCGCATGGGCCACGAGTACGTCGGCACGATCGTGGAGAAGGGCGAGGACGTCGCCACCCTCGAGGTCGGCGACTTCGTGATCGGCTCCTTCATGCTCTCGGACAACACGTGCGAGATCTGCCAGGCCGGCTACCAGTCCCGCTGCGTCAACGCCGGCGAGTACACGGGCAGCCAGGCGCAGTACATGCGCGTCGAGCTCGCCGACGGCTCCCTCGTGAAGGTGCCCGGCGGCGAGCCCGCGGACCCGGACCGCCTGGCCGACTACCTCGCCGCCTCGGATGTGCTCGGCACCGGCTGGTACGCCGCCGTCGCCGCACAGGCCGGCCCCGGCAAGACCATCGCCGTGGTCGGCGACGGCGCCGTCGGCCTGTGCGCCGTCCTGGCCGCCAAGACCCTCGGGGCGGAGCAGGTCATCGTGTTCTCCCGCCATGAGGACCGGGCCGCGCTCGCCCGGGAGTTCGGCGCGGACGTCGTGATCGCCGAGCGCGGCGAGGAGGGCGCCGCCCAGGTGCGCGAGCTCACCGGCGGCTACGGCGCGCACGGGGTGTGCGAGGCCGTCGGCACCCAGGGCTCCATGGACCAGGCCCTGGCCTCGGTGCGCCCCGGCGGGTACGTCGGGTTCGTGGGCGTCTCCCACGACCAGACCCTCGACGGCTCCGACCTCTTCGGCCGGCAGATCCACCTCGAGGGCGGGCCCGCCCCCGTCCGCCGCTTCCTGCCCGAGCTGATCGAGCGCATCCAGTCCGGTGAGATCCAGCCCGGCCGTGTGTTCACCGCGCGCATGCCGCTCGACGCCGCCGCCGAGGCGTACCGGGCCATGGACGAGCGCCGCGAGATCAAGGTGCTGCTGGAGGTCTGAGGCCGCCGGTCTCGAGCAGGCTGGGCGACGCTTGACCCTCCCCTTGGGGGAACGCCCACGCTGGGATCACCTGAGAGAAAGGTCGCCCCATGAGCCCCCTGATGACCGTCGGCGAGTTCGCCCTCGCCACCGGACTGAGCGCGAAGGCGCTGCGCTTCTACGACGAGCGCAGCCTCCTCGCCCCCGCCGACGTCGACGCCCACTCCGGCTACCGCCGCTACGCACCCGCCCAGATCCGGACGGCCGCACAGATCCGCGTCCTGCGGGCGGCCGGCCTCACGGTCGACGACGTCCGGTCCGTCCTCGCGGACCCCGCCTCCCTGCCGGCGCGGCTCGAGACACACGCGGCCGAGCTGCGACGCCGCCGCGACCTCGAGGACCGCGCGCTCGCGCTCGCGGCCGCCGGTGTCTACGCGGCCCCGGATCCCGACGACGACGGCGGCCCCGCCCGTCCCGGCCCCGTGGCGGAACGCACGGTCGGGCCGACGCCGTGGGCCGGCGTCGTGCAGCGGGTGGCCCTGGACGAGGCCGGTGAGGAGGGGACCACCGAGCGCGCGAACGCCGCCTTCGCGATGCTGTTCCAGGCGCTCGCGGAGGCGGGGCCGGCACCGGCCGGGCCGCTGTGGACGGCGCTGCGTCCGGTGCCGGGCGCCGCCGACGTCGTGGAGACCGTCCTGGCGGTCCCGCTGAGCGGTCCGGCTCCCGCGGGCCTCAGGGTCGACGGGCACGAGGTGGTGACCGGGACACTGCCACGCCGTGTGGAGCGGTACGTGGACGTGCGGGCCGATGCGGGCGACGTCGACCTCCTCGACGACGCCCCCGGCGGCGCGCTGCCCCATCCGGATCTGCTGGGACTCATGGACGCGTTCGACGTGGACGACGCCGGCGCCGCGCCGGAGATCCGCCAGATCCTCGTGGACCCGGAGGCCGGACACGTCGAGTTGGCGGTGACGGTGCGGGAGGAGGCGGGAGCGGGGCAGGGGTGAGCCGGTGCGGGGGCGGCACGGCGTGTCTGGCCGGCCGACCCTGCCGGTCTCACACAGACCCCCCGGGGGCTCAGGGGTGCCCGGGGTGGCCCGAATGTGATGGAGTGCACGGATCCTGTCCGCGACCTGGGAAGAAGCCATGGAGCAGTTCGTCACCGCCGCCAACTCGATCATGTGGAGCCTGCCCATGGTCGTCGGGCTCCTCGCCCTAGGCCTGTACTTCACGATCCGCATGGCGGCTCCCCAGGTGCGGCTGCTCAGGGACATGGTGGGCCAGCTGGTCAGGGGAGGATCGTCGTCGGCGGGGATCAGCTCGTTCCAGTCGTTCGCCATGGCCCTGGGCGGGCGCATCGGTGTCGGCAACATCGCGGGCGTCGCGGCCGCGATCTACCTGGGCGGCCCGGGCGCGCTGTTCTGGATGTGGGTGACGGCGATCCTCGGCGCCCCCGTGGCGCTCGTGGAGAGCTCGCTGGCGCAGCTCTACAAGCACAAGGTCCGCGGCGAGTACCGCGGCGGGCCCGCGTACTACATCCTCGAGGGGCTCGGCCGGAACTGGCGGTGGCTGGCGGTCGCGTACGCCGCGGCCACCGTGTTCGCGACGGTCTTCACCGGCCCGCAGATCCAGGCCAACGCCGTCACCGCCGCCACGACCGAGGCGTGGGGCTGGAACCCGCTGTGGGTGGGTCTCGGGATGGCCGTGCTGTTCTGCGCGATCGTGTTCGGTGGCATGCACCGCCTGGGCCGCACGGTGGGCCTCGTGGTCCCGTTCATGGCCGGCGCGTACATCCTGGTGGGGCTGCTCGTCGTCGGACTCATGTGGCAGCAGGTCCCCGCGATGTTCGGGCTGATCTTCTCCAGCGCGCTGGGCCTGCACTCGGTCTACGGCGGCATCCTCGGCGCCGCCGTCGCGTGGGGCGTGCGCCGTGCCGTGTACTCCACCGAGATCGGCACCGGTTCGGGCGCCCAGGCCTCGGCGGCCGCCCACGTCTCCCACCCCGTGAAGCAGGGCCTGGCCCAGGCGTTCTCCGCCTACGTGGACACCCTGTTCGTCTGCACCATGACCGGCCTGATGATCCTCGCCACGAACAGCTTCAACGTGCTGGGCCCGGACGAGGAGAGCCTCCTCGCGGAGCACGTGCCCGGCGTCGAGGAGGGCCCGGCATGGGTCCAGATCGCCATCGACGAGGCACTGCCCGCCTTCGGACCGTCCTTCGTGGCGATCGCCGTCTTCCTGTTCTCCTTCACCACCCTGCTCTCCTTCGCGTTCTACGCGGAGACGAACGTCGCCTACCTCATCCCCAACAAGACGGCGCAGCGCGCGGTCATCGCGATCGCCCGGCTGCTGCTGGCCGGCTCCATGGTGTTCGGGTCCGTGCAGAGCTCGGCCCTCGTGTGGGCGTTCGCCGACTTCGGCGTCGGCCTCTACACGTGGGTGAACATCTTGGCGCTCATCCTGCTGAGCCCCGTGGCCATCCGGCTGCTCAAGGACTACGACCGCCAGCGCCGCGCCGGCCAGGAACCCGTGCTGGATCCGCACGCGATCGGCGTCCGCAACGCCCGCCTGTGGGAGCAGATCCACGCGGCGTACCAGCAGACCGGCGACCTCGACCGCGCCATGGAGCACGTCGCCGACACCGCCCCGGACACCCGGGCCATCACCGTGGTCCCGCGCCGGGAGGGCTGAGGACCGACGACGGCGGCCCGGGGCGCCGGACGTCCGCGACGACGTCGGGCCACGGGCCAGGGCCGTCCGCGCGGCCTGAATCCCGGCAGGCTCACCCCATGGACCACAAGGAGATCCTCCATCAGGGGCTGCGCCGGCAGCGCGACGCCCTCTTCGCGAAGCTGGACGGCCTGCCCGAGCGGGAGGTCCGCCTGCCCCGCACCCCCACCGGCACCAACCTGCTGGGCCTGCTCAAGCACGCGGCCACGTGCGAGCTCGAGTACTTCGGCGAGGTCTTCGGCCGCCCCGCCGGCATCCCCCTGCCCTGGGACGCGCCGGGGGTGGGCGAGGAGGACGGCGCGGACCTGTTCGCCGCCGAGGACGAGACCCTCGAGGACGTCCTCGACTACGCGCGGCGATGCTTCGCGCACGCGGACGCGACCATCGAGGCCCTCGTCCTCGACGCGCGGGGGCGGGTCCCCTGGTGGCCCGCGCACCTGGCCGAGGTGACTCTGGCGCAGATCCTCTCCCACGTGGCCCTCGACGCGGCCCGCCATGCCGGCCACGCCGACATCCTGCGCGAGGGGATCGACGGGCAGGCCGGCCTGCGCGGCCCCGGGGACAACCTGCCCGGCTGGGACGCCGAGCGGTGGGCCGCGCACGTGCGGCGGCTCGAGGGGATCGCCCGGGGTGCGGGCCCGGTGCGCTAGCGTCCGCGGTGATGACTCCCCGCTCGCTCGCCGGTCTGGCCCTCACCGTCGCCGCCCTGATGTCCGCCTTCGTGCTGATGGCGCCGACGGCGCCGGGGCTGTTCGTCGGCGTGCTCACGGTGGGGACCTTCGGGTTCGGCCCGTTCTACGGGGAGCCCTCGCGGCAGCTCGTGGACCGGCCGTGGAGGCGGGACACGCGCTGGCGCGATCTCGCCCGCCGGGTCCGCACCGACTGGCTCTCCCGGCAGCTGGGCGCCGTCGGCTGGAACGCGGCCATCAGCCGCCGCATCACCGGCCGGGCCGACCTGCGGCGCATCCGCACCGCCGCCGTGGGCTCCCTCGTCAGCCACGCCGCCTCCGCGGGTCTGCACGCGGTGGCGGGCGTGGCGCTGGCGGCCGTCGGGCATCCGGTCTGGGGCGTGGTCGCGGTGGCCCTGGGGCTCGTGGTGCACGCCTGGCCGGCCCTGCTGCAGGTCTCCGTGCTCGGGCGCATCGACGGACTCCAGACGCAGATCCGCGGGGACCAGCTGCTCTGGTGACCGGCCGGCACCGGGCGGCCCGGCCGAGCACTTTGTGGGCCGAATCCGACGGATGAGCCCCTGAATCGGGCACGGGAGCGTCGCATTCGGCCCGCAAAGCGGTGGGGAGGGGGCAGCGGGGAGAGGGCGGCGAGGAGAGGGCGGCGGGGAGAGGGCGGCACCGCGCGCTCAGCCCTACGCTCGGACCCATGACCGAGCACACATCCGAGCACACCCCCGAGAACCCCCACGTCGTCCGCCGCGGCTCCGGCGTCCCGCTGATCGCGGTGCACGGCAACAGCGTGGACCACCGGCTGCTGCTGCCGCTCGACGACGCCCTCGCCGAGGCCGGGGAGGTCGAGCGGATCTACGTGGACCTGCCGGGCTTCGGCCGGACCTCGGCCCTCCAGGACGACGGCGGCCTCCCCGAGCTCGCCGCCTGGCTCGTGGACTGGATCAGCGCGGAGGTCGGCGAGCGGCCGTTCGCGGTGCTCGGCAACTCCCTCGGCGGCCTGCTCGCCCGGCACGTGGCGGCCGAGTTCGGCGCGCAGGTGTTGGGGCTGGGGCTGCTCGCGCCCGTCGTCGACCCGGACGAGGACCGGCGCACCCGCACCGACCTGGTGGTGCGCGAGCGCGACGACGCCTTCATGTCTACCCTCGACCCCGACGACGCCGCCCCGTTCCTCGAGATGTCCCCGCGGCTGACGCGGGACACGTGGGAGCGGTTCCGCGAGCACGCGCTGCCGGGCGTCCGCGCCGTGGACGAGGAGGCGCTGAAGCGCCTGTCCGCGCGCTACGTCCTGGACGCCGTGCCGGAGGAGGCCGCGCCGCCGTTCGAGGGGCCCGCCCTGATCCTCACCGGCCGGGAGGACCACCTCGTCGGCTACCGGGACCAGGCCGGGCTCCTGGAGCATTACCCGCGCGCCACCTACGCGGCGCTCGACGCCGCCGGCCACAACGTGCACCTGGACCAGCAGGAGGTCGCCGAGGCGCTCGTCCGCGCGTGGGCGGTGCAGGTGGGCCGCGCGGCGTCGGACTGAGGCGGGGTCAGGGGGAGGGACGGGCCTCCACCCGGGCCTCCGCCTCGGCGCCCGCCCCCACCCCGACGCCGGCCCGCGCCAGCAGGCCGTCGGCCACCCGCAGCAGGGCGGCGACCGCCACGAAGAACACGAGGATCGCCACCACGTAGACGGCGACGCCGTCGTAGCCCAGCCGCGGGACGTCCAGGATCGTGTACGGGTACCAGTCCAGCCACGGCCCGCGCAGCAGCGTGAACGCCAGCCAGGCGAGCGGGATGAGCGTGGACAACCACACCACCCGCCACGTGATCTGCCGCCGCGGCCCGAAGACCGCCCACAGCACCGGGGTGAGGATCGGCGTGACGATGTGCTGCAGGGTGTCGTTGAACCGCTCGACGGCGGTCATCGGGTCGGCGTCCCGCAGCAGCACGTTGAACACCACGCCCGTGATCACGATGCACACCACCCCCGTCACCCGCAGCACCCGGAACAGCGTGCCCGGCCGGTGCAGGCGCAGCGCCAGCAGCAGGGACGTCAGCCCCACCAGGAAGTTCGAGAGGAACGTGAAGTACGTGGGCTGGTTGAGCATGTGCTCCCAGCCGCCCTCGAGCACGCCCGCGTAGCCCGCGTCGGCCGGCAGGTCCGAGGACTTCCACGAGCCGATCCACAGTGAGAGCAGGTTGCCGCCCAGGGACAGGGCCGCGGCGACGGCGAAGGCAGGCCGCGCCGTCGTCGTCCAGCGGCCGGAGGGGGTGGGGAGGGTCATGCGCCCATCCTGCCGGAGCGCGACGCCGCCCCCGGTGCACTGGCCGAGCCGCTCGGGCCGGCGGGCGTGTCCCGGCCGGCGGTCCGGACCCTACGCTCGGCACCATGATCCGGACCCCCTGGACCCGCACCCCCGCCGGCGCGAGGCGCGCGCGCCGCCCCCGACAGTTCCGCCGCGTGACGACGACCGGGCCCGCCGCCGTGGACGTGGCCTGGGCCCGCTACGCCGACCTGCGCCTGTGGCCGCGGTGGGCTCCGCAGATCCGCGCCGTGGAGGCGCCACGGCGCCGGCTGCGGGCCGGGCTTCGCGGCGTGGTCCACGCGCCCCTGGGGCTGCGCGTCCCGTTCGTGGTCGAGGAGGTCGACGACGACGCCCGCACCTGGCGGTGGACGGTGCGGGTGGCCGGGACGGCGGTCTCCATGACGCACGACCTCACCGCCACCCCCCGCGGCACCCGGGCGGGGCTGACGGTCCACGGGCCCGCCGTCGTCGCCCTGGCCTACCGACTGCCGGCCCGCGTGGCGCTGCGGCGGCTGTGCCGGGCGCACCTCTGAGGGCGGACCGCCGGGCCGGGCCTGTGGCCAGGGGCCCCGCCCGCCTCACACCGCCGCGGCGTCGGTCCGCAGCTCGACGCGCGGCCAGTCGGCGAGGTCGGCGAGCATCTGCCGGTCGTGGGTCACCACGACGACGGCCTGCTCCGTGACCTGCAGGGCCTCGGTCATCTCGTCCACGAGCGCGGGGGAGAGGTGGTTCGTCGGCTCGTCCAGCAGCAGCACGTGGGGGCGCTCGATGAGCACCATCGCCAGGTGCAGACGGGCCTGCTGCCCCTGGGACAGGCGTCCGACCGGGGTGTCCGCGGCCTCGGCGGTGAGCAGCCCGAGCGAGGGCAGCGTGGGGGCCGGCAGGGGACGGCCCAGGTCGTCGACGCCGGCCTCGTCCGCGCCGACGCGGCGCACGTGCTCCTCGAACACGGCGGCGGCGGTGCGCTCCTCGTCCCACGCGGGGGTCTCCTGCGCCACGAGGCGCACGCGCACGTCGGCGCCCACGGTCACCAAGCCGCTCGTGGGCTCCAGGTCCCCGGCGAGCACGCGCAGCAGCGTGGACTTCCCGGCCCCGTTCGGGCCCGTCACCAGCACGCGGCCGCCCGGCACGAGGGCCGCGCCCATCGGCTGCTCGAGCCGCCCGGCCACGCGCACGGCGTCCGCGGTGAGCAGGACGTCGTCGCCCGCCGTGCCCGGCCCGCCCGCCGTGCCCGCCGCCGCGTCCGCGCCGTCCCGCGGGTCGCCGTCGGGCATGTCCGCGAACGGCCAGTCCAGGCGCAGGGGCGGCTCGGGCACGGTGATCCGGTGCGCCTCCAGCTCGTCGAAGCGCCGGTTGAACATCTGCACGATCCCCGCCGACCGGCTCGAGCGCTGGTGCTTGCCGGTGCCCTTCGGGGGCCGCCACGAGCCCTGCATCTGCTCCCGCGCGTCCTCCACGGCCAGCTCCAGCCGCTCGCGCTCGGCGTTCTGCTCGGCGTACTCCTGCTCCCAGGCGGCCCGGGCGCGGCGGCGCCCCTTCGCCCAGCCGGCGTACCCGCCGGAGTACCGCCGCGGCCGCCCGTCCTGGCTGGGATCCAGGTCCACGATGTCGGTGCACACGGCGCGCAGCAGGGCGCGGTCGTGGCTGACGACGGCGACCCCGCCCGGGTGCTCCACCAGCCGGCGGGTGAGGAAGTCCAGGGCGACGTCGTCCAGGTGGTTGGTCGGCTCGTCCAGCAGCAGCAGGTCCGGACGGGAGCCGAGGGTGACGGCCAGGCGCACCCGGTGGCGCTGGCCGACCGAGAGCGATGTGAGGGGGCGCTCGCGGTCCGTGCACGCGTGCAGCCCCTCGAGGTCCATGTCCACGCGCCGGCCGGCGTCCCAGGCGTCGTAGAGGTGGGCCCGCTCCAGCGCGGTGGAGTACCGGTGTCCGGCGCCGGCGTCGTCGGGGGCCTCGGCCAGGGCGGCCGCGGCGGCGTCCAGGGCCTCGAGTGCGGCGTGCGGGCCCGTGAGGGCGTCGCGGACCAGGTCGCCCACCGTGCGGGAGCGCCCGTCGGCCCGCGCCCGCAGCGCCTGCGGGACGAACGCGAGCGTGCCCGCCCGCGTCACGCGGCCGACGTCGGGCGTGATCCGGCCCGTGAGCACGTGGAGCAGCGTGGTCTTGCCGCGCCCGTTCTCACCCACGATCCCGAGCCGCGAGCCGGCGTTGATCCGCACCGTGGCGTCCGTGAGCACGCGGTGCCCGCCGAGCGAGACGGTCAGGTGCTCGCCGCGCAGGTGGGCGGCGGGCCCGGCGGGCAGGGCGGGGGAGGGAGGGCCGGAGGTCATGTCCGCCAGTCTAGGGAGGGGGCGCGCTGCCGCGTCCGGGGTCGGGACTACGCTCGGGGCCATGTCCGCCGCCCCGCCGCCGCCCGCCTTCGGCACCGTCCTGCACCACCGCGCCCACGGGATGGCCCCGGGGGAGTCCATCTCCCCGCCGCTGGTCCACGCGAGCGCGTTCCACCTGCCCGGCGCGGACCCGGACGGCGCCCCCACCGCCCCCGGCGCGGACGTGCCTTTCCAGTACGCGCGCTGGGCCACGCCCACCTGGTCCGCGCTCGAGGCCGCCCTGGGCGCGCTGGAGGACGCCGACGTCGCCGTGGTCCCCTCCGGCATGGCCGCGATCGCCGCCGTCCTGCTGCCCCTGCTGCACCCGGGGGACCGCGCCCTCCTGCCCGCGGACGGCTACGGGCCCACCCGCGCCCTCGCCGCCGAGCACCTCACGCCCCGAGGCGTGCACGTGGACCTGGTCGCCACCCAGGGGCTCGCCCATGCGGACCTGAGCGGCTACGACCTGGTGCTCGTGGAGACCCCCTCCAACCCGGGGCTGCGCGTGGCGGACCTGGCGGACGTCGCCGCCCGCGCCCACGCGAACGGCCGCCGGGACGGCGCGGGGGCCCTCGTGGTGGTGGACAACACGCTGCTGACCCCCCTGGGGCAGCGCCCGCTGGAGCTGGGGGCGGACGTGGTCGTGGCCTCGGACACGAAGGCCGTCAACGGGCACACGGACGCCCTCGGCGGGCACGTGGCCAGCCGGGACCCGCAGGTGATGGCGCGGGTGCGCGGCTGGCGGACCCTGGCCGGCGGGATCCTGGGCACCCACGAGGCCTGGCTCATCCACCGCGGTCTCGAGACCCTCGAGGTCCGCTTCGCCCGGATGTGCGCCTCGGCGCAGGCGGTCGCGGAGCTGGCCGCGGGCCACCCAGCGGTGCGCGCCGTGGTCTACCCGGGGCTGGCGGACCACCCGGACGCGGAGGTCGTGGCGCGTCAGATGACGGCGGCGGGCGGCCTCGTCGGGCTGCGGTTCGCGGACGCGGCGGCGGCCGAGCGGTTCATCGCCGCGGCGCAGTACGTGGTGCCGCAGACCAGCTTCGGCGGCACGCACACGGCGGCCGAGCGCCGCGCCCGCTGGGGCGACGACGTCCCGGACGGTTTCGTGCGTCTGTCCGTGGGCGTGGAGCCCACCGCCGAGCTGCTGGCCGACCTGGAACGCGCGATGACCGCCGCGGGCGGCGGGCCGACCGCCTGACCCGCGCCCTCCGCACTTTGTGGGCCGAATACGACTCTCCCGGGGGCTCTGGGGCCCGGGAGAGTCGTATTCGGCCCTGAAAGTGAGCGCCGCCGAGACCTCACCCTGACCCGCGTCCCGGCTACGCTCGCGAACCAGTCCCCGCCGCCCCACCCCAGGAGACCCGCCCCCATGCAGCTCGACCTGATCGTGGAGAACGCCCGCCTCATCACCGGCGACCCCGCCCGCCCGTCGGCCTCGCGGCTGGGGGTGTGGCGGGGCGTCGTCGTCGGGGTGGACGAGCAGCTGGACGGCCTCGCGACGCGCGAACGTCTCGACGCGCGGGGGCGCACCGTCCTCGCCGGGTTCAACGACGCCCACGCGCACAGCGTCTGGTTCGGCCAGTCCCGGCTGGACGTGGACCTCGAGGGCGCGCGCACCGCGGAGGAGGTCCACCGCCGGGTCTGCGCCCGCGCCGCCGAGCTCGACCCTGGCGCCTGGGTGACGTGCACCGGCTTCGACCCCGGCCACCTCACCGGCCCCCAGCCGGACCGGGACGGCCTCGACGCCGCCGCCTCCGGGCGCCCGGTGCTCATCCGCCACAACACGGGCCACGCCGTCACGGTGTCCGGGGCGGTGCTGGTCCTGGCCGGCGTGGGGGAGCAGGTGCTGCAGCAGCCCGAGGGCGGGCGGATCCTCACGGACGCCGCCGGCCGGCCCACCGGCCTGTTGGAGGAGACCGCCATGAGCCTGGTGACCCGGCTGCTGCAGCCGGAGTCCCACGAGCACATCGGCGCGTGCCTGGCGCGGGCCTCGCAGGAGTACGCGGCCGAGGGCATCACCTCGGTGACGGATGCGGGGGTGGCCGGCGGGTGGATCGGGCACAGCCCGCTCGAGTTCGGCGCGTATCAGCGCGCCCGGGACGCGGGGCTGCTGCGCACCCGCTTCCAGACGATGGTCACCCTGGACGCGCTGCACCCGGTGGACGGCCATCCCGACGACGGCACGCACCTCACCCTCGACGCCGGCGTGCGCACGGGCGTGGGCGACGAGTGGCTGCAGATCGGGCCGGCGAAGGTGTTCACGGACGGGTCGATGCTCGGACAGACCGCCGCGATGACCGAGGACTACTGCGGCCACGGCCACGGCCGCGGCTACCTACAGCAGGACGCGGGGGAGATGCGCCGAGCGTGCCTCGGTGCGGCGGCCGCCGGCTGGGCGCTGGCCCTGCACGCGATCGGCGACGCCGCCCTCGACTTCGCCCTCGACGTGATCGCCGAGGCGCGGGGCCGGTTCGGGCGGCCCGTGATGCCGCACCGCGTGGAGCACGGCGGGGTGGTCCGCGACGACCAGGTGGCCCGCATGGCCGAGCTGGAGGTCGTGATGGCCACCCAGCCGAACTTCATCAGCGCGTTCGGCGGGTCGGTGCGGGAGCGGATCGGGCCGGAGCGGGCCGCGCTCTCGTACCCGGCCGGGCGGCTGCTGCGCGCGGGCCTGGTGCTGCCCGGCAGCTCGGACCGGCCCGTGGCCGGCGGCCGCCCGCTGGAGGTCATCCAGGACTTCGTGCTGCGCCGCACCGAGACCGGCGAGCAGTACGGCCCGGACGCGGAGCGGCTCACGGTGGCCGAAGCCCTGCACGCCTATACGGTCGGCTCCGCGGAGGCGACCGGCTGGGGCGGCCGCAAGGGACGGCTCGTCGCGGGCCAGCTCGCGGACTTCACGGTGCTCAGCGAGGACCCGCGCGCGGTGCCGAGCGATCAGATCGCGGCGATCGACGTCGTCGCCACCGCCGTGGGCGGGGAGTTCGTGCACGGCGGGCTGTGACGCCCGGCCCCGGTGCCCCGCGACGAGCCCTGCGATATGGCCCCTAAACGCGTGGTTTAGGGGCCATATCGCAGGGCTCGTCATCCAGGGGAGCGGGTGGGGCACGTCCGGTGGCCCGGCGGTCAGCCGTGGCTCTGCTGGGGGGTTGCTCCCTACGCTCGGAGGACGGCGCGCAGACCGCGCGTCGCCCCGAGACCATGAGGAGCACCCCGTGGCGCACGACGACGCGAACACCACCACCACCGACCAGCTCACCCTGCAGGACCCCACGAAGCGCTACCCCGTGATCAGCCCGCCGGAGGAGACGCTGCCCGGCACCGGCCTGGACGCGGAGATGACGCCGAAGGCCGACCTGGGTGAGAAGTCCTACCGCGGCACCGGCCGTCTCGAGGGCCGCAAGGCGCTCATCACCGGCGGTGACTCCGGCATCGGCGCGGCCACCGCGATCGCGTTCGCGCGCGAGGGCGCCGACGTCGTGATCACCTACCTGCCCGAGGAGGAGAAGGACGCCCAGCACGTCCTCGAGGTCCTGCAGGCGGAGGGGCGCACCGCCGTCGGGATCCCCGGCGACCTGCGCGACAAGACGTTCTGCGCCGACCTCGTGGCCCAGGCGGTCGAGAAGCTCGGCGGGCTGGACGTGCTGGTGAACAACGGCGGCAAGCAGGTGGCGCAGGACTCGATCGAGGACATCGACGACGAGCAGCTCGAGGCCACCTTCGACATCAACATCCTGGCCCAGTTCCGCCTGGTCAAGGCCGCCCTGCCGCACCTGAAGCCGGGCTCCACGATCATCAACACCACCTCCGTGGTCGCCTACATGGCCCCGGAGCAGCTGGTGGACTACTCCGCCACCAAGGCCGCCATCAACACCTTCACGAAGGCCCTGGGCCAGCAGCTGGCCCCGAAGGGCATCCGCGTGAACGCCGTCGCGCCCGGTCCGATCTGGACCCCGCTGCAGCCCTCCGGCGGCCAGAAGCCGGAGGCCCTGCCCGAGTTCGGCCAGTCCACTCCGCTGGGCCGCGCCGGGCAGCCCACCGAGCTGGCCCCGGCCTACGTGTTCCTGGCCTCGCCGGAGTCCTCCTATGTGGTGGGCGCGACCATTCCGGTGACCGGCGGCATGCCGACGCCGTGAGGTGAGGCCTGTCAGGCGGGGCGTGTACCCCGCGATAGACAAGGTGACGGTCGTGGTCGCCTCCGGACACCGGAAGCGACCACGACCGTCACCTTGTCTGTGGGGTGGGGCTGCAGGCTCCACAGCCTTGTGCGGAATCACCTGATGGAGCCCGGCGGTGTCGCGCGGAGCCGGCTCAGCGAAGACGCGGAGATCCCGCGTGGTGTGCGTCTGGGCGCAGTTCTCAGGCACAGACCTAGCCTCAACGAAGGGGGTGGGTGACTCTGCGCGACGAAGACGACCCTACGTGAGGACGCGCGTGCTGGGGAGGCGTCCCCATGGCGCGCGGGGTGGGCGGGCCAGAAGATGTACCCCTACTAGCTGATATTAGGTATGTGAATGAGAACTTGCTAAGAGGGTTCCATTATTGACCCTGTGCGCCCGCTCTGCCAGAATCTGTGTTATGCCTCACCGAGGCTTCCGACCACTCGATCTTCGCGCGGGAGGCGGACACGTTAAGCGGGGGCAGCGCCCGATCGAATGGGGCGGCCCCGAGACCAGGACGAAAGGCCGCGTCATGTCTGACTTCGACACCCTGTCCCTCGAGGACCTCCTCGCCGCGTGTGCTCCCGGGGGGAGCACCTCACTCCTGTCGGAGACCCCGCTCCAGCCCGCCGGCGGCCCCGGGGCGGTGATCGCGCCGGCCAAGGTGATCGAGGGCCGGGGTGAGCCCACCTACGCCTACGAGCGTCGGATGGAACTCGACGAGGCCGGCCAGCCGCGACCGGTGTGGACCGTCGTCGTGGACAGCAAGCAGTCGGTCTCCAACCGGGACGAGGACGCCATCATCTCCGCTCGGCGGGATCAGGGGACACCGGAGGGAGAGGCGCTGCGCAAGGTGCCGACCATCGAGGTGCGTTACGGAGAGGCTGTCGAGTCGGATCTCTCCCTGCCTCATCGTGCGTTCGACGGACACATTCGGGCGGCCACCCTTGACGGTGCTCCCGTGACGCAGACCGAGGCCTACCGTGCACTGCGAGACGCCACGAAGCTCGACGCCCGGGCTCTGCTGGACGCCGCACCGACGGCCTTGGTCCTCGGCGCATGGGACTCCACTCGGAAGTCGCATCAGGGCCGCTACCAGTCCTGCATGACGGGTGAGATCATCGGCGTTCTGGCCGACCAGGACCAGGAGGGCGGGGCGCCGCGGACCAATCGGCGCGCAGCTGGCCGTGTGGACCCCGTCGCGGCGAGCGTCAAGCCATCGGCCAAGGACGTTGAGGCACTGGTCAAGGCGCAGGCGGGTGAACTGAGTGCCAAACTGCAGGACAAGGTGCTCGCCGAGGCCAAGAAGAAGGGGGAGACCGGATCGTCCATGTCCACGCTCGGCCTGGGCCACATCCCGCCGGTCCTCGGCGAACTGGGCGGTGTCGCGTGCCGTTCCATCATGCGACGACGCCTCCTGTCCTTTTCCGCGCTCCGTCAGCTCCGCTTCGGCGGCACGACGGAGCAGGACGTGGCGTGCCGCGCCCTGCTCGCGGCCTACGCCCTGCTCGGCATGGCCCTCTCGGACCGCGAGCTGCATCTGCGTGCGAACTGCCATCTGGTCGAATCCGATGAGCCGACCGTGACCCTCGACCTCCGGTACGGCAAGTCCCGGGCGCTCGCCCCCATCACGGACGAGGTGGCCGTCCAGGTGTTCGAAGCGGCGCTGGCGCATGCGGAGTCGGTCGCCGGTGTCGAGTGGAACGGGCAGACCATCCAACTGGTGGGCGACCCGGCGATCCTGGGCGCCGCCAGCACCGACGACGCCGAGGTGTGACCGTGGGCGGACTCGTCATCAGCGCGGACTTCCCGCTGGGCGTCTACACGGGCCACGGGTCGGACGGCGGCGCAGAGCGATTCCCTGATGTCGCGAGGCTCTTCTCGGCCCTCGTGCAGGCGGCCGCTGCGGGGACTCTTTCGACGGGGGATCCTGAGGCTCCGTTCACGGCAGAGTCGTTGGCCGCCCTGGACTGGCTCGAGGAGCATCCGCCGGATGCGTTGGTCCTGCCTGGTCACACGCCCGTGGCACCTGGCGTGCGACGCTTCGCGTACCGGAAGGAGGGGGTCTTCCTCAAGGAGGTCGGCAAGACCAACTACAAAGTGACCGGCCGGCCTGTCTCGGACGGAACTGCGCTCGGCGGCCCCGTGCAGTGGGTCTGGGATGACGGGCCCAGCGGGACGGACACACAGGTCTGCTCAACTCTGGAACAACTCTGCGCGGACGTGCCCCATCTCGGAGAGGCGTCGTCGCCCGTACGTCTGACGGTGCACGAGGGGGAGGGCCTTCCGGCGCCCACGCATCGATGTGACCGGAATGCAAGTCTGCGTGCGGTCCCCGGTGCGGTGCGGCAGGCGATGCCGAATCCCGGACGGAGGGCAGAGCTCGACCGTGCTCACGCGGCAACGACGCTGGGGCGGAAGCCCTCGGCTAGCGGCGACAAGCACACGACGTCGGCGGTGCCGCATGCCGCCCTGCCGCCGCGCGACCACCTCCGGAGCGGGATCTTCGCGTCGGTCGAGCAACACGAACCTGACGTTCCCTGGACCCAGGTGCTGGCGGTCCCCGTCATCGGGGCCAACTCCACTGTCCCTGAAGAGCGGTACGTGAGTGTCTGCGTCGCCCTGCACCGCGCGCTCGTGTCGCGCCTGGGACCCGACGCCCCGCCGGAGATCACCGGCCGTTATGCGCCGTCCGATGCCCCACCGGCCAACCGTGTCGCACTCCACCTGGTGCCGGGGGACCTTCCGGCCCTGCCGTTCTCGGACGGACGGGATCGATTCCTCGTCCTCGTGCCGCGAGGGATGCCCGGGCCCGCCCTGGGGATGCTGGCATCAGCCGTGGCCGGCGTCCGCCGTGTCGTCACCTCAGAGCACCAGCTGACCGTCGCCCCCGAGGAGATCGAGGTGTATGACGGGGCGCAATTCTGGAAGGCCCCGCCCGAGGGTGCGGTGCGGACGTGGGACGCCCAGCCGGCCGTGGTCGTAGAACGACGGCTCAAGTCGAAGCCCCCGATCCGGGACGTCGACCTGGCTGCCGCATGGTCTCTGGGCAATGTGCTCCGCGACCTCGAACCGGCGTTCACGACGAAGGACCCTGTTGCTCGACACGCAGCGGTCGTGGAGAGCGGAGCGCAGCTTCGGGGCAGGGCGTTCCGCACGCTCACGCCGACGGCGTACGTCCACCGTACGGACCGCCGCAGCCCCATCGAGCCGTTCCGCCTCACGCTCACTCTCAGCACCGCCGTGCCTGACCGGGCCATCCTCGCGCTCGGTCAGAGCCGTCATCTGGGCTGCGGACTGCTGGTGCCCACGGACATTCCCGGATCGACCCAGGAGCGGTCATGAACGTCAATGACAAGGCGGCCTTGACCGTCGACATCGATGAGTTCGACGAGTTCTTCGCCGCCGTGAACCAGGGCCGTGAGCCCTACGACTGGCAACGTGCTCTGCTGAGGCAGGTCGTGACAACGGGGCGCTGGCCTGACGCCGTCGTTGCTCCCACAGGCGCCGGTAAATCGAGCGTCCTGGAGGTGCACGTCTTCGCAGTGGCCATGACCCACTCGCCCGGGTGGGATGGGGCCCGGGCCCCTCGCCGCCTCTGGCACGTGGTGGGGCGCCGAGCGCTCGTTGACGACATGGCCTCCCGGGCCGAGGCCGTGTTCGGCCAACTTGCCGAGACCACAGACGTCCCGGGCGATGCGCCATTGAGCCGGGTCGCGGCTGTCCTGAGGCGCATCTCGCCGGCCGGGCAACCGGGCTCGGTGACAACGCTCCGCGGCGGGATCGCGCCGGAGCGCGGATGGCAGGACGACCCGGTCTCCTGCCAGGTGATCTGTGCAACGCCGGACATGGCCGGCAGTCGGCTCCTGTTCCGTGGCTATGGCTCCACCGCAGGAATGCGTCCCCGCGAGGCGGGGCTGATCGCATACGACTCCGTGCTGATCCTGGACGAGGCCCATCTCAACCGGCAGCTGCTCACCACGGCTCGTCGTGTCGCGTCGCTCGCCGGTGAGTCACCTCTCGCCGCTCACGTGCCAGTACTGCAGGTCGTCGAGACGACGGCCACTCCGGCGGGACTCGCGCCGGCCCAGACTTCTATCGGCGTCGAGCTTTCGGACATCCGCACGGGTGCCGTGGGGGAGGCGCTCCTGCGCCGTCTGGATCGTCCGAAGCCAGTCCATCTGCACCTGGACGGCCCCTGGCTCGTTGGGGGCACAGCGCGGGAAACGACGCAGGGAGCGCAGGAGATCGCCCGCATGGCGGCGGACGCCGTGCAGGCGGGACACACCCCCGTGGGGGTCGTCATGAACCGCGTCGCGTCGGCCCTGGCCGTGCACCGTGCCCTCCTCGGTCTCAATGGCGGCCTGGATGTCGCGCTCGTCGTGGGGCCGCGCCGCCGCTGGGAGCAGGCCCTCGAACGATCCCGGACCCCGGATGTCTACGTGGCGACCCAGGCGATCGAAGTCGGCCTCGACCTGGACTTCGGGTTCCTCATCACGGACATCGCGTCGGGATCGGCGCTCGCGCAACGGGCAGGCCGACTCAACCGCACCGGGGCCCGGGAGTCCGCGCCCGTGCATGTGCTCTGCCCGTCCGCCGATCCCACGGCAAAGACGGCGGCCCCTTACGAAGTGCAGGACATCACCGACGCGCTCGAGTGGCTCCGGGACCGCGCAGAGGATCCGAAGGGGGTGAGTCCCGCTGCTCTCCTGGAGCACCCGGCCCCGTCCTCCACCCCGGCCAGGCCCGTCCTCAGCGAGATCGAAGCCGCGCGCGCGGCCCTGTTCAGCCGCACGTCCGAGGCACTGGCCGTCGAACCGGACTTGACGCTGTGGCTGAGGGACTCACTGGACGCGGAAACGGACGTTGTCGTCGTGGGCCGCCGGCTTCCCCGTCTCGGCGAAGACGCTGGAGAGGACTGGTCAGGGCTGGACCAGGCGGAGTCCGCGGCGTTGCTGACGACTGCCCCACCTCAGCCGCATGAGGCCTATCCGGTCACGCTCTCCCGGCTACGCCTGCTGCTCGCCGGGGGCCGCCGCGGGCGGGTGACGCCCGCGTTCGTCCGTCGTGGACGCCAGTGGACCCTCGTGGATCCGGATGCCTCGGGTCACGGGATCGTCCCGGGAGATGTCGTCTGCGTCCCTCACGACTGGGCTGCCACACATCATCACGTCCTGGTTGAGGATGGCCGGGAGCCTGTCGGCGACGTCCTCGACCCGCGGTCTCCGGACGGAACGATGCTCTCGCTCGAGCCGGTAAAGGCCAGTCGGCGCAGGGTGGTGTTCATGACCGGCGTCACCTCGCCTGGCGTGCAGGACTACCTTCGATGTTCCCTGTTGGAGGTCTGCGCGGGCCTGCAGGAGGCGGACATTCCGCTGACCCTCCCCAGCGTGCTGGATGCGCTGGATGATCGGGGACAGTCCGCGTGGCTCACCGCTTATCTCGGCCAGTGGGCGGACCCGGATCTGGCCGCGCGATTCGACGTGAAGGTCCACGTGGGTGGCCGGGCTCCCGACTCGCCGCAGCAGGCGGCATGGGTGGTGTTCGAGCTGCTGGACGCGGCCGATCCTGACGACGCCCAGCTGTCTGCGACAACCGGGCGCAGCCCTGTGTCCCTCGCCGATCACCAGAGGGACGTGGCAGACCGGGCCGGCGAGTTCGCCCAAATTCTCGGCCTGCCGGAGAGTCTGAAGCGGACGTTGACCGTGGCGGGGGCACACCACGACAACGGCAAGAGCGACGAGCGTTACCAAGCCTGGTTGACCCAGGGTGTGGCTGGCGTGGACGAGCCGATGGCGAAGAGTCTGCTGAGCGCCCTGCCTTTCCGTCAGTCACGGTTCCTCCCCGCTGGCTGGCGGCACGAGCAACTGTCCGCCGCGATGCTCCGCGCGCATGCGGACGGGGCGGATGCCTTGGCCGTGCGTCTGGTGGGAACGAGCCACGGGCATGGGCGCGGCACGTTCCTGATGGGGGCGGAGAGTCTTGTCCACCCGGAGGCAGCCCCTCACGTCCGCATGGCCGCGGAGGAACTGTTCGACGTCGGAGTCTGGGACGCACTGGTCCTGTCCGTGGAGCAGACGTGGGGGCTATGGGCTGTGGCCTGGCTCGAGGCGGTACTGCGAGCCGCCGACGTGACGATCTCCAAGGAAGGACGATGAACATGGCCCGCACGACTGAGCCCGTGACGCTGGCAGGCACGTGGGACGTGCTGCTGTCCCATACGGCGCTGCTCGGCGCCGCGATGATCGTGGAGGAGGAACTGGGAGCCGGTGCCGTGCGGCTGCGGTGGACCGACGAGCCGGACTCTCGACCGCAGTTGTGTGGGGCAGGGCTTGATGCCGCGGCCCTTGGCGGCCTCATCCACCGGCATGCGACCCGGCATGTCCAAGACCCGAGGGGCTGGCTGTGCTCCACGGACGCAGTGGCCGGATCGTTGTTCTCGGCCCGGACCAAGATGCCGGCGTCCGAGCACGGGTGGGTCGACCTGCTGCACGATCGCATAGAGGTGGCGCGGCCATTGCGCGGGCTCGACTCGGCTCTCGTGGTGGGCTTGGGGGAGCGGGCCTGGTGGCACAGGACGAGCAAGTTGTTCCGGCCGGACCATGGCGCGGCCGCCTGGGAGATGCGCACCAGGAACAAGGGCATGGAGTTCATCGCGCATTCGCTCCTCCCCACGGGAAGGGCTGTGGCCGGCCGAGCGGTGGAGGCAGTGACCTCGGGCCTTCTCGGGACCACGGTGGAGGACGAACCGGGCAAGAACAAGCCGGATTCCCGCACGGCGACGGGCATGGCCCCCCTGGGGCCGGTGGATGCCGCGCGGGCCTGGGTGGGGCTGTGGGCGCTCGCGGCCTTGCCCGTCTGGGCGGACAGCCACGGGCGGTCCGTTTCGTCCGCTCATATCCCAGCCCGCAGGGAGTCGTTGGCGCGGCTGTTGATGCCGGTGCCGACATCCTGGGTGACGGTGGCGCGGATGCAGGCCGCCTTGCGCTCGCGATACCTGCTCGTGGCGGGGGAAGACGCGACAGGGCCCAGCTTGGGCTCAGCCGAGACGACGGCGGCTCAGGCGATCCTGGAGGAGTGGGGGTTCGCTCAGATCCTGAGCTTCCCCGTGAACGTCACCGGCAGTGCGTCAGCCCCGGAGCGGCGCACTCTCGCGGCGAGGGCGCTGAGATGACTGAGCACGACACGGGGAGCCGTATGCTGACTCGCTGCCAATCAGTCTGGTCGCGCACTGGAGTTTCTGCCCGCGTCGGGCATGGCTCGAGGCCATGGACGAGAAAGCGCCGAAGGTGGCGCAGATCCAGCAGGGAGTGGCGGACCATGCGCGGGTGGACGTGCCCACCACACGTGAGGCTCAGACGATGCGCGGCATCGACGTGCGCGACCCGTCTCTCGGCCTCCACGGGCGAGTCGACCGGGTCGAGCGACTCCCGTCGGGGCGTCTTCGCGTCGTCGAGCACAAAGCCACCCCGGTGAAGCGAGCTGTCCGAATCAACGACGCCAATCGTCTGCAGCTGGTACTGCAGACGATGGCGCTCGAATCCCAGGGGAACACGGTGGAGGACGCCGAGGTGTACTTCACCACCCATCATCGGCGAGTCCCGGTCGAGATCTCGGCTGCGGACCGAAAGGCCGCCCGTGATGCAGTGGCATCGGCTCGGTCCGTGGTCAACGGGGAGACCGCTCCGGCACCGTTACTGGGCGACCCGAGGTGCATGCGGTGCTCCCACGCCTCCGTCTGTCTCCCTGAGGAACGGCAGGAAGAAGAAGTGCTGTCCCGAATCGTCCCGCCGGACCCTGCCGGCGAGACCCTGCACCTCACTGTGCCGGGGAGTCGAGCGAGCATGTCGGCCGGGCGGATCACGGTGGTGAAGGGCGATGAGCGGCTGGCCAGCATCCCTTTGGAGCGGGTGTTGGCCGTCGTGGTGCACGGCAACGTCGACCTCTCAGGAGCGTTGCTGCGGGAGCTGATGTGGCGAGGCCTTCCCTGTGTCTGGTGCACGGGGGCGGGGCGCGTCGTCGGGTGGACCAATGGAGTCAAGCCGCCGAATGGCGGCGCACGCTTCCGTCAGTTCGCGGCATCGGCCGAAGGCCGAGTGGACATCGCTCGCGAGTTCGTGGTGGCCAAGGTCGCGAACCAGGCCACGATCCTCCGGCGTTTCGGAGGCATGCCAGCTGTGGTCAAGCGTCTTCGATCGGCGACGCGACAGGCGAGCACGGCGACGTCCACCGGCCAGTTGTTTGGAATCGAGGGCCGGGCCGCCGCAGAGTATTTCGCAGGATTCCCGGGGCTGCTGGCGCCAGGTGTGGACGCGGGCGTGGCTGAGTCCTTCCCCGGTCGGGTCGGGCGAGGGGCCACCGACCCATTGAACATCGCCTTGAACTACGGGTATGGGATGCTCCTGTCCGAGGTGATCCGTGCGGTCCTAGCCTGCGGCCTGGACCCGCATGCCGGGGTGCTGCACTCCAGCGGACGGAACAAGCCGGCCCTGGCGCTGGACCTGATGGAGGAGTTCCGTCCGCCCGTGGTCGATTCCGCCATCCTGGCCGCGTTCAACAATGGCGAGTTGGGGCGACTGTCTTTCACTCATGTGCTCGGCGGCGCGCGGCTCACCCAGACCGGCCGGCGCAAAGTGATCGCGGCGGTGGAACGGCGTCTCGGGACGGAGTTCAAGCACCCCGTCTTCGGATACAGAGTGACGTGGCGCCGCGCGATAGAGGTTCAGGCGAGGATGTTCCTCGGCGTCCTGGACGGCTCGCAGGAGGTCTACAAGGGGGTGCGAGTCCGTTGAGTGCCCGGGATCGTCTCCGGAGGCGGCTCATCGCCTATGACATTCCTGACGACCGCCGCAGATCCCGGGCGGCCCGCGTCCTCGAAGGGTACGGAGATCGAGTCCAATATTCGGTCTTCGTGGTGGATGCCTTGCCCGCCCAGTTCGTCTCCCTCCAGGCAGCCCTCGAAGCGGTGCTGGATCCGGGCGAGGACAGCGTGCTGGTCTGCGACCTCGGCCTGACGGCCACGCTTGGCGCAGAGCAGTTCAGCTTTCTGGGTCGATCACGCGAGATCACTGTGGATGGGCCCATCTGTAAGCGGCCATGAAAAGCTGCCCATAGGTGGCCAGGGAATGACCCGCTGACGGCCATGAGGACTGCCCAGTGATGGCCACGGGAACTGCCCGGTGCTGGCCATCTGGTTTGCCCGCGTTGCTCGTTGCCCGCCGCGTCGTGAGCCGGCGGGGGCCTCCTCCCCGGGTTGGATATCGGTGTCGAATCGAATCCAGCGAGGAAGAGGCCCTGAATGAAGGATGCCGCAGAAACCATGAAAATACTCAGTGCCTATGACCTGACCAAGTCATTGCGGGGCGCCGCCGAGCTGGCCGGTTGCTCCCATCACACCGTGGCCCGGCTGGTGCGGGCCCGCGACGCCGGCCAGACCCCTGGATCCGGAGCCAGCCGCCCGAAGGTCACCGATGTCTGGCTGCCCAAGATCGAGGAATGGGTCGAGGCCTCCACGGGCAGGATCCGCGCCGATGTCGTGCACGCCAAGCTCACCGCAATGGGCTACACCGGCTCTGAGCGCTCCACCCGGCGGGCGGTGGCCGAGGTGAAGGCCGCCTGGCGGGCCGGGAAGCGCCGGGTGCACCGGCCCTGGATCACCGAGCCGGGCGCATGGCTGCAGTACGACTTCGGCGATGGGCCGGCGATCGACGGGGCCAAGACGGTGCTGTTCGTGGCCTGGCTGGCCTGGTCCCGCTACCGGATCGTCATCGCCCTGCGTGATAGGACGGCTCCGAGTGTGTTCGCCGCCCTGGACCGGTGCTTCCGGCTGATCGGGGGCGCGCCGACCTATGTGCTGACGGATAACGAGAAGACAGTGACGGTCTCTCATGTGGCCGGGGTGCCGGTGCGTAACCAGGCCACCGTGGCGTTCGCTCGGCATTACGGCGTGGAGGTGCTGACCTGCCAGCCAGCGGATCCGGCCGCCAAGGGCGGGGTGGAGAACGCGGTGAAGCTGGCCAAGGCCGACCTGGTCCCGAAGGACACCAACCTGCGGGACCAGTACGCCTCGTTCGCTGAGCTCGAGGCCGCCTGCGCGGGGTTCATGGCCATGGTGAACTCCCGGGAGCACCGGGTGACCCGGCGCCGCCCGGACCACATGCTCGCCGAGGAGACCAGCGCGTTGCATCGGATCCCCGCCACGGCGCACACCGTGGCCTACGGGGTGGGACGGAAGGTGCCGGAGAACACGCCGATGGTCTCCTTCGAAAACGCCCAGTACTCGGTGCCCGCGCACCTGCTCGGGGCCGAGGTGTTCGTGCGCCATCACGGCACCGGACCGGACTCGATGGTGGTGATCATGCACGCCGGTGCGCAGGGGCCGGTGGAGGTCGCCCGGCACCGGGTGGCCCGGCCCGGGTCCCCGGCCATCGACGACGCGCACTTCCCCGGCCACGAGACGGACAAGGTGCCCGGGGACTACACCCCGGTGCCCCGTTCGGCGGCGGAGGCCGAGTTCCTGGCCATCGGGGCCGGAGCGAGGACCTGGCTGGTGGAGGCCGCCGCGGCCGGCACCAGCCGGATCGGTCAGAAGATGGCCGAGGCCGTCACCCTGGCCAAGCTCGCCGGCACCGACCAGGTCGACCGCGCCCTCGGGGTGGCCGCGGTGCACCAGCGCTTCGCCCACGGCGACCTGGCCTCCCTGCTCACCGCCGCCGGCCACCGCACCGGGATGCACACCGCCACCGAGGAACGGTCCCTGACCCAGGGCACCGCCGGCTGGGCCGGCCTCGGTACCTCCAACACCGAGGGGGCAGCCCGGTGAGCATCCACACCCCGAACACCGCCGCACCGGCGCTGCCGGCCGATTTGGAGGCGCTGTTGCGGCAGCTGAAGATGCCCCACGCCCGCGGTATCGCCGCCGAGGTACTGGCCACCGCCCGGGCCCAACGCTGGGAGCCGGCCGAGGTCCTCAAGGCCCTGCTGGTCGAGGAGACCACCGGTCGGGCCCGATCCATGCTCGCCGCCCGGCGCAAGGCCGCCGGGTTCCCCACCGGCAAGACCTTCACGACCTGGGATCCGGGCGCCTCCTCGATCCCGGCCCCGACCCAGCAGTCCCTGCGCACCCTGGAATGGCTCTCGCGCAGAGAGAACCTCGTGGTCTGCGGGCCCTCCGGCACCGGCAAGACCTTCTTCCTCGAGGCCCTGGGCCAGCAGGCCGTGGAGGAGGGCAAGCGGGTGGCCTGGTTCACCCTGGAGGACCTCGGGGCGATGATCCGGGCCCACCGGCCCGATGACACCATCACCAAAGCCGTCGCCCGAATCCTGCGCGCCGACCTGATCGTCATCGACGACATCGGCCTGCTGCCGGTCGCCGACGATGCCGCCGAGGGCCTCTACCGCATCGTGGACGCCGCCTACGAGAAACGCTCCGTAGCGATCAGCTCGAACCTGCACCCGGCCGGCTTCGACGAGCTGATGCCCAAGACCCTGGCCACCGCCACCGTGGACCGGCTCCTGCACCACGCCCACGTGTGCCAGACCACCGGAGACTCCGTACGGATGACCCAGGCAATGGCCGGGAAGGGAGTCATGCCACTGAACTGATCCCATCACGGTGGCCAGCACCACCACCCAAACGGGCAAACCAGCTGGCCACCAGTGGGCAGTTCTGATGGCCACCAGCGGGAAGAAACACTGGCCGCCTATGGGCAGAACTCAATGGCCCTTGACACCCATCATCATCTGAAGCGACCCAGGGACCTTCGCGAGGGCTCCGTCGATGTCCGGAATCCGGCGAGCCGTCGCATCAGAAAAGGGCTTGTCAGCCCACGGTTTATGGGCCGAGGCCGATAAGCAGGGCGCTTCACGGATGCCTCTTGAGCCCAGGGCTCGCCGAAGGTCGCGTCTGCCCATGTCAAAGGGCTGTAATCTGAGGTGCTGTCTCCGCTCCTTTGGGGAGCGGACTTCGTTGAGGCTGCAGCGCCGGGTCCACGCACTGCGCCCCATACGCGTCTCCGCTCCTTTGGGGAGCGGACTTCGTTGAGGCGTGTGAGCGCCGCGCGTGCCCCACCGATCCGCGACGTCTCCGCTCCTTTGGGGAGCGGACTTCGTTGAGGCCCGGAGCCGCCTGTGGGTGTGCTCACGGCGGAGTGGCTGTCTCCGCTCCTTTGGGGAGCGGACTTCGTTGAGGCGCCAAACCCGTGGTGTGCCCCGCCGTCGAGCCGCTTGTCTCCGCTCCTTTGGGGAGCGGACTTCGTTGAGGCCCGCGTGGAGCCGTCGTCGCCCACCGTGGGCGCGTGGTCTCCGCTCCTTTGGGGAGCGGACTTCGTTGAGGCTGGCGGGACTACCAGGGCGTCTGGCATCTCGGCCCCCGTCTCCGCTCCTTTGGGGAGCGGACTTCGTTGAGGCAACCCCCACGCCGACCCGTGGTCCCCCCACTACGACGGTCTCCGCTCCTTTGGGGAGCGGACTTCGTTGAGGCCCGTCACGAGTGGAGGTTGACGGAAAGTTCACTGGTCTCCGCTCCTTTGGGGAGCGGACTTCGTTGAGGCACGCCGATGACGACGAGGAGCCCGCCGGTGGGGCCGGTCTCCGCTCCTTTGGGGAGCGGACTTCGTTGAGGCGGGTCGCGGGTGCGGAGCATCACGACGGAGGACGTCCGGTCTCCGCTCCTTTGGGGAGCGGACTTCGTTGAGGCGTGTCCGTCCTCCGCTTCCACATCGACTCCGGGAAGGTCTCCGCTCCTTTGGGGAGCGGACTTCGTTGAGGCGGCGACGGCATGGGTGGCAAGGGGTCCAACGGCGTCAGTCTCAGCTCGGGTCTCCGCTCCTTGGGGAGCGGACTTCGTTAGCGCTCTAGGTCTGAGGCGGGGTAGGACTCAGGCCGCCTGCCTGCCCTGGTCAATTCGCTAGAGCGCGTCGAGGGGCGAGGCGCCTCGGCGGGGTCGACTCGCGGACATGACGTCCCCGAGCGTGGTGACGCGTTCTCGAGGCCTTGGATGTGGCTCCACGGAGTGGGCATCAGCAGCAAATCTGCTGTCTCGAGGCCAAGGCTGTGTGCGAGTCGGGGGACTGCCACGCCCTGGGCCAATGCTCGGCGCATGGCGTTACGTGCTGTCCCGCGTTGAAGTTCATCGGGCATCTCCACTGCCCGCATGCGCGACCGGCGCGCAGCCAGCTGCAACAAATTTTCGGCGACGGGCGCGGTCTATATCAACGGGGCCGTCTAACCCTCGGGAAGCAGTCGGTCCCGTCTCGCCCCTCACACCACCAGGGACAGGAACGCGCCGAGCGCGAAGCCGACCACGGTGAGCAGCCCGGCCTTCTCCCCGCCCTTCTCGCGGGCCTCGGGGATCATCGTGTCGATCAGCATGACCAGCAGGGCGCCGGCCGCGAAGCCCTGGATGCCGCCGGTCAGGGCGGGGGAGGCGCCGTCGGCGATCAGCCCGCCGCCCCACGTCGCCAGGGCGCAGACCACCGTCACGAGCGACCACTGGATCAGCAGGTGGCGGCGCGTCTTGCCGCCGTCGAGGGAGTCGGCCGTGGCGGCGATGGACTCGGGCAGGTTGGACATGAAGATCGCCACGAGCAGCGCGAGGGACACGCCCTCGCCCGCGGCCAGCCCGATGCCCAGCACGATCTGTTCCGGGATGCCGTCCAGCAGCGCGCCCACGGTCAGCGCCGCACCCGAGGACGAGCCCCCGGACCTCGCGGCGGAGCGCTCCACCGCGCGGTCGCCGAGGAAGTAGGCGGCCGCGCCGAGCGTCAGCCCGATGCCGACGGCGGCAGGTCCGGCCGCCTGCACGCCCGCCTCCGCGAGCTCGAAGGGCACGGACGCGATCAGGGCGCCGGCGCCGAAGGCGAGCACGAGTCCGATCGTGCCCATGTGCCAGCGGCGCAGGGTCGCCAGGACGGCGCCCACGAGCAGGGAGGACGCGGCGACGGCGCCCCACATCAGGGTCATCACGCGTGCCAGGCTACGCGCTGACCGGGGGCGACGCCGGGCCGCCGCCTCAGCTCACCGCACGACCTCGTCCGCCTCGCCCGTGAGACCGAGCTTCTCGGCCACGTAGTCCACGTCCTTGTCCCCGCGGCCGGAGAGGTTGACGAGGATCCGCTCGTCCCGGCCCATCTGCGGGGCGAGGCGGATCGCGTGCGCCACGGCGTGCGCGGACTCGAGCGCGGGGATGACGCCCTCGAGCCTCGTGAGCCGCTGGAACGCGTCGAGCACGGCCGCGTCGTCCTCGGCCACGTACCGGACACGGCCGACGCGCGCGAAGTGGGCGTGCTGTGGGCCGACGCCCGGGTAGTCCAGGCCCGAGGCGATCGAGTGCACGGGATCCGGGGTGCCGTCGTCGTCGGCGAGGACGAGGGTGGCCATGCCGTGGAGGACGCCGTCGCGGCCCTGGGTCATGGTCATCGCGTGCTCGCCCTTGGTCGCGGAGCGGCCGCCGGGCTCGACGCCCACGAGCGCGACGTCGGCGTCGTCGAGGAACGCGGTGAACGCGCCCATCGCGTTGGAGCCGCCGCCCACCGCGGCGACGACGGCGCTCGGCAGCGCCCCGAACCGCTCCTGGAATTGGGCGCGGGCCTCGCGGCCGACCACGGACTGGAAGTCGCGGATCATCGTGGGGAACGGGTGCGGGCCCACCACGGAGCCGATCGCGAAGAGGTACTTCTCCGGGTCCGCCGCGTACACCTCGAACGCCGAGTCCACGGCCTCCTTCAGGGAGCGGCCCTCGCGCTCCACCGAGACCACCTTCGTGCCGAGCAGGCGCATGCGCACCACGTTGGGGTGCTGCTTGGCCACGTCGATCGCGCCCATGTGGATCTCGCAGTCGAGGCCGACCATCGCGGCCGCCGTCGCCAGGGCCACGCCGTGCTGGCCGGCGCCGGTCTCCGCGATCAGGCTGCGCTTGCCCATGCGCTTGGCGAGCAGCGCCTCGCCGATCGTGTGGTTGATCTTGTGGGCGCCGGTGTGGTTCAGGTCCTCGCGCTTGAGCACGATCCGTGCGCCGCCGAGCTCGTCGGAGAGGCGGTCCAGCGGGGTCAGGGGGGAGGGACGCCCGACGGCGTCGCGCAGCAGGCGTCGGTATTCAGCGTAGAACTCGGGGTCGGTGCGCGCCTCGGCGTACGCGCGGGCAACCTCGGCCATGGGGCCGGCCAGCTGCGGGGGCAGGTGGGCGCCGCCGTACTGGCCGAACATGCCGTCCGCGGAGACGTCCAGGTCCGGGGTGGTGACGAGGTCGCAGGCCTCGGCGAGGGTGCGGGGCTCGGGGGCGCCTCTCAGGGCGTTGTCCTCGGGGTTGCGGTGGGTCATCGGGGGTCCTCCTGGGATGGGGCCCGCCGGAGCCGCTCATGGCCGAGCCGCCCGGCAGGCGAGCGGCTCGTCGTGTCAGATGCGCATGACCGGGGCCGCCCTCAGGCGGTCCACCACTGCTGCGCGCGCATCTGCATGGGGCCAGCGTACTGCACATCGGGCGGCGTGGGTCTCACCATGTGATTGCAAATCTCAGAATATGGACATCGCTCCCCGTCTCAGTGAATCGCGATTCACCCTGGATCCATGACCATCACCGCCGTCGACACCCCGTCCCTGACCGCCGAGGCCGCCGCTGTGCTCGCCGCCACTCCGGGCATGCGGTACGCCGAGTTCCTCACCGCCGCCCCCGCAGTGCCCGGCATCGTGGCCGTGGTGGCCGAGGAGTCAGCCCGTGCCGCCCTGGGCCTCACCCCCGCCGCCGGTGATGTCCTCGCCGTCGACGTGGCCGACGAGAGCCTGCAGTGCCGCGAGGTGCGCGCCGCCTTCCAGTCCGGTCGTACCGGCGTCTCACCGCTGCGCCAGGCGTTCGCCGCCCTGCTGGCGGGCGAGCTCGGCCTGGATGTGGAGCGCACCAGCCCGGGTGCGGCGGGGGTGGGCTTCGCCCTCACCCCGGAGTCCGAGGAGACGCTCACGGCGTGGATGCGGGAGCACCTGACGCTGCGCGCCTGGGTCGCCCAGGACGCCTCCGCCCTCGAGGGGGTCGCCCGAGAGGTGGCCGCCGATCTCGCCCCGGCCCTGCAGCCGGGCGCTCTGGAGGCCCCTGTGGCGCAGCGGGTCGCGGCCATGAGGGCCTCCGCCCGCCGTTCCGCCACGCTCTGAGCCGGCCGGGCGCCGGAGGCGACGCCCTCGTCCGTGGCGCTCGGTCTCGTCGTGCCGGGAGATCACCCCGAGTCCGCTGACAGGATGGGTGCATGAAGCACGAGATCGTCCTCACCCGCGGGGACCTCACCCTGCGCCCCCTCTCACCCACCGACGGCCCCGCCCTGCGCGAGCTCGTCGACGCGGTCATGTGGGCGGGGAACAGCGCGCCCCTGCCGGTGGACGGTGCGGCCATGTCCGCGCACCTCGCCGAGCTGATCGAGCGGGAGGGCACCTTCGCGTTCGCCGTCGAGCAGGGCGGGGAGCTGGTGGGGCGCACGAGCCTCTATGACCTGGTGCCGGGGCTGCGGGTGGAGGTGGGGCACACGGTCTACGCCCGTCGGGTGTGGGGCACCTCCGTGAACCCCGGCTGCAAGCTGCTGTTGTTCGGGCACGCGTTCGAGGAATGGACGCTGGAGCGGGTGGCCCTGCGCTGCGACCACCGCAACGCCCGTTCGCACGCCGCCATCGCCCGTCTGGGGGCGACGTTCGAGGGCACTCTGCGCCGCTTCCGTCCGGCGGCGGACGGCACGATCGCCGACGTCGACTACTTCAGCGTGGTGCGCGAGGAGTGGCCCGCGGTGCGCGCCGGGCTCGAGGCGCGCCTGGCCGCCTAGGGGTGTAGAACGGGGGGATGCCACCCGCATCCTCTGCCCCGTCCGCAGAGCGCGGACGCTCCCGCCCCCGCCCGGCCGACGTCGCCGCCCGCCCGGACGCCCCCTCCCCGCGGGCGACCGCCCTGCTGTTCGCTCTCGCGGTGGCCGCCGGCTCCGTGATGCCGCTGCAGGGCCGCATCAACTCCCGCCTCGCCCACCTGACGGGCGACCCCGTCCTCGCCGCGCTGTGCTCCTTCGCGGCGGGCCTGGTCGTCATGGTGCTCGTGAGCGTGCTGACGCCGCGGGGCCGCCGGGGCCTGGCCCGCATCCGCCCGGCCCTGGCCGCGGGGTCCGTGCGCCCGTGGTACGCGGTGGCGGGCGTGATCGGCGGGCTCCTGGTGCTCACCCAGTCCGCGACGATCGGCCCCCTCGGCGTGGCCGTGTTCACGGTCGCCGTGGTCACCGGGCAGGTGGTCGGCGGAATGGTCGTGGACCGGTTCGGGCTCAGCCCCGCCGGGGTGCAGCGCCTGACGCCGCGGCGCCTCACGGGGGCGGCGCTCGCCCTGGCCGCGGTCGCCCTCGTGGTGTGGCCCTCGCTCGGCGAGGCCGGCGGCGGGCCCGGCTGGGCGCTGCTGGCCCTGCTGCCCCTGCTGACCGGTCTGGCCACCGCCGGGCAGCAGGTGTTCAACGCCCGTCAGACCACGGCCTACGGCACCGCCATCCCGGCGACCCTGGTCAACTTCACTGCCGGCGTCCTCTTCCTCGGGGTCGTGTGGGGCGGGATCGCCCTGGCCTCCGGCCACGGCATGCCCGCGCTGCCGCACGACTGGCGGCTCTACCTCGGCGGCCCGCTGGGGTGCGTGTTCATCGGGGTGGGCGCCATGGTCGTCCCGCGCCTGGGCGTCTTCGCCGCCACCCTCGGCCTGGTCTCGGGCAACCTCCTGGGCTCCCTCGTGGTGGACCTGGTGGCCCCCACCGACGGATCCACGGTCACCACGACGACGGTGCTGGGCACCCTGGGCGCCCTCGCCGCCGTCATGCTCGCGTCCTGGCCGGCGCGGCGCCGGTAGCGCCGCCCGCGGCGGCAGGCCGCCGTCACCGCGCGGGACTCAGGCGCGGGCCACGGTCCCTCGCCGCCCGTGCCGGCGTCCGTGCATCACGAAGTAGTACCCGGCGGCGACCACCAGCACGCCCGCCAGGGCCTCGTACATGGCGCCGTAGCCGGCCGAGGCCACGAGCCCGCCGAGGAGCACGGGACCCAGGCCCAGCCCCACGTCCGCGAACAGCATGAGGGTGGAGATGCCGGCGCCGAGCTGGTGGGAGGGCACCGCGTTCACGGCGATCGCCTGGGCCGCGGGCATGAGCGTGCCGTAGCCGAGGCCGCTCAGCGCCCCGGCCAGCACCACCTGCCAGTCGCGCGTGGCGAAGGCCAGCACCAGGAGCGCGGCCGTGAAGCAGAGGAGTGCGGGGTAGACGACGGCGTCGTCTCCCCGGCGGTCCTGGAGGGTGCCCAGGGTGAGGCGCATGACGAGCATCGCCGCGGCGTAGGCCAGGAAGAAGAGGCCGGCGCCGGCTGTGAGCCCGCGCTCCACCGAGTAGGCGTTCAGGTAGGTGAGGATCCCGGCGTAGCTCAGGCCCACCAGCAGCATGAAGCCGCTGATCGGCAGCACCGCCGGGTGCAGCACCGAGCGCAGGCGGAAGCCCACCGCGGGGGCGGGGTGCTCCAGGGGGACCTCGCCGGCGGCGCGCTCGCCGTCGACACCCGCCGCGGCGGGTGCCTCGCGCACCAGCAGGCCCAGCACGAGGCTGACCACCGTGATCCCCAGAGTCACCCGGAACAGCCACGCGTAGCCGATGGAGCCGGCGAGGAACAGCCCCAGGGCGGGGCCGATCGCGGTGGCCAGGGTGGTGCCCAGCGCGAGGTGGCCGGTGGCCTCCGCGCGTCGCCCGTCGGGGATGGCCGCCTGGGCCAGGGCCATGACGGCGGTGCTCGCGAAGGCGTAGCTGGCGCCGTGGAGCATGCGCACCGCCACGAGGGCCGGCAGCGAGGAGGCGACGAGGTAGAGCGTGCAGGACAGTGCGACGGCGACCAGGGCCGCCACCAGGACGCGGCGCTTGCCGAAGCGGTCCACCACGTGGCCGGTGACCACGCGGCTGAGGGTGGCGCCGATGACGAAGGCGCTCGAGGCCAGCCCCGCCCCGGCGTCCGAGGCGGCGAACTGCCGGACCGCGTACAGGGCCATGGTGGTGACCAGGGCGTAGAACGCGAGGAACTGGAGGAAGGAGACCACCCAGGCGAGGACGAAGGTGGGGGAGGCGATGCGTTCTCGCTCGGCGATTTGCATGATGCAAAAGGTAGCATCGTTTGCATGATGCAATTACCTGAGGGGGCGTGGGCCGACCCGGTCCGCGGGATCATGTACGAGCACATGCTCCTGCTGCGGGTGGCCGCGCAGGGGGTGGCCCCCTACGGCCGGTCGAGCGCGCTCGAGCGCAGCGCCACCGTGCTGCTCGCCCGCCTGGAGGCGGGCGGGGCCATGAGCGTCGCCGAGCTGGCCGAGGCCTTCGACCTCGACGTCTCCACCGTCCACCGGCAGGTGGCCGCCGCCATGAAGGCCGGCCTCGTCGAGCGGGTGGCGGACCCCGACGGCGGCTCCGCCCGGCTGCACCGTCCCACGGAGGAGGGACGCGCCCGCCTTGCCGCGGAGCTGAGCTCCCGGGCGGACAACGTGGCGCAGATCGTCGCCTCCTGGCCCGCCGAGGACGTCGTCGAGTTCAGCAGGCTCCTGCGGCGTTTCAACGAGGGGGCGGAGGAGCGCCGGGGCCACCCGTGGCCCCGGCCGCAGACGGGCCCCGGTGCGGAGGACCCCCGGCCCTGAGCACCGCTCCCGCCCTCAGGCGCGACGGATGCGGGAGGCCAGCGCGGCCGACTCCGCCGGGTCCAGCACGGCCGCCGGATGCGGCCCCGCCGCGGCGAGGCGTTCCGGGCAGCCGGCCTCTCCCAGCGGCGCCCCCGCGGCCAGCACGACGTTGCCCCAGTCCAGGCGCTCCAGCATCCCCTGGTCCGCGAGCGTCCACGGGCCGGGCACCCCGGCCTCGGCGGCCGCCTCCTCGAGGGCGCCCAGCTCGGCGCCCAGGAAACGCAGGCCGGCGTCGTCGCCGATGTTCACCAGCAGCACCCCGCCCGCCGTCAGCAGCTCGAGCAGCTCCTCGTAGAACACGGCGCCGCGCAGGTGCTCGGCGCCCTCCTCGCCGGTGCCGATGTCCAGCACGACGGCGTCGAACCGCTCCCCGTCCATCGCGAGGTCGACGGCGGCCAGGCGCGCGTCCGCGACCACGGAGACGAGGTCCGTGCCCGCCGGCAGGGGCAGCTCGGCGAGCACGAAGGACACGAGCTCCCGGTCCAGGTCGACCACCGTCTGCTCCGAGCCGGGTCGGGTCGTCTGGAGGTAGCGCGGCAGGGTCAGCGCGCCCGCGCCGAGGTGCAGGACCCGCACCGGCGCGCCCGCCGGAGCGACGCCGTCGAGCACGTGGGCCATGCGGCGCAGGTACTCGTAGCGGATGCGAGCGGGGTCGGCCAGGTCCACGTGGGACTGGACGGCCCCGCCGATCTCCAGGACGAACCCGCCGAACTCGTCGGGGGCGATGCGGGCGTCCACGCCCGACGTGGACAGGTGGACGGTGCGGCCGGAGGGGGAGGGCTGGGCGGGCATGCCCCCAGCATCCCACCCCTCAGTACGCTGGACGGATGAGTCAGAACGTCCTCACCGTCGACGGCGCCGACTGGTGCCGCGACTGCCTGCGCACCCGGCGCCAGAAGGACATCCCCGTGGTCGTGTTCCCCGACGGCGACCACCAGGTGGAGCCGACCAACGAGGAGACCGCGGCCAAGCTCACCGCGCTGGGCCTGATCTGAGGTCGGGGGCCACGCGGCCCCGGCACAGGAACCGCGGCGTGGACGCCAGACCCAGGACCAGACCGCACAGGATCACGGCCGCGCCCATGTCCTGCGCGGGGCGGACACCGTTATCGTGTCCGCTGGGTCGTTACTGTGAGGATGGTGAACACTCGCCGAGTGTTCGCTTCCTATCGCTGGAGGCCGACCGCCTCCCCTCGTCGAAGGAGAGCGCCATGCTCCGTCCTCGTCATGCCCGCCCCACCGCACTCCTGACCGCTGGCCTTGCCGCGCTCGCCCTGCTCACCGGATGCTCCGTCGATGGGGACGCCGCAGCCGGGTCGTCCGCCGGCTCGCCCTCCGCCGCATCGTCCTCGAGTGGGGCGTCCTCGTCTGGCCGGGTCTCCGACGGCGCGGCGCCCTCCTCGTCCCGCGCGGCCGGCTCGTCGTCTGCGGTGGCGAGCGCCAGCCGTGCCGTGGAGTCCTCGCAGGCGGCCGAGGCCAGCCGTGCCGCTGCCGCCTCGAGGGAGGCCGAGAAGTCCGCCGCGGCCGCCGCAGCCGAGGCGTCCCGATCCGCCGAGGCCGAGGCCGAGGCCGTGGCGGAAGCGGAGCGTGAGGCGGAGGCATCGGCCGAAGTCGACGCGGCGGCCGCCGAGGAGGAGTCGGCCGCGTCGGCGGGTGGCGACGGGCTGTCAGCGGAGGGACAGCAGGCCGTGCGACAGGCGCAGTCGTATCTGAGCTTCACCGCCTTCTCCCGGAGCGGCCTGATCGATCAGCTCGAGTTCGAGGGTTTCTCGAACGCCGACGCCACAGCGGCCGTGGACAGCCTGGACGTGGACTACGCGGCGCAGGCTGTGAAGCAAGCCCAGTCGTACCTGACTCACACGGCGTTCTCACGGACCGGTCTGATCGACCAGCTCGAGTTCGAGGGCTACTCGAATGCTGACGCGACGGCCGCCGTCGACGGCCTGGGCATCGACTACAACGAGCAGGCCGCGAAGCAGGCCCAGTCGTACCTGAGCCACTCCGCGTTCTCCCGTGCCGGTCTCATCGACCAGCTCATGTTCGAGGGCTACTCCGCCTCCCAGGCCGAGTACGGCGTCGATGCCGCCGGACTGTGAGTCCGGGTCGGCGGGCCGGGCACCCGGCCCGGTCCGCCGACCCTCTCGACGACGGTGTGGGAAGGTCTAGCGTGACGGCATGGAGCACATCGACGAGACCGCCCTGCCCGCCCCTGAGGACCGCGTCGTGTCCGCGACCCGTCACGTCGACGCGCCGGCTGGCGTCGTCTTCGAGCTGATCGCGGACCCCTCCCGCCAGCCCGAGTGGGACGGCAACGACAACCTGGCCGAGGCCGCCCCCGGGCAGCGGGTGACCGCCGTCGGGGACGTGTTCGTCATGACCCTGCAGAAGGGCGTGGACCGCGCGAACCACGTGGTCGAGTTCGAGGAGGGCCGCCGCATCGCCTGGAAGCCCTCCGAGGTCGGCGGGGAGCCGTTCGGCCAGCTGTGGCGGTGGGAGGTCGAGGGCGACGACGAGGGCGGCTGCCGCGTCACCCACACCTATGACTGGACCGCCCTCACCGACCCGAAGCGCGTCCAGAAGGCGCTGCGGACCGGCGAAGGGCAGCTCCGCGCGTCGATCGACCGGCTCGCGGAGCTGGCCGAGCGCCAGGGCTGAGGGCAGGCGCCGCCCGCCGCCGTCGCGCGCCCCGCGCCGCCGTCAGCGGTTGAGTCGCTCGCCGGTCTCGGCGTGGAACAGGTGCACGCGCTCCGGGTCCGGGACCACGTGCACCACGGACCCCTTCTCCGGCGCCGTGTAGCCCACCGTCCGCAGGGTGATGAGCCGCTCCTCGCCGCCGATCGTCGCGTGACCGTACACGTACGCGTCCGCGCCGAGCTCCTCCACGGTGTCCACCTCCACGGGCAGGCCGGCGGCGTCGTCGCTGACCACCAGGTTCTCGGGGCGCACGCCGAGGTCCACCGCCGTGCCGGCGTCGGCCAGATCCTCCCGCGGCACGGGGATGACCGTCTCGCCCCAGTGCACGCCCTCGTGCGTGGCGGGCATGCGGAAGATGTTCATGGCGGGGGAGCCGATGAACCCGGCGACGAACACGTTCATCGGGCGCTCGTAGAGGTTGCGCGGCGTGTCCACCTGCTGGAGGCGGCCCTCCTTGAGGACCGCCACCCGGTCGCCCATGGTCATGGCCTCGGTCTGGTCATGGGTCACGTACACGGTGGTGGTGCCCAGACGGCGGGTCAGGTTGGCGATCTGGGCGCGGGTCTGCACGCGCAGCTTCGCGTCCAGGTTGGAGAGCGGCTCGTCCATGAGGAACACCTGCGGGTCGCGCACGATCGCCCGGCCCATGGCCACGCGCTGACGCTGGCCCCCGGAGAGGGCCTTCGGCTTGCGGTCCAGGTACTCGGTCAGGTCCAGCAGCTTCGCGGCGTCCTCGACGCGGCGGCGCCGCTCGTCCGCGGGGACGCCGGCGATCTTCAGGGCGAAGCCCATGTTGTCCGCCACGGTCATGTGCGGGTACAGGGCGTAGTTCTGGAACACCATCGCGATGTCCCGGTCCTTGGGGTCCACGTCGGTGACGTCCCGGTCGCCGATCAGGATGCTGCCGTGGGAGAGCTCCTCGAGACCGGCGAGCATGCGCAGGGAGGTGGACTTGCCGCAGCCGGAGGGGCCCACGAGCACGAGGAACTCGCCGTCGGCGATCTCCAGGTCGAGGGAGTCGACGGCGGGGCGGGGGGAGCCGGGGTACTGGCGGCTGGCGGAGCGGAAGGTCACGGAGGCCATGGTGGGGTTCCTTTCACGGGCAGGTACGTGCCCGACGATCCAAGGTGAAGGAGAGGGGTGGGTGAGGGTCGGAGCTGACGGTCTACGGCGGCGCGGTGCTCGCTCTCGGCCGCAGGGCCAGGTGGTGCATGATCCGGTGGGGGTGGGCGGCGCCGTCGAGGGCGCCGAGCGCCAGGCGGACGGCGCGGCGGCCCTGCTCGAGCGGGTTCTGGTCCACGGTGCTGATGCCCAGGCGGGCGGCCTCGGGGTGGCCGTCCAGGCCCATCACGGACACGTCCTCGGGCACACGCAGCCCCAGGGAGTGGGCTGCCATCCAGGTGCCCATGGCCATCTCGTCCGAGATGCACATGACCGCCGTCGGCCGGCGCCGCGGGTCGGCGAGGAGGGCGCGCGCCTGGTGGTAGGTGCCGCCGATGGTGAAGTCCGCGGGCACCATCCAGTCGGCCGGCGTGCGCACCCCGGTGGCGGCGAGGGCGTGCAGGAACCCGCGGGTGCGCTCGGTGCTGACCTGGAACTCGATGTCCTCGTCCACGCGGCCCACGTAGGCGATGTCCCGGTGTCCGAGCTCCAGCAGGTGCTCGGTGGCCATCCGGGCGGCGCGGGCGTGGTCCACCTGGACCGCGGTGAACCAGTCGGGCAGGGTCTCGCCCGCCGGCAGGCGGCCACCGATGGCGATCACGGGCCGGCCGAGGCGTTCGAGTCCGGCGAACTCGAACACGCTCAGCCGGAACGAGAGGGTGATCAGGGCGTCCAGCCGCCGTCGGGGCAGCAGGTCGGAGATGACCGTGGATCGACGCTCCGGGTCCTGGCCGACGTCGTAGAGCGTCAGGTCGTACCCGTGCCGCACGAGCTCGTCCGCGGCGCCCTCGAGCACGGCGGCGAAGAACCACCGGTGGACGGAGGGGGTCACCAGCCCGATGTTGCGGGTGCGGCCCGAGGCGAGCGAAGAAGCGGCGGAGTCCGCCACGTAGCCGAGCGTGGCGACGGCCTCCTGGACTCGGGTGCGCGTGGCGGCCGCCACGGGGCCGGAGCCGGTGAGGGCGCGGGAGGCGGTGGCGGTGGAGACCCCGGCCATGCGGGCGACGTCCTTGATGCCGACCATCGGCGGTCCTCCTCCCGGTTCATGGGGTTCTGCGGCGGGGCGGGTGCACGACGGCGGCGGGCCGGGGGTCGATGCGTGGCACCAGAGTACGGCACGGCAGGCGCGGTGGTGGAAGCGCTTCCATTCCGGTTTCAGCCGGTCTTGACCTCCGCCCCCACTCCCGCATGCCCGTGTTCATGCGGGAGCGCACCTCTGTGTGGCATATCACAGTGGAAGCGTTTACACTCCTGGGGACTGACTCCTTCAGCCGCCGGGGGCAGGCGCCGTCTCACCGCGGGGCCCACGTCGGCGACGCAACGGCCGGCGCATGCCGCGGGCCACCCCTCGTGAAAGGCACATCATGCAGTCGACGACGACCGGCGGCCTCTTCCGCCGCCCGCTCAGCCTGACCCTCACCGCGGCGTTCTCCGCCCTCGCGCTCACCGCGTGCGGCGGCGGCTCCTCCGCCCCGGCGTCCTCCTCCCCGGCCGGCGCCACCGAGCAGGGCACGGCCACCGCGTCCCCGAGCCAGGACCTCTCCGAGGCCGGCGCCAGCACCATCACCATGTGGGTGGACCAGAACCGCCAGGAGCCGCTGCAGGCCGTGGCGGAGGACTTCAAGGAGGACACCGGGATCACGGTGGAGCTCGTGGTCAAGGACAACTCCACGATGAAGGACGACTTCATCACCCAGAACCCCACGGGCGAGGGCCCGGACGTGATCGTCGGCGCCCACGACTGGATCGGCTCGCTCGTGCAGAACGGCACCATCGAGCCCCTTGAGCTGGGCGAGAGAGCCGGCGACTTCGTGGAGTCCTCCGTGCAGGCCGTCACCTATGAGGGTCAGACCTGGGGCGTGCCGTACTCCGTGGAGAACATCGCCATCCTGCGCAACACCGAGCTGGCCGAGTCCACCCCGGCCTCCTTCGACGAGATGATCGCGGAGGGCCGGAAGGCCGTCGACGCCGGCGAGGCCGAGTACCCGTTCGTGGTGGGCCTGGACGCCGTCAACGGCGACCCGTACCACTTGTACCCGTTCCAGACCTCCATGGGCGCCCCCGTGTTCAAGCAGGCCGAGGACGGCTCGTACGACACCGGCTCGCTGGCCATGGGCGGGCCCGAGGGTGAGGCCTTCGCCGAGAAGCTGGCCGAGTACGGCGAGTCCGGGGTGCTGAACCCGAACATGACCGCGGACATCGCCAAGGAGCAGTTCAACTCCGGCAACGCGGCCTACTTCATCACCGGCCCGTGGAACATCGAGGAGGCCGAGGCGGCCGGCGTCGACTTCGAGGTCGAGGCCATCCCGTCCATGGGCGACCAGCCGGCGCAGCCGTTCGTGGGCGTCAACGCCTTCTTCGTCTCCTCAGAGTCCGAGAACCAGCTGGCCGCGAATGAGTTCGTGGTCAACTACCTCTCCACCGAGGCGGCCCAGGACGCGCTCTTCGCCGAGGGCAAGCGTCCCCCGGCGCTGACCGCCTCCTTCGACAAGGCGGCCTCGGACGAGACCGTGAAGGCGTTCGGCGAGATCGGCGAGAACGGCGTCCCCATGCCGGCGGCCCCCGAGATGGGCGCGGTGTTCGAGTTCTGGGGCGGCGCCGAGATGAGCATCATCAAGGGCGAGGGCGACCCGGTCCAGACCTGGCAGAAGATGATCTCCGACATCGAGGGCCGCATCGGCCAGTGATCCGGCGCGGTCCACCTCCGGCGTCCCCGCGGGGACGCCGGAGGCGGACCGTGGCCCTGCGCCCTCGGGGCGCGCATCCCCCCCCTTCCACGGCAGGCCCTCGGGCCGGATGAGGAACCATGAGCCCGTCTTCCACCGCGTCGGACCGGTCCGACGCCGCCACCGCCGCCCTCGACGACGCCGCGCGCCGCACCGGCCCGGGCCGCCGTCGTCGTGCGGACGCCCGGGGTACCGAGGGCCTCGGCGGCACGCTGGCCAAGATCGTCCTGCTGGGCCTCGTGGACGCCTTCGCGGCGTTCCTGCTGTTCCAGCTCGCGGCCGCGGGGGACTGGGTGGTGTTCGCGCTGACCCTGGCGGTCACGATCGGCATCAACTGGATCTACCTGCGCCGCGGCGGCCTGCCGGCCAAGTACCTCGCCCCCGGCCTGTTCTTCCTGATGCTGTTCCAGGTGTTCGTGGTGGTCTACTCCTCCTACGTCGCCTTCACGAACTACGGCGCCGGGCACAACTCGGACAAGGCCGCGGCGATCGAGATCATCCAGCGCTCCTCCTCCATCCGCGTGCCGGACTCCCCGGTGTACGACATCACGGTGCTGGAGGAGGGCGGCGACCTCTACCTGCTGACCCTGCGGGACGGGGAGCCCGTCCTCGGCGGCGCGGACCAGGCGCTGGAGCCGGTCGAGGCCCAGATGCAGGACGGGGAGCCGGTGGGGGTGGAGGGGTACACCACCCTGCGGTTCGGCGACCTGCTGCAGCGTCAGGACCAGGTCGCCCGCCTGAAGGTCCCGCTGAGCGACGACGCCGCGGACGGCACCCTGGAGACGCGCGACGGCTCCCGCGGGTACGTGTACGCGCCGCGTCTGGAGTACGACGAGGCCCGGGACACCTTCACGGACCTCGAGAGCGGCGTGGAGTACCGGGACAACGGCGAGGGCCAGTTCCAGGCGGACGACGGCAGCACGCTGCAGACCGGCTGGCGGGTGTTCGTCGGCCTGGACAACTTCACGCGCGCGTTCACCGACCCCGAGCTGCGCGACCCGCTCGTGCGGGTCACCGTGTGGACCTTCGCCTTCGCGTTCCTGAGCGTGGCCACGACGTTCGCCGTCGGGCTGCTGCTGGCGATCGCCTTCAACCGCTCGGACATGCGCGGCAAGAAGGTCTACCGGGTGATGATGATCCTGCCGTACGCGTTCCCGGCGTTCCTGTCCGGCCTCGTGTGGGCCGGCCTGCTCAACCCGGAGTTCGGCTTCGTCAACACCGTGTTCTTCGGCGGCGCGGACATCCCGTGGCTCACCGACCCGTGGCTGGCCCGGCTGTCGGTGCTCGTGGTGAACCTGTGGCTGGGCTTCCCCTACATGTTCCTGGTGACCACGGGCGCCCTGCAGTCCCTGCCCGAGGACGTGGACGAGGCCGCCCGCATGGACGGCGCCGGCCCGTGGCGCATCTTCCGCTCCATCAAGCTGCCCCTGCTGCTGGTCTCGGTGGCGCCGCTGCTGATCTCCTCGTTCGCGTTCAACTTCAACAACTTCAACATCATCTACATGCTGACCGGCGGCGGACCGCGGTTCCCCGACGCGGGCTCGAACATCGGCGCCACAGACCTGCTGATCACGGTCGTCTACAAGACGGCGTTCAGCGGGGTGGGGCGCGACTACGGCCTGGCCTCCGCCCTGTCCATCGTGATCTTCCTGATCGTGGCGACCATCTCGGCGATCAGCTTCCGGCAGACCAAGGCGCTCGAGGAGATCGACAAGTGAGCATCCCCCAGGATTCCGGACGGCCCCGGCCGGACGCCCCGACCTCGCCCCTCGCCGCCGCCCTGGCGCAGCAGGAGACGGACCCGCTGCGCTGGGAGGAGGACCCGGCCCCGCCACGACGCCGCCGCTCGTTCGGCCGCTGGATGCGGGAGCTGGGCTGGCGCCACGCGGTGGGCGTGCTGGCCAGCGCGTTCGCACTGTTCCCGCTGCTGTACGTGCTGTCCGCGTCGCTCGACCCGACTGGCACGATGGCGAGCTCGAACCGGCTGTTCTCCTCGTTCAGCGGCCAGAACTACGTGGACCTGTTCAGCAACCCGAACCGGCCCTTCGGCCGCTGGTTCCTCAACACGATGGTCATCGGCGTCATCACGTCCGTGATGACGGTGTTCCTCGGTGCCCTGGCCGCCTACGCGTTCTCCCGGATGCGGTTCACGGGCCGCCGCGTGGGGCTGCTGACGCTGCTGCTGGTGCAGATGTTCCCGCAGCTGCTCGCGGTGGTGGCGATCTTCCTGCTGCTGACCTACATCGGCAACCTGGTGCCCGTCCTGGGCATCGGCTCGCAGCTCGGCCTCATCCTCGTGTATCTGGGCGGCGCGCTCGGGGTGAACACGTACCTGATGTACGGGTTCTTCAACACCATCCCGCCGTCGCTGGACGAGGCTGCCAAGCTCGACGGTGCCTCGCACGCGCGGATCTTCTTCTCGATCATCCTGCGCCTGGTGACCCCCATCCTCGCGGTGGTGGCCCTGCTGTCCTTCATCACCACGGTCTCGGAGTTCGTGATCGCCTCCGTGGTGCTCACGGACCCGTCCGCGCAGACGCTCGCGGTGGGCCTCTACGGCTACGTCTCGGAGACCCGCTCCGAGAACTGGGGCGTGTTCGCGGCCGGCGCCGTGCTGGCGGCCCTGCCCGTGATGGCGCTGTTCCTGTTCCTGCAGCGGTACATCGTCTCCGGCCTCACGGCCGGCGGCGTGAAGGGCTGAGCCGACGACGGCGGTGGGAGGGGCGCCCGCCCCTCCCGCCTCACGGCAGCGCCAGCCGGAACACCTTCTTCCACGCGGAGCCCACCTGCCGCAGCAGCGGGCCGGTCGTGTAGGGCAGGCCGTAGCGGGCGCAGATCTCCCGGACCCTGGGCGCCACCTCGGCGTACCGGCTGGACGGCAGGTCCGGGAACAGGTGGTGCTCCACCTGGTGGGAGAGGTTGCCGGTCATGAAGTGCATCAGCTTCGAACCGGAGATGTTCGCGGAGCCGATCATCTGCCGCACGTACCAGTCGCCGCGGGTCTCGCCGTCCACCATCTCCTCGGAGAACGTCTCCGCACCCTCCGGGAAGTGCCCGCAGAAGATGACCGCGTGCGCCCAGATGTTGCGCAGGCCGTTGGCGAGCAGCGTGCCCACGAGCGCGGCCTTGCCCGAGCCGGTCAGCACCTCGGCGACGGCCGGCGTGGCCACGTAGTCCTTCGCGAACTGCCGTGCGGCCTTGACGCCCACGGAGCGCAGATCCGTCATCAGTTCCTCGCGGGACTTCTCGCCGCTCTGCACGCGGTCCAGCTCGAGGTCGTAGAGCGCGATGCCCCACTCGAAGATCGGCGCCAGCCCCGCATTGATCACGGGGTTGAGCAGGTGGCGGGGCCGCCACGGCTCGGACTCGTCCATGCGCAGGACGTTGTAGCCCACGTCGCGGTCCTTGCCCACCACGTTGGTCCAGCGGTGGTGCAGGTCGTTGTGGGTGTTCTGCCACGCCCGCGACGGCGTCACGAAGTCCCACTCCCACGTGGTGGAGTGGATGTCCGGGTCGCGCATCCAGTCCCACTGGCCGTGGAGCACGTTGTGCCCGATCTCCATGTTCTCCACGATCTTCGCGACCGTGAGCATGGCTGTTCCCGCCACGAACGCGGCGGGGTGGCGTGCGTTGAGCAGGAGGGCGCGGCCGCCGAGCTCGAGCCGGCGCTGCCAGCGGATGACGCGGCGGATGTAGGCCGCGTCGGAGGCGCCGCGGCGGGCGAGCACGTCGTCGCGGATCGCGTCCAGCTCCCGGCCCAGCTCGGCCACCTGCGCGTCCGTCAGGTGGGCGGCGCCGGGCGGGCGCACCGCCGGGCTCCCGACGACGCCCGGCAGCCCCGGCGTCGTGGCGGCGGCACGGGACTCGGCGGTGCGGGGAGCCCAGCTCGTGGTGTCGGGGCGGTCCTGCGGCAGGACCCGGGCGGCGCGGCCGCGCACGGTGGTGCCGGGGATGGCCAGGGCCAGATCGTCCGGGGCGGTGGCGCCGGTGCGGTCGGGGGCGGTGGGGGTCTGGGTCATGTGATGCTCCTGGGGGCGGGAGGCGGGGATGGTCGGGGAGGCCCGGGTCGCGGGCCGGGCGTCAGGTTCACAGGCTGAGGCTCAGCGGGCCGGCGGCGGCGCTCACGCAGGTCTGGACCAGCTCGCCGGGCTCGCCGTGGACCTGCCCGGTCCGCAGGTCCGTGACCCGGCCCGAGCGCAGCGGCGTGAGGCACGCGTGGCAGATGCCCATGCGGCAGCCGGCGGGCGCGGCGACGCCGGCCTCCTCGGCCACCACGAGCAGCGGCACGTCGCCGGGAGCGTCCACCTCCACGTCGGCGTGCTCGAACACCACGCGGCCGCCGGCCCCCGCCACGCCCGGGGCGAAGTCGGCCTGGAACCGCTCGATGGTGAGGTCCGCGGCCGCCTCGCGCCGCCACAGGGCCTCGGCGTCGTCGAGGAACCCGGCCGGCCCGCACGCGTAGCCGGCGCGCTCGCGCCAGTCCGGGCAGAGGCCCTCGAGCTGTGCGGGGGAGGAGAGGTCGAGGCGGCCCGTCTCCGCGGTGTGGTGGTGCACCACGCGCAGGCCCGGGAACTGGTCGGCCAGCTCGGCCAGCTCCTCGCGGAACAGGGCGTCCTCGGGGGTGCGGGAGGAGTGGATGAGCACGACGTCGGCATCCCGGCGCGTCGGCACGAGCGTGCGGATCATGGACATCACCGGGGTCAGGCCCGAGCCGGCGGTGAGCATGAGCAGTGGGCGCGGCTCGTCCGGCAGGGTGAAGTCGCCCTCGGGGATGTCGAGGAAGAGGACGTCGCCGGGCTTCGTGTGGCGCACGAGCGTGCCGGAGACGAGGCCGATGTCGGACACCGTGATCTCGGGGTCGGCGCCCGCGGGAGCGGAGAGCGAGTAGGAGCGCCACTGGCGCACGCCGTCCACGTCCACCCCGATGCGGGCCCACTGGCCGGCGTCGTGGGCCCGCCAGCCCGGGCCCGGGCGGAAGGCGATGGTGGCGGTGCCGGGCGTCTCGCGCGTCACGGAGGTGACCACGCCGCGCAGCTGCCGCGAGGAGTGCACGGGGTCGAGCAGGCTGAGGACGTCCTGCGGGGCGAGCGGGTGCAGGAGCGTCGACGCCAGACGGGAGAACAGAGACGGGCCGACCATGGCTCCAGTCTATGGCTCGGCATGCCGCAGTTCTTCGTCTTCAGCGTACGATCTGGGCCATCACTTCATCGCGAGGAGACAAGATTGAGTGTGACGCAGACCACCCCCGCCCCCGACTGGCGCCCGCCCTGGCAGTCCCTCCCCGACGACCTCGCGGAGCGCCTGGCCCCGGCGATCCCCGGGATCATGGAGCGCATCATCGAGACGGTCCCGGACCAGATCCCCGCCTACGCGGCGGCGCGCGACGGCCACTACGGCAAGAACCTCACCGCCGGCGTGACCACCGCCCTCGAGCAGCTGATGAGCCTGCCCGGCACCACCCGCCCGGCCCTGAACAGCGAGTCCCGCGTCCTCATGGCCCGCCTGGGGGCCGGCGAGTTCCGCGAGGGGCGCTCCATGGACGCCCTGCTCGGCGCGTACCGCACCTCCGCGCGGATCGTGTTCCGCGAGCTCTCCGCCGAGTGCGCGCGCCTGGGCCTGGAGATGTCCGTGGTGATCGAGCTGGGCGAGTCCATCTGGGCGTACATCGACGAGCTCTCCTCCGTCAGCGCCCAGGCGTACGCGGAGGCGCAGTCCGCCCAGGCGGGCGTGCTCGAGCTGCACCGCGCCGCCCTCGCCACCGCCCTGGTCCGGGGCGGGACCGAGGAGAAGGAGGTGCAACGGCTGGCCGCGCTCGCGGACTGGCGGCTGCCGCGCCGGCTGGCGGTGGTGGTGCTGCCCGCGGACGCCGGCGTCGCCGTCCGGGAGAGGCTGGGCCGGGCCGGGCTCGTGGTGGAGCGGGACTCGGAGGTGGTCGCCGTGATCGACGCGACGCCCTCCCAGGGCCGCCGCGAGCGCATGCTGCGCCTGCTGGCGGGGACGGCCGCCGTCGTCGGGCCGGCCGTGGACTGGCCGCTCGTGCCCCACTCCTACCGGGTGGCCCGCACGCTGGCCGTCCAGGAGGCGGCGGGCCGGACGGCGGAGCCCGCGCAGGGGGAGGACGACGACGGCGCCCCGTCCCCGATCCTCGCCGCGGACCACCTGGCGCGCGTGGTGCTGGGGGCCGAGCCGCGCGTCGTGACGCAGCTGGCCGAACGCGTGCTGGCGCCCCTGGACGAGGTGAGCGAGGCGAAGCGGGCGGTGCTGGAGGAGACCCTGCTCGCCTGGCTCACGCACTGGGGCCAGCGGGCGCCGATCGCCGCGGAGCTCGGCGTGCACCCCCAGACCGTGGGGTACCGGGTGGGCCGGCTGCGCGAGCTGTTCGGGGAGGCCCTCGAGGACCCCGACGCGCGGTTCGACCTGGAGATCGTGCTGCGGGCGCGGCGGGACGGGGTCGGGTGAGCGGGGCGGCAGGGGGTGCCGTCTGACGGGGGCCTTCACTAGCGTGGGTGGACCACGCATCCCGACGAGGGACCCCGACGAGAGAAGAGGGACAGTGCCATGACGAACGCCCCGAACCGCGACGAGCTCCCCCTGCCGGACTACGACCACATCCCCAACGGCACGCTGTCGACCCGGATCACCGGCCTCGACGAGTCGCAGGTGGAGCAGCTGCTCGCCTACGAGCGCGCCCACGGCGACCGCCTGCCCGTGGTGCAGGTCCTCGAGACGCGGCTCGAGGCGCTGCGCTCCGGCGCCCAGCCCTCCGGCGATCAGGTGCCGGACACCCCGGAGGTCGGCGGCTCCCGCACCGGCTCGCCCGTGACCCCGGAGACGAGCGGCCCGCCCGTGGAGCCCCTGAGCCGCGGCATCCCGGCCGACCCGCAGCACCCCGGCAACCGCTGAGCCGGCCGGGCGTCGCCTGACAGGGCGGCCCCCCGCGGAACGCGGCCACGACGCCCCGTCTCCTTCCTGTGAGAGGCGACGCGTCGTGGCCGCCTCGCGTTCCGGGCGATCCCGCGGTCCGGCCACGGAGCGCCTGCGAGGGTCCCCGTAGCGTGTTTGTGAGCTGGGTTATATTTCGACACAGCTGCGGCGGGCCTTCGGGCGCTGACGTGCGAGGCTGCCGGATTCCCGGCTGTCCGGCTCCTACTCACGGATGGGTGAAACGGCATGACTGAATTCGAGGACAAGCTTGCGCAAGTGGCTCGGCGAGCCCGCGACTACGCAAGCTCCCTGGACACGGAAGAGGCGACGAAGAACGCGCTCGTCATGCCATTCATCTCGCAGGTGTTGGGCTACGACGTGTTCGATCCCCAGGAGGTCGTCCCGGAGTTCGTCGCAGATCTGGGCCTGAAGAAGGGGGAGAAGATCGACTACGCCATCATGCGGGAGGGGAAGGTCAACATCCTCGTGGAGGCCAAGAAGGTCGGCTCGGAGCTGTCCCTGGCGCACGCGAGCCAGCTGGTGCGCTACTTCCACACCAGTGAAGCGCGGATCGGCGTGCTCACCAACGGGCGGGTGTGGAACTTCTACACGGACCTCGACAAGGCCAACATCCTCGACGAGCGTCCGTTCCTCGTCCTCGATCTTCTGGACATCGACCCGGTCACCGTGCCGAAGCTCGAGCAGCTGGCGAAGGGATCCTTCGATCTCGACTCGGTCATCGCCGCAGCCGAGGAGCTGAAGTACGTATCGGCCATCAAGCGCGAGATTTCTGCCGAGATGGCTGCGCCGAGCGATGAGTTGGTGAAGGTCCTCGCCAAGCGCGTGTACTCCGGGTACATGAACGCCAAGGCGGTGGAGACCTTCACCCGGCTCACCGAGGAGGCTGCGCGCCAGTACATCAACGATCGCGTCAACGCGCGGCTGAAGACTGCCCTGGGCGACCAGGTCGCTCCGGTACTGGCGGCTCCCGCTGAGCCCGTGGCCACCGGCGATCAGACGGTCCTGTCCGACGAGGAGAACGGTCAGGAGGGCCAGCTCAAGCCGGGCGTGGTGACGACCGAAGAGGAGATCGAGGGTTTCCGCATCATCAAGGCGATTCTCGCCGGAATCGTGCCGATGAACCGCGTCTACATGCGCGACGCAGCCTCGTACTGCAGCGTCATCCTGGACGACAACAATCGGAAGCCGATCGCGCGCCTTCACTTCGACGGGAAGGTGAAATATCTGGTGCTGTTCGATGCGGACAAGAACAGGACGCGGGCCGACCTCGAGAACTTGGAGGACATCTACGAATCCGCCGAGGCACTGCGGAGCGTCGTCAGCTCCTACGTCGGGGCCTGAGCGGACTCTGACCCGCCTACTGACCGGATCCGGCCCGCGGGCGGGCAGGACTGTGCCCCGCCGCCGTCGATGCGCCACCCTGGTGCGCACGCCCCGGTGGGACAGACCCGCCGGGCGCCGACCCGAGAGGACGTCATGACCCATCACGAGCGCGACGACCGCCAGGCCCTGGCCGCCGGCGAGACCTACCTGATCCACGTGCTGGAGACCTCCGACCCGCCCGGCAACCCGGACCACTACCGGATCACGGACGCGGTCGAGGCCCACCACGCGTCCACCGGCTCCTACGACGTCGAGGCCGGCGGCCTGGACGCCGCCCGCGAGCTGCTCGCCCGCCACGCCAAGTGAGCGACCGGGGCTGAGACGTCCGGCCGGGCCGCGCCTCACGCGCCCGGCCGGAGCCTCATCCCCAGCACGGTGCGCGCCTCGAGCCCCAGAGCCGCGCGGGCCTCGGGCGCGCCGGTGCGGTCCTCGCCCACCACGGTCATCCCGATCCGCTCGGCCACCCGGCGCGAGGCCGTGTTCTCCGGGTGGATGATCGCCACGAGCTCGTGGTGCCCCAGCACGTCCCGGGCGTGGTCCCGGCAGGCGGCGGCCGCTTCGGTGGCGTAGCCGCGCCCCCACAGGTCGGCCCGCACGTGGTAGCCGACCTCCAGGCGAGGCTCCCCGTTGACCTCCTGCCACGTCAGGCCGCAGTCGCCCACGAAGCCGGGCCCGCCGTCGTCGTGGGTCTCGATGATCCACAGCCCGTGCCCGTCCTGCGCGTACCGGCGCCGGTTGCCCGCGATCCACGCCGCCGCCTCCGCGCGCGTGCGCGGGGCGGGGTAGAAGCGCATCACCACGGGATCGGCGAGGAGGCCGGCCAGGTGGTCGAGGTCGGCGTCGGCCATCTCGCGGAAGCGCAGACGGGCGGTGGGGGCGGGCGGCATGCGCCCAGGCTAGCGGCGGGCGGATGCGCCCCGCCTCTTGTCTGCGCGGGGCCGGGCTGGTCGACTGTGCCCATGCCGCATTCCCTCTCCCTGCGCCCGTTGCGGGTGGATGACGCCGAGGCCATGGCCGCGGTCCTCGCCGACCCGGACCTGTACACGTACACCGGCGGGACGCCGCCGGGCGAGGAGGAGCTGCGGCAGCGGTACGCGATCCTCGCGCGCGGTCGCTCCGAGGACGGCGCGGAGGACTGGGCCAACTGGATCGTGGTGCTGGAGCCGGAGGGCCGGCCGGTCGGCTACGTCCAGGCCACCATCCCCGTGGACGGGGGACCCACGCAGATCGCCTGGCTGATCGGCACGCCGTGGCAGGGCCGCGGGCTGGCGAAGGAGGCCGCCGGCCTCCTCAAGGGCGAGCTGCGGGACCGGGGGGTGCGGCGCCTCGTGGCGGATGTCCACCCCGAGCACACGGCCTCCCAGCGGGTCGCCCAGGCGATCGGCCTGGCGCCGACGGACGAGGTCGTGGACGGGGAGGTCCGCTGGGCCGGGTCCGTGGACGACGGCGGCGGCCCGGTCACCGGCTGAGGCCGCGGCGCCGCTCCGGGTAGGAGCCGCCGAGCTCCACGCCCCGCTCGGCCAGGTAGGCCTCCGGGTCCACCGGCTCGCCGTCCACGCGCAGCTCCAGGTGCAGGTGCACGCCGGTGGCGGCGCCGGTCTGCCCGACGCCGGCCAGGTGGTCCCCGGCGGAGACGCGCTGGCCCGCGTCCACCACGGTGGAGTCCGGGGCGGCGTGCAGGTAGCGCCACACGTGGCCGTCCCCGGCGTCCACGGCGAGCAGGTTGCCGCCCGCGTCCCCGCCGGCCTCCACGAATAGGACTCGGCCGTCGGACACCGAGTGGAAGGGCGTGCCCTCCGGCACCCCGCCGAGGTCCACGCCGTCGTGGCGGGTCAGGGCCTCCTCGGACACCCCCGAGGGCACCACGCCCTCGCCGAACGGGTTGGGGCGGGGCCCGAAGCGGGAGGTCACGCGGCCCTGCACGGGCTCGGCGTACCCCTGCGTGTTCACCGTGGGCGGGGCGGGGGTGAAGCCGCCGTTCCAGCGCCGCCGCTCGGCGCCCGCGCCGGCGTCGTCCCGGCCGGCCGGACCGAACGCGAGGACCAGCGCCAGGACGGTCGCGATCAGGGCCAGCGCCCCCACTGCGGCCAGCACGCCCCCGGCCACACCGCTGCCCGGGGAGCCGGCGCCGGGGGTCGGGGTGGTCATCCCCTCAGTCTGTCATGCAGGGTCGGGACGGCCCCGGCCTTCGCCCACGGCATCCCGGCCCGCCACCAGCTCCCGCCCGCGCTCGTAGTCCTCGTCCGCGTTGTAGGTCAGCACGCCCACCACGCGGTCCTGCGCGTCCATGTACCAGAGAGTGAACCCGCCGGTGCGCTCCACCATGCGGGCCTGCTCGTGGCCGTCGCCCCACGCGGCGTGCTTGAGCGTGTGCTCGCCGATGGTGCTCCAGAACCCGGGCACGGCCTCCCACCGCCGCAGGGACTCCGGGTCCGCCGTCGCCGCGTGGGCCAGCACGGAGGCCTGGCCGGCGCCGCCCGGCACGCCGACCTCGGTGCGGGCCGCGTTGTGCCCGGCGACCTCGCCCATGCCGAGGGCGTCGCCCCAGTGCTCCACGGGGATCGGCCGGCCGGCCACGGCGTGGTGGGCGCGGGCCACGTCCCCGGCCACCCACACGCCCGGCGCCGCCGCCAGGTGCTCGTCCGCCACGATCCGCCCCTCGTGCATGGTCAGCTCGGAGTCCTCGAGCCACCCGCCCCCCGGCTCGACCCCCACCGCGGCGAGGATCAGGTCCGGGGCGAGCGTGGCGCCGTCGTCGAGGTGGACGGTGCGCGGGGCGCGCACCTGCCCCACCCGCACGCCGGTGCGCAGCTCGACGCCGGCGCCGATCAGCCACTGCGCGATCCGATCGCCCGCCTCGCGGCCGAGCCGCTTCTGCTGCGGCACCTCGTCCGGGGTGACCAGCGTGGTGGCCACCCCGCGCAGGGCCAGGGAGGCGGCCGCCTCGCAGCCGATGAACCCCGAGCCGATCACGACGGCGGAGCGCGCGTGCCCGGCGGAGGCCACCAGGCGGCGGGCGTGGTCGAGAGAGCGCAGCAGGTGCACCTCGGCGTCGTCGTCCGCGACGGGCAGGGGCTTCGGGTGCGCGCCGAGGGCGAGGATCAGGCGCTCGAAGCGGACCGGCTCCTCGCCGACCCGCAGCGTCCGGGCACCCAGGTCCGCGTGGGTGACGGTCACGCCCCGGCGCAGCTCGACGGCGTCCGGCAGGTCCTCCAGCACCGTCGGCTCCGGTTCGGCGGTGCCGCGCAGGAGCTCCTTGGACAGCGGCGGACGCTCGTACGGGTGGTCCACGTCCGAGGTGAGCATGAGGACGGGGCCGGGTCCCCCGGCGTCGACGTAGGCGCGGGCGGCGCTGACGCCGGCGGGGCCGCTGCCCACGATCACGAGCGGGAACGGGGTGGAGCTGTGCTGGGCCATGCGGCCAGCATGCGCACCCGTCACGGGCGGAAGCCAGGGCCGACGGACACCCCGGCTCCGGCATACTGCCCGCATGGACCCCTCCCTGGTGTGGCTGCCGGCCGTCGTCGCGCTGGCCGCGATCACCGTGGGCGGCACGCTCCAGCGGGTGAGCGGCATGGGCGTCGGCATGATCGCCGCACCCACGCTGTCCCTGCTCCTGGGCCCGGTGGCGGGGGTGACGCTGTCCAACGTGGCCGCCTCGGTGTCCGCGGTGCTGCTGTTCGCGGTGCTCCACAGGCACGTGGACTGGCCGCGCTTCGTCCGCCTCGCACCCCTGCTCGTGGCCGGCTCGTTCGCGGGGGCGTGGGCCGTGCGGGTCCTGGACGCCCACGCCCTCGAGATCCTCCTGGGGTCCTCCGTGCTGGTGGCCGTGGCCGCCGTCCTGGGCCTGCAGCAGCGCTTCACCGCCCAGGGGAACGGGGCCGTGTTCGCCTCCGGCGCCGTGGCCGGGTTCATGAACACCACCGCGGGCATCGCCGGGCCGGCGCTCGCGGTCTACGCGGTGGCGAGCCGGTGGGACCAGCGCTCGTGGGCGGCCACCCTCCAGCCCGTGTTCCTGCTGGCCAATCTCACCTCGCTGGTCACCAAGTCGCTGTTCGGCGCGGCCGTGCCCGCGGGGCTGCACGTGCCGTGGCCGGTGTGGGTCGCCGTGGTGGTGGGCGGCCCGCTGGGTGTCCTGCCCGGTTCGGTGGTGGCCCGCCGGGTGGACCCCGCGAAGGCGCGCGTCCTCGCGATCTGCCTGGCCGGCGTCGGGGGCACGCTGGCGCTGGTGCGCGGTGTGGCCGGCACCCTGGGCTGAGGCGGGGCCGGCGCGCAGGCGTCAGGGCAGGAGGGAGCGCACGGCCGCGGCCAGCGTGTCCCGCACGTCGTCCACCGTCAGGTCCTCCGGGGCCAGGTGCCGCTCGACCGACAGCGTGTGCACGAGCATCAGGAGCATGGCCGCAGTGTGCGTGACCTGCTCGTCCGGGACGTCGGCCAGCACGCGGTGCTCGCGCAGCAGGCCGGCCAGGAAGTCCCGCCGCCGGACGGTCAGCGTCCGGTAGGCTCTCCCCACGGCGGGCTCGCGCAGGCCCACGGCCTGGAACTCGTGGAGGAGCAGGGGCCAGGAGCCCGTGGTCTCGAGCACGACGTCGGCCAGGGCCTCCGCCACGCGGGCCACCAGGTCCTCGCGCGGCAGGTCGGGGTCGTCCAGGGCGTCGGCGACGCCGTCCATGGCTCGGGTGGTCGCCCGCTCGAACTGGACGGTGCAGGCGGCGGCGAAGAGGTCCGGCTTCCCCGCGAAACCGGAATAGACGGCGCCCTTCGTGTAGCCGGCCTCCGCCGCGATGCGGGCGAGGGAGGAGCGCGCGTAACCCTCCCGTCCGAACACCCGAGCCGCGTGGTCGAGGATGGCCGCGCGGACATCCTCGCGGCGGGGTCGGGTCGCCATGTTGCCCTCTCGATGCCGATGGTATTGAATACCGATGGTATTGAATCCGCCTCGACTCGGCAAAGAGGGCCCATGTCTTCCACTCCCACCGACGCCGATCACCATGGCCCCGGGCCCGCCCCCGACCCGGCGCACCTCGACGACCTCCCGCCCGCCACCCTCGTGGCGCGCGGTCTGACCCTGCGCGGCAGTCGCGGGCCGGTGTTCGGCTCCCTCGACCTCGTGCTGCCCCCGCAGACCCACCTGGCCGTGCTCGGAACCCAGGGCTCGGGCCGCTCGGCCCTGCTGCTCGCCCTCACGGGGCGCCTGCAGGGCGTGCGGGGCGAGCTCGTGCTCACCGGCGGCCCCGTGGACGTCGCCCTGGACGGGCCGGAGCGGCCCGCCGCCCGCGCGTACCGGCCCCCGATCGACGCCGCGCGCCACCCGCACGCCCTGCGCGCCCGCACCGCCGTCGCCCACACCACCGACGTGGTGGAGCTCGAGCCGGCGCTGACCGCGGCCGAGGTCGTGGACGAGCGCTGTCTCACCGACGGCGTGCGCCGCCGCGCCGGCCGCGCACGCTTCGCCCTCCTCGCGGACGCGGTGAGGCTGACCGTGGCGCCGGAGGCCGTCGTCCGGGAGCTGTCCGCGCCCGATCGCGCGCTGCTGGCCGCCGTCGTCGCCTGCCTGCGCCCGGCCCGCCTCGTCACCTTCGACGACGTGGACGCCACCCTGACCATCGATGAGCTGGTCGCGCTCCACGCGGCCCTGGACGTCCTCAAGGACCACGGCCACCCGTTCGCGGTGAGCGCCGTGGCCTCCGCGCCCGTGCCGCGCGACGCCGTCGTCCTCACCCTGCCCCCCGTCCGGGAGAACTGATGCTGTTCCGCTACGAGCTGCGACGCTTCCGCCGTGGCCTGCCCCTGCTCGCCCTGCTGTTCATCTTCCTCGTCCCCGCCATCTACGGCGCTCTGTACCTGTCCGCGAACTGGGACCCCTACGGGGCCATGGACCGTCTGCCGGTGGCGATCGTCAACGAGGACGAACCCGTCCAGCGCGGCGACACCACGCTGCGCACCGGCGCGGACATGACCGAACGCCTCAAGGACGACCGCGCCTTCGACTGGCGCGAGACCACGCGCGAGGAGGCCGAGGAGGGACTGCGGGAGGGCCGGTACTACCTCGTCCTGGAGATCCCCGCCGAGCTCAGTCGTGACCTCGTCAGCCCCGAGGGCGGCGGGACACCGCGGCAGGCGCAGATCACCCTGCGCCGAGACGACGCCAACGGCTTCGTGATCGGCTCCGTCACGAACGCGAGCCAGGCCAAGGTCGAGGCCGCCGTGAACCGGTCCGCGATCGAGGCGTACTTCGAGGCCGTCTTCTCCAGCCTCGGCGAGCTGCGGTCGGGCATGGTGGACGCCGCCGACGGCGCCGCGCAGCTGGCCGACGGCACGGCCTCCGCGGAGGACGGCGCGAGCCAGCTGGAGGACGGGATCGTCCAGGCCCACGACGGCTCGGGCAAGCTGGCCGAGGGCGCGGGCCAGCTCGCCACGGGTGCGGGTGACCTCGCGGACGGCGCCGCCCAGGCCGACGACGGCGCCCAGCGACTCGCCGAGGGCGCCGCGTCCGCGCAGGACGGGGCCGGGCGCCTGGCCGACGGGCTCGACCAGGCGCGCGGGGGCTCCCAGGCCCTCGCCGACGGTGCCGGGCAGCTCGCCGAGAACGCCCCCGCCCTGCGTCAGGGCGCCACGGACCTCTCCGACGGGCTGGCCCAGCTGCAGACCGGATCGGCCGAGCTCACCGACGGCGCCACGCAGGTGGCCGACGGCACCCAGCAGCTCTACGACACGGTGATCCCCGGCCTGGACCAGGTGATCGAGCGGCAGGACGCGGTGGCCGCCGACGTCGCCGCGGTGGACGAGGACGTCCAGCGCGTCGCCGAGGTGGCCGGCACGGCCGAGGACGGCGCGGGCGCCCGCATCGCCGACGCGCAGGCCGCCCTGGCCGAGCTCGCCGAAGAGGACCCGACGCTCGCCGAGTCCGAGCAGTACGCCGCGCTCCAGGAGGCGCTCACCGGCGCGGACGAGCGGGTGACCGCCGTCGCCGGCCGCGCCGAGGAGGCCGCCGCGACCTCCGCGGCCGCCAACGAGCGCGTCCAGGGCTTCGTCGAGGACGACGTCGCCGCCTCCGCCAAGGCGGATCTGACGGACCTCAACGACGGCGCCCACGCCGTGGCCGCGGGCGCGGAGAAGCTGCAGGGCGGGATCGGTGAGGCGAAGGACGGGGCCGACTCCCTCGCCGACGGCGCCGGGAAGTTCGCGGACGGCCTCGAGCAGCTGGGCTCCGGCGCGACCGAGCTCGACGGCGGCCTGGCCCAGCTCCAGGACGGCGCCGGGGAGCTGCAGTCCGGCCTCGGCGAGCTGACGGACGGGGCGACCACCCTCGCCGAGGGCAACGCCGCGCTCCACGACGGGGCGCTGACCCTGCAGGACGGTGCGGGCCAGCTGGAGTCCGGCGCCACCGAGCTCGACGGCGGCCTGGCCCAGCTCCAGGACGGCGCCGGGGAGCTGCGCGCCGGCCTCGGCACCCTCGACGACGGCGCCCACGAGCTCGCCTCCGGGCTCTCCGACGGCGTCGACCGCGTCCCCGCCCTGACCGAGGACGAGCGGGACGAGGCCGCCCTGGTGATGTCCCGGCCCGTGGAGGCCGTGATGCAGGTGGACAACTCCGCGGAGGTCTACGGCCGCGGCATGGCGCCGATGTTCTTCTCCATCGCCCTGTGGGTGTTCGGCATCGCCGCGTTCAACATCATGCGGCCCATCAGCGGGCGGCTGCTGGCCGGGCGCCGCAACCCGGTGGCGATCGCGCTGGCCGCGTGGCTGCCCGTGGGCATCGTGGCCGTGGGCGGCGGCCTGCTCATGCTCGCCGCGACGCTGCCGCTGGGCCTGGCCCCCGTGCACCCGGTGCGGGCCGTGGCCCTGACGGTGCTCGTGGCCGTGGTGTTCTCCCTCATCGCGCACCTGGTGCAGACGGCGCTCGGCACCCCCGGTTCGGCGCTGCTGCTGGTCCTGCTGGTCCTGCAGCTGGCCTCCACCGGCGGCACCTACCCGGCCGAGGTGCTGCCCGGCTTCTTCCAGGCGCTGCACCCGTTCATGCCGATGAGCTACTCCATCGAGGCGTTCCGCAACGCGATCTCCGGCGGTCCGGACCAGCGCTTCTGGGTGCCGGTGGTCGTGCTGATGGGCATCGGGGCGGCGGCGCTCGCCCTGGACGTGCTCGTGGTGCGGCGCCGGCGTCGGTTCCGCATGAAGGACCTGCACCCCGCGCTGCAGGCCTGAGCGGGGATGACTTCCGCACCCCGCGCCGCCGTCGTCCGTCCGGCCCGCCCCGAGGACGCGCCCGCGATCGCCGCGATCGCCGCGGCCACCTTCCCGGACGCCTCCCCGGCCTCGCTGCCGCGTGCCGCGGTGGAGGCGCACATCGCGTTGCACCTGAGTGAGGCCGCCGTGGCCGCGTGGATCGCGGACCCGGAGCGGATCGTGCTCGTGGGCGCCGCGGCCGACGCCCCGGAGACCCTGCTCGGCTACGCCATGTACGAGACCGCCGCGGCCCCCGAGGCACCCGTCACGGAGCGGCTCGGCGACGTGCCGGCCGGCCACCTCTCGAAGCTGTACGTGCTCGCCGAGGGGCGCGGCACCGGGCTGGCCGAGGCCCTCGTGCACGACGGCGTCGAGCGGCTGCGGCGGCTGGGGTTCCGGCACGTGTGGCTCGGCACGAACGCGCAGAACGCACGGGCCAACCGGTTCTACGAGCGCCTCGGCTTCGAGACGGTCGGGGCGCGGCAGTTCGTGGTCGGCGGGGAGCGGGTCGAGGACGACTGGGTGCGGCTGCTGACGGTGGCGTGAGCCGGTCGCCGCTCAGCAGGCCTCCGGGCCGTCCGGGTCCTCGTCGGGGTCGAACCACGCGGACGGGTGATAGTGCACCGCGGCGAGCCCCTCGTCGTCGGCCAGGTGGGTCTGGGCCCCGGGCACGGAATCCGTGTTCTGCCCGGCCACCGCCTCCCACGCCCCGGTCTCGGTGCGGCGCACCACGAGCAGCAGGACGCCGGTGCGCTCGCCGGCCTCGTCGCCGTCGGGCGCGGTCTGCCCCGTCATGGTCCACGGCGCGTGCACCACTGCCACGTCCCCGAGCTCCCGCACCCGCACGCGCCCGAGCTCGAGCCGCGAGTGCGGGAACATCCAGCGGAAGCCGAGCGCGTGGTTCACCCGGATCTGCCGACGCCGCCTCCACCACACGCCCACCACGTTCACGAAGTCCGCGTCCTCGGCGAACAGCTCGGCGAGCGCGTCGGCGTCGGCGGCGTTCCAGGCGGCCGCGAAGGCTTCGGCCACCGCGGCGGGGCCGGTCGGTCGGGCCGCGACGTCGGCGGTGGGGTCCGCGGGGGACATGGCTGCTCCTGGATCGGGGAAGGGCGGGTTCAGCGGGCGGGTCCGTAGGCCAGCGTCAGCACGACGGCGGCGAACAGCACCGCCATCACGGCCAGGACCGTGAGCACGGCGCGCAGGGCCGCACGCGTGCGCGGGTCGGCCGGGGGCGGTGCATCCGGACGTCGGGTCACGCTCGCCAGTGTGGCACGCGGCACGGCGCGAGGGGCGCGTGCGTCGGCGCGCGTCGAAGGCGCCTCCCAGCCGGGGCTCAGTCGACGCTGAAGCTGCGGATGTGGTTGCTGAACACGAAGCGGTCGAACACGGTCCGCGCCGAGCTCGGGTCGTCCGCGTGACCACTCTGGGCCGTCTACGGCGGATCGAGCCCCGCCGCCGGCCGGCCTCCCATGCCCGGCCGGTTCCCACCTCCGCCCGCCCGCCCGGCAGGGGTGGTCCCGGGCCGGGCGGCCTTGGGATGATGGGTGCCCCCGGAGAAAGGTGCCCGATGCCCCCGCCCGTGCCGCAGCCGACCCGCCGACAGATGCTCCTGGCCGGTTCCGCCCTGCTCGGATCGGGACTGCTGGCCGCCTGCGGGCAGGACGGGGAGGACGCGGCGTCGTCGTCCGTGCCGACCTCGTCCGCGCCCACCTCCGCCGCCCCCGCTGGACCGCCGCCCGCCGGCGAACCGGTGGCCTGGCCGGACGTGGCCCGGGTTCCGCACCTGTTCTTCCACTCCCTCGTGGTGGACCCGGCCCGCGCCTTCGATGGCGACGACAAGGCCGGCGGCTACCTGGACTTCATGGTCACGGTGGACGAGTTCGACGCCGTCATCCGGCAGGTCTACGAGCGCGGCTACGTGCTGGTCTCCCCGCACGAGCTGTACGAGGTGGGGGAGGACGACGTCGTCCGCCCGAAGACCCTCATGGTCCCCGAGGGTCGCACCCCGCTGATCCTCTCCCTGGACGACTGCTCGTACTACCTCTACATGGACGGCGACGGCTTCGCGGACCGCCTGATCGTGGCCGAGGACGGCCGCGTCCGCAACGAGTACACGGACGCCGAGGGCACCACGCACATCGGGGCGTTCGACGTCGTCCCGCGCCTGGACGACTTCCTCGCCGAGCACCCGGACTTCAGCCTCAACGGCGCCCGCGGCGTGCTCGCCATGACCGGCTACGACGGCGTGTTCGGCTACCGCACCTCGGCCCGCGAGTTCGGGGACAGCCCCACGTTCGACGCCGACGTCGCGGCCGCCACCGAGGTTGCCGACGCGCTCAAGGACAGCGGCTGGGAGTTCGCCTCCCACACGTGGGGCCACCGGACGGTGCCGAAGCTGACCATGGAGGAGCTCGAGTTCGACATGAGGCACTGGCACGAGGAGGTCGAGCCGATCCTCGGCCCCACGGACATGCTCATCTACCCGTTCGGCGCGGACGTCACCGGCCCCGGCAAGTACACGGAGGACAACGAGCGGTACCGCTACTTCCGCGAGCTCGGCTACCGCTCCTTCTTCCTCGTGGACGGCACCTCCAAGGCGTGGGGCCAGCTCGAGCCCGGCTACTACCGCGGCTCGCGCATCAACGTGGACGGCATCAGCCTCGCCGCGGCCGTCTCGGGCGAGCGGCCCGTGCTGGAGGAGTTCTTCGACCCCCGGTCCGTCCTGGACCCGGCCCGCCCCGAGTCCATCCGCGGCCCGAAGAAGCCGAGCCCGGCGCCGTCGTCGCCCGCCGCGGCCCCGAGAACCCCGCGACCCTGAGGAGAGCACCATGTCCATCCCCGCCACCGAGGTCGAGGCCCGCTGGAACGCGGCCGCCGAGCCGTTCACCGCCGTCGTCCGGGAGGTGCGGGACTGGGACGCCGCCACCCCGTGTGAGGGCTGGGACGCGCTGGACCTGCTGGACCACGTGATCGCCGGCCAGCGCGACTTCGCCGCCCGCCAGGGCCGGGAGGTGCCCCTCTTCGACGGGTCCCGCCAGCAGCTGGCCACCCAGTGGGCCAAGCACGCCGCCGCCATGTCCGCCCTCGCCGGTGACGAGGAGTTCATCATGCGGCCCATGAAGACCGCGCTCGGGGAGATGCCCGTGGGCGAGGCGTTGATCCGCTTCCACGCGTTCGACGTGATCGTGCACCGTTGGGACCTGGCCCGCTCGCAGGGCGTGGACGCGCGGTTCACGGACGCGGAGATCGACTGCGTGGAGGAGTCGCTGGAACTGTTCGGCGACGCCGCCTACACGCCCGGCATCCTGGGCGAGCCCGTCCCCGTGGCCGACGACGCCGACCGGCAGACCCGCCTGCTCGGTCGCCTGGGCCGTCGGGGCTGAGACCAGGGCAGGACCCGTCCCCGCACCCCAGGAGGCACCGTGAGCGAGTCCACCGGTTTCAGCGCCGCGGAGCAGGCCGCGATCGCCGAGCGCGCGCAGGAGCTGCGCGCCCAGCGCGGCGGCAGGAAGAAGGCCGACGCCCTGCAGGACCTGCTGGTGAAGATCGAGGAGATGCCCGAGCAGGACCGCGCCATGGCGGTGGGGGTGCACCGGATCGTCACGGAGGCGGCCCCGGAGCTCGAACCCCGCACCTGGTACGGCATGCCCGCCTACGCGCGCGGCACGGACGTGCTCGTGTTCCTGCAGGTCAGCAGCAAGTTCGGCGTGCGGTACACAACCCTCGGCTGACGTCCGGCGCAGAGTGGTCACGACACGCCGCGTCGCGCACGCGGAGACGGCGTGTCCTGACCACTCCGCGGGCTTTCCGGCCCCTCCGAGCCCGCCGGCCCCTCCGCGGCCCGGGCTGCCCGTCGCCAGCGCCGCACCGCCCACAGGGTCAGACCGCCCACGGCGAGCCAGCCCACCCCGAGCAGCACGCCGTTCACGACGCCCGGGCGCACCGCGAACGCCCCCATCGCCACGAGGGAGAGCTGCCCGGGGATCACGCCGACCGCGGTGGAGCCGGCGAAGATCCCCAGCGGCACGGCGAGCGCGCCCGCCCCGTAGTTCACGGGCCAGTACGGCAGCCCCGGGGCGACGCGCAGGGCCAGCAGGGCGAGGAACCCGGTGTCCTCGAGCCGCCGCTCCACGGTCTCGGCGTGGCGGCCGAGCCCGCGCAGGACCACCTCGCGTCCGACCGCGCGCGCGATGCCGTACGCCCCGAGCGAGCCCAGCAGGGCTCCGACGACGGACAGCACCGTCCCCTCGATCGCGCCGAAGAGCACACCGGCGGTGACCGCCATGATCGTCACGGGGATGGGGGTGAGCGCCACGGCCGCGTACAGCACGGTGAACGCCAGCCAGCTCCACCAGCCGAAGCCGTCCAGCTGGGCGCGCAGCTCGTCCACGCCGGGCAGGCGCACGGTGAGTGCCAGCCACACGAACGCCGCCACCACGAGGACGAGGGCGGCGGTGCGCAGGATCGACACCCCGCGGTGCCCTGTGCGGGCGGGCAGGGTGGAGGCGGCGCCGGAGTCGCGCGGCGGCACGGCGGTGGAGGGCATCGGCTCAGGCTACCGGCAGCCGCTCCCTCCGCATGTCCTCCCTGGCCTGCGGTCACGCCCTGCTCTGCTTTGCTGGATCACACGCGTGTGACTCATCCACACCTGTGGACAACTCTGTGGAGAACCCTGTGCACGCGGCCCGCCGGGTGTGGACGGAGGGGCTCAGACGGTGGACGCGCCGGGCGCGTCGTCACCCGGCCGCGCCTCGCCCGGCCCCGCCGCCGGCTCGTCCTCGAAGACGGGACCGCCGTCGTCCTCCCAGGCCGCGGCGGCGTCGTCGTCCCTGTCGGTCTCCTGCACCTGGTCGTGCAGGCGCTCCATGCGGGTGTCCAGGTCCGCAGCCACGCGGGCGGCGGCCACGAGCTCGGTCGCGATGTCCGGGGGCACGCCGCCGTCGAACTTGTAGTTGATCTTGTGCTCGAGCGTGGCCCAGAAGTCCATGGCGCTCGTGCGGAACTGCATCTCCACGGTCACCGGGATCGTGCCGGTGGACAGGTGGATCGGCACCTGCACGAGGCAGTGCAGGCTGCGGTAGCCCGAGGGCTTGGGCCGGGAGATGTAGTCCTCCACCTCGAGCACCCGGATGTCCGGCTGCTGCGTGAACTGGCGGAACACGCGGTACACGTCCCGGGCGAAGCTGACGATCACGCGCGCCCCGGCGATGTCCGTGACGTTGGTGCGCAGCGCGTCCAGGTCCAGGGACAGCCCGCGGGCGGAGGCCTTGCGCAGGATCGACTCCGGCGACTTCACCCGCGTGACGATGTGCTCGATGGGGTTGTAGTCGTGCAGGTGCGTGAACTCGTCCCGCAGCACCTCGAGCCGCGCCTCCACCTGGAGCAGGGCCGAGCGGTACTCGAGGTCGAAGCGCTCGACGTCTCGGCGCAGCCGCTCCAGCGCCCCTGACGCCGCGGGGGTGAGCTGCGTCAACTCGGACACGGGGGTGCCGCGCAGCGCCTCGACGTCCGCCGAGGGCGCGGGCGCGTCCGGGGAAGGGTCCTGCTCCATGGCCTCAGAGCCTACGGCGGGATCCTGCGAGACGGCAGGCCGTCCACAGGCCCGACGGCGGCCCGTCAGTCCTCGGCGGGGATCAGCACGCGCTCGAAGGCGGCGCGCTCCTCGTCGGAGACGGCCACGGGCCGCCCGGCCGCCGGGTCCACCTGCACGAACACGGCGTCGCACAGCACGCAGCGCCGCCCGTCCTGCCACAGCTCGTGGCGCAGCGTGAAGGACGTCCGGCCGATCCGCAGGATCCACACCCGCGCCGTCACCTCGGGCCCGGCGTAGACCACGGGCGCCTCGTACTGGACCTCCATGGACCGCACGACGCGCTGGACGTCCGGGGACGCCGTCGTCGTGGCCCACGCGGCCAGGGCGCGCACGCGCGCCTCCTCGGCGAGGGTGAGCAGGCGGGCGTTGTTGACGTGGCCGTAGCGGTCTTCGTCGGACCAGCGCAGCTGCAGCCCGACCTCGAACGGGGTCGGCGTGCCGGCGTCGGCGGGGGTCTCGGGGGTGGTCGGCTGCGTCACGGGGTGAACACCTTTCCTGGGTTGAGGATGCCGTGCGGGTCGAACACGGCCTTGATGCGCTGCTGGAGGTCGTGCTGGGCGTCGCCGAGCTCGTCTCGCAGGAACGCGCGCTTGAGCAGGCCCACGCCGTGTTCGCCGGTGAGCGTGCCGCCGAGTTCCAGGCCCGCGCGGAACAGCTCGCCGGCGGCCTCCCACACGTCCGCCGGGATCGACGCGGCGTCCTCGGCCGCGCCGCCCACCTGCGCCGCCGCGCCGAACAGCAGGATCGGGTGCAGGTTGCCGTCCCCGGCGTGGGCCGTGGTGGGGATGGCGACGCCGGTGCGTGCCTCGATCTCACGGATCCGCGCGAACATCTCGGCCATGCGGCTGCGCGGGACGGCCACGTCCTCCACGAGCGGGGTGCCGAGGCGCTCGAGCGCGGGGAACGCGGTGCGGCGCAGGGCCATGAGGGCCTCCCCCTCGGCGGGGTCCACGGTCACGGTGACGTCCCCGCCGTGGGCGCGCATGAGGGCGGCCATGGCCTCCCCGTCCGCCTCGGCGCCGGCGCCGTCGGCCTGCACCAGCAGGAACGCGCCGGACTCGGGCAGGGCGGCCCCGCGTTCGGGCCCCGCGTGCGCGCGCACCGCGGCGAGCGTCGCCTCGTCCATCAGCTCCATCAGGGCGGGCACGTGACCGGCCCCGGTGATCGCCTCGGCCGCGGCGGCGCCCGCGACGACGTCCGGGAAGAACCCGCCGAGCGTCACGGGCACGCCGCGCACGGCCGGCCGCAGCGCCAGCGTCGCGCCCACGATCACGCCGAGCGTGCCCTCCGAGCCGATCATCAGCGCGACCAGGTCGTAGCCGGTCACCCCCTTGACGGTGCGGTGGCCCAGCCGCAGCAGGGTGCCGTCCGCGAGCACCACGTCCAGGCCCAGCACCGCCTCGCGCGTGACGCCGTACTTGGCGCACAGCAGCCCGCCGGCGTTCATCGCGATGTTGCCGCCCACCGTGGAGATGTCCTTCGACGCGGGATCCGGGGCCCACCACAGCCCGTGCTCGGCGAGCGCGGCGTTCAGCGCCCCGTTGAGGATCCCCGGCTCGACGACGGCCACGCGGTCCGCGGGGGAGACCTCCAGGATCCGGTCCATCGCGGTCATGTCCAGGACGATCTCGCCCGCCCCCGCGACGGCGCCGCCGGCCAGCCCCGTGCCCGCTCCGCGGGTGACCAGCGGGGTGCGGGTGCCGTGCGCGATCCGGCACGCGGCCTGCACGTCCTCCACCGTCCGTGCGCGGACCACGGCCCGCGGCGCGGCGGGGGAGCGATGCCCCGAGCGGTCCGCCCGGGCGGCCTGGAGTGCGGCGGCGGAGACGTCCACGCGGCCGGGCAGCTCCGCCTGCAGGCGGGCGACGACGTCGGCGGGCGGGGCGTCTGCGGCGGGGGCCGGGGCGAGCGGTGCGGCCGGGGCGAGCGGTGCGGAGAAGTCCATGCCCACCAGTGTCGCCGATCACACGGGACGGAACGCTCGTCGGCCGGTCCGATGACGCGCCCGGCCCCGTCCCTAGACTGGCGGCCATGACCTCCCCGGACCCCGCTGCGCCGCGCCCCCGCGTCCACGTGCTCACCCTGCGCCCGGATGGAGCCCGTGAGGACACCGCCCGCCGCGTGGGCGCCGTCCTCGCCGAGGCCTTCGCCACGGACCCGTACACGCTCGGGCTCGTGCCCGAGGACCGGCGCGGGCCCCGCCTCGAGCGCAAGTTCACCGCCGCCGTGCGCCAGGGGCTGCGCGCGGGGGCCGACGGCGCCCCGCTGGGCGCCGTGGACGTCGCCGTGGACGCGGCCGACGGCACGCTGCTCGGCGCCGCCGTGTGGACCTCCCCCGCCGCCCCCCGCGGGGTCGACGTGCCGGGCCTGCTGGCGGGGCTGCCCACCGCGGTCGCCGTCCACGGCCGCCACACCCTCGCCCTGAAGCGGATCCAGGCCGCCTGCGAGCGTGCCCGCCCGGCAGGCCGGCACTGGTACCTTGAGGAGGTCGGCACCGTCCCGTCCGCCCGCGGGCGCGGGGCGGCGAGTGCGCTGGTGCGCCACGGCCAGCGCCGCGCGTCGGGTCTGCCCGTGCACCTCGAGGCGTCCGTGCCCGCCACCGTCCCGTTCTATGAGCGGCTCGGCTTCCGTGCGACCGGCCACGTGCCCGTGCCCGGGGGCGAGCCCCTGACCTGCCTGCGCTGGGAGGCCTGAGATGAGACACCCGATCCCCGACTACCTGGCGAGCCTGATCACCGAGCTCGGCGCCGTGAACCCGGGAGAGACGGCCCAGTACATCCCCGTGCTCGCGGAGGCGGACCCGGACCGCCTCGGCATCGCGCTGGCCACCCCCACCGGGCGGCTGCACTCCGCGGGGGACGCGGACGTGGAGTTCACCATCCAGTCCGCGTCCAAGCCGTTCACGTACGCGGCCGCGCTCGTGGACCGGGGCTTCGCCGCCGTGGACCGACAGGTGGGGCTGAACCCCTCGGGCGAGGCCTTCAACGAGCTCTCCCTCGAGGCGGAGTCGCACCGCCCGGACAACGCCATGATCAACGCGGGCGCGCTCGCGGTGCACCAGCTGCTGGTGGGGCCGGAGGCGAGCCGGAAGGAGCGGCTGGACCGGGCCGTGGAGATCATGTCCCTGCTCGCCGGGCGTCGGCTCGCGGTGGACCGGGAGACGTACGAGTCCGAGATGGCGGTCTCGGACCGCAACCTCTCCCTGGGGCACATGCTCCGCAGCTACGGGGTGCTGCAGGACTCGGCCGAGGAGATCGTGGCCGGGTACGTGGCGCAGTGCGCCGTGCTCGTCACCGCCAAGGACCTCGCCGTGATGGGCGCGTGTCTGGCCACCGGGGGCATCCATCCGATGACGGGTGAGCGCGTGCTGCCGTCCATCGTGGCGCGGCGCGTGGTGTCCGTGATGACCTCCTCCGGCATGTACGACGCCGCCGGGCAGTGGCTCGCCGACGTCGGGATCCCGGCCAAGTCCGGGGTGGCCGGCGGTGTGCTCGGCGCGCTGCCGGGCCGCGTGGGGATCGGCGTGTTCTCGCCGCGCCTGGACGAGGTGGGCAACTCGGCGCGCGGCGTGCTGGCGTGCCGCCGCCTCTCCGAGGACTTCCGGCTGCACCTCATGGACGGCGACAGCCTGGGCGGAACCGCCGTGCGCTTCGTGGAACGCGAGGGTGACCGCGTGTTCCTGCACCTGCAGGGCGTGATCCGGTTCGGCGGCGCCGAGGCGGTGCTGGACGCGCTCACGGACCTGCGCACCGGTGCGGAGAAGCCCGGCACCGGCTGGGACGCCGCCGTCTACCCGCGGTGGCAGGAGGCCGCGGCGGACAGCGCGGCGCTCGCGGCCGCGACCGGCGGCGGGGCGGTGTACGAGGCCGCCGCCGTGGCCGCCCAAGACGAGAACGACGGGCCCATCCGCACCGTGGTGCTCAACCTCACGCGGGTGGACCGGATCGACGACGTCGGCCGACGGCTGATCGCCGAGGGCGTGCGCCGGCTGCAGGCCGACGGCGTGCGCGTGGAGGTCGAGGATCCGGAGCGCATCCTGCCGCTGGAGGAGGCCGGCGCCCACTGAGGCGGCGGGGCGGGCAGGAGGGGGGCGCGGCGATGTTCTCCGTCTCGCTCCCTTTCGTTCAACTGCTGTTCATGTGAGAATGGGCGGTCTCATCCCTTGACTCCACCGTTCGAGGACGACCCCCCATGCCCCTTTCCACCCTCCGCGTCAGCCTGCCCTCCCTCCGCCGCACCCGCCCCGCCCCGCAGGGGGTCCGTGAGCGGATCGCGCACGCCGTCGTGTCCCGGCTGCAGCCGCGTCCCGTGCCGCCGGTGGACCGTCGGAGCCGCCTGGCGTGGCACGTCTCGGGGGCACTGCCGCTGATCGGGTGCCTGACCTCGTTCCCCATCGGCATGTCCAAGGACTCCATGGTGATCCCGGGCGTCGGCTATCAGGGCGGTTTCCCCGCGGGCTGGTCCCACGCCCTCAACCAGCCGGCGTACTTCACGTGGCTGTCCAACGCGCTGGTCGCGGGCACGTCGCTGACGCTGGCCGCGCGTCGTGAGGCGCCCACGTCGGACGCGTTCTGGGCCGTGCGCACCGCCGGCCTCGGCTCGGTGATGGTCACGGGGATCGTCTACAACGCGGTGCTGCGCGGCCGCGAACAGGACACCTTCCTCTACCGGTTCAACGACGCGCTGCAGCACATCGTCAACCCCGTGCTCGCCCCGGCGGTGTGGGCGCTGTTCGACCCCCGCGGGCAGATCACGCCGCGGCGCGCCGGGCTGGCCTCGGTCATCCCGCTGATGTGGGCGGCGGCGACCATGGCGCGCGGGCCCCGCATCGACTGGTACCCGTACCCGTTCCTCGACGTGCCGCGGCTCGGCCGACGCAGCGTGGGCGTCGTACTCGCCGGGATCCTGGCCGGCTTCACCGGGCTCATGGGTGTGCTCGGCACCGTGGACCGCCGCCTCGGCCTGGCCTGAGGGGCGGTCCCCGGCGCTGACGGCGCGTCAGTCGCCGCGGACGGCCTCGGCCACGGGCACGTCGCCGTCCACGAAGTCGATCTTCCGGCCCACCGTGCCCGGTTCGTTGAGCACGGCCACGATCGCTCGGGCGACGTTGCCGCGGCTGGCCCCACGCTGCGGGGCATCGGAGTCGGAGAGATCCGGGTCCACGGTGATGCGGCCGGACGGCTCCTCATCGGTCAGGGTGCCGGGACCGAGGATGGTCCAGGCCAGCCCGGAGTCCCGCAGCGCCTCGTCCGCCTCGGCCTTGGCCTGCGCGTAGGCGTAGAAGGGGTCGTCCTCGGGCACGTCGTGGTGCAGGGACGCGCCGAGGTAGGACACCATCACGTAGCGCCGCACGCCCGCGGCCTCGGCGGCGCGCATGCTGGCGACGGCGGCGTCGTGGTCCACGGCCCGGGTGCGCTGGGCGTCCCCGCCGCCCGCGCCCGCGGAGAACACGACGTTGTCCGCGTCGCGCAGCGCGTGGAGCAGCTCCTCCTGGTCCGCCTTCTCGATGTCCAGGACGAGCGGTTCGGCGCCGGCGGCGCGGACGTCCTCGGCGTGGTCGGGGTTGCGGATGATCGAGACGACGTCGTGGCCGGCCTCCGCCAGCAGGGGTGCGGCGAGGAGGGCCACCTTGCCGTGGCCGCCGATGATCACGGTGCGGGTCATGGGGATCTCTCCTTCGGTTCGATCGGGTGCTGGACTTCCACAGTAGGGAGAGCCCGACGCCGGTGCGAGGGTGGAGCGGCGCTCCACCACCCCACTCCTCAGCTCTCCGCCTGGCCCTGCCGCCAGTAGCCCATGAAGGAGACGTGCTTCTTCGGCACGCCGCCGGGGCCCACGCTGAGCCGGCGCAGGGCGCGCACCATCGCGGACTCCCCGGCGAGGAACACGTAGGCCTCGGGCCGTTCGTCGGCCTCGAGGGCGGCGACGGTCCACTCGCGCTCGACGGAGGCCGCGGGCGGCGCGACCGGCCCGCCGGCGTCGTCGGGGTCCACGCCCAGCAGGGCGGCGAGGCGGGCGTGCGCCCAGGACCCCGACGGCGCCCCCGGCGCCCGGCGGCCCACGTGCAGGCGCACGCGGCCCCGGTCCGTCAGCTCCGTCACGGCCCGCCAGTCCCACGGCTCGGGGACGGCCAGGCGCTCGGCGATGAGGTCGGCGGCCTGCCCGTCGTGGGGCAGCTCGAGCACGAGGTCCGCCTCGCCGTCGAACCCGCCGAACGGGTCCGCGAGCTCCTCCGCCACGGACACCAGGGCGGGGACGGCGGTCTCGTCGCCCACGGCCAGCACACGGTGCGCCCCCGTCTGCCGCCAGCCGGACCACGCCGGCGCCTCCGCCGAGGGCACCAGCACGTTCACCGCGTCCCCCGCCTGGACGGCGCGCGCCCAGCGCAGGCCCGGCCCCTGATGCGGGTCGGCGGGGTCGTCCGGGTCGCCGTGCAGCACCACGTCCACGGTCAGCGAGGGCACCTGCCGCCCGTCGAGCCGCACGAGCCCGGCCGAGCGCACCGTGTACGTGCGCATCCAGCCGCGCTCCTCCTCGGGGATGGCCAGGAACCCGGCCCGGAACCCGGCGGACAGGTCCGGGTCCGCCGATGTCCCGCCCGGTGGGGGGATCAGCAGCTTCACGTAGGCGTCCCGGCGCGGCCGCGCGCCCCGGTACAGGGCGTGCAGGTCGGCGACGCCGGGCGGCAGCAGTCCCAGCAGGTCCCCGCTGGCGGCCTCCAGGTCCGGCCCCGCCAGCACGATCCGCCGCAATCCGCGGCACGGCTGCTCCACGGACACCACGCGCGTGTGCGCCACGATCATGCCGTCGGCGCTCATCGGCGGTCCCCGTCCCCGCGCGGCAGCACCACGGGGTGGCCCAGCAGCGGGTCGGCCACCACGTCCGCGTCCAGGCCGAACACCTCGGCCAGCACCTCCGGCACGATCACCTCGCCCGGCGTGCCCTGCGCCACCACCCGGCCCGCGGCCATCGCCACGATGTGGTCCGCGCTGCGCGCCGCCAGGTTCAGCTCGTGCAGCACCGCGACGACGGTCGCCCGGCCCCCGCCGCGCGGGTCCGGGAGCGCGCGCACCAGGTCCAGCACCTCCACCTGATGGCTGAGGTCGAGGTAGCTCGTGGGCTCGTCGAGGAGCACCACCGGGGTCTGCTGGGCGAGCACGAGGGCGAGCCACGCCCGCTGCCGCTGCCCGCCGGAGAGCGTGCCGGCCTCGCGGTCGGCGAGCTCCACGAGGTCGGTGCGCTCGAGCGCCGAGGCGATCGCGGCGTCGTCGCCGGCGGCCCGGCCGCCCAGGAGCCCGCGGTGCGGGTGACGGCCGCGCGCCACGAGCTGCGCCACCGTCATGCCCTCGGGCGCCACGGGATGCTGGGGCAGCAGCGCCACGGTGCGGGCGTAGTCGCGCGCGGACACGCGGGCGGCGTCCCGGCCGAGCACCTCGATGCTCCCGGCGCGCGGGGCGAGCTGGCGGGTCAGGCCGCGCAGCAGCGTGGACTTGCCGCAGCCGTTGGCGCCGATGATCGCGGTGACGCGCCCGGCGGGCACGTCCAGGTCGAGGTCCTCGACGATCGGCGGTGCCGAGGCCGGGCCGTAGCCGAGCGTCAGGCCGCGCAGGCGGATCGCGACGTCGTCGGCGGCCCCGGCGCGCGGTGCGGCGGGGGACGGGACGGTGAGCGGGGGAGCGGTCATGCGGGGCGCACGCCTCCTGGGGTCCGGCCCTGGCGCAGCAGCAGCCAGAGCATGAGCGGGGCGCCGGCGGCGCCGGTGAGCACACCGGTGGGCAGGGCGGCGCCGGTGAGCAGGGGGACGGCCTCGCCGGCCACGAGGTCCGCGAGCAGCACGAGCGCGGCGCCCGTGAGCGCCGCCGCGGGCAGGGAGGGCAGGCCGCGGGTGAGCCCGCGCGCCACCGGGGTGGCCAGCAGCGCGACGAACGCCAGCGGCCCCACGACGGCGGTCGCCACGGCGGCCAGCACTGCGCCGAGCCCCAGCGCCGCGGCCGAGGTGGGGCGCGCTCGGGCGCCGAGGGCGTGTGCGAGGTCCGGGCCGACGTCGGCCGGGGCCAGCTGCGTGTGGAGCGCCCCCGCCAGCGGCAGGGCGGCCGCGAGCACGCCCGCGAGCAGCGCAATGCGGCCCCACGTGACGCCGTTGAGCGAGCCGGCGATCCAGACGGTGGCCGACTGCAGGTCGTGCTGGGCCAGCGAGAGCATCGCCCCGGCCACCACGGCCTGGCCCGCCGCCGCCACCGCGATGCCGGCCACCACGAACCGTTCGCCCCCCACGGAGCGGGCCGTGGCGAACACGGCGGCCACCGCCACAAGGCCGCCGATCAGTGCCGTGGCGGCGCGCATCAGGTCCGATCCTCCGCCGGTCTGCCCGGCGGTCGCCAGCATCCCCAGCACGACCGCCGCCGCGGCGCCCTGGGTGACGCCCAGGATGTCCGGCGAGGCCAGGGGGTTGCGCAGCGTGCGCCGGTAGAGCGCGCCGGCCGCGCCCAGGGCGGCGCCGGTGAGCACTGCGGCCACGGCGCGGGGCAGCTTCTCCTCCAGCACGATGAAGCTCGCTCCCGGGATCGTCTCCCCGCCCAGGATCCGCACGAGGTCCGGGACGGTCACCTGGTACGTGCCCCACACCACGCGCAGCAGGGCGAGGACCAGCACGGCCACGGCGAGGCCCGCGCAGGCCCGTCCGAGGCGGCGCCGGTCGGAGCGGCGCAGGCGGGCGACGACGTCGTCCGGGGCGGTGTGCTGGAGGTTCATGCGGCCACCCCCGGGCGGCGCAGCAGCGCCAGCAGCACGGGCACGCCGAGCAGGACGGTGGTCACCCCGAGGTGGATCTCCCCGGGCGCCACGACGAGCCGCCCGGCGAGGTCCGCGAGGATCACGAGGACGGCGCCCCACAGGGCGCAGCCGGCCATCAGGGCTCGCGTGCTCGGCGGCCGCAGACGGCGCAGCGCGTGGGGCACGAGCAGCCCCACGAACCCGACCGGCCCGGCCAGCGCCACCGCCGCGGCCGTGAGCAGCACGACCGCGCCCAGCAGCACCGCGCGCACCCGCTCCGGGCGCCCGCCCAGACCGTGCGCGAGGTCGTCGCCGAGGGCGAGGGCGTCGAGCCCGGGGGCCACGGCGACGGCGGCGAGCAGCCCGACGGCGATCACGGGCGCCAGGGCGAGCGCCTCGCCGAGGTCGGCGCGGGCCACCGTGCCCACGGCCCAGAAGCGCAGTCGGTCCTGGACCGTGGGGGAGAGCACGAGCAGCGCCGTGGTGCCGGCGGTGGCGCCGGCGGTGATCGCGGCGCCGGCCAGCACGAGCGCCATGGGGGAGGGGGCGCCGGGTGTCGTCCGGCCCCTCCGCGTGGCGGCCGCCGCCACCGCGTAGCCGAGCGCCGCCGCGACCAGCGTCCCGACGGCGGCCAGCGCCAGCACCCCGAACGTGGAGCCGGCGACGCCGAGCGCCATGCCCGCCGCCACGGCCAGCCCCGCGCCGGCGGAGAGCCCGAGCAGCCCCGGGTCGCCGAGCGGGTTGCGGGTGGCCCCCTGCAGGGCGGCGCCGGCCACGGCCAGCGCCGCCCCCACCAGCGCCCCCGTCACCACGCGGGGCACGCGGGAGGCCACGGCCGCCGCCTCGATGCCCTCCGGCACGGGGTGCCCGGTGAGGACCGCGCCCAGGGTGTCGAGCGCCGTCGTCGCCGGCACGGTGCGCGCGCCGAGGGCGACGTCGGCCACGAGCGCCGCCAGCAGCAGCGCCGCGGGCAGGGCGCCCATCAGCACGCCCGCGCGGACGCGGGCCGGGGAGGCCAGGGCCGTGGACGGCATGGGGAGGGATCAGCCCTGCGCGGTCTTCGCGGCCTCGGCGATCGGCGGGACGACCTTCTCGAGCGCGAACGGGATGGACAGCGGGGAGATCGCGGAGACGGAGAGGACCTCCTGCTCGTCCGTCTGCAGGACGAGGGCGCCGGCCTTCACGGCCGGGATCGAGCCCAGCAGGGGGTCGGACTCGATGGCCTCGCGGACCGAGTCCTGGGCGGCCCAGGAGACGAACACGTCCGACTCCAGCTCGTCCGCGCGCTCGGGCGACCACGTGAAGAAGAACGCCTGGTCCTCCGGGGAGTTCTCCGTCACCACCGGCGCCTGCTCCATGCCGAGCAGCTCGAGGAACTTCGGGCGGTTGTCCACGTCCGTGTAGATGCTGATCTGGTCCGCGGCGGCGGGGTCGATGGTGCCGTAGACGAAGGACGCGCCCTGGAGGCCCGCGTGCTTCTCGCCGGCGTCCTTGATCTGCTGCTCGAGGTCCGCGATGAGCTCCTCCGCCTCCTGCTCCTTGCCGAGCACGCGGCCGATGACCTCCGTGGACTGCTGCCACGAGGTGCCGTAGGCGGGGACGTCCTTCGGGTAGGCCACTGTGGGGGCGATCTTCGAGAGGCGGTCGTAGTCCTCCTGCGTGATGCCGGAGTAGACGGCGAGGATGACGTCCGGCTTCACGGCGGCGATCGCCTCGGCGTCGATGCCGGAGGCCTCGGACCACTGCACGGGCTTCTGGGCGCCCTCGGTCTCGGCGAGCTTCGCGTCGAACCAGTCGGTGGACTTCTCCGCGTTCCCGCCGAACTCCACGGCGGCCACGCCCACCGGCACCACCCCGAGGGCGAGGGCCACGTCCTGGTTCACCCAGGACACGGTGGCCACGCGGGCCGGGCGCTGCGGGATCTCGGTGGTGCCGTAGACGTGCTCGATGCTGCGCGGGAACGCGGCGTCCCCGCCCGCGGCGTCTGACGACGACGCACCGGCCGACGAGGACGAGGCCGAGCCTCCGGCCGGGCCGGTGGAGCACGCGGCGAGCAGGAGGGTGAGCCCGACTCCCCCGCTGGCGAGGAGGGAGCGGCGGGACAGGGGGGACGGTGCCATGGTGGTGGCCTTTCACGGTCGCGACGCGCGGGCGCCGGGCGGAGGGGGTCGGGTCTGCGGTCGGAGGATGCGTCGGCCCTGCCGGGCCGGTATTAGCAAACACCGACGTGAGGTAACTCTGGAAGATTAGGGCAACCTAACTCCCCTGTGCAATCCCGGTGAGGGGCGTCGTCGGGGGAGGTGGGCGGGATACGGTGGCCTGGTGAGCCAGAACCCCCTCCCCGCCCCGCGCGGCGACGCGCAGCGCGGCGCCGCCGACCACCACGACCGGGTCTCCGCGATGTTCGACGCCATCGCCGGCCGCTACGACCTGATGAACGCCGTCATGACATGGGGTCAGGAGCCGCGCCTGGTGCGCCGCACGGTGGCGCGGGCCAACATCCCCGCGCAGGCCCGCGTGCTCGACCTGGCCACCGGCACCGGGGACCTCGCGTTCGAGGTGCTCAAGCAGCACCCCGACGCGCAGGTGGTGGGCGCCGACATCGCCGCCGAGATGATGGAGGTCGGCCGTGCCCGCGCGGGCGGGGACCGCATCGAGTGGGTCGTCGCGGACGCCACGGACCTGCCGTTCGAGGCCGGCTCGTTCGACGCCGTGACCCACGGCTACCTGCTGCGCAACGTCGCGGACATCCCGGCGACCCTCGCCGAGCAGTTCCGTGTGCTGCGCCCGGGCGGCTGGGTCGCGGCCCTCGAGACGTCGCCGGCGCCGGACAACGTGCTCAAGCCCTTCTCCTCCTTCTACATCCACCGGGTGATGCCACAGCTGGCGAAGCTGATCGCCGACCGGCCGGAGGCCTACGCGTACCTGTCCTCCTCGACGAAGGCGTTCCACACGCCGGACGAGGTCGCGGACCTCTTCGCCGAGGCCGGCTTCGTGAACATCGGGCACGAGACCCACATGTTCGGCACCCTGGCCACGCACTGGGCCATGAAGCCGGTCGACTGACGCGGGCCACGCGGCGCGGCGTCAGCACAGGGCGGCCCCGGTGGCGCCGCCGGATGCGTCAGGGCTGTGACGAGTCACGCTGATGTCCGCAATCCGAGAAGACTCTGGGCCGACCCGGCTGATCCGCGTAGCATGGGGCTCCGTCGAGGGGGGATCCGCGCACCCCCCGGCCTCCGGTCGCCGCCCGTCCGCCATCCCCCGGAACGGCGTCGCCCCTCCGTCGCGAGGCGCTCGTCCCCCGCAGCCCGCGACGTCCGCGTGGGCACCGTGAACCGTCTCTTGAACGTAGAGGAACCTTGTGAGCCCCATCCAGAGCACCACCGGCCCGTCATCCATGGCGGAGCTGAAGAAGGTCCTGCCCGAGCTCTCGCACCCGGACGGCGCGCCGGTGCGGGTGCTCGTCGTGGACGACGAGCCGATGATCGCCGACCTGCTCTCCATGGGCTTCACCCTCTGCGGCTGGGAGGTGATCGTGGCCCACGACGGCGCGACCGCCGCCGAGCTGGGCACCGCCGGCCGTCCGGACCTGGCGATCCTGGACGTCATGCTGCCGGACATGGACGGCCTGGACGTCCTGGATCGCCTGCGCGCCCACTGGTCGGAGATGCCCGCCATGTTCCTCACCGCCAAGGACGCGACCGAGGACCGCGTGGCGGGCCTGGCCGCCGGCAGCGACGACTACGTGACCAAGCCCTTCTCCATGGAGGAGGTGCTCATCCGCGCGCACCGGCTCGTGCAGCGCTCCGGCGTGGTCTCGGGCGGCTCCGAGGTGCTCGTGGTCGGCGACCTGGTGATGAACACCCGCACCCACGAGGTGACCCGCGGCGGCGACGAGATCGAGCTGACGGCCACGCAGTACAACCTGCTGAAGTTCCTCATGGCCAACGTCCGCACGGTGCTCTCCAAGGAGCGCATCCTGCAGGACGTCTGGGGCTACGACTTCGGCGGCCGCGCGAACATCGTCGAGCTGTACATCTCCTACCTGCGGAAGAAGATCGACGCGGACCGGGATCCCATGATCCACACCATCCGCGGCGCCGGGTATGTCATCCGGCCTGCCTGAGACCGCCGCGGTCCCGTCGGGGCACGGCAGCACCCGCCGCAGGCGGCCCACGTCGCTGGCCCGACGCATCGGCGCCGGCGTCCTTCTGATCCTGATGGCCACCATCCTGGCCTACTCGTTCTACGCGGCCGGCATCACGAAGGCCCTGCTGACCGAATCCGCCTCCCGGGACGCCTCCGAAGCATGGATCCGCGCCTCGGAGCAGCTGACGGCCCCCTCGCCGGGCGGAGGGGGCGACGGCGGCCCGGGGCAGGGGGACCTCCGCGTGCCGGGCACCCTCGGCCAGCCCGAGGGCACGGTGGTCGCGCTCGTCCCGCTCTCCGGTCTGGAGGAGCATCAGCAGGACGCCCTCATCGGGCACCGGGTCGGTGACGCCGGGGAGTCCGTGCCGCTCACGGCGCGGGAGGCCCACGACCTTCTGCACGCCCTCCGGGACCGGCCGGGCGGGCCGATGCTGGACGCCGTCGTCGGCGACGTCTCCTATCGCGTCCAGGCCCAGACCCTGACCGCGCCGGGCCCCTGGGTGGCCGCGGACCAGGTGCTCGTGGTGGGGGCGCCGACGGGCGCCATGTCCGACGTCACACGGCAGGCGCTGCTCGCGGTCGCCGTCGGACTGTCCGTCACCGTCCTCACCACCGCGATCCTGGTGACCCTGTGGCTGCGTCGGGGACTGGCCCCGCTGCGCGAGGTCGCCGCCGTCGCCGAGCGGGTCGCCCAGGTGGACATGGCCCGCGCCGGGCTCGATCCGGAGGACTCACGCATGCCGCCTCGGCTCCTGCAGGGGCCGGACGAGGTGGCCGTCGTCGCCCAGGCGCTCGAACGGTTCACCGGCTCGGTCGAGGCGGCCCTGGAGCAGCGCCGCGTGCAGGAGCAGCAGATGCGCCGGTTCATGGCGGACGCCTCCCACGAGCTGCGCACGCCGCTCGCCTCGGTGCGCGGCTACGCCGAGATGATCGCGATGACGGAGGAGCTCTCCGCGGCCGGCCGGCGGTCGCTCGACCGGGTGCTGTTCCAGGCCGACCGGATGGCCGCCCTCGTGGACGACATGCTCCTGCTCGAACGGCTCGAGTCCGTCTCGCGCGGCCGGGCCATGGGCCTGGAGCCCTCCGAGGAGGTGGCGCTGGCCGAACGGGTGGATCTGTCCGAGGTGGTCCTCGAGGGGGTGATGGACGCCCGCGCGGCGTGGCCGGACCACACGTGGGTGGTGGACCTGCCCGAGGGGGTGGAGCCGGGCACCCAGCGGTCCGTCACCGGTGACCGGTCGCAGCTGGCCCGCGTGGTCGGCAACCTGCTCTCCAACGCGGCCAAGCACACCCCCGTCGGGACCACCGTCACGGCCTCCGTGCGGCAGGACCAGCCCCGGCCCGGCTTCATGCTCGTCAGCGTCCACGACGACGGCGGCGGCATCCCGGCCGACCGACACGCCACCCTCTTCCACCGCTTCGTCCGCGGCCCCGGGAAGGGCCGGACGGGCCCCCCGGGCACGGAGCCGTCCACGGGTCTGGGTCTGGCCATCGTGCGCTCGATCGCGCGCAGCCACGGCGGGGACGTGACCGTGGCGTCCGAGGGCGGGTGGACGCGTTTCGACGTCGTCGTGCCCTGCACCCCGGGGCGCGCCGGGCCGGGGGCTGCGGGCTCCTGCTGCGGCTCCGCCCGGGCCGGCCGGCCCTGACCCCGGGACGGCAACCGTTGACGTATCCCCACCCCCCTATGCGTACGGTGCCTGTGTATGACCGACAGGGTCGTCCGGGACTTCCGGCCGATCCACCCCGACGCCGGTCGGCGCAGGCCGCCGGTGAGAGGAGCACGATCATGACTGACATCCGCCGCACCGCCACCGCCCTGACCCTCGGCGCCGCCGTCGTCACCGGCCTCGGTGCCCCCGCCGCCGTCGCGCAGACCACGGCCCCGGCCACCGAGACCGCCACCACGGCACCGGCCTCCGAGTCGCCCGCCCCCCAGGAGGAGGAGAAGGACGACAACGGCAACTGGGGCCTGTGGGGCCTGGCCGGCCTGCTGGGCCTCGCGGGCCTGGCCGGTCGCCGCAAGCGTGAGGTGCACGCCGAGCCCGTGCGCCGCGACCACCACGTGGCCGGCGCGCACCGTGACCACGACGTGCACCGCGTGGACGACCGCGCCGGCGACGTGCGCACCGAGGGCGCGGACGCCCGCCGTCGCGAGGCCGACGGCACCCTGGGCGACGCCACCCGCCGCCCGGGCACCGGCGACGCCCGCTGACCCGACCCCGGCCGCCCCGAGCGGCCCGTGACCGCGACCCCCGCCCCTCCGGCGGGGGTCGCGGTGTGTCCGGGAGAGTCTCGAATGCGCCCGTCAGTCCGCGGTGTCCCCCGCCGAGGGCGCGGCGCGCAGCACCGCGTCCGTGAGGCGGTCCAGAGCCGCGGTCCCGGCCGTCCAGCGCTGCCAGTGCAGGTGCACGTCGGCCGCGCCGAGGGCCGGGATCGGCTCGAGGTCGGGGTGCCGGCCCTCGAGCACGCCCGGCGGGATCTGCACCGAGGGGAGCATGCCCCAGCCCAGCCCGAGCTCCACCGCCCGCAGATACGCGTGCACGGACGGCACGAGGTGGGTCGGCGGGTCGGCCACGGGCCGGCCGCGGGTGACGCGGCGCAGCACCGTGTGCTGCAGGCCGTCACGGGGGCCGTAGTCCACGATCGGCAGCGAGCCGAAGTCCACCCGGCCCCGCGCGTCGCGGTGCAGCTCCAGCAGGAAGGACGCGCACACCGCGTGATAGCGCATCGTGCCCAGCGGGGTGGAGGTGCACCCGGCCACGGGCGTGGGGTCGTCCGTCACGGCGGCCACGACCGCGCCGTCCCGCAGCAGGACGGCGGTGTGCTCCTGATCCTCGGACTGCATCTGCAGGACGACGTCGTCCCACGTCGCCGCCTCGCGCAGCACGGGCTCCCACCACGTGTCGAGGGAGTCCGCGTTGAGGGCCACGCGCAGCGGCACGCGGCCTCCGTCGCCGCGGCCGAGCGCGGCGAGCGCCTCGTCCTCGAGTGCGAGGGTCTGCCGGGCGAGACGGAGCAGGCGCTCTCCGGCCGCGGTCGGCCGGACGGGGACGGTGCGGGCCAGGAGCACCTGGCCCACCTGCCGCTCGAGGGCCTTGATCCGCTGCGAGAAGGCCGAGCCGGAGATCCGCAGGGAGTCCGCGGCGGCGTCGAAGGTGCCGTGGTCGACGGCCGCGACGAGGGCGCGCAGGTGGTCGGAGTTCATGCGGTCCAGGGTAGGGGTGGTCATGAAGGATGTCTTCAGATCTTGAAGAAGATCGCGATGGCACGGACGTGGGACGGCTCCTATCCTCGCTCGGTGACCATCTTCGCCACCGGATTCCTGACCTACCTCGCCCTCATCGTCGCCATCGGCGCGCAGACCCTGTTCCTGCTGCGCCAGATCGTCCGACGCGACCGCGTGTGGACCGTCCTGACCGTGTGCTTCGTGGCCGATGTGGCGCTGCTCGTGCTCGGCGCCGGCGGCGTGGGCGTGGTGGCCGAACGCTGGCCGTGGCTCGTGCCCGCGCTGACCGTGGCCGGCGTGGTCTACCTCCTCGCGTTCGCCGTGGGCGCGCTGCGCTCCGCCTGGCGCGGGGACCGGACCCTCACCACCGCGGCCGCGGACGTCGAGGGGACCGGGCACGGCCCTGACCGCATCGACCTCGCGGTCCTCACCGGCGAGCTGCCGCTGATCGACCCGGCGACCGGCCGCCTGGCCGATCGCGAGCCGGCCGGGGCCGGCGTCGGCCGTCACGACGACGGCGCGCCCGGCTTCGGCGCCCCCTCGGGCGGCGGGTCGGTGGCGGTGCGGCAGCGCGTGCAGCCGCGCCGCGTGGCGCTGGACCGCCCGCAGACGCCGCTGCCGCGGATCATCCTGCTGGCGCTGTCCGTCTCCCTGGTGAACCCGCACGCCATCCTCGACACCGTGGTGATGATGGGCACCTTCGCGCAGACGTTCGGGGCGGCGAAGTGGGTGTACGTGGGCGGCGCGGTGGCGGCCTCGCTCGTCTGGTTCACCGCGCTCGGCTGGGGCGGCACCAAGCTCGCCCCGTCCATGGACTCGGCGCGGACGTGGCGGATCGTGGACGCCGTGGTGGGCGTGCTCATGCTGGGAATCGCCGTGAAGGTGGGGCTCACGCTCCTCTGAGCCGCCCGGGGAGGATGATGGGGGCATGAGTCCTTCCCCCTCCGACTCCGCCCGCACGCCGACCGTCGCGGGCGGGGAGGTCATCCGCGTCTCCGCCGTCGTGCTGGCCCGCCCGGACCGCCGCGTGCTGACCGTCCGCAAGGCCGGCACCGCCATGTTCATGTTCCCCGGCGGCAAGCACCTGCCCGGCGAGGCCGCCGTGGACACCGCCGTCCGCGAGGTGGCCGAGGAGACCGGGTTGCGCCTGCGCCCGGACGAGCTGACCCGCCTCGGTGCGTGGGACACCGCCGCGGCCAACGAGCCCGGTGCCGCCCTGCACTCGGAGGTGTTCGCGCTGTGGCGGCCCGTCGCCCGGCACGAGGTCCCCGAGCCGACGGACGAGATCGTCGAGCTGCACTGGATGGACCCCGCCGCCCCGGCCGCACCGGGCGGGCACGGCGTGGCCCCGCTGCTGCACCCCGTGCTGGCCGCCGTCGCCGCCACGCCCCCGTTCTGACGTCCTGGCGGGCCGGCCGGCCCGCGCTGATGTCCGCCCCGGCCACTAGCCTGGCCCGGTGACGTCGCTGCTCCGCATCCTGCGCCTTGCGCCCCAGCTCCACCGCCTCTACCTCGGCATCGCCGTCAGCTCCGTGCTGGCCGCGGTGCTGGCCCTGGCCACCCCGTTCCTGATCGGTGCGGCCACGGACCGGATCGTCGCCGCCGTCGCGGGGGAGACCGACGTGGCCGAGGCCGTCACCGCGGTGACCTGGCTGGCGGTCGCGTTCCTCGCCGTCGAGGTGGCGACCACCCTGGTGGTGAGCGTCGGCGGCTACTGGGGCGACGTGATGGCCGCACGCATGCGCACCATCCTCTCCACGCGGTACTTCGAGCAGCTGCTGCACCTGCCCCAGCGGTACTTCGACACCGCGATCACCGGGCGGGTCGTCAACCGGTTGAACCGCACCATCAACGAGCTCACCCAGTTCCTGCAGTTCTTCGCGAACAACGCGTTCACCATGCTCATCACCACCGCCGCGGTGCTCGTGATCACCGCGTTCTACTGGTGGCCGCTGGCGATCCTGCTGGCCGTCGTCTTCCCCGTGTACATGTGGCTCACCGCCCGCACCTCCGCGAAGTGGCAGGTGTGGGAGGGGGAGAAGAACACGGAGGTGGACATCGCCTCGGGGCGGTTCGCCGAGGTGGTCTCTCAGATGTCCGTGGTGCGGGCCTACAACCGGCAGGACCACGAGCTCACCGGGTTCCGCGACCGGTTCCTGCGGACCGTGGGGATCACCCGGCAGCAGTCCCGGTTCTGGCACGGCATGGACGCCGGGCGGCGGCTCGCCCTGAACGTGGCCTTCGGCGCGATGTACCTGATCGTGTTCGTCCGCACCGCGCAGGGCCTGTTCTCCGTGGGCGACATGGTGATCCTCCTGCAGCTGATGAACATGGCCCGGCAGCCGATCTTCTCCATGAGCTTCCTCGTGGACTCCGCCCAGCGGGCCGTCGCCGGGTCGAAGGACTACTTCGAGGTGCTCGCCGAGGAGCGCGAGCGGGCCGGCGGGGCGGCGCTCGCGGTGGCGGGTGCGGAGGCGCCGCGCACGCCGGCGGAGCCGCGGGCCGACGTCGTGCCGGGTGCGCCGGGCGTCCCCGCGGACGTGCCGGCCGTGCGCTTCGACGAGGTCTCCTTCGCCTACGACGCCGACGCCTCCCGCCCCGTGCTGGACCGCGTGTCCTTCGACATCCCGCGGGGTGCCAGGGTGGCGCTCGTGGGCGAGTCGGGCGGCGGGAAGTCGACCATCGCGCACCTGCTGCTGGGTCTGTACCCGGTGACGAGCGGACGCATCGAGGTGTTCGGACAGGATGTCGCCGGGCTGGACCTGGCCGCGCTGCGCGGGCGGATCGCCACCGTGTTCCAGGAGCCGAGCCTGTTCTCCGGGACGGTGCGCGAGAACATCGCCTACGCGGACGCCGGCGCCTCCAACGAACGCGTCCGGGCCGCCGCCAAGGCCGCGTACGCGCACCGGTTCGTGGAGGCGTTCGACGACGGCTACGAACAGGTGATCGGCGAGCGCGGGCTGCGGCTGTCCGGCGGGCAGAGGCAGCGGATCGCGGTGGCGCGGGCCGTGCTCAAGGACGCACCGATCCTCGTGCTGGACGAGGCCACCTCCGCACTGGACACGAAGTCCGAACGGCTCGTGCAGGCGGCCCTCGAGGACCTGATGGTGGGGCGGTCGAGCCTGATCGTGGCGCACCGGCTGAGCACGATCGCGTCCGTCGACCGGATCGTCACGCTGCGCGGCGGGCAGGTGCAGGAGATCGGGACCCCGGCCGAGCTGGCCGAGTCAGGCGGGATCTACGCGCAGCTGCTCGAGCTGCAGAGGGCCGGCACCCAGGAGGCCCGGAAGATGCTGAAGGAGTACGGGCTGAGCGGATGATCCCGGAATCTTCTGCGGATCCGACCCTTCCGAGCGCTGCGCGGCGGCCCAGAAGGGTCAGATGTGCAACGGATTCCCAGCGCGCGGCAGGACGTCCACGACGACGTCGGCCCGACGCCTCCGCAGGGCCTGTGGACAACCGGGCCCGCCGACGTCGGGAGCGAGCAGGATCGGGGCCATGCGCGTGCCCGGACCCTTCCCCGCCCACCTCCAGGACGCCCCGTTCACGCGGGCGCAGGCGCTGGCCGCCGGGGTGTCCGGGTCGCGGCTGCGCAGCCGGGACGTCGAACGCGTCGCGCACGGCCACTACCGCTGGATCGGCCCCGTCACCGGGGCGACGCCGCCCGCGCGTCCCCTCGCCACCGAGCTGTCCCGGCTGCAGGACCTGGCGGCGATGCGTCCCGACGTCGTGGTGACCGGAGAGTCCGTGGCCCGGTTGCTGGGCTGGCCCCTCCCGGACGACGTGAAGGCCCGGGTGCGTCCTACCGTCCTGCGGTCCCGCACCCGCCGGGTGCTACGGGAGCCCGGCGTGCGCACCCGGCTCGTGGACCTGGACCGCGTCCTCGTGCGGAGGGACCGGCTGCACGGGCTGCGATGGACCTCGCACGCCGACACCTGGTTCCACCTGGCCACCGTCCTGGACCGAGACGCGCTCGTGGCGGTGGGGGATCGGCTGGCACGGGAGGACGAACGGCGGGGGAAGGTCGCGCTGGCCACCCGCCGGGAGCTCGGCGCCGCGCTCGAGCGGCACACCGGCGAGGCCGGGATCGTGCGGGCGCGGGAGGCGCTCGCGCTCGTGCGCACCGGTTCCGACTCCCCGGCCGAGACCGAACTGCGCCTGGCGCTGATGGCCGCGGGGCTGCCCGAGCCGGACCTGCAGATCGAGCTCTGGGACCCGGACTACTCGCTGTGGCACCCCGCCAGCGCGGACCTCGGCTACCGGTGGTGGCGGATCGCGATCCACTACGAGGGCAAGACCCACGACGGCGCCGCGCAGGTCGGCAAGGACACCCGCCGGGACGCGGTGTTCCTGCGTCAGGGCTGGCTCAACATCCGGGTGGCGGGGACGGACCGGTGGCGGGGATTCGTCGAGACGGCGGGGCTGGTGCGGGCCGCGATCGCGGAGCGTGGCGGTCTCGACGCCGGTGGCGCGGAGGATCGTCTGCGGAACTGACCCTTCTGGGGCGGGAGCGGACGTCCAGAAGGGTCAGGGGCGCAGAAGATTCCGGAAGGCCGACGACGGCGCCGCGTCACGCGACGACGCACCGCGGTCGCGCTCCTACCATGACGGGATGACCGCACCGGATCCCGCCCCCACCGACGCCCGCCGCGCGGAAGACCGCTCCGCACGCATCGCCGTCACCGTCTTCCCGCTGCTGGTGCTCGCCGCCGCGCTCGTGGGCTTCCTCGCCCCGACCGCCGCGAAGACGCTGCTGCCCCAGGTCAACCTGTTCCTCGGGATCATCATGTTCGGCATGGGCCTGACGCTGACCCTTCCGGACTTCGGCCTCGTCGCCCGCCGGCCGCTGCCCGTGCTGCTGGGCGTGGTGGCGCAGTACGCGATCATGCCGCTGCTGGGGCTCGGCGTCGCCGTCGTGCTCCAGCTGCCGCCCGAGCTCGCGGCGGGCGTGATCCTCGTGGGCTCGGCCCCGGGCGGCACGTCCTCGAACGTGGTCAGCTACCTCGCCCGCGCCGACACCGCCCTCTCCGTGGCCATGACCTCCGTGTCCACGCTCCTGGCCCCGCTGCTCACGCCGTTGCTCACCCTGTGGCTGGCCGGCCAGTACATGGCCGTCGACGGCGGCGCCATGGCGAAGTCCATCGTGAACATCGTGCTCCTGCCGGTCCTGGGCGGACTCGTCGTGCGCCTGCTGCTGCGCCGCGTCGTCGACCGCGTGCTGCCCGCCCTGCCGTGGGTCTCGGTGGTGTTCATCGCGCTGGTGGTGGCCGCCGTCGTCGGCAACAGCGCCTCCCGCGTGCTGTCGGCGGGCCTGCTGGTGTTCGCAGCGGTGGTGCTGCACAACGGGCTCGGCTACCTGCTCGGCTACGGCGCGGCGAAGCTGTTCCGGCTGCCCACGCCCGTGGCGCGCACGGTCTCGATCGAGGTCGGCATGCAGAACTCGGGCCTGGCCGCGGGCCTCGCCGCGCAGTACATCTCGCCGGCGGCAGCCCTGCCGGGCGCCGTGTTCTCGATCTGGCATAACCTCTCCGGGGCCGTGCTCGCGATGGCCTACCGCCGTTCCGACGGCCGGCGCGCCGCGCAGGAGTGAGGGCCGCGGCGCAGGTCAGCCCTGCGCGGGCGGCTCGTTGATTTGGAACGTGGCCCCGGCGGGGTCCTGCACGGTGGTGACGCGGCCGAACGGGGAGTCCTGGGGGCCGTCCAGGACCGTGCCGCCGTGCTCGCGGATCACCTCGAGCGCGCGGTCCGTGTCCGCGACGGCGATGTACATGCGCCAGTACCCCACCGCGTTCGGCGGCAGCCAGGCCCGCGCGTCGCACAGGCCCGCGGTCGCGCGGTCGAACGGGTGGTTCGTCGCGTAGCGGGGGCCGTCGTGGGCCGCGTCCTCGGCGTCGGCCGCGGTCTGCGTGTCCTCCGGGGCGCCGTCGTCCCCCAGCGGGGTGGGCTGCCAGCCGGCCACGGCGCGGTAGAACTCGGCGGACTCGTCGAAGCGGGTCGTCATGAGCTCGAACCACACGGAGGTGCCGGGGGTGAGCGGCAGGTCATGGCCGGCCAAGGTGCCGGACTGCCAGAAGCCCACCACCTCGTGGCCCGGGCCCTCGGCCATGGCCATCACACCGAGGTCGCCGACGGGCATGGCGTCCACGAGCACGGCGCCGCCGTTCTCCCGCACGGCGGTGAGGGTGGCGTCCATGTCCTGTGTGCGCAGGTACACGGTCCACGCGGCGGGCGGGGCGTCCTCGCCGGTCATCTGCGAGAGCTGGTCGGCGTCCATGGCGCCGCCCACGGAGGCGCCGTCCTTGGTGATCATGCGGTAGTGGCCGAACTCCTCGCCGGAGTCGGTGAAGGACCAGCCGAAGAGGGCCTCGTAGAAGGCCTGCTGGCGGGCGAAGTCGGGGGCGGTGTAGTCGATCCAGGCGGGGGAGCCGGCGGGGGCGGCAGGGGCAGCGAGGAGGGTCTCGCTCATGCGGCTCAGCGTAGGGCGCGCCCGGGACCCCGTCACGAGGTCTCGGGCGCGTCGCCGGGGCCGCGGACCGGCGCCGAGCTGTGGGGCGCGGCTCGCACGCACCGCGCCCCGCCTGCTCACACCTCGGTGGAGGTGGCGGTGTCCAGGTTGCCGGTGGGCTCGTCCCCGAACACGACGCCCGGTCGGGTGAGCAGGGCGCGGGCGACGGCGACGCGCTGCTGCTGACCGCCCGAGAGCTCGTGCGGGCGGTGGCGCAGGCGGGTCAGGGCGGTGTCGTCCAGTCCTGTGATCTCCGTGCCGCCGATCCTCACGGAGCCCGAGGTCCGCGCGTCCAGCCCGGCCAGGCAGTGCAGGAGCGTCGACTTGCCCGACCCCGAGGGCCCCATGATCGCGGTGAACGCGCCCGAGGCGAAGTCCACGTCCACCCCGCGCAGGGCGTGCACCTGCGCGTCACCGCGCCCGTAGGCGCGGGTGAGGCCGCGGGCGCAGACGGCGGGCGCCGTCGTCGTGGTGGCGGACGACGACGGCGTGCCCGGCCCCGGCGCGACGGGGCCGGGGGTCGTGGGGGAGAAGGGGTGTGCGGGGGAAGAGGTGTCCATGGCGGCCACTCTCCCGCGCGGACCCGGCGGGGCGGATCGGAGGAGGGGACCACCTCCGCGGGCGGCGGGTCATGCCCGGGGATGAGGCGGGCCGGCGAGGCGTGGACCCGAGGGCGTCAGGTCCCCGCCGCCGGGCGGTGCCGGGCGGAGTGGGATGATGGGGACATGAGAGCCGACGCCCGCGCCAACCGCCAGGACCTGCTGGCGGCCGCCGGCCGTCTCATCGCCACCCAGGGGGCCGCGATGTCCCTCCGCGGGGTGGCGCAGGAGGCCGGGGTCGGCGTGGGCACGCTGTACGGGCACTTCCCCACGCGTCGGGATCTGCTGGACGCCGTGCTCGAGGACGTCGTGGCCCGCACCGGAGGGATCCTGCAGGCCTTCCTCGACGGGGCGGCCGGGGACGAGCGCGACGGCGGGGCCGAGGCGCGGTGGCGGCGGCTCGCCGAGGACCTGGGGGCCGTGAACCTGGCCTCGCTCGCGGCGGCCCGGGACGACTTCGACCCAGCCGACCGGCCGCCGGAGGCCCTCATCGCCGAGGCCGAGCGTGTGATCCTCGAGCTCGCGGACCAGGTGGTGGCCGGGGCGCGGCGGGCCGGGCTCGTGGGCCCGGACGTGACCGGGGCGGACTACCTGTTCGGCCTGCTCATGGTCACCCGGTCGCCGGAGTGCGAGCTGCTGGGCCACGGCCCGGGCCAGCGGGGCTGGCTGCTGGACACGTACCTGCGCGGCCTGCGGCCCTGAGGGCGCAGCCGGGTCAGTCGCCCGGGGCGTCGTCCTCCAGGACGGGGCGGGCGGTGGCCCACGCGACGGCGCCGGCGAGCAGGCCGGCGCCCGCGGTGAGTGCCAGGCGGAGCAGCCCCTCGACCCCCGTGAACAGGCTCAGGCCCAGCATCACGACGGCGGCCGTCACCAGCGCCACGAAGAAGGCCACGCATTCACTGTCCCGCTGCGCCTGCTCGGCGGCTGGGTCGGAGGCGCGGGACGTCGTCGGGGTGGGGTGGTCCAGGATGCTGCCGGTCATGGTGCCTCTCCTCCAGTGCGCGTCGGGCCGGGGCGGCCATCGGCGCGTGCACCCCGGCGGCGGACCCGCTGCGGGGCCTGCGTCCAGCATCGCGGAGGGGGTGGGCGCACCGGCAGGGCCATGAGGATGAACCTCGGGGCGTCCGACTCATACCCAGGTATGACCTGTGATTGTGCTGGCAGGTGCCTGGGGAGTGGCTCAGGGAAGGGCCCCGCCGCCCCGGCCGACCGCTGAGGCCGGCCGTTGAGGCCGGCCGTTGAGGCCCGCCGCCCAGGCCCGCAGACACGCCGCTACGACGACGGCGTAGCGGCGCGTCTGCGGGCCTCGACGAGGGGTGGGGCAGGGGCTAGGGCGGGGGCTGCAGGGCGTGCCGGAACGGCGGGTCAGAACTGCACGAGGCCCGCGCGGTGGGCGATGAGCACGGCCTGCACGCGGTCGCGGGCGCCGAGCTTGGCCAACACCCGGCCCACGTGCGTCTTCACCGTCGCCTCGGAGAGCACGAGCTCGGCGGCGATCTCCAGATTCGCGGCGCCCTGCGCCATGAGCACCAGCACCTCGCGCTCGCGCGGGGTCAGCGACGCCACCGCCGCCTGCTGCTCCTCGCACTCCGCGCTGCGGACCTGGTCCGAGCGCAGACGCGGGGCCATGTGCGTCAGGAGCCGGCGCGTCGTGGACGGGGCGATCACGGCGTCGCCCCGGTGCACCGTGCGGATCGCGGCGAGCAGCTCCTCGGGCGGGGCGTCCTTGAGCAGGAAGCCGCTGGCGCCCGCCTCGATCGCGTCGAAGGCGTACTCGTCCAGGTCGAAGGTGGTCAGCACCACGACGCGCGGGGCGTCCGGCCGGCGCAGCAGCGCGCGGGTGGCCTCGATGCCGTCCATCTCCGGCATGCGCACGTCCATCAGCACGACGTCGGCGCCCGCCACGGACACCGACGCCACCGCCTCGCGCCCGCTGCCCGCCTCCGCCACGACCGTCAGGTCCGGCTGCGAGTCCACGAGCATGGCCAGCCCGGACCGGATCAACGCCTGGTCGTCCACCAGGGCCACGCGGACGGGGGCGGTCTCCTCGGAGCTCATGGGGTCATCCTCTCAAGTCGGGCGGGGGCGGCCACCCCTCACACCGCCGAGTACGGCAGGTGGGCGGACACGCGGTACCCGGCCCCCACGCGCGGCCCCGACTCGAGCGTCCCGCCGAACAGGGCCGCCCGCTCGGCGGCCCCCCGCAGACCCTGGCCGCTTCCCCGGGTGGCGGGGTCGGCGGCGGCGCCGCAGCCGTCGTCGTCGATCTGCAGGTCCAGGCCGCGCGCCGTCCAGGCGAGCGTGACGAACGCGTCCGCGTCCGGCCCGCCGTGGCGCAGCGTGTTGGTCAGCGCCTCCTGCACGATCCGGTACGCGGCCAGCTCGCCGCCCGCCGGCAGCGCACGGCGGGGCGTGCCGGTCTCCAGCAGGGACACCTCGAGTCCGGACAGCCGCATCGTCTCCACGAGCGCGGGCAGGTCCGCGAGCCGCGGCTGGGGTCGGCGGCCCGGGGGTAGGCGGGTGCCGCGGCCGTCGGGGGAGGCGTCGGCGGCGGGCCGCCGGGCGTCGTCGTCCGTCACGCCGGGCACCCCGGCCACGGTCTCGCCGGTCTCGCGGAGCACGCCGAGCAGCTGGCGCATGTCCGCGAGCGCGGAGCGGCCGGTCTGGCCGATGGTCTCGAGCGCGGTGACCGCGAGCGCGGGCTTGGCGGCGGCGGCGTACCGGGCGCCGTCGGCCTGGGAGATGACCACCTGCAGGGAGTGGGCGACGATGTCGTGCATCTCCCGGGCGATGTGGCTGCGCTCGTCGGCGGCGGCGAGCTCGCGCTCCTGCCGGGACTGCACCTCGAGGCGGTGGGCGCGGTCCTCGAGGGCGCGCACGGTGAGGCGGCGGTTGCGCACGACGTCGCCGAACGCCCACGCGGTGAGCACCATGAGCCCGCAGCCGATCGCCATGATGACCATGGCCAGCGGCTCCGCGGGGGAGCGGACGGTGAGGCCGTCGGGCGTGACGAACTGCGCCGGGAACAGCCACACCTTCACCCCGTTGGCCACGCCGCCGGCCAGCCCCGTGAGGAGCCCGGCCACGGAGATGCTCCGGGGCGCGTTCGCGGCGAGGTTGTAGACGGTGAGCGGCACCATCAGCAGGGACATGCTGAACTCGGGCCCGGCGAGCAGGTGCAGGACGGCCGCGGCCGTCACGACGGCGGCCGAGGCCACCGGGCGCACCCGACGCACGGCCCACGGCAGGACCATGCCGGCCCCGGCCAGGAGGGAGACGGCCGTCTGCCTGCCCTGGGGGTCCGGGGCGACCATCGGCCCGAGCGCGATCCACGGGAGCGCCACGAGCACGGTGAACAGTGCCGCGGCGGCCATCACGTCGGTGCGCACGGGGTGCAGGCGCGTCCACTGGTCGAGGCGGCGCAGGGGGTTCACGCGGGCCAGCCTAGGTGTTGTGGGTCATGAGGTTCTTGCCACGAGGCGCCGGCTGAGATGAGACGAGTGGGCCTCTCCCGCAGGATGGAAGTTCCTCAACAACCCACCTGCCCGAAAAGACCCACTCATGACTCACGCTAACGCACCCCTGACCCCCACCGGCCGTCTCAGGATGGTCCACCGCCACCTGCACGACGGGATCCCACAGGCGCACGTGGCCGCCGAGTTCCGGGTGAGCCGGCCCACGGTGGCCACCTGGGTGGCCCGCTACCGCGCCGAGGGCGAGGCCGGGCTGCTCGACCGGCCCAGCCGTCCGCGCCGTTCACCTGCCCAGCTCGACCCGGCCCTGGTCACCCAGATCCTCACCCTGCGCCGGGAGTGCAAGTGGTCGGCCCGCCGGATCCATCACCACCTCGTCTCCGAGGGCCACCGGGTGTGCCTCCGAACGGTGGGCAGGTGGCTGCACCGGCTGGGCATCTCCCGGTTGCCAGACCTCGCGCCCACAGGTGAGGACCTGCGCCAACGACCCCAGAAGATCACCGCGAGAGGGCCGGGGCACATGGTGCACCTGGATGTGAAGAAGATCGGGAAGATCCCAGACGGGGGCGGCTGGCGCACCCACGGACGTGAAAGTGAAGCAGGCCGTGCTTCCAAGCGCGGGCCTGGCCGGCGGGTCGGCTACACCTACCTGCACTCGGCGATCGACGGGTACACCCGCCTGGCCTACACCGAGGCGTTGGAGGACGAGCGGGCGGCCACGACCGTGAGCTTCTACTGCCGGGCGCGGGCGTTCTTCGCCGCCCACGGCATCACCGTGGACCGGGTGATCACGGACAACGGGAACAACTATCGGGCTGCGGACTTCACCGCGAAGGTGGTCTCGCTCGGGGGCCGGCATCACCGGATCCGACCCTACACCCCGCGCCATAACGGGAAGGTCGAGCGGTACAACCGGCTGATGGTCGATGAGGTCCTCTACGCCCGCCCCTACACCTCAGAGCAAGCTCGGCGTGAGGCCCTGGCGGTGTGGGTGAACCACTACAACTACCATCGGCCTCATACCTCCTGCGGAGACGCTCCTCCGGCCTCGTTGGCCCCGGCCCGAGTCAACAACGTCATGACCTCTTACACCTAGGGCGTGTCTGAGAATAGATGCACGAGTCAGCTGAGACCCTGGGGACATGTCCCGGTTCCAGATGCTCTCCGACGCCCAATGGGAGTTGATCGCCCCGATGCTCCCGACCCGGACCGGCCGCGCCGGCAGGCCGTTCGCCGACGCCCGCGCCATGGTGGAGGCGATCATCTACCGGTACCGGTGCGGAATCGCTTGGAGGGATCTGCCCGAGGTCTACGGGCCCTGGCAGACCGTGTGGACCTGGCATCGGCGCTTGGCCGAAGAAGGCACCTGGGACACGGTGCTGGCCACGCTGACCGCCGCCGCTGACGCCGAAGGCCTGATCGATTGGTCGGTCTCGGTGGACTCCACGATCGCCCGCGCCCACCAGCACGCGACGAACATCACCCGCCACACAGGGGGATGGATCGAACTACAAGAATCCGCGTGAGGAGCCGGCCGATCACGGCATCGGGCGCTCCCGTGGCGGGCTGAGCACGAAGATCCATCAGCTCGTCGATGGGACCGGGCTGCCGCTGGTCAGCCTGATCACCCCCGGCCAGGCAGGGGACTCCCCGATGCTGCTTCCTCTTCTGGAGCAGCTGCGCGTGACCCGGCCAGTAGGGCGGCCCCGGACCCGCCCCGAGGCCGTGCTGGGCGATAAGGCGTACTCCTCCCGGGCGATCCGCACCCACCTACGTGCCCGTGGGATCAAAGCGGTCATCCCCGAACCGGCCGACCAGCAGGGCCACCGCAGACGGCGCGGTGCCCGCGGCGGGCGCCCCGTCAGCCTCGACGCGGACGCCTACAAGGGCCGCAACGTCATCGAGCGTCAGTACGCTCACCTGAAGCAGTGGCGGGGTCTGGCGACCCGGTATGACAAGTACGCGATCATCTACAGGGCCGCTGTGGTCCTGAATGCTGTGCTCGCATGGTCCAAACGATTGTCAGACATGCCCTAGGCCGCAGGCGGAGGGGCCGGCGTCAGCCCGCGGGATGATCCGGGGCGGTCCTCAGGGCGTGAGGGAGGCGAGGACGTCGACGGCCGGCGCCTCCCGGACCCGGTGCGCCTCGGTGCCGGCCCACAGGTGGACGCGTTCGAGGTCGCCGGCGGCCGCGGCGGCGGCGCGCAGCCCCTTCGTCAGGACGTTGACCTCGGGGTACGCGGCGGGGGCGTCCGGGTGCTCCGCCATGAACGCGGTGGCCAGCGACCGCGCCCACCGCCCCGTGTAGGCGCGGGTCAGGCCGGTGCGGGCCCGGCCGTCGTCAGCGGAGAAGCGTGTCCCGGCCGCACACGCCGCGACGGCGGCCCGGTGCGCCGCCGAGGTGCCCGCCTCCGGGGTGAGGAGGAACGCGGTGCCGGCCGAGACGGCGTCCGCGCCGGCGGTCAGCAGGGCGCGCACGTCCTCGGCGGTGCCCACGCCGCCGGCGGCCACCACGGGCACGGCGCTCGTGGCCCCCGTCCCGACGACGTCGCGCACCGCCGGCAACACCGCCGGCAGCTCGGCGCGGGGCGGCTCCGCGGCCGGGTCCGACGTGCCCCGGTGCCCGCCGGCGCGGTGGCCCTGCACCACGAGGAACGCGGCCCCGTGCTCGAGGGCGGCCCGCGCCTCGGTCGCGTCCGTCACGGTGGCCCCGGCCGGGATGCCCGCGGCGGCCAGCCGGGCGAACACGTCCGCGGCCGGCAGGCCGAACGTGAAGGAGACCAGCGGCCACGCCTGCTCCTCGGCGGCGGTGAGCAGGGCGTCGAAGTCGGCCCGTTCGGCGTCGGGGTCCGGGACCACGTCCGCGGCCGTGGGCAGGTCGGCGGCGCCGTCGGCCGTCAGGTCCGCCCGGTACGCGGCGACGGCCGCCGCCCGCGCCGACCGTGCCGCCTCCGTGCGCGCCGCGTCCGGGATGGCCGTGTTCACCGCGTCCGGCACGAACAGGTTCACGCCCCAGCGGTCCGGCCCCTCCGCGCCCAGCAGCGCGCGCAGCGCGTCCACCTGCGCGCGCATCTGCGCGGCCGTCCGCATGCCGCCGGCGAGGAACCCGCCGCCGCCTGCGCCGACGACGGCGGCGACCAGCTCCGGGGTCGAGGGGCCGCCGGCCATCGGGGCCACCGCCACGGGCACGGGCGGGATCAGGCGGGCGCGGGTGACGTCGTCGGGGTGGGATGGCTGCGTCATGACCCCCAGAGTAAGGGGAGGGGTGTCGGCCCCACCCCGCGCCTACAGTGGGGCGCAGTACACGAGGAGAGGGGGTGCGCCGTGGAGGTGCTGCTCGCGCTCTCACCCATCCTGCTCACCCTCGTGCTGCTGCTCACCCGGCTGCCCGCGTGGGTGGCCCCGGCCGCCGGGACGGCCGTGGCCGTGCTGCTGGCCCTCACGGTCTTCGGCGTGGCCCCGGGCGACCTGGGCGGCGCGGTCGGCGCCGGCGTGCCCACGCTGCTCGAGATCCTGGCGATCATCGCCGGCGGTATCACCCTGTCCCGCGTCATGGAGTACTCGGGCGGGCACGCGCGCCTGGCCGCGTGGCTGTCGGCGGGCAACGGCCCCACGATCGCGACCGCGCTGCTCATGGTGCACGGCGTCATCCCGTTCCTCGAGACCGTGACCGGGTTCGGCGTCTCCCTGATCGTGGGTGTGCCGCTGCTGCTGGGTCTGGGCTACACGGCGTTCCGGTCCGCGCTGATCTCCGTCCTCGCGCTCACCATCGGCCCGTGGGGGTCCATGGCGCCGGGCACGCTCATGGGCGCCCGCCTGTTCGGCCTGGACTTCCGGGAGATCGGGGTCACCGCCGCGGTGTTCAACCTGCCGGCCTGCCTGGTGGCGGGCGTGGCCACGGTGCTGCTGCTGCGCGGGGCGCGCGGCATGCGAGTCGACGTCGGCCCGGCCCGGACACTGCCCTGGCTCGGCGTCGCCGTGCTCTCCGGGGTCGCCCAGTGGGCGCTGATCCTGGGGGCGAACCTCGTGGTCGGCACCGCGCCGGCGGGCGCCGTCGCCACGTTCGTGCTCACCGTGGCCTGGCTGCTCGTGATCCGCGGCGGCCGGCTGCTGCCCGGGCCGGGGCGGGACGTGGTGCCGTACCTGACGCTCATGGCCGGCACCGTGCTGGGCACCACCGTGAAGGGCGCGTTCGGGCTCGAGGGGGCGGCGGCCCTCGTGGGGACGCCGGCGCTGTGGGCGTTCGTGGCGGTGGGCGTGGGCGTGTGGCTGCTCCACCTCGACGCCGCCGCCCGCCGCCGCGTCCCCCGCGAGGCCGGGAAGCTGTGGGTGGGCACCGCCATCCCCAACGCGCTCTACGTGGCGTTCGGGCTCATCCTCTCCGCCGGCGGGGTCTCGCAGGCGCTCGCGGGCGCACTCAGCGGGATGGGGGAGTCCTACCTGGTGGCGATGCCGTTCCTCGGCGCGTTCGCCGGCTTCATCACGGCCTCGAACACCGGGGCCATGGCCCTGATCGGCCCCCTGCAGATGGACACAGGCGCCGCCCTGGGCGTCCCCCCGCCCTGGTCCAACGGCCTGCACAACGCGGCCGCGGGCTGGGGCATCGTCGCCGGGCCCGCTCGCATCCAGGTGGCCCACGGCATGGCCGCGGGGGCGCAGTCGCCGCAGATGCCCGGCTGGGCCGTGACGCGGCGGAACCTGTTCGTGGTGCTGCTGCCGGCCATGCTCGCCGGGATCCTCGGCATGGCCGTGATGGGCTGGTTCCTGCTGCCGCGGTGACGCGCGGGGGGTGGAGCGGGGCCCGGGTGGGGCGGCCCGGTTCCGTGGGCGGAAGCGGCAGGCCAGAGCGTTCCGTGGGCAGAAGTGCCCTCTCTTCTGCCCACGGAGGCGACGGGGTTGTGGGTTCTGCCCACGGAGGCGACGGGGTTGTGGGTTCTGCCCACGGAGGCGATGGGGTTGTGGGTTCTGCCCACGGAGGCGCCGGGACTGCGGTGGCCGGCCGGGCGCGGGAGCCGGCCCGGTCCGCCCCGAGGCGGGGGCCGACGTCGACCTTCGGTGGACGCGCGGCGGCCTGTGCGCCTCCTAGGCTGGGCGCCATGATCCGAGTAGTCGTGGCCGACGACCAGGCGTTGATGCGCACCGCCCTCGAGCACTTCGTGGCCCAGGCCGAGGACCTCGAGGTGGTCGGCTCCGCCGAGGACGGGGTCCAGGCCCTCGAGGCGGCCCGCACGCTGGCCCCCGACGTCGTGCTGATGGACATGCAGATGCCCCGCATGGACGGCGTCGAGGCCACCGCGCGCATCTCCGCCGAGGCCCCCGGCGTGCGCGTCCTGGCGATCACCACCTTCTCCTCCGAGCAGTACCTCGTGCCCGCCTTGCGCGCCGGCGCCGCCGGCTACCTCGTGAAGGACGCCCCGCCGGCCGAGGTGGTGGACGCCATCCGCCGCGTCCATGCCGGGGACGCCGTGTTCTCCGCCCGCGTGGCCGCGGACCTGGTGGAGGCCGTCACCGCGGCCCCCGAGCACACCGCCCCCTGCCCGGCCGAGCCCCTCGCCCCGCACGAGCGCCTCACCGAGCGCGAGCTGGACGTGGTCCGCGAGCTCGCCAAGGGCGCCTCCAACGCGGAGATCGCCGGCGCCCTGTTCCTCGCGGAGGCCACGGTGAAGTCCCACATCGGCAAGGTCCTGGACAAGTGGCAGGTCCGTGACCGCGTGCAGATCCTCATCCGCGCCGCCCGCGCGGGCCTCGTGGACATCGGATGAGCATCGCGGCGCCCGCCCCGGCTCGGACGACGACGGCGACGTCGCCCCCGCCTGCCGAGTCTCCCCTGGGCTCCCGCCTGCCGGCGATCCTGCGCACGGAACCCGTCTCCCGGCACACGCGGATCGTCCTCTATGTGATCGTCGGGCTCATGGTGCTGGGGGAGATCCTCACCCTGATGCTGGGGCCCACGGTGGCCGCCGGGCTGAGCGCCGACCCCGAACTCGCGGGCATCCTCGAGGAGGACGGCGGGCTGACGGGTGAGGGGCGGGAGCCGCTCCTGCGCTGGGTCCTGTTCCTGGCGAGCGTGCTGGTCACGCTGCTGTTCGGGTGGCAGCCCACCCTCGCGGCGGTGTTCGTGCTGCTCGGGTGCACGTTCGGTCTGGTGGGCCTCGTGGAGGCGGACCACGCGCACCTCACCCCGCAGGCGTTCAGTGGCGGGGTCGTCCTGGGCGCGGCCATGGTGACGCGGTACTCGCACCGGGTGTTCGTCTGGTTCGCCCTGGGCGCCCTCATCCTGCTCACCGTCGCGGGCGAGGTCCTCACCGACGGCACGTGGGCGGACGAGGACAGCCTCAAGGGCGTCATGGTCATCACGCTCATCGTCGCGCTGTGCGTGGCGGTGCCGGCCTTCATGATCCGCCGATCCCGGCATCGGGCCCGGGACCGCGAGGCGGCCCTGCGCCGGGCCGAGGAGGCCGCCGCCTGCGCCGCGGAGGCCGAGCGGCAGCGGATCGCGGCGGAGCTGCACGACGTCGTCGCGCACGGGCTCACCGTGATCTCGATGCAGGCCGCCATGCTGCCCACCCAGAGGGACCCGGACAAACGGGCCGCCGCGGAGAAGGCCATCGAGGAGGCCGCCCGGCAGTCCCTCGTGGACCTGCGCCGCATGCTCACCGCGCTGCGCGGCTCCTCCCGCAACGCGCAGACGGCGGAGGGGGACGCCGTCGTGGACCTGCCGGCCCGCCTCGACGAGTTCGAGGCCCAGCTGCACGCGGCCGGGTTCGCGGTCGAGCGCTCGCTGACCGAGCTGGACGAGCTGCCGCGCTCCCTGGAGCTGACCGTGCTGCGTGTGGTGCAGGAGTCGGTGACGAACATCCTCAAGCACGCCCCGCGCCGCGGCACGGTGCGCCTGACCTCGCAGCTCGAGGGCGCGGACCGCCTCGTGCTGTGCATCGCCAGCCCCATGGACGAGGGCGAGCCCCGCCGCGACCGCGTGGTGGTCGCGATGGCCAGCGGCTTCGGCCTGGCCGGCATGCGCGAGCGCGTGGCCGTGTTCGGCGGCACCCTCACGGCCGGCCCGCTGGGCGGCTGCTGGGTGGTCCGCGCCGAGCTGCCGCTGCGCTGAGCCGGGGCGGCAGCCGCGTCCTCCCGCGTCCTCCCGCGTCCGGGGGCGAAAGTGGGCGGTATCCGCGCGGGATACCGCCCACTTTCGCCCCCAAAGGGACGGGGTGGGGTGGCCGACGACGGCGGCCCTCAGCCCAGCGGGACCGTCAGCTTCTCGCCGGGGGACAGGGTGTGCTCGCGGCCGGCGATGATCATCGGCACGTCGTGCCACATGCCCTCGCCCGCGGCCACCGTCACCTCCCGCTGGGTCATCTGGATGACCACGGGCTGCTGGCGGAACCGGATGGTGAACCGGGCGCCGGGCAGCTGGGCGGGCATGCGGGGGTGCAGCCGGACGACGTCGTCGCGCGTCTCGAGGCCCGCGTAGCAGCGGATCACCGTGTCCACGGTGCCCGCCATCAGGCCCAGGTGGATGCCCTCCTTCGTGGTGCCGCCCTGCGTGTCCGAGAGGTCCGACTCGAGGGCCTCCGTGAACAGGTCCCAGGACCGGTCCGGGTCCGTGCGGGCCGACACCCACGCGTGCACCAGCCGGGAGAGCGTGGAGCCGTGCGTCGAGCGGGCCTCGTAGTACGTGACCATCCGCTCGAACGCCTCCTCGGGCAGCTCGTAGCCCATGCGGCGCAGGATCCGGTCCAGCTCCTCGGCGGAGAACAGGTATCCGAGCATGAGGGTGTCGGCCTGCTTGGAGAGCTTGTACCGGTTGGTGGCGTCGCCCTCGGCCTGCAGGATCAGGTCCATGCGGCCGATGTTCCCGTACTTGGCGCGGTAGGCCTCCCAGTCGAACTCGAGCAGGTCCTGGTAGCCCTCGAACTGGGCGAGGATGCCGGCCTCCTCGCCCTCCTCGAAGAACGGCACGGTCAGACGGGTGCTGACCTCCTCCCAGCGCTCGATCTCCTCCTCGGAGATCTCCATGAGCTCGGGCAGGCCGTCGTCGATCGTGTCCAGCCAGCGGACCAGGCGGGCGGTCTCCGCGAGCACCCACGAGGTCAGCACGTTCGTGTACGCGTTGTTGCGCAGGCCGGAGCCGGGGGTCTCGGGATAGCCGTCGTGGAACTCGTCCGGGCCCATGACGCCGTGGATCTCGTAGCGGTCCGTGACGGCGTTGTGCAGGGTCATGGACATGAAGAACCGGGAGATCTCCACGAGCATCTCCGCGCCGTAGTCCGAGATGAAGGACGTGTCCTTCGTGATCTCGATGTACCGCAGCACCGAGTAGGCGATGTCCAGGGAGACGTGCCGCTGGTTGTGGGAGTTGTCCGGCATCCACATGCGCGAGCGCGGGTTCCACAGCTCGGTGGGCGTCTCCTCGGAGCCGTCCGCCCCGGACTGCCACGGGTACATGGCACCGGCCCAGCCCTCGGCCTGGGCGTTGGCGCGGGCCTCGTTGAGACGCCGGTAGCGGTACATCAGCAGGCCCCGGGTGATCTCGGGGCGGCGCAGCGTGAGCATCGGGTAGACGTAGATCTCGTCCCAGAAGATGTGGCCGCGGTAGCCCTCGCCGTGCAGGCCGCGTGCCCCCACGGAGGCGTCCAGGTCCCGGCGGCGGCCGTAGGCCGTCTGGAGCACGTGGAACGTGTGCAGGTTCAGGGCGAGCTGCTGGCGCAGCGACGCGCCGTCCTTGCCCATCGGGACCGCGGACCCCACCGGGGCCGAGTGGCCGGCGTCGACGACGGGCGGCGCGTATTCGCCGCCGGCCTCCGCCGCCGTGGAGCGGCGCTGATGCCGGTACGGCTCGGCCAGGTCGATGCGCACGGAGAACCGGTCCCAGTTGGTGCCCCAGCGCTGCTCGTGCAGGGTCAGCAGGTTGCGGAAGTTCTGGGCGCGCTGGACGTCCTTCACCGCCGACTCCCACACGGAGGCGTTGGCGTGGTCGTGGCTCGTGGCGACGGCGGCGATCTTCTCCAGCACGAGCGGCACGCCCTCGTCCACGTGGAGGAGGATGTCCTGGCCGACCACCAGGTCCGAGCCGTCCACGGGGCGGCGGATGGGCTCGTGGTGGCCCACCGGCGCCACCTGGCGGGTGCGGGTGGCCACGGCCACGTGGATGCCGGACTGGTTGGTGGCGGTCTCGAGCAGGACGGTCTCGCCGTCGATCTCCCGGGCCTGGACCGGCTCGAGGTGCTGGTTGGCGAGGGTGCGGTCGTCGGAGACGTTGAGGTTGGCCACGCGGCCCTCGATCTTCGAGCGCACCGTGAGGTCCCCGGACCAGTTCTCCGCCACGACGGTCAGCTCGATCGCGGCGAGGTGCCGGTTGGCCAGCGGGGTGAACTGTCGGGTGTGGACCGTGGTGCGCCGGCCCTGCTCGTCCTCGAAGGTCATGGTGCGGGAGAGCACGCCGCGGCGCAGGTCCATCTCCTGGCCGTACTCCACGAGGTTCTCCTCACCCGGCAGCAGCGGGCGGCCGTGGCGCGGGGTCACCACGAGCGGGGTCCAGTCCTGGATGTTGACCATGTGCTCGGTCTCCACGACCCGGCCCTGGACCATCGAGGTCAGCCGGTTGAACACCCCGGCCATGTAGGTGCCGGGGTAGTGGACGGAGGAGATGTGCGTGCCGGGCACAGCGCCGCGGGTGCCCCAGTACCCGTTGGCCAGGGTGCACAGCACCTCGCGCGTGCCCTCGGAGGCCGGGTCGAAGCGGTCCCAGCGCAGCACCCACGCGGGGTCGAACGGGGTGGTGGTGCGGTCCTCCAGATGCAGGGTCCCGTAGTCCTGGACCACCAGGTGGGCGCCGGCCGCCTTGAGTCGGCCCTTGCCGAGCTCGGGCTCGCGGTCCACGCCGATCACGAGGCCGAAGCGGCCGTCCGAGGCGGCCTTCACGCCGGAGACGGCGTCCTCGAGGACCATCGCGTCCGCGACGTCGACGCCCAGCTCGCGGGCGGCCTCCCAGAACATCGCCGGGTCCGGCTTGCCCGGCAGCCCGCGCTCGACGGCGGTGTTCCCGTCCACGATCACGGGGAAGAAGTCCAGCACGCCGCCGGCCGTGAGCACGGCGCGGGAGTTCTTGGAGCTGGTGACCAGTGCGACCGGCACACCCTTGGCCCGCAGCCGCTCGAGGAGGTCCTGGGCCTCCGGGAACACGCGGACGCCGTCGCGCTCGAGGACCTGCTCGAAGTAGCCCTGCTTGCGCTCGGCGAGGGCGAGGACGGTCAGCTCCGGGGCGGCGTCCGCCTCGGGGGCGTCGGCCTCCGGCACCCTCAGGCCGCGGGAGGCGAAGAACGTGCGGACCCCGTCCTCGCGGGGGCGCCCGTCCACGTGGTGCAGGTAGTCGGCGGCGGCGTCGAAGGGACGCAGCACGTCCGGGTCCGCGGCGACGACGGCGGCGTTGGCGGGCAGCGCGCCCACGGCGGGCAGCGCCCCGTCGAAGAGCTCCTTCCACGCCTGCGCGTGCACGCCGGCGGTGTCCGTGATGACCCCGTCCATGTCGAAGATGACGGCGCGGTAGCGGCGGAGCCGGTGACGGCGGGCGTTCAGGTCCTGCGGAGCGGCGGGGGTGAGCGTCTGCGACATGGGAACCAGCCTACGGGCGGGGAAGTGGGGCCGCACGGGGAGTGCCGCGGCGATGTTCACCGCAGCGAGCGCGCCGTCGTTCCGGCCGACCGCACCGCAGCGACATCACAGCGGTTCTCAGCTGCGGTGATGTCGCTGCGGCGCGGTGGGTTCCGGGAATAGGGTCGTGCCGACGGGGCGGACGTGTGCCCCCGCGCGCCGGAAGCGTGGCCCGGGAACGAGCAGGACACACTCGGCGGAGATGGCCGGGGGGCGAAGGGCTCATGAACTGGATGATGAGCAAGTGATGGATGCGAAGCCGACGCGGTTGCGGAAGAAGGCGACGCGGGAGGAGATCCTGGCGAGTCTGCCGGTGCAGGCGCGGGTGCGTCCGGCGCGGTGGTTGCTCCTGTGGCTGATCGTCGTGGTGTGCATCGCGGTGTTCGTGTGGGTGATCTTCCGGCCGCCGGAGGATGTCTCGGCCGGGTTCGGGGTGTGGCGTGTGGCGTCGTTCATCGGGTTGGCGCTGGCGTTGGCGGTGCTTCCCGCCGCGACGATGGGTCTGTTCCGGCCTCGGCATGTCACGTTCGATGAGCGACGGGTGTGGACGCGGGACTGGTCCGTGGACTGGGCGGACGTGAAGGAAGTCCGTGCTGTGGCGCCAGAGTCGGAGCACACGATGAAGGTGGCGCTCAAGGTGGACGAGCGGCTGTGGAACGAGGGTGGTCTGCGCAAGGCCAACCGGTGGGACTCGGGACGGCCGTTGCAGGGTGGCGGGTTGACCCGTGCGCAACCGCTCGTGCTCACGCAACCCGCGCTCGCGCCGTCGGCTCTGACGCTGCTGCAGGTCTTCGTCGAGTTGAAGAAGCGGAACCGTCGGGCGGGGAGCCCGCGGTGACGCGCCCCGGCTTCCGTCACCGCCGGGTCAGCAGCGTGAGCACCTCCGCGTGCCGGGTCTGGGGGAACATGTCGAACACCTGCACCCGCGCCACCCGATAGCTCGGCATCCGGGCCAGGTCCTGCGCGAGCGTCGCCGGGTTGCAGCTGGAGTACAGGACGGTGGGCACACCCGAGTCCTCCAGCGCGTCCGCCAGCTCGGCGCCGATGCCCCGCCGGGGCGGATTCACGACGACGGCGTCCGGGCGGGGCCGCCGTTTCTTGAACGAAAGCGCCTCCGGAGCCCGCCGTTTCTCGAACGAAAGCGCGGAGGTGGCGTCGCCGTCGGAGAAGCGCGCCCGGTCGGCCAGGCCGAGCTCCGCGGCCGTCTCCCGGGCCGCGGCCACCGCCTCGGCGGAGGACTCCATGCCCCACACGTCGCGCACGCCGGCCCGGGCCAGGTGGAACGCGAACCCGCCCACCCCGCAGTACAGGTCCCACGCCGACGCCGGCACACCGCCCTCGGCGACCCACGCCGCCGCCGTCGCGTACAGCCCCTCGGTCACCGCGGTGTTCGTCTGGAAGAACCCCTGCGGGCGCAGCCGCAGGCCGATCCCGTTCAGTTCCATCCGCAGGGTCGGCCCGCCGGCGAGCACGATCTCCTCGTCGCCCTCGGGCAGGGCCACGTGCTCGGGCAGCAGGTTCGCGCTCACCACGGCGGCGGGTGTCCCGCGCGCCGCGAGGTCGTCCAGCAGCCCCGGCACCGCCGCGCGCAGCGCGTCCAGCCGGTCGGCGGAGCGCAGCACGAACCGGACCATCGCCTCCCGGTCGGGGGAGAGCGTCACGATCACGTTCTTCAGCTCGCCCGTGCGGGCGGCGACGTCGTAGGGCTCCAGCCCGGCCGCCGTCACCGCCGCCGCGCACGCGTCGAACACGCCTTCCATGCCGGCCTCGTACAGGCCGCAGTCGCGCAGGTCCACGCCGGCGCCGTCGTGATGCCGGGGGTGCTGGCGCGGGTCCAGGATGCCCAGCCGCGGCGCCGCCGCCGACCCCGTGACCACGAGCTTCGCCTTGTTCCGGAATCCGGCCTCCGCGGAGGCGAACGGCTCGGCCACGACCGTGTCCGCGTCGACCGCGTCCGCCAGGGCGGCCAGGACCGCGGCCTGCTTGTCCGCGAGCTGCCGGGCGTACGGCACGCCCATCAGCGGGCAGGAACGGCACTCGCCGACGTCGAAGTGGGGGCACTGCACGGGCGTCGCCTCAGCCCTCGAGGCTGACCCGCAGGCCGGGCCGGTCCAGGCGGATCGCGAGCTGCTCGAGGGCCAGCTCGGCGGCCGCGGCCAGGTCCGCGTCCACGTCCATCACCATGCCGGTGAGCACGGGCAGGGCGGACTCGAGGTCCTCGGGGCGGGCGAGGGCGCCCAGCGCGGACGCGGCCGACGCGCGGACCTCCGGGTCCGGGTCGGCACAGCCGGCCCGCACCGCGTCCACGAGGGTGCGGTCGACGGCGGCATCGCGGCGCAGCGAGCCGGCGCGGGAGGCGAGCACGAGGTGGGCCGCCGAGCGGACGTCCGCCTCGGGGGCGGTGAGCGCCCCGGTCAGGGCGGGCAGCGCGCTGCGGTGCCACGCGTGCATCAGGGCCAGGGCGCCGGTCGCGGCGGGGCTGAGGTCGCCGTCGTCGCCGGTGAGGGCGCGGGCGGCGCCCGAGGTGACGTCATCGGGAGTGGCCGCGCCGGTCATCAGGCGCACCGCCAGCCCGGCGACGGCGGCCTCCCCGCGCTCGGCGACGGCGGCCTCGGTGCGGCGGCGCAGGCGGTCGTGCGGAGTCTGGGGCTCCGCGGGCAGGGGGAGACGGTCGAAGGCGGTCATGGGTCCATTGTCCCCCGTGCGCGGACCCGCCTGGGGCGCGGCCGGGAGGTTCCCCGCAGACTCCTGGACGGGGCGTGACCGGCCGCACAGGGCCCGGACTCGGGTGATACGTTCGACGGCATGAGACCCCCCGGAGCCCTCGCCCTCGAATTCCGGGCGGACAGCTTCGATCATCCCACCGGCCTGGTGGACGCCGGCACCGTCATCTCCTGGATCGAGAAGGCCGGCTACGCCGTCGCGGCGAGTTGGGCCGGGACGTTCGTGCGTGCCCGCTACATGGGGCACACCCAGTTCCGGCACCCCGTGCCGGTGGACCGCCGCGCTGTGGTGCAGGCGCGCGTGGTCCACACGGACGGCGCCGAGGTGCACGTCCAGACCCGCCTGCTGCTGCCGGAGATCCGCGACGACGACGGCGACCCCGTGGTCGCCACCTCGTCCCTCGTGGTCTACGCCGCGGAGGAGGGCGGGGTGCCCGTGACCGTGCCGGTCTGGGAGCCCTCGACCCCCGGCCAGATCGAGCGCGACGAACAGGCCCGCCGCTCCACCGTGGCCCGCCGCGCCGTCGAGCGCGGCATGGCCCGACTGCCGTTCCCCGCGCCCGGGGAGGCCCCCGAGGAGATGAGCACCCTCGCGTTCCTGGCCCCCAACGCGGAGGCCACCGTGGGCGGCACCATCAACGCGGGCGCGATCCTGCGCTGGGTGGACGAGGCGGCCGCCGTCTGCGCCGCCCGCTGGACCGGACATGAATCCGTGGTCGCGGTGTTCGGCGGCGGTGTGCGCTTCGTGCGGAACATCCACGTGGGCGACCTCGTGCGCGTGGAGGCCCTCCTGGTGAACACCACGGAGCGGTCCATGCATGTGGCGCTGCGCGTCTACGCGAGCCGACGCACCGGGGCGGAGTCCCGCCTGGTGGCGCACTCGATCGCCGTCATGGTGGACGTCTCCGCGGAGGACCAGGCCCAGCGGGTGCGGCAGTACATCCCCGAGAGCGAGAGCGCCCGGAGGCTGCAGGAGACGGCGATCGAACTCGTGCGCATGCGCTCCGAGGTGAGCGCGGCCTGGACCGAGATGCGCCGCTCGACCGATCCGCGCTGACGGGGCCCTGAGTAGACTGAGCGAATGCGTCGACCGTCCCTGCCGTCCCTGTCCCGCCTGCCGGTCCGTCGTCTCCTCCGGGGAGCGGCCGTGGCCGCGGGCGTCGGTCTCGTGGGACTGCCGCTGACGGTCGCCGCCGGGCTCACCGGCGTGGACATGGTCAAGCGCGGCGGCCGAGTGCGCCGACCCGCGCCGAACCCCGGCGTGTTTGACGCCCACGTGGAGGGCTCCGAGCTGCGCATCTTCACCTCGGGTGAGGACCTCTACAAGGAGATGATCGCCGCGATCGACGGAGCGCAGCGGATCATCAAGTTCGAGACCTTCATCTGGAAGGGCGACCCCACGGGCCAGCGGTTCATGGACGCCTTCAACCGGGCGGCCGCGCGCGGCGTGGAGGTCTACGTCTCCTACGACGGGTTCGGGAACCTCGTGGTCCCGCCCCGCTTCTACCGTCAGCTGGACCCGCGCATCCACGTGTTCCGGCTGCCGGCCTTCGCCCGCCCGATCTGGCGAGGCGTGGTCCGGCACAGCGGGTTCAACCACTCGAAGATCATGGTGGTGGACGACGAGGTCGGCTTCGCCGGCGGCTTCAACATCGGCGACGACTACGCCCGCCTGTGGCGGGACACCCACGTGCGTGAGCGCGGCCCGGCGGTGTGGGCGCTGGGCCAGTCGATCTCCATCAAGTGGAACGCCCACCACCGCGCGGGCGAGCAGATGTCCTGGCGCCCCCCGGACACGTGGGACCCGCGCGTCACCGTGGCCGCGAACCAGCCGCCGCTCCTGGTCTACCCGATCCGGCTGAGCTACCTCGACGCCATCCAGCGGGCGCAGCACCGCATCCTCATCAACACGCCGTACTTCATCCCGGACCAGCAGGTCCTCGAGGCGCTGCTGCACGCGGCCCGGCGCGGGGTGGACGTGCAGGTGATGGTGCCGGAGGACTCCAACCACATCGTGGCGGACTGGGCCTCGCGCGGCTTCTTCGGGAAGATGCTCGAGGCCGGCATCACGATCCTGCTGTACAGGGCCAGCATGATCCACGCGAAGACCGCCACCGTGGACGGCATCTGGTCCACCGTGGGCTCGGCCAACGTCGACCGCCTCTCCCTGGGCTTCAACTACGAGTCCAACGTGGTGGTCGTGGACCGCGACTTCGCCGCCCGGATGGAGGAGATCTTCGCTCTCGACGCCCAGCGGGCCGTCCGGATCGACACCCCGCGCTGGGAGGACCGTCACGGCCTCGCCCGCGTGGTCGAGGCCCTGCTGGTACCACTGCGTCCCCTGCTCTGAGGACCCCGGGCGCTGAGCCAGACGTTTCTGCAGTTCTGACGCCCGATCCGCAGCGGAATCATCTGGCTCACGCCCCCCGCCGCGTGAGCCAGACGTTTCTGCCGTTCTGACGCCCGATCCGCAGCGGAATCATCTGGCTCACGCCCCCTGGCGACGTCTCCCGACCGTGCCGTCCCTTCCCGTCGCCGCCCGGGCTCACCCTCTCTCTTGCATACCCCTGGGGGTATACCCTACGCTCGTTCTCGACATACCCCAGGGGGTATCGGATGGACATCGAGACCCCCCGACCCGGAGGAGAACCATGCTGCTCGAGCGCATCTACGACGAGGACCTCGCCCAGGCCAGCTACGTGATCGGCTGCCAGGCGAAGAACGAGGCGATGGTGGTGGACCCCCGCCGCGACATCCAGGTGTACCTGGACCTGGCCGCCAAGAACGGCATGACCATCACCCACGTGACCGAGACCCACATCCACGCGGACTACCTCTCCGGCACCCGCGAGCTGGCCCACGCCACCGGCGCCCAGATCCACCTGTCCGGCGAGGGCGGCGAGGACTGGGCCTACGGCTTCGAGGGCAACCTCCTCAAGGACGGCGACACGGTGACGCTCGGCAACATCACCGTCGAGGCCGTGCACACCCCGGGCCACACCCCCGAGCACCTGTCCTTCCTCGTCACCGACGGCGCCTTCGCGGACGCCCCGGGCTACATGCTCACCGGCGACTTCGTGTTCTCCGGCGACCTCGGCCGCCCGGACCTGCTGGACGAGGCCGCCGGCGGCGTCGACACCCGCTTCGAGGGCGCCCAGCAGCTCTTCGCCTCCCTCAAGGCGAAGTTCCTGACCCTCCCGGACCACGTGCAGGTGTTCCCGGCCCACGGCGCCGGCTCCGCCTGCGGCAAGGCACTCGGCGCGCTGCCCTCCACCACGGTCGGCTACGAGCGCAAGTACGCGTGGTGGTCCGACTACCTGAAGAACGACGACGAGCAGGGCTTCATCGACGAGCTGCTCGACGGCCAGCCCGACGCCCACGCCTACTTCGCCCGCATGAAGCGCCAGAACAAGCAGGGGCCAGCCATCCTGGGCGAGCTGCCCGAGCTCGAGGAGCTGGACGCCGGGGGCGTGCAGGCGACGCTCGCCGAGGGCGCCGTGTTCGCGGACACCCGCGGTGTGGACGAGATCCTCGCCGGCACCGTGCCGGGCGCGCTGGCCTTTCCGTCCCGCGGCAAGGTCGCCACGCACGCCGGCTGGGCCTACGACCCGGAGAGCGACGACGCCGCCCTCGTCCTGCTCGCCGAGGACCGCGAGGACGCGCACACGATGCGCGACCACATGATCCGCGTGGGCGTCGACGCCGCCGCCGCGTTCACCACCTCCGTGGACGGCCTCACGTTGGAGCCGGTGCCCACCGTGCAGGCCGACGAGCTGCGGTCCCGCATCGAGGCCGGCGAGGTCGGCGCGGAGCAGGACACCGTGCTGGTGGACGTGCGCAACAAGACCGAGTTCTCCCACGGCACCGTGGCGGACGCCCGGCAGCTGAACGCCGGCAAGGTGCTCTTCCACCAGGAGGAGCTGCCGAAGGACAAGACCCTGGTGACCTTCTGCCAGTCCGGCCTGCGCAACATCGTGGCCGCCCAGGCGCTGCGCCGCGCCGGGTTCGACGTGATCGAGCTCGAGGGCAGCTACGCCGCCTGGCAGCAGTCCTGACACACCCCCAGACCAACCCCGAGGAGCCCCTCCCATGAGCGTCACCCTGTCCCCCGTCGCCCCGCGCGACCTGAAGGCCGAGCTGGCCGCCCGCCCCGACGCCGTCGTGCTGGACGTGCGCACCCCCGGCGAGTTCGAGACCGAGCACATCGCCGGCTCCTACAACGTGCCGCTGGACCTGCTCCAGGAGCACGCGGACGAGGTCGCCGCCCGCCTGGACGGCACCGCGGTGCTCGTCTGCCAGTCCGGCAGCCGGGCCGGCACCGCCCAGGACCGTCTGGCCCAGGCCGGCTTCACCTCCGCGCGCGTCCTGCAGGGCGGCATCTCCGCCTACGCCGAGGCCGGCGGCGAGGTCGTCCGCAGCGGCAACCGCTGGTCCATGGACCGTCAGGTCCGCATGACCGCCGGGTCCATCGCGCTGGTCGGGGCCGTGGCCTCCCAGGTCGGCTCGAAGCGGTTCGGCCTCATCCCCGCCGCGATCGGCGCGGGCCTGTCCTTCTCCGCCGTGTCCAACACGTGCGCCATGGCGTCCGTGCTGGCCAAGATGCCGTGGAACCGCCCCGCGCAGGAGCGCTCCGCGGGCGACGTGATCGGCCGCATCCCCACCGGCGCGGGGAAGCGGAGCTGACCCGTGATGTGGATCGTCCTCGCCCTGGCCCTCGTGGTCGGCCTGCTGCTCGGCCTCATGGGTGGCGGCGGGTCGATCCTGATGGTGCCCCTGCTGACGTACGTGGCCGGCCTCGAGCCGAAGCAGGCCATCGCGGGCTCCCTGTTCGTGGTGGGTGTGACCTCGCTGGTCTCAGTGCTGCTGCACTCGCGGCACGGCACCGTCCGGTGGCGCACCGGCCTGATCTTCGGCGCGGCCTCGATGGTGGGTGCCCTCCTGGGCGGCGTCGTCGGCGGCTTCCTGCCGGGGACCCTGCTGCTGATCGCCTTCGCGGTGATGATGCTCTTCACGGCGTGGGCCATGATCCGGCCCAAGAAGACGCAGCCGGCGGCCGCCCCCTCAGTGGAGGCCTCGGCTGACGTCGAGCCCCGCCGCCACCCGCTCGGGAAGATCCTGCTGGAGGGCGTCGTCGTCGGCTTCGTCACGGGCATCGTCGGCGCCGGCGGCGGGTTCCTCGTGGTCCCTGCGCTGGTCCTGCTCGGCGGCCTGCCGATGTCCGCTGCGGTGGGCACGTCCCTGCTGGTGATCGCCATGAAGTCCTTCGCGGGCCTCGGCGGCTACCTGACCAGCGTGACGCTGCCGTGGGACCTGCTGCTGTGGGTCACCGGTGTGGCCGTGGTCGGTGCGCTGATCGGCGTTCCGCTCATGAAGCGGGTCCCGGAGAAGGCGCTGAAGAAGGGCTTCGGCTGGTTCGTGCTGGCCATGGGCCTGGTGATCCTCGTCCGGGAGCTCATCGGTCTCCTCGTGTGACATCCGGCGACGTCGCCGGATACCCCTGGGGATATGATTCCCCTCCCCGCCACCGTGACAAAGGAGGTCGCCGTGCGCACCGCCGACGCCGAGACCCAGCGCAAGATCCTCAACCGCCTCAAGCGGGCCCGCGGCCAGCTGGACGCCGTCATCCGCGAGGTCGAGGGCGAGGGTCGCTGCAAGGACGTGGTCACGCAGCTCTCCGCCGTCTCCACCGCGCTGGATCGCGCCGGCTTCGCGGTCGTCTCATCCGCCATGCAGTATTGCCTCGCCGACCCCGAGAAGGCGGAGGACGAGGAGAAGCTCACCGTCGCCGAGCTCGAGAAGCTCTTCATGACCCTGGCCTGACCGGCCACCCCGAAGCCCCCTCGCCGAAAGGATCCCTCATGTGCCGTCCGGCGCGCTGACCCGTCTGCCGCAGGGCCACCTGGGCCGGATGCGGCCGGCACGTCGAGTCCCTCAAGGCCGTCGTCCCCGCGGCGCAGTGGTGCGATGGCCGTCACCCTGATGCCGAGCGCGACGCAGCCCGCGCGGGCCGTGCCGGGGCCGCAAGGTTCTTCGCGAGGCTCTTCGGGCGCTGAGCCAGGCGTTCCGGGGGCGTGAGCCAGATGTTCGTGCTGTTCTGAGGGACCCTCAGCCGCGGAAACGTCTGGCTCACGCCCCCCGTCTGGCGTCGCTCAGTCCTCGTACGGGTCCGCCAGCGGGTGGTTCGGCAGCCGGCTGTCCGGGGTGCGCCCGCGTCCCCTCGACGACGGCTGCTGCCCGCGCCCTCCCGCGGCTGGGGCACAATGAGCCCGGCCCCCTTCGGCCCACCTCACTGCAGCCCACGCGGCCGCGCGCCCATCCCGACTCCCTGGGAGCCCCATGCTCTGGACCCTGCTCCGCCGTCACGGCCGGCGCTATCGCGGCGCCGTCGCGGCCGTCGTCGTGCTGCAGCTGATCAGCACGCTGGCCATGCTGTACCTGCCCAGCCTCAATGCCCGCATCATCGACGAGGGCGTAGCCCGCGGCGACACCGCCCGCATCTGGGACATCGGCCTCGTGATGCTCGGCGTCGCGCTGGTGCAGGTGGTCGCCGCGATCGCCGCCGTGTGGTTCGGGGCGAAGGCCTCGATGGGCGTCGGCCGGGACCTGCGCCGCGCCGTCTACACCCGCGTGGACGCGTTCTCCGCGGAGGAGCTCGGCCGCTTCGGCGCCGCGACCCTCATCACGCGCGGCACCAACGACGTCAACCAGGTCCAGATGCTCACCCTCATGGCCCTGAACTTCATGGTGGCCGTGCCGATCATGGCGGTCGGCGGCATCATCATGGCCATCCGCGAGGACCCGGGCCTGTCCTGGCTCGTGTGGGTCTCCGTGCCGGTGCTGCTGGTGATCGTGGCGTGGATCGTCGCCCGTCTCATGCCGCTGTTCCAGCGGATGCAGGACAACATCGACGACGTCAACGGCGTGCTGCGCGAGCAGATCCAGGGCATCCGCGTGGTCCGCGCGTTCGTGCGCGAGCGCCACGAGACACGCCGGTTCACGGACGCCAACGCCGCCCTGACGGAGACCTCCGTGCGGATCGGCCGGCTGTTCGTGCTGCTCGGCCCGGTCATCACGATGATCCTCCACCTCGCCACCGCCGCCGTCCTGTGGTTCGGCGGCGAGCGCGTGGACGCGGGGCTCGTGCAGGTCGGCGCGCTCACCGCGTTCATGCAGTACCTGCTGCAGATCCTCATGGCGGTGATGATGGGCACCTTCATGATGATGATGCTCCCGCGCGCCGTGATCTCCGCGGGCCGCATCGGCGAGGTCCTGGACACCGTCCCCACGCTCGGTGAGCCGGTCCGCCCGGTGACCCCCGCGCGTCGCGACGGCGCCGTGGAGCTGCGCCACGTCACCTTCCAGTACCCCGGCGCCGAGGCGCCGGTGCTCGACGACGTGAGCTTCGCCGTCGCCCCCGGCACCACGACGGCGATCATCGGCTCGACCGGCTCCGGCAAGTCCACGCTGATCAGTCTGCTGCCGCGGCTGTACGACGCGACGTCCGGCGAGGTGCTCGTGGACGGCGTGCCGGTGACCGACCTGGCCCGGGCCGAGCTGACCGAGGCCGTGGCCCTCGTGCCGCAGAAGCCGTACCTGTTCTCCGGCACCGTGCGGGAGAACATGCAGTTCGGGGCCCCGGACGCCTCGGACGAGCGCATCTGGGCGGCCCTCGAGACGGCCCAGGCCGCCGACTTCGTGCGCGCCCGCACCACCGGCAAGGGAGAGGCGGCGGCCTCCGGTCTGGACTCGCGGCTGTCTCAGGGCGGCACGGACGTCTCGGGCGGCCAGCGCCAGCGCCTGTCCATCGCGCGTGCCCTCGTGGCCGAGCCGCGGGTCCTCGTGTTCGACGACTCATTCTCCGCCCTGGACGTCACCACCGACGCGCGGCTGCGGGCGGCGCTCGACCGCGCGGCGGCCGGGGTGACCCGGATCGTCGTCGCCCAGCGGGTGGCCACCATCACCGACGCCGACCAGATCATCGTGCTGGACGAGGGCCGCGTGGTCGGCCGCGGCACCCACGCCGAGCTGCTGGCGGACAACCAGACCTACCGGGAGATCGTGGACTCCCAGCTGACCGCGGAGGACGTGGCATGAGCGAGCACCTGACGGACGAGGAGATCCTCGAGATCCAGGAGCAGGGCGCCACCGACGACTGGGGCGGCGGGCCGGCCCGCAAGGCCAAGGCGTTCTGGCCGTCCGCGAAGCGGCTCATGAGCCTGTTCCGCACGGAGAAGCTGGGCCTGGTGGTGGTCGCGCTGATGGTGCTGGTCGCCGTCGTGCTCAACGTGTGGGCCCCGCACGTCCTGGGCCGGGCGATGGACGTGATCTTCGGCGGCGTGGTCTCCGCGCAGATGCCCGGCGGGCTGAGCCGCGAGCAGGTCATCGACGGGCTGCGCGCCCAGGGCGAGGACCAGGCCGCAGAGATGCTCTCCGGCATGGCGTTCACGCCGGGCGAGGGGATCGACTTCACCGAGCTGGGCCGGCTGATCCTCATCGTCCTGGGCATGTACCTCGTGGCCCAGCTGTTCATGTGGCTGCAGGGCCGCGTGCTCAATGACATCGTCATGCGCATCGTCTTCCGCCTGCGCGAGGACATCGAGGCCAAGATCAACCGGCTGCCGCTGAGTTACTTCGACCGCGGGCAGCGCGGCGACCTGCTCTCCCGCGCCACCAACGACGTGGACAACGTCCAGCAGGCCCTCCAACAGGCGTTCGCCTCGCTCGTGTATTCGGCGCTGACCGTGATCGGCATCGTCGGCATGATGTTCTGGCTGTCCTGGCAGCTGGCGCTCATCGCCCTGATCGCGCTGCCGGTGGCCGGCGTGGTGGTGGGCGTGATCGGCAAGAAGTCCCAGGCGCTCTTCTCCGCGCAGTGGCGGGAGACGGGCCGGCTCAACGGGCACATCGAGGAGTCGTTCACGGGGCATGAGCTGGTGACCGTGTTCGGCCGTCAGCGGGACATGGCCGCGCGCTTCGACGAGCGCAACGAGGAGCTGTACGAGGCCGCGTTCACGGCGCAGTTCTACTCGGGGATGATCATGCCGATCATGCAGTGGGTGAACTGGCTGGGCTACGTGGGCATCGCGGTGGTCGGCGGCCTGCGCGTGGCCAACGGGCAGATGACCCTCGGCGCCGTCACCGCGTTCATCCAGTACTCGCGCGAGTTCAACCAGCCGCTCGGGCAGATCGCCGGCATGTCCAACATGCTGATCTCCGGCGTGGCGTCGGCTGAGCGCACCTTCGAGCTCCTCGACGAGCCGGAGGAGACCCCTGATGGCACCCCCGCCCGCACCCCCGACGGCACTTTCGTTTGGGAAACGGCGCCCTCCGAGAGCGCTTTCGTTCGGGAAACGGCGCCCTCCGCCATCCCCGGGCCCGACGGCGTCGCCCACCTCCCGCGCCCGCTGCGCGGTCGCGTGGAGTTCGAGCATGTGCGCTTCTCCTACACGCCGGAGAAGCCGCTCATCACGGACCTGAACTTCGTGGCGGAGCCGGGGCAGACGGTCGCGATCGTCGGGCCGACCGGTGCCGGCAAGACCACCCTGGTCAACCTGATCATGCGGTTCTACGAGGTGGACGGCGGGCGGATCCTGCTGGACGGCGTGGACACCCGCACGGTCAGCCGCGGCGAGCTGCGCGCCGCCACCGGCATGGTGCTCCAGGACGCCGTGCTCTTCGGCGGGACCATCCGGGAGAACATCCGCTACGGCCGACTCGACGCCACGGACGAGGAGGTCGTCGCGGCGGCGAAGGCCACCTACGTGGACCGTTTCGTGCACACCCTGCCCGACGGCTACGACACCGTGATCGAGCAGGACGCCGCCAACGTGTCCGCGGGCGAGCGGCAGCTCATCACCATCGCCCGTGCGTTCCTGGCCCAGCCCTCGCTCCTGATCCTGGACGAGGCCACCTCCTCCGTGGACACCCGCACCGAGGTGCTGGTCCAGGGCGCGATGGCGGCGCTGCGCTCGGACCGCACGAGCTTCGTGATCGCCCACCGCCTCTCCACCATCCGGGACGCGGACGTCATCCTCGTGATGGAGGACGGCGACATCGTGGAGCAGGGCTCGCACGATCAGCTGCTGGCCGCTCGCGGCGCGTACTTCCGGCTGTACAGGAGCCAGTTCCAGGGCGGGGAACAGGCGGAGGAGCAGGACGACGACGGCGCGCCCGCCGCGCGCGAGGACGCCCGCTGAGGCCGGGGCTGGATGGCGCCGGCGCCCAGCCACTGGCCGCTGGCGTCGCTGCGACACGGGACCACCCGATGACCTTCTCGATCCAGGTGCCGGTGAGTTTCACGAGCCCGCACCTCTCCGGAGCCGGAGGTGTACGGGGCTAGGGCGCGCGGCGGTGACGGGAGTATCGAAACCCGATCGTCGGGCCACCCCTGCCGGTGTGGCCGCGCTCATTCGTCCCCTGAGATTGCGCATCCGTCACGCGCAGGACCCTCTTGACTCCCTGGTGGGGCACGTCTGTGGACCGACCGAGAATTCTCTGGACACAGGGCGAGCACCTTCATAGAGTGTGATGTAGATCACGACTGAGCGTGAACCATAAAGAGGAGCGACATGGGTATGAAGCAGCGGATTTCTAAGGTCGGTGCCGGCGTGGCCGTCGCTGGACCGTTGGCCGTCTCCGGTGCGGTGCCAGCGCAGGCGCTGACGGACTCCGGTCGGCAGGACTGCAGCGCAGGACTCCTCCTGTCGGGCACCTACGGCTACTGCTACTACCCGTACTGACTCGCCGGCACCGATGACTTCATTACGCATTCCTGCGACGGCCGCCCTGGTGGCGGCCGTCGCCCTGACCCTCACCGGCTGCGTCGGTCGGGAGTCTGCGGGCCTCGGCGGTTCATCCACGGTCGCCGCTCCCCCCACCGCGACGGCCGAGAAGACCTGGGACGCCTCGCAGTGGGTTCCCACCGAGAGGATCGAACCCCTCCTGACGACGGAGGCGGAGAAGGAGCGCGCCTACCGTGAGCAAGTCGCGCGGCACGCTCAGGGGGCGGGAATGCCCGCGCCGCCTCAGGTGGAGCGCTCCGGGTGGTACGCCACGTCCCTCGAGTCGGACCGCATGGTGTCCACATGCCTGGCCGAGGCCGGGTGGCCGAACTCGGTCGGTCCGACCGGGGGAATTCAGATCGACACCCCACCTGAGTCCCAGAGGTCTGCTTTCGAGGCGGCCTACGTGACCTGCTACGCACAGCACCCGGTGGATCCGAGCTACACCCAGGACTGGACCGATCCGCAGCTCCGCCTCGTCTATGACTACTGGGACCAATACCTCATCCCGTGTCTCGAGGCCTACGGCTACACGGTCGACACCTCCGCGCGCCCCTCCAAAGAGGCATTCGTCTCCGCGTTCTACACTCCAGGCCGCCACCAGTGGTGGCCCTTCGCGGACAGCATGAGGGGCGTGTCGGCAGAACGCCAGGCCGAGGTCGCGCAGACATGCCCGGAGCTTCCGCCGCAGGATGTCTTCTGGGGGTCATCCGGATGAATCGCCCCGCCCGCTGGGCCGCCCTCGTCCTTGCGCTCGTGGCCGTCGCCGCGCTCGCCTTCTGGGCCGGCCGGGTCACGCTCACCCCTCCGGCTCAGGCCGAGCAGCGTCCGGCCGCGAGCGCCCTCGTCACCGTCGCCGAGCAGGAGCTCGGCCGCGTCATCACCCTCGGCGTCTCCGTGTCGCGCGAGCAGACGCCGGCGGCGGTGAACGCGCTGACCGGCGTCGTCACCCGGGCCGGAGAGTCCGGCGAGGTGGCTGCCGGGGAGGTGCTGTACGCCGTCGCCCAGAAGCCCGTGCTCGTCCTCCAGGGCGAGCTTCCCCAGTGGCGCCCTCTCGGGGAGGGCACTTCCGGCGACGACGTCGCCGCGTTCCAGCGCATGCTCGCCGCCACCGGCGCGAAGGTGGAGGCCACCGGCACGTGGGACGAGGCCACCGCGGACGCCTGGGACGACTGGCTCACCGAACGCGGCTACCCCGCCGCGGACACCGTGGAGCTCGGCCAGCTCGTGGTCCTCGACGCCCTCCCCGCGCCCCTCAGCGTGGACGCGAAGACCACCGCCGTCGGCACCACCCTCGCCGGCGGCGAGAACGTGGTGGCCCGCCCCGGCGACCAACCGGACTTCGCCCTCGAGGTCAACCAGGAGCAGGCCGCCCTCATCCCGGCCGGCACCCAGGTCACCGTGCCCCACGGCGAACACGAATGGAAGGCCGTCGCCGGCGAGTCCACCTCCGACGAGCAGGGCCTGATCCGCATCACCCTCACCGCCCCGGACGGCGGCGTGGTCTGCGGCGAGGACTGCGACACCCTGCCCGCCGACGCCACCACCTCCCTGCTCTCCCAGGTCAGCGTGGTCCCGCCCGTCTCCGGGCCCGTGGTCCCCGTGTCCGCCCTGCGCACCCAGCCAGACGGCGCCGCGACGGTCACGGTGGTCCGGGACGGCGCCGCGGAGGACCGCACCGTCACCGTCCTCGGCTCCGCCGACGGCCTCGCCGTCGTGGACGGCGTGGACGCCGGCGAGCAGGTGCGCGTGCTGAACGGCACCCGATGACGGGGCCCGCCACCCCGGGCACGCCCGCCGCCCCCGTCGTCCCCGCCGCCCTCGCCGTCGAGGACCTGCGCTTCGCCTATACCCGCGCCGCCGAGGAGCTGTTCGACGGCCTCACCCACGCGTTCACGCCGGGCGCCGTCACCGCCCTCACCGGGCCCTCCGGGCGCGGCAAGTCCACCCTCCTGTACGTGCTCGGGCTCATGCTCACGCCCACCTCCGGAGTGGTGCGCCTCGGCGACGTCGACGCCTCCACCCGCCCGGACCGGGAGCGCTCCCGCCTGCGCGCCACCTCCGTGGGATTCGTGTTCCAGGACTCGGAGCTGGACCCGTCCCGCCCCATCCTGGACTCCGTGGTGGAGCCCGGCCTCTACGCCGGGTTGGAGCGCCAGACGCTCGAGGACCGGGCACGGGCGCTGCTCGAGCGCTTCGGCCTCGCCCACCGCGCCGACCACCGGCCCGGGCAGGTCTCCGGCGGGCAGGCGCAGCGGGTGGCCGTGTGCCGCGCCCTCGTGAACGCGCCCGTCGTCGTCCTCGCGGACGAGCCCACGGGCAACCTCGACCCGGACAACGCCGGCCTCGTCATGGACGCCCTCGCCGATGCCGCCGCCGAGGGGCGCACCGTGGTGGTCGCCACCCACGACCCCGCCGTCGTCGCCCGCGCCGACGAGGTGGTGCGGCTGTGAACCGGGAGGACCGCCCATGAACCTGCGCACCCTGCTGCGTGAAGCCGTCACCGCCGCACGCACCTCTCCCGTGCCCTCCGCCCTCGTGCTGCTCGTGGTGGCCGCCATGTGCTTCGCCGCCGTGGCCACCGTGGGCAGGCAGGCCGCCACCGAGGCGGCCGTCGCCGCAGAGCTCTCCGGCCCCGGCGCCCGCGTGCTCACCGTCACCGACACCGGCGGCACCGGTTTCCTCACCGGCGCCACCGCGGCCACCCTCGCCGGACTCGACACCGCCGAGGCCGCCCTCGCCCGGGACTCGCCCATGGACGCCGTGAACACCGGGATCGGCCGGGGCGGCGCCCGCGTGGCCGTGACGAACGTGGTCGGCACCCTGGACCGTGGCATCGTGCTGACCCGCGGCCGCCTGCCCGCCCCCGGCGAGGTGGTGGTCCCCGAGGCCAAGCTCGCCGAGCTCGGCCTCGCCCAGCCCTCCGGAGCGATCGAGGCCACGGACGGCGGCCAGTGGGCCGTCGTCGGGGCGTTCCAGGCCCAGGACCCCTTCCAGGACCTCGACGGCTACGCCCTCACCGTCCCCGCCGCCCCGGACGCCCTCGTGATGCAGCAGGTCCGCGTCCTCGCCGCCGACACCGCCGGCACCCGCGCCATGCAGGAGGCCGCGCTCGCCGTGATCGACCCCGACCCGCGCGCCTCCTCCATCCAGACCGCCCGTGCCCTCTCCGCCGGCAACCAGGTGATCACCGGCGAGCTCGCCGGGCTCGGACGCTCCCTGCTGCTGCTGATCCTCGGAGCCGGCGCGTTCTTCGTGTCCATCGTGGTGCTCGCCGACGTCCTCATCCGCCGCCGCGACCTCGGCCGCCGCCGCACCCTCGGCATCGGCCGCGGAGACCTGATCCTGCTCGTGGCCGTGCGCACCGCCGTGCCTGCGCTGCTGGGCGCCGTGCTGGGCTCCGGAGCCGGGTACGCCGTCGTCGCCGGCCAGGGCGGGACGCTGGGGGTGGACTTCGTGGCGGCGGTGGCCGTGCTGGCCGCCCTCACCGCGCTGCTGGCCAGCCTCGCCCCGGCGGCGTTCGCCGCGTTCCGCGACCCCGTGCGGGTGATGCGGACGGCGTGAGGGGTGGCGGGCGGGCCCGCTCACCGGCGGGCACCCCGCCCGCGCACCGCTACCCTCGGGAGCATGCCCGCCTTACCCGCCGCGCCCCCGCCTGCCCTCACGCCGCTCCAGCGGCAGTCCGTCCTGCGCACCCTGCGCAGCCCTCGGCTGCTGGGCACCGAGGTGTTGGCCGCGGTCGTGGTGGCGCTCGCCCTGATCCCGGAGGCCATCGCGTTCTCGATCATCGCGGGCGTGGATCCGCGCGTCGGGCTGTTCGCGTCCTTCACCATGGCCGTCACCACGGCGATCGTGGGCGGCCGGCCCGCCATGATCTCCGCGGCCACGGGGGCGGTGGCGCTGGTCGTCGCACCGCTGTCCCACGCGTACGGGGTGGGGCACCTGCTTGCCGCGATCATCCTCGGCGGCGTCATCCAGATCCTGCTCGGCGTGTTCGGTGTGGCCCGGCTCATGCGGTTCGTCCCGCGCTCGGTGATGGTGGGGTTCGTCAACGCGTTGGCCATCCTCGTGTTCACCTCGCAGCTGCCCGAGCTGATCGGCGTCCCGTGGCTCGTGTACCCGCTCACGGCGTTGGCCCTGGCGATCGTGGTGCTGTTGCCGCGGCTCACCACGGCGGTGCCGGCGACGCTCGTGGCCGTCGTCGTGGTCACCGCCCTGGTGATGGCCGCCGGCCTGGCCGTGCCGCGCGTGGGGGACCGGGGCGCGCTGCCGGATGCGCTGCCCGTGCTCGGCCTGCCGGACGTCCCGCTGACGTGGGAGACCCTCCGGTTGATCCTGCCGTTCAGCGTCGGCATCGCGTTCGTGGGGTTGCTCGAGTCCCTGCTCACCGCGAAGCTCGTGGACGACATCACCGACACCCGCTCGGACAAGACGCGCGAGTCCTGGGGGCAGGGTGTCGCGAACGTGGTCTCGGGGTTGTTCGGCGGCATGGGCGGCTGCGCCGTGGTGGGGCAGACCATGATGAACGTCAAGGCGAACGGCGCCCGCACCCGGATCTCCACGTTCCTCGCGGGCGTGTTCCTGCTGGTGCTCGTGGTGGCCTTCGGCGGCTTCGTGGCGCAGATCCCCATGGCCGCGCTCGTGGGCGTGATGATGTTCGTGGCCGCCGCCACCTTCGATTGGCATTCGGTGCGCCCCGCCACCCTGCGCGCGATGCCGCGCTCGGAGACCGCCGTCATGGTCGTGACCGTGGCGGCCACGGTGCTCACTCACAACCTCGCGATCGGCGTGGGTGTGGGCGTGCTCGCTGCGCTGGTGCTCTTCGCTCAGCGCGTCTCGCGTCTGGTCACGGTGGTCCGCGAGGTCCACGACGACGGCGACGCCGTCACGTATCGCGTGCACGGCGCCCTGTTCTTCGCGTCCTCGAACGACCTCTACTCGCAGTTCGAGTACGCCCTCGACCCGCCGCGCGTCGTGATCGACATGAGTGCCGCGCACGTGTGGGACGCCTCCACTGTGGCCGCGCTCGACTCGGTGCTGACCAAGTACGCCCGGCACGGGATCCACGCCGAGGTGACGGGGCTGAACGAGGCCTCCGCGGCGATGCACGCGCGCCTCACCGGGCGACTCGGCGCCTGAGCCGGCGGGCTCAGGCGGTGACGAACTCCCACTGGTGCCCGTCCGGGTCGACGATCTCGCGGGAGTGCATGCCGGAGTCGGCCATCTCCTCGCGCAGGTCCTCGGGCAGGGGCACCTCGGCGGCGCCGAGCTCGATCGCCCGGTCCGCCAGGGCGTCCACCGCCGCGGCGTCGCCGACGGTCAGCGCCATGAGGGCGGAGTTGGTGGTGAGGCAGTCGGCGATCTCACGGTTGCCGATGAAGTCGGTGTAGTAGCCGGGGCTGAGGTACATCGCGTACGTCGACTCGGTGAGCTCGATGCACACCGAGTGCTCGTCCGAGTAGTCGTCCATTGCGGTGGCGCCCAGGGTCGTCCAGAACTCACGGATCCGCTCGGTGTCCGTCGTCGGGAGGTTGATGAACACCGGCTGGGAGAACAAGGCCATGGGGAGCACCGTAGACGAGGCGTTCGGCCCGCCGCCACCGCGCGCGTGTCGCGGGCGCGCGGGCGTGGCGTGGGCCACGGAGCCGCTCCCGACGACGGCGCCCGCGGCCTGGCGCGTCCGCCCCCGTTGGTAGCGTGGCCGCCATGAGCGTTCCTCCCTCTGGCCCGCCGGCCGGTCCGCCCGCCGGCTGGCCGCCGTCGGGCCGGCCGTCCGCCCGCCGCGCCGCCGTCGCCCCGAGCCTGCACGGGCACCCCGGCGCCCCCGGTGGCGTCCCCGCCGGCTGGCCCGGCCGCCGGCCCGCGGCCCGCCCCGCGCCGGACTGGACCCCGGGTCGGTTCCACTGGGGCGACGCCGTCGTGGTGCTCGTGTACGTGGCGCTCATGGTGCTCGGGCTGGGGCTGTGGCTGGCGGTGTCGCTCGGCCTGGTCCCCGGTGACCTCGAGGCGTTCGACCTGGTCCGCGACGGGTTCACGGTGAACATCGTCAGCTACGCGATCCTCGTGGTGCTCGTGCTGGCCGTGGCCTGGCGCCCGCTCGTGACGTCGCTGCGGGTGTTCCGCACGGGGACGTGGTGGAAGCTGTTGCTGCTGCCCGCCACGTGGCTGGCGTGCATCGTCGTGAACGTGATCGTGCTGAGCCTCATCGGGGAGGCGCAGACCAGCGCCAACCAGGCCGCGCTCGAGGAGATGACCACGCAGGCCCCGCCCGTGCTCATGATCCTCATGACCGTGGTGGCCGCCCCGCTCGTGGAGGAGTACCTGTTCCGCCACCTGCTGATCGGCAAGCTCTCCCGCTGGATCAACGTGTGGGTGTGCGCCGTGGTCTCCGTGCTCGCGTTCACACTCCTGCACTTCCTCGGCACCGGCGGCGACTTCCGGCTCGTGGAGACCGTCCCGTACCTGACCCTCGCGGTGGCGATCACGGTGTCCTACATCCTGATGGGCCGCTCGTTCGGGTACGCGGTGCTGCTGCACATGGTGAACAACGGCATCGCCATCGCGATGCTCTACCTCGTGGCCCCCCTGCTGCCGGACACGCTGCCCGGCCCCACTGCCCCGACCACGGCGCTGGCCCCGCTGCTGGCCCTGCTGGGCTGAGATGGCGGGACCCTCCGGCTCGACGGCGGCGCCCGCCCCGCAGGACGCGCGCGCCCTCACGCGGCGCATCCTCGCGCTCGCGGTCCCCGCGTTCGGCGCGCTCATCGCGGAGCCGCTGTTCCTGCTGGCCGACACCGCGATCATCGGGCACCTGGGCACGGCCCAGCTGGCCGGCGTCGGGATCGGCACCACCATCCTGCACACGCTCACCGGCCTCATGATCTTCCTGGCCTACGCCACCACCCCGGCGGTGGCCCGGCTGATCGGGGCGGGGAACCTGGCCGCCGCGATGGACCGCGGCCGCGACGGCATCTGGCTGGGCCTGCTGCTCGGCGCGGTGCTGGCCGTCCTCGGCTGGCTCGCGGCCCCCGCGCTGACGGCGGCCCTCGGCGCGACGGGCGAGGTGCAGGCCCACGCCGTCGCCTACCTGCGCTGGTCCATGCCGGGGCTGCCGGCCCTGCTGGCCGTGCTCGCCGCCACCGGGGTGCTCCGCGGCCTCCAGGACACCGTGACGCCGCTCGTGGTGGCGGGTGTGGGCTTCGGCGCGAACATCGGGCTGAACGTGGCCCTGGTGTACGGGCTGGGCTGGGGCGTGGCCGGCTCGGCCATCGGCACGTCCGTGGTGCAGTGGGCGATGCTCGTGACGTACCTGTTCGTGCTGGCCCCGCGCTTCCGCCGCTCGGGCACGGCGTGGGCGCCCCGTGCCTCGGGCATGCGCGCCACGGCCCAGGTGGGGTCGTGGCTGCTGCTGCGCACCGCGAGCCTGCGCGCGGCCATCCTCATCACCGTCATGGCCGCCGCCGGCGCGGGCGACCTCACCCTCGCCGCGCACCAGCTCGTCTTCACGCTGTTCTCCACGCTGGCGTTCGCCCTCGACGCCCTCGCGATCGCCGCGCAGGCCCTGATCGGCGCCGAGCTCGGGGCCGCCCGGCCGGACGCCGCCCGTCGCCTCACCCGGACGATGGTGCACTGGGGGCTGGGCTTCGGCGTCGTGACTGGGGCCGTCCTGGCCCTCGCGGCGCCGGTGCTGCCGGGGCTGTTCACCACGGACCCGACCGTGCAGGCCGCCGCCACCGTGGGCCTGTGGGTGCTGGCCGCCGGGCAGCCGGTGGCCGGGTACGTGTTCGTGCTGGACGGCGTGCTGATCGGCGCCGGCGACGCCCGCTACCTCGCCCTCGCCGGCCTCGTGAACCTCGTGGTCTACGCGCCGGCGCTCTGGGTGCTCGCGCAGCTCGCCACGGGCGGGTTCGGCTGGACCGCGGTCTGGCCCGGACCGAACGCCGCCGTGCCCGACGCCGGCGTGCAGCTGGGCCTGCTCTGGCTCGGCTTCGCGGGGGTCTACATGGGGATGCGGGCGCTCACCCTCGGCTGGCGGGCCCGGCGCGACGACTGGATGCGGCTCGGCGTCGTGTGAGCGCGTCCGGGCGGTGACGCGCGGGCCGGGCCGCGGCCGCACGGCTCCTAGACTGGGGCGGTGGCTACCGTGCAGACCCCCCTCGAGATCTCGTCCGTGGTGTTCAAGCCGATCCTGATCCGCGCCGTGGTGGCGCTGGCGTTCGGTCTGACCACCGTGTTCGTCGCCGAGCCGGGCCTGACGTGGATGAAGGTCATGTTCGCGCTGTATCTGGCATTTTCCGGCTCGGCGATGTGGGAGTACCTGCGCCGCGACCCGGTGCCCGTGGCCATGCGCTCCCCGCTGTCCCTGGCGGCGGCCGCGTGGATGCTCGGCGTGATCGTGCTGCTGTTCCTGGGGTCCCCGGCCGCGGTGGGCGTGGCGGCCGGCGCCGCCCTCGTGCTCGGCGGCGTCGCCGAGCTCGTGGCGTGGGCCCGCCACCGCCACGAGTTCATCCCCGCGCGGGACCAGCTGTGGACCGGTCTCGTGGGCTTGCTCTCCGGGGGCGGCGTGGTCGTGGCCGCCCTGCAGGGCTTCGGCCCGCACGCCCTGCTCGGCATCGCCGGCGGCGGGGCGATCCTGATCGGGGTGCTCCTGATGGTCTCCGGGCTCGGCTTCCACCACGAGGTGCGCCGGGACCGCGGCACGGCCAGGGGCCTCTGAACCGGGCCGACGTCGCCGCTCCGACCCGCGGGGCGGACGTTCGCCGGGGGAGGACCTCGGGGCCCCGAGGGGCCACCCGTCGGCCGGACGCGTAGACTGGCTCCGGTCCGCCGCGCCCCGAGGGCCTCAGCCCCGGGCGCCTGCGTGGGCCGTGTCGCCCCAGCCGCCCCCAGCCGTCAGGAGTCCCGCCGTGAGCGCACCGTCCCCCCGCCCGTCCGCCGATCGCGCCGGATCCGGCCGCCCGGCACGCGGCGGTCTGCGCACCACGGTCAAGGGCCCGCTCGTCTTCTCCGCCGTGCTCGGCCTGATCGGTGGGGTGATCGCCGGCATCACGGCCTCCGGCGGCACGCAGAATCCGCTGCGCATCGACATCGCGCTGATCGCCTTCGGCGTCTTCTTCATGACGTCGCTCGTGGTGGTGGCCATGCTGCAGCTCGCCGCGCGCGAGAACCCGGACCACCTCTCCCAGGGCTCCGGCGTGAACCGGTCCTCCGAGGAGATGTTCCGCAAGGCCGCCGCCGACCGCCGCGCCCAGGCCGCCCGGGAGCGCCGCGAGCAGGGCGGCACCGGAGGCGACGCCCCGCGCGCCTGAGGCCGGCGCCTCAGAACCCGAGGCTGCGTGCCTCCCGCCGCAGCGCGTCCGCCGAGGCGTGCAGCGCCCGCATCTCCGCGGCGTCCAGCTCGGGCTGGATCACGCGTGTGACGCCGTCGCGCCCCACCACGGACGGCATGGACAGGGCGACGTCGGAGAGCCCGTGGACGCCGTCGAGCACGGTGGAGACCGGCAGGATGGCGTGCTGGTCGCGCAGGATCGCCTCGAGCAGGCGGGTCGTGGCCACGCCGACCGCGTACGTGGTGGCGCCCTTGCCCTGGATCACCTCGTAGGCCGCGTTGACCACGGTGTCCGCGACTTCGTCCAGGTCGGCGCGGGTGAACAGCGGGTCGGCCGGCGTCGGCCACTCGAGGAGGGGCGTCGGGCCGATGCGCGCCGAGCTCCACGCGGGGAACTCCGTGTCCCCGTGCTCGCCGAGGATGGCCGCGTGCACCGACGACGCGTGGACCTGCGCCCGCGACGCCAGCAGCCACCGCAGGCGGGACGTGTCCAGCAGGGTGCCCGAGCCGATCACCCGGCCGGCCGGCAGACCGGTGAGGCGCTGGGCCACCAGCGTGAGGACGTCCACGGGATTGGTGACGAGCACGATCAGCGCGTCCGGCGCGTGCGCCTGCACCTGGGGCAGCAGGCCGCGCAGGATCTCCACGTTGTGCGCGCCGAGGTCGAGGCGGGTCTGCCCCGGCTTCTGGTTGGCGCCGGCCGTGATCACGACGACCTCGCAGCCGGCCAGGACGTCCGGGTCCGCGCCGCCGGTCATCGCGGATGCAGAGGTGAACGGGGTGCCGTGGGCCAGGTCGAGGACCTCGGCGCGGACCTTGGGCTCGTCGATGTCGTAGAGGGCGACCTCGCGGGCGACGCCGCGGATCAGCGCCGCGTAGCAGATCGCGGTGCCGACGCCGCCGGCCCCCACGACGCCGACCTTGCGGTGGGCGGGTCCGAGGGACGCGGGGGCGGCGGGGGTGTGCTCGCTCATGCCTCGCAGACTAGGGGTGTCCGGTCGGCCGACGGAACCACGAGGCCGCCCCGTCCCCCGATGTTCAGCGCCGGGTCACCTGGCGGGTGGGGCCGGGTCAGTCCTTCTTCTTGTCCGACTTCTTCTTGCGGGCCTTCTTCTCCGCCTTCTTGCGGGCCTTCTTCTCCGCCTTCCTGCGCTCCTTCTTCTCCTTCTTGGTCTCCCGGCGGGGCTCGTCGGCGGCGGCCTCGGAGTCCACGGCGGCCTCGGGCGCCTCGGAGTCCACGACGGCCTCCGGCGCCTCCGCCTCCTCCGGCCCGGCCGGATCCGCCGCGGGGGCGGACTCCGCCGCCTCGGCCAGCCGTGCCCGGTAGGAGCGCACGTGGGTGCGGTTGGCGCAGTTGGCCTCGTCGCAGAACCGCTTGGACCGGTTCCGGCTGGCGTCCACGAGCGCGTTCTCGCAGTCCTCGCCCTCGCACACGCGCAGGCGGGTCAGCTCGCCGTCCATCGCGGTCTCCGCCAGCGCGAGGGCGGCCATCGCGGCCAGCCGCTCCACCGCGTCGGCGGGGACCTGCGCCGGTGCCAGCCCGACGACGTCGCCCCCGGCCGTCAGCCGCAGCGGCCCGGCCGCGGCGAGGAGGGCGTTCACGCGCTCCACGGCGGCCGCCTCGTCCACGGCGGCGAGGGCCCAGACCTCGGCCAGACGGCCGCGGAGTTCGCGGCCACGCACGGCCGCGGCGGCGGCCAGGCGGAGGCGGACCTCGTCCTCCTGGAGTTCAGGGACGAGGGAGGGCAGCTGCGTGGCGGCGGTGAACCGCTCGTCGGCCGGCTGACCGCCCCGCAGTCCGGGGGCGGTGTTCAGGAACGCGGCCAGGGAGGCGAGGCGGGAGAGCGTCGGCGCGGAGAGCATGGGGAAATCGTACGGCGGGCCCGCCCTCCCGTCACCGGCTTCACGCCGCGTATCGGGTCGCCTCCGGCGCCGTCCCGTCCAGTACCCTGACCCCCACGGACCCCGTCTGCACGGCGGGGTGCACCCACGGGGCCGGAGGGGCCCCCGAACCAGCACAGGAGACCTCCATGTCCCAGACCTCCCAGGCGACCGGTCGCCTCTCCGCCGGGCACGTCATCGTCAAGACCCTCGAGTCCCACGGCGTGAAGCGCGTCTACTCCGTGCCGGGCGAGTCCTACCTGGACGTCCTGGACGGCCTGCACGACTCGGGCATCGAGAACGTGGTGTGCCGCCACGAGGGCGGCGCCACGTACATGGCCGAGGCCGACGGCAAGATGAACGTGGTCCCTGGCGTCGCCATGGTGACGCGCGGCCCGGGCGCCGCGAACGCCCACGTCGGCCTGCACACCGCGTGGCAGGACTCGACGGCGCTCGTCCTGTTCGTCGGCCTGATCCCGTTCGAGCACCGCGACCGCGAGGCCTTCCAGGAGTTCGACCCGCACGCCTGGTTCGGCACCGGTGCGAAGCGCGTGATGGTCCTGGACCACCCGGAGCGCGCCTCCGAGATCGTGGCCGAGGCCATGTTCGCCGCCAGCTCGGGCCGGCCCGGGCCCGTCGTCGTCGGCCTGCCGGAGGACGTGATCCGTGAGGAGATCGATGCGCACCTGCACCCGCAGATCCCCGTGGCCTCAGGCGGCATGACCGTGGGGGACTGGAAGTCCCTGCACGCCGCGCTCAAGGAGTCCCGCAAGCCGCTGTTCATCACCGGTGGCAACGACTGGACGGACGAGGGTGCGCAGACCCTGACGACGTGGCTGGAGGAGCACAAGATCCCCGCCGCCGCCGAGTGGCGCACCGAGGGCACCGTGCCGTTCTCCTCGCCGTCCTACGTGGGCCCGATCGGCTACGGCCGCCCGAAGCCGACCTACGACATGCTCGAGGAGACCGACCTCATCGTGTTCGTCGGCACCGTGCCGGGCGACGTCGTGACCAATGGCTTCACCATCCGCCAGAACTGGGACAAGAAGAACTTCCTGGTCACCATCGACCCGTCCCTGCGCGGCCGCTCCGGCCCCGTGTCCCACCAGATCGTGGCCAAGCCGGACGGGTTCATCCGCGACCTCGTCCGCATGGAGCTCGAGGTCAAGCCGGAGTGGGAGGAGTGGACCTCCCGCATGCGCGGCGAGCAGGAGAAGTTCGCGGCCCTGCCCCCGGCCGAGCCGTCCGAGGGCCAGGCGAAGATGGCCACGCTCATGGCCAACCTGGTGCCGAAGCTGCCGAAGGACTCGATGATCTCCCTCGGCGCGGGCGAGCACACCAACTGGGCGCACCGGTACTTCCCGACCGAGGGCTATCGCTCCATGATCTCGGCCCGCAACGGCTCCATGGGCTACTCGGTGCCGGGTGCCGTGGCCGCGTCCCTGAACTTCCCGGACCGCACCGTGGTGACCATCGCCGGCGACGGCGAGTTCCTCATGAACGGCCAGGAGCTGGCGACCGCCGCGCAGTACGGCGCCACGCCCCTCGTGATCGTCATGGACAACCAGGAGTACGGCACCATCCGCACCCACCAGGAGCGCCAGTACCCCGGGCGCGTCTCCGGCACCCAGCTGAAGAACCCCGACTTCGCCGCCATGGCCCAGGCGTTCGGCGGCTTCGGGGTGCGCGTGGAGCGGGACGCGGACGTGCCGGCGGCCGTGGACGCGGCGCTCAAGGCGGTCCAGGAGGAGGGCCGGTTCGCGCTCATCCACCTGATCGTGGAGCAGCGCGTCAAGGCCTACTGAGGCCGGCGGCGCGGTCCCCGCCGTCCCTCCGGTCAGGCCGCCGTCGTGGGGACGTCGAAGCGCAGCTGGGGCACGGGGAAGGGCGCACCGTCGAGGTCCGCCTCGACCCGGTCCCGCAGCACGCCCCCGCACGCACGGATCGTGGCCACGGAGGCGGTGTTCGTCTCGTCGCACGTGAGCAGGGCGGCGGGCACCCCGCGTGCGGCCAGCAGCGTCAGGGCGCCGCGCAGCAGCCGCGCGGCGTGGCCCCGCCGCCGGAACGCGGGGCGCACCGCATAGCCCACGTGTCCGTTGACGTGCCGCAGCGCCTCGTTCAGCTCCCACCGCACGGACACCCGGCCCACCAGCTCACCGTTCTCGTCCACGCCCACGTAGAAGGAGGCGGGCGCGCGGCCGGGCTCGACGTCGCCGCGCGCCTCGGCGGCGAACGCGCGGCGGACCGCGGGGAAGGAGCGGGTGCCGGCCATCAGGAAGTCGAACCCCTCCCGATGCAGCTCGGCGTCCGCCTCGCGCGCCGCGATCTCGTCCGCGGCGCGCAGCGGGCGCAGCAGGAGGCCGTCCACGGTGACGGTGGGGCTGGGGTCCGGGAGCATGTGCCGAGTGTACGAGGGGGACGCCGGGCGTGGCCGCGTGAGCCGCCCGCCGCCCCAGCCCTCGTGCTTTCCCCACTCCCTCCCCACCCCCGCGCCGTGAGCCAGACGTTTCGGTCGTGATCAGCCCCTGATTGCAGCCAAAACGTCTGGCTCGCGGCACAGCCCCCGGTCCGCCGCGCCCCCCCACGACGCCGACTGGGGTGACGTGGATCACGTTGCAGGCTAGGTGTTGTGGGTCATGAGGTTCTTGCCACGAGGCGCCGGCTGAGATGAGACGAGTGGGCCCCGCCCCGCAGGATGGAAGTTCCTCAACAACCCACCTGCCCGAAAAGACCCACTCATGACTCACGCTAACGCACCCCTGACCCCGACCGGCCGTCTCAGGATGGTCCACCGCCACCTGCACGACGGGATCCCGCAGGCACACGTGGCCGCCGAGTTCCGGGTGAGCCGGCCCACGGTGGCCACCTGGGTCGCCCGCTACCGCGCCCAGGGAGAAGCCGGCCTTCAGGACCTGCCCAGCCGGCCGCACCGTTCACCTGCCCAGCTCGATCCGGTCCTGGTCGCCCAGATCCACGCCCTGCGGCGGGAGCGCAAGTGGTCCGCACGGCGCATCCATCACCACCTCGTCTCCGAGGGCCACCGGGTGTGTCTTCGTACCGTGGGACGGTGGCTGCACCGGGCCGGGATCTCCCGCCTACGGGACCTGACCCCGGCCGGAGAAGACCTGCGCCAACGACCCCAGAAGATCACCGCGAGAGGGCCGGGGCACATGGTGCACCTGGACGTGAAGAAGATCGGGAAGATCCCTGACGGGGGCGGCTGGCGTGCTCACGGCCGGGACTCCGAGAACGCGCGAGCGGCCAAACGCGGGCCTGGCCGACGGGTCGGGTACACCTACCTGCACTCGGCGATCGACGGGTACACCCGCCTGGCCTACACCGAGGCGTTGGAGGACGAGAAGGCGGTGACCACGATCGGGTTCTTCTGCCGGGCGAGGGCGTTCTTCGCCGCGCACGGCATCACCGTGGACCGGGTGATCACGGACAACGGGAACAACTACCGGGCCGTGGACTTCACCGCGAAGGTGGTCTCGCTCGGAGGCCGGCACCACCGGATCCGGCCCTACACGCCCCGCCATAACGGGAAGGTCGAACGGTACAACCGGCTGATGGTCGATGAGGTCCTCTACGCCCGCCCGTACTCCTCAGAGCAAGCTCGGCGTGAGGCCCTGCAGGTGTGGGTGAACCACTACAACTACCATCGGCCTCATACCTCCTGCGGGGACGCCCCGCCAACCTCGTTGGCCCCGGCACGAGTCAACAACGTCATGACCTCTTACAGCTAGGGTGGGGGGACCGACGATCGCCCATCCCCAGGAGGCCGCGATGACCGTGCCGTCCTCGTCGGCGGAGCATGCGCCCGCGCTCGAGGCTCGCCCCGAGATGCCGGGCGAGACCGTGTCCCGCGTCGCCATGACGCCCGCGGCGCTCGAGCTGATCCGCCGACTCCTCCCGATCCATGGCCCGCTCATGTTCCACCAGTCCGGCGGCTGCTGCGACGGCTCCGCGCCCATGTGCTATCCCGCCGGCGACTTCACGACCGGCGCCGCCGACGTCCTGCTGGGCACCTTCGCGCTGCCGGCCGAGGGGGACCAGGCCGCCGTGGAGATCCCGTTCTGGATGTCCGCCGCCCAGTTCGAGTACTGGAAGCACACCCACCTCACCCTGGACGTGGTGGACGGGCGCGGCTCCGGCTTCTCCGTCGAGGCGCCCGAGGGCAAGCGGTTCCTGATCCGTTCGCGGTTGATGGCCGGCTCGGGATGAGCTCGACCCTCGCCACCGGTGCCTACCGGCGCGCCGTGGACCGGGCCCACGAGTCCCTCGCCGCGGTCCGCCTGTCGCTCGCGCCGTCGTCGCCCACTGCTCCGGCCGGGGCGGACCAGGGCCTGCGCGCCGCCCTTCAGGGACTGCGCCGGGAGGTCCGCGAATCCTGGCTGCGCTCCCTCGGCGCCCTCACCCCCGTGGTGCCCGGCCAGACCGACCCGGCCACCCTCGCCGACGACGACCTCGCCGCCGCCCGCCGCGAGCAGCGTCTCGCCGTGGCCCTGCCGGTGGTCCGCCGCATGCTCATCCAGCCCGCGGCCGAGGCCGGGATGCTCGCCGCGATCGGCAACGCGCGCGGCCACCTGCTGTGGGTCGAGGGCGACCGGACTGCGGTGCGCCACGCCGAGACCATGGGCTTCGTGGCCGGCGCCGACTGGTCCGAGGCGTCCATGGGCACCTCCGCCCCCGGCATCGTCCTCGCGACCGGCGCCCCCACGCAGGTCAGCCGCGGCGAGCACCTGAGCCCGCGCGTGCACCCGTGGAGCTGTTCGGCCGTCCCGCTCACGGACCCGGCCACCGGGCGGCTCGTCGGGGTCCTGGACCTCACGGGTGGCGAGGACGCCGTCAGCCACCTCGCCCTGCCTCTGCTCCTGTCCACCGTGGACGCCGTGCACGCCGCCTGGCGGGACCTGCCCGCCCCGTCCCGGGGCCGTCCCCGCGGCACCGTCCCGACGCCGGGCCCCTCGGCTCCGCCGTCCGCCTCGCCGGGGCCGAGCCCCGCCGGCGCGCCGCACCGCCACGACGAGGCCGCGGGCCTGCTGCGCGTCACCGGCCACCTGCCGCCCACGCTGGACGGGGTCGAGCTCACCGGCCGGCACGCCGAGATCCTCACCCTCCTCGCGTGGCACGGCCCGGGCCTGACCGGCGCCGAGCTCGAGGTCGCGCTGTATCCGGAGGAGACGGCCGGGCCCCGGTCCGCGCCGGGCGACGCCCCCGCCCGCGCCATCTCGCTGCGCGCCGAGGTGCATCGACTCCGCCGGGCGCTGCGGGACGTGGGGGCGCCGGTGGAGCTACTGTCCCGGCCGTACCGGCTCGTGGGGGAGGTGCACGCGGACCTGCTGTGCGCGCGGGAGGCGCTGCGCGCCGGGGATCTGGACCGTGCGCTGCACGCGGCGGTTGGGCCGGTGCTGCCGCGGTCGGCGTCCCCCGGTGTCGCCTCGATCCGCGCGGAGCTGGGGGAGGCGCTGCGCGAGGCCGTCGCCCAGGACGCCGATGTCGACCAGCTCTGGGCTTACCTGGGCCGCCCCGAGGCCCGCGACGACGTCGAGCTCTGGGGCGCCGCCCTGCGTCTGCTGCCGACGGACTCGCCGCGGCGCGCGCTCGCCGTGGCCACGCTCGAGCGGATCGAGCGGGACCTGGCCTGAGCCGGCCCGCCCCTCACCCGCGCCCGGCTGCAACCTTCGTGCAACCTCCCTGTGACTAGGGTCACAGCCACGGCAGGGCGCCACCCGGCGCCGAGGCAACCGCAGGCAAAGGAGCCAGCACCATGACCGTCTACGCATTCCCGGGCACCGAGGGAGCCAAGGTCGAGTTCAAGTCCCGCTACGAGCACTTCATCGGCGGAGAGTGGACACCCCCGGTCAAGGGCCAGTACTTCGAGAACGTCACGCCCGTGACGGGCAAGGTGTTCTGCGAGGTCGCCCGCGGCACGGCCGAGGACATCGACGCCGCCCTCGACGCCGCCTGGAAGGCCGCCCCGGCCTGGGGCGCCACCTCGCCGGCCGAGCGGGCGCTCGTGCTGCACCGCATCGCGGACCGCATGGAGGAGAACCTCGAGATGCTGGCGGTCGCGGAGACGTGGGACAACGGCAAGGCCGTCCGGGAGACCCTCAACGCGGACGTCCCGCTGGCCATCGACCACTTCCGGTACTTCGCCGGCGCGATCCGCGCGCAGGAGGGCCGCCTGTCCCAGGTGGATGAGGACACCGTCGCCTACCACTTCCACGAGCCGCTCGGCGTGGTCGGCCAGATCATCCCGTGGAACTTCCCGCTGCTGATGGGGGTGTGGAAGCTGGCGCCCGCGCTGGCCGCGGGCAACGCCGTCGTGATCAAGCCCGCCGAGCAGACCCCGGCCTCGATCATGGTGTTCATCGAGCTGATCGCGGACCTGCTGCCGGCCGGCGTCGTCAACGTGGTCAACGGCTTCGGCCTCGAGGCCGGCAAGCCGCTCGCGCAGTCGCCGCGCATCCGCAAGATCGCGTTCACGGGCGAGACGACGACGGGCCGGCTGATCATGCAGTACGCCTCGGAGAACATCATCCCGGTGACCCTGGAGCTGGGCGGCAAGTCGCCCAACGTGTTCTTCGAGGACGTCATGGCGAACGACGACGCCTACTGGGACAAGGCACAGGAGGGCTTCACCCTGTTCGCGCTGAACCAGGGCGAGGTCTGCACGTGCCCGTCGCGTGCGCTTGTGCAGGAGTCGATCGCGGAGAAGTTCCTCGACGCCGTCGTGGAGCGGACCTCGCGCATCGTCACCGGCAACCCCCTCGACACGGACGTGATGATGGGCGCCCAGGCCTCCAACGACCAGCTCGAGAAGATCACGTCCTACCTGGACATCGGCCGTCAGGAGGGCGCCGAGGTGCTCATCGGCGGCGCTCGCGCCGAGATGGAGGGCGAGCTGGCCGGCGGCTACTACGTGCAGCCCACGATCTTCCGCGGGGACAACTCGATGCGCATCTTCCAGGAGGAGATCTTCGGGCCGGTGGTCTCGACGACCACGTTCACCGACTTCGACGACGCCATGCGGATCGCCAACGACACGCTCTACGGTCTCGGCGCCGGCGTGTGGTCCCGGAACGGCAACACCGCCTACCGCGCGGGCCGGGCGATCCAGGCCGGCCGCGTGTGGGTGAACAACTACCACGCCTACCCGGCCCACGCCGCGTTCGGTGGGTACAAGTCCTCCGGCATCGGCCGTGAGAACCACCTGATGATGCTCGACCACTACCAGCAGACCAAGAACCTGCTCGTCTCCTACTCCGAGGACAAGCTCGGGTTCTTCTGAGCCGACGCCGGCACGGCACGACCCCCTCCCCACTCCACGAAAGGTGATCCCCCATGACCACGATGAAGGCAGCCGTCGTCACCCAGTTCGGCACAGAGGCCGACGTCACGGAGGTCGAGCGTCCGACGCCCGGCCAGCACGAAGCGCTCGTGAAGCTCATCTCCTCGGGCGTCTGTCACACGGACCTGCACGCGATGGAGGGCGACTGGCCGGTGAAGCCGACCCCGCCGTTCATCCCGGGCCACGAGGGCGTGGGCATCGTCGAGGAGGTCGGACCCGACGTCGAGAACCTCAAGGTCGGGGACATGGTCGGCAACGCGTGGCTGTGGCGAGCGTGCGGCCACTGCCAGTACTGCCGCACCGGGTGGGAGACCCTGTGCGAGGAGCAGGTCAACGGCGGCTACTCCGTGGACGGTTCGTTCGGTGAGTACATGCTCGTGGATGCCCGCTACGCGCCCGTGATCCCCGAGGGCGCGGACCCGATGGAGGTCGGCCCGATCCTGTGCGCCGGCGTCACGGTGTACAAGGGGCTGAAGCAGACCGAGGTGCGGCCCGGGCAGTGGGTCGTGATCTCCGGCATCGGCGGCCTGGGGCACATCGCGGTGCAGTACGCCGTGGCGATGGGCATGCGCGTGGTGGCCGTGGACGTCGCGGACGACAAGCTGGCGCTCGCCTCTCGGCACGGCGCGGAGCTGACCGTGAACGCGAACGTCGCGGACCCCTCCGTGGAGATCCAGGAGAAGATCGGCGGCGCCCACGGTGTGCTCGTCACGGCCGTGCACCCCCAGGCGTTCGGCCAGGCCATCGCGATGACCCGCCGCGGCGGCACCATCGTGTTCAACGGCCTGCCCCCGGGCGACTTCCCCGCGCCGATCTTCGACATCGTCCTCAAGGGCCTGACCATCCGCGGTTCGATCGTGGGCACCCGGCAGGACATGGTCGAGGCACTCGAGTTCTACGCGGCCGGGAAGATCCACCCGACGTTCCACACCCGTCCGCTCACCGAGATCAACGACGTGTTCGACGAGATGCGCCACGGCAAGATCGAGGGCCGCGTCGTGATCGACTACGCGATGCAGGACTGACGTGTCGCCTGGGCGTCGGCTGGGCGCGGGGTAGTATCGGCACATCACGCGCACCAGTGCGACGGCGGTCGTCCCACCCGGAGATCCGGGCCGGGGCGGCCGCCGTCGTCGTCGCGGGGACGGGGCGGGCCGCAGCGCGCCCGACGCCCGAGCCTCAGCGGGCCGCGTCCGGGGCGACCCCGTCGCGCAGCCACTCCAGCGTGGCCGGCCAGAAGGTCGGCGCGAACCGCGCGTGGAGCAGTCCGAAGTGCCCGATCTCCGTGACACCGAGCTCCTCCGGCCGCACCCGCCAGCGCACCGTCCGCCGGCCCGGCGAGTAGGCGTCCGCGCGGTCGAGGGCGGCGTCGGTGCCGAAGTCGTCGTCGACGGGCGCCACGATCAGCGCGTCCGCCGTGAACGCGGCCAGACGACGGCGCAGCTCGTCCCGGCCGGCGGCGGTGCGGGCGCTCGCGGTGAAGTCGCGGCGGCTGCGCGCCCAGTCCAGGGCGACCCCGCGCGGCAGGTCCTCGAGCCAGCCGAGCCGCCGCCCCGGGAAGTGACCGCGGGCCAGCGTGATCGCCGGCATCGCCGCGTGCCACCGCGCCCACATCCGCACGCGCCCCGGCCGCGCCCGGTAGTCCCGCCAGTGGGCGTGCTGACCGCCGACGGCCACATGGCGGGCCACGTGACGCGCCTCGTCCGCGAGCCCGATGCCGAACCCGCCGTAGCTGTGGCCCACCGTCAGGAGGGGGCCGGGCAGGTGCGTCCGGGCCCAGCCGAGCACGGCGTCCGCGTCGAGGGCGCCCCAGTCCGCCCACCGCGCCTGCCGGGCCACGGCGAACGGCTCGCGGGACTCCCCGACACCCCGGTAGTCGAACGTGACCGCGTGGAACCCGTGGCCGGCGAGGAACTCGGCGTAGCGCCGGTAGTACGTGGCCTTCACCCCGGTCGCGGGGGCGATCACCACCGCGCCGGCGGGCCGGGCCTGGGGCGCCGTCGTGGGGGCGAAGTGGCGGGCCGCGAGCACGAAGCCGTCGCGGGCGCGGAGGCGCGCGGGGGTGGAGGTGGTCTGCGTCACGCCGCCACCCTAGGCGCGGGGCGGCGCGACCTGCGACACAATGGGCCCATGACTGAGACCCCCCAGAGCTCGTCCGGCCAGAGCCGGGACGAGATCCTCGCCCGCCTCGAGGAGATCTACGCGAACGACCCCGCGGTGCGCGAGCACGGCGTCACCCTCGGCGAGGTGGCCGAGGGCCGCGTGGTGCTGCACCGCGACGTCACCGCGGACATGGTGAACTCCCACGAGATCTGCCACGGCGGCTTCCTGTTCCACCTCGCGGACTCGGCGCTGGCGTACTGCGTGGCGACCTTCGGCGCCGCCCCCGTCACCCGGCGCGCCGAGATCACCTACGTGGCGCCCGCCAGGCTCGGCGCGCACCTCGTGGCGACCGCCCGCCAGTCGGTGGAGTTCGGTCGCGACCGCATGATCGAGGTCGGCATCGAGGCGGACGGCCAGCTCGCAGCCTGGTTCACCGGCCACTCCACGAGCCCGCGGGTGCACGCGTGAGCGCCGGGCAGGGCGCGACGACGGCCGGTCCGGTCATCGAGTCGGTGGAGCTGCACGTGGCGGCGGGGGCGGAGGCGGCGTTCGAGGCCGCCGTCGCCGAGGCCGAGCCGCTGTTCCGGGACGGGGGCGCGACGTCCTTCGCGCTGTCCCGGCAGGTGGAGGACCCGGCGCGCTACCGGCTGCTGATCGGCTGGCGCACGCTCGAGGACCACACCGTGGCCTTCCGCGAGTCCGACTCGTTCCTCGCGTGGCGTGCGCTCGTCACCCCGCACCTGGCGCAGCTGCCGGCCGCGACCCACTGGTCCGCCGTCTGACCCCCGCACCCCCCCGCTTTCGTTCGGGAAACGGCGGTCGTCAGCGCGTTTTCGTTCGGGAAACGGCGCGAGGGCTGACCTTTTCCCGCACGAAAGTGCGCCGACACGCCGCCGTTTCCCGAACGAAAGTGCGGAGACGCGGTCGGTTCAGAGGTGGCGGCCCGCCAGCCGCGTGAGGCTCGACTGGATGCCCCGCCCGTTGTCCGCCGGCACGCGCAGCAGCTCGTACGCGCGGCGCACGGCCGGCCGGGCCCACGAGTAGTCGAAGGTCTCGGTGACCTCGGTGGTGCCGTCCCCGTTGTCCTGGAACGCCCAGCGCCACCGGTGTCCGCCCGGGTGGGCCCACTCCACGAGCTCGTCCTCGTCCACGGCGGTGGCGGTCAGCGTCATCGTGTACGGCACCCCGTACTTCCGCATGGCCACGCGGAACCGGTCGCCCACGGCCAGCCGGTGCGGCCCGCTCACCTTCGGCCGCACGGTCCCGGACCCGTCCGCCTCGTGATGGCGGTGCGGGTCCGCGAGCATCGCCCACAGCTCGTGCGCCGGCGCGGCCACGGTGGCCCGGTAGGACACCTGGTGCTCGCCGGTCTCCACGCGCTCGGGCCACGCCGCCTGCGGGGCGGCCTGCGGCAGCCCGGACGACGACGGCGCGGCGGACTCGGTCTCGGGGGTGGCGGACGAGGGGGTCGGCTCGGTGCTCATGTCGCCCATTCTAGGAACTGCCGCGGACACCGGAAGCGGAGGCGACGGCACCCCTCGGCGGGACACCACAGCACTCTTGCCGGGGCCCACCCCGGGCCTAGGTGTTGTGGGTCATGAGGTTCTTGACATCCGTACCGGGCTGAGATGAGACGAGTGGGCCCCGCCCCGCAGGATGGAAGTTCCTCAACAACCCACCTGCCAGAAGAGACCCACTCATGACTCACGCTAACGCACCCCTGACCCCCACTGGCCGTCTCAGGATGGTCCACCGCCACCTGCACGACGGGATCCCGCAGGCACACGTGGCCGCCGAGTTCCGGGTGAGCCGGCCCACGGTGGCCACCTGGGTCGCCCGCTACCGCGCCCAGGGAGAAGCCGGCCTTCAGGACCTGCCCAGCCGGCCGCACCGTTCACCTGCCCAGCTCGATCCGGTCCTGGTCGCCCAGATCCACGCCCTGCGGCGGGAGCGCAAGTGGTCCGCACGGCGCATCCATCACCACCTCGTCTCCGAGGGCCACCGGGTGTGTCTTCGTACCGTGGGACGGTGGCTGCACCGGGCCGGGATCTCCCGGTTACGGGACCTGACCCCGGCCGGAGAAGACCTGCGCCAACGACCCCAGAAGATCACCGCGAGAGGGCCGGGGCACATGGTGCACCTGGACGTGAAGAAGATCGGGAAGATCCCTGACGGGGGCGGCTGGCGTGCTCACGGACGTGACAGTGAAGCAGGCCGTGCTTCCAAGCGTGGTGCAGGCCGGCGGGTCGGCTACACCTATCTGCACTCGGCGATCGACGGGTTCACCCGGCTGGCCTACACCGAAGCGTTGGAGGACGAGCGGGCGGCCACGACCGTGAGCTTCTACTGCCGGGCGAGGGCGTTCTTCGCCGCCCACGGCATCACCGTGGACCGGGTGATCACGGACAACGGGAACAACTACCGGGCCGTGGACTTCACCGCGAAGGTGGTCTCACTCGGGGGCCGGCACCACCGGATCCGCCCCTACACCCCGCGCCATAACGGGAAGGTCGAACGGTACAACCGGCTGATGGTCGATGAGGTCCTCTACGCCCGCCCGTACTCCTCAGAGCAAGCTCGGCGTGAGGCCCTGCAGGTGTGGGTGAACCACTACAACTACCATCGGCCTCATACCTCCTGCGGAGACGCTCCTCCGGCCTCACTGGCACCGACCCGAGTCAACAACGTCATGCCCTCCTACACCTAGGGTCAGGTCATGGGCGCATGGGGCAGAAACGTCTTCCAGAACGACACGGCGCTGGACATCGTGGACGAGGTCCTCGACGGTACCTTCGACCTCGACGAGTTCCGCAGGAACTTCCGTCGCGACGAGGACGAGGGCTACCTGACCGCGAGCCAGGGCGCCGCACTCCTCACCCTCGGGGCGCTCGTGCGGATCGCTCGGAACGAGGACCACGCGGACCTCGAGGCCCTGCTCGAGCACGCGGAGGCGGACGAGGTGGACCTCACCGCCTTCATCGGCCAGTTCTCGGACGAGGACATCGAGACCCTGCGCGAGCTGATCGGCGTGGTCATCCGCGAGCCCTCCTGCTCCGAGCTCTACCAGCTCTGGGAGGAGTCCGGGGAGCTCGAGCAGTGGCTCGAGTACTCCCGCGAATGCCTGCCCTGACCGGCCGGCCGGCCGGCCGGGGTGGACCCGGCTCGGCCGGCCCCGCCCCGGCTCACCGCGCGTAGCGGGTGAGCCGCAGCGAGTTCAGCACCACGAGCACGCTCGAGGCCGCCATCGCGCCGCCGGCGATCATCGGGTTGAGCAGGCCCAGGGCCGCGACCGGGATGCCGAGCACGTTGTAGGCGAACGCCCAGAACAGGTTCATCCGGATGATCCCCAGCGTGCGGCGGCTCAGGTCGAGCGCCTGGACCACCTGGTGCAGGTCGTCGCCCATCACGGTGATCTGCGCGGCCTCGCGGGCCACGTCCGTGCCGGAGCCCATCGCGATGCCCATGTCCGCGGCAGCCAGGGCCGGGGCGTCGTTGACGCCGTCGCCGACCATGGCCACCACGTGACCCTCGGACTGGAGCCGGCGGACCACGTCCACCTTGTCCTCGGGGCGCACGCCGGCCACCACGTCCTCGGCCGGGATCCCGACGGCGGCCGCCACCTGGGTGGCGACGGCGGCGTTGTCCCCGGTCACCAGCAGCGGGCGCAGGCCGAGCTCCTTGAGCCGGGCGATGGCGTCCGCCGAGGTCTCCTTCACGGTGTCCCGCACGGACAGGACGCCCGCCACGCGGCCGCCGACCGCGACCCACACGGCCGTGGCGCCGGCCTGCTCCGCCGCCTCGAACGCGGCACGGTGCTCGGCGGGGATGCCGCCGTCGAGGGCGGTCTCGAGGACGGAGCCGCGGCCGACGGCCACGCGGACCGGATCCGGGCCGGCGGCGCCGTGCGCGCCGGAGCCGAGGGCGCCGTCGTCGTGGGGGAGGGCGACCAGCCCGGACACGCCGCCGCCGGCCGTGGAGGCGAAGTCCGCCACGCCGGGCACGGTCAGGCCGCGCTCCTCGGCGCCGGCCACGATCGCGCGGGCGATCGGGTGCTCGGACCCGCGCTCGACGGCGGCCGCCAGGGTCAGCAGGACGTCGGCGGCCTGGTCCGGCGCCGTTTCGTCAACGAAAGCGCTCCGGGAGGCGCCCGTTTCGGCCACGAAAGCGGGGTCGAGGACGAGCACGTCCGCCAGCGCCATGCGGCCCTCGGTCACGGTGCCGGTCTTGTCCAGCACGATCGTGTCCACGGTGCGCGAGTCCTCGAGCACCTCGGGGCCGCGGATGAGGATGCCCAGCTGCGCGGCGCGGCCGGTGCCGGCCAGCAGGCCGACCGGGGTCGCCAGGCCGAGGGCGCACGGGCACGCGATCACGAGCACGGCCACGCCGGCGCGCAGCGCGGACGGCAGGTCGCCGGTCACGATCATCCACACCGCGAAGGTCAGCACGGCGATCCCGAGCACGATCGGCACGAACACGGCGGAGATGCGGTCGGCCAACCGGGCCACGCGCGCCTTGCCGGTCTGCGCCTCGGAGACGAGCCGCCCCATCTGGGCGAGCGTCGTGTCCGAGCCGACCCGCGTCGCGCGGGCCACGAGCCGGCCCGAGGTGTTCAGGGTGGCGCCGGTGAGGGCGTCCCCGGGGCCGACCTCCACGGGCACGGACTCGCCGGTGAGCAGGGAAGCGTCCACGGCCGAGGTGCCCTCGAGCACCTCGGCGTCCGTGGGCACCTTCTCGCCGGGGCGGATCAGCACGACGTCGCCCGGCGCGAGGGACTCGGCGGGCACCGTGCGCTCGGCGTGGGTCTCGGGGTCGTAGAGGGTGGCCTGGGCCGCGCCCAGGTCCAGGAGGGCGCGCAGCGCGGCGCCGGCCTCACGCTTGGCGCGGGCCTCGAGCCAGCGGCCCAGCAGCAGGAACGTGGTGATGACCGCGGCCGTCTCGAAGTACAGGCTGTGGTGGGCCATCTCCGCCATGGTCCCGCCCACGTGGGCGGTCATGTCCGGCGCCAGGATCAGCTCCACGGCCGAGTACACGAAGGAGACGAGCACGCCCACGGACACGAGGGTGTCCATCGTGGACGAGCCGTGCCGGGCCGCGCGGAACGCCGCCGAGTGGAACGGCCACGCCGCCCACAGCGCCACGGGCGCCGCCAGGGCGAACGCGACCCAGCCCCAGTGCGGGAACTGCAGCGCCGGGACCATGGAGATCAACACGAGCGGCACCGTCAGCACCGCCGCGCCGATCAGGCGCGGCGTGAGCACGTCCTCACTCGGACCGTGGGCCATGTGGTCGTGGTGGTCCACGCCGTCATGGTCCGCGGCGTGGCCCTCGCCGTGGTCGGAGGTGTGCGCGTGCCCGGCGTGTCCCGCGTGTCCCGCGTGCCCGGCCTGGCCGGCCGGCGGGGCGGGACGGCGCACCGTGGCGCCGTACCCGGCCTTCTCGACGGCGGCCACGAGCTCCTCGTCCGACACGCCGGCGGGCGCGGTGACGGTGGCCTGTTCGAGCGGCAGGTTCACGGACGCCGTGACGCCCTCGAGCTTGCCCAGCTTGCGCTCGACGCGACCCACGCACGAGGCGCAGGTCATGCCGGTGACGTCCAGGTCGACGCGGCGGGTGGTCTCGGTTTGCGGGCCGGCCGGGGTGGAGGAGGCGGGGTGGGTCATGGGTCAGGCCCCCACCAGCGTGTAGCCGGCCTCCTCGACGGCGGCGCGCGCGGCGGCGGGGTCGAGGGGGGCCTCGGAGGTGACGGTGGCGGTGGAGACGCCACCGGAGTTCAGGTCCACGTCCACGGCGGAGACGCCGGCGATCTCGCCGAGCTCCTCCTGGACGGAGGCGACGCAGTGGCCGCAAGTCATGCCGGTGATCTTCAGGTCGGTGGTGGTCATCTCGTGCTCCTCGTGCGGTGGTGGGTGGGCGACGGCGCCGGTCAGCGCAGCAGGCGGCCGAGGGCGGCCGTCGCCTCGGCGACCTTCTCGTCGATGAGCTCGGTGCGGCCTTCCGCCTCGGCCTGCACCGCGGCCTCCGCCACGCAGTGACGCAGGTGCTCCGAGGTGAGGTTCAGGCTGAGGGACTGCAGCGCCTTCGTGACGGCGGCGACCTGCGTGAGGACGTCGATGCAGTACACGTCCTCGTCCACCATGCGGTGGAGGCCGCGCACCTGCCCCTCGATGCGGCGCAGTCGAGCGAGGTGCTTCGCCTTGTCCCGGTGCACCTCGTGCGGGGGCCGGTGGCCGTCGCAGGCGTCCGCCGCGGCGGACGGAAGGGGCGAGGCGGCGGCGGGCGCCGTCGTCGTGCTGTCCGTGCTCATACCCCCTGTTCTATACCCCAGGGGGGTATAGGTCAAGGGGTCGGCCGACGCGGGTGCCCTCCTCCGGCAGCGGGGTGGCGGCTTCGCCCAGATCGGCGATCAGGCCGCGGACCTCCAGGTCCAGGGCGTCGCGCACGCCGCGCACCTGCTCGAGGCTCATGCCGCGGATCGACGGCACGGACCACTTCTGCACCTGCGCGCCCTCGGGGATCTCGAACGGATCCGCGCCGTCGAAGAGCACCACGATCTCGGCGGCCCGGAGCACGTCCGGGTCCAGGCCCTTGGTGTACGTGTGGTGCAGCGGGATGCCGATCTCGTTCATCGCCTCGAACGCGGTGGAGATGACCTCGCCGGCGGGCTCCGTGCCGGCCGAGCGGGCCCTGACCTCGCCGTGGGTGCGGTTCTCGAGCAGGGCCGCGGCCATCTGCGAGCGGCCGGCGTTGCCGTGGCAGACGAACAGCACACGCGGGTGGCGGGACTCGATGCTGCCCTGGTTGATCGCCCTGGCGCGCAGGCGCGAGGCGGCATGCTGCACCGAGATGGTCGGCAGCATCTCCGGGTGGCGGCTCGTCGCGGCGAGCTCGGCGTAGGAGTCGAACAGGACCTGACGCGCCGTCGCCTCGTCGGCCACGCCGGGGAAGCGCGCCATCAGCGGCCGGACCTCGCGCTCCAGCACGTGCGCGGCCATCCCGTGCGGCACGGGGTCCACCGGGGCGAGGGTGTCCGGCGCGGCCGTCGTGTCCAGCGGCATGTCGTCCACCGCCGGTGCGTGATCGGCGTGGGGGTCCGGGGGGATGGGGGCCATGATGCGAGTCCTCCGGGGAAGGCGGTCGGCTGAACGCGAGGTGAACGGGTGCCCCCACCCTGCGACGTCGGGTGTGCCGGCGCAAGCCTTGACGGGATCCCTCCGCGCCCGACGACGCTGCTCGCCGCCGTCGTCGGGGCGGTGGCCGACGCCCGGGCCCGGAGCGGGGGTCCGCCGAGGTGGGAGAGAATGGGGGCCATGTCTGTCCGCTCCCTGCTCCCGGACCTCGGCACCCCCGCGACCGGGACCCCCGAGGCCGCCGTCCCCCCGTTCGCCCGGGCGGTGCTGTGGGCGCACGGGGACGACGCGTGGCGGGGCGAGGGCGGCTGGACCGTGCTCCTGGACGGCACCGACCGGCTCCGCCGGCTCTCCGCGCTGTGGCAGGCCGCCGTCGCCGGGCGACCGGACCCGACGGCCCCGCTGCGGGGCTGGATCTCCTCGACCTTCGCCGACGACTCGCCCGAGCCCGCGGTCCTGCGCATCCCCGCGGATCTGCGCCGCGCCACGCCGTCCGGCGTGCGGGACGTGGCCCAGCACATGGACGCGGACGCGCTCGCAGCCGCCGTCGCCGCGGACCGTGGAGCCCGGCTGCTGGCCGACGGCGCGGTGCCCCTGCCCGCCGACGTCGCCGACCGTGCCTGGGACGACGCCGGCTACGCGGCCGGGGTGCGCGAGCTGCTGACGCGGATGGCCGACTCGGGCGGGGAGCTGGCGAAGGTCGTGATCAGCCGCACGATGACCGTCCCCGCGGACGACGCCGACCTGTGGCGGGCGATCGGGGCCCTGCGCCGCGAGTACCCGCAGACCTGGGTGTTCGCCGTCGGCGGGCTGCTGGGCGCTACGCCCGAGGTCCTCGCCACGCGGCACGCGGGGCTCGTGGGCTCGCGGGTGCTGGCGGGGTCCATGCCGCGCGGCGCGGACGAGGAGGAGGACGCCGCGCTGCGGGAGCGTCTGGCCTGTGATCCGCGGCTGGCGGAGGAGCATCGCTGGGCGGCGCGGTCGGTGCTGGACGCGCTGGCGCCCGTCGTCGACCTCGCCGATGACGACCCCGCGCCCACCGTCCTGACCCTGCCGAACGTGCACCACCTGGCCACGTCCGTGCGCGGCCGGCTGCGGGATGGGCGGGGGACCGTGCTGGACGTGGTGGCCGCGCTGCATCCGACGGCGGCCGTCGGCGGGACCCCCACGCCGGACGCGGTGAGGGTGATCGCGGAGGTCGAGCCCGTGGACCGCGGCCGCTATGCGGGCCCGGTCGGGTGGCTCGACCAGGACGGCGACGGCGAGATCGCCCTGGCGCTGCGCTGTGGCCAGCAGGTGCCCGGCGGGGTGCGGCTGCAGGCCGGGGGCGGGATGGTCCCGGGAGCGGTGCCCGAGGAGGAGGTCACGGAGATCCGGGCCAAGTTCCTGCCGATGCGCCGAGCGCTGGGCGTCGCCGAGGACTGAGGCCTCCCGTGCCGGGCCCCCCGTCCGCGTCACCCACGCTTTCGTGTAGGAAACGGCGGCGTGTCGCGGTGCTTTTGTGTGAGAAACGGCGCCGCACCTCGGAGTCGCGTGGGCGTCGATGGAACGGCGCCCCGGAGCGTTCACGCCGTTTCCCGAACGAAAGCGTTCTGGCACCCGCCGTTTCCCGAACGAAAGCGTCCGGGGAGGCGAGAAGACCCGCCGGCCACGGCCCCTCGCGGGGCGGGCCGACGGGTCGTCGCGTCGGTATGGGGGATCAGGCGGCGACGGCCATGGCCTCGTGGGCCGGCGTCGCGGCCTGGAGGCGGCGGGTGGCCTCGCGCTCGGCGAGGGCCGGCAGGAAGGTGGTGATGCGGGCGCCGCGCTTGAGGTCGGCGACGACCTCGCGGACGACCGAGCGGACGGTCTCGGCGGTGACGGTGCCCTCGAAGCGGCGGAGGAGGGTCTCCTCGACGCGCTGGAGCACGTGGCGTTGCATGAGGGGGCTCGGGGCGGTGGGCAGGTGGTGGCTGGTCGTGTTGATGCTCACGGTGAGCACCTCCTTCGGTTGCCGGACCATGAGTCCGGCGGATCGTCGCGGCGGGGCCGCGGGTGATGGGTTCGGTGGAGTCCCAACCTCGCGTTCCGTAAACGCTAGGTGAACTGCTTGTGAACAAGTTTACAGATTTCCTCCCGGAGTGCAACTCCGTGTTCACCAACATGACCTGTGACACCCTGTTGCGCCCGCCTGTATGGCGCGAAATCGGCGCAATCATGCGGTTTTCGGATCGAGGCGTCACGAGCGGCAGGCGAACAGCAAGATGAACAGAAGGTGAACGGCACTGTTCATCTTGGCCCCCTGCCCCTCTGCCCGGCCCGGTGCGAGGCTGGGACCATGCGCCCCGACCGCCGCTCCGCCCCGACCTCTGCGGCCGCCCTCGCCCGCGAGGCCGTGATCCTCGCCGGCGCCGGCGCGGCGATCCTGCTCCAGGTGGCGCACCGGCCGGTGGGGGCCGGCGTCGCCGTCCACTCCCGGTTCACCGAGGACCCGATGCGCCGGCTCCGCCACACGCTCGCCTACATCTACGCGGTCACCCTCCCCGAGGCCGCGTCGTTGCGAGACGCGGTCGTCGACCGGGTGCGGGCGGCGCACCGCCCGGTCCGCGGGGTCGACGCCGGAGGCCACCCCTACGACGCCGCCGACCCGGACGCCCAGCTGTGGGTGGCCGCCACCCTCTACGCGATGGGGGAGCAGGTGCGCCGCCGGATGTGGGGCGCCCTCGACGCCGAGGACGCCGACCGCCTCTACCGCGGGTACGCTCCGCTCGCCACGAGCCTCGAGGTCCCCGCCTCCGCCTGGCCGGTCGACCGCGCGGCGTTCGCGGACTACTGGGACGACCGGGTGGCCCGGCTCGAGGTCACGGACGACGCGCGGCGGGTCGCCGCCGACCTGTTCTCCGGCCATGGCGTCCCCGCGCCGCTGCGGGCGGCTATGCCCCTGGCCCGGTTCGTCACCGCCGGTCTCCTCCCAGGCCGCGTGCGCGCCGGCCTCGGCTGGTCCTGGACTGGGCGGGACTCCGTCCGGGAGGCACGCCTCTGGGGGCTGGCGCGCACCCTGTACCGGCCGCTGCCGGCGACGGTGCGCGGCGTCGTCGTCCGCTGGGTCCTGCGGGGGCTGCCCCGGACGCGAAAGCCGCGCGGTGCCGTCGACGTGGAGGCGACCCGCCGCGAAGTCCGCCCCGTCTGGGAGAATGGTGCCGATGTCTGACTACCAGCCCCGCCGCCCCGGATCGAAGCCCACCCCGAACCGCCAGAGGGACCGCGCCGGCAAGCCGGCCCTCGGCCGCCCCGAGCGCGGCCTGATCGACGAGTCCGAGGCGCGCCAGCTCGCCGAGGACCGAGAGCGCATGCGCCGCGCCGGCGTCGGCCACCAGCTCTCCGCGCCCAAGCGCCGCGAGGCCGCCACCGCCGAGCGCCCCCAGGTGATGCCGAAGACCGAGGGCTGGACCCAGCCGATGGGCCCGGACGGCCGACCGCAGCTGCAGTTCAAGCAGCCGCGCGTCTCTCAGCCGCCCACGCACCTGGCCGACCTCACGCTGAAGGAACGGCAGGAGAAGGCCAAGGAGATCGGGCTGCCGGCGTTCCGCGCCAAGCAGCTCTCGGTGCACTACTTCGAGCACTACACCACCGATCCGGAGCAGATGACGGACCTGCCCAAGGACAAGCGGGAGGCGATCGCGGAGGCGTTCTTCCCGCCGCTGCTCACCGAGGTCCGGCGCATGGAGACCGACCGCGGGGACACCGTCAAGTTCCTGTGGCGGCTGTTCGACGGCGCTCTCGTGGAGTCCGTGCTGATGCGGTACCCCGGCCGCGTGACGCTGTGCGTGTCCAGCCAGGCCGGCTGCGGGATGAACTGCCCGTTCTGCGCCACGGGCCAGGCCGGGCTGACCCGCAACATGTCCACGGCGGAGATCGTGGAGCAGATCGTGCTGGCCAACCAGGTGATCGCCCAGGGCGGACTGGGCGGCAAGCGCAAGGATGGCGGGCACGACGCCGACCGCGTCACCAACGTCGTGTTCATGGGCATGGGTGAGCCCCTGGCCAACTACAAGCGCGTGATGGCCGCCGTGCACCGCATGGTGGACCCCTCGCCTGAGGGCCTGGGCATGTCCGCGCGGAACATCACGCTGTCCACCGTCGGCCTGGTGCCGGCCATCCGGAAGCTGGCCGAGGAGGGCGTGCCGCTGACGTTCGCGCTGTCCCTGCACGCGCCGGACGACGAGCTGCGCGACGAGCTGATCCCCGTGAACTCACGCTGGAAGGCGGACGAGGCGATCGACGCCGCGTACGACTACTTCGTGGCCACCGGGCGCAGGGTGTCCATCGAGTACGCGCTCATCAAGGACATGAACGACCACGCGTGGCGCGCCGACCTGCTGGCCAAGAAGCTCAACGCCCGGGGCAAGGGCTGGGTGCACGTGAACCCGATCCCGCTGAACCCGACGCCGGGCTCCATCTGGACCGCCTCGGAGAAGGACGTGACGCGCGAGTTCGTGGACCGGCTCAACGCCGCCGGCATCCCCACCACCCTGCGCGACACCCGCGGCAAGGAGATCGACGGCGCGTGCGGCCAGCTGGCGGCCGAGGACGTCGACTGACCTGCCGAGGCCCCGCGCGCGGCGCCCACCGGCCCGTCCTCGGGCAAGCCGCGGGGCCGGCGTCGGGGAGCGCCGTCAGAAGCGGACGGTCTCGCTGTCGCCCGGCTCGGCGGTCCCGCCGGTGACCTTGGCCTTGACCAGCTCGACGGCGGTGGCCACCGCGCCCGGGGACTCCCAGAACTGGGCGGTCTGCACGTCCACGCGCACGAGCACGATCTGCGGATCCTCGGGGCTCGAGCCCTCACCGAAGAAGGCCTCGGTGGCCGGGTTCCAGAACTCCTTCTTGCGCGCGTCGTCGCGGACGAGCTGACCGTGGCCCGCGAGGGAGGCCCAGAAGTCCTTGTCCTGCACGGCGACGTTGACCGGGCGCTGCGGAGCGTCCGCGGCGACGTCGGAGGTGGCGCGCGTGAGGAACCAGAGCGTGCCGCCGTCCTCGGCCTGTTGCAGGCCCATCGGGCGGGTGACGAGCGTGCCGTCCCGCTCAGCGGTGGTCAGCATGCAGACGTTCACCTTCGCGAGCTTCTCGAGCAGACGGGCGCGGGGATCCTGGGTGCCCATGGCGTGACTCCTTCGTCGTCGGGTGCCGGCGCCCTGATGTGGCCACCGGCTCGTACCACCGACCCTAGGTGTAGGAGGGCATGACGTTGTTGACTCGGGTCGGTGCCAGTGAGGCCGGAGGAGCGTTCCCGCAGGAGGTATGAGGCCGATGGTAGTTGTAGTGGTTCACCCACACCTGCAGGGCCTCACGCCGAGCTTGCTCTGAGGAGTACGGGCGGGCGTAGAGGACCTCATCGACCATCAGCCGGTTGTACCTCTCCACCTTCCCGTTATGGCGCGGGGTGTAGGGGCGGATCCGGTGGTGCCGGCCCCCGAGCGAGACCACCTTCGCGGTGAAGTCCACGGCCCGGTAGTTGTTTCCGTTGTCCGTGATCACCCGGTCCACGGTGATGCCGTGGGCGGCGAAGAACGCCCGCGCCCGGCAGTAGAAGCTCACGGTCGTGGCCGCCCGCTCGTCCTCCAACGCTTCGGTGTAGGCCAGGCGGGTGTACCCGTCGATCGCCGAGTGCAGGTAGGTGTAGCCGACCCGCCGGCCAGGCCCGCGCTTGGAAGCACGGCCTGCTTCACTTTCACGTCCGTGGGTGCGCCAGCCGCCCCCGTCTGGGATCTTCCCGATCTTCTTCACGTCCAGGTGCACCATGTGCCCCGGCCCTCTCGCGGTGATCTTCTGGGGTCGTTGGCGCAGGTCCTCACCTGTGGGCGCGAGGTCTGGCAACCGGGAGATGCCCAGCCGGTGCAGCCACCTGCCCACCGTTCGGAGGCACACCCGGTGGCCCTCGGAGACGAGGTGGTGATGGATGCGCCGTGCGGACCACTTGCGCTCCCGCCGCAGGGCGTGGATCTGGGCGACCAAGACCGGATCGAGCTGGGCAGGTGAACGGTGCGGCCGGCTGGGCAGGTCCTGAAGGCCGGCTTCTCCCTGGGCGCGGTAGCGGGCGACCCAGGTGGCCACCGTGGGCCGGCTCACCCGGAACTCGGCGGCCACGTGGGACTGCGGGATCCCGTCGTGCAGGTGGCGGTGGACCATCCTGAGACGGCCAGTGGGGGTCAGGGGTGCGTTAGCGTGAGTCATGAGTGGGTCTCTTCTGGCAGGTGGGTTGTTGAGGAACTTCCATCCTGCGGGAGAGGCCCACTCGTCTCATCTCAGCCGGCGCCCTGATGTGGCCACCGGCTCGTACCACCGACCCTAGGCACGGCCAGGCGGGGCCTGACCAGCGCTCAGCGGCGCACAGCCGCGGCGAGCCAGTCGACGGCGAGGGCGTAGCCCTGGACTCCCGCCCCGGCGATCACGACGTCGGCGACGGCGGAGACGTGCGAGTGGTGCCGGAACGCCTCGCGCCGGTGGACGTTGGAGATGTGCACCTCGGCGATCGGCCGGTCGACGGCGGCGAGGGCGTCCCGGATGGCGATGGAGGTGTGCGAGTACGCGGCGGGGTTGATGAGGACGCCCGCGTGGGAGGTGCGGGCCTCCTGGATCCAGTCGATGAGCTCGCCCTCGTGGTTGGACTGTCGGAAGTCCACGGTCAGCCCGTGCTCGGCCGCGCGGGCCTCGGTGAGCGCACGGACCTCGTCGAGGGTGGCCGTGCCGTAGACCTCGGGCTCGCGGGTGCCGAGCAGGTTCAGGTTGGGGCCGTTGAGCACGAGCAGGGGCAGGGCGGGAGTGGCGGTCATGCGGTCAGTCTAGGAAGCGACGACGACGGCTCCCGTCTCGGCCGCGACAGTGCGTGGAAGGCGCCCGTTTCTCGAACGAAAGTGCCGGGACACGCCGCCGTTTCCCGAACGAAAGTGGGGTGGGGCGGAATAGGTGCGGCGGGGTGTCCGTTGTGGTCGGCAGGACGATCGCCGGCGTGAGCGCGTCGGCCCCGCTGACGAAAGGACCCACCGTGGCCACCAAGGACCTGACCCTCGAGGAGTTCGGCTCCACCGTCGCCGAGAACGACACCGTGCTCGTGGACTTCTGGGCCGGCTGGTGCGGCCCGTGCCGCCAGTTCGCCCCCGTGTTCGAGGCCGCCTCGGAGAAGCACGACGACGTCGTGTTCGCCAAGGTCGACACGGAGGACCAGCAGCAGCTGGCGGCGATGGCCGGCATCACCTCCATCCCCACGCTCATGGCCTTCCGCGGCGGCGTGCTCGTGTTCTCCCAGGCCGGCGCCCTGCCGGGCACCGCGCTCGAGCAGCTGCTCGACCAGGTCAAGGGCCTCGACATCGCAGAGGTCCGCCGCCTGGCCGAGGAGCAGCAGGGCCAGCAGGGCGACGCCGAGCCGGGGCAGGACGAGGCCGTGCAGTCCACCGCCGCCCACCTCGACGACGTCAACGGCCGCTGACGGCCCGCGCGGCGTCGCCGCGCCGGCCGCTCACCGCGGGTCGAACGCCCCCTGCTGCCACTGCTCCACGAGCCACGGGCTGAACGCCCGGGGGACGGCGGCCAGGGCGGCGGCCAGATCGGCCGGCTCCACCCAGCACCACTCCGCGACCTCGTCCCGCTCCGGGGCGGGGTCGCCGTGCATCCGGGCCCGGAACACCGGGCAGATCTCGTGCTCCTCCATGCCGGAGGCGTCCGCGGCCCGGTAGCGGAAGTCGGGGAGCACCTCGACGACGTCGGACACCTCCACGCCCAGCTCCTGCGGGGCGCGGCGCAGCACGGCCTCCGCGGGGGACTCGCCGGGGCCGGGGTGCCCGCAGAACCCGTTGGTCCACACCCCGGGGAACGCCGCCTTGCCCAGCGCCCGGCGGGTGAGCAGGAACCGGTCGGCCTCGTCGTACACGTGACAGGAGAAGGCCAGGTGCAGGGGCGTGCCGCCGTCCTCGGTGCGGCGGTGGACCGTGGCCTTGGCCTCCGTGCCCACGGCCTCGCCCGCCGGGGACAGCAGGACCACGCGCTCGACGTCGTCGGGGCCTGCGACCGGGACGTCCGAGGCCGCCATCCACGGTCGGGCGACGGGGGAGGGGTGGTCGTGCGGGGAGGGCGTGGCCGGGGTCTGCATGCCTCTCAGTGTGGCAGGCGAGCCGGGCCGCCCATCAGATGTGGGCCATGTCACCCCGGCCCGATCCTGATGGCCGGGCGTGGCTAGAGTGCTGAGGTCGGCGCCACACCCCGGCGCGTCCCACGTCACTCGAGGAGAGCACCCCCATGGCCTTCGCCGCCCTGTCCCGTTCCGCCCGTCTTGCCGGCCTGTCCGCTGCCGCGCTGCTGGCCCTCACCGCGTGCGGCGGTCAGGACTCGTCCGACGCCGACGCGTCCGCCTCGACGACGGCGCCCGCCTCCGCGTCCGCGCAGGGTGCGGAGTCGTCGTCCGCCTCGGCGTCGTCGCTGTCCGCGGCCCCGGCCGACTACGAGGCCGGCACGTGCTTCACCGCCCCGCTCGGCGCCCGTGACCTGTCCTCCTTCGAGACCACCGACTGCGAGGGCGCCCACACCGCGGAGTACCTGTGGGCCGTGCCGGCCGTGGCCGAGGGCGAGGAGGCCGACCCGGCCGCCGCCCAGACCTGCACCGCCCAGGCCCAGCGCCTGAGCGAGGAGAAGGAGGACCAGCTGAACGGGGCCGTCCTGACCTCCTCCGAGCTGGGCAACTACGGCACCGACGAGAAGCACTGCGTCGTGTACGGGGTCTCCGGTGAGTGGGAGGGTCAGATCGTGGACCCGGAGATCACCCTGGAGACGGCGTCCGCCGACGCCTGATCCCGACGGCGGCCCCGTGCGTCGTGAGATCGCGCCGCCCGGGACCGCCGCGCATGGACGCGGGACCGGCGAGGCCCGTAGTGTCTTCTGCGTCCAGAAGTTAGACGGTCGAACAGATGCGGCGGTCGGTGCCGCGTCGTGTCCGCCACCGAGGAGGCGCCATGGGTGAAGCGAGGACGGGCGGCGAGGCCGCGCTCTCCGGGGTGACCGCCGAGCTGGACGCCGCGCTCCGACATGCCGCGGCCCAGGCACCCGGATCCGCCGCCTTCGCCGAGCTGCTCGACTCGCTCCACGTCCATGTGGGCGCCGGCAAGCTCATCCGCCCCCGTCTCGTCGAGCTCGGCTGGCGCCTGGCGACCGCCGACCCGGTCCCTCCGTCCGGCCGCGCTGCCGTCGACCGACTCGGGGCCGCCTTCGAACTGCTGCACACCGCGCTGCTCGTCCACGACGACGTCATCGATCGGGACGTGCTGCGGCGCGGCCAGCCCGCCGTGCACGCCTCCGCCCGGCACCGCCTCGAGGCCCGCGGGGTGCCCGCCGCGGACGCCGCCCACGCCGGGGTCGCCGTCGCCCTCATCGCGGGGGACGTCCTGCTCACCCAGGCGTTCCGGCTCGCCGCCACCTGTGCCGCCGACACCGCCCGGGCCGCCGAGGCCGCCGCCGTCGTCTTCGACGCCGCCGCCGTGACCGCGGCCGGCGAGCTCGAAGACGTGCTCCTGGGGCTGTCCCGCCACACCGGTGAGGAGCCCGATCCCGACCGCATCCTCGCCATGCAACGGCTCAAGACGGCGCACTACACGGTCGGCGCGCCCCTGCGCGCCGGCGCCCTCCTGGCCGGGGCGGATCCCGACCTCGCCCGGGCGATGGGCGAGGCCGGCGCCGACCTCGGCGCCGCCTACCAGGTGATCGACGACGTCCTCGGCGTGTTCGGCGATCCCGGGGAGACCGGCAAGTCCGCCGACGGCGACCTGCGCGAGGGCAAGGCCACCGTGCTCACCGCCCACGGCCGCCGCATCCCCGCCGTCCGCGCCCTGCTCGACGCGGGCCCGGCCACCCCCGCGGACATCGAGGCCGCCCGCCGCGCCCTCGAGGCGGCCGGTGCCCGGGAGCACGCCCTCGACGTCGCCGCCGAGCTCACCGTCCGCGCCCGCGAGCGCATCGCGGCCCTGCCCCTGGACGAGACGGTCCGGGCGGAGTTCGCCGACGCCTGCCACGCCGTGCTGACCCGGAGGTCCTGAGATGGCCGCGCCCACCCCGAGCCCTGCCGCGCTGTACACGCGGACGGCCCACGCCGCAGCGGCCCAGGTGATCCGCCGCTACTCCACGTCCTTCTCCTGGGCCTGCCGCACCCTGCCCCGGCAGGCACGCCAGGACGTGGCCACGATCTACGCCATGGTCCGCGTCGCCGACGAGGTGGTCGACGGCGTCGCGGTGGCCGCCGGGCTCGACGAGGCCGGGGTCCGCGCCGCCCTGGACGACTACGAGCGGGCGTGTGAGGCCGCGATGGCGTCGGGCTTCGCCACCGACCCGGTCCTGCACGCCTTCGCCGACGTGGCCCGTCGCCACGGCATCACCCCGGAGCTGACCCGTCCCTTCTTCGCCTCCATGCGCGCGGACCTGGGGATCCGCGAGCACGGCGCCGAGTCGCTGGACGCCTACATCCACGGCTCGGCCGAGGTGGTGGGGCTGATGTGCCTGCAGGTCTTCCTCTCCCTCCCCGGCACGCGGGCCCGGACCCCGGGCCAGCGGCAGGAGCTGCGCGCGCAGGCCTCCCGGCTGGGGGCGGCGTTCCAGAAGGTCAACTTCCTCAGGGACCTGGCCGCGGACCACCACGAGCTGGGCCGCACCTACCTGCCCGGTGCCGCACCGGGCGTGTTCACCGAGGCCCGCAAGGCCGAGCTCGTGGCCGAGGTCCGCGCCGACCTCGACGCCGCCCTGCCCGGCATCCGTGTCCTGGACCCCGGGGCCGGGCGCGCCGTGGCCCTGGCGCACGGACTGTTCGCGGCCCTGGTGGACCGGATCGAGGCGACCCCGGCGGCCGAGCTGGCCCACCGCCGTGTCCGGGTGCCGGACCATCAGAAGGCCCGGATCGCCGCCCGCGTCCTGGCACGGGGCCGCCGGGGAGGCCGCCGATGAGCGCCCGGGACACCGCTCTCGGCCCGCGCACCGTGGTGGTGGGCGGCGGGTTCGCCGGACTGGCCACGGCGGGCCTGTTGGCCCGCGACGGGCACCGGGTGACGCTGCTGGAGCGCGGCGCCGTCTTGGGCGGCCGTGCCGGACGCTGGTCTGAGGCGGGGTTCACCTTCGATACCGGGCCCTCCTGGTACCTGATGCCCGAGGTGATCGACCGCTGGTTCCGCCTCATGGGGACCTCCGCCGCCGAACGGCTGGACCTGCGCCGTCTGGACCCCGGCTACCGGGTGTACTTCGAGGGGCACCTCCACGAGCCCCCCGTGGACGTGCGCACCGGCCACGCGGAGACGCTGTTCGAGTCCCTCGAGCCCGGCGCCGGGCGCCGGCTGCGGGCCTACCTCGACTCCGCGTCCCGGATCTACGGGCTCGCCAAGGAGCACTTCCTCTACACGGACTTCCGCCGGCCGGCCGCCCTGGCCCACCCGGACGTCCTGCGCGCCCTGCCGGCCCTCGGGCCCCAGCTGCTGGGGGGCCTGCGCTCCCACGTGGCGGCCCGCTTCCAGGATCCCCGGCTGCGCCAGATCCTGGGCTACCCGGCGGTCTTCCTCGGCACGTCCCCCGACCGTGCCCCCGCCATGTACCACCTGATGTCCCATCTGGACCTCGCCGACGGCGTGCAGTACCCCCTCGGCGGGTTCGCGGCCCTCGTGGACGCCATGGCGGAGGTCGTGCGCGAGGCCGGCGTGGAGATCCGCACCGGGGTCGAGGCGACCGCCGTCGAGGTGGTGGACCGTCCCGCCCCCGCCGGCCGCCTCGGACGCCTGGCCGCCCGCCTGCCCAGGCCGGGAGCAGCCCGCGGGGACGAGGGCCGACGTCGCCGCCCGGGCCAGGTGACCGGCGTCGCCTGGCGGTCCGACGACGGCGCCGCGGGACGCCTCGACGCCGATGTGGTGGTGGCCGCCGCGGACCTGCACCACGTGCAGACCCGTCTGCTGCCTCCCGGCCGGCGCGTCGCGGAGTCCACGTGGGACCGGCGCGACCCCGGCCCCTCCGGCGTGCTCGTGTGCGTGGGGGTGCGCGGATCCCTGCCCCAGCTGGCCCATCACACCCTGCTGTTCACGGCGGACTGGGAGGACAACTTCGGGCGCATCGAGCGGGGAGAGGACCTCGCCGCGGACACGTCGATCTACGTCTCGCGCACCTCCGCCACGGACCCGGGCGTGGCCCCGGAGGGCGACGAGAACCTCTTCATCCTCGTCCCGGCCCCCGCCGAGCCGGGGTGGGGGCGCGGCGGCATCCGGGTCCGTGACGGCGAGGGCTGGCGGGTGGACCGCGCCGGGGACGCCCAGGTGGAGGCCGTGGCGGACCGGGCCCTCGACCAGCTGGCCCGCTGGGCCGGGATCCCGGACCTGGCCGAGCGCATCGTGGTGCGGCGCACCTACGGGCCCGGTGACTTCGCCGCGGACGTGCACGCCTGGCGGGGTTCGCTGCTGGGCCCCGGGCACACGCTGGCGCAGTCGGCCATGTTCCGTCCCTCGGTGCGGGACGCGGACGTGGCCGGCCTGATGTACGCGGGCTCCTCGGTGCGCCCGGGCATCGGGGTGCCCATGTGTCTGATCTCCGCCGAAGTGGTCCGGGACGAACTGCGCCACGACGCGCGCAGGGCCCGGCCCGCGGGCCCCGGGGGGAGCGGCGCATGATCCGCACCCTCTTCTGGGCGTCCCGGCCGGTCAGCTGGGTGAACACGGCGTACCCGTTCGCCGCCGCCGCGATCCTGACCGGGGGGCTGCCCGCGTGGCTGGTGGTCCTGGGCGTCGTGTTCTTCCTCGTGCCCTACAACCTGGCCATGTACGGCATCAATGACGTGTTCGACTTCGCCTCGGACCTGCGCAACCCCCGCAAGGGGGGCGTGGAGGGCTCCGTGCTGGGCGACCCCGCGGTGCGCCGCCGGGTGCTGGTGTGGTCGGTGCTGCTGCCCGTCCCGTTCGTGGCCGTGCTCGCGGGCTGGTCCGCCGTGCGGGGCGAGTGGGCCGCCGTGCTGGTGCTGGCGGTGAGCCTGTTCGCGGTGGTGGCGTACTCCTGGGCGGGGCTGCGGTTCAAGGAGCGGCCCTTCCTGGACGCCGCGACCTCCGCCACCCACTTCGTCTCCCCCGCGGTCTACGGCCTCGTGCTGGCCGGGGCGACCCCCACGCCCGCCCTGGCGGCACTGCTGGGGGCCTTCTTCCTGTGGGGCATGGCCTCGCAGATGTTCGGGGCGGTGCAGGACGTGGTGCCGGACCGGGAGGGGGGCCTGGCCTCGGTGGCCACCGTGCTGGGCGCTCGGCGCACCGTCCTGCTCGCCGCCGGCCTGTACGCGGCGGCGGGCCTGCTGCTGCTGGCCACCGACCCGCCGGGCCCCCTTGCGGCGCTGCTGGCCGTGCCCTACGTGGTGAACACCCTGCGCTTCCGCCGCATCACGGACGCCACCTCGGGCGCGGCCCACCGCGGCTGGCAGCTGTTCCTCCCCCTGAACTACGTGACCGGCTTCCTCGTGACCCTGCTGCTGATCGGGTGGGCGCTGACCCGGGGGGCGGCGGCATGATCTACCTGCTGGCCCTGCTGGGTGTCATCGGCTGCATGCTGCTGGTGGACCGGCGCTTCGAGCTGTTCCTGTGGCATCGCCCGCTCCCGGCGCTGCTGGTGCTGGCCGCCGGGGTGGCCTACTTCGTCGCCTGGGACCTGTGGGGGATCGCCGAAGGCGTGTTCCTGCACCGGCAGTCGCCCTACATGACCGGGGTGATGCTCGCCCCCCAGCTGCCCCTGGAGGAGGGGTTCTTCCTGCTCTTCCTCAGCCAGATCACGATGGTGCTGTTCACCGGGGCGCTGCGCCTGCTGCGCGGCCGGGGACGCGACGCCCGTGCCGCGACGCCGGCCGATCCGACCGACGGGGGGAGCCGGTGACCTTCCTCGACCTCGTCCTCGTCTTCGTGGGCTTCGCCCTGGCCGTGCTCGTGGGCGCCGCCCTCGTCGGCCGCGTGCGGGGCGAGCACCTGCGGGCCGTGACGGCCACCCTGGTGGCCCTGTGGGCCCTCACGGCGGTCTTTGACAACGTGATGATCGCCGCGGGGCTCTTCGACTACGGCCATGAGCTGCTGGTGGGTGCCTACGTGGGCCAGGCGCCCGTGGAGGACTTCGCCTACCCGCTCGGCTCCGCCCTGCTGCTGCCGGCGCTCTGGCTGCTGCTGACGAGCCGTGGTCGTGCCGGTCGGCGCGGCTGGCGGCCGGGACGCCGCCCCCACCCGGGCGATCGCTGACATGCTGCCGCTGATCCCCGCAGACCTGTTGCGCGCGCTCGGCCTGATCCTCGTCCCGGTCGCGGCGGTGCACGCCGGATGGCCGTCCGCGGCGGCGATGCTGCTCGTGTTCGGCTCCCAGTGGCTCACCCGCTGGCTCGCCCCGGGCGGCGCCCTGGACTGGGCCGCGCAGGCGGTCCTGCTGCTGGCCGGGTGGCTGAGCGTCATCGGCCTCTACCCACGGGTGCCGTGGCTGGACCTGCTCGTGCACGCCGCCGCCTCCGCCGGGGTCGCCTGTCTGACGGCACTGGTGGTGGGGGCGTGGCTCCGGCGTCGGGGGACCGAGGCCGGGCAGGCCGTGGCGCTGCTCGGCCCGGGCCTGGCCGGGCTGGGGATCGCGGCCGCCGCCGTGGCCCTGGGCGTGGTGTGGGAGCTGGCCGAATGGTGGGGGCACACGGCGGTGACCCCCGAGATCGGTGTGGGCTACACGGACACCATCGGCGACCTCGCCGCCGATCTCGTCGGCGCCGGGGTCGGCGCCGCCCTCGCCGTGTGCCGGGAGCGCATCCGGTGACCCCGGCCCGCCCCACGGTCTCCGTGGTCGTCCCGGTGCTCGACGACGCCGAGCACCTGCGCGTGTGCCTCGCCCTGCTGGCCGCCCAGAGCCGGCCGGCGCTGGAGGTGGTGGTGGTGGACAACGGCTGCGTGGACGACTCGGCGGTGCTCGCCCGCGCCGCCGGCGCGCGGGTGGTGCACGAGCCGCGCCGCGGGGTCCCGGCCGCGGCGGCCGCCGGCCTGGACGCCGCGGTCGGGGAGCTGCTGGTGCGCTGCGACGCCGACACGCGGATGCCCGCGGACTGGCTCGAACGGATCGTGGCCCGGTTCGACGCCGACCCCGGGCTCGACGCCCTCACCGGGCCGGGGACCTTCCACGACCAGCCCGGCCTCCGGGGACAGGTGCGGGCGGCGCTCTACACCGGCGCGTACCGCTGGGGGGCGGGCGCCGCGGTGGCGGCCACCCCCGTCTGGGGCTCCAACTGCGCCCTGCGCGCCGAGGCGTGGCAGGCTGTGCGGACCCGCGTCCACCGCGAGCGCGGGGACGTGCACGATGACCTGGACCTGTCCTTCCAGCTGGCCTTGGCCGGCCGCCGGATCCGGTTCGATCCGGACCTGCGGGTGGAGGTCGCCGGGCGCATCTTCCACTCCCTGCGCCAGCGGGTGCGGCAGGGCCGGATGGCGGTCACCACCCTGCAGGTCAACTGGGCCCGGCTGTCCCCCGGGCGGCGGTGGCTGCGCCGGGCGGCCCGGTCACGCCCCCGGCCCCACTGGGGGCGTGGCCCCGACGGTCAGTCCCGGGACTGAGCGCCGCCGGCGCCGCGGGCTCGCCTGTCCAACGGGTTGCGACGCAGGGGCAGCCGGTCCACCAGCGGCCGCAGCAGGCCGCGGGTGCGGGGACGCTCGCCGCCGTCGTGCCGGCGCCTGGCCTCGGCCAGGATGTTCGCGGCCATCTCCGGGAACACCACGGCGTGGAAGGGCAGGATGGCGGTCCAGTAGGCGCGTCCGAGCAGGCCGTCCGGCATGAAGACCGCCCGCTGGCGGTAGACGGAGCCGCCGCCCTCCCGCGGTTCGGTGCTCAGCTGCAGCCAGGCCCGCCCGCCGGCCTTCATCTCCGCCCGCAGCGTCAGCCGCCGCCCCGGCTCCATGTCCTCCACCCGCCACCAGTCCACGGCGTCGCCGCGTCGCAGGTGGTCCGGGTCCCGCCGGCCGCGGGTCAGGCCGGGCCCGCCGACCAGCTTGTCCATCAGCCCGCGGATCTTCCACAGCAGCGGGGTGGAATACCAACCGTTGGCGCCGCCCACCGACTCGATCACCGGCCACACCTCCTGCGCGGGCAGGTCGGACTCGCGCTCGCGCTCGTCCGTGTAGACCGTGGTGCCGGCCCACTCGGGATCCGAGGGCAGGGGGGCGGCCGGGTCCGCGGAGCTCTGGAGGTCCGCGTCGAAGGTGACGTCCAGGGGACCCTCCTTCTCCCGCTTCAGCGCCAGCCGCACGGCGTCCATGTAGGAGGTCAGCCCGCCCGGCGGGTCCGGGATGAGGTCGCGGACCGAGCGGTCCTCCACGACCGCCTCCTCGGCGAGGGATGCGGCCAGGGGCAGGGCCACCGCGACCGGGATGGGGGTCACCATGCCGATCCAGAAGCCCGCCAGGGTCTTCAAGGGCAACGGGGTGGGGATCACGATGCGTCGGGACAGGCCGGCGGCCTTGGCGTAGTCCACCAGCACGCTCGCGAACGACTGGGGGTGTCCGTTGCCGATCTGGGCCCTCAGCTGCACGGGCTCCGGGAGGGCGCAGGCCTGCAGGAGGTAGTACAGGACGTCGCGGATGGCCAGCGGCTCCACCCGGTTCCTCAGCCAGGACGGGCCGGGCATCACGGGCAGCCGCTCGGCGAGATGGCGGATCATCTCGAACGAGGTGGAGCCCGAGCCGATGATCACCCCGGCCTCGAACGTCAGCGCCGGGGTCGCCGCCCGCTCGAGACGCTCGGCCACGAGGGCGCGGGAGCGCATGTGGTCGGACAGCTCCGCGACGGGGACCGTGTCCGGGTGCAGGCCGGAGAGATAGACGAGCTGGGCCACGCCGGCCGTGTCCGCGGCGGTGCCCACGATGTCCGCGATCCGCTGCTCCTGGGCCACGAAGTCGCCGCCCCCGCCCATGGAGTGCACGAGGTAGAGCACGGTGTGCACGTCCTGCATGGCGGCTTCGACGAGGTCCGCCTCGGTGAGGTCGAGCTCCACCGCCTCGATGCTGTCCGACCACGGTCGGTCCGCGAGGACGGAGGGGTTCCGGGCGCCGGCCCGGACGTCGAAGCCGGCGGCGAGCAGCTCGGGGATGAGGCGCCCGCCCACGTAACCGGTGGCACCGGTGACGAGGACGCGACGGCCCCGGCCGTCCGGCAGGGACAGGCCGAGGGGGGAGGTGTGGGACGCCGGCGTGGCACCGGCGGGGACGGGGGAGGGCTGTGTGGACGCCATGGGCGCACTCTAGGGTCCGGGGCGGGTCGGGCTGAAGGTCTCAGGTGTGCGGACCCGGGGCCCGTGAGTGGGCACGCCGCCGGACCTGCGTCGGTCGGAGCGGGCCCGGCACGGTCCGTGAAAGACTGCTCGCTATGGCCACTGCAGATTCCGGAGACGTCCTGCCGCACCTGCGCACCGAGGCCATCCGCGCCGTCGTCGGGCCCACCAGTGCGGACCGCGGCTTCGCCGTGGCCGCGTCGGGTGCCGTGGGGCGCCTGCGCTATGACGCCGCCACCGGCCGTCTGAGCGCCTCCGTCCAGGGCACCGCGCCCAGCCCCTACCGGGTGCAGGTGCAGCTGCAGGAGGCCTACGACGACGCCGCCGAGGACGGCGCCGGCGCCCTCATGGAGCCGGTGGGCGGGCGCTGCACGTGCCCGGTCGGGACGGACTGCAAGCACGTGGCCGCCGCGCTCTACCAGGTGGTCCGCCTCGACGCCGACCAGGCCCTCGACGACGCCCGCCGCAAGCTCGCCGAGATGGTCACCACGGCGGACGCGCTGCCCGCGCCCGCCGGCCGGGGCCACGACGGCGGCGGCCCGGCCGGCCTCGACGCCCCGGCCGCGGACGGGGCGGCACCCCCACCCCCTGCCGGCCTGGACTGGCGACGGGTCATGGAGCCGCTGGCCGGACTCCACGGCCCGCGCCGGGTGGGCACGCCGCCCGCGCTGGCGATCGGCGTGGAGCTCGTGGCCGAGTCCTCCCGCAACGCGTTCCAGCAGTGGGGCCCGGCGACCGCCGGGGAGGAGCAGGTGCGCGAGGGCCGCCCGCTGTACGTGACCGTGCGCCCGCTCAAGCGCGGGGCCAAGGGGACGTGGATCAAGGGCGGGCTGACGTGGAAGGCGTTCCAGTTCCCGCGCGCCGAGTTCGCCCCCGCCCAGGAGCGGGCGATGCGCCTGATCTGGCGTCAGGTCCAGGCCGAGGACTCCTACCCGGGCGACGCCTGGTTCGGTCTGCACGTCTTCGACTCCCCGCGGATCTGGCAGCTGCTCGCGGAGGCCCGCGAGGTCGGGGTGGAGCTCGTGCCGCTGGGGCTGCTGACGGACGTGGTGCTGGAGGCGCCCGTCGCCGTCGGGCTGGACGTCACCCGCGCCCCCGACGGCGGTCTGGACGTGGCCCCGTCCCTGGACCCGGCCCCGCCCGGCCCCGGGCTGAGCGGTGTGCACGCCGTGGGAGGCATCGGCTTCTACCGCGTGGAGCTCACGGACGAGGAGGCCGTGCTCCACCTGATCCCCGCCGCACGCCCCGTCCCCGAGGCCGTGCAGCAGCTCGTGCTCGCCGGCGGGCCCGTGCGCGTGCCCGCCGCGGACCGCGAGGAGTTCCTCGGCCGGATCTACCCGCGGCTGCGTGGCGCCCTGCCGGTGACCAGCGGCGACGCCTCCGTGGAGCTGCCCGAGTTCGAGCCGCCCGTGCTGCGGCTGCGCGCCGACTTCCGACCCGGCCACGAGCTCGTGCTGCGCTGGTCCTGGCTCTACTTCGACCCGCCCCGCGAACTCGGCCTCGACGCCGGCGGCGACCCCCTGCGGGACACCCGGCACGAGGACGCGGTGCTGCGCGCCGTGGCCGAGCTCTGGCCGCGCGCCGGCCGTGCGGAGGAGCAGGTCCTCGAGGGCGTGGGCGCCGCCCGGTTCTCCGAGCAGGTGCTGCTGCTGCTGCAGCGCGCGGACCACGTGCGCGTGGACGTCACCGGCGACCGCCCCGACTACCGCGAGCTGAAGGCCGCCCCGCGCATCGAGGTCGGCACGAAGGCCACGCAGAACGACTGGTTCGACCTCGGCGTGCAGGTCTCCGTGGACGGGCACGTGCTGCCGTTCGTGGAGCTGTTCACCGCGCTCGTGCAGGGCAGGACCACGCTGATCCTCGCGGACGGCTCCTACCTGGGCCTCGACCACCCCGCCTTCGACCGGCTGCGCGCCCTGCTCTCCGAGGCCGCCACCCTGCAGGAGTGGACCCCGGAGCACACCCCCGTCTCACGGCACCAGGTCGGCTTCTGGGAGGACCTCAAGGAGCTCGCGGACGAGGTGGACGAGGACCCGGAGTGGACCGCCGCCGTCGGGCGTCTGGCCGCCGTCGAGCGCCTCCCCGAGGCCCCGCGCCCCGCCGGCCTGAAGGCCGACCTGCGCCCCTACCAGGAGGAGGGCCTGCGCTGGCTCGCGTTCCTGTGGGAGCAGGACCTCGGCGGGATCCTGGCCGACGACATGGGCCTGGGCAAGACCGTCCAGACCCTCGCGCTCTTCGCCCACGCACGCCAGGCACGGCCCGAGCGGCCGCCGTTCCTCGTGGTCGCGCCGAGCTCCGTGGTGTCCGTGTGGGCGGCCGAGGCCGAGAAGTTCACTCCGGACCTCGACGTGCGCGTCCTGGACACCACCACCCGCAAGCGCGGCACCGCCGTGGCGGACGAGGTGGCGGGGGCGGACGTGGTGGTCACCAGCTACACGCTCCTGAGGATCGACGCCGGCCAGTACGGCGGACTGGACTGGGGCGGGGTGGTCTTCGACGAGGCCCAGTTCCTGAAGAACCGCGCCGCGAAGGTGCACACGGTGGCCCGCGACCTGCGCGCCCCCTTCCGGCTGGCCATCACCGGCACGCCGATGGAGAACTCCCTCAGCGACCTGTGGGCGCTGCTGGGCGTCGTCGTGCCGGGCCTGTTCCCGAGCCACCGCCGGTTCCGCGAGACCTACGTGACCCCCATCGAGACCGGGGGGGACCCCGAGCGGATGGCGGCCCTGCGCCGCCGCGTGCGCCCGTTCATGCTGCGCCGCTCCAAGGAGCTCGTGGCGAAGGACCTGCCGTCCAAGCAGGAGCAGATCCTCCAGGTGGAGCTCGAGCCGGCCCACCGCAAGCTCTACGACCGTGTGCTCCAGCGCGAGCGCCGCAAGGTGTTGGGCCTGCTCGGGGACATGGACGGCAACCGGTTCACCATCTTCACGTCGCTCACGCTGCTGCGGATGCTCGCGCTGGCGCCGCAGATCGTCGACGACCAGTACGCCTCCGTGCCCAGCTCGAAGCTCGAGCGGTTCCTCGACGACCTCACCGAGGTGATCGGCGAGGGGCACCGCGTGATCGTGTTCAGCCAGTTCACGAGCTTCCTGCGGGTGATCGCCGAGGAGCTGGACCACCTGGAGATCGAGCACGCGTACCTCGACGGCTCCACGCGCGGGCGCGCCGACGTGATCCGCGGCTTCCGCGAGGGCGAGGCGCCGGTGTTCCTGATCTCCCTGAAGGCGGGCGGCTTCGGCCTGACCCTGACCGAGGCGGACTACGTGTTCCTCATGGATCCGTGGTGGAACCCCGCTGCGGAGGCGCAGGCCGTGGACCGGGCGCACCGGATCGGGCAGGAGCGGACCGTGATGGTCTACCGGCTCGTGTCCGAGGGGACGATCGAGGAGAAGGTGCTCGAGCTGCAGCGGCGCAAGGCCGAGCTGTTCGGCGCGCTCATGGACGAGTCCGACGACTCCGGAGCCGGCGCCTTCACCGACTCCCTCACCGCCGAGGACATCCGGGAGATGCTCGGCGCCGAGGAGTGAGAGCCACCCGAGGCGCGCCGGACGTTTTCGTTCGGGAAACGGCGGCGTGTCGCGACGTTTTCGTTCGGGAAACGGCGGCCCGCCCGCCCGTTTCGTCAACGAAAGTCGTCCCCGGGGCGCCGTTTCCCGAACGAAAGCGGGGGGTAGCCTCGGGCCATGCGTCGCCCGTCCCGTTCCAGCACCACCACCCCCACCTTCGTGCCGTCCGCCCGGTCGCAGGTGCCGCCGTTCACGGTGATGAGCATCCTCGGCCGGGTCGCCGAGCTGCGTGCCGCCGGCCACGACGTCGTCAGCCTGTGCGCGGGGGAGCCGGGCGGGGGCGCCCCGCCCGCCGTCGACGCCGCGGCCGCCGCCGTCCACGCCTCCGGCTGTGCCCTCACCTACACCCCGGCGCTGGGCCTGCCGGAGCTGCGGGCCGCCGTCGCCGGCCACTACCGCCGCTGGTACGGGCTCGACGTGCGCCCCGAGCAGGTCGCGATCACCACGGGCTCCTCGGGGGCGTTCATGCTCGGCTTCCTCGCGGCGTTCTCCCCGGGGGACCGCGTGCTCCTGCCGCGCCCCGGCTATCCGGCGTACCGCAACATCCTCACGGCGCTCGGGGTGGAGGTGGTGGACGTGGACGTCGACGCCGGCACCCGCTACCAGCCCACGGTCGCCCACCTGGAGGCGGCGCTCGCGGAGGGCCCGGTCGCGGGGCTCGTGCTCGCCTCCCCGGCCAATCCCACGGGCACGATGGTCAGCGCCGCCGAGCTCGCCGAACTCGCCCGCTGGTGCGAGGAACGCGGTGTGCGGCTCGTCTCGGACGAGATCTACCACGGCATCGTGCACACGGACGGGGAGGGGCTCGGCGCCTGCGCATGGCGCACCTCCCGCACCGCGCTCGTGGTCAGCTCGTTCTCCAAGTACTGGGGCATGCCCGGCTGGCGGCTGGGCTGGATGCTCATGCCGGACGATCTGGCCGCCGCGGTCGACGGCCTCGCCGGCTCGGTCGCCCTCTGCCCGCCCGCCGCGGCACAGGAGGCGGCCGTCCACGCGTTCAGCGAGGAGTCCTACGCGTTCTGCGCTGAGCAGGCCGGCGGCTTCACGGCGACGCGCGGCGTCGTGCTGGCCGCCCTGCCCCGGCTCGGCTGGGCCGACGCCGCCCCCGCCGACGGCGCCTTCTACCTGTGGGCCCGTCTCGCCCCGGGCATGCTGGCGGAGTTCGGCAGCGCCGTCGGCTACTGCGCCGCCCTGCTGGAGGAGGCCGGCGTCGCGCTGACCCCCGGCGACGACTTCGACGCCGTCCACGGGCCCGAGTCCGTCCGGCTCTCCTTCGCCGCCGGCCCGGACGCCCTCCACGAGGCGCTCGAGCGGATCGCCGCCTGGCACGCGGCGCGCGGCCTGGCCTGACGGGCTCCGCCGCACGCCGCACCGGCCGACGTCTCAGCCGCCCAGCCGGTAGCGGCGCCCGAGCGGCGTGTCCGTGACGGCCCGGTCGCCGCGTCGAGGGCGTCACGTGCCGGTTCCCGCGACGGGGGCGCGCCGTCGGCGCCGCCGGGATGACGGGGTGAGGTCCACCGCAGTATTGCGAATCATCCGCAACAGTCTTTATTGTGAATCAGTCGCATCTTCTCGCTCTCGTGAAAGGCTCCCCGTGTCCCACTTCGCCCCGCAGCGCCGTTCCACGCGCACCGCCACCTTCTCCGCCACCCTCGCCGCCGCGGCCATCGCCCTGACGGCGTGCGGCGCGGACGCCGACCCGTCCGGCCCGACGTCGGCACCCGCCTCCGCCGCGGGCGGCTCCGAGTCGCCGGCGGGTGAGGCGACGGCGGCCTCCTCCGTCTCCGCGGAGGACCGCGTCGACCCGACCCAGACCACCGAGGTCTCCGCGGTGACGCCGCGCATCCTGCTCTCGCACGAGGACGGGCTCACGCTGCTCGACGCCGAGTCCGGTGAGGTGGTGAAGGAGCAGGATATCACGGGCTTCAAGCGGCTGAGCAACGCCGGCAACGGCAAGGACGTCCTGGTGACCACCGGGAAGGGCTGGGAGGTGTTCTCCACCGGCATCCAGGCCAAGGCCCACGGCGATCACGTCCACAACTACGAGTCCGCGCCCGGCATGACCGGCGTAACGTTCCCGGGTGAGCATCCCGGCCACGTCGTCACCCACAACGGCAAGACCACCCTCTTCGCGGACGGCACGGGCGCGATCCGCACCTTCGACTCGACCCACCTGGACAAGGCGACCCCGGACCTCATGCCCGTCATGACGGAGGCCGAGACCGAGGACCCGCACCACGGCGTGGCGCTCGAGCTCTCCGACGGCACCCTCTTCACCACGCAGGGCACCGAGGACTCCCGGAACACGCTCCAGGTGATCGACCCGAAGACCGGCAAGGTCACGGCCGAGACCGACGACTGCCCCGGCAGTCACGGCGAGGCCGCGGCCCAGCCGACGGAGGCGGGCGACGTCGTCGTGATGGGCTGCGAGAACGGGCCCGTCGTGTACCGGGACGGCGAGTTCCACAAGGTGGACGTCGAGACCGAGTACCAGCGCTCCGGGAACCTGTTCGGGTTGCATGACTCACCCATCGTCCTGGGTGATCACAAGGTCGAGGAGGAGCCGACGGAGGCCGTCGAGCGGCCCACGGGGATCGCCCTCATCGACACCCGCACCGATGAGCTCACCACCGTGGACCTCGGCTCGTCCTACTGGTTCCGCTCGCTCGGCCGCGCTGAGGACGGCTCCGCGGTCGTGCTGACCTACGACGGCGAGGTCAACGTGATCGACGAGGAGACCGGTGAGGTCACCGCCGAGTACCCGGTGATCGAGCCGTGGAAGGAGAAGGACGAGTGGCAGGAGCCCGGCCCGATCCTGAAGGTCGCCGGGAACACCGCCTACGTCACCGACGCGGAGGCCCAGAAGCTCGTGGCCGTCGACCTGGAGACCGGTGAGACCGTCCTGGAGAAGGACCTGGAGTTCGCCCCGGTTGAGATGGCCGTGGTCACCGGCGAGCCCGAGTCCGTGAAGCCCGAGGAGGGCGCGCACGGTGACGAGGACCACGACGACGACGGCCACGAGGGCCACGACCACGGCGCCGAGCCCTCGGAGGGCCACGAGGGGCACGACCATTGATCGTGTGACGAGACTCCGGCCGGGCGCCCTTCGTGGGGAGGGGTGCCCGGTCGGCGGCCGGGGGCGTCGTGGGGACGCTGACGGCCAGGGCCGGCACCTGCCGCCGGCCCGTGGATGGAGGAGGGCGGGGTCGCGTCGTGGGGACGCGGCCCCGCCCGCCTGTCCGCAGGCCCCGCTCCGGGAGGGCCTGCCGGATCCAGGAGGGCCTGCCGGAGAGGATGCCCCGGGGATGGTGGGGTCAGTCGGCCACCGGATCGTGGTCCGTGATCACGCTCAGGCGGTACCGGGTGCCCTCGGGGACCTCGGCGCTCACCACCAGGTCCTCCGCGTCCGACTCCGGCACCATGACGACGTATCCGCCGCAGCGGTCCGACCACCCCAGGGGTTGGTAGGCGGCGAAGCCGTCCGCCCCGAGGATGCCCACCGAGGACGGGCCGGCGTCCGGGTCGTCGCACAGCAGCATCAGGCGCAGGGTGCCCTCGGGGCGTTCGCCGCCCATCGCCGCGCCCCCTCCCCGGGGGTCTGGAGGCCCTGCAGCTCGGAGGCGATCACGTTGACGTCCGTCGTGGGCGTGCCGGGCAGCTCGACGCCCTCCAGGGCCCGGGCCAGGGGGTCCTCCGTCGGACTGCCCGCCCGGTGCGTGACGGCGGCCTCCGGGAGGGCGGCGAGGAAGCCCTCGCTCAACGGCAGAGCCCCGTTCCTGGCGGGATCGGCGCCCTCGGGCACGAACCCGGCACCGGCGGTGGAGCCGCCGCCCGAACCCTGCGTGGCGCTCCCGGAGGCCGGCGCCGGAGTGCTCGGCGCCGTGGTGCCGGAGGCTGGCCCGCCCGCGGACGGCGTGGTGGTCTCGGACGTGCTCGACGGGGACGGCGTCGTGTCGGAGGACGCCGCAGGGGAGGGTGTGGTGCCGGACGCCGTCGCTGGGCCCCCGCCGCCGGAGCAGCCGGCGAGCGTGAGGGCCAGGGTCAGGGCCGCCGTCGTGGCCGGGAGGGCATGGCGGGCGGAGCGGAAGGAAGGGGGTGAGGGGGTCATGGCGGACCTCCGTCGGTCGGGGGAGCCCGTGCTCCCGGACGCCGGCCCGACCGGTCGTCGTGCAGTGCGTGAGGGGAGACTATGCATCGCATGGGTCCCCGTCTAGCCCCCGGTGTGAGGGACGCCGGATGTGCGCTTCGCGCGCGGCGGGGAGGAGTCCTCAGGCGGCCGGTGCCTGACCCCGCACCTGCCGCAGCGCCTCGGGGGCGACCGCCGCGGCCCAGTCCTCGTAGCCGGCGCCGTTGGGGTGGAACAGGTCCCGGGCCAGGCGGTTGACCTGGTGCCTCAGATTCCGCCGCCACGTGGCCGCGTGCACGTCCGCCACGCCGAGGCCGTGCCGGGCGGCCACCCGCCGCACCACCGTGTTCGCCCGGCGCACGCGAGCCTCGAACGGCGGGATGCGGAACGTCGGGACCAGGCCCAGCGTGGCGCCGGCGGGCAGGGCGCGGGCGATCGCCTCGAGGGGCTCCTCGAAGGCGGCCTCGCGGAACCGCCAAGCCCAGGTGACGTCGTTGCCGCCGACGACGCACGTCACCGCGTCCACCCCGCTCGCCGGCATGAGGGGCAGCTGGTCGGCGAGCACGTCCTTCGCCATGGCCCCGCTGACGGCGAGGTTCACCACCCGCACGGGCCGGCCGGTCTCGGCGGCCACCCGCTCGGCCACCTGGGCCACGTACGTGCGCTCCACGCTCTCGGCCCCGATCCCGACGGCGGCCGAGTCGCCCAGCACCACCCACGTGAGCGCGTCGGGGTCCGCGCGGGCGGCGAGGGCGTGCCAGTGGGCGCGGTAGTCGGCGTCGTGCTGGGCCTGCCAGCCGGAGGGGGAGGGCATGCGCGCCAGGCTACCGGCGCCCTGACGTGCGGACACGCGGGAGGGCCTCGACTCGGGCCACCTCATGGGCCAGGATCCGGCCATGACGTTCCTCCGGGCCGTGGGCCGCTTCTACGGACGCTACGCGCAGTTCGGCGGCCGGGCCGGGCGCGCCGAGTTCTGGTGGGTGGTGCTGTACCTGTCCCTCGCGTCCCTCGGCATCACCCTCCTGTTCGGGGCCCTCGGGGCGGACACGACGACGGCCACCCCCTCCGCCGTCGTGTTCCCCGGCTTCGCGGTCAGCGGTCTCAGCGTCCCCGCCGTCGACTCGATGACCGAGGCCTACCAGGCCTTCTCGGGGGTCTGGGGCCTGCTCCATCTGGTGCCCGCCTGGGCGCTGACGGCCCGGCGCCTGCACGACGCCGGGCTCAGCCGCGCCTGGCTGCTCCTGGCGCTGCTGCCCGTGCTCGGTGCGATCGCCCTGCTGGTGATGGTGCTCCAGCCCTCGGATCCGCGGGTGGCCGCGGAGGCCGCCGCGCCGAGCGGTCAGTCGTCGACGACCTGAACGTCCACGCGGATGTTGCCGCGGGTGGCGTTGGAGTAGGGGCAGACCTGGTGGGCGGCGTCGGCGAGCTGCTGCGCCTCGTCCTGGGGCAGGTCCGGGATGACGACCTCGAGGGTGACGGCCAGGCCGAAGCCCTCGCCGGCCTTGCCGATCGAGACGCGGGCGCCCACGGAGGAGTCGCCGAGCTTCTTCTTGGCCTGGCGGGCGACGCTCTGCAGGGCGGAGTGGAAGCACGCGGCGTAGCCGGCGGCGAAGAGCTGCTCGGGGTTGGCGCCGTCGCCGCTGCCGCCCATCTCGGCGGGGATCGCCAGGTCCATGTCGACGCGGCCGTCCGCGGTCCGGACGTGGCCGTTGCGGCCGCCGCCCGTGGCGATGGCCTCGGTGGTGTAGAGGGGCTCGATCTCGATCACGGTGTGCTCCTTGACGGTGTCTGGCCCGGGGTGCCGGGGGCCGCTCGACGGCGGCCACGGTCCAAGGTAGTCCGCGATCAGGTTGTGTGCAATCCAGTTGTCTGCGGGGTAGGTTGTCCGGGTGGACGTCACCCCCCTCGACCTCGACCGCCAGCTGTGCTTCTCCCTCTACCGCGCCAGCCGGGCGGTGACCCGCGCCTACCGGCCCCTGCTCGAGGAGCTGGGCCTCACCTACCCCCAGTACCTCGTGATGCTGGTGCTCTGGCAGGAGGACGGGCCGGTGGGCGTGAACGACATCGGCGCGCGCCTGGGACTCGACAGCGGCACCCTCACCCCGCTGCTGCGCCGCCTCGACCACGCCGGCCTGGTCACCCGTGCCCGCAGCGCCGACGACGAGCGGCGTCGCCTCATCTCCCTCGCCCCCGCCGGCCGGGACCTGCGCGAGGCCGCCGCCGACATCCCCGCACGCATGGCCGACCTCTACCCCGGGCCGGCCGGACAGCGGGAGGAGCTCAAGGCCTTCCTGGACGAGCTGGCCGCGGGACTCGACTGAGCCGGGGCGCGGGCGGGGGCGCAGGATCCCCGCGACCGCCTGCTGTGCTCAGGACCGCGTCATGAGGACGCGGTCCTGAGCACATCGAGCGGTCTTCTCAGGACGCCGCCCGGGCCACCACACCGCCCCGCCCCGACCGCACCGGCGCGGTGCGGCGGTACCAGTCCAGGCAGAAGACGGCGATCAGCACGAGGTCGATCCAGTCGCCGCCGTAGTACATGAGCTGGGCGCCGGCCTGGGCCTCCGCCACGCCCACGCCCGCCGGCGGATGCGCGTAGACGTGCTTGGAGAGGATCGCGTGCAGCGCGAGGAACGCCACGAGCACACCTGCCCGCAGCGGGTGTCCGTGCGGGTGCGGTGCCGGGTCCACCTGCAGGATCGCGGCGGTGAACACCCACCCGGCCAGCAGCACGTGCACGTGCACCAGCAGATGCCCCACCGCGGAGGCATGCATCCAGGCGTGCAGGGGTGTGGTGTAGAGCAGCCACAGCCCGCCGATGTTCAGCAGCCCCGCCACCACCGGGTGCGAGACCACCCGCACGTACGGCGTGGACAGCACCCGGGACAGCCGCCGCGCCCACGCCACGGGCAGGCCCCGCAGGGCCACGGTCACCGGCGCGGACAGCACCAGCAGCAGCGGGGCGAGCATGCCCAGCAGCAGGTGCCCCCACATGTGGGCCGTGAAGTCGTGGTGGCCGAGCACCCCCAGCGGTCCCACCGCCACGACGCCGGCCACCACCCCCGCGGCCGCGCTCAGGGTGCGCGCGTCGGACCAGGCGCGGCCCCGGCGTCGTCCGGCGCGGACCAGCGCCGCATAGGCGACCAGGAACAGCAGGAGTCCGCCGCCGATGACGACGCCGGCCAGCGGGAACGGGGCGCTCGCCGCCTGGGCGCCGAGCTCCGCCCCGATCCCGCCGGGGTGCTCATGCACGGGCGGCCGCCCGGCGGGAGCCGCGCCGCCACGCCAGGGTGCCGATCACGAGGAAGGCGATCGCAATGGCCATCCACACGAGGTCGTACACGAGGATGTCGTCCACGGGCGCGTACGGGCCGGTGCCCTGCAGCTCCGTGGGGATGACCTCGTACCGGATCTGGTGGATCCTCATGAGCTTGTGCTGGACGGTGCCGTCCCACGCCTGGAACGCGCCCGCGCCGATCAGCACCGCCGGCCACCACCGGCCGACGCCGGGGCCGCCGCGGCGTCGCACGTCCGCGAAGAGGAACAGCCCGGCCACGGCGGCGAACCAGCCGAAGGCGTGGAAGAGTCCGTCGGAGACCAGGCCGACGGCCGCGGTGGACAGGTCGTAGAAGTGGTGCCAGTGCAGGAGCTGGTGCAGGACGACCTCGTCGACGAAGGCGGCCACGCCCACCCCGAAGAGGATCCCGGACAGCAGCAGGCGGCGGTGGAGGTCGGGGGCGGGGCGGCCGACGGGCCGAGCCGTGACGGAGGGGGAGGCCATGGCGCCCACGCTAGCGGCAGTTCCCAGCGAATGCCCAGGTCACGGGCGTCATCCACGCACCGGCCGCAGTGGCGGTCCCGTGAGGCGATGATGGTGCCCATGGCCGCCCACTCCTTCGCCCTCGTGCCCTCCTCCTACGTCCTCTTGCTGCGGGGACGGGAGGTGCTGCTGCAGCGCCGGCATCACACCGGGTACATGGACGGGTTCTGGGTGGCGGGCGCCGCCGGGCACGTGGAGCCGGGGGAGGCGGCCCGGCAGGGGGCGGTCCGGGAGACGGCGGAGGAGCTCGGCGTCGAGATCGAGCCTGCTGCCCTCGAGCTGCTGACCGTCATGCAGCGCACGGACGGCACGGACACCCCGCGCGAGCAGCGCGTGGACTGGTTCTGGGCCTGCCGGTCCTGGGCGGGTGAGCCGCGGATCTGCGAGCCCGGCAAGGCCCCCCACCTGGAGTGGTTCCCCCTGGATTCGTTGCCGAGCCCGATTCCGGACTACGAGCGGCTCGTGCTGGAGGGCCTGCGCGACGGCGACCTCACCCCGGACACGGCGGTCGGGTTCGGGGGCTGAGGGGCATAGGGGCTCGCCGTCCACCGCCCGGTCAGTCCCGCACCGCCTCCACCACCATGAGCGGGTGCTCGGCGGGGTCGAAGGCCGTGCGGTGCCAGTCTCCGGAGAGCCGTTCCACCCGCAGCCCCGCTGCGGCCAGGTCCGCGCGCACCTGCTCCGCGGAGCGGAACTGCAGGTGCTGGTCCACCTCGGACACCTCCCCGGAGTCGAGGAACTCGGTGCGCACGCGCATCGTCACCACCCCGTGCCGGTCCGGGGCGGAGGTGCGCTCCGACTCGAGGACCCGCCCGGCCGGCATCGTGCGCTCCGTGGGGTCCTGCTGCCAGCCCTCCCACGCGCGCCGGACGGGGTTGCGCGTCTCGAAGACCAGGCGGCCGCCGGGCACGAGCCCCGCACCGATGCGCCGCAGCGACGCGTGCCAGTCGTCGTCGACCAGGTGCATGGCCACGTTGCCGCTCATCACCACCAGGTCGGCGGAGTCCGGCGCGATCAGCCCCGCATCCCCGTGTCGCCACTCGACGCCGTCCCCGCCCGGGCGCGCGCGGGCCGCCGCGAGCATGGCCTCGGCCGGGTCGATCCCGACAACGTCCCGCCCCGGGCCCGCGAGCGTCACCGTCAGGATGCCGGTGCCGCAGCCGAGGTCGACGATGCGGGTGCTGGCCCGCGCGGCCGAGACCTCGTCCGCGACCCGGCGGAAGAACGCGTGGTCCTCGCCCGCGGGGTTGTCCACGTCGTAGATCGCGGCGAGGCGGGCGTCGTCGTAGGTGCGCCGGTTGGCCTCGGCGCGGGAGGGGGCGTCGGTCATGCGCGCAGTCTGTCACCCGGGGCGGGCGCCCCCTGCCGCAGGGCCTGCCCCGCCACGATCAGCAGCATCGCCGCGCCGGCCGCCGCGGCCCCGGCCGGTCCCGCGGCGGGCACGCGGAGCATCGCCGCCAGGGCGCCGACCAGGCCCAGGACCAGCATCGACCCGCCGATCCACCGGAACACCGGCGCGCCGAACGCGCGCGCGAACGGCAGGAAGTGCGCGCCCACCACGGCCGCCACCAGGGCGATCTGCGCCGTCGGCGCGTCTGCGGCCCGGGCCACCAGACGGGTCACCGGGAACAGCAGCAGCATCACGACGACGGCGGCCCCGTAAACCCGCAGCGCCCCGGGCGCCGGGGGCGGCAGGGCGGGCAGGGTCCGGCGGCGGAGCAGGACCGCCGCGAGGGCGAAGACGGCGAGGGCGACCGCCGCACTGCGGAGCATGCTCTGAGCGTCGCCGGGCAACCCGGCGATCCCGGCGAGCAGGAAGGCCATGCCGCCGACCACCCCGATCAGCCCGCCGAAGACCACCGGATGACCCGCCCGGCTGATCCCGCGGACGCGCTGGCCGTCCACGATCTGCCTGTGAGCGTTGCCTGTGTGCACCTGTGTCATCGTTCCCCTCCTGCTGTGTGCGACCGGGGCCATCGTGTCACGGCCGTTAGCCTCCTCCCATGCCCTCCGCCTCGATCGACCACGTGCGGCAGGCCCGCCGCGTCCTGTTCCACGGGGTCACGGGGGCCGGGAAGTCCACCGCGGCCGTGCGGCTCGGCGCTGTGCTCGGCCTGCCGGTCACCCTCGTGGACGAGGAGTTCGGCTGGCTGCCGGGCTGGGTCCCGCGGCCGGAGGCCGAGCAGACCGCCCTGGCGGACTCGGTCACGGCGGGGGAGGCCTGGGTGCTGGACTCCGCCTACGGCTTCTACCGGCCGATGGTCATGAAGCGGACCGACGTCGTCATCGCCCTGGACTACTCGCGGGCCCGGACCTTCACGCGCCTGGTGCGGCGCACGATCCGCCGGGTGGTGGGGCAGGGGGAGATGTGCAACGGCAACCGCGAGTCCTGGCGTCGGGTGCTCGGGGAGGAGTCGATCCTGCGCTGGCACGCCGCCACGTTCGACCGCAAGCGGGCATGGGCCCGGGAGCGGGAGGCCGCGGCGGAGGGGGCGCCGGTGCTGCGCCTGAGCACGCCGCGGCAGTGGGAGTGGGTGCTGGCCCGGCTGGAGGGCAGGCGGCAGGCTCCCTGAAGCACGCTGCTCCTCCGGACCTCACGTCGTGCTCAGGACCGCGTCCTCAGGACACGGTCCTGAGCAGAAGGGGAGGTCCTGCGGCCGCCTCGCCCTTCGTCCCGCGCTCTGACAGGGTGGGGCCATGGACGGGATGGAGCGGGAGAAGGTCTGGCACGTGCGGATCGCCGTCGCGGCGGCGCTCGTGGGATGCGCCGGCGTCGTGTCCGGACTGCGGCACGAGCTGGGGCTGGGATGGGCGGTCGGGCTGCTGACGGCGTGCCTCCTGGGCGTGGCCCTCGCCCTGCGCGACGTGCACCACCGGGTGGACCAGGAGGAGGCGGGGCGTCAGGTGTTCTACGCCGGCCGGGGGAGTACGGCGTGGTTCGCGGTGGTGATGGTGGGGGTCGCGATCGTGCCGGGCATGGTGATCCCCCTGCTCGCGGACGGGGCCGCCACGGCGCTGGGTGTGGGACTCTTCGCCGCCGTGCTGACCGCGGCGGCACACGGCGTGCTCGCGGCCACCACCACCGGGGAGCCGCAGCCCGAACCGGTCCCGGTGCCGTTGCGCCGCGAGGACGGCTGAGAATCCGCTGCGGAAGTGACCCTTCTGAGGGCGGTGGCGGTCGCCAGAAGGGTCAGTTCCGCAGTGGATTCGGCGACGCCGGAGCACTCAGGAGCACGTCGGGCGCCGGGCGTCGGACGCTCCCGTGGCACCATCGGCTCATGCCCGAGCGCCCCGCCCCCACGCCGCCCGCCGCCACACCCGGCCCCGCCCCTGCCGTCCATGCCGCGGGCTTCGACGAGCTCGACCGGACGACGGCCTACCGCCTCTGGCAGCTGCGGTCGCTGGTGTTCGTCGTCGAGCAGGACTGCCCCTACCTGGACCTGGACGGCCGCGACCTCGAGCCGGCCACCGTCCACCTGTGGGTCGAGGACGAGGCGGGCACGCCCGTCGCCACGCTGCGGCTGCTGGACGACGGCGACGTCGCCCGCATCGGCCGCGTCGTCACCCACCCCGACGCGCGGGGCCGGGCCCTGGCCGGGGCGCTGCTGGACGAGGCGGTCGCCCGGATCGGCGGGCGGCCGAGCGTGCTGGACGCCCAGGCCCACCTGGCGCACTGGTACGCCCGCTGGGGCTACGCGCCGGACGGGCCGGAGTTCCTCGAGGACGGCATCCCGCACGTGCCGATGCGGCGGGCGGGGGCGGGTGCGACGGACGGGCGTCGCGCGCACACCTGAGAATCGACTGCGGAAGTGACCCTTCTGGGGGTGTCAGCGGGCGTCAGAGGGGTCACTTCTGCAGTCGATTCCGGACGTCGCCGCTCGACGTCGCCTGGGTCACCGTCGCCTGCAGCTCCGCGGCCGTCTCTGGATCCGGGGTCACCACAGTGAACCGCTGTCCGTCGTGGGTGGTGAGGACCAGCCCGGCGGGGCCGCCGAGGTCCAGGCGCACGCCGCGGCGGGAGCGGGCCCGCCCCGTCACCGGCCAGTTGATGTAGGCGACGCCCGGGCCGACGTCGTCCTGGACCTCCACCGTGGCCAGTGAGTCCAGGGGCAGCTCGCGGGAGTACAGCGGGGCCCGGAGGCGGAGTACGCCGGCGGCGGGGTCCGCCGCGAGCTCGATGCGGGCGCGCAGGAACGCCACCTGGCTCAGCCACACGACCAGCCCGAGGCTCACCGCGGCGATCACGAGGATGCCCGCCGACCGTAGGGCCTGATCCAGCACGAGCAAGAGGACCAAGGGGAGCGCCGTGACGAACACCAACGCCCACCCCAGCACCGCGTAGCCGGGCGGCGGCTCGACGACGGCGGTGCGCGCCGCCTCGGCCGGCGCGGTGGTCATCGGCGCCGGTCCGGGTCCGACGGGGGCTTCAGCCCGAACCGGACGATGTGGAACGCCAGACCCAGCAGCAAGAGCCCCCAGCCGATGAGTCCTCGCCATTCGAGGTCCGTGAAGGAGAGGACGTAGAGGCCCGCGACGGTGGCGAGCACCGCCGCAAGAGGCCAGTCGGCGGCCGCCATCGCCAGCACCACCAGGAGCACGGCGGCGATCGTCACTGCGGTGTACCGCAGGAACAGGGCGCGGTTGCCGAGCGCCTCCTCGAGTCGTGACTCCGTGCCGGTGTGGACGGGGGTGGTACCGGGGGCGGCCTTGAGGAGGCGGATGTGGCCGTAGGTGAGCGCGGGCGTCCAGCCGGCGGCCCGGAAGAGATCGAAGTGGTGGTCGTCGGGGTCGGTCTCGTAGGACATGTCGAAGACGACGTCCTCGGGCTCGGCGTCCTCGAAGCGCCAGCCGTGGGCGGCCAGGGAGAACCCGGTCAGCCGCTGGCCGCGGCGGGCCGTGTCTTCGAACCTCGCGAGGTCCTTCTCCGGGGTGAAGGCCGGCCCACTGCTCATGCGTGTGGTGCTCATGTCGTCTCCATGATCTGGTCGGCCATCGCCAGGATTCCGCGCCGGCGCTCGATGTCGCTCATCAGGACGCCGCGTCCCCGGGGGTGAGGCGATGGACGCGTCGGGCGTCGTCGCCGTCGAACTCCTCGATGAACCCGGCATCCCTGAGCTTCTTCAACGTGGTGTGGAGATGCGGATCATCGGGGTCCCGCCACTCCCCGAGAATCATTGAGGGATATATCTCTGAGTGACACTCAGTCATCGACTGCCGGTGGGTGCAAGGGGATGGGGCATCGGATGCCGACCTTGACGCCCCCCCGGGCGCGACGACGCCCCGGATGCGCGCGGCACCCGGGGCGTCGTCGGTGGGACGAGGTGGTCGGTCAGTGGCCGTAGCCGCCCTCGTCGTTCTCCTCGGTCTCCTTCTCGGACTGCTCGGCCTTGGCCGCGAGGCCGTCGACCTCGGCGGGCGCCTGCTGCGCGGCCTGGTCCTGGTCGCCGGGGGCGTTGGAGTTCTTCGTCTCGGGGATCTGCTGATCAGCCATGGGTGCCCTCCTCAGGCGTGGTGGGAGGGGCGCCGGGTGAGCGCCCCCTGTCCGACGGCGCCCGGGGTGGGGTGGGCCGACGTCGTCGCAAGTCAACCAAGGGTCAGGCCGACACGCCCACCCCTGGCCCTCCTGCCGGAGGCCCCCGGGTCAGTCCTTGCCGGGCAGCAGGTCGCGGGCGGTCTCGGCGGCGCGCTGGAGCAGGGAGTCGTCCCCGCCGCCGGCCCAGGAGGGGTCGTGGGGCATCGGGCCCATCGGATCGGCCGCGTCCGGGTCGGGTCCACCGCTGCACCTCGTTGCGCGACTTGGCTCGCGGGTAGTAGCGCATGACCTCCGCGTCTCCGAGGAGCCTGCACATGTCGTCGAGGTCAGCGTCGGTCATGCACCGGAACGTGAGTCGATCGGTGGGTTGCGGGATCACCCGACGACCTTACCGACGGCACCGAACCGGCTTCTTGTCTTCGACATGTGCGTGAAACCGCCCCCGCGGTCTGCCGCGCTCACCCCACGAAGACGCAGAAGGGGTGGCCGGCCGGGTCCGCGAACACGTACAGGGGCTCGTCCTCGTCGTCGGAGCGGTCCAGGACGAGACGCCCGCCCAGGCGCAGCGCGTGGTCGTGGGCCGCGTCGAGGGACTCGCGGTCCGGCACGGTGAAATCCAGGTGCAGCTGCATCGGCACCTCGGGTGACGGCCACGTGCTGGGCTTCAGTTCCTCGGTGCGCTGGAATGTCAGGACGCGGCGGCCGTCGTCGTCCAGCAGCACGAGCCAGTCCGCGCTGTCCGGCTCGCGGCCGTCCGCGAGCTCGTCGCCCGCGCGGTAGTGGAGGCCGAGGAGCTCGCGGTAGAACTCCGCGACGGAACGGATGTCGGCGGCGTCGACGACCGGCTGCTGGAGCACGGGGCGGCTGACCATGGCCACACATTAAGCGACCTCGGCGTCCGCGTCAGCGTCTCGGCCTCAGTCGACGTCGTCGCGCCCCGCATCCACCCACCGCGCGGCCGGCACGACGGCGGCCAGCGAGACCACCGCCAGGACCTGCCACCCCGCGAGCGCCCAGCCGACCCCGAGCGTCGCCCCGAGCGCACCTCCCGCGAGGGTCGCCAGCGGCACGGAGCCCCGGGTGAGGGTGCGGCGCATCGCGGTGACCCGCCCGAGTGTGCCCTCGGGGCAGGCGCGGGCGGTCACGGCGGCCTGGGTGATGTTCCCGAGCAGGACCATGAACCCCCAGAGGGCGGCGCCGGCCAGCAGCCACGGCCCGGCATGAGCGCGGTCGGCGTAGGCCAGCAGGTGCAGCCCCACGGCCACGGCGCAGCCGACCGAGCCGAGGAGGATGCACCGGCGCTCGCCCAGGCGGTCGATGGCCCGGCCCGCCAGGGACGAGGCCGCCAGTGCCCCGACCGCACCGGCGGTGATCTGGACGCCCAGGAACTCCGGCCCGAGCCGCAGGTCGGTCAGGATCCAGACCGCCTCGACCGGGGCGAAGAGGGCCATGCCCACGTTGGCGGCCACCGACCCCATCGTCAGCAGCCACAGGACCGGGGTGCGCCGCAGCACCGTCCACCCCTCCGCGGCGTCCTTCCCGAACCGGGCCCAGCGGGACAGGACGTCCGCGACGCCGGGGTCCCCGTCGTCGTCCGGAATGTCCACCGCGGCGGAGGGCCGCAGCCGTACCCGGAGCGCGACGATCGCCGCCGCGAAGAGGAACGCCGTCGCGATGCCGAGCACGGGTCCCGCGCCCAGCGACCCGACGAGGACGCCCGCCGCGGCGGGCACGATCAACACGAGGGCGGCGTCGGCGGACTCGAGCCGCGCCGTCAGGCGGGCGACGGCGGTGGCCGGCACGACGCGCGGCACGAGCGCGGTCTGGGTGGTCTCGGCCAGCACCGTGAGCACGCCCAGCAGGGCCATGACGGCGGCGAGGTGACCGAACGTGAGCGCGTCGAACGCCCACGCCACGACGAGCGAGCCGAGCACCGCCGCCTTGGCGAGGCCGGTGGCCGCGAGCAGCCGCGGGCTGAGGTGCCGGTCCACCACGATGCCGATGGGCACGCCGAGCAGGAGGAATCCCAACCCGGAGAGCGTCATCAGCACGCCCATGCCGTCGGCGCCCACGCCGAGCAGGAGCACCGCCAGGACGTCCAGGGCGACGTCCGTGGCGGACCGGCCACCCGCGTCGAGGGCGTTGGAGGCGACCAGCCACCGCGCCCGTCCTTCCGGCGGCGGGGGCGTCTCAGCGTCAGGGGTGCGGGGGGCAGGCGTCTGACGACGCGGGTCCGTGCTCACCGCCACACGTGGAGCAGGTAGCCGTAGCTCAGCGACGTCGTTGCGGGGTGCTCGGCGAGCCACGCGTCGGCGACCCCTCGCTCGAACTCCAGCCGCAGGACGGCCTCGAGGTCGGCGCGGGAGTCGAAGGTCCACGAGCTCATGACCTCGCGGGTCTGGGCCCCGACGCCGGCCCACCACTCGCGGGCGTACGTGTCCTGGCCCTGCGCCGCGGCGTTCGTGCTCGCCCGCAGCAGCTCGGCGAACTGGCCGCGCTCGGTGTCGTTGTCGATCACCACGAGCGCGCCGCCGGGCCGCAGCACCCGGGCGACCTCGTCCAGGCCGGGTCGGACGTCCCAGCGCGGGTGCGGGAAGAAGTACGCGAACCGGGCATGCACGACGTCGACGCTCGCCTCCGGCAGCGGGATCTGCTCGGCCGAGCCGTACAGCACGCGCGCCCCGCCGGGGCGGGCGCGGGCGGCCCCCAGCAGGCGCACGTCCGGCTCGACGGCGATCGTCTCGGCCGCGTCGGCGTAGCGGGGCAGCCAGAAGCCGGTGCCCGCACCGAGGTCGAGCAGCGTCCGCCCGGCCCAAGGCGCCGCCTCCTGCAGCGCCGCCCAGAGGGCGCCCTCACGGTCCATGGCCGCGTTCTCTATTTCGTACAGCGCCGGGTCCACGCCCTGGTTGCCCGAGGGACGGAAGTCGGGCAGGCCCGTGGCCGGTCCGCCCGGTGTGCTCTGCGTCATGCCCGGGAGTCTGACACACCCCCCCTCCACGCCGGTCCGTCACACGAGTCCGCCCCGGCCCGCCGCGCCCCGGAGAGGCTCCGGCCGGTCCTGGATGGCGCGGTGGCGGCTCATGTGACGCGCGAGCCGGCCGCCCGCTGGACTCGCGGCGGCCCACCGCGTGGGATGGGCTCACCACCCATCCAGAGCGGCCGAGAGATCTGGCTCGACGACGCCGCAGCAACCCGCCCGCCGGACCCGGACCCCCGGGAACGGCAGGCCCGGTGCTACCGCCAGGACCGATGGAGGAGAGCAGATGCCCCGTCACGCCACACAGCAAGTCCACGCCGGCTACGAGCCCGCCGCACCCCACCGGCCGGTCGTCCCGCCCATCCACCAGACCACGGCGTTCCGTTTCCCGGACCACGCCACGGCGGCATCGATGTTCCGGCTCGAGACCCCCGGCTTCACCTACAGCCGCACGGGCAACCCGACCGTCGCGGTGTTCGAGAACCGCCTCGCCGCACTGGAGGGCGGCATCGGCGCGATCGCCACGGCCACCGGCCAGGCCGCCGTCGCGCTGTCCCTGCTGGCGCTGCTGCAGGGCGACAAGCACCTGGTCGCCTCCAGCCAGCTCTACGGGGGCACCGTCGACCTGCTGACGGACACGTTCGCGGACTTCGGCATCGAGGTCACCTTCGCGGACCCGGCGGACCCGCCCGCGTGGGCCGCCGCGGTCCGGCCCGACACGCGCGCGTTCTTCCTCGAGGCCATCACCAACCCGCTCGCCACCCTCCCGGACCTGCCGGCGCTCGCGGACCTCGCCCACGCGGCCGGTGTGCCCGTGGTGGTGGACAGCACCCTCGCGACGCCGGCCCTCTACCGGCCGCTGGAGCACGGCGCCGACGTCGTCGTGCACTCGGCCACCAAGTTCCTCGGCGGGCACGGCGCGGTGCTCGGTGGCGCGATCGTGGACGGCGGCACGTTCGACTACGGCGCGGCGCCGGACCGGTGGCCGCAGCTGGCCCGGCCCAAGGCCCGCTACGGCGGGCAGACGCTGGTCGAGCGGCACGGCCGCGGCGCCTACCTGACGCTGGCCCGCAGCAAGTTCCTGCACGACCTCGGCCCCACCCTCGCCCCCGCGAGCGCGGCGCAGTTCATCCAGGGGCTCGAGACGCTCGACCTGCGCGTGGCCCGCCACACCGCCACCGCGCTGGCCGTGGCCCAACACCTGGCCGGGCACCCCGCGGTCGCGCGGGTGCACCACCCCGGCGTGGCCGGGCATCCCAGCGCGGTGCTGGCCGCCCGCGACTTCCCGGACGGCGTCGGCTCGGTGTTCTCCTTCGACCTGGCCTGCGGCCCCGAGGCCGTGGCCCCGTTCCTCGACGCGCTCGAGCTGTTCCAGCTGGTGGTCAACGTCGGCGACGCCCGGTCCCTCGTCTCCCACCCGGCGACCATGACGCACTGTCGCCTGACGCAGCAGCAGCGCGAGGACGCCGGGATCGCCGAGACCACCGTCCGGCTCTCCATCGGGCTGGAGTGTCCCGACGACCTGATCGCAGACCTGGACCGTGCCCTGGCCGTGGTGACCGCCGCCGGGCCGGCCGTCCCCGCCACCACGCCCGCCGTCCCCGAGACCGCCGCCGTCACCCAGGAGGTGCGCTGAGATGACCGCCGTCCACCACACCACCCGCTCCGTGTCCCGTCCCGCCGTCCGCGGCTTCACCACCACCGCCGTGCACGCCGGCCAGGAGCCCGACCCGCTGACCGGCGCCGTGGTGCCGCCGATCTACCAGACCAGCACCTTCGTGCAGGACGGCATCAACGTGCTGCGCGCCGGGCACGAGTACAGCCGGGGCTCCAACCCGACCCGGAACGGCTTCGAGACCCAGCTCGCCGCCCTCGAGCACGGCGACCGGGCGTTCGCGTTCGCCTCCGGGCTCGCCGCCGAGGACGCCCTCCTGCGGGCCGTGCTGCGCCCCGGCGACCACATCGTGCTGGGCGGCGACGGCTACGGCGGCACCCACCGCCTCATCACCACCGTCCTCGAGCCGTGGGGTGTGTCCAACACCCCCGTGGACATCACCGACCCGACGGCGGTCGCCGCGGCCGTCCGTCCCGGCCGCACCGCGCTGCTGTGGGTGGAGACGCCCTCCAACCCGCTGCTCGGCATCGCGGACCTGGCCGCCTGGGCGCAGATCGCCCACGACGCCGGCGCGCTGCTGGTCGTGGACAACACGTTCGCCTCGCCCTACCTCCAGCGGCCCCTCGACCTCGGCGCGGACGTCGTGGTGCACTCCACCACCAAGTACATCGGCGGGCACTCGGACGTGCTCGGCGGCGCCGTGGTGGTGGCCGACCGCGAGTTCCGCGGCCGGGCGCTGGCCGAGGCGGTGGCCTACCAGCAGTTCGCCGCCGGTGCGGTCGCCGGCCCGCAGGACTCCTACCTCGCCGCCCGCGGCCTCAAGACGCTCGGCCTGCGCATGGACCGGCACGGCGCCAACGCCGCCGCGCTCGCGGGCTGGCTGCAGGGCCGCCCCGAGGTCGCCCAGGTCTTCTACCCCGGGCTGCCCGACCACCCGGGCCATGCACTCGCCGCGCGGCAGATGGACGGCTTCGGCGGGATCGTCTCCATCCGGTTGGGTGGGGGAGAGGCCGCGGCCCGCGCGTTCGCCGAGGCCACCGAGCTGTTCGCGCTCTCGGTCAGCCTCGGCGGGGTCGAATCGCTGCTCTGCTACTCCTCCGAGATGACCCACGCCTCCGTGCGGGGCACGCCCCTGGCCGTCCCCACGGACCTGGTCCGGCTCTCCGTCGGCATCGAGGACGTGGCCGACCTGCAGGCGGACCTCGAGGCCGGCCTCGAGTGCGCCGCACGCGTCGCCGCCGGCCGCGGGGCGCCGTCGTCGTCCGCGGTGCCCCGTCCCGCCCCCGCCCACCACCGCACCACCCACGCCCGCACCCCGGAGAGGACCCGATGAGCCACGCCACCCTTGTCCCGAGCACCGCGCCCACCCGCGTGGACGACCTGACGTTCAGCATCCACACCACGCCGTTCGACGAGGACTACACGCCCGCCGCCAGCACGCGCGCCACCACGAACTTCGCGAACCTCGCCCGCGGTGCGGACCGGCGGGAGAACCTGCGCGCCGCCCTGGCCATGATCGACGGGCGCCTCAACGACCTCGCCCCCTGGGACAACCCGGAGCGGGACCGCTACACGGCACGGATCGAGATCGTCTCGATCGACGTGCACTTCACCGCCGACGACGGCGCGGATGTCGACTTCCCGCTCATGGAGATGCTCGACGTGCGGGTGGTCGAGCGTGCGACGGGCGCCGTGCTCGGCCGCAGTGTGGGGAACAACTTCTCCTCCTACGTCCGCGACCACGACTTCTCCGTGGTGCTGCCCGCGCACGCGGCGACGTCGCCGGGGACCGAGGAGCCCGACGGCTTCGGCGACCTGCACGGGCGGCTGTTCCAGCACCTGCTCGACTCGCAGGCGTACCGGGAGCGGTTCCCGCAGCCGCCCGTGATCTGCATCAGCGTGTCCACGAGCCGCACCTACCGGCGGCTGACGAACGAGCACCCGGTGCTCGGGGTCGAGTACCGCCAGGACGAGCCCTCCCGCACGGACCGCTACTTCGGCCGGATGGGCCTGGGGATCCGGTGCTTCCTGCCGCGCGGGGCCGTGGCGCCGCTGGCGTTCTACTCGCGGGGAGACCTGCTCAACGACCACGCGAACCTCTCCCTGGCCGGGCTGATCGCCACCATGGAGACCTTCCAGCGGATCTACCGGCCGGAGATCTACAACGCGAACGCCGGGGCCGGCGAGGTCTACCGGCCGCGTCTGGACCACGGCGACTTCTCGCAGACCCGGATCGCCTACGACCGCGAGGAGCGGGCCCGCCTCGGCCGGGAGCAGGGGGAGTACACGCAGGCGCACTTCGTGGGCCCGCACCGCGACCTGCTGGAGCGCTGGGCCGCCGCCCACGCCGCACGAGACACCGAGGAGACCCGATGACCACCCTGATCCCCACCACCCTCGTCGGCAGCCTGCCGAAGCCCGGCTGGCTCGCCGAGGAGGAGACGCTCTGGTCGCCCTGGAAGCTCGAGGGGGAGCAGCTGCGCGAGGGCAAGCTCGACGCGCTCGCCCTCGCCGTGGCCGATCAGGAGCGTGCGGGCATCGACATCGTCTGCGACGGCGAGCAGACCCGCCAGCACTTCGTCACCACGTTCATCGAGCACCTCGGCGGCGTGGACTTCGACCGGCGTGAGACGGTGCGGATCCGCGACCGGTACGACGCGAGCGTGCCGACCGTCGTCGGGGAGGTGGGCCGACCGGCGCCGGTGTTCGTGGACGACGCGAAGGCCCTGCGCGCGCGGACGGACCGGCCCATCAAGTGGACCCTGCCCGGGCCGATGACCATGATCGACACCCTCGCCGACCGCCACTACGGCAGCCGCGAGAAGCTCGCGTGGGAGTTCGCGCGCATCCTCAACGAGGAGGCGCGGGAGCTGGCGGCGGTGGGCGTCGACGTCGTGCAGTTCGACGAGCCCGCGTTCAACGTGTTCTTCGACGACGTCCGCGACTGGGGCGTGGCGACGCTCGAGCGTGCGGCCGAGAGCCTGACGTGTGAGACGGCCGTGCACATCTGCTACGGCTACGGGATCAAGGCGAACAACGACTGGAAGGCCACGCTCGGGGAGGAGTGGCGCCAGTACGAGACGTCGTTCCCCCTGCTGCGCGAGTCCACGATCGACACGATCGCCCTGGAGCGGCACCACTCCCGGGTGCCGGCGGAGCTCATCGGCCTGCTGCGCGGCAAGAAGGTGATGGTCGGCGCGATCGACGTGGCGAGCGACGAGATCGAGACGCCCGAGGAGGTCGCGGCGACCCTCCGGGAGACCCTCGAGTTCGTGGACGCGGACAAGCTGATCGCGAGCACCAACTGCGGCATGGCGCCGCTGGCTCGCTCGGTGGCGCGGGACAAGACGGCGGCGCTCGTGGCCGGTGCCCGGCTCCTCCGGGAGGAGCTGGGCGGGGAGTGAGGGGGCCTGGTGGCCTTGCCTGGCCGGCGGGGCCCCGTCTGGATCGTCTGCATGGATCCTGATGCGAGCCCCCGTGTCCGGCTCACCGCTGACGATCCCCGGCCGGGCGGTCGTCCCGCGACGTCGACCGAGGGGCCCCACCGACAGCTTGATCAGCGATCATCGCCGGAGCTGTGGGGCCGTCTGGTCGCTGCGGTGTTCGCCCTCGACGGCGTCGAGGAGGGCCACAGCACCGTCTCGCCAGCAACGTCGCGCGCCGTCCACCTGACAGGCCGGCCGGAGGAGCGCACCCCGGAGGTCAACCTCTCACCAGGCCGGCGCTGGGAGCCGGTGCACCTGCATGGGGTGGACGACACGTCAGTGCACCTCGTCCTGGCGCCCGAGCGCGGCGTCCGTCTGGCCGAGCTCGGATGGCTCGAACCGCATGGCTACGCGGACTTCGGCACGGAGTGGATGCTCTACGGTCCGCGGGACGAGGCAGAGCTGGCCGTCGTCGTCGGGATCATCGAGGAGTCGCTCGCCTACGCGCGCGGTTGACGCAGCGCCCCGGAGCGGGGAAGCGGACGCGAGAGGAAACTGCGAATTTTTCGTTTTCGCGGGTAGTCTTGTTCCATGACTGCGACGGTGAATGACAAGCACACGGTGCTGCCGCCGACGGACCTCGAGGAGATGCTCGACGTCGGCAGGTTCCTCGACGGCCTGACGCAGCCGGCCGCCCTGGTCGGCCCTGATGGGCAGAAGGTCCCCCTGCCGCCAGAGGCTTTCAACGTCCTGCGGGACGTCGTCGAGGCGATGCGGGTGGGCAAGGCCATCACGGTGGCACCCGTCGACCAGCTGCTCACGACACAGGAGGCGGCGAACTTCCTCGGCATCAGTCGTCCCACGCTGGTGAGGCTGCTCGAGGAGGGCGCGTTGCCGTACGAGAGGACGACCGGTGGTCGGCACCGACGCATCCGGCTCCAAGACGTCGTGTCCTATCAGCAGCGGAAACGCGGGGAGCGGCGTGCCTCGCTGAGCGACCTCGTAGGGGAGGCCTCGCCTGCGGGGCTCTACGACCAGAAGGCGGAGTCCTACCGCGAAGCGTTGCGTCAGGCTCGCGCCGACCTCCGGGGTGAGCGCGGGTAGTGGCTCGTGCCGGAGGCGCGCTCCGGCGTCTGCCGGCTCAGCCCCACACGTCGGAACCGGCGATGAGCCGGACCGCGAGCACCGCCATGACCACCGCGATCACCACGTCCACCACGCGCCACGCCTTCGGGTCGGCGAGCACCCGGGCCAGCAGGCGCGCGCCGTAGCCGAGCGCGGTGAACCACAGGACCGAGGCGGCGACGGCGCCGGCGGCGAAGACCCACCGCGCGTCGGGGCCGTGCTGGTTGGCGAGGCTGCCCAGCAGCACCACGGTGTCCAGGTAGACGTGCGGGTTGAGCCAGGTCAGCGCGAGCGTGGTGGCGATGACCGAACCCGCGGTGCGCGGCGCCTGCTCGGCCATGAGCCCCTGCGGGCGCAGCGCGGCACGCAGGGAGGAGACCGCGAACCAGAGCAGGTACAGGGCGCCGCCCCAGCGCAGCACCTCGAGCAGCCACGGCACGGCCTGCACGAGCGCACCCACCCCGGCGGTCCCGGCCAGGATCAGCACGGCGTCCGAGGCCATGCACACCAGCACGACGGCGCCCACATGCTCCCGGCGCACGCCCTGGCGGAGCACGAAGGCGTTCTGGGCGCCGATGGCGACGATGAGGGTGAGTCCGGTGAGCAGGCCGGTGCCGGCGAGGGTCCACATGGGTGAGGACGCTAGAGCCCGGCCGGGCCTGAGCCAAACGAAGAGAACTGCAGGTGCCTAAGCTCTGCTTCATGAACCTGGATCAGCTGCAGGCGCTACGTGCGATCGCCGACGAGGGCTCGTTCGAAGCGGCCGCGTACGAGCTCGGCGTCAGCGCCTCCGCGGTCAGCCAGCGCATCCGCGCCCTGGAGCGGGAGGTGGGCCAGGTGCTGCTCCGGCGCGGCACACCCTGCGAGCCGACCGAGGCCGGCATCGGCCTGGTGCGCGTGGCCCGGCACATGCGGGTGCTCGAACAGGAGGCGTGGGCCGGGCTGGGCCGCACGGCGGCCGGGCGCAGCGTCACCTCCCTGGCCGTGCCCGCCGACGTGCTGGGCACGTGGTTCGGGCCCGTCCTGGCCGAGGCCGCCGACTGGGACGACACGGTCCTGGACCTGCACGTCGAGGACCAGGACCACAGCGCCCGGCTGCTGCGCCGGGGCGAGGTGCTGGCCGCCGTCACCACGGAGCCGCAGCCGGTGCAGGGGTGTGCGGCGGAGCCGCTGGGGAGCATGCGCTACGTCCCGCTCGCCTCGCCCGCCCTGCTCGCCCGGCACGCGGCGGGCGACGTCGTCGACCTCGGCGCGATGCCCATGATGCGCTACAACGCGAAGGACGACCTGCAGCGCCTCGCGCTGAGCGGCGCCGGGCTGGACGTCGCCCCGCCCACGCACCTGGCGCCGTCGTTCGACGGGTTCCACCGGTCCGTCCGGGCCGGCCTGGGGTGGGGGATGCTCGTGGACGCCCAGGCCGTCGAGGACGTGCGCGCCGGCCGGCTGGTCCGCGTGCCCGGGCTCGACGACGTCCTCGTGCCCCTGTACTGGCAGGCGGCCACACTGCCCGTGACGCGCCTGGTGCGGCTCACGCGGGCGGTGCGGGAGGCGGCCCAGCGGACGCTCGAGCGGGGGTGAGGCGGCGCCGCGGGTCGCGGGCCGTCAGCGACGTCGCAGCGGTGCCGGCGCTTCCATGGACGCCTCGGCCAGCACGGGCCGGAAGCCCAGCGCCTCGTTGACGTCGAGCATGTGCCGGTTCTCCTCGGCGTTCCACGTGATGATCGCGCGGGCCCCGGGCAGCGCGTCGCGCACGGCGATGAGGTTCGCCGCCTTCACGCGCATGCCGAGGCGGTGGCCGCGGTGCTCGGGCAGCACGATGGTGTCCCACTGGTCGATGAGCCCGTCCGGGCGCGAGCGGGGCGCCACCAGCTCGCTCAGGGCAACGATCCGACCGGTGGCGCGGTGCCGCGCCACCGCGCGGAAGAGGCGCCCGGTCGTGAGGATCTGCTCGTCCATGCGACGCACGCGGGCCGCGTCCCACACCTGCTCCACCACGGTGCGTTCCCCGGAGGGCACGTCCGTGGCCATGCGGGCCTTGAGGACGGCGAGGTCGTCCTGCAGGGATGCGTCGGCCGCGCCCTCCCAGGCGTGGAGCTCGTAGTCCGGCGAGACGCGTTCGGCCTCGGCCAGGGCGACGGCGGGGTCGATCCCCGGATCGGCGAAGTCATACCGGCTCACCCGCTCGATCTGGACGAGCGCGAAGCCGTAGGACTGGGCGAGACGCACACCCGGATGTTCGGCGGACACCGCGCCGGCGCCGTTGGGCGGGGTGAGCGTCCGTTGCCCGGCCACCGGCCGCGGCGTCAGCGGCCAGGTCTCGAAACGGGTGAGGCCGGCGGTGTCCAGGACGAGCCGCTCGGCCAGTGCCCGGCCGTGGCCGCGTCCGCGGTGCCGCGGGTGGACGTAGACGTTGAGGGCGGCCGCGTCAGGGTCGTCGACCTGGTTGATCAGGACGCGGGCGTAGCCGACCGCCTCGCCGTCGACGTACGCCAGGTAGCGGCGCAGCGTGTGGTCGGTCTCGGCGGTGGCCTGGATGAGCGCGTCCGTGGGGGTCTCGTCCCACTCGGTCGTGCCGATCAGCTCGTGGTTGTACTCGTCTCCGAGGCGGCAGTAGGCCCGCCAGTGGGGGTCGTCCGACGAGGCGGGCAGGGGGAATTCGATGATGTCAGGCATGCGGTGACTGCTTTCTGAAGAAAGGGGTGGGCGCAGAGGCGCCCGTCGAGCCGTGCTCGAGACGGGCGCGCGGGGAGGCCGGGGTCAAGTCCCTGGAAGTGGTGTAGCCGTCTTCGAGGTTGTAGGGGGCTTGTACCTGTCAGGTCTGCAGGGTCGGCATCACCTCCGTGCTCATCACGGTCTCTTGCTCCGTGGTCAGGGGCTCACGGCACCGGGCGAGCAGTTCCAGGCCGAGATACCGGCGGCCTTCGGCCCACTCATCGGTCTGCTCGGCCAACACAGCCCCGACCAGACGCACCACGGCATCCCGGTTCGGGAAGATCCCCACCGAGTCCGTGCGGCGCCGGATCTCCCGGTTCAGCCGCTCGGCAGGGTTGTTCGACCAGATCTGGGACCACACGTCCCTCGGGAACGAGGTGAACGCGAGGATGTCCTCTCGTGCTGCATCGAGGTGCCCAGCCACCGCGGGCAACCTGTCCTGCACGTAGTCCAACAGGCGCTCGAACTGGGCCTGCACGGCCGGCCCGTCGGGCTGGTCGTACACGCTGTGCAGCATGGCCTTCACCGCCGGCCACATGCTCTTCGGGGTCACGGCCATCAGATTCGCCGCGTAATGGGTGCGGCAGCGTTGCCACACGGCCCCGGGCAGGTTCGCCGCCACGGCTTCCACGAGGCCGCGATGGGAGTCCGAGGTCACCAGTGCCACCCCGGCCAGCCCCCGGGCCACCAGGTCCGCGAAGAACTCGTTCCACGCCGCACCCGTCTCCGTGGTGGCCACCCTCAGCCCGAGGACTTCGCGGCGCCCGTCGGCGTTGACCCCGGTGGCGACCATGGCCACCGCGTTGATCACCCGCCCGCCCTCTCTGACTTTCATGGTCAGGGCGTCGGCGGCGAGGAACACGAACGGGCCGGCCTCGCCCAGCGGCCGGTGACGGAAAGCCTCGATGTGCTCGTCCAACTCCTGTGCCATCCGGCTGACCTGGGACTTCGAGAGCGAGTCGATGCCCAGCTGCCGTACGAGCTTGTCCATGCGCCGGGTCGAGACCCCGGCCAGGTAGCAGTCCGCGACCACGGTGATCAGTGCGGACTCGGCCCGTTTGCGGCGCTCGAGCAGCCATTCGGGGAAGTACGTGCCGGCCCGGAGTTTGGGGATGGCCACATCGATCGTGCCGGCGCGGGTGTCCAGGGGTCGGTGGCGGTAGCCGTTGCGCTGCGCTGTCCGGTGTTCGGAGGGCTTGCCGTACTCGGCCCCGCAGACCGCGTCAGCGTCGGCGGAGAGCAGTGCGTTGATCACGGTCTGCAGCAGGTGGCGCAGCAGGTCTGGGGAGGCCTCCCCGAGAGCTTCGCGCAGCAGGCGTTCAGGGTCGACAATGTGTGGAGCGGTCATCGTGGTGATGTCCTTTCGAGAGTGCTGTGGAAGGTTCGCTCGAAGGCTCCCACGGTGACCGCGTCCGTCTCGAAGATGGTCGTGGCCACCGGGGAGGGTTACACAGAGATGATGGATTCGGCTCCGGCGCCGGCGTGACCCGAAATTACACGGACGCCGTTCGCGGCTGTCTTTTTGTGGATCTGTCCGTCGACGCCGGGGTCGCTGCGGGCCGGGCGGGCAGGGCGTGTCAGATGGTCTGTGTAAGCCGTACCGAGAGGAACGGTAAGAATCATGACCATGACCGACGAGAAGAACCCAGGCGAGCCCTCGGGCCAGGACCTGGTCGAGCAGCTGAAAGCCTCAGGGCAGCTTGATTCCCTATTCGCGCAGATCGACGCGGGCGGCGTCGAGCTCACCGGTGACGGCGGGTTCGTGCCCGCGCTGGTCAAGGCCGCGCTCGAGCGGGGCCTGCAGGCCGAGCTGACCAGCCATCTGGGCTACGAGAAGGGCTCGAGCGAGGCGCCGAAGCACGCCAACTCCCGCAACGGGACCACCCCGAAGACCGTGGAGTCCGAGGTCGGGCCGATCGAGCTGGACGTCCCGCGAGACCGGGGCGGGTCGTTCACCCCGCGCCTGGTGCCCAAGGGCCAGCGGCGCCTCGGGGGCCTGGATGACATGATCATCAGCCTCTATGCCGGCGGAATGACGATCCGGGACATCCAGCACCACCTGGCCTCCACGATCGGCACGGACCTGTCGCACGAGACGATCTCCAACATCACCGACGCCGTGAGCGAAGAGGTCCTGGCGTGGCAGTCGCGGCCGCTGGAGGAGTTCTATCCGGTGATCTATCTCGACGCAATCCGGATCAAGATCCGAGAGAACAGCCAGGTCCTCAACCGTGCCGCCTACATCGCCGTCGGCGTGGACCTCGAGGGCATCAAGCACGTGCTGGGGATCTGGGTCCAGGACACCGAGGGCTCGGCGTTCTGGGCCCACGTCTGCGCCGATCTCGCCAACCGGGGCGTGCAGGACGTGCTGATCGTGTGCTGCGACGGGCTCAAGGGCCTGCCGGAGGCGATCGAGGCGACGTGGCCGGACTCGATGGTCCAGACCTGCGTGGTTCACCTGATCCGGGCCGCGATGCGGTTCGTGGCCTACCAGGACCGCAAGAAGGTCGCCGCCGCGCTGAAGCCGATCTACACTGCCCCCAACGAAGAGACCGCGAGGAAGGCGCTGGCCGAGTTCGAGGCCTCCGAGCTCGGCACGAAGTACCCGTCTGCAGCCGCGACCTGGGCGAACTCCTGGGAGCGGTTCATCCCGTTCCTGCAGTTCCCACCCATGCTCCGCAAGGTCATCTACACGACCAACAGCATCGAGTCGCTGAACTTCCAGCTACGGAAGGTGACCAAGAACCGCGGCCACTTCCCCTCGACCGAGGCGGCGGTGAAGCTGCTCTGGCTGGCGATCTGCAACATCGAAGACAAACGCGCCGCCGAACGCGCTCGGGACCGGGGCAAACCCGCCGGCCAGCGCAAAGCCCAGGGCCGGCTCGTCGAAGGCCAGGCCGTCACGAACTGGAAGCAGGCCCTCGCCCAGCTCGCCGCGGCCTACCCCGACCGGATCAACCCCTACCTGTGACCACCCCGCTTACACAGACAAGTTGACACGCCCGGCGGGCACATGACTTGATAGGAGCCTGACCGGAAAGTCGTCTCACCTTTGTGCTGTCTGCACTCACCCGACCCGCGGTGACGTTCATCACCATTGGAAGGGAATCCCGTCAATGACGAGCATGACACTCGACCCGCCGCTGACCAACCCGTTGCCACCAGGCTCCGAGTTGGTCGCCGGGGTCGACACGCACAAGAAAACGCATCACGTCGCGATCCTCGATCTCGTGGGCCGACCTGTCGCGGACCGAGAGTTCCGTGCCGACGGTCGCGGTTACGCGCAGATCGTCGCGTTCCTCCACGCGCACGGTGATGTCGTCCGTATCGGGGTGGAGGGAACGGGGTCGTACGGGGCTGGCCTCGCACGCGCGCTGACCACGGCGGGGCTGACCGTCATCGAAGTCGCGCGACAGGACCGGCAAGCCCGCCGTCGTCGCGGCAAGTCCGACCCCCTCGACGCCCACCAGGCAGCGGTCGCTGTCCTCGCAGGAACGGACACCGCGATCCCAAAGTCTGGTGATGGCGCGGTCGAGTCGATGCGGATCCTCCTCGCAGAGCGGCGCTCGGCGGCCAAGGCCAGAGCGCAAGTGATGAACCAGATCCACGCGCTGCTGATCACCGCACCCGAGCTCGTGCGACAGGCGTTCCGCGCTCTCAGCGGGCAGCGTCTGGTGAACACGCTCGCCAAGACTCGGCCCGGAACAATCACGTCCCCCGATCCCGCGGTCGTCGCCCGGCAGACACTGCGACGGTTCGCGGTCCGACACCTCACGATGCAAGCCGAGATCGACCTGATAGAACAACAGTTGGAGATGCTCGTCCGGCAGGTCAACCCCACGCTGCTGTCCCTGAGCGGAGTCGGTCCTGTCACCGCAGCGACGCTCCTGGTCGCCGCCGGCGACAACCCCGAGCGGCTCGGAACCCGCGCCAGCTTCGCCGCTCTCGCCGGTGTCGCCCCGATCCCCGCCTCCTCCGGACAACGCACACGGCATCGACTCTCTCGCGGCGGGAACCGGCACGCGAACGCCGCGCTGCACCGGATTGTGCTGTTGCGCATGCGGCATCGCGAGCCTCGGACGATGGCCTACTTCGAGAGGCGTCGTTCGGAGCAACTCACCGACCGTGACATCATGCGCTGCCTCAAACGACACGTCGCGAACGAGATCTATGCCGCTCTGCTCAATCCCGCCACCGACAATCCCGTCGGGCGCGAACTCCGAGCACGCCGACAAGCGAAAGGCATCCCGATCAGCGTTCTCGCCGCCACTCTCGGCGTCCCCTACCAGCGGCTCCGACGACTCGAGATCGGCACTCGCGCCGACCCTGAACTCGAGGCCCGAGCGACCGCCATCCTGGAGCAGATCAGCCCGCCACTGGCCGCTTGACAGCAATAGGAGCATCCACTATCCGGGACTCAACTGAGGCCGGTGGTGGGTCGTCCGACCCACGGGGTCACTGCTGCTGCATCATGGGGTGAACTGTGTCACGACGCGGATCGGTGGGCAAGGGCCTTTGCTGTCGAGATGCAGGCAAAGTTCCCCACGACGCGCGGGGAACTCTTCGCATATCGGGCTCTTCCGAGTTCCGGTGGGGGTGAGCGGCGCGCCGGTGTCGTGATGCCCGGGTGAGAGGGGTCGAGGCCTCCAAGATCGGGAGCGACCAAGCACCCTGTCCGGAAGGCCTCGACGTTGTCTGAGCCTACGGCGCACATCGCTGCGCGCTGCCATGACCACACCGACTACTGCTCGCGTTGCGACCTGCTCGTCGGGCTCGGCGAGCTGCACGTGATCGCCGTCGAGTTCGACCACGACATCGGGCTGCTCACGGTGCGGGTCGAGTCGCCCAGGACCCCGATGGGTTGCCCGACGTGCGGTGTCATTGCGGGCAGCCACGGCCGCCGTGACGTGGTGCTGGTCGATGCGCCGTGCTCGACAGTGCCACATCGGCGGTGATCACGGGCGAAGCCCGCGACCTGGTGAACTTCGCCAGTTGCAGCTTCTTGAACATGCACAATCACCCCGATGTGCTGGAGACCTTCGTGACGCAGGCTCCGCGCTTCGGGCTCGCGACCGGCGGGTCCCGAATGATCCAGGGGAAGCTGCGGCCGCACGTCGAACTCGAGGAGGCTCTGGCTGAAGCCACCGGGAAGGAGGCCGTCATCACGTTCGCCTCCGGCCTGCTGGCCAACGTCGGGTTCGTTCACGCCATGAGCCGGTCGATGACCATCGGCGGGGATCTGTCGTGGAACGTCGATGACATCGTGTTCCTGCTCGATCACGACAGTCACTGGAGCATGTGGAAGGCCGTGGAGGGTCTGAAGTTCGGTGAGCGAGTGCTGGCGTTCAAGCACAATGATCTGGACTCCTTGGAGCGCAGGCTCCAGGGCTTGAACGGCCGTCGGGCGGTGATCATGTTTGAGTCGATCTACTCCGACGACGGCAGCATCGCGCCTGTACGCGGCATCGTCGACCTGGCGCGCAAGTATGACGCGCTGACCTTCGTAGATGATGCCAACGGCTTCCTCGTCTATGGGCCCGAGCGGTTCCGGTTCGCCGAGGAGTTCGCCGCGTTGAAGGATGTCACCTTCCACATGGTGTCGCTGTCCAAGGCGGTCGGACTGGAAGGCGGTGCGATCGCCGGCCCTGCCGAATACATCGCGGTTTTCGAGTGGCTGGCCGGAACCTCGTCGTTCACCGCGACGATGCTTCCACCGCAGGCGGCAGCCGCCGTGCGGGCGATGGCGCTCATCCGCGACGATTCCTCGATCCTCGATCGCTTCCACTCCATCGTCGATCACTTCCGTGCGGCATTGTCAGAGGCAGGCTTCGAGCTCAACCCGACGCCGGCCTACATCACCACTACCCGGATCGGTGCTGAGAGCGATGCGGAGCAGGTGCGCGAGCGTGCTCACGACGCGGGATACCTCGTGCCCGTCTTCCGATACCCGGCCGTCAAGCGCGGGCGCGCCGGTCTCCGGTTGATGCCCAATATCGACCACACCGAGGAGCACATCGCTGGCTTCGCGGCGACGTTGCGGGGCATACGCGATGCGGTTGGGTTCTGATGCGCCCAGAACGTGGCCCTGGCGATGCACCCTTCCGGGGCCGCTTCCATATGCGCCTACTGCGAGGACGAGGCGTAGGAGGCGAACACGGCGGCGAACTGGTCCAGGCTTCGCCGGGCGATCGTCCCGTCTCCGTGAGTAAGCCACGCGGTCGTCACCCCCGAAAGCGCGGCAAGGATCAACTCGGCAAGGTCGTCGGCGGGGATGGTGAACTCGACGCCGAGCTGCGTCTGGAACTGCTGGAGATGGTGAGCGATCTTGTCGCGGTAGGCACCGTGCTCCCACTGCGGCAGACCTCGTAGTTCCTCGTCGCGCAAGGCGTAGTTCGTCAGCTCTGAGAGCACGAGCTGATGCCCGGCGTCCTTCTCCAGGCTAGTCCAGTATTCGGCGAACAGGTCGCGGAATCCGTCTTCGGGGTCGGTCGTTGGGCCGAGCTTGCCCCATGCCGCCTCCAGGGGGGCGTTGAAGTCGGCTTCGATGAGGGCTGCGAAAAGCTCGTACTTGGAGCGGAAGCAGTAGTGGAACACGCCATGGGCCATCCCCGCTTCCTGGCAGATCGCGCGCGTCGATGCGGCGGCGATCCCCTCGCGTTTCATGACCGTCATCGCCGCGTCCATGAGCAGGCGCCTGCGCACATCGGCGCTGATCTGCGGCCTCGGCTGTTTCTCCTCGGGCATGGGGTAAAACTATCACACATGCCTTGGGCGCTTGCCTTGGGCAGTTGACCAACCTATGATCGGAGGCACCGTTCCCGATGAGAGGAGACCCTGTGTCCACCGGTCCGAACACTGCTCCACCCCGTGCGACGCCCCGGTCCTGGGTGGCGCTGGGGCTGCTGACGATCCCGGTGCTCCTGATGAGCATCGACCTCACGGTCCTCGCTGTGGCCGTCCCGGAACTCAGCGAGGATTTGGCCCCGTCAGCAAGTCAGCTGCTGTGGATCGTCGACATCTACGGCATCTTCCTCGCCGGGCTGCTCATCCTGATGGGCTCGCTCGGGGACCGCATCGGGCGGCGACGGCTTCTCCTGATTGGCTCACTGCTGTTCGGTGCCGCTTCGGCGATCGCCGCGTTCTCCACCAGCCCTGAGATGCTCATCGCCGCTCGGGCCTTGCTCGGCATCGGCGGCGCGACGCTCATGCCCTCAACCCTGTCGTTGATCCGCAACATCTTCGCTGATCCTGATCAGCGCAGGCGGGCGATCTCGGTGTGGGCGGCAGCGTTCGCCGGAGGTGCCGGGCTCGGACCGGTCGTGGGTGGAGCCATCCTGGAGCACTTCGAATGGGGGGCAGTGTTCCTCATCAACGTGCCGCTGATGATCGTGCTCCTCATTGCCGGTCCATTCCTGCTTCCCGAGTCCAAGGACTCCCGCCCTGGCCGGTTCGATCTCGCCTCGGCGGCACTACTGATCGTCTCCGTGCTCGCGTTCGTCTACGGACTCAAGCACGCCGCCGAGTACGAATGGGGCTGGTCCGCCATCGCGTTCCTGGCTATCGGCATCGTAGGCGGCACCTGGTTCACGTTCCGGCAGCGACGTCTGGCCAACCCCCTGGTCGACGTCACGCTCTTTCGCTCACTGCCCTTCTCCGTGGCGGTACTGGCCAACATTGCCGGCGTGTTCGCGTTGGTCACCGTGCTGTACTTCTTCCCCCAGTACATCCAGCTCGTCCTCGAAAAGACTCCTCTGCAAGCGGGTCTGTGGGCTCTGCCTATCGCGTTCGGCGCGATCCTCGGCGCGATCCTCGCCCCGATCCTCGCTCGGAAGATCCCGATCGGCTGGCTCATCGGCATCGGCCTAATCATCGCCGCAGCCGGTTACGCGGTGCTGGCAGGCCTCGGGGTCGACGAGATGATGGCCCTGGCGTTTACCGGTGGAGCCCTGATCGGTGGCGGAGTCGGCCTGGCCGACACGCTCACCAACGATGTCATCATCGCGACCGCTCCACCCAATCGTGCCGCTGCCGCCGCAGGGATCAGCGAGACCGCATACGAGCTCGGTGGCGCTATGGGCATCGCGATCCTCGGCAGCTTCGGCACGTCCATCTACCGCGACAGGGTCGAATCCTACGCAGCCGGCCTTCCCGAGGAAGCGGTCGATGCCGCGAAGGAGACACTCGGGGGTGCCCACATGGTTGCCGGGGAACTGCCCGGCGAGGCCGCGGGAGGGTTCATCGCGAGGGTCAACGATGCCTTCACCACGGCCATGACCGACACCTTCATCGTCGGCAGCGCGATCCTGGCCGTCACCGCGATCACCGCTGTCCTCGTGCTGCGCACCCGGCGCGCCCGGAAGGACGCGCCATGAGCACCCAGCAGCCGGACACTATCCCTGTCGTCCTGGTCACGGGTGCCACTGGGGGTCTCGGTGCCGCCTTCGCCGAGTACTTCGCGAGCCGGGGATGGGCGATCGTCCTGTCTGCCCGCAACTGTGAGGCGCTGGACCGCCTCGCGCAGAAGCTCAGGGCTGACCACGGTGCACGAGTCGAGGTCGTGGCCGCAGACCTCACCACGAGCGACGGGATCGCGATGCTCACGGGATACTGCACAACCCATCGAGTCGATGCGGTGATCAACAATGCAGGCGCGGCCCATACTCGACCGTTCGCCGCCTTGCCACGTGAGGTCATCGAGCAGGAGATCCTACTCAACTTCCATGCCCAGGTCATGATCACCCACGCCGTTCTCGCCCAGATGACACAGCGCGGGCGTGGCTGGATCGTGCTCGTCGCCTCCTTGGCCGGGCTGATCCCTGCCGATGACGACTCCGGATACGTCGCGGCCAAGGCGGGCTTGATCGGCCTGGCCGAATCACTGCACTACCAACTCAGCAACACCGGGGTGCAAGTGACCGCCCTGTGCCCGGGGTTCGTGCGCACGAACATCTACCGAGCCGCCGGTGACCATGACCCCGATCTCCCGGCGTGGATGTGGTCGACTCCCGAGCGCACGGTCACGCACGGGATGCGACGGTTGATCCGCACGCGGAAAGCAATCGTCGTTCCCGAACGACATGACAGGCTTCTCCTGGCCGGATGGCGTCTCCTCCCCAAAGCACTGCGGACGCGAACCGCGCAGGCCATGTACGAACCCACGCGGATACCAGTGGCGACGGAGACACCACCGAGTTGAGTCCCGCATAGTGGTGTAGCGCCCGGTGGTCGGGCACGTCGTTCCAGACGTGGACGCGGCCACCGTGTGATCCTTCGAGTCAACCTCTCACAGAATCCTCGAATGGAGTCATCACGATGACCGCTCCTCATATTCTCGACCCTGCCGGCCTGCTGGGCGAAGCCCTGTCCGAGGCCTCCCCGGACATGATGCGCCACCTGCTGCAGACGATGATCAACACCCTGCTCTGCGCTGACGCCGATGCGGTGGTCGGCGCCGAATGGGGCAAACCCTCCCGTGACCGCACGGCCCAGCGCAATGGGTACCGGCACCGGGACCTGGACACCCGGGTCGGCACCGTGGACGTGGCCATCCCGAAGCTGCGCTCGGGCACCTACTTCCCGGAATGGCTGCTCGAGCGGCGCAAGCGGGCCGAATCGGCGCTGATCACCGTGGTCGCAGACTGCTACCTGGCCGGTGTCTCTACCCGGCGGATGGACAAGCTGGTCAAGACCTTGGGCATCAATGCCCTGTCGAAGTCCCAGGTGTCCCGGATGGCCGCGGACCTCGATGAGCAGGTGGAGGCCTTCCGCCACCGGCCGCTCGGGGAGGCGGGACCGTTCACGTTCGTTGCCGCGGACGCGTTGACGATGAAGGTGCGTGAGGGCGGGCGTGTGGTCAACGCGGTGGTGCTCATCGCCACCGGGGTCAACGGCGACGGCCACCGCGAAGTGTTGGGCCTGCGGGTGGCCACCAGCGAGACCGGGGCGGCGTGGAACGAGTTCTTCGCCGACTTGGTCGCCCGGGGCCTGGCCGGGGTCCGGCTGGTCACCTCTGATGCCCACCCCGGGCTCAAGGACGCCATCGCCGCGAACCTGCCCGGTGCGGTGTGGCAACGCTGCCGCACCCACTACGCGGCGAACCTGATGGGCATCACCCCGAAGAGCATGTGGCCGGCGGTGAAGGCCATGCTCCACTCGGTCTACGACCAGCCCGATGCCGCCAGCGTCAACGCCCAGTTCGACCGGCTGCTGGACTACGTGAGCGAGAAACTGCCGGTGGTGGCCGAGCACCTCGATGCTGCCCGGGCCGACATCCTGGCGTTCACCACATTCCCCAAGGACGTCTGGACCCAGATCTGGTCGAACAACCCGGCCGAGCGGCTCAACCGCGAGATCCGCCGCCGCACCGACGCGGTGGGCATCTTCCCCAACCGGGCGGCCATCGTACGACTGGTGGGCGCGGTGCTGGCCGAGCAGACAGACGAGTGGGCCGAGGGCCGTCGCTACCTCGGCCTGGAGGTCCTGGCCCGCTGCCGACTCACCACCGTCAGCAACACGGGAAGCGAGGTGAACCCCGACACCGCGCCCGCCCTCGAGTTCAGCGCCTGACAACCCCAACGAAGGAATCAGCCGCTACACCACTTCATGGGGCTTGACCGTTCCCGGTCAAGTCCCTGGAAGTGGTGTAACCGTCTTCGAGGCGGTGGGGGCTTGAGTCGGTCAGGTCTCCAAGGTCGGCATCACCTCCGTGCCCAGGATGGTCGTGGATGTCGTGTCCGCATCCAGACCTGAGCAGCGGGCCAGCAGCTCGAGTCCGAGGTACCGGCGGCCCTCTGCCCACTCATCCGTCTGCTCGGCCAACACCGCCCCGACCAACCGGATGACGGCCTCTCGGTTGGGGAAGATCCCCACGGAGTCCGTGCGGCGCCGGATCTCCCGATTGAGGCGCTTGGCAGGGTTGTTGGACCAGATTTGGGACCAAACGTCCTTGGGGAAGCCGGTGAACGCGAGGATGTCCTCCCGTGCGGCGTCGAGGTGGGCGGTCACCGCGGGCAACCTGTCCTGCACGTAGTCCAGGAGCCGGTCGAACTGGGCGTGCACCGCGGGCCCGTCGGGCTGGTCGTAGACGCTGTGAAGCATGGCCTTCACCGCCGGCCACATGGACTTCGGAGTCACGGCCATCAGGTTGGCCGCGTAGTGCGTGCGGCAGCGCTGCCAGACCGCTCCGGGCAGGTTCGCCGCCACTGCTTCCACGAGGCCTCGGTGGGAGTCCGAGGTGACGAGCTTGACCCCTGTCAGGCCGCGGGCCACCAGGTCCGCGAAGAACTCGTTCCACGCCGCCCCTGACTCCGTGGTGGCCACGCGCAGCCCAAGGACCTCGCGGCGCCCGTCGGCGTTGACGCCGGTGGCGACCATGGCCACCGCGTTGATCACCCGACCACCCTCGCGAACCTTCATGGTCAGGGCGTCCGCGGCGAGGAACACGAACGGGCCGGTATCGCTCAGGGGCCGGTGCCGGAAGGCTTCGATGTGCTCATCCAGCTCGGTGGCCATGCGGCTGACCTGGGACTTCGAGAGCGAGTCGATGCCGAGCTGTCGCACGAGTTTGTCCATGCGGCGGGTTGAGACCCCGGCCAGGTAGCAGTCAGCGACCACCGTGATCAACGCGGACTCGGCTCTCTTCCGGCGTTCCAGGAGCCAATCAGGGAAGTACGTACCGGCCCGGAGTTTCGGGATGGCCACGTCGATGGTGCCGGCGCGGGTGTCGAGGGGTCGGTGGCGGTAGCCGTTGCGCTGGGTGGTGCGGGACTCGGAGGCGGTGCCGTACTCGGCCCCGCAGACCGCGTCGGCGTCGGCGCTGAGCAGGGCGTTGATGATGGTCTGGAGCAGGTGACGCAGCAGATCTGGTGAGGCTTCGCCGAGGGCTTCGCGCAACAGGCGTTCAGGGTCGACAATGTGAGGAGCGGTCATCGTGGTGATGTCCCTTTCGAGAGTGCTCTGGAAGGTTCGCTCGAAGGCTCCCACGGTGACCGCGTCCGTGCAGGGGACGGTGTCGGTGACCGGGGAGGGTTACACCACTATCAGGGACTCAACTAGTGGGCCGCCATGCGCTGCCACGGGCCCGTGAACTTCGGTGTCACAGGTAGCGGCAGACATCCTCGGGGGAGCACGTGGCCGGGTCGCCGGCGGCGGCGTCCTCGCGCAGGTCGGCGATCGTGGTGCGTAGCTGCGCGAGCTCGGCGAGTTGCCGGTCGATCACATCAAGGCGGGTGTCGAGCAGGTCGGTGACGTGCCGGCAGGGGGCCTGCCCCCGGTCGCGGATGTCCAGCACCTGACCGATCTGGGCCAGGGTCAGCCCGGCCGCTTGCCCCCGGCGGATGAAGTCCAGCCGGTCGAGCACCTCGGCGCCGTAGTCCCGGTAGCCCGCCGGGGTGCGGTCCGCGGCGGGTAGCAGCCCGACCTCCTCGTAGTACCGCAGGGTCTTGCTCGTCGTGCCCGACGCCCGAGCCACCTCACCGATCCGCATGCCACTCATTCTCCCCCTTGACCTTCCAGTGCACTGGAAGGTCGATCCTGAGGGCGATGAAGGAGGAGTTCATGACGGCAACGGCTAACAGCAGGTCGTATGACCTGGCAATGATCGGGTCCGGTGGGGCGGCGTTCGCGGCCGCGATCCGCGCCACCAACCTCGGCAGACGGGTGGTGATGATCGAGCGTGGCACCGTCGGCGGTACCTGCGTGAACACCGGGTGCGTGCCCTCCAAGGCCTTGCTCGCGACCGCCGAGGCCCGCCACGTCACACTCGACGCCTCCCGGTTCCCCGGGCTGCCGCTCCCCGAAGTCCGGCCGGTCGACATGCCCGCCTTGATCGCCGGCAAGGATCGGCTCGTCGGGTCACTGCGTGGCGAGAAGTACCTGGACCTGGCCACCGAGTACGGATGGGATCTCCACCCCGGGGACGCCACGTTCGTCGGCACACCCAGCGAGCCGGCACTGCGCGTCACCGGCCCTGACGGCATGGTGGAGACGGTCCGGGCCGCGCACTACCTCATCGCCACCGGCTCCAGGCCCTGGGCGCCGCCGGTCCCCGGCCTGCAGGAGGCCGGTTACCTGACCTCGACCACCGCGATGGAACTGGACCACGTCCCGGAGTCGCTGCTGGTCATCGGCGGCGGCTACGTCGCGATGGAGCAGGCCCAGCTCTTCGCTCGGCTCGGCGTCCGGGTCACCATGCTGGTCCGCTCACGGCTGGCGTCCCAGGAAGAACCCGAGGCGTCCACCGCCCTGGATGAGATCTTCACGGACGAAGGCATCCAGATCATCCGCGGCGCGGTGCCCAGCGCGGTCCGCCGCGACCCGGCCACCGGCGAGGTCACGGTCACTGCCACCACCACTGACGGCTCACAGGAACTCCGGGCGGCCGAGGTACTCGTCGCCACCGGGCGCCGCCCGGTCACCGCCACGCTCGGTCTCGACACCGTCGACGTGCGCACCGGCGACCACGGCGAGGTGGTTGTCGACAGCCATCTGCGCAGCACCAACCCGCGCGTCTGGGCTGCCGGTGACGTCACCGCCCACCGTCAGTTCGTGTACGTCGCCGCGGCCCACGGCGCCCTCGTCGCCGACAACGCCCTCACCGGCGCCGGCCTCGAGGTCGACTACCGCCACCTGCCCCGGGTCGTGTTCACCAGCCCCGCCCTGGCCGCCGTCGGGATGACCGAACGGCAGGCCTCCGCTGCCGGGATCCGCTACGACAGCCGTGTCCTGTCACTCGCGCACGTCCCACGCGCGATCGTCAACCGCGACACCTGCGGGTTCATCAAGATGGTCACCGACGCCGACACCGGCCGCATCATCGGCATTACCGCCCTGGCCCAGGACGCCGGCGACCTCGCCGCCGCCGGGGTCTACATGCTCGAGGCCGGCATGACCACCAGTCAGGTCGCCAACCTCTGGAGCCCCTACCTGACCATGGCCGAAGGCCTCAAGCTCACCGCGCAGGCCTTCACCACCGACATCGCCAAGCTCTCCTGCTGCGCGGCGTGAACCTGCCCCGCACACAGGGACACCGATAGGGGACCGCCTCGCCCCGGGGCGCGAGACAAGAAAATGGGCGCCGATCAGCCCTACTTACTGGCACCCCTGCGTATCGGACCTGCAACCACCGGGGAGTTCAGTCGATGCAAGAACTCCCGTCCCAGGCCTATATCTGGACGTCTTCACGACCTCTACGTGCTCGACCCGACGAGGACAGCACTGGACGACGCGATGACCGCCTTGCGGCGCCGCCATGAGGCCGCGGTCCGTTTGGGCCGCGTCACCGCACCACCATGACCACGATCGTCACCACGTAAGCCGCGGCGACCAGACCGATCCCCAGCAGGGTGAGCACCACCCCGCGCCGGGCCGGCCGCTGGCCCTCGTCCGGCCCGGGGCCCTTGCCGTGCTTCGCGGTCATCGCGCGCTCCTAAGACGTTGCTCAAGCATGTGCGGCTCTCGCGAGCGGGCTTCCGTGCCGAGTGCTACCAGCTCAGGTCGTGACAGCCGTCGCTGCCGGCGCCCTCCACCTGCAAGGTGGCATGGGCGATACCGTAACGGTCGTGCAGCACCCGGCGCGCGCCGGCAAGCACGGCGCCGTGGTCCGCGCCCTGGTCAGCGACCAGGTGGGCCGTGGCCACGTTCATCCCCGACGTCAGGGTCCACAGGTGCAGGTCGTGGACCTCCTCCACCCCCTCGACCGCGTCCAGGTCACCGGCGACGTCCTCCGGGTCCACCCCTTCCGGGGCGTGCTGGCCCAGCACCGCGATCACCTGCCTGCCCAGAACCACCGCCCGGATGATGACGAAGACCGCGATGAGCGCCGCGACCACGACGTCCCAGATCGGCTGGCCGGTGAGGATGATCAGCACGCCGGCGACCATGACACCCACCGACCCGGCGGCGTCGGCGATCACCTCGTAGTAGGCGCCCTTGACGTTCAGGCTGTCCTTGGCCCCGCTGCGCAGCAGCAGCATGGAGATGATGTTGATCACCAGGCCGGCGAAGCCGACCGCGAGCATGGCGCCGGAGGCCACCTCCGGCGCGTCGCCCAGCCGGCTGATGGCCTCGACCACCACGTACACCCCGACCGCGAGCATCGCCAGCACCGCCAACGCCGAGGCGAACACCTCGGCCCGGTAGGAGCCATAGGTGCGTCGCCCCGTGGAGTCCGGCCGGCTCGCGATGCGCGTCGCCAGCAGCGCCGCACCCAGCACCACCACATCGGCAGCCATGTGCCCGGCATCCGACAGCAGCGCCAACGACCCCGACACCAGCCCCGCGACCAGCTCGATCAGGAAGAAGCCCGCCGTCAGGGCGAACGCCCCCGCCAGCCGCCGACGGTAGCGGCCACCGGCATGCCCGGTCGCCGGGGCATGGCTGTGTCCCGCCCCCATCAGCCCTGCCCCTCGTGGCGGGCGTGCTCACGGGAGACGTCCAGCAGCATCCGCACATGCCCGTCAGCGAGGCGGTAGTACACCATCCGCCCCTCCCGGCGGTTCTCGACCACCCCAGCGGTACGCAGCACCCGCAGCACCTGGGACACCGACGCCTCCGCGACATCGACCGACGCCGCCAGGTCACACACGCACAGCTCGCCGGCCTCCAGCAACGCATACAGCACCCGGGCACGGCGCGGGTCCCCCAGGAGCTTGAACAGCCCGGCCAACCTGCCGGCCTCGCGCTCGTCGGGGATCCTCTCCCGGGTCAGCGCCACCTTCTCCGGATGGACGGCGGTGACCTGACACGAATCCAACGGCGTCACACTCATGCCACGACCATACACCTATGCAGATATCAGCAGCGGGAGCCACACACGAGAGGTCAGCAGGTTCTGTATGGTCAGCGCATGCTGACTATTGCTTCGCGGCTGGACGTGATGAACCGGCTGGGCCGGGCGATGGCCGACCCGACCCGCTCCCGCATCCTCATGACACTCCTCGAGGGCCCGAGCTACCCGGCGGTACTCGCCCGCGACCTAGGGCGTGTCTGAGAATGGATCCAGGGCCTTAGCCAAACCCTCGAAGCATTATCAGACACGCCCTAGGCGTCCAGCCGGGTATACCCCTTTACACGCCCCATACGGCCACGGGAGCATCACGTCAGAGACGGTCCCAAACCGGGCCGTTGGACACAAGCGGCGGAGGGTCTAAGACGTGGCTGGATAGACCGTGGCCTACGTGCGGGTCAGCTCGGCCGAGCAGAACTTGGATCGTCAGCTCCAGGCGGTAGGGGAGTGCGACCGCATCTTCGGAGACAAGATCTTCGGCAGCTCGAGGACGCCGTAGACCTTGTTGGAGACGATGACGTCAGACTCGAAGTGGGCCACGGACAGATAGGCGCGTCCCTCGCTGCTGACCTCCGGGATCCCGACGAAGGGCACGTCAGAGACCAGGCCGCGCTGGCGGAACAGGTGCGGAACCGGGCCCATTCCTGGGTGGACGCGGCTTTGGACTTGGCCCGTTCGGCGGCTACGCCCTGGAGTCGGCGCTTGAGCTCCGGGGAGCGGGAGGCGGCATCGGGGTCCATGTCGGTCAGCCAGAGGCACCAGCGCTGTTGGCCTCGGATGAGCTCCACCGCCCCGACGTAGGGGCGCACGTAGGGGGCCATCACCGGGTCGGCCATCACGGCCTCGTACTGCTCCGCAGTGACTACGAGGTTGCCAGCGTCCGCGGGCTTGGAGCCATACGTGACTTCGGGCAGGTCGGAGAAAGAGCCACTTTGCCCCCGGGTTTCAGAGGTACGACAAAGCCTTCCGTATTGAGGCGGACGAGGTCTAGGCGTGCTGGCCTCAGTCGACTTGGCCGGCGGCTGCGGGACCGATCCGCGGCCGTCGCACGAGTTCCCATGTCAGGCGCAGGGCGCCGACCGCGGTGAGAGCCGCCAGCACTGACCATGCGGGCATGGTCAGTGCTGGCGGGATGATGAGCAGGGATGCGGCCGCCGTGAGGAGGCGGTCCGGCACGAGCTGATGGTGATCGCGCCATCGGTAGGCGACATCGGCGGCGTAGAACAGGCCCACCCCGCCACTGAGGGCGATGGCCGGCGGCAGCGGCAACGGGTCGGACACGTGCTCGAGCGCCGCGCTGGCGCCGAAGCCGAAGAAGGTGACCCCGGCGACCAGGGGAAGGTGGAGGTAGCTGTAGGCGTCGCGGGCCAGTCGGGCGCGTTCGGGCCCGTCGGCGTCTTCGAGGCGCTGCTCGGCGCCGGCGGTCAGACCGAAGTAGGTCCACCACAACGAGGCGGCGATCAGGACTCCGAGGACGGCGGCGGCGAGCACGACCGGTTCCTGCAGGTGCTCGCTGGCCCCGGTGCCCAGCCCGACGACGGCTTCACCGAGCGCGATGATGATGATGTTGCCGTGGCGCTCGACGAAGTAGGAGGGCACCACCCGGAAGACCTCGACCCCGGCGACCAGGGGTCCGCCGAAGTCGATGATGGCTGCACCGATCCAGAGCAGCTCTCGGTAGGGGGCTGGGAAGGCGGCGGCGACGGCGATCAGGACTGGTGCGATGAGCAGGCTCGGGACCAGCCGGAGGAGGCCTGCACGGAGGTGTTCGTCGTTGTGGGAGGCGGCCACGACGAACATGACCAGGTGGATGACGCGGATGGCGAGCAGGGCAAGCCCGAAGACGAGGGCTCCGGTGCTGAACGCGGTCGGGAGTGCGCTTGCGGCCAGCAGCATCGCAGCCATGGCGGCGATGACCAGGCAGCGAAATACCACCCGATTCGTGGTGAAGGTGTTCGTGAGCCAGGTGTAGCAGACCCAGGCCCACCACACCGCCAGCAGGCCGAGCACACCATGGCCGAAACCCCGCCACGAAACGTCGTCCCGCACCAGCTCGGTCAGCTGCGCCATGGCGTACACGAACACCAGGTCGGAGAACAGCTCGAGGTTGCCCACCGACCCGCTGCCGCTGTCCCGCGCGTCGGCCTCGCTGCCCGGCTCAGAGTTCTCTGACACCCGCGAAGTCATCCCCTTTCAAGCCCGGCAACTCCCACCCCTCAGCGACGGTGCTGCCGCGCTGTCCGGAGCGCTGCCCGGAACGACCGGGCCGCGCCCTGGGGCAGGGTCACAGCATTTCCAGTGGTCGCGGTCCGCTCGGGGGCGGAAACGCACGGTCCAGAGCATCCAGGTCTTCGCGGGTCAGCTCCACGTCCAGTGCTGTGGCGTTGTCGCGCACGTGCTGCGGGCTGCTCGCCTTGGGGATCGTGCAGAGCGAGTCGCGGCGCAGCACCCAGGCGAGGGCCGCCGCCGCGGGGCTGACGCTGTGACGGGCCGCGACGTCGTTCAGCGTCGTGTCGTCAAGGATGCGGCCCTGCTCGATCGGCGAGTAGGCCATGACCGGCAGCTGGTGGTCGGTGCACCACGGCAGCAGGTCGTACTCCGGTCCTCGCCGCGACAGGTTGTACAGCACCTGATCCGTGGTCAGCCCGCTGCTGCCCGGCACGTCCTGCAGGTCGGCGAGGGCCCGGTGGTCGAAGTTGCTGACGCCCCAGTAGCGGATTTTCCCGTCCTCGACGAGCTGGTGGAAGGCCGCGACGGTGTCCTCCAGCGGGTACCTGCCCTGCCAGTGCAGCAGGTAGAGGTCGATCCGATCGGTGCCCAGGCGTCTCAGGCTGCGTTCGCAGGCCGCGATCGTGCCGGAACGGGAGGCGTGGGACGGCATGACCTTGCTGACCACGAACGCCTCGTCGCGGTGACCCGCCAACGCTTCACCGACCACCTCCTCCGCGCCGCCGTCGGCGTACATCTCGGCGGTGTCGACCAGCGTCATGCCCAGCTCGAGGCCGGCATGCAGCGCGGCGACCTCGTCGGCGCGGCGGCCGGTGTCCTCACCCCAGCCCCAGGTGCCCTGGCCCAGCACAGGGATGGACTCCCCGCTCGGCAGCGTCATCCGTCGCATCCGCGATCACTTCCTTCTGGTTGTCCTGAGGTGGGACGCGGGCTGAGATCCTCGAAGGGCCGGCGCGTCCTCGACCGGTGCCGGCTTATAGGAGGGTGGCGGGTACCGAGGTGCCGGGTGTCGAGCTGGTAGCCAGCCCCGCCTGTGCCATGTGGCGTACCGGGCTGCTCACGAGCGGTTTCCGGCGCCGGTGGGCTGGACAGTACCACCACGGCGGAACAGAAGGCAGAGGTCATCGGGTGAGCGGCTGGTGGCCAGGTTCCCGTCTCGGGCCGCAGACCTCGTTCCTGCTGATCGCCGGTCAGCACAACGCCCAAGCCGACCGCTGCCTCGGTGTCGCCCCGGGAACGCACCCCGGCCGCCCACACCCTCGCCCCTGCAGTAGACTCCTGAACACTGTTCAACTCGTCGGGCACTCGCCATGCGCCCCGCGCCTCGGCTGAGCGCCCCCTCGCACTCGCTTCCGCACCAGGAGTCCCTCCATGAGCACTTCCGTGCCCTCGTCCCACGACGGCCACGTCCGCCCCGCGGCCACCACGACGGCGGACCGCCCCACCGACGCCGGCCGCCCCCGTCGCGGTTCCGCCGGCGGCAGCCTTGCACGCATCGCCGTCATGACCGCGCTGATGGCCGTCCTCGGTCTGGTGCCGCCGATCGCCGTCGCCGGTGTGCCCGCCCCGATCGTGCTGCAGAACATCGCCGTGATCCTGGCCGGTGTGATCCTCGGCCCGTGGCGCGGGGCCGCCTCGATGGCGCTGTTCGCCGGCCTCGTGGCGCTCGGCCTGCCGCTGCTCAGCGGCGGCCGCGGCGGCCTGGGCGTGTTCGCCGGCCCGACGGCCGGCTTCATCCTCGGCTGGATCCCGTCCGCGCTGATCGTCGGCCTGATCTTCTGGGCCCTCACCTCCCGGGCACGTCCCGGCCTCGGCGCCGGACGGGTCGCGCTCGGTGCGGCCGTCGCCGGACTGATCGGCGGCGTCGTGATGGTCTACTTCTTCGGCGTGCTCGGCTTCGTCGGGATCGCCGGGATGGAGTTCGGCGCCGCCGTCCTCTCCATGGCCCCGTTCGTGCCCGGTGACCTGATCAAGCTCGTCGTGTCCGTCATCCTCATCGTCGGCCTGTGGAAGGCCTACCCCCGCGCCTTCCGATGAGCCCGGACCGTTCCGTCACCCTCACGGGCGTCCGCGTCGAGGCCGACGGCCCCGAGGGCGCCGTCGTGCTCCTCGACGGTGTGGACCTTACCCTCGCCGCCCCACGCGTGGCGGTGATCGGGGAGAACGGCTCCGGCAAGTCCACGCTGGCCCGCGCGATCGCCGGGCTGGCCGACGTCGTCGCCGGGGAGGTGAGCGTGCACGGGGTGGACGCCGTCCGGGACGTGAAGGCGCTGCGCCGCACCGTCGGCTTCGTGTTCGCGAACCCGGCCGCGCAGATGGTCATGCCCACCGTCCGGGAGGACGTGGAGCTGACCGTGAAGTCGTTCAGGGACGACGCCGGCCGCCGCCTGACCAAGGACGACGTCGCCGCGCGCGTGGCCGCGGCGCTTCAGGAGCACCGGCTCACCGCGCTCGCGGACCGGGCGTGCCTGTCCCTGTCCTCGGGGCAGGCGCAGCGACTGGCGATGTGCTCGGTGATGACCGCCGGGCCGTCCCTGGTGATCGCCGACGAGCCGACCTCCCTGCTGGACGGCCGGCACCGGCGGATCGTGGCCGACCGGCTGCTGGCCGCCGACCCCTCGGCCCCGGACGGGTTCCAGCTGCTGCTGGTGACCCATGACCTCGAGCTGGCCCGTGCGTGCGACGAGGCGGTGTGGATCCACGGCGGCCGTGTGGAGCGGACCGGCCCGGCCGGGGACGTGGTCGAGGCGTACGAGCGCTTCCTGGACCACGCCGTGGCGGCGGAGCTGCGCTGATGCTCTCCTTGTACGTCCACGGCGACTCGCCCCTGCATCACGCCCGTGCCGGCCTCAAGACGGGCCTGTTCGCGGTGTGGGTGCTGGCCCTGACCCTGCTGCCGCTGTCCCTGTGGACGGCGGGCGCCGCCGTCGTGGGCGCCGTGACCGCGTATCTCGTGGGCTTCGGGCTGCGGCGCGGGGCGGCGATGATCGCCTCCGACCTGCGCGCTCTGTGGCTGTTCTACGTGGTCCTGTTCGCGGCGCAGTGGATCTTCACCGACGCGTTCGCGGCCGGACTCATGGTGGCGCGCGTGCTCGGGCTCGTGCTCACCGCGCAGGTGTTGACGCGCACCACCCGGATCGCGGACATGACCGGGGTGGCCGAGGCGGTGCTGCGGCCGGTCGAGCGGATCCCGTGGGCGGGGCCACGCCTGGCGCGGGCGGGGTTCCGCGCCGACCGCGTGGGCCTGGCGATGGGCCTGGTGCTCTCCTCGATCGGCCACCTGCGCGCCCTGGCCGAGCAGATCCGGCATGCGCAGGCCGCCCGCGGGGTGCGGATGGCGCCGTGGGCCTGGGCGCTGCCGCTGCTGGTGCTCAGCTTCAAGCACGCCGACGACGTCGGGGACGCCCTGGCCGCCCGCGGCATCGACTAGAGCCGCCCGGCCCTTCCGCGTTGGGGGCGGAACTCGGCGGTATTCGGGGTGGGGATCCCCGAGTTCCGCCCCCGGACCGCGTGGGGTGGCGGGCCGGCTCAGAGGGGGCCGTCCAGGGGCAGACGGTCGCGGTCGTAGGTGATCTCGGTGAAGCCGTGGGGCACGGGCTTGCCGTCCTCGCCCAGGGACACGAACACGATCTTGTCGATGGTCAGGATCATCTCGCCGGTCACGATGTTCCGCACCTTCGCCCGCATGGTCAGGGACGTGCGCCCGAACTCGGTGGCGCGCAGGCCCATCTCGATCATGTCGCCCTGCTTCGCCGAGGCCAGGAAGTTGATCTCCGAGATCAGCTTCGTCACGCACCGCGGGTTGCCCAGCTGCAGGGTCGCGTAGATGGCCGCCTCCTCGTCGACCCAGCGCAGCAGCGAGCCGCCGAAGAGGGTGTTGTTCGCGTTGAGGTCCTCCGGCTTGACCCACTTGCGGGTGCGGAAGTTGACGTCGTCGTGGGCGGCGCGGTCGGCCGAACGGGTGAAGAGCGTGGAGTCCATGGCTCCACGGTAGAGCGACGGCGACGCCGGCACGAGGGAGGGCGCCCGATGCGGAGACGTGCTCGACCAGGCCGTAGGGTCGCCGGCAGGGATTCACAACGGAGCACACAGGAGGGACCCGACCGATGACCATCCGCCCCCACCCCGACCCCGTCACACCCGACGCCACCTGGCGCGATGTGCCGGTGGTCGGCTTCACGGTCGCCGCCGGCATCGCCGTCCTGTTCTGCCTGGTCTGGCTGCTCCGGGACGGGCTCACCACCGACTACACGTGGGGGCTGCTGCTGGCCCCGGTGCTCATGGGCGTGGCCGGGGTGGCGGTGATGGTCCTCTGGGAGCGGCTCCTCGTCCGCGTCCCGCGGCTGGCCGCCACGCTGGTGGCCGGCGGCGCCCTCCTGGCCTTCGTGCTGGTGCTCGCCTGGTGGCTCGTGGAGGTGAACGCGCCGACGCACCTGTTCACCGGGAGCACGTTCTGGCTGCTCGCCGTCGCCCCGGTCTGCGCGGGCCTCGCCTGGCTCGCACACCGGCTGCTCCCGGCGGCCCGCCGTCCCGTGGAAGAGCCCCCCGCCGCCCTCGACGACGACGCCTGGGCCCGCCGCCTCGCCGGCGTCCTGCGGCTGCGCAAGGACCTGCCCGACGCGCGGGTGGGCGAGATCGTCCGTGACGCGCGGGCACGCGGGGCCGCGGCCGGGCGCCCGCTGGCCGAGGAGCTCGGCTCCCCGGAGTCGTACGCCGCGGGCTTCCAGAAGGACCGGGTCGCCGCGCCCCGCCGGCGGGCCTGGGCGGTCACCGCGTTCGTGGTGCTCATCCTGGCCACCCGTCTCCCGGGCGTGGTGGCCGGGGAGCGGCTCAGCGCGTGGGACGTCGCGTACCTGCTGGTCGCCGTCGTCGTGCTGGTGTGGACGTGGCTCGACTACCGGGCCGCCGTGCGTCGCGCCCGCCGCTGAGGGGTCTCAGGCCCCCGCGGCGGCCAGCACCCTCGCCACGTGGCGGCGGTGCACCTGGTGGATGACCTCGATCAGTCCGCACCCGAGCGCGGCGACCACCAGCGCGGCCACGAGCACGTCCGTGGGCGGGACCTCCATCCGGTGGTACCAGCGGGAGGCCGGCACCAGCACGACGGCGGCCAGCACCGCGTACATCGCCAGGATGAGGACCACCACGCGCGCGCTCAGCGGCCGGGACATCACGCTGAGCACCCACAGGCCCAGCAGGGTCAGGGTGATCATGAACGCGGCCTGCTGGCGGGCCAGGTCGATGTCGCCGGCGGTGAGGCGCACGTACGAATGCAGGGCCACCATGGACAGCAGGATCACCGCGCCGGAGGGGATCGCGAACCGCAGCGCCCGCCCCAGGAATCCGGGCACGTAGCGGCGCGGGTTCGGCAGCAGCGCGAGGAAGAACGTGGGCGCGCCGATCATGATGAAGTCCACGGTGGAGGCCTGCCGCGGCAGCAGCGGGAACTGCCACGCGAACAGGGAGAACACCACGCCGAACAGCAGCGCGTACGTCGTCTTCGTCAGGTAGATGTGGGCGAGCCGCTCCATGTTCGCGATCACCTGGCGGCCCTCGCCGAGCACGCGCGGCAGGCGGTCGAAGCGCCCGTCCAGCAGCACCATCCGGGACACCGCCTTGGTGGCCGGGGCCGCGTTGCCCATGGCGATGCCCAGGTCCGCGGTCTTCAGGGCCAGGGCGTCGTTCACGCCGTCGCCGGTCATGGCCACCACGTGCCCGCTCGACTGCAGCGCCTGCACCATCGCCTTCTTCTGGTCCGGGCTGACGCGGCCGAACACGTCGTGCTCGGCCATCACGTCGGCGAGCTCCCCGGGCTCGTCCGGCAGGGTGCGCCCGTCGTAGGCCTGGCCCGCCACCTCGAGGCCCACCTCGCGGGCCACGGCGGCCACGGTGCGCGGGCTGTCCCCGGAGATCACCACGGTCCGCACGCCCTGGGCGTGGAAGTAGTCGAGGGTCTCGGCGGCGTCCGGGCGCACGTTCTCGCGGAACGTCACGACGGCGACCGGGACGCCTCCGGAGGGCAGCGCATCCCCGATCAGGGGCTCGTCCGTGCGGGCCAGCAGCAGCACGCGGCGGCCGGCGTCCGCGTCGGCGTGGACCTGGGCGCGGACGGCCTCGGCGGCGTCGGGGCCGAGGAGCCGCTCGTCCACGAGGGCCTCGGGCGCGCCGAGCAGCCACGTGCCGGCCGCCGCCCCGGCCTCGGGGCCGAACGCGACCGCCGACCACCGGCGCGCGGAGGAGAACGCCACCTGGGCCGCGGGGTCCACGGGCGGGACGGCCGTGAAGGGCTCGCGCAGGGCCGCCGCGGTGGGGTTCACGTCCGGGTCCGCGCCGAACCAGGCGAGCACGGCCCGAGCCCCGTCGCCGACCTCGGCCGGGGCGCCGTCGTCGTGGGTGTCCGGGGACGCGTCCGCCGAGGCGGGTGCGGTGAGCCGGTCGAACCGGACGCCGCCCTCGGTGAGGGTGCCGGTCTTGTCCAGGCAGACGGTGTCCACGCGGGCCAGGACCTCCACGGCGGGCTGCTCCTGGATGAGGACCTCCTGCTGGGCCAGCTTGAGCGCGGACACGGCGAACGCGATGGTGGTCATGAGCGCCAGGCCCTGCGGGATCATGCTGGTCACCGCCGCCACGGACGCGATCAGCGCGGGCTCCAGGGCGGCCTCGCGCGGCTGGGAGAGGGCGAGGGACCAGCCGCCGACCGCCGTCATCTGGCCGTGCACGATCACCGCGATGATCGGCACCAGGGCGATCGTGAGCCCGCGGGCCACCTTCTCCAGGGCGCCGCGCAGCTCCGAGCGGATGGCGGAGTAGCGGCGGGCCTCGGCGCTGAGCCGGGCCGCGTGCGAGGCCGAGCCCACCGCCGTCGCGCGCACCAGGCCCGCGCCGGCCACGACGGCTGAGCCCGAGAGCACGGCGTCCCCGGGGGTCTTGGGCACGGGGTCGTTCTCCCCGGTGAGCAGCGCCTCGTCCATGTCCAGGCCGTCCGAGACGAGGACCTCGCCGTCCACGGGCACCTGGTCGCCGCGGCGCAGCACCACGACGTCGTCCCGCACGATCTGCGCCATCGGCAGGGGCACGCGCGCCCCGTCCCGGATGACGACGACGTCGTCCTGGTGCAGCAGCGCGATCCGGTCCAGCTTCCGCTTGGCCGAGTACTCCTGGAGCACGCCGATCACCACGTTGGCCACGGCCGCCAGCGAGAACAGCAGGTCCAGCCAGCGGCCCATCAGGATCACGACGACGGCGCACAGCGCGATCGCCAGGTTGAACAGCGTGAACACGTGCACGCGCAGGATCTGACCCAGCGAGCGGGACGTGTCCCGCGACTGCACGTTGACCAGGCCCGCGGCCTCCCGCTCGGCGACCTCGGCGGCGGTGAGCCCGGTGATCCCCGCCGCGCCGGTGAACCCCAGGCCCGTCCCGCTCTCGGGGGCGGACGGGTGCGCGGACGCAGGGGAGGGGGAGGCCATGGCACAGAATCTACCCAGCCGGCGCGGGGCCGGGCATCCGACGTGGGGATGAACCCGGGTGCGACCGTGGGCGGGACTGCGGGTGGGGCGGGCTCACTCGCCGGCCTGGCCGTCGATCCCCTCGCGCAGCAGGTCGGCGTGGCCGGCGTGGCGGCCGTACTCCTCGATCATGTGGGTGAGGATCCACCGCAGCGAGACCGGGTCCCGCCCCTCCCGGATCCGGTGGGCGCGGGCCAGGGCCGCGTCGCCGTCGTCGCCGTCCGCCGCGAGCAGGTCCACCACGATCTGCCGGGAGCGCTCCACCTGGCCCTGCCAGAGGGCGCGCAGGTCCGCCGCGGAGTCCTGCGCCGCGCTGTGCCAGTCCCAGTCGGGGTCGGCGTCGAAGTCCGCTCCCACCCAGGGCGCCGAGGTGGGCTCGCCGAGGGCGACGGCCTCGAACCACCAGAACTCGACGAACGCGAGGTGCTTGAGCAGGCCGCCGAGCGTCATCGCGGACGGGTGCCCCGGCAGCCGGCGGTGCAGCGCCGCCGTGTCCAGGTCCGCCGTCTTCCACTCGATCGTGGCGCGCAGGAAGTCGAGGAAGCCCAGCAGGGTGGCGGCCTCGCCCGCGGCGAAGGGCGGCTCGGGGCGGCCCTGGTCGTCGTAGAACACGGTGGTCATGGCGGCCAGGCTACGCCCCACCTCGCGTTTTCGTTCGGGAAACGGCGCGTGCGGGGGCGGGGGCGGGTGGGGGCGGGGCGCCCGCGGACCTGGAACGCGTGCGGTCGCTCTGAGCCTGCAAAGTGCGCTCATACCGACCGCAGGCGTTCCCGGAACGGGCGGGCCGGCGTCGTGGCCACCCAGGAGGACCCGGAGGAGCTCGTCGGGGTCAGCGAGGACTGGGCGGCGCAGGCGTACGCGGACGCCGCCGCGGTGGGCGGCGATCCTGCTCACCGCGGCGGATCCACCACGAGCCGCACCCGCGGGCTCGCCTGTTCGGCGGCGCCCTCCTGGGTCTCGGCGATCCGGCGCCAGATGCGGTCCGCCGACGGGTCGACCATCAGGTGCCCCATCTGCCGGATGACGGTGCCGAACACGGACGTCGGCATGCTGCGCCGCGGGGCGAAGCCGGACCGGCGCAGGCGCTCGGTCTGTTCCGTGGTCAGGTCCACGAGGCGCTCCAGCAGGGACTCGGTCTCCCCGCCGGCCTCCAGCAGCGAGCGGCGCACGTAGGCCCCCACCACCGGGTGGTCGGCCAGCAGGTCCGCGAACGCCGCGTCGCGGGCCGCGGACACCTCCTGTGGGGTGCCCACGAGCGGGACCTCGTCGAGGGTCGCGGCGATCAGGCGCAGCACGTCGTCGTCGACGGCGCGGGTCAGCCCCGCCTTGCTGCCGAAGTGGTGCCGCACCAGCCCGGGGGCGACGCCGGCCCGTTGCGCTATCTCGCGGACGCTGGCCATCTCGACCCCCCGCTCGGCATACAGCTCGAGGGCCGCCAGGCGCAGGCGCGCGGGGGAGGCGAGGTCGTCCTGGTCGAAGGGCAGGAGGGTGTTCATCGGGTCCTCGGGGCTGGGTCGGCGGATGGGATGGCCCGTGGTCGGGAGACGAGGATGCGGGGGCTCGCTGAACCCTACGGCAGGGATCGAAACGCCCCCCCCCGCACCCTTCTTGCACGCTAGTGCAACATCGTGCTTGAGTGTGCAACATCAGCTCAGTGAGGCATGTCACAGACGACTGCCGCCCGCCTCCGCGACCACCACACCTCCCAGGGGGACCCATGCAGACCACCGACACCGTCCTCGGCACCCCGTCCACCATGGGCGACGACGAGCAGCTCACCACCACTCGCCTCCTGCGGGACGCCGCCCGGACCTTCGGGGATCAGCAGATCATCCACACCCGCGGCGGCGGCTCCCCGTGGCAGACCACCACCTACGCGGCCGTGTGGGAGCGGGTGCGCCGCATGGCCGCGGCCCTGCGCGCCGAGGGCGTCGGGCCGGGGGACCGGGTCGGCCTGCTGCTGTGGAACGACGTCCGCCACCTCGAGTCCTACTTCTCCGTCCCGCTGCTGGGCGCGACCATGGTGCAGCTCAACCTGCGCCTGGCGCCCACGGACCTGGCCTACGTGATCACCCACGCGAAGGTGGGGACGATCGTCGTGGACGAGACCCTCCTGGAGCTCGCCGCCGCGCTCGAACCGCACCTGCCCGACGGCGTCCGCTGGATCGTGGCCGGCGACGGCGAGCTCCCTGCCGACTGGGCCGGTCGCGGCGACGTCCTGTCCTACGAGGCCCTCCTCGACGGGCACGAGCCGCTCGAGACAGCGGGCCTGCCGAACGTGAGTGAGCGCTCCGCCTCCGGCGCCTGCTACACCACGGGCACCACCGGCCGTCCCAAGGGCGTCTTCTACTCGCATCGGGCCACCTGGCTGCACGCGCACGCCGTGGTGTCCACCCTGGGCATGACCATGGCGGACACCGCCCTGATGCTGACCCCCATGTTCCACGCGCAGTGCTGGGGCCTGCCGTTCGCCGCCGTCGCCGTGGGCGCGCGCCTGGTGCTGCCGGGCCGGTTCAACCTCACGGACACCCCGTGGCTGACCTCCACCCTTGTGGACCACGGCGTCACCGTGGCCCCGGCAGCACCCGCGATCCTCATGCCGATGCTCCACCACCTCCGCACCCTCGAGACGCCCCCACGGATGGACGGCGTGCGCCTGCTGTGCGGCGCGACCGAGCCCCCCGTGGCCATGATGCGCGGCTTCGACGAGCTCACCGGCGCGGAGGTCATCCACGCCTACGGCGCCACGGAGACCTCGCCCATCGTCTCCCTCAACCGCATGAAGCCGAGCCTCATGGGCACCCTCTCCGAGGACGAGCGGTGGAACCTCAAGCGGTTCCAGGGCCTCGTCGTCGTCGGGGTGGACGTGAAGATCACCGACCCCATGGGCGAGCTGCTGCCGCCCGGCGAGGAGAACGTGGGCGAGATCCGCCTGCGCGGGCCCTGGGTGACCGCCTCCTACGCGGACAACGCCGAGGCCACCGACGCCGGCTTCGACGAGGAGGGCTACTGGCGCTCCGGGGACCTGGGCTACCTCTCCCCGGAGGGCTACCTCAAGGTCACCGACCGCCTGAAGGACGTGGTCAAGTCCGGTGGCGAGTGGATCTCCTCGATCGACCTGGAGAACCACATCATGACCGTCCCCGGGGTCCGCGACGCCGCCGTGATCGGCGTCCCCCACCCCGAGTGGGAGGAACGCCCCCTGGCCCTCGCGGTGCGGGACGAGGGCTCCGACGTCGACCAGGACGCCGTCCTCGCCGCACTCGCCGAGCGCTTCGCCACCTGGCAGCTGCCCGACGAGGTCCGCTTCGTGACGGAGATCGACCGGACCGGCGTCGGGAAGGTCAACAAGCGCAAGCTGCGCGCCGACTACGCCGACGCCCTCACCTCCGGCCGCTGACCGGCCCACCACCTCCCCAGACCCACCCCAACCCCAGGAGACCCCGTGACCCAGGACGCCTTCCTCTACGACGCACTGCGCACCCCGCGGGGAGTCGGCAAGCCCTCCGGCTCCCTCCACGAGGTCAAGCCGATCGACCTCGTCGTCGGCCTGACCCACGCGCTGCGCGACCGCCATGAGGGGCTCGACCCCGCCGACATCGAGGACATGATCCTCGGCTGCGTCAGCCCGGTGGGCGACCAGGGCGCGGTCCTGCCCCGCGTGGCCGCCCTCAAGGCGGGCCTGCCACAGACCGTGGCCGGCGTGCAGCTGAACCGGTTCTGCGCCTCCGGACTCGAGGCCGTGAACCAGGCCGCCGCCCGCATCCGCTCCGGCTGGGAGTCCCTGCTCGTGGCCGGCGGCGTGGAGTCCATGTCCCGCGTGCCCATGGGCTCCGACGGCGGTGCGTGGGCCATGGACCCGGCCACCTCCCTGGCCACCGACTTCATCCCGCAGGGCGTCTCCGCAGATCTGATCGCCACCCGTGAGGGCTTCAGCCGCGAAGAGCTGGACCGCTTCGCCGCGCAGAGCCACCGTCGTGCTGCGGCGGCGTGGCAGGAGGGCCGGTTCGCCCGCTCCGTGGTCCCGGTGAGGGACATGAACGGGATGACCGTGCTGGACCGGGACGAGACCATCCGCCCCGACTCGACCGTGGAGACCCTGGCCACGCTCAAGCCCTCCTTCGAGGCGCTGGGTCGGGAGGCGGGCTTCGACGCCGTGGCGCTGGAGAAGTACAGCTCGCTGGCGGAGATCGAGCACCCGCACCACCCCGGCAACTCCTCGGGCATCGTCGACGGCGCCGCGCTGACGCTGATCGGCTCCGAGGAGGCCGGCCGGCGGGCCGGGATGAGCCCGCGGGCCCGGATCGTCTCCGCCGCCGTCGTCGGCTCCGAGCCCACCATCATGCTCACCGGCCCCACCCCGGCGTGCCGCAAGGCCCTCGAGGTGGCCGGCATGACCGCCGCGGACATCGACCTCGTGGAGATCAACGAGGCGTTCGCGGCCGTGCCGCTGCTGCTGATGAAGGAGATGGGCTGGACCGAGGAGCAGACCAACGTCAACGGCGGCGCGATCGCCATGGGCCACCCCCTGGGGGCCACCGGCGCCATGATCCTCGGCACCCTCGTGGACGAACTCGAGCGGCGCGACCTGCGGACCGGCATCGCCACGCTCTGCATCGGCGCCGGCATGGGCGTCGCCACGATCGTCGAGCGCGTCTGAGCGCCCCACCCACCCGACCGACCAGCACGGCAGGAAGAGCACCGGCATGAGTGAGCACATGATCACCTGGGACCAGGACGCCGACGGCGTCGTCACGCTGACCATGGACGACCCGCAGGCGCGGGTCAACACGATGAACGAGCGGTACCAGGACGCGATGGACGCCGTCGTGGACCGCCTGGAGGCGGAGCGGGACACGGTGACCGGCGTCGTCCTGACCAGCGCGAAGAAGACCTTCTTCGCCGGCGGCGACCTGGGCTCCCTGGCCCAGGCCGGTCCCGAGGACGTGGAGTCCGTGTTCGCGCTGACGCAGCGGGTCAAGGGCCAGCTGCGCCGCCTCGAGACCCTCGGCCGCCCCGTGGTCGCCGCGATCAACGGCACGGCGCTCGGCGGCGGCCTGGAGATCGCCCTGGCCTGCCACCGGCGCATCGCCGTGGACGACCCGGGGCTGAAGGTCGGCCTCCCGGAGGTCACCCTGGGCCTGCTGCCCGGAGGCGGCGGCATCACCCGCCTGGTGCGCATGGTGGGCGTGGAGCGCGCCCTGATGGAGTGGCTGCTGCAGGGCACCGCCCGCGACGCCCGGGCCGCGATGGAGAAGGGGATCATCGACGAGGTCGTGACCGACCCCGCGGACCTGGTGCCCGCCGCCAAGCGCTGGATCCTGGAGCACCGCGACGACGCCGACGCCGCCGCGAAGCCCTGGGACGTCAAGGGCTTCAGGATCCCCGGCGGCACCCCCGCCCAGGCCTCCTTCGCCTCCCGCCTGCCCGCGTTCGCCGCCACCCTGCGCCGGCAGCTCCACGGCGCGGACCTGCCCGCCCCGAAGGCGATCCTCAGCGCCGCGGTGGAGGGCTCGCAGGTGGACTTCGACACCGCCTCGCGCATCGAGACCCGGTACTTCGTGTCCCTCGTGACGGGCCACACCTCCTCCGCCATGATCCAGGCGTTCCACTCGGACATGCAGGCGCTGCGCTCCGGCGCGGCCCTGGGCGGTCCCTCCCGCGAGCGCAGCACGATCACCACGGCGGCGGTGCTGGGCGCCGGGATGATGGGCGTGGGCATCGCCCACGCGCTCGCGCTCAACGGCGTGGACGTGATGCTCAAGGACGTCAGCCTGGAGGCCGCCGAGCGCGGCCGTGAGCGGGTGGGCGCCCTCCTCGAGGGGCGCGTGGCGAAGGGGCGCATGAGCCGCGAGGACGCCGACGCCGTCCTGGCCCGCGTGCAGCCCACCGAGGACTATCAGGACCTCGCGCACGTGGACGCGGTGATCGAGGCCGTGTTCGAGGACGTCGAGCTCAAGGACTCGGTGTTCGCCGAGGTGGAGAAGGTGGTCGGCCCGGACACCCTGCTGTGCAGCAACACCTCCACGCTGCCGATCACCCTGCTGCAGGGCCCGCGGGAGCGCTCCCAGGACTTCATCGGCCTGCACTTCTTCTCCCCGGTGGACCGGATGAAGCTCGTGGAGATCATCCGTGGTGAGCAGACCTCCCCGCGCACGGTGGAGCGCGCCTACGACCTGGTGCAGCAGATCCGCAAGCTGCCCATCCTGGTCAACGACGGGCGCGGCTTCTACACCTCCCGCGTCTACGGCACGCTCGTGCTCGAGGCCGCGGCCCTCGTGGAGGAGGGCGTGGACGCGCAGCGGATCGAGCGGGCGGCCCGCCACGCCGGCTTCCCGGCCTCCCCGCTGGCCATGATGGACGAGGTCTCCCTGACCCTGATCCAGCACATCCGCCGCGAGGAGGAGAAGGCCGTCGCCGAGGCCGGCGGTGAGCGTCCGGTGCGTCCGGGCGAGCGCGTGGTGGAGCGCATGGTGGACGAGTTCGGCCGCCCGGGCCGCGCTCAGGGCGCCGGCTTCTACGAGTACCCGGAACAGGGCCCCAAGCACCTGTGGCCAGGCCTGGCCGAGCACTTCGCCACCGGGGCGGACGTGCCCGAGCAGGACCTGCAGGACCGCCTGCTGTACCGCATGGCCATCGAGACGGCCCGCTGCTTCGACGACGGCGTCCTCACCGACGCCCCCTCGGCGAACCTCGGCGGCGTGTTCGGCATCGGCTTCCCGCCGCACACCGGTGGGCCAGTGACGTTCATGACGCACCGCGAGGGCGGACCGGCCGCGTTCGTGGCCCGCGCCGACGAGCTGGCCGACCGCTACGGCGAGCGGTTCCGTCCCGGCGGCACCCTCCGGCAGCTGGCCGAGCGAGGCGAGGGGCCGGGCCGATGAGCGCCGCACCGCTGGCCGGGGTGCGCGTGGTGACCATCGCGCTGAACCTGCCCGGGCCCGTCGCCGCGGCCCGCCTGCAGGAGCTGGGCGCCGACATCGTCACGGTGCTCCCGCCCAGCGGGGACCCCGTGGCCACCCTGGTGCCGGCCCTCTACGAGGAGCTGCACCGCGGGCAGTCGGTGCGCACCGTGGACATGAAGTCCCAGGCCGGGGCTGCCGAGATGGAGCAGATCCTGGCCGAGGCGGACGTGTTCCTCACCTCCCACCGCTCCGGGGCGCTGCGCCGGCTGGGCCTGGACGCCGACGCCGTCCGCGCCCGCCACCGGCGGATCTGCCAGGTGGACATCACCGGATACGACGGGGACCGCACGGACGTGCCAGGCCATGACATCAACTACCAGGCCGCGGCGGGCCTGCTGGCGCCGGGGGCTCCACCGCGGATCCTCGCGGCGGATCTGCACGGTGCCGAGCGGGCCGTCTCCGCCGCGCTGGCCCTGCTGTGGGCCCGCGGCGCGGACGGGGACGGCGGGCATGCCACGGTGGCGCTCGCCGATGCGGCGCACGCCCTGGCCCTGCCCAACCGGCACCGCATGACGGGCCCGCGCAGCCCCCTGGGCGGGGCCCTGCCCCACTACGGGGTGTATCCGGCGGCCGAGGGCCATGTGGCCGTCGGCGCGCTCGAGCCGCACTTCGCGGCCGCGCTTGTCGAGGGCCTCGGGCTGGACGCGGACGGGGACGTCCGCGCGCAGCTCACCGAGGCCCTCTCCCGGCACGACGCCGCCCACTGGCAGGCATGGGGGGAGGAGCGGGGCATCCCGCTCACCGCCCTGGCCAGCCCCACCGCCTGACCCCCACGACTCAGCACCCCCCTCGAACGACCTCCAGGAGCCCCTCATGACCACCACGGATTCCCGCACCCGCTCGCTGATCGACGTCGACGTCCTCGAGTACCACCGCCTCCTGACGCCCGAGCAGCAGGAGGAGCTCACGGAGATCCGCGCCGCCCTGGCCGAGATCGTCACCCCGCACGTGGCGGAGGCCTGGAGCCGGGACGAGTTCCCGCACGAGATCGCCCGCCGCGTCGGGGAGCTGGGCTACAACCACATCAGCGGCATGACCGAGGACCCGTTGTTCCGCGGGCACCTGATGGCCGAGCTGGCCCGCGCGGACATCTCCCTCAGCGTGTACTTCGCCCTGCACAACGACCTCGTCGGGGCCACCCTGGAGGCCCTGGGCTCGGAGGAGCAGAAGCAGACGTGGCTGCCGGGCCTGTACGCGATGGAGTACACCGGCTGCTTCGCGCTGACCGAGCCGGAGCACGGCTCCGACGTCGCCGGCGGCATGGCCACCACGGCCCGCCGAGAGGGGGACGAGTGGGTGATCAACGGGGCCAAGCGGTGGATCGGCAACGGCACCATGTCCCGCATCGCGATCGTGTGGGCCCGGGACGAGGAGGACGACCAGGTCAAGGGCTTCATCGTGGAGACCGACACCCCCGGCTACGAGGCCACCAAGATCGAGCACAAGACCGCGGTGAAGATCGTCCAGAACGCGGACATCACCTTCACGGACGTGCGCATCCCGGCGGAGAACAAGCTGGAGAAGGCCAACACCTTCGCGGACACCAACGTGATCCTGCTGGGCTCCCGCAACGGCCTGGGCTGGCAGGCCGTGGGCGCGCAGCAGGGCATCCTCGACGCCGCCCGCCGCTACGCGCTGGAGCGCACTCAGTTCGGCCGGCCGATCGCCGGGCATCAGCTGGTGCAGTCCCTGCTCGTGCAGATCGCGGCCAACCTGGCGGCCACCCTGGGCATGGCGCACCGGGCGGTGCAGCTGGAGGCCACCGGCGAGGTGTCCATGACGCAGGCCTCCCTGGTGAAGCTGAAGACCTCCCAGATGTGCCGCGAGTCGGCCGCGCTGGGCCGCCAGATGATGGGCGGCAACGGCATCCTCGCCGACGTCGGGCTCGGCCGGTTCTTCTGCGACGTCGAGGCGATCTTCACGTACGAGGGCACCTACGAGGTGAACTCGCTGATCGTGGGCCGCGGCCTCACCGGTCACTCCGCCTTCCTCTGAACCCCCTCCGACGACCGCCCCACCAGATCAGGAGCCACCGTGACCACCTCCGAGACCCCCGACACCTCCGCGACCACCCACGGCCGGCCCACCGAGCGCCGGGGTCATGTGGCCGAGCTGCTCTCGGCCACCGTGGCCCGGCAGCCGGATGCCGTGGCCCTGCGGATCGGCGAGGCCCGCATGACCTACCGCGAACTGGACCAGGTCACGGCCGCGACGGCCGGCTGGCTGCGCCACCGCGGGGTGGGCCCGGGGGACCGGGTGGCCGTGCTGCTGCCCAACGTCCCGGCCTTCGTGGCGGTCTACGAGGCGCTCATGCGCCTGGGTGCGGTGATGGTGCCGCTCAACCCGCTGTTCACGGCCCGTGAGCTGGAGTACTTCCTCGAGGACTCCGGGGCGCGCGTGCTCTGGGCCATGCCCGGGCTGCCGGCCGTGGACGAGGTGGCCGGGAACGTCGACGTCGAGGTGGTCACCCTGGACCTCGAAGCGGTCGGGCGGGAGCGCGCCGCCGAGGGCATCGCCCCGGTCACGGAGATCACCCCGCGCGACCCCGACGACGACGCCGTCCTGCTCTACACCTCGGGCACCACGGGGCGGCCCAAGGGTGCCCGGCTGACGCACACGAACCTGCGTTCCAACGCCATGGCGACGGCGACCGGCCTGGGCCGGCTCGGCCCGGACGACGTCGTGTTCGCGGCGCTGCCGATGTTCCACGTGTTCGGGCTCTCGGTGGTGCTCAACGGGGCGGTGTTCGCCGGGTCCACCCTGTCCCTGATGCCGCGGTTCGTGCCGGCGGACTTCTCGAGGCTGCGCATGCCCCTCTCCGGCGGTGCGAGCCTGCCGGTGGAGACGCTGCACGCCGCCGAGAAGCTGTACGGCGTGCCCGTGTTCGAGGGCTACGGGCTGTCCGAGAACGCGGGCGCGTGCTTCTTCAACCCCGTGGACGCGCCGACCCGCCCGGGCACCGTGGGCCGGCCGGTGGACGGCTTCGAGTTCCGGATGGTCGCGATGGACGGCACCGAGGTGCCCGAGGAGGACCTCGAGACCTCCGGTGAGCTGCGCATCCGGGGCGAGGGCATCATGGCCGGCTACTGGGGCCGCCCGGAGGACACGGCGGCGGCGTTCGACGAGGACGGCTGGTTCCGCACCGGCGACATCGCCCGCCGGGACGAGGCCGGGTACGTGATGATCGTGGACCGGCTCAAGGACGTGATCATCCGCGGCGGCATGAACGTGTACCCCCGCGAGGTGGAGGAGGTCCTCTACGAGCACCCGGACGTGGTCGAGGCCGCCGTGGTGGGTGTGCCGGACGAGCGGCTGGGCGAGGAGATCGCCGCCTTCGTCTCGCTGGCCCCGGGCAGCGCCGTCACGGGGGAGGAGCTCCAGGTGTTCGCGGCCTAGCGGCTGGCCCGCTACAAGCAGCCGCGGGAGGTGACCGTCCTGGACGGGCTGCCGAAGAACGCCACGGGCAAGATCCTGCGCCGCGAGCTGCGTCAGGGGTGAGGGGCGTGTGGCGGTCCGGGCGCGGGACCTGAACGCGGCGTTCGCGGACCCCCAGATCCGGGCGGTGATCGCCACAGTGGGCGGGGAGGACCAGATCACTGTGATCGGCCACCTGGATGCGGACGCAGTGCGCTCGGACCCCAAGCCGTTCCTCGGCTACAGCGACAACACCAACCTGCACCAGTGGCTGTGGGCGAACGGCGTGGCGAGCTTCTACGGCGGCTCCACCCAGGTGCACCTGGGGCCGGGGCCGGCTGTGGATGAGGTGCACGCCGCGTCCCTGCGGGCCGCCCTGCTGACGGGAGGGCGGCTGGAGATCACGGAGCCAGGGGAGTCGGAGGACCACGGCGTCGACTGGATGGACCCGCGGGCGCTCACCGAGTTCGGGACCCGCGAGCCGGTGCCGGGCCCGCACGACGACGGCGCGCCCGGCGTCGGCGGCGCCTCACCCTGGCGCTGGGCCGGGCCGCGGCGCGCGGTGACCGGCCGGACATGGGTGTAAGCGGCCATGAAAAGCTGCCCATAGGTGGCCAGGGAATGACCCGCTGACGGCCATGAGGACTGCCCAGTGATGGCCACGGGAACTGCCCGGTGCTGGCCATCTGGTTTGCCCGCATTGCTCGTTGCCCGCCGCGTCGTGAGCCGGCGGGGGCCTCCTCCCCGGGTTGGATATCGGTGTCGAATCGAATCCAGCGAGGAAGAGGCCCTGAATGAAGGATGCCGCAGAAACCATGAAAATACTCAGTGCCTATGACCTGACCAAGTCATTGCGGGGCGCCGCCGAGCTGGCCGGTTGCTCCCATCACACCGTGGCCCGGCTGGTGCGGGCCCGCGACGCCGGCCAGACCCCTGGATCCGGAGCCAGCCGCCCGAAGGTCACCGATGTCTGGCTGCCCAAGATCGAGGAATGGGTCGAGGCCTCCACGGGCAGGATCCGCGCCGATGTCGTGCACGCCAAGCTCACCGCAATGGGCTACACCGGCTCTGAGCGCTCCACCCGGCGGGCGGTGGCCGAGGTGAAGGCCGCCTGGCGGGCCGGGAAGCGCCGGGTGCACCGGCCCTGGATCACCGAGCCGGGCGCATGGCTGCAGTACGACTTCGGCGATGGGCCGGCGATCGACGGGGCCAAGACGGTGCTGTTCGTGGCCTGGCTGGCCTGGTCCCGCTACCGGATCGTCATCGCCCTGCGTGATAGGACGGCTCCGAGTGTGTTCGCCGCCCTGGACCGGTGCTTCCGGCTGATCGGGGGCGCGCCGACCTATGTGCTGACGGATAACGAGAAGACAGTGACGGTCTCTCATGTGGCCGGGGTGCCGGTGCGTAACCAGGCCACCGTGGCGTTCGCTCGGCATTACGGCGTGGAGGTGCTGACCTGCCAGCCAGCGGATCCGGCCGCCAAGGGCGGGGTGGAGAACGCGGTGAAGCTGGCCAAGGCCGACCTGGTCCCGAAGGACACCAACCTGCGGGACCAGTACGCCTCGTTCGCTGAGCTCGAGGCCGCCTGCGCGGGGTTCATGGCCATGGTGAACTCCCGGGAGCACCGGGTGACCCGGCGCCGCCCGGACCACATGCTCGCCGAGGAGACCAGCGCGTTGCATCGGATCCCCGCCACGGCGCACACCGTGGCCTACGGGGTGGGACGGAAGGTGCCGGAGAACACGCCGATGGTCTCCTTCGAAAACGCCCAGTACTCGGTGCCCGCGCACCTGCTCGGGGCCGAGGTGTTCGTGCGCCATCACGGCACCGGACCGGACTCGATGGTGGTGATCATGCACGCCGGTGCGCAGGGGCCGGTGGAGGTCGCCCGGCACCGGGTGGCCCGGCCCGGGTCCCCGGCCATCGACGACGCGCACTTCCCCGGCCACGAGACGGACAAGGTGCCCGGGGACTACACCCCGGTGCCCCGTTCGGCGGCGGAGGCCGAGTTCCTGGCCATCGGGGCCGGAGCGAGGACCTGGCTGGTGGAGGCCGCCGCGGCCGGCACCAGCCGGATCGGTCAGAAGATGGCCGAGGCCGTCACCCTGGCCAAGCTCGCCGGCACCGACCAGGTCGACCGCGCCCTCGGGGTGGCCGCGGTGCACCAGCGCTTCGCCCACGGCGACCTGGCCTCCCTGCTCACCGCCGCCGGCCACCGCACCGGGATGCACACCGCCACCGAGGAACGGTCCCTGACCCAGGGCACCGCCGGCTGGGCCGGCCTCGGTACCTCCAACACCGAGGGGGCAGCCCGGTGAGCATCCACACCCCGAACACCGCCGCACCGGCGCTGCCGGCCGATTTGGAGGCGCTGTTGCGGCAGCTGAAGATGCCCCACGCCCGCGGTATCGCCGCCGAGGTACTGGCCACCGCCCGGGCCCAACGCTGGGAGCCGGCCGAGGTCCTCAAGGCCCTGCTGGTCGAGGAGACCACCGGTCGGGCCCGATCCATGCTCGCCGCCCGGCGCAAGGCCGCCGGGTTCCCCACCGGCAAGACCTTCACGACCTGGGATCCGGGCGCCTCCTCGATCCCGGCCCCGACCCAGCAGTCCCTGCGCACCCTGGAATGGCTCTCGCGCAGAGAGAACCTCGTGGTCTGCGGGCCCTCCGGCACCGGCAAGACCTTCTTCCTCGAGGCCCTGGGCCAGCAGGCCGTGGAGGAGGGCAAGCGGGTGGCCTGGTTCACCCTGGAGGACCTCGGGGCGATGATCCGGGCCCACCGGCCCGATGACACCATCACCAAAGCCGTCGCCCGAATCCTGCGCGCCGACCTGATCGTCATCGACGACATCGGCCTGCTGCCGGTCGCCGACGATGCCGCCGAGGGCCTCTACCGCATCGTGGACGCCGCCTACGAGAAACGCTCCGTAGCGATCAGCTCGAACCTGCACCCGGCCGGCTTCGACGAGCTGATGCCCAAGACCCTGGCCACCGCCACCGTGGACCGGCTCCTGCACCACGCCCACGTCTGCCAGACCACCGGAGACTCCGTACGGATGACCCAGGCAATGGCCGGGAAGGGAGTCATGCCACTGAACTGATCCCATCACGGTGGCCAGCACCACCACCCAAACGGGCAAACCAGCTGGCCACCAGTGGGCAGTTCTGATGGCCACCAGCGGGAAGAAACACTGGCCGCCTATGGGCAGAACTCAATGGCCCTTGACACATGGGGCGGCTGCCTCGAGGTGCTGCCGTGGGTGATGGCGGCCGGCCGCGGGCCTGCGGACACGGCGGTGCTCGAGGGCGGTGTGCTGTTCATCGAGACCAGCGAGGAGCTGCCGAGCGCCGGCGAGGTGCGGCGGCTGCTGCGGATCCTGGGGGAGCGCGGCGTGCTCGGCGCCGTGGACGCCGTGCTGGCGGCCCGCCCGCCGACGAGCTCCTTCGAGGCGCCGCGGGGTGCGGAGGAGCGGGTGCGGCGGCGCGCGGAGCAGGCCGATGTGGTGCTGGAGGTGGTCGGGCGCTACAACCCGGACGCGGTGGTGTGCGTGGGCGTGCCGTTCGGCCACACGCGGCCGCAGTGGGTGCTGCCGCACGGCGGCGTGATGACCGTGGACGGTGAGGCGAGGCGGGTGTGGGCGGAGTATTCGTGAGGTCAGGGGACGAGCGCCGCATCTCCAAATGACTGCTCGACCAGGGAGCGGAGGTCGCGCGCCAGGCCAAGCATGAGTGCCGGGTCTGACCTGTAGAGCTCCACAAGGGCGAGGTCCTGGACTGCTCCCGGCTTGAGACCGTGCTCTCCGCCGGGGTAGTGCCAGATGAGGTTGGACACCTTCATCTTGACGGCATTCGGATTTCGAAAGTTGCCCGGCAGGCTAAGTCCTGGATGGAAGGGGCCCTGAGCGAGTAGACGAGACAGGCCCACGACTGAGGGTGTCCCCTCACTCGGGTTGGCCCACTCCAGGTGATGAGCAAGTCCGAGAGCGAGCAGAGTCTCCCCCGTGGTCCAGGGCGGTGTGGCCATCGTCCTCGTCCTTCCGAAGGCTTCATGAGTTCCGGTCATCCTCTGACACGCGATGTCCCCGTGGAAGAGGCCCAGCGGGCGCCGCGTGTGAACACGGTGCCCTCCAGGCTGCCGAGACGGCAGAATCGCGCTAAGCTGCAGTATGCCGCGCGCGCTTCCCAGCAGGTCTGCGGCGAAGAGCGATAGAGGTTGCATGGAAACGTTCAAGATGGGGGAGTTCTTCTCCGGGCCTGGAGGCATGGCACTCGGCGCCCACCAGGCAGTCGAGAGGGACCCTGAACTGCGGGACAGGATGTCTCTCCAGCACGCGTGGGCTGTCGACATTGACGAGTCATCCTGTCTTACGTACCGACGCAACATTCCCGGTGCGACGCTGAAGTCTGTCAAAGTCGGTGACGCGCGAGCCGCTGCCGAGAACATCGACTCCTTCGGCGACATTGACGGATTCGCCTTTGGTTTTCCCTGCAACGACTTCAGCCTTGTCGGTGAGCACAAGGGGCTCGACGGTGATTTCGGCGGCCTCTACAAGACCGGTGTCAGGGTTCTCGAGGCAAAGCGGCCCAAGTGGTTCGTCGCCGAGAACGTGGGCGGCATTCGAAGCGCGAACGGCGGTCGCGCGTTCCAGGTGATTCTGGAGGAGCTCAAGGACGCCGGATATCGGATCACTCCGCACCTCTACCGGTTCGAGCAGTATGGCGTTCCCCAGGCGCGGCATCGCGTTCTCGTCGTGGGGGTTCGCGATGATCTCGACGTCGAGTACGCCGTGCCAGCCCCCACTCACGGACCCGGGACGGGATATGCCTTCGTCACGTCAGGAGAAGTCGTCGCGGCGCCAATGGACGCATCCGTCACGAACAATGAGCGCACCCGCCAGTCCAGACAAGTGGTCGAGCGCCTGGAGCTCATCGACCCCGGCGAGAATGCGTTCAATGCGAAGCGCATGACAGACCAGGCTCGGCTCAATGTCCGTGGCGCCACCATCAGTCAGATCTACCGTCGTCTCGACCCGGCCAAGCCGTCCTACACCGTGACGGGATCCGGCGGCGGCGGCACCCATGTCTACCACTGGGATGAACCGCGGGCCCTCACCAACCGTGAGCGTGCACGCCTCCAGACATTCCCGGACACTTTCCACTTCGAGGGGAGGCGGGACTCCATCCGGAAGCAGGTCGGCATGGCAGTTCCCCCGCTGGGAGCGCAGGCCGTCTTCACGGCGCTGTTCAGGAGCCTGCTGGGGATTCCCTATGAGAGCATTGCTCCGACTCTGACGACTGCACGCGACAGCTCCTCACCCCAGCGGCTGTTCTGAGACGCGATCCCTGCATCCACCTGGAGGACCAGCACATGACTGACAACTCGGCAATGAAGGATCTGCTCGCCCGCCAGGTGGTGAACCGGATGAAGCGTGGCCGGACCATGGAGGAGGCAGTGGAGTCACTGCTGGATGACTCTGACGATGAGATGGTCATAGCCCTACGTGAACTGTTGCATGATCATCGGGTTAAGACTGACAAGTGGGCCGAGCGCATCCGTGTCCGGATTGATCCCACAGGCGGTGCAATTGCGGTGGATTCGGACAACAATGAGAGCTCTCATCGTTCCTGGTATCTGTCGTCGGCAGGCCCGCGCTGGTCCCAGCTTCGTGAGAAGATGCTCAGCACGGGTCTGGCAGAAGCGATCCCTTCGATCGACCGCTCGAGCGATCAGATCGTGTCGCAACTCGCCGAGCCGTACTCGATGCAGCGCCGTCGGGGCCTGGTCATAGGAAATGTCCAGTCCGGCAAGACGGCGAACTACGCGGCTGTCGCGGCTAAGGCCCTGGATGCGAACTACAAGTTTGTGCTCGTCTTCTCCGGCACCTACAACAACCTCCGAGCGCAGACCCAGAAGCGCATTACGAGGGACCTGGGTGTGGAGGAGAATGCCCAGCAGTGGATCACTTTGACCACGACCCAGACTGATCTTCAGGCCGCCAGCTGGGTCAACGCCGCGTCGACTGTGTCCAGCCTTCTGGACGGAGACCGCACGATGATCGCGGTGATGAAGAAGCAGACCTCTCGGCTCGACCATCTGCTGAAGTTCCTCGACCAGATCGACGAGCAGACACTCCGTAGGCTTCCGATCCTCATCATCGACGACGAATCCGATCAGGCGACCCCGGACAGCTCGCCGAATCCGGAGGATGACCCGACGAAGATCAATGCCAAGTTGCGTCGCGTGTGGTCGAAGGTTCGGAACGGAACGTACGTCGGCTACACGGCCACTCCCTTTGCGAACGTGCTCATGGACCCTCAGGATGCTGCCGATCCTGACGACCCCTCGGCCGGATCCCTCGAGAGTCTCTATCCGCGGGACTTTCTCGCCGTCATGCCGACACCCAAGAACTACTTCGGGGCGGAGACCCTCTTCGGAATCCGCGATGGCTTCCTCGACGGGGAGGAATCCGAGGGACTCGACGTTATTCGCCGTATCCCGCGCGAGGAATGGAGCGATCTGGGTCCCCAGCGGCAGAAGGACGCCGCCGATTTCGTTCCGACGGTGACCAGTTCCCTCGGTGATGCCATCCGGTGGTTCATCGTGGCGAGCGCCATCCGTCGTCTGCGCGGCCAGAAGGACAAGCATTCGTCGATGCTCGTCCACACCACGGAGCGCACGGATCCGCACTTCGCCATGCAGGAGGCGATCAACGATTTCCTAGATCCCATGAAGGAGCGAGCACGAGAAGGCGATGTCTCCGAGTTCCGTGCGATCTTCAACGAGGAGGAGGACCGTGTCGCGGAGCTCTACACCGGAGACGGCCCTGCGCCGACCTGGCCGGCTATCCAGGGTGAGATCCTGAACGTGCTTCGCGTGCTGCGCGTCGTCGTCGACAACGGCAAGGAGGCTCACGCTGATCGGCTGGTGTACGACGACGAGCACCCGTCCACGGTGATCGTTATCGGTGGCGGAACCCTCTCCCGAGGTCTGACACTTGAGGGGCTCTTCGTCTCCTTCTTCACCCGTAGCTCCAAGGCCTACGACACCCTCCTGCAGATGGGCCGCTGGTTCGGCTACCGGCCAGGATACGAGGACCTGCAACGGATCTGGCTGGCGGAGGGCTTGGACTCCGACTATCAGTTCCTTGCTCAGGTGGAGGCCGAGGTGCGTCGAGAGATCACCGAGATGGCGAGCCAGGGAAAGACTCCCGGCGAGATCGGGCTCAAGATCCGCCGGCATCCCGGCCGTCTTGAGGTGACGGCTCCCGCCAAGATGAAGCACGCTCGCCAGATCGAGTACACGTTTCAGGGCCGGAACAAGCAGACGATTCTGTTCGACTTCGCGACGTCGGGTCTGCAGAAGACGAACACCCGTATCGCTGTCGACTTCCTTCACCGCATCTCCGACCATGCCGTGACATCGGCGCCCGGTCAGGGGTCGAGGCTCTACAAGGGTGTTAGCTTCGAACGTGTTCAGGAGTTCTTTGATAAGTTCGCCATGCACCCCAAACACCAGGAGGAGCACAAGCGGGCTCTCGACTGGGCTGCGAAGAAGCTTCCGGAGAAGTCTTGGCGGGTCGTGCTGGCGGCCGGTGGCGGGGAACAGGTGCTCGCGGAGCAGGGCCTTCAGGTGAAGGCGGTGCGGCGCGCGCCAATCAAGGACCCCGAAGAGGGGTCGGTCAACATCCGAGCGCTCATGTCCGGCAACGACCGAATCGCGGACCTGGCGACTGAGGGCAGCCCGCTTGCAGAAGACGCTGGTAACGGTGATGAGCAGAGCGCCGCTCGGTTGCGCCCGAAGAATGAGGGAGGTGCGAACGGAGAAGGCCTGCTGATCCTCTATCCGATCTCGCGCATGTCGCGAGCTCGGTCCGGTGCGAAGGACCGCGAGGATATGCAGGAAGTGCTTAAGAAGATCGACCCCGCCCTGGCCGAAGTCGATATGAACGAACCCTTCTTCGGCTACGCGATGGTCCTCCCCTCGGATACGGAGGGCCTGCTCACGCATGACGGGGACTTCCTCGCGGTCGAGATCCCCGCAGCTGATGAGGAGGAGCCTGAGAATGACCCGAATGCGTGAGGCGTTCGCGCGTGTGGCGAATGAGCCCAGTGTATGGAGCGCTTCCGAGTTCCACGTCGTCGAAGTGCAGGGACGGCCGGTCGGCCGTCGCGTGTGGGTGGGGAAGGACCAGCTGAGCACGCCGACCGCCTTCTTCGAGTCCGGGGACGACCGGCTTCTCAACATTGAAGTGAGCCAGGCCATTCGTCTTGCGTCGGCGACGATTCAGAATGAGCTCGGAGATGCGCTGAGAGCAGTGCAGATCCGGTGCCTCGAACCCCGGCTCGAGGGGGTGTTCCACACGTTCCTCGAGGACGTCATTGCCAGCGTGGATGCGGGCGGGACTGTCTATGACGCACTCGCTAGCACGGTGCGCGAATGGCGCCGACTGCTGATGATCGCCCGCGAGGGGATCAGCGAGCAGGCGCTGAAGGGCCTCTATGGGGAGCTCAGCATCCTCCGCCAGATCGTTGCGGTTCATGGCGCCTCGGCGTTGACCCTGTGGGAAGGCCCGGAGCGGGGCCGGCATGATTTCGTGGGCGACGTGGTCAGCATGGAGGTGAAGACCGCCGCACTCCAGAACCGCCAGGCCGTCACGATTCACGGTCTTCGTCAGCTGGAGCCCTCGGAAGGTTCTGATCTCTACCTCGCCGTCACTGAGGTGGATCCCCACCCGCGCGGAGAGCGGCTCTCCGACCTAGTCGAGGAGATTGTCGACGCAGGAGTCGACGAGTCTGGTATGCGCAAACGGCTGGCGGCCTTGGGATACGTCGTCGACATGCCGGGAACGGAGGACCATCGGTTCAAGCTGGTCTCCACGAAGTACTGGCATATCACGGAGAGCACCCCGGTGCTACGCCGCTCCGTCCTGCCCGAGGCTGTCGTCAACGCTGTCTCGGACCTCAGCTACTCACTGGACCTGTCCGCCCTGGGGGACGGCTTCAGCGAGGAGTTCGACTTCACCAGAATCGCTCGAGAGGAGGCCTGACTTGGTGGCTGAGGTTCGACTGCGCCGCTACTCCAAGCCTCGTGGGCCGGGTGACCAGACCAGCGGAGGCCGCGGCAAACTTCTGAACACCCAGGGTCATCTCACCCGCCTGGACGTCCTTGTTCGGGAGACTCTGCAGAACTCATGGGACGCGGCAGATCATGAGAACTGGTTCCCCGCCTACGGCGCCAGCATCCGCCGCGCGGACACCTCTGTCCGGGAGATTCTCTCCACGCAAATCTTCACGGAGATCACTGAGGATCTGAAGCTGGGAAAGTTGCAGGCTGCGCTGACCTCTCCCGACCTCCATGTGGTGGAGATCTTCGACCGTGGGACCACCGGCTTGAACGGGCCCGTCAGGTCAGGCGAAGCCGCCCCACCCGGACAGCCGAACAACTTCAACGCCTTCGTCTTCGACATCGGGACCACGAAGCCCCAGGGGGGCGGCTCTGGAGGGACCTACGGCTTCGGCAAGACGGCGACCTTTGAGGCGTCGGCAGCCCACGCCGTTGTCTACTGGACCCGGTGCGAACGAGGCGACGGGACTCTCGAGGACAGGCTCATCGCCTCGGCTCTCCACGATGAGTTCGACATCGGTGGCAAGCGGTACACGGGAGCCCACTGGTGGGGAGACATGGGCCAGGAGGAGATCCTCCCCTTGCGCGGTGACCACGCCAAATTCCTGGGCGAGGCGCTGTTCGAGACGCATTTCGGCGAGGAGGAGACGGGGACGTCGATCCTCGTCCTCGCTCCTACCGTGCTCACTCACCGGGACGGCGACGTGGACGAGTGGGTCCCGGTGGGCACGGACGAGCAGTGCGACATGCTCGGGCAACAGATGCTCGATGCGCTGGTGGCGAGTGCCTGGCCCAAGGTGGTGCCATACGGTGACGGGGATGCCCCCATGATCGTCCAGTTCTCCGTACGTGGTGAGGAGGTCGACATCGCCACTGTCGTCGAGGAGCGTCTTCCCGTGTATGCGCACGGCCTCGCCGCCATCCGATCTGCTCAGCTCGGAGAAGACGCCGCCTCTCCCTGGGCTGTCCCGGTCGGCATCCGAGAGGAGGCAGTGACTCCGATCCGTCTGAACCCTAAGGCCTCTGCCGGCTACCCGCTTGAGGACTACTTCGGCGGGCGGGATGATCGGACGGCAGGACACCTCTACATGGCGAAGGTTCTAAGGGACCCGCTGGCCTCCGATGAGGAGGCACGCAAGCGGGACAGCCTTTCCGTGATGCGTTCCGAGACGGAGATCGTGGTCAATTACACTCCGATGCCCGTCGACGAAGGTGAGATGTACGAGTGGTTCGGCGTTTTCAAGCCGACTCCGGAGTGCGATCGGCATTTCGCTGCATCAGAGCCGGCGACGCATGACGCCTGGAATGTCTCGATCCCGGACAACCCCGTGGCGGTCTACGTCGTAGGCCACACGATGCAGAACGTAGCCTCCAAGGTGCGCGGCTTTGTCCGCAAGGACTCGGCGAAGAAGATCCGGGGAGAGGTCCGGTCCGCGCGCGTGCTTTCCCGTGCCCTCAACTCATTCGTGCCGACGGGCTCGGACACCTCCCTTTCGGGACTTCCCGCCCCGAGTTCTCCCGGAAGCATGTCGAGCTCGGAAGACACGACTGCACAGGGGGACCACGAGGGTGGATCCTCGTCCGGCGGACGTCGAAGGCCAGGCAACCAGGGTAACGCCACGGTGCAGCTTCGAGGCAGCCGGCAGCTCCCAGGTGGAGCCTGGGAGATTGACTTCGAAGTGCAGAACGAGAAGGGACGCGAGCGAATCGTGGAGGCAGTGGTCAAGGCGCGTGAGTGGGGCGGTGCGGTGGAGATGGACGCGTCGAATGTTGACGTGGAGTGGGCCCTGGGTACTGAACGTCGTTCGGGGCCTAGCATCACGATCACAGGACCGACTGAGGGGTCGGTGAAGATCACGCCCCACTTCACCGCGGCGATGACCTTCGACCTCGTCGTGGGCAGGGGGGCTTGATGGCGCCGTTGTTCCTCTCACCGTTTCCCCGTCTGGACCCGAGCTCCGCCTCGTGGCAACGGTGGGCGGTCGACTGCGATGGTCGCGATGTCTCTCTCCAGGATCTCGCGGAGCATTGCGATGCAAACTCTTCTCTCACATTTCTGATCGACGTGAGTGTTGATGCTGACGCGCTGGAGGCACTCGAATCACCGGGGTCTCCTGTGCTCGTGGTTTCTGTGACCTGCTCGGCGACGGCGTTCATCCTCACACACCGAACACCGTTGACGCGGAGCGGCGACCGTTTCGTCGCGCGTGGAGAGCTACGTCTTGATGCACATGAGGTCACGGCTCAGCTCGATTTGGCGGCCACGATCGTGGCGCCGGTTGCTGACCAGCCCTGGCTCAGAGACCGGATCGTGGCGGAGGCCAAAACGGAGAAGGTCTCGCTGGAACCGAGTCAGCCCGGCTTCCCGGTAAGCGTGGTGTCGTTCAGGAACGAGTCCTGGCAAGCGGCCCCGTGGCGCTTCGACCTCTACGCTGCGGGTCTCGAGGACGGATTCAGGTCGTCGATGCGCCTCTATGTGAACGAGGACTATCCCCAGGCGATCGACCTGCTCGACGGGACAGCACCACGCATTTCTATGGCACTGCTTGAGGCTGACATCGCACGCCAGCTGATCGCCGCGGCCCATCGCCTCAGTCGGGATCTTGCGGAGAGCGGGTCCGATGCGTCTCTGAGCGGTGATGTGGACGCGGTGGCCGAGGAAAACCCTGAGTCCATCGCCGCTGCCGCGGCTCGGATCGCGGCTCGGTTCTTCCAACGTTCACTGCGGGAGGTGTGTGGAATCTACCGAGATGAGCCCGAGTACTTCGAGTACCTCTTGATGTCCGCGACTCACGTGCTGGAGGGAGACGCATGAATCAGTACACGCTCATGCCGCGACTGTCGCCGACAGCTGCACGCCAGCAGCGCATCTTCCTGTGGGAGAGCGACGGGGTGATGGAATTCGACCGTGGGGTGGTTGAGGATGCCGTGGCGGCTCCTGATGCCTTCCCCTCCACCGGCGGAGCCCCTGCCACAGTGGACGAGCTGCTGCGGTTGCGTGAGGCCCTGCTCGAAGAAGTCTCTGTCGCGCCGCAGTCGAGCATGGCGGACTTCGATCTGGCTCTCGGCCGCGCCCTCTTCACAATGTCCTCTGGACAACGCGCGGAGTTCGCTCATCCACAGGTCTGGGACTTCCTAGCTCTCGCCCTGCTCCCCGACCTGGCAACGCGTCGAATTCGCTCGTCCCAGACAGCGCCGAGTCGTAAGTCGTTCCAAGATCGCCTCATCGGTGGCAACCGGCGGCATGTGATGGAGAGGCTTTGGAAGCGGTGGGTGTTGTTCGGCCCCGAGATTGTGGAGTCCCGCCGTCCCTCGGAGGACCTCTACGCTGCCATTCTCGAGAGACCCTCCTTATGGAGAAACCCGGCCTTTGCTCGAATCGTGATGGAGAAGTTCCTTGCTGAGGGGACTGCCAGAGGAGAGAAGACGGGGGAAGGCTATCGGCAGCTCATCATGCCGATTCGAGCCGCTACAGGTTTCGCTGATCTGACGACAAGTGACGTGGATTGTCTGCGCTCTGTCGTGGACCACCAGTATCAGGAGGCATCAGAGCCGCGGGGCCGTGATGTGAGAGGCGCGAAGTCATCGACCATGGCTGTTGATGCGGTCGCGAGCGAGTCCCTGGCTCCGGTGGAATTTGCTCCTGAGTCGGCGCCGCAGCCCACTGCCCGTCGCCGGCCCACGCTTCGGCGTCTCTTCGGAGGGAGATGACGAGCGGAGGTTCCGAAGGCACCTCTTGGGCTTCCTCTCCGGTGGCGCGCGCGACGATGCGCGGGAACAGGGCCCGAGACACCAAGCCCGAGCTCGCCGTCCGTCGCCGGCTCCACGCAACCGGCCTGCGCTACCGTGTCAACGCTCGGCCGGAGAAGGACCTGCGCCGCACCGTGGATATCCTGTTCCGGCCCGCTCGTGTGGTCGTGCTCATCGACGGCTGCTACTGGCACGGCTGTCCGGAACACTACATCGCTCCGAAGGCCAACGGCGGCTACTGGTCGGACAAGGTCGCCACCAATCGCACTCGTGACGCGGAGACCACCCGGGTACTGACCGAGCGAGGATGGCTCGTCCTCCGCTTCTGGGAGCACGAGGACCCGGCCGTCGTCGCGGAGCGCATTGTCGCCGTCGTCAACGAACGGAGGCCCCGGCGAACTACCGGGGCCTCCTGAGCGGGCCGCGGCCCACGCGCGGCCCGCTCCCACTTCTCGAACGAAAACGCCCCGGGGCCGCCCGTTTTGTCAACGAAAGCGACCGCAGGAACCGCCCCGCTCACCGCTTCCGGTACAGCCCCTTCTTCTGGAACTTCGGCTCGCTCGTCACGAGCATCCCCAGGGACCGGAAGATGCCCTCGTCCACGGAGCCGAGGATCGTCGTCGTGTGCACGTCGCAGCCCTCGAGGCTGGCCAGCTGCTCGACGGCCGCCTTCGCGTTCTCGTCGGTCGCCGCGGACACGGACAGCGCGATCAGCACCTCGTCCGTGTGCAGCCGCGGGTTCTTGGAGCCCAGGTGCACGGTCTTGAGCGTCTGGATCGGTTCGATCGAGGCGGGGGAGAGCAGGTGCACGTCGTCCTCGATGCCGGCCAGCACCTTGAGGGCGTTGAGCAGCACCGCGGCGGAGCAGCCCAGCAGCTCCGAGGTCTTGCCGGTCACCAGGGTGCCGTCCGCCAGCTGCACGGCCGCGCCGGGCTCGCCGGTGCGCTCGGCCACCAACTGCGCGGCACCCACCACCGGGCGGTCCTCCGAGCTCAGGCCCAGCTTGGACATCACCAGGGCCACGCGCTCGGACTCGGTGTCGTCCGTGCCCTCCAGCGCCTCGTTGACCTGGGCCTTGTAGTAGCGCCGGATGATCTCCTGCTTAGCGGCCTCCTGGCACACCTCGTCGTCCACGATCGCCGCGCCGGCCATGTTCACGCCCATGTCCGTGGGGGACTTGTACGGGGTGGTGCCCGTGACCTTCTCCAGCAGCGCGGACAGCAGCGGGAACACCTCGACGTCGCGGTTATAGCTGGTCACCCGCTCGCCGTACTCGGCCAGGTGGAACGGGTCGATCAGGTTGATGTCGTCCAGGTCCACGGTGGCGGCCTCGTAGGCGGCGTTCACCGGGTGCTCGAGCGGCAGGTTCCAGATGGGGAACGTCTCGAACTTCGCGTAGCCGGCCGGGATGCCCCGCTGCCGATCGTTGTACACCTGGCTCAGGCACGTCGCCAGCTTGCCGGAGCCCGGGCCGGGGGCCGTCACGACGACGAGGTCCCGCGTGGTCTCGGACCACTCGTTGGCGCCGAAGCCCTGCTCCGAGACGATCGTGGACATGGCGTGCGGGTAGCCGGGGATCACGCGGTGGCGGGCCACCTTCAGGCCGAGGCGCTCGAGCTTCTCGAGGAACGCCAACGCACGGTGGTTGGCGTCCTCCAGCTGCGTGACCACCACGTGCTCCACCAGGAACCCGCGCTCCCGGAACACGTCCACAAGGCGCAGGACGTCGTCCTCGTACGTGATGCCCAGGTCCGCGCGGACCTTGTTCCGCTCGAGGTCCTTGGCGTTGAAGCACACCAGGATCTCGGTCTCGTCCTTGATGCGGTCGAGCATCGCGATCTTGTTGTCCGGGGTGAAGCCGGGCAGGACGCGGGAGGCGTGCAGGTCGTCGAAGAGCTTGCCGCCCATCTCCAGGTACAGCTTCCCGCCGATCTGGCGGCGGCGCTCCTGGATGTGCTGGGACTGGAGCTCGATGTACTTCGCGCGGTCGAATCCGACGCGGTGGAGGGGGCCGGAGGCCGCGGCCTCCGTGGTGGTGCTGGCGGGGCGGGCGGTCTCATGCGTGCCGGTCATGGACTCTCAGCATAGACCTGTCCGCGGGGCGCGTGGCCCCGGCCCGGCGTCGGGCCCCCGCATCCCTCAGTCCCTCGGGTCCTCCGGGTCGTCCGCGATCCAGTCGTGCTCGGGGTCGTCGAAGCTGCGCGTGCGCCCGGTGCGCAGGTCGGTGACGTCCATGACGCCGGTGCCGCGGTCCAGGCGCACCTGCTGGTGTGAGGCGGGGTCGACGACGGTGATCGTCTGGGTCTGCGGGTCGTAGTCGTCCACCCGCACCTGGTCCTCGTACTCCTGCCGCGGTCCGTAGGACCCGTCCGCGTCGTCGTCGGGGAAGGCGGGGGCGCCGGGGGAGCGCAGCCGGCGCTCGAGGGTGCGCTCCACCCGGCGCGCGGCCGCCTCCTGCGCCTGCGTGGCCAGGCGCCGCAGACGCGCGAGGGACTCCTTGTCCTGGGAGATCTCCGCGCCGAAGAACCGCCACTGGTAGCGGTAGGCGATCATCCGCACCGCGAAGATCAGGAACGCGATGAGGAAGCCCGTGAACGCGTTGAGCGCGCCGTTCATCGCCACCACGGTCGCCAGCACCGCGCCCAGGAACGTGGGGAGCACGTAGACGCCGCGGGGGTCGAAGATGGACGGGACCTCGTTGGCGACGATGTCCCGCAGCACGCCGCCGCCGAGCGCCGTGACCATCGCGATCACCACCGTGGACACCGGGTGCACGCCCATCGAGTGCGCCAGCAGCACACCGGACACCGTGAACAGGGCGAGCCCGGCGGCGTCGAACAGGGTGATGGTCAGGTTCAGCCGATTCGGGTGGATCACCTTGACGTACACGAGCAGGGACACCAGCACGGGCGGGGCCAGGTAGACCGGGTTCTCCAGGGACGCGGGCAGGCCGCGGTCCAGCAGGATGTCCCGGGTGAAGCCGCCGCCCAGCCCGGCCAGCAGGGACAGCGCCAGCGAGCCCACCAGGTCGAACTGCTTGCGCGCCGCCAGCAGCGCCCCCGAGGTGGCGAAGAAGAAGATCCCGATCAGGTCCAGGGTCGTGAGCAGCCACGGGACGTCGGTGAGGGTGGCGAAGAACTGCTGCACGTCCACGGCGGCTCCTTCCGTCGGGTCCGGGGATTCACCGGCCATTGTCCCGTGCGGCCCGCGCAGTGGCTCGTTTGTTCACCCGGGTGTCCCCGGAGGTGTGACGTCCTCGCCGGCTCCGGGCGCCTCCTCGTTCGCCGGGGGGCCGTCCTCGCCGGGGTCGGCGGGCGGCCCGTCCCGGCCCTTGCGGTCGCGGATGTCCGGCACGGGCGGCTCGTCGTGCGGATCCAGGCGCTGGCGCTGGGTCTCCCCCGAGATCTCGGCCCCCGGGGCGAGCCACTCCCTGCGCAGCGACACCACGCGCAGCACGAGCACGAGCACCATCACCGCCGCCGAGGTCAGCGGGCCGAGGAGCTCCGCCTGGCCGAGGGCCGCCGTCGTGCCCGCGCCGAGGATGGCCGGCAGCGCGTACCAGCCGCGCCCGCCGAACACGGCGGGCGGTTCCCCGGCGACGACGTCGCGCAGGATGCCGCCGCCGACGGCGGTCACCAGGCCCAGCACCGCGGCGGCGACCGGGCTCAGGCCGGCGAGCAGGGCGATGCGCGTGCCCACCACGCAGTACACGGCCAGGCCGATGGCGTCGAAGGCCATGACGGCGTGGTGGCCGCGCTCGCCGTCGAAGATCCGGAGGAACACCGCCAGCGACGCGACCGCCGGCAGGATCAGGTACCAGGGGTTGTCGAAGGCCGCGGGCACGTCCCGGCCGACCACGAGGTCACGGACGACGCCGCCGCCCGTGCCCACCATGAGGGCCAGCAGCAGGGAGCCGACGATGTCGTAGCCCTTGCGCACGGCGAGGACGGCACCCGAGATCGCGAAGAAGAACACGCCCACGAGGTCCACGGCGGTGATCGCCGCGGTGATCGCGTCGGCGAGCTCGCCGTGCGCGTCGATCGGCTCGGGCACGTCCCGTTCGAGTTCGGCGGGGTCCTTGGGGGCGGCGGACAGCAGCCACACGGGGAGAAGTGGAAGCAGCACCCGCCCATCGTCCCCCGTCAGGCGGTCCCGGGTCAGCCCTGGGCCGAGGCCGGCCCCGTCACAGGGCGGAGCCGGCCTCTCCCGGAGGGGCGGGAGCGGCGCCTGGTGGTGCCGCAGGTCAGCGGACGAGCGGCAGTCCGGCGCTCCGGGTCAGCGGGCCAGGCCGAAGCGACGCCGGCCGGCGACCAGGGCGCCCGTGCCCACGGCAGCGACGGCGGCCAGCCACCAGGCCTGGCCGGAGCCGGTCTCCACGGTCTCGGGGACGGTGTGCTCATCGGCGGGCTCCGAGGGCTCGGAGGCCTCCGGGGCGTCCGTCGAATCCGGGGCGGGGGTCGCTGGGGACTCCGGTGCGGGTGCCTCGGATTCGTCGTCCTCGCCCTGGGCCTCGAGGGCCTCCCACACGCGGGCCTCGTCGAACGGGAGACCCGTGCCCTGGACCCCCAGGTGGGGGTCGGCGGCCCGCGGGTCCCCGATGGAGAACGTCACGACGAGCGTCTTCTCCTCACCCGTGGTCTCGTCGGTGATCGTGAACACGGCCTGGTCGGTGCCGGTGAAGCCCTCGTCCGCCACGTAGACGGTGCTGGCGAAGCTGCCGCGCTCCTCACCGGGAGTCCAGACCGTGGGGTCGCCGATGCGGGGCAGCTCGACGAGGGTGCCGTGCTCCGGCTGCTCGGTGACGGTCAGCGTGGCCACGCCGGGGGCATCGCCGCTGGAGTTGCCCTGCAGGTGGACCAGGCGGGAGCCGGGAGCGGCGAGGTGGGTCTGGTGGTCCACCGTCGGGCGTGCGCCGAATTCGCAGGTCTGCGGGCCCCTGGCGTCCAGGAACATGCCGGGGACGTCGTCACCGAGGTTCCGGTCCTCCCCGAACACCAGAGTCGCGGTGGCCTTCCCGTCCACGTAGAGGGTGAAGACGGCGCCGGCGGTGCCCTCCTCGTCGAGGACCCGACGCTGCTCCAGGACGTCCACGTAGCCGGCCTCGAGCTCGGCGTCGTAGGTGAACTCCACATCCGTCTCCGGGCCCATCTCACCGGGGACCTCATAGGAGATCTCCTCGAGGTCCGTGAAGGCCGGGTAGAACGGCGCCACGGTCACGCGGACGTCCTTGACGGCGTGCTGCGTGTAGAAGCGGCCCGTCCGGGGCGAGAGCTCCGTGGAGCCGAAGGTGCCCCCGACGAAGTGCCCGTTCTGGCACCCGTCCGTGGTCTCGGCGGGGGCGGCGAGGGCCGGGGCGGCCGCGGTGGCGGCGAGGCCGCCCGCCAGGACGGCGGCGGCGAGGGCGGTGGACAGCGGGCGGGTGGTGCGGCGAGCGGACATCAGGTCTCCTCGGAGCGTGCTCTACGGCGGGTCGTGGCCGCCGGGTGGTGGCCACGCCTCAGCTTGCCTGCGTGGCGCCCGCCACACCAGAGGCGTGCTCAGGTTGTGATCATCCTGTCCTCGGATCGTGACCTGGGCGTCAGTCCTGCGCCGGCCCGAACTCCTGGGCCAGCTGGGCCGCGATACCGGTGTACCCGGCCGGGGTCAGCTCCAGCAGGCGCGCCTGGGCACCCTCGGACAGGCCGAGGCCCTGCACGAACTCGCGCATGCGCGCCCCGTCCACGCGGTGGCCGCGGGTCAGCTCCTTGAGGCGCTCGTAGGGGTTGTCCATGCCCGGCACGCCGGCGATCGCCTCGGCGCGCATGACGGTCTGGATCGCCTCGCCGAGGACCTCCCAGTTCGTGTCGAGGTCCTCGGCCAGCACGGGCTCGGCCACCTGGAGCTGGCCCATGCCCTTGGTGACGTTGGTCAGGGCGAGCACCGAGTGGCCGAGGGCCACGCCGATGTTGCGCTGCGACGTCGAGTCCGTGAGGTCGCGCTGCCAGCGGGACTCCACGAGGGTGGCGCCCAGCGAGTCGAGCAGGGCGCAGGAGAGCTCGAGGTTCGCCTCGGCGTTCTCGAAGCGGATCGGGTTCACCTTGTGCGGCATGGTGGAGGAGCCGGTCGCGCCGGCCACGGGGATCTGCGCGAAGTAGCCGATGGAGATGTAGCTCCACACGTCCACGCAGAAGCCGTGGAGGATCCGGTTGAAGCGCGCGACGTCGGCGTACAGCTCCGCCTGCCAGTCGTGGGACTCGATCTGGGTGGTCAGCGGGTTCCAGGTGAGGCCGAGGTGTTCCACGAAGGACCGGGAGAGGGCCGGCCAGTCCGCGTCGGGCGCGGCGGCGAGGTGAGCGGCGTAGGTGCCGGTGGCGCCGTTGATCTTGCCCAGGTACTCCTGGCCGGCGATGCGCCGGGTCTGACGGCTCAGGCGGTGCACGAACACGGCCATCTCCTTGCCCAGCGTGGTGGGCGTGGCCGGCTGGCCGTGCGTGCGGGAGAGCATGGGGGTCTCGGCGGCCTCGGCGGCCATCGCGGAGACGGTGGCCACGGCGGCGCGGGCGGCCGGCAGCCAGACCTGCTCGACGGCGTCGCGCACGCCCACCGCGTAGGCGAGGTTGTTGATGTCCTCGGAGGTGCACGCGAAGTGCACGAGCGGCTTCAGCCGGCCCAGGCCCAGCCCCTCGAGGCGGCCGGCGATGAAGTACTCGACGGCCTTCACGTCGTGCACCGTGACCTTCTCGGTGGCCGCCAACTCGGACACGGACTCCGCGTCGAAGTCCGTGACGATCGCCCGCAGGCCCGCCTGCTGCTCGGTCGTGAGCGGCTCGAGACCCGGCAGCACGCGGTGCTCGGCCAGGTGGATGAACCACTCGACCTCCACGTGGATGCGGTTGCGGTTCAGCGCCGCCTCGGACAGGTGCTCCACGAGCGGCTCCACCGCCGCACGGTAGCGGCCGTCCAGGGGGCCGAGGGCGATGCCGGCCTCGGCGAGGGAACGGCGGTGGGCGGTGGACGCGGGCGCGGGCTGCGAGGTCATGGCCCCCATTCTGGCAGGCGCCGCGGACGCCCGCCGAAGGCGACGACCGGGTCCGTCCTCGACCGCGACGGGGTGGCGAGTGCAACATCGAGTGCAACATGCGGACGCGCCCGGTGGCCCGGGGCGCGGTGGACCTACCGTGGCTGACGTCGCCGTCGCCCGGCGTCGGCGTGCCGCGAGGGATGAGGAGACCAAGATGACGGAACGGACCGGGCAGGCCCACGAGGCCGGGACGATCGACCGGCTGATGGCCGGGTGGGTCGCCGATGTCGAGACCCCGGACGCCTGCGCCGCCCACCTGCTCTGCGACCGCTGGCCGGCCGACGCCGTGGCGTTCCGGTTCGTGGCGGAGGACATGTCCGCCGTCGACCTCACCTTCGGCGAGCTGGCCGACCGCTCCCGCCGCCTCGCCACCGGCCTCGCCGCTCGCGGCGTCACGCGCGGCGACCGGGTCCCCGTGATGATGTCCAAACGGGAGGAGCTCGTCATCACGCTGCTGGCCCTGTGGCGGCTCGGCGCCGTGCACGTGCCGCTGTTCACCGCGTTCGCCGCGGGCGCCGCGCGGATGCGCATCGAGGGCGCGGCGGCGCGGCTCGTCGTCGCCGAGCCCCGCCAGGCCGAGAAGCTCACGGACATCCCGGGCATCGAGATCATCCGCACCGGCCCGGAGTGGGACGCGCTCGCGGACTCCGCGCCGCTGGCCGAGGACGTCGCCGTCGGCGGGGACGGGCCGATCGCCCTGCTGTTCACCTCCGGCACCACCGGCCGCCCCAAGGGGGTGCCTGTGCCGCTGCGCGCGGCCGCCGCGTTCGCCGTCTACCTCACGTGCGCGGTGGACCTGCGCCCCGAGGACCTGTTCTGGAACGCGGCCGACCACGGCTGGGCGTACGGGCTGTACTACGGGATCGTCGGCACGCTGGTGCTCGGGGCGACCTCGGTGCAGTACCGCGGCGCCTTCTCCCCGGCGACCATGGTCGAGGTGATCCGCTCGCAGGGCATCACGAACCTCGCCGGCGCCCCCACGATGTTCCGCGCGCTGGCCAAGGCCGGGGAGGTCACCGAGGACGCCCCGCTGCGGCTGCGGCGCGTGTCCACGGCGGGGGAGCCGCTGCCGCCGTCCGTGCTCGAGTGGGGCCGGACGGCCCTCGGCACGGAGATCCGCGACCACTACGGCCAGACCGAGCTGGGCATGGTCATCTGCACCCTCGCGCACCCCGAGCTGGCCGCGCCGCCCCGCCCGGGTTCGATGGGTGTGCCCCTGCCGGGGATCGCCGCGGAGATCCGGGACGGGCAGATCGCGATCGACGCGGCCTCGCCCCTGTTCTGGTTCCCCGGCTACCTCGGGGAGCCGGAGAAGACCGCGGAGCGTTTCACCCCGGACGGGCGCTGGTACCTGACCGGGGACACCGCCCGGCAGGACGACGACGGCTGGTTCTTCTTCTCCTCCCGGGACGACGACGTGATCCTCGCCGCCGGCTACCGGATCGGCCCGTTCGACGTGGAGTCCGTGCTCATCGACCACCCGCGGGTGCAGGAGGTCGCCGTCGTCGGCCTGCCGGACCCGGAGGGGGTGCGGGGCGAGGAGGTCGTGGCGTTCGTGGTGCCCGCCGGGGCCGTCGCGGACCCGGACGCCCTGGCGGCCGAGCTGCAGGCGAAGGTCCGCGACGAGTACTCCAAGCACGCCTACCCGCGCCGGGTGCACTTCGTGGACCGGCTGCCCAAGACCCCCTCCGGCAAGCTGCAGCGGTTCCTGCTGCGCCAGGGCGCCGCCGGCTGAGTCAGCGGTGCACGAGCCGCAGGAACGCGCCGATCATCGGCAGGTCCTCGGGGCGGGTGGGCAGCGCGTCCGCGAGGGCGGGGGAGTGGACGAGGTAGGCGGCCCACTGTCCGCGCGAGATCGACACGTTGAGCCGGTTACGGTTCAGGAGGAAGTCCAGCCCGCGCGGCACCTCCTGCGGTGAGGACGCCGCCATCGTCAGGATCGCGACGGCGGCCTCCCGGCCCTGGAACTTGTCCACGGTGCCGACGGTGGTGCCCTCGAGACCGGCGGCGTCGAGCGCCTCCCGGACCGTGGCGACCTGCGCGTTGTACGGGGCCACCACGATCACGTCGGACGGCTCGAGCGGCCGGCCGGGGTCGTCCGGGCCGGTGGACCAGGTGCGGCCGAGCAGTGACTGGATGATCTCGACGACGGCCGCGGCCTCCTCCGGCGAGGACACCGCGTTGCCCGTGTGGGAGACCGGCCACGGGTGCAGCCCGGGCTCCACGCCGTCGAGGCGGCGGGCGTCCGTGACGTCCTCCTTCGCGCCGAGCTCGCCGGCGTAGGAGAGCGTGGAGACGGCCTCCGTCAGCGCGGAGTGCATACGCCAGGAGGTGTCCAGGAAGAAGCCGCGGTCTGCGCGCAGCACCGGCTCGTCGGCGGCCAGCCAGCTCAGCGCGGCCTCGCCAATCGGCTGGGGGTGGGTCCCCTTGGTGACCTGCGGCAGCTGCTGGGGGTCGCCGAGCAGGAGCACAGTGCGGGCCATGGCCGCCGCGGCGAGGGTGTGCGCCAGGGAGAATTGCCCGGCCTCGTCGATCACCAGGAGGTCGAACTCCTGCACGTCCTCGTGCGCGAAGGTCCAGGCGGTGCCGCCGACGACGTGGCCGGGGAGGCCGATGTACGGCTTGGCGTCCGACACCGTGGCCCAGGGGCGCTCGGGCGCGTCCTTGCCGCGCTTCTCCGCCTTGAGCACCTGTTTCTTCGGCACCCCGATGGACACGAGCTTGCCCAGGAAGTTCTCCACCACGGCGTGGGACTGGGCCGTGACGCCCACGCTCCACCCGCGTTCGAGCAGGGCCTTCACGGCGTGGCTCCCCACGTGGGTCTTGCCCGTCCCGGGAGGGCCCTGGACGGCGACGTAGGAGCCCCGCGCGGACTCGAGCGCCTCCACGAGCGCCTCCCAGCCCTGGCGGGCGGGAGCGGGCGCGGAGTCGCCCTCGCGCAGCTCGGTGGAGATGGCCGCCAGGGGGCGGCCGGCGGTCGCCGGGGGGCGGCGCGCCAGGATGTCGAAGGCGGCCGTGGACGGGGCGGCGGCGTCGCCTCCCGATCCCGGCAGACCGCCGGCCTGCACCGCGGTCCGGGCGCGCTCGCGCAGGCGCTCCTTGAGCTTGTCCGTGTTCACCACCGTGTGGGCGAACGCCGCCATGGGCAGCTCCGAATGCTGCTCCACGTCCTGCGTGGGGATCTTCTCCCGCAGCAGCACCACGGAGCTGCCGTCCGGGCGGTCCTCGACGTCCTCCACGACGGCCTTGGCACCGACCCAGCGCACCGCGTTGGGTTGGAGGAGGTCGCGGCGGTCCGCCGGGACGTCCTCGTACACCGTGATGGCCTCGGCTCCGGGCTGCAGCGAGCTCCCCGGCTCCAGGGTGCCGGTCATCCGCAGCACCCGCTGGAAGGTCCGAGCGCCCTTGGGTCGGTGCCAGTCCTCGGCCACGTCCACGCGGTCCGCCACGACGTTGGCGCGGGCGTCCTGCCACTCATCCGGCGGGGAGATGCCGCGGTCGAAGAAGGCCCACCACACGGGTTTGTCCTCGCGCTGGTAGAAGCCCAGCCCGGCGGCGAGCAGGGCCACGCCGCGCTGCTCGTCGTCCAGGACGGCGTCCGCGTCGTCCGCGGTGGGCAGGAGGCCCAGGAGGTCCGCCTCCAGGCGCGCGTCCTCGCCCTCCAAGGCGGGGGCGGGCTCGACGAGGTGCTCATCGTCGTCGGGCCGGGGTGCCGTGGCGCCGTGCTCGGCGGTGCGCCCCACCTGCTCCAGCAGCCAGTCCCGCAGCCGCGCCGTGGAGACGCAGTCGTACCGGTTGTAGTCCTCGATGTCGGCGCGGATCGCCCGCGCGACCTCGGTGTCTCCGGCCTCCAGCGCGGCGACGTACCGGTGGTACTCGGTGACGCTGTCCGCCGCCGTCGTGACGCCGTCCTCCGCCCGGTGCTCCACCCCCATGTACAGCGGCTCGAGCCTCTTGATCGAGTAGCTCGGCACGCCCGCCCGCAGGCTCGCGCGGACGGTGGAGTACAGGTCCACGAACAGGCCGGCGCGCAGCCAGTCGTCCAGCTCCCGCTCGCCCACCCCGTGGCGCACCGTGAGGCGCTTGAGCGCGGTGACCTCGTAGGGCGCGTAGTGGTAGACCCGCATGCCGGGGTGCGCCGCGCGACGGGCCTCCACGAAGCGCACGAACTCCTCCAGCGCCGCCCGCTCGGCGGCACGGGTGTCCGCCCACAGGCCCGTGAACCGGAAGTCGGCCGAGGCGGTGCGCGCGGTGTCCCCGCCCGGCGCCTCGACCCAGCCCCACAGATACTCGAGGCCCTCCATGCTCCCGTCCGCGGAGACCCACAGCGGGTCCCCCTCGAAGTCGAAGAAGACGTCTCCGGCGTCCGGCACGGGCAGCCCCGCCACGGCCCGCGGGTCCACGATCCGATGCGGCGGCAGCCCGTCCGCCCCGGCCGGCTCCAGCTGGATCGCCGCCTGTTCCCGCAGTGCCTCCCACGTGCGGCGGGCCATGCCCTCCGGCGGTGCGACGGACGCCGCGAGCTGCTCGATGGTCATGATGCCGGCCTCGCGCAGCCGGGTGCGCTGCAATCGCGTGGCCCCCGCCGTGAGCAGCACGTCCCGGTGCTCGGCGACGGCCTCCTCGCACGCCTCGCATGCGCCGCAGACGCTCAGGCGGTCGTCACCCCAGCGGGCGGGCTCCCCGGCGGCCACATGATCCTGCAGCAGCGCCTCCAGCCGGGCGCGCTGGTGCCGGTACACCGGGATCACCTCGTCCAGGTCCGCGACGTGCCGGGAACCGTCCCCGAGCCACAGGCTGCCCTGCCGCGCCCGCGGCACGCCCATGCCGTCCAGCAGGTCCGCGTACGCGGCGATCTGCAGCAGCGCCGTCACCCGCGCATGCCGGGCCAGCTTCGTGTCCACCACCTCGTACGCACCCTCGGGGTGCTCCTCGTCCGTGCGGAGCACGAGGAAGTCGGCCAGGCCGCGGAACGCGCCGTCGTGCAGCATCCCCTGGAACACGACGGCGGGACGCGCGGCCAACGCCGCCGCGGTGCGCTCGCGGGCGGCCCGCACACCCTCGGGCGTGTATCGCTCCGGGCGGGCGAGCCGGACCACCTGGTCTGCGCCGTGCTCCGCCTCGAGTCGCGCGAGCACGCGGGACTCGTGCTCGTCCCCGAGGCGGGAGACCCGCTCGAGGAACGCATCCGCCACGCCGATCCGCGGGGCGCGCCCGAGCGCGGGGTCCACCGTCCCCCGCAGCCACCCGTAGGTGCACGTCGCGGCGGCGGTGATGTCCGAGGGGCTGAGCATGAAGGAGGCGCGGTCCGGCGCGAAGGTCACCATGCCGTCACCCTAGACAGCAGCTGCGGACACGATGGGCAGGGCCCGCCCACAGGGTCCCGGCGCGCCTCGCCCCGGCGGCGGCAGGGCGGCGGCGCGCGTCACACACCGGGCCGGACTTGACGTGGGTCACATCCAGGGAGTTACCTAATGATCGTTCAGTAATTCTCTGCGCCGCCGCGCCGGCGCGCCCCTGCCGGCAGGGAGGCCCGCCCATGACCGAGACCGCCCACCACCCCATGCTCGCGGAGGACCGCGTGGCACGGTGGCTCGGCGTCACCCTGGAGGCCGCCGAGAAGGACCACGCGCGCATCCGGATGACGCTCACCGAGGACCAGCACAACGGCTTCGGCCTGGCCCACGGCGGCGCCGTCTTCGCGTTCGCGGACACATGCTTCGCGCTGACCTGCAACGACCCCGCCTCGGACGGCTCCACCCTCACCGTGGCCTCCGGCGTGGACGTCAACTTCCTCGCGGCCACGCGCGCCGGGCAGACCCTCGTCGCGGAGGGGCGCCTGGTCGCCGCCGCGGGCCGCTCGGCCGTCTACGACATCACCGTCACCACCGACGACGGCACCCCGGTGGCCGCCTTCCGCGGCCGCTCCCGCACCATCCCCGCCCCCGGACGCTGACCGACGGGCGCACCCGCCGGTGCGCCGCCGTCGTCGACCGCCGCCCGACCCCGCATCCCCAGGAGAACGCCATGCTCGAGGCCTCGATCCCCAACCCGTACACGCCGGCACCCCTGCCCGCCCCCGCCGACCGCGGGGCCCCGGACCCCGAGGAGACGATGAGCCGGGACCAGATCGAGGCGCTTCAGTTCGAACGCCTCCGCTGGACCCTGCACCACGCCTACGAGAACGTGCCCGCGTACCGCGAGCACTTCGACACGCACGGCGTCCACCCCTCGGACTACAGGGAGCTCGGGGACCTCGCCAAGTTCCCGTACACGGACAAGGAGTTCCTGCGGAAGAACTACCCGTTCGGCGCGTTCGCCGCCACGGGCCCCGAGCTGCGTCGCATCCACGCCTCCTCCGGCACCACCGGCCAGCCCACCGTGGTCGGCTACACCGATGACGACCTGGCCACGTGGGCCACCCTCGTCGCCCGCTGCTTCCGCGCCGGCGGCATCCGCCCCGGTGACCGCGTGCACAACGCGTACGGCTACGGCCTGTTCACCGGCGGCCTCGGCGCCCACTACGGCGCCGAGCGCATCGGCGCGGCCGTGATCCCGATGTCCGGCGGGCAGACGGAGAAGCAGGTGCAGCTGATCACCGACTTCCAACCGCGCGCCATCCTCTCCACACCCACCTACCTGCTGACCATCGCGGACGGCTTCAAGAAGCTCGGGCTGGACCCCCGCGAGTCCTCCCTCGAGGTCGCGATCCTCGGCGCGGAGCCGTGGACCGAGGAGATGCGCCGCGAGATCGAGCAGACCTTCGACCTCGACGCCCTGGACATCTACGGCCTCTCCGAGGTCATGGGCCCGGGCGTGGCCGGCGAGTCCGCGGCCACCAAGGACGGCTCCCACATCTGGGAGGACCACTTCCGCCCCGAGATCATCGACCCGCTCACGGACGAGGTCCTCGAGACCGGCCGCCACGGCGAGCTCGTCTTCACCTCGCTCACCAAGCAGGCGCTGCCGATCATCCGGTACCGCACCCACGACCTCACCCGCCTGCTGCCGGGCACCACACACCCGGGCCACCGCCGCATGGGCCGCATCACCGGCCGCTCGGACGACATGATCATCCTGCGCGGCGTGAACCTGTTCCCGTCGCAGATCGAGGAGCTGGTCCTCAAGGAGCCGGCCCTGTCGCCGCACTTCACCCTCGAGATCACCCGTCCGGACCGCATGGACCAGATGGCCGTGAACATCGAGCGCCGCGATCATGCGACCCTCGAGGAGGCCCAGGCCTGCGCCGCGCACCTGCGCATGGAGATCAAGACGAAGATCGGCTCCTCGTGCATGATCAACGTGGTGGAGCCGGAGTCCCTGGCCCGCTCCTCCGGCAAGCTCAAGCGGATCTACGACCTGCGCGACCAGGCCTGATCCCGTCCCCGCGGCCGATCCCGACGCCGGGGTGCCCGGTAGAGTGGACCGGTGCGCCGTCGTCGGCGTCCGCCCGCCCCCGAAGGAGCCCCGTGCCCCAGAGCAGCCCCACCCCGCGCCGCGGCCGGCCCGGCTATGACCGGCAGACGCTGCTGGCCGAGTGCGTCGAGCTCTTCAACCGGCACGGCTACGAGGCGACGTCCATGGGCATGCTCGCCACCCACCTGGGCATCTCCAAGTCCGCGATCTACCACCACGTGGAGTCCAAGGAGGCGATCCTCGACCACGCGGTGACGGAGGCGCTCGACGCCCTCGAGGCGTGCCTGGACGATGTGGTGGCCAGCGGGGTCGACGCCGGCGCGCAGGTCGAGGCGGCCATCCGCGGCACGCTCGGGGTGCTGGCGGAGAAGCAGCCCGAGGTGACCCTGCTGCTGCGCCTGCGCGGGAACTCGGCGGTCGAGGTGGCCGCCGTCGAGCGTCGTCGTGAGATCACCCGGCGCTTCGGGGACCTGCTCGAGGCCGCCCAGGCCGCGGGTGCGGTGCGCTCCGACGTGACCCCGCGCAACCTCGCCCGCCTCGCGCTCGGCATGATCAACTCGATCGTCGACTGGTACCGGCCGGATCGCGGCGTCCCCGGCCAGCAGGGACCGGGCCAGATGATCGACGCCGTCACGGGCGTGGTGCTCGGGGGCCTGCGGGGCTGAGGGGCCGCTGTCCTCAGCCCTCGCCGTCGAGCGCGGCGAGCACGTCGGCCACGATCGAGGCCGCACGGTCCTCGGCGTCCGGGGGCACCCCGCCGTCCGCGTCGGCCTGGGCCACGGCCACGGTGCGGGCGCCGTCCTGCACGGCCGTGAGGTGGGAGTAGACGGACCCCCCGGGGGCCGGGAGCGCCGTGTAGGCGGTGCCGCCCTCGTGTTCGGTCCGCGTCACGCTCTCCACGCCGAGCCCGGCCAGGTCCACCCCGGTGCAGGCCTGCGCCGCCGCTCGGGCGTCCTCCAGGGCGGCGCGGGCGGCCTCCTCCGTGGGGTACACGGTGACGCGCACGCCGAGCGGAGTGACCTCGGCGTCGGGGGACGCCGTGAAGGAGGGCACCGGCGTCGAGGTGGGCCCGCCGCCGGTCGTGGCGGCCGTCTCCGGCTGGGCCGTGAGCCCCAGGTCCGCCGCCCCGGCCTCGGCGTCCCGCTCCAGGTCGGAGCGGGCGGCGTCCAGGCAGGCCTGCTGTTCCGCGCTGCGGGTGGGAGCCGGGCTCGCGCCGGCGTCGACCGTCTGCTCCAGGCCGGCGGCCCGCTGACGCAGCTCCGTCTGCCGCTCCAACGGCGAGGCGGCGCTCAGCCCCACCTCGGACCCCGGCCCCGCGGCCCGCTGCACGGCGGCCTGCACCGCCAGGGTCCGCTGCCCGTTCAGCGCGGGGGGCATCTCGAGGGACAGGCTGCCCGAGGCGGAGGTGCCGCCCGTGCTCGCCGTGGAGCTGCTGGCGGCGGGCGACGTGGGGGCCGTGGAGCTGCTGGCCGCGGGCGACGTGGACGCTGGCGAGGCCGCCGTCGTCGTGGACGACGCCGACGAGGGGGCGGGGGAGGAGGGCTCCGCGCCGCCGCCGCCCGCGCACCCGGCGAGGGCGAGCGCGCCCACGGCGAGGGCGCCGAGCAGGGGGAGTCGGGGGGTCGTCATGGCCCGACTCTACGTGCGCTGTGACGGATGCCACAAGGAAGCGGCGGGGGCATGCGTCGGGGCCGCCCGATGCGGGGTGCGCACCGGACGGCCCCTGATCCGTCAGTCGAGGAGGTCAGCCGAGCGGGGTGTCCTTGTCGCCCAGGTTCCAGTCCTCCACCGGGCCGAGGTTCTCCCCGTCCGGCCCGTAGCGGTAGAAGCCCTGGCCGTCGGCCACGCCGCTGTGGCCCTCGGCGATGCTCTTCTCGAGCAGCTCAGCGAAGCCGAGCTGCCAGTCGACGCCCGTGTTGCGGGAGACGTTGGCGGCCACGTGGAAGCCCACGATGTCATAGGTCTGGAACGGGCCGCGCTCGTTGCCGGTGGCCACGCGCCACGTGCGGTCGATGTCCGCCGGGTTGCCCACTCCGTGCATGTACAGCTTGGAGCCGGCCTGCAGCCACGGGATGAGCAGGGAGTTGAGGAAGTAGCCCGGGATCTCCTTGCGCACGTGCACGGGGACCATGCCGGTCTCCTCGGCGAACTGCAGGGCTCCCGCGACGGCCTCCGGCGAGGTCGCGGCGGTGCCCATGACCTCGGCGGTGTTCTGCGCCCAGATGCGGTTGGCGTAGTGCAGGGCCAGGAAGCGCTCCGGATGGCCGCTGGCGTCGGCGAAGTCCGAGGGCAGCAGGGAGGAGGTGTTCGTGGCGAACAGGGTCGTGGCGGGGGCGAGCTCGCCCACCTGGGCCCACACCTTGCGCTTGAGCTCCAGGTTCTCCGGTACGGCCTCGACCACGATGTCCGCATCCGCCAGGGCCTCGCCGAGGTCCGAGGTCGGCGTGATGCGGGCGATGGCCTCGTCGAAGCGCTGCGGGTCGTAGCCCTCCCCGAGGTCTGCTTCGTAGCCCTGGCGGATCCACGCCCAGCGGCGCTCGATCCCCTCGAGGGCGGCGGGGACGGCGTCGTAGGCCATCACCTTCTTGCCGTGGTACGCCGCCTGCATGATGATCTGCGAACCCAGCACACCGGTGCCCAGCACGGTGACCTGCTCGAAACGGGTGAACTCGGACATGTGTGTCGACCTTCTTCTCTCGCGGTCCGAATGGGACGTACAGGTGAACGTCCCGGGCACGCTCCTTGTTCCCGGGGACGACGACGGGCCGCCCGGCGCGCAGCGGGCGCACGGGACGGCCCGTCGAAGCAGGGGGGCTCAGCCCTGGGAGGTCTCGGACGGGGCCATCGGCCAGGTCTTGGCCACGAGCGTCAGCACGTCGTACTGGGCGCAGAGCTCGTCCTTCTGGTTGTGGATCCGGCAGTCCCAGGCCACCTCGCCGTACTCGTCGCTCACGCGCGGGGTGATGCGCTTGGCCGTCAGGGTCACGCGGATGGCGTCGTCGTAGGTCACCGGCGTGATGAAGCGCAGGTTCTCCAGGCCGTAGTTGGCCAGCACCGGGCCCGGATCCGGGGCCACGAACAGCCCCGCGGCCCACGAGACCAGCAGGTAGCCGTGGGCCACCCGGCGCGGGAAGAACGGGTTGGCCATGGCGGCCTCCTCGTCCGTGTGGGCGTAGAACCTGTCCCCGGTCTCCTCCGCGAAGGCGGTGATGTCCTCCAGGGTGACGGTGCGCAGGCCGGAGGCGAACTGGTCGCCCACCGTCAGCTCGGCCAGGGACTTGTAGAACGGGTGCACGGCCGTGCCGGCCTCCACGTCCTCGCGCGTCACCGTGTGGGCCGCGGCGCCCTGATGCCACACGCCGGTGATGGCCGTGAGCATGTCCGGGGAGCCCTGGATCGCCGTGCGCTGCATGTAGTGCTTCACGGCGCGGACCCCGCCGAGCTCCTCGCCGCCGCCGGCGCGGCCGGGGCCGCCGTGGATCAGCACCGGCACGGGGGCGCCGTGACCGGTGGTGGTCGTGGCGGTCTGGCGGTTCAGGACGTGCACGCGGCCGTGGTGGGCGCCGATCCCGGCGGCGAACGCGCGGGCGGTCTCACCGTCGTTCGTGGCGACCGTGGCCACGAGCGAACCCGACCCCAGGGCGGCCAGGGCCACGGCGTCGGCCACGTCCGTGTAGCCGATCACCGAGGTGACCGGGCCGAACGCCTCGACGCTGTGCACCTCGGGGGTGCGCGCGTCCTCGAAGGTGAGCACCGTGGGGGCGAAGAACGCGCCGGACTCGGCGTCGGCGTCGCCGGTCGAGCCCTCGGGGCCGCCGAGGCGGACCTGACCGCCGGCGTCGACCAGGCGCTGCACCGCGCCGCGGACCTCGCCCTGCTGCTCCTTCGAGGCCAGGGCGCCCATGGTGGTGCCCTCGACGCGCGGGTCGCCCAGGACGACCTTCGCGGCCAGGCGCTCGGTGAGGGCGGCGGTCACGGCCTCGACGCGGTCCTGCGGGACGATCACCCGGCGGATGGCCGTGCACTTCTGGCCGGCCTTGACCGTCATCTCCTGGAAGACGGCCTTCACGAACGCCTCGAACTCGGGGGACTCCGGGTCCGCGTCCGGGCCGAGGATGGCGGCGTTGAGGGAGTCGGTCTCCGCGGTGAAGCGGACGCCGCCCTCCTGCACGTTCGGGTGCTTCTTCAGCGTGGCCGCGGTGGCGGCGGAGCCGGTGAACGCGACGTGGTCGCGGTAGTCCAGGTGGTCCAGCAGGTCGCGGGCGGAGCCGGAGATCAGCTGGATCGAGCCCTCGGGCAGCACGCCGGACTCGAGCATCAGCTCGACGCACTTCTGCGTGACGTAGCCGGTGGGGGTGGCCGGCTTGACCACGGTCGGCACGCCGGCGACGAAGGCCGGGGCGAACTTCTCCAGCATGCCCCACACAGGGAAGTTGAACGCGTTGATCTGCACGGCCACGCCCGGGATGCGCTGGTAGATGTGCTCGCCGATGAAGGAGCCGTCGCGGGAGAGGGGCTCCACGTCGCCGTCGATGATCACGGTGGAGTTCGGTAGCTCGCGGCGGCCCTTGCCGGAGAACGTGAAGAGGGTGCCGATGCCGCCGTCGACGTCGAAGGCGTGGTCGCGCTGCGTGGCGCCGGTGGCGAAGGAGACGTCGTAGAGCTCCTGGACGCGGGAGTTCAGAAAGAGCGCGAGCTCCTTGAGCTTGAGGGCGCGCTCGTGGATGGTCAGCGCGCCCAGGGCCTGCTGGCCGACGGTGCGGGCGTGCTCGATGGCGGCGGCCGTGTCGAGGCCGTCGGTGGAGACGCCGGTCAGGCGCGCGCCGGTGTTCGCGTCCGTCACATCGGTGACCTTGGACGGGTGCGACGGCGTCCACCAGCTGCCGGCGACGTAGCTGGGGAGGATCTCCGGGAGGGAGGGGGCGGTGACGGTCACGGGGTCTCCTGGTGTCGGGGGCGCGGACGAGTCCCGACCGATCGGTCGGTTATTGGTCCTCACCCTAGCCGAGACGTGGATCACGCGGGAGGAGGAGCCGGGCGGGTGACGCCGTCGTCGTGGGGAGGGGTGGGGTGGGGTCTGGCGGCGACCCGTGGCGCCAAAGCCCGCAGACACGCCGCTATGGCCAGGACGTGGCGGCGTGTCTGCGGGCCTCGGCGGGGCGTCGTCCACAGATCCCGGCGGACGACGACGGCGGCCCGCCCGGATCGGGCACGCTCGGCCCATGCCCCGCTCGCCCGCGCCCCTGCCTCCGATGCGCTGCGGACTGGACGGCCTCCTCCGCGCTCCGACCGTGTTCTCGACCCCGGCCGCGCGCGAGGCGGGCGTGAGTGCGGCCCGGCTGCGGCGCGGGGACGTGGTCTCCCTCGGCTGGGGGCTCTGGGGCCTGCGCGGCGTCGCACCGGACCCCATGGATCATGTGCGGGCACTGCAGGATCTGCACCCCGAGGGCGTGTTCAGCCACGTCACGGCCGCCCGGGTGCTCGGCCTGTGGTTGACCGGGCCGCTCGCCGCCGACCGGTCCGTGCACATCGCGACCCCGCGCGGCCACGGCACCGCGTCGAGCCGGGCCGGGATCCGCTCACACCGCCTCCGCGCCGACGCACCGGTGCGGATCGTGGACGGGGTGCGTGTGACCGCACCGGGGTGGACCTTCGTGGACCTCGCCGCGCACGCCGGGCCGCTCGAGCATCTCGTCGCGCTGGGGGACAGCATGGTTCGGACCGCCCCGACGGAGGCCCGCCGCCGTCGGCTGCCTCCCGGGGTGACGGACGTGGCCGAGCTGCGCGCCGCCGTCGAGGAACGCGGTCGGGTGCGCGGGATCCGTGCGGCCCGGGAGGCGCTGGAGCTCGTGCGTCCCGGGGCCGACTCGCCGCAGGAGAGCCGGCTGCGGGTGCGGCTCGTCCTGGACGGCGTCCCCGAGCCCGCGGTGAACCCGTGCATCCGCCTCGCCACGGGACAGCGGCTCCGCGTCGATCTGGTGTGGGCGGAGGCCAAGGTGGCCGTCGAGTACGACGGCGATCAGCACCGCACGGATCGCCGGCAGTGGCGTGAGGACCGCGAGCGGGACGCGGCCCTGCGCGCGGAGGGGTGGGAGGTGATCCGGGTGACCGCCGACGTGTTCCTGCCGGGGCACTGGGAGCTCTTCGTGCGGCAGCTGCGGGGCCTGGTGGCCGCGCGGACGATGCCGGGCCGAGTGCCGCCGTCGTGGATCTGACCTGTCGAGGCCCGCAGACGCGCCGCTACGGCCTGGCGGTAACGGCGTGTCTGCGGGCCTCGGCGAGAGGGGCGGGAGCCTCGGGCCGGCGTCGGCCCCTGCCCCTCGTCTCCGGACCGGCGTAGAATCGAGCACCGGTCCTCTCGGACCCGACCCACCCCCTCATCCGGAGAGTTCTGCCGCATGCTGCGCACCATGTTCCACGCCAAGATCCACCGGGCCACCGTGACCCAGGCGGACCTGCACTACGTGGGCTCCGTGACCGTGGACCAGGACCTGCTGGACGCCGCGGACATCCTCCCCGGCGAGCTCGTGTCCATCGTGGACGTCACCAACGGCGCGCGACTGGAGACCTACACCATCGCGGGCGAACGGGGCTCCGGCGTGCTCGGCATCAACGGCGCCGCCGCCCACCTGGTGCATCCGGGGGACATCGTCATCCTCATCGCCTACGGGCAGATGGACGACGACGAGGCTCGCAACTTCCAGCCCAAGGTCGTCCACGTGGACGCGGACAACAGGATCGTGGAGCTCGGCGTCGACCCCGCCGACGGCCTCCTCGACGGCCTCTCCCGCCCGCCGCTGTCCCGCGAGTGGGACGAGGCCCAGGCCGAGCTCTGAGCCGGCCGGGGCGCCGGGCCGTCATGGACGAGACGTTCGAGCGGGATCAGCGGTCGGCACGGCCTTCGCCCCGAGCGCCCGACGCGCGGAGCGCATCGCGGCCGCGTGGCTGAGGCCCATCGCGGCGCGGGCGCCCGGCACGCGGGACACAGCGCGCATCCACGGCGAGGTCAGCACCACCTCCTGCTCCCACGCCACGACGCAGCGCGGCGCGTGTCCGGCCGGGGCGCCGTCGTCGTGGACGGTGACCCGCACGGTGCCCGTCAGGTCCCCGCTCAGGCGCGCGACCAGAAGGCCGCGGGCACGGTCGTCGATGAGACGCTCCATCGTCAGACGCACCGGCACGAACCCCCGCAGCCGGACGGCGGCGCGGTCGGGGCCCAGGCGACGGGCGCGCGGGACGGCCGGCCACCAGCGTGGGTAGCCGGCCGGGTCGGCGAGCAGGGCCAGCACGGACCGGGCGTCCGCGGGGACGGCCCAGCGGTGGGTGAAGCGGAAGGGGCGGTCGACCGACATCAGGCCCGGCCGAAGGTCTCGGGGTCCACGGGGCGCCGGGTGCGGGGGAGCCTCGCCACGACCAGCAGGTACGACTCCGTGACGAGGTCCCGGACGAGCTGCTCGTCGAGGTCCGGGTGCGTGGCCAGGCTGAGCCAGTGCCGCTTGTCCGTGTGATAGCCGGGCGTGATCGCCGCGGGCAGGGCCGCGCGCAGCTGGGCGCCGTCCTCCGGGCGGGCCTTGACGTTCACGAGGCGGCGCCCGTCGTGGTCGATGAACACCACGAACAGCTTCCCCTGCACCTTCACGACCTCGGTGTCCGGGCCGAAGGGGTGCGACGCGGCGCTGCCCGGCAGCTCGAGGGCGCGGTCGCGGGCGATGCGCAGCAGCGTGGGCTCGTCCATGCCCGCCACGTTAGCCGCGCCCGCCCCGCCCCGCACTTTCGAACGTGATATCGGGGGAATGGGCGCTTTCGAACGGGAGATAGGCCCTATCTCCCGTTCGAAAGCGCCTGCCCCGGGGGCTCAGCGGTAGTCGAAGAAGCCCTTGCCGGACTTCCGGCCGAGCTCGCCGCGGGCCACCATGTCTCGCATGAGCTGCGGCGGGGCGAAGCGCTCACCCAGCTGGGACTCGAGGTACTCCGCGATGCCCAGGCGCACGTCCAGGCCCACGATGTCGGTCAGGGCCAGCGGGCCGACCGGGAACTTGTATCCGAGCACCATGGCGGCGTCGATGTCCTCGGGGGAGGCCACGCCCTCCTCGACCATGCGGATGGCCTCGAGCGCGATCGCCACGCCCAGGCGCGACGAGGCGAAGCCCGGGGCGTCCTTGACGACGACGGGGGTCTTGCCGAGCCCGCGGACCCACTCGGTGGACAGGGCCTGGAGCTCCGCACCGGTCTGCTCGCCGATCACGACCTCCACGAGCTTCGAGGCGGGCACCGGGTTGAAGTAGTGCAGGCCGCAGAAGCGCTCGGGACGCTGCAGGTGCGAGGCGATCTCGTCGATGGACAGGGAGGAGGTGTTGCTGGCCAGCCAGGCGTCCTCGCGCAGGTGGGCCTCGACGTCGGTGAGCGCCTCGATCTTCACCTGCATGTCCTCGAACACGGCCTCGACCACGAGGTCGCAGCGGGCGAAGTCGGCGCGGTCCACGGTGACGGTCAGGCGCTGCGCCCACTCGTCCAGGTCGCCGTCGATCTTGCCGCGGTCCAGGGAGGCGGCCAGGTCGGCCTCGATGCGCTCCCTGGCGGCCTCGGCCGACCGCGGGTCGCGCTCGACGACGACCACCTCGGACGAGCCGGAGACGAGGAACGCGTGGGCGATGCCGCCACCCATCCGGCCGCCGCCGAGGACGCCGACGACGGCGGGCACGGAGGACGGCGCGGCATCAGGGGTGTGCTGCTGATCGGTCATGTCAGTCCTCACTTCTTCTTGCGGTCGAGGAACGCCTGCATGCGCTCGAACTTGGCCTCGGACTCGAACAGGATGGCCTGCGCGATCTCGTCCACGTGGGGGTGGGCCTCGCGGGGGAGGTGGAAGACGCGCTTGGACAGCCGCACCGCCAGCGGGTCCTGCTGCGCGATGCGGTCGGCGAGGGCGTCGGCGGCGTCGAGGAGGGCCTCCGGCTCGTGCAGCTCGGTGACGAGCTTGAGCTCGAGGGCCTCCTGCGCGTCCAGGATCCGTCCGGCGAGCAGCAGCTCGAGGGCCACCGGCTCGCCCACCAGCTCCTTGAGCCGCCACTGGGCGCCCGCAGCGGCGGTGATCCCCAGACTCGTCTCGGGCTGGCCCATCTTCAGCGCCGGGGTGGCGATGCGGAAGTCGGCCGCGTAGGCCAGTTCCGCGCCGCCGCCGAGGGCGAAGCCGTCGATCGCTGCGATCACGGGCATGGGCAGCCGGTGGATGCGGTCGAAGACCTGCGAGTTCACGCCGCGCAGGGCGTCGTCGCGGCGGCGCTCGCGCAGCTGTCCGATGTCCGCGCCGGAGGCGAAGATGCCGGAGAACGTCCCCGGCTCGCACTTCGACTCCACCTGCGTGCCCGAGATGATCAGGATCTTCGGCTCGCGTTCGAGGTGGGCGCAGAGCTCGTGGAACTCGTCGACCATGGTCTGGTCGATCGCGTTGCGCACGCCCGGGCGGTCCATGCGCGCGTGGACGCGGTCCTCGCGCTCCTCGACGTGCAGCGCCGAGAAGTGGCTGAAGTCGGTCATCTGCTCAGACCCTCTCGACGAGCATCGCGGAGCCCTGGCCCACGCCCACGCACATCGTGGCCAGGCCCCTGTCCGCGCCCTCGCGCTCCATCCGACCGAGCAGCGTGACCACGAGACGCGACCCCGAGGAGCCCAGCGGATGGCCCAGGGCGATCGCGCCGCCGTCGGCGTTGACGGTCTCCGGGTCCAGGCCGAGGCGCCGCATCGAGGCCAGGGACTGGGTGGCGAAGGCCTCGTTGAGCTCGACGGCGCCCAGGTCCGCCACGGACCAGCCGGAGCGCGCGAGGGCCTTCTCGGTGGCCGGGACGGGGCCCAGGCCCATGATCTCGGGGGCCAGGCCCGCCGAGGTGAACTCCACGACGCGGGCGCGCGGGGTCAGGCCGTACTTCTGCGCGGCCCGCTCGGAGACGACGAGGATCGCCGAGGCGCCGTCGTTGAGGGAGGAGGAGTTGCCGGCGGTGACCACGCCGTCCTTCTTGATGATCGGGCGCAGGCCGGCGAGCACCTCGGGGGTGGAGCCGGGACGGGGGCCCTCGTCCGTGTCCACGATCGTCTCGGCGCCCTTGCGGCCCGTGACGACGACGGGCACGATCTCGTCCGCGAAGCGGCCGGCCTCGATGGCGGCCAGCGCACGCTCGTGCGAGCGGGCGGCGAAGGCGTCGGCGTTCTCGCGGGTGATGCCGTCCACCTCGCCGACCTCCTCGGCGGTCTCCGGCATGGAGAAGGTGAACTTCTCCCCGAACTCGCCGTCCGCGAAGCGCGGGTTCACGAAGCGCCAGCCGATCGCGGTGTCGAAGGCCGCGCCGGGCTTGGCGAACGCCGTCGTCGGCTTCTCCATCACCCAGGGGGCGCGGGACATCGACTCCACGCCTCCGGCCACGACGACGTCGGCCATCCCGGAGCGCACCATCGCGGTGGCGATGCCGATCGCGGACATGCCCGAGGCGCAGAGGCGGTTCACGGTGATGCCCGGGACGGTGTCCGGGAAGCCGGCCAGCAGCCAGGCCATGCGGGCGACGTTGCGGTTCTCCTCGCCGGCGCCGTTGGCGTTGCCGAGGATGACGTCGTCCACGACCGACGGGTCGATGCCGGCGTCCTCGATCACGGCCTTGATGGTCAGGGCGGCGAGGTCGTCGGGGCGGACGGAGGAGAGGGCGCCGCCGTACTTGCCGACGGGCGTGCGGCGACCGCCGACGAGCAGGGCCTGGGACTGTGCGGACATGGAGACTCCTTGAGTGACCGACGACGAGGCGGGCGCGGCGAATTACCGACCGTGCGTTCAGGTTCAGTATCCCGGGCCGGTGTGACGGGGGTCAACTGCGGGGGCGGGGTGTGACGGGGCGGAGACGGGGCCGGGCGGCCGCGCCGAGGCCACGTCGATCAGCGTCTGACCCGGCGCACCCCGCACGGAGGCCCGCAGACGCGCCGTTTCGTCCCCGACGTGGCGGCGTGTCTGCGGGCCTCGGCGCCGGCCCGGTCCGGCCCGCGCACCGCACGACGACGGCGCGCCCTTCCGGAGGAGGACGCGCCGTCGTCGTGGGGTGGGGACGGGCGAAGCCCGTCAGGCGGCCCGGATCAGGCCGGGACCACCGGGTGGGAGCGGGTGGCGACGACCTGCTCGTCGTGCAGCTCGCGGTCCTGGATGCCCTTGGGGACGAACAGGACGGCGATGAGCGAGATCGCGGAGATCACGATGATGTACCAGGCCACGTTCTCCCAGCCGGTCTTCACGAGCTGGTCGGCGAGCAGCGGGGCGAAGGCGCCGCCGATGATGGTGCCGAGCGCGTAGCCGATGGAGACGCCGGAGAAGCGGACGCGGGCCGGGAACATCTCGGCGTACATCGCCGACTGCGGACCGTAGGACGGACCCAGGCCGAGGGTCAGGACGAACAGGCCCAGCGAGAACAGCGGCAGAGACGCGGTGTTCAGCAGCCCGAACAGCGGGAAGGCCCAGACGATCAGGAACCCGTAGCCGAGGACGAAGGTCAGCTTGCGGCCGATCTTGTCCGAGACCCAGCCGCCGAGCAGGGTGAAGATGAACCAGCCGACGCCGCCGACGAGGCTCGCGATGAGCACCTCGGAGGAGGTCATGCCCAGGCCCTTCGGACCGCCGTACTTCGAGAACCACGCGATGAGCAGGTAGCCGACGCCATTGTTCGCGGCGAAGATCACGGCGGCGAGGATGACCTCCTTGGTGTGGTGCCGGAAGAGCTCGCCCAGCGGGGCGGACTCGTCCACCTTGAGCTGCTGCATCTCCTTGAAGACCGGGGACTCCTCGACGGCCTTGCGGATCAGGTAGCCGACGACGATGAGCACCACGGAGATCAGGAACGGGATGCGCCAGCCCCAGGTGAGGAACTGCTCCTCGGACATGGTGGAGCGCACGATGAACAGCACACCGGTGGCCAGGATCATGCCCAGCGGCACGCCGATCTGCGGGGCGGAGCCGAACAGGCCGCGCTTGCCGTGGGGGGCGTGCTCCACGGACAGTAGCGCCGCGCCGCCCCACTCGCCGCCGGCGGACAGGCCCTGCAGCAGGCGCAGCACGACGAGCAGGATCGGGGCCCACACACCGATCTGGGCGTAGGTGGGCAGCAGGCCGATGAGGGTGGTGGCCAGGCCCATGCCGATCAGCGTGAGGGAAAGGACGAACTTGCGGCCGAAGCGGTCGCCGAGGTGGCCGGCGACGATCGCGCCGAGCGGGCGGATGAGGAAGGAGATGCCGAGGGTGGCCCACGCGGCGATCTGGGAGCCGCTCTCGCCCATCGGCTGGAAGAAGAGGGCGGCGAAGACGAGTGCGGTGGCCTGGGCGAAGATGAAGAAGTCGTACCACTCGATGGTGGTGCCGACGACGGTGCCGGCGATGACCTTGCGCTCCTCGCGGCGATCGCGCGCGGGGGCGGTCGCCGCGGGGGATGCGACGGTGTGGCTCATGGGTGCTCCTGGGATGCGGTGCGGCGGCCGACCGTGAGACGGCGGCGGGACGGTGTGGCACCCGACCGATCGGTCGGGAAGTGACACCCGTCACCGCATACGATCCCATGTGACTTACGCCACGATCCAGGCTGATGACGGGAATGTGACGCGGCGTAGCCGGGACGACGACGGCGCCGCGCCCCTCGTGCGAAGGGTGCGGCGCCGTCGTCGGTGGCGGGGTGCGGCGGCTCAGCCGCGGCCGGTGAACTCCGGCTTCCGCTTCTCCTGGAAGGCATGGAAGCCCTCGGCGTAGTCGGCGGTGCCGCAGAGCTCGCCCTGGGCGATGTTCTCCGCGTCGAGGGACTCCCACAGGCCCACGCGCCGGTCGCGGACCTGGGCCACGAGCTCCTTCGACGCGCGGAACGCGAGGGTCGCGCCGGAGGCCACCTGGGCGACCTTCGCACGGGTGAACTCGAGCAGCTCGTCCGCGGGCAGGGCCCGGGAGAACAGCCCGGCCTGGACGGCCTCGACGCCCGAGAGGAGCTCGGCCGTGTAGATCAGGTCCAGGGTGCGGTGCGCGCCCAGGCGCTCGGTGAACAGCCAGTGGCCGCCGGAGTCCAGGGTGGCCCCGAGGTTCGCGAACGGCGAGCCGATCTTCGCGTCCTCGGCCACGTACACCACGTCCGTGGCGATCGCGAGGCCCAGGCCCACACCCAGGCAGGCGCCCTGCACCGCCGCGAAGGTGGGGACCGGGATCGCGGACATGGCCCGCAGCACCGGGGTGACCTTGTCCCGCAGGTAGGCGGTGGCGTCGTCCTCGGCCGGGACCACGGCGGAGATGTCGCGGCCCGCGCAGAAGCCGCGGCCCTCGCCGCGCAGCAGCACGGCCCGGACCTCGCCGGACTCGACGCCGGCGGCGGCCCGCTCGTAGGCGGCCTGGAGTTCGGCCAGCGCGGCCTCGTCCAGGGCGTTCATCCTCTGGGGGGCGTCCAGCACGATCTCGGCGACGCCGTTCTCGACGGTGATCTCGATCATCGGGGGCTCCTTCGGTCTCGTGGGCGGGCGCTCAGGCGTCGAAGTCCAGCGTGATCGAGTCGGAGGTCGGGCGGGTCTGGCACGTGAGCACGTAGCCCTTCTCCACCTCGTCCTTCTCGAGCGCATAGTTCTCGTCCATCTCGTACGCGCCGTCGACGACCTTGGCGCGGCAGGTGCCGCACACGCCGCCGGCGCACGCGAAGGGCACGTCCGAGCGGACGCGCAGCGCCGCGTTGAGGACGGTCTCGTGGGCGGACTTGGGGGACTCGACCTTGGCGGTGAGGCCGTCGAGGTTGAACTCGATGGTCACGTTGTCGCCCTTCGGGTCCACCTCGACGACACGTCCGGAGTGGCCCTGCGGGTTCTCCGGACGGCCGGTGGTGAACAGCTCGAAGCGCACGTCGTCCTCGGACACGCCGCGGGCGGCGAGCGTCTCACGCGTGAGCTGCACGAGCTCGAACGGGCCGCAGAGGAACCACTCGTCGGTGCCCTCCACGTCGATCACGCGGTCCAGGAGGGTGGTGAGCTTGTCCTCGTCGATGCGGCCGGAGAGCAGCGGGGACACGCGCTGCTCGCGGGAGAGCACGTGGTGCACCGTGAACCGGGCCGGGTACTTGTCCTTGAGGTCGCCGATCTCCTCGGCGAACATCACGTCCATGGCGGAGCGGTTCGCGTAGACCAGGTCGAAGCGCGAGGTCTCGGAGGCCGCGAGCACGGCCTTGGCGATCGCCATGATCGGGGTGATGCCCGAGCCGGCCGCGAACGCCACCAGGTGCGTGTCCTTCTTCTCCGCGACCTTCTCCGCCGCCACCTTCTGGGCGTCGTTGAGAGAGGTGACGTGCGTGCGGGACGTGAACGCGCCCTGCGGGTTCATCACGTCGATCTTCTCGCCGACCTCGAGGCTCTCGTTGGCCCACGTGGAGAACTTGCCGCCGATGTCCTTCTTCACGGCCACGCGGATCTCGCCGCGCTTCGGGACGGCGCAGATCGAGTAGGAGCGGCGCACCTCGGCGCCGTCGAGCTCCTTGCGCAGGGCCACGTACTGGCCCGGCACGTAGTCGTAGTCGTCGGCGAGCTCCTCGGGCACCGCGAAGGTGATCTCCACGGAGTCGTCGGTCAGGCGGCGCAGCTCGGACACCTCGAGGGTGTTGAACGTGGCGCGGCGCTTGCCGGTGGTGGGGACGTCGGTGGTCTCGGTCATCAGTGCACCTTGAAGTAGTCGAAGGGCTCGAGGCACTCCCGGCAGGTGTAGAGGGCCTTGCAGGAGGTGGAGCCGAAGCGGGTGATCTCGCGGGTGTTCAGGGAGTGGCAGCGCGGGCACTTCACGGCCATGCCGATCCTGACCGGGCCGTCCGTGGTGCGCGCGACGGGCGGGGCGATGCCGTACTCGTTGAGCTTGGCCTTGCCCTCGTCCGTCATCCAGTCCGTGGTCCACGCCGGCTGGAGCACCAGGCGCACCTCGGCGTCGGGGAACCCGGCGCGCTCGAGCGCGCGGCTGACGTCCGTGGTGATGGTGTCCATGGCGGGACAGCCGGAATAGGTGGGCGTGATGACGACGACGGCCCTCTCGCCATCGGCCCGTGCCTCCCGGAGGATCCCGAGGTCCGCGATGGACAGCACGGGGATCTCCGGGTCGTGCACGGTGGAGGCCGCATCCCAGACCCGCGCGTCGGCGGGATCGGCGGGGCGCAGCTCGCTGGCGGTGGTCACCAGGTCGCTCCCGGGTGACGGCGCGCCAGGGACTGCATCTCCGCGAGGATGTACCCGCGGTACTCGCTCATGGCACCGGAACGGTCGCCGCCGCGGGCGGTGCCCGTCGTCGGGACGGTCAGGCCGGCCTCCTCGATGGCCGCGCGGATGCGGGTCATCGTGGGCTCCTCGAGCGAGGACGGCAGCACGGCGACGCCCTGCTCGGCGAGGGCGCGGACGACGTCGTCGTCGTGGAAGAGCTCGGCCACGTAGGGCCACAGCTCGTCCAGGCCGCGCTGCATGCGGCGCTTCGACTCCTCGGTGCCCAGGCCCAGGCGCTGCAGCCACAGGGCGGCGTGGTCCTGGTGGTACAGGACCTCCTTGAGGGCCTTGTCCGCGATGGCGGCGAGCGTGGAGTCCGTGGACTCGCGCAGGCGGGTGTACAGCTCGTACGAGTAGAAGGAGTAGTACAGCTGGCGGGCGATCGTCTTGGCGAAGTCGCCGTTCTCGGCCTCCACGAGGCGGACGGAGCGGAACTCCTCCTCGTCGCGGAAGTACGCGAGCTCGTCCTCGGTCTTGCCCCACGCGGTGCCGGCGTAGGAGAGGAGGAAGCGGGCGTGGCCCACGAGGTCCAGGGCGATGTTGCCCAGGGCGATGTCCTCCTCGAGCTCCGGGGCGCGGGAGATCCACCAGGACAGGCGCTGGCCGAGCATCAGGGCGTCGTCGCCGAGGGCGAGGGCGTAGCGGGCGACGTCGTCGCTCGCCTTCTGCTCGCCCGCCGCGATCTCCTCGGCGGTGATGGCCACGCCCGCGGAGTGCCTCGTGGCGGAGTCGTTGGTCGCGAAGCTCACAGGTGCGGCACCCCCTCGGACTGCTGGTAGTAGGTGGCGTGACGGTAGGACTTGCCCTGCGCGGACTCGAAGAAGCCGCCCTTGGAGTCCGGGTCTGAGGCCGCGATGGCCTCGGCCGGGACGACCCACACGGAGGTGCCCTCGTTGCGGCGGGTGTACAGGTCACGCGCGTTGCGCAGCGCCAGGGTGGCGTCCGGGGCGTGCAGCGAGCCGGCGTGCACGTGGGAGAGGCCGCGGTTGGCGCGGACGAAGACCTCCCACAGGGGCCAGGCGTGGGAGGCGGCGGTGGTCTCGCTCATGGGTCAGGCTCCGATCAGGTGGGTCTCGGCCGGCGCGTTCTGCTCGGCCTGGCGGCGGGCGTAGGCGGCGGCGGCCTCGCGGACCCAGGCGCCCTCCTCGTGGGCCTGGATGCGGCGGGCCATGCGCTGGGTGTTCATGGGGCCGTTGCCCTTGATCACGGACATGAACTCGTCCCAGTCCAGCTCGCCGAAGTCGTAGTGGCCGCGCTCCTCGTTCCACTTCAGGTCCGGGTCCGGCAGGGTGAGGCCGAGGGCCTCGGCCTGCGGGACGATCATGTCCACGAAGCGCTGGCGAAGGTCGTCGTTGGAGAAGCGCTTGACCTTCCACGCCATGGACTGGCGGGAGTTGGGGGAGTCCTCGTCCGGCGGGCCGAACATCTGCAGGGCCGGGCCGTAGAAGCGGTCCACGGCGTCCTGGGCCATCTGCTTCTGCTCCGGGGTGCCGTGCGAGAGCTCGTAGAGGATCTCCCAGCCCTGGCGCTGGTGGAACGACTCCTCCTTGCAGATGCGCACCATCGCGCGGCCGTACGGGCCGTAGGAGGCGCGGCACAGCGGCACCTGGTTGCAGATCGCGGCGCCGTCGACGAGCCAGCCGATCGCGCCCATGTCCGCCCAGGTGCGGGCCGGGTAGTTGAAGATCGAGGAGTACTTCGCGCGGCCGGAGAGCAGCTGCGCGTTCAGCTCGTCCCGCGGGGTGCCGAGGGTCTCGGCGGCGGAGTACAGGTACAGGCCGTGGCCGGCCTCGTCCTGGACCTTGGCCATGAGGATCGCCTTGCGCTTCAGGGAGGGGGCTCGGGTGATCCAGTTGGCCTCCGGCTGCATGCCGATGATCTCGGAGTGCGCGTGCTGGGAGACCTGGCGGGTCAGGGACCTGCGGTACGCCTCGGGCATCCAGTCGCGGGGCTCGATGCGTGAGTCCTCCGCGATCAGGCGATCGAAGTTCTCCTGGCCGGCCGCATCCTCGGGGGACGGGACGGAGGCCAGGTGCTGGGGGGAGCTGGTCTGCGTCATGGGGATCACCTCACGCTGAGTGCGGGCTGGTTCCGTGGTCAGGGCGCACCGGGGCGCATCGAATTACTGACCGCTCGTTCAGAATAGGCCAGGGTGTGACCTCGGTCAACACGCCGAAGCCGGCGCGACCCGGGTGCGACGCGGCCGCCGGGACGGTGCGAGAGGGTTGGCTCCTGCACAGGCGTCCCGACGGCGTCCCCCATCCCCGGATCGCCCCTCGCCGCAGTCGCGGGGCCCGGGCCCTCCCTACGGTGGCCGCATGTCACCCCTCATCGGACCTCAGCAGATCGCCACGGCCCTGCGGGCCGTCGGACTCGACGACGACGCCGCCCGCCTGGTCGCGTGGGCCGACCCCGCCCGGCGCGAGCGGGAGGCCGCCGAGCAGGCCCTCGCCGACCTCGCCGTGGCCCAGACGCAGCTGCGCACGGCGCTGGGCGGGCTGGTCAGCGCCGCCACGGACGTGCGCTCGGCGCTGCACACGGCATGGCGCGGCGAGGCCGCCGGCGCCTATGGGGAGGCCGTGCGGCGGGCGGCGACCCTGGCGGCGGGGCTCGAACGGGAGGCCGGGGAGTGGCTCGCCCTGCGGGCCACCGCCGAGCGGGAGGCGGAGGACGCACGCCGAGACGCCGAGGCCCGGGAGTGGGCGGCCGAGGAGACGGCGCTGGCCGTCCTGCGCTCGTTGGCGGTGGCGGCGTGACCGGCGGGCGGGGTGCCGGCCCGGGGGCGGTGGCCTTCAGCACGCACGGCGGACCGGGCTCGATCTACGCGGAGGCCGAGGAGATGCGCGTCGTGGCCGGGCGGCACGAGCACGCCGCCGACGAGGCGGCCGGAGCCTCGTGGCAGGTCGACGCGGCCGCCTTCGGGCTGGGCCGGTCGGCCACGTGGCTCGCCTCCGCCGCCCTGCTGCAGGACCGACTGGCGGAGGCGGTCGGTCGGGTGCGGAACCTGTCGGAGCAGTGCGCCGAGCTGCACCGTGACCTGCTCTCCGCGGCGGCCCGCTACGAGGAGGCCGAGCGCGCGGCGGCCGGCATCATGGCCGCCGAGGACGCCTCCCTGGGGGAACTGCCGGCGCTGCTCTGGCGGGACGGCCATGACGGCCTCACCACCCGCGAGGCGGAGCGGCTCGTGCAGGACGTCGTCCAGGCGGTGCCCGAGGCCATCGTGGCCGCCATGCTCGCGGCCGCCGGGTTCCCCTTGCTCGCGGCCCTGGCACGGATCGACGTGAAGATGCTGACGAGGGCGCAGAAGCGCGTGCTGAAGCGGCCCGTCTCCTCCGCCGCGAAGAAGGGGACGGATGCCGCGTCGGACCTCACCGAGGCGCTGCGGGTCTCCCCGGACGAGGCATGGACCGTGACGGCGGACGCCCTGACCCTCGCCGGCGCGGCGCCCCGGGGCGCGGTGACCCCGCACGGGGCGCCGCAGGACCGGCCGACGGCGCCCGCCCTGCTGGACGGCTCGGCCACGGGGCTGGCCTCGCTCATCCCGCGCGCGGAGGGGGACGGAGACCTCACGGTCACGGAGGTGGTGCGAGAGAACGGGAGTCGGGCCTGGGTGGTGGGCCTGCCGGGCACCCGCGGCGGCCTGATCCCGGATCCCGAGTCGACCGACCCGTGGGACGCCGGCGGACTGTTGGACGCCCTCGGCTCCGAGTCCGAGGTCACGGCCCCGGCGGTGCGGGCGGCGCTCGAGGCGGCCGGCGTCCCGCACGGCGCACCGCTCGTCCTGGCCGGCTACTCCCAGGGCGGGGTGCACGCCGTCAACCTGGCCGGTCGTGAGGACTTCACGTCCGTGTATCCGGTGGCCGGCGTCATGACGATCGCGGCGCCGTCGGGCAACGCGGTGGAGACCGGGCGGACCGCGGTGCTGGAGTTCTCCTCGGACGGGGACCTGGCCGTCGCCGCGGACGGGGCGCCCACCCCCGTCTCGTCGCGCCGGGCCGAGGTGGTCTTCCACCCGGCCGGCCACGGATGGGATGCGCCCGGGGGTGGCTTCCGAACCGCCTCTCCGCTGGCGGTCGAGGACGACCTGGGCGTCGCCCACGACTTCGACGCCCAGGTGGACCTGATCCGGCAGTTCGAGGCCGCCGAGCCCGCGTCCCGGGCGGAGGTCGCCGGGCTCTCCGCCGCGTTGGCCGGGCTGACCGCCGGCACCGTGGCCTCGAGCCGGGCGGTGCGCCTGCGCCGCACGCCGCCCGAGCGGGGCCACCTGCCCCCGGGATCCCGGTGAGCGCGCCGGCGGCGGGGTGCCCGTCGCCCGCTCGCTCAGTTCGCGTCGAGCAGCACGCCGGCGAAGAACGCGTTCAGGCGGTCGACCTCGTCCAGGCCGAAGACGCCGGAGACGTACTGGTCCGGGCGGACCACGACGACGGCGCCGTCACGGCTGATGCCGCGGGCCTCGAAGATGTCCTCGCCGTGCGTGGGCCGGCACGTGGCGAAGATGTTGTTCAGGTCGTGCAGGCCGAGGGAGCCGGTGGTCGGCCGGAAGATCGACGGCACGTCCGGGTGGGCGAACTCGGTCTGCTTCTGCTGGTACACGACCTTGATGTCGAAGCGGGCGTCCTCCGGCCCGTCCGACGGGGTGTGGCGGTTGCGGAAGGACCGCGGGTCCTCCTCGATCGCCTTCGCCCACGCCGCGACCTTCGAATCCTCGGCGCGCGGGGAGGCGGCGTCGGCGAACACGTAGACGCGCCAACGGCCGTCCGCGCGGTGCAGGTGGCCCAGGTGCTTGACGTTGGTGTCGCACGAGCGCTCCACCAGCGCCGACTTGAAGCGCTTGCCGATGGGGTAGCCCTGCGCCAGCGCCTGACCGGTGGCGTCCGTGGTGAGGAGGGAGGGCCGGTACTGCGTCATGAAGCCGGCCGGGAACTCGGCGGTCTTCGTGTAGAACTCGGCCACCTCGTTCGGGTCGCCCAGCTCGGAGGTGGGCTTGGCCATGAGCGTCGACCACTCCTTGTCGAAGTCGATCAGGTTCTTGGCGATCTCCTTGCGCTCCTCCGAGTAGGTCGGCACGAGCTCGGCCGGGGCCATCCCGGAGAGCACCTGGCCCAGCTTCCAGCCGAGGTTCCAGCCGTCCTGCATGGACACGTTCATGCCCTGGCCGGCCTTCGCGGAGTGGGTGTGGCAGGCGTCGCCGAGCAGGAACACGTTGGGGTGGGCCACGCGCTCGCGGTTGTCGAAGCCCGAGGTGAGGCGGTGGCCCACCTCGTACACCGAATGCCAGGCGACCTCCTTCACGTCCAGCGTGTAGGGGCGCAGGATCTGCTGGGCCCGGCGGATGATCTCCTCGAGCGGGGTCTGGCGCACCTGGTGGTTGTCGTCCGCCGGGACCTCGCCGAGGTCCACGTACATGCGGAACAGGTGGCCGCCCTCGCGGGGGATCAGGAGGATCGAGCCGCTGGACGAGTGGATCGCGCACTTGGTGCGGATGTCCGGGAAGTCCGTGTCGGCCAGCGCGTCCATGACGCCCCACGCGTGGTTCGCGGCGTCGCCGGTCAGGGTGTGGCCGATCGCCTTGCGGACGCGGGAGCCCGCGCCGTCCGCGCCCACCACGTACTTGGCGCGCACCTGGCGGGTTGGTCCCGAGGCGGGGTCCTCGAGGGCGTTGCCCTGGGCGTCCACGGTGCGGCGCAGGGTCACGAGCACGGGGTGCTCGCCGTCGTTCGTGTCCTCGAGGGTCTCGAACGCCCAGCCGTAGTCCGGCCGCGCGCGGGTGGGGGAGTTCTTCATGTACTCGGCGAACCAGTCCAGGATGCGGGCCTGGTTCACGATCAGGTGCGGGAACTCGGAGACGCCCTCCGGGTCGTCCTCGGCCAGCGAGGTGCGCACGATCGTGTCCGCGTCATCCTCGGCCGGGTTCCAGAACGCCATGGAGGTCAGGTCGAAGGCCTCGTCGATGATCTCGCTCGCGAAGCCGAAGGCCTGGAAGGTCTCCACGGAGCGTGCCTGGATGCCGTCCGCCTGGCCGATCTCGAGGCGGTGGGGGCGGCGCTCGATGATGCGGGTGTGGACGTCCGGGAACATCGCGAGCTGGGCGGCGGCGATCATGCCGGCCGGGCCCGAGCCGACGATCAGCACGTCCATCTCGTCCGGCAGCTCGGCGGGGCGGTCCAGGCCGATGCCGGCCGCCACCTGGACGCGCGGGTTCGTGGAGACGTAGCCGTGGTGGTGGAAGAGCATGAGGGTCCTTTCGCTGCGGGGGATGTCGCTGCGCGGCGCGCGTGCCACCCGACGGCGTGTTCTCTCAGAGAACACGGTGTTCCCCCTGGGAACACATGTGTGCCAGACTGTACGCGGACGTGACCGGGTTCACAACCGGCGCGCGGGTCGAACACGCCCCGGGCGCGTCACGTCCGGCACGCGAGGCGAGGAGCACGGATGGCGGAGCACGACGGCGGCCCGGTCCGGGAGGGCGCGCCCTCCCAGACGCTCTCCCGCGCGCTCACCCTGCTCGAGACCGTCGTGGAGGCGCCCGAGCCGCCCACCATCGCCGACCTCGCCGACGGCCTGGGCGTCCATCGCTCGGTCGCCTACCGTGTGCTGCGCACCTTCGAGACCCACGGCCTGCTGCGCCGCGACGGCCTCGGCCGCGTCCACGCCGCCCCCGGCCTGGCCGTCCTCGCCCGCCGGGTGGAGCAGGATCTACGCGCGGCGGCCATGCCGCACCTGACCGCCGTCTCCACGGACCTGGGCATGACCGCGTTCCTGGTGGTGTGGGACGGCGCGCACTGCCTCACCCTGGCCACGGCCGAGCCGCCGAGCGGCAACCTCGTCACGCAGCGGCCGGGGACCCGGCACCCCCTCGGGATCGGGGCGCCGGGGATGGCGATCGCCGTCGCCCTGACCGGACAGGAGTGGGCGCGGCTGCCCGGCGAGGCCCCGCCCGAGCGGCCCGAGCTCGACGACGTGCGGGAGCGCGGCTGGGCCGTCAGCTCCGACGAGGTCATCACCGGCGTCTCCTCGGTGGCCGTGCCGCTGCGGGTCCCGGGCCAGCTGCCCGCCGCCCTCGCCGTGGTCTACGCGACGCGGCCGGAGGACCCCGCGCGCCTCGGAGACCGGCTCGGTGAGGCGGCCCGGGCCGTCGCCGTCGCCTTCGGCGCAGCCTGAACCCCGGGGCCCGTGGGGCGGATCACAGCGTCCGCGGCCCGCATTACCCTGGTGGCCATGACTGATGACGCACCGCAGACGCCCGCCGTGGTCGCCCCCCACAAGAAGGTCGGCATGCTGCCGCCGTACGCCGCCGGCAAGCCGCCGGTCGCCGTCCCGGGCCTGCACCCCTACAAGCTCTCCTCGAACGAGAACCCCTACGCGCCCGTGTCCGGCGTGATCGACCGGGTGCGTCAGGTCGTGACCGGCCCGGAGGGCGCGCCCAGCACCCTCTGCCGCTACCCGGACACCCTCTCCACCGGCCTGCGCCAGGCCCTGGCCGCGCACCTGGACGTCCCGGCGGACGACGTCGTGACCGGCGCCGGCTCCCTCGGCGCCCTGGCCCAGGTCATCACCGCCTTCGCCGGCCACGGCGAGGCCGGGGAGGGCGACGAGGTGATCTTCGCGTGGCGCTCCTTCGAGGCCTACCCGATCGTGGTGCGCACCGCCGGCGCCGTGGACGTGCAGGTGCCGCTCACCGCGGACCACCGCCACGACCTGCCGGCCATGCTGGAGGCGATCACAGAGCGGACCCGCGTGATCCTGCTCTGCACCCCCAACAACCCGACCGGCCCCGTGCTCACGACCGCCGAGGTCGAGGACTTCCTGGCGCGCGTGCCCGCGCACATCCTCGTGGTCATCGACGAGGCCTACGTGGAGTTCGTCCGCGACGAGGACGCGGTCAAGGGCCTGGAGATGTACCGCAAGCACGCGAACGTCGTCGTGCTGCGCACCTTCTCGAAGGCGCACGGCCTGGCCAACCTGCGCGTGGGCTACTCGGTCTCGCAGCCGGAGATCACGAAGGCCCTGCGCACCGTGGCCACCCCGTTCGCGGTGTCCACGGTGGCCGAGGAGGCCGCGATCGCCTCGCTCGAGCACCTGGACGAGGTCCTCGAGCGCGTGCAGGTCGTCGTCGACGAGCGCGAGCGCGTCGCCGCCGCTCTGGCCGGGGCCGGCTGGGACCTGCCCTCTTCGCAGGCCAACTTCGTGTGGCTGCCGCTCGGTGAGCGCACGCAGGCGTTCGCCGAGGCCGCCCAGGCCCAGGCCCTGTCCGTGCGAGCGTTCGCGGGCGAGGGCGTGCGCGTGAGCATCGGCGAGCAGGAGGCCAACGACCGCTTCCTCGAGGTCGCGCGCGACTTCCTGACGTGAGCGGGTCGGCGCGAGCGGCACGTTGGACCGGCTGATCCGGGTCCGCTTCGCGTTCGACGCGGAGCGTCCGGTGTTGACCGTGGCGGCCCTGGCCCGGCGCACCGAGCTGCCCCTGGCCACCGCCTATCGGTGGGTGGACCGGCTGGTGCGCGCCGAGCTGCTGCAGAAGGACGAGGACGGCGTGGTCCGGCCCGGCCTGCGGCTGTGGGAGATGGCCTCCCGGAGCGCGCCGAGCATGTCCCTGGCCCGGACGGCCATGCCGTTCCTCGTGGACGTGCAGTCGGTCCTGCGGCAGCACACGCAGCTCGCGGTCCTCGACGACGACGGCGTCCTCGTGCTCGCCCGGCTCTCCTCCCAGGGGGCCGTGGTGAACCAGGCGGACGTCGCGGGTCGGCTGCCGCCGTTCACCACCGCCCTGGGACTCGTGCTGCTCACCCACGCCCCGGTCGAGACGGCGGAGCGGTTCATCGCCCGGCACCGGGACCGGCTCGGCGCCGTCGTGGATCACCATCCCCTCGAGTCGGGGCGTGCGGTGCCCGCGGGCGTGCGGGCGCGGGTGGCCACGCCCAGCGAGCCGCGGCTGCGAGCGCTTCTGGCGGATGTGCGGCGGGAGGGGTACGCGGCCGTGGACGGCGCGTTGGACGAGGAGTCCCGGGGGGTCGCCGTGCCGGTCCGCGGGGCCGACGGCGTGGCGGCGGCCGCGCTCGGGGTCGTCGTCCCCCGCGAGGCGCCGTACACCCCGGGGGTGCCGCCCCTGCTGATGACGGCCGCCCGGGGGATCGCCCGCGGACTCGGCGGCCATTCTCACTGAGTGAGAACGGCCGGGCGCGGGCCGTGTCCTGCGCCACAGGATGGTCGGGACCTCCGCCGCCGGCCCCGGCCGCGCGGCCCGACCCGCCCGGCCCGACCGGTGACGTCCCCCGGAAAGGACGCCATGACCCAGCCCCCCGTGACCCGCACCCGCGTCGGCATCGTCGGCGGCGGGCCCGCCGGCCTGATGCTCTCCCACCTGCTCGCGCGGCAGGGGATCGACAACGTCGTCCTCGAGTCCCGTGACCCCGAGACCATCGCGCACACCCACCGCGCGGGCATCCTCGAGCAGCCCAGCGTGGAGATGCTGACGGACATGGGCGTCGACGGCCGGGTGAGGACGGTGGGCGACGAGCACCGCGGCATCATCCTGCGCTTCGACGGCGAGTCGCATGCCCTGGACTTCCCGGAGCTCGTGGGTGCCACGGTCACCCTGTACGCGCAGAACGAGGTCTTCGTCGACCTCGCCGCGGCGCGGCGGCGCGACGGCGGCGACGTCCGCTTCGAGACCGAGGTGCTCGAGGTGCTCGACGTCGACTCGGACACCCCCGGCGTCCGGTTCCGCTCCGTGGCCGCTGGCGAGGAGGGGCCGGTCGAGGAACTGCGCTGCGACATCCTCGTGGGCGCGGACGGCTCGCGTTCCACCGTCCGCAAGGCCCTCCAGCGCGACACCGAGGGCGAGGACCACTTCCACGCGTACCCCTTCGCCTGGTTCGGCATCCTCGCCGAGGCGCCCAAGTCCTCGCCTGAGCTGATCTACGCCCGCTCCGAGCATGGCTTCGGCCTGATCTCGCAGCGCTCGGAGACCGTGCAGCGCATGTACTTCCAGTGCGACCCCTCGACCCGCGTGGAGGACTGGTCCGACGACCGGATCTGGGACCGGCTGCAGCGCATCGTGGCCGGCCCGGACGGCTTCACCCTCAAGACCGGCCCCATCATCGACAAGACGGTGCTCGGCTTCCGCTCCTATGTGCGCACACCGCTGAGTCACCGCAACGTCTTCCTCGCCGGCGACGCCGGACACACCGTCCCGCCCACCGGGGCGAAGGGCCTGAACCTCGCCTTCGCGGACGTGCGCGTCCTGGCCGAGGCGCTCGAGTCGTGGGCCGCCACGGGCTCGCGCGACCTGCTCGACGCCTACTCGGAGACGGCGCTGACCCGCGTGTGGAAGGACCAGAACTTCTCCTACTGGATGACCACCATGCTCCACGCCCGCCCGGACGCCTCGGAGTTCGAGGACATGCGCGTGCGCGGTGAGCTCCGCAACGTGGTCCAGTCCCGTTACGGACGGCAGTTCCTCGCCGAGCAGTACACCGGCTGGCCCTCCGCCTGAGCCCGACCGATCCCCGACCCCGCAGAGAAAGGAGCCGACGTGAGCATCGCCGCCCAGGCCAAGGACGACGACACGTTCGACAGCGCCCACGTGCTCGATCCAGCCGCCACCCGCGACTCACAGGGGCAGATCAGTGAAGAGATCGCGGCCGTCCATGCCCAGGCCCAGGGCGAGACCCAGCCGCGGCTCGACTTCCCGCCCTATCGCTCGTCGGTGTTCCGCCACCCCACCAAGTCGCTCGTGCACGCCGACCCCGAGACCGTGGAGCTGTGGTCCCCGGCCTTCGGCCACCGCGACGTGCACCCGCTCGAGGCGGACCTGACCGTCGGCCAGAACGGCGAGCCGATCGGCGAGCGCATCAAGGTGCGCGGCCGCGTGCTCGACGACGACGGCCGCCCCGTGCGCCACCAGCTGGTGGAGATCTGGCAGGCCAACGCGGCCGGCCGCTACGTGCACAAGCGGGACCAGCACCCCGCGCCGCTGGACCCGAACTTCACGGGCATCGGCCGCACACTGACCGGCGCGGACGGGACCTACGAGTTCACCACCATCAAGCCGGCCCCGTACCCGTGGAAGAACCACCGCAACGCGTGGCGCCCGGCGCACATCCACTTCTCCCTGTTCGGCACGGACTTCACGCAGCGCATGATCACCCAGATGTACTTCCCGGGCGATCCGCTGTTCCCGCTGGACCCGATCTACCAGGGCATCACGGACCAGGCCGCCCGCGACCGGCTCGTGGCCACCTACGACCACTCGGTGACCAGCCACGAGTGGAACACCGGCTACTGGTGGGACATCGTGCTCACGGGCAGCCACCGCACCTGGATGGAAGACGAGGAGGGCGATCACTGATGCGGATCGACGAGACCACCGAGCGCACCGCCGACGGGAGGCTGGTCCCCACCCCGGGCCAGACCATCGGCCCGTTCTTCGGCTACGCGAACGGCTACGAGCAGGTCCACCTGCCGTGGCGCGACGGCCACCAGCTGGTCCCCGCGGGCCGCGCGGACGCGATGCGCCTGTTCGGCACCGTCTACGACGGCAACGGCGATCCGATCCCGGACGCCATGATCGAGATCTGGCAGGCCGACGCCGAGGGCGTCATCTCGCAGGAGGACGGCTCCCTCGTCCAGGACGGCTTCACCTTCACCGGCTGGGGCCGCTGCGCCGTGGACAACGCGGGCCGCTACACCTTCTCCACCGTGGAGCCCGGCGTGGTGAACGAGGACCGCGCCCGGTTCATCCACGTCGTCGTGTTCGCCCGCGGCCTGCTGAACAAGCTGCACACCCGCGTGTACCTGCCCGAGGACGCCGAGGCGATCGTGCAGGACGCGTTCCTGACCTCCCTCGACGAGGACCGCCGTCGCACCCTGATCGGCACCCGGAACGACGACGGCTCGCTCGAGTTCGACATCTGGATCCAGGGCCCCGGGGAGCACGCACCGAAGGAGACCGTGTTCCTGCAGTTCCCCGGCATCGAGTACCCCGAGCTCGACTGACGCCGGCCTCGGCCGCAGGCCCGGCCCCTCCCACACGCGGGACGGGTCGGGCCTGACGCCGCCTCCGGAGCCCGATCCCACCCCTCCGACCCCAGGAGCCCGCCATGACCTCAGCCGCCGTCGCCGACGTCGGCCTCCTGGATCCGGCCTGGGCCGGCAGTCGGGCGGAGGCCGCCACCGCGGACCGCACCTTCCTGGGGCACCTGCTCGACGTCGAGGCGGCATGGGTGCGCGTGCTCGCCCGGCACGGGCTCGCCACGGAGGCGGAGGCGGCGGCCGCCGCGGCGGCGGGCGACCCGGACGCCTACGACCTCGCCGCGCTCGCCCGCGGGGCCCAGGGCGGCGGCACCCCCCCTGATCCCGGCGCTGAAGGCGCTGCGCGCGCAGCTGCCGGCCGGCTCCCGCGCCGTGCACCTGGGCGCCACGAGCCAGGACGTCGTGGACTCCGCGCTGATGGTCATGGTGGGCCGGGTGGGCGCGATCCTGGCCGAGGACCTCGCCGCCGCGCAGGACGCGCTTGCGGAGCTGGCCCGCGCCCACCGCTCGACGCCGATGGTCGCCCGATCCCTCGCCCAGCACTCCCTGCCCTCCACCTTCGGGCTGCGCGCCGCGAACTGGCTCGACGGCCTCGGCCAGGCCGCGGATCGGCTCGCCGCCGCCGTCGCGGACCTGCCCGTCCAGTGGGGCGGCGCCGCCGGCACCCTGGCCTCCCTGTCCGGGCACGTCGACCGCGCGCACCGCGCGGGGACCCTCGGCCCCGAGGTCACCGCGTTCACCCTGGTCGAGGACCTCGCCGCCGAGCTGGGCCTCGCCGCCCCCGCCGGGCCCTGGGACACGAACCGCATGGCCGTCACGGGCGTGGCCGCGGCCCTGGCCGACGTCGTGGCCGCGTGCGGGAAGATCGCCAACGACGTGCTGACATCGGCGCGGATCGAGAACGGCGAGCTCGGTGAGCCGCTTGCGGCCGGCCGCGGCGGCTCCTCCGCGATGCCGCACAAGCAGAACCCCGTGCTCTCCGTGCTGATCCGCTCCGCCGCGCTGTCCGCCCCCGGGCTCGCGGCGCGGGTGTACACGGCGGCCGGCGCCGCGGACGACGAGCGCCCGGACGGGGCCTGGCACGCCGAGTGGCCCGCGCTGCGCCGCCTGCTGCGGGTGGCCGGCGGGACCGCGGCCCTGACCCGCGAGCTCGTCTCCGGCCTGCGCGTCCACGAGGACCGCATGCGGCGCAACCTGGAGCTCACCGGCCCGCTGCTCGTCTCCGAGCGGATCATGGCCGAGCTGGCTCCGGAGCTGGACGAGGCCTCCGGCGAGCCGGGCTCCGGGAAGCGGCTGATCCAGGACGTCGTGGACCGCTCCCTGGCGTGCGAGGGGAACTTCCGCGCCCTGCTGCGCGCGGCGGTCCCGGAGTCCGTTCCGGACGCCCGCCTCGACGACCTCCTCGACCCCGCCGCCTACACGGGGGAGGCCGAGGCCCTCGTGGACCGCCTCCTCGCCGCCCGCCGGGGCACGACGACGCCGCCCCGCACCTGAGACCATCTCCGTCAGAACCGGCCGCGCCCCTCGGGGTGCGGCGCCGCCGCAGAGGAAGGACCGCCCATGAGCACCCCCCGTGTCACCACCACCCTCCTGAAGCCCGCCCAGGACCCCGCCCGCGTGCTCGTGGTCGGCGCCGGCCTCGGCACCGGCGTCCAGGCCCTGTGGAGCCTCGCCGCGCAGCAGCTCCCTGAGGACACCGTGGTGGTCGGCTACGACCTGCCCGGCCACGGCGCCTCCGAGCCCCACGCCGAGCCGTTCTCGATGGCGGAGCTGGCGGACGCCGTCGTCGCCGCCGTGCAGGCGCTGCAGGAGGACGGCACCGTTCCCGCGGACCTGCCCGTGCACTTCGCGGGCGTCTCCCTCAACGGGTGCGTGGCGCTGCAGCTGGCCCTGGACCACGCGGACACCGTCTCCGGTGTGGCCGTGATCTGCTCCGCCGCGAAGATCGGCGAGGCGGGGTCCTGGCGCGAGCGCGCCGAGCTCGTGGAGCGTGCCGGCACCCCGACCCTCGTCGAGGGCTCGGCGCAGCGCTGGTTCGCCGACGGGTTCATCGCGGCCCACCCGGAGCGGACGACGGGCCTGCTGCACACCCTGCAGGAGGCGGACCGCCATTCCTACGCGCGCCTGTGCGAGGCGCTGGCCGACTTCGACGTGCGCGGGCGCCTCGGGGAGATCGCCGTCCCCGTCCTCACGATCCACGGCGTGGCGGACCAGGTCACCCCGCCCTCGGCGGGCGAGGAGATCGCCGCCGCGGTGCCGGGCACCGTGACCCACGTGTTCGACGAGACCGCCCATCAGGCCCCCCTCGAGCAGCCCGAGCGCACCGCCGCGGCCCTGGCCGCCTTCCCGGCGCGCTGAGCCGCCCGCCCCCTCCCGCCCTGCCCCGCACGACGACGCCCCCACCACGAGGAGAGACTGCGCATGAGCGCCGAGCAGCCCATCGGGCACGACATGGACCGCACCTCCCAGGAGGTGCTCGACGCGGGCAGGGCCGTGCGCCGCGAGGTCCTGGGCGACGCCCACGTGGACCGCGCCGAGGCGAGGAAGGACGCCACCACCGAGGACTTCCAGAACCTGATCACCCGCTACGCATGGGGGACGATCTGGACGCGGCCCGGTCTGGACCGGCGGATGCGCTCAGCCGTGACCATCTCCGCCATGGTGGCCGGCGGCTACTGGGACGAGTGCGCCATGCACCCGCGCGCCGCCCTGCGCAACGGCCTGACCCGGGAGGAGATCCAGGAGATCCTCCTGCAGACCGCGGTCTACGCCTCCGTGCCGGCGGCGAACATCGCGTTCAAGCTCGCCCAGGAGGACGCCGACCTCGCCGAGGGCAGGCCGCTCTGAGCGCAACGTTCACAGCGCGCACGAGGCCCCATGCCCGGGAAGGACATGGGGCCTCGTCTGCGCGCTGATCAGTCGAGCTCGACGACCACCGGCTGATCGAGGGAGAGGCCGCCCCCGGAGACCTTGACCTGGGTGATCTCGGTCCCTGCCGGAACGTCGAACCACAGGTAGCCGCTGGCCACGTTGCCCGGGTTGGTCGGCTCGATGTTCATGCCGTTCTCGGTGCCGTAGATCGATGCGTCCGTGCTGTAGCTGTACTCGGCCCCGTCTGCGCTGACGAGCTTCACGCTGTCGGCGAAGAACGTCCGCTCCTCCTTGGCGTTGTTCTTCGCGCTGATCTGCACGGGCACGAACTCGCCCTGGGCCTCCGTGGAGAAGCCGGACGGGCCGACGCTCGCGACGGGCGTATCGACCGACTCAACGGTCGTGGCCCAGTCGCCCACGGTGAACTCCTGGCCGAGGCCGACCTTGGCTGCCTCGTCGCTGGAGCTGGTCTCGCCCTGGGAGGCGGCCTCTCCGCCCCCCTCCGAGGTGCTGTTCGAACCGCCGCCCATCATGGAGGCGAGGACGGCGATCACGATCAGGGCGAGCAGGCCGATCAGGGCGTACTTGAGACACCCCCCTTTCTTCTTCGCGGGGGGCTGCACGACATTGCCGTTGGCGTCGTAATACACAGGATTGCTCTTGCGGGCCACGATGCTCCTTCGGGAGGGCGCAGTGATGTCACATGCCGTTGTGGCCAACGGCTGCCATGCACGGCGCGTGAATTGAGTAATGAATGATGGGAGTATCGCATGCCGTAGAGGAAGCTGGGAGTACTCCCCGGAGCATCGCGTTCCAGCTGGCCCAGGAGGTCTTCGCCCGGCACGATGCCGACCTTGCCGACGCCGGGTCCGGCGTCGTGCTGGGCATGTGGGACCCGGCCGGCCTCCTCTACGGCCTCGGACTCATGGCCGTGGCGGCCGTGACCCTTGTCCGCCGCGCCCCGTTCGGCGGGTCGATCATGGTGCGGGTGGCCCGCTGCACTTGTGACCCTTCTGGCGGCCGTTCCACCCCGGAGAAGGGTCAGAACCGCAGTCGATTCGCGGGGGCCGGTGCTACGGTCGGGCCGAGCCGCCCCACCCCCACTCTCGGAAGGACACCCATGCGTGAGCGCGTCGCCCTGATCGGAGCCGGCCCGTCCGGCATGGCCCTGCTGAGGAGCCTCGCCCTGGCCGAGGACGCGGGGGCGGCGGTCCCGGAGGTCGTGGCGTTCGAGCGCCAGGACGACTGGGGCGGCCAGTGGAACCTGGACTGGCGCACCGGCGCGGACCGCCACGGCGAGCCCGTGCACTCCGCCATGTACCGGGACCTGTGGATCAACGGGCCCAAGGAGTGCATGGAGTACCCGGACTACCCGTTCGATGCGCATTTCGGCCGCGCCGTGTCCTCGTACCTCCCGCGGGAGGCCATGCGGGACTACATCGTGGGCCGGGTGGCCGAGGTGGCCGGGCGCATCCGCCCGCAGATCCGGTTCGCCACGGCCGTCCGCTGGGTGCAGCCGCTCGACGACGGCGGGTTCGGGGTGACCTCGGAGGACCTGGTCACGCGCGAGGCCGTCACCGAGCGGTTCGACCGCGTCGTGGTGGCCACCGGGCACTTCCACACCCCGCACCTGCCGTCCTGGCCCGGCGTGGAGACCTTCCCCGGGCAGGTCCAGCACGCCCACGACTACCGAAGCCCGGAGCCGTACACGGGCCGTCGCGTGCTCGTGGTGGGCTCCTCCTACTCCGGGCAGGACCTGGCCCTGCAGCTGCACCGCGCCGGCGCCGCCCACGTGACCACCGCCTACCGTGCCCGCCCGCAGGACATCGCGTGGCCGGCCGGCATGGACGAGGCCCCCGAGGTGCAGGGGTTCGACGGTGCGGAGGTCACCTTCGCGGACGGCTCCACCGCCGAGTACGACGCCGTGCTGCTGTGCACCGGCTACCGCCACCACTACCCCTTCCTGCCGGGCGAGCTGGCGCTGGCCGGCCCGAACCTGCTGGCCCCGTTCGGGCTGTGGAAGGGCGTGGTCTGGCACGCCGACCCGCGCGTGCTCTACCTGGGTGCCACCCAGCAGCTGTTCACCCTGACGCTCCTGGACGCGCAGGCCTTCTTCGCCCGCGACGTGCTGCTCGGCCGCGTCCCGGTGCCCGGCGATGAGGAGCGTCGGGCCGACATGGACGCCTGGTTCGAGCGGATGACGCGGATCGACGGGCCGCCGGCCGCGCTGGCCTACCAGGGCGCGTACATCCAGGACCTGTCCTCCCACACGGACTGCCCGGAGGTGGACGTCGAGGCGGTGGCCCGCACCTTCCTCGAGATGCGCGACGCCCGGATCGAGGACGTCCGGACGTTCCGCGACCGGCGGCACCGCTCGACCGTGACCGGCACGCTGGCCGCGGCGCACCCGGTGCCGTGGATGGACCGCCCGGACGACTCCCTCGAGGAGTACCTCCGCCGCTTCCCGGCCTGACCCCCCACCCTGCCCTTCCCGTTCCGAATCCACTGCACTTCCGACCCTTCTGGCGGCCGTTCCGGGCCTCAGAAGGGTCAGAACCGCAGTCGATTCGCGGGGGCGGGTGCTGGTGCTGGTGCGGATGCGGGTGCGGGGAGTGCTGAAGGGGGTGGGCGCTCAGCGCTGGAGCGCGGCCAGGGCGGCCTCGGCGTCGTCCGCGGCGGCGCGCAGCACCGGCAGGGCCTGCACGACGGCGGCCGCCACCTCCGGCGTGCGCGGCGCCGGCACGCGGGCCCCGGTCCGCAGGGCCGCCCGGCGCGCGCCCGGGTCGCGATGGTCCGGCCCGAGGGACAGCGCCGTGTTGATCGCCACGGCCACTCGCCCCTCGGCGTCGCGCACGGGCACGGCGACGCTGCTCAGATGGGCGTCCAGCTCCGCGGTCACCACGGCGTGGCCCTGCTCCCGCACGCGCGCCAGCTCGGCCATCAGCGCGTCCACGTCCGTGAGGGTGTGCTCCGTGGCGGGGGTGCGCGGGGCGCCTGCGAGCAGGGCACAGGCCTCGTCCTCGGGCAGGTCGGCCAGCAGCACGCGGCCCATGGACGTGGTGAACGCGGGCAGGCGCGTGCCGACGTCGAGGTTCACCCGCAGGATCCGCTCGGTGTGCACACGCGCGATGTACATCAGGTGCGCCCCGTGGAGCACGCCCGCGGAGCAGGACTGGTGCAGGCGCTGCGAGGCCTGGGTGAGGATCGGCCGGAGGATCTCGGAGACGGACCGGCCGGACCAGTAGCCGTGGCCGAGCTCCAGCACGCGCGGGGTCAGCGCGAACCGCCGCCCGTCCTGCACGGCGTAGCCGAGCTCCGTGAGCGTCAGCAGCATGCGCCGCGCCGTGGCCCGGGTGACCCCCGCGGCGGTCGCGGCCTCGCTCACCAAGAGCGTGGGGGTGTCCGGGGTGAACGCGCGCAGCACCGCCAGACCGGACGCCAGGGCGCGCACCACGTCCCCGCCCGACGCGGGACGTGCGCCGGGGGCGTCGACGTCGTCGGTCATGTCCGCCAGCGTAGTCCGCTATGCGCACAGCGCACGCCCGTGCGCGTCACGCACACACCCTTCCCCGCCCGCCGAGGCGGTCCTACGGTGAGGCCATGAGCCTCACCGATGCCTACGTGTTCGACGCCGTCCGCACCCCCTTCGGCAAGGTCGGCGGCGCGCTGTCGGGGGTGCGCCCCGACGACATGGCCGCCCACGTGGTCCGCACCCTCGTGGACCGCGCCCCGGGCCTGGAGGGCCTGCGCGCCGCGTCCGCCCAGGCCGTGGCCGACGCCGCCGCCGGCCGCCCGATCGAGGCCGGCACGGACGCCGCCGCCCCGCAGCGGATCGACGAGGTCGTCTTCGGCAACGCCAACGGCGCGGGCGAGGAGAACCGCAACGTGGCCCGCATGGCCACCCTCCTGGCCGGCCTGCCGCTGTCCATCCCCGGCACCACCGTGAACCGCCTCTGCGGCTCATCCCTGGACGCGGCGATCATCGCCTCCCGCCAGATCAACACCGGCGAGGCGGACGTGGTCCTCGTGGGCGGCGTGGAGTCGATGTCCCGTGCCCCGTGGGTGCTGCCCAAGACCACCCGCCCGTTCCCCATGCACGACCTGGCGGCGGCGAACACCACGCTCGGCTGGCGCCTGATCAATGACGCGATGCCGCCGGAGTGGACCGTCTCGCTCGGCGAGGCCACGGAGCTGCTGCGCGAGCGCTTCGGCATCTCCCGCGAGCGCCAGGACGAGTTCGCCGCGCGCTCGCACCGCCTTACCGCGCGGGCGTGGGACGAGGGGCGGTATGACTCTCTCGTGGCCGCCGTGCCCGGCACGGACCTGGAGCGGGACGAGACCGTCCGCCCGGACTCCACCCCCGAGACCCTCGCCGGCCTGCGCACCGTGTTCCGCCGGGAGAACGGCACCGTCACGGCGGGCAACGCCTCGCCCATGAACGACGGCGCCTCGGCCGCCCTCCTGGGCTCGTCGACGGGCGCCGATGTGCTCGGCCTGGAGCCCCTGGCCCGCATCGCCGGCCGCGCCACCGCCGCCAACGAGCCCGACTTCTTCGGCTACGCGCCGGTGGAGGCGGTGAACCGGGCCCTGTCCCGCGCCGGGATCGGCTGGAAGGACGTGGCCGCCGTCGAGCTCAACGAGGCCTTCGCCGCCCAGTCCCTGGCCTGCACGGACGCCTGGGGCGTGGACCCGGAGATCGTGAACGCCTGGGGCGGCGCGATCGCGATCGGCCACCCCCTCGGGGCCTCCGGCACCCGCGTGCTCGGCACGCTGGCCCGCCGCCTCGAGGCCTCCGGTGAGCGGTGGGGCGTGGCCGCGCTGTGCATCGGCGTGGGCCAGGGCATCGCCGTCGTCCTCGAGAACGTGGCCGCGCGCTGACGCGTCCGGCCGAGCACCCACCCGACCCCCTCATCCAAGGAGTCCCCATGCTGGAGTTCGTGGACACGGCCGCGCAGGCCGTCTCCCGCATCACCGACGGCGCCACGGTGCTGATCGGCGGGTTCGGCAACGCCGGCCAGCCGATGGAGCTGATCGACGCGCTGCTCGAGTCCGGGGCCACCGGCCTCACGGTGGTCAACAACAACGCGGGCCAGGCGGACGCGGGCCTGGCGCTGCTGATCAAGGAGCGGCGGGTCGCCAAGATCATCTGCTCGTTCCCGCGCCAGTCCGACTCGTGGCATTTCGACGAGGCCTACCGTGCCGGGGAGATCGAGCTGGAGCTCGTCCCGCAGGGCAACCTGGCCGAGCGCCTGCGCGCCGGCGGCGCCGGCATCGGCGGCTTCTTCACGCCCACCGGCTACGGCACGCAGCTGGCCGAGGGCAAGGAGGTCCGCGAGATCGACGGCACGCACTACGTGCTGGAGGCCCCGATCCGCGGCGATGTCGCGCTCATCAAGGCGTACGCGGCGGACCGCCACGGCAACCTCGTGTACCGCAAGACCGCCCGCAACTTCGGACCCGTCATGGCCGCGGCCGCCGCCACCACGATCGTCCAGGTGGACGAGGTCCGCGAGGAGCCGATCGACCCGGAGCACGTGGTGACCCCCGGCATCTACACGGACACCGTGGTGCGGATCGACACCGAGTCCGGGGAGAAGGAGCGCGCCGAGCGGGCTGCCCTGGCGGAGGGCCGGCCGAAGCCGTGCGCGGCCACGACGACCGCGGCCGAGCCGGCCGCCGAGGGGAAGTGAGGAGAGCGATGAGCATCACCCAGACCGACACCCCGCTGACCCAGGACGAACTGGCCCGTACGATCGCGGCGGACATCGCCCCCGGCTCCTTCGTGAACCTGGGCATCGGCCAGCCCACCACGGTGTCCAACTACCTGGAGGCGGAGAAGAACGTCACCCTGCACACCGAGAACGGCATGCTGGGCTTCGGCCCGCAGGCCGAGGGCGAGCAGATCGATGAAGACCTCATCAACGCCGGCAAGATCCCCGTCACCGAGCTGCCCGGGGCCGCGTACTTCCACCACGCCGACTCGTTCGCCATGATGCGCGGCGGCCACCTGGACGTGTGCGTCCTCGGCGCCTACCAGGTCTCCGCGACCGGCGACCTCGCCAACTGGTCCACGGGCAAGCCCGGGGCGATCCCCGCCGTCGGGGGTGCGATGGACCTGGCGATCGGCGCCAAGGACACCTACGTGATGATGGATCTCTTCACCAAGAAGGGCGATCCGAAGCTGCTGGCCGAGTGCACGTTCCCCCTCACCGGCGTCGGCTGCGTCTCCCGCATCTACGCGGATCGGGGCGTCTTCCTGCTGGACGCCTCCGGGGTCGTGCGGGTCCGCGAGCTGCACGGCATCACGTGGGAGGAGCTGGAGGCGGCGCACCCCGGCGTGCGGTTCGAGAAGCTCGAGGACTGAGCCGCCGCGCCGCAGTCACCGGCCCCACGGGCTCCCGGAGGCCTGCGCCGTCGTCGACTTCTCGTGGGGAGGAACGCCGGTTGACTTATCCCGGGTGCGGCGGCCTGCGACCGGTGATAACTCAACCGACGACGGCGGCCCGCACCTTCGCGCGCAGGTGCGGGCCGACGTCGTCCCGGCGGGGTGCTCAGGCGGTGCGCAGCACCATGCCCGGGTGGAGCAGGGTCGAGACCGTCATGCCGTTGAGGCGCTGCAGGCGCTCCATGGAGACGCCCGTGCGCTGGGCGATGAGCCACCAGCCGTCGTTCGCCTGGACCACGTAGGTGGCGGGCGAGGGCGCCGGGGCGGAGGCGGTCTGGCCGGTCCGCAGCACCATCCCCGGGTGCAGCACGGTGGTCGCGGTCATGCCGTTGAGGCGCTGGAGGGTCTCCATCGTCACGCCGGTGCGGTGGGCGATGATCCACCAGCCGTCGCCCTCGCGGACCGTGTACGTGCCCGGGGCCGGCGCGGGGGCGGGCGTGGGAGCCGGCGCCGTGGCGGCCGTGATGAGCACCATGCCGGGGTGCAGGACGGTGGACGCCGTCATGCCGTTGAGCCGCTGGAGCTCCGCGGCGCTGACGCCGGTCCGTCGGGCGATGACCCACCAGCCGTCGTTCGGCTGCACCGTGTAGGTGCCGGTGGTGATCGGGGTGGGCTCCGGGGCGGTCGGGTCGGCGACGGTGCGCAGCACCATGCCCGGGTGGAGCACGGTCGACTCGGTCATGCCGTTGAGCTCCTGGAGGGTGGCCGCGGGCACGCCGGTGCGGCGGGCGATGGTCCACCAGCCGTCGTTCGGCTGCACCGTGTACGTGCCGGCGGTCGACGGCTCGGTCGTCGGGGCCGGCGTCGGAGCCGGGGTGGCCGGTGCCGGCGGCTGGCCGGCCGCCGTCGCGATGGCCTCGGCGCGGTCCCGCAGGTCGTCGAAGCGGGCCATCAGGTGCTGCCCCGGGCACGCGGTCGCGGACGTGGCCCGGTGCGGGAAGATCGTGTCCACGGTGACGGGCGTGCCCGCGGCGTACTTCGTGCTGCCGCCCGAGGTCAGGGTGACTCGGCCCCGCGCGTCGATGCCGTCGCGGTACAGGTAGTAGGCGGTGGCGCGGGCCATCGCGTCCACCACCTCCTCGGACGGGGCGACCACGTCGTAGTTGCCCATCGTGGAGATGCCCATCGTGCCCCGGTTGAACCCGCCCGCGTGCGTGCCCAGCGGGTTCGAGTCCAGGGCGCCGCGGCGGCCCTCGTAGATGTTGCCGAAGCGGTCCGTGATCAGGTGGTACGGGAAGTCGCCCCAGCCGAGGGTCCTCGTGTAGTACGCGTAGATGCCGCGCATCTGCTCCACGGCCTGGGCGCGCGAGTAGTCGTTCGTGCCGGCCGTGTGGTGGATGGTCAGCGCGCGCACCTGGTCGAACTGCGGGGAGGACTCGGCCCAGGACTCGTCCGCGCCCCACTGCGCGCGGGTGATCACGTCCGGGAGGATCTTCGCGCGCGCATCCGAGGCCGTGGCCACGGTGCGGGCCTCGGCGGGTGCGGCGCCCCCGACGACGGCGCTCGACTTCACGCCCCGCGGCAGGCCGGCCGTCTCCGCGGCCTGCTCGGCGGTCACCGCCGGGTGCGCGCTCGCGACGGTCTCGTCCGTGGCGGCCGTGCCCGGGTCGATGAGGGACAGCTCGAGGCCGGCCGGGGCTGCGCCGTCGGCGGTGGTCACGCGCAGCTGGGCGCCGTCCGCGCCGAACGCGACGAACGGGTCCGTGCCGGTGCGCGCGGGGGCGGCGTCCTCAGGCAGGACGGGCCGATCCAGGACCTGCCACGGGCCCCAGGCCCCGTCCTGACGCACGCGGATCTCCACGCGCTCGACGGCGTCGTCCGCCGCGGTGTCCCACACGGCGGCGGCCACCGTGAACGGGCGGTCCACCACGGGCTCGCCGAGCACGACGCCGGCCGGAGCCTCCTCGGCCGGGACGAGGTTCTCGCCCTCCTGCGGGACGGTCGCGACGCCGGCGCCCTCGACGGGAGCGGCCGACGCGGGGGTCGCGGCCGCGCCGACGGTCGTGGCGCGGGCGGCGTCGTCGAGCGGGCGCACGTCGGGGGCGCCCTCCGTGGTCGCGGACGGCGGCTGCGGGAGCAGGCCGCCGACGAGGACGGAGAGCGCGGCGACCGCGACGGCGGGCGCGAGCGGGCGGGGGGACGCGGCGGAACGCGGCGGGAGAATCTTCATGCGGATGCCTTCGGAAGGTGGAGTGCCCGAGGAACGACAGGCGTGGGCCGTGTCGCTTTCCCGGGTCGGTGACGTGGTGAGGGCGGGATGAGGGCCGGAGAGCCGTCGTGATCGTAGCGTGATCGACCATTCCCGGGAACATTTTTCGAAGGCTTGTCGGGTGATTTCACGCCCCCGTGATGTCCGGTTCACCCATTCACAGGTGGGCGCGGTGTGGCACCGGGGCGGAGCACAGCGGAGGGGTGTCGGGTCCGCGCCGGGGGATACGGTGACGGGAGACCACCACGGGCCGCCCGGCCCGGGAACCAGAGGAGGCAGACCATGGCGGAGCCGATCCACATCGGCGCGGCGGCGGACGTCCCGGAGGGCGAGGCGATCGTCGTCCCGGCGGCGACGGCGGGGACGAGGGACGACGTCGCGGTGTTCCACACGGACGCGGGCGAGTTCCACGCGATCGACGACACGTGCACCCACGAGGACGCCTCGCTGGCCGAGGGCTGGCTCGAGGACGACCGCGTGGAGTGCCCCCTGCACGCCGCGCAGTTCTGCCTGCGCACCGGCGAGGCGCTCTGCCTGCCCGCCACCAAGGGCGTCGGCGTGCACCGCGTCGAGGAGCGCGAGGGCCAGCTCTACCTCGTCCCCGGCGCATGAGCCACGACGTCGACGCCCCGGCGGGCGTGCCCGGCTCGGTCGTGGTGGTGGGCGGCGGCGTCGCGGGCTTCGCCGTGGTCCGCGAGCTGCGGCGCCGCGGTTTCGCGGGCGGGATCGCCCTCGTGGACCCGCAGGGCGTGCCCTATGACCGGCCGCCCCTGAGCAAGGAGTTCCTGACCGGCGACGCGGACGCGCACCGCCTGCTGCTCGCCCCGCCGGCATGGTTCGCCGAGCACGGGGTGGAGCTGGTGGAGGACGAGGCGGTCCGGGTGGTGCCGGGCGGCGTCCACCCCGACGGCGGCCCCGCGCCCCACCGGGTGGAGACGGCCTCCGGGCGGGTCCTGGACGCGGACGCGGTCGTGCTCGCCACGGGCGGGCGACCCCGGGCCCTCGACGTCGCCGGCGCCGACCACCCGGACCTGATCACCCTGCGCACCCGCGCCGACGCCGAGACCCTGCGCGACCGCCTGACGTTCGGGACCGAGGTGGCGGTCGTGGGCGGCGGTTTCACGGGGGCGGAGGTCGCGGCCGCGGCGCGCCGCTCGCTCGCCGCGGTGACGCTCGTGACCGGGACGGACGCCCCGGCTCGCGCGGCGGTCGGGCCAGCGCTGGCCGCCCGCCTGCACCGGATGCACGCCGAGCACGGGGTCGCGGTCGAGGTCGGGCGGGCGGCCTGGATCGAGCACCGGGACGCCGACGGTGGCGCCGCGCTGCCGGCCGCCCACCGGCTCCACCTCCACGACGGGCGGACCGTGGACGCCGACGTCGTGGTGCTGGCCGGCGGCACCGTGCCGGACACCGCCCTCGCCGAGGACGCCGGTCTGGAGGTGGCCGACGGCGTGCTCACGGACGCGATGGGCCGCACGACCGTGCCCGGGATCCTGGCCGTGGGCGATGCCGCGCGGGCCCGGGGGTCCGCGTGGGCGCCGTCGCGGCACTGGGAGCCGGCGCTGCGTTCCGGTGCGGCCGCCGCGGCGGCGATCCTGGGGGAGCAGGCGGACGCCCCGGGCGCCCCGTGGTTCTGGTCCGACCGGTACGACGCCCACGTGGAGGCCGTGGGGGACATGACGGTGCCGGCCGGCGGGCGGATCGTGGACCGCGAGGTGCGCGGCGTCGTGGTGGCGAGCTTCGCCCTGGCCGCGGACGGGACCCTGCGCGGGGCCGCGTCGATCGACGACCCCATGACCGTCAAGGCCGCCCGGCGCATCATCGACCGGGGGATCGTGGTGGACGCCGCCGCGCTCGCGGACCCGGCCGTGCCGGTCAAGTCGCTGGCGCGGGGGTGAGAGCGCCCGTTTCGTCAACGAAAGTGCCCTGGAGGGCGTCCGTTTCGTCAACGAAAGCGGTCAGGTGCCGCAGTAGGTGACGAACGGGGCCCCGTCCGCCGGACCCGGCTCCGCGTACCGCTCGAACCCGGGGCGCGGAGTGAAGGGATCCGTCACGGCCTCGAGCAGCCGGTGGACGGCGGTGAGGTCCCCGTCCTCCGCGGCCGTCAGGGCCTCGTCGAGCAGGTGGTTCCGCGGGATGTAGACGGGGTTCACCGCGCGCATGCGGGCCGGATCGGGACCCATCGCCCGCCAGTCCGAGAGCCAGGCGGCGAGCCCCGCGGGGTCCGGGGCGCCGGGGACGAGCCGTGCCGCCTCGGTGCGGGCCGCGTCGTCGTCCACGGGCGGCGCCGTGTGCTCGGCCAGCCGCACCCAGAACGAGGTCCAGTCGGCCCGCGCCGCGGCCAGCCACGGGAACAGGCGGTCGGTGAGCGCGGCGACGTCGTCCTCCGCCACCGACGCCGGGAGGCCGAGCTTGTCCCGCAGTCCGCCCCGCCACGCCGCGAGATGGGCGCCGTGGAACCTGCCCAGCGCCTCCTGGGCGAGTGCGACGGCGCGGTCGGGGTCGTCGTCGAGCACGGGCACGAGGGCCTCGCCGAGCCGGGCGAGGTTCCACGCGGCGATGGGCCCCTGGTTGCCGTACGCGTACCGGCCCTGGGTGTCGATCGAGGAGAAGCTCGCGGCCGGGTCGAAGGCGTCGATGAACGCGCAGGGGCCGTAGTCGATGGTCTCGCCGGACAGGGTCATGTTGTCCGTGTTCATCACACCGTGCACGAAGCCGACGAGCATCCAGCGGGAGATGAGCTCGGCCTGCGCGGCGATCACCGCCTCGTAGAGCGCGAGCGCGGGGTGCTCGGCGTCGGTGGCGTGCGGGTGGTGGCGGGCGATGGCCTCGTCGACGATCCGGCGCAGCACCTCCGTGGGGTGCGCCTGCTCGGGGAGGGCCGCGGCGTACTGGGCCGTGCCGACGCGCAGGTGCGACGCGGCCGTCCGGGCCAGCACCGCACCCGGCAGCACGGTCTCGCGGCGGACCGGGTGGCCCGTGCCGACGACGGCCAGCGCCCGCGTGGTCGGCACGCCGAGGGCGTGCATCGCCTCGGAGACCACGTACTCGCGGAGCATGGGGCCGAGCACGGCCTGCCCGTCGGCGTTGCCGCGCGCGAAGGGCGTGCGACCGGAGCCCTTGAGATGCAGGTCGTGGAGCCGACCGTCCGGAGCCGTGAGCTCGCCGAGGAGGAGGGCGCGCCCGTCGCCCAGGCGGGGGGAGTAGTGGCCGAACTGGTGGCCCGCGTACGCCTGCGCGACCGGCCGCGCGTCCGGGCCGGGCTGCTCGCCGGTGAGGAAGGAGACGCCGTCGTCGGTGGCGAGCCACTCGGCGTCGAGGCCGAGCTCCGCCGCGAGGCCGGCATTGAGCAGGACGAGCTGCGGGCCGTCCGTGGCCTGGGCCTGCCAGGGCAGGGCGAGCTCGGGGAAGGTGTCGGCGAAATGCGAGCTCAGGGCGGGAACGGACGTGGTCATGGGGCCACGCTACGTGGGGGAGGACGGGTGTTCACGGACCGGCTCCCACCGGGCCCGTCCTTTCGAGGCGGGAAATCGACCCCATGGGCGTGGACCAGAGCCCTATGACCTGGATTTCGCGCCTCGAAACGGGGGGCCGTGGCGGACTGCGGTGACCGTGGATCTCACCGGGTCACCCACCGAACGCGGCCGCCCGGCGCCGCACCCGGGCGACGACGTCCGCGTAGTCGTCCCGGGCGTCGGCCCACATGACCTTGATCGAGAGCCAGTCGCGGTCGGCGCACCAGCGGTCGCGCAGCACGTCCCGGGCCTGCTGCTCGGCGGTGCGGTGGTGCTCGCCCTCGTATTGCAACGCGAGGCGCCACGGCCGATACCCGAGGTCGACCGTCGGAGCGCGGCGGTCTGACGGGTCCAGCCGGCACTGCACCTCGGGCTCCGGCAGCCCGGCATCGACGAGCGCCAGCCGCAGACGTGTCTCGCGCGGCGAATCCGCCCCCACGCGCATCCTCGCCAGCGCCGCCCGGGCCAGTCCTCGCCCCTGGAAACGTCCCCGTTCGGCCAGCGATCGGACGAGCTCCTCCGGGGTGTAGGCGGGAGCCCCGCGTCCGCCGCCGGGCAGCCACGGCGGGCAGAGCAGCGCGTCACCGGCGGCGACGACGTCCCGCTCGGTGAGCGCCGACCGTGCCGCGCACAGGTCCCACAGCGTGCGGGCCGGCGTCGTCACGAGCACGCCGCCCCGCGTCATCCGCTGTCCCTCCGGCACCTCGATGCGGTGCGGCACCAGACCCGCCTGGACCGGCCGGCCGCCCGAGGTGCCGACGCTGACGTGCACCGCACCGGGGGCCAGCAGCCGTGCGGGCACGGTCAGGCCGTGCAGGCGGGCGGCGGTCTCATGGCTGACGACGACGCCGGGGTGGCGCCGCTGGTACGCGCGGACCTCGTCCATCGTCCACTCACGGACGGAGACCGCCGCAGGGCCGGCCGGCCCGTAGATGCCGTGGCGCAGCCGCCGCAGGTCTGAGGACTGCAGACGGGACCACGTCACACCCGCCCGGCGCGCGTCATCGACCGTGAAGGCGGTGGGGTCGATCGACGGCGGCAGCGGGGCGGGACGACGGGGCATGCGGCGAGCGTGCTCCGTCGGTCGGCATCCCGAGACAGACGAGCGGGGGCCTGGGGACGCGCGAGGGGGCCCGGCGCGGTTGTGCAGGAGGCGGTGACGTCCCCCGGGGCGCCGGCCCCGAGCCATTCGAGGCGGGAAATCCACGTCATGGGCCAGGATCGGACGTCCATGGGGTGGATTTCGCGCCCCGAAGTGAGGGGATGACCAGGTCAGTACGACGCGCGGGGCGCGCCCTCCCCGCCGGCCGCGACGTCGCTCGGCGCCGGGCACCAGCGGTCGGCGAGGGCCTCGGCGGCGCGGGCCAGCAGGGCGACGTCGGCGCCCACGTTGACGTAGTCCGCACCGGCGGCGGCGTAGGCGTCGGCCTGCGCGGGCACGAACGCGTTGACGCCCACGATCTTCCCGGCGGCCTTGACCTTCGCGATGACCTCCTCCACCGCCGCCACCACCTCCGGATGTGACTGCTGGCCGAGCAGGCCCAGGGACGCGGAGAGGTCCGAGGGACCGATGAAGACGCCGTCGATCCCGTCCACCGCCGCGATCTCGTCCGCGTTCCGCACGCCGGCGGCCGTCTCGATCTGCACGATCACGGAGACGTGGTCCGCCGCGCCGGGCAGGTAGCCGGGGATCCGGTTCCAGCGGCCGGAGCGTGCCAGGGCGGAGCCCACGCCGCGCACCCCGCCCTCGGCGGAGCCGTCCGGGTAGCGGGCGGCGGCCACGGCGCGGCGGGCCATCGCGGCGTCGTCGACCATGGGCACCAGCAGCGTCTGGGCGCCCAGGTCCAGGAACTGCTTGATGGCCACGGTGTCCAGCGCCGGCACGCGCACCAGGGTGGGCACGCGGTAGCCGGCGATCGTGCGCAGCTGGGCAAGGACGTCCTGCAGGGTCAGCGGGGCGTGCTCGGCGTCGATGAGCAGGTAGTCGAGGCCCGCGCCGGCGCAGATCTCCGCCGTCGTCGGGTCCCCGGAGGAGAGGAACATGCCGGCGGCGGGGCGGCCCCCACGGGCGGCGACGGCCTCGGGCGTGAAGAGGTCGCGGAACAGCGGCTGCGGGTTGTGGCGGACGGGCATGGGACGTTCCTCCGGGGTTCTCCGCGCCCTCCACCCGACGCGGGTTGAGTTGTCGCGGGTGGAGCGGGGTCGTACTGGTGATAGGTCAACCCGCGTTGCGGGCGGGCGGGGCGACGACGACGGGCGGGTCAGGCGAAGCGGCAGGTGATGGTGCCGAGCGGGCCGTAGTCGGCGTAGACGGTGTCGCCCTCGTACACCCACATCGGGCGGGTGAAGGAGCCGGCGAGCACGATCTCACCGGCTTCGAGCGCGTCTCCGTGCTCGGCGATGCGGTTGGCCAGCCAGTGCACGCCGTTGGCCGGGTGGTTCAGCACGCCCGCGGCCACGCCGGTCTCGATGATCTCCTCGTTGCGGGAGAGGATGCCGGAGACCCACCGCAGGTCGACGTCGTGCACGCCCACGGGGCGGCCGCCGATCACCAGGGAGCCCAGGGCGGCGTTGTCCGAGATGGTGTCCGTGATGGTGCGGCCGGCCATCTCGATGCGCGAGTCCAGCACCTCCAGCGCGGGCACCACGTACTCGGTGGCGCGCAGCACGTCCATCAGGTTCAGGCCGGGCCCGCGCAGCTCGTCCCGCAGCACGAACGCCAGCTCCATCTCGATGCGCGGATGGGTGTACTTCTTCCACTCGTACACGTGGCCGGACTCGAACACCTGGTCGTCGAAGATCACGCCGTAGTCCGGTTCGTCGATCCCGGTCGCGTCCTGCATGGCCTTGGAGGTCAGGCCGATCTTGTGGCCCACCTTGCGGCGGCCCGCCTCGACCTGACGCTCGGCCCAGATGCGCTGGATGGCGTACGAGTCCTCGATCTCCATCTCCGGGTAGCGCGCGGTCAGCCGCGGCACGGGCACGCGGTCGATGCCCGCGCGGTGCAGCTCGTCGGCGATCTTGAGGTGGGTCTCGTGGTCCAGCACAGCGGTCTCCTTCACGACGACGGGCAGGGGCCTGGCCTTGATCGTATACGATTACGCGGCTCTGCCCCCGGCCCCGTCGCCATCCTGTCACCGCCCCGGATCAGTCCGGGGCGCGCGTCCCGATGCCCAGCCCGGGCTTGCGGCGGTGCACCGTGAGCCAGGCCAGCCCCCCGACGCCCGTCTGCGAGGCGGGACACCCCTGCTCCCCACGCTTTGAGGCGGGAAATCGAGCTCAAACTGGCCCTCCCGGCTCGAATGAGGTGGATTTTCCGCCTCGAACGGCGTGGGGCGGGGAGACGCGGAGGATGGTAGGGAGGGCGGACGCCGACGGCGGGCACCTGCGTTGGGTGCCCGCCGTCGTCGTGGTGTCCCGAAGCGGTGCCGGCCGTGCCGGTCAGAGCTGGTTGCCGAGCTTGTACTCGCCCTGCTTCCACTCCGGCATGGACTCCTCGCCCTGCCCCTCGCGGGTGTAGGAGAAGCCGTCGGCGCCGATGGTCACGGCCATCTCCGAGTCGTCGGTGCGGGAGACCAGCGGCTGCAGGTTGCCGTCGAGGTCCAGCACGCGGGAGGCATCGGTGTACCAGGACGGCACGATCGGGGTGCCCCACCAGTCGCGGCGCTGGTTGTCGTGCACGTCCCAGGTGACCACGGGGTTGTCCGGGTCACCGGTGTAGTAGTCCTGGGTGTAGACCTCCACGCGGTGGCCGTCCGGGTCGCGCAGGTAGAGGTAGAACGCGTTGGAGACGCCGTGGCGGCCCGGGCCGCGCTCGATGTGGTCGGACATGCGCAGGGCGCCGAGCTTGTCGCAGATCGCCAGGATGTTGTGCTTCTCGTGCGTGGCGAAGCACACGTGGTGCATCCGGGGGCCGTCGCCGCCGGTCATGGCGGTGTCGTGCACGGTGGGCTTGCGGCGCATCCACGCGGCGTAGACGGTGCCGTTCTCGTCCTGGATGTCCTCGGTGACGCGGAAGCCCAGGTCCTGCATGTAGCGGGCGGCGCGCGGCACATCCGGGGTCACCTGGTTGAAGTGGTCCAGGCGGACCAGGGCGCCCGGGGTGTAGAGGTCGTAGCGCCAGGCCAGGCGCTCCACGTGCTCGACGTCGTGGAAGAACTCGTAGGGGAAGCCCAGCGGGTCCTCGACGCGCACGGAGTCGCCGACGCCCTTGACGAAGCCGTCCTTCCGGCGCTCCACGCGGCAGCCCAGCTCCTCGTAGAAGGCGACCGCCTTGTCCAGGTCCTCGGGGGTGCGCACGCGGTAGGAGAACGCGGCCACGGCGGCGGTCTCGCCCTGGCGCAGCACCAGGTTGTGGTGGATGAACTCCTCCATGGAGCGCAGGTAGACGGTCTCCTCGTCCTCCTCGGTGACCACCAGGCCGAGCACGTCCACGTAGAACTCGCGGGAGGCGGCGAGGTCCGTGACCACGAGCTCCATCGAGGCGCAGCGCAGGATGTCCGGCGCCTCGGACGTCGGGGTGGGGAGGGGGTTCTCCGGGTCGATGGGGACTTCCTTGGTGACGAAGAAGCCGGAGGAGGTCTTCTGGCGGCTCTCGAGGTTGGTCATCGGTGCTCCTTGGTGAGGGGGCGGTGCGCTGTGGCCTGGGACACGGTCACGGGCTCGATCGTATACGATCCGGGCGACCGGCGGGAAGGCGGTCGAGGAACGCGGGTTGAGTTGTCGCGGGTCCGGGGCGCCCGCACCCGCGACAACTCAACCCGCGTCGGTGGGCCGGGGGAGAGGCCCGGCCCGGCCCCACCACGACGACGTCGCCCGCACCGTCGCGGGGACGGTGCGGGCGCCGTCGTGGTCACCGGTCGGCGCGGGCTCAGCCGTCGATCTTCGCCGCGGCCTGCTCCTGCTTGCCGAACACCGGGTTGTGGACCTCGCCGAGGTTGATGTGCACGGCCTGCTGATCGGTGTAGAAGTCGATCGAGCGGTAGCCGCCCTCGTGGCCCAGGCCGGAGGCCTTCACCCCGCCGAACGGGGTGCGCAGGTCCCGCACGTTGTTGGAGTTCAGCCACACCATGCCGGCCTCCACGTTCTGCGCGACGTTGTGGGCGCGCTTGAGGTCGTTGGTCCAGATGTAGGCGGCCAGGCCGTACTTGGTGTTGTTGGCCAGCTGCAGGGCCTCCTCCTCCGTGTCGAAGGGGGTGATGGCCACCACCGGGCCGAAGATCTCCTCCTGGAAGATCCGGGCGTCCGGGGCCACGTCCGCGAACACGGTGGGCTGCACGAAGTTGCCCTCCGGGAAGCCCTCCGGGCGGCCGCCGCCGGCCACCAGGCGAGCCTCGGTCTTGCCGATCTCCACGTAGGACATGACCTTCTCGAAGTGCTCCGGGTGCACGATGGCGCCGACCTCGGTGGTCTCGTCGTCCGGCAGGCCGACCTTCACACGGGAGGCCTGGGCGGCGTAGCGCTCCACGAACTCGTCGTAGACGGAACGCTGGACCAGGATGCGGGAGCCGGCGGTGCAGCGCTCGCCGTTCAGGGAGAACACGCCGAAGATGGTCGCGTCGATCGCCGCGTCCAGGTCCGCGTCCTCGAACACCACGGCCGGGGACTTGCCGCCGAGCTCCATGGACAGGCCCTTCAGGTGCGGGGCGGCGTTGGCGAAGATGATCTGGCCGGTGCGGGACTCGCCGGTGAAGGAGATCAGCGGCACGTCCGGGTGCTTCACGAGCGGGTCGCCCGCGTAGCCCTCCTCGCCGAAGCCGTGCACCATGTTGAACACGCCCTGGGGCAGGCCGGCCTCCTCGAAGATCCCGCCCCACAGGGAGGCCGAGAGCGGGGTGAACTCCGCCGGCTTCAGGACCACCGAGTTGCCGGTGGCGATGGCCGGGGCCAGCTTCCAGGACTCCAGCATGAACGGGGTGTTCCACGGGGTGATCAGGCCGGCGACGCCGATCGGCTTGCGGTTCACGTAGTTGATCTGGCGACCCGGCACCTTGAAGGTGTCGTCGTGCTGGGCCACGATCAGGTCCGCGAAGAAGCGGAAGTTCTCGGCGGCGCGGGCGGCCTGGCCCCTCGCCTGCTTGATCGGCAGGCCGGTGTCGAAGCACTCCATCTCGGCCAGCTGGTCGCCGCGGGTCTCCATGATGTCGGCGATCCGGTGCAGCACACGGGAACGCTGGCGCGGCAGGGCCTGGGACCATTCGCCGGACTCGAAGGCCCGCTTCGCGGCGGCGACGGCGCGGTCGATGTCCGCGGCCTTGCCGGAGGCGGCCGTCAGGTACGGCTCGTTGGTCACCGGGTCGAGCACCTCGAAGGTGTCGCCGTCGATCGAGTCGACGAACTCGCCGTCGATGTAGTGGCGCAGGACGTCGGGCAGGCCCTCGGGCTTGCGGGCCTCGATGCTGGTCTTCTCCGTCATGGTGTCTCTTTCGCTGAGTGCTTCGGGGGCGGATGGTCGGGGTCTGGCGCCGACGACGTCGGCGCCGGTCCGGCCGGCGGTCACGCGGACGGCTCGGCGCTGTGCTCCAGGTAGGCGCGCAGGGTGTTCAGGCGGTGGGCGCGGGCGGCGGCCTCGATCTCCTCGAAGCGCGCCCCGTCCTCGATCAGGCGCAGCAGGTGCTCGTGCTCGTCCACGGAGGCCACCGCCCGGCCGGGCACGTACGCGAACGTGGAGGAGCGCAGCGCGGCCAGGCGGTTCCAGCCGCGGTGCACCAGGTCGTGCACGTGCTCGTTCTGGTGATGCTCGAACAGGATCGAGTGGAAGCGGCGGTTGAGCTCGGTGAACGTCACCGGGTCCCAGGCCGTCTCCGACTCCGTCATCGCGCGCATGGTCGCGTTCACCTCGCGGGCCGCCGCGAGGTCCTCGGCGGTCACGTGCGGGGCGCACTGGGCGGTGGAGAACCCCTCCACCAGCGCCAGCGTCTCCATGGTGTGGCGGTACTCGACCGGGTCGATGCCCACCACGGTGGCGCCCACGTTGCGCTCGTAGGCCACCAGCTTCTCGGACTGCAGGCGGCGGATCGCCTCCCGCACGGGCACCACGGACATGCCCAGCTCCGCGGCGATCTGGGACAGCACCAGCCGATCGCCCGGCTCGTGGCGCTGGTCCCGGATCCCCTCCAGGATCGCCTGGTAGGCACGGTCCGCCTTGGAGACGGGGGCGCTTCCGAGGCTGACCGTTCCGATGCCCGTACGGCTCATGCTCGCCCGTCGCCCTCCGGGGCCGGGGCGTCCGGCAGGGTCTTGCGGTACTCGTCGAATTTGGCCTTCCACTCGGCGTTCGGGGGGAACATCCCGTCCACCGGGTGGCCGGCCTTGACCTGCTCGTACGCCCAGGCGTCCTGGAGCTCCTGCTCGTAGGCGTCGTCCACGACCTCCTGGAGCAGGGACGGCGGGATGACCACCACACCGTCGTCGTCGCCGACGATGATGTCGCCGGGCTGCACGGTGGTGCCGCCGCAGGCGATGGTGCCGCCGACCTCCCAGGGGATGTGACGGCGGCCCAGCACGGCCGGGTGCGTGGCGCCGGCGTACACCTGGAGGCCGACCTCGGCGACGGCGGCGGAGTCGCGGATGCCGCCGTCCGTGATCACGGCGTTCGCGCCGTTCACCTGGGCGCGCAGGGCCAGGACGTCCCCGAGGGTGCCGGTGCCGTGCTCGCCACGGGCCTCCATGACCACCACGTCGTCCGGCTGCACCGAGTCGATGGCCCGCTTCTGGGCGTTGAAGCCGCCGCCGAACTCCTTGGCCAGGTCCTCGCGCTTGGGGATGTAGCGCAGGGTCTTGGCGTAGCCGAGGACGCGCCGACCCCGGTGGATCGGGCGCGGGCCGTCGATGGTCGCGTTCTGGACGCCGCGCTTCTGCAGCTGGGCGGTGAGGGTGGCCACCGCGATGGCGTCGATCTTGGCGCGCAGCTCCGGGGTCAGCAGGGAGCGGTCCGGCTGCGGGGCGCTCGCGACCCAGTGGCCGTTCTCGTCCACCGCGGACGACGACGGCGCCGCGGCCTGCGGGGCCAGGCCGGCGGCCTCGCGGGAGCCCCAGGCCTCCTCGCGCTGCACGTCGTCCACCTGCGGCTGCGCGCCGAACGGGGCCAGGGAGTGCTCCGAGTCGACGACCGTCGTCACCAGGCGGCCGGTGGTCGGTGCGCCGGGGGCGCTGGGGGCGTCCACCTCCACCTCGACGACGTCGCCCGGCTGGGCCACGGAGGACCCGGCGGGGGTGCCGGTGAGGATGACGTCGCCCTCCTCGAGCGTCATGAGCTGCGAGAGGTCGGCCACGAGCTGGCCGAACGGGAAGACGAGGCCCTCGGTGGTGTCGTCCTGGACGATCTCGCCGTTGACCCAGGTGCGCACGCGCAGGGCGGCCGGGTCCAGGCCCGCGGCGGAGATCACCGCGGGGCCGAGCGGGGTGTAGCCGTCGCCGGACTTGTTCTTGACGTTGGAGCCCTTGTCCGCGTGGCGGAGGTCGTAGAGGCCCCAGTCGTTGGCGGCGGTGATGCCGGAGACGTGCGACCAGCCCTCCTTCGGGCTGACGCGCCGGGCGGTGCGGCCGATGATCAGCGCGATCTCGCCCTCGTAGGCGAGCAGCTCGGTGCCGGCGGGGCGCTCGATGGTGTCGCCGGTGCGGGCGAGGGAGGTGCCGGCCTTGAGGAAGTAGCCGGGGGCCTGCGGGGACCGGCCGCGCTGGGCGATGCGGGAGGGGTAGTTCAGGTGGACGGCGAGCACCTTGCCCGGCCGGTTCTCCCGGACGGTGAAGTCGTGCTCGGTGACGGTGGGCGTGGGATCCGGTGTGCTCTGCGTCATGGTCGAGATCGTATACGATCTCGCGGGCTCGGGGAAGAGGTCGCACGTCCGGCAGACGCGCCGGGCCGACGTCGTCGTGGGCGCCCGCCGCGGCTCAGCGGGCCCGGTCGATCGACTCGTTCACCGCCGGGGCCAGGCGCCGCACGCCCTCCAGGAGCTTCTCGGCCGCCACGAACGAGTACGCCAGGCGCAGGGTGGAGTGCGTGCCCTCGACGGGGGTGAAGGCCGCCCCCGGCACGAACACCGCGCCCGCCTCGATGCCGCGGTGCATCACCTCGAGGGTGTCCACCCCGGCCGGCAGGGTGGCCCACAGGAAGAAGCCGCCCTGCGGGGTGATGAACTCGACCGCCGGGTCCCAGTGCTCACGCACCGCGTCCACGAGCGCCGCGGCCCGCTCGCGGTACAGCCCGGTCACGTGGCGGACGTGGCCCTGCCAGTCCAGCTGCGTGACGAAGGCGGTGGAGAGCATCTGCGAGTACGTGGACGCGTGGATGTAGGCGGACTCCGCGCACAGGTAGAACTCGCGCTTGAGCGCGGCCGGCACGAGCGCCCAGCCGATGCGCACGCCCGGGGAGAAGATCTTGGACATCGTGCCGAGGTGGACCACGTTGTCCCGGTGGTCTGCGGCGATCGGGGCGACGGGCTCGCCGTCGAACGCGATCTGCCCGTACGGGTTGTCCTCCACGATGAGCACGCCGTGCTTCTCGCAGATCGCGCCCACCTCGGCGCGGCGGCCCGGGGGCAGCAGGGCGCCCGAGGGGTTCGCGAACGAGGGGATCGTGTAGAGGAAGGCCACGCGGCGGCCCTCGGCGGCCAGGCGGGTCAGGGTCTCGTCGAGGGCCGCGGGCACCAGGCCGTGGTCGTCGGTGCCCGTGGCCACGGCCTCGAGCTGCCAGGTGGTGAAGGTGGTCAACGCGCCCACGAACGTGGGGTCCTCCACCACGACGACGTCGCCCGGGTTCGCGAACGCCCGGCAGGCGGTGTCGATCGCGGCCTGCGAGCCGGGGGTGATGACCACGAGGTCGGGATCCGCGTCCGGGATGCCGTCGGCGGCCATCACGGCGGTCGCGGCGGCACGCATCTCCTCGGTGCCCTGGCCCGGGCCGTACTGCAGGGACTCCGTGCCGAACCGGGTCATCAGGTCGGAGGCGATCCGGCCCAGCTCGTCGAGGGGCAGGTCGGCGAGCCACGGGTTCCCGCCCGCGAGCGAGATGAGGTTCGGGTCCATCGCGATGTCGAAGACGTCGCGGACCGCGGACTGCTTCACGCCGACGGCGCGCTGGGACAGGTGTTCTCGGAGGTTCCGCACGCTCGGCACCCTATAGCACGACGCGGCCGACGATGCAGGCCCGATGACGGGCGACGACGGCGGGTCGCCCGGTCAGGGGGCGCTCGGCTCCTGGCCGGGGGACCACGTGCCCTGGGTCGGCTCGGCGGGACCCCACGACGACTCCTCGTCCGGCGCCCACGTCTGCTCACCGGATCCGTCGCTCGGCTCCCCACTCGGCGCGGGGTCCCCCTGCGGGACGTCCACGGGCTCGCCGAGGCGGAGCGGCTCGAGCCCCAGCACGTCGTCGAGGTCCCGGCCGTCCACCTCGAGCCGGACCTGTCCCGCTGACGTGAAGGCGGCGGCGGTCGCCTGCAGCTGGGCGCGGATCCGCTCGGCCGTGCACTCGTCCTCCGGCGTCACGGTGCCGGTGAAGGTGAAGATCTCCACGTCGCCCTCGCGGCGGTGCCCGGTCGGGGTGAGGGTCTCGCGCACGTCGAACACGGCGTTCCACAGCGACGGGTCGCCGTGCCAGCCGCGCTCGTCCGCGAACAGGAAGTCCAGGGCGGCGTCCGCCTCGTCCTCGGTGTCCGTCGGCACGGTCTGCACGGGCACCAGCAGGTCGCCGCAGCCGAAGGGCCGGCCGCTCGTCCCCGGGACCGCCTCCGGTTCCGCGACGGCGAGGTAGACCGTCAGCGGCTGATACCCCTCCGTCGCGGGCAGGGGCACGCCGTCGTCGGACGCCGAATCCTCGGCCAGTCCGGGGTCGACCGCGCAGCCGGCCAGCAGGCACGCGGCGGCCACGGCACCCGTGATCCGCAGGGCGCGGGAAGGGGAGGGCGGGCGCATCGGGTACTCCTGGCGGTCGGGGGTCGGCGGCGTCGGACGGACCGACGGCCTCTCCATGCTACGGCCGTCCGTCTCGCCCGCCGCGAGCGGATGTGAGGCCTCCCGCGGGTGGGAAGGGGCCCGCGGGCGGACGGCCGCGGCGGGCTAGGCTGGAGGCCATGCCCGTGAGGAACCGTCGCGCCGCCGCCCTGCCCGCCAAGCTCAGCCGCTCCTGGCTGCTGGTCAACGCGGCCACCCCCGACGCGTTCGCCCCCGCCCTGGCCTCCGAGGCCGACTCCGTCATCTTCGACCTCGAGGCCGCCGTGCCGGAGGAGCAGAAGGACGCGGCCCGCCAGCACGTCGTGGACGCCCTCTCCGGCGGCATGACGGCGTGGGTGCGCATCTCCGCGACCTCCACGGACCACTGGCAGCGGGACCTCGAGGCGCTCGCGGGTCTCGACGGCGTGCGCGGCGTCGTGCTGGCCGAGACCGAGGAGCCGGAGCAGGTCACGTTCACCGCGATGCGTCTGCGCGCCGGCACCCCGGTGATCGCCCTGCTGGAGTCCGCCCTGGGCATCGAGAACGCCACGGCCGTGGCCAAGGCGCCGGGCACGTTCCGTCTCGCCTTCGGCGTGAACGACTTCCGCAAGGACGTCGGCGTCGGCGAGGACCCGCTGGCCATGGCCTACGCCCGCTCCCGCATGGTGATCGCCTCCCGCGTGGGCGGTCTGCCCGGGGCGATCGACGGACCGCCCGGCAACGCGGACGGTGAGGACGCGGTCGTCGACTCCAGCGCCGTCACCGCCTCGATGGGCATGACCGGCCGCCTCGTCCTGAACCGGGATCAGGTGGACTGGGTCAACCGGGCGATGTCCCCGTCCGAGGACGAGCTCGCGTGGGCCCGCGACCTGCTCGAGAAGCATGCTCAGGGCGCCGCCGTCGGCGACGGTTCGTACCTGCCCCGCGTGCTGCGCGCCCAGAAGATCGCGGACCTCGCGGACTCGTACGGGCTCTGGAACGCGTGAGCACGGCCGGGGCGCGCGCATGAGTCCCCGCACCGACGGGTGGCTCCGCCCATGATGGCGTGGATCGACGGGCTGCCGCTGCTGTGGTCCATCGGGTTCTTCTGGATGCTGGCGATCCTGCGCACCCTGATCGTGTTCTCGCTCGGGCGGGGGCTGGCCTCCGGCGTCGAGCGGACCCGCTGGTTCGCCCGCGTGATGGAGGGGCCCGTCTATGTCCGCGCCCAGCGCTTCATCCAGCGCCACGGGGTGTGGGCCATCCCGTTCTGCTACCTCACGGTGGGCATCCAGACGGCGGTGATCGGCTCCGCCGGCGTCGCCCGCATGCCCTGGCGCCGGTTCCTGCCGGCGGCCGCGCTCGGCACGTTCCTGTGGGGCGTGGTGTACGGGACCGTCGGGATGGCCGTGGTGTGGGCCGTCATCGGCGCGGCGCTCGGAGAGGGCCGGGGTGTCCTCGCCCTCGTGCTGATCCTCGCGGCCGTGGCTGCGTTCGTCGTGTGGCGCCGACGCCGCACGCTGCGCCGGCACGGGGCCGGGTGACGTCGTCGTCCGTGACGCGGGCCGGGCTGCGCCGCCGGGGGACTAGAGTTGACCGCGTCTTCGCCCCGGCCAGCCGCCCCGCGGCCGGGGCCGCCACCCCTTCGGAAGGACCACCATGAGCGACGAGCGCGCCCGCAGCTTCTCCGCCTCCACCGCCTCCGCCGCCGACGACGGCGCCCGCGGCACCGGCACGACCCGCGTCAAGCGCGGCCTGGCGGACATGATGAAGGGCGGCGTGATCATGGACGTCGTCAACGCGGAGCAGGCGCGCATCGCCGAGGACGCCGGCGCCGTGGCCGTCATGGCGCTCGAGCGGGTCCCGGCCGACATCCGCGCCCAGGGCGGCGTGGCCCGCATGTCCGACCCCGACCTGATCGACGGCATCGTCGAGGCCGTGTCCATCCCCGTGATGGCCAAGGCGCGCATCGGCCACTTCGTGGAGGCCCAGGTGCTGCAGGCGCTCAAGGTGGACTTCATCGACGAGTCCGAGGTGCTCTCCCCGGCGGACTACGTGAACCACATCGACAAGTGGGACTTCGACGTGCCCTTCGTGTGCGGCGCCACCAACCTCGGCGAGGCCCTGCGCCGCATCACCGAGGGCGCGGCCATGATCCGGTCCAAGGGCGAGGCCGGCACCGGCGACGTCTCCGAGGCCGTGAAGCACATCCGCACCATCCGCAAGGAGATCGCCCAGCTCCAGGGCCTGGCCCAGGATGAGCTGTACGTGGCCGCGAAGGAGCTGCAGGCACCGTACGAGCTGGTGCGCGAGGTCGCCGAGACCGGTGCCCTGCCCGTCGTGATGTTCACCGCCGGCGGCGTGGCCACCCCGGCCGACGCGGCCCTGATGATGCAGATGGGCGCCGACGGCGTGTTCGTGGGCTCCGGCATCTTCAAGTCCGGCAACCCGGCCGAGCGCGCCCGCGCCATCGTCAAGGCCACCGCCCAGTTCGACGACCCGATGGCGGTCGCCGAGGCCTCCCGCGGCCTGGGCGAGGCCATGGTGGGCATCAACGTGGGCGACCTGCCCGCCCCGCACCGCCTGGCCGAGCGCGGCTGGTGAGTCCACAGAAGACCGTCGGCGTGTTCGCCCTCCAGGGCGACGTGCGGGAGCACGCCCACGTGCTCGAGTCCCTCGGCGCGCGCACGCGCCCCGTGCGCCGCCCCGCGGACCTCGAGGGTCTGGACGGCATCGTGCTGCCCGGCGGCGAGTCCTCCGTGATGGACCGCCTCGCCCGGATCATGGGGCTCAAGGACCCGCTCATCGCCGCCCTCCGCGACGGGCTGCCCGCCTACGGCACGTGCGCGGGGCTGATCATGCTGGCCCGCGAGATCCGCAACCCGGCGCCGGATCAGGGCGGGCTCGGCGTGCTGGACGTGGCCGTGCGGCGCAACGCCTTCGGCGCGCAGGTGGACTCGTTCGAGGAGGACCTGGACATCCCCGCGGTCGCGGCGGAGCCGGTGCACGCCGTGTTCATCCGCGCCCCCGCCGTCCTCCAGGCGGGGGAGGGCGTCGAGGTCCTGGCGAGCGTGCCGGCGTCGCGTCTGTCCGTGCCCGCGGCGGACCCGGGGCTCGACGGCGACGCGCGGCTGCCCGTGGCCGTGCGGCAGGGCCACCTGCTCGCCACGGCCTTCCACCCCGAGGTGACCGGCGACTGGTCCTTCCACCGGGCGTTCCTCGCGGGGCTCAGGCCTCCGCGAGCACCTCGGAGGTGAGGCGGACGTCCTTCCGGGGGTCCAGGCCGAGCTCGTCGGCCACGGCCGTGGCGACGGAGGGCAGGGTGAGCACGCCGTCGTGGGCGTTAAGGCCCCCGGCGAAGCCCTCGTCCGCGGCCAGCGCCGCACGCCATCCGAGGTCGGCGATGCGCTTGATGTAGGGCAGCGTCGCGTTGGTCAGGGCCGAGGTGGAGGTCTGCGGCACGGCGCCGGGCATGTTGGAGACGCAGTAGTAGATCTTGTCCCCCACGAGGTACGTCGGATCCTGGTGGGTGGTGGCCCGCGAGTTCTCGAAGCAGCCGCCCTGGTCGATCGCGATGTCCACCAGCACGGAGCCGGGCCGCATGGATTCCACCATCTCGGCGGTCACCAGCTTCGGGGCCGCGGCGCCGGGGATCAGCACGGAGCCGATCACGAGGTCCGCGTCCGCCACGGTCTCGCCGATGTTCAGGTGGGACGAGGCCAGCGTGCGGATCCGACCCTGGTGGACGGCGTCCAGCTGCGCGAGCCGCTCGAGGGAGATGTCCAGGACGGTCACGTCCGCGCCCATGCCCGCGGCGATCACGGCCGCCGCCTCGCCGGCCACCCCTCCGCCGATCACGGCCACCCGGGCGCGGCGGGTGCCGGGCACGCCGCCCATCAGCACGCCCGAGCCGCCCTGCGGCTGGAGGAGGTGGTAGGCGCCCGCGGCGGGGGCCAGGCGGCCGGCCACCTGGCTCATGGGGGCCAGCAGCGGCAGGGAGCGGCCGCGGGTGACCGTCTCGTAGGCGATCGCCGTCGTGCCGGCGTCCAGGATCGCCCGCGTGCACGCGGGGGAGGCGGCCAGGTGCAGATAGGTGAAGAGGACCTGGCCGCGGCGCAGGCGGCCGTACTCCTCCGGCTGGGGCTCCTTGACCTTGAGGACCAGCTCGGCGCGCTGCCAGAGCTCGTCGACGTCATCGACCAGTTCGGCGCCGGCGTCGCGGTAGTCCTGGTCCGAGGCGCCGGAGCCGACGCCGGCCCCCGACTGCACGAGGACCTGGTGGCCCGCGCGCACCAGCTCCTGGACCCCGCCCTGCGTCAGGGCGACACGGAACTCGTTGTTCTTCACTTCGGTGGGCACGGCGACCAACATGCGGCGAATCTAGCCGATCCGGCCCGTTCCGGCGAGGGCGCGGGGGCCGCTGCGCGCTCGCCCGTGCATACGTCACCGCGGTGCCCGTCCCGTCATACTGGTGAGGTGACTCCCGCGCTGATCTCCCTCGTGGCCGTGCTCCTGCTCCTGGTGGGGCTGGTGGGCACCGTGTACCCCGTCCTGCCCGGCTCGCTGCTCAACCTCGTGACGGCTCTCGGGTGGGCCGCGCTGCTGGGTTCCCCCGCGTCCTGGACGTTCGGCGTCATCGCGGCCGGTCTCGCCGTGGCGGGGCTGAGCGCGTCCGCGGTGCTGACCGGCCGACGGCTGCGACGTGAACGCGTCACCCGCGGCCCGATCCTGTGGGGGGTGGCCGGCGCCGCCGTCGGGTTCTTCGTGATCCCGGTGGTGGGTCTGTTCCTCGGCTTCGCCGTCGGCCTGTTCGCCTCCCAGTGGGCCCGCACCCGGGACGCCCGGGCCGCGCTCAGCAGCTCGATCGGCGCGCTCACGGCCATGGGCATGGGCATGCTCGTGGAGTTCTGCTGTGCGCTGGGCTCGCTGACCGCCGTGGGCGTGGGCGCCCTGGTGCACGGCGTCACCGCCTGAACCGCCGGAGCCGTCCGTCCGGCGGGACCCCGCGCGCGCCGGACCCTTCGCCGGCTCAGCCGCCGGCGGGCACCCTGCCGGTCTGGGCGAGGGCGGCGAAGCCGAGGACGTGCTCCCGCAGCTCCTGCGCGGCCGCCCGGCCGTCCCCGGCGGCGGAGGCGGCCAGGATCCGCCGATGGTCGGCCTGCAGGCCGGCGCGCACGGCGGGCCAGTCGGACAGCCCGGCCACGGTCTCGGTCACGTAGCCGATGGTCGCCTGACGCAGGGAGTCCAGCATCATCGCCGTCACGACGTTCCCGCCCAGGGTGGCCAGCCGCACATGGAACTCGGTGTCGAGCAGGTGGAAGTCCTCTTCCGGCAGCGCGGGGTCGTCCATCCGGTCCAGCAGGGTTTCCACCTCGGCCAGGACGGCGACGCTCTCGGGGTCGCCGGAGGTGGCGGCGGCCGCCTGCGCCGCATCGGTCTCGAGGAGCACGCGCGCGGCGACGACGTCGGCCATCGGCAGGGACCGGGTGGCGATGTGCAGGCGCAGCGCCCAGCCCAGCGCCGCGGACGGCTCGGAGACGACGACGGCGCCCGAGTTCGGCCCGGAGCCGGCGCTGGCGCGGATCAGGCCCATGGCCTCGAGTATCCGGGTGGCCTCCCGCACGGACGCCCGGGAGATGCCGAAGCGTTCGGCCAGGGTGCGTTCGCCGGGCAGCTTGTCCCCCACGACCACGGCGCCGGAGCGCAGCTCGGCCTCGAGCCAGTCGAGCACGATGGTGTAGGCGGGGGCAGCGGTCATGGACGGACCTTCCGAGGGGGCGGGGCGGCGACCGTCCATCCTACCGATGGACGCCGCCCCGCTCGGGTGGTGCAGGCGGTCAGCCCGCCGCCGGCAGCATCCACGCCAGCACGTTGGACTGCAGGTACACGAGCGTGCACACCGCCAGCAGGAGCACGAGCGACCACACCACCACGCGGCGCAGGATCTCGGACTCCCGGCCCTCCATGCCGACCGCCGTCGCGGCGATCGCCAGGGACTGCGGGGAGATCATCTTGCCCACGACGCCGCCGGAGGTGTTGGCGGCCACCAGCAGGGCCGGATCGGCGCCGATGTTCGTGGCGGCGGTCTGCTGCAGGGTGGAGAACAGGGCGTTCGCGGAGGTGTCCGAGCCGGTCACGGCGGTGCCGAGCCAGCCGAGCACCGGGGACAGGAACACGAAGGCCGCGCCCAGGCCGGCCACCCACGTGCCCATGGCGACCGTCTGGCCCGAGAAGTTCATGACGTAGGCCAGGGAGAGCACGATCACGATCGTCAGGGCGGACCAGCGCATGCGGGCGAAGCAGCGGCCGATCTCGGCGAGCGCGTTCCCCACCGAGAGCGGGAACCGGCCGTCGTGGTCGAACCGGGAGTAGACCACGGCCATGATCAGGCCGGCGATCAGCAGCAGCGTGCCGGGGGAGGCCAGCCACTCGAACTTGTACACGGTGCTCGCCAGGGGCGCGCCGGAGGCGTCGACGAGGTGCCCGTCGAGCCCGGGCCACGGGATCTTGGCGGTGGCGGAGTTCAGGGCCGCGGTGATCGAGGGGACCAGCTTGGCCAGGGCGAACACGGCCACGACCACGATGTAGGGCAGCACGGCCATGAAGATCCGGCCGGGGGTGAGGTCCTGCGCCGCCGCGCGGGCGGGGGCGTCGAGGCGCTGGCGGGCCTCCTCGGCGCCCCGCGGCCGCCAGAAGCGCAGCAGCAGGACGGCGGCGGCGAGGGAGACCAGGGAGGCCACGACGTCGGTGAGCTCGTAGGAGAAGTAGGTCGAGGCCAGCCAGATGGCGACGGCGAAGCTCGCGCCGATCACGATCAGTGCCGGCCACGTCTGCCGCACGCCGCGCAGCCCGTCGATGATGAACACGAGCAGGAACGGCACGAACACGGCCACGAACGGGGCCTGGTGGCCGACGATCGCGCCGATGTGCGTGGCGGGGATGCCGGTGAGCGTGCCCGCGGTGGTGATGGGGGTGCCCACGGCGCCGAAGGCCACGGGCGCGGTGTTCGCCAGCAGCACGGCGGTGGCCGCCCGCAGCGGGGGCACACCCAGGCCGAGCACCATGGTGGCCGTGATGGCCACGGGGGCGCCGAAGCCGGCGAGGGCCTCGAGCAGGCCGCCGAAGCAGAACGCGATGAGCACGGCCTGGATGCGGATGTCTCCGCCGCCGAGCGAGTCGAAGATCGCGCGCATGTCGTCGAATCGCCCGGAGAGCACGGTGACCTGGTAGAACCACAGCGCCATCACGACGATCCAGACGATCGGGAACAGGCCGAAGGTCGCTCCCTGGGCGGCGGCCAGCGCCGCCAGGTGGGCCGGCATGTGGAAGCCCAGCACGGCCACGAGCAGGGCCACCACGAGCGCGGCGAGCCCCGACTGCCAGGCCTTGAGGCGCAGACCGAGGAGGGTGGCGAAGAACGTCAGCAGGGGCAGGACGCCGAGCGCGGCGGAGAGCGCGACGCTGCCGGCGGCATCGGGGGTGGGGGTGAAGGTGTGCACGGGGGTCTCCCGGTGGGCGAGGGGACGGGGCGGGATCCGGTCGGGCCGGTGATGGTCGGACCACTGTGGTCAGACCAAGGAGCGTACTGTGAGGGCGGTCACCTCGCAAGCAGCTGGCATGATATGGTCTGACCACTACGGCACCCGTGTGCTGCGGCACCGCACGGCGCCCCAGGCGCCCCGTCCGGAACGGAGACCGGCATGAGAATCGCCCTGTTCGCCACGTGCATCGTGGACGCGATGTACCCCAAGGTGGCCCTCGCCACCGTCCGCATCCTCGAGCGGCTCGGCCATGAGGTCGTCTTCCCGCCCGGCCAGGTCTGCTGCTCGCAGATGCACGTCAACAGCGGATACATGGAGGACGCCCTGCCCGTCGTGCGCAACCACGTCCGCACCTTCATGAAGGCCGACTACGACCTCGCCGTCGCCCCCTCCGCCTCCTGCGTGGCCTCGCTCGGCCACCAGCAGCCGGACGTCGCCCGCTCCGGCGGGGACGAGGGTCTGGCCCGCGACGCCGAGGTCGTCGCCTCCCGCACCCTCGAGCTGTCGCAGCTGCTCACGGACGTCCTCGGGGTGACGGACGCCGGGGCCCAGCTCGGCTCCTGGTTCCCGCACACCGTGACCTACCACCCCTCCTGCCACGGCATGCGCCTGCTGCGCCTGGGCTCGCGCCAGGAGGACCTGCTGCGCACCGTCGCGGACATCGACCTGCGACCGCTGCCGGACGCCGAGGAGTGCTGCGGCTTCGGCGGCACCTTCTCCCTGAAGAACCCGGACGTCTCCGCCGCCATCGCGGAGGAGAAGATCGAGAAGGTCACCGCGTCCGGCGCCTCCCTCTGCACGGGCGGCGACGCGTCCTGCCTGCTCCACCTGGACGGGGCCATGCACCGTCGAGAGGCGCGCGGCCAGGACGGCCGCCCGCTGCGCACCGTGCACCTCGCCGAGATCCTCGCGGCCACCCGGGAGAACCCGCTCGAGGTCGACGGCCCCGTCGAACTGTCCATCCCCGCGTCCGCCGGCGTCCGCCGCGGACTGTCCGCCCGTGTACAGGAGGCCCGCCGATGAGCACCGCACCCACCCGCGTGCGCCTGGGAATGCCCACCGTCCGCCCCGTCCACGGCGAGGGCGAGATCCTGCTGAACACCCCGTTCCCCGAGTCCGCCCGCGAGCAGCTGAAGAACGGCCAGATGCGCGCCAACATCCGCCGGGCCACCCACACCATCCGTGCCAAGCGTGCCGGCGTCGTCGAGGAGCTGCCGGACTGGCAGGAGCTGCGCGCCGCCGGCTCCGCGCTGAAGCAGTCCGTCATGGCGGACCTGCCCGCGCTCCTCGAGCGGCTCGAGTCCGAGGTCACCGCCCGCGGCGGCGTCGTGCACTGGGCCCGGGACGCGTCCGAGGCCAACCGCATCATCACGGAGCTCGTCACCGCCAAGGGCGTGGACGAGGTGATCAAGGTCAAGTCCATGGCCACCCAGGAGATCGGCCTGGACGCCGCGCTCGAGCATGCCGGTGTGGCCGCCGTCGAGACGGACCTGGCCGAGCTCATCGTCCAGCTCGGCCACGACCGGCCCAGCCACATCCTCGTCCCGGCGATCCACCGCAACCGCCAGGAGATCCGGGACATCTTCCTCCGGGAGATGCCGGAGACGGACGAGAGCCTCACCTCCGAGCCGGCCGACCTGGCCGAGGCCTCACGCCGGCACCTGCGTGAGAAGTTCCTGAGCGCGAAGGTGGCGATCTCCGGGGCGAACTTCGGCGTCGCCGAGACGGGCACGCTGGCCGTCGTCGAGTCGGAGGGCAACGGCCGCATGTGCCTGACCCTGCCGGAGACGCTGATCACCGTGATGGGCATCGAGAAGCTCGTGCCCACCTTCGAGGACCTCGAGGTGTTCCTGCAGCTGCTGCCGCGCTCGTCCACGGGCGAGCGGATGAACCCGTACACCTCCATGTGGACGGGCGTCACCGAGGGCGACGGTCCCCAGGAGTTCCACCTGGTCCTGCTGGACAACGGCCGCTCCGCGGTGCTGTCCGACCCGAAGGGCCGTTCCGCGCTGCACTGCATCCGCTGCTCGGCGTGCATGAACGTGTGCCCCGTGTACGAGCAGACCGGCGGCCACGCCTACGGCTCGGTCTACCCGGGCCCGATCGGCGCCATCCTCTCCCCGCAGCTCACCGGTGTGGACGCGGGGGAGAACGGCACCCTGCCCTACGCCTCCACGCTGTGCGGGGCGTGCTACGACGTCTGCCCCGTGGCCATCGACATCCCCTCGATCCTCATCCACCTCCGGGACGAGGACGTGCAGGCCACCCACGCCGCCCGGAAGGCGCTGCGCACGGAGGAGGACGCCGTCGGCGGCCCCCTGGCCCGCGCCAAGACGGCGGTGGAGTCCGTCACGCCCTCGCAGATGGACGTGGCGATGAAGGGCGCGTCCGTGGTGATGTCCTCGGGTCGGCGCATGTCGCTGGCCGAGCGGGGTCTGGGGCTGGGCCGGGTCGCGGCCGGGCCGGACCGGGTGCTCGGCTGGCTGCCGGGCATCGCCGGCGGCTGGACCGACGAGCGCGACGTGCCGGCGCCCCCGCGGGAGTCCTTCCGCAACTGGTGGGCCCGCCACAAGGATGAGACCGAGCACCGGGTCGCCATGGACGGCGTCACCGGGCTGGACCGGCCGGAGGACGAGCACGTCGAGGAGGACGGACGATGAGCGAGGCGAAGGCCGAGATCCTGCGGCGCATCCGCGAGGCGACGGCGGACGGGCCGGTCGCGGACCCGGTGCAGCGCACCTACCGGCGGACCTCCTCCCGGGACCGGGCCGAGGTGGTGGAGATGCTGCGCGATCGGCTGATCGACTACCGGGCCTCCGTGCGGGACGAGACCGAGGAGACGGTGGCCGCGGCCATCGCCGAGCTGCTCGGCCCGGACGCCCGGTACGTGGTGCCGGCCGGCCTGGAGCCGGACTGGCTCCCCGCGGACTCCCGCGGGGCCGGCCGGGAGCGCATCACGGAGCCCGCGGTGGGCCACACGGGGGAGCGGGCCGCGGTCCGCGGCGCCCACGACGGCGAGCGCGAGCCCCTCAGCGTGGACGCGCTGAACGAGGTGGACGCGGTGGTGACGTCCTCGACGGTCTCCTGCGCGGAGACCGGGACGATCTTCCTCAGCGGCCGCCCGGACGAGGGCCGCCGGGCGATCACCCTGGTCCCGGACCACCACGTGTGCATCGTGCCGCTGGACTCCGTGGTGGAGCTCTTCCCGGAGGCGCTGGCCCGCGTGGAGGCGACGGCGCCGATCACCATGATCTCCGGTCCCTCGGCCACGAGCGACATCGAGCTCGAGCGCGTCGAAGGCGTGCACGGGCCGCGCCGCCTGGACGTGATCCTGCTCGACCGCGCTCGCTGACGCGGGCGCGGTATAGCAGGGGATCGAGCGGGTCAGGCCCCCTCGACGACGGCGCCGCCGGCGCGGCCCGTCTCGAGGTGGGCCTGACGCTCCCGCACGCCGCCGTACAGGGCGACGAACAGCAGCGCGAGACCGGCGGTCACGAGCAAGTGTTCGAGCCCGGCGATGCCCGGGATGGCGGCCGAGGTCTCGGCGGGCGTCAGGCGGACGACCGTGTCGAGGGCGAGGACCACCAGGGTCACGGGCCGCCCCCGGCGGAGGCCTCAGATGATCGAGCGGCCCTCGCGGCGGGCCGCGGCCCAGTCGGCGACGAAGCCGCGGGCGATCGCGACGAGGACGGCCAGCACGAGGACGGGCCACATCAGGACGTACAGGGTGAGACCGACGGTCATGCGGATGCTCCTTGTGAGTCGGTGGACGGGGGATCAGGACACGGGGGCCGAGGCGCGCTCGACCTGCGGCAGGTCCTCGGTCGCGGGGTCGAAGTCGCCGGTCACGCGCGCGATCCGGTCGAAGTCGAAGTCCTGCCCGGAGCGGACGGACAGCCCCCAGCACACGAGGAAGGACACGGCGTAGGCCACGAGCGAGCCCGTGAGGGTGGCGTAGTCCCGCAGGAAGCCGTAGCCGAGGAACAGCATCACGACCGAGGCGATCGCGCCGACCACGACCGCCGGACGCAGGCCGAAGAAGCCGAAGGACATGATGCCCAGCACGACGCCCACGCCGAGGATCGCGAGGGTCTCGACCACGATCGCCCAGGCGCCCTCGAGCGGGATCCACTCGAAGCGGACCGGCAGGAACACGGCCAGCGCGGCGAGCACGGACACCGTGAACGCGGCGTTGGTGATCTTGCCCCAGTAGAAGGACGCGATGACGGGGAACACGAGGCAGCCCCACAGGGCGCCCACGAAGACCAGCAGGTCGAGGATGTCGAACTTGGCGGTGGCGAAGTACAGGGCCGCCGCCGTCGCCACGATCATGGTGATCCGGCCGATCAGCAGCATGGTCTTCGGGTCGGCGTTCTTGCGGCCGACCGACTGGCCGTAGACGTCCGTCATCACGATCGACGAGAGGGCGGACAGGTCCGAGTCGGCGGTGGAGGACAGCGAGCCGATGATCATCAGGAACGCCAGGGCCACGAGCGCCAGCGGCAGGTGGTCGGCGACCATCTGCGGCAGGAGGTTGTTGACGTCGCCGTCGAGCGGCTCGACGCCCAGGTAGAGCGCCATGACGCCGAGCATGCCGACGCCGATCACGGTGCCGCCGTAGCCGAGGGTGGCCGTGATGAAGGTGGGCTTGATGAGGTCCTCACGCACGGCGAAGAGGCGCTGGGCGATGGTCTGGTTGCCGATCGCGTAGGCCAGCACGGCGGCGATGTACGGCGCCCCCTGGTTCATGAACGCCTCGGAGGAGAAGAAGCTCTGCTGCTGGGCCGTGACGTGGCCCGCCTCGACGCCGGCCTGGAACATGTCCGGGCCGCCGGCGGCGAAGAACACGGCGGGGATGATGATGACGGTCGCGCCGAGCATGGCCATCACCTGGGCGAAGTCGGTGAGCACGGAGGCGCGGAAGCCGGACCACAGGGTGTACAGCAGCACGCCCGCGGCCACGATCAGGATGCCCGCGCCGAAGGACAGCGGGGACAGCAGGGAGATCAGGGCGCCGCCGGCGATGAAGTTGGAGGTCAGGGAGATGACGGAGCCGAGCACGTTGGAGCCGGCCAGCATGAGCTGCGACGAGCGGCCGTGCCGGGCGTACATGACCTCGGCGAGGGTGTGGGCGCGCGGCGCGACCGCGCGGATGCGGCGGCCGAACGGGTAGATGAACAGGATCATCAGGGCGCCCCAGAGGCCGTAGTGGAGGGGGCCGGAGACGCCGTACGTGTAGCCGGCGGTCACGGAGGCGTACATGGAGGCGGCCCAGATCCAGGTGGCCGTCATGGAGGCGGCGGACACGCCGAAGCCGATCCGGTTGCCCGCCGTCATGTAGGCGTCGGCGTTCTCCTTCTTCTTGGAGATGGCCACGGACATGATCATGGTCCCGCCGTAGAACAGCACGACGAGCAGGATCACCCCGATCACGCCGAGCTGGGTCAGGGATGCTGCGTCCTGGGAGGGCGGCATCGAACTTCCTTTCGCGCGAGTGACTACGGACGTCCCGATCTCCCGGCGCGGTCCGGTCCGGGCATGGCTCCGCAGGGCGGAGGGTGGCGTACCGATCACGTCGCGGCCAGGGGCCGGGGAGGTGGAGGGCATCCCGCCGGGTCCCGAGTCCACGAACGGCGAGCTCTCTGCTCAAGCCATCGCGGTCCCTCGGCCCTGGGCGGCGCTGTCAACACCGGCATCCCGGCGGGACGAGCCCGCCCGGATGGGCTGATCCTCACATGGTCGGCGCAGAAATGGCAAAAACATAGAGCCTTTTCAGCGGGGTCGGGATCAGGAGCGCCCGGCACGGAAGCCGGACAGAATGGGCGGATGACCGTTCCCCCCGGCTCCCCGACCACCTCCGCTTCCCGACGACGGCGCCGCGCCCTGGCGGCGGCGCTGGCCGTCGCCGTCGTGGTGCAGCTGGTGGTGCTGTACCTGCCGGGCGAGCAGGTGCCGGAGGCCGGGTTCGCCGTGCCGGGGCTGGACAAGGCGATCCACGTGGCCGTGTTCGCGCTGCCCGCGTTCCTCGCCGTGTGGCGGGGGCGGAGCGCGTGGTGGGCGCTGCCGTTCGCGGTGCACGCGCCGGTGAGCGAGCTCGTGCAGCACGCGTGGGTGCCGCTGCGGACGGGGGACCCGGTGGATGTCGTCGCGGATCTGGCGGGTGTGGTGCTCGGCGTGGTCGCCGCGCGGCGTCGCCGAATTGGAGGATCGGGGGCGTCGGGCGTATGATGGTCCGGTGCACTCCCGCGGGAGGGCACGACCTGGGGCTATAGCTCAGTTGGTAGAGCGTTTCGTTCGCAATGAAAAGGTCAGGGGTTCAATTCCCCTTAGCTCCACGGACCGTCCCGGTCCGCGATCCTCGAGGTCGCGGGCCGGGACTTTCTCGTGACGGGGGCGTGAGCGCCTGCCCTGCCCTCACCCCCGGGAGGGGGGCCGGCGCTTCCGGGGGGACCCCCCGGGTGTCTACAGTGCCGGGGTACGTCAGCGCGGACGTGATGCGGTCGTGTCACCGCAGGTCAGTCGCGCTTCTGCCGCCCCGCACGGGGCCGTTCGGCCCGGCCCGGGCCGGGAAGGGGACGCCGATGCGCATCAGCGTGCTCACCCACATGCTCCACCCCATCCGTTCGCCCTACGAGGGCGGGCTGGAGATGCACACGGCCATGACCGTGGAGCACCTCGTGCGCCGGGGCCACGACGTCACCGTCTACGCGCGGGAGGGCACCCGGCTGCCGGGCGACGTCGTCGCCGTGCTGCCCGCCGAGGGCGCCGGCCCGGGCCGCGCGGGCACCCGCGTGCGCGAGGCGGCCGCCCGCCGGGCCTGCGCGCTGATCCTCGACGACGACTCCGACGCCGTCCTGAACAACTCCCTCTCCCCGGCGCCGCTCGAGCTGCTGCGCGCCCGCCCCGTGGTCACCGTCCTGCACACGCCGGCCACGCTGGCGGAGGTGCTGGCCGTCGTCGACGCCCCGGGCTGGACGGCTCCCGACCACCACCGGTGGGCCTCGGTGTCCGCGTCGAACGCGCTGGCCTGGCAGCATCGGCTGCCGCGGGTGGATGTGGTGCCCAACGGGATCGAGCTGCACCAGTGGGTCTCCGACGCCGTCCCCGTGCGCGGCCGCGCCGTGTGGTCGGGCCGGATCACGGCGGAGAAGGGCCTGCACGTGGCGATCGACGCCGCCCGGATCGCGGGCATGGAGCTGCACTTCGCCGGGCCGATCTCGGACGAGGAGTACCACGCCCGCGAGGTCGTGCCGCGGCTCGGCCCGGACACCGTCTACCACGGCCACCTCGACCACCACGCGCTGCCGCACATGCTCGCCACGGGCGAGGTCTTCCTGGCCACGCCCCTGTGGGCCGAGCCGTTCGGGCTCGCCGTGGTGGAGGCCATGGCGCTCGGCGTGCCGGTGGCCGCGCTGCTCAGCGGCGCGATGGGGGAGATCGTCGCCCCGCAGGCCGGCGCGCTGGCCGTGCACCACACGGCGCAGGAGCTCGCGGTCTCGATCCGCCACGCCCGCCGCAAGGACCGGGGACGCGTGCGTGCGTGGGCCTGCCGGTTCAGCGCGGAGACCATGGTGGAGGGCTACGTGGACCTGCTCGAGCAGGCCGCGGAGGACGCCCGTGACCTCGCCGCCGCCGAGGACGCGTACGGGTTCGACCCGCATGGGGTCCCGCGCCCGTCCGCCGATGCGGCGGACCTGGAGTCCCTCTGATGGCCCCGGCCCGCAGGCGGGTCCTCTACTACGCCCACCAGCACGGGGCGGGGCACCTGCGGCACGCCGCGGGCCTGGCGTCGACCGGGGCGTTCGACGTGACGGTCGTGACCGCCCACCCTCGGGCGGCCGAACTGCTGCCTGCGGACGTCCCCGTCATCCCGCTGCCCTCGGACCTCGTGCCCGGCCACGAGCAGCCGGCGCGCTCGCCCCTGCACTGGTCCCCGGTGGGGCCTGAGATCCGGGCGCGCTTCGACGCCCTCCACGCGGCGGCGCAGCGGGTGGGCCCGGACGTGTGCGTGGTGGACGTGTCCGTGGAGGCGGCCCTGTTCCTGCGCCTGGCGGGCTGGCCTGTGCTGCACCGCCGCATGCACGGCGAGCGCACCGACCCCGCGCACGCCCTCGTCTATGCCGAGGCCGACGGCCTCTTCGCCCACTACGCCGCCGAGCTCGAGGTCCCCGCCTGGCGCGCCGCCCACGCGGACCGGGTCACCTACCTCGGGGTCGCGGACGTCACCGGCCGGCTCGGCACCCGCACCACGACGACGTCGACGGCCCGCGCCGCCCCGCGCGTCGCCGTGATCGCCGGGACGGGCGGCGGCGGGGTGCGGGCCGCGGACCTGGCCCGGGCGGCGTCCGCCGTGCCGGAGGCGACATGGGAGGTGTACGGCCCGATCGCCGGGGTGGGCGAGCCGGAGGCGCCGGGCGGGCTCGCGGCGGAGGCGATGCCCGCCACCGTGACGCTGCACGGCTGGGTCCAGGCGCCGGCCCGCCGGGCCGCGGACGCCGACGTCGTGGTGGTCTCGGCCGGGCACAACGCCGTGGTGGACGCCGCCCGCTCCGGCCGCCCCGTGGTGCTCGCCCCCGAACCGCGGCCGTTCGACGAGCAGCGCGTGTTCGTCCGCGAGATCCACCGGGCCGCGGGCGTGCCGTGGTGCGCGTGGGAGGACCCGGACGCCGACTGGGCCGGCGCGGTGCGCGGCGCCCTCGCGGACCCGACCGCCGCCGACCGGCTCGCGGGCCTGCTGCTCGTGGCGCCGGACGAGTACCGGCGGCGCTGGGAGGCGGCGATCGAGGGCGCCCTGGGCTGAGTCCGCCCCGCCGCCCCCGGCCGTCACCGCGCTCAGTACGCGGCGTCGTCGCGGCGGGCGGCCGTCAGCTCCGCCTCCGTGGGGTGACGCAGCAGCTCGAGCCGCTCGCCCTCGGGGTCCCACGCGATCAGCCCCGCGTCCGCGAACGCGCGCAGCCACCCCTCCATGGCCCATCGGCCGTGCACCTGCCGGAAGCGGCGGGCATTGACCAGGATGTCCTCGAGGTGGTGCAGCGGCGGGGTCATCACGCCGTGGTGCTGGTGGAACGCCTCGGCGGGGCTGAACCGCAGCGTCAGGCCGGCGTCGCGGGCGCGGAAGGCCAGGTCCGTGTCCTCGGCGCCGTAGCCGGTGAAGCCCGCGTCGAAACCGCCGATGCGGGCCAGGTCCGCGCGCCGCAGCGCCAGGATCAGCGTCCACACGAGGTGCCACTCGTCCGAGGGGCCGGCGGTCAGGTGCGCGCGTGCCCGGTGGGGCACGGAGAGGCGGCGCAGCAGGGCGTCGGCGCGGTGCGAGGTCAGGTCGGCCTCCCCGACGTCGCGGGTCCAGCCCGGCCGCAGGTAGCGGGGCCGGCCCATCACCACGGACCCGGGGTGGGCCGCGACCTCGGTGGCCAGCACGCCGACGGTCTCGGCGGCCGGGATGCAGTCCACGTCGAGGAAGACGAGGATCTCGCCGGTGGCGAGCTCGGCCGCGCGGTTGCGGGCCTGCGCCAGGGGCAGCCCGGCCTCGGCGGCCACGTGCCCCACCGTGACGGGCAGGTCCGTGGCCGGGACGCGCCCGTCCGGCTGGCCCATGAACACCACGACCACCTGGTCCGGGCGACGGTGCGAGCGCTCCAGCCCGGCGATCACGCGGGCCAGGTGCTCGTCCCGGTGCCCCGTGATGACCAGCACGGACACGCCCGGCAACGCCCCGCGCGCCCGGGCGAGGGCCTCGCGGTAGACGGCCACGTGGGCGGCGGCCACGCGACGACGCTGCCGGGCCCGGGCGGCCGGGTCGGCGGGGGCCGTGCGCGCGCGGGCGCGCACCAGCGTCTCGAGCGCGTCGGCGAGGGAGTCGGGATCCTCCGGGTCGAACGCGGCGAGCGAGTCGGGGGTCAACCAGGCGCCGGACTGGTCCGCGATGTGCCCGATGTCCGCGACGGCCACCGGCACCCCCAGGTCCCGGCACATCTCCACCCAGCCCGAGTGGGTGCCGATGCGGTACGGCAGCACGGACACGTCCACGTCGCGCAGCAGCGCGTGCAGGGCGGGGTCGTCGAGCCGGTCGTGCTGCCACAGCTCGAAGCCGTGGTGGGCACAGCCCGCGCGCAGCGCGGCCAGGGCGTCCTCGTCCTGCACGGTGTCCTGGACCTCCACGGTCACCCGCGCGTCGACACCGCGCTCGGCCAGCGTCCCGACGGCGGCGGCGAGCACCGGCAGCAGCGCCACCGGGGCCACCTGGGCGCGCAGGTCCTTGGCGTGCACCAGCAGGCGGGCGGGGGCGGCCGCGCCGTCGCCGTCGTCGGACGCGTCGGGGGGCAGCGCGCCGGGGGCGTCGTCGTCGCCCTGCGCCACGAGGTCCTCGAGCGGGACGATGTGCGGGTGGGGGACCACGAGGGCGCGCACGCCGTAGTCGCGGGCGAGGGTCGCCGCGGCGCCGGGGGTGAGCGTGAGCACGGCGTCCGCGCGGCCCAGCAGCACGGCCAGGCGGTCCCGGTGGGGGCCCTGGTCCGTCAGGTGCGGGTTCTCGAGGTCGTGCACGGTCACGACGACGGCGCCCCCGTGCGCGTGCTGCGCGTCCAGGGCGGCGGCCAGCTGGGCGGGGCTGAAGTGCTCGAAGCCGAAGTGCACGTGCAGCACGTCCGGGCGGTGCTCGGCCAGCCACTCCGCGTGCAGGGCCCGGGGCGGCCACCACTGGTGCGCGGGCGCGCCCGGCACCGGCGGGTCCGGCAGGAACTCCACGTCCGGCGCGGCGCCCGGGTCGAGGGGGCGGATCGCGCGGGTGTACGGGTGCTGCGCGGGCACGTGCTGGACGGTGATGCTCACGGGGGAGGGCCTCCTGACCTGGGGGATGCGATGCCGCGCGGGCGGCGTGTCCCCGTCCCGGGTCGGGGGTCGCGAAATCTAGTCTGTCAGGGCAGGATCGGAGAATCGGAGCAGCGGCATCCTGTCCGTTCCGGCGCGCCGCCGCGTCGAGGAGCGCCGCCGCAGGTGAAGGGGATCGTGGACGTGGACTCGCAGCCGCAGGGGCGTGTGCTGTACGTGACCGTGGGCGCGCCGGAGCACGGCGTGGTGCGCCATGGCCGGCAGACCGCCGCCGCCCTCCGTCGGGTGGGCGCCGAGGTGGAGCTGCTCACGGCGGAGGACGTCGCGGCGTTCCGGGGCCTCGTGCCCGTGCTGGAGGAGGCGCGCGCGCTGGGCGCCGCCGTGCACCTGGACGTCACGGACGCGCTGTTCGGCCCCACCGCGACCGCCGCCGCGGACCTGCTCGTCGACGTCCTGCCCGAGGGCACCACGCTCACCCTGCACGACATCCCGCAGCCCACCGAGGGCGACGGCCGCTACCGCCGCCGCGGCGAGGCATACGCGCGGCTCGCCCAGGCGGTGGACGGCGTCGTGGTCTCCTCGCAGCACGAGCGGGCGCTGCTGGCGGACCTGGTGGACGTGGCCGCGGACGTGGTCCCGCTGCCCGTGGAGGACCGCCGGGCCGCGGCCGCCCGCGCCGAGCCGGTGGTGCCGGAGAGCATGGCCGGCCTCGACCGGGACCTCGTGCTCTTCGGCTTCGTCTACCCGGGCAAGGGGCACGCCCTCGCCCTGGAGGCCCTCACCGAGCTGCACCGCCAGTGGGGCCCGGACTCCGGGGCGCCGCGCCGGCTGACGGCGCTCGGACCCGTCAGCGCCGGGCATGACGACCTCGTGGCGGAGCTGACCCGCGACGCCGAGGCGCGCGGCCTGGAGTTCCGCGTCACCGGGTTCGTGCCGGACGAGTTCGCGGACGCGGCCCTGCTCTCGGCGGGCATCCCGTTCGCGGCGCACCGCAACGTGTCCGCGTCCGGGTCCCTGGCGGCGTGGACCTCGGTGGGGCGGCGGGCGATCGCCTCCGCGGGCCGCTACACGGAGGAGATGGAGCGCCTGCGCCCGGGCACTCTGCGGCTCGTGCACCCGAACGGGTCGCCGGCCTTCGCGATGGCCGAGGCGATCGCCGAGGCGGTCGAGGACCCCGAGCGCACGTGGCTCGACCCCGCCGTGGACCTCTCGCCCGGGGCCGAGGACTGCGCGCGGATGCTCTTCGACGTGCTCCGCCGCGTGCACAGGTGGACGTGAGCGCCGCCGTCTCCGTGGTGGTGCCCTACTACCGGGCCCAGGCGGACCTCGACCGGCTCACGGCCGCGCTCGCGGCCCAGCGCGGCCTGACCGGCGGGCTGCAGCTCGTGGTGGCCGACGACGGCTCGCCCGTCCCGCCCCGGGTGGACCCGGGCCTGCCGTTCGACGTGGTGACCGTGCGCCAGCCGGACCGCGGGTTCCGCGCCTCGGCGGCCCGGGCGCTCGGGGCGGAGGCGGCCGACGGCGACGTGCTCGCCTTCCTCGACGGGGACATGCTCCCCGAGCCCGGGTACCTCGCCGCGGCCCTGGCGGCGGTGGCCGAGGCGCCCCGGGACGCCGCGGTGGTGGGTCGGCGGCGGCACCTGGCCGAGGCCTGGCTGGAACGGGCCTGGGCGCACGGATGGCAGCCCGGGCACGAGGTGCCCGCGGACGCCCGCCTGGCCGAGCCGGCCTGGCTGCGCGAGGGGTACCGCGCCACGGACGACCTGCGCCGCGCCGACTCCACCGGCTACCGGTACGTCATCTCGGCCGTGTTCACGGTGGCGCGCGAGGTCTACGAGGACGCCGGCGGCTTCGACCCCGCCTTCGTGGGCTACGGCGGGGAGGACTGGGAGCTGGCGCACCGGCTGTGGCGCGTGGGGGCGGCCCTGCGCCACGCGCCGGACGCCGTGGCGTGGCAGGCCGGCGCCGACTTCGGCGGACGCGGCGACGCCGCCGAGGCCGCCCGGGTGAAGGCCCGCGAGGCGCTCGTGCTGGCCTCCCGCATCCCCGCGACGACGGCCCGCGGCCACGGCCTGTCCCTGGCCGGCCCGCTGCGGGTCGAGGCGCGCGTGCGGGTGCCGGAGGGCGCGGACGGCGCGGCGGCGGCCGTGGTGGCGGTGGACGCCGTGCTGTGCGCGGCACCGGGGGCGCGGGTCGGCGTCGTGGGCGGCCTCGACGGGGCGGCGACGCGCGCGCTCGGCGACCCCCGCGTGCGGCTGCTGGGCGAGCCCGACGGCGGCCCGGCGGTGGCCGAGGACCTGCCGCCGACGCCGGCGCGCGGCGACCTCGACGCCGTGCGGTCGGTGCCCGACTGGTCCGTGGACGTGCGCGTGCCGCTGCGGCCCGCCGCGGCCGGAGCCCGGCCTGACGCGGACGCCGTCGCCGCGTGGCTGCTGCGCCTGGAACGGGCCGGCGTCGAGCGCGTGGAGGTGCTGGGTGAGCCGGGCGAGCGGGGCGAGCGGGCCGTGCTCGCCGTGCTGACGTGTGCGCGGGCGCGGTGGCGGCGTCGGCGGGGCGGGACGGCGCGGGTGTGGCGGGTGCCCGCCTCCCGGCTGGGCTGGGCGCCCGTGGCCGCCGTGCCGGACCTCGAGGCGTGGTGGGGCGGCTGGGGCTGAGCGGGCCGGTGCCCGCGGGGCTGGCACAATCGCGGACAGGACGGAACACGGGAGGGCCGATGAGCGAGCTGGACGAGCTGGACTTCGCGGCGCTCTCCGCGTTCCTGGCCTGGTGGTTCGGGAAGACGGGCGTCGACTGGATCCGGCGCGAGGACGGCTGAGGAGAGAGGACGCAGGCGTGCACGAGGACGAGGGACGACGCCGGCACTACGGCCACTTCTACGGGCTCGAGGACCTGCCCGAGGGCGACCTGCTGCTGGTGTGGGGCAACTGCCAGGGCGAGTCGTATCGGCGGCTGCTCGGCGGGGAGCCCGGCACACCGCTGCACGGGGCGGACCTGGTGAGCGTGCGCGTGCCGCCCGCCTTCGAGGCCCAGCCGGACGAGGTCGAGCACCTGGAGCGGCTGCTGCCGCGCGTGAAGGCGCTCGTCACCCAGCCGATCCCGCACGACTACCGGGGCATGCCCATCGGCACGGACCAGCTCGTGGCCCGGCTGCCCGAGGACGCCGCCGTGGTGCGGATCCCCGTGGTGTACGACGTCTCGCGCTTCCCCTGGCAGGTCACCCTCCGCAACTGGAAGTTCGCGCCCGGGGCGGCCGAGCGGCCGGGGGAGGACCCGCCCGTCGTGCCATACCACGACCTGCGCGTGCTGGCCGAGGCGGCGACGGGCCGTCGCCGGGAGGTGGCGCCCGCGGCGATCCGCGAGGCCGCGGCCGCGTCCGTGCAGGCGCTGCGGGCGCGGGAGGAGGCGAAGGGGACGCTGTCCATGGCGGATCTGGTGGCGGCGGAGCGGGGCGTCGGCTTCTACACCGTGAACCACCCGACCAACACGCTGCTGACCCGCGTGGCCGAGCGCGTGGCCGAGCGCCTGCCGGGCGACGTCGCCGTCCAGCCCGTGCCCGCCTCCCGCGTGCTCCTCGGCGGGGTGCGTGCGCCCCTCGAGGCGGTCGTGGTCGAGGCCCTCGACCTCGACGCCGAGCCGACCGAGGACTGGACCGTGGCCGGACAGACCGTCCCGGCCGAGCAGCTGCGACAGACCCACCTGGACTGGTACGCGCAGAACCCGCAGGCTATGGAGGTGGGGCTGCGCAAGTACGCCGACCAGCTGCGACTGCTGGGCCTTGCGGCCTAGCGCCAGCTCCGGCCCCCAGTGGAGGATAGGCGGCACGTCCCGTCCGCCGCGGAACACGTCTGCGGGGGCGGACGTACCGTTCCTTTGACCCCGTCACCCCACGGAGGACCACGTGACCGAGCAGTACGACATCCTGATCGTCGGCGGCGGCAACGCCGGCGTGTCCCTGGCCGCCGCACTGCGGCGGAAGCGGCAGGGGCGGTTCGCCATCGCCGACGGCCAACAGCTGCACCGCTACCGGCCGATGCTGAACTACGCGGCGGGCGGGCAGGCGGACATGGCCCGGTTCGAACGGCCGATGCGGGCCGTCATCCCGGACGGGGTCGAATGGATCCCGGACCACGTCGTGGCCGTGGACGCCGAGGAACGGACCGCGGTGACGACCACCGGGCTGACCGTGGGCTTCCGCCACCTCGTGCTCTGCCCGGGGCTGACCCCGTGGTGGGGTGCGATCGACGGGCTGCGTGAGGCCTACGCCGCCGGATGGGCGGCGAGTGCGCACGTGCCCGAGCACGTGGACGCCGCCCGGGCGCTGCTGTCGCGTGTGGCCGCGGGGGACCGTGTGGTGGCGAATGTGCCGGCTGAGCCCTCCTCGTGCGGCGGCACCGTGCTCAAGGCGCTGTTCCTGGCCTGCGCGGCGTGGGAGCGCACGGGGATCCTGCCGGACGTGGACGTCCACCTGGTGACCCCGTACGGCCGGATCCTGGACCGGCAGACCATCGACCCCGCTCTGGCCGAGGCCGTGGCGAGGTACGGCATCCATGTGCACGCCGGCGCAGAGGTGAACGCCGTGGACCACGAGGCCCGCGAGGTGGTGCTCAACACCGGTGAGCGGATCACCGACGTCGCGGCCGCGTACATCACGCCCGTGGTGCGGGCCCCGGAGTTCATCGCCGAGGCGGGCCTGGCGGACGACGGCGAGGCCGGCCTGGCGGCCGCGGATCCCGCGACCCTGCGGCATCCCGTGCACCCGCACGTGTGGGCGCTGGGCGACGCCGCCGCCCTGGGCACACGGCCCTCCGGCGGAGCCCTGCGCCGGCAGGTCAAGATCCTGACCCAGAACATCCAGGCCGCGGACGCGGGGAAGCCGCTCCAGAAGTACGACGGCTACACCGTGATCCCCGTGATGGTCAGCCGGGACGAGCTGGTCCTGGACGAGCACGTCCGCGACGGCTCCGAGGACCGGTCGATCCCCGGCGTGGACCTGACGAAGCCGCGGAAGAGCACGGCGGCCTTCGACCGCTTCGGCCAGCCCCGGATCTACTGGCACCGACTGCTCAAGGGCAAGGTCTGAGCCCAGCGTTCTCGCTGTCGCGACACGTGCGGCGGACGTGCTGTCCCTCGCGGGGCGCGCCCGCCCGATCCGGACGACGGCGCCGGCCCGCCGAGCGTTTTCGTTCGGGAAACGGCGGCGTGTCGCACCGCTGTCGTTTGGGAAACGGCGCCCTGCCGACGACGCCGCCCTCAGTCGTCGCGGCCCCGCACCGGGCGCTCCTCGAGCGTGGTCTGCACGACCCGCCCGCGCTCCCAGCTGTTCGCGCCCGGCACCACGTCCGGGACCGGGATGTCCGCGCGGTTGCGTCGCTTGGCCGCGGTGTCCACGCCCACGCGCTCGTCGCGGGCGCGCAGGAGGGCCTCGTCCACCTGGCCGTCGCCGGTGAGGCCCATCATCAGCTGGGGGATGCCGTACGGGAAGTCGTCCCGGTCGTACTGCCAGGTGTGGAACGTCTTCCCGTAGGTGTGGATGAGGTCTTCGAAGTAACTGTGCTCGGCCAGCTCGGGCACCCCGGGGGCCGTGAGGGCGCCGGAGCTCACCTCGTAGTGGTGGCTGTGCCACAGGCGCCGCTCCTCGTCGGGGAGGCTGCGGAACCGCTCCTCGCTGATGATGTACTCGATGCCGATCAGCCGTGCGTCCGGCGCGTTGCGGTCGAAGATCACGCACTGGTGCAGGTCGTGGCGCAGGTGGATGCAGAAGTGGCTGGCTTCGACCTGCCGGCCGAGGTCGTCGGCGTAGAAGTGCAGTCCGTTGAGGTAGGTGCTCATCGCGCCCATGGGGTACTTCGGCTGGACCAGGCCGGATGCCGCGTCCAGGAGGCGGTGCTTGAGCGGGTGGCCCTTCCCGACGGCGGCCATGAGGGCGATCCTGCGGGCTGCGGTGACAGCGGCCGCGGTGCCCAGTCCGGCGGCGAACCCGAGGGCGGTGGAGGACAGGCGATGGGTGCTCATGGCCTCACGCTAGGAGTGCGGGGCGGACTCGGCCAGAGTGCCGGGGCTGCCGGGGCTGCTCAGGAGGCGGGGACGGCGGATCGTCTGCGCATCTGACCCTTCTGAGTGGGCGCGTGGTCGCCAGAAGGGCCAGAGATGCAGAAGATTCCGGGCGGCCGGCGGGCACGACGTCGGTCCATACGACACGCGACAATGCGCAAAATACATTTGCGCTAATCGCCTATCGACTAAGGCTAGCCCCTCTTGTGCTATTCGCGGGCGGGAGTAATCTCGATTCCAGCAGCACCGCCCCGGCCCGGGGCGGGCCCGAACCGGGAGGATCACGCCATGACCACCGCCGTCCGCACCTGCGCCGCCAGTGCCTGCGCCTTCAATGCCGAGACGTCCTGCAACGCCCTGGCCATCACCGTCGCCGGCTCCGACCGCACGCCCGGCTGCGGCACCTTCGTCCAGCTGGACGTCCGCCGCCCGGTGACCGAGGGCGCCTCGACCGTCGGTGCGTGCCACCGCCTCGAGTGCACGTACAACGCCGACCTCGCCTGCACCGCCGAGGGCATCGAGGTCACGGACGTGGCCACCTGCGCCACCTACACGATCGACTGACGCCGCCCCTCAGGGGTGGGCGACCCGCGCCGGGATCGCGTCCAGCAGTCGCCGCCAGGCGTGTCGGGGGCTGTGATCGAGCCGGCCCGCACCGGGCAGGGCCACGTGCACCGCTGTGGCCTCGCCGTCGCGGACGCGCAGCAGGGTCACTCCAGCTTCGTCCGCGTCGAGGGCGTGGGCGGGCGACTCGGGCAGGGGCCCGGTGCCGACCTGCAACGGGGTGCTCTCGCCCGGCAACAGGCCCAGGGCGACGGCGTCGGCCAGGTCCGCGAGCACCTCGGGGGCGGTGCCCAGCACGTCGTCCGCCAGGTCTGCGAGCTCGGCCTGGTCGACGAGTCCGTGCGACGCGAGCGGCAGGGTGTGGCGGCAGAACACGGCGACGCCGTCGACGTCGTGCAGCAGGATCCGCTGGGTCTCGACGACGCCCACGCGCACCCGCGGGCCGACGTCGTCCACGAGGTCCGCGACGCGGCCGCGCAGCCCCAGCTCCGCGACCTCGGCCGAGTCCCGGCACCAGCGCAGGGTGCCGAGTAGATGCACGGACGCCAGGCGGGTGGGGACCGTGAGGTCCAGGGCGTCGCGCAGGACGTCCACGCGCACGTCCAGCGGCGCGGGCGTGTGGAACGCGCCGAGCGAACCGAGGAGGTTGGGGACGTGGGCGGCCACGAGGCGGCCGTCCGCGCTCACACCGTGGACGGCCGTGGTGAGCGTCTCGCCGGCGCGGAAGGCCGTGACCTCGACGGAGCCCTCGCCGCGGAGCAGTCGCTGGGCCAGCAGCAGGCGACGGGGCGCCACGGGCGGCAGCGGATGAGCGGGGTGCGTGGAGGCGTGGGCCATGGGGGTCCTTCCGGCGGGGGTCCGAGAACCAGTAAGGCACACCTCAGTGAGATACGCAAGGAGAGTGTTGTGTATTTGTCGTACGCGGGGCGGTGGGGGCGTGTGGTGCTGGGCTACGGTGACGGGACTCACATGCCGTCGTCGAGGGAGCCAGCCGATCATGACCTTCCGCCCCACCTGGGCTGACCCCGTTTCGTAGGTCCAGTCGTTATGAGAGTCGTCCTGTTGCCCGCGGTCGCGGGCAGGGAGACTGGTCAGATCATGACGAACAGCAGGAAGCGTCACACCCCCGAGCAGGTCGTCCGTAAGCTCGGGCAGGCCGACAGGATGCTCGCCGATGGTCAGGACGTCGCGGCGGTGTGCCGGGAGCTCGGGGTGTCCGAGCAGACGTACTACCGGTGGCGGAACCAGTACGGCGGCCTCAAGGCCGAGGACGCAAAGCGCCTGAAGGAGCTGGAGAAGCAGAACGCGACCCTGAAGCGTCTGCTCGCGGAAGCGGAGCTGGAGAAGGCCGCGCTCAAGGAGCTGGCTGAGGGAAACTTCTAAGCCCGGACAGGCGCCGCGCCGCCGTCGATCACCTCAAGCGCAAGTTGCGGGTGAGCGAACGGATGGCGTGCCGTCTGGTCGGGCTGAGCCGCTCCGCGTACCGGCGACCGCTCAAGGGCGACACGGTCGCGGACCCGGATCGGGCGCTCAGGGAGTGGCTGCGCGCCTGGGCGAAGGACCATCCCCGCTACGGGTATCGGCGGGCGTATCACGACGCCCGCGCCGAGGGGTGGGTGGTGAACCACAAGAAGATCCAACGCCTGTGGCGTGACGAAGGGCTCCGGGTCCCGCAGCGGCGTCGACGCAAGCGCGTCGGGTCCTCGACCGTCGACGCGCCGACGGCGGACGCGCCGAACGTGGTGTGGGCGGTGGACTTCCAGCTCGACGCCGACGAGCACGGACGACCGATCAAGATCTGCTCGATCGTCGACGAACACACCCGGGAGTGCATCGGCGGGCTCGTGGAGCGCTCGATTGCCGCCGGCCGACTCACCGCCCACCTCGGGGACCTCGTCGCCGCCCGGGGCGCCCCGGCGGTGCTCAGGTCGGACAACGGGCCGGAGTTCATCAGCGAGGCGGTGGCCGACTGGGCCGGCACCCGCACCGGCCTGTCCTACATCCCTCCGGGCTCGCCGTGGCGCAACGGGTACGTCGAGTCGTTCAACAGCCGGATCCGCGACGAGTGCCTCAACATCAACAGCTTCTACTCGCTGCTGCACGCACAGGTCATCATCGGCGACTGGAAGGACGAGTACAACCACCACCGCCGGCACTCCTCGCTCGGCTACCTAACCCCAGCCGAGTACGCTCGGCAGTGCACCCATCAAATGGAAACCGACGACTCACAGAACGTCCGGACCGAATGAAGGGGGCGGCTCAGTGGGTGCGCCGGACGCGCGAACTCCTGATGCTTTCGTTCGGGAAACGGCGCTCCCCAGCGCACTGTTGTTCAGAGAACGGCGCTGAGGACCGGGTCGCGTGGACGCGGTCGCGAGCCCCAGGCCCCCAGCATGTACTCCAGCTGCCGGGGCTCTCGCTCGACGATGCCCAGGTTGAACCCGTCGCAGGGCAGCGCGGTCACTGATCCTGGCCCGTAGGTTCCGCTGCAAGGACACCGATGATGGTCGCGTCTCTGATGTGCCGGATGTCGTCGCCGTCCGTCGATGACTCGGTGATCCAGGTCTTGTGCGCTTGGGAGATGGCGTCGGCGTAGTTGCGGGCCTGGCGAGCGTTGGCGCGGGACTCCGGCGGCAGTGCGGCGTATCCCTGCGCGACGGCGGACCGGAGCACGGTCTCGTCAAACGACCAGGTCCGACGCAGGGTGCGCACCACGATCTCCGCGATGTCGTCGGGGCTGTAGTCCGGGAACTCGATATTGTGCGGTACTCGGGATGCCAACCCCGGGTTGAGGGAGAGGAACTGCGCCATGCGGTCGGTGTACCCCGCGAAGATCGCGATGAAGGAATGACGATCGTCCTCCAGGCGTGTTATGAGGGTCTCCACGGCGACTTTGCCGAAGTCGTTCGAGCTGTCCGGCATGTCCAGCTGATAGGCCTCATCCACGAACAGCACACCACCGCGTGCCTCGTCCAGAAGGAGACCGGTGCGTTCTTCGGTGTGACCGATGTAGCGGCCGACCATTCGCTCCCGACTGGCTTCGACCACCTGGGGAGTAGACAGGATGCCGAGGCGATGGAAGAGCTTCCCGACCAGGCGGGCGACGGTCGTCTTGCCGGTTCCCGGGCTGCCGGCGAACACCATGTGATACGTGGGGCGCGGCAGGTCGACGCCGGCGTCCCGCAAGCGCTCGTCCGCCTCTGCTTGGGCCACCAGCCCGCGCACCCAGGCCTTGACGGTCTCGAGCCCAACCATCTCGTCCAGCTCCACCAGTAGGTGGTCGACGCCGGTGTCGTCTTCCGTAGATCGGCCCAGCAGAGCATGCAGGTCCGCTGGGTCGACTTGGGTGAGCCGTTCGTCTTCGACCCCCACCATGTCCTCGGCCGCTCCCGACTCGGCCATGACGCGATGGGCCATGTGCCGGACGAGTCTGTCGTTGAGATTACGGACCCAGCGGCCGTTGCTGCGATCCCCCGAGGACCGGTGCGCCTCCGCCACGGTGCGCCGGTAGGCGTCGGGATCCACGGTGAAGCCGTCGTCCGCCAGGGCGGCGAGGCCCATCTGGACGAGCTCGGCTGTGCTGTAGTCCTCGAAGTCGAAGCGCAAGGGCACACGCGAGCGCAGCCCCGGGTTGGCTTTGAAGAATGCGTGCATCTGCTCCGGATAGCCCGCGAGGATCACCATGAACTCGTCTCGGTGGTTCTCCATGAAGGCCAGCAGGGTTGCGATCGCCTCACGGCCAAAGTCCTGGGGCCCTCCTTCCGCGAGTGTGTAGGCCTCGTCGATGAAGAGGATGCCGCCCAAAGCGGACTCCAGGATCCTCCGGGTCTTCGGTCCAGTGCCGCCGATGTGCTCAGAGACCAGGTCCTCACGGGTGACCTCGACGAAGACGTCCGAGGACAGCACACCTGCCTGATGTAGTGCGCGGCCCAGCAGCCGGGCCACCGTGGTCTTGCCGGTGCCGGGGTTGCCGAGGAACTGGCTGTGCAGGGTCTGCCGCCGGACGGCGAAGCCGCGCTGTCGGCGTGCCTCGGCGAAGCGGACCTCCGCGATGAACGTCTGCACCTGGTTCTTGACGTCGGCCAGCCCGGTGAGGGCGCTCAGCTGAGCCATGGGGTCGCAGTTAGTGTCCGCCAGATCTGCCCCGTCGTGGCCACGCCCGGCGGAGGGTTCCCTGTCACCTGTGCTGTTCTCGCCTGGGTGCTCGACCAGGGTGGCATCCGCTGTGGCTGTCTGTGAGGGCTCCTCCGCCGTGGCGATGGCATCTTCGGGAATGCTGTGCAACGCCGTGTCGGTGGTGATGAGGTGAAGCGCGTGGGGTGCTGAGCTCACGTGGGCGATCTGAAGGGAGCCGGCGACGAACACCTCGCACGGTTCCTCGACGCACAGATCCGCGATGGTGCCGCGGCCGCCTTCCTCGACGGCGAGGGCGCGCAGGTGCGGGGTGGTCGGGGGGATACGGAGGGTGCCGAGGCTCAGGGCTTCACCGGATCCCAAGACATAGAGCTGGTTCGCCGTGCAATCGGTCAGGGTGGCGCGTGCGGAGGACTCAAGACGAACGATGCCGAAGGTGGAGTCCTCGGCCACGATCACGCCGCCCTGCGTGCCCAGCACGTCGGCAAGGTAGGACGTGGGTTCGGAGACGACCCGCACCTCGTTGAGTGTGAGCCGCCCACCGGAGGAGCACAGTGGAGAGAATACTTCCGCTTTGGTGGGGTCCACCAGGACACCAGTGAGCGTGGCGTTGCCGCCGGCGTGCACATTCACGGCGTTCCCGGTAGACGGTGTCACAAGTAGCATGTTCTCGAGGCGGACGGTGGCACCGTTCGGGATGCCGACAGCGCCGTGGAGGCGGATGCGGTCAGCGCGCCCCGTGCCGCGGATGTGGCAGTTCAGCATGATCGCAGGATCAGGGAGGTGGAAGTCCCCCTCCTCGAGCACCAGCGTGTCACCGGGGCGGAGCTGGTCCTGGACGGTTGTAAAGTCTGCGCCCTGGGCGGCCGTCCACATCACCGCCCGGGGCTTGGCTTCCTCCTGGCGGCGGGCCTCCGCCTGAGCTTCAGCGGCCGCCTGGCGTGCGGCTTCGCCTGTGGCAGCAGCCTCAGCAGCCGCTTCCTCGGCACGACGGCGGGCTGCCGCCTCCTCGCGCTGTCGACGTTCCGCGACCTCCTGTTCCGCCTTCTGCCGATCGATGTCGGTCACGCGCACAGTGTCCGGCGGTATCTGGACGTGCGACCCGCCTGAGGTCATCACGTGCACGTCGACATCGCTTGACGTGGAGACCTCGGCGACATCTAGAGCGCTGTCCTCGAGGGACAGCTCGAGGTACGTGATATCGGTGGTGAGCCGCTCGGCCTTCAGCACACTGAAGGCGGTCAAGACGAGCCCGCGCATGCCTTCTGCCGGGGCCAGGCACAGGGTGCCGCGGGCGTGGACCTTGCTGGCAGCGGAGAGATGGAAGGCCCCGTGGGTGGAATCAACGGTGGTCACTGTTGAAGCCACGGCGTTGACGGTGCCGGTGGTGGAGTCTTCGAAGGTCGCGGTGCCCTGTCCCTCCACGTAGAGGGCACAGCCCCCGGGACCCTGGTCGAGGGTCGAACGACGCACCGTCACCGCGCCACCCTCCGAGTACACGGCGGGAAACTGGCCGGTGGGCTCAGGCTGGATGGCGGTGTAGAGGAAGACGGCGGAGGCTGTGGGGCCGTGCAGACGTACGGCGTTGTGGAAGTGCGGCGCCTGCAGCGTCAGATTCTCTACGGAGATTTGGCCGTGCACATCCAGCTGGGTCACGAGGATGACGTCCTCGGGGCGAGATCCGGCCCCGATGATCCGTAGGTTTCCGACCGGAATGCTCTCGAACTCCGCGTAGGTTCCGGGGGTGAGCGCGATCGTCGCTCCGGGGGAGGCCTTGTCCAGCGCCTGCTGGAAGGTGAGACCGAAGAGTCCGTCATGGACGCGCAGAATGGACACCGGCACTCCTCGGATCTCAGGCGATGGATTCTCGGCTCAGCATAGCCGCTGGCTGGGCTGTGAAACCGGTATCAGTAGGGGAACCCGCGCAGCTGCAGGGCGGGGGGTTCTCTCCATCAGTGACCCCGGGTCTTAGCGTCCCGAGCGCCAGATCTTCGCCATCTTCTCCGCCGCCGCGGGGTCCACCGAGGCCCCCAGAAGCTGTCCATGCGGGGTCGGGGCAAGTCGCCGTTCGCGGTGGAACAGCTCAGAGTGGTTGATGTCCTGCACGCCGCGGTTCCACAGGTGCAGTTTGGACTCGTAGGTGAAGCTGCCCCTCATGGATGCCAGCCGCTGGGGGTCGGTGACCCAGGCGTACTTGGACGAGTCGTTGAGCTGGTGATCGACAGCGCGTGTGACGGCGGCGGCGACCCAGTCGGCGAACTGCACGTTGGAGCTCAGCGAACTGTCCACGTGCATGGGCGGTTCCACGATGCACCGCATCTCCGGAAAGTCGCCGGCTCGGCTGAAGATGTGGGCATACATCGATGCAACGCGTTCGACTCGCGTCTTCTCATTGATTTGATCGATGATCACCATGAGGTTATGTCCGTGATGGTGGGCATGGCGGGCCAGACGGTTCAGAGTCTCTCGCATGGCGTCGGCTTCGCGTTTCTCGACGTCGAGGCCGATCTGCTTGGGCGTCCCACGCTGCTTCTCGTCGGCGTAGTAGAACAGCTTGCCGGCGTGGTCGGCGACGACGGACCGCACGAGCGCATCGAACACGCGGAGCTGCTGCGGAAAGCGCGCGGGGGTATCCGGCCGGAACAGATTGGCCCCCTTGAACTCCCACCGTCCGGGGTGTTTCGCTCGGTCGATCTCCGAGGCGAACAGCTGACGCTTCAGTGCGGTGAACTTCGCTCCAAAGCCTCGTGCGGCAGACTCCGGCATGACGAATCCGGCATAACCGAAGGCTGGGCTTGTCCGGAAGCGAGGATGGTCCGGGCCGACGTAGGCGCCCGGCTCGCCGATCTCGTCGATGTACGCCAGCAGCATCTGACCATTGTGCAGGGCACAGCGGACACTGCAGACAAGCGCAGAGGCCCACGCAAGCGTGGGCCTCTCGAATTGGTGCTCGGGGCACTGTCTCAGCCCTAGCTACCACACGCGAGCGTACTCGCGCGCGCAGAGCATAGGCAAGTGTGGTTGTGTATGATCCGTCGCCCTGTCGGGTCGCTGCGGGGTCGGAATGGGTCCCGTCCAGCGGCCCGCCCCCACCATTCGAAGGACCCCATGACCACCCCCGCCACGCGCGGCGCTGCCTCGGCGCCCCACCGCTCTCCCCAGAACCTCTCGAACTTCGTGTGGGGGATCGCGGATCAGCTCCGGGGCGTATTCAAGCCGAACCAGTACGGCACCCTCGTCCTTCCGCTCACCATCCTGCGCCGCATGGAGGCGGTCATGGCCCCGCACCGGGAGTTCTTCGCTGAACTGGCGGCCAAGGGCCATCCAGACTTCATGCTGGACAACCTGGTGGAGTCGCGCACGGGCCTGACGTTCTACAACCTCAGCCCCTTCACCCTGGACCGCATCCTGCAGGAGCCGGACCTGCTCCGCACGAACCTGCTGGCCTACGTGGACGGCTTCTCCCAGAACGTGGCGGACCTGTTCACCTACTACGAGTTCGACAAGACGGTCGCCAAGCTGGACGAGCACGACCGCCTCTTCCTGGTCCTGCAGCAGTTCGCCTCCATCGACCTCTCCCCGGATGCCGTCTCCAACGCGGAGATGGGGACCCTCTTCGAGGACCTCATCCGCCGCTTCGCGGCCGCCTCCAACGAGACCGCCGGTGAGCACTTCACCCCGCGCGACGCGGTGAAGCTCCTCGTGGACCTGCTCACCGCCAACGACGACGACGTCCTCACCGGCTACCCGGTCCGCACCGTCTATGACCCCACGGCCGGCACCGGCGGCATGCTGTCCCTGCTGGACGAGCGCCTGCGCCGCATGAACCCGAACGCGGAGGTCCGCCTGTTCGGACAGGAGCTCAACGACCAGTCCTACGCCATCTGCAAGTCCGAGCTGCTCGGCAAGGGCCAGGACGCGGACGGCATCGCTCGCGGGGACACCCTCAAGAACGACGCCCACCTGACCGAGCGCTTCGACTACGTCCTCTCCAACCCGCCCTACGGCGGCGACTGGAAGGCCTCCCGCACCGCGGTGGAGAAGGAGATCGCCGCCGGTGGCGCCACGAACCGCTTCCCGGGTGGCACCCCCGCCATCAGCGACGGCCAGATGCTGTTCCTCCAGCTCGTGGCTTCGAAGCTCCGCCCGGTCTCGGAGGGTGGAGGTCGGGCCGGCATCGTCCTCAACGGCTCCCCGCTGTTCACGGGCGGGGCGGGCTCGGGCCCGTCCGAGATCCGCCGCTGGCTGCTGGAGTCGGACCTGGTGGATGCAATCGTCGCGCTGCCCACGGACATGTTCTACAACACCGGCATCGCCACCTACGTGTGGGTGCTGGACAACAACAAGTCGGAAGAGCGCCGCGGCAGGGTGCAGCTGATCGACGCCCGCACGTTCTTCACCAAGCTGCGCCGCAACGTGGGCTCGAAGAACAAGGAGCTGTCCAAGGCGGACCGCCAGCGCGTGCTGGACATCTACCGGGACTTCGACGCCCAGTCCGAGGCCAACGCCGAGTTCTCCAAGGTCCTCACCGCGCAGGACTTCGGCTACCGGGAGATCTCCGTGGAGCGCCCGCTGCAGCTGCGCTTCGAGGTGGAGGACGCCACCATCGCGGCGGCGCTCGCCACCAAGCCGGCGGACAAGCTTCCCGACGACGGCCGCTCGGCTCTCGGGGCCGCCCTCGCCTCCCTGCGTGGCCGGGTCTGGGACCACCAGCCCACTTTCGTGCTGGACCTGAAGAAGGCGCTGAAGGAGCACGGCGTGACCGCCGGCGCTCCACTGGTGAAGGCCCTGACCGGGGCGATCGGCGTGCACGACCCCGAGGCGGAGGTCGTGAAGAACACGAAGGGCGAGCCGGAGCCGGACACCTCGCTGCGCGACACCGAGCTCGTGCCCTTCGGGCGGGACATCCACGAATACTTCGAGGCCGAGGTGGCCCCGCACGTGCCCGGCGCCTGGATCGACGAGTCCAAGACGAAGATCGGCTACGAGATCCCCTTCACCCGACTGTTCTATACGTACGTGCCGCCCCGCCCGCTCGAGGAGATCGACGCCGAGCTCAAGCAGCTCACCGCCGAGATCATCGAGCTGTTGCAGGAGGTTGAGCGGTGACTATTCCGTTGAAGCGACTCGCTGAGTGCCGCGACGATCTGCGGCGGCCCGTCAATGCGACTGAGCGCGCGAAGATGCAGGGAGATATCCCGTATTGGGGTGCCAATCAGATTCAGGACTACGTGGATACGGCGCTCGTTGACGGGCAAACCGTTCTCATTGGTGAAGACGGGGCACCATTCTTCGACCGCAATCGAGACGTGGCCTTCTACGTGGATGAGCCTATTTGGCCGAACAACCACATCCACGTCCTGAAACCACTTCCACATGCCGATCCGCGGTGGCTTGCATACGCCCTGAACTCCGTCGATTTCAGCCGTTGGATCTCTGGTTCTACGCGAGACAAGCTCACTCAGGCCGACCTCATGCGCATCGAACTGCCCAGTTATTCATTGGGCCGACAGTCGAGCATTGCGGACTACCTCGACCGTGAGACCGCCACGATCGATGCCCTGATCGAGAAGCAGCACGATCTCGTCTCGGCCCTACGTGATCGTTCGTTGGCCGTGCGTGATGCGGTGTTTGGTCCTCGAGTCGGTCATGGGGAGCGACTGAAGTGGGCTATTCAGGAAATCGACGAACGTGCAGGAGAGGTGCGTCGTACTTGGGACGTGCTTTCGGTGTCGATCGCATGGGGAGTCAGCCGCAAGTCGGACCGAGGGATTCATCAGGCGTCTTCGGAGGACACCAGTCACTACAAGGTCGTGCGTCCTGGAGACGTCGTCATCAACCGTATGCGCGCGTTCCAAGGGGGACTCGGGTGTTCTGACTTTGAGGGTCTTACGAGCCCGGACTACGGCGTATTGCGAGTGCGCAACCTGAACGTTGATTCACGTTGGGTTGCGGCTGTGATGAAAACTGAGATTTTCGTCGGCGAGATGGTCAGCAGGCTTCGCGGCATCGGCACGGTCGATGGCTCCAGCGTCAGAACGCCGAGAGTTTCGCTATCCGACATCTGTGAGATTCGAGTTTTTGTCCCACCACTCGAAGTCCAGCGCGCCGACGTGACGCGCTTCGAGTACGAAAACGCACAGATCGACGCGCTCATCGCCAAGGCGGAGCGGTTCATCGAGCTCGCCCAGGAGCGCCGCGCGGCGCTGATCACCGCCGCCGTCACCGGCCAGATCGAGATCCCCACGGAGGACTGACCGCCATGGCCATCCACAACGAGAGCGAGCTCGAGACCTACATCTGCGAGTACCTGGAGCAGCACGACTGGCTCTACTCGCCCAACGATGCCGGCTACGACCGCAAGAACGCGATCTTCCCCGAGGACGTCCACGCCTGGCTGGCCGAGAACCAGCCGGAGGACTACGGGCGCATCGTGAAGGCCGATGCCCCGGCCTCCGCCCAGCAGGCGCAACGGGACCAGATCACCACCCGTCTGATCGACGTGCTGAACAAGCCGCAGGACACCGGCGTCGGCGGCACGCTCAACGTGCTTCGCAAGGGCTTCAAGGTCGGCACCTCCGCCACCCTGCGCATGGCAGAGCCGCGGCCGGCCACGAACCTGAACCCAGCCGCCGTAGCCTCCTACGAGCGCATGCGCCTGCGCGTGATGCGGCAGGTCCACTTCACCGGGGCGCACGAATCCGAGTCCGTGGACCTGGTGCTGTTCGTCAACGGCCTGCCCGTGGCGACAATCGAGCTGAAGACCGACTCCACCCAGTCCATCGGCCACGCGAAGAAGCAGTACCGCGAGCGCAACCCGAAGGCCACGCCGCTGTTCGGGTTCGGCACCCGCGCCGTGGTCCACTTCGCCGTCTCCAACCGCGAGGTCTGGATGACCACCAAGCTGGCCGGGAAGGACACCTTCTTCCTGCCCTTCAACCAGGGCGACGACGGCCACGCAGGCAACCCGCTCAACCCGAACGGCGGTTCCTCCACGGCCTACCTGTGGGAGCGGATTCTCCAGCGGGACACCTGGCTCGAGATCCTCCAGAAGTTCGTCTTTCTCAAGAAGGAGACCGTGGAGGACGAGTACGGCCGCTCGCGCCGGAAGTCGACGCTGATCTTCCCGCGCTTCCACCAGTGGGAGGCCGTCACCACGATGCTCGCCGCCGTCCGTGAGGAGGGCGCCGGGGCGTCCTACCTGATCGAGCACTCCGCGGGCTCCGGCAAGACCAACACCATCGCCTGGACCGCCCACCGGCTGCTCTCCACCTACGGGGCGGACGAGCAGCGGGTGTTCGACTCGGTCATCGTGGTCACCGACCGCACCGTGCTGGACGACCAGCTTCAGGAGGCCGTCCGGCAGATCGAGCGGACCTCCGGCACCGTGGTGGCCGTGGACCGCAAGAACCTCGGGGGAGAGGCCGCCAGCAAGTCCGCCCTGGTGAAGCAGACCCTGCTGCAGGGCAATCGGATCATCGTGGTGACGCTGCAGACCTTCCCCGCCGTGCTTGAGCTCCTCAAAGGTGACTCGACGCTTGCCGGCCGCACCTACGCGGTGATCGCGGACGAGGCGCACTCCTCCCAGACCGGCTCCGCCGCAGCCAAGCTCAAGCGCGTGCTCACCCCGGACGAGCAGGCCGACCTCGAAGACGGGGGAGAGGCGGATACCGAGTCCATCCTCGCCGCCGAGGTCGCCGCCACCGGACGCCCGGAGAACATCAGCTTCTTCGCCTTCACCGCCACCCCGAAGGACAAGACCCTGCAGATGTTCGGCCGCCCCTCCGGCGAATACGACGAGAAGGGCCAGGAGATCCCGGCCTCCTTCCATCGGTACACCATGCAGCAGGCCATCGAGGAGGAGTTCATCCTCGACGTGCTGAAGAACTTCACCAACTACGACACCGCCTTCAAGCTGGCCCTGGCCGGACAGCAGGGTGAGTTCCGTCCGGACGGCGACCGGGCCGCCGTCGGGAAGCCGACCACCGAAGTGGACCAGACCGAGGCGAGCAAGAAGCTCATGCGGTGGGTCAAGCTGCACCCGACGAACATCGCCCAGAAGGTCAAGATCATCGTGGAGCACTTCCGCGCCAACGTGGCCGGACTGCTCGACGGGCAGGCCAAGGCCATGGTGGTCACCGACTCCCGCGCCGCCGCCGTCCGGTACAAGCGCCAGATGGACCAGTACATCCAGGACATGGGGTACACGGACGTGGACACGTTGGTGGCCTTCTCCGGCGAGATCACCGACGACGAATTCGGGCTCGAGAAGGTCACCGAACGGTCCATGAACCCGTCCGTGACCGGTGACCTGGCGAAGGCGTTCGACGGGGACGGCTACCAGGTGATGATCGTGGCCAACAAGTACCAGACCGGCTTCGACCAGCCGAAGCTCTGCGCTCTGTACGTGGACAAGAAGCTCTCCGGCGTGCTCGCCGTGCAGACGCTGTCGCGCCTGAACCGCGCGGCGCCCGGCAAGGACACCACCTACGTGCTGGACTTCGTGAACTCCGAAGACGACATCCAGGCCGCCTTCGAGCCGTACTACGCCGGCGCGAAGCTGGAGACGGTGACGGACCCGAACCTGATCCACGACCTGGGGACGAAGCTCGACGCCGCGGGTGTGTACGACTGGGACGAGGTCGACGCGTTCGCCGAGGTGTGGGTCGCGTGGAAGCCGGGGAGCGGGCAGGAGGGCCTGCAGGCTGCGCTGGAGCCCGTGGCATACCGGTTCCGCAAGGAGCTGGCGCATGCGCGGATGAACCAGGACGAGTCGCGCGTGACTGAGCTCGTGCTGACGCGCAAGGACATGCGGTCCTTCGTCAGCCTCTACGACTTCCTCTCCCAGATCTACGAGTTCGGGGACACCGAGCACTACAAGCGGGCGCTGTTCCTGCGGCACCTGGTGCAGCTCGTGGGCGATCAGCCCGGCGGTGAGGAGCTGATCGACCTGAGCGATGTGCAACTGGTGAGCATCCGGCAGACGAAGACGTCCTCGGGGGACATCGGGCTGACCGGTGGGGCCGCGCTGAAGGGGACCACCGCCGTGGGAGGCGGGCAGGCGCGTGAGAAGCAGCGCGGGCCGTTGGAGGAAGTGATCGAGAAGATCAACGAGATCTTCGCCGGTGAAGGCGTGGATGCGTCCCCGTCCCAGCAGGAGGCGTGGGTCAGTGCCCTCGTGGCGCCGCTCATGGAGGACGAGAAGCTGCTGGGGCAGGCCGGAGCGAACTCGCTGGAGCAGTTCCTGGCGAGCCCGAACCTGGAACGGTCGGCGATGGGCGCCGTGTACGCGAACGAGGACACCTTCGCGAAGATGACGGACATCGTGGGCAGGGGTGGGGACCCGTCCAAGATGATCGTCGCTGCCATCGGGGAGTACCTGTACTGGAAGGTGCGGAGCGAGGGGGCTGGGCCGGTGGACGTTGCTCATGGACGGTCCGCCGTTTTCGCTGACGAAACGGCCCCTTCGCAGGGCACTTCCGTCGATGAGAGGGCGAGTGCGACGCCGTCGCGCGTTCGGAAGGGGAGCTGAGATGGCACATCCCAAGACACTGCAGGTCTTCCTGATGGACGGTGCACCCACCGGTCGGCTGAAGTGCACCCTCGACAACTGGACGGGCCTCGTGTACGTGGTGCCACGCACCAGTCTCAACGCGGACGGGCACCCCGAGGCGTTCGAAGGCACCGGTGTGTACCTGCTGCTGGGGCAGGACGCCGATTCCGGCGACGACGTCGTCTACGTCGGGCAGGCCGTCGGGCGGGCCAACGGCAACGGCATGGTGGGCAGGATCCGGGAGCACGTCCGGAAAGAGGCGCACGACTTCTGGAACCGGGCCATACTCCTCTCCACCCTCGGGGACACCTTCGGCCCCACGGAGGTGACCTACCTGGAGCACTACTTCCACCAGGCGGCCACCACGGCCGGGCGCTTCACCGTGGACAATGCGGTGGCACCCTCCCAGGGCAACGTCACGCAGGAGAAGAAGGCGGAGCTGGAGGAGTACGCCGACAAGGCCAAGCTCCTGATCAGCGCCCTGGGGCACCGCGTCTTCGAGAGCGCCGACGGCTCACATGCCGCGGCCGCGGCGGGCCGGGCCACCCAGGCGCCCGAAGCGGCGCCGAAGCGCACCCTGTTCACCATGACGGTCAACGGCGTCAGAGCCCAGGGACACCCCACGCCGGACGGGTTCGTCGTCCTGCGGGGCAGCGGCCTCATGGAGGGGTTGCGGCCCAGCGCACCCCCCGGTGTCCGGGCGGGCCGGGAGCGCTTCGCCGACCACATCGGTGCCGATGGGGTGCTGACCGAGGACGTCTCCTTCACCAGCTCCTCGGCCGCGGCCGGATTCGTGGCCGGCGGGAGCATGAGCGGGCCGTCCTCATGGCGGGCGCCGGATGGGCGCACCCTCGGCGAGGTCGAGGCCGCCTCGGCCGCGCCGGAGCCCATGGAAGACGACGCCTGATGAGGACGCGGCCGACCGCTTTGGATGCCGCCGTCGACCATCCGCGGGGTGCCCAGAGCGACGCCCAAGGACCGGGGACGGGGCGCTCCGGGTCGTTGACCGCGAACGTCCTGACCGTCGCGGACGCACTGCGCGACCCTCGTCTCCGTATCCCCGAGTACCAGCGGCCCTATACGTGGTCCACGACCAACACGGGGCAGCTCGTCGAGGACATCCGTCGCTTCCGTGCGGCCGCGTCCTACCGGATCGGCACCATGATCGTGCACCTCGAGGACGGCTGGCTGGACATCGTCGACGGCCAGCAGCGGTACATGACCTTCGCCCTGATCGCGCTCGCACTGCAGGAGGTCCTGGGCGACACCGCCGAGCGCGCCGAGCACCAGCGTGCGGCCCTGGACCGCGCGGCGGCCATCGAGCTGCCGCCGGGCCGCCGGGACGTGTCGGAGCGCCACATCGTCGAGAACCACCGCCTCATCCTGCAGACATTCCGGTCCTGGGACAGCACCGAGGTCGAGGACTTCGCGGACTACTTCCTGGACCGTTGCACGCTGGTGCGCCTGATCGTCAGCGACCTCGACGCGGCCTTCCAGATGTTCGACTCGCAGAACACCCGCGGCCGGGCGCTCCTGCCCACCGACCTACTGAAGGCATACCACCTCCGCGCCTATGCAGAGGCCACATCGGACCGGGCGGCGATCCTCGCGGCCGTGCGGGAGTGGGAAGCTACCCCGCCGTTCGAGATCCACCATCTCTTCTCGCGTCTGCTCTATCCGATCCTCCGCTGGAGCGCCGGTGAGTCCCTGCCGCGCGACGGCTTCACCGCGTCCCGGATCGGAGCGTTCAAGGGGATCTCCGCGGGGCCGACGGGCCTCGGCCGACTGCCCTGGGCGCACGGGCTTCTCATGGCCAAGGCCCACGTGGACGACTACAACGGGCGAAACGCCACGCTGATCGCGCACGGTGCCCTTCCTCCGCTGGAATTCCCGTTCCAGCTGACCCAGCCCGTCATCGACGGTGAGATGTTCTTCCGCCTCGTGCGCCACTACACCCGGCTCGCGAGGGACCTCGGCGTCTCCGCGACGGACGCGGAGCAGACCGCCGAGGACGACGCCCGTCGTGGGAGGGAGAACAGGCGATTCCAGACGATCACCCGGCTCGTCCGGGCCACCGGTACCGGCGCTGGCTACCGCTACACACAGGAGCTCTACGGAGCGCTGCTGCTGGCCTACGCGGACCGGTTCGGCGACCACGACATCGAGCGCGCCGCTCTCGTGCTCGCACGGCATGCCTTCGCATTGAGAACGCGGTTGACGCGGGTCTACCCGCGCTCCGTGGAACTTCACGCGCTGGGCCAGCACGGGGCGCCGGACCTGGAGGACCGGGTCAACCTGTTCCGCCTGATGAGGAGCAGCCTGGACCCCGCCGCCGTCACCGGGCGCGTGGCGGCCCTCCCCGGGCCGTACGTGGACGATGCCTCCCCGGTGGAGCGTCTCTACTCGGACACGCCCTGGGACACGGAGGAAGCCCACGATGCAGACTGAGAAGCACTCGCCTGAGGCGCTGACGATCGAGGAGGTCTTCACCGCCGCCCGGCACTACCGGGTGCCGGTCTACCAGCGGGCCTACGCCTGGACGCAGGTCGAGATCGCGACACTCCTCGAGGACGTGCGCCGCGCTCGCCTCCGCTCGGAAAAGCCGGATACGCAGGGAGCCTCGTCCGACTACTACCTCGGCTCGCTGGTGGTGAACCGAGCCACGACTCCCGAGGGCGTGCCGATCGACGAGGTGGTCGACGGGCAGCAGCGCCTGACCACGCTGACGGTGCTGGCAGCCGTCGCGGAGCGTGTCATCCGTGCCGGTGTCCTCGACCCCCGGGCGTTGGCCGTCCTGGATTACGAAGGGCGCCCCGAGGCCGGGGAGGACCTCGCGACCCTCCGTCGTCGGGGCGCCCCCGCCGGGACGTCGTTCCAGGTGGACGCCATCGGGGTGGCCGTCGAGACGATCGCTGCGGCCTGCCGGCGGGCCTTGGAACGGCAAACCCCGGCAGACGATCAGGAGGTGATGTTCGACGGCGACGACCTCGCGTACCTCTGGAAGCATGTCCGGTTGCTGCGCACCGAACTTCCGAAGGGCACGGACCTCAACCACTATTTCGAGGTGATGAACACCCGCGGTGAGCAGCTCGCCAAGCACGAGATCCTGAAGGCCACATTGATGCGGCCTCTCCAGGACGCCACGGACCGGAAGGTGTTCGCGCACGTCTGGGACGCCTGCGCCGTTCTGGACCGCCACATCCAGCTCCAGTTCTCGACGGAGCGGCCGAAGGATGGCGGTGAGGCGGCAAGAGACGCCGTCTTCGGCGGGTCCTGGTCGGCCCTCCTCACGCGGGATTTCGCGTCGCTGCGGGCAGCTCTCGCGCCGAGCCAGACCGCGATGGCGTCGGGCGCCCGCACCATCATTGGGGTTCTGCTGGCCGCCGGGCAGACCGCCGTGGAGTCCGGGCCCTCGTCCGACCAATGCCAGGACGACGCCGATACTGGCGCCTACGGGACCATCGTCGACTTCCCGAACTTGCTGCTGCATGTGCTGCGCGTGATGCAGGAGAAGGGTGAGGGGGCCGAGCCAGGCCTGCCACGGTGGGGCCAGGACTCGACGGGGGCCGTGCGGCTCGAGGACGGCTCCCTGCTGGAGCAGTTCGCCCAGCACGGCCAAGGCGACGCGGCCTGGTCTCAGCGGTTCCTCGTGACGCTGCTCCGTATGCGCCTTCTGCTGGACACCTATGTGATCAGGACTCTGGCGACGACGGGAACACAGGCGGACGAGGAGAACTGGGTGCTCAGCCGAGCTCAGAAGCTCGAGACGGAGGCCGGCGAGCGCTCTCCGCGCCGACGGCTGGGTGTGAAGAACACCTTCCAGGATCCGCAGGTCCAGGACGCCGTCCGGAACCTTCAGGCCATGTTCCAGGTCACCGACACGCGCCGCACGTCCAAGTACTTCCTGTACCGCATCCTGCGATGGCTGGATGCGCAGCCGGTGGACCGCGTGGACGGCGAGGCCTTCCAGCGCATGCTGGAGGACCTGGCCCGCGAGCGGCTTCGCGCCTACGACGCGGACGAGGGATTGGACCTCGGGGTCAAGGTCCCGAATTTCGTGTTCAACGTGCTGGATTACATCCTCTGGGATCTCGGACGCAATCCGGCCACCGAAGCGGGGCCGCTCTGGGCTGCACTCGGCGACGTCGAACGGAGTGTCCTGTCCCAACGTGCAGGCTCATTCCGCTTCCGGTACCGGACTTCGGTGGAGCACTTCTATCCCGTGGTTCCTGGCGAAGGACAGAAGGTCCTGACATCAACGGAGGTGGACCGTTTCGGGAACCTGTGCATCATGAGCCGACGCGAGAACTCCCAGCGGAACAACCTGATGCCAGTCTCCAAGGTGAAGCAGTACTCCTCGGACGAGCAGAGCCTCAAGTTCCAGCTCATGGCCGGCATCCTTGACGTCGAGGGCGACTGGGACAGCCCCCAGATCAGGAAACACGGGAACAGCATGCGGCGGGTGATCCACGAGTGGCAGGGCAGGCGGCCCTGACACCTCGGGACGTTCTGGCCCCAGAGGCCCCCGTTAAGCTCGTCACATGGTCACCGCGCGTGAAGTCACCCTTCAGGAACTCCTCGGGGGCTCCTACCAGTACACGGTCCCGCTCTATCAGCGGACGTACTCCTGGGGCCGCCCGCAGTGGCAGCGACTGTGGGAGGACGTCGTGGACGTCGCCGACCACCGGCGGGACAACCCTTCGGCGACCCACTTCCTCGGTTCGCTCGTTCTCGCCGGCTTCCGAGACAACGGGCCCGGTGGCGTCCAGCGGTGGCTCGTGGTGGACGGGCAGCAGCGGCTGACGACGCTGACGCTCCTCCTCGCCGCTGTCCGTGACCACCGGGCTGAGCACGAAGGCCCCATGCACGCCGATCGGGTCAACGAGAAGTACCTGGTCAACAAGTGGGAGGACGGCGATCTCCGCTACAAGGTCCTGCCCACCCAGGCCGACCGCGGCGCCTACCGCGGACGGATCGAGCACGCCCCGGACGCTGCCGAGGGCTCCAGGATCAGCGAAGCCCATCAGTTCTTCCTGACGAAGCTGCTCGGGTTGAGTCAGCCGTCTGCTGACGGTGAAGAGGAGCCGCTGACCTTGGCGGAGGTCGAGTCCGCCGTCGTCGCCGGCCTGTCGATCGTGTCCGTGACCACCGGGGAGAACGACAATGCCCACCGCATCTTCGAGTCGCTGAACAACACCGGCCTCAAGCTCACCCAGGGCGACCTGCTCAGGAACTACCTGTTCATGCAGCTGCCCACACGGGCGGATGAGGTCTACACCACCCTGTGGCTCCCGTTGCAGAACCTGCTCTCCAATGAGGAACTGGAGACCCTGTTCTGGCTCGACCTGGTGCAACAGGATCCCAAGATCCGCCAGACGGAGATCTACGCGGGGCAGCAGCGTCGCATGCGTGACCTGCAGGACGAGTCGCAGGTCAGGGCGGAAGTCGAGCGGTTCCTGGCGTTGGGGCGTCTCTACGACGTGATGCTCCGTCCGGAGAAGGAGCGGGACGACGCAGTGCGCTTCCGCTTGGCACGCCTGCGCGCCTGGCGCACGACGACGACGTTCCCGATCACACTGCACCTGATGGAGCGCCGGTCGTTGGGGGACATCGACTCGGACGAACTGGCCCGTGCGCTCCTCTACCTCGAGTCGTACCTGGTCCGACGCCTCGTCTTCGGCCGCTATTCCGACGGTCTCAACAGCACTCTGCTCGCGGCGACGGCGGACATCCAGGGTCAGGACGACCCGGCGGATGCCCTGCACCGCTTCCTCTCCAGCGGGCGGAAGCACTTCGCCTCCGACGACCAGGTCCGCCAGGCCGTGATGACGGCACCCTTCTACACGACGGGCCGAGCGGCCCACCGAAAGCTGATCCTCCGGTGGATCGAGGAGTCCTACGGCAGCAAGGAGCCGGTGGGCCTCGACAGCGCGACCATCGAGCACGTCATGCCGCAGACCCTCACGGAGGAGTGGGAGCGCGCTCTGGCCGACCAGCTCGAGGCGCACCAGGATCTTCGAGAGGTGCACACCGAACTCCTCCACACCTTGGGCAACCTCACCCTCACCGGGTACAACAGCGAGCTGAGCAACGGGCCCTTCGCGGTCAAGCGTGCGGAGCTGGCCAAGAGCGGCATCCGCATGAACCAGGAGATCTCCGCTGAGCCGGTATGGGGTCCCGCGCAGATCCGTGCTCGCGCCGAGCGGCTGGCGGACCGGATCGTCGGCATCTGGCCGGGACCCTCAGCAGAGGCCGCCTCCGGGGTCGCTCACACGGCCTGGCAGATGCTGACGGATGCCGTCGCGGCCATTCCTGCCGGGTTCTGGACCTCCTACGGCGAACTGACACGGCTGATCGGAAGCCACCCGGTCCCCGTGGGGACCTATCTCGCACGGACGGCGCTGCCTCACGCTCATCGTGTACTGCAAGCAGGAGGCACCGTCTCTCCGTCCTTCCGGTGGACCGACGTCCACCGCACGGACGATCCGCACGACGTCCTCGCAGCCGAAGGAGTGCGCTTCTCCGAGGACGGGCGTGCCGACGGCGGCCAGCGGCTGTTGGCGGAGCAGCTCGCCGAGCTCATCGACGTCGACGTCGACCTGACCGATCCCCGGTCGCTCGCAGCCCCGGGCAACGACCCTGCGCTGCGGGACCGCTGGGTCGACCGACTGCACGACCACAACGATCCCGAATCGGCCCGCGCACTGATCGAGGTCCAACGAGGCTGGGTCGAGCGCGGTGGCCGGGCGGAATTCGCGGACAATGCCGCCGGTGGTTGTTTCCTGGTCGTCCCGCGCACGTCAGCACGCCCCATCTGGCCGGTGATCCTGTACCCGACGTACGGCGTCGAGGTCGTCTTCTATCATCTGGCGAAGTGGCCTCCCTTCACGGACGAGGCGCTTCTCGACGAATTCCGGGGACGTCTGAATCTCATCCCCGGGCTGGAATTCGGCCCCGAGTCTCTCCGCCGGCGCCCGAGCATCAAGCCGCAGACCCTTCGGCCGGCCGCGGCGCAGGAGGCGTTCCTCGACGCGCTGGAGTGGTTCCTGCGCACCGTCCAGGAGGACGACAGAATTGCCTGATAGCCCTGCCAGGGGCAGGTCCTCGCGAGGTGCTGACCCCCTCACCCCGTCCACCCCACCCAGTACGCTCGCCCCATGAAGATCGGTCTCCGCAAGCCCAGCCTGAAGAAGTCCATCAAGGCCCGCACCACGGGCCGCGCCAAGCGTGCGATCAAGCGCAAGGTCATCCCCGGCTACGGCCGCAAGGGGATGGGCTGGCTGCGCGATCCGAAGCGCGCCGCCTACAACGTCGTCTACCGGCGCACCACGGTCGGCCTGGGCGACGTCCTGAAGATGTTCAAGTGACCTCCACGCCCTCGCGGACCTGACCGGGTCGGCCCGGCGGAGGCGTGGCGCCGGCCTGGGCTGCAGCCCGCCCCTCATCGGCCCGCGAACGCCTCCACCCGCCGCACGGCCTCCGGGTGCTCGGACGCCGCCGCGATCGACGCCGCCTCCTGCCGCACGTGTGCGCGCAGAGCCTCGACGTCGGCCCCGCGCGCCAGCGCCTTGGTCGGCCCATAGGTGTGCGCCGGACCGGCCACCAGCTCGTCCTCGAGCTCCGTCAGACGTGCAGCGAACGCGTCGCCGGCCACCGCCTCGGTCGCCAGGCCCCACTCGACGGCCTCGGCCCCGTTCAGGCGCCGCCCGCCGAGCAGCAGCTGCGTCGCACGCACCGGCCCGAGCACCCGCGGCAGCCAGTAGGACACGCCCGTGTCCGGTGTCATCCCGAGCGCGGAGAACGCCGTCACCAGCTGTGCGTCCTCGCGCACCAGCACGACGTCGCCGCCCAGCATGAGCCCGAGCCCCGCCCCGGCGGCCGTCCCGTTGACGCCGGCCAGCACCAGCAGGCGTGAGCCCGTCAGCGCCACCGCGACCTCGCCCGCCGCCTCGCCGAGTTCCTGGATCATCGCGCGCCGCTCCGGCCCGGCGCGCGAGGCGGCCATGGCCTGGACGTCCCCGCCGCCGCAGAAGATCCGCCCGGCGCCGGTCAGCGTGAGCACGTGCACGGACTCGTCCGCCTCGGCCGCGGCGATCGCCGCGAGCACCTCGCGCGCCATCGTCAGTCCGAGCGCGTTGCCCTTCGCGGGCCGGTTCAGCGTCAGCCGCACGACGCCGGGCCGCGTCTCGACGAGGACGGCCGGGGCGTCGTCGGGGGAAGAAGGGGTGGGTGCGGTGCTCATGTCAGCTCCTGGGGTTGGCGGGTGCGGTGCACGGGTGCCGGCCGCGAGGACGGCCGGCCGGGCATGGGGTGGGTGCGCGATCCGAAGCGCGCCGCCTACAACGCGGTCTACAAGCGCACCACGTTCAGCGTCTGGGACCTGTTCCGCTGAGTCTGTTCCTCACGCGGGCTGGTCCGCCTCGTCCTCGTCATGCTCCTCCACGCTGCGGATCAGGGCCCGCAGGAACGCGGCCGCGCCGGCGAGCTCGGCCGGGGTGAGGCCCTCCACCGCGGCGAGCATACTGCGGTGCATGGCGCCCAGGGTGGCGCGGACCTCGTGGTCCGTCTTGGCCGTCGGCTCCACCACCACGGATCGGCGGTCCTGTGGGTGGGGCGCCCGTCGGGCGTAGCCGTCTCGGACCAGTCGGTCCACCAGGGCGCTGGCGGAGGCCGGGGTGATCTCCAGGGCGCTGGCCAGATCCCGCTGACGGACCTTGTGGCCGCGTCGGTCGGCCCGCAGCAGGTAACGCAGGGCTGACAGGTGGGTCTCTCCCATCCCCATGCTGTCCCGGGTGCGGGCGCGCATGCGCCGTTCGGCCTCCCGGTAGCGTCGCAGCAGGTTGAGCACGTCCACAGGTTCGATCTCGCGGGCGCCGCGGGTGTACCAGTAGCCCGACGTCGGTTCGCCATCCGTGCTGGTCAGCGTGGTGTGCTCCTCACCCATGCGCTCTTGAACCTCCCTGTTCACGTCACCCCGAAAATTTGGTTAGTCTTCCTAACGCATAGTTAGACTAACATTTTCCAGGTCACGGCGATCTCTGTGAGGGGGCGCCCGGGCCGCGGCGAGAGGAATGTCATGACAGCAACGCTGGAGGCCCCCCAGGCCATGGGGCGGACCCTGTCCGCCGTCCCGCCCGTCCTCGAGTCCCCGGCGCCGCAGCTCGCCGCCTTCCGTCAGCGCTGCGCCCGCCTGGCCATGAGTGCCGCGCGGGCCGTCACCGTGTTCCCCGAGGTCGCCGAGGCCAGGTTCGCCATCACCGGCACCCCCTCCGCCCCCGCGCTGGAGGTGGACTGCATCCTGCGGGACGGAGAGGACACCGCGGCGGTCATCGAGACCATCACGGTGCACCTCGTCGAGGACCTCGAGGAGCTGCTCGGCGCACGGTTCCACGAACGTCGGCTGGAGCTGGTCGTGGACCGCAGCCTGCCCCGGGTGGGCGTGGGGGTCGTCTCCGCGCCCTGAGGGAGGCGCTCACGCGAACGCGCTCATCCCGGTCAGGTCCCGGCCGAGGATCAACGCCTGCACGGACTCGGTGCCCTCGTAGGTGTGCAGCGCCTCGACGTCGGCGAAGTGCCGCATCACCCGGTGTTCCAGGAGGATGCCGTTGCCGCCGAGCATGTCCCGGGCGATCTGCGCCACCCGCCGCGCACCCCGGGTGCAGGCGTACTTCAGCAGGGAGGCCTGCTCGTCACGCAGCCGCCCCGCCGCCTGCAGGCGGGCCACGGCCACGCAGCGGGTCTGCATCGCGGTCACCTCGTCCAGCATCTGCGCGAGCCGTTCCTGCACCATCTGGTGCGCTCCCAGCGGCTTGCCGAACTGCTCGCGCTGCCGGGCGTAGGCGAGCGCGGCCTCGAACATCGCCGTGGCGTGGCCCAGCGCGGACCAGCCCACGTTCACGCGGGTGGCCACCAGCACGCGCGCGGCGTCCTTGAACGTCGCCACGTCCGGCAGCCGGGCGTCGTCGCCGACCCGCACGTCGGTCAGCGTGATCTCCGCCTGGTGGATGGCCCGCAGCGCGCCCTTGCCCGTGATCACCTCGGCCTCGTAGCCGGGCGTGGACTGCTCCACCACGAACCCCTTGACCTGGCCGTCCTCGGTGTCGCGCGCCCACACGATCGTGATGCCCCCGGCGGCCCCGTTGCCGATCCACTTCTTGGCGCCGTTCAGCACCCAGCCGCCGGCGCCGTCGGGCCGCGCGGACGTCTCGAGGGACACCGAGTCCGAACCGTGCAGCGGCTCCGTGAGCGCGAACCCGCCCGGCAGCGTGCCGCGCGCCACCGGCTCGAGGTACCGCTCCTTCTGCTCCGGGCCGGCGCAGTGCACCAGGGCGCGCAGCACGAGCCCGCCCTGCACGGCCGCAGCCGCGGCCATCGACCCGTCCGCCCGGGAGATCTCCATCGCCACCAGGCCCGCGGCCAACGGCGACATCACCGGGTGCCCCGGCACCTCCAGCCCGTCGGTGAGCAGGTCCAGCTCGCCCGCCCGCGCCACCAGGTCCAACGGGTACTCCGCCCGGTCCCAGTGCCCGTCGATCCGCTCGAGCACCTCCCGGCCGTAGGCACGGGCGCGGTCCCAGTGCGCGCGGTCCTCGTCCGTGGCCTCCCCGAACGCGTCCAGGTAGTCGACGTCCAGGGGCGTGACGACGTCGTAGGTCGGCTTCTGCGTGCGCGTCACCGGGCCTCCTGCGTCCGCTCGGCGCGCAGCGCGCGCTTGAGGAGCTTGCCCGACTGGTTCCGCGGCAGCTCCGCCACGAAGTCCACGCGCTTGGGCACCTTGAAGCCCGCCAGCCGCTCCTTCACGTGGGCGCGCACGGTCTCCGCGGTCAGCTCGGCGCCCTCCTTGAGCACGACGACGGCGGTCACCGCCTCGATCCAGCGCTCGTCCGGCAGGCCGATGACGGCGACCTCGGCCACCTCGTCGAGCTCGTAGATCGCGTCCTCGACCTCCCGCGGGGCGACCAGCACGCCGCCCGTGTTGATGACGTCCTTGATGCGGTCCACCACCTGGATGTAGCCGGCCGCGTCCTGGGTGACCTGGTCGCCGGAGCGGAACCATCCGTCGTCGGTGAAGGCGTCCGCGGTGGCATCCGGGCGGTTCCAGTAGCCGGAGAGCAGCTGCGGAGAGCGGTACTGGATCTCGCCGGGCTCGCCGGGCGCGGCGGGGACGCCGTCGGCCGTCATCACCCGGGCCTCCACGTGGAACACGGGGCGGCCGCACGAGGCCGGCCGCGCGTCGTGCTCCTCGGGGCGCAGCACGGTGCACAGCGGGCCCAGCTCGGACTGGCCGAAGCAGTTGTAGAAGCCGATGCCCGGCTGGCTCTGGCGCAGGCGTTGCAGCACGGTCACCGGCATGATCGAGGCGCCGTACTGGGCCTTGCGCAGCGAGGAGAGGTCGCGCGTGGCCAGGTCCGGATGGTTCGCCAGCGGCACCCAGACGGTGGGCGCCAGGAACAGGGAGCCGATGTGCTCGGTCTCCACCAGCTCGAGCATCCGGGGGATGTCCGGGGCGGCCAGCAGGCGCACCGTGGCGCCGAGGCTCAGGTAGGGGAGCAGGAACACGTGCATCGCGGCCGAGTGGTACAGCGGCATGGCCACGAGGGGGCGGTCCTCGGCCGTGAAGTCCAGTGCGATGATCGAGGAGAGGTACTCCGCCACGAGCGCCCGGTGGGACATCATGGCGCCCTTGGGAGTGGAGGTGGTGCCGGAGGTGTAGAGCAGCTGGGCCAGGTCGGTGGCCGACACCTCCGCCTCCGGGGCGGCGGCGTCCAACGTCTCGTCCCGGGCGGTCTCCAGCACGGAGGGCTCGGCGTGGCCGGCGGGGAGCATGGTCCACACGTGCCGCAGAGCCGACGCGCGGCCCTCGGCCCGGACCTGGTCGACCCGCTCGAGCATGCCGGCGTCGGCCACGAGCAGCTCCGCGCCGGAGTCCTCGAGGGCGTGCGCGAGCTCGCCGCCCTTGAGCGCGAAGTTCACGGGCACGTGCACGTAGCCGGCCGTGACGCAGGCCAGGAAGAGCAGCGCGTAGGCGTCCGAGTTGGTGGCGTAGGCGGCCACCCGGGTGCCGGCCGGCAGGCCGGTGTCCTGGAGGCGGCGGGCCACGCGGTGCGCTCCGTCCCGGAGCTGGGCGTAGGTCCAGTCGCGGTCCTCGAAGCGCAGGGCGACGGCTTGCGGGGAGCGGGCGACCGCGCGCGCGAACACGCGGCCGATCGTGTCCTCCGGGGCGGGGGAGGGGTGGGCGGCGGCGGTGGGGTGGGTGATCTGGTCGGGCATGGAAACCTCCGGGGGATGGGTCAGAGACGTTCGATCACGGTGACGTTGGCCTGGCCGCCGCCCTCGCACATGGTCTGCAGGCCGTAGCGGCCGCCGCTGCGCTCGAGCTCGTGCAGCAGCGAGGTCATCAGGCGGGCGCCGGTGGCGCCGATGGGGTGGCCCAGGGCGATCGCCCCGCCGTTGACGTTGACCTTCGCCGGGTCCGCGCCGGTCTCGGTCAGCCAGGCCAGCACGACGGCGGCGAACGCCTCGTTGATCTCCACGAGGTCCATGTCGTCGATGGTCAGGCCCATGCGGTCGAGCGCGTACGCCGTCGCCGGGATCGGGGCGGAGAGCATCATGACGGGGTCGGCGCCGCGGGCGGAGAGGTGGTGGATCCGGGCTCGCGGGGTGAGGCCGTGGCGGCGCACGGCCTCCTCCGAGGCGAGCAGGAGGGCGGCCGCGCCGTCGGACATCTGCGACGCCGACGCCGCCGTGTGCAGCCCGCCGGGGACGATCGGGTCGAGCGAGGCGATCTTCGCGGCGTCCGGGGTGCGGGGGCCCTCGTCCGCGGTGAGGCCGGCGAGCGGGATGATCTCGCGGTCGAAGCGACCGTCGGCCTGGGCGGCGAGCGCGCGCTCGTGGGAGCGCACCGCGAACTCCTCCAGGGTGTCCCGGTCCAGGTTCCAGTGCCGGGCCATCATCTCGGCCCCGCGGAATTGGGAGATCTCCTCGTCCCCGTAGCGGGCGGCCCAAGACTCGGAGCCGGTGTACGGGTCGGGGAAGCCGAAGTCGGCGGCCGCGCTGTTGGACCGGGAGAGCGGGATCGCGGACATGGACTGGACGCCACCGGCGACGACGAGGTCCGCCGTCCCGCTCATGACGGCCTGTGCGGCGTAGTGGACCGCCTGCTGGCCGGAGCCGCACTGGCGTTCGACCGTGGTGCCGGGGACGTCCTCGGAGAGCCCGGCCGCGAGCCAGGCGTTGCGCGCCACGTCCATGGCCTGCGGGCCGAGCTGGTCGATGCAGCCGAGGATGACCTCGTCGTATTCGGCTGAGTCGATGTCCTGGCGGGCGACGAGCTCGCGCAGCGGCGCGGCCGCCAGATCGAGGGGATGCACGCCGGCGAGCCCCTTCCCTCGGCGACCCACGGGGGTGCGGACGGCGTCGATGATGTAGGCCTCGGGCATGGGGGCTCCTCCGGACGGCGGGAACGTGACGCCGATCACGCTATTGCTTGGACATCCAACGATCAAGAGTGTGACGGGATCCGTCGCGGCGGCCTGGAGGAGCGCCGTTTCGTTAACGAAAGCGGCTCGGGGCGCGCCGTTTCGGCCACGAAAGCGCTGGGGCGGGCGTCGCCTCGCCCTGGTCAGGACCCCCTGCCCCGGGCCTACCGTGAGGGCCAGCGGCGCGCACCCGTGCCGCTGAGACGAGAGGAGCCGGCCATGGCCACCCCGCACACCCCCGACCCCCAGGACGCCCGGCGCGCACGCGAGGCGACGGACGAGACCTCCGGCGTCGCGTTCGACGGCGACACGCCCCCAGCCGAGGGCGCGGGCGTCGGCCCGGACAACCCGGGCATGGACGTGGAGCAGACCGGCGAGCGCTCGGCCGGCAAGATCGTCCTTGGGCTGATCATCGCCCTCGTGGTCATCGGCGTCCTGCTGTTCATCCTGGGCCGCGTCGCCGGCCTCGGCTGAGCCGCGGCGCAGACCCCTCGGGCACGCCACCGGCCCACCACGACCACGGGGCGGGCACCGATCCGTCGGTGCCCGCCCCGTGGTCGTGTCCGCTCCGCGGTGATGCCGTTCAGCGGCGACGCCGCGCCGTCGCAGCAGTCAGAAGCCACCGCCCACGGTCCGGCGGCCGCCCGCCGCGCGTCGGCCGGCGGCACCGGACCGGCCGCGGGAGGCGAGGGCCCCGCCGAGCAGCCCGCCCAGCAGGCCGGTGCCGAGGCCGCCCGTGGACCGGGCCGAGGGCCCGAAGCCGCCGCGGTACGCACCGGAGCTGCGCCCGCGCGTCGTGCCCCCGGTGCCGCGGCGCGAGAGCTCACGCAGCGCCAGACCGCCGAGCGTGCCCACGAGGGCACCGCCCAGGCCGCTGGAGCGGCGTTGCTGAGAGCGGGCCTGCCGGCCGAAGCCGGGGGACCGGCCGACGTACGCACCGATGGTGGGTCGGCTGGAGCGGCGGCCACCGCCGCCGAGAGTGCGGGTGAGGCTGGAGAGGATGCCCATGGTGTCCTCCTCGGACGTCGTGCCGGCCACTCGTGCGTGGCCGGTCGGGTGCGCCTCAACCTAGGCGCCGACCCCCGCACGGTGTCCAGACCGGGCCTCCTCATGCATCGAGGCGGGATATCCACCCCACGGCCGCCCGCGGCAGCCGGATGGGGTCGATATCCCGCCTCGAAACGCGCGGGCGGGGGCGTCAGTCCTCGAGCGGGGAGGTCTTCGGCTCGTCCCGCCAGAGGGCCACGTTCCGCGCCTCGGGCAGGTCGGAGATGTGGAAGCCCGGATCCATGCCCGCCTTGAGCTTGCGCTCGTAGTCCCGGAGCAGCTTCACGGCCAGCCCGCCCAGCGGGATGATCGCCACGAGGTTGATGGTCGCCATGAGGGCCGCGAACGTGTCCGCGAGGTTCCACACCAGCGCCACGGAGCCGAGCGCGCCGCCGACCACGCACACCAGCACGAGCACGCGGAACACGGTGATGGCCGGGCCCGCGTGGCGGCCGGCCAGGTACCGGATGTTGGCCTCGCCGTAGTAGGTGTTGCCCAGCACGGAGGACCAGGCCAGGAAGAAGATGATGACGGTCAGCGCCGGGCCGGCCCACGCGCCCACGGCCTGCTGGAGCGCACCCTGGGTCACCTGCATGCCGAGCGCCTCCCCGCGTCCGTAGGCCGGGTTGGAGAGCAGGATGACGAACGCGGTGGCCGAGCACACGATCAGGGTGTCGAAGTAGACGCCCAGGGACTGCACGAAGCCCTGCTTGGCCGGGTGGGAGACGGCCGCGGTGGCGGCGGCGTTCGGGGCGGAGCCCATGCCGGCCTCGTTGGAGAACATGCCGCGGCGCACGCCCTGCATCACCATCGTCATGCCGACGGCGGCGCCCGCGACCTCGCGCAGGCCGAAGGCGTGGCCCACGATCAGCGCGATCATGCCCGGGACCTCGGTGATGTTGACGACCATCACGATCAGGGCCAGGAAGATGTAGAACGTGGCCATCACGGGGACCAGCACGTTGGTCACGGCCGAGAGCCGGCGCACGCCGCCGAAGATCACGAGGCCGGTGAGGGCGGCCAGGCCCAGGCCCACGATCCACGCGGTGGTGGAGGACGCGCCCCAGTTGGCCTGCACGGACTCGGAGATCGAGTTGGACTGCACGGCGTTGAACACGAAGCCGTAGGTCACGGTGATGGCGACGGCGAACACGGCCGCCAGCCACTTCGCGCCCAGACCGTCGCGGATGTAGTACGCGGGCCCGCCGAAGTAGCCGTCCGCGCCCTTCTGCTTGTACAGCTGGGCCAGCGTGGACTCGACGAACGCGGTGGCGCCGCCGATGATCGCCAGCAGCCACATCCAGAACACGGCGCCCGGGCCGCCGATCACGATCGCGATCGCCACGCCGGCCACGTTGCCGGTGCCCACGCGCGAGGCCGCCGAGATGGTGAAGGCGCGGAACGGGCTCACGCCGTCGTTCTCGAACCCGGTCTGGGACTTGCCCGTCACCGACCGCAGCATCTCCGGGAGCATGCGCACCTGCACGCCCACGGTCCGGATGGTGAACCACACCCCGGCCACGAAGAGCAGCGCCATCACGACGTACCAGTACTTGTCGTTCAGGGCCGTGATGGCCGCTGTGATCTGTTCCACTGTCGCTTCCACAGCCCCACCCTAGAGGCTGGGGCGGAGGACGGGGAATCGGGGGCCGGGGTCAGCCGGCGGCGTCGTCCTCGACGCGGAGCTGGATCAGCTGCCCCATCCGCTCGGGCAGGTCCCCCTCGGGGGTGCCGACGCTGGCGTGGCGGGCGGCGGCCCGGGCGAGGTCGTCGGCCAGTTCGTTGCCGTGCACGCCCACGTGGCCCTTGACCCACGTGGTGTCCACCTGGACGTCCGCGGCCTGCGCCAGGTCGACGGCGGCCAGCAGGCGCCGCAGGGTGCGGCGGATGCGCTCGCCCCGGGCGCCGCCGAGGGTGAGCCGCTCGCGGCGGGCGGCGTTGAGCAGGGCCAGCGCGGCGCGCGAGTCCGAGTGGATGGTGACCCGGCCGCCGGGGGTGCCCGCCCACGCGCAGATCACGTGCCCCAGCACGAGCGCCTCGAGTTCCACCTCGAGCGGCATCGTGGCCCCGGCCACGGCCTGCACGGCCCACATGCTCGGCCCGGCGACGGCGGCCGCCCCGCCGATGCGGGAGCCGCGCAGCACGGAGCCGTCCACGTACACGTCCGTCACGTCCGCCTCGTCCGCGAACGTGAGGCTGTGGGTCACCCCGGGCAGGTTGCGGCGCAGGAAGCGGTCCGTGCGGCGGCGGGAGAGGAAGACGCCGGAGGAGCGGCGCAGCGCGTCCTCCTCCTCCTGGGCGGCCTCGATGGCCTCGAGCGGGATCCGGGCCGCGCCCGTCTGGGCGACCGTCTCCGGGTCCACGTCCGGCAGCAGGTAGCTGGAGCGCTGCGTGCCCACGGGGGACTCGTCGAGCCGGTAGGAGACCACGCGCGTGTCCACGGGGGCGAGGACCTCGAGCAGGGAGAGCAGCTCGGCGTCCCGGTCCGAGCGCAGCCGCACGATCACCGGGCGCTCCGGTGGCAGGTCGACGGTGACGGTGGACCAGAAGGCGCTCAGATGCGCCGTGCCGACCATCCCGGTGTAGACGTGGCCGCGGACGTCGTCGCCGAGCTCGCGCAGCTCGAGCTCGCGGGCCACGTAGACGATGCCCCCCGTCGTCGGGTGCAGGTCCAGGCGGAGGGCGGGGCCGTGGTCCACGCCGGGCAGCATGGCCAGCGGGCTGGCCACCACGCGGACGCCGTCCCGGCGGATCCGGGTGCGCGGCGGGGAGGGGCGGGGGACGACGGGGCCGGTGCGCGTGAGGTCGACGCCGTTCCGGTCCCGCGGGGTGCCCCGAGGCCGGCGGGCCCGGACCACGCGCAGCGGGCGGTGCTGCTCCTCCGCCTTGGCGCCCGGGCCACGGAAGTCCCAGCCCACGTCGACGAGCGCCGCGGGGTGTGCGGGCTCGACGTCGTGATGCAGCGTCCGGTCCACGACCGTCCGCGGGTGGTTGATCCGTGCTCCCATGGCTTCGCCGGCTGTGTCGAAGGGGACCGCGCCGGAACTGTGAGCCGGGTCCGGCGGGCCATGCTGGTCCTGCGGCGGTCGGGCGGGATCGCCGTGGACGAAGGGGACGACCCGTCCCGACCTGTTCTGCTCTGGGCGACCTTACCGAGCGCACCTGTGAGGAGGCAGGTCTCCTCTCCTCGGCCTCCCGCGCGGCCGCGTCGGACGAGGCGTCAGAGCGGGTCCGTGCGGTGCCGCTGCACGTCCGGGCCGGTCGGCACGCCGAGCGCCTGCGCCTGCGCGCGCTGCTGCCGCAGGGACACGGTGCCCAGCAGCAGCGCCAGGGCCCGCTCCCCGTCCTCCGGGGTGTCCGCCGCCTCGGTGAGCAGACGGTGCAGGCCGAGGCCGCCCAGCCCGAGCGCGAGGGCGGAGAGCACCACGTCCGCCCCGTCCCGGTGCCGCAGCAGGGCGGCCTCCGCGGCCTCGGCGCGGCCCGCCAGGTCCGTGACGCGGCGGGCGCGCACGGTCTCCTCCGCCTCGGCGACGATCCGGTCCGCCACCCGCGCCAGCAGCGACTGCTTGTCCGGCACGTGCCAGTACAGCGCGGAGGCCTGCACGCCCAGCACCCCGGCCACGCGCCGCATGGACAGGTCGCCCATGCCGAAGTCCTGCAGGATCCCGACGGCGGCGTCCACCACGTCCTGGGCGGTCAGCCGGGGGCGGGGTGCGGGCGGGGTCATGCCTGAGAGGCTACCGCCGGGCCGTCCTCCTCCGCCGCGATGCGTCCCCCCGCGCCCAGGCGCACGGTGCGGTCGGCCATCACGGCGGCCTCCGCGAGGTCGTGGGTGACGACGACGCCGGTCGTCCCCGCCGCCCGCAGCACCGCCCGGATGTCCTCGGCCAGGCGCCGGCGCAGGTCCGCGTCGAGCGCGGACAGCGGCTCGTCCAGCAGGAGCACCCGCGGGGCCGGGGCCAGCGACCGGGCGAGCGCCACGCGCTGGGCCTGCCCACCGGAGAGTCGCTGCACGGGCCGGTCCGTGAGCTCGGTCAGGCCCACCAGGTCCAGCAGCTCGGCCACGCGTGCCCGCCGCCGGGCCCGGTCCCAGCCGGCGGACTCGAGGCCGTACGCCACGTTCCGGCCCACGGTCCGGTGCGGGAACAGCTGCCCGTCCTGGAACACCATCCCCACGCCCCGGCGGTGCGTCGGCACCGCCGCCACGTCCCGCCCGTCGAGCTCCACCGTGCCCGCCACGACGTCCTCGAGCCCGGCGATCCCGCGCAGGATGGTGGACTTGCCCGAGCCGGAGGCGCCCACGAGCGCCACGATCTCCCCGGCGGCCACGTCCAGGTCCGTCCCCCGCACGGGGGTGGAGCCGTCCGGATAGCGGATCGCCACGTCCCGGAGCCGGAGGGAGGCCCCCGTCGTCGTCGGCGTCATCACAGACCTCCCGCCCCGGCCGGGCCCCGGGGGCGCAGCCGCTCGCACACCAGCATGATCCCGGCGCTCAGCACGGCCAGCACCGTGGCCGCCGCGAGCGCCATCCCGTAGTTGTCCGCGCCCGGCCGGCCCAGCAGCCGGGCGATCAGCACCGGCAGGGTGGGCGCGGACGGGCTCGCCAGGAAGCTCGTGGCCCCGAACTCACCCAGGGACACCGCGAACGCGAAGCCCGCGGCCACACCCACGCCGCGCGCGAGGAACGGGCCGTCCACCGTGGCCAGCACCCGCCACGGGCCCGCCCCGAGGGTGCGCGCGGCCTCTCGCAGCCGGGGGTCCACCGCCGCGAGCACGGGCACGAGCGCCCGCACCGCGAGCGGCAGCGCCACCACCGCCTGGGCCAGCGGCACGAGCACGCCCGAGGCCGCCAGCTCCGGGAACGTGGCCCGCAGGGACACGACGAAGCCGAAGCCCACGGTCACCGCGGACACCCCGAGCGGCAGGAGCAGGGCGCCGTCGAGGGCCCGCTGGGCCACCAGCGCCGCGCGTGAGCGGAAGGGCCGGGTCAGCAGCAGGGCCAGCGGCACGGCCACCACGAGCGTCACGAGCGTGGCGTCCACGGCCACCCGCAGGGACTGCTCCAGCGCCTGGGCCGGCGTCGACCCGCCCACGAACCCGCTGCCCGCGCTCGTGGACAGCAGCCGATAGTTGCCCAGCCCCCAGCCGTGGCGGGTGTGGAAGGAGCGCACCACGAGCGTCAGGATCGGCGCCACCACGAGCGCCACCACCGCGAGCATCACGGCCACCGGGACCGCGTCCGCGCGCGTGAGCCGGGCCGGCGGCGTCTCCCGCAGGCGCAGCGCCCGCTGGGTGCGCGCCGCCGTCACGCCGGAGACCACGACGGCGGCCAGCACCACCGCGAACTGCAGCACGGAGAACACCGCCGCGGTCCGCAGGTCCAGGTAGACGGAGGTCTGCACCCAGATCTCCGACTCGAGCGTGCCGTAGCCGGGCCGGCCGAGCGTCTGGACGATGCCGAACGCGGACGCGCAGAACAGGAACACCAGCGCCGCGCTCGCGGCGATCGCCGGGGCGAGCTGGGGCAGCGTCACGGTGCGGAACGCCCGCCACGGCGAGGCGCCCAGGGTGCGGGCGGCCTCGGTCTGGCGCGGGTCCAGCGCGTTCCACAGCGCGCCCACCTGGCGCACCACCACGGACACGTTGAAGAAGACCATGGCCAGCACGACGGCGGTGGTCGTCTGGTCCAGCCCGGTGAAGCCGAGCGGTCCGCCGGGGGCGAGCAGGGCGCGGAACGCGACGCCGACCACCACCGTGGGCAGCACGAACGGCACGAGCACGAGGGCGCGGAGCACGGCCCGCCCCGGGATGCGACGCCGGTGCAGCACGAACGCGGTCGGCAGGCCGAGCGCCACCGAGACCACCGTGCCGGCGGCGGCCATGCCGAGCGTCTGGCCGAGGATGCGCCACGTGCGCTCGCGGGCGAGGGTCTCCCCGAAGGCGGTGAGGTCCACGGCGCCGGTGAACGCGTCGGCGTCGCCGCCGATCCCGCGCCAGAGCATGGCCGCCACGGGCCACGCGAAGAAGACGAGCAGGAAGGCGACCGGCAGGACGGCGGCCACCAGCCACCACGGGCCGAGCCCGTCCCCCCGGCCGCGGGCCCGCCGGCGCGGCAGGTCCGTGCCGGGGGCCGCGACCTCGGTGAGCGCGGACATCAGCGCCGGGAGGCCTCGGACAGGGCGGTCCACTCCTTCAGCAGGTCCTCGCGGCGCTCGTCGATGCGGGCGGGGTCCGGGGTGATGGCGTCCTCGACGAGCGGCGCGTTCTGCGCCCACTCCTCGGGCAGCTGCACCGACTCGTCGATCGGGTACATGTACATCGACTCGGGCAGGGCGGACTGGACCTCCTCGGTGAGCATGAAGTCCACGAACGCCTGCGCGCCCTCGGGGTTCTTCGCGCCCTCGAGCACGCCGGCGTACTCGACCTGCGGGGTGCAGGAGTCCTCGATCACCTCGGTCTCGGGGGCGAACGCGGGGGAGGAGGAGTAGGAGAGCACCACCGGGAACTGACCCTTGCCCTCGCCGCCGGAGAAGTCCGAGTTGTAGGCGTCGGACCAGCTGTCGGCGACCTTGCCGCCGTTCTCCATCAGGCCCCGCCACCAGTCCTGCCAGCCGTCGTCGCCGTACTTCTCCGTGGTGGCCGCGAGCAGCGCCAGGCCGGGGGAGGAGGCCACGGGGGAGGTGGCGACCGTCAGCTTCGCGTACTCGGGGTCGTCGAGCTGGTCGATCGAGGTGGGGGCCTCGACGTCGTGGGCGGTGAACCACGCCGGATCCGTGTTGAAGCACACCTGGCCCTGGTCCACCGGGGTCATGCGGTCCTCCACCATCCGGTCCTGCGCGGAGGCGGGCAGGTCCTGCGGGGTGTATTCGGCGACGACGCCCTCGCGGACGAGGCGGTGCGCCGAGTGGTCCTCCACGCCGTAGACGCCGTCCACGGTGGGCTCGTCCTTGGCCAGCAGGAGCTGGTTCACCACGCTGCCGGCGTCGCCGGGGGCCGTGGTCTTCAGGGTGTAGCCGGACTCCTGCTCGAACTTCTGGACGAGCTCCTCGGGCAGGTTGAACGAGTCGTGCGTCATGATCGTCACGGTCGTCGACTCGCCGCCGCCGGCCCCGGAGGCGGACGACGACGCCCCGTCGCCGGACGAGCCGGACACCGAACAGCCGGTGAGGGCGAGGGCGGCCACCGAGAGGGCGGCGAGGGCGCGGTGCGGGGTGCGGGACATGGCGGTTCTCCTCTGGGACGGCAGAGGGGCCGGGACGAGGCCGCCACCGGAATCCCGGGACGACGTCGACCGGGAGACTCGACTTCCTTCGCCGGTGCGGACCGGAGCAGGTTCGAGGGTCTGCGGCGGACCGCACTCTCAGCGCCGCGCGGGCGCTCCCCTGTCGATGTGGACTGGTCCCGACCCTACCCCGTCCGGCCCGCGCATAGACTGCCCGCGTGAGCGCCGCACAGCCCGCGGGGGTGACCCCGCCGCCCGCCTCGTCCAGCCCCGCCTCCGACTGGGACATCCGCCGCCCCCACCGCATGTGGCCGCGCATGCTGGTGATCGTCCTGACGCTCGCGGGCCTGGTGCTGGTGGTGCAGTTCTTCCAGGGGATCGCCTCCATCGCGGCGCCCGTCTTCCTGGGGCTGAACCTCGTGATCGTGGTCTATCCCCTGCAGGCCTGGCTCATCCGCCGGGGCCTGCACCCCGTGCTCGGGGCCGCCACCACCGTCCTGCTGGTCGTCGCGGTGATGGCCGTGTTCGGGGGCATGATGGTGTGGTCCGGCCTCGAGCTGGTGGCGGAGCTGCCGAAGTACGCGGACCGCTTCCAGCAGATCGTCCTGGACGTCTCGCACTGGCTCAACGAGCGCGGCGTGACCCCGGACATGGTGTCCCAGCAGCTGGCCTCGATCGACATGAGCACCGTGACCGGGACGGCCGTCAGCGCCATCACGAAGATCGCCACGAACGTCTACGCGGTCTTCGGCCTGCTCGTCACCGTGATCATGGGCATGTTCTTCCTCGCGATGGACTCGATGGACGTCGAACGCCGCGTCCGCCTGCTCAGCACCGCCCGCCACGAGTTCGGCCACGCCCTGGTCGAGTTCGCCCAGGGCGTGCGCCGCTACTGGGTGGTCACCACGGTGTTCGGCCTGATCGTGGCGGTGCTGGACGTGATCGCCCTCATGCTGATCGGCGTTCCGCTCGCGCTCGTGTGGGGCGTGCTCAGCTTCCTCACCAACTACGTCCCGAACATCGGCTTCATCATCGGCCTGCTGCCGCCGGCCGTCCTGGGCCTGGCGGCGGGCGGCTGGTCCGACTTCCTGTGGGTGGTGGTCAGCTACTCGGTGCTGAACTTCGTGCTGCAGTCCGTGATCCAGCCCAAGGTGGCCGGCGACGCGATCGGCGTGATCCCCACCGTCAGCTTCCTCTCCCTGCTCTTCTGGGCCTGGGTCCTCGGGCCGCTCGGCGCCATCCTCGCGCTGCCCTGCACGCTGCTGGCCAAGGCCGTGCTGATCGACGCCGACCCGAACGCCCGCTGGATCAACGCGCTCATCGCCTCCGACCTGAAGGGCATGGAGCGCCGTCAGTCCTCGCTCCTGGAACGGCTGCGCCCGGCGGCCTGGCGATCCGACGCGCACGGGGGAGACGAGGACCGCGCCTCGGCGGACGGCGGGGACGACGAGGGCCCCGCGGCGGACGAGGTCACGGGCGAGGCTGGAGCAGCACCAGGTCGTTGAGCGCGCCGGCCAGCCGCAGCAGCGGCGGGGCGGGGAACGACAGCTGGGCCAGCCCCGGGTGCAGTGCCGCGCACGCGGCGGCCGCGGCCTCCTCGCCCGCGGCGTCCTCGAACGCCGGCCGCAGCACCGCCGCGCCCAGCGGCAGCGTGTCCAGGAGGGAGCGGGGGCCCCGCTCGGCCGGGTCGTACGCGGCGGGCTGCGCCGCCCCGGTCACCGTGCGCACGCGCAGGGGCCGGCCGGCGGCGTCGTCGGCGCCCTGCAGGAAGCGCAGCGCCGCCGCCGCGTAGGGGTGCTCGGGGTGGAACCGGTCGCCGCGCCAGTGCACGGCGGCCTCGCCGTCGCCCCCCAGCCGCACCCACGAGGCCAGGTGGCCGGGCCCGCCCCACGGCCCGGTGTCCGGCCGCGGTGCCGGCGGCACCCACAGCACCCGGGTGATCCCCAGCAGGGCGGCGAACTCGGCGGCCACCTGGCCGGGGGTCCACGCGCCGTTGATCCGCCCGTCCAGCACGGGGTCCGCGGCCACCACGGCCGTCCCCTCGCCGTCGCTCACCCAGGCCCCGCGCGGGGCGCACAGCAGGGGGGTGAGCAGCGGCAGTCCCGCCGCCTCCGCCACGGCCGTCGCGGCCGCGCCGTCGAGCGGCCCGGTCCCGGTCAGTCCCGCGGCGCTGCGCCAGGCGACGGCGGCCAGGCCCTCGGGGCGGCGGACGAAGCTCGGCCCGGTGCGGCCCAGCAGCGGTGAGCCCACGGGCGCGCGCAGCAGGTCCACCTCCGGGGGCACCAGCCGCGCCGCCCCGGCGTCGCGCGGGTGGGCGAGCACGGTGACCGGCAGCACGGCGGCGAGCGTCTCGGCCAGGCCCACGACGGCGTCCCGCGTCTCCCCCAGCAGCGTCGGCACCGGGTGGCGGTGGGGCAGGACGAGCCAGGCCCGCTCGGGCGGGTCCTCGGGTCCGGACACGGGCACGACGACGTCCCGGCGCTCCCGCGCGTCGGTGGGGACGGGGTCGGCGGCGGCCATGGCGGACGGGCTCCTGGGAAGACGGCGGCGACGCGCGGGCGCGCGGCGAGGGGATGTCCATCGAGCATAGGCGTCGGACAGGAAGCCGCGGCGGTTTGACCTGTGACCCGGCACACGTGCAGAGTGCGGCCATGACCGCGATGTTCTCCGCCCAGGACCACGACGATCTCGACCGGGTCCTCGGCGTGACCGGCAGGATCCCCGACCCCGCCGACCTGCACGCCCTCGCCGACGACGCCGTCGCGCAGGTGCGGCGCTGGCTCGCCGAGTCCCGGGACCACGAGGCCGACTTCGCGGCCCGCCAGCTGGCGGGCGCCCTGAAGGAGCCGGGCGGCCTCGACTTCATCGTGCGCTTCGTGGACCACGTGGTCCGCCCCGAGGACCCCGCGATCGCCGCCCGGGCGCTGCGGGAGCTCGCCGGCCGCGCCCCCGGCTTCCTGCCCCCGGCACTGCGCGCCGTCCTCGGCGTCGGCGGCCGCGCCGCCCCGCTCGTGCCGCGCATCGCCGTCCCCACGGCCCGCCGCGTGCTGCGGCACATGGTCTCCCACCTGATCGTCGACGCGCGGGACCGACAGCTCGGCAAGGCCATCGCGGCCCTGCGCGACGAGCACACCCGGCTGAACATCAACCTGCTGGGCGAGGCGATCCTCGGCCAGGGCGAGGCGGACCGCCGGCTCGAGGGCATCGCCGCGCTGATCCGCCGCGACGACGTCGACTACGTGTCCGTGAAGGTCTCCGCCGCCACCGCGCCGCACGCGCCCTACGCGTTCGACGAGGCCGTCGCGGACATCACCGAGCGGCTCACCCCGCTGTTCGAGCTCGCCCGGGATCGGGACACCTTCATCAACCTGGACATGGAGGAGTACCGCGACCTCGACCTCACGCTCCACGTGTTCACCGCCCTGCTCGAGCAGCCGGGCCTGCGCGACTACGAGGCCGGCATCGTGCTGCAGGCCTACCTGCCGGACGCGCTCGCGGCCATGGTGCGCCTGCAGGAGTGGGCCGCGCGCCGCGTCGCCGCCGGCGGCGCCCCGGTCAAGGTGCGCGTGGTCAAGGGCGCCAACCTGCCCATGGAGCGGATGCAGGCCTCCCTGACGGGCTGGCCGCTGGCCACGGTGGGCTCGAAGCAGGAGGCGGACACCAACTACAAGCGCGTGCTCAACTACGCGCTCACCCCGGAGCATCTGGCCCACGTGCGCATCGGCGTGGCCGGGCACAACCTCTTCGACGTCGCCCTGGCCCACCGGCTGATCGAGCGCCGCGGCCTCGACCCGGCCGCGGTGGAGTTCGAGATGCTGCTCGGCATGGCCACCGGCCAGGCCGCCGCCGTCCGGGCGGACGTCGGCGCCCTGCTGCTCTACACGCCCGTGGTGCGGCCCGAGGAGTTCGACGTGGCGATCTCCTATCTCGTGCGCCGCCTCGAGGAGGGCGCCTCCCCGGAGAACTTCATGTCCGCCGTGTTCGACCTGGACGCGGACGCGGACCTGTTCGCCCGCGAGGAGGAGCGCTTCCGCGCCTCGCTGCGCCACCTGGACGCGGCCGTGCCCCGTCCGAACCGCCTCCAGGACCGGTCCCGCGGGGAGGACGGGCCGACCCCCGCCCCCGTGGACGGCTTCGCCAACACCCCGGACACGGACCCCGCGCTGCCCGGCAACCGGGAGTGGGCCCGCCGGATCCTCGCGGCCGTCCCGGGCTCGGCCCTCGGGGCGGACACCGTCCGCGCCCACCGCGCCACCACGGCCGACGACGCCCGTGCCGCCATCGCCGCCACCGCCGACCCCGGCGCCCGCTGGGGCGCGCTCACCGGCCACGAGCGCGCCGACGCGCTAGACGCCGTCGGACGGGCCCTGCACGCCGGCCGGGCCCGCCTGCTGGAGGTGGCCGCCGCCGAGACCGGCAAGACCCTGGACCAGGGCGACCCCGAGGTCTCCGAGGCCGTGGACTTCGCGCACTACTACGCGCGCCTGGCCCGCGGCCTGGACGCGGTGGAGGGCGCCCGCGCCGTGCCCGTCCGCCTGACCCTGGTGATCCCGCCGTGGAACTTCCCCGTGGCCATCCCGGTCGGGGGCGTCCTTGCCGCGCTCGGCGCCGGCTCGCCCGTGGTGTTCAAGCCGGCCCCGCAGTCCGAGCGGACGGGCGCGGTCGCGTGGGAGCTGATCGTGGCCGGGCTGCGGGACTCGGGCCTGTTCGACGACGGCGGCCCGCTCGCCGGGCACGACCCCGCGGACCTCGTGCGCCTGGTGACGCTGGCGGACGAGGACGAGGCGGAGGTCGGCGCGGCGCTCGTGACCGACCCGGCCGTCGAGCGACTCATCCTCACCGGCAGCTGGGACACCGCACGGCTGTTCAAGGGGATGCGCCCCGACCTGCACCTGCTCGCCGAGACCTCCGGCAAGAACGCCGTGATCGTGACCCCGTCCGCGGATCTGGACCTGGCCACGAAGGACGTGGTCCAGTCCGCGTTCGGTCACGCCGGCCAGAAGTGCTCGGCGTCCTCCCTCGTGGTGCTCGTCGGCTCCGTGGGCACCTCCGAGCGCTTCCACCGGCAGCTGCTGGACGCCGCCTCGTCCCTGCACGTGGCGCACCCCGCGGACCCGCGCGCCGAGATGGGCCCCGTGATCGAGGCCCCCGGCGAGAAGCTGCGCCGCGGGCTCACCGAGCTCGGCCCGGGGGAGCGGTGGGCCCTGCGCCCGCGGCAGCTGGACGAGACGGGTCGCCTGTGGAGCCCGGGCATCCGCACCGGCGTACGCCCCGGCGCCGACGCCCACCTCACCGAGTACTTCGGCCCCGTGCTGGCCGTGATGACGGCCGAGACGCTCGAGGAGGCCATCGGGATCGTGAACGCCGTGGACTACGGCCTCACCTCCGGGCTGCACTCGCTGGACCGGGAGGAGATCGACGTGTGGCTGCGCGGCGTGCGCGCCGGCAACCTCTACGTGAACCGCGGCATCACCGGGGCCATCGTGCGCCGCCAGCCCTTCGGCGGCTGGAAGCGTTCCGTCGTCGGCCCCACCACGAAGGCCGGTGGGCCGCACTACCTGCACGGCCTCGTGGACTGGGAGGACGCGCGCACGTGGGCCGGCGGAGAGGGACGGCCCGGGGCCGAGGCCGACGGCGCGGGTGCGTCCTGGCTCGAGACCGCCCGCGCCCTCGACACCCACGCGTGGACCACCGTGTTCGGGGTGGCCACGGACGTCTCCGCGCTCGAGGCCGAGCGGAACGTGCTGCGTCACGTCCCCACCCCGGTCCTCGTGCGCCGGCACTCGGGGCCCGCCGACCACCTGCTGCGCATCGTCTCCGCCGGCCTGCGCGCCGGGGCGCCCATGACCGTGAGCCTGCGCCCGACCCCCACCGCGGAGGGGCCCGACGCGGACGGGCTCTCGGCCGAGGCCGTGCGCGGCCGGGTGGAGGAGTTGGTCCGGTCCGTCCGCACGGAGGGTGCCGGCACGGCCGCGCCGGTGGACGTCGTCGTCGAGGATGACGCCGCGTTCCACGACCGCGCCCGGCGGCTGGCCCTGGTCCCGCCCGCAGCGGAGGGCGGCGGCGACGCACGGATCCGGCTCGTCGCCGACTGGGCCGGCGACCGGGAGGCGGCCGAGGCGGCGCGGCGCGCGCTCCACGCGGCGCTCGGCGACACCCCCGACGTGGCGGTCTACGCTGGCCCCGTGGTGAGCGCCGGCGAGGTGGAGCTGCTGCCGTTCCTGCACGAACAGGCCGTGTCCGTGACCGCCCACCGGTTCGGCACGCCGGACCATCTGACCGAGGGGGTCCTGTGACCCCGAGGAGGAACCTCTGATGCATCTGATCCCCCGCACGATCTGGGTCGTCGCCCGCGCCCGCCGCCGCCCGCGCGCCGGACTCTGGGAGCCGACGACGTTGCCGATGCGCGCCCTGCCCACGGACGTGGACATGGCCCTGCACGTCAACAACGGCCAGTACTTCGGGCTGTTCGACCTCGGCCGCTTCGACGCGATGGTCCGCACCGGCCTGTGGGACGAGATCCGCCGTCGCGGCTGGACGCCCGTGGTGCAGGCCGAGCAGATCGCGTTCCGCCGCTCGGTGACCCTGGGGCAGCGGTTCGACGTGGAGACGCGGATGATCGGCCTGGATGAGCGCGCGGTGTGGTTCGAGCAGCGCGTGGTGGTCGACGGCGACGTCGCGGTGCGCGCGTACATCTGCACGCGCCTGCGCAAGAAGGACGGCCGCCCCGTAGAGAACGACGAGGTCCGGGCGATCGCGGCGGCGGCCGGCCACGACCTCGCGGGGGAGCCGACGCTGCCGGAGTGGCTGCACGAGTGGCGGCGCAGCGTGGCCCTGCCGTCGGCCCGGACGCCCCTGCCCCACACGTGGGACTTCGACACAGTGCAGCGAGGATGAACGTTCGAGTGATATAGGGCACGATGGTCGGGTGAACAACAGACTCCTGATCGTCGCGACCCTCTCGCTGGCCGCGCTCGTCGTCGTGCTGGTGGCCGCCATCGGCGGCGGCGCGTGGTGGGTGCTGGCGGTCCTCCTGGTGGCGCTGCTCGTGCTCGCCGTGTGGGACATGACCCAGAAGCGGCACGCGATCCTCCGCAACTACCCCGTGCTCGGCCACATGCGGTACCTGCTGGAGTCGATCCGCCCCGAGATCCAGCAGTACTTCATCGAGCGCAACTTCGACGGCAAGCCGTTCGACCGGGACACCCGCTCGATCGTCTACGCCCGTGCGAAGGGACTGGACAGCCACAAGGCGTTCGGCACCGAGCGGGACACCTCGGAGATCGGCTACGAGTTCCTGTTGCACTCCACCGCCCCGGTCAACCCGCCGGAGGAGCCCCCCACGGTGCGGATCGGCGGCCCGGACTGCCGCCGGCCCGTGGACATCTCGCTGATGAACATCTCGTCCATGTCCTTCGGCTCCCTCTCCGCCAACGCCGTGATCGCCATGAACAAGGGCGCCGGCCTGGGCGGGTTCATCCACGAGACCGGCGAGGGCGGCCTCACCAAGTACCACCGCGGCAACGGCGCGGACCTGTTCTGGGAGATCGGCTCCGGCTACTTCGGCTGCCGCAACGAGGACGGCACCTTCAGCCCGGAGAAGTTCGCCGAGAAGGCGCTGCTGCCCGAGGTCAAGGGCATCACCATCAAGATCTCCCAGGGCGCGAAGCCCGGCCTGGGCGGCATGCTGCCCAAGGAGAAGATCTCCCCCGAGATCGCCGAGGCCCGCGAGATCCCGATGGACAAGGACTGCCTGTCCCCGGCGTCCCACTCCGCGTTCCGCACCCCGCGCGAGATGGTCAGGTTCGTCGAGCAGCTCCGTGAGCTCTCGGACGGCAAGCCGATCGGCATCAAGTTCTGCGTGGGCTCCCGCGTGGACGTGCTGGCCATGACCAAGGCCATCTGGGAGGAGCGGATCGCCCCCGACTTCATCATCGTGGACGGCTCCGAGGGCGGCACCGGCGCCGCCCCGCTCGAGTACTCGGACCGCGTGGGCACCCCGCTGACCGAGGGCCTCATGCTCGTGCACAACGCGCTCGTGGGCACCGGCCTGCGCCACATGATCAAGCTCGGCGCGGCCGGCAAGGTCGCCACCGGTTCGGACATCGTCAGGCGTCTGATCCAGGGCGCGGACTTCACCATGTCCGCCCGCGCGATGATGATGGCCACCGGGTGCATCCAGGCGCAGAAGTGCCACACGAACGAGTGCCCCGTGGGGGTGGCCACGCAGGACCCGCGTCTGATGCGCGCCCTCGACGTGGAGGACAAGGGCAACCGCGTCTTCAACTACCACCGCCTGACCGTGCGCGAGGCCGTGCAGATCATGGCGTCCATGGGTCTGACGCATCCGTCCCAGCTGAACACCCGCATGCTGCGCCGACGCGTGGACCACCTGAGCACCCGCTCGTACGCGTCCATCTACCACTGGCTGCGCACGGACGAGCTGCTCAACGACCCGCCCGCCGGCTGGGCCATGGACTGGGAGGAGGCGGACGCGGACCACTTCGGCGAGCACGCCCGCGTGGACTACCTCACCGAGCGCGACCCCGAGTGGCGCTCCGAGCTGCTGATCCCGGGCCGCGAGGCGGGCGGCGCCCCCGTGCAGGGCTCCCCCATCTCCGGGACGGGCTCCACGCTGGTCGACGCCCGGCAGACCGAGTCCGTGCCGCTGACGACGTCGCCGATGCCGCGCGTCAGCTCGTTGGGTGAGGGTGAGTCGCTGTCCCCGCACGGCGGCCGTCGTCGGGCCCCGCAGGATCCGGCACCCGCCGCCACCGCCGGCGAGACGCCCACCGACGAGAACGAGGGCCTGCCGGCGGAGGCCGGCGAGCGGCCCGAGCGCCAGGACGGCGAGGAGGTCACCCAGCGGGGGACCACCGGCCGCGTCGAGGGCGAGCACCGCGGCGAGGGCCGCGTCGGCTGACCCACCCCCGCAGTCACCCCCGCTTTCGAGGCGGGAAATCCACCTCACACGACGCCCCCGGGCGCCCATGAGATAGATTTCCCGCCTCGTCGCGTGAGGGGTCGTAGCCTGGGGCCGTGACCCTGCCCGCCCCCGCCGCTCGCCGCCCCTCCGCGGCCCTGCTGTGGGTGCTGCTGGCGGCGATGGGCGCCGGGCCCCTGTTCAACTACGGCGTCTCCGCCTCCTCCACGGTCGTGATGGAGCGGCTCGACGTCACCTCGGGCCAGCTCGGCACCGTGATGACGGTCGTGTTCGCGGCGGCCGCCGTCACCTCGCTCGGCCTCGGCCGGGCCGCCGACCGCCTGTCCGCCCGCGCACAGCTGAGCATCATCTTCGGCGGCACCGCCGCGGCGCTCGTGCTCGGCGCCGTCGCCCCGTCCCTGCCCGTGCTGTACGCGGCGGCCGCCGTGGCGGGCGTCACGCAGGCCATCTCCAACCCCACCACGAACCGGATCATCCGGACCGTGGTGCCGCCGGAGAGGCGCATCGGGTGGGTCGGGGTGAAGCAGTCCGGCGTGCAGGCGGCCCAGCTGGTCGGCGGCCTGTTCTTCCCGGCCGCGTCCCTCGCCCTCGGCTGGACGGGCGCCGCGCTGGGGGCCGCGGTGCTCATCGGGGCGCTCTGGGTGCTCGCCCTGGTCGCCGCCCCGCCGCTGCCCGGGGCGCCGCCGCCGGCCACCGGCCCCGTCGGCGGGCGACGACGGCGGGACACCTCGCCCCTGCCGGCCACGGTCTGGTTCTTCGCGGCGATCGCGTTCCTCACCGGCCTGGGCATGCAGGCCACGAACACCTACCTGCCGCTTTTCGCGGTCGAGACGCTGGGAATGACGCTCGTGGCCGGCGGCGCCGCGGCGGCCGTGTCCGGGGTGGTGGGGGTGCTCTCCCGGATCGGGTGGAGCCGGCGGATGAGCTCCGGAGACCGGCCCACCACCCTGCTGGCCGTGATCTGCCTGGGTGCGGTGGCCGGCGTCGCGGTGTTCCTCGCCGCGGACCTGCTGGACCTGCCGGCCCTGCTGTGGGTGGGCGCCGCGGTGCACGGCCTGACGGTGCTGGGCGCCAACGTGGTGATCAACGCGGGCCTGTTGAGCGAGGTGCCGGCCGAGCGGCTGGGCCGTGCGACCGGGGCGAACTCGATGGGCATGTACGCCGGCTTCGCCCTGGGCCCGCTGCTGATGGGCCTGCTGCGCGACGTCACGGGCGACTACCGGGCCGGCTTCGCGGTCGTCGCGGCCGGGTATCTGCTGGCCCTGGGCGTGGTGCTGCTGCTGCGTCGCCACGTGGGCCGGCGGGGCGTGGCCTGACGCGCAGGGCCAGGACGAGGCCCACCCCGGAGGACCGCGCCTCAGCGACATCACCGCAGTGCAGCCCTGCGGTGATGTCGCAGCGCCGCGGTCGAACGGGCGTACGGCGGAGTGCGGCGCAGTGCGCGGCGGGGCGTGGACGCCTGACACACGACGACGCCCCCGGTCCGTGCGGACCGGGGGCGTCGGAAGCCGTGCGTCAGGCGAAGATCAGAGCTTCGTCACGTTGGCGGCCTGGAGGCCCTTGGGGCCGTCCTGGGTCTCGAACTCGACGCGGTCGTTCTCCTGGAGCTCCTTGAAGCCCCCGCCCTGGATGGCGGAGAAGTGCACGAACACGTCCGCGGAGTTGTCCTCGGGGGCGATGAAGCCGTAGCCCTTCTCAGCGTTGAACCACTTGACAGTACCGACAGCCATGATGGTGTCCTTTCGATGTGCCCCCGCGGTGCGGTGGCGGTGTTGGACCGCGGCCCGGATGTGGGACGCGGGTGAAGCGGCGAGACTGAACCGCTTGCCCAACACTCATCGACGCCGGCGATGCCGGGCTGACGAGCAGTGAAGATGGCGGGATACAGCTTGATCAACTTCAGGCTCCATCATTGCACGGATCTCGCCGACCGGGAACCAGGGGCCCGATTGTTCACCTGGAGTTCGCTCAGAGCGCGCGCAGGCCGTGGAAGAGATTGCGGTGCAGGGCGGCCGGGGGAGCGGCGTCCGTGTGATCCGCCAAGGCCGTCACCTCCAGCAGCACCACCGTGTGGTCGCCCGCCGGGACCTCGGCGTGCACCCGCGTCTCGAGCCAGAGCGAGGAGCCCCCGATCAGCAGGGCGTCGTGCGGGCTGCGGTGCACGTCGAGACCGGCGAAGCGGTCGCCCTCGCGGGAGGCCAGCTGGCGGCACAGCGGCGTCTGGTCCGCCGCGAGCAGGGAGACGCCGATCGCCCCGGCCCGGCGCAGGCGCGGCCAGGTGCGGGAGCTGTTCTGCGCGGAGAAGGACACGAGGGCCGGCTCCCAGGAGATGCCCACGCCGAAGGAGGAGGAGACCATCACCTCGGGGACGCCGTCGGCGAGGCCTGCCAGCGCGACGACCCCGGTGGGGAAGGCCGAGAGGCCGGAACGGAGGTTGCCGAGGGACAGGTCGGTGTCCCACGCGGCGGTGTGGGGTTCGTGGGTCAGGGTCATGGCGCGCGTCCTCTTCCGATGACTGACGCGGCTCCGCAGACGGCGGGAACGCGGATCGCCCGGATCCGCGGAGGCGCGGTACTTGCCCGCCGGGGTGTCCGAGGGGCCGAATCATCACCTGGAGCACCCCACTACTGCGTGAGAGGGTTGCCGTCCCGCCGGCCAGGGCCGTGAATGACGGGAACTCGTGATTCTGGGGCCAGCCTACGGAGGGGTCCGTGGGGTGGTCAAAGCGCGGCAGTCGCGCGGCGTCATCCGAGCTGCCCGATGTGATGCTTGACACACCGCGCATCGCCGGCCAGGATCAAGCCACTCGAGAGGGGGGAGCTCGAGACCGCGGCCTCCGGCCCCGCAGTCGGTTCTCCGAGAGGGACCGGATCATGCGGATGGACATCGAGAAGAAGCTCGCGGCATTGTCGACCGCCGTGGTCGTCGCGGCTCTCCTCGGTACCGCCATTTCGGGATGCTCCGCTTCCCAGGGCAGCGTCTCCTCCACCGCGAATGCTTCCACCGCTGCGGCGTCCTCCGTCACCCCGACGTCAGCGGCCCCCTCGGCAACCGGGTCGGCCTCCGCCACCGGTTCGTCCGCGTCGTCGCCCGCCGGTGAAGAAGCACTCCCCGCCGCGCTGTTCGAGGAGGACGGGATGACGTTGGTCGAGTACACGCGCCGGCATCCGGATGCGGACCATCTCGACCCGGAGAAGGAGTCCGTCCTGGAGGAGGCGGTCGGGACGGGCACACAGCAGATCACCGTGGACGCTCAACAGGGTGCGGTCCTTCGGGTCATCGTGTTGTGTCCTTCGGATGCCACCGGTGAGACGGAGATCCTGACCTCACGGGGTGGCGGGGGAACGAAGACCTGGATGGCCGGATCGGAGGCGCTGTGCGGCGGCTGGTCGGCGGCGACTCCCCCCGTGGATGAGGCGGGGCCGATGACGTTCACCGTCACGGTGGACAATGACAAGCCGTTCCGGATGGTGCTGACCGCACCCTCCGCATGAGGCCGCCATCACGACGGCGGATGACGGCGCGGGGAGGACTGAGACGCTCAGCGTCGGTCGCGGCCGCGCAGCGCGTCCAGCTGCCGGCGGTCCCGCTTGGTGGGCCGGCCCGCGCCCCGCTCGCGGTACGGCACCGCGAGCAGCTCACGCGGCACGGGCGGCGGGGAGTGGTCCACGTACTGCTGCCGGGCCACGGGGGCGCCCACCCGCTTGGCGATCAGCCCCGTGACCTCGAGGATCCGCTCGCCTCCGTCCTGGCGCACCCGCACCCGGTTCCCGACGACGACGGGCGTCGCCGCCTTCACGGGCTCGCCGTCGATGCGCACGTGGCCTGCGCGCACGGCCGCAGTGGCCGCGGACCGGGTCTTGTACAGCCGCACGGCCCACAGCCACGCGTCGATGCGGACGCCGCTCACGCCCGCCCCCTCACGCGAAGCGGGCGCGGATCGCGGCGCCGTGCGCGGGCAGGCGCTCGTCCTCGGCCAGCACGCCGATCCCGTCCGCGACCTCCTCGAGCCCGGTCTCCGTGTAGCGGATGCGCTGCTGCAGGCGCAGGAACGTCACGGTGTTCAGACCGGAGGAGTGCCGGGCCGTCCCCGAGGTGGGGAGCACATGGTTGGACCCGGCCGAGTAGTCGCCCAGCGGCACGGGGGCGTACGGGCCCACGAACACGGCGCCAGCGTTGCGGATGCGCCCCACGAGGGCCTCGGGGTCGCGCGTCTGGATCTCGAGGTGCTCGGTGGCGTAGCGGTCGGAGACCTCCACGGCCTGGTCCATGTCCCGCACCAGCAGCACGCCGGACTGGGGGCCGGTGAGGGCCTCGCGGATCTGATCCTCGTGGAACGCCCCGGGCACCTGCGCCTCGATCGCCGCCAGCACGTCCCGGAGCAGGTCCTCGGAGTCCGTGATGAGCACGGAGGCGGCTAGCGGGTCGTGCTCGGACTGGCTGATCAGGTCCGCGGCCACCCAGTCGGCGCGGGCGGTGCCGTCCGCGATCACGGCGATCTCGCTCGGCCCGGCCTCGGCGTCCACGCCGATCACGCCCTGCAGGGCGCGCTTCGCGGCGGCCACGTACACGTTGCCGGGCCCCGTCACCAGGTCGACGGGCGCGCAGAGCCACCCGCCGTCGTCGTCCTGGACGCCGTGCGCCAGCATGGCCACGGCCTGGGCGCCGCCGGCCGCGTAGACCTCGTCCACGCCCAGCAGCGCGCACGCGGCGAGCACGGTGGGGTGGGGCAGGCCGCCGTGGTCCCGCTGCGGGGGCGAGGTCACCGCGAGGCTCCCCACGCCGGCCGCCTGCGCGGGCACCACGTTCATCACCACCGAGGAGGGGTACACGGCGCGGCCGCCGGGCACGTACAGGCCCACGCGGCCCACGGGGAGCCAGTGGTTCTCGACGACGGCGCCCTCGCCGAGCTCGACCGTCGAGTCCTGGGGGTGCTGGGCGGCGTGCACGAGCCGGGCCCGGCGGATCGACTCCTCCAGCGCCGCGCGCACCCGCGGGTCGAGCCCGGCCAGGGCGGCCTCGCGCGCCTCCGCGGGCACGCGCAGGGCGGGCGGACGGACGCCGTCGAACCGCTCGGCCAGCTCCAGCAGGGTCTGCTCGCCACCGTGGCGGACCTGCTCGATGATCGGGGCGACCACCGGCACCACGGAGGACACGTCCACGTTCGCCCGCGGGATGATGCGGGACAGGTCCGCGGTGGCGGTGTCGAGCGGGCGCAGGTCGGTGACGGAGAGCATGGATTCCTCCAGAGGGGCGGCGGCGGGCCGGCGGGACGGGGCGCGACGACGGCCGGGCCCGGACCGCGCGGACGGTCAGGCTCCATTGTGCTCTTCTCCGGGGTGCGTCCGGGGGCGGGTGTCAGACTGTCGTCATGGTCCTCCTCACCCTGCCCGCCCTCGCGACCCCGCCCCTGCTGACCGCCCTGGACCGCCTCCTGGCGGGCGAGACCGTGCCGTCCGGGGTGGAGGGGGACATCCAGGACGGGGCGGCCGCCACCACGCGGGCCTTCGGCGTGGAATGGGGGACGCTGCTGACCGTGCTGATGGCGTTCGCCATCGGCGCGGCGGTCGTGTACCTGGCCCTGCAGGTGGCACGCGTCGTGCTCGTGCGCCGCCCCGCATTCCAGCAGGGCGCCGCGCGGCTGAGCCTGCCGGCCGCCGTCGCCGCCGGCCTGCTGGCCTCCCGGATCTGGCTCGGGGTCATGGCCGAGGAGCAGACCTGGTACCGGCCGGCGTCGTTCCTGATGCTCATCGCCGTGGCCGCGGCGGGCGCATGGGCCGCGTGGCGCCTGGTCGGCGTGATCGAGAAGGGGATCCTCGGCCGCTACCAGGAGACCAGCGTCGAGCACCGCCGCGAGCGACGCATCCGGACGCAGACCATCCTGATCCGGCGCATCCTCAACGCGGTGATCGTGGTGGTGGCCGTCGCCGTGGTCCTGCTGGGGGTGCCCGAGGTGCGCTCGCTCGGGGCCGGTCTGCTCGCCTCCGCCGGTGTGATCTCGGTGATCGCCGGCCTGGCCGTGCAGTCCACGTTGACCAACGTGTTCGCCGGCTTCCAGCTCGCCTTCACGGACGCGATCCGGGTGGGCGACGTGGTGGACATGGAGGGCGCGTTCGGCACCGTCGAGGAGATCACCCTGTCCAACGTGGTGGTCAAGCTCTGGGACGGGCGACGTGTGGTCTACCCGTCCTCGCACTTCACCACGCAGCCGTTCGAGAACTGGACGCGCGTGGGCACCGAGGTCTCCGGCGTCGTGGAGCTGGACGTGGACTGGCGGGTGCCGATGGACGCGCTGCGCGCACGGCTCGCGCAGCTGCTCGAGTCCACGGACCTGTGGGACGGGCGCGAGCACGCGCTGCAGGTGACCGACGCGACCGGCGGCGTCGTGCGCATCCGCGCCGTGGTCTCCGCCCGCAACTCCGGCGACCTCTGGGACCTGCGCTGCCTCGTGCGCGAGGACCTCGTGGCCTTCCTGCGCCACGAGCACCCCGAGGGCATCGTGGTGCAGCGCATGGTGGTCCGGCACCCCGCCCACGACGACGCGGCGCCCGCCTCCGAAGGCTCCGACGCGGGGGCCCGCGGTGGCGACCGGACGGGTGAGCCGGGCCCGGACGGCTCCGGGGTGGCGGCCCGCGAGCCGCGCCCGCGCACCGCGCCGCTGCCGCGCGTCGACGGCGCCGATCCGCGCCCGCACACCCTCACCACACCGCTGACCCGCGTGGGCGACCACTCCGGCCTGTACACCGGCTCGATGACGGCGGTGCAGCGCAACCGCGAACTCGCCGGCCCGGGCGAGGAGGCGTTCGCCGAGCGGCGCGCCCAGCAGGCCAAGCAGGCGGCGGAGGCCGCGGCGGCGGACGAGGCCGGGCGGCGCAGCGGCGCCGGCTCCCACGCGGACGGCCCCCTCGACGACGCCGTCACGCGCCGCCGTCAGGACGACGAGGACTGAGGCCCGGCGGGAGCGCTCAGCGCTCGAGCGTCGGGTCCCCGGAATCGACGGGTGTGAGCCGACGCCGCTCTGCCATCGGCTCGGACGCGGGCAGGCCGTGGGCGGCCGGGTCCGTCTCGGCGACGTGGCTCACGGCCTCGGGCGTGTGGTCCCCGTACTGCCGGTACTCCTTCACGCACAGCACCGGCTGATCGATCTCCTGCAGCAGCTCGTCCGAGACCGATCCCATGACGAACCGGCCGAAGCCGCCGCGGCGGCGCACGCCGATGACCACGATGGACGGGTCCAGCTCCGCGGCCACGTCCTTCATCTCCTCCACCGTGGACCGGCCGCGCGCGTACTGACGGAACTCGGCCGTCACGCCGGAGGCGTCCAACCGGGCCTGCACGCCGCGCTGCTGCTCCTCCGTGACGAGGGACTTGGTGCGGTGCTCGCCGCCGGGGCCCGCATTGACCACCACCACGTGCTCGCCGGTGGAGCGGGCGATGTCCAGGGCGGTGTCCAGAGCGGCGTCCGCGGCCTTCGAGGGGGCGTAGCCGACGAGGATGGTCATGGGGTGCCTCCGCGGGGTCGAGGGGACGGATCTGAGGTCAGCGTAGTGCGGGCCGGGCCCGCGGCGGAGGGGCTCAGCCCTCGCGCAGGTGGCGCAGGTGCGCGGCCACCGTCTGGACGGCCACGCGGGCCACGGTGCCGGTGAGGCCGGGGTAGATGCGCGGGGCCAGGTCCTCGGGCGTGATCGTCGCCGCCTCGGTCTCGGGCAACGCGGCCAGGGCGGCGCGGATCTGCTCCAGGCGGCCCTCGCGGTGGTGCCGGTAGTCGCGGGCGACGACGTCCAGCGGCTCCGGCACGGGCCCGTGCGCGGGCAGCACCGTGAGCGGGCCCGCCGCCTCGAGGCGGCGCAGGCTGGCCAGATAGTCGGTGAGGGTGCCGTCCGGGTGGTCGAGCATGGTGGTGCCCGAGCCGAGGATGGTGTCGCCCGTGATGACCGCGCCGTGCGCGCCCGCGTCCGGGACGGCGAACGAGTAGGAGTCCGAGGTGTGGCCCGGGGTGTGCCAGGCCAGCACCGGGGTGCCGGCGACGTCGATCCGCTCGTCCGGCGTCAGGACGGCCGCCCCGCCGCGGCACCAGTCCGGGTCCGCGGCGCGCACGGGCGCGCCCGTGGCCGCGTGGAACGCGTCCACCCCGCCGGTGTGGTCGGCGTGCCGGTGCGTCACCAGGATGAGCGCGATCCGGCGCCCCTCGGTCGCCGCACGCACGCGCTCGAGGTGGGCGGCGACGTCGTCCTCCGGGCCCGGGTCCACCACGACGGCCGCGTCCGAGTCCGGTGCGGCGACCACGTACGTGTTGGTGCCCGCGAGGGTCATCGGGGAGGGGTTCTGGGCGGTCACGCAGCGCACCAGCGGGGCGGGCGTGGGGCCGGGCGTGGCGGTGGTCGTCGTCATAGGCTCGAGTGTATGGAGAACCAGCAGACCGGCCAGGCCGCGGACCGCGGCACCATCGACACGCGCGAGGGGCTCACGGGCAACTACGTGCAGTCCGGGGCGGAGTTCACGCGGGACACGAACTACATCGCGGACCGGATCGTGGCGGATCCGGAGGCCGTGCGGGCCCTGCCCGTGGCCGAGCCGTCCACGGTCGGCCGCGTGGGCGGCGGGCTCACCGAGGGGGCCGAGGCGTGGCCCGTCGAGGCGGGCCGCTACCGGCTCGTGGCGGCGCGGGCGTGCCCGTGGGCGAACCGGACGATCATCGTGCGGCGCCTGCTCGGCCTGGAGGACGCGATCTCGCTGGGCACCCCGGGGCCGACCCACGACGAGCGGTCCTGGACCTTCGACCTCGACGAGGGCGGGAAGGACCCCGTGCTGGGCACCGAGCGGCTCCAGGAGAACTACTTCAAGCGGTTCCCGGACTACCCGCGGGGCATCACGGTGCCGGCGATCGTGGACGTGCCGACGGGCGGCGTCGTGACCAACGACTACCCGCAGATCACCCTCGACCTCTCGACGGAGTGGACCGCGTTCCACCGCGACGGCGCCCCGCAGCTGATCCCCGACGCCGGGCCGGAGCGGGACGAGATGTTGGAGGTGATCGAGCGCGTGTTCACCGAGGTGAACAACGGCGTGTACCGGTGTGGCTTCGCGGGCTCGCAGGAGGCGTACGACGCCGCGTACGAGCGGCTGTGGACCGCGATGGACTGGCTCGAGGAGCGCCTGACGACGCGCCGCTTCCTGATGGGGGAGCGGATCACCGAGGCCGACGTGCGGCTGTTCACCACGCTGGTGCGGTTCGACCCCGTGTACCACGGGCACTTCAAGTGCAACCGGAACAGGCTGACCGAGATGCCGGCGCTGTGGGGCTACGCGCGCGACCTGTTCCAGACCCCGGGCTTCGGCGACACGATCGACTTCGCGCAGATCAAGGAGCACTACTACGTGGTGCACGAGGACATCAACCCGACGCGCATCGTGCCCGCGGGCCCGGAGCTGGGGAGCTGGCTGATCGAGCACGGGCGTGAGGCGTTCGGCGGGGACCCGTGGGGCGGCGGCACCGCACCCGGGCCCGTGCGCGAGGGCGAGCGCGTGGACCCGGAGCACACGCCGCTGCGGTGACGTCGCTCGGCCCGGCCCGCAACGCGGGTTGAGTTATCGCGGGTGGCGCGGCTGGACACCCGCGATAACTCAACCCGCGTTGGGGTGCGGACCGGGTGAGCGCCAGGAGGACGCGGCGAGGATTGTTGAACAATCATCCTTCATGCCTCAAGATTGTGTGACCGGCACCTCAGCCGGGCCCGATCCGAGAGGACTGCACTGTGTCTCACGCGCCGCAGATCGACCTGAACTCCGACGTCGGCGAGTCCTTCGGCTCGTGGACGATGGGGGACGACGCCGCCATCATGCCCTCCGTCTCCTCCGCCAACGTCGCGTGCGGCTTCCACGCGGGCGATCCCTCGGGGATCGCCCAGACCTGCCGTGACGCGGTCGCCGCCGGCGTCACGATCGGCGCGCACGTGGGCTACCGCGACCTCGCCGGCTTCGGCCGCCGCTTCCTGGACTGTACGCCCACCGAGCTGGCCGACGACGTCCTCTACCAGATCGGCGCCCTCGACGCGCTCGCCCGCGCGGCCGGCGGCCGGGTCCGCTACGTGAAGCCGCACGGCGCCCTCTACAACACGATCGTCCGTCACGAGGCGCACGCCCAGGCCGTCGTCGACGGCGTCAGGGCGTTCGGCTCCGACCTCCCGCTGCTGCTCCTGCCCGGCTCCGTCGCCCTGGACAAGGCGGCCGCCGCGGGGCTGCGCGGCGTCGCCGAGGCCTTCGCGGACCGCGGCTACAACCCGGACGGCACGCTCGTCTCCCGCCGCGAGCCCGGCGCGGTCCTCCACGACGAGGACGACGTCGCCGCCCGCATGGTGCGCCTGGCCACCGAGGGCGTCGTCGCGGCGGTGGACGGCACGGACGTGCGCGTCGACGCCGAGAGCATCTGCCTGCACGGCGACACGCCCGGCGCCGTGGCCATGGCCGCGGCCGTGCGCCGCGCGCTCGAGGGCGCGGGCGTGTCCATCAAGGCCTTCGCATGAGCGCCCCATATCACCCCGCCGCCGAGCCGCCGGCCCGCCCGATCCGCTGGGTCGGCACCCAGGGCTTCCTCGTCGAGTGCGCCTCGCTCGAGGACGTCATGGCCGTCCACGCCCACCTCACGGCCCACCCGGAGCGCGGCCAGCGCCAGGTCATGGCCGCCGCCGCGACCGTCCTGGTGACCTTCACCTCGCAGGCCGCCGCCGAGCACGCCGCACCGCGGGTCAGCACTCTCACCCCCGACGCCGGTGAGGTGACGGGGGGTCGGATCGTCGAGATCCCCGTGGTCTACGACGGCGAAGATCTCGCCGAGGTCGGCCGGCTCACCGGGCTCGGCGTCGACGGCGTCATCCGGGCCCACAGCGAGGCCGACTGGTTCGCCGCGTTCGGCGGCTTCGCGCCGGGGTTCATGTACTGCGCCTCCGAAGCGGCCCCGTTCGAGGCGCCCCGCCGCAGCTCGCCCCGCACGGCCGTCCCCGCGGGCGCCGTCGCCGTCGCCGGGGCCTTCTCCGCCGTCTACCCGCGCACCTCGCCCGGCGGCTGGCAGCTGCTCGGGCACACCACCGCGGCCCTGTGGGACCTCGGCCGCGAGCAGCCCGCCCTGCTGCAGCCCGGCGACCGTGTCCGCTACGTCCCCGTGCGCCCGACGGCGTCCGTCACCTCCGGCACGGACGCGGCGGTCGACGCCACCCCGCCCGCCGACGCCGCGGCCGGCCTCCCGTCCGTGGCCGGCCGCCGCGGCGTCACCGTCGTGGACCCGGGGCTCCTGACCCTGGTCCAGGACCTGGGCCGCCCGGGCCTGGGCGACCTCGGCGTCGTCGCGTCCGGCGCGGCCGACCGGGACGCGGCACGCCAGGCGAACCGGCTCGTGGGCAACCGCTCACGCGAGGCGGTGCTGGAGACCGTCCTGGGCGGCCTCACCCTCACCGCGCACGGCCACCAGGTGATGGCCCTGGCCGGCGCCGAGGCCGGCGGGACGATCACCGCGGCCGACGGCGCCACGCGCCGGGTGCTCGCCCGCACGCCGTTCGTCGTGCTGGACGGCCAGACGCTGACGGTGGACGAGCCGGTCGGCGGCCTGCGCGTGTACGTGGGCCTCCGGGGCGGGATCGACGTGCCGCCCGTGCTCGGCAGCCGCTCGACCGACACCCTGTCCGGGCTCGGCCCCGCCCCGCTGACGGCGGGGGACCGCCTCGCCCGCCGCGTCGGCCCGGATGCGAGGGGCGCCGCCGGCGCCTCCGCCGCGCGCCCGACCGCCGCCGGCGCCCCCGCCTCGGCGGAGGCCGGCGTCGCGACGGTGGGGGACCCGGAGACCTCGCTGCGCCCCATGCCCGCGCCCGGCCAGGTGGCCGTGCTGCGCGTGGTCCCCGGCCCCCGCGACGACTGGTTCGGCGAGGCGGGCCTGGAGCGCCTGTTCACGCAGGACTGGGACGTGAGCCAGCAGACCGACCGGATCGGCGTGCGCCTCACGGCCCCCGACGACGGCGCGCCGCTCGAGCGCGTGCGGGAGGGCGAGCTGAAGTCCGAGGGCGCCGTGCGCGGCGCGCTGCAGGTGCCGCCCTCGGGTGAGCCCGTCCTGTTCCTCTCCGACCATCCGGTCACCGGCGGCTACCCGGTGATCGGCGTCGTGGCCCGCGCGGACCTCAGCCTGGCGGCCCAGCTGCCGCCGGGCGCCCGCGTCCGCTTCGTCCCCCATCCCCGCCCCGGCGCCGAGACCGTCGTCGACTCCGCATCGCCCTCCGAGGAGACCCCCGCATGACCACCACCCCCGCCGCCCGCCCCGTCACGCGGGTGCTCATCGCCAACCGCGGCGAGATCGCCGTGCGCGTGGCCCGCGCCGCCCGCGACCACGGCATCGCGTCGATCGCCGTCTACTCGGATCCGGACGCCGACGCCCTGCACGTGGCCGTCGCGGACGAGGCCTTCCACCTGCCGGGCGCGTCCTCGGCGGACACCTACCTGAGGATCGACGCGGTCCTCGACGTCGCCCGCCGCGCCGGCGCCGACGCCGTGCACCCGGGCTACGGCTTCCTCTCCGAGAACGCCGACTTCGCGCAGGCCGTGATCGACGCCGGGATGACCTGGATCGGCCCGTCGCCGGACGCGATCCGCGCCCTCGGGGACAAGATCACCGCCCGCTCCCTCGCCCAGCAGGCGGGCGCCCCGCTCGTGCCGGGCTCGGACGGCCCCGTGCCGGACGCCGCCGCCGCGCGCACGTTCGCCGAGGAGCACGGCCTGCCGATCGCCATCAAGGCGGCCTTCGGCGGCGGCGGCCGCGGCATCCGCGTGGTGCGTGAGCTCGGCGACGTCGAGGACGCGTTCGAGGCGACCGTCCGCGAGGCCGTGGCCGCGTTCGGCCGCGGCGAGTGCTTCGTGGAGCGCTTCCTGGACCGCCCCCGCCACGTGGAGGCCCAGGTCCTCGCCGACGAGCACGGCCACGTGGCCGTGCTCGGCACCCGCGACTGCTCCCTGCAGCGCCGCAACCAGAAGCTCGTGGAGGAGGCCCCGGCGCCGTTCCTCACGGACGAGCAGCGCGAGCGCATCCACACCTCCGCCCGCGAGATCTGCCGCGCCGCCGGGTACACCGGGGCCGGCACGGTCGAGTACCTCGTGGCCCCGGACGGCCTCATCAGCTTCCTGGAGGTCAACACCCGCCTGCAGGTGGAGCACCCCGTGACCGAGGAGGTCTTCGGCGTGGACCTGGTGCGCGAGCAGTTCCGCATCGCCGCCGGCGAGCCGCTGAGCATCCCCGAGGACCCGACCCCGCGCGGCCACGCCCTCGAGTTCCGACTCAACGCCGAGGACCCGGCGTACGGCTTCCTGCCCGTGCCCGGCCCGATCGACGCGTTCGAGGCCCCCACCGGCCCCGGGGTCCGCATGGACTCGGGCGTCCGCACCGGCTCCGTGGTGCCGGGCGAGTACGACTCCCTGCTCGCCAAGCTCATCGTGTGGGGCGAGGACCGCGCCCAGGCCATCGCCCGCGCCCGCGACGCCCTGGCCGAGCTGCGCATCGACGGCGTGCCCACCGTGGTGCCGTTCCACCGCGCCGTGCTCGAGCAGGACGCCTTCACCTCGGGGGACCGCCTCGGCGTCTACACCACGTGGATCGAGTCCGAGTTCGCCGAGCCGCTGGCCGAGTCCCCCTACCTGGGCGCCGAGGTTCCCGCGGGCGGCCGCACCTCCGTCACCGTGGAGCTGGACGGCCGCGCCGTGCGCCTGGGCCTGCCCGCGGATCTCTACGCGGCCCTCCTCGGCGGCGGCGGTGCGGGTGCCGCGGCCCCGGCTGACGCCGCGGGCGCCGGGAAGCCCGACGACGACGGCGCCGTGGCCTCGCCGGTCACCGGCACCCTGGCCTCGTGGAAGGTCGAGGACGGCGCCGAGGTGGCCGAGGGTGACACGGTCGCGATCGTGGAGGCGATGAAGATGGAGACGCCGATCCGTGCCCCGCGTGCGGGCCGGATCCAGCTCCTCGTGGCCGAGACCCCGGCCTCGGTGACGCGCGGCCAGGCGATCGCCCGGCTGGGGGCGTGAGGGTGCCGACGCGCGACGGTGTCACCGGGGACGACCTCGCGCCCGGCGCCGGTGACGGGGAGTCCGCCCCGGCGCCGGCTCCCGTGGCCGCGGCCGCGCAGCTGCGGCAGCGGATCGCGGCGGCCGGGCTCGTGCCGGGGGAGCGGCTGGGGGAGGTGGCGCTGGCCGCCGAGCTCCAGGTCAGTCGCAACAGCCTGCGCGAGGCGTTCACCATGCTGGCCTCGGAGGGCCTCGTGGAGCGACGGCCGCACCGCGGGGTGTTCGTGGCGGCGCCGGGTCCGGAGGACGTGCGCGGGCTGTACCGCACGCGTCGGGTGATCCAGCTCGGCGCCCTCGAGCACGGAGAGCTCACCCCCGGCGCGGCGCGCCACCTGCGCTGTGCCCAGGACCTGCTCTCGGGCGGCCCGGACACCCCCGCGCGGGTCCTGGGCGACGCCAACCATCGCGTCCACGTCGGTATCGTGGACCTGGCAGGCGCCCCCGAGCTCACGCGGCTCATGGCGTCGGTGCAGGCCCGCGTGCGCCTGGCGTTCCACCCCATGGACGAGCAGACGCGCCTGCACGTGCAGTTCGCGGACCGCAACCGGTGGATCGTGGAGCGGCTGCTGGCCGGCGACCTCCCCGCGGTGCACGCCATGTTCGGCGACTACCTGGACGAGGCGGAGCAGTTCGTCCTGGCGCACCTCGCCGCCGTGGGGGACTGACCGCCTGCCCGGGCCCTGACGGTCACGGGACCTGGAACATCCGGTCCGGCAGGTCCGTGATGAGCATGTGCCCGGGCGCGTGCGTGATGGCCAGCGGCGGGCGGGACTCCATGATCGCCGCCTGCGGCGTCACCCCGCACGCCCAGAACACGGGCAGGTGGCCCTGCGGGACCTCGACGGCGTCGCCGAAGTCCGGTGCCGACAGGTCCGTGATCCCGAGGCCGGCCGGGTCGCCCACGTGCACGGGCGCGCCGTGCACCGCGGGGTAGCGGGAGGTGATGCGCACGGCGTCGGCCACACGGTCGGCGGGGATGGGGCGCATCGAGACCACGAGCGGGCCCGAGAGGCGGCCCGCCGAGGCGCAGCGCCGCGTGGTGCGGTACATCGGCACGTTCACACCGGCGTCCTGGTGGGCCATCCGGATGCCCTCGGCCACCAGGGCGGACTCGAAGGTGAACGAGCAGCCGATCACGAACGTCACGAGGTCGTCCCGCCACACGTCGAGCAGATCCGTGGGGCGGTCCGTCTCGACGCCGTCGCGGTACACCACGTACTGCGGCACGTCCGTGCGGACGTCGCCGTCCAGCGCGGGGCCGTTGACCTCGCCGGCCTCGAACACGCCGAGCAGCGGCAGGGCCTGGGGGTTGCGCTGGGCGAAGAGCAGGACGTCGTAGGCGTGGTCCTGCGGGATCGAGACGAGGTTCGCCTGCGCGTAGCCGTCGGCGATCCCCGAGGTCGGCCGCACGAGCCCCGCGCGGAACCGCTCGCGGGCCTGCGCGGGGGTCGTGGCGCCGTCCAGCGGCGGCAGCGGCGTCGTCGTGGTCATCTCAGGCACCGGTGATCATCTCGACCATGGGGATGAACCCGCGCACCGCGATGAACACGGAGACGATCCACGCGAGCGCGCCGATCACGAGCAGCCACCCGGGGTAGCGGTAGCCGTGCAGCAGGTCGCGGCGGCGCCAGGCCACGTACAGGAGGGCGGCGAAGCCGACCGGCAGGATCATGCCGTTGAACGCGCCGGCGAACACGAGCAGCGTCTGCGGGGCCTGGCGCAGCGCCAGGTAGAGGGCGGTGCAGACCACGATGAAGGCGACCGTCAGCAGGTTGCGGGTGCGGGCGCTGGTGGTGGAGCGGGTGACGAAGCTGATCGAGGTGTACGACGCGCCGATCACGGAGGTGACGGCGGCGGCCCACAGGACGATGCCGAACATGCGCAGGCCGATGTCGCCGGCGGCGGCCTGGAAGGCGGAGGCGGCCAGGTTGTCCTTGGACAGCACCGCCCCCGAGGCGACGACGCCGAGGATCGCCAGGAACAGGAGGGCGCGCATCAGGCCGGTCACGAGGATCGAGGCCACGGAGCTGCGGGTGATGTCCTGGACGTCGTCCACGCCCTTCACTCCGGAGTCGATCATGCGGTGGGCACCCGCGTAGGTGATGTAGCCGCCGATGGTGCCGCCCACGAGGGTGACGATCACGAAGAAGTCGACCTCCTCCGGCATCACGGACTGGCGCAGGGCCTCGCCCACGGGCGGGGCGGAGGTGATGGCCACGTACAGCATCAGCAGGATCATGACGGCGCCGAGCGCCACCACGATCCGGTCCAGGGCCACGCCGGCGCGCTTGGAGAGGAAGATCAGCAGCGCGATGAGCGCGGAGACGCCGCCACCGATCAGGGGGTCGACGCCGAGCATGGCGTTCGCGCCGAGGCCGGTGCCGGCGATGTTGCCGATGTTGAAGACCATGCCGCCGAGGAACACGAGCGCGGCGAGGACCCAGCCGAGGCCGGGCAGGACGCGGTTCGCCAGCTCCTGGGCGCGCATGCCGGAGACGCCGATGACGCGCCACACGTTCATCTGGACGGCGATGTCGATGAGGATCGAGACCAGGATGGCGAACGCGAACGCGGCGCCCATCCGGACGGTGAACGTGGCGGTCTGCGTGATGAAGCCGGGGCCGATGGCCGAGGTGGCCATGAGGAACATGGCGCCGAGCAGTGCGGTGCGCCGGGTGGCGCTCGCGGCACGGGAGTCCGTCTTCGGTGCGGTGCCCGAGGGGGTCGCGCCGTCCGGCCCGGCGTGGGGGATGTCTGCGTGGGACACGGTGGTCACCTTCGTCGAGGGCGCCGGGCGAGGTGACGGGCGTCACGAGGCGCTGGGGGAGACGGTAGCTGTTGTTGAACAATCCTGGCAACAGCGAGACCGGGTGTCGTGGCGTCCCCGTCCGAAGGAACGCCTCACCTGTCTGGCGCGCCCCGCCCGGCGCCGCGAGCATGGAGACATGTCGCACACGTCTGAACAGTCCTCGCCCCTGGCAGATCAGCTCCCGCCGGGCGGTCCCGACGAGCCGCACGCCACCGGCGGCGTGCATGCCCGCCTCAACTGGCTCCGCGCGGGCGTGCTCGGTGCCAACGACGGCATCGTGTCCGTCGCGGCCACCGTCGTCGGTGTCGCCGGTGCGACGACGGCGTTCACCCCGATCCTGCTGGCCGGCGCCGCGGCCGTGGTCGGCGGCGCCTTCTCCATGGCGCTGGGCGAGTACGTGTCCGTCTCCTCGTCCTCCGACTCGCAGAAGTCGCTGATCGCCAAGGAGCGCCGTGAGCTCGAGGAGGATCCCGAGGGTGAGCTGGAGGAGCTCGTGCAGCTCTACGAGGCGGACGGCCTGAGCCGGGCCACGGCCGAGGCCGCCGCGCGGGAGCTCACCGAGAAGGATGCGCTCGCCGCGCATCTGCGCATGGAGCTGGGCATGGCGGAGGAGGACGTCGTCAGCCCGTGGGCCGCCGCCGGGGCGTCCTTCCTTGCGTTCCTCGTGGGCGCGCTGCTGCCCTTCCTGACGGTCGTCCTGGCGCCGGTGGGCCTCCGCGTCCCGTTCACGTTCGCCGTCACCCTCGTGGCCCTCGCCGTCACCGGCTGGGTCGGGGCCCGGCTCGGCGACGCGCCCGCGCTGCGGGCGGCCGTGCGCGTCGTCCTCGGCGGCGCCCTGGCGCTCGGCCTGACCTTCGCGGTGGGCTCGCTGCTGGGGGCGTCGGTCGCCTGATCCACGCCGGAGGGGTGGGCCGGCCCAGCGCCCGTGGCCGCGCCGTGGCGCGCGCGGAGCGGCCCCGGGGGCCGAGGACCGTGCGCATACCACAGGCGCCCCCCCGTCGAGTTGAAGCGACGCCCACGGTTCGCGTAAGGTGGGACGGCGCACGCCGCGTTGTTCTCGTCGTTCCATCGGTCAGGTGACCGGGCGGACGGCGGGTCGGAAAAGCAACGCGCTCCCGCAGACCGGATCCCGGGACGTCCTCAGGGCGGACCGGGGCTCACCGTCCACACCAGCGATCCCATAAGGAACTTCGGTTGGCTCTCACCCAGCCTGGTCCCCCTTTTCGAGAAGTCGCAGTAAGAGTGCGGTGTCCACACCCGGGGCGGGGCTCACAACAGGTGTCCGCGGACAGGTCCGCGGCTCGCCGCCATGCGGGTTCCGCCCGTCCTTTTACTACTACTTGCCACGAGGAGTGATCATGGCAGCTCACTGCCAGGTAACCGGGGCTGGGCCGGGATTCGGCCACAGCATCTCCCACTCGCACCGTCGCACCAAGCGCCGGTTCGACCCGAACATCCAGAAGAAGACCTACTGGGTCCCCTCCCTGCGCCGCAACGTCACGCTGACGCTGTCCGCCAAGGGCATCAAGACCATCGACGTGCGCGGGATCGACGCCGTCGTGGCGGACCTGATCGCGAAGGGAGTGAAGCTCTGACATGGCCAAGGACAAGGACGTTCGTCCGATCATCAAGCTGAAGTCCACCGCCGGGACCGGGTTCACCTACGTGACCCGCAAGAACCGCCGGAACAACCCGGACCGCATCACCCTGAAGAAGTACGACCCGGTGGTCCGCAAGCACGTCGACTTCCGAGAGGAGCGCTGAGATGGCCAAGAAGTCCAAGATCGCCAAGAACGAGCAGCGCAAGGCCATCGTCGCCCGCTACGCCGAGAAGCGTCTCGAGCTGCGCAAGACCCTCGTGGACCCGAACGCCTCGGACGAGGCCCGCGAGGCCGCTCGCCTGGGCCTGCAGAAGCTGCCCCGCGACGCCTCCCCGGTGCGCGTGCGCAACCGCGACGCCATCGACGGCCGTCCGCGCGGCACCTTCCAGCGCTTCGGCATCTCCCGCGTGCGCTTCCGCGACATGGCGCACCGTGGCGAGCTGCCCGGCGTGACCAAGTCCTCCTGGTGACCCGCGGCCCGGTCTCCGGGCGTTAGGCACCACCACGACGGCGGCGCCCCTCCTTGAGAGGGGCGCCGCCGTCGTCGTGCATCGGGGGCGAAGGCCGTCAGGGTCACAGGAAATCGCGGATTCTCGCCGTTCGGGGGGCGAATCGCCGGCCCGGAGGTGGTACGTTCACAACTGGCAGCCCGGTCCGAACGGTCCGGGAACCGTAACCGACGTCCCATAGGGAGGACCCATGGCCATGAACCGCAAGGAACTCGTCGCCGCCGTCGCAGAGCGCTCCGGCAACACCCAGGCCGCTGTCAGCGACGTGCTGGACGCCCTTTTCGAGGTGTTCACCGCTCAGGTCAAGAAGGGCGAGAAGGTCTCGATCCCGGGCTGGCTGGCCGTGGAACGCACCGAGCGCAAGGAGCGCACCGGTCGCAACCCGCGCACCGGTGAGGAGATCACCATCCCGGCCGGTCACTCCGTGAAGGTGACCGCCGGCTCCAAGCTCAAGGCCGCCGCCTCCGAGTGATCCCGGTCGCGACGCGGGTCCCCGGACCCGCGTCGGACACCGCAGGACGGGCGCCCCACCCTCGGGTGGGGCGCCCGTCGTCGTGTCCGGCCGCGTAGGATGGGCGGACGATCGTCCGGCCGACGTGGACCGGGGCCGTCAGGAGAGGAGTCGTGGCATGCGCAGCGCCGTCGCCGCCGCTCCGTGGGCCCCGTCCGGCCTCGAGGACGCCCCTCCGCGCGTCGTGCGTGGGCCGGCCCGTCTGGCCCGGGGCTGGGCCGGGGCCCTGGCGATGACCGCCCTGGCCGCGCTGTTCCACACCGCCGCCGAGCCCGGCCACGGGTTCCCCGAGGTCGGCGTGGTCGCCTTCGCGGCCGTCCTCGCCGCCCCGCTCTGCACCGCCCTGGCGGGCCGCGCCCTCTCGCTGTGGCGCACCGCCGCCGCCGTCGCGATCGCCCAGGGGCTGTTCCACGTGCTCTACGGGCTCGCCGCCGGCGGCCACGCCGTGGCGCCTGCCGCCGGCGTCGACCCCGCCCACCTCGGCCACGCCCGTCCCGGCGCCGGGGCCCTCCTGGCACCGGGGGAGGCCCTGTCCGGCGCCCCCGCCGGCCACCTGACCGACCTGCGCATGCTCGCGGCCCACGTGATCGCCGCGGTCCTCACCGTGCTGGTGCTGCGGCGCGGTGAGGCCCTCGTGCTCACCATCGCCGAACGCGTGGTGGCCGTCGTCTGCCCGCCGCCGGCCGCGCACGGCCCCCTGCCGACGCCGGCCCGCCTCCGTGTCCCCGTCCCGCCGGTGCTCCGGCCGGCGACGTCCCTCGCCCTCCTCAGCTCTCCGGGGCGGCGCGGCCCGCCGTTCGCCCTCGCGGCCTGAGGACGCCGGCTCCGTCCGCGTCTCGAGGCCCGACCGCGCCCGACGACCCTTCGGAACGGTCCGCCCGCGACTCCCGTCCGGGACCGCGGCAGACCCGTGAGGACACCACCATGCATCACCAGACCGCCCCTGTCCGCCGCGCCGCTCGCGCCGCCGCCGGACTCACCCTGCTGCCTGCCCTCGTCGTCGCCGGAGCCGCCCCCGCGGCCGCGCACGACGAGCTCATCCGCACCGCCCCCGCGGTCGGCGAGACGGCCACGACGGCGCCGTCGGAGGTCTCCCTGACCTTCAGCGGCGAGCTGATCGACGGCGAGGGCATCCAGAACCTCCTGCAGGTCCGCGACGCCGACGGCAACCAGTGGCAGTCCGCTGCCGGCACCGTGGACGGCCCCACCTTCTCCGCGCCGCTGTGCGAGGGGCTGCCCAACGGCGACTACGAGGTCGCCTACCGCGTCGTCTACTCGGACGGGCACTCCGAGGAGCGCTCGTTCGACTTCGCGGTGGACGACCCGGCCGCACCGGCCGCCGGCACCGCGCCCCAGGGCTGCGGCACCGCCGTCGCCGGGGCCTCGACCGCCGCCTCCCCGGAGGCCACGGCAGGTCAGGGCGACGCCGCCTCGGCCGAGGCGACCGCGCAGGCGGACGCCTCCGACGCCGCGCAGCCCGCGGACACCGACGCGCTGCCCGCCTGGGTGTGGGTCGCCGGCATCGCCGGCCTGGCCGTGCTCGTCGTGGCCTTCCTCCTGATGGGCCGCCGCGCCCGCGCACTCGGCCACCTCGACGACGGCCGCTGACCTCTGATCCCCGGTCGGCCCCCTGAGGGGGCCGGCCCCGCCCTCGCGCGCCCGAACGCCCCGCGCGTCGTCGCGCGCCCGCCTGACAAGGAACCCCACAGACGTGACCACCACCTCCCCCCGCGCCCCTCGCCGCCTCGGCGCCGCCGCCGTGCTCGCCGTCGCCGCCCTCGGCCTGACGGCCTGCGCCGGAGACGACGCCGGCTCCGCCCCGAGCGCGTCGGACGCCTCGAGCGTCGCGCCGGCCACGGACGCCGCCCCGGCCTCGGATGCCTCGCCGGCCGCGTCCACCGCGGACGGCCAGGCCGCCGGCCTCACGATCACCGACCCCTGGACGAAGGCCACCGAGGAGGGCATGACCGGCTCCTTCGGCATGCTCGAGAACTCCTCGGACCAGGACCTGCACATCGTCGGCGTCCGCTCGGAGCTGGGCGAGACGGTCGAGCTCCACGAGATGGTCTCCGGCGAGGACGGCCAGATGGTGATGCAGGAGAGCCCCGACGGCTTCACCGTGCCCGCGGGCGGGAGCCTCGAGCTCGCCCCGGGCGGCAACCACGTGATGTTCATGGGCCTGACCGACCCGATCGAGCCGGGTGAGGACGTGACCTACGACCTCGAGCTGGAGGACGGCTCCACCCTCGAGGTCACCTCCGTGGTCCGGCCCTTCACCGGCGCCAACGAGTCGTACCACGGCGGCGAGTCCCACGAATCGGAGGACCATGCCGACCACTGACCCCGCCGTCCGGCCGGACGACCACCACGGGTCGGGCGGGCGCGAGGGCGCCCGCCCGGCCCCGGGGGGCCCCTCCCGCCGCGGCCTGCTCCTCGGGGCGGGCGCGGTGGGCGGCGGCCTGCTGGGCACGGCGCTCGGCTACGGCGCCGGCCACGCGTCGGCCTCGACCGCCCCGGGCGCGTCCGCCGCGCCCGGGGCGGGGGCCTCACCCTCCGAGGTCATGGGCGACACCGGCATCGAGGGCGACGTCGGCCGGGCCGGCTGGGCCGAGCCCGGCGGCCAGGCCGCCCGGGTGGCCGTCAGCTCGCCCGTGGGCACGGACACCGTGCCGTTCCACGGGCCGCGCCAGGCCGGCGTCGACACCCCCGCCCAGGCCCACGCCGTCTTCCTCGCCCTCGACCTGCGCGAGGACGCGGACCGGGTGCGCATCGAGCGGATGCTGCGCCTGCTCACCGACGACGCGGCGCGTCTGACCCAGGGCCGCGCCACGATCGCCGACACCGAGCCGGAGCTCGCCGCCGCCCCCGCGCGGCTCACCGTGACGTTCGGCTTCGGCCCGGAGCTCGTCCGCCGCGTGGCCCCGGACCGGGCCCCGGCCTGGCTGCGCCCGCTGCCGGCGTTCGAGCAGATCGACCGCCTGGACCCCGCGTTCAGCGACGGCGACCTGCTGCTGCAGATCTGCGGCGACGACCGGATGTCCGTGGCCCACACCCGGCGCATGCTCCTCAAGGCGGCCCGGCCGTTCGCCACCGAGCGCTGGGTGCAGGAGGGCTTCCGCTCCGCCCGCGGCGCCCACCCCACCGGCACCACGATGCGCAACCTCTTCGGGCAGGTGGACGGCACCGGCAACCCGGCGGCGGACACCCCGCACCTCGACCGCGTGGTGTGGGGCGTGGGCGCCGAGCAGGTGGGCGTCACCCCGTGGATCCCGGACGGCACGTCCGTGGTGATCCGGCGCATCGAGATGCTCATGGACACGTGGGACGAGCTCGACCGCCCGGCCAAGGAGAAGGTCATCGGCCGTCGCCTCGGCACCGGCGCCCCCCTCACGGGGGAGCAGGAGCACGACGAGCCGGACTTCGACGCCGTCGGCCCCACGGGCTTCCCGGTCATCTCGGACATCGCGCACCTGCGGCGGGCCCGTGGGGAGGAGCCCGAGTACGGGATGCTGCGTCGCGGCTACAACTACGACGACCCGCGCGGGGCGCTGGAGGCGGGCTCCGGCCTGATCTTCGCCGCCTACCAGGCGGACGTGGACCGACAGTTCGTCCCCGTCCAGGCCCGGCTCGCGGAGTCGGACCACCTGAACCTGTGGACCGTGCCCGTCGGCTCGGCGGTCTTCGCGATCCCGCCCGGCTGCGCCGAGGGCGGGTTCGTGGGCGACGCCCTGTTCGCCTGACCCAGGGGCCCGACGACGGCGGGGCCGCTCCCGTCGTCGCCGGGCGTCCGCATGCTTTGAGAGGATGGACCCCATGTCCGCCGCCACCGCCCCCGCCCGGGGCAGCCACCCCGCCGAGAACGACGACGCCGCCCGCCCCGGTCCGTCGGGGCCGGTCGGTGTGCCCCGGTGGATCTGGATGCTCGTGGCCGCCGCGGGAGCCGCCGGCCTCGCCGCCGCCGGCTGGCTGACCGGGGTCACCGCCGCGCGCCAGCTCTCCGACCCGGGGTGGATCACCCGCTGGGGCGTGCCCGTGGGGGAGCTCGTCTCCAACCTGGCGATGTCCCTGACCATCGCCGCGCTGATCTTCGCGGCCGGGGTCCTGCCGCCGCACGCAGCGGGCACGGAACGGTGGCACCGCTCCGCCCGGCAGCGGCGCGAGGACGCGGACGCCGCACCGCTGCCCGAGCACCCCGCGTTCACCCGCGTGATGCGGATCGCCGCCGTCAGCGCCGGCGTGTGGACGGTGGCCGCGCTGGCCGTCGGCGTGCTGTCCTACTCGGATCTCGCCGGCATCCCCGTCACGGCGGGGCAGGGCTTCACGGACGGCCTGGCGGCCTACGTGGTCGGCATCTCGGTGGGCCAGGCGTGGTTCTGGGTCACCGTGATCGCCGCCGTCGTGACCACGTTGGCGATCGCCGTCCGCTCCCACAACGGCCTGTTCTGGACCGGCATCCTGGCGATGCTCGCCCTCGTGCCCCTGGCCCTGATCGGGCACGCGGCGGGCGGTGACGACCACACCGGCGCCGTGAACTCGATCGGCCTGCACCTGCTCGGCGTCGTCGTGTGGGTGGGCGGACTGCTCGTGCTCGTCGCGATCTCGGACACCCTCGTGGGGCCCAACGGGGCGCAGGGGCGGGGCCGCAGCCTGCGCCGGCAGGGCCCGGCGCCCCTGCTGCACACGGTCCTGACCCGCTACTCCGTGCTCGCCGGGCTGGGCCTGGTCACGGTGGCGCTGTCCGGCGTGGTCAACGCGTCGATCCGCATGGACGATCCGGCCCAGCTGCTGAGCCCCTACGGCATCCTCGTCTCGGCCAAGTTCCTGGCGGTCCTGGGCCTCGGCCTGATCGGCCTGCTGCACCGCCGGTGGGTCATCCCCCGCCTCGACGCCGGCCCGGACCGTCCCAGCCCCGCCCCCGCGCGTCGCCTGCTGTGGCAGCTCATCGCCGTGGAGGCCGTGATCATGGGCGCCGTCATGGGCGTCTCCTCCGTGCTCTCCCGGACGGCCCCGCCCGTGCCGGAGGAGATCGCGCCGGACGCCTCCCCGGCCCGCATCCTCACCGGCTACGAGCTGCCGCCGGCCCTCGAGGGCGCCCGGTGGATCACGATGTGGCGGTTCGACTGGCTGTGGGTCGCGATCATCGCGTTCCTGACCCTCTGGTACCTGCGCTCCGTGTGGCAGCTGCGCCGCCGCGGCGACCGCTGGCCCGTGCTGCGCACCGTCGCGTGGCTCGCGGGCCTGGCCGTGCTGCTGTGGGCGACCTCCGGGTCCCCGGCCGTGTACGGCCGCGTCCTGTTCAGCGCGCACATGGTGGGCCACATGACGCTGACGATGCTCAGCCCCGTCTTCCTCGTCCTGGGCGCGCCGATCACCCTGGCGCTGCGGGCCCTGCCGTCCCGCACGGACGGGACGCGCGGCCCGCGCGAGTGGATCCTGTGGATCGTGCACTCCCCGTGGGGGCGGTTCATCACGAACCCGATCGTGGCGGGGGTCAACTTCGCCGGCTCGATCCTGGTGTTCTACTACACGGACTTCTTCCGGTTCTCGCTGGAGACCCACGTGGGCCACGAGTTCATGAACGTCCACTTCCTGCTGACCGGGTTCCTGTTCGCCCTGGTCATGATCGGCTCGGATCCGCTGCCGCGCCGGCCCCCGTACGCCCTGCGGCTCGTGCTCCTGATGGCCACGATGGTCTTCCACGCCTTCATCGGCGTCGCCATGACCACCTCCACCGGTCTGCTGCAGGCGTCCTGGTTCGGCAACATGGGCCGCGACTGGGGCCCCACCGCCCTCGAGGATCAGCGCATCGGCGGCGCGGTGATGTGGGGCATCGGCGAGTTCCCCACCGTGATGATGGCGGTGATGGTGGCCGTGCTCTGGTATCGCAGCGACCGCAAGAACGCGGTCCGGCTGGACCGGCAGGCCGACCGCGACGGCGACGCGGAGCTGCGCCGCTGGAACGAGATGTATGCCCGCATGCACGGCACCCCGGCCACCGACGCCCCGAGCGGCGCCGAGCCCGCGGCCCGTGACTCCTCCACCGGCCCCGAGGAGGCCCGTGATGTCCGCTGACCGTGTCCGTCCCCTCCGCCGCCCGGCCGCGCCCCGGCGTGGTCGGCTGCGCCTCGTGGCCGCCGTCGCCGCCGGCCTGCTGGCCCTGACGGGCTGCGGGGCCGGGGACAACGATCCGGCCGCCGCGTCCGTGCCCGCGGACGGGGTCCACGACGACGCCGGCACCGCGGTGCACACGGAGTCGGCGGCCCCGGAGGGGCTCGGCCTGGGCGACCGTCAGGACGAGCGCATGGCGGAGGCCGCGGCCGAGCGTGCGGCCACGTTCGGCTTCGTCCGGCAGCGGGCCGCCACGGCGGAGGAGATCGACGCGGCCCGCGAGGACTCCCGGGACCGGCGTGCGGACGCGGACCGGACCACCGTGCAGCCGGCGCAGTGCAAGGCGCCGCTGACCGCCCTGGACTTCTCTCCGATCGCCCTCGACGGGGCCGAGGCCACGCGCGTGGACGTCGGCGCCGACACCTTCACGGGCACGGGCACCGTGGAGGTCGCCCGGCTCACGGGCCAGGGCCGCCAGGACGTCGAGCGGCACATCCAGACCGTCAACGCCCTGCGCGCCGACTGCCGCGAGATGACCATGACCGTGCAGGAGGGGGACGCGACCGTCGACTACCGCCTCGAGGTCTCCGACGCGCCGCTGTCCGACGGCACGCCGGCGCAGTCCGCCCTCGTGTGGGAGCGGACCGTGGCCTCGGAGTCCGAGCCCCAGCTCACGGCCCAGGTGCTCACCGCCGTCACCTCCGACGCCGTGGTGATGGTCTCCTTCGTGGGCCGGCCCGAGGCCGGGCGCAAGGAGTTCACCCTCATCGCGGAGGAGATGCTGGCCGCCGCCCTGGCCGCCGACTGAGCCGGACCCGCCCGGCGGCGTCGTCTTTCCCCCTGTGACGCCGCGGCGTCCGCTCACGGCTGACGCGTCCGGGACGTGCGCCATGATGGTGGGCATGACCGCACCGCAGACCCCGAACCCCGCCCCGTCCGCTGACGCCCCCGCCGCCGTGCCGCGCGCGGCCACCCGGGTGCGCGCGTCCGAGCTGGTGGGCCGCGGCTGGCTGAACACCGGCGGTGAGCAGGTGACCCTCGAGGACCTGCGCGGCAAGGTCGTCCTCCTCGACTTCTGGACGTTCTGCTGCATCAACTGCCTGCACGTCCTGGACGAACTGCGCCCGCTCGAGGAGGAGTTCGCGGACGTGCTCGTCACGGTGGGCGTGCACTCGCCCAAGTTCGAGCACGAGGCGGACCCGGACGCGCTCGCGGCCGCCGTCGAGCGCTACGCCATCGAGCACCCCGTGCTGGACGACCCCGAGCTGACCACGTGGCAGGCGTACTCGGCGCGCGCGTGGCCCACCCTCGTGGTGGTGGACCCGGAGGGCTACATCGCCGCGCACCTGTCCGGAGAGGGGCACGTGGCCGGGCTCTACGGGCTCGTGCGCGAGCTCGTGGCCGAGCACGAGGCCAAGGGCACGCTGCACCGCGGCTCGGGCCCCTACGTCCCGCCCGCCCCCGTGGCCCGGGACCTGTCGTTCCCCGGCAAGGCCGTGTCGCTCGGCGGCCGCGGCTCCCGCCCGGGCACGTTCCTCGTCTCGGACACCGGCCACCACCGCCTCCTGGAGGTCGCCGAGGACCTGACCACGGTGCTCCGCGCGTTCGGCGGCGGGGACCCCGCCACGGCGGACGCGGGCCAGGCCGAGCTCGCATTCCCCACGCCCGGGGAGAAGGGCCACGCGGACGGCGGGCCGGACCAGGCGCTGTTCAACGAGCCGCAGGGCCTGGCGCTGCTGCCCGAGGACGTCGCCCAGCGCGTCGGCTACGACGTCGTCGTGGCGGACTCCGTCAACCACCGGCTGCGGGGCCTGCGCCTGTCGGACGGGCACGTCAGCACCCTCGCCGGCAACGGCGTGCAGAAGCTCATCGACTCCGAGCGCGCCAAGGAGGCCGCCGCCGTCGACGACGAGGGGGACGTCGCCGTCGACCTCGCGGACCTGCCCGGGGAGCCGACCGCGATCTCGCTGTCCTCCCCGTGGGACGTCGTGTGGCACCCCGCCCTGGGGCGTGTGGTGATCGCGATGGCCGGCACGCACCAGCTCTTCGACTTCGACCCCGTCACAGACGCGCTCGCGGTGCACGCGGGCACGGCGCTCGAGGGCCTGCTGGACGGCGACGCCGGACGGGCCTGGTTTGCGCAGCCCTCGGGGCTGTCCGTGGGCGCGGACGGCACGCTGTGGGTCGCGGACTCGGAGACCTCCGCGGTGCGCTGGGTGCGGACCGGGGAGGACGGGCGCCGCGAGGTCGGGACCGCCGTCGGGGCGGGCCTGTTCGACTTCGGCCACGTGGACGGGGAGGCGGACCGCGCGCGCCTGCAGCACGCGCTGGGCGTCACGGCCCTGCCGGACGGCTCCGTGCTGATCGCCGACACGTACAACGGCGCGATCCGCCGGTACGCGCCGGCCGGCGAGGACGCCGCGGGCCGGGCGGTCCCGGCCACGGTGACCACGGTGGCGCGCGGGCTGCTCGAGCCCTCGGACGTGCTCGTGGAGCACGACGCGGACGGGAACGACACCGCGATCGTGGTGGTCGAGTCCAACGCCCACCGGCTCACGCGGCTGGCGGTGCCGGAGGAGTTCCTCACCGTGGACGAGGGCGCGCGGCAGACGCAGCGTCCCCGCACCCCGGTGGTGGCCGGCGACCTGGACCTGACGATCGGCTTCGCCGCGCCCACGGGGCAGAAGCTGGACGACCGCTGGGGCGATCCCACGCAGCTGAAGGTCTCCTCGTCCCCGGAGGAGCTGCTGCTCGAGGGCGCCGGCACGTCCACGGGGCTGCACCGGACGCTGCGGCTGAACCCCGAGGTCGAGGAGGGCGTCCTGCACATCACCGCCCGGGCCGCCGCGTGTGACGGGGAGAAGGGGCAGCCCATCCCGGACCACGCCGCCTGCCACCTGTACCAGCAGGACTGGGGCATCCCGGTCACGGTGCACACCCCGGACCGGGCCCCGGAGGGCGCCGAGACCCGCCTGGACCTGGACCTGCGCGGGATACACTGAGCGCGTCGTCCGCCCCCGACCCCGAAGGCTGCGCCCCACCATGACCACGCTCATCGTCACCTCGTCCGCCCACGGATCCACGCGAGAGATCGCCGAGCGGGTCGCGGAGGTGCTGCGCACGTCGCAGGCCGTCCCGACCGTGGTGGAGGACGTCAAGGGCGCCGCTGCGTGGCTGGCCACGGCGGACGCGGTGATCGTCGCGGCCCCGGTCTACACGGGCTCGCTCGCCGCCGACGCCCGGGCGTTCCTCGACACCCGTCGGGCCGAGCTGGCGGACCTGCCGCTCGTGATCCTGGCCTCCGGCGGCGCGCCCGAGCTGGCCCGGCCGGTGCGGGAGAAGCTCGAGTCCTACGGCCCGCGCGAGGTGGCGTACTTCCGCGGGGCGCTCGTCGAGGAGCGCCTGGGCCGGCTGGAGAAGCTCAAGCTCAAGCTCTCCCGCAACGAGCACTACGGCGACTTCCGCGACTGGGACGCCATCGAGGCCTGGGCCAAGACCCTCTCCGGCGCCGGCGTGCGCTGACCTCACCCGCCGCGCTCGTCGACGAGACGGCGGAGGCGCCTCCGCAGACGCTGTCGTTGAGGAAACGGCGCCGGAGGCTCTCGTGTCCGCAGCGGAGGCGAGCGGTTAGCCTGGCCGCATGTCCCCATCCGCCCGTCGCCCCGCCGCGTCCTCCCGCCCCGCCCGGCCCCGCCCGACGACGGCGCCCCTCGCCCTGCCCGACCGGCCCGGCTGGGTGCGGCTCGCCGCCGGTGCGGTGGTCCCGGGCGTCGTCGCGGCCGTCGCGGCGCTCGCGGCCCTGCAGGTGTTCGTCCTCAACCCGTTGGCCGCCGCGCCCGGCGACCGCGGCCTCGGGAGGATCTACGCGGACCTGAGCGCGGCGGGCCAGCTCGGCGTCCCCTTCGTCCTGTCGGCCGTGATCCTGGCGGCCGGGCTCGGTGTGGCCGCGATCCTGTGGTTCCTCACGTGGCGTCGCGAGGAGGTCGACCCGCTGGCGGTCCTCGCCCTGGGCCTCGCCTCGCTCGTCGCCGCGTCTCCGGCCTACTTCATGGCCTCGTTCGGGCCGGGCATGGCGCTCGCGGACACCTACGGCATCGGCGGGGGAGACCACAGCCCGTGGGCCTGGCCGATCTACGTGGTCAGCGTGCTGGCGTTGGCGGGGCTGGTCGCCGTCGTCGTGCTCCTGCTGCGCGGTCCGGCCGGCGGACTCGGCGCCCCGCGGCGCCGGGCCTAGGCTGGCGGGACCGACCTGACCACGACCCCTCCAGGAGGACGCACATGACCATCCGCGCCGGCATCGTCGGATACGGGAACCTCGGCCGCAGTGTGGAGAAGCTCGTGAAGCTCCAGCCGGACATGGAGCTGGTGGGCATCTTCTCGCGCCGCACCGGCCTGGACACGGACACGCCCGTGCTCCCGGCGGAGCGGGCCGCCGAGCACGCCGGGGAGATCGACGTGCTGTTCCTCTGCCTCGGCAGCGCCACGGACATCCCCGAGCAGGCGGCCGGCTACGCGCGGCACTTCACCACCGTGGACACCTACGACAACCACCAGCTCATCCCGCGGCACCGCGCCGAGATGGACGCCGCGGCCCGGGAGGGCGGGCACGTGGCGATGATCTCCACCGGCTGGGACCCGGGCCTGTTCTCGGTGAATCGGGTGCTGGGCGCGGCGCTGTTCCCGCAGCCGCAGCAGAACACGTTCTGGGGCAAGGGCCTCTCGCAGGGCCATTCCGACGCCGTCCGGCGGGTCCCCGGCGTCCGGCGCGGCGTGCAGTACACGATCCCCAGCGAGGAGGCGATCGCCGAGGCCCGCGCCGGTCGGGGCGCCGAGATCACCGGCGCCTCCGCGCACGTGCGTGAGTGCTACGTGGTGGCCGACGAGGCCGACCACGCGGCCATCACCGAGGCCATCACCACGATGCCGGACTACTTCGCCCCGTACGAGACCACCGTGCACTTCATCTCCGAGGAGGAGTTCGAGCGCGACCACCAGGGCATGCCGCACGGCGGCCACGTCGTCACCTCGGGCGACCTCGGCGGCTCGCGCAGCGCGGTCGAGTTCGTGCTGGAGCTGGAGTCCAACCCCGACTTCACCGCCGCCGCGCAGGTCGCCTACGGCCGTGCCGCCGCGCGCCTGAAGGCCCAGGGGGAGACGGGGGCGCGCACCGTGCTCGAGGTCGCTCCGTACCTGCTCTCGCCCACGGGGCTGGACGAGCTGATCCGCCGGGACGTCTGAGCCGCGGCGAGGCGCCCGGCGCGTGGCACCGGGCCGGGCGCCGCCGTCGTCGGCCTCAGGCCAGCAGCAGGGCGACGGCGATCATCGCCGGGATCGCGACGATCGTGGTGACCAGGATCGTGTCCTTCGAGACGCGCAGGCCCGTGTCGTAGCGGACGGCGGTGACGAACACGTTCTGTGCGGTGGGCAGGGAGGCCAGGACGACGGCGACGAACACGTGCCGCGCATCCAGACCGAACACGAACTGCGCGAGCAGCCAGGCCAGCAGCGGATGCACCACCAGCTTCACCGCCGAGGCGAGCAGCACGTCCGCGCGTCGCCCGCCGGCCCGCTCGAGCGGCCGCGAGCCGACCAGCGACATGCCGAACGCCAGGAGCATCGCCGGGATGGACAGTCCGCCGATGAGCTCCACGGACTCCATGAGGGGGCCCTGCAACGACCAGCCGGTGAGGGAGAAGACCAGGCCGGCCACCGAGCCCAGGATCAGGGGGTTGGTGACCGTGTGGCGGACCTGGTCGGCCACGGCGCGCCCGGGGGAGCGGCGCACCGCCCGGCGCCGGCCCGCCGTCGTGCGTCGTCGGGCCTCGCGCGCGGTGGCGGCGTCCATCGCGGCCACGTAGAGCGGCGTGTAGATCGCCAGCTGGAAGATGAGCGCCGGGGCGGCCAGGGCGGCGTCGCCGAGGACGTAGGCCGCGATGGGGATGCCGAGGTTCGCCGAGTTCACGAGCGAGGCGCTGAGCGCGGACATGATCCGCTCCGAGGCCGACCTGCCCTTCAGCAGCGGGACCGTCACCGCGAGGTACAGTGCGGCCGCGGTGAACGCGGACAGCGTGGCCACCCACAGCTGGGGGCCCAGCACGGCGCCCACGTCCGCGCGGGAGAGCGTGACGAACAGCAGGGCCGGGTTGCCGATGAAGAACGCCGCACGGGAGAGCACGGTGCGGCCGTGCTCGCCGAGCACCCCCGTGCGCCCCACCAGGACGCCCACGAGGATGATCACCCACACGACCGCGAAGCCGGAGAGCACCTGGGTCACGGACGGGCCTCCACGGGTCGGGGTGGGGCGGTCCGCGGCGGGGTCAGGTGCATGGCGCGATCCTACGCGGCGGGCTTCGGCTAGCCTGGATCACGACGGCGGCGCCCACCGCCGAGCGCGCCACGCGGCCCGGCCCCGCGCGGCAGGGCCCGGCGGCCCGGCGCGAAGGGGAGCGGATCCTCGGGCCCACCGCACGCGACGGACGTCGTCCCCGACCCGCGGCGCGGCATGGCCGGGAGCGCGCCGGCGAGGATGCACCATGACCCGTCAGTCCGACCTCAAGACCCTGATCCGTGCCCGCATGGCCGTCACCGGTGAGCGGTACACCGCCGCGGCGGCGGCCCTCGCTGACGAGTGGCAGTCCGCCGAGCGCTACCACGCGACCGTGCTTGCCCGCTTCTTCGACGGGGACCGGCTGCGCTCCATCCCTGCGCGTCGCAAGCCGCGGGTGGCCGTCCTTCTCGAGCTGTTGCGTCGCTTCAGAGCGGGCCGCGCCTACGCGGAGGCCGAGGTCAACGACCTGCTGCGCCCCGCCCACGAGGACGTGGCCACGCTGCGTCGCGAACTCGTGGACTACGGGTTCCTCGCCCGCGCCGACGGCGTCTACCGACTGGCGGACGCCGGGCCCGACCTCGACCCGCGCTTCGCCGCGGACCTGCCGGTCGACCTGGAACGCCGGCTGCGCGAGATCCGCGCGGGCCGTTGAGGGGAGCGGGACCCCGCACGTCGACCTGGAACGCCAGCGGTCGCCATGACGCCGGAATGTGGCCGTATTCCGACGTCTTGCGTTCCCGGTGCGGCCGTGGCGGGGCGACGTGGACCGACACGGCCCCGGGTCCCTCGCGTGAGGGGCCCGGGGCCGTCGTCGTGGTGTGGAGCGGGCGACGGGAATCGAACCCGCGTATCTTGCTTGGGAAGCAAGCGCTCTACCATTGAGCTACGCCCGCGCAACCGCTCAGCTTCCGCCTGCGGCGCGGGCACCACCATACACCAGCCCGGCCGGTGCACCGGCCCCGCGTCGTCATCGAGCCCCGCGGACCCGTACGTCAGTGCACCGGGTCCGCTGCGGCGACCTCGCGCGCCCGCACCCGCCGCGTCGCCGCCCGGGCGCGCGAGCGACCGAACGCGTCCGCGTACCGCGTGAGCACCGGCCCGGCGATCACGATGGAGAACTCCCCGCGGATGGTCAGGGCCGCACCCGCGCGCCAGCGGCCGGCCACGCCGTTTCCCGAACGAAAGCGCACCAGGGGCCGCCGTTTCCCGAACGAAAGCGCGCCGGGGGCCGCTGGTAGAGTCCGAACCGCGCCCGGCCGCGGCCGGACGCGTCCGGCAGCCCCTGTCCCGGAAGGACGTCCCATGCGCGACACCACGGCCGACGCGGCCCAGGTCCCCGCCCGCCCCGACGACGCGGCGGTGTACCGCTACCTCGCGTTCGGGGAGGCGGACCGCCCCTTCCTCGTCGGCGGTCCCCGGCCCGCACCGCTGGCCCCCGCCGCGACGCCGTCCCCGGTCGCCGACCTCGAGTCGGTCCGCGCCGCGATCCGCGCCCACGGCGGCCCCCTGGCCTCGACCGCGCACGTGTGCGGCCGCCCCGCCCCGACGCCTTCGGCCGCCGACGCGCCCCGCGGCCTGCGCGGTGCCGCGCGCACCCTGACCGCGACCCGCCGCGACGTCGCCGCACGCCTGGCCGACTCCCGCGAGCGCGCCGACGTGCCCGTCGAGGCGCTGCTGAACTCGGCCTTCGTCGACGCCCACGCGGACGAGCGCCCCGCCGATCGCGGCGTGCCGCGCGGGCGGCTCGCCGGCCTGGTGGACGCCGTCCTCCCGCCGGCCCGCCACGCGGACGACGACGCCGCGGCCGGCCTGCTGCTCGCCCTGCGCGAGCCGGTCCGCGAGGTGTTCGCCTCCGACTCGTTCGCCGCCCGCCCGTACGCCGACGCGCCCACCGTCCGCGCGCTCTTCGAGGACTTCCTCGCCCACCCGCGCCGGCACGACCCCGAGCGCTTCTGGCGCCTGCTCAACCTCGAGCTCTGGCTGCGCGACGCGGTGGACGCGGACGCCGCCCCGGCCGGCCCCGCCACCGCGGTCGACGAGGCCCCCACCGCCCCGGCACCGGCCAAACCGGACCACGAGCCGAACCCGGGCAAGGAGCTCGACCTGGTCTCCGCCGAGGACGGCCGCCGCTACCGCCGCTTCCCGGTGCAGACCGGCCTGGTGGACCGGGACACGGACCTGCAGGCCTACCTGCGCGGCGAGATCGAGGACTTCTTCCGCGACCTGCCCGCGGACGCGATGCCGCAGGACGCCCCGTGGCACTTCTCCGTGTCCGAGAAGATCGTGGCCATCACCCAGGGTCGCTCCTACTACACGTGGGAGGTCCGCCCCTCCGTGGCCGCCCGCGTCCTCTCCCGCCTGGTCACCCGCACGCCCGCGGGCATCGGCCTGGGCGATCCCACCACCATGCAGCTGGCCATCCAGGAGGCGGGCCTGCCGCGCATCGTGCTCTCCGCGGCGGCCGGCGCCGCCGGCAAGGTCGCCGGCAAGCGCGGTGTGTTCTACAACGTGGTGGGCGGCAACGTCCGCGCGATCGACGGGCCCACCACCTACTCCACGTTCCCGGCCAACGTCTCGGCCAAGCTGCCGCCGGCCGAGCCGGACCGGGTGGCCGCCGAGGTCTCGGCGATGATCCGGGCGGCGGACATCCCGGCCTGGGCGAAGGCCTCCTTCGCCGGCACCGTCGTGATGGACGCCAACGACATCGGCCGCAACGCCCTCGGCAAGGACACCGCCGCGTCGGCCGCCGTCCTCGAAGCCGCCTTCGCGGACAACCCGCTGGGCCAGGGCCGCGAGCGCACCCCGCTGGCCGTCGTCGTGCGAATGGACTGAGCCGTGCTGCTCTCCGACCGCGACATCCGCGCCGAGCTCGACTCCGGGCGCGTCGGCCTGGACCCCCTCGACCCGGCGATGGTCCAGCCCGCGTCCGTGGACGTGCGCCTGGACCGGTTCTTCCGGCTCTTCGACAACCACCGGTACGCGCACATCGACCCGCGCCAGAAGCAGGACGAGCTGACCCGGCTGGTGGAGGTGGACCCGGACGAGGCGTTCATCCTGCACCCGGGGGAGTTCGTGCTCGGCTCCACCTATGAGCAGGTCACCCTGCCGGACGACCTCGCCGCCCGCCTCGAGGGCAAGTCCTCGCTGGGGCGGCTGGGCCTGCTGACGCACTCGACCGCCGGGTTCATCGACCCCGGGTTCTCCGGGCACGTCACGCTCGAGCTGTCCAACGTGGCCACGCTGCCCATCACGCTGTGGCCGGGGATGAAGATCGGCCAGCTGTGCTTCTTCCGGCTCTCCTCGTCGGCCCAGTCGCCGTACGGCACCGGGGCCAACCAGAACCGGTACCAGGGTCAGCGCGGGCCCACGGCCTCCCGGGCGCACCGGGACTTCCACCTCACCCGCATCGAGCGATGACCGACGTCGCGCTCCCGCCGGTCGCCTCCGCCGCCCCGCGCCGCCAGGTGGCCGCGTGGGCGCTGTGGGACTGGGGCTCGGCCGCGTTCAACGCGGTCATGGTCACCTTCGTGTTCGGCACCTACCTGGCCTCGGACGCGTTCGGGCCGGACGAGCGGGGCACGGCCTGGCTCTCGACGGCGATGGCGGTGGCCGGCGTCGTCATCGCGGTCACCGCGCCCGTGCTGGGGCGTCGGGCGGACGGCGCGGGACGGCGCCGCCTCTGGCTGGCGCTGACCACGGGCGCCGTGATCGCGTGCACCGCAGCTTGCTTCTGGGTCACCCCGGAGGAGTCCTCCCTGCTGCTGGGCGTCACCCTGATCGCCCTGGGCACGGTGTTCTTCGAGTTCGCGGAGGTGCAGGTCAACGCGATCCTCGTGCACATCTCGACGCCGGCCACGATCGGCCGGATCTCGGGCATCGGCTGGGGCGCGGGGTATCTCGGCGGCATCCTGCTGCTGCTGATCGTGTTCGTGGGCTTCGTCTCGGGGGACGCGCACTGGTTCGGCGTCACGGAGGACGCGGCGCTGAACATCCGGGTGGTCGCGCTCGTGGCCGCCGCGTGGTTCCTCGTGTTCGCGATCCCCGTGCTGGTGGCCGTGCCGGACCCGGCCCCCGCCCCGGCGGCGGACGGCGGGCCGCGCCGTGAGTCGGTGCTGGGCTCCTACCGCGAGCTGGGGGCCACGCTGGCCCGGATGTGGCGCGAGGACCGGAACACGCTGTGGTTCCTCGTGGCCTCGGCGGTGTTCCGCGACGGCGTGGGCGCGGTGTTCGTCTACGGCGCCATCCTGGGCACCACGGTCTACGGGCTGGCGGCCTCGGACGTGATCCTGTTCGCGATCGCGGCCAACGTGGTGGCCGCCCTGGGCGCCTTCGTGGGCGGGCGGCTCGACGACGCGGTCGGTCCGCGCCGGGTGATCCTCGGTTCGCTGGCCGCCATGGTCCTCGTGGCCGGGGCGCTCTTCTTCGCCTCGGGCACCCTCGCGTTCTGGGTCGGCGGGCTGGCGCTGTGCCTGTTCGTGGGCCCGGTGCAGTCGGCCTCGCGCGCGTTCCTGGGCCGGCTCACCACGCCGCGGACGGCTGGCGAGGTGTTCGGGCTGTACGCCACCACGGGCCGCGCGGTCGGGTTCATCACGCCCGCGCTCGTCACGCTCGCGCTCGCCCTGCACCCGGACAACCGGGTGGTCATCCCCGTGATCGCCGTCGTGCTCGTGGCCGGTGGGCTGCTGTTCGCCCGGGTCACGGAGCCGATCACGCGGAGCGCGGAATCGGTCCGCTGACCCCGGGTGGGGCGCATCCCTCCGTTAGGCTGGACCGGACCCTCGCCCGTGCCTGACGAAGGGACCGCATGCTCGTCATCCTGACCGCGCTCTTCGTCGTCGCGCTCGCCGCCCCGGTGCTCTTCCGGTGGACGGGACGTCAGGGGTTCTATCTGCTCGCCGCCGCTCCCGCGGCGGGCTTCGTTTGGCTGCTCACTCAGCTGCCGCACGTGTTCGCGCTGCAGGAGGCGCTCGACGCCGGCCGGCCGGTCCCGGCCTCGGCGGCGCGCCTGGACCGCGCCGTGCCGTGGGTGCCGTACCTCGAGACCGAGCTCGCGTTCCGCATGGACGTGCTGGCCGCGTTCATGTCCCTGATCGTGCTGGGAGTCGGCGCGCTGGTCCTGGCCTACTGCGCCCGCTACTTCCGGGAGCACGAGCCGCGCAACGCGGTGTTCGGCGGGCAGCTGCTGGCGTTCGCCGGCGCGATGTTCGGGCTCGTCACCACGGACGACCTGATGGTGCTCTACACCTTCTGGGAGATCACGTCCGTCCTGTCCTTCCTGCTGATCGGCTACTCGGGCCACCGCATCTTCGCCCGCCGCTCCGCCATCACCGCCCTGATCGTCACCACGTTCGGCGGCCTGGCCATGCTCGCGGGCCTGATCATGCTGGCCCACTTCGCCGGGTCCTGGCGGATCTCCGGGGTCCTCGAGGCCGCCCCCGCCCTCATGGCCGACGCCGGGCTGCGCGGGCTGCTCGAGGTCGCCGTCGCCCTGGTGCTGATCGGCGCCCTCACGAAGTCCGCCCAGGCCCCCTTCCACTTCTGGCTGCCGGGCGCGATGGCCGCGCCGACCCCCGTGTCCGCGTACCTGCACGCGGCGGCCATGGTGAAGGCCGGCGTCTTCCTCGTGGCCCGCCTGGCCCCGGAGTTCCACGGCCTCGCCATGTGGCAGGTCCTCGTGATCGGCGTGGGTCTGTGGACCCTGCTGCTCGGCGGCTGGCGCGCCCTGCGGCAGACAGACATCAAGCTCGTCCTCGCGTATGGCACGGTCTCCCAGCTCGGCTTCCTCATGGTGGCCAACGGGCTGGGCACCCGCGACGCCGCCATGGCCGGCCTCGCCATGCTCCTGGCCCACGCGGTGTTCAAGGCCCCCCTGTTCATGGTGGTCGGCATCATCGACCACGAGGCCGGCACGCGCGATCTGCGCCAGCTCTCCGGGATCGGCCGCCGCCACCCGGCCCTGGCCGCCGTCGCCGTGGTGGCGGGCCTGTCCATGGCCGGCCTGCCTCCGCTGTTCGGCTTCGTGGCCAAGGAGTCCGTCCTGGAGGGCCTGGCCGCCCACGGCGTGGCGCACGCGGACGTGTGGGGCTGGACGCCGCTCGTGCTCATGACCGTGGGCTCGGTGCTCACCTTCGCCTACACGTGGCGGTTCCTGTGGGGCTCGTTCGCCGCCAAGCGGGACGAGGAGGGGGCCGCGGTCCCCGTCACGCGCTTCCACACCCGCGTCACCACCCTCGAGCTGGCCCCGGCCGCGCTGCTCGCGCTCGCCGGCCTGGTGCTCGCCTTCCTGCCCGGCCCGGTGGAGGGGATCATCACCGCCCACACGGGCTCCCTGCCGCCGCTGGACCCGGAGGAGGCGCCGGCCTACCTGGCCCTGTGGCACGGCTGGACGCCCATCCTCGCCCTCTCCGCGGGGGTCTGGGTGCTCGGCGCGCTGCTCGCCCTCGGCCGGCCGGGAGTCGAGGCGTTCCAGCGCCGCGTCGAGTTCCCGGTCGACGCCCTGCGCACGTACCGGAAGATCACCGGCGCCCTCGACGAGGTCGCCATCTGGGTCACGGGGCGCACCCAGACCGGCTCCCTGCGCCGCTACCTGGGCATCATCCTGGCCACCGCGTTCCTGCTGCCGGCCGCGTTCCTGCTCTTCCCCGTGGGGCGCAGCGAGCGCACGCTGGCCACCTCGTTCCTCTCCGCGGACGTCGCCTGGTTCCAGACCCCGGCGCAGCTGGTCGTGGTGCTGATGATCGCCGTCGCCACCTTCTTCGCCGTCCGCGCGCGCCGCCGCTTCAAGGCGATCATGCTGGTGTCCGTGACCGGCTACGGCGCCGCCGCCCTGTTCGCGATGCGCGGCGCCCCGGACCTCGCGATCACCCAGGTGCTCGTGGAGACCATCATCCTGGTCACCCTCATCCTGGGCCTGCGCGTGCTGCCGCCGGACTGGTACGACCGCCGCACCGGCTCGCGGCGGCTGGGCCGCCTGGCCGTGGCCGTCGGGTTCGCGCTGACCATGATGTGGATCGCCGCCACCGCGCTGGCCGCCCGCACCGCCGAGCCCATCTCCCTGGCCATACCGGAGCAGGCCTATGTCCACGGCCACGGGCTGAACGCGGTCAACGTGACCCTCGTGGACCTGCGCGGGTGGGACACGTGGGGCGAGATCACGGTGCTGGCCGCCGCGGCCACCGGCGTGGCCTCCCTGATCTTCCTGCAGCACCGCGACGGGCGCACCCGCAGCATCGACGACGTCGCCCCCGGCTCCGTCGGCGACTTCGGCGCCGACTCCTCGCTCGGGGCCCGCGAGCTGTCCGTCGTGCGCAGCTTCGCTGTGGACGATCGCAAGGGCCAGTGGCTCGTGGCCGGCCACACGATGGCCCCCGAGCGGCGCTCGATCATCCTCGAGGTCGTCACCCGCTTCATGTTCCCGATCATGATGCTGCTCTCCGTCTACCTGCTGCTGGCCGGGCACAACACCCCCGGCGGCGGCTTCGCCGGCGGCCTGCTCGCAGGCCTGGCCCTCACGCTGCGCTTCCTCGCCGGCGGCCGGTACGAGCTGCAGGAGGCCTCCGTGATCCCGGCCGGGCCCATGATCGGCCTGGGCCTGGCGATCGCCACGCTCACCGGGATCGCCCCGCTCTTCTTCGGCGGGCAGATCCTGCAGTCCTATGTGGTGGAGTTCACCGACCTGCCGCTGTTCGGCGACGCCCTCAAGCTGGTCTCGGCCACGGCGTTCGACATCGGCGTGTACCTCGTGGTGGTCGGGCTCGTGATCGACGTGCTGCGCTCGCTCGGCGGTGAGGTGGACCGCCGGGGCGAGGAGGCCCGCCGCGCCCGCCTGCGCGCCGCGGCCCGCCGTCGCCATCCGCGCATGCCCACCCCGTCCACTCCGTCCACCCAGGAGGCCGCCCGATGATGACCGTCGACCTGGCCCTGCTCCTGGCCATGGGCGTGATGTTCGCCGGGGGCATCTACCTCGTGCTCGAGCGCAGCCTGACGCGCATCCTGCTCGGCATCGTGCTGATCAACAACGGCGCCATCATGCTGCTGTTCCTCTCCTCGGGCGGCACGGGCCTGGCCCCGCTGTTCGTGCGCGGACGGGACCCGCACGAGTACGCGGACACGCTGCCGCAGGCGCTGATCCTCACCGCGATCGTGATCGGCTTCGCCGTGATCGCGTTCCTGACCGCCATGATCTACCGCTCGTGGCTGCTCGTCCGCGAGGACGAGGTCGAGGTGGACGCGGAGGACGTCAAGATCGCCCGGATGCCCGCCTGGGACGCGGAGGACGACGCGGAGCTCGTGGAGGAGTCCTCGGAGTTCCTGGACGACGCCGCGGACCCCAACGCCCACTACGAGCACGCCACGGAGTCCCGACCCCACGTGCGCCACGCCTCACCCACGCCGCCCGCCCATCCCGGCCCGGCGTCCGCCGTCCGTGCCCACCGCGCCGACGGGGGGCCGCGCCCGTGAGCATCGGCACCCTCCCCCTGACCGACCTGGCCCCGCTGGCCGTCATGCTGCCCGTGCTGGGCGCGGCCGTGACCTTCATGCTCGTGCGCCGCCCCCGCGCGCAGATCACCGTCACGGTCTCCGCGCTCGTGCTCACCCTCGTGCTGGACGCGCTGCTGCTGGCCGCGGTCTGGGACACCGGGGTCGCGGCCGTCCACCTCGGCGGCTGGCCGGCCCCGCTGGGCATCAGCCTCGTGGTGGATCGGCTCTCGGCCCTCATGCTCGTGGTGTCGGCGCTGATCACCCTGGCGGTGCTGCTGTACGCCTCGGCGCAGGGGCTGATCAACCGGGACGAGGGTGGGCCGGTCTCGATCTTCCACCCCACGTTCCTGATCCTCGTGGCGGGCGTGTCCAACGCGTTCCTCGCCGGCGACCTGTTCAACCTCTACGTGGGCTTCGAGATCCTCCTGACGTCCTCCTACGTGCTGCTGACCATGGGGGGCACCGCCCAGCGCATCCGCGCGGGCGTCACCTACGTGGTGGTCTCCGTGCTCTCCTCGGTGGTGTTCCTGATCGCGATCGCGATGATCTACGCGGCCACCGGCACCGTGAACATGGCGGACCTGGCCGTGAAGCTGGGCGAGCTGCCCACCGACGTGCAGATGGTCCTGCACGTGCTGCTCCTGGTGGGCTTCGGCATCAAGGCGGCCGTGTTCCCGCTGTCCTTCTGGCTGCCGGACTCGTACCCCACCGCGCCCGCCCCGGTGACCGCGGTGTTCGCGGGCCTGCTCACCAAGGTGGGCGTGTACGCGATGATCCGCACCGAGACGCTGCTCTTCCCGGGGGAGCACGTCAACGCGCTCCTGCTCGTGGTGGCCGCGCTGACCATGGTGGTGGGCATCCTCGGCGCGCTGGCCCAGACGGACATCAAGCGCATCCTGTCCTTCATCCTCGTCTCCCACATCGGCTACATGATCTTCGGCCTGGGCCTGGCCACGGAGGCGGGGCTGGCGGCCACCGTGTACTACGTGGCCCATCACATCACCGTGCAGACCGCGCTCTTCCTCGTCACGGGCCTGATCGAGAACCGCGCCGGCACAGCGAACATCGACCGCCTCGGGTCCCTGGCGAAGGTCTCCCCGTTCGTGAGCGTCCTGTTCCTCGTGCCCGCGCTCAACCTCGGCGGCATCCCGCCGTTCTCCGGCTTCCTCGGCAAGGTCGGCCTGCTGCGCGGCGGCGTCGAGCAGGCCACGCCCCTGGCCTACACGCTGGTGGGCGTGTCCCTGCTCGTGTCCCTGCTGACCCTGCTCGTGGTGGTGCGCGTGTGGACCCGCGCGTTCTGGCGCCGCGTCGAGGACGTGGAGCACCCGCCCGCCCAGCTCGTGGCCGCCTACGAGCGGGCCGTCGCCCGTGGCGAGCGCCCCCGCCCGCTCGAGCCGGGCCTCGTGCTGCCCACCACGGCGCTCGTGGGCCTGACGCTGGTGTTCACGGTGGCCGCCGGTCCGCTGTTCGCGCTGGCCGACGAGGCCGCCACGGACATGCTCGACCGCTCGCCCTACATCGCGGCGGTGCTCGACGACGCCGCGGCCGAGCGGGCCGCGGCCACCCTCAGCGTCGACCCGACGGAGGTGCACGATGCCCGGAAGTGACTCCGCCCGCCGCGGCGTGGTGCGCCCCGACCGGATCCGGGGCATCGTGGCCCAGTGGCCGCTGATCCTCGTGATGGTGGCCGTGTGGTGCGCCCTGTGGCAGGACTTCGCTCCGCACGTGGCCCTGACCGGCCTCGCCTTCGCGCTGCTGATCATCGGGCTCTTCCCGATGCCGAGCATCCCGTTCAGCGGCCGTCTGAACCCCTGGTGGTCCCTCGTGTTCACGGTGCGGTTCCTCGTCGACGTCGTGCGCGCCTCAGTCAACGTGGCCGGGACGGTGCTGCTGCGTGGCCGCCGCGCCCGCGGCTCGATCGTGGGCGTCCCGCTGCGCAGCCACGACGACCTCATCATCACGCTCGTCAGCCACGCCCTGGCCCTGGTGCCGGGCTCGATCGTGCTGGACGTGGACCGGGTCCGCTCCGTCCTGTACCTGCACGTGCTCGACGCGACCACGGACGAGGACGTGGCGGGCTTCCGCGCCAAGGCCCTCGACGTGGAGGCGGGCATCATCCGCGCCGTCGGCACGCGTGAGGACCTCGAGCTGGTCCGCCGCTTCCCGAGTTCGGCGCCCCCCGCCGCCCGCCCCCCGAAGGAGGAGGCCTGATGGACCCCATGGACCTGGCCACGTGGGCCGGCGGGGCGCTGCTCGTGGTCGGCGCCGTCGGTGCGCTCTACCGGATCGTGCGCGGCCCCTCGCTGCTGGACCGGGCGGTCGCCACGGACGTGCTGCTCGTGGTGTTCTCCGGGATGCTCGTCCTGGAGATGGCCGTGCACCGCCACACCCACCACGTGGTCCTCGTGGTGCTGGCCGCCACCGTCGGCTTCGTCGGCTCGGTGACGGTGGCGCGCTTCGCGGAGGACCGGCGCCCGGACCACTCGCTCGAGGACCAGGCGCGCGTGCCCGGCACCACGGACGTGCCGGGCGGGGAGGAGGGCCGATGACCGACACCGCCACGCTCCTGGACTGGCTGGCCGCGTTCCTGCTCGTCAGCGGTGCCTTCTTCTCCCTGGTGGCCGGCGTGGGCCTGTTCGTGCTCCCGGACCTGCTGGCCCGCATGCACGCCGCCGCCAAGCCGCAGGTCCTCGGCCTGCTGCTCATGCTCGCCGGGCTGGCGATCGAGTGGCGGTCGTGGGTGTGGCTGCCCGTGCTGTTGCTGGCGTGGGTCACCCAGATGGTCACGGCCCCGGTGGCCTCCCACCTGGTGGGCCGTACGGGCTACCGCACCAAGCACGCCCGCCGTGAGCTGTTGCACCGGGACGAGCTGGCCGCCGTCGTCCGTCGCGCCGAGCCCCCGGCGGACCCCGGGCCGCGCCGCGCCGGCGCCCGGCCGCGCGGGCGCCGCTGACACCACCCCGCATAGCACGACGGCCGCCGTCCGGATCCCTCCGGGCGGCGGCCGTCGTCGTGGTGGTGGCGGGGCGGCTCAGACCTCGTGGTCCACGCGGTGCGCGGTGGACTCGGACACCTTGCGGATCGCGGCGCCGGCGCCGCGCTGGCCGGCGACCTTCAGCAGCGCCGCGACGCCCGCGGAGATGAACGCGAAGGACAGGGCCTCGATGAGGGGCAGCGTCTCGTCGGCCGCGTCGTTCGGGGCGCTGTGGCCGGTGACGAGCCGCCAGCCGCCCGCCACCACGCGGGAGCCGACGATGCCGCCGACCAGCGTGATGCCGGCGGACAGGGCCTTCTGGGCGAGCGTGTTCATGGTGCGCCTTCCGTGGTCGGGGATCTCACGTGCGGTTGCGGCCGCGGCCGACGACGCCGGACGGGCCGGTCCCCAGCCTAGCCCGCGGTGGGCACCGGGTCGCCGCTGACGTGCCGGCCGGGGTCGCCGTCGGCGTCCAGATGGGCCTGCAGCATGCCGGTGAGCTCGTGGTCCACGGGGATCTCGACGCCGTCGACGGCGCGCACCGGCAGGACGCCGCGCACCGAGGAGACGAGCCAGACGCCCTCGGCGCCCTGGAGGTCCGCCGGGACGAGCGGGCCGTAGCCGAGCTCCCAGCCGTCCGCGTGGGCGGCCGCGAAGATCACGGCCTGCGACGTGCCGGCGAGGATGCCCTTCTGGCGCAGCGGGGTGAGGAGGCGGCGGACGCCGTCCTCCCCGGTGCGCACGATCAGCACCGTGGAGGTGGGGCCCTCGAGCAGGTAGCCGTCCGCGCTGGTGAAGACGACGTCGTCGGCGCCGTGCGCGCGGGCGTAGCGCAGGGCGGCCATGTTCACGGCGTAGGAGAGGGTCTTCGCGCCGGTGAGCAGCCACGGGGAGCGCTCGGGGGCCTGCGAGTCGATGCCGCGGTCCAGCAGCAGCACCCGCAGCCCCCGCTGCCGCTCCTCGTCCTGGATCGCCGGGGCCGGGCTCAGCAGCGCCCACGCGGTGGGCGTGGGCACCGCGCCGGGAGCCGCGTCCGGGCCGCGGGTGACGGTCAGGCGCACGGCGAGACGGTCCCCGGGCGCGACGTCGTTGGCCTCGGTGAACGCCCGCAGGCCGAGCGCGACGGCGGCCTCCCACGCCGCCGCCTCGGGGGCGGCCAGCTGCAGGGCGGCGGCGGACGCGGCCAGCCGGCCGAGGTGGGCTCCGAGCTTGCGCATGCGCAGGGTCCCGAGCCCGTCGGCGACGGCGAGCGCCGTCTCGAAGATGCCGTCGCCGCGCGTGACCCCCTGGTCCGTGACGCTCAGGTGCGGGACGGCCGGGTCCGCGAGCCGCGGGGCGGGGGCGCCGTCCGCGTCCGTCTCGAGCAGGACGAGGACGGGCGAGCCGGCGGCGGGGGAGAAGGCGGTGGGACGCATCCGCCCAGGATAGACGCCCGCCCCCGGCCGATCGGGGCCGGGGGCGGGCATCAGTCGGGGGCGGTCAGGCCCGGTGGGCGCCGCCGTCCGGGGCGGGGACGGAGGGCTGCGCCGGGGCGTGGGCGCGCTCGAGCTGGGCGCCCTCCACGTCCACGTCCGGCATGATCCGGTCGAGCCAGCGCGGCAGCCACCACGCCTTCTCGCCGAGCAGGTGCATCAGCGCCGGCATCAGGAGCAGGCGCACCACGAACGCGTCCAGCAGCACGCCGAAGGCCAGGCCGAAGCCCATCGGGCGGATCATCGCGTCGTGGGCGAAGATGAACCCGCCGAACACGGAGATCATGATGATCGCCGCGGCGATCACGACGGCCCGGCCCGAGCGCAGGCCGGTCAGCACGGCCTGGCGGGCGGGCAGGCCGTGGGCGTAGGCCTCGCGCATGCCGGAGGCGATGAACAGCTGGTAGTCCATGGCCAGGCCGAACAGCACGCCGATCATGATGGTCGGCAGGAAGCTGAGCACGGGGCCGGGGTTGTGGACCCCGAACACCGAGCCGAGCCAGCCCCACTGGTAGATGGCCACCACGCCGCCCATGGCGGCGAACATGGAGAGCACGAACCCGCCGGTGGCGATCAGCGGCACCAGGATCGAGCGGAACACCAGCACCATGATCAGCAGGGACAGGCCCACCACCACGCCCAGGTAGAGGGGCAGGGCGTCGGAGAGCTTCTCCGAGACGTCGATGAACCCGCTGGTCATGCCGGCCACGCCGAGGTTGGAGGCCTCGCCGGCCGGCTCGGTGGCGCGCAGGTCGCGCACCAGCTCCTCGGTGGAGACGGCGTTCGGGCCCTCCTCGGGCAGCACCTGGAACATGGTGACGGTGCGGTCCTCGTTGAAGCCCGCGGGCACCACGGCGTGCGCGTGCTCGAGGCCGGCGAGCTGCTCGCCCACCGCCAGGCGGGCGTCCTCGGCCGCGTCCTCGTCCAGGCCGGCGGGCAGGTCCACGGTCACCACGAGCGGGCCGTTGTAGCCCTCGCCGAACTTCTCGGCGGTGAGCTCGTACGCAACCTGCGAGTCGGAGCCCTCCGGCTCGGACCCGCCGTCCGGCAGGCCCAGGCGCATCGAGCCGACCGGCAGGGCCACGAGCACCAGCAGGGCGACGGCCGCCAGGGCCGAGGCGATCGCGGCCGGGGTGGACATGGTCGAGCGGCGCCCGGCGCGGCGCACGGCGGCGGAGCCCTCGGCGACGGAGGCGGGACCCTCGTCGGCGAGGCGGGCCCGCTCCTTCTTCGAGAGGATCCGCATCCCGGCCAGGGAGAGCAGGGCCGGGGTCAGGGTGACGGCCACCAGCACGGCCACGGCCACGCAGACCGCGCCCACGGTGCCCATCAGGCCCAGGAACGGGATGCCGGTGACGTTCAGGCCCACGAGGGCGACGATCACGGTGATGCCGGCAAACACCACGGCGTTGCCGGAGGTGCCGTTGGCCAGCGCGATCGACTCGTGCAGGCCCGTGCCGCGACGCAGCTCCTGGCGGTGCCGGTTGACGATGAACAGCGCGTAGTCGATGCCCACGGCCAGGCCCAGCATCACCCCGAGCACCGGGGTCACGGAGATCATCTCCACGGCGGAGGAGAACGCGAGCGCCCCGGCGGCGCCCACGCCCACGCCCACCAGCGCGTTGACCAGCGGCAGACCCGCGCCCACGAGGGTGCCGAGCATGACCACCAGCACGATCGCGGCGACCACGAGGCCCACGACCTCGCCCGGGCCGAGCAGGGAGGGCGCGGTGGCGTTGAGCTCCTGGGAGGGATGCACGGCGACGCCGTCGATGTCCGCGCCGGTGAGGGCGCCGGTGACCGCCTCCTTGTCCTCGGCGGTCACGTCCAGGGTCGGCGTGGTGAAGGTGACGATCCCGACGGCGGTGCTGCCGTCCTCGGACACGGTGCGGAAGTCCTCCGCGAGGGCCAGGGTGCGCTCGCCGCGCTCGGCCTCGACGCGGCCGTCCTCCAGCTCGGCGCGGCCGTCGGCGAGGTCCGCCTCGGCCTGGTCCAGGCGCTCCGCGCCGGCGGCCAGCTGGGCCCGGCCGTCCTCGAGCTCGGCGACGCCGCGCTCGTACTCGGCCCGGCCCTCGTCGATCTTCTGCTGCTGCGCGTCGAGCTCGGCCTCGGCCGCGTCCAGGGCCTGCTGCCGTCCCGCGGCCACCTGCTCGCGGCCGGCCTCGAGCTCGGCCTCGGACTCCTGCAGCTGCTGCCGGCCGGCGGCGAGTCGGGCGGCGCCGTCGTCGGCCTCGGCCTGGGCGGCCGCGAGCTGTTCGGCGCCCGCGTCGGCCTCGGCCTGGGCGGCCTCCAGCTGGGCGCGGGCGGCGTCGGCCTGGTCCTGACCGGCCGCCAGCTGTGCCTCGGCGGCGGCGAGCTGCGCCTCCTGGTCGGCGAACTGCTCGGTGACCTGCTCCGCCGGGATGCCGGCGGCCTCGGCCTCGGCCAGTGCGGCGTCCCGGGCCTGCTCGAGCTCGGCGCGGCCCGCGGCCAGCTGCTCGGCCCGGGCGTCGAGCTCGGCCTGCCCGGCCTCGAGCTCGGCCCACCGGGCGTCGAGCTCGGCCTGCGCGGCCTCGAGCTCCTGACGCTGTGCGTCGAGCTTGGCCTGCCCGGCCTCGAGGCGCTCCGCCTGCTCCTCGAGCTCGGCGCGGCCGGCGTCGAGCTGCTCCTGGCCTTCGGCCACCTGCTGCTCGGCCTCCCGGAGCGGGGCCAGGGCCTCGGCCGGCAGGGCGTCCAGGCCACGCTCCTCGAGGTCGGCGCGCGCGGCGTCGAGCTTCGCCTGCCCCTCCTCCAGCTGGGCGGCGGCCTCGGCCAGGCGCTGCTCGGCCGCGTCGGCCTCGGCCGTGCGACGCTCGAGCTCGGCCCGGCCGTCCTCGATCTCCTGGCGTCCGTCCGCGAGGCGCTGCTCGCCGTCGGCCAGCTCGGTGCGGCCCTCGTCCAGCCGGGTGCGGGCGTCGTCCTGCTGGGCCTGGGCCTCGAACGGGTTCACGACGCCCTCCACGGCCGGCTGCTCGGCGACGTCGTCCAACAGGGCGGTGATCTGCTCGCGCTGGGCGTCGGTCAGGGGGGAGCCGTCCTCGGTGGTGAACACGACCTGGCCCCTGCCGCGGGAGGCCTCGGGGAACTCCTCCTTGAGGCGGTCCGTGACCTGGGCGGTGGGCGTGCCGGGGATGGTGACGGTGGAGGAGAGCGTGCCGCCGAAGGCGAGGAACCCGCCGACGGCGAGGGCCAGGGCGAGCACCCAGGCGAGGATCACGAGGAGGGGGCGGCGGGCGGCGCCGAGGCCGAGACGGTAGAGCAGTTTTGCCATGGGAAGGGGAGGTCTCCGTGCGCTGGGGTGGGACGCGGCCGGACGCGGCGCGCCGCCTCCGATGCTACACCTAAGCGGAGCGAACCGCTCCGGTCCCAGCGCGGGCGCCCGACCGGCCCGCACGCAGACCCCGACGCCCCCGGCCCCGGGCACCGCCGCCGTCAGGCGGAGGGCGGGTGCAGGACCAGGTCCGCCGCGGCGCGCGGGGCATGCCGGGCCAGGTAGTCCTCCTCCTGTGCGGCCCAGCGGTCCCAGTGCGGGGCGAAGGTCTCACCGTCCCGGGCCAGCGCCCGCGTGCGCCGCGCGGGGGTCTCGAGCTCGAGCCACACCGCCAGGTCGAGCAGCGGCCGGGCGGCGGTGCTGAGCGCGCCCACGCCCTCGCACACCACGACGTCGGCCGGCGCGGTCCCCCGCGGCGGACCGGGGGCGGCACGGTGCCAGTCCCACGTGGTCCAGGTCGCCGTGCCGCCCTCCCGCAGCGCGCGCACGACGGCCGGGTAGGGGCCGTCGTCGCCCACCGCCGCGGCCAGCCCGTCCCAGCCCCGGTACATGGACTCGATCTCGATCACCTCGACGCGCGCGAACGGTGCGATCCGGGCCGCGAGCGCGGCGGCGAGGACGGTCTTGCCCGACCCCGAGCGGCCGTCCAGGCCGATGAGCGCCGGTCGAGTCACGGGTCCTCCGGGGCGGGGTCCGTCAGTGCGGCGGTGGCCGCCTCGAGCACCCGCACCGCAGCCCGCAGCTCCGCGGCGGAGAACCCCTCGAGGGCGGCGCTCAGCCGCTGGGACATCGGTTCGAACGCGCGCTGTCCGTCGCGGCGGGCCGTGTCCGTGTGCTCCACCAGCACGCGCCGCCGATCGCCCTCGTCCCGGCGGCGGCGGACGTGGCCCGCGGCGGCCAGGCGGTCCACGAGGGCGGTGGCCGAGGCCCGGGTGAGGTGCAGGTGGGCGCCGAGGTCCGAGGCCGTGACGGGCTCACCGGCCGCCGCGCGGGCCATCAGGTACGCGAGGGCTCTGAGGTCCGTGCGGTGCAGGCCGACGCCGCGGCCGGCCTCGTCGACGGCGTGCTCCGCGCTCTCGCTGAAGACGCGCAGCGCGTGGACCACGGCGAGGTGCTCCGCGGGGGCGGAGGGGGGCTGCGTGGTCATGGCCGGGAGTCTAGCCAGCCCCCATGGTTGTTTGATCATCGAACCACCCCCTACGCTCGGGGCATGCCCACCCCGCCCGACCTCTCCGCCTTCCGCACCCCCGCCGCCACGGGGCGTCCCTCCCGGGGGCTGCGGCTGGGCCTGGCCGCGGCGCTGGCCGTGGTCTGGTTCGCCGTGCTCGGCCTGGGCGGCCCCGTGTTCGGCAAGATCGGCGACGTCTCCTCGAACGACCAGGCCACCTTCCTGCCGGCGTCGGCCGAGTCCACCCGCGCGGGGCAGGAGGCGGCGGCCTTCCAGGACGGTGAGGCCGTGCCCGCCGTCGTCATGGGCCCGGCGAGCACAGCGGACCCCGCGGCCGCCTTCCCCGCGCTCGCGGACCTCGCGGGCCGGCTGGGTGAGGTGCCGGGCGTGACCGACGTCGCCGGCCCGATCCCCTCCGACGACGGCGCGGCGGTGCAGTTCCTGGCCTTCGTCGACTCCTCGGCCGGGGCTGAGCGACCCGTGGCCGACGTGGTGGCCGACCTGCGGGAGGTCGTGGCGGACCCGGCGGCCGCCGCCCCCGCCCTCGCCGGGACCGTGGCCGCGGACACCGAGTGGCACGTGGGCGGTCCGGCGGGCCTGGTCGCGGAGCTGGGCGGCGCGTTCGCGGGGATCGACGGGCTGCTGCTGCTCGTGGCGCTCGTGGTGGTGTTCGTGATCCTCGTGGCGGTCTACCGCTCCGTCCTGCTGCCGGTCCTCGTGCTCCTGACGGCCGTGGCCGCGCTCTGCGGCGCGATCGTGGCCGTCTACGGGATGGCCCTGGCGGGCTGGATCCAGCTCAACGGCCAGGCCCAGGGCATCCTCTCGATCCTCGTGATCGGCGCGGCCACGGACTACTGCCTCCTGCTCGTGGCCCGGCACCGCGAGGAGCTGCTGGTCCGCGCGGAGGTCGGGGAGGCGCTGCGGGCCGCCGTGCGCGGGTCCTTCGGCGCGATCACCGCGTCCGCCTCCACCGTGGCCCTCGCCCTGCTGATCCTGATGGCCTCGGACCTCAACTCGACGCGCTCCCTCGGCCCCGTGGCCGCCACGGGTGTGGCCTTCGCGTGGCTCGCCGCCCTGACCCTGCTGCCGGCGCTGCTGCGGCTGACCGGGCGTGCCGCCTTCTGGCCCACGATCCCGTCCCCCGAGCGCGCGCGCCGTCGCACGGAGCGCCGCGCCGCCCGGGGCCGGGCCTTCACCCCGCCGCGCGACGGCGCGGGCCGGCCCATCGCCGGCCTCGAGGAGGACCACGGGGTGTGGACGCGGGTGGGCACCGTTGTCGCGCGCCGGCCCCGCCCCGTCTGGGTCGCCACGACAGTCGGGCTCCTCGCCCTCTGCGGCGGCCTGCTGCAGCTGCGCGCGGACGGCGTCGCCCAGGAGGACGTGCTGCTCGGCGACTCCGACGCCCGGCAGGCCCAGGCCCTGCTGAGCGAGCACTTCGACGCCGGCGCGGGCGCCCCCGCCCAGATCCTCGCCCCGGCCGGGGACGCGGAGGCGGTGCTCGCCGCCGTCGCGGAGGACCCCGGCGTGGCCGAGGCCGAGGTCACCGCGGACGCCCCCGAGGCCGCCGCGGGCCCACCCCCGGGCGTGACCGACGCGGAGGGCGGGGCGGGTGCCGCGTCGGCGCCGGAGCCGCAGCCCCGCGTGGTGGACGGCCGCGTGCTGGTCTCGGCCACTCTGGCGGACCCGGGCGAGTCCCTCGCCGCGCAGCAGACCGTGGCCCGCCTGCGCGACCGGCTCGCGGACCTCCCGACCTCGGGCGAGATCCTCGTGGGCGGCCCGGCGGCCCAGGCGCTGGACACGAACGTCACCACGCAGCGCGACCTGCGGGTCGTCATCCCGCTGATCCTCGCGATGCTGCTGGTCATCCTCGCGGTGCTGCTGCGCTCGCTCCTGGCACCCGTGCTGCTCGTGGCGGCCACCGTGGTCAGCTTCGGTGCGGCCCTGGGCGTCTCGGCCCTCGTGTTCCGGCACGTGTTCGGCTTCGAGGACGCCGACCCCACCGTGCCGCTGTACGGCTTCGTCTTCCTCGTGGCGCTCGGGATCGACTACACGATCTTCCTGATGACCCGGGCGCGGGAGGAGACCCCGCGGCACGGCACGCGGGCGGGCGTGCTGCGCGCCCTCACCGTCACGGGCGGGGTCATCACCTCGGCCGGCGTCGTGCTGGCGGCCACCTTCGCCGCGCTCGCGGTGATCCCGCTGATGTTCATGGTGCAGTTGGCGTTCATCGTGGCCTTCGGCGTGCTGCTGGACACGCTGATCGTGCGCTCCCTGCTGATCCCGGCGCTCGTGCGGGACATCGGCCCGAAGGTGTGGTGGCCGGCGAAGGTCGACTGAACCGCGCAGGAGGGAGGGGCCCGACCGTCAGTGCGGTCGGGCCCCTCCGGTGCACGGGCGCCTCAGGGGCGCGCGGTCACTTCTTCTTGGCCTTCTTCGCGTCCGACTTCTTCGTGCGCCCGGCCTTCGGGGCGGGCGCGGACTGGGCGCCCTTCACGCGGCCCGCGGCGGCGGCCTCGGTGGTGGTGCCTGCGCTGCTCAGCCGGCCGTCGTCGGTGGTCAGGAACGAGCGCATGAACCACTGGAACAGCTCGAGCTGGGCCACCTGGTCGATGAGGATGTCCTGCGTGACCGGGTCGAGGTCCTCGGTGGCGTCGATCGCGGCGCGGTGGTCCGTCACGACGCCGTCGTAGACGAGGTCCAGGGCGGCCAGGTGCTCCAGGGTCGACGCGCGGCCCAGCGTGTAGTCGTCCCACGTGCGGGCGGCCACGAGCGCGCCCGGGGTGCCCGCGGGGGAGACGCCCAGGGTGGCGATGCGCTCCGCGACGACGTCGACCATGCCGCGGACCAGCTCGATCTGGGGGTCGAGCATCTCGTGCACGCCGATGAAGCCGGGGCCCACCACGTTCCAGTGGGCGTGCTTCAGGGTGAGCTGCAGGTCGTTGAGGGCGTGCAGGCGGCCCTGGAGGATCTCGGCGGTGCGGCGGCCCGTGCTCAGGGACAGGCCCGGGACGGTGTACTCGGCGGCGTTCTTCTCGGCCATGGTGGCGCTCCTTCTCCGTCGGGACGGGCGCGCCGTCGGCGACGCCCCGTGATCCGCCATCCAACCGCGCGAGACCCCCGCGCTTCCAGGGCCGGGCGCCTGCACCGGAACGGAGCGCAGACGAATCCGGGGCCTCGGGAATGGATCGTGGACGGCCCGCGTTGACCCTCGCAGAAGCAGAAGTGAGTGAAGTCGACTCAGGTTCACTTGACAGTCCACCGCCCCGGTGGCAACCTGAGTCATGAAGGCTCAAGTCCCTGCGGCGCCGGTGCCCCGGCCCGCCGGTCCGGCCCCCGCTTCACCGTCAGACAGGAAGGACCCCATCATGTCCCGTGCAGTCGGCATCGACCTCGGCACCACCAACTCCGTCGTCGCCGCCCTCGAGGGTGGCGACCCGGTCGTCATCGCGAACGCCGAGGGCGCCCGCACCACCCCGTCCGTCGTCGCGTTCTCCAAGGGCGGGGACGTCCTGGTCGGCGAGGTCGCCAAGCGCCAGGCCGTCAACAACCCCGAGCGCACCTTCGCGTCCGTCAAGCGCCACATGGGCACCGACTGGACCGCCGAGGTGGACGGCAAGAAGTACACCCCGCAGGAGATCTCGGCCCGCACGCTGATGAAGCTCAAGCACGACGCCGAGGAGTACCTGGGTGAGAAGGTCACCGACGCGGTGATCACCGTGCCCGCCTACTTCAACGACGCCGAGCGCCAGGCCACCAAGGAGGCCGGCGAGATCGCGGGCCTGAACGTCACCCGTATCATCAACGAGCCCACCGCGGCCGCCCTGGCCTACGGCCTGGAGAAGGGCAAGGAGGACGAGCTCATCCTGGTCTTCGACCTGGGCGGCGGCACCTTCGACGTGTCCCTGCTCGAGGTCGCCAAGGACGAGGACGACTTCGCCACCATCCAGGTGCGCGCCACCGCCGGCGACAACCGCCTCGGCGGCGACGACTGGGACCAGCGGATCGTGGACTGGCTGCTCCAGCAGGCCAAGTCCAAGGGCGCGGACCTGTCCAAGGACAAGATCGCCCTGCAGCGTCTGAAGGAGGCAGCGGAGCAGGCCAAGAAGGAGCTCTCCTCGGCCACCTCCACCAACATCTCGCTGCAGTACCTGTCCGTGACCCCCGAGGGCCCGGTGCACCTGGACGAGCACCTCTCCCGCGCCAAGTTCCAGGACCTCACCAAGGACCTGCTCGAGCGCACCCGCAAGCCGTTCGAGGACGTCATCAAGGAGGCCGGCGTCAAGGTCTCCGACATCGACCACGTGATCCTCGTCGGCGGCTCCACCCGCATGCCCGCCGTCTCCGACCTGGTGAAGGAGCTGACCGGCGGCAAGGAGCCCAACAAGGGCGTGAACCCGGACGAGGTCGTCGCCATCGGCGCCGCGGTGCAGGCCGGCGTGCTCGCCGGCGAGCGCAAGGACGTGCTCCTGATCGACGTGACCCCGCTGTCGCTGGGCATCGAGACCAAGGGCGGCGTGATGGCCAAGCTCATCGAGCGCAACACGGCCATCCCGACCAAGCGCTCCGAGACGTTCACCACGGCCGAGGACAACCAGCCCTCCGTGTCCATCCAGGTCTTCCAGGGCGAGCGCGAGTTCACCCGGGACAACAAGGCGCTGGGCACCTTCGAGCTGACCGGCATCGCCCCGGCCCCGCGCGGCATGCCCCAGATCGAGGTCACCTTCGACATCGACGCGAACGGCATCGTGCACGTCTCCGCGAAGGACAAGGGCACCGGCACCGAGCAGTCGATGACCATCACGGGCGGCTCCTCGCTGTCCAAGGAGGACATCGACCGCATGGTCAAGGACGCCGAGGCCCACGCGGACGAGGACAGGAAGCGCCGCGAGGCCGCCGACCGCCGCAACCAGGCGGAGCAGTCCGCGTACTCCGTGGACAAGCTCCTGCAGGACAACGCGGACAAGCTGCCCGAGGACGTCAAGACCGAGGTGCAGGCCGACGTCGACGCCCTGAAGGCCGCCCTGGAGAAGCAGGACAACGACGACGAGGTCGCCGCCGCGTTCGAGAAGCTCCAGGCCTCCCAGGTCAAGATCGGCGAGGCCCTCTACGCCCAGCAGGGCGCGGAGTCGGCCGACGCCGGCGCCGAGTCCGCCGCCCCGCAGGGCGACGACGAGGACATCGTCGACGCCGAGGTGGTCGACGAGGACGACGAGAAGAAGGCCTGACACCCCGGGGCCGGGGCGGGCGTCCACGCCCGCCCCGTCCCGAGACCCACGACGCCGGCGGGCCGGCCCGGCAGCGCCCCTGCCGGGCCGGCCCGCCGGCCTTCCCGCACCACCCCCCGCGCGGCGGACCCGCCGCGCCCACCCAGCTTCGAAAGGACACACCATGAGCGCCGACCAGCAGCGTCCGCACGGCTCCTCCGACGCCGAGCGTGGCTCCGAGGAGGAGCCCATCGTGTTCAACGACCGTCGCCGCATCGACCCCGAGACCGGTGAGCCCCGGGTCTCGGCGGAGAGCGCGGCAGAGCAGGCCGAGGACGGCGACGCCCTCGCCCAGGCCGAGCGCATCCTCGACGAGGCCGGCGCGCAGGCCGGGACCGAGGCGCCGCAGCCCGAGGCCTCGGACCGCGAGGCCGAGCTCGAGGCCGACCTGCGCCGGCTGCAGGCCGAGTATGTGAACTACAAGCGCCGCGTGGACCGCGACCGCGACCTGGCCAGAGACGCCGGCGTGCTCAAGGCCGTCACCGCGCTGCTGCCGGTGCTCGACGACATCGACGCCGCCCGCGCCGCCGGCGACCTGACGGACGGTCCGTTCGCCGCCATCGCGACCAAGCTCGACACCGCCCTGGCCGGCCTGGGCCTCGAGCGCCATGACCAGGAGGCGCTGGCCGGCGTCGAGTTCGACCCGGCCGTGCACGAGGCCGTGATGCGCCAGCCGCACGCGGAGGTGCCCGCGGACCACGTGGTCCAGGTCTTCCGCAACGGCTACGTCCGGGACGGCCGCGTGCTGCGCGCCGCCCAGGTGATGGTCTCCGCCGGAGACGAGTGACCCCGTCGGCCGGCGGCCCACCCCGCCGCCGGCCGACCCCCCTGACCGATGCACACGAGAGGAGGCACCATGGCCTCGCAGGATTGGATGGACAAGGACTTCTACGCGACCCTGGGGGTGTCCAAGGACGCCTCCGACGCGGACGTGAAGAAGGCCTACCGCAAGCTCGCCCGCATGTACCACCCGGACCAGAACCCCGGGGACGAGGCGGCCGAGAAGAAGTTCAAGGAGATCTCGGAGGCGTACGCCGTCCTGAGCGACCCCCAGGAGCGGCAGGAATACGACGCGATCCGCGCGATGGGCGGCGGGGCCCGGTTCTCCGCCCCGGGCGGTGCCGGCGGCGGAGGCTTCGAGGACGTCTTCGGCGGCATGTTCGGCGGCGGGGGCGGCCCCCGCGCCACGCAGTCCGAGCCCGACCTGTCCGACCTGTTCAGCGGGATGTTCAGTGGCGCCGCCGGCCAGCCCGGCGGCTTCGGCCCCGGCGGCTTCGGCGACGCCGGCTACGCACGGCCGCGCCCCACGAAGGGCGCGGACCGCACCGCCACCACCACGATCTCCTTCCGCGGCTCGATTCAGGGCACCACGGTGTCCCTGCGCGGCCCGGACGGCGAGACGATCGAGGTGAAGATCCCGAAGGGCATCCGCGACGGCCAGAAGGTCCGTGCCCGCGGCAAGGGCTCGCCCGGCCCGGCCGGCCGCGGCGACCTGCTGGTCACCGTGCACGTGCGCGAGCACGAGTTCTTCCGCCGGGACGGGGACGACCTGCGGATCACCGTGCCGATCACCTTCCCCGAGGCCGCCCTCGGCGCCACGATCGAGGTGCCGACGCTGGAGCGCCCCGTGAAGGTGAAGGTGCCGGCGGGCTCCCAGTGTGGCCGCGTGCTGCGCCTGAAGGGCCGCGGTGTCGAGCGCGGGAAGACGACGGGTGACCTGCTCGTGGAGCTGCGCGTCACCGTGCCCACCACGCTCAACGACGACGCCCGCGCCGCCGTCGAGGCCCTGCAGTCCGCCACTGCCGGCGACGATCCGCGGCGGGAGCTGGCCCGGAAGGCAGCCTGGTGAGCGCCCGCGACGGCGCCGCCCGTGCGGACCGGGGCCGCGAGGGGGGTCCCGACCGGCACGCCCCGGTCTTCGTGATCTCCGTGGCCGCCGAGATGGCGGACATGCATCCGCAGACCCTGCGCCAGTACGACCGGCTCGGCCTCGTGGTCCCCGCCCGCCAGGACGGACGGCACCGCCGCTACTCCCTCGCCGACGTCGAGCGGCTGCAGACCGTGCAGACCCTGAGCCGTGAAGGCATCTCGCTGGAGGGCATCCGCCGCGTGATCGCGCTGCAGCGCGAGGTCGAGCAGCTGCAGGACACCGTGGTCGAGCTGGCTGCCCAGGTGGACCGCCTCCACCACGCCTCCCGCCTGGCCCGCGTCTTCACCGTGGGCTCCGGCGGTGACGTCTCGGCCCGCTACGCCGACCGGATGGCCGTCCGCCGTCACGCCGCGGCACGGGCCGGGGCGGACACCGCGGGCGAGGCCTGCCCGAGCGGCCTGCGGAGGCTGCCCTCCGGCGTCGCAGGCCTCCGACGGGTGCCCACGTGGCAGTCCGAGCAGGACTGAGCCGGGCGTCGTTCGGGGCAGCCGCGCGGTCCCGCGTGCAGGAGCGGCTGCGCGCCGACATGGCCCGGCGCGACGGCCTCGGCCGGCAGGCCCGGAGCGCCCTGGACGGGATCGTCCACGCCCTCAAGCCGGAGGGCATGGACCCGCACCTGCCCGCCCGGCATCTGCTGGACTACGTCCTCGAGGGCCCGGACGGGCCGCGCGCGGTGGTCGCCGCGGGGGACCCCGCGACCGCCACCCACCTGACCTGGCTCGTCTCCGGCATGGGCATCCGCCCCCAGACGGCCTTGTGGGGGACGGCCCGGGAGGCCGCCCACCTCGCCGCCGCCCAGCGCGCCGCCGGCGCACCCCGCCCCGTCGTCATCGGGTGGCTCGGCTACCCCGCACCCACGCCCTGGCGGGTGGTGCTCGACGGCCCCGGCCGGCGCGGCGGCGCGATGCTCGCCGCGGATGTGCGGGCCTGGTGGGAGTTCCTGCGCCACGGGCCGGGGGAGGACGACGATGTCGCCCCGGCCCTGCGCGCCCGCGGGACCGCCGTGCACGGGGCCGTGGAGGCCCACTCGTACGGCTCGCTCGTGGCCGCGCACGCCCTGCGCCTGCTCGCGGACCGGGGCCTGCAGCCCGACGACGCGGAGGCCCCGTGGCCGGCCGAGCGTCCCGTCGAGGCCCTCGTGGTCTCGGGCACGGTCGGCCTGCCCGCCGCCCTGGCGGCCCGTTCCGCGCACCTCGGCCTGCGGTCCGGGCGGACGTTCCGCGCCCTGGCCCCGGGCGATCTCCTCGCCCGGGTCGGCCGCGCGGTCGGCCGTCGTCGGGACTGGACGGACGCCGCCGTGCTGCCGGTGGCCCCGCGGCCCGGCCTGGCGGGGGCCGCCGTCCGCGGCCACCGCACGGCCCGCTGGTCGCCGACGGCCCCCGAGGACGCCCCGAGGGGCTACCGGGACGCCGGGTCCGTGACGCTCGCGGCGACCGCGCGGGTGACCGCCGGCCTGCCGCTGTCGCCCGTTCCGGACGGCGCCGACCCGGCCGGGCCGGTCGCCCCGGCCTGAGCGACCCCGTCGGGCCCCGTGCTCAGCGGCGGCGGTACGCCAGGTCGAACACGAGCCGCCCGGCCCGCTGGGACTTCGCCTCGAAGCTCGTGATCGGTCGGCCCTCGAACCGGGGCGCCCAGCCGCCGTCGTGGTCCACGGGGTCCGCGGCCGCCGCGCCGGCCCGCGCCTCGCCCAGGCCGGCGCGCAGGGGGCGCTCCTCCTCGGCCGCGCTCTCCCATCCCGCGGGCAGCGGCTGGGCACCCACCTCGGTCTCCCTGCCCTCGCGGCGCACCCGCGTGAGCGGAGAGTCCTCGCCCGCGGCGCGCCCGGGGAAGAGGTTCTCGAACTCCGGGTGCGCCTCGAGCACCTCGCGCATCTGCACGGCGTAGCCCGACCAGTCCGTCGCCAGCCGCAGCACCCCGCCGGGGGTGAGCACCCGCGCCACGCGGTCCGCGAAGGCGGGGGAGACCAGGCGGCGCTTGTGGTGCCGCTTCTTGTGCCACGGGTCCGGGAAGAACACCCACACCTCGGAGACGGAGCCGGGCGTGAGCAGGGCGTCCAGCAGCTCGGGGGCGTTGGCCTCCACGGCGCGGACGTTCTCCAGGCCCTGCTGCTCCACGCGCGTCATGAGCGCGGCCAGGCCGGGCACGTAGACCTCGACGGCGAGCACGTTCCAGTCCGGCCGGTCGGCGGCGGCCTGCGCCGTTGACTCGCCCAGCCCGGAGCCGATGTCGACCAGCAGGGGGGCCTCGCGCCCGAACACCCCCGCCCAGTCCAGTCGGGCCTGGCCGTCCACCGAGGTGGCGCCGCGGCCGCGAGGCACGTCCACGAGGACCCGCTCCGCCTGGCGGTCCCACACGGCCTGCCGCCCCGCGTTCAGGCGCGCACCACGTCGGACGAAGGAGACCGGCTCCCGTCGGACGAGGGCGGGGTCCTTGTCCCGATTGTGGTCGTGCGCGTGGACGCGCTCGGCGGGCGGCGGCACGGCGTCGGGGCCGGGTGCGTCCGGGCAGGGGCGGGGCAGGTGCTCAGTCATCGCCCCGATCCTGCCACGGCCGCGCGTCGACGGTGCAGACCGCGGCCGACGACGGCGCCCGGCGCCGGGGTCAGGGGGTGCTGCTGGAGCGGTCCCCCGACGTGGGCGACGCGGACGCGGAGGCCGTGGTGGCGGTCGGCTCGGGTGCGGACTCGGTCGGGTCCGGCGCAGGGTCCGTGGCCGGCGCGCTCGTGGACGGACCGGACGCGCTCGTGGACGGACCGGACGGGCTCGGGGACGTCGGGGTCGGGGACGTCGGGGTCGGCGTCGCGGAGGTCGGCGTCGGGTCGGGGGTGCTCGGCGTCGGACTGCCGGATCCCGTGCCCGACGGCGAGGACGAGGTGGGGGGAGACGACGGGGAGGACGGCGTGGCCGAGCGGGTGGGCGCGGGGGCCGAGGAGGACGGGGCCGTGCTGCTCGGCACCGGGGTGGTCACGCTGGGCGTCGGGGCCGCCGTGTCGGCGGGCGCGGACGGGGGCGGCACGGGTGCGCCGGTGGCCTCCTCCGTCCACGAGGACGTCTCGGGCTCCGGCTCGGGGGCGGGCTCCGGCTGCTGCTCCTCGGGGGTCGGGGTGGAGCGGTCCGGCAGACGCAGGTCGGCGGGGGCGGAGGCGGCGTCCGCGGCGACGTGGCCCAGGTCGGACAGCCAGGCGGTCGCCGTGTCCCGAGGGATCCGCACCGTCAGCACGCCCGCGGCGGCCGGCGCCATGGACGCCTGGTCCGCCTCGAGCATCAGGCTGCCGTCCGGCAGGAAGACCACCGCGTCCCAGACGCGACGGTTCTCCACCTGCTCCGGGGCGTCGACCGCCGAGTCCAGGCGCGAGCCGATCACGTCCGGGTCGTTGGCCATGCGCTGGCGCACCTCGGCGCGGAACGCGTCCCAGCCGTCGGGGGTGAAGAGATCGGCGGTCTCGAGCACGCGGTCCTCGCGGGCCGAGTACCAGATCACGTGCGAGGTGGACACGGAGTCCGTGCCGCGCCGCTCCGTGGCGAGCAGGCGGGCCGCGGCGATGTCCTCGGCCACGACGGCGAGCTGCGGCTGGATCTCCAGGCGCGGGTCCGCGCTCGGGTCGGTGTCCCGGCGGTACTGGTCGATCTGGTCGCGCACGGCCCCGGCCATGGCGTCCGTCCAGGCCGGCGCCCCGGACACCTGCAGCCACGCCCCGTGGTGGTCCGGGTCCTCGCCCTCGAGCACGGCGACGCTCGCCTCCGGCACCCGCTCGAGGTCGTGTGAGGGGACCTCGACCGTGAACGGGGCCATGTCCATGGACGGCAGGGCGGAGGCCGCCGTCGTGGCGGGCGCAGGCTCGGGCTGCGGCTCGGTGCGAGCACAGGCGCTCAGCGCCACCAGGGCGACGGCGGCCAGGCCGAGGGCCGCGCGGCCACGGCGGGGGGAGGGCAGGACGGGGTGCATGCGATTCACTTCCGGTGGTCGGAGGACTCCAGGATGGCCTCGACGCGGGCGGCCATCTCATCCGCGGTCGGCGGGCGCCAGTCCGGGTCGTTCCGGCGGCGGGCGTCACGGCGCAGGCGCAGGACCACCCAGATCGCGAGGAAGGCCAGGATCAGGACCAGGACGATGTTGGAGAAGACGTCCGCGTACTCGGAGACGACGTGGAACCGCTCCCCGAGCGCGTAGCCGCCGTAGACGAAGATCGCGTTCCAGATCAGGGAGCCCAGCGCCGTGAACAGGGTGAACTTCGCGAGGTTCATCCGCTCGATGCCCGCGGGGATGGAGATCAGGGAGCGGAACACGGGGACCATGCGGCCCAGGAACACGGTCCAGTAGCCGTATCGGATGAACCAGCGCTCGGTCTTGGCCACGTCCTCCATGTCCACCAGCGGCATGCGGTCCGCGAGGCGGTACATGCGGTGGCGGCCGAGCCACGCGCCGAGGCCGTAGAGGGCCAGCGCTCCGACGATCGAGCCGACCGTCGCCCAGACCAGCGCGGCATGCGGGCTGAAGGCGCCGCCGGCCGCGGTGAAGCCTGCCAGGGGCAGGATCACCTCGGACGGGATGGGCGGGAAGATGTTCTCCGCGAAGACGGCCAGGCCGACGCCGATCGGGCCGACCGCCTCCATGATGTCCACGACGATGTTGCCGAGCCAGCCGTAGTCGGTGGGCGCGGCGGCGGCCACGGTCAGGGGTGCGACGAGGGGGAGCATGCGCCCCATTGTCCATCATCGACCGCCTCCGCGACGTGGTGGAGGCGCCGACGTCGTCCGCTCTGCGCGCACAGCCGCGCCTCCGGGCGGGCGGGAGCGGGCTGCCGTTGGTACTGTCGGAGGTGCAGACCGCTCACCGACCGTTCGCGCCACACCCCACTCCACGTGCGTGCCGCGGGCCCTACTGGAAGGAAGACTCCATGAGCATCGTCCAGATTCCGCTGCGCCTGGCCTCCGGCGCGTTCATCCTGAACTCCGGCCTGAACAAGCGCGGCATCTCCGCGGAGCAGGCCCAGGGCCTGCGCGACATGAGCGCCCGCGGCCTGCCCGCGCTGGCCAACCTGTCACCGGAGCAGTTCAAGAAGTTCCTCGTGACCACCGAGATCGGCGTGGGCTCGGCCCTGCTGGCCCCGTTCGTCCCGGGCTGGCTCGCCGGCTCCGCCCTGACCGCGTTCTCCGGCGGCCTGTTCTCCATGTACCTGAACACCCCGGAGATGACCGAGGCGGACGGCGTGCGCCCGTCCCAGGAGGGCACCGCCGTCGCCAAGGACATCTTCCTGGTCGGCTCCGGCCTGGCCATCGCCGCCGACTCCGTGGCCAACCGCCCCGGCAAGCGCCGCAAGGCCGCCAAGAAGCGCGCCGCCCGCATCGAGGGCGCCCGCGACGCCAAGGTGCAGGCCATCCGCGACGCCCAGGACGAGAAGGTCGCCGCGATCCACGCCGCCCGTGAGGAGCAGGTCGCCGCGCTGCGCGAGGCCCGTGACGAGCTGAAGAAGCTGCGCAAGAAGGCCTGACGCCCCCGCCGCATGCCTGAGGGGCCCCGCCCGGACCACGGTCCAGGCGGGGCCCCTCACGCATGCGCCCGCCCACCGGGGCACGGCGGGCGGGCAGGCTCAGAGATCGATCTCGGTGGGGTGCAGCAGGCGGCGCAGGAAGTCCTGGGTGCGCGGCTGCTGGGGATCGGAGATCACCGCGGCGGCCGGGCCGGCCTCCACCACGACGCCGCCGTCCATGAACACGACCCGGTCGGCCACCTCGCGGGCGAAGCCCATCTCATGGGTGACCACGAGCATGGTCATGCCGTCGCGGGCCAGCTGACGCATGATCGCCAGGACGTCGCCGACGGTCTCGGGGTCGAGGGCCGAGGTGGGCTCGTCGAAGAGCATCAGCTGCGGGTCCATGGCCAGCGCACGGGCGATCGCCACGCGCTGCTGCTGACCGCCGGAGAGCTGGTCCGGGTAGCGGTCCTCGAGCTCGGCCAGGCCCACGCGGGCCAGCTGCCGACGGGCGACGTCCACCGCCTCGGCCTTGCCCCGCTTGAGCACCTTGAGCTGGGCCACGGTGCAGTTCTCCAGCACGGACAGGTGCGGGAACAGGTTGAACTGCTGGAACACCATGCCCACGTGCCGGCGCAGCACGTCCAGGTCCACGTCCTCGTCCGTGACCGTGAACTCACCGACCGTGACGACGCCCGAGTCGGGCTTCTCCAGCAGGTTCACGCAGCGCAGGAGGGTGGACTTGCCCGAGCCGGACGGGCCGATCAGGCACACGACCTCGCCGGGGGCGACGTCGAGGTCGATGCCGCGCAGCACGTGGTTGGCGCCGAAGGACTTGTTGAGGCCGGCCACGTGCACGCCGGCGGCGTCCGCGGCGGCCACCGCGCCGAAGGATCCGGTGATGGGGTTCTGCTGGGCCATCTCAGTGCCCCTTCTTGGTCGAACGGGCCTCGAACCGGCGGGCCAACAGGGACAGCGGCACGGTGATCACGAGGTAGAACAGGCCGGCCACAAGGATCGGCGTCATGCCGGCGTCGAGGGCGGAGATGCCGTCGCGACCGAACTTGGTGAGCTCGTACTCGTGCGCGGCCAGGCCGAGCACGTAGACCAGCGAGGAGTCCTTGGTCAGGAGGATGACCTCATTGGTGAGCGGCGGCAGCACGATGCGGAACGCCTGGGGGATCACGATGGTGACCATGGCCCGCCACGTCGGCATGCCGAGGGACCGGGCCGCCTCCATCTGGCCGCGGGGCACCGCCTGCAGGCCGGCACGCAGGGTCTCGGCGATGTACGCGGCCGAGACCATGCCCAGGGCCACCATCACGACGACGGGGATCGGCCAGGACACCCCGAACGCGAAGGGCACCCCGTAGCCGAAGGCGAGGAACACCAGCAGCGCGGGGACGCCGCGGAAGAACTCCACGTAGGCGGTGGCCAGCCACCGGTACGGGCCGAACGAGCTCAGGCGCATGAGCGCGAGCACGATGCCGCCCAGCAGGCCGACGACGAACGAGGTGACCGTGTAGAACAGCGTGTTGCCCAGCCCCACGAGGATCACGTTGGGGAACATCGGGGCCACGGCGGGGAAGTTCAGGACGTTCTCGGCGAGCGCGCCCCAGTCGATGAGGACGGCCAGGACGACGAGGGCGAGGACGAAGACGGCCGCCTGGATGATCAGGGACAGCCGACGACGGCGGCGCGCGCGGCCGGGCTTCATGGCCGGTGCCGGCGAGACGGGGGCCTGCGTGCTCATCGGTAGTCCTCCTGTGCCTGACCGAACCAGCGCTCCTGGAGCTCGGCCACGGTGCCGTCGTTGCGCAGCTCCTGCAGCGCGCGGTTCACGGCGGAGCCGAGCTGCGCCTTCTGCGGGCCGACCGCCATGCCGAGCTGCTCGCCCGTGGGCAGCGACTCGACCACCTCGAAGCGATCGTCGTCCTTGAGGGAGTAGAGCAACACGGACTGGTTGCCCAGGGCGGCGTCCACGGTGCCGGCCTGCAGGGCCTGGACCTGCATGCCGCCGTCCTCGAACTGCACGGGGCTCAGGCCGTTCTGCTGGGCGTATTCGTCGCCGGTGGTCGCGGCCTGCACGCCGATCCGGCGGCCCTTCGCGGACTCGACGTCGGTGATGCCGGAGCCCTTCTTCGCGACCAGGACGAGGTCGTCGTCGAGGTACGGGAGGGTGAAGGCCATGACGCGCTGGCGGGCCTCGGTGATGGAGATCGACGAGGCGTTCACGTCGCAGCCGGTGAGCGAGGCACCCGACTCGATGGCCTCGAAGGAGGAGTCGATCACGTTCACCCCGAGGCCCAGCTTCTCCGCCACCGCCTCGACCAGCTGGATGTCGTAGCCGGTCAGCTCACCCTTCTCCTCGAACTCGAAGGGCGGGTAGGGGATGTCGGAGCAGACCGTCAGGACGCCGGGCTGGACGAGGCCGTACGAGGTGCTCAGGTCGTCGTCGGACACGATGCCGGCGGATCCGGCGTCGCCGCCGAGGACGGCGCAGCCGGTGAGCAGCGCCGCCGACGCGGTGAGCCCCACGGCGCCGAGGAGGCGGGAGTGGATGCGGGTCATGGAGTGCCTTCTGTGCCGCCGTCGGGAGGACGGGCGTGCGGGTCGGAGGGAGCCGGCAGAGTGACGTGTGCCGCCGTGATTGGTGGTCATCGTAGTGCGTCGGGCGCCGTCGCGGGCGCCGGGAGACGACTCGTCCCCGCGGACCGAGCCGATCGACCGGTGGCCCTGCCGCGGCCCGCCTCGGCAGAGGAAGACTGGCCTTGCGCTGTGGGGATTGTCAGACTGGTCACATCGTCGTCACCCGGTCTGAGAGGTCTCTCATGCTCCGCACCGCCGGCCCCGCTCGCACCGCCGCCCCCCTGTCCCTGCTCGCCGTGGGCGCCCTCGCGCTCGTCGGCTGCGGTGGGGGAGGCGGCGAGGCCTCGTCCTCCTCGGCCGACGCGTCCGAGTCCGCCCCGGCGGGGGCCGGCTCGGACCTCACGGACGAGCAGGAGGAGCGCGTGGAGGCGCTCGAGGACGTCCTGCTCACCCCGGAGACCGCGCCCGGCGGCGTGTTCACGGGCATGGAGACCCAGGCCGGCGGCGGCGGCGAGCCGATCAGCACCAGCCTGAGCCTGACGGGCGTCACCCCCACGGGCGCCTGCGCGGACCTCATCGAGCAGATCAACACGCAGCAGGCGCCCGGGCTCGGCGGTGCGCTGGCCCAGTACGAGGTGGACCCGGCCGCCGTCACCGGCCTGGCCGGTTCCCAGGCCGGGGCGTTCGGCATGGTCGCGGTCACCGACGACGGCACCGATCTGCTGGCGCCCTTCGGCAAGCTGGCCGACACGTGCGGCACGTTCGGCGACCCGGACGGCGTCGAGGCGGCCTTCACGAAGGTGCCCGGCGTGCCGGACGCGGTCCACATCGCCCTGGGCAACTCGGGCATGGACACGGCCATGTTCACCATGACCGTCGGCGGCGTCACGGACGGGGACGAGCTCGTGTACCTCGGCATGGTGGGCCTCGACGAGGAGATCGCGGCCGAGACGCTGCGTGCCCAGGTCGAGGCGTTTGAGGCCCGGGAGCGCTGACCTCTCAGTCGTCGGGCCGGGACGTCGGCTCGAGGCGGGCGCCGTCGTCGGACACCGGGTCCGCGTGGAACGGGCTGCCCGAGCTGACGTCCTCCGGGTCCCGCCGCCCCGACTCCACCGCGAGGAGGCGCCCCTCCTCGGAGAGCAGGGGTGTGGCGTCGATCGTCAGGTCCTCGCCGGCGCGCACGGCGTCGGCCACGAGCCGGGCCAGGCGGCGGTTGCGGGCCTCGTGCCGCTCGGAGGCCTCGAGCACCGCGGTGTGCCGCGTCGCCAGCTGGATCTCGACGGAGGCGTCGATGCCGACGGCCAGCTGGCGGGCACGCAGCACCTCCGCGTCGAAGGCCGCCCCGGCCAACAGCACGATGCACGCCACCCACGCGAGGGCGAGCACGCCGATCGCGGAGTTGATCCGCCCGACCACGGCGAACTGGCCGAACCGGTCCGTGATCCAGCCCAGGGCCACGGTCGCGCCGAAGAGCAGCACCACCACGGCCACGGCGCCGAGCGAGAGCGGGCGGTAGCGGGGCTGCCGGACGTTGGGCCCCAGGCGGTAGGCGAGGGTCACGATCAGGGCGATCACCACGAGGATGACCGGCCACTTCACCACGTTCCACGTCTGGACCGTCTCCTCCGGCAGGCCGACGGCCTGGCCGAGGCGCTGGGAGAGGTCCCCGCCGACGACCACCAGGATCGTGATCAGCACGGCGCCGAGCATGAGGGCGAGCGTCTCGATGAAGACCACGAGGCGGAAGTGGAGGAAGGGCCGGCCCTCGCGGGTGTCGTGGATGCGGTGCATGGCCCGGTGGAACGCGCCGACGGCGCCCGAGGCGGACACCACGGTGCCGACGGCCCCCAGGACGACGGCGCCGGTGCCGGGCCCGGCCGAGCCGAGGGTCAGGATCCACTCGCGGACGACGTCGGGCGTCAGCGACGGCCAGATCTCGGCGGCCAGGTGGGCCGCGGCGTCCACGGTCTCCTCCTCGACGCCCAGCAGCGAGACCACGGAGAGCAGGGCGATGACGGTGGGCAGCAGGGACAGCGCCCCGAAGAAGGTCATGGCGGCGGCCACGTCCCAGACCTGCAGCTCGAAGAGCCGGTGCAGGGTGCGGCGCAGGACGTACAGCAGGGACACCCGCGGTCGGGTGTACGTGCGGAGGCGCCGGGGCGCTGCTGTGGAGCCGGCCATGGCACCAACGTACCGGCGCGCGGGGGAATAGCCCTGGCACGAGGGGGGTTGAGCTACATAGACTCAACTTTGTCTCGGCGGTGGGAACGGCCCGCCGTCGACGGTTGTCCGACACCCCCGGGACACGGGGGAGAGAAGGAGCGAGGCGCACATGGATGCCAAGTTCACCACCAAGAGCCAGGAGGCGCTCTCGGCCGCGGCCATGAACGCCTCCACCGCCGGCAACCCCCAGATCGAGCCGGCCCACCTGCTGAAGGCCCTGATGGACCAGCGGGAGTCCGTCGCCGTGGCCGTCCTCAAGGCCGCCGGGGCCGACCCCGACGCCGTCTCCACGGCGGCCTCCTCGGCCATCCGGCGCCTGCCCTCCACCCAGGGCAGCACGGTGGCCCAGGCGCAGCTCTCGCGCGCCGCCCTGCAGGTCGTGCAGAACGCGCGCACCCAGGCCGAGCAGCGCTCGGACCAGTTCGTCTCCACCGAGCACCTGCTGCTCGGCGTGGCCGCGGATCCGGGCGATGCCGGTGAGGCACTGCGCTCGAACGGGGCGAGCCTCGAGGCGCTCGCCGCCGCCCTGACCCAGGTGCGCGGCGACTCGCGCGTCACCACCCAGGACCCGGAGAACACCTTCCAGTCCCTGGAGAAGTACGGCACGGACCTCACCGAGGTCGCCCGCTCCGGCAAGCTCGACCCGGTGATCGGCCGCGACGCCGAGATCCGCCGCGTGGTGCAGGTGCTCTCGCGCCGCACCAAGAACAACCCCGTGCTCATCGGCGAGCCCGGCGTCGGCAAGACCGCCGTCGTCGAGGGCCTGGCCCAGCGGATGGTGGCCGGGGACGTCCCCGAGTCCCTGCGCGGCAAGACGCTGATCAGCCTGGACCTGGGCGCCATGGTCGCCGGCGCCAAGTACCGCGGCGAGTTCGAGGAGCGCCTGAAGGCCGTGCTCGAGGAGATCAAGGCCGCCGAGGGTCAGGTCGTCACGTTCATCGACGAGATCCACACCGTCGTGGGCGCGGGCGCGTCCGAGGGCGCCATGGACGCGGGCAACATGCTCAAGCCCATGCTGGCCCGCGGCGAGCTGCGCCTGATCGGCGCGACCACCCTGGACGAGTACCGCGAGAACATCGAGAAGGACCCCGCCCTGGAGCGCCGCTTCCAGCAGGTCTACGTGGGCGAGCCCAGCGTGGACGACACGATCGCCATCCTGCGCGGGCTCAAGGAGCGCTACGAGGCCCACCACAAGGTGGCCATCGCCGACTCCGCGCTCGTGGCCGCGGCCACGCTGTCCCACCGGTACATCACCGGCCGCCAGCTGCCCGACAAGGCCATCGACCTCGTGGACGAGGCCGCCTCGCGCCTGCGCATGGAGATCGACTCCGCCCCGGAGGAGATCGACGTCCTGCGCCGCCAGGTGGACCGCCTGACCATGGAGGAGCTCGCCCTCGAGGGCGAGACGGACCCGGCATCCGTCGAGCGGCTCGAGGCCCTGCGCGCCGAGAAGGCGGACCGCGAGGAGGAGCTCACCGCCCTCACCGCCCGCTGGGACGCGGAGAAGGCCACCCTCAACGAGGCCGGTGACCTGCGCGCCAAGGTGGACGAGCTGCGCTCGCTGGCCGAGAAGGCCCAGCGCGACGGCGACCTCGCCGAGGCCTCCCGCCTGCTGTACGGCGAGATCCCCGCGCTGGAGAAGCAGCTCGAGGAGGCGGACCGCGCCGCCCGTGAGGCCGACCGCTCGACCACCGAGCCGATGGTTTCCGAGGAGGTCACGGCGGACGACATCGCCGAGGTGGTCTCCGCGTGGACCGGCATCCCCGCCGGCCGCATGCTCACCGCCGAGTCCGAGAAGCTGCTCACCATGGAGGAGCACCTCGGCGAGCGGCTGATCGGGCAGCGGGACGCCGTCGTCGCCGTCGCGGACGCGGTGCGCCGCTCGCGGGCCGGCATCGCGGACCCGAACCGGCCCACCGGCTCGTTCCTGTTCCTGGGCCCCACGGGCGTGGGCAAGACCGAGCTCGCCAAGGCGCTCGCGGAGTTCCTCTTCGACGACGAGCGCGCCATGGTGCGGATCGACATGTCCGAGTACGCGGAGAAGCACTCGGTCTCCCGCCTGGTCGGCGCCCCTCCGGGCTACGTCGGCTACGACGAGGGCGGCCAGCTCACGGAGGCCGTGCGGCGTCGCCCGTACTCGGTGGTGCTGCTGGACGAGGTGGAGAAGGCCCACCCCGAGGTCTTCGACATCCTGCTCCAGGTGCTCGACGACGGCCGCCTCACCGACGGCCAGGGCCGCACCGTGGACTTCCGCAACGTGATCCTGATCCTCACCTCGAACCTGGGCTCGCAGTTCCTCGTGGACCCGACCCTGGACGAGGCCGCCAAGCGCGAGTCCGTGATGTCCGTGGTGCGCGGGGCGTTCAAGCCCGAGTTCCTCAACCGCCTGGACGAGATCGTGCAGTTCGACGCGCTCACCGTGGCCGAGCTGACGCGGATCGTGGACCTGCAGGTCGAGTCCCTGCAGGCGCGCCTGACGGACCGCCGCCTCACCCTCGAGGTGTCCGACGCCGCCAAGGCGTGGCTCGCCGCGACCGGGTTCGACCCGGCCTACGGCGCCCGGCCCCTGCGCCGCCTGGTGCAGCGCGAGATCGGCGACCGCCTGGCCCGCGGCATCCTCGCCGGGGAGATCGCGGACGGGGACACCGTGGTCGTGGACCGTGTCGAGGGCGAGAACGGCCTCACCGTGACCCGGAAGGGCTGACGCCGGGACCGACGGACCGTGTTCCTCCTCCCTCTGGCGCGTCGGGGGCGGTTTCGGGTGGTATCCGGCCTGGATACCACCCGAAACCGCCCCCGACGGCGTCTGCGGGTCGGACGGAGCCGCGCGGGTCAGCGGGTGCCGAGGGCGTCGGCGTCCTGCTGGAGGGTGCCGATCAGGTTCGCCACCGCGCGGGCCGTGTGGGTCAGCGTGGTGATGGAGACGTTGTCGATGTCGTCCTGGGGCGTGTGGTAGTTGTCGTCGCGGATCGAGAGCAGGCCCGTCGAGGCGATGCCCGCGTCCACGAACGGCGCGTAGTCCGAGCGGCCGTTGCTGCCCTCGGGCTGGTGCGTGTGGCCGTCGCGGTCGAGCTGCGCGCCGAGCAGGGACTCAGCACCGATCGACCAGTCGGCCGTGAGCACGCCGAGCGTGTTCTGGTGGTCCAGCGGGGCCACCATGTCCAGGTTGGTGTAGAGGATGATGTCCTCGCGCTCCGCGGCGGTCAGGGTGTCCACGTAGTGGTGCGAGCCCAGCAGGCCGATCTCCTCGGCACCCCACAGGGCGAAGCGGACCTTGCTCTCGGCCTTGTTGGCCTTGGCGGCCTGGCGCGCGACCTCGAGGGTCGCCGCGACGCCCGAGGCGTTGTCGTGGATGCCCGGGCCCTCCGGCACGCCATCCAGGTGGGCGCCGAGCATCACGACGTCGTCGTCGCTGCCCGTGCGCGTCTCCGCCAGCACGTTCCAGGTGGGCCGCTGCTCCACGAGCTGCTCGAGGTCCAGGGTGACGGTCGCGCCGCCGGCGCGGGTCTGGGCCAGCAGGTCGGCGCCCAGCTCGCGGGTCACGCCCACGGTCCCGACGACGTCGCCCGGCGCGGCGCCCAGGGTGCCGTTCAGCGCGCCCTCGGCGTTGTTGTAGATGATGACGGCCTCGGCGCCCGAGGCGGCCGCGACCTGGGACTTCTGGGCGAAGGTGCAGTCGCCCCGGGAGACCAGGGCGACGCTGCCGGTCAGGTCCGCGCCGGCCCAGTCCGCGTCGGCGCAGCCGGTGGCGGCGCCGGCGGGGGCGGCGAGCGGGGCGTCGGTGACCTGCGCCGACGGCGAGGACGTGAAGACGGTGTGCTCGAGGTCGCGCTGGACGGGTCCGGTTTGCTGAAGCCGGTCCCGCAGGGTCTCGGTGTAGGTGATCTCGAACTCCTGGAGCTCGACGTCGTAGCCGGCCTCCTCGAGCTCGCCCACGGCGTAGTCGAGCGAGGCCTGGAAGCCCGGCGTGCCCGCGGCGCGGTTGCCGTGCTCGTCCGCGATGGCCGCGAACGCCTCGATGTCCTGGCGGAGGTGGTCCGAGGAGATGGATCGGACCAGCTTCTCCGGTGAGTTCGGGTTGCCGCCGGCACGGTTCTGGCCGGGGCCCAGGCCCCGGTCGGCGGTCTGCGCGGTGGCGGCGCTGGCCTTCGCCGGGGCGGCCGGGGCGGCCGGGGCGGCGAGTGAGACGGGGGCGGCGGTCAGCGTGGCGGCCAGGGTGGCGGCGGCCAGCAGGGTGGGGGTGCGGCGCATGGGCATCCTCATCGTCGGAGTGGGTGTGACGTACGCAACCTAGCCGGTCGTCCAGCGTCCGTACAGGGTGTGTGTCACGCCCGTCCAGCCGGATGCCGCCCGTGTCGCGGCCGCCCGCGCCGCGCCCGGCGCCACTGCACGCCCCGCCGGACCGGGCCGGTCGTCGTCGTCCACAGGCCGTCCGGCGGGTCATGTATCCTTGTCCGCACGAACCATATTGACCAGTGAAGACCTCGGCGGGCCCCTGTGCGCCACAGATCCGAGGCGGCGAGAGATGCGAAGGGGGTCACGCTCATGGGGCGCGGCCGTCAGAAGGCGAAGGCCACGAAGCAGGCACGGGAGATGAAGTACTTCTCTCCCGGAACAGACCTCTCGGCACTGGAGCGAGAGCTCACGGGCGGACGCACGCGCGGCCCGGAGCAGGACCAGGAGCCCGAGTACGAGGATCCGTACGCGGACCTCTACGCGGAGGACGAGGACGACGACGCGCGGGCGCGATGACGCCCGCACGGCATCCGGCCCTGGACGGGTATCAGGCCGCCCTGCGGTCGATCGCCAGGGTGGTGGATGAGACAGCACCGCTGCAGGACCCCGAGACGGCGTCTCGGGGTCTGCTGCGTCTGATGGAGGAGTCCCGCCCGCTCGTGATCACCGGGGCCGGCGTGTCCACGGACTCCGGCATCCCGGACTACCGGGGGCCAAACGGGTCCCTGCACCGCCACCGGCCGATGACGTACCAGGAGTTCCGGGACGACCCGGCCGCCCGCCACCGCTACTGGGCGCGCTCGTTCGTGGGCTGGCGCCGCATGGACCAGGCCCGCCCGAACGAGGCGCACCGCATCCTCGCGCGCTGGGCGGCCGAGGGGCGGATCGCCGGCGTCCTGACCCAGAACGTGGACGGGCTGCACGCCGAGGCCGGACGCGCGGCGGGGATGCCGGAGGACCGGCTGATCGAGCTCCACGGGGACCTGGCGCGCGTGGCCTGCCTGAACTGTGGGGCCACCGAGTCCCGCCGTGACCTGGACCTGCGGCTCGAGGCCGCCAATCCGGGTTACCTCGAGCGCGTGGCGATCGACCCGGACGCCGTGAACCCCGACGGGGACGTCTCCCTCGACCAGCACTGGGTGGAGGAGTTCACGATGGTCGGTTGCCGGGTCTGCGGCTCCGTGAAGCTCAAGCCGGACGTCGTGTACTTCGGTGAGTCCGTGCCCGCGGCGCGGCGCGCGGCCGCGGAGGCGATGGCCGACGACGGCGGCACGGTGCTCGCCGTCGGCACCTCGCTGGCCGTGATGAGCGGCTACCGGTTCGTGCTGCGGGCCGAGCGGGCCGGGCATGAGACGGGGCTGATCAACCTCGGCCCCACCCGCGCCGACGCCAAGGCCCGCTGGCGCTGGCGCGCCCCGGTCGCCGACGCGCTGGCCTGGCTCGACGCCCGCCTCTGACCCCCACCCACGTTTTCGTGCGGGAAACGGCGGACGCCGGGGCGTTTTCGTGCGGGAAACGGCGGGCGCCGGGGGTGTGGACACCGGGTGGCCCGGGGCCACGCACGACTCCTGCACAGGTGGCGCCGCCGGTGTCGTCGTCCACGGTGGGTGCTCCTGAGCGGGCGGGATAGGCCGGGTTGAGCCATCGTCACGGGCATGGCCACGTCTTCCCTGCCCCTGCCGGACATCGTCGAGACCGGCCGGCCGTTCACCCGTGGCGACCTGCGCGCGGCCGGGGTCTCGGAGCGACTGGTCCGCGGCGGTGACGTGCGGCGCGTGACGCATGGGGTCCATCGGCTCCGGACTGACCACCTCGGCTCGTGGGCGGAGCTCGGCTACGCCGAGGCGCCCGCTCCCTTCGCGCCGGAGGAGACGGCCGCGGTCGTGGAGGCGAGCGGGGGAGTGGCCTCCCACCTCACGGCGCTGCTCCTGCACCGCGTGCCGCTGCCGCCGTTCCTGGCGGAGGACGGCACGGTGCACGTGTCCCGGCCACACCCGCGCGGGGCGAGCGTCCGCCCAGAGATCACCTCGCATGCCCGCCTCGTCCCGGCCGCGGATGTGACCGTCCTCCACGGGATCCGCCTGACGAGCCTGGAGCGATCCTGGGCGGATCTGGCCGCACTGCTCCGTCCAGGCATGCTCGTGCCCGTCGTGGCGGCCGGGGACGCTCTCGTCCACCGGCCGTGGTCGCCGGAGGGGCGCCGCTCACCACGGACCACGACGGCGGCCCTGCGGTCCGCGCTCCTGCGTGCCGGGCGGTTCAAGGGAGTGCGCACCGCCCGTGCCGCCCTCCAGCTGGTGCGGGTGGGCGCGGACTCCCCACAGGAGACAGCCCTGCGACTGGCCCTGCTCCACGCCGGCCTGCCCGAGCCGGAGCTCCAGCTGGTGCTGCACCCGGGCCGGGCGCGGTCGCCGGACGCGGATCTGGGGTGGCGGCAGTGGCGCATGGTGGTCCACTACGACGGCGGTCACCACCTCGACCCGGCACAGGTCGCCGTGGACGCGTGGCGAGACGAGGGCTGGGCGCGCGCGGGCTGGACGCAGATCTGGGCCACGGTGGACGACGCACGGGACGACTTCCGGCGCGTCGTCGCCGAGGTGCAGACGCACCGGGCCCGGCTCGGCGGGCGGGTGTTCGCGTCGTGAACCGCCGTTTCCCGAACGAAAACACCCCGGAGCCCGCCGTTTCCCGAACGAAAACGCCCCCCGGGGGGTCAGGCGGCGTACTGGCCGCGCATCAGCACGGCGCCGCCGTCGACGCCCTTGGCGCCCTGCACGAAGTCCAGGCCCGCGGCCGCCGCGTCGTCGGTGAGGGCGCCGATGGTGCCCATCTCCCACGCGTCGATGCCGGCGTCCACGAGCACGGAGATCGACGTCGCGGCCACCTCCGGGTCCACCACGGCCACCATGCCCACGCCGAGGTTGAGGGTGCGCTCGAGGTCGGACTGCGGAACGCGGCCGAGCTCGCCCACCAGGCGGAACACGGGCGGCAGGGACCAGGTGTCGCGCTCGACGGTCGCCATGAGGCCCTGCGGGAGCACGCGCGCCAGGTTCGCGGCCAGGCCGCCGCCGGTCACGTGGCTGAACGCGCGCACCGGCAGGTCCGAGCCGCCCTCGTGGCCGTTGAGGCGCTGCACCAGGTCGAGGCAGGCGCGGGAGTAGATGCGGGTAGGCACGAGCAGCTCCTCGCCGAGGGTGCAGCCGAGCTCGGTGACCTCGCGGTCGAGGGACCAGCCCGCGGCGTTCACCACCCGGCGCACGAGCGAGTAGCCATTCGAGTGGATGCCGGAGGAGGCCATGCCGATCACGACGTCGCCGGACTGCACCCGCTCCGCGCCCAGGACCATGTCCGCCTCGACCACGCCGGTGGCCGCGCCCGCCACGTCGTACTCGTCCACGGCCAGCAGGCCCGGGTGCTCGGCGGTCTCGCCGCCCACGAGCGCGGTGTCGGCCAGGCGGCAGCCCTCGGCCACGCCGCGCACGATGTCCGCGATGCGCTCGGGCACGACCTTGCCGCACGCGATGTAGTCGGTCATGAACAGGGGCTGGGCGCCGACTACCACGATGTCGTCCACGACCATGCCCACGAGGTCCTGGCCGATGGTGTCGTGCTTGTCCATCGCCTGTGCGATCGCCACCTTGGTGCCGACGCCGTCCGTGGACGTGGTCAGCAGCGGCTTGCGGTACTGCAGCAGCGCGGAGGCGTCCCACATGCCGGCGAAGCCGCCGATGCCGCCCATGACCTCGGGGGTGTGGGTGGCCTTCACGGCGTCCTTCATCAGCTCGACGGCGCGGTCGCCGGCCTCCACGTCGACGCCGGCCGAGGCGTAGGTGATCGGGGCGGCGGAGGAGGGGGTCTGGTTCGGGGTCACAGCGGGGTCCTGTCCGTCTCGGTGAGCAGCTTCTCGTCGTCGGCGTCCGGGCCGGGCTCGCAGCCCGTGGCGGTCACGGTGGTGGTCTCGCCGCCCTCGTCCAGCACCACGGTGGACGCGGGCGACACGGCGACCGGCTCCAGCAGGCCCTTGCCGCGCTCGCCCTCGTCGGCCAGCGGGATCGGGTAGTCGCCGGTGAAGCAGGCGGTGCACAGGCGCTCGCGCGGCTGCCCGGTGGCCTCGATCATGCCGTCCTCGCTGATGTAGGCCAGCGAGTCGGCGCCGATGGACGCGGCGATCTGGTCCACCGCGGCGCCGTTGGCGATGAGCTCGGCGCGGGTGGCGAAGTCGATGCCGTAGAAGCAGGGCCACTTCACGGGCGGGGAGGAGATCTTCACGTGCACCTCGGCGGCGCCGGCCTCCTTGAGCATCCGCACGACGGCGCGCTGGGTGTTGCCCCGCACGATCGAGTCGTCCACCACCACGACGCGCTTGCCGGCCACCACGGTGGACTGGACGTTGAGCTTGAGGCGGATGCCGAGCTGGCGCAGCGTCTGGGACGGCTGGATGAAGGTGCGGCCCACGTACGCGTTCTTCACGAAGCCCTGGCGGAACGGCAGGCCCGAGGCGTCCGCGTAGCCCACGGCGGCGGGCGTGCCGGACTCGGGCACGGGGATCACGACGTCGGCCTCGACCGGCTGCTCGAGCGCGAGGCGGCGGCCCATCTCCACGCGGGACTCGTACACGGAGCGCCCGGCGATCGTGGCGTCCGGCCGGGCGAGGTAGACGTACTCGAACACGCAGCCGGCCGGCTTGGACTCGGCGAAGCGGGTGGAGCGGATGCCCTCCTCGTCGATCGCGATCATCTCGCCGGGCTCGACCTCCCGAATGAAGGAGGCGCCGACGGTGGCGAGGGCCGACTGCTCGGAGGCCACCACCCAGCCCCGCTCGAGGCGGCCGAGCACGAGCGGGCGCACGCCCTGCGGGTCGCGGGCGGCGTAGAGGGTGTGCTCGTCCATGAACACGAAGCAGTAGGCGCCGCGGATCTTCGGCAGCAGCTCGAGGGCGGTTTCCTCGAGGCGGTCCCCGGGGGTGCCGTGCAGCAGGGCCGTGACCAGGGCGGTGTCCGTGGTGTTGCCCTGCTTCATCTCACCGTGGGTGTGGCGTCCGTCCGCGGCGTGCACCATGCGCAGCAGCTCGGCGGAGTTCACGAGGTTGCCGTTGTGCGCCAGGGCGACCGTGCCGTCGTCGGCGGTGGCGCCCAGGGTGGGCTGGGCGTTGGCCCACTTGTTCACGCCGGTTGTGGAGTAGCGGCAGTGGCCGACGGCGATGTGGCCGCTCAGTGCGGTCAGGGTGGCCTCGTCGAACACCTGGGAGACCAGGCCGATGTCCTTGTAGACGGCGATGCGCCCGCCGTCCGAGACGGCGATGCCCGCGGACTCCTGGCCGCGGTGCTGGAGGGCGTACAGGCCGTAGTAGGCCAGTTTCGCGACCTCCTCGCCCGGCGCCCACACGCCGAACACGCCGCATTCGTCCTGCGGCCCCTGGTCCTGGGGGTCGAGGGCGGCGGTCAGGCGGCCGTCGCCTCGTCGGGTGCGCGGTGCGATCACTGCTCGGGGGTCCTTTCGGTGGGGGTGGTGCGGGCGGGCGGGGCACCCGCGTCCACACGGTCCAGGCGGACGTCCGCCACGGCCGGGTCGTCGGTGCGCTCGAGGACCACGGTGCGCGCGGTCGACCGGGAGCGGCGGTCCAGCAGCAGCCACACGAGCAGCCCGAGCACGCTCGTGCCGAGCATGCTCAGCAGCGATGCGAAGCCGAACGTCTCCGAGAAGGAGAGCGGGATGCCGGAGTACGGGTCCGCGGGCGGGGTGGGGGAGGCGTGGACCGCGGTGGTGATCACGAGTGCGATCAGCAGGCCGAGCGCGAGCGCCACCGCGAGCACCGCGGTCAGCCGCGGGGCGCGACGGACGGTGTAGGCGCGCTGATCGGGGGTCGGCTCGGGGGCGGAGGTCATGCGCGCCAGTCTATCGAGTCGGCCGCTGGGGCCAGTCGCGCGTGCCCGCGGCGGTGGCGGCACTCCCGGAGCACGCTCTGGCCGGCGCGTTGCGTGACGTTGAGCTCGTCGACCGCGGCCTGATACTCCTCCAGCGGGAGCACGACCTGCCCGCAGGCACGGGCGAACTGTGCCTTCGCCGCGGTGTCCGGGGCGGGATCGGCAGAGCTGCATCCCGCGACGAGGAACGGTGCCGACGTTCGAACGGTCGGTGCCGCCGAGAGGACTGCCGGACACCCCTCGCTCACGGCCGCACGAGCGGCAGGTGCGCGCCGAGGTCGGCCCGCACGCCCGAGGCGCGCACGCCGCCGGCCGCCGTCGCGTCCTCCCAGGTCGTCAGCCCCGTGGCCAGGGACAGCCATGTCACGGCGTCCATCTCCACCACGTTGGGCGGGGTGCCGCGGGTGTGCCGGGGCCCGGGGAGGCACTGGGCGACGCCGAAGGGCGGCACGCGCACCTCCACCGAGTTCCCGGGCACGCGGGTCGCCAGCTCCTCGAGCGCGAAGCGCACCGCCATGGCCCGCGTGGGGCGCGGCAGCGCGGCGGCCGCCGCGGGGTCCTCCTCGTGGGCGCGTGCCCACGCCAGCAGCGCCGCGTGGCCCTCGACGACAGGCACCCGGCGGCGGGGCACGGAGCCGGTGGTCACGCCCGCGCCTCGAAGGCCGGCAGGACGTCCCCCACGAGGTCCCGCACCGGCGCGGCCAGGCGGATCTCACCGACCGGCTCACCCCGGCCGAGCACCGGGGGCACGACGGCGGCCAGCACGCCCGGCAGCGTCGCCCGGTCCACGTGGTCCGGGGCGAACCGGGCCAGCAGCGCGAGCGCGACCAGGTCGCCGGCCCGCGTGCCGCCGTCGAGCGCCTTGACGGCCACGGCCGTGCCGTCCGGCGCGGCCATGACGAGGACGCCGTCCGCGCCCGCCTTGGCGAGCAGGCCGAGCTCGCGCATCACCACGGTGTTGGAGCTCGTCTCCCCGTGGACGGCCCACGGGTGCTCGAGCATCGCGGTGGCGACGGCGGCCGCGTGCGGGTCCGCGTCGGCGCGGCCGGGTGCCGCGGCGACCCGCCCGATGCCGCGGGCCAGGCCCGCCAGCGAGATGACGGCGGCGGGGGCGCCGCAGCCGTCCACACCGGTGTGGGCCACCGGCTCGCCGCAGTATTCGGCGATCACCGCGTCCACCTCGCGCTGCAGGGGGTGCGCCGGGTCGAGGTACGTGGCGACGTCGTGCCCGGATGCCGCGCAGGCCGCGAGGAAGCCGGCGTGCTTGCCGGAGCAGTTGAAGGCCAGCGGGGTCGCGGCGGCGGCCTCGCCGTCGCGGCGGACCTGGGCCACGACCTCGGAGGTGTCCGCGGGCCAGGCCGGCGGACACCGCAGGGCGGACGCGTCGAGGCCGGCGTCCGCGAGCATGCGCTCGGCCAGCGCCTGGTGCCGGAGCGTGCCCCGGTGCGAGCCGCACGCGATGGACAGGGCCTCACCTGCCAGCGCCGCCCCGTGGCGCAGCGACGCGATGGCCTGGAACGGCTTCAGCGTGGAGCGCGGGTAGATCAGCGCGTCTGCGGGGCCGAGCCCGGCCAGCACCCGCCCGTCGGGGCCGGTCACGACGGCGGCGCCCGCCGTGCGGGACTCGACGAAGCCGTTGCGGACGGTCTCCACGAGCTCGACGGCGTCGGACAGGGCGAAGGTCTCGCCCGCGGGGGCGACGGTGGCGTGGGTCATGCGGTCCAGGGTAGCGAGGGCCCCAGACGCGCCGGGCGTCCGGGGCCGGTGGGCCGGGTCAGGTCCGGCGGCATCACCGGCTCACTCCGCGGAGAGCCGCCCGTCCACCATGGTCAGGGTGCGGTCCGTGGCGGAGAGGAACTCGTGGTCGTGCGTGACCATGAGCGTCGCCACCTGCTCCTCGCGGGTCAGCGTGCCCAGCAGGTCCACGACGGCGGCCGAGCGCTCGCGGTCCAGCGCGGAGGTGGGCTCGTCCACGAGCAGCAGCGTCGGCGAGGCCATCAGCGCGCGCACGATGTTCACGCGCTGCCGCTGACCGCCCGAGAGCTGGTGCGGGCGCTTGCCGGCCTGGTCGGCCAGGTCCACACGCTCGAGCAGCTCCAGGGCCCGCGCCTTGGCGGCCCTGCGGTCGGCGCGGGTGGCGTCACGGTCCAGGTGCACGGTCAGCTCCAGCTGCTCGGCCGCCGTGAGGGACGGGATGAGGTTGGGCTGCTGGAAGATCATGCCGATCTCCTGGCCGCGCAGCGCGGTGCGCTCCTTCCGGGACAGCCCGGCCATCTCGCGGCCGGCCACGGACACGCAGCCGGAGGTGGGCGTCACCAGGCCCGCGGCCACCGCCAGCAGGGAGGACTTGCCCGAGCCGGACGGGCCGACCATCGCGGTGAACGTGCCGGGGAGCAGGTCCAGGCTCACCTCGTCCAGGGCGCGCAGCACGCCGCGCTCGCCGTCCGGGTACTCCAGCACGAGGTCGCGCACGGACAGCGCGGGGGTGGCGTCGGCCGCGGCGGCGGGGCGCTCGCCGGCGACGCGGTGGGCGGCCGCGGCGGCCGGGGTGCGGAGGGCGTCGAGGTCGGCCTGCGGGGCGGTGAGGGTGGTCATGGGGAGGTCCTTTCTCCAGGCGGGGGCGAGGCGGAGCCGAGGGGGACGACGGCGCCGGGCGGCGCCGTCGTCGGGGCGGTCAGTTGCCGCCGAGGGCGACCAGCGGGTCGATCCGGGTGACGCGGTAGACCGCGACGACGGCGGCGAGCATGCCGAGCACGAGGACCCCGGCGGCGGGCACCGCGGTGGTGGCCCACGAGAGCTCGAACGGGACGGCCCGCCCCGCGAACGCGCCGACCACGGCGGCCAGCCCGGTGCCCACGGCCACGCCGCCGACGAGCACGAACGCGGCCTGCGCGAGCGAGTCCTTCAGCACCCAGCCGTTCGAGCCGCCGAGGGCCTTGAGCACCGCGATGTCGCGGGTGCGCTGCACCGTCCAGATGGACAGGAACGCGATCACCACGAGCGCCGAGATGCCGTACAGGAAGCCCTGCATGGTCATCAGGGAGCCGTTCTCGGACCGGTAGCTGGGCAGGGCGGCGTAGGAGCCCTTCACGGTCTCCGCGACGGTGCCCGCGGCGTCGTCGCCGGCGGCGGCCACGGCGTCGACGTCGGCGCCCGCGTCGAAGCGCACGAGGCCGGCGGTGCCGAGCACCGCGTCGTCGGCGGTGTGCGAGATGGCGTTCCAGTCCTCGAGCGCCAGCCACGTCACGGGGGAGTGGGAGTAGTACTCGGTCGGCACGACGTCGGCCACGGTGTAGACGAAGCCGGAGACCGCGACGGCGTCACCCGCCTGGGCGTGGAGGGAGTCGGCCACGTCCTGGCTGAGCACGATCTGCCCGAGCTCGACGCCGGCCGGCGCGTCGGAGCCGCCCGGGGTGAGACCGATGAACGCGGTGGTGGCCACGCCGGTGGTGGGCTCGCCGGACACGTCCGCGCGGCCCTGCGGGTCCGTGTCCACGGGGTGCTCGAGGCCGATGGCCCGGCCCTGGCTCACACCGAGCGGCTCGACGGAGGCCACGCCGTCCGTGGCCGCCCACGCGTCGCGCTGGGCCACGGTGAACTCGGACTGGGTGAACGACGCGGTGGGCTCCTGGCCCGCCGCACCGCCGAAGACCAGACGCTGCACGCCCTGCTCGCCGAGGCGGTCGATCGCGGCCGTGTTCTGCCCGCCCAGGCCGGCCGTGAGGCCGGAGAGCATGACGAGCAGCAGGCTGATGAGGGCCACCACGGAGCCCATGAGGGCGAACCGTCCGGTGGCGAAGCGGAGGTCGCGGAGTGCGAGGAACACGGGGCGCGTCCTTTCCTGACGAGGTCTGTCCTGAGGTTGCCTCCACGGTCTCGCGCGGGGAGGGGTCGCCACATCGCCCGCGGCGGCTGGACCCGGTCAACCGAATGGTTGATCCCGGCGGCGCAGCGGCGCGGCCCCGGGGCATCGGGCCGTTGTCGCGTCCGGGGCGCGCCCTAGGGTGGAGCCATGTCCGTCGCACCCCGCGCCGCCGTGCCCCCCGCGCCCACCGAGACCGGCACCACCGCCGTGCTCGCCGGCCTGCGCGTGGCCCTGCACGTCACGTTCGCCGCGCTGCTCACCGTGGGGCTGGCGCGCGCGCTCGCGGACCGGTCCCCGGAGGCGTCCTCCGGTCCGTTCCCGGCCACCACCCTGGTGCTGCTGACCGCCGCGCTGGCGGGCGTCTACCTGGCCGGGACCGTGCTGGAGCGGCGCCGGTGGGCCCGGGGCGACGACGTCGGCCGCGGTCCGGCGGTCGCCTGGCTGGCCCTGGTGCTGCTGCTGTGGGGCCTGCTCGTGGCCCACCACGGCGACTTCGCGTGGGTCGCCTTCCCCCTCTTCTTCGTCGTCCTGCACGTGGTCGACCGGGTGGCCCGGCAGGCCTGGGTGCGCCACGTGGTCGGGCCCGCGCTGGTGGTGGCGATGGCCGTCGTCGTGGTGGCCGGGATGGCGGCGGGCGCCGGCGGCGTGCGGGTGCCGGCCGTCATTGGTCCGCTGGTGGGCGCCGCCGTGGCCGTGGTGCTCTCCGGGGCGTACCGCGCCCTGCACGCCGAGTCCGAGCGCCAGCGTGCCGTGGCCGAGCAGCTGCGCGCCGCGCAGGCCGAGCTCGCGCGCACCGAGCACCGGGCGGGGGTGAGCGCCGAGAGGGAGCGGCTCGCCCGCGAGATCCACGACACCCTCACCCAGGGGCTGGCCTCGATCGTGCTGGTCTCGCGCGCGGCCCAGGACGCGCTCGACGCCGCCGACCCCGCCCTCGCCCGGCAGCGCATGGAGACCGTGCGCGCCACGGCCGCCGAGAACCTCGCCGAGTCCCGCCGCTTCGTCCGCGACCTGCGCGGCACCGGGGCACCGTCCCTCATCGAGGCGCTCGAACGAGCGGTCACCGGGTTCGCCGACCGGCAGGCCGCCGCCGGGACACCCGTGGCCGCGGACGTCGAGGTCGTGGGCGAGCCGGTCGCGGTCGCCGAGGCCGTGGAGACCGCCGTGCTGCGAGCCGTGCAGGCCTCCCTGGCGAACGTCGGCGCCCACGCGGGCGCCCATCGCGCCCGCGTCACGCTGGGCTACCTCGGCGACGAGCTGACGGTGGACGTGGCCGACGACGGCGCGGGGTTCGACCCGGCCGTCGTCGCGGCCCGCGCCCGGGCCGGAGCCGCCGGTGCCGACCCGGGGGTGGGGACCGGCGTGGGACTGGCGAGCGTGCGCGAGCGCCTCGCGGCGGTGGGCGGCGAGGCCACCGTCGAGTCGGCCCCCGGCGAGGGCACCGTGGTGGCGCTGCGGGTGCCGCTGGTCGCCGCCGGGGCCGGCCGGAGCGCTGATCCCGAGCAGACCGAGAGCGAGGAGACCGCATGAGCGTGCGCGTGATGCTGGTGGACGACCACCCCGTGGTCCGGGCGGGGGTGCGGGCCGTTGTCGAAGCGCACCCGGACCTGACCGTGGTGGCCGAGGCCGCCGACGGGGCGGAGGCGATCGGCGTCCTGGAGGCGGGCGAGCCCGCGGTGGACGTCGTGCTCATGGACCTGCAGATGGGCGCGGGCATGGACGGCGTGACCGCCACCCGCGCGGTGCGGGAGCGGTGGCCGGGGGTGCAGGTGCTCATCCTGACGACCTTCGACACGGAGGCGGACATCCTCGCGGCCGTGAACGCGGGCGCCGCCGGCTACCTGCTCAAGGATGCCCCGAGCGAGGAGATCGCCTCGGCGGTGCGGCAGGCGGCGGCGGGGCACAAGGCGCTGGCCCCGCAGGTCGCGGCCACGCTGATGGGGCGCATGTCCGGCGGCTCCGAGGTGCTGTCCGAGCGGGAGATCGAGCTGCTCGAGCTGATCGCGCGGGGCGCCACGAACAAGGTGGCCGCGAAGGAGCTGTTCATTTCCGAGGCCACCGTGAAGACGCACCTGGTGCACATCTTCCAGAAGCTCGGCGTGGACAACCGCACCCGCGCCGTCGACGAGGCCCGGCGACGGCGCATCATCCGCTGACCGACAGGCCGGGGCGGCCGACCCCCGCGGACCCGGTCCTGCTCAGCGGCGCCGCACGTACCGGGTGATCACCGCCGCGGCGACGGCGGCCAGCGCCAGCACGCCGAGCGCGGCGGGCAGGCTGAGGTCGCCGCGCTGGACGCCCAGCCCCCGCAGCGTCCAGAAGACGATCAGGGCGCACGTGAACATCACGCCGACGAACGTCCAGGCCGTTCGCAGCCCGGGTCCCAGCCCCGCACCGGGCCGGTGGCGGGGGTCACGGGGATCACGGTCGTCGCCGGGCTGACCGTGGTGGAGGGGAGGCATCGTCATGCGCTCCACCGTAGGGGCCACGGGCCGGACCGGGCCAGGGCCACCGCGTAGGCTTGAGGCTCGTGAAGACCCTTGTGCTCGGCAACGGCGGCCGCGAACACGCGCTGCTCACCGCCCTCTCCCGTGATCCGCAGGTCAGCGCCCTCCACGCGGCGCCCGGCAACGCCGGCATGGCCGACCTGGCCACCCTCCACGCCGTCGAGGCCACCGACCCGGCCGCCGTCGTGGAGCTCGCGCGCGAGCTGGGGGCCGACCTCGTCGTCGTCGGTCCCGAGGCCCCGCTGGCCGCCGGCGTCTCCGACGCCCTGCGCGAGGCCGGGTTCGCCGTGTTCGGCCCCTCGCAGGCGGCCGCGCAGCTCGAGGCGTCCAAGGCCTTCGCCAAGGAGGTCATGGCCGCCGCGGGCGTGCCCACCGCCGGCTCCCGCGTGTGCACCACCGCCGCGGAGGCCGCCGCCGCCCTCGATGAGTTCGGCGCCCCGCACGTCGTCAAGGACGACGGCCTGGCCGCGGGCAAGGGCGTCGTGGTCACCTCCGACCGCGCCGAGGCCCTCGCCCACGCCGAGGCCTGCTTCGCCGCCGGCGGCACCGTGGTGATCGAGGACTTCCTGGACGGCCCCGAGGTATCCCTCTTCGTGATCTGCGACGGCGAGGACGCCGTCGCCCTCACCCCCGCGCAGGACTTCAAGCGCATCCACGACGGCGACGCCGGCCCCAACACCGGCGGCATGGGCGCGTACACGCCGCTGCCGTGGCTGCCCGAGGGCTTCACGGACGAGGTGATGGACCGGGTGGCCCGCCCCGTGCTCGCCGAGATGGCCCGCCGCGGCACCCCGTTCACGGGCGTGTTGTTCTGTGGCCTGGCCGTGACCGCCAAGGGCGTGGAGGTCATCGAGTTCAACGTGCGCTTCGGCGACCCCGAGACCCAGGCCGTGCTCGCCCGCCTCGAGACACCCCTGGGCGGGCTGCTCGCCGACGCCGCGGCCGGCCGGCTCGGCGCGGACCGTCGGCTCGAGTGGAGCGACGACGTCGCCGTGGACGTGGTCATGGCCTCGGCCGGCTACCCGGCCTCCTCCTCGACGGGCGACGTGATCACCGGGCTGGCCGACGCGGCCGCCCTCGAGGGCGTGCACGTGATCCACGCCGGCACCGCGGCGTCCGGTGAGGACGTGGTGACGGCGGGCGGCCGGGTGCTGGCCGTCGTCGGGCGCGGGGCGGACCTGGCCCAGGCGCGTGAGCGCGCCTACGCGGGCGTCGAGCGGATCCGGTTCGACGGGGCCCAGTGGCGCACGGACATCGGACTCAAGGCCGAGCGCGGCGAGATCACCGTGCCCGGGACGGGGGGAGCGAAGTGAGCGGGGAGCGCGTGGGGTTCACGGGGGCCGAGGCCCTCTGGCTGCCGGGCTGGCGGCACGTCTACTCGGGCAAGGTGCGGGACCTGTACGAGCCCGCCGACGCCGAGCCGGGACGGTCCGCGACGCTGCTCGTGGTGGCCTCCGACCGGATCAGCGCCTACGACCACGTGCTGGAGCCGCCGATCCCGGACAAGGGCACCATCCTCACCCGGCTGACCCTGTGGTGGTTCGAGAAGCTGGCCGAGGGCTACAACGGGGCCCACGCCGAGCCGGTCGAGCACCATGTGGTGGGCACGGACGTGCCCGCGGCCGTGGCCGGGCGGGCGATGGTCGTCAAGCGCCTGGACATGTTCCCCGTGGAGTGCATCGCCCGCGGCTACCTGACAGGGTCCGGCCTGGCCGAGTACCGCGCGTCGGGCACGGTGGCCGGCCTGCCGCTGCCCGCCGGGCTCGTGGACGGCTCGCGGGTCGACCCGCCGATCTTCACGCCGTCCGCGAAGGCCGAGGTCGGCGAGCACGACGAGAACATCACGTTCGAGCAGATGGTCGAGCGCGTGGGCACCGAGGCCGCCGAGCGCCTGCGGTTCCTCACCCTGGACCTGTACGCCCGCGCCGAGGCGATCGCCCGCGAGGCCGGCATCATCCTGGCGGACACGAAGGTCGAGTTCGGTGTGGACCCGGCCACCGGCCAGGTGGTGCTGGGCGACGAGGTCCTCACCCCGGACTCCTCCCGGTTCTGGGACGCCGAGGACTACGAGCCCGGCCGCCCCCAGGCGAGCTTCGACAAGCAGTTCGTCCGCGACTGGCTCACGGGCCCCGACTCCGGCTGGGACAAGACCAGCGGGGAGGCCCCGCCGGCGCTGCCCGCCGACGTCGTGGCCAAGACCCGCGACCGCTACGTGGAGGCGTACGAGCGCCTGACGGGCCGGCCCTTCGACGCCTGACCCGGACTTTCGAACGTGGGGTAGGCCCTCTGCCACGTTCGAAAGTCCCCATTCGCCCGATTTCACGTTCGAAAGTCCGGGGTGGGGCGGGGTGGGGCGGGTCCTGCACAGGTGTTCGGCCCCGCACAGGAGGGGGCCGGACGCCCGCCCACGACGACGGCGCCCGCATCCTGGCCGCATGCCCCGCCGCCCCGCACCCCTTCCGCCGGCCCTCGCCGGCCGCGTCTTCACCCGGCGCGAAGCCCTGGACCGCCTCTCCTCCGACCGGCTGCGCAGCCTCGACCTGCGCCAGGTCACCCACGGGGCACACCGCGCGGTCGTCGACGTGCCGGGGTCGTGGGGCGCGCTCGGATACCCCCGCCCCGTGGCGGCCCTGCCGCCGGAGGAGGCCGCCGTCGTGGTGGCTCTGACCCGTGGGGTCACCTCGCATCTGACGGCGGCGCGGCTGCACGGGCTCGTCCTGCCGTGGTGGGCCGAGGAGGACATGCGGGTGCACGTGAGCCGGCCGCACCGCACGGGTCGGACAGGGCGCGCGGGCGTCGCCTGCCACGGACGCACGGTGCCGGCCGAGGACCGCGTGGAGGTGCACGGGGTCCCGGTCACCTCGCTCGAGCGGACGTGGGTGGACCTCTGCTCCCTGCTGCGGCCGGATCAGGTGGCGGACGCCGTCGTCGCGGGGGACGCGCTGGTGAACCGTCCGTGGGCCGACGGGACCCGACTCCCGCCGCGCACGACGGCGTCGCGGCTCTCCGCGGCGCTGGAGCGGGCGGGCCGGTTCAAGGGCGTGCGGGTGGCCCGGGCTGCGCTGGCGCTGATCCGGGTGGGGGCGGACTCGCCTCCGGAGACGCGGCTGCGGCTGGCGCTCCTCGACGCCGGGCTCCCCGAGCCGCGCCTCCAGGCGCAGCTGGTCTCACCGGCAGGGGAGCGGACCGACGCGGACATGGTGGTCGAACGGTCCCGCGTGGCCCTCCACTACGACGGCGGCCACCACCGCACGCCGGAGCAGCAGCGACGCGACGCACGGCGGGACCGTCTCTGGCAGGAGGCCGGCCACCTGTCCATCACGGTGATGGGCGCCGACCTGGCCGAGGACTTCCGAACCGTGGTGGCCGCCGTCGTCCGCCACGACCGGGCCGTGCGGGCGGCCTCCACCTCCGGCCCCGCCCCGCAGAACTTTCGAACGTGAAATCGGGCGAATGGGCACTTTCGAACGTGGGGTAGGCCCTCTGCCACGTTCGAAAGCGCGTCGGGCGCGCCACCCATCAGGCGAGCGAGTCCTCCCAGGCCCGGTGCAGCGCCGCGAACCGGCCGTCGGCCGCCACCAGCTCGGCGGGGCTGCCGTCCTCGATGATCCGGCCATCGTGCATCACGAGCACCCGGTCGGCGGTCTCGACGGTGCTGAGCCGGTGGGCGATGATCAGCGCCGTCCGGTTCCCCAGCAGCCGCTCCAGCCCGGCCTGCACGAGACGCTCGCTCGGCAGGTCCAGCGACGACGTCGCCTCGTCCAGGATCAGCACGGCGGGGTCCGCGAGGAACGCCCGCGCGAACGACACGAGCTGCCGCTGTCCCGCGCTCAGCCGCCCGCCGCGCTTGGCGACGTCGGTCGCGTAGCCCTCGGGCAGCCCCAGGATGAAGTCGTGCGCCCCCACCGCCCGGGCGGCCGCCTGGATCTCGGCCTCGGTGGCGTCGGGCCGGCCGAGGGCGATGTTCTCCGCGATCGACCCGGAGAACAGGAACGCCTCCTGGGTCACCATCACCACGTTGCGCCGCAGATCCGCCTGGCTGAGCTCGCGCAGCTCCACCCCGTCCAGCGTCAGCGAGCCGGCAGAGACGTCGTAGAACCGGGCGATGAGCTTGGCCAGCGTCGACTTGCCCGCACCCGTCTGGCCCACCACGGCCACGGTCTGCCCGGCCGGGATCACGAGGTCGAACTCCGGCAGCACCACCCGGTCCGGTCCGTAGCTGAACACCGCGTCCCGGAACTCCACCCGCCCGGACGCCACGCCCGTCCCCGGAGCGTCGGCCCCGGGCAGCGGCGTGGGCTCGGCGGCCTCCACCACGGTGGGCTCCTCCTCGAGCAGGCCGGAGACCTTCTCGAGCGCCGCCGTCGCGGACTGCAGCGACGAGTAGAACATCGCCACCATCTCCATGGGCTGGAACACGCGCCGTCCGGCCAGCAGGAGCGCCACGAGCACCCCCACCTCGAGGTCGCCGTCGAGGACGCGCAGGCCCCCGGTCACGAGCAGCGCCGCCACCGTCAGGTTGCCCGTCGCCACGAGCACCGGCTGCAGGATGCCGAACAGGTTGAGCGTGGCCACCATGTCGTCCCGGTAGGCCGTGGCCAAGTCGCGGTACCGCGCGTCGTTGTCCCGTTCCCGTCGGAAGGCCTGGACCGCGCGGATGCCGGTCATGGTCTCCACGAAGTGCACGATCGACCGCGCCGAGGACACCCGCGACCCCCGGTACGCCTCCTCGGACCGCACCTGGTACCAGCGCGTCACGATCGCCACCGGCACGGCCGCGCCCAGCAGCACGAGGAACGACGGCGGGTCCAGCAGCAGGATGGACGCCGCGGTGAACGACATGAACATCAGCCCGGACACGAGCGAGGACACGCCCTGGTCCAGCAGCTCCCGCAGCGCCTCCAGGTCCGAGGTCTGCCGCGAGATCACCCGCCCGGACGTGTACCGCTCGTGGAAGCCGAGGCTCAGCCGCTGCGTGTGCCGGAACACGCGCAGCCGCAGGCTCAGCAGCATGGCCTGGCTCGCCCGCGCGGTGAGCCACGTGTACGCCCCCAGGAGGCCGCCGGAGACGACGGCCGCCGCCACGTACGCCCCGCCCACGGGGACGAGGATGGGCCAGACGGACTCGCCGGCCCGCACGGCTTCGACGACGCGCGGCAGCTCCGCGTCGATCGCCCAGGCGATGATCAGCGGCCCGGCCGCCCGCGCCGCGTTGGACACGAGCACGAAGACCGCGGTGAGCAGCAGCGTCCCCCGGACCGGCCGCGCGAGCTCGCCGAGCAGCCGGAAGGACCGGCGCCGGATGTGGCGGCGCTCCGCGCGGGTGTAGTCGAGGTCCTCTTCGGCCCCCACGCCGCGCACGCGGCTCACGTCGGCGGCGCTCATGCCTGCTCCTCCGGTCGGCTCGAGATGATGTGCCGGTACACGGCGCTGCGGGCCAGCAGTTCGGGGTGCGTCCCCACGTCCTCGATCCGCCCGTCCGCCAGCACCGCGACCCGGTCCGCGAGGGCCACGGTGGAGGGACGGTGCGCCACGATCAGGGTGGTCGTCCCGTCGAGGACCTCGCGCAGGCGCGCGGTCACGGCCTCCTCGGTGCGCACGTCGAGGGCGGAGAGGGGGTCGTCCAGCACGAGCACGTCCGGGCGCGCCGCGATCGCGCGGGCGAGGGCGATCCGCTGGCGCTGTCCGCCGGAGAGGCTGAGGCCCTCCTCGCCGATCTCGGTCTCGACGCCGTCCGCCAGGTCCGCCACGAAGCCCGCCTGCGCGGTCTCGAGCGCGAGGTCGAGCAGGGCGTCCGCCGCGGGGGAGTGGAGGCCGTCCGCGAGCACGTCCGCCGGGGCGCCGAGCAGCACGTTCTGCCGGATGGTCGCGGAGAACAGCGTGGCGTCCTCGAACGCCACGGACACCCGCCGGCGCAGCTCCTCGAGCGGCATCCGGCGCACGTCCACCCCGTCCACGCAGACGGAACCCGCCGTGACGTCGAGCAGCCGGGGGACCAGCTGCAGCAGCGTCGACTTGCCGGCGCCGGTCGCGCCGACCAGGGCCATCGTCTCGCCGGGCACCAGCTCGAGGTCGACGCCGTCGAGCAGGTCGCGCTCCCCGCGCCCCGGGTCCGCGTCCGGCCAGCGGAAGCGCACCCCGTGGAACGCGAGCGCGCCGGTGGCCGGGGGCACGACGGCGGCCTCCCCGGTGGGCGAGGCGATGTCCACGGGCGTGGCGAGGACGTCCACGTGGCGGTCGATCGCCGTGCGAGCCGAGAGCGTCATGCCCATCAGCTGGCCCACCGACTCGACCGGCCCGGCCAGCACGGCCGCGGTGGCGAAGTAGGCGGCGAGCGCACCCACCGTCAGCTCCCCGGTCGCCACGAGCCACAGGCCCAGGGCGAGACCCAGGCCCAGCACGGTCTCCGGCAGGGCCACGATGAGCGCGATGAACCGGGCCAGCACCGAGGCCTTGTGCACCTCGGTGCCCTGCAGCGTGCGGGCGCGCCCGCGGAAGCCGTCGAGGGCGTGCGCGCCGCGGCCGAACGCCTTGAGGACGCGGATGCCGTGCACCGACTCCTCGACGGACGTGGCGAGGTCCCCGGCCTGGTCCTGGGAGAGCCGGGACGCGGCGCGGAAGTCGTTGCGGAACCCGAACGACGCCCACATGATCGGCACGGCCGCGGCGAGGTAGAGCAGGGCCAGCTGCCAGGACAGCAGGAACAGCAGGACGAGGCCGACGGTGATGGTCACCACGTCCACCACGAGCATGACCGAGCCGAACGCGATCCACCGCCGCAACAGCGAGAGGTCGCCCTGGGCCCGGGAGAGCAGCTGCCCCGAGGGCCACGCGTCATGGAACGCCACCGGCAGGCGCTGGAGCCGTTCGAACAGGGCGATGCGCGCCCGGTTCTCCACCCCGGCGGCCGGCGGGAGGATGAAGTACCGGCGCAGGCCGATGAACGCGGCCTCGGCGAGGCCGAGCACGGTGAGCAGGCCGGCGGCCCGCCACACGTCTGCGCGGGAGTCGGGGGAGGAGGGCCGGGCGAGCACGGTCTCCGTGAACACGGTGTCCACGAGCAGGTGGATGACCTGCGGGATGGCCAGGGCCACGAGACCCGCCGCCATGGCCGAGGCGAGCCCGAGCACCCAGCGCGCCCGCACGCCCTCGAGGTACGGTGCGATCCCGCCCAGGGCGTCACGCAGGGACGAGGCGGCGGGAGAGGTGGCGCGGGTCACGGGGCCCCACTGTACCCGCGGCCTCGGACGGGACAGGCGGCTCAGCCCCGTGGGACCAGGTCCAGCACCACGGCCTCGGGCCGGCACGCGAACCGCACGGGCGCGGACGGAGCGGTCCCCAGGCCGGCCGACACCTCGAGGGGGACGGTCCGCCCCGCGGCCGTCCACGTCGAGACCCCGGAGGCCTGGCGGCGGGGCAGGTCGCAGTTGGTGACGAGTGCCCCGAGGAACGGCACGCACACCTGCCCGCCGTGGGTGTGGCCGGCGAGCAGCAGGTCGGCGCCGTCGGCGGTCATGGCGTCCAGCACGCGGCGGTACGGGGCGTGGGTGACGCCCAGCCGGAACCGCCCGTCGTCACCGGGCCGCCCGGCGTTCTCGTCGGGTGCGGCGCCGGGGAAGCCGGCCCAGGCGTCCAGACCGAGGTGCGGGTCGTCGGTGCCGGCGGCGAGGACCTCGAGCGTGGTCCCGGCGCGGGTCGGCACGGCCAGGGCGGCGCCCCGGTTCGTCAGGTCGGCCCAGCCGGCGGCGCGGAACGCGCCGAACAGGACGTCGGAGGAAAGCCGGGGCCGGTCCTCGTCCATGCGCGAGGGGCCCGCGAAGTACCGCAGGGGGTTGGCCGCCTTGGGCGCGTAGTAGTCGTTGGAGCCGGGCACGAACACGCCGGGCCGCGCCAGCAGCGGCCCGAGCGCGTCGAGCACGAGCGGCACCGACGCCGCGGCGGACACGTTGTCTCCCGTGTTGACCACGAGGTCAGGCTCGAGTGCATCCAGCCCGCGCAGCCACGCCCGCTTGGCCCGGTGCCGGGGCAGCAGGTGGATGTCCGAGAGGTGCAGCACCCGCAACGGCGCCGACCCGGCCGGCAGCACGGCCAGTCGGTGCGTGCGCACCGTCCGGGCCTCAGCCTCGGCGAGGCCCCAGGCCAGGCCGAGGCCCGCCGTCGCGGCCATCCCGACGGCGGCAGGCGCTGCGGAACGGAGCATGCGGCGGGTGGGGGAGGCGGCGGGGGGCATCGCGGTCAGAAGCCCGGGACCGCCTCGGGCAACGGCCCGCCTCGGTCCAGGTCGTCGATGTGGAACTGGCGTCCGTCCGGGTGCTCGCCGGCCTCGCCCGGGTCCTCCGACTGCGGGCCGTCCCACTCGGGCAGTTCACCCGGCGGGAACTTCTCCTTGGCCAACTGGTTGTACTCGAGCCAGGACGGGCCGTTGATGGAGGTCGAGTAGAACGGGTTGCGGACCTCGCCGTTGACGGTCTCGCCCGTCATGGACTTCAGGTTGTTGTAGCGGCCGGTCCACACGGCGGTGGCCAGCTTGCTGGTGAATCCGACGAACCACGTGGAGGACACGTTGTCGTTCGTGCCCGTCTTGCCGCCGAACTCGTAGCCGGCGCCCTCCTCGGCGATGTTGAAGCCGGCGATGTGGCGCAGGACCGGCATCAGCTCCCGGACGTGGTCCGGGTCGATGACCTGGTCGCACTGAGGGTCGGCGACGTCGTACTGGTTGCCGACGGTGTCCGTGACCTCCAGGATGGCGCGCGGCTCGCAGTACAGGCCGTTCGCGGCGATGGCGGCGTACGCGCCGGCCAAGGACAGCGGGGCCACCGAGTCCTTGCCGAGCAGGAAGGACGGGTCGTCCGGCTGCAGCGGGGAGCTGTCCAGGGCGCGGGTGATGCCCAGCTGGGTGGTGAGGCTCGTGATGTCGCACAGGTCCAGCTGGTACGCGGTGGCGACGGTCGGGGTGTTCACCGACCAGAAGAGGCCCTCGTCCACGCGCACCTGCCGCAGCATGCCCGGGATCACGTTCTTGAACTGCCAGGTGCCGCCGATCGTGGTGTAGCCGCCCGGGCGGCACGAGGCAGCGAACCGCGTGCCCGTGGGGTAGACGTTCCGGGAGGCGTCCACGGAGTCGACCAGGCGGTTGCCGTTGCGCAGCCACGTCAGTGCCACGAAGGGCTTGAGCGTGGAGCCGGCCTGGAAGCCCTGGCCGCCACCCCACTGCTTGTCCACGTTGAAGTTCAGCGAGGTGTGGCCGAGCTCGTCCTGGATGGCGTACTCGGTGTTCTGGGCCATGGTGCGGATGTTGCCGGTGCCGGCCTCCACCGAGGTGAGCGCGTGGCCGGCGCCCAGCGACTCGTTGTTGGGCACCGAGGCGCGCAGGTTCTTCTCGGTCTCCTTCTGGAGCGTCGAGTCGATCGTTGTGCGGATGGTGAGTCCGCCGCGGTCCAGCAGGGCCTGGCGGGACTGGACGTCCGGGCCGAACGTGGGGTCGGCGAGGATCTGCCGCTCCACGTAGTCGCAGAAGTAGGTGCCGAACTTGGCGTAGAGGCAGCCCGAGGGGCGGGACTCCATGACCACCTCCATCGGCTGGGCGACGGCGTGGTCGTACTCCTCCTGGGAGAGGTAGCCGTTGTCCTTCATCGCGTTCAGCACGAGGTTGCGCCGCTCCGTGGCCTCCTCCGGGTTGCGGGCCGGGTTGAACCGGGTGGGGGACTGGACCATGCCGGCCAGCGTGGCGGCCTCCCAGCTCTCCAGGTCGGCGGCGGACTTGCCGAACACGTACTGCGAGGCAGCCTCGACCCCGTAGGCACGGCCGGAGAACAGCACGATGTTGAGGTAGCCCTCGAGGATCTCGTCCTTCGACATCTGCTTCTCGACGGCGACGGCCAGCTTGATCTCCTTGACCTTGTCCGCGATGTTCTTGGAGCCGGAGAGGGTGAGGCGGGAGTCGCCGCGGATCTGCTGCACGTTCACCAGCATGTTGTTCACGAACTGCTGGGTGAGGGTGGAGGCGCCCTGCGTGGAGTCGGAGGTGGCGTTGTTGACGGTCGCGCGAATGAGGCCGCGCGCGTCCACGCCGTCGTGATCGTAGAAGCGCTCGTCCTCGATGGCCACGATCGCGTGCTGCATGTGCTTTGAGATCTTGTCCAGTGGGACCGGGGTGCGGTTCTCCTCATAGAAGACGGCGATCTCCTCACCGTCCTCCGAGAGGATGCGCGACGGGACGGACACCGGCTCCGCGGGCAGCTCGTCCGGCAGCTCGTCCAGCATCTCCCGACCCGACGCGGCGGCGACACCGGCCAGGCCCGCGACGGGCAGCAGGAGGGCCGCCACGAGCAGGCCAGCCAGCGCCGACAGGCCCACGAAGGCGAGGAGGCGGCCGGGGGCGCTCGAGGGCGCGGGGAAGCGGGTCGTGCGGGAGGCCATGGGCGCGAGTGTAGCGCGGGCACCTGGGACCTCTTCCGGGGTCCGCGCCGGTGGCTAGGGTGGGTCCCATGACTCAGCAGACGCAGTGGGAGTACGCCACGATCCCCCTCCTCATCCACGCGACCAAGCAGATCCTCGACCAGTGGGGTGAGGACGGCTGGGAGCTCGTCACGGTGATCCCGGGCCCCGAGGGGAACAACCCCGTGGCCTACCTCAAGCGTCCGAAGGCGGCGTGAACGTGACGGCGCAGTCCTCGGCCCCCGCCTGGGGCGACGGCGCAGTCGCGGCCCGCCTCGCGGAGCTCGGCATCGACCGACCCGCCGTCGCGGCGCCGGTCGGCTCCTATGTCCCGGCCCTGCGGGACGGCGACCTCGTGCTGACCTCCGGCCAGCTCCCCTTCGTGGCCGGCGCCCTGCCCGCCACTGGCAAGGTGGGCGCGGAGGTCACCCCGGAACGCGCCCAGGAGCTCGCGCGGGTGTGCGCCGTGAACGCGGTGGCCGCGGTGCACGAGCTGTTGGGCGACCTGGACCGGGTCGCCCAGGTCGTCAAGGTCGTCGGTTTCGTGGCCTCCGACCCCGCGTTCACCGGTCAGCCCGGCGTGGTGAACGGCGCCTCGGACGTGCTGGCCGAGATCTTCGGCGAGGTCGGCCGCCACGCGCGCTCCGCCGTCGGCGTGGCCGTGCTGCCCATGGATGCTCCCGTCGAGGTGGAGATCACCGTCCGTGTCCGCTGATCCGGCCGGCCTGCTGCTGCCGGTCCCGGAGCAGGAGGAGGACCTCACCCGCCAGTGGCTGGACCGGCGCTTCCGCCAGGTGCGCCCGGCCCGGCCCGGGTCGGCCGTGGTGCTCGTACGCGACGGCGACGACGGCCCGGAGGTCTTCCTCCGTCACCGCGCGGGACGCACCCCGCTCGGCCGCGTGGGTCTGCCCGGCGGCGCGCTCATCGAGTCCGACGCCGACCTGTGCCCGTGGTACGGGCCCGAGCCCTCCCAGTGGGCCCACACGTTCGGGACCACGGATCGGCGGCGTGCGCGGCAGCACGTGGTGGCCGCCGTCCGTCAGCTCCACGACGAGGCCGGAGTGCTCCTCGCCGGTCGCTCCGACACGGACGTCGTGTCCACGGCGCGCGTCGAGACCTGGGGCGGGGGCCGCAGCTCCCTCGAGGAGGGCTCGGAGAGTCTGCCCCATCTGCTGGCCTCGCGCGGCCTCGGACTGCGCGCCGACCTGCTGCGCCCCGTCATGCGCTGGCATTCCGCGCCCCACGTCCACCGACGTTTCGACACGGCCGTGTTCGCCACGACGACCCCACCGGTGCAGTCCGCGCCGGCATCCGAGGAACCCGGTCCCGAACTCCAGGCGTGGGTGCCCGCGTGTCGCGCGCTGGCCGGCCCGCTGCGGCTGCCCGGACCCGCCGGGGCGGAGGGCACGGCACCCTTCGACCAGGTGGCGACCCCGCTGACGCAGGTGATCGTGCGTCGGGTCGCGGCGCACCGGACGGCCGCCGCCTTCCTGCTCTCCGTCACGCCCTGTGCCCGGCGTGGCCCCGTGCCGGAATACCACCTGGTCACCGAGGCCGGCGACGACGGCACCCCCCGGATGCGGGTGGAGCGGGCCACCCGGGACTGACCGGGGTGGCCCGCTCCAGGGCGGGGAGCGTCAGCGCGAACGCTGGCGCAGACGCTGCAGGTCCAGGATGACCACGGCGCGGTTCTCCAGGCGGATCCAGCCGCGCTGGACGAACTCGGCCAGGGCCTTGTTCACGGTCTCGCGGGACGCGCCCACCAGCTGGGCGAGTTCCTCCTGCGTGAGGTCGTGCGCCACCAGCAGGCCGTCCGCGGCCGGGCGGCCGAAGCGGTCCGCGAGGTCCAGGAGCGCCTTGGCCACGCGGCCCGGCACGTCCGAGAACACCAGGTCCGCCAGGGACTCGTTGGTCTTGGACAGACGCTGGGCCAGGGCCTGGAGCAGCTGGACCGACACGTCCGGCGACGAGGCGATGGCGCGGCGCAGGTTCTCGTGGCGCAGACCGGCCAGGCGCGTGGCGGACACCGCGGTGGCGGTGGCGTTGCGCGGGGCGGGGTTGAACAGGGCCATTTCGCCGAAGATCTCGCCGGGGCCGAGCACGGCCACGAGGTTCTCGCGGCCGTCCGAGGCGGTGCGGCCGAGCTTGATCTTGCCGGACATGATCACGTACAGCTGATCGCCCTGGTCGCCCTCGTGGAACGCGGACGCGCCGCGGGAGAGCTCGACCTCGGTCAGCTCCGAGGTGAGGATGGCGAACACCTCGTCGTCCAGGTTGGTGAACAGCGGAGCCTTCCGCAGAACCTCGAGATCCATGTGTGCGTGTCCTCTCTGTGGCCAGTTCCTCACACCGCGGCGGAGGAGCCGCCCGGTTCACTGGCGTCCATTGTGCCCCATACCCCAGTGCGGGCCGATACCCTGGATCCTCCACCGGGTGCGCGGGCCGTCCCCGTGCGTGGCCGGTGCCGTCACATCCGAAGGAGGTCGCCCATGCCGCTGGGTCTGACGTGGCTGGACGTCCTGCTCATCGTCGCGCTCGCGATGCTCCTGGTCCAGGGTCACCGTCGCGGCCTGTGGGTGGTGCTGGGCAACCTCGTCGGCCTGGTCGGCGGCGCCGCGATCGCGTTCTACGCCCTGCCTGAGGTGGCGAAGTTCGTCACCGCGCCGCAGTGGCGGTGGGCCGCGCTGATCGCCACCCTCGTCGTGCTCGTGGCGGCGGGCCAGTACGTGGGCGCCGCCATCGGCGAGGCGATCCGGTTGCGCGTGAACCTGCCGGCGCTGCGACTCGTCGACCGCCTGCTCGGCGCGCTCGCCACCGGTCTCGCGGGCGCCCTCGTCCTCTGGCTCGTGGCGTTCTCCATCGCGGCCTCCGGCTCCACCGCGGTCACCCGTGAGGTGACCCGCTCGCGGGTGATCGCAGCGCTGGACACCGTGATGCCCGACTCGCTCCTGGCCTGGGCCGCCCGCTCGCGTTCCGCCGTCGCCGACCTGGACGTGCTGCCGGAGCTCGAGCTGCCCGCCCCCGTCCCGGAGACCGACGACGGCGTCCGCGCCGCTCCGGCCCCGGCCGCGACGCCGGGTCTGCCCTCGGCCGCCTCCTCCCCGTCCGCCCCGCCCGCGACGTCCGCCGCGGCGACCCCCGAGGAGCCCGACGACGCCGCCGCGGCCTCGTCGTCCACGTCCGCCGCGCCGTCGGCCACGACGACCGCCCCCGCCTCGTCGACGTCGACGGCCGCCCCCTCGACTCCCGCCGCCTCCTCGGCGTCGGCCGCCGTCGTCCGGCTGACCGGGACGGCCGCGCAGTGCAACCAGGTGCAGAGCGGCTCGGGCGTGGCCGTGGCCCCGGACCGCGTGCTCACGAACGCGCACGTGGTCCTCGGCGTGGACGCCCCCACCGTGACGGACCGCGCCCGCGGCGTGCACGCGGCGCGGATCGTCCACCTGGACACGGCGCACGACCTCGCCGTCCTGGCGGTCGACGACGCGGACCTGCCCGTCATGCCGGTCGGGGCCGAGCTGACGGGCGGCGCGTCGGCCTCCGTCCTGGGGTACCCCGACGGCGGCCCGTTCGCCTCCACCCCCGCGACCGTGCAGGCTGTCGGCGAGGTGCCGCTCGGCGACGTCCTGACCGGGGCCGCGAGCATGGTGGACGTCTACACCCTCGCGGCGGACATCCGCCACGGCTACTCGGGCGGCCCGGTGGTGGACGCCGCCGGGAACCTGGCCGGTCTGGTGTTCGCCCGGGCCCCGGGCTCGGACGCCGTCGGCTACGCCCTGACGGCGGACACCATCGCCCCCGTCGTCGCCGCGGCCCCGGGGATGACAGCCACGGTCCCCTCGGGGGACTGCGTCCCGGGCGGCTGAGCCGGCGCCGCGCCACGCGCCTGACGCCCGCATTCCGGACCGGACTGTCCGGTAACGGCCCGCGTCGACTATTGTGGCATCCGTCACACTCGAGTTTCCCCGACCCTCGGAGGTCCTGCATGTCCAGCACCGTCTCCGCGCCCGCCACGGCGCCGAAGCGCACCCGGGAGGAGTTCACCGGCCGGTGGGCCTTCATCCTGGCGGCCATCGGCTCCGCCGTGGGCCTCGGCAACATCTGGCGCTTCCCCTACGTCGCCTATGAGAACGGCGGTGGCGCGTTCGTCATCCCCTACCTGATCGCGCTGCTCACGGCGGGCATCCCGCTGCTGTTCTTCGACTACGCGATCGGCCACCGCTTCCGCGGCTCCGCGCCTCTGGCGTTCCGGCGCCTGTCCCGGTGGACCGAGACCGTCGGCTGGTGGCAGGTGCTCATCTGCGTCGTCATCGGGATCTACTACGCCGCGATCATCGGCTGGGCGATCATGTACACCTGGTTCTCCGTGGACCAGCGGTGGGGCGAGGACCCGGAGACCTTCCTCATGGGCGACTACCTGCGGGTCGCCGACGACCCGTCCCCGTCCTTCGACTTCGTCTCGGGCGTCTTCTGGCCCATGCTCGCCGTCTGGGTGATCACGCTGCTCATCATGGGCTTCGGCGTGCGCCGGGGCGTGGCCCTGGCCTCGATGGTCGGCATCCCGCTGCTCATCGTGATGTTCCTGATCCTCGTCGGCATCGCCCTCACCCTGCCGGGCGCCGCCCAGGGCCTGGACGCCCTGTTCACGCCGAACTGGGCCGCGCTCGCTGACCCCGGCGTCTGGATCGCCGCCTACGGCCAGATCTTCTTCTCGCTGTCCGTCGGTTTCGGCATCATGATCACCTACGCCTCCTACCTCAACCGCCGGACGAACCTTACCGGCTCCGGCCTGGTCGTCGGCTTCTCCAACTCGGGCTTCGAGATCCTAGCCGGCATCGGCGTGTTCTCCGCCCTGGGCTTCATGGCGCAGGCCTCCGGCGTGTCCGTGTCCGAGGTGGCCGGCAGCGGCATCGGCCTGGCGTTCATCGCCTTCCCCACCCTGATCTCGCAGGCCCCGCTCGGCGCCCTGATCGGCGTGCTGTTCTTCGGCTCGCTCGTGGTCGCCGGCTTCACCTCGCTGATCTCGATCCTCGAGGTCGTCATCTCCGCCGTGAAGGACAAGCTCGGCTGGGGCCGCTGGACGGCCACGATCGTCGTGATCGGCCTGTCCGGGGTGGTCTCCCTCGCCCTGTTCTCCACCACCACGGGCCTGCAGATGCTCGACACCATGGACGCGTTCGCCAACAACTTCGGCATCGTGGGCGCGGCGCTCCTGTCGGTGCTCCTGGTCACCGGCGCACTGGGCTCGGCCCGCCGCATCACGGCGCACCTCAACGCCGTCTCCTCCTTCAAGGTCGGCCGCGGGTACGTGCTGCTGATCGGCGTGCTCATGCCGATCGTGCTCGCCTACATCTGGCTCTCCTGGATCATGAAGGTGATCGCGGAGGGCTATGAGGGCTACCCGGGCGACTTCCTCGGCGTCTTCGGCTGGGGCATCGCGCTCGGCTCCGTCGCCCTGGCCGTCCTGCTCTCCCTGATCCCGTGGTCCCGCAAGTCCAACCTCTACGCGGAGGACCTGGACAGCGAGATCCACGGCGACCTCATCCCGCACAACGCCGTGCCCGAGGGCACCGTCCCCACCGGCGCCCTGCCGGTGGTGCCCGCGGCCACCACCCGGAAGGAGCTCTGACCGATGAGCACCGCAGCGATCGTCATGATGTCCCTGGCCATCCTCCTGGTGTGGGGCGGCCTCGCGGTCTCCGCCATCCACCTGCTCCGCCACCCGGACGACTCCTCGGGCGACCTCGCCATCGAGGACGAGCTGGCCCCCGCCGTGCGGGAGCGCGAGGATGGCCGTCTCGACGCGCGGCACCGGTGAGTCGATGAGGCTCCCCGGTCCGTTCGCGGCGGCCCCGGTCGCCGACGGGGCCGCGGGCGTGGTCTCCGCCTCCCTGCCGGTCGTGGCGGTGGACGCGAGCCTGCCGGCCCCGCCCTACCGGCAGATCGTGGACGCGGTCCTGGCCGGCGTCGCCTCCGGATCCCTGGCCCGCGGGGACCGACTGCCGCCCGTGCGCGTGCTCGCCGCCGAGCTCGGCGTGGCACCGGGCACCGTGGCCCGGGCCTACAAGGAGCTCGAGGCGCACGGCACCATCCGCACCCGGGGTCGCGCGGGCACGTTCGTGGCCGCCTCGGCGGACGCCCGCGCCGACGCCGCGCACCAGGCCGTGCGGCGCTGTCTGGACACCCTGCTCGAGCGCCTCGGGTACACGCCCGACGAGGCCGTGGAGCTGGTCCGCCGGGACGCGGCCGCCCGCGCCTGAGGCGGGCCCGCCCACCGACGACGCCGCCCCGGACCGCACGCAGCGTGCGGTCCGGGGCGGCGTCGTCGTGCCGGCTCAGGCCTTCGGGGCGAGCGTCTCCACGATGCGCTGCATGACCGTGGGGTCGGCCAGCGTGGTGGAGTCGCCCGGGTCGCGGCCCTCGGCCACGTCCTTGAGCAGGCGGCGCATGATCTTGCCGGAGCGCGTCTTGGGCAGCTCGGGGACCACGAGCACGCGCTTGGGCTTGGCGATGGGGCCGATGTCCTTGCCCACGTGCTGCCGCAGCTCCTCCTCGACCTCGGCGACGTCGCGATCGGCCGCGGCGGCGTCCTCGGTGAGCAGGACGAACGCGACGACCGCCTCGCCCGTGGTCTCATCCTTCGCGCCGACCACCGCGGACTCGGCCACGGACGGGTGCGCCACGAGGGAGGACTCGATCTCGGTGGTGGACAGGCGGTGGCCGGAGACGTTCATGACGTCGTCCACGCGGCCCAGCAGCCAGATGTCGCCGTCCTCGTCGTAGCGGGCGCCGTCGCCGGCGAAGTACATGCCGGGGAAGCGGGACCAGTAGGTCTCCTTGAAGCGCTCCGGGTTTCCCCAGATGCCGCGCAGCATGGACGGCCACGGCTCGCGCACCACGAGGAAGCCCGCGCTCGTGTCCGTCATGGGCTCGCCGAGCTCGTCCACGACCTCCAGCACGACGCCGGGCACCGGCCGCTGGGCGGAACCGGGCTTGAGAGTGGTCACGCCGGGCAGCGGGGTGAGCATGTGGGCGCCCGTCTCGGTCTGCCACCAGGTGTCCACGATGGGGCAGCGGCCGGCGCCGATGACCTCGTGGTACCAGCGCCAGGCCTCCGGGTTGATGGCCTCGCCCACGGAGCCGAGCACGCGCAGGCTGGAGAGGTCGTACTCGTCCGGGATGTGCCGGCCCCACTTCATGAACGTGCGGATCGCCGTCGGCGCCGTGTAGAGGATGCTCACGCCGTACTTCTGCACGATCTCCCACCAGCGGCCCTGGTGCGGGGAGTCCGGGGTGCCCTCGTAGATCACCTGGGTGGCGCCGTTGACCAGCGGTGCGTAGGCGACATAGGAGTGCCCGGTGACCCAGCCGACGTCGGCGGTGCACCAGAAGACGTCCGACTCCGGGTGCAGGTCGAAGGTGTCGTGGTGGGTGACCGCGGCCTGCACGAGGTAGCCGCCGGTGGTGTGCAGGATGCCCTTCGGCTTCCCGGTGGTGCCGGAGGTGTACAGGATGTAGAGCGGGTGCTCGGCGTCGTGCCACACGAGCTCGTGCTCGTCGGACTGGCCGTCCACGACGTCGTGCCACCACAGGTCGCGGCCCTCGGTCATCTCGACCTCGGCCTCGTTGCGGCGGACCACGAGCACGTGCTCGGCGGTGTGGCCGGGCGCGGAGAGGGCCTGGTCCACGGCGGGCTTGAGCATGGAGGGTTTGCCGCGGCGGAAGGAGCCGTCCGCCGTGACGACGAGCTTGGCCTCGGCGTCGTCCACGCGGGAGCGCAGGGCATCGGAGGAGAAGCCGCCGAACACCACGGAGTGGACCGCGCCGATGCGCGCGCACGCGAGCATCGTGATGACGGCCTCGGGGATCATCGGCAGGTAGACGGCCACGCGGTCGCCCTTGGTCACGCCGAGGGACTCGAACGCGTTGGCGGCGCGCCGGACCTCGGCGGCCAGGTCGGCGTAGGTGTAGGTCCGGGTGTCGCCGGGCTCGCCCTCGAAGTGGATGGCCACGCGGTCGCCGTGGCCGGCCTCGACGTGGCGGTCCAGGGCGTTGTACGCGGCGTTGGTGGTGCCGCCGACGAACCACTTCGCGAAGGGTGCGTCGGACCAGTCCAGGACGTCGGTGAAGTCCTGCTCCCAGTGCAGGACCTCGCGGGCGCGGCGGGCCCAGTAGGCCAGGCGGTCCTCGGCGGCCTCCTCGTACAGGTCGGCTCCGGCCACCGCCTGGGCGGCGAACTCGGCCGGGGGCGGGAACGTGGGGATCTGCTCGTCCATCGACGGGGTCCTTTCGGGGTGGTGCGGTCGGTGCGTGGCACGGATGTGACGCGTCCCACACTAGTCTCCCGCCTCAGCATGCCGCGCGCGGCGTCGTCGCCACAAATCCTCGGGTCCGGTGTGTCGCATCGTGCCCGGAAGCCGGGGCCGGACCCGGTGTGGACGTCGGCACGCGCCCCGCTCCCTAGGATGGTCGGACCTGAGCGGATCGGACGAGGGCGGGAGGACGCGCGGATGGAGACGGAGTCGACGGGCACGCCGACCGGGGAGACCCAGCTGGCACTGGTGCGCCGGGCGCGGCGGATCAACCGGATCCTGGCCGAGACGTACCCGTACGCCGTCGCCGAGCTGGACTTCGAGACGCCGTTCGAGCTGCTCGTGGCCACGGTGCTGTCCGCCCAGACCACCGACGTGCGGGTCAACGCGGCCACGCCGGCGCTGTTCGCCCGCTTCCCGGACGCCCACGCGATGGCCGCGGCCACCGAGCCCGAGCTGCAGGAGCTCGTGCGCTCCACGGGGTTCTACCGGAACAAGGCCTCCGCGATCCTGCGGCTGTCCCAGGAGCTCGTGGCCCGGCACGACGGCGAGGTCCCCGCCCGTCTCGAGGACCTCGTGGCGCTGCCCGGGGTGGGCCGCAAGACCGCGTTCGTGGTGCTCGGCAACGCCTTCGGCCAGCCCGGGATCACCGTGGACACGCACGTCGGCCGGCTCGCCCGGCGCCTGGGGTTCACGGACGAGACCGACCCGGTGAAGGTCGAGCACGCCGTGGGCGCCCTGTTCCCGCGCCGGGACTGGACGATGCTCTCCCACCGGCTGATCTTCCACGGCCGCCGCGTGTGCCACGCGCGCCGCCCGGCGTGCGGGGCGTGCCCGATCGCCCGCTGGTGCCCGTCCTACGGCGAGGGGGAGACCGACCCCGAGCGGGCGCGCGCCCTGCTGGCCTACGAGCTCAAGCCCGGCCGGGAGGAGCTGCTCGAGCTCCTGCGCGCGGGGCGGACGCGCCGGGAGCTGCGCGCCCTCGGCCACGGGCTGGAGGCCTGAGCGCCCGGCCGGCGCGCCCGCTCAGCCCGCGGTGAGGCCCGCGAGGATCGCGTCGACGGCCCGGCGCGCATGCACCCCCACGCCGGCGAGCGTGGCCGAGGCGGCCCCGCACCAGTCGTCGTAGCCGAGCAGGTGCAGTCCCGGCACGTCCACCGAGGCGGTCGGCAGCGCACGCTCCGTCGCCGGCACCCCGGACGGGCGGCGGGTCAGCTCGAGGCCCCGCAGATGGCGCAGGTCCGCCCGGAAGCCCGTGCACCAGACGACGTCGTCCACCGGGTGCTCGGCACCGCGCACCCGGGCCGCGGCGCGGCTGGCGGCGGGCCAGCCGTGGCTCGCGCCGGCGTCGTGGTCCCAGCGGACGCCCTCCGGCGTGAGCGCGGTGGGCGCGGGGACCGCGTGGAGCCCGGCCTCGTCGCGGGCGCGGATCACCGAGGGCACCATGACGATGTCCCCGAGGTCGCCCACGCGCGCCTCGGAGCGGCCCAGCACGCGCGCCGAGGCCCGGTCGAAGAGCACCCGCCCGTCCACGTCGTCCGGCATGAACCGGGGCGGACGCCGGGTGGCCCACGTGGTGGCGACACCCGCCAGCAGCAGGTCAGCCGCGATCTGGGCGCCCGAGTTGCCGCCGCCCACCACGAGGACGCGCCGCCCGGCGAACGCGTCGGGGGAGCGGTACGCGGCGGAGTGCCGCTGCGTGCCGCCGAAGCGGTCGGCGCCCGGGAGAGCCGGCACGAACGGGCGGGTGAACGAGCCGGTCGCGGAGACCACCGCGCGGGCGCTCAGGGCCGTGCCGTCCTCGAGCCGCAGGGTGAACGGCGGGGACGCGGCGGCGTCGTGCGTCACCGCCGTGACGCGCACGCCGCGCCGCACCGGCAGGCCGTAGCGGTCCTCGTAGTCGGCCAGGTACGCGACGACGTGCCCGGCGTCCGGGGTGCCGGGGCCGGGCGACGGCGGCATGGGTCGGCCCGGCAGGGAGGAGTGCTCGGCGGGGGAGAACAGGCGCAGGGAGTCCCAGTGGTGCGGCCACGCGCCGCCGGGGTGGGCGGACGCGTCGAGCAGGACGAACGACGGCGGCGGGCCCGGCCGGCGCCCGCGGTCGACGTCCCGCGCGGCCCGCGCCAGGAAGTAGCCGGCCGCCAGTCCGGCCTGGCCGGCGCCGATCACCGCGACGTCCACCGGATCCGGGGACGCGGTGGTCGCCGGGAGCGAGGTCAGGGGAGCCGTCATGCCCCGAGGCTACGACCGGCGACTAGCGTGGGGGCCATGCCTGAGACCCCCGCGAGCCCCCGCCCGACCTCCCGCGACGCCGCCGGGACGTCCGACGCGTCCCTGGCGGGCGCGCGTGAGCAGCTGGCGGACCTCGTGGCCCGGTGGGGCGCGCCCCCTGCGGAGGCGCCCGGTCACCACGACCCGGCGTCGCTCACGACGGTCCCGCCCGAGGCCGTGCCGATGTGGGGCTTCGACTGGCCCCGGTCCGGCGATCCGCGCCCCTCCGCCGTGCTGATCCTGTTCGGCGCCCTCGACGACGTCCCCGCCCGTCACGACGCCGGGCGCGTGCACCCGCACGTGGACGTGCTGCTGACCCAGCGCGCCGCCACCCTGCGCCAGCACGCCGGGCAGATCGCGTTCCCCGGCGGTCGCGTCGACCCCGAGGACGCCGACGTCGTGGCCACGGCCCTGCGCGAGGCGCAGGAGGAGACCGGCCTGGACCCGGCCGGCGTGGAGGTCCTGGGCGTGCTGCCGGCGGTGCCGGTGGTGGTCTCCGGGCACGTGGTGCACCCGGTGCTCGGGTGGTGGCGGGACCCCAGCCGCGTGGCGGTGGTCGACCAGGCCGAGGCCGCGGCCGTGTTCCGGATGCCGGTCGCGGACCTGGTGGACCCCGCGAACCGGTGCCGCGTGGCCCGGCCCGGCGGCCGCCGCGGCGAGACGCCGGGCTTCCTCGTGGGCGAGCGCCTGGTGTGGGGGTTCACGGCGGCGCTGCTCGACCGCGTGCTGGCGCTGCTGGGCTGGGACGTGCCGTGGGACGACTCCCGCGTGCGCGACGCGCGGACCCACCGGATCCTGCGCGACTGACGGCTGCGCGCCGCCGCCCGCTCCTGCACAGGCGCCGGAGGGCGGGCCCGTGTCCCCAGCGGCGGGACCGGGGGCGCGGGCACCCGGGCGGGACGGTGGACTGGACGGGCCGGCGGCCGCGGACCGCGGCGGCCGCCCCGACCCGCAGGAGGCCCGCCATGCGCCCGTTCGTCCCCGCCGCCCCGGCCCGCCCGCCCCGGGGCCGACGACGCCGCCCCGCCCCGCCCGAGGGCGGCCGGCGGTTCCCGTGGCCCCGCACCGGCCCGGCCGAGCCGGAACGCACGCAGGTCGCCGCGCCGCCGCTCGCCGCACCCGCAGCGGGCCCCGACGGGCTGGACGCCGCCGTCGTACGCCGACGCGTGGCCGAGGCCCGTGCCTCGGCCGCGGACGGGGCGGAGCCGCCGCTGGCCCCGCTGATCGCCGAGGCCCTCGACGCGCCGATCGACGACCCGCGCGTGGCGGCGCTGGTCGATGAGCTCGACGGCTTCGGCCCGCTCGCACCCTGGGTGCGCACGCCGGGCGTGACCGACGTGCTCGTGGACGGCGCGGGCGCGGTGTGGACCGACGGGGACGAGGGCCTCGTCCGCCGCCCCGGTCGGCTCGACCCCGAGGCCGCCCGGGCGCTCGCGGTGCGGCTGCTGCACCGGGCCGGCCGCCGCCTCGATGCGGCGGTGCCGCTGGCCGACGCCCGCGTGGGCGGCGTGCGCGTCCACGCGGTCCTGCCCCCGGTCAGCGGCGGCGGCACCCTGCTGAGCCTGCGGATCCCGGCCGCGGCGACGCCGTCGCTGGCCGCGCTGGCCGACGGCTGGCCGGACGGCGCCCTCTGGGCCGACGCCCTCGAAGCGCTCGTGCGCGACCGCGCCACCGTCCTGGTCAGCGGCGCGACCGGGGCGGGCAAGACCACGCTGCTCTCCGCGGCCCTCGGCCGGGTGCCGGGGGACGAACGGATCGTCGTCGTGGAGGACACGGCCGAGGCCGCGCCCGATCACCCGCACGTGGTCGCCCTGCAGTGCCGCGCCGCCAACGCGGAGGGCGCCGGCGAGGTCGGACTGGCCGAGCTCGTCCGCCACGCGCTGCGGATGCGGCCGGACCGGCTCGTGGTCGGCGAGTGCCGCGGCGCCGAGGTGGCCGACGTCCTCACCGCCCTGAACACCGGCCACCAGGGCGCGTGGGGCACCCTGCACGCCAACGCCGCCGCCGAGGTGCCCGCCCGGCTGACGGCCATGGCCTCCCTGGCCGGCTGGCGGCCCGAGACGGTGGCCGCGCAGGCCCGCGCCGGCGTGGACGCCGTGCTGCACATCGCCCGCGACGGCCACGGGCGGCACCCCGTCGAGCTCGCCGTCCCGGACCCGCGCGCCGACGGGTTCGCCCTGCTGCCCGCCCTCACGTGGCGGCCCGGGACGGAGGCGACGGGCGGGCGGACCGTCGAAGGACCCGGCATGCCCGCGCTCGCGGCCCGGCTGGCGGGGCGGAGCGGCCGGTGAGCACGACGACGGCGGCCGGGCAGGCACGACGGTCGCGCGCTGGGCGTGCCGAGCCGCTGCTGCCCTGGTGGGCGGGGCGGGCGAGGCCGGAGGAGGAGACGGAGGTGCTCGTCGGCGCGCTGCGCCGCTGGGCCGCCCTCGTCGCGGCCGGCCTGACCGAGGAGCAGGCCTGGCGGGAGACCGCGTGCACCCTGCCCGCCTGCGGGTCGGGCCCGGGCGAGGCGGGTGCCGCATGCTGTGCCCATCACCGCGCCCGACGCCGGGCCGAGGCGCTGGCCTGGGATGTGGAGGCGGGGGACGCGATGGCTCATGACGCCACCCTGCACCGGGAGGCGGCGCGCCGCGGCGGGACCCCGTCCTGGCGGACCCCCGCACGGGACCCGGGCTGGGCGCTGATCGATGCGGCGCTCGAGGCCGGGGCCCGGGCGGGCGCGGCTCCCGCAGCCGTGGCCCGGCGGTTGGCCCACAGCCTCGAGGCGGACGTGGACGCGGCCCGGGCCCGCCGCTCGGCCGCGGCGGGGCCGGGCGCGACGTCCCGACTGCTGCAGTGGCTGCCCCTGGGCGGCCTCGGCCTCGCGTGGCTGCTCGGCACCTCCCCGTGGGACCTGGTCCGCTCGCCCTTCGGCGCCGTGGTCGCCGCGGTGGGGCTGCTGTTCTGGCTGGCCGGGCGGTCCTGGACGCGCCTGCTGCTGCGTTCGGCCGCGCGCGAGCCGGCGGCCGTGGGCGCCGCCGTCGTGCTGGACGTGCTGGCGGCGCTGCTCAGCGCCGGCCGATCCCTGCCCGCCGCGCTGGACGACCTCGGCCGGACCCTGCCGGGCGCCCGCGACCTGCGCGCCACGGCGGCGCTGCTGCTCTGGGGCCGGGACTGGGACGAGGCGTGGGCGGGCCTCGACACGGACCCGGTGTGGACCGAGACCGCCGCCCGACTGCGACCGCTGCACCGGTCCGGGATGGCCGTCGCCCGCACGCTGGCCGAGACCGCCGCCGCCGTCCGTCAGCAGACCCGGCGGGCCGACGAACGGGCGGCCGAGGAGCTCGCCGTGCGCCTGGTGATGCCGCTGGGGCTGTGCCTGCTGCCCGCCTTCGTGTGCTGGGGCGTGGTGCCCGTCGTCATGGCCCTGCTCGGGGCGGGACCGGGCTGAGGCCGTGGCGACGCCAGGGCGTCCGGTCCTGCACAGGGCCCCGATCGCCCCGGCCCATCCCCGGATCCGCATCGCCCCCGGCGCGCGGGCCCCGGAGCGGGCCAGCCTGGGACCAGCGGCCCGGCCGGGCCGTCACCACCGCCCCGCACCGCGGGGCCCACTCCAGGAGGACCACCATGACCCACCGCTCCCACTCCGCCCAGCCCGCCGTCACCCGCCCGAGCGAGCGCGACCGCCTCGCCCGCGTCGTCGACGCCGCGGGCGAGGAGACCGGCGCGATCACGGCCGAGTACGGCATCCTCACGCTCGCCGCCGTGGGCTTCGCGGGCGTGCTGGCCGTCGTGCTCACCAGCCCGGACGTGCAGTCGCTGCTCGTGGACCTCGTCACCGGGGCGCTCCAGCGTGACTGAGCACCCGACCTCCGCCCCGCCGTCCGCGCGCCGTACGGGCGCCCGGACGGCGGGGCGGCCCCGGGGGCTCCGGGGCGGCGAGACCGGGGCCGTCACGGCCGAGTACGCGGTGCTGCTGCCCGTGATCGCGTTCGTGCTCGTGTCCGTCCTGCTGGCCGGCGCCGCCGCGGTGCAGCAGGTGCGGGGTCAGGACGCGGCGGCGTCGGCCGCCCGCATCCTCGCCCGGGGCGACGACGAGGCGGCGGCCCGCGACGCGGTGGCGCGCATGGCCGGCGACGACGCCTCGCTCTCGCACACCGTCGAGGGCGGCTGGGTGACCGTCGAGGTCGTCCAGCCCGGCCCCGGGCCGCTCGCCTGGGCCGAGGCCCTCACCCTCACCGCGCACGCCGCCGCCCCCGAGCAGCGGCCCGGAACGCCCGCCGCCGGGCCGGAGGACCGGTCATGACCCGCGGGAGGGCGCCCGCGTGGGGCGAACGCGGTTCGGGCACCGTGTCCGTCCTGGGCACGGCCGCCCTGGGGGCGGGGCTGCTGCTGGCCGTCGCGGCGCTGGGGCAGGCCTCGGTCACCGGCGCCCGGGCGGCCGGGGCCGCCGACCTGGCGGCGCTCGCCGCCTCCGACGCCCGGCGCGGGCTCTCCGACCACGAGCCGTGCGTCCTGGCCGGGCGGACCGCCGAACGCAACGGGGCCGCCGTCGTGGCGTGCGAGGTGCGCGAGGACGGGACGGTGCGCGTCGCGGTCGAACTCGCTCGCGCCCCGCTGCCGGCGGCCACGGCCGATGCCGTCGCGGGTCCGCCGCGGTCTCAGGCCCCGGGCGCCGCGTCCGCGGACCCGCCGGAGGCGCCGCCGCCCGAGCCGTCGGTCGAGGCGTCCGCCGGGACGAGGTGATCGGCGTGGTCCATCAGGAACCGCAGGACGGTCAGCGCGCCGGCCTTGTCCAGGGGGCTGTTGCGGTTGCCGCACTTGGGGGACTGCACGCAGGACGGGCAGCCCTCCGCGCACTCGCAGGCCGCGATGGCCCCCGCCGTCGCCTCGACCCAGCGTCGCGCCTGCTCGAAGCCGCGTTCGGCGAAGCCCGCCCCGCCGGGCCGGCCGTCGTAGACGAACACGGCGGGGGAGCCGGTGTCCGGGTGCAGGACCATCGAGACGCCGCCGATGTCCCAGCGGTCGTTCGAGGCGACGAGCGGCATCATGCCGATCATCGCGTGCTCGGCCGCGTGCAGGGCGCCGGGCAGGCGATCCGTGGTCAATCCCGCGGCGATGAGCTCGTCCGAGGCCGCCTGGAACCACACCGCCGAGGTGAACAGGTCCCGCGCCGGCAGGTCGAGGGGCTCCTCGCCGAGCACCTCCCCGGAGACCAAGGCCTTGCGCTGGAAGGACACCACCTGGGTGCGGACCTGCACATCCCCGAGGCACCAGCGCAGGGTGCCCTCCCGCGCGTCCAGGCGGCGGTGCACCGCCACGATCTCGATCTCCGTGACGTCCCGGGCCTGCGTGGTGAAGTCCGGCCAGGCGCGCGTGACGACCACCGCGTGCGCGTCCTCGTCCAGCTCCTCCACGAGGTACGTGCGGTCCTGGTGCACGTACACCGCGCCGGGATGCGCCTGGTAGTGGGTCTGGGGCGAGTCCATCGTGCCCAGCAGGGCGCCGGACTCGGCGTCGATGATGTCCATGGGGCCGCCGCCGTCGTCCCGCAGGGAGACCATGCCGGCGGCGTGCTCGGGGTGCGTCCAGAACCAGCCGGCCGGCCGACGGCGCAGCAGCCCCTGCTCGACCAGCACGTCCAGCAGGGCGCGCACCCGCTCCGGCACCCCGAACCAGCCGAACGCCTCGGGCGTGATCGGCAGCTCCGCGGCGGCCGCGCACAGCTGCGGGCCGAGCAGGTGCGGGTTCTCCGGGTCCACCACGGTGTCCTCCACGCCCAGGTCGAACACGGCCTCCGGGTGGTCCACCACGAACGTGTCCAGGGGGTCGTCCGAGGCCACGAAGAACGCGAGCGCATCCTGGCCGCCGCGCCCGGCGCGGCCGATCTGCTGGAAGAACGACGCGCGGGTGCCCGGCCAGCCGGCCACCACCACCGCGTCCAGCCCCGCGACGTCGATGCCCATCTCCAGCGCCGGCGTCGAGGCCATGCCCAGCAGCCGACCCGAGCGCAGGTCCGCCTCCAGCTCCCGCCGCTCCTCGGGCAGGTAGCCCGAGCGGTAGGCCGCGACCCGGGTGCCGAGCCCCGGCTCGACCTCCTCGAGCTGCCGCTTGGCCGCGCTCGCGATGGCCTCGGCCCCGCGCCGCGAGCGGATGAACGCCAGCGTGCGCACCTGCTGCAGGGCCAGGTCCGTGACCAGGTCGGCGGCGGCGGCCATCGCCGAGCGGCGGACGGGCGCGCCGTTCTCGCCCCGACGGTCCGTCAGCTCCGGCTCCCAGAACGCCACCGTGACCGCCCCGTGCGGGGACGCGTCCTCGGTGACGGCCGTGGCCGGCGCCCCGATCAGTCGGGCGAAGTGCCCGGCCGGATCCGCCGACGTCGCCGACGCCCCGATGAACACGGTCTCCGGACGGTCCCCGCGGTAGTGGGCGGCGATGCGCCGCAGTCGACGCAGCAGGATCCCCACCTGCGAGCCGAAGACGCCCCGGTACGTGTGCGACTCGTCCACCACCACGAACGTCAGATTCCGGAAGAACGCGGCCCACCGCTCGTGGTGCGGCAGGATCCCCACGTGGAGCATGTCCGGGTTGGTCATGAGCACGGTGGCGTGCTCGCGGGCCCAGATCCGATCCTGCGGTGCGGTGTCGCCGTCGTAGGGAGCCGCGCGCAGCCCCGGGGCGCCGTCCCGCTCGAGGGCGCGCCAGGAGGTCAGCTGGTCCGCCGCGAGGGCCTTGGTGGGGGCGAGGTAGAGCGCGGTGGCCCGGGGGTCGGCGGCCAGCCGGGTGCCGACCGCCAGCTGGTAACCCAGCGACTTGCCCGACGCCGTGCCCGTGGCGAGCACGGTGTGCGTCCCCGCACCGGCCAGGTTCGCGGCGCGCACCTGGTGCAGCCACGGCCGCTCGACGCCGCGCGCCGCGAACGCCCTGACCAGGCCCTCCGGCGCGTCCGCGGGCCAGTCCGTGTGCCGGGCCTGCCGGGCGGGCAGCTCGGTGACGTGGCGGATCTGTTCGGGCAGCCCGGTCCGGCCCAGTGCCGCACGGAGTGCGGCCCCCGCCGGCGTGTCCGGGCGCAGGTCGCCGGGTGCCGTGACGGACAGCCCGGCCACGACGTCGGCCACCACCTCACCGACGGGCTGCGGCTCCGGTCCGGAGGAGTCCGGGGCGGCGTCGTCGACGGGCGGCGCGGCGTCCGCCGTGCCGGGCAGCCCCCAGCCGCCCGCGGGATCCGCCCAGGGATCGTGCTCCGGGAGGTGGCCGGTCACGCCCCCATGGTGCCGGTGTGCTCGGCGGTGGGGTTGTCCTCGGCCAGGCCGCGACCCCAGATGGACACGGGGCCGAGGTCGGTCCAGGCCAGGTGGCGGTACAGCTTCTGGCCGTCCGGGGAGGCGACGAGCAGGCCGCGGCTGATCTCACCGTCGCTCATGACCTCGGAGGTGAGGTAGCGCATCACGAGGGAGCCGAGGCCGCGGCGACGGTGGTTCGGGGACGTCCAGATCCGGTCGTAGACGGCGGTGCCGTCCTCCTCGGTGACCCAGCCGAGGGCGGCGAGCTCCTCCTCGCCCTCCGGAGCGGTCGAGGCGCCGACGGCCAGGATGCGCAGGCGACGGCTGCCCTCCATCGGCTGGTCCACGCGGGCCTCATAGCCCTCGGGCAGCAGCGGGGGCTCCACGTCCTGCAGCTCGGGGTCCATGTCCATGGTCATGAAGCGCTCCGGCTCGGCCTGGGCCTTCAGGCCCATGGCCTTCGGGTCCTCGCCGGCGTCGCCGAACACGGTGAGCAGGATCTGCTCCTGGTCCCGCACCGCCTCGCGCAGGTCTTCGAGCTCCGCGCGGGAGGGGTTCACCACCACGTGCTCCCACGTGGCCGGCACGTCCACCGTGGCGCGACCGGAGCCGCCGGGGATCATGCGGGCGGGGCAAGGGGTGCGCAGGGCCGCGCGTCGCCCCGCCTCCTGGCTCGTGCGGTAGCCGCGCGATCGCGACCAGGCCGCGAACCAGATGTCGACCAGTGCCGGATCCAGATGCTCAGTCATGTCTGAAGGGTAAGGCGTGAGGCCGGTGCGGGCCAGGCCCCGCCCGTCGCTCACGGCCGTCACGTCCGGGGCCGCGCACTAGCCTGGACCTCGATGAGCACCGCCCCCCTCTCCCGCATCGCGCTGTACTACCGGTTCACCCCGCTCGCCGACCCCGAGGCGGTGCGGCTGTGGCAGCGCACGCTCGCGGCGTCCCTCGGCCTGACCGGCCGGATCATCGTGTCGCCGCAGGGGATCAACGGGACCGTCGGCGGACCGGTCGACGCGGTCAAGCGCTACGTGCGCGGCACGCGGGAGCATCCGGCGTTCCGGGACCTCGAGGTGAAGTGGTCGGACGGCTCGGCGGCGGACTTCCCCCGCCTCTCCGTCAAGGTCAAGCCCGAGCTCGTTGCGTTCGGGGCCCCCGAGCGCATCACCGTGGACGCGGACGGGGTCGTCGGCACGGGGGAACGGCTCACCCCCGCCCAGGTGGACGCGCTCGTCGCCGAGCGCGCCGGCAGCGCGAACCCCGTGCGCTTCCTCGACGGCCGCAACACGGTGGAGGCGGCCATCGGCCGCTTCGACGGGGCCGTGGTCCCGGACGCGCACACCACCCGCGACCTGCTCGCCGCCGTCGACTCCGGGGCCCTGGACCACCTCAAGGACGTGCCGCTGATCACCTACTGCACGGGCGGCGTGCGCTGCGAGGTCCTCTCCGCCCTGCTCAAGGACCGCGGCTTCGCCGAGGTCTACCAGCTCGACGGCGGCATCGTCCGCTACGGCGAGGCCCGCGGCGACGCCGGACTGTGGCGCGGTGAGCTGGCCGTGTTCGACCGACGCCTGTCCACCCGCTTCACCGCCGACGCCGAGACCATCGGCCGGTGCGTCACGTGCGAGGCCCCGACCTCGGCGCTGCGCAACTGCACCGACCCGGCCTGCACCACGCTCGAGGTCCGCTGCGCGGCCTGCGCCGTCGACGACCCCGAGCACCGCTGCCCCGTCTGCGCCCACCGCCCCCACCCCGCCGAGAGGACCGAGGCATGAGTCCCGTCCCGACACCCCCGTCGCCCCCCGCCCCGCGGCTGACCCCGGCCACGGCCGTGGCCCTCGCCGCGGACCTGGCGGCCCTGCCGTTCACCACCGCCGCCGTCGAGGGTCTGCTCGGACCCGTGGCCACGCGCGCCCTGGACCGCGAGCACGCCGAGGCCGCCCGCCGCGTCGTCGCCGGTCACCTGGCCGGCCCCGGCGACCGGCACGGCATGCGGGGCCTCGCCGCCGCCGTCGGGGCCTGGCTGCTCGGCGACTCCGTCCCCGCCGCCGACCTCGACGCCGCGCTGCCCAGCCTCGGCCTGTCCGGGGCCGTGGCGGCCGGGCTCGTCGTCGAGGGACCGGACGGGCGCGTGCGCGGCGCGGTGGACCTCTCGCCGTACGAGGCGGACGAGCCGGGCCGGATGTGGATCGCCTCGGACCTGACGGCCCTGCAGCGGCGCGGCCCGCTGCCTCCCGAGCACGTGCTCGGCGTCGGTCGGGCCTCCCTCACGCTCGCCGGCGCCACGCAGCGCCGTCCCGTGGCCCGCGCCCTCGACGTGGGGGTGGGTTGCGGGATCCAGACCCTGCACCTGCTCGCCCACGCCGACCACGTCACCGCCACGGACCTGTCCGAGCGCGCCCTGGCGTTCACCCGGTTCAACCTGCTGCTCAACGCGGACGTGCTCGGCCTCGACCGGGAGCGGCTCGAGGACCGGGTCCGGCTGGCGGCCGGGGATCTGCTGGCGCCGGTGGCGGGGGAGCGGTTCGACCTCGTGGTCTCGAACCCGCCGTTCGTGATCACCCCGCGCACGGACCCGGACGCGCCCGTGCTGACCTACCGCGACGGCGGCCGCGAGGGCGACCGGATCGTTGCGGAACTGATCGCGGCCCTGCCGGACGTGCTCGCCGAGGGCGGCACCGCGCAGCTGCTCGCCAACTGGGAGATCCCGGCGGGAGACACCGCCGACGCCGACACCGCACCGTGGGACGCGCGCCCGCGCTCGTGGGTGGCGCCGGGGATGCAGGCCTGGTTCCTCCAGCGCGACCGGCAGGACCCCGCGGGCTACGCGGAGACGTGGCTGCAGGACTCCTCGCTCGAGCTCGACCCGCCCGCCTACGAGGCCGCCTACCGCGGGTACCTCGAGGACTTCGACGCCCGCGGCGTGGCCGGGGTCGGCTTCGGACACGTATGGCTGCGCCGGCCCGCCGCGGACGGCTCCCAGGGCCGGGGGTGGGTGGTCGCCGAGGAGCTGACCCAGCCGGTCGACGAGGCCCTCGGCGGGGCGTGGGCCGCCGCCGTCGCCCGCCGGGACCGGCTCGCCGCGGGCCCCGGGGCGGGGGACGCCGTGGGAGACCCGGCCCTGGCCGCGCTGCGCGGACTGCACCTGCGCGTGGCCGCGGACGTCACGGAGGAGCGGCACCAGCGCTTCGGGGCGGAGCACCCCGAGGTGATCCTGGCCCGTCAGGGCTCCGGGTTCCGGCGTGTGGCGCGCCTGGACACCGCGACGGCGGGCGTCCTCTCGGCCAGCGACGGCGAGCTGTCCGTGGGGCAGCTGGTGGGCGCGGTCGCGGCGCTGCTGGAGCTGGACGAAGCGGGCCGGGCCGGCCTGCTGGCCGCGCTGCGGGAGCTGCACGAGGACGGGTTCCTCGTGGAGGGCTGAGCGGACGGGCGGTGGCGGGCGCGTGGACGCCGGGCGTTATCGTGGTCAGCGCGCCCTACGATGTGGGGACGTCCGCCCCCGGCGGACACGGGTCGGCTCGCGTCGGCCCCGGACCCGCAGCAATCCCGTCCCAGGAGGACCCGTTGTCCACTACCCCCGCTTCCGTGACCGCTTCCGTGCCCGAGGGCAAGAAGCTGGTCATCGTGGAGTCCCCGGCCAAGAGCAAGTCCATCGCGAAGTACCTCAACGCGGTGGGCTCCGGCTGGGTGGTGGACTCCTCCGTGGGGCACATCCGCGACCTGCCCAAGCCCTCGGACCTGCCGGCGGACATGAAGAAGGGCCCGTTCGGCAAGTTCGCCGTGGACACGGAGCACGGCTTCACCCCGTACTACGTGGTGCACCCGGACAAGAAGAAGAAGGTCACGGAGCTCAAGCGCGAGCTCAAGGACGCCGAGGCCCTCTACCTCGCCACGGATGCGGACCGGGAGGGCGAGGCCATCGCCTGGCACCTGCTGGACACCCTCAAGCCCACGGTGCCGGTGTACCGGATGACCTTCGGGGAGATCACCAAGGAGGGTGTGCGCCGCGGTCTGGAGAACATCCGTGAGCTGGACAAGGCCCTCGTGGACGCCCAGGAGACGCGCCGCATCCTCGACCGCCTGTTCGGCTACGAGCTCTCGCCGGTGCTGTGGCGCAAGGTCTCCCGCGGGCTCTCGGCGGGCCGCGTGCAGTCGGTGGCCACCCGCCTCGTCGTCGAGCGCGAGCGGGAGCGCATGGCCTTCGTCTCCGCCCACTACTGGGGCGTGGAGGGCACCTTCACGGTGGCCGAGGGCGCGCAGGCCGCGGACGCCGTGGGCAGCTCGTTCACGGCCCGCCTCAGCACGGTGGACGGCGAGCGCGTGGCCACGGGCCGCGACTTCGACGACGCCGGGCGACTCAAGGCCTCCGCCGGCAAGAAGGTGACCCACCTGGACGAGGCCGGCGCCCGCTCGCTGGCCGAGGGGCTGCGCGGGGCGGACTTCACGGTCGACTCGGTGGAGGACAAGCCGTACACCCGCCGCCCGGCCGCCCCCTTCACCACCTCCACGCTGCAGCAGGAGGCCGCCCGCAAGCTCCGGATGAGCTCCCGCGTCTCCATGCAGGTGGCCCAGCGCCTGTACGAGAACGGCTACATCACGTACATGCGCACGGACTCGGTGAACCTCTCGCAGGAGGCCGTGCAGGCCGCCCGGCGCCAGGCCACCGAGCTCTACGGGGCGGACGCCGTGCCGGCCCAGCCGCGCGTCTACGCCAAGCGCAACGAGACCGCGCAGGAGGCCCACGAGGCCATCCGGCCCGCGGGGGACTCCTTCCGGACCCCGGCCCAGGTCAAGGCCGAGCTGCGCCCGGACGAGTTCCGCCTGTACGAGCTGATCTGGAAGCGCACCGTGGCCTCGCAGATGGCCGACGCCAAGGGCTACACCGCCACGCTGCGGCTCTCGGCCACCGCGCAGGACGGCCGCCTCGCGCAGTTCAGCGCCTCGGGCACCGTCATCACGTTCAAGGGCTTCCTCGACGCGTACGAGGAGGGCCGGGACGCCGAGGTCGACGGCGAGAACGCGGAGGCCAAGGACCGCCGCCTGCCGCAGGTGGCCCAGGGCGAGCGCCTCACCGGTGACCCGATCGAGGCCACCGGGCACGAGACCTCCCCGCCGGCCCGCTACACCGAGGCGTCGATCGTCGCCGAGCTGGAGCGCCGCGAGATCGGGCGTCCCTCCACGTACGCCCCGACGATCTCCACGATCATGGACCGCGGCTACGTGTCCAAGCGCGGCACCGCGCTCGTCCCGTCGTGGACCGCGTTCGCGGTGATCGGGCTGCTCGAGGACTACTTCGCGAAGTACGTGGACTACGACTTCACGGCCCGCATGGAGGACGACCTCGACCGGATCGCGGCGGGCGAGCTCGGCCGCGAGGCCTGGCTGCAGACCTTCTACTTCGGGGCCCCCGCCGCGGAGACGGAGAAGGGCGTCGAGGGCCTCAAGCACGTGGTGGACAACCTCGGCGAGATCGACGCGCGGGCCGTGAACTCGCTGCCGATCACCGAGGACATCACCCTGCGGGTGGGCCAGTACGGCCCGTACCTGGAGCGGTCGCTGCCGGCCGACGCGGAGGCGGGCGCCACCCCGCCGCGCGCCAACGTCCCCGAGGACCTGGCCCCGGACGAGCTCACCCCGGCCAAGGCCGAGGAGCTGTTCGCCACCGCCCAGCCCTCCGAGCGCGAGCTCGGCACGGACCCGGAGACGGGCCGGACCGTCGTCGCCAGGGACGGGCGCTACGGGCCCTACGTCACCGAGGTCATCCCGGAGATGACCGAGGAGGAGCTGCAGGCCTGGCTCGACGCCCAGCCCACCGAGTACTACAAGAACGGCAAGCCCAAGCCGAAGAAGAAGCCGGCCAAGGAGAAGCCCCGCACCGGCTCCCTCTTCAAGAGCATGTCCGTGGACACCGTGACCCTCGAGCAGGCGCTGCAGCTGATGTCCCTGCCGCGCGTCGTGGGCGCGGACGCCGAGGGCGAGGTCATCACCGCCCAGAACGGCCGCTTCGGGCCCTACCTGAAGAAGGGCTCGGACTCGCGCTCGCTCGAGTCCGAGGACCAGATCTTCAGCATCACGCAGGAGCAGGCCCTCGAGATCTACGCCCAGCCGAAGCAGCGTGGCCGCGGGGCCGCCAAGCCGCCGCTGGCCGAGTTCGGCGAGGACCCGGTCTCCGGCAAGAAGGTCACCGTGAAGGAGGGCCGCTTCGGCCCGTACGTCACGGACGGGGTCACCAACATCACCGTCCCGCGCGGCCGTCAGCCCGAGGAGCTCACGGCGGAGGAGGCCTACCAGCTGCTCGCGGACAAGCGTGCCAAGGGCCCGGCCACCCGCGGCGGTGCCAAGAAGCCGGCGGCCCGCAAGGCCCCGGCCAAGAAGACCACCGCGCGGAAGAAGGCCTGAGCGCCATGCGCCTCGGCGTCCTGGACATCGGGTCCAACACCGTCCACCTGCTGCTCGTGGACGCCCACCCGGGGGCCCGCCCCGTCGCCTACGCGGAGCACAAGCGCTCCCTTCCGCTGATCCGCTACCAGGACGCCGACGGGGCGATCACGGAGGAGGGACAGCGGGAGCTCGTGGACTTCGTCCGGGAGGCCGCCGCGTTCGCGGAGGAGCATCGGGCGGAGGACATGATCTCGTTCTGCACCTCGGCGATCCGCGAGTCCGCGAACGGCGCCGCCGTGCTGGCCCGCGTGCAGGCCGAGACCGGTGTGCACCTCTCCGAGCTCACGGGGGACCAGGAGTCGGCCATGACGTACTTCGCCGTGCGCCGCTGGCAGGGCTGGGGCGCCGGCTCCATCCTGAACTTCGACATCGGCGGCGGCTCCTTCGAGATCGCCTACGGCCAGGACGAGCTGCCCTCGCACGCCCTGTCCCTGCCGCTGGGCGCCGGCCGCCTCACCCGCGACTGGGTGCTCGAGGACCCGCCCAGCCCCAAGGCGGTGAAGAAGCTCCGCAAGCACGTGGAGAAGCGACTCGAGGAGGCGTATACGGCCTTCCCGCGCATCGAGTCGCCCGTGGTGGTCACCGCCACCTCGAAGACGTTCCGCTCCCTCGCCCGGATCACCGGGGCGGCGCCGTCGGCGGCGGGCCCCTTCGTGAAGCGGCACCTGCGCGCGGACGACCTGCACCTGTGGGTGAACCGCCTCGCGGCGATGACCGTCGCGGAGCGGGCGGAGCTGCCCGGCGTCTCGGACGTGCGCGCGCACCAGGTGTTCGCGGGGGCGATCGTCGCGCTGACGGCCATGCGCACGTTCGGCATCGCCCAGCTCGAGATCTGCCCGTGGGCGCTGCGCGAGGGCCTGATCCTCAACCGCCTCGACGCGCTCATGCTCGAGGGCCACCTCACCCGGGACGGCCGGCCCGGCGTCGGCCACGTGAACCTCAACCCGGACACCCTCCTGCCGGGACTGAGCCTGGGGGTGCGCTGACCATGCCGGACTCCACCGCGCACCTGGCCCCCGCGGCGCGCTTCGGAGCGGACATCCCCGTGACCCTGTCCTCCTCGTCCGTGTTCCCCCTGGGCACCCAGGACGTGTTCGCCACCGCCGAGGACCTCGGCTACGACGGCGTGGAGGTCATGGTCACGCACAACGCGTGGAGCCAGGACGCGCGGCGGCTGACGCGGCTGTCCGAGCGGCACGGGATGCCCATCGACTCCATCCACGCGCCCACCCTGCTGTTCACGCAGCAGGTCTGGGGCTCCGCGTGGTCCAAGATCCGCCGCTCCGTGGAGCTGGCGCAGGCCGTGGGCGCGGCCACCGTGGTCGCCCACCCGCCGTTCCGCTGGCAGGGCACGTACGCGGTGCGCTTCGCCGAGGGCATCCACGAGCTCATGGCGGAGACCGGCGTCGTGATCGCCGTGGAGAACATGTACCCGTGGCGGGCCTACGGCCGCAAGGCCAAGATGTACCTGCCGCACTGGAACCCGCTGCCCGAGCCGTACGAGCACATCTGCTGGGACTTCTCCCACGCGGCCATCGCGCGGGCGGACTCCCTGGCGGCCGTCCGCGAGCTCGGCCCGCGGCTGCGGCACGTCCACCTCACCGACGGCAACGACTCCGGCAAGGACGACCACCTGGTCCCCGGCGAGGGCACCCAGCCCGTGGCCGAGACCCTGCGCCACCTGGCGACCGCGGGCCTGGCCGGCACGGTGTGCGTGGAGGTGGGCACGCGCGGCGTGGAGTACGCGGGCCAGCGGGAGGAGATGCTCGCCGCCTCGCTCGCGTTCGCCCGCGAGCACCTGGCCGCCGGCGGGACCGACCACCACCACGACGGCGGCGTTCTGCGCCCGACCACGAAGGAGATGGACCGACCATGAAGCTGACCATCCTGGGCCTGGGCACCATGACCGGCGCGATCCTCGCCGGAGCCCTCGAGGCCGGCGCCGTGCGCGCCGAGGACGTCACCGCGACCACCCGCTCCGCCGCCTCCGCCGAGAAGGCCGCCGCGCAGCACGGCGTCACCGTGACCTCCCAGGAGCGGGACGAACGCGCCAACCATGCCGCGGTCGCTGAGGCGGACATCGTCCTGGTGGGCGTGAAGCCGAAGGACATGGTCGCCACCCTCACGGACCTGGCGCCGTCGCTGCGCCCCGAGACCGTGGTGGTGTCCGTGGCAGCCGGCGTCACCGCCGCGACCATGGCCGCCGTGCTGCCGGCGGGGCAGCCGATCGTGCGGACCATGCCGAACACGCCCCTGACGGTGGGCTCCGGCGTCGTGGGCGTGGCCCCCGGGCCGGGCGTCACCGAGGAGCAGACCACCGCCGTGCGCGCTCTCTTCGAGGGCTCCGGCCTGGTGGTGCCGGTGGCCGAGGAGCAGCTCTCCGCCGTGGTGGCGACCGCCGGCTCCGCCCCGGCCTACGTGTTTCTGCTGGCCGAGCTGATCGCCGCCCACGGTGCGGAGATGGGACTGGACGCCGCCTCCGCCGAGGCCATGGCCGCGGCCACCGTCAAGGGAGCCGGCATCATGCTCCAGCAGGAGGGGGCCAGGGCCGAGGCTCTGCGCAAGGCCGTGATGAGCCCGAACGGGACCACCGAGAAGGCCGTGGAGGCGTTCCTGGACGGCGGCATGGGCGACCTCGTGAACCGTGCCATGGACGCGGCCGCGCAGCGCGACAAGGAGATGGCCGAGGAGTTCGGGGCCTGACGGCGCGGGCATGCCTCAGGGCCGGGCCGCGAACCGGTCGATGAGGTCGGTGTGGCCAGAGACGATGAGGGTGTCGCGCGGGCCCACCCGGGTGTCCGGCTGGGCGTAGGTGAAGTCCTCGCCCGGGGTCTTCACGCCCACCACGGTCACGCCGTACTTGGAGCGCACCTTGGACTCGGCGAGCGTGAAGCCCACGCACTCGGCCGGCGGGTACATCTTCACGATCGCGAAGTCGTCGTCGAACTCGATGAAGTCGAGCATGCGCCCGTTCACGAGGTGGGCGGCGCGCACGCCGGCGTCGTGCTCCGGGAAGATCACGTGGTTCGCCCCGATCCGCTTGAGGATCGTGCCGTGCGCCTCGCTGATCGCCTTCACCCAGATGTGGGGGATCTCCAGGTCCACGAGGTTCACGGTGATCAGCACCGATGCCTCGATGGAGGTGCCCACGCCGACCACCGCCGTCGAGAAGTCCTGCGCACCGAGCTGGCGCAGGGCCTCGGAGTCGGTGGCGTCCGCCTCCACCACGTGGGTCAACGAGGGGGCGTAGCGCTGCACGAGGACGGGGTCCCGCTCGACGGCGAGCACCTCGCGGCCCTGTGCGACGAGCTCCTCGGCCGTGGCGGCGCCGAAGCGGCCCAGCCCCACGAGGAGCACGGGGGCGTTGGGATCGGTGCGCTGCGGGGTGTCAGCCAATGACCGGCCTCTCGACGGGGTAGCGGTAGAGCACGCGCCGCTGGCGCAGGGCCAGGGCGGCGGCGAACGTGATCGTACCAACGCGGCCCGCGAACATCATGGCCGTCAGGACGTACTTGCCGGCCGGTGGGCTCTCCGCGGAGACGCCCACGGAGAGCCCGCACGTGCCGAACGCGGAGATCACCTCGAACAGGGGCCGCTGGAGGGACTCGTCGGTGATGTGCACCAGCGCCAGAGTGGCCACGAGCACGAGGGTGGCACCGAGGGCGAGCACCGCGATGGCCACGCGCAGGGACTCGGGGGCGATCGTGCGGCCGTGCGCCGTCACCTCGCGGTCGCCGCGCGCCTCCGCCACGATCGCGAGGAACATGATCGCCAGCGTGGTCACCTTGATGCCGCCCGCGGTGGAGGCGGACCCGCCGCCCACGAACATCAGCGCGTCCATGAGCAGCAGGGACTCGGGCCGGTGCGCGTTCGTGTCGTCGATCGCGAAGCCGCCGGAGCGGGTCATCACGGAACCGAAGAGCGAGTGCCCGACCCGCTGCCAGAAGCCCATCCCGGCCTGGGTCGCCGGGTTGCCCGCCTCGAAGAAGAAGAGGGCGACGGCGCCGAGCACCAGCAGCGCCAGCGTCACCTCGACCGTGAGCTTGGTGTGCAGGTTCCACTGCCGGAACCGCCACCCCTTCTCCAGCAGCACCATGACCACGGGGAAGCCGAGCGCACCGAAGAACACGCCGACGCCGAGCACCGTGATGATCACCGGGTCGTGCATGATCTCCGGCAGGCCGTCCACGTGCAGGCTGAACCCCGCGTTGTTGAAGGCGCTGACCGAGTAGAAGACCCCGTGCCACAGGCCGGTGAGCCACGAACCCGAGATGGCCGCGAACCGCGGCACGAGGAAGAGCGCCAGCGCGGCCTCGGCGGTCAGCACCGTCAGGACGACGACGCGCAGCAGCTGGCCGACCTCGCCGAGACTGCCGGAGGTCATGCCCGCCTGCTGCGTCGCCAGCTTCGATCTCAGGCCCAGGTGCCGGGAGACGGCCAGCGTGAGCAGCGAGGCCATCGAGAGGATGCCCAGGCCGCCGATCTGGATGGCCACGAGGATGATCACCTGGCCCGCGGGGGACCAGTGCACGGCCGTGTTGACGGTGGTCAGACCGGTCACGGAGAAGGCGGAGACCGCGGTGAACATGGCGTCGTGCAGGGGGGTGGCGTGACCGTCCGCCGCGGCCCACGGCAGGGCGAGGAGCCCGGTGAACACCAGGGCCATGAGGGCGAAGGCGGAGAGGGCGGCGCGGGCCGGGGAGCCACCCACCACGGAGCTGACGGCGCGGCCCGAGCGCCGCAGCACCGTGCGCAGGTCGGTCGAGGACTCCAGCGTGGAGGCCTGGCCGGGCCGGGGGAGGCCGCCGGGCCGGCGCACCCCGCCGTGGCGGCGGGCGTGCGGAGTCGGACGGGGACCTGCCACGGGGCACCTCCTGCACGGGGGACGGGAAACGGACCGGCTCCCAGTATCGCGCGCGCCGTGGCCCGCGCGTCACGCGGGCGAGACATCCGAGGCGATCGTCGCCACCGTGCCGCCCGGAGCCCTAGGCTGGACCGTGATGAGCACCACGTCCACCCCTCCCGCTCCCACCCCCGCTGCTGTGGTGTGGGACTCCAGCCTGCTCCGCTACCGGTTCAGCGCGGAGCACCCGATGGCGCCCCTGCGGCTGGATCTCACGCACCGGCTCGTGGAGGCGTTCGGCCTGCTGGACGCGCCCCACGTGCGGATCGTGGAGCCGCCCGTGGCCACGGACGAGCAGCTCGCCCTCGTCCACGACCCCGAGTACGTCGCCGCCGTCCGCCGGGCCGCGGCGACGTCGTCGGCCGAGGACGGCCGCTTCGGCCTGGGCACCGAGGACTGTCCCGTGTTCCCGGACCTGCACGAGTCCGCCGCCCGGATCGCGGGCGGCTCCCTCGTCGCCGCGGAGGCGATCTGGTCCGGCGAGGTGGACCGCGCCGTGAACTTCGCGGGCGGCATGCACCACGCCGCCCGGTCCTCGGCGTCCGGGTTCTGCATCTACAACGACTGCGCCGTGGCCATCCAGCGCCTGCTGGACCTCGGCGCGGAGCGCGTGGCCTACGTCGACGTGGACGCGCACCACGGCGACGGCACGCAGTCGATCTTCTACGACGACCCCCGCGTGCTCACCATCTCCCTGCACGAGACGGGCATCAGCCTGTTCCCGGGCACGGGCTTCGCCAACGAGATCGGCGGCTCGGCCGCCCAGGGCACGGCGGTGAACGTCGCGCTGCCCCCGCGCACCGGCGACGCCGGCTTCCTGCGCGCCGCCCACGCCGTGGTCCCCCCGCTGCTGCAGGCGTTCGCCCCGGACGTGCTGGTCAGCCAGCACGGCTGCGACGGTCACCGCACGGACCCGCTCGCCGACCTGCGGCTGAGCGTGGACGGCCAGCGCCAGCTCGCATTCGACGTCGGCGACTGGGCCGACCGGTTCGCGCACGGCCGGTGGCTGGCCACCGGGGGCGGCGGCTACAACCCGCTGCGGGTGGTGCCGCGCGCGTGGGCCCACCTGACCGCCGCCGTCCTGCAGACCCCGATCCCGGTGAAGAGCGAGATCCCCGCCGCCTGGATCGAGCACGTCCGGACCCTCACCGCGGACGAGCTGACCGGGGACATGTCCGTGCACGAGGGGGACGACGCCGAGCGGATCCCCACCGTGATGGGCGAGGACGCGGACGTGTGGTGGCGCTCGTGGGAGGTGGGCTACGACCCGGCCGACCCGGTGGACCAGTCGATCATGGCCACGCGCCGCGAGGTGTTCCCGCTGCACGGGCTGGACCCCTGGTTCGACTGAGCCGGCCCGCGTCCCGGTTCGACCGCGGCCCGTGCGGCCGGTATTGTGGCCGAGAACGTTTCCAGGCGTTCCACATCCGGTGGAATGCGGGTCGGCGTGTCCGGCGCCCCGGATGCCTGCGGTCCCACGACCGCCGACCCTCGCCCCGATTCAAGGAGTCCCCATGGGATCTGTGATCAAGAAGCGCCGCAAGCGCATGTCGAAGAAGAAGCACCGCAAGCTGCTTCGCAAGACCCGTCACCAGCGTCGCAACAAGAAGTGACGCCCGCGCCCTCCGGGCGCTGACGAGACGAAGCCGCCGTCCCCTTCCGGGGGGACGGCGGCTTCGTCGTGGACGGCGATCCGTAGAGTGGGGCCATGACCGCCGACCTGCCTGCCGCCACCGCCCGTGTCCAGCTGCTCGTGAAGCCCGGCTGTCACCTGTGCGCCGAGGCCGAGGCCGCGGTGGCGCAGGTGTGCGATGCGCGGGGCGAGGCCTGGGAGGCCGTCGACGGCGCCGCGCACCCGGCCCTGCTCGAGCGGTTCGCGGACGAGGTGCCCGTGCTGTTCGTCGACGGCGTCCAGCGCGACTTCTGGCGCGTGGACCCGGCCCGCCTGGGCCGGCACCTGGACGCCCCGCGGGCCTGAGCGGGCTCAGCGGCGCGCGAAGCGCTGCCAGGCCTTCAGCCGCATGTACTCCGTGGCGTCCGGGCGGTAGGCGAGCACGATGCCGGCGACGCCGAGGCCCACCCACACCAGGTCCAGCGGGCTGAACGCCCCCATCACCGCGTTGGAGACCAGCACCAGCACGGACAGGGACGCCAGCACCGTTCCGACGATGCGCGCGGCGCGCGAGCCGCCGCGGATTGCGAACGCCACCCACAGGTAGACGAGGAACGCGACCACGCCGAACACGGCCGCCGTCGTGGCGAGGGCCGGAAGCATCCCGTCCATCATGGCGCGCATCTGCTCCGCCTGGTCGGCGGGCAGATTCATCTGCTCGACGGACCGGTCCAGCTCCTGCTGGATCGCTGCCTGACCTTCCGGCTGGGTGAGGGCGAAGGCCGCGAGCAGGGTCGTCGCCAGCAGCAGGAGGCCGCCCGAGACGATCAGCCAGAACGCGGCTGTCAGGGAGCGCGGTCGCGGGGGCAGCTCGACCGGGCCGGGAGACTGCCAGCCGGCCGGGCCGCGGGGGGAGGGGGCCGGGGGCATCCCCGCCTGGCCCGGGGCGCCGTACGGAGTCGCCGGCGGTGCGCCGTAGGGGTTCTGGCCGTACGGGCTCGCGCCCGCCGGGTCGGGGGAGCCTGGGGTCGGCCTCTGCGGGGCGGCGCCGTACGGGTCGGCGCCGTACGGGTTCTGGCTGCCGTGGGGATCGGTGGGCGAGGTGCCGGACATGGGGCCTCCTAGCGACGCCGACGCTCGCGGCGCCTCGGTGCGGACGGGGGTTGGCGGCGCGGTCGCGCCGAGCTGTGCCCCACGCTACCGCCGGGGCCGCCGGTCCGCCTCTGCCAGACTGGCCCCATGCAGACGCTCGCCACCGTCCACCTGGTCCGCCACGGAGAAGTCCACAACCCCGATCGTGTCCTCTACGGCCGCCTGCCGGAGTTCGGGCTCTCGGAGCTCGGCCACGAGATGGCCCGGGGCGTGGCCGCGTGGTTCGAGGAGCGTGCCGCGCAGACCGGCCGGGCGCCCGCCGTCGTCGCCGCCTCCCCGCTGACCCGCGCGCAGCAGACCGCCGCGCCCATCGCGGCCGCGTTCGACCTGCCGCTGGTCACCGAGCCGGACCTGATCGAGGCGGAGAACGCCTTCGAGGGCATGTCCCAGGTGGCGGCGTCGCTGAAGCGGAACCCGCGGCTGTGGCCCCGGCTGCGCAATCCCCTGCGCCCGTCCTGGGGCGAGCCGTACCGCGCGCAGGCCGCCCGGATGCTGGCCGTCGTCGACCGGCTCCGCGGCGAGGCCGTGGCCGCCGAGGGGCCCGGCGCCGAGTCCGTGCTCGTCTCGCACCAGCTGCCGATCTGGGTGACGCGCCTGGCCGTCGAGGGCCGTCCGCTGTGGCACGACCCGCGCCGGCGTGAGTGCTCGCTGACCTCCGTGACCTCGCTCGTGTACGAGGAAGGGCGCAGGGTGCCGCGCGTCGAGTACCACGAACCGAACCAGGCCCTGCTCAAGGACGCCTCCTCCCTGCCGGGCGCCTGAGGCCCCGACGGCGGCCGGCGTCGACGACGCCGGCCGCGGCCTCCCACGGGGTGGGGGTGTGACGTCCAGGGTTCAGTCAGAATGCGGGGCGGACAGTAGACTCCCCAGGTCCCCGGAATCCAGCGCCGCGCATCCCCTGGAGGGCAGTCACGCCATGCACACCCCGCCCCGTCCGTCCCGCCGCACCCTGCTGACCGGCCTCGCCCTCGCCAGCCTGGCGCCGGCGCTCGCGGCCTGCTCGGGCGGTGACGACTCGCTCGCGCGGCAGGCGGGCAACGCGGACGGCAAGAACTACATCGCCGGCGACGGCTCCGTCCTGGAGATCGCCCCCGCCGAGCGCGGCGCCCCCGTGGAGTTCGCCGCCGAGCTCTTCGACGGCACCCCCGTGACCGGCGCGAGCCTGCGCGGCACCCCCGCCCTGCTGAACTTCTGGTACGCCGCCTGCGCGCCGTGCCGCGTCGAGGCCCCCCACCTCGTCTCCCTGCACGAGCAGTTCGCCCCGCAGGGGGTGCGGTTCCTCGGCGTGAACGTCCGGGACACCGTCACCACCGCGCAGGCCTTCGAGCGCACCTTCGAGATCCCCTACCCGTCCATCGAGGACGCCCGCGGGGACGTGCTCCTGAACATGACCGACTACGTGCCCCCGCAGGCCGTGCCCTCCACCCTCGTCCTGGACGTCGAGGGCCGCGTGGCCGCCCGCGTGCTCGGCGCCGTGGAGGAGTCCACCCTGCGCGCCCTGCTCACCACCGTGGTGGACGAGGCCGCGGCCTGACCCGGCCGCCGTGTCCATGCAGAGCAACCCCTTCGCCGAGATCGCCCTCGACGGCTCCCTGCTGCTGGCCGCGCCGATCGCCGTGCTGGCCGGCCTGATCTCCTTCCTCTCCCCGTGCGTGCTGCCGCTCGTGCCCGGCTACCTCGGGTACGTCACCGGCCTCGGCGGGGACGTGCTCACCAGCCGCCGCCGCGGGCGCCTCGTGCTCGGCTCCGTGCTGTTCGTGCTCGGGTTCGCCGTGGTGTTCGTGGGCATCACCGTGGTGTTCACCCAGGCCATGGTCTGGCTGCGGCGCGACGGCGCCTGGGTCACCCCCGTGCTCGGCGTGCTCGTGATGCTCATGGGCCTCGTGTTCCTCGGCGGCGGCGGCCGGCTTCAGCAGGAGCGCCGCGTCCACTTCAAGCCCGCCGCCGGCCTGGTCGGCGCGCCCCTGCTGGGCATGACCTTCGGCCTGGGCTGGGCGCCGTGCATCGGCCCCACCATGGCCGCCGTCCTGGCCATGTCCACGGCCAGCTCCGGCTCCGTGGGCCGCGGCGCCCTGCTCGCCTTCCTCTACTGCCTCGGCCTGGGCCTGCCGTTCGTGCTCATGGCCCTCGGCATGGAGCGCGGCATGCGGGCCCTCGGGTTCTTCCGCCGGCACCGCGTGCTGATCATGCGCCTCGGCGGCGCCCTGCTGATCGCGCTGGGCCTGCTCATGGTCACCGGCGTCTGGACCGCCTGGACCACGCAGCTGCAGCTGTGGTTCGCCAACGAATGGGAGATGCCCCTGTGAGCTCCAAGGCCGCCCGGACGCGCTCCGAGCCCGTCACCCTGCCGCGCCTCGGCCTGGCGGGCACCCTGCGCTGGATCTGGACCCAGCTGACCAGCATGAGCACCGCGCTCATGCTGCTGCTCCTGCTCGCCGTCGCCGCCGTGCCCGGCTCCCTCGTGCCCCAGCGCCGTGCCGGCCCCGAGATCGTGGACCAGTGGATCGAGGACAACCCCGTGTGGGGCCCCGTCCTGGACGCCCTGCAGTTCTTCGACGTCTACAACTCCGTCTGGTTCTCGGCCATCTACCTGCTGCTGTTCGTCTCCCTCGTGGGCTGCGTGTGGCCGCGCGCCATCCAGCACGCCAAGGCCCTGCGCCAGCCCCCGGCCCGCACCCCCCGCAACCTGACGCGCCTGCCGGCCTCCGGCGTCGTCGTCCTCGAGGAGGGCGGCCCGAGCCCCGAGGAGGCCGTGGCCAGAGCCCAGGCGTGGCTGCGCAAGCGCCGCTACCGCGTGGAGCACCGCCCCGAGGCCGGCGGCGCGTCCGTGGGCGCCGAGCGCGGATACCTGCGCGAGATCGGCAACATCCTGTTCCACGTCTCGCTGATCGGCGTGCTCGTGTTCATGGCCTACGGCGGCATGACCAAGTACGGCGGGCAGAAGATCATCGTGGAGGGCGAGGGCTTCGCCAACAACCTCGTGGCCTACGACTCCTTCACCCCCGGCACCTACTTCAGCGCGGACGACCTCCAGCCGTTCTCCCTCACCCTCGACTCCTTCGACGCCGTGTTCGACCGCGAGTCCGAGACCCACTACGGCCAGCCGCTGGACTACACCGCCGTCATGGACGTCCGCGAGGGCTCCGGCGGCGAGCTCCAGCGCCAGATCCTCAAGGTCAACCAGCCGCTGGACATCGACGGCGTGCGCGTCTACCTCGTGGGCAACGGCTACGCGCCCGTGGTGACCATCCGCGACGGCGCCGGGGACGTGGCCTTCCAGGGCCCCGTGGTCACCCGCGTGTTCGACCAGAACTACGGCTCGCAGGCCACCATCAAGGTCCCCGACGCGCGGCCGGACCAGCTGGGCTTCGTCGGCTTCTTCCTGCCCTCGGCGGTGGAGGACGAGGAAGGCGCCGCGTTCTCCGCGGACCCCGAGCTGCTCAACCCGGAGCTGCAGCTGAACTCGTACTACGGGGACCTCGGCCTGGACACCGGCCGCCCGCAGAACGTGTACGTGCTGGACACCGCATCCCTCACCGAGCTCAACAGCCGCACCAACGAGAACGGCGGCATCGTGCTCAGCCCGGGCCAGACGTACGAGCTGCCCGAGGGCAAGGGCTCCATCAGCTTCGACGGCGTCCGCCGCTACGTCGGCCTGGACATCCACTACGACCCGGGCAAGTGGGGCGTCGGCGTGTTCGCCGGCACCGCCCTGCTCGGCCTGGCGATCAGTCTGTTCGTCCGCCGCCGCCGCGTGTGGGTGCGCGCCCGCACCGACGACGACGGCCGCACCCGCGTGGAGTACGCGCTGCTCGCCCGCGGCGAGGAGTTCGGCCTCCACGAGGAGCACGTGGCCCTGCGCGCCGCCATGGAGAAGTGGTGGCCCATCGTCGCCGCCACCGAGACGGCCGACGACGCCGCGGCCGGTGCCGCCCCCCAGTCCACCTCCACCACCCCCGAGACCCCCGCCGGCCCCGCCGACGCCCGATCAGGAGACTGACAGTGTTCAACCCCACGGCCCCCGTGAACGAGCAGCTGGCGCTGTACAGCGACCTCTTCATGCTCATCGCCGCGCTCGTGTACGCGGCGGCGTTCATCCTGTTCACCATCGACATGGCCACCGCCTCGGCCACCATCCGCCGCCTCGAGGCCGACCTCGCGGCCCAACGCGGGCAGGTGCGCACCGCTCCGGCCCACGAGACCGTGGGGGTCGCCGTCGGCGGGTCCACGGCGGTCGGCGCGAGCGACTCCGACACGGCCCGGCCGGCCGCCGCCGCCGAGCCCGGCGTCGACGCGGACGGTGACCTCGTGGACGAGGACATGGACTACACGGGCGGCGGCCGCCGCCCGGTCGCCAACGTGGCCGTGGCCGTGCTGGCCGTCGGCTGGGCGCTGCACGCGTTCGCCGTCGTCGCCCGCGGCCTCGCCGCCTCCCGCGTGCCGTGGGGCAACCTGTACGAGTTCATGACCACGGGCGCGCTCGTGATCACGACCGTCTACCTGCTGTTCCTCTTCCGCAAGGACCTGCGCTTCGTGGGCACGTTCGTCACCGGTCTCGTGGTGGCCATGATGTGCGCGGCCACCATGGGCTTCCCGACGCCGGTGGGCCACCTCCAGCCGCCGCTGCAGTCGCCGTGGCTCGTCATCCACGTGTCCATCGCCGTGCTCGCCAGCTCGCTGTTCGCGCTGACCGCGGCGATGTCCGTGCTGCAGCTGCTGCAGGACCGTGCGGAGAAGCGCGCCGCGGCGGGCGAGCGCTCGTGGGCGTTCCTGCGCCTCGTGCCGGCCGCGCAGGGGCTGGAGAACTGGTCCTACCGCCTCAACGCGATCGCCTTCGTGATGTGGACGTTCACCGTGATCGCCGGCGCCATCTGGGCCGAAGCCGCGTGGGGCCGGTACTGGAACTGGGACACCAAGGAGGTCTGGTCCTTCGTCATCTGGGTGGTCTACGCGGCGTACCTGCACGCCCGCGCCACCCGCGGCTGGACCGGCGCCCGCGCGGCCTGGCTGAGCATCGTGGGCTTCCTGTGCATCGTGTTCAACTACACGATCGTGAACACGTACTTCCCGGGCCTGCACTCGTACGCGGGTCTGCCCGGCTGAGTCCGGCGGGGCCCCTCAGGCGCGCGGGCCGTCGCCGTCCGGGTCGGCGTCGTCGTCGCCCTGCTCCCGACGACGGCGCAGCTCCTCCTCGCGGGCGCGCAGCTCGGCCTCGCGGCGGTCCAGGTCCTGCTCGCGGGCGTCCTGGCGGCGCTGCGCGCGCAGGCTGCGCAGGAACGCCTCGTCATCGTCCGGGGCCCCGGTGGGCCGGGGCGCGGCACGGCCGGCCGGGCGGGCGCGGCCGAGCAGCAGCCACAGCAGCGGCCCCACGAGCGGCACGAGCACGATGACCGCCACCCACGCCGCCTTCGGCAGGCTGCGCACCTCGCGGGCGGGGGTCAACAGCGCCTCGAACAGCGCGTAGAGGGTCAGGCCCGCGAGGATGATCGCGGCGGGGATGATGAAGCGGCCCATCCCGCCAGTCTAGGCGCGGGCTGTGGGGTCGGCGGGCGGGGCGTCCGTCCTCGTAGGATGGACCGGTGCGCATCTTCTTCTACGGTCTGGTCCGCGTGGTCGTCTTCGTCGCCCTGTGGGCGCTGTTCTACTACGTGATGGACCTCGGGATGATCTTCGGGGTGATCGCGGCCACGATCCTGACGTTCGCGGTCAGCTACCTCTTCCTCGGCCGCCTGCGCACGGGGGCCACCGAGGACCTGTCCGCCGCGTGGGAGGGCCGCCCGGGCCGCCGGGGCCGCACCGAGACCGCCGACGCGGACGCCGAGGACGCCTACACCGAGGGCCGGTTCCGCGAGTGAACCCCGCGGGGCGACGGGGCGCATGACGCCGCCGACGCCGCCGTCATCCCGTGCTGCTCAGAGCAGCGCGCCGAGGGTGAACGTGATCGCGTAGACGATCCCGATCACGCCGGTCGCGCGCAGCACCGGGATCAGTGTCCGGCGGTCGTCGGCGCGCAGTACCGTGCGGATCGGCCGGATCGCGAGCAGGCTGCCGATCGGCACGAGCAGCAGTCCCGGGTGCTCCGCCACCCAGAACAGCGACAGCAGCAGGGCGACGGCCAGCATGACGCCGTAGGACGCCCGCGCGGGTCCGTCGCCCAGACGGGCGGCCAGCGTCATCTTCCCGACCTCGCGGTCCGTGGGGATGTCCCGGATGTTGTTGACCATGAGCAGGGCCGTGGAGATCAGCCCGCAGCCGATCGCGCCGGCCCAGGCCAGGCCGCTGACGGCGCCGGCTTGGGTGTACGTGGTGCCGAGGACGGCCACCAGCCCGAAGAACACGAACACGAACACCTCGCCGAGGCCGAGGTACCCGTACGGCCGCTTCCCGCCGGTGTAGAACCACGCGGCCAGCACGCAGGCGACGCCGATCAGCAGGAACCACCAGTGCCCCGAGAGCAGGATGAGCCCCAGGCCGGCCAGCCCGGCGAGGCCGAAGAACGCGAAGGCCGCCTGCTTCACCTGGGCCGCGGGCACGAGCCCGGAGACGGTGAGCCGGAAGGGGCCCACGCGCTCGTCGTCGGTGCCGCGGATGCCGTCCGAGTAGTCGTTGGCGTAGTTCACGCCGATCTGCAGCGCGAGCGACACCACGAGGGCCAGCAGCGCCGCGCCGAGGTGGAAGGAGCCGAGCTCCGCGGCGGCGGCCGAACCGACGATCACGGGGGCGATCGCCATGGGCAGCGTGCGCGGGCGCGCGGCGGCGACCCACTGGGAGAGCGTGGCGGCCATGGGCGGGGGTTCCTCCTGGGGAGCGGGGTGGGCAGCGGCGCGCGGCGGGCCGGGTCGACGGCGGCGCGCGGCCGGGGCCCGACGTCGGCCGGGCCCGGGTCATTCTCCCACGCGGGCGGGGCGACGCTCAGCCGGCGGTGAACCGGGCGGCGAGGGCCTGCCGGTCGGTCTTGCCGGTGGAGAGCAGGGGCAGGGCGTCGAGGACGAGCCACGTCTTGGGCACCGCGGCCGCACCCAGCGCCTCGCGCACGTGGGCGCGCAGGACGGCCTCGTCGGGGGCCGCGGCCGGGTGGGCGGGCACGACGGCGGCGCACAGCCGGGCGCCCCACTCGGGATCCGGCACGCCGGCCACGTGGGCCGCCGCGACGCCCGGGTGCGCCTCGAGCACCGCGGTCACCGCCGCCGCGGACACCTTCACCCCGCCCGTGATGACGACGTCGTCCAGGCGGCCGGTCACGGCCAGCCGCACGCCGCCGTCGTCGGTGGGGGAGAGCACGCCCGTGTCCTCGGTCAGGAAGGCGCGGGCGCCGTCCGCGGCGGTGACGAAGTGGGCGGCGGTGCGGGCGGGGTCGTCGAGGTAGCCGGCCGCCACCATGGGCCCGGCCAGGCGCACGCGCGGCGGGGCGTCGGGATCGTCCGGGGCCACCGCGGCGGTGACGCCGGGCAACGGGACGCCGTCGTAGACGCAGCCGCCGCACGTCTCGGCCATGCCGTAGGTGGCGGTGAGGCGCACCCCCGCCGCCTCGGCCGCGGCCCGCAGCGCGGGATCGAGCCGGGCGCCGCCCACGAGCACGCGGTCGAAGGAACGCAGGGCCGCCCGCCCGGCCGGGTCGGCGTCGGCCGCGAGGAGGCGGGCGAGCTGGGTGGGGACGAGCGAGACGAGCCGGGGGCCGGCATCGTCGGGCAGGGCGGCCGCCCCGGTGGCGAACGCCGCGGGCGTGAACGGGCCCGGGGGCAGGGCCACGGGTGCGGTCCCGGCCGCGATCGAGCGGGAGAGCACGGCGAGCCCGGCCACGTAGTGCACGCCGAGGGCCAGCAGCCACGCCCCCTCGCCGCCGAGCCGCCGGGCCGTGGCCGCGGCCGAGGCGCGCAGGGCCGCGCCGGTCAGGACGATCTGCTTCGGCGTGCCCGTGGACCCGGAGGTGCGCACCACGGCGACGGCGTCCGGGTCGCCGCAGCGGCGCGGGTCGCGGGCCTCGGGTCGGGGGAGCGCGGCGCCGTCGGCGGTCAGCTCGACGGGGGCGCCGCCGTCGAAGGCCGCCGCGAGGGCGTCCGTGGCGCGGGCGAGGGCATCGGCGGTGGCGGGCATGGCCCCGAGTGTAGGAGGCCCGACGGTCGGACGGATCCGCCCGGCGGACCGGACCCGCCCGGCCGGTCAGAGCATGAACGGCACGGTGGCGATCTTGACCACCATGATCAGCGCGAACAGCTGGGCGTACCCCTCGGTCACGCGGGCGTCGGTGGACCGGGAGAGCGCGTAGTCCAGGATCGCCGGCTGGCCCGTGATGCCCGCCAGCGCCCCGTAGGTGCGATCCACGGACTGCCCCAGCAGCCGCGCCGCGGCGATGAGCAGGGCCGCGGTCAGCGCGGTGAGCACGGCGGACATCAGGATGGCCAGCCCGCCGACCCGGGTGAACACCGTCTCGATGAACGCCGGGCCGGCGGCCAGGCCCACCACGCCCAGGAAGAGCATGAGGCCGAACTGCCGCAGCGTCAGCGCGATCTCCGTGGACGGCTCCCACACCGTGGGTCCCGTTCGGCCGATCGCACCGAGGGTGAGGCCGACGAGGATGCACCCGGCCGCCGGGCCGAGGGAGAAGGAGGCCCCGCCCGGAAGCGGGATCGTCACCATGCCCAGCAGGTAGCCCAGCGCCATGCCCGTGCCCAGGGAGATCCAGTCCAGGTTCGAGAGCCCGCGCGTCGAGTTGCCGAAGAAGTCGCGCACCGCCTCCATCCGCGGCGCGGTGGTCACGATGAGCACCCGGTCGCCGACCTTGAGCTCGGTCTGCGGGGTGGCCAGCGACTCGACGTCGTCGCGCCGCAGCCGGGCGACGTCGGTGCCGAAGCGCTCGCGCAGGGACAGCGTGCCCAGGCGGCGATCGGCCAGGGCGCGGGCCGTGACGATGACCATGGAGGTCTGCAGCGGGGTCATCACCCGCGCCGGGTCGGCGTCGGTGCGGCGGCCGAAGGCCTGCACGGCCGCGTCGATGTTCTTCTCCGTGCCGTCCAGGACGACCTCGTCCCCGGGTTCGATCCGGTCGGCGGAGCCGGCGATCCGGGCCACGCCGCCGTGGCGCAGCGCCACCACGCGCACCAGCCCCTCGGAGATCCCGGGGATCTCCCGCACGGCGAGGGCGGAGGTGGCGACCACGGCGGTGAAGCGCAGCTTGCCGTCGGTCACCGGCGCCGGATCGCGCGGGGAACTGCTCCACGGGCGGGCGGCGAGCACGGTGATCGCGATGATGGTGCCGACCACGCCCACCAGGTAGGACAGCCCGTAGCCTACGGCCGGGGCCTGCCCGCCGGTGAGCTGGTTCGCCAGCGCCATCGCCGGCGTCGCGGTGAGCGAACCCGTCCACACGCCGATCGCCGTCGGCAGGTCCAGGTTGAGCAGCGCGGCCAGCGGGTGCACCGTGAAGGCGGTGAGGATCACCACGACGACGGCGGCCAGCATCAGGGGCAGGTTGCGGCGCAGGTCCCGGAAGAACACCTTGCCGGCGCCGAGCCCGATCAGGTAGGCGAACAGGGCCAGGCCGAAGCTCTGGAACAGGGCCAGCCGGTCGCCGACGTCGGGCAGCACCGCCCCGACGAGCAGGCCCACGAACAGTGCTCCCGAGGCGCCGAGGCGGATCTTGCCCAGGGGGATGGTGCCGACGGCGGCGCCCAGGGCGACCGTGGCCATGAGGACGAGGATGGGCTGGTCGTTGAGCAGAGCGAGCATGGGCGGGTCTCCGTCCTGCCGTGGTGGTCGGTCAGAAGTGGTACAGGAAGGCGGACCAGTCCGGGTCGCGCTTCTGCAGGAACGCGTCCCGGCCCTCCACGGCCTCGTCCGTCATGTAGGCCATGCGCGTGGCCTCGCCGGCGAAGACCTGCTGGCCGGCCATGCCGTCGTCGGGAAGGTTGAACGCGAACTTGAGCATGCGCAGGGCCTGCGGGGACTGACGGTTGATGTCCGCGGCGTACTCGAGGGCGACCTCCTCGAGGCGCTCGTGGTCCACGGCCTCGTTCACCGCGCCCATGGCCACCATCTCCTCGGCCGAGTACTCGCGGGCGGTGAAGAAGATCTCGCGGGCGCGCTTCTGGCCCACCTGCCGGGCGAGCAGGGCCGAGCCGTAGCCGGCGTCGAAGGAGCCCACGGTGGCGTCCGTCTGCTTGAACTTCCCGTGCTCGCGGGAGGCGAGGGTGAGGTCCGCGACCACGTGCAGCGAGTGGCCGCCGCCGGCCGCCCAGCCGTTCACGACGGCGATGATCGCCTTGGGCGAGGTGCGCATCAGCCGCTGGACCTCGAGGATGTGCAGGCGGCCGGCCCGGGCGGGGTCGATGGTCTCCGCCGTGTCCCCCTCGGCGTAGCGGTAGCCGTCGCGGCCGCGGATGCGCTGGTCGCCGCCCGAGCAGAACGCGTGGCCCCCGTCCTTGGGGGAGGGACCGTTGCCGGTGAGCAGCACCGTGCCGACGTCCGGGGTCATCCGGGCGTGGTCCAGCGCGCGGTAGAGCTCGTCCACGGTGCCGGGACGGAACGCGTTGCGCACCTCGGGGCGGTCGAAGGCGATGCGGACCGTGGGCAGGTCGCGCACCCAGCGGCCCTGCGCGTCGCGCTCCACCTGCCGGTGGTAGGTCATGTCCTCGAAGTCGAAGCCCTCCACCACGCGCCAGCGCACGGGGTCGAAGAGGTCGGAGACCTGCTCGGGGAGGCGGTCACGGTCCAGGCGGTGCTGCTCGCTCATGCCCAGAACAGTACCGGCGGCCCGCCACCCCGCGCCTTCGTTCGGGAAACGGGAGCCCCCAGCGGCGCTCTCGTTCGAGGAACGGGAGCTCAGCCGCGCAGCATCCCCGGCACCGGAACGGCCCTTCTCAGGGACTGAAGAGCGCTGAGAAGGGTCATATCGGTGCCACGGCGCCTCTCGGCCCCGCCCCTCACCCCCAGCCCGCCGGCCCCGCCGACCCGGCCGGGTACTCGTCCAGCGGCACCTCCTCGGCCTCCCACGCGGCGAGCACCGGCGCCAGGATCCGCCAGCACTCCTCGGCGGCGTCGCCGCGCACGCTCAGCAGCGTCTGCCCGGTGAGGATGCCGCGCAGCACCTCCCCGTAGGCGTCCACCTGCTCCTCGCCCAGGTCGGCGGCGAGGGTGCGCCGCTCGGCGTCGAACGGGGTGTCGGCCCCGTCCACGGCGAGCTCGATCCGCACCTCGCGCGGGTCCAGGCCCACCACGATCCGGTCCCGGCCCTCCGCGGGCGAGAGGCCCTCCGGCACGTCCTCGGGCGCCCGCAGGGTCAGCGCCACCTCCCACCGCTTCCGGCCCAGCGCCTTGCCGGAGCGCAGCCGGAACGGCACGCCGCGCCACCGCTCGGTGTCCACGGCGAGGGTGACCTCGGCCAGCGTCTCGGTCCGCAGCCCGGGGTCCACGCCCTCCTCCTCCGCGTAGGCGGGGATCCGCTCGCCGTCCACCTCGCCGGCGGTGTAGCGGGCGCGGCGGGAGGCGGCCACGGGGTCGTCCTGCCACACCCGGGTGGCGCGCAGGACCTCGACGACGGCGTCGTGCAGTTCCTGCGGACGCAGCCGCTCCGGCGGCTCGAGCGCCGCCATGGCCAGCACCTGCAGCAGGTGCGACTGGACCATGTCCTTTAGCGCGCCGGTGCCGTCGTAGAACTCGGCGCGCCCCTCGAGCGCGATCGTCTCGTCCACCACCACGTCGACCCGCTCCACGTCACGCCCGCCCCACACGCGCCCCAGCAGCCGGTTCGCGGTGCGCAGCCCGAGCAGCGCGGTGACCATGGACTCGCCCAGGAAGTGGTCCACGCGGAACACGCGGTCCTCCTCGACGACGTCGGCCAGCACCGCGTTGAGCTCGCGGGCGCTCTCCTCGTCCTCGCCGAACGGCTTCTCCAGGGCCAGGCGCAGCCCGTCCGGCAGGTCTTCCAAGCCGGCGAGCGCGCCCACGGCCTCCCGCGTGATGCCGGGGCCGAGGGCGAAGTACAGCACGGGCGCGGCGTCCGGGCCGGCGGCCTCGCGGGCCGTCTCGAACAGGGCGCGCAGGTCGTCGGCGTCCGTGGCGTCGGCGGTGTGCCACGCGGCGCGCGCGACGAGGTCCTCGACCTCGTCCTCGTCCAGGGCGGCGCCCGCGAGGCCCTCGCGCACGATCGAGCGCCACTCGTCCGTGCTGTGCTCGCTGTGGGAGGAGCCCACGAGCGTCACCCGCGGCAGGTCGTGGGCGGCCAGCGCACCGGCCAGGCCGGGCAGCAGCAGGCGCGAGGTGAGGTCACCGGTGGCGCCCAGGATGATCAGGGCGACATCGTCGCGGTCGGCGGGGGAGGTCATGGGTGTCCTTCGGCGTCGGCGGCGGGCGGTCCCGGCCAGTCTCCCGTCGGCCCGCCGATCCAGTCCATGCGTGCCCGTCCATGCGTGCCCGTCCATGCCCGCCGGGCCGGGCGCGGCCTCAGCCCTGGCCCGCCGCGCGTCGCGGATGATGGACTGGAGGGCATGACCACGACGACCCCCCGCCGCCCGCCGCTCATCGAGGACCACGCGTACCTGTCCAACCAGCACTCGGGGGCGCTCGTCACCCGCGAGGGGGACGTGACGTGGCTGTGCCTGCCCCGGTTCGACGCCCCGTCCGTATTCACCTCCCTGCTGGGCGAGCCGGAGCACGGGCAGTGGAGCCTGCGGATCGCCGACGGCGAGGTCGTGGAGCGCGCCTACCTGCCCGGCACGCTCGTGCTGCGCACGCGCTGGCGCGGCCCCGAGGGGGAGGCGGAGGTCCTCGAGTTCATGCCGCTGACCAGCCATCGCGGCTCCGGCGTGGCGGTGGACGACGACGGCGGCGCGCTCGCCTCGACGGGCGAGGGCGAACAGGCCCGGGCGGACCTGGTGCGGCTCGTGCGCTGCACCGCCGGCCGCGTGAGCGTGGAGCAGCGGCTCCACGTCCGGCTGGACTACGGCGAGGTGACCCCGTGGGTGTCCCGGCAGACCGACCCGGCGGGGGAGTCCTTCCTCGCGGTGGTCGCCGGCGGCGACGCCCTGGCCGTGCACGGGCCGGACCTGAGCCCGGACGGGCTGAGCCACCGCGGCAGCACCCCGCTGGAGGAGGGCGGGTCCGCCGCATGGACGCTCGCCTGGTACCCCTCGTGGTTCATGGCGCCGGCCGCCCCGAACGCGGAGCGGGCCCTCGAGGCCACCGTGGCCGGCTGGGTGGAGTGGCTGGGCGAGCTGGAGGCCACCGGCCCGCGCGCCGACCGGGTGGCCCGCTCCCTGCTGGTGCTCAAGGGCCTGACCCACCGGGACACGGGCGGCATCGTGGCCGCCCCCACCGCGAGCCTGCCGGAGGACATCGGGGGCGTGCGCAACTGGGACTACCGCTACGTGTGGCTGCGGGACACCGCCCTCACCATCGAGGCGCTCATGGCCCACAACCACACGGAGGACGCCAAGGCCTGGCGGGACTGGCTGCTGCGCGCGATCGCCGGCGACCCGCAGGACGTGCAGATCATGTACACGCTCTCCGGCGGGCGCCGCATGCCCGAGCGGGACCTCGAGCACCTGCCCGGCTACGAGGGCTCGCGCCCCGTGCACGTGGGCAACGGGGCCGCGGACCAGTGGCAGGCGGACGTGATCGGCACGGTGATGCTCGCCCTCGGGAAGCTGCGGGACGCGGGCGTGGGGGAGGACCCGTGGTCCTGGACGCTGCAGAAGCGGCTCGTGGAGCGCCTGCTGGCGCACCGGGACACGAAGGAGCACGGCCTGTGGGAGATGCGGGGCGAGCCCGCGTTCTTCACGCACGGCCGCGTGATGATGTGGGCCGCCCTGGACCAGGCCCTGCACGCCGCCCGGGACCACGGGCTGCCGGCCCGCGACGACGAGCTCGAGGCCTGGGAGCGGGCGCGGGAGGAGCTGCGGGAGGAGATCCTCACCGAGGGCGTGGACGAGGACGGCGCCTTCCGGCAGACCTACGGCTCCACGGAGACGGACGCCTCCCTGCTGCAGATCCCCCACACCGGCTTCGTGCCCCACGACGATCCGCACATGCTCGCCACGGTGGCCCGCGTGGAGGAGGACCTCGTCACCCAGACCGGCCTGGTGATGCGGTACCGCGCCACCGGCATGGACGGGCTGCCGGGCGAGGAGGCGCCGTTCATCATGTGCGCCTTCTGGCTCGTGGAGCAGTACGCCCGATCCGGCCGCGTCGAGGACGCGGAGCGCCTCATGGCCCGCCTGGACGACTGTGCCAACGACCTGCTGCTCATGGCCGAGGAGTACGACGACGAGCTGGACCGGATGGCGGGCAACTTCCCGCAGGCGTTCTCCCACCTGGGCCTGATCCGCGCCGTGGACGCCCTGGAGGACGCCCGCGGCGCGGCCGAGGCTTGACCGTCCGCCCCGTCAGTCCAGCCGCTCGACGGCCCCCAGCGCCGTGAGCAGGAACGCGTACTCCCACGCGGTGTCCTCCCAGCCCTGGTACCGGCCGGAGGCGCCCCCGTGCCCACCGTCCATCTCGGTGCGCAGCAGCACGGGCGCGCCGCCGTCGGCCAGCGGCCTCGCCTGGTCCGAGGTGACGGTGCGGCGCAGCTGCGCCACCCACTTGGCGGGCTCCACGTAGAGCACGCGGGTGTCGTGCAGGCTGGTGACCGCGGCGATCGCCGGGTAGTCCACCGCCCGCACGTTCTCGTAGGGGGTGTACGCGCGCATGGCCGCGTACACCTCGGGGTCCTCGATTGGGTTGCCCCACTCCTCCCACTCGAGCGCGGACAGCGGCAGCTCCGGGTCGAGGATGGTGGTGAGCGCGTCCACGAACGGCACCACGGCCAGGCACGCCCGGTACAGCTCCGGCGCGAGGTTCAGCACCGCGCCCATGAGCAGGCCGCCGGCCGAGCCGCCCATGCAGGCCACGCGCGCCGGGTCCGCCCAGCCGAGGTCCACGAGGTGCCGGGTGGCGTCCACGAAGTCCGTGAAGGAGTGCCGCTTGGCCAGCTTCTTGCCGTCCTCGTACCAGCGCCGGCCCAGTTCGCCGCCGCCGCGCACGTGCGCGACCGCGAACACCACGCCCCGATCCAGCAGGGACAGCCGGGCCACACCCAGCACGGGGTCCATGGACATCTCGTAGGAGCCGTAGCCGTACACCACGCACGGGGCCGTCCCGTCCGGCTTCACGTCGCGGTGCCGGATCACGGTGACGGGGATCCGCACGTCCTCCCCGGTCACCGACGACGGCTCGGAGGCCGGCGCCCACACGCGCTCGGCCACGTAGTCGGCCGGGTCGTAGCCGGGCACCTCCGTCTCGCGGCGCAGGTGCACTTCGCCTGTCGCCGCCGAGACGTCCAGCACGCGCGCGGGCGTGATCCAGGACGTGTAGGCCAGCCGCAGGAACGGGGACTCGGCCGCCGTCGCGGACAGGTGGCACGCGTAGAGCTCCTCGTCGAACGCGGGCTCGCGCCAGTCGGCGCCCTCACCCGCCAGCACCGCCTCCAGCTCGGCGACGACGACGCGCGGGGTCGTCTCCCGGCGCACGGCCAGGGCGGCATGGGTCAGGGTGACCATGACGCCGTCGACCTTCACGTCCTCGCGGTGCGGGACGACCGTGCGCCAGGCGCCGCGGTCGGCGACGTCCGCCTCGGCGACCACCGAGAGCATCCCGTTGGGCGCGGCGACGGGGGCGCCGTCGTCGTCCAGGGCGCGGTCGTGGACCACGAGCAGCCGGCGGACGCCGTCGGCGTCGGTGACGGGCTCGACGTCGGCGAGCATCCGCCACGCGCGGGGGATCAGCACGCGCGGGGCGGGCAGGGGTGCGGCGGGGTCCTCCGGCAGATCGACCACGAGGGTCTCGGAGACCTCCGAGTTGCCGACGCCGATCAGCAGCTGGGTGCGGTCGGCGACGCCCTCGAAGCCGGTCCACATGCCCGGGTCGGCCTCCTCGTGCAGGAGCACGTCCTCGGCCGGGTCGGTGCCGAGCACGTGGGCCCTGACCTGGTACGGCCGCCACGAGTCGTCCCACACGGTGTAGAACACGCGGGTGCCCGAGCGGTCGAAGCGGACGCCGTGGGCCACGTTCTCGACCGCGTCCGGCAGGTCCTCGCCCGTGGCGATCTCGCGCACGCGCAGGGTGAAGCGCTCGTCGCCGGTGTGGTCCACGGCGTAGGCCACCCGGGTGGCGTCCGGGCTGATGTGCAGGCCGCCGAGCGCGAAGAACGGGTGGCCCTCGGCCTCGGCGTTGCCGTCCAGGATCACCTGCTCGCCCGGCAGGGCGGCGTCCGGGGTGATGACGGGCGGGGTCCAGTCGGCCTCCAGGTCGCCGGTGTCGCGTGCGGGCACGCGGCAGTGGATCGGGTACTCGGCGCCCTCGCGGGTGCGCACGAAGTACCACCACCCGTCCCGGCGGGCGGGCACGGAGCGGTCCGTCTCCACCGTGCGGGCCTTGATCTCGCCGACGATCGCCTCGCGCAGCGGCGCCTGGTCCGCGGTCACGGCCTCGGTGTACGCGTTCTCGGCGGCCAGGTGCTCGAGCACGCGGGGCTCCGCCTTGCCGCGCAGCCACTCGAAGTCGTCCTGGAACGTGTGGCCGTGGTGGCGGCGGGTCACGGGCTCGGCGGAGGCGGACGGCGGGACGGGGGCGTGCGAAGTGGTCTGGGGCATGCGGCCCATCCCATCACGCCGCGCGGGGCGGGGCCGACACCCCGCGCCGCACACGGCGACGGCGGCGCACCGGTCCGGTGCGCCGCCGTCGGGGGTGGCGGGTCAGTTCAGGCCGAGCGCCGCCCGGACCACGCCGAGCCCGAAGTACGCGACGAACGCGAGCGCCACGAACCACAGCAGCGGGTGCACCTCGCGGCCGCGGCCCTGGCCCGTGCGGATCACCGCGTAGGCCACCACGCCGGCGCCGATGCCGTTGACGATCGAGTAGGTGAACGGCATGAGGATGAACGTGAGGAACGCGGGGAAGGCCGCGCCCGGGTCTGACCAGTCGATCTGCACCACGTGCTGGCACATCATGAACCCGACCACCACGAGCGCGGGGGCCACGGCCTCGAACGGCACGAGGTGGATGAGCGGGGAGAGGAACACGGCCGCGAGGAAGAACAGGCCGGTGAACACGGAGGCCAGACCGGTCCGGGCGCCCTCGCCGATGCCGGTGCCGGACTCCACGAAGATCTGGTGTGCCGAGCCGGAGGCGCCGCCGCCCACGGTGACCGCGAGCGCGTCCGCGGCGAGCACCCGGTTCAGGTCGGGGATGGAGCCGTCCGGGTTCACGGTGCCGGCCTCGCGGGCCAGGCCCACGGAGACGCCCATCGCGTCGAAGAACACGGAGAGCAGGATCGCGAACACGAGCAGGGAGGCCATCAGCCCGCCCACGGAGGTGAAGGCGCCGAACAGGTCCACGCTGCCGAGCAGGTGCAGGTCCGGGGCGGTCCACTCGGGCAGGGAGGGGGCGATCAGGGACCAGCCGGTGGGCACCGCGTTCCCGTCGGCGTCCACGGAGGGGCCGATGTGGAACACGGCCTCCAGCACGTTGGCGAGGATCGTCGCCACGACGATGCCGATCAGGATGGCGCCGCGCACCTTGCGGATCACGAGGACCGCGGTCAGCAGCAGCCCGACGACGAAGACCAGCACGGGCCAGCCCTCGAGCTCGCCGCCCGTGCCCAGGCCCACCGGGACCGTGGTGTCGGCGGCGTCCGGCAGCCGCCGCACGAACCCGGCGTTGACGAGGCCGATCAGCGCGATGAACAGGCCGATGCCCACCACGATGCCGGACTTCAGCGCCTCCGGGACCGCGTCGAACACGGCGCGGCGGAAGCCGGTGACCACGAGCAGGAGCATCACGAGACCGGCGAGGGTGACGAGGCCCATCAGCTGGGGCCAGGTGAGCCCCGGCGTCGTGGCGATGGTGATGGAGACGAACGCGGAGACGCCCAGGCCCGCGGCCACCGCGAACGGGTGCCGCGCCCACACGCCCATGACGATGGTCATGACGCCCGCCACGAGCGCGGTGACGGCGGCCACGGCGGGGATGCCCAGGGTGTTCCCGGCCGAGTCGGGCCCGGACAGGATCAGCGGGTTCAGCACCACGATGTAGCTCATCGCCAGGAACGTGGCGAGGCCGCCGCGGAACTCCTGGCCCACCGACGAGCCGCGCTCGGTGATGCGGAAGTACCGGTCCAGGGCGCCGCGGGGAGCGGCGGTGGACGGGGCGGGCGAGGGCGGTGGAGAGGCGGTGCGGGAGGCCATGGCACCAGCGTAGTGACCCGGTCCCACGACGATGGCGCGCGTGCCGTCCCGCTACGCTCGCGGGCATGCGTCCCCGCTCCGCCTCCGCCGCCCGCACCCGGGAGGCGCTGCGCGACGCCGTGCAGATCTACGCCCCCTCCACCGTCTACGCCGTCGGCCTGGGCGCCATGACGCCCGCGCTCGCGGTGGCGGCGCTGGCCCTCGGCCTGGACGCGGCGCGGGCGGCCGCCGTGGTGCTGCTGGTGGGGCTCGGCTCGCTCGTGGCCAACGGGCCGGCCTCGGCGCTCGCGGCCCGGGCGGGGGAGCGGGTCACCATGGTCGTCTCCGCCGTGCTCGGCACGGCCGGCGCGGGCCTGGCCTGGGCGACGACGGCCGGGGTGTCCTCCGGGCCGTCGGCGGCGGGGGTGGCCGAGCCGGGGCGGCTGGCGCTGTTCCTGGCCGCGGTGCTCGCCGTGGGCATGGCCGGGGCCGGGTTCAACCTGGCCCGGCAGGCGTACCTGGCGGTGGCGGTGCCGGCCACGCACCGGGCCCGCGCGATGTCCACGCTCGGCGGGACCGTGCGGATCGGGACCTTCCTGGGCCCGTTCCTGGGCGCCGCCGCGCAGGCCCCGCTCGGGCTGGACGGCGCGTTCGCCGCGGCCGCCGCGGCCATGGCCGTCGGCGCCCTGCTGTGCCTGCGGATCCGGGATCTGCCGGTGCCGGCGTCCGGTCCGGCGGCGGGGGAGGACTCCGCCCCGGCCGGCCGACCCCGCCTGCTGGACGTGGCGCGCGCCCGGCGGGGGGCGTTGCTCACGGCCGGCTTCGGTGTCGTGGCCGTCTCCGCCGCCCGCGCGGCGCGCAACGCCGTCATCCCGCTGTGGGCCACGCACCTGGGCCTGGACGCGGCGACGGCGTCGCTCGTCTTCGGCCTGGCCGGCGCGGCGGACCTGCTGCTCTTCTACCCCTCGGGTCGGCTCATGGACCGCTTCGGCCGGCGCGCCGTGGCGGTGCCGTGCCTGACCCTGCTGGGGGCGGGGTTCCTGGCCATCAGCTTCACCCGGGAGCCGACGGCGTTCGCGGCGGCGGCGGTGCTGCTGGGCATCGGCAACGGCTTCGGCGCGGGGATCGTGATGACCCTCGGGGCGGACCACTCGCCGCCCAACGCGCGCGCCCAGTTCCTCGGCCTGTGGCGCTCGATGTCCGACGCGGGGATGCTGGCCGGGCCGCTGCTGCTGTCCGGGGTGACCGCCGCGGCCGGGCTGGCCGTCGGCGTCGGCTCCCTCGCGGTCGTCTGCGGTGTCGGAGCGGTCGTGTTCGCCGCGGTGCTGCCGCGCGGGCCGGGGGCCGTGGCGGACCCGCCGGCCGTCGTCGTGCGCTCCCGCTGACCGGGGCGCCGGGCCGTCGGCTCAGTCGGCGGTCTCGTCCGGGGGGATGGTCTGCCCGGAGGCCTGATCGTCGAAGACCATGTAGGTCTGCGTGTCGACGACGCTCGGCAGGGTCTGCAGCTCGTCGAAGATCACGCGGCGCAGGTCGGCGGTGTCCCGCGCGCGGACCAGCAGGATCACGTCCATGTTCCCGCCCACGAGGGAGACGTGGGAGACCTCGGGGATGGCCAGGAGCGTGGCACGCAGCTCGCGCCAGTCGTGCTGACGCAGCTTCATGGTCACGTGGGCGGAGGCCCCGAAGCCGACCTTGACGGGGTCGACCCGCACGGTGAAGCCTGTGATCACGCCCGCGTCCTGCAGGCGGTTCAGGCGCGAGTAGCAGTGCGCGCGGGAGATGTGCACGCGCTCGGCCAGGGCCGCGACGGACATCCGCCCGTCCTGCGTCAGTTCGCGGACGATCGCGCGGTCCACGCGGTCCAGCGGCTCGGCGGCCATGGCTCCTCCTGGGGCGGGGCGGACGGGGTCGGCCACGCGGCGGCGGACCGTCTACGTGGCACGAGTCACCATAGCAGTTCGTCCGATGGAGTGCCTGGTTTGCACCCGATTGTCTCGTGATCCCGGGCGGGCGAGCGACACATTGACCCTCTTGGGCACACTGAAGGCCACAGATCGAGAGGACCCGCCATGAGTGACCCCACCCCCGCCGTGCCCGGGGCCGCCCGGACCGACGAGGCCGAGACCCGCCCGAACGCCGGCGCCGCCTTCGGCATCTCCCTCGAGGAGTACCTGCTCCCCGCCGCCCGCCGCATCCAGCTGATCGGCGAGGACGGCACTCTGCTGGCCCCGGAGGAGCAGGGCACCGAGCCCGGCCACGAGTATCCCCTGCCCTCCGACGAGGAGCTGTTGGCCGCCTACCGCCACCTCGTCATCGGCCGCCGCGTCAACGACCAGGCCTACGCCCTGGTGCGTCAGGGCCGCATGGCCGTCTACCCGTCCTCACACGGCCAGGAGGCCTCCGAGGTCGCCGCCGCCGTCTGCCTGGGCGAGGACGACTGGCTGTTCCCGACCTACCGCGACACCGTGGCCGTGATCGCCCGCGGCGTCCCGCCGCTCGAGGTGATGGTGGCCTACCAGGGCACCTGGCACCAGGGCTACGACCCCCAGAGGCACCACGTCTCCATCCAGTCCACGCCCCTGACCACCCAGATGCTGCACGCCGTCGGGATGGCCAAGGCCGCCCGCCTGCGCGGCGAGGAGGTCGTGTGCCTGGCCATGGTCGGCGACGGCGGCACCTCCGAGGGCGACTTCCACGAGGCGCTGAACTTCGCGGCCGTGTTCAAGCTGCCGGTGATCTTCTTCGTGCAGAACAACAAGTTCGCCATCTCCGTGCCGTTCGCCAAGCAGTCGGCTGCCCCGTCCCTGGCCCACAAGGCCGTGGGCTACGGCCTGGCCGGCGAGCGCGTGGACGGCAACGACCTCGGCGCCCTGCTGGCCGTGCTGGGCCGCGCCGTGGACCTGTGCCGGCAGGGCCAGGGCCCCTTCCTCGTGGAGGCGGACACCTACCGCATGCAGGCGCACACCAACACGGACGACCCCTCGCGCTACCGCGACGACGCCGAGGTGAAGGAGTGGGAGGCGCGCGACCCGCTGCGCCGCATGACCGCCTACCTCGAGTCCACCGGCGCCCTCACCGAGGAGGTCTCGGCCCAGATCGCCCGCGACGCGGAGGACGTCGCGCAGCAGCTGCGTGACGCCATGAACGCCGAGACGGAGCTCGATCCGCTCGAGCTCTTCGACCACGTCTACTCCGTGCAGACCCCGCAGCTCGCCGCCCAGCGCGCGCAGCTGGCCGAGGAGCTGTCCCGTTCCGAGAACCAGGAGGCCTGAGCATGACGACCCTGACCTTCGCCGCCGCGCTCAACGCGGCGCTGGCCGACGAGATGGCCGCCGACGACATGGTGGTGGTGTTCGGCGAGGACGTCGGCACCCTCGGCGGCGTCTTCCGCATCACGGACGGGCTGACCGCGCGCTTCGGCGAGGAGCGCTGCTTCGACACCCCGCTGGCCGAGTCCGGCATCGCGGGCATGGCCGTGGGCATGGCCCTCGGCGGCGCCCGCCCCGTGATCGAGATGCAGTTCGACGCGTTCGCGTACCCGGCCTTCGAGCAGATCGCCTCGCACGTGGCCAAGATGCGCAACCGCACCAAGGGCGCCACGCCCATGCCGATCACCATCCGCATCCCCTACGGCGGCGGCATCGGCGGCGTGGAGCACCACTGCGACTCCTCCGAGTCCTACTACGCGCACACCCCGGGCCTGAAGGTGTACACCCCGGCCTCGGTGAAGGACGCGTACATGATGCTGCGCTCGGCCATCCGCCTGGACGATCCGGTGGTCTTCATGGAGCCCAAGAAGATGTACTGGACCAAGGCCGAGCTCGACCTCGACCAGCTGCGCGCCGAGTTCGAGGAGGGCTGGGCCCGCGTCGAGGACAAGAAGGAGCACGGCGAGGCCTGGGCCCGCGCCGCCGTCGTCCGCGAGGGCACGGACGTCACCCTCGTCTCCTACGGCCCCTCCGTCCCCACCTGCCTCGCCGCCGCCCAGGCGGCCGCGGAGGAGGGGCTCTCGGTGGAGGTCGTGGACCTGCGCACCGTGAACCCGCTGGACGAGGACACGATGACCGCCTCGGTCGCCAAGACCGGCCGCGCCGTCGTCGTCGCCGAGCCGCAGGGCTTCGCGTCCGTGGCCTCCGAGCTGGTGGCCCGGATCCAGCAGCGCTGCTTCCACTCGCTGGCGGCGCCCGTGGGCCGCGTGACCGGCTTCGACATCCCGTTCCCCGCGCCGAAGCTCGAGGAGCACCACCTGCCGAACATCGACCGCATCCTGGACGCGATCGACGACCTGAACTGGGACCTGGACGCCGAGGAGGCCCGCGCATGAGCAACACCTTCCTGCTGCCCGACCTGGGCGAGGGCCTGACCGAGGCCGACATCGTCCGCTGGCTCGTCGCCGAGGGCGACACCGTGGCCGTCGACCAGCCCATGGTCGAGGTCGAGACCGCCAAGGCCCTCGTCGAGGTGCCGAGCCCGTACGCCGGCACCGTGCTGACCCTGCACGGCGCCGAGGGCGAGACCATGGACGTCGGCAGCCCGCTGATCACCATCGGCGAGGCCGGCGAGTCCGGTGAGGGCTCCGCGCCCGTCGCCGGCACCGAGGCCCTGGCCGTCCCGCCGTCCACGGGTGCGGCCGCGGCCGAGGCCGCCCGCCCCGGTGCGCTGAGCTACCGCGAGGAGGAGATGGCCGGCGTCCAGCCGAAGCCGGACAAGGCCCGCGGCGGAGACGGCGACGTCGCCGGCTCCGACGACGAGGCATCCGGCGCCGTGCTCATCGGCTACGGCACCTCCGGCCACAAGGCCACCTCCCGCAGCCGTCCGTCCAAGCGCGGCCGCGGCGCCGCCCGCCCGACGCCGGCCCCCACGGCCGTGGCCGGCGCCCCGCGCGTGACCTCCCCGATCGTCCGCAAGCTCGCCCGCGAGAAGGGTGTGGACGTGGCCGCGCTGACCGGCACGGGCTCGGACGGCCTGATCACCCGCGCCGACGTGCTCGCCGCGGCCGAGGGCTCCGCCCCGCAGGCCACCCCGGCCCAGGCCCCGTCGGTCGCAGCCGTCCCGGCGGCCGAGGCCACCGCGCAGCCGGGCGCCGTGGACGGGCGGACCGGCCTGGCCGTCGTCGCCCGCACCCCGATCACGGGGGTGCGCAAGGTGATCGCGGACCAGCTCTCCCGCTCGCGCCGCGAGGTCCCGGAGGTCACGGCGTGGCTGGACGTCGACGTCACCGCCCTGCTCGAGCTGCGGGCCGCGCTCAAGGCGAAGGACCCGGAGAACGCGCCCTCGCTGCTCGGCCTGATCGCCCGCTTCACCCTGGCCGGCCTGCGCCGGTACCCGGTGATGAACGCGCGCATCGAGGCCGGGGCGGACGGCAAGGACGAGATCGTGGAGGTCGACGGCGTCCACCTCGGCCTGGCCGTGCAGACCGACCGCGGCCTCATGGTGCCGTCGGTCGAGCACGCTGAGAAGCTGTCCGCGGACGAGCTCACCGCCGCCATCAACGACACCGTCAGCCGCGCCCGCGCGGGCCGGGCCGCCCCGGCCGAGCTCACCCGCGGCACGTTCACGCTGAACAACTACGGCCCGCTGGGCACGGACGGCGCCACGCCGATCATCAACGTGCCCGAGGTCGGGATGCTCGGCATCGGCCGGATCATCGACCGCCCGTGGGTCGTGGACGGGGAGATCGTGGTCCGCAAGGTCACCGAGATGACCGTGACCTTCGACCACCGCGTCACCGACGGCGCCACCGCGAGCGCGTTCCTCACGTTCGTGGCGGACTGCCTCCACGATCCGACGGCGGCCCTCGCCCGGATCTGATCCGGACGATCCCGGCCCGCCTCAGCCCCTGACGAGCCCTGCGATGTGGCGGCCATTCCTCGCGGATGGCCGCCACATCGCAGGGCTCGTCGTCTGGTGGGCGTGCGGGGAGGGGTCAGTCCGCGCGGCCGCGGCGGAAGGCCGTGCCGAGCGCGCCCCACAGCAGGACCGCGGGGGAGGCGCTGAGCAGGATCCCGGCCGGCTCGGCCGCCGGGTGGGGGCCGGCGCCGCTGGTCGCGGGGGTGTCGAGGGTGAGGGCCAGCAGCGTCAGCCCGGCCGCCAGGCCCGCGACGCCCAGGGACCAGAGCGTGGCCTCCACGCCGCGGGCGCCGCGCGGTGCGGGCCGCGGTGCGCCGTCGTACCGGGCGAACGGCACGGCGAGCAGGCCCCAGGCGGCGGACACGAGCGCCGCGGCGGCCATGTCCGACGGCCGGTGCCAGGCCTCCGTGTAGGCGACGGCGCCGGTGCAGGAGCTCACCACGGCGCCGAGGACGGTGGTGAGAGGTCGCCACCGGGCGGGCACGAGCAGCAGCGCGGCCACCGCGGCGCCCGTCGCGAGCGTCATGTGGCCCGAGGGCAGTGAGTTGCCGCCGGACCACGGGACCCCGTCGGCGTGCTCGGGCCGCGGAAGCGCCGCCTTGAGCAGCTGCGTGGTGAGGTTGGACCCGGCCAGCACGAGGAGGGCGAGCAGCCCCCGCCGCCGCCACCGGGCCACGGCGAGCGCGCCGAGCGAGGCCAGCGCCATGCCGACCGCCAGCCCGAGCGGCAGGATCCGCACCACCTGGGAGGCCACGTCCGGCACGGTGTCCGCGTAGCGCTCCTCGACGGCGCGGAACACCTGGTACTCGAGCACCTGGCCGGCGGAGGACCACACCAGGGCGGCGTAGACCAGCACGACGCCGGCCACGCACGCGGCCAGCGCCAGCCACCACGTCCACGAGGGGAGGCGGCGCGGGGCGCGGGCGGTGGGGGGCATGGGTTCCATTGTGTCGGACGCGCAGCCGTCATGCAGGCTTCATCGGACGGTCACGCCTCCGTCGCCGTCCCGTCCTCCGCGCCCCTGAGCCGCCTGCCTAGCCTGGGGCCATGACCCGCGTGCCCCCCGCCCACGGACATCGCCCGGCCCTCCGCGACTCCACCGGCTCGGCCCCCGGCCCGGGTGCCGAACCGGGCGCCCGGCCCCGTCTCTCGGCCGAGGACCTGCTGGCCGCCCGGGACGCCCTGGCCCCGTTCGGCCGGCTGAGCCGGCAGGAGCCCATCGAGTGGGCCGCCGAGGAGCCCCTCGCCCCGGACCTGGCCGACTTCTACCGCTACGTGGGGCCGGAGTGGCTGGAGATCGACACCCTCGGCCTGCCCGTGATGTTCTTCCCGCTGGACCGCCTCTGGGACGAGCAGGCCGGCTACCGGTGGAACCACCGCACCGGTGCCCTGCTGGTGGACTGGAACGAGGACTGGACGGTGGTGGCCAAGCAGGGCGCCGACCCGTTCATCCACGCGGCCTCCACCGGTCAGGTGCTCATGGCCCCGGGAGACGAGGGCTGGGAGGACCGCCTGGACGAGCCGCGACCGGTCTTCCGGGACCTCACGGAGATGACCCGCGCGCTCGCGGCCGTGGGCACGGCGTGGGCGCGCTTCGACGACCCGTTCACCGTCGACTGGCATCTCACCGAGGAGGTGACGACCGCCGTCGTCGCCGGCCTGGAGGAGGTGCTCGGCGCCCACGACCGCGCCGTGGACCTGGCCCGAGCCCTCGGCTACCTCCGCGCCGTCTGAGCGTCGGCGCCGCCGCGGGAGCCCCACCCCGCCGGCGCCCGTCGGAACGGGAGCCGAGCGCCCTTCCTACACTGGCCGCATGAGCACCGCCCCCGCCCTGCCCCCGCTGCCCGGCGCGCCGGGCGGTCCCGCCCTGCCGAGCATCGAGGAGCTGCTGGCCGACGCCGTCGCGGTCGCCCTGCCGATGCGCGTGCGGTTCCGCGGCACGGACCTGCGCCACGCCCTGCTGCTGCGCGGCCCGGCGGGCTGGGCCGAGTTCTCCCCGTTCCCGGAGTACGGTCCGCACGAGTGCGCCGCGTGGCTGGCCGCCGCGATCGAGGCCGGCTGGCAGGGCTGGCCCGCCCCGGTCCGCGAGACGGTCCCCGTCAACGCCACCGTGCCCGCGGTGGCCGCGGACGACGTCGAGGCCGTCCTGGCCCGCTACGGCGACGGCATCACCGCGGTCAAGGTCAAGGTGGCGGAGCACGGCCCCGAGGGCGAGCTCGTCCCCGGCAGCCGCGAGGCCGACCTGGCCCGCGTGCGGCGGGTGCGCGCGCTGCTGCCCCACGCGCAGGTCCGCGTCGACGCCAACGCCGGCTGGACGCCCACCGAGGCCGTGGACGTGCTCACCGCGCTGGCCGACGTGGGCCTCGAGTACGCGGAGCAGCCCGTGCCCGGCATCACCGACCTCGCGGAGGTCCGCGCGGAGCTGCGCGCCCGGGGCGTCCCCACCCCGATCGCCGCGGACGAGGCGGTCCGCAAGGCCGAGGACCCCCTCGCCGTCGCGGCCGCCGGGGCCGCGGACCTGATCGTGGTGAAGGTCCAGCCGCTCGGGGGCGTGCGCCGGGCCGCGGCGATCGTGGCGGCCGCGGGGCTGCCCGCGGTGGTCTCCTCAGCGCTGGACACCTCCGTGGGCATTGCCGGCGGCGCCGCGCTCGCCGCCTGCCTGCCGTCCCTGCCGCACGCATGCGGGCTCGGCACCGCGGCCCTCTTCGAGCACGACGTCGTCGCCCCGGCCTGGGGCCCCCGCGCGGGGGCCCTCCCGGCACCGGGGGAGCGGGCACCCGCTCCCGACCCGGGCCTGCTCGACCGCGTCCGGGCGGACGGGGCGCGGCAGGCGTGGTGGGCCGACCGCGTGCGAGCGGCCCACGCGGTGCTGGCCGCGCAGGGCTGACGGGCCCGCCCGGTCCCCGTCGGCGCGGGGCATGTGAGACGGATTACAGCACGCCGACGGGACGAAATCCGGCGGCCGGGAAGAGTTCAACTCGCGGCCACCTGGGCGTGGCTCCCCGCTCGGAGCGAGGGGCCAGGGTGATGGCGGCCCCGGTCGGTCTCACCCCGGGGTCGTCTCCGGCCCGGCACCGGATCCCGGACCATCCCCACGACGCGAAGGACCCCGTCATGCTGAAGCGCCTCCTCCCCATGGCCGGCCACACCCGTGGCAACCGCTCCGCCGTCACGTGCGAGCTCAAGTGCGGCAACGCGTGCGCCCACCCGGTGCCCAACACCTCGGCGAACCCGACCTTCCAGCAGATCGCGGAGACCGCCATCTCGCGCCGCTCCGCCCTGGTCGGCGGCACCGGTCTCGCCGCCGCCGTCGTCATCGGCTCCCAGGTGGCCCAGGCCCCCGAGGCGCTCGCGGACAACGGCCGGCGCCCGACCGGCGGCGGCAAGCTCCCCTTCGAGCCCATCGCCCCGGTGACCCGCACCGTGGACACCATGACCGTGCCGGAGGGCTACGACTGGGGCACCGTGATCCGCTGGGGCGACCCGCTGTTCGCCGACTCCCCGGAGTTCGACATCGAGCACCAGACCGGTGCGTCGCAGGCCGCCCAGTTCGGCTACAACAACGACTACCTGAACATCATCACCGACGGCGGCAACGACCGCTCCGGCTACCTCGTCTCCAACCACGAGTACACCAACGAGAACATCATGTTCTCCCCGGAGTACGTCGCCTCGAACTTCGAGGACGTCGTCAACGTCGGCCTCCAGGCCCACGGCCTGTCCATCGTGGACCTCAAGCGCGCCAAGCGCGGCGCCCAGTGGGAGTACGTCCGCGGCGGCCGCCGCAACCGCCGCATCACCGGCACCACCGAGTTCGAGGTCCGCGGCCCGGCCGCCGGCCACGCGCTGCTCAAGACCGTCGAGGACCCGACCGGCACCCGCGTGCTGGGCACCCTGAACAACTGCGCCGGCGGCACCACCCCGTGGGGCACCGTGCTCTCCGGCGAGGAGAACTTCAACCAGTACTTCAAGGGTCGCGGCACCGCCGAGGAGAAGCGCTACGGCATCTCCGCCTCCGCCACCCGCCGTGGCTGGGAGAAGGTCCACGACCGCTTCGACCTGACCAAGCCCGGCTACGAGAACGAGGCCAACCGCTTCGGCTGGGTCGTCGAGATCGACCCCGAGGACCCCACCTCCACGCCCGTGAAGCACACCCTCCTGGGCCGCTTCAAGCACGAGGCCGGCACCGCCGTGATCTCCCCGTCCGGCCACGCCGTGGTCTACTCCGGCGACGACGAGCGCCACGACTACCTGTACAAGTTCGTCTCGGCCGAGAAGGTCCGCGAGGGCGACAAGAAGCACAACATGCGCCTGATGGACAAGGGCACCCTCTACGTGGCCAAGTTCTCCGGCGACTCCCCGGCCGCCCAGATCGACGGCAGGGGCACCCTGCCCTCGGACGGGGCCTTCGACGGCTCCGGCGAGTGGATCGCCCTGGCCGACGAGAAGACGTCCTTCGTCCCGGGCATGTCCCTGGCCGAGGTCCTCGTCTACACCCGCCTCGCGGCAGACAAGATGGGCGCCACCAAGATGGACCGTCCGGAGGACGTCGAGACCAACCCGGTCACCGGCAAGGTCTACGCGGCCCTGACCAACAACACCAAGCGCACCGCCGTGGACGAGGCCAACCCGGTCATCGGCAACCGCGACGGCCACGTCATCGAGATCACCGAGCGGGGCGGGGATCACACCTCCACCACCTTCACCTGGGTCATCCTGCTGCTCGCCGGCGACCCGGCGGTCTCCTCCTCGGCCTACTTCGCCGGCTACCCGAAGGAGAAGGTCTCCCCGATCTCCTGCCCGGACAACCTGGCGTTCGACTCCGAGGGCAACCTCTGGATCTCCACCGACGGCCAGCCCGGCACCATCGGCTACGCCGACGCGCTGCACAAGGTCACCCTCGACGGCGCCGAGCGCGGCCGCGTCCAGCAGTTCCTCGCTGTCCCCCGCGACGCCGAGACCTGCGGCCCCGTGATCCACGACCGCGACAACTCCGTGTTCGTCAACGTCCAGCACCCGGGCGAGGACGGCACCTGGGGCGCGCACACCTCCTACTTCCCGGACTTCCTGAGCCCGACCGGCCCGGTCCAGGTGGGCGACAAGGTCGCGGCCCCGCGTCCGAGCGTCGTCCAGGTGTTCAACGCCACCGGGAACAACGGCATCGGCAAGGGCGCCGGCAAGGAGAAGGGCAACAAGGGCAAGGGCAACAACGGCAAGGGCAACGGCAAGGGCCCGAAGGGCTGACCCCCGCCTCCGCGAGGACCCTCGACGAGGCCGTCACGGCCGGCGCCACCGCGTCACCGTGGCGGCCTCGCCGCGTCCGGGGCCCGTCCGCGCCCGGGCCTAGACTGGTGGCCACCATGACCTCCGTCGACTCCCTCTCCGTGGCGCGCGCCGTCGCCACCGCCCTGATCGACGCCGGCATGCGGGACGCGGTGGTCTGCCCCGGCTCCCGCTCCGCCCCGCTGGCCTACGCGCTCGCGGCCCTCGAGCGCGCCGGCGAGGTCCGCCTGCACGTGCGGGTGGACGAGCGCTCGGCCGGCTTCCTCGCCCACGGGCTCTCGCTGGCCTCGGGGCGCCCGGTGGGCGTGCTGACCACGTCGGGCACCGCCGTCGGGAACCTGCTGCCCGCCCTGATGGAGTCCTTCCACGCCGGCACGCGCGTGATCGCGCTGACCGCGGATCGTCCGCCCGAGCTGCACGGCACCGGCGCAAACCAGACCACGGGCCAGAGGGATGTGTTCGGCACGCACGTCCGCCATGCCGCCTCCCTCGGCTGCGAGGGGGCCGACGGCGTGGACGCCGAGCAGCATCTGCGCCACGTGCGGGCCACCGTGCGCCGGGCCCTGCTGGCGGCCGAGGGGGTCGTCGCCGAGACCGGTCCCGACGACGGCGGGCCCGGTCCGGTGACGATGGCAGAGGCCCCGGCCGGACCCGTCCATTTGAACCTGCACTTCCGCGATCCGCTCGTGCCGAGCCCTGAGGAGGCGGCCGCCATGGGCGCCGCCGCCGCGGTGCCGCACGCCCCTGTTCCGGCCGTCGCCCCGTCCGGCGCGAGTCCGGCCCCCGCCGCCGCGTCGGCCTACCGGGCACCCGGGGCGGTGCTCTCGGGTCTGCCCGAGCTGGACGTCGCCCGCCTGGACCAGCGGCGCACCGTCGTGCTGGCCTGTCACGGCGCCGGCCCCGCGGCCGCCGCCTTCGCGCTGTCCCTGGGCCTGCCCCTGCTGGCCGAGCCGTCCTCGAACGCGCGGTTCTCCGCCAACGCCATCGCCGCCTATCCGCTCCTGCTGGGCGCGGCCGGCGGGCGCGACGCGGACGCACACCCTCTGGCCGCCCGCATCGAACGGGTCGTGCTGTTCGGCCGGCCCACGCTCACCCGGACGGTCAACGCCCTGCTGGCCCGCCCCGACGTCGCCACGGCCCTGCACGCCCCCGAGCCCGCACCGTGGTTCGAGCCGGGCCGGCGCCGGGAGACGCCCGTGGAGACCCTCGAGGAGCTCGCCGCCTTCGCCGGGCAGGGCGAGCCCGGCTGGCTCGCCGCGTGGCAGCACGCCTCGATGCGCGCCCAGGCCGCCGTGGAGGACGTGCTCGTCACCACCGACGCCGGCGACCGGCTCAGCCCGCAGACGGTGGCGCACGTGAGCGCCGCCATGGTCCGGGGCCCGCTCGTGCTGGGCTCGTCCTCGGTGATCCGGGACGTGGACCTGACCTGGCGGCCCCCCTCGGCGCCGGACGCGGAGGTGTACGCCAACCGCGGGCTCGCCGGGATCGACGGGACCGTCTCCACGGCCGCGGGCGTCGCACTGGCGCGCGGACGGCGGACCGTGGCCCTGCTCGGCGACCTCACCGCCCTGCACGAGGCGGGCGGCCTGCTCGTGGGCCCCACCGAGACCGAGCCGGACCTCGACCTCGTGGTCGTCAACGACGACGGCGGGGCGATCTTCGCGAGCCTCGAACACGGGGCCGTGGCCGAGGCGCCCGGCATGGCGGACCCCGTCGAACGGCTCTTCGGCACCCCGCACGGCGTGGACCTGGCCGCCCTGGCCGCCGCGTACGGCGTCCCGCACACGCGGGTCACCGACCGCGTCGACCTCGTCCGAGCCCTCGCCGACCCGGTACGGGGCCGGCGCCTGCTCGAGATCCGCTGCGACCGCGCCGACCGCCCGCGCGTCGCCGCCGCCCTGGCCGCGGCGGTGCGCGCCACGTTCCCGCCGGCGTGCCCCGTCCCGGACCCCGCGCCGGACGCCGGCCCGGCCCCCGCCCCGCCCACCGCCGAGCTCGCCGCCGAGGAGGCCCCCCAGTGACCGACACGCCGACGTCGCCCGCGCCCGACTCGACCCCCGCCGTCGTGCGCCGTGCCGACGTGCTGATCTCCGGCTGCGGCCCCGCCGGCGCCACCGCCGCCGCCCACCTCGCCGCGGCGGGGCTGGACGTGGTGGTGCTCGAGAAGACCGCGCACCCGCGTGAGAAGGTCTGCGGCGACGGCCTGACCCCGCAGGCGGTCCGGGAGCTGCAGCTGCTCGGCGTGCCCCACCGGGGCGAGCCCGGCGACGACGGCGGCTGGCGCGTCATCCGCGGCCTGCGGCTGCGCGCGGGCGAGCGCAGCGTGGACGTGCCGTGGGCGCCCACCCAGACCTGGCCGGACTACGCGCTCACGCGCACCCGCCGCGATTTCGACGCCCTCCTGGCGGACCTGGCGCGCACCCGCGGCGCCGAGGTCCGCGAGCGGCACGCCGTCACCGGCGTCGTGCGGGACGAGGCCGGACGCGTGGTCGGGCTGGACGCGGAGCTGATCGCGCCGAACGGCCGCAAGACCGGGGAGACCGCCCGCTTCACCGCGCCGATCGTGCTCGCGTGCGACGGCGTCTCCGCCCGTGCCGCCGTCTCCGCGGGCCTGCACCGCCGCGAGGACCGGCCCATGGGCGTGGCCGTGCGGGCCTACTACACCGCCGGCGCCGCCGTCGACGGGGCGATCCCCGCCCCGCCCGGCGACCGCGGGGAGTGGATGGAGTCCTGGCTGCGCCTGCCGGATGCCGAGGGCAACCCGCTGCCCGGCTACGGCTGGCTGTTCCCGCTCGCGGACGGCACCGTGAACGTGGGCCTGGGCATCCTGGACACCTCCCCGCAGTTCGGGAAGCTGGACTACCGCGGGCTGCTGAAGTCCTGGACCGGGGCGCTCACCGCGGACTGGGGGATCGCCGAGCAGACGCGCACCTCGCGGATCCTCGGCGCCGCCCTGCCGATGGCGTTCAACCGCACCCCCCAGCACGTGCCGGGCATGCTCCTGGTGGGCGACGCGGCCGGCATGGTCTCCCCGTTCAACGGCGAGGGCATCGGGTTCGCGATGGAGGCGGCCCGCCTGGCCGCGGACCTGGCGGTGCAGGCGCACGCGGCCGGGACCGACGGCGCCGCGGACGCGATCCTGTCCCGTTACCCGGTGATCACCCAGCACCTGTGGGGCCGACACTTCGCCCTCGGCGCCCGGTTCGCCCGCCTGATCGGCGATCCGCGCGTGATGAAGGCGGCACTGGGCGCCGGGATGGCCGCACCCCCGCTGCTGCGGGCCGCGGTGAAGGTCATGGGCAACACGGTGGACGCGCGGGGCGGCGACGCCGTCGACCGGGCCGTCCGCGTGCTCGAGGCGCTCACCCCCGCGCTGACGACCGCGGGCGGCGCGCCGTTGGGTAGGCTTGCCCGGTGACCACCGCAGACCCCGGCTTCGCCCTGCCCTCCGGCTTCGAACCCCTCGCCGAGCACGGCCGTGTCCTGGAGGTCGTGCTGACCGCGCTCGAGCAGGTCGAGGAGCAGCTGGACAGCGCCCTCGGCTTCGACGACCTCTTCTCCGACACCGCCGCCCACCACCTGCTGGCCGCCGGCGGCAAGCGGGTCCGTCCGGTCCTGACGGTGCTCGCCTCCCTCCTGGGCGACCCCGCCCTGGCCTCCGGCGAGGTCGCCGACGTGGACGCGCCCGCCCGCCAGGCCGCCGTCGTGATGGAGCTGACGCACCTGGCCACGCTGTACCACGACGACGTGATGGACGAGGCCCCCGTGCGCCGCGGCGCCCCCGCCGCCCACCGGCTGTGGGGCAACTCGGCGGCGATCCTGGCCGGCGACCTGATCTTCGCCCGCGCCTCCCAGCTCATGGCCGAGCTCGGCCCGCGGCCCGTGCAGATCCAGGCGGACACCTTCGAACGCCTCGTGCAGGGCCAGCTGTGGGAGACCCGCGGCCCGGCCGAGGGTGCGGACCCGATCGAGCACTACTACGCGGTGCTCTCCGGCAAGACCGGCTCGCTGATCGCCGCGGCCGGCATGCTCGGCGCGCTGCTGGGCGGAGCCGACGAGGCCGCCGTCCAGGTGATGCGCGCCTACGGCGAGAAGGTGGGCCTGGCCTTCCAGCTCGCCGACGACCTGATCGACCTCACCGGCGACGCCGAGCGGATCGGCAAGGTCCCCGGCACGGACCTGCGCGAGCGCGTGCCCACCCTGACCACGCTGCTGCTGGCCCGCGCCGCGCAGGGCGAGGGGCCGGAGGCCGAGGACGCCCACCGGGTGCGCGCGCTCGTGGACGGGCCGCTCGACTCGGACGAGCAGCTGGCCGCCGCCGTCGCCGCGCTCACGGGCCACCCCGCCATCGACGAGGCGTGGGCGATCACCCGTGACTGGGCGGAACAGGCGAAGCAGGCGCTCACCCCGTTGCCGGACTCCGCCGTGAAGGCGGCGCTCGAGGCGTTCGCCGACTACGTGGTCGGGCGCTCGGCCTGACGCCGCGGTCGGAGGCGTCGCCGCCTCGATCCGGGGCGGCCGCTCAGTCCAGGCGGGTCGGGGCGGGGTCCAGCGCGGCCGCGAGCTCCCGCGCCTTGCGGGCGCGGACCTCCGGGGCCACCGGGTGGCGCAGCTGCCGGTAGAGCATGTCCCCCTCGAAGCGGGGGAACACGTGCAGGTGGTAGTGCCACACGTGCTGGTTGCCGGCGGGCTCGTTGTGCTGGCGCGTGGAGACCCCGTCCGGGGCCCACGCGCGCTTCATGGCCAGCGCCACCTGCTGGGCCATCAGGGCGATGCGCTGCAGCGCGCGCGGGGGCAGGTCGTAGAGGTTCTCGTAGTGCTCGGCCGGGCAGACCATGGCGTGGCCCTCGTGGTCGCCGAACCCGTCCACGGCGATCAGCACGAGCAGGTCCTCGTCCTGGTAGACGGTGTCCCCGAGCTCGCACCGGTTGCCCGGGTCGGAGACGTCGCCGGCCACGAGCCCGCAGAACGGGCAGACGTAGTCGTCCGGGGCGTGGGAGACCGGGGCGGGCGTGGTCACCGGTCCAGCCCCTCGCCGTCGTCCTCGGGGTCTTCGAAGGTCCACGCGAGCAGGTCCGTCAGGAACTCGCTGAAGGTGCCGCCCTCGTCCTGCCACTCGCCCTCGGGCGCGTCGGCGCCGGCGGAGCGCCGCCACACCAGCGGGTCCGGCAACGCCAGGTTGTCCACCGGCAGGCCCCACACGACCGTCTCGTCCGCGTCCTCCAGGAACATGAGGAAGCCGTCCCGCACCTCGAGGTCTTCGGGGTCCCACACGTAGTGGTCCGTCTCCATGAGGTCGCCGCAGTTGCCCAGGGCGAGGTAGAACTCGCGCAGGGCGGCCGGGATCATGAGCCCGGCACCGAGCTGCTCCGCCGCGGGGGACTGGGCCAGTCGGGCGTCGACGTCGGCCGGGGAGAGGCCGTCGTCCTCGGCCCAGGCGTCGCCCAGCAGGTCCGGGACGAGCCGCTGGAAGGCCGGGAGGTACACGGGGGCGGGGGGCTTGGCGGGCATGTCGTCAGTCTAGGCGTGCGCGCCCTGCCCGGCCCGGACCGCCCGACGCTGCAGGCGGGAGGCGTTCAGCTGGTCGAGGGTGAAGACCGCCAGCGAGAGCCAGATGAGCCCGAAGCCCGCCCAGCGGGCCGCGGGCATCTGCTCGCCGAGGACCGTGACCGCCACGAGGAACTGCAGGATGGGCGCCGTGTACTGCAGCATCCCGAGCGTGGTCAGCGTCAGGGAGCGGGCCGCCGCCGAGAACAGGATGAGCGGAACGGCGGTGAGCACGCCGAGCCCGGCCATGAGCCAGAAGTGGCCGGGCCCCTCGGTGACGGTGGTGAGCAGCCCGGCCTGCGCCAGCAGCACGCTGCCCACCACGAACACGGGGATCAGCACCACGGTCTCGGCGGTCATCGCGGTCACCGCGTGCACGGGGGAGGGGAAGCGCTTCTTCACGAAGCCGTAGAGCCCGAACGAGGTGGCCAGCCCGAGCGCGATCCACGGCACCTGCCCCATCGCCGCGGACATCACGACGACGGCGGCCACCGCGATCCCGACGGCCACCCACTGGCCCCGCCGCAGCCGCTCCCCGAGGAAGAGCACGCCGAGCAGGACATTCACCAGCGGGTTCATGAAGTAGCCCAGCGACGCCTGGAGCACGTTGCCCGTGGTGACCGAGACCGCGTACAGCAGCCAGTTCACCGCGATGATTCCGGCGGCCAGACCCGTGGTGCCCCAGCGGCCGGGCGTGGCCAGCGCCGTCCCCAGCTCGCGCAGGCGGCGCATCACGGTCAGCAGCAGCAGGCAGAAGATCAGGGCGAAGCCGATGCGCACCACCACGATCTCCAGGGCCCCGGCGGGCGCGAGCACCGCCATGTAGAGCGGCAGCAGGCCCCACACGAAGTAGGCGGTGAAGCCGAGGGCCAGCCCACGCGGGTCATCGGCCGGGGCGGGGGAGACGGTGGGCAGGGCGCCGGTGTCGGGGGCGGCGCCGTCGGGGGTCACGCCGGGCCGGACAGCGGGGGAGGAGGGGCTCACGCGGACCACTGTACGGTCCGGGTGAGCACTCTCACCCAGGTTCCTCCCGGTCACGGCGGTAGACTGGGGGGTCGATCCCGCGCGCCGGTGCCGGGCCTTGCCCCGCGCTCCGCCGGCGTGCCCCGCCGTCGTCGAAAAGGACCCACCCGCCGTGACCGCTCGCCCTGACCGCCCGTTGCGCATCGCCATCATCGGTGCCGGACCCGCCGGGGTGTACACGGCGGACATCCTGACCAAGGAGGAACGGGACTTCCGTGTCAGCATCGACCTGTTCGACCGGTACCCGGCCCCGTTCGGTCTGATCCGCTACGGGGTGGCCCCGGACCATCCGCGCATCAAGGGCATCGTCACCGCGCTGCACAAGGTCATGGACCGCGGGGACATCCGTTTCCTGGGGAACGTGGACTACGGCACGGACCTGAGCCTGGCGGACCTGCGTCGGCACTACGACGCGATCGTGTTCTCCACCGGGGCTGTGCGCGACGCGGCCCTGGACGTGCCCGGCGTCGAGCTGGCCGGCTCATTCGGTGGCGCGGACTTCGCGTCCTGGTACGACGGGCACCCGGATGTGCCGCGGCACTGGCCGTTGGAGGCCACGCAGGTGGCGGTGATCGGCAACGGGAACGTGGCCCTGGATGTGGCCCGGATCCTGTCCAAGCATGCCGAGGACCTGTTGCCCACCGAGATCCCGGACAACGTGTACCGGGACCTGGCCGCTTCCCCGGTCACGGACGTGCACGTGTTCGGTCGGCGCGGGCCGGCGCAGGTGAAGTTCACCCCGCTGGAGCTGCGGGAGCTGGCGCACTCCCGGGATGTGGACATCGTGCTGTACGAGGAGGACTTCGACTTCGATGCGGCCTCGGAGAAGGCGATCGAGGAGAACAACCAGGTCCGCACCATGGTGGGCACGTTGACGAACTGGCTCATGGAGCAGGAGGACCGTCAGCAGAGCGCCTCGCGTCGGCTGCACCTGCATTTCCTGCAGGCCCCCGAGGAGTTCCTGGACGAGGACGGCGACGGCCGGGTGGACGGCCTGCGGATGCGCCGAATGGAGCTGGACGGTTCCGGTGGGGTCCGCCCGACGGACGAGACCGTGGACTACCCGGTGCAGGCGATCTACCGGGCGGTGGGCTACTTCGGTTCGCCCGTGGAGGGGGTGGAGTTCGATGAGGTGCGCGGGGTGATCCCGAACGCGGAAGGCCGGGTGCTCGACGCGGACGGTGCCCCCGTGCCGGGCCTGTACGCCTCGGGGTGGATCAAGCGGGGCCCGGTGGGGTTGATCGGGCACACCAAGGGTGACTCCCTGGAGACGATCAAGCATCTGATCGAGGACGAGCCGGGGCTGTGGACGGCCCAGGAGCCGTCGGAGGAGTCCGTGATCGAGCTGCTCGAGTCCCGTGAGGTCCCGTACACCACGTGGGCTGGTTGGCATGCTCTGGATGAGCATGAGAAGTCCTTGGGTGCGCAGGCGACGGAGGCCGGGCCGGTGGCGCGGGAGCGGGTGAAGGTCGTGGACCGGGAGGAGATGACCCGCATCTCCCGCGACGGGGCCTCCGTCCCGACCGCCTGATCCGGGGCGGGCCCTGGCCGCCCCGGCGCTAGGCTTCCGGGGTGGCCCGCCTCCTCCTCGACATCACCCCGCTGCGGGTCTCACCCGCCTACCGGCGGCTGTGGCTCGGCAACACGCTCGCGTACGTGGGCACGCAGCTCACGCTCGTGGCGGTGTCCCTCGAGGTGTTCGCCCTGACCGGCTCCTCGTTCGCGGTGGGCCTGCTCGGCCTCGCCGCGCTCGTGCCGCTCGTGGTCGCGGGCCTGTACGGCGGCGCGATCGCGGACCGGCACGACCGCCGCCGCGTCGCGCTGACCTCCTCGGCCGTCATGTGGCTGACCACGGTCGGCATCGCCGCGCAGGCCTGGGCCGGGCTCGAGTCGGTGCCGGTGCTGTACGCCCTCGTGGCCCTGCACTCCGGCGCGTCCGGCATCAACCAGCCCACCCGCGGCGCGATCATCCCCGCGCTCGTGGGCCTGCCGCTCGTGCCGGCGGCGAACGCGCTGAACATGATGACGTTCTCCGTGGCCCTCATGGTCGGCCCCGTGCTGGGCGGCGTGCTCGTGGCGGCGGTCGGCTACGCGTGGACCTACTCGATCGACGTCGTCACCTTCCTGGCCGCCCTGTACGCCGTGTGGCGGCTGCCGTCCCTGCCGCCGCAGCAGGCCGAGGCCGCGGCCGCCTCGGGCACGCGCGGGGGCCTGGCCTCGGTGGTCGAGGGCCTGCGCTTCCTCGGCTCGCGACCGAACCTGCGGATGACCTTCCTGGCGGACATCGTGGCCATGACGACGGCGTTCCCGCGCGCCCTGCTGCCCGCCATCGGCGCCGTGGTGCTCGGCGGGGGTGAGGCCGCCGTCGGGGTGCTGCTGGCCGCGATGGCGGCGGGCGCGTTCCTCGCGGGGCTGTTCTCCGCTCCGTTCACCCGCCTGCATGCGCAGGGCTGGGGCGTGTACGTCTCGATCCTCGTGTGGGGCGGGGCGGTGGCCGCGTTCGGCGGCGTGGTCTGGTGGGCACAGTCGCTGCCCGACGGCGATCCCCGCCTCACGCTCGCGTTCGCCCTCGCCGCGCTGTGCATGGCGGTGGGCGGGGCCGCGGACTCGCTCTCCGGCGTCTTCCGCGGCTCGATCCTGCAGTCCGCGACCCCGGACCACCTGCGCGGCCGGCTGCAGGGCGTGTTCGTCGTCGTGGTGGCGGGCGGGCCGCGCCTGGGCGAGCTGATCACCGGCGGTGCGTCCGTGGTCCTGGGGGAGGGGCCGACCCTGCTGGCCGGCGGTGTGCTGTGCATGCTCGGCGTGAGCGCGCTGATGCGGTGGCAGCCCGGCTTCCTGCGCTACGACGCCCGGAACCCCACGCCCTGAGCAGGCGCGGGGTTCCGTGGCGGTGGCGAGGCGGGAGGCTGCGAGCCAGCGAGCGCCGGGGATCACCAGGGAGCGCCGAGCCCGACGTTTCTGCCCGTGAGCCAGATGATTCTGCTGCAGATCGGGCCGCGAGACCGCCGAAACGTCTGGCTCGCGGCGGCCTGAGCCGCCCTCCGCGGGAGCCACCACGACGACGGCGGCCGGCGAGTCAGCGGTCGCGGCCGGCCTGGAGCGTGGCCGGGACCGCGCCACCCAGGCGCGTCCAGTGGCGGACGAGGTCCTCGTCCGGGGCCGCCTGGAGCGTCTCGCGGGCCGCCTCCTCCGCCTTCTTGATGCGGCGCTCCAGACTCTGGTCCGCGCCCTCGTAGGCGGCCGCGTGCCGGTGGGAGCGCAGCGATCCGACGTCCTCCGTGCGACGTTCCACCACCGCGAGCTGCTCGGCGATCGCGTCCTGGTTGGCGCGCTGGGCCTTCAGGTTCGCGGGGGCGAGCACCTGGGCCACGAACCCGTGGTCGAGGAGGAGGCCCCGCGGGGCGGCGACGCCGTGACGCAGCGCGAGGTCCACATGGTCGTCGAAGGTCAGGAGCATGGCGGCCTTGGCGAACTTCAGGTCGTCGACCGGGCGGCCGTCCACGCGGGCCCGGGCCCGCGCCCGGCCGATCGTGGTGTCGGCGGACCACACGGCCCCGCGAGGGTCGATCAGGTACAGCATGGGGACTCCTGGTGGGATCGGAGGGGAGGCGGCGTGCGGATCAGCGGAAGTTCACGAACTGCAGGTCCGCGTCCTCGAAGTCCTTGAGCATCGCGATGACCGACTGCAGGTCGTCGCGGGACTTGGAGGACACGCGCAGCTCGTCCCCCTGGATCTGGGCCTTGACGGACTTGGGGCCCTCATCGCGGATCAGCTTGGTGATCTTCTTCGCGGTGGGCTGGTCGATGCCCTCCTTCATGGTCGCCTCGATGCGGTACTCCTTGCCGGAAGCGAACGGGGCGCCGGCGTCGAGGGACTTGAGGGAGATGCCGCGCTTGACGAGCTTGGACTCGAACACGTCCTTGACGGCCTTGACGCGCTCCTCGGAGGAGGCCCTCATGAGGATCTTCTCGCCGGAGAAGTCGATCTCGGCGCCGACGCCCTTGAAGTCGTAGCGCTGGGCGATCTCCTTCTGCGCCTGGTTCAGGGCGTTGGACACCTCCTGGCTGTCCACCTTGCTGACGACGTCGAACGTGGAATCGCTGGCCACGGGTGCTCTCCTTCAGGGTCTGCGGACGGGGTGCGCCCGTCGACGACGGCCACTGCGGGGCCGCGCCGGGCGCTCTGCGGGCCAGCCTACCGGGGACGGCGGACGCGGTCCCGGGCCGATTGGCGGCGTGGCGCGGGGATGCTGTACAGTCGACTCTCGCCCGGCCGGTGCGGTCGTCCTCGAGACGCCCGGCAGCCGCCGGGTGGCACGGCAGATTTCCCGAGCGGCCAAAGGGGGCTGACTGTAAATCAGCTGGCATTGCCTTCACTGGTTCGAATCCAGTATCTGCCACCGGAACGAAGACCCCGGGACCACACGGTCCCGGGGTCTTCTGCCGTCCGGGGCCGTGGCACCCCCCGTGTCCCCGCCCCGGGAGGTGGCGGCCTCCCGCCAGGCGACGTAGCCTGCCTGTGGTCCGTGTCACACCCGATGCCCTGTGCGGTCCGGTGGCGGCACGGCCCTGCATCGTGACGCCGTGCGGCGTCGCCCGACCATCCGCGAGGAGCGCCCGATGACCGAGTCCACCGCCCCCGAGTCCTTCACCCAGGGACCGACCGACGTCGAGCTGCTCGAGCAGACCCTGGCCCAGAACCTCGACGACACCGCCCGCCGGTTCGCCGACCGCGCCGCGCTCCTGGAGTGTGGACCGGACGGGGACCCGGCCACCGGCCGCACCTGGACCTACGGGCAGCTGCGTGAGGAGTCCGTGACGGTGGCCAAGGCGCTCATGGCCGCGGGCTACGAGGCGGGGGACCGGATCGGCATGTGGAGCCCCAACGTCGCCGAGTGGGTCTCGCTGCTCTACGGCGCGGCGCGTGCCGGCGTCATCCTCGTGAACCTCAACCCGGCGTACCGCGCCCACGAGCTGACCTACGTGGTCGAGCAGTGCGACATGCGCGGGCTGGTGGTGGCCTGCGCGGACGCACGCATGGACCCGCCCGCCACCGCACGCGCCGTGGCCCGTGAGTCGGCGCCGCACCTGCGGCAGCTGATCATGCTGCCGGCCGGGAGCGGCGAGGACGCCTACGCGCACGTGCAGGCCGGCGACGTGGCCGGCCGACACGCCGCCGATCCCGTGGCCGAGGGCACGTGGGCCGACTTCCTGGCCGAGGCCGCGCGGGTCTCGGACGAGGACCTGGCCGTGCGCGAGGCCGCCACCGGGCCGGCGGACCCCGTGAACCTGCAGTACACCTCGGGCACCACCGGCTTCCCCAAGGGCGTCACGCTGACGCATCGCAACGTGCTGAACAACGGCTTCCACATCGGCGAGCTTCTGGGCTACACGGAGGAGGACACCGTGGTGATCCCAGTGCCGTTCTTCCACTGCTTCGGCATGGTGATCGGCGTGATCGCCACCGTCTCCCACGGCTCGCTCGCCGTCATCCCGGCGCGCAGCTTCGAGCCGGTCTCGGCGCTGCGGGCTGTGGCCGCCACCGGTGCGACGAGCCTGTACGGCGTGCCGGCGATGTTCATCGCCATGCTCGCCCGGCCTGAGGCGGACGCGTTGGACCTGTCCACGCTGCGCACCGGCGTGATGGCCGGCTCCACGTGCCCCGTCGAGGTGATGAAGAAGGTCATCGACCGGTTCCACATGTCCGAGGTCGCCATCTGCTACGGCATGACGGAGACCGCGCCCGTGTCCACCATGACCCGCCGCGACGACTCCCTGGAGGTGCGCACCCAGACCGTCGGCCGGACCATGCCCCACGTGGAGACGAAGATCGTGGACCCCGCCACCGGTGACGTCGTCCCGCGCGGGGCCACGGGCGAGCTGTGCACTCGCGGCTACTCCGTGATGCTCGGCTACTGGGACGCCCCCGAGAAGACCGCCGAGGTGCTGGACGCCGACGGCTGGATGCACTCCGGCGACCTCGCCTCCATGGACGAGGACGGCTCCGTGCGCATCGAGGGCCGCATCAAGGACCTCGTGATCCGCGGCGGCGAGAACATCTCCCCGCGCGAGGTGGAGGAGTTCCTCTACACCCACCCGGACATCCAGGACGTCCAGGTGGTGGGCGTGCCGGATGAGAAGTACGGCGAGCAGCTCATGGCCTGCGTGATCATGAAGGACGGCGTCGAGCCGCTCACGGTGGACGCCGTCCGCGAGTTCGCCGCGGGCCGGATCGCGCACTTCAAGATCCCGGCCCACGTCCGCGTGCTCGACGCCTTCCCCATGACCGTCTCCGGCAAGGTCCGCAAGGTCGAGCTGCGCGAGGAGGGCGCGAAGGTCGTCCAGGCCCAGGCCCAGGCCCAGGCCCAGGCCCAGGCCCAGGCCCAGGCCCAGAGCGTGGGCTGACGGCGGCCGTCACCCTCAGGCGGCGGGCAGCGGGAACACGTCCCAGATGGTGCAGACCGCCTCGGGGGCGGCGCCCAGGATGGCGGCACGGTACGTGGTCGACCACGCCCGCGGGTCGGCGTCGCGCAGGCGCCACGTGCCGTCCGTGAGCACCGCGTCCACGAACGCGGAGGTGTCGGCGGGGCTGCCGTCCTCGTGGACCAGGGGGCCGCGGCGCAGGGCCTCGCCCAGGTCACCGGCCCGTCCGACGGCGTAGAGCGCGGTCTCGTCCGTGTCCAGCACGAGGCCGCAGTCCTCCTCGAAGGCGGTGATCCAGGCCATCGCGTGCCGCATGGCCTCGTCCGGGTCGGGATGGCGGGTCACGATGAGCACGGAGCCGCGCGCGCCCGGACGCAGGGAGCCGGCCGTGCCGGGGCCGTGCGGGTCGGGCTCGCGCGGGGCGGCGGCGGCGTGCGGGCGGGGCTCGAAGGCGGTGGTCATGGCGGTCTCCTCCCGGGTGGGGACTCATCAGGGTCCCGGCGGCGCCGCACCGGCCGGGGCGGCATCGCCCACGCTAGGAACCCGGGGCGGTCGGCCGGTCGGGCCCGGCCGGGGCTGGGGAGGACGCGCCGGGAGCAGTGGCCTGTGCAGGAGTGGAGGGGCCGCGCGGACGCGCCGGCACGGCCCCGGCCGATCCGGCGTCGCGTCAGTGGGCGCGGTGGTCGGCCGGGGCGAGCTTGGGTCCGAACCCCTGCTTGCGCTCTCCGGAGAGCCCGATCATCCGCACCACCCGCTGCCGGTGCCCGGCCCACGGCGCGAGCAGGCGGAGCATCCCGGCGTCGTCGGTCCGGCGTCCCGTGAGGACCTGCCCCACGTACTGCGCCAGGTGGTAGTCGCCCACGGAGACGAGGTCCGCCGCCCCGTGGCTGCGCTGCAGCGCCTCGGCCGTGGTCCACGGCCCGATCCCGGGCACCGATTCCAGGCGCCGGGCCAGCGCGGCCACCCCGGCCGTGTCCCCGGGGGCGACCGCGTCGCCGAGCCGGTCGATGCTCGCGGCCCGCCGGGCGACCTCCAGCATGGTCCGTGACTGGGAGGGCTGCACCCAGGCCCGCGCATGCCAGTCCCACGAGGGGATCCGCAGGACGGCGGCCGGGGTCGGCGGCGGCAGCATCCCCGGCGGCACCGGGCCGGGGGCGGGCCCGTCGTCGTCGATCCGGGCGGCCAGCCGCACGAGGGTGCGCCAGCCGTGCCGCGCCTGGTCGTGGGTGACCTTCTGCTCGAGCACGGCGGTGAGCAGCTGCCGGGACAGCGCGCCCGCCGCCGGCAGCCGCAGCCCGGCCCGCGTCCGCCGCGCCTCGCGCACGTGCCGCGGCAGCGCGGGCGCGCCGGAGTCCGGCCGCAGCAGGGCGTCGAAGGCGGCCCAGCCGTCGTCGTGCAGGCCGAGCAGACGCTCCACGTCGGCGACGGCGGTGCGCGCGCCCGCGCCCCACGCGCGGGCCGTCACCGCGGTGCCGCCCCCTGCGGCCTCCCGGGCGCCGGAGACCAGCAAGGACGTCGGCCGGCCCGGCCCGCCCGACGCCGCGTCCGGGGCGGGGGAGCGCAGGGTGAGCCAGACGCCCTGCGGTGTGGCGCGGACCGTGGGGTCGGCCGCGCCGCGCTGCAGGGGACGCAGGGTGAGCGCGACGTCCACGGGGACGGGCACGCGTACGCGGCGCTCGGCGTCCGGGGCGATCATGCCCGCACCGTACACCCGGGCCCGGACAGGACGACGTCGGCCGTGACGGCGCGCACGCCGGGCGTTGCCCCGCGTGTCCGGGGCCCTCCTTCGGCGTCCGGCCCCTGGCGTAGCGTGGGGTGCGTGACTGAACAGACCCCCGCGCCCACCCCTGCGCAGCCCATGCAGTACGCCGAGAACGTCCTCGAGCTGATCGGGCACACCCCGCTCGTGAAGCTGCACTCCGTGACGGAGGGCATCGAGGCCACCGTGCTGGTGAAGGTCGAATACCTGAACCCCGGTGGCTCCGTGAAGGACCGCATCGCGCTGAAGATGATCGAGGAGGCCGAGCGCGAGGGCCTGCTCGGCCCGGGCGGCACCGTCGTGGAGCCCACCTCGGGCAACACGGGCGTAGGGCTGGCCCTGGTCTCGCAGCTCAAGGGCTACCGCACCGTGTTCGTCACCCCGGACAAGGTGGGTCAGGAGAAGCGGGACGTGCTCAGCGCGTACGGCGCCGAGCTCGTCGTCACGCCCACCGCCGTGGACCCGACGTCCGAGGAGTCCTACTACGGGGTCGCCGACCGCCTCGTGCGGGAGATCCCCGGGGCCTATCAGCCCAACCAGTTCTTCAACCCCGCCGCCCCGGCCTCCCACTACGAGACCACCGGCCCCGAGATCTGGGAGGACACGGCCGGCCGCGTCACCCACGTCGTGATGGGCGCCGGCACGGGCGGCACCATCACGGGCACCGGCCGCTACCTCAAGGAGGTCTCGGCGGACCGCCCGTCCGGTCCCGTCCGCGTGATCGGCGCGGACCCCAGCGGCTCGGTGTACTCCGGCGGCACCGGCCGGCCCTACTTCGTCGAGGGTGTCGGCGAGGACATGTGGGTGGACAACTACGACCCCGCGGTCCCGGACGAGGTCATCGCCGTCGAGGACGCCGAGGCCCTGGCCATGACCCGCCGCCTCGCCGCCGAGGAGGGCCTGCTCGTGGGCGGCTCCTCCGGTCTGGCCGTCGTGGCCGGCCTGCGCGCCGCCCGCGAGCTCGGCCCGGAGGACGTCATGGTGATCGTGCTGCCCGACTCGGGCCGCGGCTACCTCGCCAAGATCTTCAACGACCCGTGGATGGACGAGCGCGGCTTCGACTACGACGTCCGCGAGACCGTGCTGCCGGCGTGGGCGCGCGGGCGCACCCGCTCGGCGGTCCCGCAGACGGACGACGACGGCGCCACGGGGGCCGCCGGCGGGGCCGGAACGCCCGTCGAGGTGCTCGAGCACGCCGACGCCGAGCCGGCGACCCGCGCGGGCGCCCCCGCCGAGACCGACCGCTGGTCCGCGACGGCGGGGGAGCTGCTGACCGAGAAGGCCGACCTGTTCCCGGGATCCGTGCCCACCCTCGTCACCGCGGCCCCGACCACCTCGGTGGCGGACGCCGTCGCGACCATGAACCGGTACGGCGTCGACGCCCTGCCCGTGATCCTCGAGCCCCGGCACGACCTGCGGATCGGCGAGGTCCGCGGCACCGTCTCCACCGCCGCGCTCGCGGACGCCCTCGCTGAGGGGCGGGCCACCGCGCAGACCCCCGTGGCCGACGTCATGGGCCCCGTGCTGCCCTGCCTGGGGGCGCGCACCCCGCTGCGCGCCGTCGCCCGCCGCCTCGCCCAGGACCCCGTGCTGCTGGTGCTCGAGGCCGGCCGCGTCCAGGGCGTCGTCACCCTGCACGACGTCCTCGCCCACGTCACCGCCTGAGGCCGGCCGCGCCGGCCGTGCCCGCCCCACCCGACCCGATCTCTCCGAGGAGGCTCCTGAGATGACCGAGCAGAACGTCCACGAGGACCCGCACGCCACCACCCCCGACACCGGCGCCGAAGACGCCGCCGCCCACCCCCGGGGGGGAGGCTTCGGCACGCGCGCCGTGCACGCGGGCCAGCACCTGGATGAGGTGTTCGGCGCCGTCGTCCCGCCGATCCACCTCTCGAGCACGTACGCGCCCACGGCCGTCGGCGAGCTGCGGCGCGGCTACGACTACGGCCGCGGCACCAACCCCACCCGGGACGCGCTGCAGGAGCAGCTGGCCGCGCTCGAGGCCGGCGTCGACGAGTCCGGCGCGCCCCGGGCCACCGGCCTCACGTTCGCCTCCGGCCTGGCCGCGGAGACCGCGCTGATCATGGGCGCGGGCCGGCCGGGCATGACGATCGTGCTGGGCAACGACGTGTACGGCGGCTCCTACCGCCTCATCTCCCGCGTGCTCGCCCCCTGGGGCGTGGAGCACGTCGTCGTGGACATGGGGGACGCCGAGCAGGTCGCCGCCGCCGTCGAGCGCGCCGCCGCCACGGGGCCGGTCATGGTGTGGCTGGAGACCCCGTCCAACCCGATGATGAAGATCTCCGACGTCGCCGCGGTCGCCGAGGCGGCCCACGCGCACGGCGCCCTGCTCGTGGTGGACAACACCTTCGCGACGCCGTACCTGCAGTCCCCGATCGCCCTCGGCGCGGACGTGGTGGTGCACTCCACCACGAAGTACATCGGCGGCCACTCGGACGTGATCGGCGGGGCGCTCGTGATCCCGGACGCCGCACTCGCCGAGCAGGTGAAGTTCCAGCAGTTCGCGGCGGGGGCCGTGAACGGGCCCATGGACGCGTACCTGACCACGCGCGGCCTCAAGACGCTCGGGGTGCGCATGGACCGTCACCAGGCCAACGCCCAGGCGGTCGCCGAGTGGCTCACCGGCCGCGCCGAGGTCTCCCAGGTGCTCTACCCGGGGCTGCCGGACCACCCCGGCCATGAGCTCGCGCAGCGGCAGATGCGCGGTTTCGGCGGCATGGTCTCGCTGCGCCTGTCCGGCGGCGCCGCGGCGGCCCGCCGCGTGGCCGAGTCGACCCGCCTGTTCCAGCTCGCCGAGTCCCTGGGCGGCATCGAGTCGCTGATGAACTACCCGGCGGAGATGACCCACGCCTCCGTGGCCGGCACCGAGCTGGCCGTGCCGGACGACCTGCTGCGCCTGTCGGTGGGCATCGAGGACGCCGAGGACCTCGTGGCGGACCTGGAGCGGGCTCTGGGCAGCCTCTGACCCGCCGACGTCCGCCAGAGGTCTAGCGCACGGGTGGGGAGCACGGGGCGGCGTAGTGTGACGGGCATGACCCTCACCGCCTTCGTCAACGCCCATGTCGTCCCCGTCGCCGCCGAGCCGTTCGACGGCGCCCTGCTCGTCGAGGACGGCCGGATCACCGCGCTCGGCCCCGACGTCGAGGCGCCCGACGGCGCCGAGGTGGTGGACTGCGAGGGGCGCTGGCTGCTGCCCGGCTTCGTGGATGCCCACGTCCACCTCGGCATGCACGCCGAGGGCGAGGTCGGTGCGACCGCGGACGTCAACGAGATGACGGACCCGGTGATGGCCGGGGTGCGGGCGATCGACGCCGTCGACCCGAACGAGCCGGGCTGGAAGGACGCCCTGGCCGGCGGGGTGACCACCGTGAACGTGAACCCCGGCTCGGGCAACCCGATCGGCGGCCAGGCGGTGGCGCTGCACACCCACGGACGCACCGTGGACGAGATGGTGCTGCGCAGTCCCTCGGGCGTGAAGTCCGCCCTCGGCGAGAACCCCAAGAACGTCTACAAGGAGAAGGGCCGCACCCCGTCCACGCGGCTGGGCACCGCCCTCGTGATCCGCGAGGCGTTCCTGCGGGCGCAGGGCTACATGGCCCGCCGCGCGGAGGCCGAGCGCGAGGACAAGCCCTTCACCCGCGACCCCCACCTCGACGCCCTCGCCCTCGTCCTGGAGCGCACGATCCCCTGGCGCCAGCACTGCCACCGCACCGACGACGTCGCCACCGCCCTGCGCCTGGCCGACGAGTTCGGCTACGACCTCGTCCTGGACCACGGCACCGAGGCGCACCCGCTGGCCGACCAGCTCGCGGCCCGCGGCGTGCCGGTGCTGATCGGCCCGCTGTTCACCACCAAGTCCAAGCCGGAGCTGCGGGGCCGCTCGATGCGCAACCCGGGCCGTCTGGCGCGGGCCGGCGTCGAGATCAGCATCATCACCGACCACCCGGTGGTGCCCATCGACTTCCTCGTCTACCAGGCGGCGCTGTCGGTGAAGGAGGGCCTGGACCGGGAGACCGCCCTGCGCGCCATCACCCTGCATCCCGCGCGCGTGCTGGGGCTGGACGACCGCATCGGCTCCCTCGAGGTGGGCAAGGATGCCGACCTGGTGCTCTGGTCCGGCGACCCGCTCGATGTCATGCAGCGGGCCCTGCGCGTGTGGATCGGCGGCCGTCAGGTCATGGAGTACGACCTCGCCACGGCCCGGCCCGTCGTCGCCTCCGCCCGTCCCGTGGAGGACTGAGCGGCGCCGCCGCCCGGCGGCGGGGGCGGGACGCGCGGGCTCAGCGCCGCACGCGCGAGCGCACGGGCGGCAGCCAGACGAGCGCGGCGCCCAGGAGCATCACGACGGCGAGGATGATCAGCAGGCCGTTGGCCCGCAGGAACGCGGGGGCGGCCAGCAGGACGGCGATGAACGTCAGGGTCCCGATCGCCGAACGACGGCGGCGCAGCAGACCGATCCAGCCCCACAGGGACGCCGCGGCCAGCAGGGCGACGGCGGTGCCCATCGTGAACTGCCCCGTCGCGCCGCCCAGCACGCCCACCGACTCCATGCCGGTGAGCGGATCGATGACGGGCTCGCCGCTGTCCTGTGCGCGGGCCCCGTTCCAGAGGAACGCGCCCGCGATGCCGACCAGCACCACGGTGACCGCGAGCCAGTAGAGGCGCGCGACCTTCAGGAGCGGGTGGACGAGGCCGGCGTCGGACTCGGCCGCGTCCCGCGCGGCCAGGTCGCGCTCGCGGTCCGCGCGGCGCCGTTCCAGGCGCTCCTCGTCCTCGGCGGTGAGGCGGGCGCGCTCGGCGCGCAGCCGTGCGTCGTCGGCCCGCTGATTCTCCCGGAAGGACTGGGTGGCGCGGCCGGCGGCCCGGCCGAGCCCGCGGGCGAGGGGGCGGTCTTCGCTGTTCTGGGGCACCTGCCGAGCCTATCGCCCCGGCCGGTGAGCGACCGGGGTGTCCGAGGGCACAGCCCGGCCCGGGATCCGGTGGCGTAGACTGGGCGGACCGGATCCGGTCTCTCCCCCTGTGATGAATGAGCGTGGACGCGTGTGCCACGCCGGACTGCAGATGTCTGTGCAGATGTGTGTGCGGGTCACGAACGTCGTGGCCCTCGGGGGCTGCCGGGTGGACGGAATCATCTGACCCAGCTGGCCCCTGCGCCCCACGACGTCGACCCGCGACCGACGTCCTCCGGCGTGCGCCCGCGCATCCCCACAGGAGGACCCATGTCCGACATCCTCGATCCCCAGACCACCGCCGAGGTCGCCCCCGAGCTCGCCGAGGCGGAGCAGGAGGCCACCGGGACCGTCCCGCAGGTCGACGCCGCCGAGCCCGCCGCCCCCGAGGCCCCGGCCGGGCCCGCCGGCCCCACCTTCCTGGACCTCGGCCTGGACGCCCGCGTGCTGGCCGCCGTCGAGGACCTGGGCTACACCCGCCCCTCGCCGATCCAGGAGGCGACCATCCCGCTGCTGCTGGACGGCCGCGACGTCGTGGGCCTGGCCCAGACCGGCACCGGCAAGACCGGCGCGTTCGCGCTGCCGGCCCTGTCCCGCCTCGCCGAGACCACGGACGTGACCGGGCGCGCGGACACCCCGCAGGTGCTCGCGCTCGCCCCGACCCGCGAGCTCGCCCTCCAGGTGGCCGACGCCTTCGACAGCTACGCCAAGCATCTCGACGACGTCTCCGTGCTCGCGGTCTACGGCGGCTCCCCGTACGGCCCGCAGCTGGCCGGACTGCGGCGGGGCGCGCAGGTCGTCGTCGGCACGCCGGGCCGCGTGATCGACCACCTCGAGCGCGGCTCGCTGGACCTCTCCGACCTGCAGACCCTCGTGCTGGACGAGGCGGACGAGATGCTGCGCATGGGCTTCGCGGAGGAGGTGGACCGCATCCTCGCCTCCACCCCGGACACGAAGCAGACCGCGCTGTTCTCCGCCACCATGCCCCCGGCCATCCGCCGCATCTCCGCCCAGTACCTGAACGCCCCGGAGGAGGTGGCCGTCGCCCGTCAGTCGACGACGTCCGCCACGATCCGCCAGCGCTACCTGCAGGTGGGTCACCAGTGGAAGTTCGAGGCCCTGAGCCGGATCCTCGAGACCGAGGAGCACGACGGCGTCATCGCCTTCGTGCGCACCCGTGCCGGTACCGAGGAGCTCGCCCAGAAGCTCACGCGCGCCGGGTTCAAGGCCGTGGCCATCTCCGGCGACGTCGCCCAGAAGCAGCGCGAGAAGACCGTGGAGGACCTGAAGGCCGGCCGCGTGGACATCCTCGTGGCCACCGACGTCGCCGCCCGCGGCCTCGACGTCGAGCGCATCTCGCTCGTGGTCAACTACGACATTCCGCAGGACGCGGAGTCCTACGTGCACCGCATCGGCCGCACCGGCCGCGCCGGCCGGCAGGGCGACGCCGTGCTCTTCATGACCCCGCGCGAGCGCTTCCTGCTCAAGCAGATCGAGCGGACCACCCGCCAGCAGGTCGAGGAGATGGCCGTGCCCTCCGTCGCCGACGTCAACGCGGCCCGCAAGCGCCGCTTCGCCGACGGCATCACCCGCACCCTCGAGCGCGCCTCGGAGGAGGAGCTGGCGGTGTTCGGTGAGATCGTCGCCGCGTACGTCGACGAGCACGAGGTCGAGCCGGCGCGTGTGGCCGCCGCGCTGGGCATGATGGCCCAGGGCGGCCGCCCGCTGCTGGCCCGCGAACAGGAGATCCCGTCCGGCGGCGGCCGGGGCCGCAAGGACCGCGACGGCGGTCGCGAGGGTGGGCGCGACGGCGGCCGTGAGCGCGGCGCGAGCGACGGCCGCGGCTCGCGTGGCCCGGCCCGGGAGCCCGCGGCCGGCAACGCGACGTACTGGATCGCCGTCGGCCACCAGGACCGTGTGCGGCCGGGCAACATCGTGGGCGCGCTGGCGAACGAGGTGGGCCTGCCCGCCTCGGCCATCGGCGCGATCGACCTGCGTGGCAACCACTCGCTCGTCGAGCTGCCGGCAGACCTGACCTCGGCCCAGCTCGAGGCCGCGGCCAACGCCGAGATCAACGGCCGTCGCCTCGGCCTGCGCAAGGACACCGGCCGCCCGACCCGCGCCGAGCGCGACGGCGAGGACCGCGGTGAGCGCCGCGGCGGCTTCCGCAAGGACCGCGGCGAGCGCGGCGAGCGCGGCGGCTTCCGCGGGGACCGCGACGGCGGCCAGCGCGGCGGGTACCGCAAGGACCGGGACGACCGCGGCTCCCGCGAGGATCGTGGCGGCTTCCGCAAGGACCGGGACGACCGCAGCTTCCGTGGCGACCGCAGGGGACGCCCCGGCGGCCGCAAGCCCCGCTGGGGCGCCCAGGAGCGCTCGGATCGGGGCGCCCGCCGCTGATTCCGCCGGGGTGCCGACCCCGCCGGAGGCCGTGACCGGGGCCGATTTTGCATCGGCCCCGGGGCCCTGGTAGAGTCTCACCTCGTTGCCCCGATAGCTCAGTGGTAGAGCGCCATCTTGGTAAGATGGAGGTCCCGGGATCGATTCCCGGTCGGGGCTCTGACATGAGAGCCCGCCCTCGCGGCGTGAAAACCGTGAGTGCGGGCGTTCTCGTGTCGTGGCGGCGTAGCTCAGCTGGTTAGAGCGCACGACTCATAATCGTGAGGTCGGGGGATCGAGTCCCCCCGCCGCTACGGAATCGGACGGACCCGGTCACCTCCTCGGAGGGGCCGGGTCCTTTCGCGTTCCGGGGCCCGTCCGTCGCCCCGGTAGCCTGGCGGGCATGTCCACGCGTCGCCCCGCCCACCAGCCCACCCGCGGCACCGCCGCGCCCCGCGGCTTCGTCTCCCCGTGGGAGCACGGCTCCCGGCTGTACCGGACCCTCGTGCTGACCGGCTCCGCGCTGTTCCTCGTGGGCATCGTGCTGGCGGTCGTCGGCGGCACCACCGGACGCCTCGCCGTCTCCGGGACCGCCCTGGGCGTGCTCGGCGCGGGCGTCGCCGTTCACCTGTCCGCTCAGCTCGTGCGCTTCCGCCAGGCCGCCCGCCGGCAGGGGGAGCGGCGCCCCGGCCGTTAGGCTGGACGGCAGTCGAGAACCGTCCCGCAGGAGGCCCGAGTTGAGCGTGAACCCCGACGTCGCCGGGCGGAGCTATCCGCCCGCGCCCCCCTTCCAGGTCGGTCGTGAGGCGGTCCGCGGCTTCGCCGAGGCCGTGCAGGCCCAGCATCCCGCGCACCACGACGTCGCGGCCGCCCGGGCCCTGGGACACGCCGACCTGGTCGCCCCCCCGACCTTCGCCGTCGTCATCGCCCAGCGCGCCGAGGCCGCCGTCGTCGCCGATCCCGAGCTGGGCATCGACTTCTCGCGCGTGGTCCACGCGGACGAGCGCTTCGTCCACCACCGCCCGCTGGTGGCCGGGGACGAGGTCGTGGCGACCGTGCGGGTCGAGGCCGTGAAGTCCCTCGGCGGCAACCGCATGGTCACCACCGTCACCGAGATCGCAGATCTGGACGGCGCGGCCGTCTCCACCGTCACGTCCACCCTGCTGGTCCGGGGAGAGGAGTCCTGATGAGCACCGCCCCCCGCCTGTCCGACCTCGCCCGGGGCGAGGTGGTCGGCACGCGCACCGTCACGTTCACCCGCGCCGACCTCGTGGCCTACGCGGGTGCCTCCGGCGACCGCAACCCGATCCACTGGTCCCCGTCGTTCGCCGAGCACGTCGGCCTGCCCGGCGTCATCGCCCACGGGATGCTCACCATGGGCGCGGCCGTGCAGCTCGTCTCGGACTGGGCGGGCGACCCGGGCGCCGTCGTCGACTACCAGACCCGCTTCACCGGCATGGTGCCCGTCGCGGACACCACGGGGCGCACGGACGACGACGGCGCGCCCGTCCCCGGCGCCACGCTCGAGGTCGTCGGCACGGTCGGCGCCGTGGATGAGGCTGCCGGGACGGTGCGGATCGACCTGAACGTCACCAACCCGGACGCGGTGAAGCCGCGCGTGCTGACCAAGGCGCAGGCTGTGGTCCGCCTCGGCGGAGCCGCGGGGGAGAGCGCGTGAGCGAGCGGCTGGCGGACCACACCACCACCCGCGTTGGCGGGCCCGCGCGCGCGTGGGTCACCGCGCGCACCGAGGCCGAGGCGATCGAGGCCGTGCGCGCCGCCGACGCGGCAGGCGAGCCCCTGTTCGTCCTCGGCGGCGGTTCCAACACCCTCATGGCGGACGCCGGCTTCCCCGGCACCGTCGTGCGGCTGGCCTTCGAGGGCATCCACGTGCTGGACGGGCCGGCGCCCGGCGAGGGTGAGGCGCCGCCCGCCGGCGACGGGGCCCGGTCCGCGGACCACGAGGGGGAGGCCGTCGTCGTGCGGATCGCGGCGGGCCACCCGTGGGACGACGCCGTCGCATGGACCGTGGCGCACGGGCTCGGCGGGATCGAGGCGCTCTCGGGCATCCCGGGCTCGGCCGGCGCGACGCCCGTGCAGAACGTCGGCGCCTACGGCGCGGACGTCTCGCAGGTGCTCGTCGCCCTGCGCGCGTGGGATCGGGAGGCGGGGGACGTCGTCGAGCTGACGCCCGCGGACCTGCGCTTCGGCTACCGCGACTCCGTGATCAAGCGCTCCATGCTGGAGACCGGCGCGCCGAGTCCCCGGTGGATCGTGCTCTCGGTCGACCTGCGGCTGCGCCGCGCCTCCTCCGACGCCGAGCCGACGGCGCCGGTCCGCTACGGGCAGCTGGCGGCCGCGCTCGACGTCGAGGAGGGCGCCCATGCCCCGCTCGCGGTGGTCCGCCGCGAGGTGCTGGCCCTGCGCGCCGCCAAGGGGATGGTGTCCGACCCGGCGGACCCGGACACGTGGTCCACGGGCAGCTACTTCACGAACCCGATCGTGCCCGCGTCCGTGCGGGCCTCCCTGCCCGAGGGCGCCCCGGCGTTCGCCGCCGGGGAGGCCGAGGACGGGACGCCGCTCGTGAAGCTCTCGGCGGCCTGGCTGATCGATCGCGCGGGCTTCGCGAAGGGCTTCGGGCTGCCCGAGGTCGCACCCCGCGAGGGCGGGCCGGACGGCCGCGGAGTGGACGGCACCGGCCTGGCCGGGGGCCGCGCGTCGGTGTCCACGAAGCACACCCTCGCCATGACCAACCGCGGCGACGCGAGTACCGAGGACGTCCTGACGATCGCGCGCACCGTGCGCGACGGCGTGCGTGAACGCTTCGGCGTCGAGCTGCACCCCGAGCCGATGATCATCGGCACCAGCCTCTGACCCCTCACTTTCGTTCGGGAAACGGCGCCCTCAGGAGTGCTTTCGTTCGGGAAACGGCGCCCCTTGGCGGGGCGGGCGCCGTTTCCCGAACGACAACGACCGAACACCCGCCGTTTCCCGAACGAAAACGGGGGCCGGGGGCGGGGGGCCGGGTACGGGGGCCGGGGCTGGGCCGGGTGCGCGCCGCCGCGCCGGCGTCGCGGCTCAGAGGTTGCCGGTGGCGATCATCAGCATGCGGCGCACGGGCTCGGCCGCACCCCACAGCAGCTGGTCGCCGACGGTGAACGCCGACAGGTACTCGGGACCCATGTTGAGCTTGCGCAGCCGGCCGACGGGGATCTGCAGGGTGCCGGTCGCGGCGATCGGGGTCAGGTCGGTGACCGTGGCCTCCTTGGTGTTCGGCACCACCTGCACCCACTCGTTGTCCGCGGCGATGATCTGCTCGACCTCGTCCAGCGGCACGTCCCGGGTGAGCTTGAGGGTGAGGGCCTGCGAGTGGGAGCGCATGGCGCCGATCCGCACGCACAGCGAGTCGAACGGGATCCGGTCCGCCCCGGTCAGTCCGAGCACCTTGTTGGTCTCGTCGTAGGCCTTGCGCTCCTCGCGGGAGACGCCGTCGCCCAGGTCGGAGTCGATCCAGGGGATCAGCGAGCCGCCCAGCGGCACGCCGAACTGCGTCGAGTCCAGGCCGTCGCGCTGCAGCTCGATCACCTTGCGGTCGATCTCGAGGATCGCCGACGCCGGATCGGCCAGCTCGGCCCGCACCGCGCCGCCCAGCTCGGCGTACTGGATGAGCAGCTCGCGCATGTGCCGGGCACCGCCGCCGGAGGCCGCCTGGTAGGTCATGGCGGTGCCCCACTCGACCAGGCCCGCCTTGAACAGGCCACCGAGGCCCATGAGCATGCAGGAGACGGTGCAGTTGCCGCCGATGAAGTCCTTCGTCCCGTTCGCCAGGGCGGCGTCGATCACGCCGCGGTTCACGGGGTCCAGTGCGATCACGGAGGTGTCCGCCATGCGCAGGGTGGAGGCGGCGTCGATCCAGATGCCGTCCCAGCCGGCGGCGCGCAGCTTCGGGTACACGGCCTGCGTGTAGTCCCCGCCCTGCGCGGTGAGGATCACGGGCAGGGCCTTGAGCGCGTCCACGTCGTACGCGTCCTGGAGCACGCCCGGGTCACCGGCCATGCCCTCGAGCACGGGCGCGGGACCGCCGGCGTTGGACGTGGAGAAGAAGACGGGATGGATACGGGCGAAGTCGCCCTCCTCGGCCATGCGCTGCAGGAGGACGGACCCCACCATGCCGCGCCAGCCGACCAGGCCCACGGTGGGCACGGCGGCCGCGTCGGGGGCGTTCACAGATGCGGGGGCAGCGGAAGTCATGCCCTCCAGGCTAGCGGCCCTGCTGCGCGCGCTTCCGCTTGTTCCACGCGATGAAACCGCCCACGGCGAACACCTGGGTCAGCACGAGCAGGAACACCAGCCCGGCGATGGTCTTGCCCTGCAGCACGAGGATCAGCCCGAACACGGCGCACACGAACGCCAGCACGGGCAGGACGACGAGCGCGAGGAACGAGACCGCCTGCGGGGAGAGCAGACGCTGGTCGGAGTCGGTCGGGGCCATGTCAGTCGCGTTCCCATCGTTCGAAGCGGTGGCGCGGGCCGGAGGCGGAGTCCAGCCACGCGTCGGGGGCGGGCTCGACGGCGGTGCGCCGCCAGCGGGCGTCGAGCAGCGGGGCGTGCGTGTCGCCGTCGACGTCGGCGTCGATCACGGTCACCTCGGCGCGCGAGGCCACGTCGAGGGCCTGCTCGTAGAGCGTCGCCCCGCCGATCACCCACACGGTGTCACAGCCGTCGGCCTCGGCCGCGGCGGCCAGGGCCGCCCCGAAGTCCGGCACGACGACGGCGCCCGCGGCCCGCAGCTCCGCGCCGGCCTCCTCGGTGGCCGTCAGGGTGCGGGAGACCACGATGTTCGTGCGCCCGGGCAGCGGGCGGAAGCGCGCCGGGAACGACTCCCACGTGCGCCGGCCCATGATCACGGGGTGGCCGTGCGTGTGGGCCCGGAAGTGCGCGAGGTCCTCCGGGACGTGCCACGGCATGGTGCCGTCGCGACCGATGACGCGCTCGGGGGTCTGGGCCCAGATCATGGCGATCACGGGCTCGGTGGGACGGGTGGCCCGGCTCATGGGGTCGCTGCGCATCCTCGGCTCAGACGGCGATCGGCGCCGTGATGGTGGGGTGGTGACGGTAGTCGAGGACCTCGAAGTCCTCGTAGTCGTAGTCGAAGATCGACGCGGGGGTGCGCCGCAGCCGCAGCCGCGGGTACGGGTACGGCTCGCGGGAGAGCTGCTCGCGCACCTGCTCCTCGTGGTTCGCGTAGATGTGCACGTCCCCGCCGGTCCACACGAACTCGCCGGGAGTCAGCCCGGTCTGCTGCGCGACCATCACCGTGAGCAGCGCGTACGAGGCGATGTTGAACGGCACGCCGAGGAACAGGTCCGCCGAGCGCTGGTAGAGCTGGCATGAGAGCCGCCCGGGGGCGCCGTCCTGACCGGGGGAGACGTAGAACTGGAACAGCGCGTGGCACGGCGGCAACGCCATCTCGTCCACCTCGGCGGGGTTCCACGCGGTGACGATGTGCCGGCGCGAGTCGGGGTTCGTCCGGATCTGCTCCACGACCTTGGCGATCTGGTCGATGTGGCCCCCGTCCGGGGTGGGCCACGAGCGCCACTGCACGCCGTAGACGGGGCCGAGCTCGCCGTCCTCGTCCGCCCACTCGTTCCAGATCCGCACGCCGCGCTCCTGGAGCCACCGCACGTTCGAGTCCCCGCGCAGGAACCACAGCAGCTCGAGCGCGACCGACTTGAAGTGCACGCGCTTGGTCGTGATCAGCGGGAAGGACTCGGCCAGGTCGAAGCGCAGCTGGCGGCCGAACACGCTGCGCGTGCCCGTGCCGGTCCGGTCCGTCTTGACGGCCCCGTGGGCCATCACGTCGGCGAGGAGGTCCTCGTAGGGGGTGGGGATGCTCACCCGGCCCACTCTAGCGATCCGAGCGGACGCGCTGAGCGTCGTCGACGGCCCGGCGGAGGCGGGTACCGGCAGGGCAGGGCCCCGCCCCCGGTCAGCCGTGGAAGACCATGTCCTGGTACTCGGGGTAGCGGCGCAGGTAGTCCTCCACGTAGGAGCACTCGGGCACGATCCGGTCACCCTCCGCGCGCAGCCGGTCCAGGACCATGGTCACGAGGGCGCGGGCATAACCGCGGCGGCCGAACTGCTCGTCGATGATGGTGTGCTGCAGGCGCAGGACCACGGTGTCCTCGCCGTCCGCGCCGCGCACGGTCTCCTGGTCGTAGCCGAGGAACCCGATGAAGGTCCCGTCCTGGCGCAGCTCGAAGCGCTGACGGTCCGGGTCCCGGGTCACCGTGAGGCGCTCGTGGACGATCTTCTCGGGCTGGCTCTGGGCGGCGGTGTTCTCCATGACCCGAGCCTAGGGCCGGGGGCGGGCCCGCTCAACGGTGGCCCGGTCGTGCGGGCCGAGGCCGGCGCGGGCGGCTCAGTCGTCCCAGGGGTCGTAGACCTCGACGGCCACCACGTCGCCGTCGAGGTCGAGCGCGCGGTGCGCCACCAGCACAGCGCCGGGCCGCAGCCACGGATCCTCGGTCGGCAGGGCCCGCAGCACGCGGTCCGCCTGGCCGGCGGCCGCGTCCTCGACCACCTCGAACAGGGTCGGCAGCACCGGCCGGTGCGTGCACACGACCAGCGGCCGGGAGCGGCCCATGAGCTCGGCCATCACCTTGCGGGTCTTCTTGGGCTTCTCCCGGGCCGTGGTCTCCGTGAACGCGCCCTTGGTCTTCAGCGGCAGCCGGCTGGACTTCACGAGCGGGGCCAGCGTCTCCACGCAGCGGCGCCACGGGGAGGAGACCAGCCGCTCCGGCCGCCAGGCCGACACGAGGCCCTCGACGGCGAGCGCCTGCCGCCGGCCCGTCGCCGCCAGCGGGCGCTCCTGCTCGGCGCGGGACCACGAGGAGCGGGGCTTGGCCTTGGCGTGGCGCAGCACCAGCAGCGGCACGGTCCGCAGGCGCCCCCGGGAGGCGGCACGCAGCAGCAGGTCGAGCGGTTCGTGATCCGAGTCGTTCGTCAGCAGCCGCCGGGCCTCGTCCGGCCCGACCCAGCGGACCTCGTCCACCTCGTCGCCGTCGGGGAGGGCGCGCTGGCCGTCGACCTCGGCGGCCCAGTACCAGACCTCCTTGCTCTGACGTGCGCCCCGCTTGCCGGGCACCTCGTACGCCGTCACGCACAGCGGGATGCCCGGCCGCAGCTCGAGGCCGACCTCCTCGCGCAGCTCGCGCACCGCGCACTCCGGCAGGGTCTCACCCGGATCGAGCTTGCCCTTGGGCCACGACCAGTCGTCGTAGCGGGGCCGGTGGATCACCATCACCTCGAGGCCGCCGGGCACGCGGCGCCACGGCAGCATGCCGGCGGCCAGCACCTCGGCGCGGGGGCCTTCCGAGACACGGTCCTCCGTGGACCAGCGGGCGACGCGGTCGGCGTGGGACGAGGGCATGGGGCGGGTTCCTCTCGGGGTGCGGCGGCCGCGACGACTGCTGGGGCAGGGCACGGGGCGTGGCCGACCCCGCGGGGGCCGGCCACACCAGGATACGAGGCCGCCGGGATGTGCCCGGCCGGCCCCCGCCCGAGGGTCTCAGGGGCGGCGGTACTGGGCGTCGGCGGCGAACAGCTCGAAGCCGAGGGACGCGTAGAGCGCGACGGCGGCCGTGTTGTCCGCGTCCACGTACAGGTCCACGACGTCGACTCCCTGTTCCGCCATCCGGTGCAGCCCCGCCAGCGTCAGGGCCCGACCGAGGCCGAGGCCCTGGGCGTCGGGGGAGACGCCCACGGCGTACACCTCCCCGACGCGCGGGCCGTCGGCTCCGGCATCCGGCTCCACCTTCGTCCAGTGGAAGCCGAGCAGCCGCCCGTCCGCCTCGCGGGCGGCGAGCAGGAGGCCGTCGGCGTCGAACCAGTCCTCCGCCATGCGGTCGTCGAGGTCGGCGCGGGTCAGGCTGCCCTGTTCGGGGTGGTCCGCGAAGGCGGCGGCGTTCACGTCCAGCCAGGCCTGCTCGTCCTGGCCGGGGACGAAGCCGCGCAGGGCCACCCCGTCGGCGAGCCGCACCTCCGGCAGGGCGGCGAGCGCCGCGTGCGACAGGCGCATCCGGCGCAGCTCGCGGACGGGCTCGAGGCCGTGCCGCCGGGCGAGCCGGACCGCCCCCGGGAGCATGCCGTGGGCCCAGACGCTCGTGGTCGCCTCCCGCGCCAGGTCCCGGACCGCGGCGGCCGCGGCGTCGGCCAGGACGGTCCCCCGTCCGGTGCGGCGTGCGGTCGGATCGACGACGAGCTCGAGCACGGCCGCCGCGCCCTCCGGCACGAGCACGGCCGCCCCGTCGATCGCCCCGTCCGTGCCCCGGGTGGCCCCCCACCAGAGCTGCCCGCCGCGGGCGAGCAGCACGCGCGTCTGGTCCGAGAGCGGGGGATGGCCGTCCGCCGCCCCGGCACGGTCGGCCAGGTCCAGGACGGCGCTCGCCTCCTCCGGGCGCGGGGTGACGACGCGCGGCATGCCGTCGGCGTCGGAGGTCGTGGGGGTGGGGTGTTCGGCCATGCCGGCCACCCTACGGAAGGAGGACGGTGGCCCGCGAGGTGCGCCCCGCCGTCGCCCGCCCAGGGCCCAGCCGGTGCGCACCTGGCAGGATGGGGCAGGTGATGCGCTTGTCCATGGCCCTGAGTGCGGCCGTCGCCGCCCTCGTCCTGGGCGGTGCCGCGTTGCTGGGCCCGGTCCCCGCCGCCCTCGCCGCCGCCGTCGTGATCCTGGTCATCGCCTGGGGCTGGCCGCGGCAGATGGGGGCGCCCGCGCGCCTCTCGCTCAGCGTCACCCTGGCCGTCGCCGGGGGCATCGCGGTGCTGCTCATGCTGCTGTGGCCGCCGCTCGAGGACGGCCACAGCGGGGCCTGGACGCTCTTCGAGCCGCTCGCCGTCGTCGTCGCCTGGAGCACCATGGCCTCGTTCGTCGTCCAGCTGGTGCGCGGGACCGGCCGGCCGCTGCGCCTCGAGTCCACCGTCGCCACGATGGGCGGGGCGTTCATGGCCGTCGTGACGGCGTGCTGGGTGGCCGTCTCACGCTGGAGCGACACCCCTGCGGTCGCCGGGCTGGTCATCACGCTGGCGGTCACGGTGGCCGCGGTCTCCCTCGTCGGCCTCACCCCGTGGATGCAGGGCCGGCCGGGAGTCCTGGCGCTCGTCGTCATCCCCCTCGGCACGGTGCTCGCCTGGCCCGTCTCGGCGCTGGCCGGCGTGGGCGCCCGGGACCGGCCGGCCGTCACGGCCGCGGCGCTCGCGGTGGCCGTGCTGGTGTCCCTGACCGCCGCCACGGCGCCGTCGTCGCGGCCGCGACCCGAGGACCGGCCGGTGGGCACCACCCTGCGCCCGCGCCGGGCGGGTTACGCCCTCGCGTTGGCGCCCGTGGGCGCGGCCGGCGTGGTGGCGCACGTCATGGTGGGCTTCCTGGCCTGACAGGTCGGGCCCGCTCGGTAGGATGTCCCGCATGGATACCCTTCTTGCGCTCGAGATCTTCTTCCTGGCCCTCGTGGTCCTGGCCGGCCTGGGCATGGCCGCCGTCGCCGCGGTCGTCATCAGCGGCCTCTTCAAGGGCCAGCGCTGAGGACGCGCGGCCCGCTGTCGGGCCGCGCCGTGATCTGCCATGGCGACTGAACTCCCGTACGACCTCACCCCCGAGCTCGCGCCCCTGTCCTGGCTCATCGGCAGCTGGGAGGGCCAGGGCCGCCTCGGCGACGGCTCCGCCGGGACCGAGATCTTCTATCAGCGGGTGGACTTCACCGAGCACGGTCTGCCGTTCGTGGAGTACCGCGCCGAGTCGTGGCTGTGCGAGGCGGACGGCACGCTGCTGCGTCCGCTGACCGTGGAGTCCGGCTTCTGGCAGGTGGACCGGGCGCGGCGCGACGGCGACGTCGGCCCCGGCATGCGCCCGGCGGACATCGTCCCCGCGTTCCGCTCCGCCGAGGACGTCGAGCGGCTGCGCGCCGGTGACGAGGGCTTCGGCCTGACCGCCACCATCACGCATCCGGGCTCGCTGTCCGAGCTGTACTACGGCCGCATCAAGGGCCCGCAGCTGCAGCTGGCCACGGACGCGGTCCTGCGTGGCTCCGCCGCCGGCCCGTACCACCGGGCCACCCGCATGGCCGGTCTCGTGAACGGGCAGCTGTTCTGGCGCTGGGACGTCGCGGACGCCGCGGGCGCCGAGCTCGAGGCGCACGCCTCCGCCATCCTGGACCGCATGCCGAGCGCGGCCGAGGGTCGGCTCGCTCCGGGGGCCGAGCGTCCTCGCGGGGCTCGCGGGGAGCAGTCGTGACGACCTCCCGCAGCCCGCTGCTGGACCTGGCCGTGGCCGAGCCGCAGGGGCCGGCCGGCGGCGCCGTCGAGGGCCGCGGCCCGGACGCCGGCGTCGCCGCGCACTACGGTCGCCCCCTGCCAGAGCAGCGCGCCCTCGCCCGGGGCCGCGCCCTGGTCGACCTCTCCCACCGGGCCGTGCTCTCCGTGTCCGGCCCGGACCGGCTGAGCTGGCTGCACACGCTCGGCACGCAGCACGTCGAGACGCTGCCCCCCGGCACGAGCACCGAGATCCTCTTCCTCGACGTGCAGGGGCGGATCGAGCACGCCGCCCACCTGCTCGAGGACGGTACCGCGGCCTGGCTCGTCACGGACCGCGAGGACGGCCCGGGCCTGGCCGCGTGGCTCACCTCGATGCGCTTCTCCCACGACGTCACGCTGCGGGACCACACCGGGGCGGTCGCCGTCGTGGGCGCCACCGCGCCCGTGCCCGGCTGGGAGGACCGCACCGTGTGGCTGGACCCGTGGCCGCGCGTCGGGGCGGGCGGCTGGGCCTACACGGCCGATCCGGATCCGGCGACCCACCCGGGTGCGGACTGGTCCTGGCGCGAGTACCTCATCACCCGGGCCGACCTCGAGGCCACCGTCCGCGCGCTCGGCACGGGCGTGCTCGCGGGCTGGTCCCTGGCGGGCACGACGGCGGCCGAGGCGCTGCGCATCGAGGCCGGCCGCCCCCGCCGGGCCCTCGACGTGGACGACCGCGCGATCCCGCACGAGCTGGACCTGCTGCGCACCGCCGTGCACCTCGAGAAGGGCTGCTACCGCGGTCAGGAGACCGTGGCGCGCGTGCACAACCTGGGCCGCCCGCCCCGCCGCCTCACCCGCCTGCTCCTGGACGGCTCCGTCCACGCGCTCCCCGAGCACGGTGCCCCCGTGATCCTCCGGCCGGCCGAGGACACGCCCGAGGCCCGCGCCGCCGCCCGTCCGGTGGGGACGGTCACCGCCGCGGCCCAGCACCATGAGGCGGGCGCCGTCGCCCTGGCGCTGCTCAAGCGCACGGTGCCCGTGGACGCCGAGCTGCTGGTCCGCGAGGACGCTCCCGGCGAGGACGGTGCCGCCGAGGGCGGCTGGATCGCCGCGAGCCAGGAGCCGCTCGTGTCCCCGGACGCCGGGCAGGTCGTCGGCCGACCGCGCGGCGTGGGCCGCCTGCGCTGACCGACTCGCCGGCTCAGTCCAGCGCGAGGACGGTCCGCGTGCCCGCCGCCTCCAGCCCGACGGCGATCGCCACGTGGTGCGCGGCTGTGTGGCCCGCCAGCACCTCGGCGAACGGCAGCAGCCCCTCCAGCGCCGCCCGGTCCATCGCCACGGCCACCGCGTAGCGGCCGAGCCCACGACCGCGCAGCCGCGGTGGGGTGAGGGTGCCCAGCGAGGCCAGCACGCCGCCCGTCACGCGATGCCCCGCCGCCGCCACCGCGGCTTCGATCGCCCGTCCCGCGCCGTCGTCGGGAACGAGCGCGACCGAGGACTCCCAGGAGGGGACACCCGCCTCGGCCATGTCGTCTGCGGGGGCCTGCGCGACCACGGCGTGGACGTGGGCGGGGTCGTCGGACACGGCGACGGTGCGCGAGGGGTCGACCGGCGGCGGTTCCTCGGTCGCGTAGAGCGTGAACTCGCCACGCGAGCGCACCGCCTCCCCGGCGGCGGCCCGCACCGCCGTCCGCAGCAGGGCCGACTCCACGCCCAGCGCCTCGGCGGGCACGCCGCGGCAGGCACGCGTGAACCACGCCGGCCCCGCCACGACGGTGGCCCAGGGCAGGGCCAGCACCTCCGCCTCGGCCCCATCCGGCCGGACCACCTCGATGCGGCGCGGCTCGGCGCCCGCCGCCGGGGCGTCGCCGGGCAGCAGCGCGGTGTCGGGCAGGCCGAGCCGACGCGCCAGCCCGAGGGCCAGCACGCCGACGGCGGGGTGGTCGGGTCTCACCGGCCGAACAGGATCTTCGCCTCGTCGTAGCGCGAGACCGGCACCTTCTTGAGGCCCTTGAGGGCGGCGCTCATGGGGATGGAGATGATCTCCGTGCCGTTGGCCGCCACCATCTGTCCCCAGCGGCGCTGCGCGACGAGGTCGACGGCGCCCATGCCGAAGCGCGTGGAGAGCACGCGGTCCGTGGCGGTGGGGGCGCCGCCGCGCTGGATGTGGCCCAGGATGGTGCTGCGCGTCTCGATGCCCGTCATCTCCTCGATCTCGCGGGTCACCCACTCGCCGATGCCGCCCAGACGCGGCCGGCCGGACGCCTCGACGCCGGCCTCGGCCAGCGGGTCGTCGTGGCCCTCGGGGACGAAGCCCTCCGCCACCACGACCAGCGGGGAGCGACCGCGGTCGTGGACCTGCTGCACCCACTCGGCGACCTGGGACATCGGGGTGCGGACCTCGGGGATGAGGATCGCGTGGGCGCCGGCGGCCATGCCCGAGTGCAGGGCGATCCAGCCGACGTGGCGGCCCATGACCTCGGCGACCATGCAGCGGTGGTGGGACTCGCCCGTGGTGCGCAGCCGGTCCATGGCGTCCGTGGCGATCTGCACGGCCGTGTCGAAGCCGAACGTGTAGTCGGTGCCCTGCAGGTCGTTGTCGATCGTCTTGGGCACGCCCACGATCGGCAGCCCGTCCGCGGCCAGGCGGTTCGCGCCGGCCAGGGTGCCCTCGCCGCCGATGGCGATGACGGCGTCGATGTCCAGCTCGCGCAGGTTGCGGAGCATGTTCTCCGGGCCGCCGCCCTCCGCGTTGTAGGGGTGCGTGCGGGAGGTGCCGAGGATGGTGCCGCCGGTGCGGGCCAGGCCGCGCACGCGGGAGCGGGGCAGGTCCTCGACGTCCTTCTCGATCAGGCCGGACCACCCGTTGCGGATGCCCACCATCTCCATGTCGTACGACTTGATGCCGTGCAGGACGGCGGAGCGGATGACGGCGTTGAGGCCGGGGCAGTCGCCTCCGGAGGTGAGCATTCCGACGCGCATGGGGGTCCTCTCGGGCGTTCTCGTGGGGGTCGGCACCACCCTAGGCGTGCCCGCCGCGTCGCGTCAGGGGACGGGCGACGGGCGGCGGGTCAGCCGAGGGCCACGAGGACGGCGACCTGGAGGGCCGTCGCACCCACGAGGATGCCGCTCGCCGGGCCGAGGGTGCCGGGACGACGGCCGCTGAGCAGAGCGCCCAGCAGGACGGGGGCGATCACCGCGAGCGCGGCGACGAGCATGGGCACCGCCAGCAGCGTGGGGGTCGGACCGACGCCGAGCAGCAGGCTGATCCCGAGGGCGGCGAGCGCGGCGAGGACGGCCCCGGCGTAGGTGGCGGCCTGCGCGATCGGCCCGAGGCGCGGCTTCGCGGCCGTGGCTGCGGACCCCGAGCCGGTCGGGGCGGTGGCCGCCCGGGGGGCCTCCTCGGCCAGGCGCGTCGCGGCTCGCCGCTCGCGGGAGTGGACGTGGTCGCGCCAGGTGCCGGTCGCGGGGTCGATCCACTCGGGGCGGAAGCCGTGCGGGTCGGTGACCTCGGCCGCCCGCTCGCGCGGACCTCCGCCGACGTACCAGGCCGGGCGCGGCACGGCGTGGGCGGGCTGGTCGGCGTCGGGGACCCGGCCCGGGGCCACGCGGGCCTGCGCCCGGCCGTCCCAGCGGGTCACGAGCCACCAGACGAGCACGGCCAGCGCGCCCAGGCCCAGGAGGGAGCCGGGGCCGCCCACGGCCGGGGCGATGAGGGTGAACCCGGCGCCGAGCAGCAGGTTGAGGGCGCCGATCGCCCCGATCACGCCGATGGCCACGGTGGCGTCCTGCCACTCCCTGCGGCGCAGGCGGCCGAACTGCACGCGTCCGTCGGCGTCGGGGAGCACGGCCCAGGCGGCCGCGTAGGCCAGCAGGCCCAGGCCCGCGGAGACCATGCACACGGCGACGAACACGCCGCGGGCGAGCAGCGGGTCGATGCGGTAGCGCTCGGCCACCCCGCCGAGCACCCCGCCGACCCACGAGGCCGGCGAGCGGCGCACGCCCCAGCTCAGGACGGCGCGGCGCAGCCAGCCCGGCAGGGCGTCCAGTCCGTCGGGGCCGGTCTCGCCCGAGGCGGCTCCGTCGGGGGCGACGTGGGGGCCGGGGCCGGTGAACGGGTCGTGTGTGCTCGTCATGTCTCCATCCTCGTCCGCCTGCGGCCCCCGCCCATCCGGGAACTCCCGGAATCCTCCCCGGATGTGCCGCCCCGTCCGACACGGCAGGATGGGGGCATGCCCACCCCGTCCGCGCCCGCGCCGGCCCCGCGTCCGCCGTTGATGCGGCACGGGGCCGACCGTCCGGTGTCCGGCGTCGCCGCGGGGCTCGCCCGGCACCTCGGGATGCCCGCCGGCCGCGTCCGCGCGGCCCTGGCGCTGCTGAGCCTGCTGGGCGGCGCGGGCCTGGCCCTGTACGTGTGGCTCTGGCTGCTCATGCCGGAGGAGGGTCCGGACGGCGCCCCCGCCGCCGACGCCCCCACCCTGCGTGGTCGCGCCCCCGAGGTGCTCGAGCGGGTGCGCGAGGGCGGCTGGCCGGTGCTGCTGGCCGCCGTGGTGCTCGGCGTGGGCGTGCTGACCGTCGCGGACGGCCTCGGCCTCACCGTCGACTGGGCGCTCGTGGGCCCGGTGGCCGTCCTCGTGATCGGCCTCGGCCTGGCCTGGATGCAGCTCGACCTGGCGGGCGGGCCCCGGGCCGGGCGGAGCGGACGACTGGTCCGCCTCGTGCTCGGCACGGCCCTCGTGCTGCTGGCGGTGCTGGCCATCGTCCTGGGCGCCGTGAGCTCGGGCGAGCTGTGGCGGGCTCTGCTGGCCGCCGTCGCGATGCTCGCCGGCGCGGCGCTGGTGGCCATGCCCTACGCCCTGGCCTGGCTGCGCCGACGCGACGCGGAGCGGACCGCGTTCGCGGTGCAGGCCCAGCGCGCCGAGATCGCGGCGCACCTGCACGACTCGGTGCTGCAGTCCCTCGCCCTCATCCAGCGGCGCGCCCAGGACGCGGACGTGGTGGCCCGGGTGGCCCGCGCCCAGGAGCGTGAGCTGCGTCAGTTCCTCGCCCTGGACTCCCGCGGCGGCCCGCACTCCCTGGCGGAGGCGCTCGACCAGCACGCCGCCGCCGTCGAGGACGCCCACGGGGCCCGGGTGGAGGTCGTGGCCGTGGGGCGGGCCGCGGGGGCGTGGCTCGAGCCGCTCGCGGCCGCGGCGCGCGAGGCCATGCAGAACGCGGCCCGGCACGCCGGCGACGCGCAGGTCTTCGCGGAGGCCGGTGAGGACGACCGCGGCCGCACCGTCGCGGAGGTGTTCGTCCGGGACCGCGGCCCCGGCTTCGACCTGCCCACGGTCCCGGCCGACCGGCTCGGCGTGCGGGAGTCGATCCTCGGCCGCATGGAGCGTGCCGGCGGGACCGCCCGCATCCGGTCCGGCCCGGGCGGCACCGAGGTCCACCTGACGCTGGCCGAGCCCGAGGGTGCGCGAGCGCGCACCGGACAGGAGCACCCATGACCGACCCCGCCCCGCGCACGGCCGTCATCGTGGACGACCACGCGATCTTCCGCTCCGGCCTGCGCGCCGACCTGGACCCGGACCGACTGGCCATCGTCGGCGAGGCCGGGGACGTGGACGAGGCCGTCCGCACCGTGCTGGACCTGGCGCCGGATGTGGTGCTGCTGGACGTGCACCTGCCCGGCGGGGCCGGCGGCGGGGGAGCGGAGGTGGCCGAGCGCGTCCTCGCGCGCCGACCCGCGCAGCGGTTCCTGGCCCTGTCCGTCTCGGATGCGGCCGAGGACGTCGTCGCCGTGATCCGTGCGGGGGCCCGCGGCTACATCACCAAGACGGCCTCCGGCGCGGAGGTGGCGGACGCGGCGGTCCGCGTGGCCGACGGCGACGCGGTGTTCTCGCCCCGGCTGGCCGGGTTCGTCCTCGACGCCTTCCGCGGCACGGCGCCCGCGCCCCCGCTCGTCCCCGCCGCGGCGGCGAGCGGGGCTGCGGCCCCCGACGAGGACCTCGACCGGCTCTCGGCACGGGAGCGGGAGGTCATGCGGCTGATTGCCCGCGGCTACACCTACCGGGAGGCCGGGGCGGAGCTGTTCATCTCGGACCGCACGGTCGAGACCCACGTGTCCTCCGTGCTGCGCAAGCTCCAGCTCTCCAACCGCCACGAGCTGACCCGCTGGGCCGCGCGCCGCGGATACGCCTGAGCCCCGCGGCACGCGGCGTCGCGGGGCTCAGGGGCGGGGTGTGCGGCTCAGGCGCTGAGCAGGGCGCGGATGCGCTCGACGCCCTCGGCGAGGTCCGCATCGCCCAGCGCGTAGGACAGTCGCAGGTAGCCGGACGGGCCGAACGCCTCGCCGGGGACCACGGCGACCTCCGCCTCGTCGAGGATGAAGGCGGCCAGCTCGGCCGACGTCGTGGGGGTGACGCCGCCGCGGTAGGTCTTCCCGAGCGCCTCCCGCACGTCCACATACGCGTAGAACGCACCCTGCGGGGTGGGACAGTGGAAGCCCGGCACGGCGTCCATGGCCTCGACCATGGCCCGGCGCCGGCGGTCGAACGCCGTCTTCATCTCCGCCACGGCGTCCAACGGGCCGGCGATGGCGGCCAGCGCGGCCCGCTGCGACACGTTGGCCACGTTCGAGGTGGCGTGGGACTGCAGGTTCGTGGCGGCCTTGACCACGTCCAGCGGGCCGGCCATCCACCCGACGCGCCAGCCCGTCATGGCGTAGGTCTTGGCGACGCCGTTGAGGATCACGGACTGCTCCGCCAGCTCGGGCACGGCGCGGACGATCGAGGTGAACGGCATGCCGTCGTAGGTCAGGTGCTCGTAGATCTCGTCGGTGACCACCCACAGCCCCCGCTCCCGTGCCCACCGGCCGATCGCCGCCGTCTCCTCGGGGGAGTACACGGCGCCGGTGGGGTTGGAGGGGGAGACGAACAGGAGCACCTTGGTGCGGTCCGTGACGGCCTCGTCGAGCTGGTCCACGGTGACCTTGTAGCCCTGCTCGGGGCCGGCGAACACCTCGACCGGCACGCCGCCGGCCAGGCGGATCGCCTCCGGGTAGGTGGTCCAGTAGGGGGCGGGGACGAGCACCTCGTCCTGCGGGTCCAGCAGGGCGGCGAAGGCGTTGTACACGGCCTGCTTCCCGCCGTTGGTCACGAGCACCTGGGCGGCCTCGAGGGACACGCCGGAGTCGCGCAGCGTCTTGGCCGCGATCGCCTCGCGCAGCTCGGGCAGGCCGGCGGCGGGGGAGTAGCGGTGGTTCTTCGGGTCCCGGGCCGCGGCGACGGCGGCCTCCACGATGTAGTCCGGGGTGGGGAAGTCGGGCTCGCCGGCGCCGAAGCCGATCACCGGGCGCCCGGCGGCCTTGAGCTCCTTGGCGCGGGCGTCGACGGCGAGGGTGGCGGAGGGCGCGATGGCGGACAGACGGGCGGAGACGCGGCGGGCGGGCGCGGCCATGAGGACCTTCTTCGAGCTCGACGGGGAGGGCGGGGCGGAGCGGGGCTCCGTCCTGCCAGGGTACTGACTGCCCGGGGCCCGTTCGACTCCCGCCGCCCGATGGCGTATCCTGGATCTCCGGTACCGCGTTCGCGGTCGATCCCGCGAGGGTTCGGTCGGCTCCGTCGGTTCGAAGGGTAGTGGCGCAATTGGTAGCGCAGCGGTCTCCAAAACCGCAGGTTGCAGGTTCGAGTCCTGTCTGCCCTGCTCGATGCCGGGCCTCGTGCTCGGCATCGGACGTGTAGAAAGCGATTCGGCGATCCGACGAGTGAGGCCACGTGACTGAGATGGCGGCGAACGGCGGGGGGCCCGCCCCCACGCCGAGCAGGCAGCGTCGCGGGCTGTTCGCGCGGATCGCGCTGTTCCTGCGCCAGGTGGTGGACGAGCTCCGCAAGGTCGTCACCCCCACGAGCGAGGAGCTGCTGCGCACGACCGGAGTGGTGCTCGCCTTCGTGGCGTTCATGATCCTGCTGGTCATGGGGCTGGACTGGGTGTTCGGCACCGTGGCGGGTCTCCTGTTCGGCGCCGGCGGCCTCTGAGCCCGGCGCGGACGGTCCCGACGTCGCAGGACGCGTCCCCCGCACGCCCGTGAGGGCCCTCCCCGACGGCAGGGCCCGCCGTCCGTCAGCAGAAAGCAGGAACCGTGTCCGAGCAGGAACTGGATCGTCAGCCCGCCGAGGAGTCCGTCCCGATGTCGGAGGACGCCGTGGCCGAGGAGACCGCCGAGACCGCGCAGGACGCCGGCACGCCCGTCGAGGACGCCCTGGACGAGGTCGCCGGCAGCGGTGACGAGACCGCCGAGGCCACCGTGCAGGAGGCCGACCTGGCCGTCGCCGAGGGCGAGGACGCACCGACCCCCGTCGAGGAGCAGTCCGACGACGAGCCCGCCGTGGACCCCGCCGAGGAGCTGCGCACCCGCCTGCGCCGCCAGCCCGGCGACTGGTACGTCGTCCACACCTACGCCGGCTACGAGAAGCGCGTGAAGACGAACCTCGAGGCCCGCATCCTGACCCAGGACATGGAGGACTCGATCTACGAGATCGAGGTCCCCATGGAGGAGGTCGTGGAGATCAAGAACACCACGCGCAAGATCGTCTCGCGCGTGCGCATCCCGGGCTACGTGCTCGTCCGCATGGACCTCGACGACGCCTCGTGGGGCGTCGTACGGCACACCCCGGGCGTCACGGGCTTCGTGGGCAACGACGCCCACCACCCGCAGCCGCTCAGCCTGGACGAGGTGTACGACATGCTCGCCCCGTCCGTGATCCAGGAGGCCGCCCGCGCCGCCGAGAAGGCCGGCCTGGCCGTCCCCGCCGCGGCCGAGTCCGGCGCGCCCGCCGCCCCCGCGATCCACGTGGACTTCGAGGTCGGCGAGTCGGTCACCGTCAACGACGGCCCGTTCGAGACCCTCCCGGCCACGATCTCCGAGATCAAGCCGGAGGCCCAGCAGCTCGTGGTGCTCGTCTCGATCTTCGAGCGCGAGACCCCCGTGACGCTGTCCTTCAACCAGGTGACCAAGGCCATCTGAGGACACCCGACGCTTCCGCACCGGGCCGGCCGCCTGCCGGCCCGGACGCGGCACCGGCCGCCGCGCCACGGCGGCCACCGCCCCCGGTGCGCTCCTGCGCCGAGGGTCCCCCAGTGAGAGAAGGATCCACTCATGGCTCCCAAGAAGAAGGTCACCGGTCTGATCAAGCTTCAGATCCAGGCCGGCGCCGCCAACCCGGCCCCGCCCATCGGCCCCGCCCTGGGCCAGCACGGCGTGAACATCATGGAGTTCTGCAAGGCGTACAACGCCGCCACCGAGTCGCAGCGCGGCAACGTGGTCCCGGTCGAGATCACCGTGTACGAGGACCGCTCGTTCACCTTCGTGACCAAGACCCCGCCGGCCGCCGAGCTCATCAAGAAGGCCGCCGGCGTCGCCAAGGGCTCCGCCACCCCGCACACGGCCAAGGTCGGCACGCTGACCCAGGCCCAGTGCGAGGAGATCGCCCAGACCAAGATGGAGGACCTGAACGCCAACGACGTCCAGGCCGCCGCCAAGATCATCGCGGGCACCGCCCGCTCGATGGGCATCACCGTCGAGGGCTGACGCCCACCCCCACCCCCTTCCAGTGGCAGGGCCGAGCGCGGCCCGCAGACCACGACTGCACAAGGAGAAGAACGCAGATGGCACAGCGCAGCAAGGCATACAAGGCGGCCAAGGCCGCGATCGGCGAGGATCTGTACTCGCCGGTGGAGGCGATCCGCCTCGCCAAGGAGACCAACCCCTCCAAGACCGACGCCACCGTGGAGGTGGCCCTCCGCCTCTCGGTCGACCCCCGCAAGGCCGACCAGATGGTCCGCGGCTCCGTGAGCCTGCCCCACGGCACCGGCAAGACCGCCCGCGTCGTCGTGTTCGCCACCGGTGACCGCGCCGAGGCCGCCCGCGCCGCCGGCGCGGACGTCGTGGGCGACGACGACCTGATCGCCCGGATCTCCGAGGGCTGGGTGGACTTCGACGCCGCCGTGGCCTCCCCGGAGCTCATGGGCAAGGTCGGCCGTCTGGGCAAGGTGCTCGGCCCCCGCAACCTGATGCCGAACCCCAAGACCGGCACCGTGACCCCGGACGTGGCCAAGGCCGTGGCCGACATCAAGGGCGGCAAGATCGACTTCCGCGTCGACAAGCACTCCAACCTGCACTTCATCATCGGCAAGACCTCCTTCGAGGCCAAGGCCCTGGTGGAGAACTACGCCGCAGCCCTCGAGGAGGTCCTGCGTCTGAAGCCGTCCTCCTCCAAGGGCCGCTTCATCTCCAAGGCCACCGTGGCCACCACCTTCGGCCCGGGCGTGCCCATGGACCCGAACGTGACCTCGGTGGACTCCTCCGAGCTCTGAGCCACGCGGCCCCGGTGATCGGGGCCCACGACGTCGGCCGGTCGTCCCCGCAGCGGGGACGACCGGCCGGCGTCGTCCCGGGTCGATTTTGCGGGCCCGCCCCGGACGTGTACGCTGGTGCCTACCGAAGACCGCCGGTCGTGGTGCCCTGCCTCCGGGCAGAGCCCACCGAAGGATCTCCCTGACGGAGACGGCCCGCGCAGGTGAACGTGAGCCACGCTCGCATCCGCACGTCGACCCTCCGGGTCCGGCCGCGTCGATGCTCCTGCTGCGCCCCGTGCATCTGCACGGGGCGCTTTCTCGTCTCGGGGTGGCGGTTCCCACGCATCATCGAGAGGAGTGCCATGGCGACGTCCGCGAAGGAGTCGGCGGTGGCTGAGCTCACGGACCTGTTCCGTGAGTCCAGCGCCGCTGTTCTGACGGAATACCGTGGCCTGACGGTGACGGAGCTCAAGCAGCTGCGCGACTCCATCCGTCAGGACGCGACCTACGCCGTGGCGAAGAACACGCTGGCCGAGATCGCGGCCAAGGACGCCGGTCTGGAGGGCCTCGAGGCTCACCTGTCCGGTCCCACCGCGATCGCGTTCGTGACCGGGGACCCGGTCAACGTCGCGAAGGCCCTGCGTGACTTTGCCAAGGATCACGAGAAGCTCGTGCTCAAGGGCGGCTACATGGATGGCCAGCCCCTGGACGAGGCCGGCATCAAGAAGCTCGCGGACCTCGAGTCCCGCGAGGTGCTGCTGGCCAAGTTCGCCGGCGCGATGAAGGGCAGCATGTCCAAGGCTGCCGCCCTGTTCCAGGCGCCGCTGTCCAAGACCGTCCGCACGGTCGAGGCGCTGCGCGCCGCGCAGGGCGAGGCTGCCTGAGCAGTCCGCCCCGGGCTGCACGGCCCACCACTTCACACGTAGTCAAGACGTACCCGTAAAGGAGCCATCATGGCCAAGCTGACCACCGAAGAGCTGCTCGCCGCGTTCGAGGAGCTGACCCTCATCGAGCTGTCCGAGTTCATCAAGGCGTTCGAGGAGAAGTTCGACGTCACCGCCGCCGCCCCCGTGGCCGTGGCCGCCGCCGGCGGTGCCGCCGGCGGTGCCGAGGCCGCCGCCGCCGAGGAGAAGGACGAGTTCGACGTCGTCCTCGAGGCCGCCGGCGACAAGAAGATCGGCGTCATCAAGGAGGTGCGCGCCCTCACCTCCCTCGGCCTGAAGGAGGCCAAGGACCTGGTGGACGGCGCTCCCAAGCCCATCCTCGAGGGCGTCAACAAGGAGACCGCCGAGAAGGCCAAGGAGCAGCTCGAGGGCGCCGGCGCCACCGTCACCCTCAAGTGATGATCGCGGCCTGAGCCGCATCACGCCTCCTCACGAGGCCCCCGGACCCGCGCTGCGGACCGGGGGCCTCGTGGCGTCCCGGGTCACGCACCCCCGGCTGGACAGGGGCGACGGGCGCGGATAGGATGGATCTTTGCATCTCCCCTGTTCCGTGCCGCCCGCAGGACCTCGCGTCCCGCCGTGGCCCGCACGGTTCCGCACGGCCTTCATATAGCGGTGGGCCGGCGCCGCCGTCTCGCGGCAGGGGAGCGAACGGAACCCAGAAGGCCTGTGGAAGGATCCTACGTGGTCGCCTCGAGCACCTCCAACGAAACCGCTACCGTCTCCCCGCGATCCGGCGCCTCCGCCGGACGCGTCTCCTTCGCCAAGATCTCCGAGCCGCTGGACGTGCCGGACCTGCTGGCGCTGCAGACCGAGTCGTTCGACCGCCTGATCGGCAATGAGCGGTGGGCCGCGCGCGTGGACGCCGCCCTGGCCGCCGACGACCACTCCGTGCCCGTCACCTCGGGACTGACGGACATCTTCGAGGAGATCTCCCCGATCGAGGACTTCCAGGGCACCATGTCCCTGTCCTTCGCCGAGCCCGAGTTCGCCGACGCGAAGATGACGGAGGAGGAGTGCAAGGATCGCGACGCGACCTTCTCCGCCCCGCTGTACGTCAAGGCCGAGTTCATGAACAACACGACCGGCGAGATCAAGCAGCAGACCGTCTTCATGGGCGACTTCCCGCTGATGACCCGCAACGGCACGTTCATCATCAACGGCACCGAGCGCGTCGTCGTCTCCCAGCTGGTCCGCTCCCCGGGCGCCTACTTCGAGCGCACCCCGGACAAGACCTCGGACAAGGAGATCTTCTCCGCGAAGATCATCCCCTCGCGCGGCGCCTGGTTCGAGCTCGAGGTGGACAAGCGTGACCAGGTCGGCGTCCGCCTCGACCGCAAGCGCAAGCAGCCCGTGACGGTGCTGCTCAAGGCCATGGGCTGGACCGAGTCCCGCATCCTGGAGGAGTTCGGCCACTACGACTCCATCCGCGCCACCCTCGAGAAGGACGGCACCGCGGACCAGGACGAGGCCCTGCTCGACATCTACCGCAAGCTGCGCCCGGGCGAGCCGGCCGCCGTCGACGCCGCGCAGACGCTGCTGAACAACCTGTACTTCACCCCGAAGCGCTACGACCTCGCCAAGGTGGGCCGCTACAAGCTCAACCGCAAGCTCGGCGTGGACGTGCACCTCGGCGACCCCAACGCGTCTGTGCTCACCGAGGACGACATCGTCCAGATGGTGCACTTCATCGCCGCGCTGCACGCCGGCGAGACCGTCATCAAGGGCACGCGCGACGGCGAGCCGGTGGATGTGCGCGTGGAGATCGACGACATCGACCACTTCGGCAACCGTCGCATCCGTGCGGTGGGCGAGCTGATCGAGAACCAGATCCGCACCGGCCTGTCCCGCATGGAGCGCGTCGTGCGCGAGCGCATGACCACCCAGGACGTCGAGGCGATCACCCCGCAGACCCTGATCAACATCCGCCCCGTGGTGGCGGCGATCAAGGAGTTCTTCGGCACCTCGCAGCTGTCCCAGTTCATGGACCAGAACAACCCGCTGGCCGGCCTGACGCACAAGCGTCGCCTGTCCGCGCTCGGCCCGGGCGGCCTGTCCCGCGACCGTGCCGGCATGGAGGTCCGTGACGTCCACCCGTCGCACTACGGCCGCATGTGCCCCATCGAGACCCCGGAAGGCCCGAACATCGGCCTCATCGGGTCGCTGGCGACCTTCGGCCGGATCAACTCCTTCGGCTTCATCGAGACCCCGTACCGCCGCGTGGTCGACGGCCGGGTCACGGACACCGTGGACTACCTGACCGCCGACGACGAGCTGGCCTTCCAGATCGCCCAGGCGAACGCCCCGGTGGATGAGGACGGCCGGTTCGAGGAGGAGCTCGTGCTCTGCCGCCAGCGCGGCGGCGACGGCGAGCCCGTGCTCTCGACCGTGGACGAGATCGACTACATGGACGTGTCCCCGCGCCAGATGGTGTCGGCGGCCACCGCCCTGATCCCGTTCCTCGAGCACGACGACGCCAACCGCGCGCTCATGGGCGCGAACATGCAGCGTCAGGCCGTGCCGCTGCTCCGCTCCGAGGCCCCCTACGTGGGCACCGGCATGGAGAAGTACGTGGCCGTGGACGCGGGCGACTCCGTGACGGCCACCCAGGGCGGCGTCGTGACCGAGGTGGCCGCGGACCTGGTGACCGTCATGAACGACGACGGCACCACCACGCACTACCCGATCATGAAGTTCGCCCGCTCGAACCAGGGCAACGCCTACAACCAGCGGGTGCGCGTCTCCGAGGGCGAGCGGGTGGAGCCGCTGAGCATCATCGCCGACGGTCCCGCCACGGACAACGGCGAGCTCGCGCTCGGCAAGAACCTCCTCGTCGCGTTCATGCCCTGGGAGGGCCTGAACTACGAGGACGCGATCATCCTGTCCCAGCGCATGGTCTCGGAGGACGTCCTCACCTCGATCCACATCGAGGAGCACGAGGTCGACGCCCGCGACACCAAGCTGGGCGCCGAGGAGATCACGCGCGACATCCCCAACGTGTCCGAGGAGGTGCTCTCGCAGCTCGACGAGCGCGGCATCATCCACATCGGCGCCGAGGTGGAGGCCGGCGACATCCTGGTCGGCCGCGTGACCCCGAAGGGCGAGACCGAGCTGACCCCGGAGGAGCGCCTGCTGCGCGCGATCTTCGGCGAGAAGTCCCGCGAGGTCCGCGACACGTCCCTGAAGGTGCCGCACGGCGAGTCCGGCACCGTCATCGGCGTGCGCATCTTCGACCGCGACGAGGACGACGACCTGCCCCCGGGCGTGAACCAGCTGGTGCGCGTCTACGTGGCGCAGAAGCGCAAGATCACCGACGGCGACAAGATGGCCGGCCGCCACGGCAACAAGGGCGTCATCTCGAAGATCCTGCCGCTCGAGGACATGCCGTTCCTGGCGGACGGCACCCCGGTGGACATCGTGCTGAACCCGCTCGGCGTCCCCGGCCGCATGAACCTCGGCCAGGTCATGGAGCTGCACCTGGGCTGGGCCGCCTCGCGCGGCTGGGACATCCAGGGCGAGCCGGAGTGGATCAAGGACCTGCCGAACTTCCCGCGGCAGTCCGGTCCGGTCAACGTGGCCACCCCGGTGTTCGACGGCGCCGAGGCGTACGAGATCACGGGCCTGCTCGGCCACGTGAACGTGACCCGCGACGGCGACCGTCTCATGAGCGACAGCGGCAAGGCGCAGCTGTTCGACGGCCGCACCGGCGAGCCGTTCCCGGACCCGGTGTCCGTGGGCTACATGTACATGCTCAAGCTGCACCACCTGGTGGACGACAAGATCCACGCCCGTTCCACGGGCCCGTACTCGATGATCACGCAGCAGCCGCTGGGCGGTAAGGCCCAGTTCGGCGGCCAGCGCTTCGGCGAGATGGAGGTGTGGGCGCTCGAGGCGTACGGCGCGGCGTTCACCCTCCAGGAGCTGCTGACCATCAAGTCCGACGACATCCACGGCCGCGTGAAGGTCTACGAGGCCATCGTCAAGGGCGAGAACATCCCGGAGCCGGGTGTTCCCGAGTCCTTCAAGGTGCTCATCAAGGAGATGCAGTCCCTCTGCCTGAACGTGGAGGTCCTCTCCGCCGACGGCCAGGCCATCGAGATGCGCGACGCGGAGGACGAGGTCTACCGCGCCGCCGAGGAGCTGGGCATCGACCTCTCCCACGCCGAGCCCAGCTCGGTGGAGGAAGTCTGAGCCGGGCCCGATCCCGCATCCACAAGACGTCACCTGAGAACCACTGAACCAAGGGAGTTCACCGGAGCATGAGCGTGAACAGCATGTCCACTGACAACTCTTTCGGCCTGATGCGCATCGGCCTGGCCACGGCGGAGGACATCCGCCGCTGGTCCTACGGCGAGGTCAAGAAGCCGGAGACCATCAACTACCGCACCCTGAAGCCGGAGAAGGACGGACTCTTCTGCGAGAAGATCTTCGGCCCCACCCGTGACTGGGAGTGCGCGTGCGGCAAGTACAAGCGCGTGCGCTTCAAGGGCATCATCTGCGAGCGCTGCGGCGTCGAGGTGACCCGCTCGAAGGTGCGCCGCGACCGCATGGGCCACATCGAGCTGGCCGCGCCGGTCACCCACATCTGGTACTTCAAGGGCGTGCCCTCGCGCCTGGGCTACCTGCTGGACCTGGCGCCGAAGGACCTCGAGAAGGTCATCTACTTCGCGGCGTACATGATCACCTCGGTGGACGAGGAGGCCCGGCACCGCGACCTGGCCAACCTCCAGGCCGAGTACGACCAGGAGACCCGTGTCCTGGCCGACCAGCGTGACTCCGACATCGCCGCGGTGGCCGCCGACCTCGAGAAGGACCTGGCCAAGCTGGAGTCCGAGGGCGCCAAGGCCGCCGAGAAGAAGAAGGCCCGCGACGCCGCGGACAAGACCATGGCGCAGATCCGCAAGCGCGCGGACGCGGACCTGGACCGCAAGGAGCAGGTCTGGGACCGCTTCAAGAACCTCAAGGTCGCCGACCTCGAGGGCGACGAGGGTCTGTACCGCGCCATGCGGGACAAGTACGGCCAGTACTTCGAGGGCTCGATGGGCGCGGAGGCGATCCAGCGTCGCCTGCAGACCTTCGACCTCGAGGCCGAGTCCGAGATGCTGCGTGAGACCATCAAGACGGGCAAGGGCCAGCGCAAGACCCGCGCCCTGAAGCGCCTGAAGGTCGTCAACGCGTTCCTGACCACGGACAACTCGCCCGAGGGCATGGTCCTGGACGCCGTCCCGGTGATCCCGCCGGAGCTGCGTCCGATGGTGCAGCTGGACGGCGGCCGCTTCGCGACCTCCGACCTCAACGACCTGTACCGTCGCGTGATCAACCGCAACAACCGCCTGAAGCGGCTGCTCGACCTCGGCGCGCCCGAGATCATCGTCAACAACGAGAAGCGCATGCTGCAGGAGGCCGTGGACTCGCTGTTCGACAACGGCCGCCGCGGCCGGCCGGTGACCGGCCCGGGCAACCGCCCGCTCAAGTCACTCTCCGACATGCTCAAGGGCAAGCAGGGCCGGTTCCGTCAGAACCTGCTCGGCAAGCGCGTGGACTACTCGGGCCGCTCGGTCATCGTGGTGGGTCCCCAGCTCAAGCTGCACCAGTGCGGCCTGCCGAAGCAGATGGCGCTGGAGCTGTTCAAGCCGTTCGTGATGAAGCGTCTCGTGGACCTGAACCACGCGCAGAACATCAAGTCCGCCAAGCGCATGGTGGAGCGCTTCCGTCCGCAGGTCTGGGACGTGCTCGAGGAGGTCATCACCGAGCACCCGGTCCTGCTGAACCGCGCCCCCACCCTGCACCGTCTGGGCATCCAGGCCTTCGAGCCGCAGCTCGTGGAAGGCAAGGCCCTGCAGCTGCACCCGCTGGTCTGCTCCGCGTTCAACGCGGACTTCGACGGCGACCAGATGGCGGTCCACCTGCCCCTGTCGCCGGAGGCCCAGGCCGAGGCGCGCCTGCTCATGCTCTCGAGCCACAACATCCTGAAGCCCTCGGACGGCCGTGCGGTCGCCGTGCCGGCCCAGGACATGATCATCGGACTGAACCACCTCACCACGGTGCGTCCGGACGAGGTCGGCGCGGGCAACCTGTACGCGACCGTCGGCGAGGCCATCATGGCGTTCGACGGCGGCGACCTGCACCTGAACGCGCCCGCGCGGATCGGCGTCGAGGGCTTCGTGCCGTCGGCGGACGTGCCGGCCCCCGAGGGCTGGTCCGAGGGCGAGATCGCCCTCATCGAGACCACCCTGGGCAAGGTGCTGTTCAACGAGCTGCTGCCGGACGACTACCCGTGGCTGGACAAGCAGGCGACCAAGGGCACCCTCGGTCAGCTGGTCAACGACCTGGCCGAGCGCTACCCGATGGTCGTCACCGCGCAGACGCTGGACAACCTCAAGGACGCCGGCTTCCACTGGGGCACCTGGTCGGGTGTGACCGTGGCGATCTCGGACATCACCTCCGACTTCGACAAGGCCGCCATCATGGAGGGCTACGAGGAGCAGGCCCAGCGCGTGCAGCAGCAGTACGACAAGGGCCTGATCGCGGACGACGAGCGTCGCTCCGAGCTGATCGACATCTGGAACAAGGCCACCGACGAGGTCGCCGCGGCCATGAAGGACGGCCTGCCGGAGCTCAACACCATCAACCGCATGGTGTCCTCCGGTGCGCGAGGCAACTGGCTCCAGGTGCGCCAGATCGCGGGCATCCGCGGCCTCGTGGCCAACCCGAAGGGTGAGATCATCCCGCGTCCGATCAAGTCCTCGTACCGCGAGGGCCTGTCCGTGCTCGAGTACTTCTCCGCCACCCACGGCGCCCGCAAGGGCCTCGCGGACACCGCGCTGAAGACCGCGAACTCGGGCTACCTGACCCGTCGTCTCGTCGATGTGTCCCAGGACGTCATCGTCCGCGAGGACGACTGCGGCACCGAGCGCGGCCTGTCCGTCACGATCGCCGCCCCGAACGCCGACGGCGAGCTGGTGGCCCACGAGCAGGTCGAGAACTCGGCCTTCGCCCGCACGCTGGCCCAGGACGTCACGGGCGAGGACGGCACGGTGCTGGCCTCGGCCGGTGCGGACGTGGGCGACGTGCTGATCGGCGAGCTGGTGGCCGCCGGCGTCACGGAGATCAAGGTCCGCTCGGTCCTGACCTGCGAGTCCGCCGTGGGCACCTGCGCGAAGTGCTACGGCCGCTCCATGGCCACCGGCCAGCTGGTGGACATCGGCGAGGCCGTCGGCATCATCGCGGCCCAGTCGATCGGTGAGCCGGGCACCCAGCTCACCATGCGCACGTTCCACACCGGCGGTGTGGCCTCGGCCGACGACATCACGCAGGGTCTGCCCCGCATCCAGGAGCTCTTCGAGGCCCGCACCCCGAAGGGCGTGGCCCCGATCTCCGAGGTCGCCGGCCGCGTGACCATCGAGGACACCGAGGCGTCCGTGCGCCTGCTGCTCACGCCGGACGACGGCTCCGAGGAGATCGCCTACCCGGTGCTGCGCCGTGCGCGCATCCTCGTGGCCGACGGCGAGCACGTGCCGGTGGGCACGCAGCTCGTGGCCGGCGCCGTGGACCCGAAGCAGGTCCTGCGCGTGCTCGGCCCGCGGGCCGCGCAGCGGTTCCTCGTGGACGAGGTGCAGAACGTGTACCAGTCCCAGGGCGTGGGCATCCACGACAAGCACGTGGAGGTCATCGTCCGGCAGATGCTGCGTCGCATCACCGTCATCGAGTCCGGTGACACCGACCTGCTGCCGGGCGAGCTCACGGACCGGGCGCGCTTCGTGGCCGCCAACCGCGCCGCCGTCGCTGAGGGCCGCCAGCCGGCCTCCGGCCGCGACGAGCTGATGGGCATCACGAAGGCCTCGCTGGCCACGGACTCGTGGCTGTCGGCCGCGTCCTTCCAGGAGACGACCCGCGTCCTGACGCAGGCGGCCATGGAGGGCAAGTCCGACCCGCTGCTGGGCCTGAAGGAGAACGTGATCATCGGCAAGCTGATCCCGGCCGGCACGGGCCTGGACCGCTACACGAAGACCGTCGTGGAGCCGACGGAGGAGGCGAAGGCCAACCTGTTCGCCTCGCCGGCCGGCTTCGCGGACTTCGACTACCCGGGTCTGGACCAGTCGCTCGGCGAGAACGACTTCCACGCCGTCTCGTTGGACGACTACGACCGCGGGGGCGACTTCCGCGCCTGATCCCCGTCCCCCAGGGGGCCCGCCGTTCCGCCGCTCACGCGGGGGAGCGGCGGGCCCCTTGGCGTGCGGGGCCGGCTCGTCGACGGCGCCGGGGCGTGCTATGCTGTCAAGGATTGTTTTTCGTGTGGCAAATTGGACGCTGTCCGGGTCGCGGGGTCATTGCGCGGCAGATGCCACACTTTTGCACGCCTGCGGACGTCTGCTCGTTGCGAGCCCCCACAGGGAGAGGCAGAGCAGAGGAACGAGCAGCCGGCGCCCCGGGCGCCGGTCGATCACGTCAGCGATCACCGAAACACAGGAAGGCTGAAGAGTGCCTACGATTCAGCAGCTGGTCCGCAAGGGCCGCTCACCCAAGGTCGTCAATACGAAGGCCCCTGCCCTGCAGGGGAACCCCATGCGTCGTGGCGTGTGCACCCGTGTGTACACCACCACGCCCAAGAAGCCGAACTCGGCGCTGCGCAAGGTCGCCCGTGTGCGCCTGAACGGCGGCATCGAGGTCACGGCCTACATCCCCGGCGAGGGCCACAACCTGCAGGAGCATTCGATCGTGCTCGTCCGCGGCGGTCGTGTGAAGGACCTGCCCGGCGTGCGCTACAAGATCGTGCGCGGCGCCCTCGACACCCAGGGCGTGAAGAACCGCGGCCAGGCCCGCTCCCGCTACGGCGCCAAGAAGGAGAAGAAGTAATGCCTCGTAAGGGTCCTGCGCCGAAGCGCCCCCTCGTCGTCGATCCCGTCTACGGCTCCCCGCTGGTCACGCAGCTGATCAACAAGGTGCTCGTCGACGGCAAGAAGTCCACCGCCGAGCGCATCGTGTACGGCGCGCTCGAGGGCGCCCGTGCCAAGAACGGCGCCGATCCCGTGGCCACCCTCAAGAAGGCCATGGACAACATCAAGCCGGCCCTCGAGGTGCGCTCCCGCCGCGTCGGCGGCGCCACCTACCAGGTGCCCGTCGAGGTCAAGCCGGGCCGCTCCACGGCCCTGGCCCTGCGCTGGCTGGTCGGCTTCTCCAAGGCCCGCCGTGAGAAGACCATGACCGAGCGTCTGATGAACGAGATCCTGGACGCCTCGAACGGCCTGGGCGGCGCCGTGAAGCGTCGCGAGGACACCCACAAGATGGCCGAGGCCAACAAGGCCTTCGCCCACTACCGCTGGTGATCCGTGTGGCCCGGGGCGCGCGATCCGCGCCTCGGGCCGCAGGTGCGTCCTCTCGGACGGGCCACCCACCGCATCCACCTCACGAGCCCCCCCATTCCACCCGACCAAGGGAGACACCGTGGCACAGGACGTGCTGACCGACCTGCACAAGGTCCGCAACATCGGCATCATGGCCCACATCGATGCCGGCAAGACCACCACCACCGAGCGCATCCTGTTCTACACGGGTGTCAACCACAAGCTGGGCGAGACCCACGACGGCGGCGCGACGACGGACTGGATGGAGCAGGAGAAGGAGCGCGGCATCACCATCACCTCCGCCGCGGTGACCTGCTTCTGGAACGACCACCAGATCAACATCATCGACACCCCCGGCCACGTGGACTTCACGGTCGAGGTGGAGCGCTCGCTGCGCGTGCTCGACGGCGCCGTCGCCGTGTTCGACGGCAAGGAGGGCGTGGAGCCCCAGTCGGAGACCGTGTGGCGCCAGGCGGACAAGTACAACGTCCCGCGCATCTGCTTCGTCAACAAGATGGACAAGCTGGGCGCGGACTTCTACTTCACCGTCGACACCATCGTGAAGCGCCTCGGCGCGCGTCCGCTCGTGATGCAGCTGCCGATCGGCGCCGAGAACGACTTCGTGGGCGTCGTCGACCTGCTCTCCATGAAGGCCTTCGTGTGGCCGGGTGACGCCAAGGGCGACGTCACCATGGGCGCCTCCTATGAGACCCGCGAGATCCCCGCCGAGCTCCAGGAGAAGGCCGAGGAGTACCGCAACGAGCTCGTCGAGGCCGTCGCCGAGACCTCCGAGGAGCTCATGGAGAAGTACCTCGAGGGCGAGGAGCTCACCGTCGAGGAGATCCAGGCCGGCGTGCGCCAGCTGACCGTGAACGCCGAGGCCTACCCGGTGTTCTGCGGCTCCGCGTTCAAGAACCGTGGCGTGCAGCCGATGCTGGACGCCGTGGTCGCCTACCTGCCGAACCCGCTGGACGCCGGCTCCGTCAAGGGCCACGCCGTGAACGACGAGGAGGAGGTGCTGGAGCGCGAGGCGTCGAAGGAGGCCCCGTTCTCGGCGCTCGCCTTCAAGATCGCCACGCACCCCTTCTTCGGCACGCTGACCTTCATCCGCGTGTACTCCGGCCGCCTGGAGTCCGGTGCGCAGATCCTCAACGCCACCAAGGGCAAGAAGGAGCGCATCGGCAAGCTGTTCCAGATGCACGCCAACAAGGAGAACCCGGTGGACGAGGTGGTCGCCGGCCACATCTACGCCGTGATCGGCCTCAAGGACACCACCACGGGCGACACCCTGTGCGATCCCGCGAACCCGATCATCCTCGAGTCGATGACCTTCCCGGAGCCCGTGATCTCCGTGGCCATCGAGCCGAAGACCAAGGGTGACCAGGAGAAGCTCTCCACCGCCATCCAGAAGCTCGTCGCCGAGGACCCCACGTTCCGCGTGAACCTCAACGAGGAGACCGGCCAGACCGAGATCGGCGGCATGGGCGAGCTCCACCTGGACGTGTTCGTGGACCGTATGAAGCGCGAGTTCAAGGTCGAGGCCAACGTGGGCAAGCCCCAGGTCGCGTACCGCGAGACCATCAAGCGCAAGGTCGACAAGGTCGACTACACGCACAAGAAGCAGACCGGCGGCTCCGGCCAGTTCGCCAAGGTGCAGCTGTCCTTCGAGCCCCTGGACACCGCCGAGGGCGAGGTCTACGAGTTCGAGAACGCCGTCACCGGCGGTCGCGTGCCCCGCGAGTACATCCCCTCGGTGGACGCGGGCATCCAGGACGCCATGCAGTTCGGCGTGCTGGCCGGCTACCCGATGGTCGGCGTGAAGGCCACCCTGCTCGACGGCGCGTACCACGACGTCGACTCCTCGGAGATGGCGTTCAAGATCGCCGGCTCCCAGGCCTTCAAGGAGGGTGTCCGCAAGGCCAACCCGATCATCCTCGAGCCGCTGATGGCCGTGGAGGTCCGCACCCCCGAGGAGTTCATGGGCGACGTCATCGGCGACCTGAACTCCCGCCGCGGCCAGATCCAGTCCATGGAGGACGCCACCGGCGTGAAGGTGGTCAACGCCCTCGTGCCGCTGTCGGAGATGTTCGGCTACATCGGCGACCTGCGCTCCAAGACGCAGGGCCGCGCGGTGTACTCGATGACCTTCCACTCCTACGCCGAGGTCCCCAAGGCCGTGGCGGACGAGATCATCCAGAAGTCCCAGGGCGAGTGACCGCAGGTCACCTGCTCTGAACGACCTGCCCCGGGTCGGCCGCCGCAGCCGCGGCCGGCCCGGGGCGACCGGACCGCCCTCCCCGGCGCGGCGGTCCGCGATCAGGACGGGTCAGGTCCGGTCCGCTTCCGGCGGTCCCGACGGCCTGGAACCGGACTGGCCCTCGTGAGGCCGGGATTTCCCCAACCCCGCACCATCCGAGTAGACTCAGTCAAGTTGTCAGCACGTCGCAGGCGGCTGAGCAGTCTTCTTGACGATGAACCAGTTCTTAGGAGGAACTAGTGGCAAAGGCAAAGTTCGAGCGGACGAAGCCGCACGTCAACATCGGCACCATCGGCCACGTTGACCACGGCAAGACCACGCTGACCGCCGCCATCTCGAAGGTCCTGTACGACAAGTACCCGGACCTGAACGAGGCCCGTGACTTCGCGACGATCGACTCCGCCCCCGAGGAGCGTCAGCGCGGCATCACCATCAACATCTCCCACGTGGAGTACCAGACCGAGAAGCGTCACTACGCCCACGTGGACGCCCCCGGTCACGCCGACTACATCAAGAACATGATCACCGGCGCCGCTCAGATGGACGGCGCGATCCTCGTGGTCGCCGCCACCGACGGCCCGATGGCCCAGACCCGTGAGCACGTGCTCCTGGCCCGCCAGGTCGGCGTGCCGGCCCTGCTCGTGGCCCTGAACAAGTCGGACATGGTCGAGGACGAGGAGCTCCTCGAGCTCGTCGAGATGGAGGTCCGCGAGCTGCTGTCCTCCCAGGACTTCGACGGCGACGAGGCCCCGGTCATCCGCACCTCCGGTCTGAAGGCCCTCGAGGGCGACCCCCAGTGGGTCAAGTCCGTCGAGGACCTCATGGAGGCCGTGGACGAGTTCATCCCGGACCCGGTCCGCGACAAGGACAAGCCGTTCCTGATGCCGATCGAGGACGTCTTCACCATCACCGGTCGTGGCACCGTGGTGACCGGTCGCGCCGAGCGCGGCACCCTGAAGATCAACTCCGAGGTCGAGATCGTCGGCATCCGCGACGTGCAGAAGACCACCGTCACCGGCATCGAGATGTTCCACAAGCAGCTCGACGAGGCCTGGGCCGGCGAGAACTGCGGTCTGCTGCTGCGCGGCCTGAAGCGCGACGACGTGGAGCGCGGCCAGGTCGTGGTGGAGCCGGGCTCCATCACCCCGCACACCAACTTCGAGGCGAACGTCTACATCCTGTCCAAGGACGAGGGTGGCCGTCACAACCCGTTCTACTCGAACTACCGCCCGCAGTTCTACTTCCGCACCACCGACGTCACCGGCGTCATCACGCTGCCCGAGGGCACCGAGATGGTCATGCCCGGCGACACCACCGAGATGTCGGTCGAGCTCATCCAGCCGATCGCCATGGAGGAGGGCCTCGGCTTCGCCATCCGCGAGGGTGGCCGCACCGTGGGCTCCGGCCGCGTCACCAAGATCACCAAGTGATCTGACGCATCCCGTCTCGTGGCTCCGTTGAGCCGCTGACGCGCGACGCCCCCGTCTCCGGGTCCCCCGGAGGCGGGGGCGTCGCCGTGTCCGACGACGGCGCGGCGGCGGCGGCTAGGCTGGGGAGCATGCCTGAACTGCTCATCCTCATCGTGGTGCTCGCCGTGGCCGTCGTGGCCGTGCGCTGGGCGCTGCGGACCTTCCGTCCCGAGATCGACCGTGCCCGGCGCATCCGGCGCGCGAACCGCGGCGGGGAGCTGGAGCGATGAGCCTGCCCGGCCCGCGCCGCCTCTTCGCCGTCACGGCGATGGCCGAGATGTTCACCTGGGCCGGTCTGCTGATCGCCATGGGCCTCAAGTACGGCGGAGTCACGGAGCGGATGGTGCCGATCGCCGGCGGCGTCCACGGCTTCGTGTTCCTCTGCTACCTCGTGGTGACGGTCGCCGTGTGGATCGATGGGCGGTGGCCCGTGGCCCGCGGACTCCTCGGCCTCGGTTCGACGATCGTCCCGTTCATGACGGTCCCGTTCGAGCGGGCCCAGCGGCGGCGCGGCGAGCCGGCGTCGCGGTGGCAGGTCGTGGACCGCGCGCCGGGGGAGCGGGGGCCCCTCGAACGGCTTCTCGTCGTGGTGCTGCGCCATCCGGTGGTCAGCGCGCTCCTGGCGGTCGCCGTGGTCGCCGTCGTCTTCACCCTGCTGCTCAATGCCGGCCCGCCCACCGAGTGGGGCCGCTGAGCCCGGGGGACCGCCGGGCCCGGCCCGCCGATTGGCGGACTGGGCCCGCTTCTGTCTATACTGATTCGGTTGCTCAAGCGCCATTGCGCTGTCGTCGTGTGTCTCGCGGCGGCAGCTCGGCCCAGATGTGACGTCACCACTCCGACCCGCCACAGGCGTGTGCCCTCCCAGGAATGCGACACGCCCGACCGCGTGGACCGGAGTCCGGCGGCGGCGAGGAACCCGGTCCGACCGGATTCGCCCCGCGCGGGTGGAGGACAAGAAGGCGGGCACGATCCGCCGCACAGGGACAGGAACAGCACACCCGACGAGAGAGGCGTGACGCCATGGCGGGACAGAAGATCCGCATCCGGCTGAAGTCGTACGACCACGAGGTCATCGACGTCTCGGCCCGCAAGATCGTTGACACGGTCACGCGCGCAGGCGCGACGGTGGTCGGCCCCGTGCCGCTGCCGACGGAGAAGAACGTGTACTGCGTTATCCGTTCTCCCCACAAGTACAAGGACAGCCGCGAGCATTTCGAGATGCGCACCCACAAGCGGCTCATCGACATCATCGACCCGACCCCGAAGGCCGTCGACTCGCTCATGCGACTGGACCTGCCCGCGGACGTCAACATCGAGATCAAGCTCTGAGAGGGAGGTGCTGAGAGACTATGACCAACACCCAGAACATCAAGGGCCTGCTGGGCACGAAGCTCGGCATGACCCAGGTCTGGGATGAGGACAACAAGCTCATCCCTGTGACCGTGGTCAAGGCAGACCCGAACGTCGTCACCCAGCTGCGCTCCGAGGAGACCGACGGCTACACCGCCGTGCAGATCGCCTACGGCCAGATCGATCCCCGCCGCGTGACCAAGCCCCTGGCCGGTCACTTCGAGAAGGCCGGCGTGACCCCGCGTCGCCACCTCGTCGAGCTGCGCACCGCCGACGCCGCCGAGTACTCGCTCGGCCAGGACGTGACCGTGGAGGTCTTCGAGGCCGGCCAGAAGGTCGACGTCGTGGGCACCACCAAGGGCAAGGGCTTCGCCGGCGCCATGAAGCGCCACGGCTTCGCCGGTGTGGGCGCCTCGCACGGCCAGCACAAGAACCACCGCAAGCCCGGCTCCGTGGGCGGCGCGTCCACCCCCGGCCGCGTGTTCAAGGGCCAGCGCATGCCCGGTCGCATGGGCGCCGTGCGCCAGACCACCATGAACCTGACCCTCCACGGCATCGACGTGGAGAACAACCTCCTGCTGATCAAGGGCGCGGTGCCCGGCTCCAAGGGCCAGGTCGTGCTCGTCCGCAGCGCCGTGAAGGGAGCCTGAGACCATGGCTGAGAACTCCGTGAAGACCGTCCAGGTCGATCTGCCCGCCGAGCTCTTCGACGTGCAGTCCAACGTGCCGCTCATGCACCAGGTCGTCGTCGCCCAGCTCGCCGCCGCCCGTCAGGGCACGCACAAGACGAAGCGCCGCGGCGAGGTGTCCGGTGCCGGTCGCAAGCCGTTCAAGCAGAAGGGCACCGGCCGCGCACGTCAGGGCTCCATCCGCGCCCCGCACATGACCGGTGGTGGCGTCGTCCACGGCCCGACCCCGCGTGACTACTCGCAGCGCACCCCCAAGAAGATGAAGGCCGCCGCCCTGCGCGGTGCCCTGTCGGACCGCGCCCGCAACGGCCGCGTCCACGTCATCGAGGCCCTCGTGTCCGGGACCACCCCGTCCACCAAGGCCGCCAAGGCGGGCCTCGCGTCCCTGAACACCGGCCGCAAGAACGTGCTGCTGGTGATCGACCGGGCCGACGACGTCGCCGCCCTGTCCGCCCGCAACCTGCCCGCGGTCCACACCCTGTACGCCGACCAGCTGAACACCTACGACGTGCTCGTCTCCGACGACGTCGTGTTCACCCAGGCGGCCTACGAGGCGTACGTGGCCCAGGCTTCCGGCGCCAAGAAGGAGGATGCCCAGTGAGCGGCTCCATCAACAAGGATCCCCGCGACGTGATCATCGCTCCCGTCGTGTCGGAGAAGAGCTACGGTCTGATCGACGAGGGCAAGTACACCTTCCTGGTCGACCCGCGCTCCAACAAGTCCGAGATCAAGCAGGCGGTGGAGCGCATCTTCAACGTCGACGTGGCCTCGGTCAACACCCTGAACCGTTCCGGCAAGCGCCGTCGCACCCGCTTCGGGTGGGGCCAGCGCAAGTCCACCAAGCGTGCCATCGTCACGCTCAAGGACGGGACCATCGACATCTTCGGAGGTCCGCTCGCCTGATCGGCGTGCGGAGACCACTTAATCGAGGAACTGACACATGGCTATCCGTAAGTACAAGCCGACCACCCCGGGCCTGCGTGGCTCGTCCGTGGCCGACTTCGCAGAGATCACCCGGTCCACGCCGGAGAAGTCCCTTCTCCGTCCGCTGCACAAGACCGGCGGCCGCAACAACACCGGTCGCATCACCACCCGTCACAAGGGCGGCGGCCACAAGCGCCAGTACCGCCTGGTCGACTTCCGTCGCCACGACAAGGACGGCGTGCCCGCCACCGTCGCGCACATCGAGTACGACCCGAACCGCACCGCCCGCATCGCGCTGCTGCACTACGCGGACGGCGCCAAGCGCTACATCCTGGCCCCGGCCAAGCTGAAGCAGGGCGACGTGGTCGAGGCCGGCCCGAACGCCGACATCAAGCCCGGCAACAACCTGCCGATGCGCAACATCCCCGTGGGCACCACCATCCACGCGGTGGAGCTGCGCCCCGGCGGCGGCGCCAAGATGGCCCGCTCCGCCGGCGCGTCCGTGCAGCTGGTCGCCCGCGAGGGCAAGTACGCCCAGCTGCGCCTGCCCTCCGGTGAGATCCGCAACGTCGACGTGCGCTGCCGCGCCACGATCGGCGAGGTCGGCAACGCCGAGCAGTCGAACATCAACTGGGGCAAGGCCGGCCGCATGCGCTGGAAGGGCGTCCGCCCGACCGTCCGCGGCGTCGTCATGAACCCGGTCGACCACCCGCACGGCGGTGGCGAGGGCAAGACCTCCGGCGGTCGTCACCCCGTCAACCGGAACGGCAAGCCCGAGGGCCGCACGCGTCGTCCGAACAAGGAAAGCGACAAGCTCATCGTGCGTCGCCGTCGTACCGGCAAGAACAAGCGATAAGGGAGCAGGGAAGACATGCCTCGCAGCCTGAAGAAGGGCCCCTTCGTCGATCAGCACCTCTACCTGAAGGTTCTGGCCGAGAACGAGAAGGGCAGCAAGAACGTCATCAAGACCTGGTCCCGCCGGTCGATGATCATCCCGGACATGCTGGGTCACACCATCGCGGTCCACGACGGACGCAAGCACGTCCCGGTGTTCGTCACCGAGTCCATGGTGGGTCACAAGCTGGGCGAGTTCGCCCCGACCCGGACCTACCGCGGCCACGTGAAGGACGACAAGAAGGGCAAGCGCCGCTGAGCCTGAGGGCACAGCACGCTTGACCTTCTCGAGAATCGAAAGAGAGAAGCAATGGAAGCCAAGGCAATTGCGCGCCACCTGCGCGTGACGCCGATGAAGGCCCGGCGCGTCGTCGACCTGGTCCGTGGCAAGCAGGCCACCGAAGCACTGGCCATCCTGAAGTTCGCCCAGCAGGGCGCTTCGGAGCCGGTGTACAAGCTGGTGGCCTCCGCGGTGGCGAACGCCCGCGTCAAGGCGGACCGCGAGGGCCAGGCCTTCGACGAGGACGCCCTCTACATCACCGAGGCCTTCGTGGACGAGGGCCCGACCATGAAGCGGTTCCAGCCCCGTGCTCAGGGCCGCGCGTACCGCATCAACAAGCGCACGAGCCACGTGACCGTGGTCGTCGCGTCCAAGGACGAGAAGGGTGGGAACTGACAATGGGCCAGAAGATCAACCCCAACGGGTTCCGCCTCGGCATCACCACCGACCACGTCTCGCACTGGTTCGCGGACTCCCACAAGGAGGGCCAGCGCTACGCTGACTTCCTCAAGGAGGACGTCAAGATCCGCGAGCTGATGACCACCGGCATGGAGCGCGCCGGCATCTCCAAGGTGGAGATCGAGCGCACCCGTGACCGCGTGCGCGTGGACATCCACACCGCGCGTCCGGGCATCGTGATCGGCCGCCGCGGCGCCGAGGCCGACCGCATCCGCGGTGAGCTCGAGAAGCTCACCGGCAAGCAGATCCAGCTGAACATCCTCGAGGTCAAGAACCCCGAGACCGATGCCCAGCTGGTGGCGCAGGGTGTGGCCGAGCAGCTCGCCTCGCGCGTGGCGTTCCGCCGCGCGATGAAGAAGGCGATCCAGTCCGCCATGCGCGCCGGCGCGCAGGGCATCCGCATCCAGTGCTCCGGCCGCCTCGGCGGCGCCGAGATGAGCCGCTCGGAGTTCTACCGCGAGGGTCGCGTGCCGCTGCACACCCTCCGCGCGAACATCGACTTCGGCAAGTTCGAGGCCAAGACCACCTTCGGCCGCATCGGCGTGAAGGTCTGGATCTACAAGGGCGACCTGACCGCCAAGGAGCTCGCGGCCAAGGAGGCCGCGCAGCCCTCCGGCCGTGGCCGTGGCGGCGAGCGCCGCGGCGGCGGTGAGCGTCGTCGTCGCAACGATCGCGCCGAGCGTGCTCCCCGCCAGGAGAACGCCGGCGCCGGCGCCGAGACCCCGGCCGCCGCTCCCGCTGAAGGAGGCAACGCCTGATGCTGATCCCCCGTCGCGTCAAGCACCGCAAGCAGCACCACCCCAAGCGTTCCGGCGCCGCCAAGGGCGGCACCACCGTGACGTTCGGCGAGTGGGGCATCCAGGCGCTCACGCCGGCCTATGTGACCAACCGTCAGATCGAGGCCGCCCGTATCGCCATGACCCGCTACATCAAGCGTGGCGGCAAGGTCTGGATCAACATCTACCCGGACCGTCCGCTCACCAAGAAGCCCGCCGAGACCCGCATGGGCTCCGGCAAGGGCTCGCCGGAGTGGTGGGTCGCCAACGTCAAGCCCGGACGCGTGCTCTTCGAGCTGTCGGGTGTCACGGAGGACGTCGCCCGCGAGGCGCTCCGCCTGGCCATCCACAAGCTGCCGCTGAAGGCCCGTATCATCCGTCGAGAGGGTGGTGAGTGATCCCATGGCGATCGGCACCAAGGATCTGAACGTCGAGTCCCTGGACGGGATGGACAACGCCCGCCTGCTGGAGGCCCTGAAGTCCTCCAAGGAGGAGCTGTTCAACCTGCGCTTCCAGGCCGCCACCGGTCAGCTGGACAACGCCAGCCGGCTGAAGGCCGTCAAGCGTGACATCGCGCGCATCTACACGATCCTGCGCGAGCGCGAGCTGGGCATCCGCGGCGATGTCGCCGCCGAGGCGCAGGCCGAGAAGAACGAGGAGGCTGCCAAGTGACCGAGCAGACCCCGGCCGTCTCCGAGGAGCGCGGCTACCGCAAGGCCCTCCGTGGCATCGTCGTCTCCGACAAGATGGACAAGACCATCGTCGTCGAGGTCGAGGACCGCAAGAAGCACTCGCTCTACGGCAAGGTGCTGAAGACCTCGAAGCGCGTGAAGGCGCACGACGAGGACAACACCGCCGGCGTGGGCGACCGCGTCCGCCTCGCCGAGACCCGCCCGCTGTCCGCCTCCAAGCGGTGGCGTCTGGTGGAGATCGTCGAGCGCGCCAAGTGATCGACCCGGCCCCCTGAGGGCCGGCGACGCAGAGGGCCGCCCCGTGCACTGGCACGGGGCGGCCTTGTGCGTTAGACTCTGATATTCGTGCGCCCTCTCGTTGGCAGGACCATCCATCCTGTGTGCCGAGGGCCGCGCACGCCGATCCCGGATCCGCCTCGGCCCTGCCCTGCGCGCCCCTCCGCTCTCGACCTCCCCGACGCTGTCTGAACACGCGTCGCCGGGGGACGACGGCGGGCGGCCCGCCTCGGGGGAGGGGTAAGCGTCCCGGGATGCCCGTTCAACCGTTCCGCAAGGCTCGCCCATCGTGGGGGAGAACCGGCGCGACGCTAGGAGAGACAAGTGATCCAGCAGGAGTCGCGGCTCAAGGTCGCCGACAACACCGGTGCGAAGGAAATCCTGACCATCCGTGTTCTCGGCGGTTCCGGACGCCGCTACGCAGGCATCGGCGACACCATCGTCGCCACCGTGAAGGACGCCATCCCCGGCGGCAACGTCAAGAAGGGCGACGTCGTCAAGGCCGTGGTGGTCCGCACCCGCAAGCAGTCCCGCCGTCCCGACGGCTCGTACATCAAGTTCGACGAGAACGCGGCGGTCATCCTGAAGACCGACGGCGAGCCCCGTGGCACGCGCATCTTCGGCCCCGTGGGTCGCGAGCTGCGTGACAAGAAGTTCATGAAGATCGTGTCGCTCGCCCCGGAGGTGATCTGACCTCATGGCCAAGATCAAGAAGGACGACCTCGTCCAGGTCATCAGTGGCAAGGACAAGGGCAAGCAGGGCAAGGTCCTGCGCGTGTTCCCGGCGGATGAGCGCGTGCTCGTCGAGGGCGTGAACCGCGTGACCAAGCACCTGCGCGCCGGCCAGGACAACAACGGTTCCACCGAGGGCGGCCTGCAGGTCGTCGAGGCCCCGATCCACATCTCGAACGTGGCCGTGGTGGACCCGGAGACCAAGAAGCCGACCCGTGTGGGCTACCGCTTCGAGACCGTCGAGAAGGACGGCGTGAGCAAGACCGTGAAGGTCCGCTTCGCCAAGGCCTCGGGGAAGGAGCTGTGATGACCGAGGTGCAGCAGACCGAGAAGGTCACCCCGCGTCTGAAGACCAAGTACCGCGACGAGATCCGCGGCGCCCTGCAGGAGCAGTTCCAGTACGGGAACGTCATGCAGGTGCCGGGTCTCGTGAAGGTCGTCGTCAACATGGGCGTCGGGGAGGCCGCCAAGGACTCCAAGATCATCGACGGCGCGGTCGCCGACCTCACCGCCATCACCGGCCAGAAGCCGATGATCACCAAGGCCCGCAAGTCCATCGCGCAGTTCAAGCTGCGTGAGGGCATGCCCATCGGCACGCACGCCACGCTCCGTGGCGACCGCATGTGGGAGTTCCTGGACCGCCTGGTCACGCTCGCGCTGCCGCGCATCCGTGACTTCCGCGGCCTGTCCGACCGCCAGTTCGACGGCAACGGCAACTACACCTTCGGCCTGTCCGAGCAGACCGTGTTCCACGAGATCGATCAGGACAAGATCGACCGCGTGCGCGGCATGGACATCACCGTGGTGACGACCGCCAAGAACGACGACGAGGGCCGCGCGCTGCTCAAGGCGCTGGGCTTCCCGTTCAAGACCGACCAGTAAGACCTCCACGCCACAGGTCCTCCACCGGTGAACCGGTGGCGGAAACCACGGCGAGAAAGGGCGTGAAGCCCACATGACCATGACCGATCCCGTCGCAGACATGCTGACCCGTCTGCGCAACGCAAACTCGGCCTACCACGACACCGTGTCCATGCCGTCCTCGAAGCTGAAGACTCGCGTCGCCGAGATCCTCAAGGCCGAGGGCTACATCCAGGACTGGCGCGAGGAGGAGGCCGAGGTCGGCAAGAAGCTGACCATCGACCTGAAGTTCGGCCCGCAGCGTGAGCGTGCGATCGCCGGCCTGCGCCGCATCTCCAAGCCGGGCCTGCGCGTGTACGCGAAGTCCACGAACCTGCCCCACGTGCTGGGCGGCCTCGGCATCGCCATCCTGTCCACCTCCTCTGGTCTCCTCACGAACCAGCAGGCCGCCAAGAAGGGCGTGGGCGGAGAAGTCCTCGCCTACGTCTGGTGACGGGCAAGACGGAAGAAAGGCTGAACTGACATGTCTCGAATCGGACGTCTCCCGATCACCATCCCCGCCGGCGTCGATGTGACCATCGACGGCGACCGCGTCTCCGTGAAGGGCCCCAAGGGCCAGCTCGAGCACTCGCTGCCCACGCCCATCACGGCCACCCTCGAGGAGGGGCAGGTCACCGTGGCCCGCCCCGACGACGAGCGTGAGTCCCGCTCCCTGCACGGTCTGACCCGCACCCTCATCAGCAACATGGTCGAGGGCGTGACCAACGGCTTCTCCAAGCAGCTCGAGGTCGTCGGCACCGGCTACCGCGTGCAGGCCAAGGGCCAGGACCTCGAGTTCGCCCTGGGCTACTCCCACCCCGTCCCGGTGAAGGCGCCCCAGGGCATCACCTTCACGGTGGAGGGCAACAAGGTCACCGTCGCCGGTATCGACAAGCAGCAGGTCGGCGAGACCGCCGCCAACATCCGCAAGCTGCGCCGCCCCGACCCGTACAAGGGCAAGGGCGTGCGCTACGCGGGCGAGCAGATCCGCCGCAAGGCCGGAAAGGCAGGTAAGTGATGTCTACTCTGAAGGTGAAGGGCAAGGGCAAGTTCAACGCCCGCACCCGCCGCCACCTCCGGGTGCGCAAGCGGATCTCCGGCACCACCGTCCGTCCCCGCCTCGTCGTCAACCGCTCTGCACGGCACATGTTCGTGCAGGTCGTGGACGACACGCAGAGCCGCACGCTCGCGTACGCCTCCACCATGGAGGCCGACGTGCGTGCGCTCGAGGGCGACAAGACGGCCAAGGCCAAGCGCGTGGGCGAGCTCGTCGCCGAGCGTGCCAAGGCGGCCGGCATCGAGGCCGTGGTCTTCGACCGCGGCGGCAACAAGTACCACGGGCGCGTCGCGGCCGTGGCCGACGGTGCGCGAGAGGGTGGGCTGCAGCTGTGACCGAGAACATCAACCAGAAGGACACTCAGGTGACCGAGAGCACCGAGACCACCGTCTCCGAGACCGGGTCGGGCTCGGCGAGCCAGACCACCGAGCGCGCCACCGGTGGCCGCGGCGGTCGCGACGGCGGCCGCGGTGGCCGTGACGGCGATCGTCGTGGCGGCCGTCGCGACGACCGCAACCGTCGTGGCGCCCAGGACGACGAGAAGGACCAGTTCCTCGAGCGCGTCGTGGGCATCAACCGCGTCTCCAAGGTCGTCAAGGGCGGCCGCCGCTTCTCCTTCACCGCCCTCGTGGTGGTGGGTGACGGCGACGGCACCGTCGGCGTCGGCTACGGCAAGGCGAAGGAGGTCCCCGCCGCGATCCAGAAGGCCGTGGAGGAGGCCAAGAAGTCCTTCTTCCGCGTCCCCCGCGTCGGCTCCACCATCCCGCACCTGGTGCAGGGTGAGGACGCCGCCGGCGTCGTGCTGCTCCGCCCGGCCTCCCCGGGTACCGGCGTGATCGCCGGCGGTCCGGTGCGCGCCGTGCTCGAGTGCGCCGGCATCCACGACGTGCTGTCCAAGTCCATGGGCTCCGTGAACGCGATCAACATCGTGCGCGGCACCGTGGACGCACTCAAGAAGCTGGAAGAGCCCCAGGCCGTCGCCGCCCGCCGCGGCAAGGCCCTGGACGAGATCGCCCCCCATGCGATGCTGCGCACCATGGAGAACGATCGCGCCCAGAAGAGCGCGAAGGCAGGTGCGTGAGCCGTGTTTGAGCCCACTCGCAAGAACATCCAGCCCTCGGACGCCACCCTGGTCATCACCCAGACCCGCGGCGTCACGGGCTCCAAGCAGAACCATCGGGACACCCTGCGCTCGCTGGGCCTGAAGCGGATCGGCCACCAGGTCACCCGCAAGGCCGACGCGGTGACGGTCGGCATGGTCAACACCGTGCCGCACCTGGTGTCCGTGGAGGAGGTCAACAATGGCTGACAACGACGCCATCAAGGTCCACGACCTGCGTCCGGCCCCCGGTGCCAAGACCGCCAAGACCCGTGTGGGTCGCGGTGAGGCGTCGAAGGGCAAGACCGCCGGTCGCGGCACCAAGGGCACCAAGGCCCGTTACCAGGTCCGTGCGGGCTTCGAGGGCGGCCAGCTGCCCCTGCAGATGCGTCTGCCGAAGCTCCGCGGCTTCAAGAACCCGTTCCGCACGGAGTACCAGGTCGTGAACCTGGACAAGCTCTCCGCGCACTTCCCCGAGGGCGGTGAGGTCACCGTGGACGCGCTCGTGTCCAAGGGCCTCGTCCGTCGCGGTCAGCCCGTGAAGGTGCTGGGCACGGGGGAGATCACCTCGGCCGTGCAGGTGAAGGCGAACGCCTTCTCCTCGTCCGCCGTGGAGAAGATCCAGGCCGCCGGCGGGTCCACCGAGACCCTCTGACACGCCGACCCATCCACCGAGGGCCCTGGCCCGGAGCAGCCGCTCCGGACCAGGGCCCTCGGTCCGTCCGTGTAGACTCGCACAGCGGCCGCCCCGGTGTGGCCGCCGTCTCGTGCCCCGCCCCGCGGCCGGCGCGCGCCCCACAGGACCACCGCAGGAGGACTCGTGCTCAAGGCCATCGCCCGGATCGTCCGGACGCCTGACCTGTTGCGGAAGATCGCCTTCACGCTCGCGCTCATCGCCGTCTACCGGATGGGCGCCTTCGTACCGGCCCCCGGGGTGGACTACCCGGCGGTGCAGCAGTGTCTCGCGGCGGGCAACGCCCAGGGCGGCCTGTACTCCTTCGTGAACATGTTCTCGGGCGGGGCGCTCCTGCAGGTGTCCGTCTTCGCGCTCGGCATCATGCCCTACATCACGGCGTCGATCATCGTGCAGCTGCTGCGCGTGGTGATCCCGCGCTTCGAGCAGCTCCACCAGGAGGGCCCGCAGGGCCAGGCGACGCTGACGCAGTACACCCGCTACCTGACCCTCGCCCTCGCCCTGCTGCAGGCGACCACGATGGCCTCGCTGGCCCGCACCGGGGCCCTGCTCGGATGCAGCCTGCCGCTGCTGCGCGACGGCTCCATCCTCACGGTGCTGCTCGTGGTCATCGCCCTGACCACCGGCTGTCTCATCGTCATGTGGTTCGGCGAGCGGATCACCGAGAACGGCGTGGGCAACGGCATGTCCCTGCTCATCTTCACCTCCATCGCGGCGGGCTTCCCGGCCGGCCTCGGCCAGGTGGTCCAGACGCAGGGCTGGCGCGTGTTCGCGATCGTCATGGGGATCGGCCTGCTCACCATGCTGGCCATCGTCTTCGTGGAGGAGTCGCAGCGCCGGATCCCGGTCCAGTACGCCAAGCGGCAGATCGGCTCGCGGACCGTGGGCGGGTCGAGCACCTACATCCCGGTCAAGGTGAACATGGCCAACGTCATCCCGGTCATCTTCGCCTCCTCCGTGCTGATGCTCCCGAGCATCCTCATCCAGTTCAACACGCCGCAGGACGGCAGTGCGCCGGCCCCGTGGATCACGTGGCTGAGCCGGTACTTCGGCCCCGGCGACCACCCGGTGTACATGGCCCTGTACTTCCTGCTCATCATCGGCTTCACGTACTTCTACGTGTCCATCACGTTCAACCCGGTGGAGATCTCGGACAACATGAAGCGCTACGGCGGCTTCATCCCCGGCGTCCGCGCCGGCCGGCCCACCGAGCGTTACCTGCAGTACGTCATCAGCCGCATCACGCTCGTGGGCGCCCTCTACCTCGGTATCGTGGCCATGATCCCGCTGATCGCCTTCGCGGTGATCGGCACCAGCCAGAACTTCCCGCTCGGCGGCACGTCCATCCTCATCATGGTGGGCGTCGGCCTCCAGACCGTGAAGCAGGTCAGCGCACAGATGGAGCAGCGCCACTACGAGGGCCTGCTGCGCTGAGCCCCGACCCGATCCCGCAACGCCGTCCGTATCGACAGTGAGGAACACACGATGACCCGCATGCTGCTCATGGGCCCTCCCGGTTCCGGCAAGGGCACCCAGGCCACCCGGATCGCCGACAAGATGGGGATCGTCCCGATCTCCACCGGTGACATCTTCCGCCACAACGTGAAGTCGATGACGCCGCTCGGCGTCGAGGCCAAGAAGTACATCGACAACGGCGACTTCGTCCCCGATGAGGTCACGAACCGCATGGTCGCGGACCGCATCGCCCAGGCCGACGCGGAGCACGGCTTCCTGCTGGACGGCTACCCGCGCACGAAGGGCCAGGTCGAGGCGCTGGACGCCATGCTCGCCGAGTCCGGCCAGTCGCTGTCCGCCGTCGTCGAGCTGGAGGTGCCCGACGAGGAGCTCGTGGAGCGTCTGCTCAAGCGTGCCGAGATCGAGGGCCGCGCGGACGACACCCAGGAGGTCATCGAGCACCGCCTGGACCTGTACCACCGCGAGACCGAGTCCGTCATCCAGGAGTACGTGGAGCGCGGCATCGTCGCCCGCGTGGACGGCACCGGGCAGATCGACGACGTCACCGAGCGCCTGCTGCAGGCCGTGTACTCCGTGCGTGCCGCCACGGGCTCCCTGCCCGTGATCCAGCCGGGCGCGGAGTCCTGACCCCGTGATCGGCCGCCGCTCGCTCGAGCTCAAGACCGCCCCCCAGCTGCAGGCCATGCAGCGCGCGGGGGTGGTCCTGTCCGAGGCGTTGGACGCCACGCTGGCCGCGGCCGCGCCGGGCGTCACCACCGCGGAGCTGGACGCCGTGTTCGCGGGCGTGCTGGCCGAGCGCGGTGCCACGTCCAACTTCCTGGGCTACTACGACTTCCCGGCCTCGATCTGCACCTCGGTCAACGACGAGGTCGTGCACGGCATCCCCGGGGACCGGGTCCTGCAGACCGGCGACGTGCTGAAGGTCGACGGGGGCGCGATCGTGGACGGCTGGCACGCCGACTCGGCCCGCACGGTGATCCTGGGCTCCTCCGCGGCCGGCACCGCGGACCCGGCCGACGAGCGCCTCTCGGCGATCACGCGGGAGGCACTCTGGGTCGGCATCGCGGCCTTCGCCTCCGCCACCCACGTCGGGGACATCGGGGACGCCATCGACGACTTCGTCTCCGCGCAGCCGGGCGAGGAGCTCGGCATCCTCGAGGAGTACGTGGGGCACGGCATCGGCTCGGCCATGCACCTGCCGCCGGACGTGTTCAACTACCGCACCGGCCACCGGGGGCCCAAGATCCGCCCCGGTCTGGCACTCGCCATCGAGCCGATGCTGGTGCGTGGCTCCATCGACACGAAGGTGCTCGCGGACGACTGGACCGTGGTGACCCTCGACGGCGCCCGCGCCAGCCAGTGGGAGCACTCGGTCTGCCGGCACGACGGCGGTGTGTGGGTGCTCACCGCGCCCGACGGCGGCGCCTCCGAGCTCGCCCGGTTCGGCGTGGTCCCGGTCCCGCCGGGGGAGTGAGCGGCCCGAGCTGTCGGCCGTCCGTCCCGCCCGTCCGGCGGACCGGGCGGCCGTCGTCGTCTGTGCTGGTTCTCAGACCGAGAATGCGGTATCATCGAACGTTGTTCGTGTGCGCGCACTCGTGTGCGCCGGCGAGCAGACCCGTTCCCGCCCCGTCACCCGGCCCTCCGCGGCCGTGCCCGGGGCATGACGATTGTGGAGGACATGGCTAAGAAGGAAGGTGTCATCGAGGTCGAGGGCACGGTGTCGGAGGCATTGCCGAACGCGATGTTCCGGGTCCGTCTGCAGAACGAGCACGTCGTGCTCGCCACGATCTCCGGAAAGATGCGTCAGCACTACATCCGCATCCTCCCCGAGGATCGCGTCGTGGTGGAGCTTAGCCCGTACGACCTCAACCGGGGTCGGATCGTGTACCGATACAAGTAAGAACCCCCGTCCAAGCGAGCGCAGGAGGAAGAGCCGTGAAGGTTCAGCCGAGCGTGAAGCGGATTTGTGACAAGTGCCAGGTCGTGCGCCGTAAGGGCCGCGTGCTGGTGATCTGCTCGAACCCGCGCCACAAGCAGCGCCAGGGCTGATCGCCTCCCCGGGAGCCCGGGGAGCGACGCCGTCGCGTTGACCACACCACCCACCGGCCATCGGGCCGAACAGCAGGGACAGCGGTCCACCCCGTGAGGGGAGGGCCCCCACCTCCGGCCGCAGGGGCCGGAGACCGACGACGGCGGACGCCCGCCGCGGAGCACGCCGGATCTTCCCCGGCGCCGCGACGACGGGTCCGCGAGGCCCAGTGCCGCGTCGTGCGGGACGTCTCTGGTGCAGACCCCTGCTGCAGAAGAACAGGAGGACGGCCACATGGCTCGTCTTGCAGGCGTTGACATTCCGCGCGAGAAGCGCGTGATCATCGCACTCACGTACATCTACGGTGTGGGCAAGACCCGCGCTGAGGAGACCCTCGCCGCCACGGGCATCGACCCGAACATCCGCGTGAAGGACCTCTCCGACGAGCAGCTGGTGCAGCTGCGCGACCACATCGAGGGCAGCTACAAGGTGGAGGGCGACCTCCGCCGCGAGGTGGCCGCCGACATCCGTCGCAAGGTGGAGATCGGCTCCTATGAGGGCCTGCGCCACCGCCGCGGCCTGCCGGTGCGCGGCCAGCGCACGAAGACCAACGCCCGTACCCGCAAGGGCCCCAAGAAGACGGTCGCCGGCAAGAAGAAGTGATCCTGCACCGGCGGTGACCGCGTCCACGTCCGGACGCCCCGCCCGCAGCATCAGCACCAGCAGCTTTCCCGGAGGAGAATCACATGCCCCCCAAGACTCGCGCATCGGCTGCCCGCAAGCCGCGTCGCAAGGCCAACAAGAACATCACCGTGGGCCAGGCCCACATCAAGAGCACGTTCAACAACACCATCGTGTCCATCACGGACACCACGGGTGCCGTCATCTCCTGGGCCTCGTCCGGCGAGGTCGGCTTCAAGGGGTCGCGCAAGTCGACCCCGTACGCCGCGCAGATGGCCGCCGAGCAGGCCGCCAAGCGTGCGCAGGAGCACGGCATGAAGAAGGTGGACGTCTTCGTGAAGGGTCCGGGCTCGGGCCGCGAGACCGCCATCCGCTCCCTGCAGGCCGCCGGCCTCGAGGTGGGGTCCATCCAGGACGTCACCCCCATGGCCCACAACGGCGCTCGCCCGGCGAAGCGCCGCCGCGTCTGACCTGAGCGCTGTGTCCGCGTCCGCCCCCGCCCGGGGCGGACGCGGACAGGTCTGCGGACCTGCCCCCACCCCGTCCTCGTTTCCACCCACCGCGTGCGTCATATGGCGGACGCTCGCCGAAAGGAAATGTCCGTGCTCATTGCACAGCGCCCCACGCTGACCGAAGAGGTCGTCTCCGACCGTCGTTCCCGGTTCGTCATCGAGCCCCTGGAGCCCGGCTTCGGCTACACCCTCGGCAACTCCCTGCGCCGCACTCTGCTCTCGTCGATCCCCGGTGCTGCCGTGACCAGCATCCGCGTGGACGGCGTGCTGCACGAGTTCAGCACCGTCAACGGAGTCAAGGAGGATGTCACCGAGATCATCCTCAACATCAAGAAGCTCTCCGTCTCCTCGGAGAACGACGAGCCCGTGGTGGCCTACCTGCGCAAGCAGGGGGCCGGCGTCGTCACCGCCGCGGACATCACCGCGCCGGCCGGCGTCGAGATCCACAACCCGGACCTGCACATCGCGACCCTGAACGCGAAGGGCAAGTTCGACATGGAGCTGACCATCGAGCGCGGTCGCGGCTACGTGACCGCCGCCCAGAACAAGTCCGCGGACGCGGAGATCGGCCGCATCCCGGTCGACTCCATCTACTCCCCGGTCCTCAAGGTGACCTTCAAGGTCGAGGCCACCCGTGTGGAGCAGCGCACCGACTTCGACCGTCTGATCCTGGACGTGGAGACCAAGGAGAACATGCTGCCGCGTGACGCGGTGGCCTCTGCCGGCTCCACCCTGGTCGAGCTGTTCGGCCTGGCCCGCTCGCTCAACGTCGAGGCCGAGGGCATCGACCTGGGTGACGAGCCCGAGGTCGTCGAGGGCTCCGCCGACCTGGCCCAGCCGATCGAGGAGCTCGAGCTCACCGTGCGCTCGTACAACTGCCTCAAGCGCGAGGGCATCCACACCGTGGGCGAGCTCGTGGGCCGTTCCGAGGCCGACCTGATGGACATCCGCAACTTCGGCGCGAAGTCCATCGACGAGGTCAAGGAGAAGCTCCAGGAGCTGGGCCTGTCCTTCAAGGACTCGCCGGCCGGCTACGACCCGCAGGCGCACGCGCGCCAGATGGACGACGACCCGTTCTCGGACTACTGAGCCGATTCCGCACCACCTGACATCTTCGACCCGACGCCGCAGCCGGCTGCAGGGTCCCACCCGAGGAGAAACACCATGCCTACCCCCACCAAGGGTCCGCGTCTGGGCGGCAGCCCGGCCCACGAGCGCATCATGCTGGCGAACATGTCCGCCCAGCTGTTCGAGCACAAGTCGATCACCACGACGCTCACCCGCGCCAAGCGCCTGCGCCCGTACGCCGAGCGCCTGATCACCTTCGCCAAGAAGGGCGATCTGCCGGCCCGCCGCAAGGTGCAGGGTCTCATCGCCGCCAAGAACCGCACCAACAAGGCGGTCGTGCACGAGCTGTTCACCGTGATCGGCCCGGCGATGGCCGAGCGCAACGGCGGCTACACCCGCATCACCAAGATCGGCAACCGCCAGGGCGACAACGCGCCCATGGCCGTGATCGAGCTGATCATGGACCCGATCTCCGGCAAGCAGGCCGTGGTGCGTGAGGCCGAGCAGGCCGCCGCGTCCGCGCCGGCCGCGCCGGCCGAGTCCACCCCGGTGGAGGCCGTCGACCCGGCCGCCACCGAGGAGGTCACCGTGGCCGAGTCGCAGGAGGCCGCCGCCGAGATCGACGGCGCCGTGCCCACCAACGAGGACGGCTCGGCTCCGGCCGAGGCCACCATCAAGGGCAACGCCAGCTCGAAGAAGTACCACGTCCCCGGCTCGCGCTGGTACGACCAGACCACCGCCGAGGTCTGGTTCTCCACCGTCGAGGAGGCCAAGGCCGCGGGCTTCGAGCCCGCCGGTGGCGAGGCCGCCCAGAAGATGGCCTGACGCCATCGCGGGAGTCCGCGTCCGTCCCCGTGACGACGCATCGGCGAAGGGCCGTCCACCACTCGGTGGGCGGCCCTTCGCCGTCCCCGGCCCCGCCCCGCTGAGAGGAGCAGCATGAGCGAGCAGCACCGCCCGGACGCCCCGTCGGCGCCCGGGGAACCCGCGTCCGTGCGAGTCCGCCTGGACCTGGCCTACGACGGCGGCACCTTCCACGGCTGGGCCCGCCAGCCCGGTCTCGACTCGGTCCAGGGTGCGCTGGAGGACGGGCTCGAGCGGATCCTGCGCCGGCCCGTGCGCACGGTGGTCGCCGGCCGCACCGACGCGGGGGTGCACGCGCGCGGCCAGGTCGTCCACCTCGACCTGACCGAGACGGAGTGGGCGGGCCTGACCCGCGGCCGGCCCGGCCTGGAGCCGGCCACCTCCCTCACCCGCCGCCTCGGCGGGGTGCTCTCCGGGTGGGGCGGGGCCGTCGTCGTGCACGGGGCGCGGCGGGCCCCCGCGGGCTTCGACGCGCGGTTCAGCGCGCTGTGGCGCGAGTACGAGTACCGGATCGACGACGCACCCGCCGCGCGTGATCCGCGCACGCGGGGCTTCACCCACTGGCACGGCGCCGCCCTGGACGATCGCCTCATGGCGCTGGAGGCCGACGCCGTCCTCGGACTGCACGACTTCCTGTCCTTCTGCCGGCCCCGCGCGGGCGCCACGACCATCCGCGAGGTGACGCACCTGGAGGTGCGACGCGATGAGGACGGCGTCGTGCGCGTCCGGATCCGGGCCGACGCGTTCTGCCACAACATGGTCCGGGCGATCGTCGGGGCGCTGCTCCAGGTGGGGGAGCGGGCACGCGAGCCCGGCTGGCTCGCTCACCGGGTGGCGAGGCCTGCCCGCGACTCCGAGGTGCGCCTCGCCCCGCCCGGGGGGCTGACGCTGCTCGCCGTCGGCTATCCCGACGAGGCGGAGGAGCTGCACCGGCGCGCCGAGGGCACCCGGGCGAAGCGGACCCTGTGAGCCGGGGTGGCCCGCGGTGGCGGCTTTTGGCTCCGGGGCCCGCGTTCGGTAGGATGGGTGGACGTTGCGCATGCCCGCACCCGGATGCGTCGTGCCGCGAGTGGCTCAGTTGCATGGCCTTCAGCTCGCGCCGCACCCCCGGGGCATCGGGCCCGGACGCCTTCCAGCCCTCACCTGGGGGACCGGCGCGCACGGAGAACTGACAGCGCGAGCGCGCCGGAATCACGACCCGGCGGGCAGGTGCTGTGGACCACCACCGACCCTGAAGGCAGACAACGTGCGTACGTACTCTCCCAAGCCTGGCGACGCCGACCGTCAGTGGCACATCATCGATGCCACCGACGTCGTCCTCGGCCGCCTGGCCTCCCACACCGCCACCCTCCTGCGCGGCAAGCACAAGCCGACGTTCGCCCCCCACATGGACATGGGCGACTACGTCATCATCGTGAACGCCGAGAAGGTCGCCCTCACCGGCGCCAAGCTCGAGAAGAAGCGCGCCTACCGCCACTCGGGCTACCCGGGCGGCCTGAAGTCGCAGTCCTACGCCGAGCTGCTCGAGACCAACCCGGTCCGCGCCGTGGAGAAGGCCGTCAAGGGCATGCTCCCGAAGAACTCGCTGGCCGCCCAGCAGCTCTCCAAGCTGAAGGTGTACAAGGGCGCCGAGCACCCGCACACCGCCCAGCAGCCCCAGACCTTCGAGATCGGCCAGGTCGCCCAGTGACCCCGGCGGGCCACTGACGCAGACCTTCCCTGAGGAGAACCATGAGCATCAACGAGAACGACGACGTGGAGCTGACGAGCTACACCTCTGAGTCCACCGCCGCCGCCGAGGCCCCCGTCGCCTCCGAGCGCCCGGCCCTGACCGTGCCCGGCTCCGCCGTCGGCCGCCGCAAGGAGGCCGTGGCCCGCGTGCGCCTCGTCCCCGGCTCCGGCCAGTGGACCATCAACGGTCGCGCCCTGGAGAACTACTTTCCGAACAAGCTGCACCAGCAGGAGGTCTCCGACCCCTTCACGCTGCTGGAGCTGACCGGCGCCTACGACGTGATCGCCCGCATCCACGGCGGCGGCCCCTCCGGCCAGGCCGGTGCGCTGCGCCTGGGCATCTCCCGCGCCCTCAACGAGATCGACCGCGAGCACAACCGCCCGGCGCTCAAGAAGGCCGGCTTCCTGACCCGCGACGCCCGCGTCATCGAGCGCAAGAAGGCCGGCCTCAAGAAGGCCCGCAAGGCCTCGCAGTTCTCGAAGCGCTGATCCTGCGCCGCACGGTGTCCCCACCGTGCCCCCGCCGACGCCCCGTCCCGCTCCTCACGAGCGGGGCGGGGCGTCCGCCGTCTCCGTGGGCCGGCGGCACCTGACCCAGGGGTAATATGAAGGCGCATGGCGACGACGCCATGACGGGCCGCTCGCCCGTCCGGTGCGCGGTCCGATCGGAGACACCCTCGGGAGCCGCCGTGGCCGAGAACACGAGTCCCACGCCCGACCCCCGCACCCGTGGCGAGCACGGCACGGAGCACGCCGCGCAGGCCCCCTTCGCCGTGACCCGTGACTACGCCGCCGAGGTGGACGAGATCCGGGAGCTGGGCCGCAAGCTCGGCGGGGAGAAGAAGACCCCCCACCCCGGACCCGCAGGCCTGGCGTGAGGGCTACCCGTACAAGACCAAGCTCAGCCGCAAGAGCTACGAACGACGCAAGCGCGAGCTGCAGATCGAGCTGCTGAAGATGCAGCTCTGGGTCAAGGAGACCGGCCAGAAGGTCCTGATCATCTTCGAGGGCCGCGACGCCGCCGACAAGGGCGGCGCCATCAAGCGCTTCAACGAGCACCTCAACCCCCGCGGCGCCCGGACCGTGGCCCTGGAGAAGCCCACGGAGGAGGAGGCCTCGCAGTGGTACTTCCAGCGCTACATCCAGCACCTGCCCTCCGGCGGTGAGATCGTGATGTTCGACCGCTCCTGGTACAACCGGGCCGGCGTCGAGCGCGTCATGGGCTACTGCACGGCGCAGCAGTACCTCGAGTTCATGCGCGAGACCCCTGAGCTGGAGCGCATGCTCGTCAACTCCGGCGTGCACATCATCAAGTTCTGGTTCTCCGTGTCCCAGCGCGAGCAGCTCAACCGCTTCGCCGCGCGGGAGACCGACCCCGTGCGTCGCTGGAAGCTCTCGCCCACCGACCTGGCCTCCCTGGACAAGTGGGACGACTACACGAACGCGAAGGAGGCCATGTTCTTCTACACGCACACGGCCGACGCCCCGTGGACCGTCGTGAAGTCGAACGACAAGAAGCGCGCCCGCCTCGAGGCCATCCGCCATGTGCTGCACACGCTGCCCTACCCGGACAAGGACGAGCGCATCGTCCACCGCCCCGACCCGCAGATCTGCGGCCCGGCCAACGAGCTGGCCGAGTACGGCGAGGTCTCCGGCGGATCGTTCCCGCGCGTGCGCTGACCGGGCCGCGCACGACGGCGCCCCTCACCGTCCGGTGAGGGGCGCCGTCGTGGGGAGCGGGGGCGGGTTCAGCCGCGCTCCTCCTCCACGTACTCCGGGGTGACGTGTGCGTCGTCGAAGAGGTTGTCCGCCCCGAAGCCCTCCGAGACGTGGTACTCGCCCGAGGCCAGGGAGAGGCGGACGTCCTCGCGCAGGATCGGCAGCTTGGCGTAGAACGCGTCGCCGCAGCAGCTGGTGGCGGTGACGTCGCGGTGGCCGATGATGCGGGACGGCGGCAGCTCGTACTGCTGGCAGATGTAGGCGACGAGCGGCACCAGGCCGGCGTAGAGGCTCTGCGGCGGCGGGTTCAGCATGTACAGCCCCTCGCACTCGATGCCGAGCGCATACGCGTTGAACCCGAGCGCGTGGACGCCGAGCATGAACGTCTGTCCGCCCTCGAGCGCGTGCCGGGAGCCGTGGCGGCCCTCCATCGCGAAGCCGCCGCGGGAGACGGTGAAGTGCTGCCCGGTGTCGCCCCAGTCGTTCGCGGGGCTCATGTGCGCGTTCTGGACCACCTGCGCGATGCTCTCCGCCGCCTCCCGGGAGCCGTCCGTGACGTTCGGCGTGGTGGTGTGGTGGATCACCAGGTAGGAGGGGCGCTCGTTCAGGGTCTGCAGGTAGTAGTTGGGCTGCATGGCGCCCCACTGCGCGGTGGTGATGATGTCCGGGGCGGGCAGGCGGGTGGCCTGCTCGTCGCCCTCCGAGCTCTGCTCGGCCTGCTCATCACGCCCGCAGCCGGCCACGCCGGCAGCGATCGCCAGGCCCGTGCCGCCCAGCACGCTGCGGCGCGTCCAGGAATGGGGGAGCGGGGGCGGGGTCACGTCGGGCATGGATCGAGGTCCTTCGGGTTCGGGGCGGGGCCTCCCGGGCGGATGTGAGCGGACGGGCGCGGCCGCGGGGGCTCGACCGGTCCGATGCTACCGCCCCCCGGCCCGTTTCGTGACCCTCCCGTGATGCAGGCCGCAGGGGCGGCCCCTACACTGACTGATCATGTCGAGATTGTTCGGAACCGATGGCGTCCGTGGCCTGGCCAACGAGACCCTCACCGTGGAGTTGTCCGTCCAGCTGGCCCAGGCCGCCTCGCCCGTCCTCGGCGCGGAGGCCTTCGACGCCGGCCGACGCCCGGTCGCCGTCGTGGCCCGGGACCCGCGCATCAGCGGCGAGTTCATCACGGCCGCCGTGCAGGCGGGCCTGGCGTCCTCGGGCGTGGACGTGTGGGACGCCGGCGTGCTGCCGACCCCCGCCGCCGCCTATCTCGTGGGGGACCTGGACGCCGACTTCGGCGTGATGATCTCCGCCTCCCACAACCCGGCCCCGGACAACGGCATCAAGTTCCTCGCGCGCGGCGGCGAGAAGCTGACCGACGCGCAGGAGGACGAGATCATCCGCCACCTCGAGGGCGTGACGCCGCGACGGCCCCAGGGCGCGGACGTGGGCCGCGTGCGCGTCTTCGCGGACGCCGAGGACCGCTACGTCCTCCACCTCCTGCAGACCCTCCCGCACCGGCTGGACGGGCTCAAGGTCGTCCTGGACTGCGCACACGGCGCGGCCGCCGGCTGCTCGCCCGAGGCGTTCCGCGCCGCCGGCGCGGAGGTCGTGGTGATCGGCGCGTCCCCGGACGGGCTCAACATCAACGACGGCTACGGCTCCACCCACCTCGAGAAGCTCCAGGCGGCCGTGCGCGAGCACGGCGCGGACCTCGGCATCGCGCACGACGGCGACGCCGACCGGTGCCTCGCCGTGGACGAGCACGGCGAGGTCGTCGACGGCGACCAGATCATGGGCGTCATGGCCGTGGCCCTCAAGGACCGCGGCGTCCTGCGGGATGACACCCTGGTCGTGACCGTCATGTCCAACCTGGGCCTGAAGCTGGCCATGGGCCGGGAGGGCGTCCAGCTCGTCGAGACCCAGGTGGGCGACCGCTACGTCCTGGCCGGCATGAAGCTCGGCGACTACTCGCTCGGCGGCGAGCAGTCCGGCCACGTGATCTTCTCGGACCACGCCACCACCGGTGACGGTGTCCTCACCGGCCTGCAGCTCGCCTCGCGCGTCGCCGAGACCGGCACCCCGCTCTCCGAGCTGGCCGCGGTGATGGACCGGCTGCCCCAGGTCCTCGTGAACGTGCGCGGCGTGGACAAGTCCCGCGCCGCCGAGGACGAGGCCGTCCAGGCGGCGGTGGCCGAGGCGGAGGCCCGCCTCGGCGAGACCGGCCGCGTGCTGCTGCGCCCGTCGGGCACGGAACCGGTCGTGCGCGTCATGGTCGAGGCCCCGGACGAGGAGACCGCCGGCCGGGAGGCCCAGGTGCTGGCCGACGTCGTGCAGCGCGAGCTGCGCCTGCACGACTGACCGGACCGATGACGTCGGACGCGGCCCCCCGGCCCCGCCGCTGGACCCTGTTCGCGGGGCTGCTCGCGGGGCTGGCGGTCCTGTGGTCGGCCGCGTTCCTCGCCGTGGACGCGCCCGTGTGCGCGCGGCAGAGCGCCCCCGTGGAGTGGTTGCCGTGCCTGGATCCGGACCGGCAGGACTCGGAGGTCGCCCCGGACGCCGGGTCCAGCGCGGACCGGACGACGTCGCGGCCCTGAGGGCACGGCCCCGGTGCCGCCGAGGGCATGAAGGAAGGGCCCGGGGCGACTCGTGTGAGTCGTCCCGGGCCCTTCGGCGTCGGACAGGGGGAGATCAGAGGGTGGTGGTCCCGGAGGTGGGGCCGCCGCGGCGCTCGGCGAGCAGGTCGCGGATCTCGGTGAGCACGGCGACGTCGGCGGCCACCTCCTCCTCGGCGGGGTCGATGCCGAGGCGGCGGTTGCGGGCCTCGATCATCTTGTTCATCGGCATCACGATGGCGAAGTACACGGCCGCGGCGATGAGAAGGAAGTTGACGATCGCGGTGAGCAGCACACCGAACTTCACGTCGTTGCCGTTGACCGTCAGCACGGCGAACGAGTCGAAGTTCGGCGAGCCCACGGCGGCGGCGATGAGCGGCATGAGGACCGCCTCGACGAGCGCGTTCACGATCTTGCCGAAGGCGGCGCCGATGATGACGGCGACGGCAAGGTCGAGGACGTTGCCCTTCATGATGAAGTCTTTGAATCCCTGGAGCATGGGGAGAATCCTACGTGTCACGAAGGCGGCGGGGTACAGGGTCGAGCGAGTCGTGCGTCTCAGTCCGTGTAGTCCGGCGCCGGCGGCAGACCCCACGCGGTCTCGAGGACGCCGCCGGCCGCCTCGACCCGGGCCGCCTCCGCGGACCCGACGTAGCGCAGATGCCAGGGCTCGTGGGCGAAGCCCGTCACGTCCTCGGCCCCGGCGGGGTAGCGGATGACGAACCCGTACTCGGCGGCGTGCGCGGCCACCCAACGGCCCGCGGCGGTGTCGCCGAAGCACGCTTCCAGGTCACACGCGGGGGTCGCGGCGTCGCCCACGTCCCAGGCCAGGCCGGTCTGATGCTCGGAGTACCCCGGACGCGCGGAGACGCGGTCGGCCTCGGCGCGGCCCAGCTCGTCGACCCAGTGGCCGTACGTCCGGACCTGGTAGTCGTACGAGCGGTAGGCGCTCAGGGTGGTGAGGCGGTGGCCCGCCGCCGCGGCGGCATCCAGCAGGTCAGCGGCCGCCGTCGCGGCCTCCGCCCGCAGGGGCAGCTCGCTGCCGGGCACGGCCACCAGATCCGAGGGCGCCCAGTCGGGCGGGGCCACGGGGCGGGTCTTGTTCACGACGACGTCGAGGGTGGCCGGGTCGGCGTGCGTGCCCGACGACGGCGCCGTGCTCGAGGCGGCGCGGGACGACGCGGCCGCGCTCGCGGAGCCGGACGTCGGCGTCGTCGGCGTCGAGGACGGGCCCGCGGCGGGCGTGCCGCAGCCGGCCGCGAGCAGCGCGAGCGCGGCCAGCGCGGCGAGCGGGAGGGGGCGACGCATGGGTCAGACCTTCCTCAGCAGCACGCGGGTCACCTCGTGTTGCGCGTTCTTCGTGAGCACCAGCCGGGCGCGCCCGCGGGTCGGGCGCACGTTCTGCTCGAGGTTCGGGCCGTTGATGGAGTCCCAGATGGACTCGGCCGTCGCCTGAGCCTCGGCGTCCGACAGGGAGGAGTACCGGTGGAAGTAGCTGCGCGGGTCGGCGAAGGCCCCCGAGCGCAGACCCATGAACCGGTCGATGTACCAGGACCGGATCCAGGACGCGCGCGCGTCCACGTACACCGAGAAGTCGAAGAAGTCGGAGACGGAGAGCCCGGCGGTGCCGTCGGCCCGGGTGCGCGGCGGGGCCAGCACGTTGAGTCCCTCCACGATCAGCACGTCGGGACGGTGCACCACCTGTTCCTCGCCCGGCACGATGTCGTAGGTGATGTGCGAGTACACGGGCGCGCGCACCTCCTGCGCCCCGGACTTGACGTCCGCCATGAAGCGCAGCAGCGCGCGGCGGTCGTAGGACTCGGGGAAGCCCTTGCGGGACATGATGCCGCGCTCGTGCAGCACCGCGTTGGGGTGCAGGAAACCGTCCGTGGTGACCAGCTCGACGCGCGGCGTCGTCGGCCAGCGGCGCAGCATCTCCTGGAGCACGCGCGCCGTCGTCGACTTGCCGACGGCGACCGACCCGGCCACCCCGATCACGTACGGGGTGCGCCCCGTCCGCTCGCCGAGGAACGCGTTGGTCGCGCTGCGCAGGGCCGCGGAGGCCTCCACGTTGATGCTCAGCAGGCGCGAGAGCGGAAGGTAGACCTCGGCGACCTCGCGCAGGGACAGATGCTCGCCGAGGCCGCGCAGACGCTCCACGTCCGCCTGGTCGAAGGGCTGCGCCATCTCCGAGGCGAGACGGGCCCAGGTCTGGCGGTCCAGCTCCACGAAGGGGGAGCGCTGGTGGCCGTCGGGCACGGCGTCCGCGGGCTCCTCGGGGCCCACGAGGGGCAGCTCGGAGGTCGGGGGGGTGTAGGTCACCCGATCCATTATGGCCGCGGCCCGCCCGGAGCGGGCCCCCGCGTGACGTCACAGGGCCCGGATAGGATCGGCCCATGCGCGTTCTCGTGACCGGCGGTGCCGGATACCTCGGATCCCACACCGTGCTCACGCTGCTCGAGGCGGGCCACGACGTCCTCGTCCTGGACAGCCTGGTCACGGCGACGACGACGTCGCTCGAGCGCGTCGCCGAGCTCGCCGGAACGCGTCTGGGCGGGTCGCGGCTGCGCCTGCACGTGGCCGACATCCGCCGCCCCGAGGACTACCGCGGGGCGCTCGCGGACTTCGGCCCGGCCGCACTCGTGCACTTCGCCGGGCTGAAGTCGCCCACCGAGTCGATGACCCGCCCCGCCGCCTACTACGACGTGAACGTGGGCGGCACGGCCGCCGTCGCCGAGGCCGCGCTCGCGGCCGGCGTCCGCACGGTCCTGTTCTCCTCCTCCGCGACCGTGTACGGCGACCGCGCGCCGGTGCCGGTCGCCGAGGACGCGGCCACGGACCCGGTCTCGCCCTACGGACACTCCAAGCTCATGGCGGAGCAGGTGCTGCGCGACGTCTGCGCCACGGTCGACGGCGGCGGGCTGGCGATGCTGCGCTACTTCAACCCGGTCGGCGCGCATCCCTCCGGGCGGCTGGGCGAGGACCCGAGCGGGGTGCCGGCGAACCTCATGCCCTTCGTGGCGCGGGTGGCCTCCGGCGCGTACCCCGAGCTGCGGGTGTTCGGCGCGGACTTCGACACGCGCGACGGCAGCGCCGTGCGCGACTTCATCCACGTGATGGACCTCGCGGAGGCGCACGTGGCCGGGCTCGACTGGCTCGCGGCCCGCGTGGCGGCCGGGGGCGGTGCGACGACCCGGGTCTGGAACATCGGCCGGGGCGAGGGCGTCACCGTGTTCGAGATGGTGCGCGCCTTCGAGGCGGTCACGGGCGGCCGCATCCCGTACCGCGTGGTCGAGCGCCGGCCCGGGGACATCGCCGAGTCGTGCGCCGCCGTGGACGCGATCGGCGCCGAGGTGGGCTGGCACGCCCGGCGCGATGTGACCGCGATGGTGCGGGACCTCTGGGCCTGGCAGGAGGCCAACCCCGCGGGGTTCTCGTCCCGGACGGAGTGACCCGGCCCGCCGTGCGCCGAAGTCGGGTCCGGCCCGGTATTCTCGTGCGCATGTGCGGAATCGTCGGATACATCGGCCAGCCCCAGTCGGATCGTGAGCACGGCGCTCTCGACGTCCTGATGGAGGGCCTGCGCCGTCTCGAATACCGCGGATACGACTCCGCCGGTGTGGCCGTGGTGGACGGCGGTCAGCTGTACCACCGGAAGAAGGCGGGCAAGCTCGCCAACCTCGCCGAGGAGCTCGCCGAGCACCCCATCCCCACCGGCCTCGTCGGCATCGGCCACACCCGGTGGGCCACCCACGGCGGCCCCACCGACCGCAACGCCCACCCGCATGTGGCGGACGAGGGCCGCCTGGCGCTGATCCACAACGGCATCATCGAGAACTACGCCGAGCTGCGCGAGGAGCTGCTCGCCAAGGGCGTCGAGTTCCTCTCCGAGACGGACACCGAGGTGGCCGCCCACCTCCTCGCCGACGTCTACCGGAACGCGGCCGGCCAGGACCTGACCCGCGCCATGCAGCTGGCCTCCCAGCGCCTCGAGGGTGCCTTCACCCTGCTGGCCGTGCACGTGGACCACCCGGACCGCGTGGTGGCCTCGCGCCGCAACTCGCCGCTCGTCGTCGGCCTGGGCGAGGGGGAGAACTTCCTCGGCTCGGACGTCTCCGGCTTCATCGACTTCACCCGCGAGGCCATCGAGCTCGAGCAGGACCAGGTCGTGACGATCACGGCCGACGCCGTCGAGATCTCGGACTTCCGGGGCGGCCCCGCCGAGGGCAAGCGCTTCACCGTGGACTGGGACGCCTCGGCCGCGGAGAAGGGCGGCTTCGAGACCTTCATGGAGAAGGAGATCCACGACCAGCCCCAGGCCGTGCAGGACACCCTGCTGGGCCGCACGGACGCCGCCGGCGCCCTGATGCTGGACGAGCTGCGGATCGACCCCGAGGAGCTCAAGGCCGTCGACAAGATCATCGTCCTGGCGTGCGGCACGTCCGCCTACGCGGGCACGGTGGCCAAGTACGCCATCGAGCACTGGTGCCGGATCCCCGTGGAGGTGGAGCTCTCCCACGAGTTCCGCTACCGCGACCCGATCATCGACCCGCACACCCTCGTGGTGTCCATCTCCCAGTCCGGCGAGACCATGGACACCCTCATGGCGGTCCGCTACGCCAAGGAGCAGGGCGCCCGCACCGTGTCCATCTGCAACACCAACGGCTCCACGATCCCGCGCGAGTCGGACGCCGTGCTCTACACGCACGCCGGCCCCGAGATCGCCGTCGCCTCCACCAAGGCGTTCCTGGCGCAGATCACCGCCGCCTACCTGCTGGGCCTGTACCTGGCCCAGCTGAACAAGAAGCTGTTCAGCGGCCAGATCAAGGACATCCTGGCGGACCTCGGGGCGATCCCCGGCAAGATCGAGGAGATCCTCGCCGCCAAGGACCAGGTCAAGGAGCTCGCCCGCTCCATGGCCGACGCCACCTCCGTCCTGTTCCTCGGCCGCAACGTGGGCTACCCGGTGGCCATGGAGGGCGCGCTCAAGCTCAAGGAGCTCGCGTACATCCACGCCGAGGGCTTCGCCGCGGGCGAGCTCAAGCACGGCCCGATCGCCCTGATCGACGACGGCCAGCCGGTCTTCGTGGTCATGCCCTCGCCCATGGACCGTCACTCGCTGCACGCCAAGGTGGTCTCGAACATCCAGGAGGTCCGCGCCCGCGGCGCCCGCACCTTCGCGGTCGCCGAGCGCGGCGACGCGGCCGTGCGCGGCCAGGCCGAGGTCGTCTTCGAGGTCCCCGAGACCCAGCCGATGCTCATGCCGCTGCTGACCACGGTCCCGCTGCAGATCTTCGCCCTCGAGCTCGCCACGGCGAAGGGCTACGACGTGGACCAGCCGCGCAACCTCGCCAAGTCCGTCACGGTGGAGTGATCCGCCGCTGAGGCCACCGAGACCTCTCCTGCCGGGCCCGGCCGCCACACAGCGGCCGGGCCCGCGACGCGTCCGGGACGGTGTCCTCCCGCCCCAGTAGACTCCCCGAGGAGGCCCGCCGCACCCGGCGGGCCGCACGACGAGACCCCGGAGAGCCATGCACACAGTGGAGATCGGCCAGCCGTACCCCCTCGGGGCCACCGTGGACGAGACCGGCACCAACTTCGCCCTCGCGGTCTCCCGCGAGGTGGAGGCGGTCGAGCTGTGCCTCGTCGCCGACGACGGCACGGAGACGCGCATCCCTCTCGAGGAGCGGCACGGCACCACATGGCACGCCCACGTGGCGGGCATCGGCCACGGGCAGCGCTACGGCTACCGCGTGCACGGCCCCTGGGACCCCGCCCGCGGCCTGTGGCACAACCCGGCCAAGATCCTCGTGGACCCGTACGCGCGGGCGTTCACCGGCGACTACGAGTGGGGCCAGCAGCACCACTCGTACGACTTCGACGAGCCGGACCGCATCGACACCTCGGACAACCTGGGCACGAGCATGCTCGGCGTCGTCGTCGCCGAGGACTTCGACTGGGGCGATGACGCCCCACCCGCCGTCGAGCTCACGGACACGGTGATCTACGAGACCCACGTCAAGGGCATGACCAAGCTGCACCCCGCCGTCCCCGAGGAGCTGCGCGGCACCTACGCGGGCATGGCCCACCCGGAGGTGGTCCGCCACCTGACCGAGCTCGGGGTGACCGCCGTCGAGCTGATGCCCGTGCACCAGTTCGTCAACGACGCCACCCTGCAGGAGAAGGGGCTGAGCAACTACTGGGGCTACAACACGCTCGGCTTCTTCGCCCCGCACGCCGCCTACGCCTCCTCCTCGGAGGTGGGCGGCCAGGTCCGCGAGTTCAAGCAGATGGTGAAGGACCTGCACGCCGCTGGTCTCGAGGTGATCCTCGACGTGGTCTACAACCACACGGCCGAGGGCAACGACAAGGGCCCCATGCTCAGCCTGCGCGGGCTGGACAACGCCGGCTACTACCACCTCGTCGAGGGCGACGAGCGGCACTACATGGACTACACGGGCACCGGGAACTCGGTGGACCTCTCCAGCCCCAAGGCCCTCCAGCTGGTCATGGACTCCCTGCGCTACTGGGTCACCGAGATGCACGTGGACGGCTTCCGGTTCGACCTGGCCACCACCCTCACCCGGGTGGAGGGGGAGCAGGGCCCGGACATGTTCTCCGGGTTCTTCGACGTGGTCCGCCAGGACCCGGTGCTGCGCACCGTCAAGCTCATCGCCGAGCCGTGGGACGTGGGCTGGGGCGGCTACCAGGTGGGCAACTTCCCCGGCCTCTGGTCCGAGTGGAACGGCATGTACCGGGACACGGTGCGCGACTTCTGGCGCGGCGAGCCCGGCACCCTCGGCGAGTTCGCCACCCGCCTGACCGGCTCGGCCGACCTCTATGAGGGGGACGGGCGCGGCCCCGGTGCGTCCGTGAACTTCGTCACGGCCCACGACGGCTTCACGCTGCGCGACCTCGTCTCCTACAACGAGAAGCACAACGAGGCCAACGGCGAGGACAACAACGACGGTGAGGCGCACAACCGCTCGTGGAACTGCGGCGTGGAGGGGGAGACCGACGACCCCGAGGTCGTGACGCTCCGCGCCCGCCAGCGCCGCAACTTCCTGGCCACCCTGCTGATCAGCCAGGGCGTGCCCATGATCAGCCACGGCGACGAGCTGGGCCGCACCCAGGGCGGCAACAACAACGTCTACTGCCAGGACAACGAGATCTCGTGGATCGACTGGTCCGCCATGGACGACTCGCTCGTGGCGTTCACCCGCGACCTGATCGCGCTGCGCCGTGACCACGCGGTGTTCCGCCGTCGCCACCACTTCGACGGTCGCCCCGCGGCCCGCGACGTCGAGGCGCCCCTGCCGGACATCGTGTGGCTCGAGCCGGACGCGACCGCCAAGACGGAGGACGACTGGGGCGCCGAGGCCCGGTCGATCGGCTTCTACCTCAACGGGCACATGCTCACCCGCGGGGACGAGGAAGGGGAGGAGCCCTACCGGGACTTCTACGTCCTCATGAACGCGTGGTGGGAGCCCGTGCCGTACACCCTGCCCGGGCCCACGTTCCCGGCGGAGTGGGAGGTCGTCGTGGACACCTCGTCCCACGTCGCCCCGGACGGCACCCGCCCCCGCGTGCGTGCCGGGGACGTGCTTGAGCTCCCGGCCCGCTCCACCGTCGTGCTGCGGCAGGTGCCCGAGGGCGCATGAACGAGCGGGTCGACCGGGGGCGCGTCCGCCGTGGCCTGCCGCGGTGGGCGCGGGCCCTCTGCGCCACCGTGGCCACCCTGGCGGCGCTGGCACTGGCCTTCGGCGCGGGGTGGGCCACGCACGCCGTGACGGACCCGCACCCGGACGACGCACCGCGTGTGGACGCCCTCCTCGTCCTCTACAGCCAGCCCCGCGTCTACGACGCCGCGATCGAGCTCGCCGCGTCCGGCCTCACCGACCGGCTCTTCGTCTCCGCGTACCTGGGGCCGGACGGGCACGAGAAGCTGTGCGGCGGCCCGGAGGAGCGCGACCCGCGGCTGGCCGGCGTCACCGTCGAGTGCTTCGCGCCCGATCCGGTGACCACCCAGGGCGAGGTCATCCACGCGGGCGACCGCATGCGCGAGCTCGGCCTGCACCACCTGGGCGTGCTCACCTTCCACCAGCACGTGGAGCGCGCGCGGCTGCTGGCGGAGCGGTGCTTCACCCCCGAGGAGGGCCGTGTGTCCCTGTACGCGTTCGACGCCGGCTTCGACCGGCTCGGCCGCCTGCAGCACGGCGTCTACGGCGTGCTGGCCTACGGGAAGGCGATGCTCACGCCGGGCTGTGACCAGCAGCTGCCCGGCGTGCTGCAGTGGCCGCTGGACCTGGCCAAGCGACTGCGCGGGCAGCCCGTCGGGGACGAGGCCGGCGCCGTCGTCGTGGGCGCTCGGCGGGCGGGGGCGACGTGATCGTCGGCGTGGGGGTGGACGTGGTGGACGTCCCGCGGTTCCGGGCGCAGCTCGAGCGCACGCCGGCGCTGCGCGCACGCCTGTTCACCGAGGACGAGCGGGACCTGCCGCTGCGCTCGCTGGCCGCGCGCTTCGCCGCCAAGGAGGCGATCGCCAAGGCCATGGGCGCCCCGCCCGGGATGATGTGGCACCACTGCTGGATCCCGCGCCCGGACCACGGCGACGGCCGCCCCACCGTGCACCTGACCGGCACCGTCCAGGCCCAGGCCGAGGCCCTGGGCATCACCCACTGGCACCTCTCCCTCAGTCATGACGGGGACGTCGCCACCGCCTACGTGGTCGCCGAACGCCGCGCGGCCGAGGAGGAGTCCGCATGACCGCCGATGACCTGACCCGCATCGCCGTGACCGGCTCGGCCGTGCGCACGGCCGAGGAGCCCCTGCTCACGGCCGGCCGCGGCCCGGAGCTGATGCGCGCCGCCGCCTGGGCCCTGGCCGAGCACGCCGCCGCCCTGCTGCGTGAGCGCGGCCCGGTGGCCGGGGCGACCGTGGCCGCCCTCGTCGGGCCCGGCAACAACGGCGGGGACGCGCTGTTCGCCCTCGCCTTCCTGCGCGGCCGGGGCGTGGCCGCGGTCGCCGTGCCCGTCCGCCGGGACGACGACGGCGCCCCGCGCTGGCACGCCGAGGGCTGGGCTGCGCTGCGAGCGGCCGGGGGACGCCGCGCCGACGCGGTGCCGCCCGAGGCCGCGCTCGTGGTGGACGGCGTGCTCGGCACGGGCTTCACCGGCGAGTATGAGCTGCCCGCTGCGGCGCGCGCGCTGCCGGCGGAGGCGCTCGTGCTGGCGTGCGACGTGCCCTCCGGCGTGGACGCGGACACCGGCGAGGTGCGGGGGGAGGCCCTCCGCGCGGACACGACCGTGACGTTCGGCGCCCTCAAGTCCGGTCTCGTCCTCGGGGAGGGGGCGGCGCGCGCGGGCACCGTGCACGTGGTGGACATCGGGCTGGGACCGCACCTGCCGACGTCGCCGGCCGCGCGGCTGGGCGTGATGGACGAGGCCGCCGCACGGACCGCCCACCCGGCCCCCGCGGCCGAGGCCCACAAGTACACGCGCGGCGTGGTGGCCGTCGTCGCCGGATCGGAGCGCTACCCGGGGGCCGCCGTGCTCGCGAGCGCGGGCGCGCTGCACACGGGCGCGGGCATGGTGCACCACGCCGGGCCGCAGACCACCCGGGACCTGGTGCTCGCCGCCCACCCCGAGGCGCTGGTCTCGGCGGAGGGGCCCGAGCCGTCGCGCGCGGACGCCTGGGTGGCCGGCCCCGGCCTGGACACCGAGCACGACGCGCGGCGGCGCTGGGCCGGCGTCCTCGCCGCGCTCGAGGAGCGGCCGGAGGCGGCCCTGGTCGCCGACGCCTCGGCCCTGGACCTGGTCACCGCCGCCGAGCTGCGGTCGCTGCGCGCGGCCGGCACGCCCGTGGTCCTGACGCCGCACGCCGGGGAGTGGTCCCGCCTGCGCGAGCGCGTCCCCGCGGACGGTGCCGACGCCGCCGACCCGCTCGCCGCGCTGCGGGCGTGGACGTCCGAACACGGCGCCACGGTCCTGTTCAAGGGCCCGCGCACCCTCGTGGTCGCCCCGGACGGCGAGGCGTGGGTCGTGACCGGCGGCGGGCCCGACCTCGCGATGGGCGGCACCGGCGACGTGCTCTCCGGGGCGATCGGTGCCGTCCTGGCCGCGGACGTGGCGCGGCGCTCGCGGGCGCGCCGGGCCGGGGAGGATCCCGGCCCGGCGCCCACGGCCCGGCTCGCGGCCGCCGCCGCCTGGCTGCACGCCCGGGCCGGGGCCGACCAGGCCCGCGCCGGGCGGATCACCACGGCCACGCTGCCGACCGCGCTGGGCGCGCGCGTCGCGCACCTGTGGTGGCCGGACGACGCCGAGCCGGAGGCCGTCCGATGAGCCGCGCCGACGTCAACCCGGCGGACACCGAGCGCGCCGCACGCATCGACCTGGCGGCCGTCCGGCACAACGTGGGCGTGCTGCGGGAGCGGATCCGGCGCCCCGACGGCGGCCGGCCGCTGCTGACCGCCGTCGTCAAGGCCGACGCCTACGGCCACGGCGCGGTGGCCGTCGCCCGCGCCGCCGCGGCCGCCGGCGCGGACCGGCTCGGGGTGGCCCACGTGCGCGAGGCCCTGGCCCTGCGCGCGGCGGGGGTGCCCCTGCCCGTGCTCGCGTGGCTGCACACCGGGGCCACGGACTTCGCCGCCGCGGTGGAGGCGGAGGTGACCCTCGGCGTCTCGGGCTGGGACCTCGACGCCGTCGCCGACGCCGTCCGCGGGCTGCGGGCCCGTGGCGGGGCCGGACCCGAGGCCCGCGCGGTCCTGCATCTGAAGGCGGACACCGGCCTGGGCCGCCACGGCTGCACGCCCGAGCGGTGGCCCGCGCTCGTCGCGCGCGCCGCCGAGCTCGAGGCCGCGGGCCTCGTGCGGGTGGAGGGCGTGTTCTCCCACCTCGGCGTGGCGGACGAGCCGGACCGGGCCGCCGAGACCACGGCGCAGCTGCTGCGGTTCGAACGGATGGCCGCCGAGGCCGCCGAGACGCTCGGCCACCCGCTGCTGCGCCACCTGGCCAACACGCCCGCCGCCCTCGCCCGGCCGGACACGCACCTGGACATGGTGCGCGTCGGCCTGGGCCTGTACGGGCTCTCCCCGTTCGCGGACGTCACCGCGGCCGAGTTCGGACTGCGCCCGGCCATGTCCTTCGTCACCGTCCTGGCCAACGTCAAGGCCGTCCCCGCCGGGCAGGGCGTGTCCTACGGGTTCCGCCACGTTACGGCGGAGCCCACCACCCTCGGGCTCGTGCCCCTCGGCTACGCCGACGGCGTCCCGCGCGTCGTCGAGGGCACGCGCGTCCACGTCGGCGGCCGGACCGTCCCCGTGGTGGGCCGCATCGCGATGGACCAGTTCGTGGTGGACCTCGGCCCGGACGCCGCGGACGCGCCCGGCGACGCCGTCGAGCTGTTCGGACCGGCCTCCGGCATTCCGGTGGAGGAGTGGGCCGCGGCCGCCGGGACGATCAACTACGAGCTGGTGACCCGCATCGGAGGCCGCGTGGACCGGCAGCACGTGGACCCCACGCCGACCCAGGAGGCCCGCCCATGAGCGACCACGCGATCCCCGCCCCCGGCGCGACCCTGCCCGAGCCCGTGCTGACGGCGACGGTCCCGCTCGAGGGCGCCGACGGCACCCGGGCGTTCGGCCGCGCCCTCGCCGGGGTGCTCCGCGCCGGCGACGTGCTGATCCTCACGGGCGACCTCGGCGCGGGCAAGACGACCTTCACCCAGGGGCTGGCCAGCGGATTCGGCGTGGCCTCCGGCGTGGTCTCGCCGACGTTCGTCCTCTCCCGCGTCCACCCCGCCCCGGCCGACGCCCCGGCGGGCACCCCGGACCTCGTGCACGTGGACGCGTACCGGCTGCGCTCGGCGGGGGAGCTCACGGACCTCGACCTCGACGCGAGCGTGGACCGCTCCGTGACCGTCGTCGAGTGGGGCCGGGGCATGGCCGAGTCCCTCGCCGGGTTCCCCGAGGACCCGGACGCCTCGTGGCTGGACATCGAGATCGTCCGGGCCCGCGGGGGTGAGGACGCCCCCGCGGCCCCGGCGGGGGAGGGCGAGGACGGCATCGTCACCGACTTCTCCGACGAGGACGGGGGCCAGGCCGAGGAGCTGCGTTCGGCCGTCGTGACCGGCCGCGGCCCGCGCTGGGTCGGCGTCGTGCTTCCGTAGACTGGCGGCCATGGCCCTGCTCCTCGCGATCGACTCCTCCGCCGCCGCCTCCGTCGCCGTCCTGCGGGACGGTGAGGAGCTCGCGCACTGGGCCACGGACGACACCCACGCCCACGCCGAGGTGCTCGCCCCCGCGGTGCAGACCGTGCTCGGCGAGGCCGGCGTCACCGGCACCGCGCTGGACGCGCTCGCGGTCGGCGTCGGCCCCGGACCCTTCACGGGGCTGCGCGCGGGTCTGGCGACCGCGGCCGCCCTCGGCCTGGCGTGGGACGTGCCCGTGCACGGGGTCCGCAGCCTCGACGCGCTCGCCCACGCGGCCGGCGTCGACGCCTTCCGCCACGGGATCGAGGAGTTCGTGGTCGCCACGGACGCCCGCCGCCGCGAGGTCTACTGGGCCCACTACGCGCAGGTCGGCGGGCAGCCGACGCTGCTGCACGGCCCCTTCGTCTCGCCGGCGGACGAGGTCACCCCGCTGCCCGTCTACGGCGCGGGGGCCGGGCTCTACCCCGAGGCGCTGCGCGCGGTGCCGGACTGGGAGACGGCCACGCCGTCCGCCGTCGGGGTGGGGCAGGTGGCCGAGCTCGCCCTGCGGCGCGGCCGCGGCCTCGTGCCCGCCGAGCCGCTCTACCTGCGCGAGTCCGACGCCAAGGTCCCCGGCCCCCGCAAGCGGGCAGGCGCGTGAGCCCGGCCGAGCCGGCCCCGACCGACGACGGGCGCCCCGCCGAGGACGAGCACGGGCTGCCGCCCGGATACCTGCTGCGCCCCATGACCGTGTGGGACATCCCCGAGGTGCTCGCCCACGAGGCCACCCTCTTCCCGCTCGACGCCTGGCCCGCGCACTTCTACGAGGAGGAGCTCGCCCAGACCGGCCCCGCCGGCGGACGGGACGCGCACGGCCGCCCGCCCACCCGGGACTACCGCGTGGTCGTCCGCGACGTGCCCGCGCCCGGCTCCGCGGACGACGACGGCCCCGCCCCCGGCGAGATCGTCGGCTACGGCGGGATCATGGTGGTCGGCGACGTCGCCGACGTGCAGACCGTGGGCACGGTCGCGGCGGCGCAGGGGCGGGGGATCGGGGCGGCCCAGCTGCGCTGGATGGCCGCGGAGGCCGCGGCGCGCGGTGCGAGCTCGCTCATGCTCGAGGTCCGGGCCTCCAACGCCGCCGCCCGGCGACTCTACGCGCGCCACGGATTCGAGGAGCTGCATGTGCGCCGCCGCTACTACCCGGGCGGCGAGGACGCCGTGATCATGCGCAAGGCCCTGTGACCGGGCCGCTCACTAGACTGGAGCCCATGCCCACCGCCACCGCAGCCCCCCTCGTGCTCGGCATCGAGTCCTCCTGCGACGAGACCGGCGTCGGCGTCGTCCGCGGCACCGCCCTGCTGGCCCACGAGGTCGCCTCCTCCGTGGAGGAGCACGTGCGCTTCGGCGGCGTGATCCCGGAGATCGCCGCCCGCGCCCACCTCGAGGCCCTCGTGCCCACGATCCGCCGCGCGCTGGACACCGCCGACGTCACCCTCGCGGACCTCGACGCGATCGCCGTCACCTCCGGCCCGGGTCTGGCGGGCGCGCTCATGGTGGGGGTCGCGGGGGCGAAGGCGCTGGCCACGGCCCTCGGCACGCCCCTCTACGGCATCAACCACCTCGTGGCGCACGTGGGCGTCGGCATGCTGGACGGCGTGCGGCCCGCGCAGTGGGACGACCTGCCCGCGGACCTGGGCGCGCTGCTCGTCTCCGGCGGGCACACCGAGATCCTGCGCGTGGGCCGGATCAGCTCCGAGGTCGAGCTGCTGGGCTCGACCATCGACGACGCGGCCGGCGAGGCGTACGACAAGGTCGCCCGGCTCATCGGGGCGGGCTACCCCGGGGGCCCCGTGATCGACCGGCTCGCCGCCCAGGGCGACCCGACGGCCTTCCGCTTCCCTCGCGGGCTCACCGCGGGCAAGTTCGTCGGCAGCGCCGAGGAGCCCGGCCCGCACCGGCACGACTGGTCCTTCTCCGGGCTGAAGACCGCCGTCTCCCGCGCCGTGGAGCAGTTCGAGGCCCGCGGCCTCGAGGTGCCGCGCGCGGACATCGCCGCCTCCTTCCAGGAGGCCGTCGCGGACGTGATCACCGCCAAGGCCGTCCGCGCCTGCCGCGAGCACGGGCTCACCCACCTGATGCTCGGCGGCGGCGTCGCGGCGAACTCGCGCCTGCGCGCCCTGCTCGCCGACCGGTGCCGCTCCGCCGGCATCGAGCTCACCGTCCCGCCCGTGAACCTGTGCACCGACAACGGGGCGATGGTCGCCGCGCTCGGCGCACGCCTGGTGCGCGACGGCGTCGCCCCCTCCGACGCGTGGTTCGGCGCGGACCCGGGACAGCCGGTCGAGGTCGTCAGCGTCTGAGCGCGCCCGGCCTCTTGCCGCCACGCCCACGCGTTCCGTAGGCAGGGCCCATGACCGGTCATGATCACCCCCGCCCCGAGTCCATCTCCGCCGCCGTGGACGAGCAGATGCTGGAGGACTTCCTCAATCAGCACCTGCTCGGCTCCCGCTCCGGTGTGAAGGCGTTCCGCGCCGCCGAGCAGACCTGGGCCGGCACCTCGCAGGAGGCCGCGCTGCGCCGCCTCGGCGACGCCGTCCAGGACGACCAGGACCGCCTCGAGGCGCTCATCGGCGAACTGGGTCTCCGCACCCCGCTGGTGGACCGGGCCGCCGGCGCGGCGGCCGAGGTCGGCGGACGCCTCAACCCCGTGAACGCGCTGCGCACGCGCGGCTCCGGCTGGACGCAGATCGAACTGGACCTGCTGCAGGGCATGCTCCAGGCCAAGCTCGCCATGTGGCGCGTCCTCGAGCAGCTGGCGCCGCACCTGCCGGCGATCGACGCGGAGGAGATGCGCGGGCTGTGTGAGAAGACCGCGGAGCAGCGGCGTGGGGTCGAGCGCATCACCTCCGCCACCCTCGAGGGACGGTTCCTGGCCGGCTGAGGCCCGGGCTACTCCTCGCCCGTCTGATGCTCCCCGGACCGACCGCCGTGCACCTCGGCGGGCAGCTCGTCCACCGGCGCGACGACGACGTCCTGCAGCTTCCAGTCCAGCGCGGCGATCGCGTCCCGCAGCGCGCAGCAGCGGGCCACCGTCACGTCCGCCCCCTCGTGCGGCACCACGAACATCTCCACGTGGAACACGTGGCCCTCATCCCGGACGCGGGCGCCCGCATGGCGCACCCACGGCTCCGCCCAGGCGACCCGCTCGGCACGGTCGATGAGCGGGTGCGGCCGGGCGCCGTCGATCGTGGCGGCGCGGCGATCCGCCAGGTTCGTGACGGCCTCCTTGAGGTTCTTCCAGCCGTCCAGCACGATGCTCACGCCCACGAAGATCGCCGCAGCGGAGTCCGCCCACCACCAGCCCAGGCCGATGCCGGCCACGCCGACGATGGTCGCCACGCCCGTCTGCCAGTCCGCCTTGTTCATGTCCGCGTCCGCGTACAGCACGCGGTCGTGGAGCTGCTCGGCCAGCTTGAGCTTCTTGTGGCCGAGGATCATGGGCCCGGGCACGGACAGGGCCATCACGGCCATCATGAACCAGCCCTGCCACACGGTGTGCCCGAACAGGTCGAACGTGCCGATGGGCGGGTGCTCCGCCGTCACCAGGCCCAGCACGGAGTCGCCGACGAGGACCACGCCCATCACGGACAGGGCGACGGCGGCCACGAGGTGCCCCACCCCGACGGACCGGTGAGAGCCGTAGGGCCGGGCCCGCGTCGGGGCCATGCGGGCCACGCGCAGGGCGACGAGGAACACGATCGGTGGGATCAGGGAGAGCAGGTCCTCGATCCACGCGGCCCGCATGGCCTGCGAGGAGCCCATCACGATCGCCACGAGGACGATCGTGACCACGATCACCCCCAGCGTCGCCCATTCGAGCCGCTTGGCCTGCTGGACCACGCGCTCGATCTCCGGGGGCAGCTCCGTGGCGCCGAACCGGCGCCCGCTCGGCCCCGTCTCCCGGGTGTCCCGCCGCGTCATCGGGCCTCCTCCGCTGCGCGCTGGTCGAAGTACGCCTCGAGGGCCGTGAGCATCTGATTCTCACCCAGGGGCACGGCCATCACGAGCTTCACCGGCTCGCCGTCCGGGCCCTCCGCCTCGGCGTAGTCGCGGGTGATGCTCGCGTGCGACGTCCACGGGGACGCCGACGTCAGGCCGCCGGCCACCAGGTCCACGTCGCCCTTCTCCAGCGCGGTCATGAGCGCCTCCTCCCCGGCCACGGTCCACTCGACGCGTGCGTCGTGCGCCGCCGCGAACCCGCGGATCAGGTCGGGCTCGGGGCCGACGGGCTCGGCGCCCGAGGCGTCCACGTGGGGCGGGTGGTGCACGACGCCGGCGCGCAGCACCCCGCCCGTGACGCGGTCCAGGGTGCCGTCCGGGTCGGCGGGGTAGCCGGAGGAGGTGCAGGCGGTGAACCCGAGGGCGGCGCCCCCGAGCAGGCCCGTCAGGGCGGCCCGGCGGGTGAAGGTCATCGCCCTCATTCCGTGGGCGAGTGCGAGCGGTGCCCGGCGTTGCCCAGACCTTCGGCACCGTCGAGATGGTCGAGCACGAGGCGGACCGCCTCCCGGGCGTCGGTGGTCTCGGACCAACCGGTCGCGGCGCGCAGGGCCGTGGTGTCCATGATGGGCACCGCTGCGGCCATGTCCACCCACCCCGGGTCGGTGGGCTGCAGCCGTGCCCGGTAGCTCAGCGCCGCGGCCGCGCGGAATAGGCCCACGGGCAGCTCCAGGATGCGGCGCGCCCCGAGGACGGTGCCCATGGTGTGCGCGTCCAGCACGGGGTCGGCGGCCACATTGAAGGCGCCGCCCGCCCGGTGGACGATCACGCGCCAGTACGCGTCCGCCACGTCCTGGGCCGTGAGCGCCTGGAATCGCAGGCCCCGCGGGAACGGGAGCACCGGAGTGCGCAGGCGGGCGACCAGCCGGGCGGGGACGAGGTCGCCCAGGAAGTAGTCCTTGATCTCGGGCCCGGCGGCGGACTGGAAGATCAGCCCGGGGCGCAGCCGGGTCACGAGCAGCTCGGGGTGCTCGGCCTGCACGCGGTCGAGGATCGACTCGACCTCGGCCTTCTGCGCGGCGTAGTGCGAGGTGGGGACCCCGGTGGTGGGATGGGACTCGGGCACGGCGCGGCCCTTCGGCCCGGGCCCGTACGCGCCCACCGAGGACGCGTAGACCAGGTGGGGCACGCCCGCCTCGGCCACGGCCCGGAACACCCGCTCGTTGCCGGCCACGTTGACGGCGCGCAGGTGGTCGCGGTCGCGGTTGGGGCGGATCACCCACACCAGGTCGACGACGGCGTCGGCGCCGGCCACGATCTCGCGCAGCCGCCCCGCCGCCGTGGGCTCCGCCACGTCCAGGCGGTGCCACTCGACGCCGTCGTAGGGCGCTCCGGCCCGGTCCGGGCCGCGCCGGCTCACGCCCACGATCGAGCTCACCTCGTCCGCGGCCTGGAGGCGGTGCAGGACAGCGGTGCCGACGTTGCCCGTCGCGCCCAGGACGACGATCCTCACGGCTTCAGGACCACCTTGATGCAGCCGTTCTCCTTCTTCTGGAACGTCTCATAGAGGGCGGGCGCGTCCTCGAGCGGGGCGGTGTGCGTGGTCAGGTCGAGCACGCCGAGGGGGTCGGACGGGTCGTCGAGCAGGGGCAGCAGGTCGTCCACCCAGCGACGGACGTTGCACTGGCCCATCGTCAGGGTGACCTGCTTGTCGAACAGGGTGAGCATCGGCATCGGGTCCTTCATGCCGCCGTAGACCCCGGAGAGCGACACCGTGCCGCCACGCCGGACCGCGTCGATCGCGGTGTGGAGGGCGCTCAGGCGGTCGACGCCGGCGGTCTTCATGGCCGCCCGGCCGAGCGCGTCGGGCAGCAGGCCCACGGCGGTGTGGGCCGCATGCCCCGCCGGGGAGGCGTGCGCCTCCATGCCGACCGCGTCCACGACCCCGTCGGGGCCGCGGCCGCCGGTGCGCTCGCGGAGCACCTCGGCCTCGCCGCCGTCGGCGTCCAGGACCTCGATGCCGTGCCGGGCCGCCATCGCGCGGCGCTCGGGGACCGGGTCGACGCCGATCACCCGGTACCCCAGGTGCACGCCGATGCGTGCCGCCAGCTGGCCGATGGGGCCGAGGCCGAGCACCGCGAGCGTGCCGCCGTCGGGGACGTTCGCGTACTGGACCCCCTGCCAGGCGGTGGGGACGACGTCCGAGAGGAACAGCCACTGCTCATCCGGGCCGGTGTGCGGCACCTTCACGGGGCCGTAGTCCGCGTGGGGCACGCGCAGCAGCTCGGCCTGCCCGCCGGGGACGGAGCCGTAGAGCCGGGAGTAGCCGAAGAGTGCGGCGCCGGAGCCCTGCTCCCGCACCTGGGTGGTCTCGCACTGGGACTGCAGCCCGCGCTGACACATCCAGCACCGCCCGCAGGAGATGGTGAAGGGCACGACCACCCGGTCACCGGGCCGGATGTGGGTGACCTCGGACCCGACCTCGCGGACGATGCCCATCGGCTCGTGGCCGATCACGTCCCCCGCGTCCATGAACGGCCCCAGGACCTCGTACAGATGCAGGTCCGACCCGCAGATGCCGGTCGAGGTGACCTCGATGATCGCGTCCGTCGGCTCCTGGATCCGCGGATCCGGGACGTCCTCGACGGCGACGTTGCGCTTTCCCTGCCATGTGAGTGCTCGCATGGTGCGACCGTAGACGCGCCGGACGGGCCGGGGGAAGCATGGAGACGCGGCAGGGCCGCCACCTCGCCGGGGGAGCGGCCGCTCAGCCGGTGCGGCCGTCCAGCGACGCGCGGGTGCGGGCGGCGGCGTCCAGCACGACCGCGCGCAACGGGGCCACCGCGTCATCCGTGTCCTCACCCGCGGCCGGCGGGCCGGCCAGGGCCTGTGCCTCCACGCGACGCTGACGCGCGGCGCCACCGTCGTCGATCATCGCCTGGACGCCGGCGAGCTCCGCCGCGCAGCCCAGCCGCTCGGCGACCGGGGTCAGTCGCTCGATCTCCGCCGGCAGGTGCTCCGCCAGCGGGACCTGGGTGCCCCGGGCGTCCACGATCACGGTGGCGTCCATGCCGTACCGGGCGGCGCGCCACTTGTTCTCCTGCACGTGCCACGGCGGCAGGACCTCGACCGTCTCACCGCGCTCCAGGCTCGCGGACAGGTCATCCACGAGGCACTGCGTGTAGGCGGTCACGGCGGCGATCTCCTCGAGCGTGGCCAGGCCGTCGCACGCGCGCATCTCCACCGTGCCCAGGCGGGGCACGGCCCGCACGTCCCAGCGGCACTCGGTGACGTCCGCGATCATGCCCACCTGCTCCATCTGGGCCACGCAGCGCTCGAAGCCCTCCCACTCCTGGAACTGGAACGGCAGGCCGGCCGTGGGCAGCTGCTGGAACAGGAGGGTGCGCTGGGACTGGTAGCCCGTGTCCGTGCCCGCCCAGAAGGGGGACGAGGCCGAGAGTGCGAGCAGGTGCGGCACGCGGTTGACCAGGCCGTTCACCACCGGCATGGCCTTGGAGACGTCGTCCAGGCCCACGTGCACGTGCACGCCGAAGATCAGCAGCTGCCGACCCCAGTACTGGGTGAGATCCAGCATGCGGTCGTAGCGCTCACTGGGCGTCGAGGGCTGCGCGATCGCTTCCGCGAACGGGTGCGTGCCCTGGCAGAACAGGGAGATGCCCCGCGCAGCCGCGGCGTCGGCCACGCGCGCGGCGATCCGGCCGAGGTCCGCCGTCGCGGCGTCGACGCGCTCGTGCACGCCCGTGACGAGCTCCACCGTGTTCTGCAGGAGCTCGCTGGTCATGTGCGGGTTCACGTCGTCTTCGGCGAGGCCCTCGGCCGCATGCAGGGTGCGCAGCAGGTCCGGGGCCTCGGAGCGCAGCTCGCCGGACACGGCATCCACGAGCGCGAGCTCCCACTCGATTCCGAGAGTGGACTGCGCGGAGTCGGCGAAGGGCAGAGTCATGCCGCCCATCCTAGAAGCCCCGGCCCGGTCTGTGCCCGGTGTCCACGCTTCGGACCTAGGGTGGGGCGCATGGCCCGCCCCCGCCCCGCCTCCCGCCCGCCGCGCCCCACGGCCGCCGCCTCGGAGGCGGACGCCACCGCCCTGGCCCCCGTCCTCGAGCCGGGGGGCCGCGCGCTGCTCGACTCCCTCGCCGGGTACCGCGAGGCCGACGCGCTCGCGGTCTCCTCCCGCCTGCGTGCGGCCGGGCATCCTCCGGAGCGCGTGGCCGCCGCGCTGACCCAGGCCGCGCTGCGGTCCCGGGCGGAGGCCCGCCTCGGGCGGCAGGCGCGCCGGATGCTGTTCACCCGCGACGGCCTGGAGCAGGCCACCCGCCCGCTGGTCGCGGGCCTGCACGCGGACCGGCTGGCGGCCGCGGGGGCCCGGCGCGTCGCCGACCTCGGCTGCGGTCTCGGCCTGGACGCGCGCGCCTTCGCCGACCGGGGCCTGGACGTCGTGGCGGTGGAGCGGGACGCCGTCGTCGCCGCGGCCGCCGAGGTGAACCTCGCCGGCCACCGCGGTGCGCGTGTGGTGCACGGCGACGCCGTGGCCTGGGCCCGCGCCCACGTGCCCGCCGAGGCGGACGCGGTGTGGCTGGACCCCGCCCGCCGTCAGGTCGGCGGGGGCGGGTCCGCGCGCGTGTTCGACCCCGAGGCGTTCTCCCCGCCCCTGAGCGTCGTGACGGACATCGCCGCGACGGGCGTGCCGGTCGGGGTCAAGCTCGGCCCGGGGCTTCCGCACGAGGCCGTGCCGGAGGGCGCCGAGGCCGAGTGGGTGAGCATCGACGGCGACGTCGTGGAGGCCGCCCTGTGGTTCAACGCGGCGGCCCGCCCCGGGGTGCGGCGGGCGGCGCGCGTCATGACCGTCCGGGGTGGGGAGACGACGACGGCGCAGCTCGTCTCCGGCGCGGACTTCGGCGACTCGCCCGAGGTCGAGGCCGTGGGGGAGGAGGGCATGGCAGGGCTCGTCGGCGCGGTCCTGCACGAGCCGGACGGCGCGGTCATCCGGGCCGGACTCGTGACGGACCTGGCCGTGTCCTGGCCCGTGCCGACGCGGCAGCTGGACCCCCACCTGGCCTACCTCGTCGCGCCCGAGCCCGTGCACGACGGCCTGGCCCGCGCCCATCGGATCGAGGCGGTGCACGGCTTCCACCTGGCCTCCCTGCGGCGCTGGGCGAAGGAGACCGGGGTGGGCCGGCTGGACGTGAAGAAGCGGGGCATCCGCGAGACGCCCGAGGAGGTGCGTCGCGCCGTCCTCGGCGGGGCGAAGCCGGGCCGGCGTGGCGGGGCCGGACGGCACGCCACCCTCGTGCTGGCGCGCGTGGGTCGGTCGCGGTTCGCCCTCGAGGTGACGCCGTTGGACTGACGGGGCTCGAGGCCGCGGGCCCCGGGCGGCGGGAGCCGTCGAACCCCCGTTGGGGGATTACGGCACCCTCGTGTACGGTATTCGACTGAGGCAAGGCTCACCTCCACGGGAGCGCGCCCACCACCCCGACTGCTCATCCCGGGGCAGCCCCGCCGCCCAGAAGGAGAACCATGCCGCGTTCCGTCAGCGCCCCCCGCCTCGCCCGTTTCGCCCTGACCTCGGTGGCGGCCCTCGCCCTCGTCGGCTGCTCCGCCGGCGGCGCGGCCACGGGCTCGTCCTCCGCGAGCGCCTCCGGCGAGTCATCGGCCTCCGCGAGCGCCGCCGGCGGCTCCTCGGCCGCCTCGGGCGGCATCGCGACCGGGGTCACCGTCACCGACATGTCCGGCGCCGAGGTCACCCTGCCGGAGGAGGTCGACTCCGTCATCGCCACGGACAACCGCATCTTCCGCACCCTGGACGACTGGGGCGTCGAGCTGTCTGCCGCGCCGAAGCAGATCATGTACAAGGGCGAGGGCGGGCCCTCCTACCTCCAGGACGACTCGGTCGCCGACATCGGCAACCACCGGGAGCCGGACATGGAGCTGTTCGTCACGGCCGAGCCGGACGTCGTGTTCAACGGCCAGCGGTTCAACGAGCGCAAGGCCGAGATCGACGAGCTGACCGGCGACGCCGCCGTCGTGGACACGGACTTCGACGTCACGCAGACCCCCATGGACGAGGGCCTGAAGGAGCTGACCACCCTGCTGGGCGAGGCCACCGGCCACGAGGCCGATGCCGAGAAGCTCATCGCCGACTTCGACGCCGCCACCCAGCGCGCCAAGGACGCCTACAACCCCGAGCAGACCGTCATGGGCCTCATCGCCTCGGGCGGCGAGCTGTCGTACGTCGCGCCCAGCACCGGTCGCGCCATCGGCCCGTTCTTCGACATGCTGGGCCTGACCCCGGCCCTCGAGCAGTCGGGCACCGACAACCACCAGGGCGACGACATTTCCGTCGAGGCCATCGCGAAGTCGAACCCGGACTGGCTGATCGTCATGGACCGCGACGCCGCCATCGGCGAGGAGAACGCCACCGCCGCCGAGCTGATCGAGCGCTCCGAGGCCCTCCAGGACGTGACCGCGGTGAAGGAGGGCAACATCGTCTACCTGCCCGCCGACTTCTACGTCGCCGAGGACATCCAGAACCACACCACCGTCATGGAGGACCTCGCGAAGGCCTTCGAAGGCGCGCAGTGATCCTCGACGTGCGTCACCACGTCGCCGACGCCCCGCCCCGGCTCGAGGAGCCGGGGCGGGGCGACCGCGTGTGCTGGGTCCCGCCCGCCGTCCTGCGGCCCGAGCGCACCCGCTGGCAGCGCACCTGGCCGCTGCTGGTCGGCGTCGTGGTGACCGCGGCCCTCGTCGTGGTCTCGCTGTTCGTGGGCGTGTACGACGTCGGCGCGGAGGGCGGACGCGAGATGTTCGCCATCACGCGCGTGCCGCGCACGGTCGCCCTCGTGCTGGCCGGCGCCTCGATGGCGATGTGCGGGCTGATCATGCAGCTCATGACGCAGAACCGCTTCGTGGAGCCCAGCACCACGGGCACCACCGAGTGGGCCGGTCTCGGCCTGCTGGTGACCATGGTGCTCGTGCCGGGGGCGGGCCTGGTGACCCGGATGGCCGGGGCCATCCTCTTCGCCTTCGTCGGCACCCTCGTGTTCTTCCTCTTCCTGCGGCGTGTGCGCCTGCAGTCCTCCCTCATCGTGCCGATCGTGGGCATCATGCTCGGCGCCGTCGTGGGCGCCGCCTCGACGTTCCTCGCCCTCCAGACGGACATGCTGCAGCAGGTGGGCGCGTGGTTCGCGGGCTCGTTCACCTCCGTGGTCCGCGGCCGGTATGAGCTGCTCTTCCTCGTGCTGATCGTGTGCGTGGCGGTCTTCGTCATCGCGGACCGCTTCACCGTGGCCGGCCTCGGCAAGGACGTCGCCACGAACGTCGGCCTCAACTACGACGCCGTGATCCTCACCGGCGTGGCCATGGTGGCCGTGGCCACCGGGGTGGTCACCGTGGTGATCGGGGCCCTCCCGTTCCTGGGGCTCGTGGTCCCCAACCTCGTGTCCATGGTCCGTGGCGACAACCTGCGCACGAACCTGCCCTGGGTGGTCATGGTCGGCGTGTGGATCGTGATCGTCTGCGACCTGATCGGGCGCACCGTGATCGCCCCGTTCGAGGTGCCCATCTCGCTGATCCTGGGCCTCGTGGGCGCGATCGTGTTCCTCGCCCTGCTGCTGAGGCAGGCCAAGCATGGTTGAGCCGCTCGCGACCGCCCCGGGTCGCATCCCCGCCCCGCCCGGCGGCGCCACCGCGGCCGGGCCCGTCGACGCCGACGCCCCGCGCCGGTCCGGCGCGTTCGTCACCGCCGCCGACCGCCGGAGGTATGCGGTCGTCGTCGCGGTGCTGGCCGTCGTCGCCGTGCTCTCCACCGCCGGGGTCCTGCTCTGGGGCAACGGGGCCGAACCCGGTTCGCGCGCGTTCTGGATGATCGCGCGGATGCGCGTGGAGTCCCTGGGCGTGATCGGCATCGTGGCGCTGTGCCACTCCTTCGCGACCGTCAGCTTCCACACGGTGACGGGCAACCGCATCATCACGCCCTCGATCATGGGGTTCGAGGCGCTCTACACCGCCGTGTCGACCGCCGCCGTGTACGTGCTGGGGGCCGCGGGCGTCGCGGTGCTGACCGGGGTGGGGCCGTTCCTCGCCCAGGCCGCGCTCATGGTGGCGCTGGCGACGGCCCTGTACTCGTGGCTGCTCTCCCGGCCCTACGGCAGCGTCCATCTGATGCTGCTCGTGGGCGTGGTGCTGGGCGGCGGGCTGGCCGCGCTGAGCACGTTCATGCAGCGACTGCTGGACCCGAACTCGTTCGACCTGCTGAGCGCGCGGCTCTTCGGCAACATCTCGAACGCCCGGACCGAGTACGTGGCGATCGCCGCGCCCATCGCCGTCGTCGTGTGCGCGCTGCTGTGGCTGCGCTCCCGCCGCCTGAACACGGTGGCGCTCGGCGCCGACGCCGCGACCAACCTGGGCCTGCACCACCGGCGCGAGCTCATGGTGACGCTGCTGCTGGTCTCCGTGCTGATGGCCATGACCACCGCGCTCGTGGGCCCGATGACGTTCCTCGGCTTCCTCGTGGCGACGCTGGCGTACAGCCTCGTCGACACCCACGACCACCGGTTCATCCTCCCGGTGGCGGCGCTGGCCGGGTACGCGGTGCTCACGAGCGCCTACTTCGTGCTGCGGCACGTGTTCTACGCGGGAGGTGCGGTCACGGTGGTCATCGAGCTGATCGGCGGCATCACCTTCCTGATCGTCGTGATGAGAAAGGGACGTCTGTGATCGAGCTGCGCGGCGTGGTGAAGCGCCACAGCGACGAGGTGTGCATCGGACCCGTGGACCTGGACATCCAGGCCGGGGGAGTGACCGCGCTCGTGGGGCCCAACGGGGCGGGCAAGTCCACGCTGCTGACGATGATCGGCCGGCTGCAGGACGCCGACGCCGGGACGATCGCCGTGGGTGGGCACGACATCACCACGACGCCGTCCCGGAGGATCGCGCAGACCCTGTCCATCCTGCGGCAGGAGAACCACTTCGTGACGCGGCTGACCGTGCGACAGCTCGTGGGGTTCGGGCGCTACCCGTACACGCGCGGGCGGCTGACCCTGGAGGACGAGCGGCACGTGTCCGACGCGATCGACTTCCTCAACCTCGGCCCGTTCGAGAACCGGTACCTCGACCAGCTCTCGGGCGGCCAGCGGCAGCGCGCGTACGTGGCGATGGTGCTGGCGCAGAACACCGAGTACGTGCTGCTGGACGAGCCGCTGAACAACCTGGACATGCAGCACTCGGTGCAGATGATGCAGCAGCTGCGTCGGGCCGCCGACGAGCTGGGCCGGACCGTGGTGATCGTGCTGCACGACATCAACTTCGCCGCCCACTACGCCGACCGGATCGTGGCCATGGGCGACGGCCAGGTGGTGGAGACCGGCCCCCCGGCCGAGATCCTGCGCCCTGAGGTGCTGGAGCGGATCTTCAAGACCCCCTGCAGCGTGGTGGACGGACCGCACGGGCCGCTGGCCGTGTACTACTGAGCGGGGCGACGGTGAGGCCGGCCCGGGTCGGTCCGGGCGGGGGTCGGGTGCCCGGCCGACGCGAGCGTTCCGTGGGCAGAACCCGCCGGGTCTCGCCTTCCGGGGGCAGAACCCGCGTGTTTCCAGGTTCCGTGGGCAGAAGCACCCTCGCTTCTGCCCACGGAACCCCTGCGCATGGACGGCAGGGCCATACGCGACGACGACGTCAGGCATCCCAGCCGTTCGAGACCTGTGCCCGTCGTCTGAGGACGGCCTCGATCACCCGCGCGTATCCCTCGCCGACGTCCCGGCCCGTGACGTGCAGGGTCATCTGCCCACGCTCCGCGTAGTACTGGTCTCGCCGGGCGTCCCGGGCGTGTTGCTCGGCACTCCGGTGCACCTCGCCGTCGTACTGGAGGACGAGCCGGCAGTCCTCGAACCACAGATCGGCCTCGGGGGCGTCCCGCCGCCCGGGGTCGAACACGTGCTGCAGCGTCGGCTCGCCCAGCCCCGCCTCGACGAGCGCCAGCCTCAGCCGGGTCTCCTGCGGCGAGTCGGCACCCACCCGTACGCGCTCGAGCGCCGCCGTCGCCCGCGGTCTTCCGACGAACCGCCCGAGCGGCCGCATCGCCTCGTGCAGCGCGGTGACCGTGGTGATGGGAGGCCGCCGGCCGCGCGGGGACCAGGGGTGACGGACCAGGTGGTCACCCGCCGACACGAGGGATGCCTCGTCCCAGGGGTGGCCGATCGAGCACAGATCGAGCCAGGTCCGTTCCGGCGTCGTCACCCGTAGCCCGAGCACGGAGGTGACGTGGCCGGCGGGCAGGGGTCTGCGGTGCTCCATGACGCCGGGGATCCGCGCCCGTGCGGTGCCGCGGTGCAACGTGATCTCGACGGCGGCGCGTCGCGTGGCCCCGCCCGGGGGAAGCGGGAGGCCGTGGAGGTGCGCCGCCGTCTCGTGGGAGAGAACGGCGTCGGGACGGGACCGCAGGAGGGCGGTCAGCAGGTCGAGGCCGACCCCGTGGTGCGGCGGCGGGAGCCCGGCAGACTCCCAGGTGCGCAGCGGCATGTCACGGCGACGGTGGATGCCGCGGGCGAGGCGGAGGACGTCGGACCGCCGCACCCGGCTGGGCGGCAGACCGCGTTCGAGCACGTCGCGGGTGGTGAAGACGGGGACGAGGGGGAGATCGGGGGCGAAGGACATGGGTCGACCTTGACGCGGTCGGCCTGACGACGGCCGGGCGGGCCGCGTGTCTGTGCACACCAGCGCAGGGTGGGCCGGCTGTGCAGGACTCGGCGGCGGCCGGTTGTCCCGCCGGGACGACGTCGTCATGGCTCGGTGGGCAGAACTGCGAGGAGTTCCGCCCACGCAACATCCGTGGGCAGAAGAGAGGGCGCTTCTGCCCACGGAGATCGAAAACCTGCGGATGCTGCCCACGCGACGGGCGGGGGTGCGGTTTCTGCCCACGGAGGGTGGCGAGGGGGGAGGGTGGGGAGTGGGGGAGGGACAGGTTGCGGGCCGCAGTCGTGACCACTCCGCGTGCTCTTGGGCTCGGAACCCGCCCCGCCCGCCGCCCCACGGCATCCCACCGCACCGCGCCCCGCGCCCTCCGCCCACGGCGGACGGCGGGGACACGGCTGGCACTCATGTTGAAGGAGTGCCAGAACCCGGAGTAGAGTGGGCACTGGCACTCGGGGGTACCGGGTGCCAATGCCCGAGGTGGACCGTCCGGCACCGCGACGACGGAGGGTCTGACGCCCGTGGCGCACCCGCAGACCACAGCATCAGCGGTCCGGCGAGCCCGCCGGAGCCGCACGTCGACGAAGAAGGAGTGTGCAGCATGTCTGTCTCCATCAAGCCCCTTGAGGATCGCATCGTTGTCCGCCCCCTGGAGGCCGAGCAGACCACCGCGTCGGGCCTCGTGATCCCGGACACCGCCAAGGAGAAGCCGCAGGAGGGCCAGGTCGTGGCCGTGGGCCCGGGCCGGGTCGCCGAGAACGGCAACCGCGTGCCGGTCGACGTCGCCGAGGGTGACGTGGTGCTGTACTCCAAGTACGGCGGCACCGAGGTCAAGGTCGGCGGCGAGGAGTACCTGGTGCTCTCCGCCCGCGACGTGCTGGCCGTCGTCACCAAGTGACCCCGCCGCGACGGGCCCGGTGAGCGGCGCGCACCGCACCGGTGCGCGCGCCCCGGGCCCCTCGCGTCCCCGCACCCCCTGACTCCCTGAACGAAAGGAGCGTCCGTCATGGCCAAGCAGCTGGCTTTCAACGACGACGCACGCCGCGCCCTCCAGGCCGGCATCGACAAGCTCGCGGACACCGTCAAGGTCACCCTCGGCCCCAAGGGTCGCAACGTGGTGCTCGACAAGGCGTGGGGCGCCCCCACCATCACCAACGACGGCGTCACGATCGCCCGTGAGGTGGAGCTGGAGGACCCGTACGAGAACATGGGCGCCCAGCTCGCCAAGGAGGTCGCCACCAAGACCAACGACATCGCGGGCGACGGCACCACCACCGCCACCGTGCTGGCCCAGGCCCTCGTGAACGAGGGTATGCGCCAGGTCGCCGCCGGCGCCGCGCCGGGCGAGGTCAAGAAGGGCATCGAGGTGGCCGTGGCCGCCGTCGAGCGGCGCCTGCAGGAGAACGCCCGCCCGGTCGAGGGCCAGGAGGTGGCCCACGTGGCCGCCATCTCGGCCCAGAACGACGAGGTCGGCGAGCTGCTGGCCCGCGCGTTCGACACGGTCGGCACCGACGGCGTCATCACCATCGAGGAGTCCTCCACGACCTCCACCGAGCTGGACGTCACCGAGGGCATGCAGTTCGACAAGGGCTTCCTGTCCCCGTACATGGTCACCGACGCCGAGCGTCAGGAGGCCGTGCTCGAGGACGCCTACGTCCTGATCAACTCGGGCAAGATCTCCAACGTGCAGGAGCTGCTGCCCCTGCTGGAGAAGGTCCTGCAGGCCAACAAGCCGCTGTTCGTGATCGCCGAGGACGTCGAGGGCGAGGCCCTGTCCACCCTCGTGGTCAACAAGATCCGCGGCACCCTGAACGTCGTGGCCGTCAAGGCCCCGGGCTTCGGCGACCGCCGCAAGGCCATGATGCAGGACATCGCGATCCTCACCGGCGCCCAGGTCGTCTCCCCGGACCTCGGCATGAAGCTCGAGCAGGCCGACCTGGACGTGCTCGGCTCCGCCCGCCGCATCACCGTCACCAAGGACGAGACCACCATCGTCGACGGCGGCGGTGCGGCCGAGGACGTCGAGGCCCGGGTCGCCCAGATCAAGGCCGAGGCCGCCGCGACCGACTCCGACTGGGACCGCGAGAAGCTCCAGGAGCGCCTCGCCAAGCTCTCCGGCGGCATCGGCGTGATCCGCGTGGGCGCCGCCACCGAGGTGGAGCTCAAGGAGCGCAAGCACCGCATCGAGGACGCCGTGTCCTCGACCCGCGCCGCCCTCGAGGAGGGCATCGTGGCCGGCGGCGGCACCGCGCTCATCAACGCGCTGACCGCGCTCGACACCGACGCCGACGTCCAGGCCCTGACCGGCGACGCCGCCGTGGGCGTGGACATCGTCCGCAAGGCCCTGAAGCAGCCGCTGCGCTGGATCGCCCAGAACGCGGGCGAGGACGGCTACGTGGTGGTCTCCAAGGTCGCCGAGCTGGAGCCGAACCACGGCTTCAACGCGAAGACCGGCGTCTACGGCGACCTGATCGCCGACGGCGTGATCGACCCGGTCAAGGTGACCCGCTCCGCGCTGGCCAACGCCGCCTCCATCGCGGCCCTCGTGCTGACCACCGAGACCCTCGTGGCGGACAAGCCCGCCGAGGAGGACGAGGCCGACCACCAGCATTGACCCCTGAGTCGGCCCTGACGCGGCCGGTCGACGACGACGGCCCCTCGCCCGCCCGGGTGAGGGGCCGTCGTCGTGCGGGCGGGAGACGACCGCCGTCCGGGGCGCCCCCTAGGGTGTGCCCATGGACACACCCACGCCGCCCCGTCCCACCGGGTCCCACCCGACCCGGACCCCGGCCCGGCCACGGCTGCGCCGCTTCGTCCGGGAGTTCTCCTATCCGCACGGCATCCACCCGGCCCTCGTGCCGGGCGTGTCCGTGGAGGACCGCCGGGTGCGCTACGGCGTGGACCGGGCGATCCTCACCGTCGTCGGCCTGCTGGTGGTCGGCTTCGTGGTGTGGGGCGTGCTGCAGCCGGACGCCGTCCTGGCCGTCTCGAGCGCGGCCCTCGACTGGGTGATGCTCCACGCCGGCTGGCTGTTCGCCCTGCTGGCCATCGGGATGGTGTGGTGTTCCTGCTGGCCCTGGCGTTCTCCCGGTACGGCGAGATCCCGCTGGGCCTGGACGGGGAGAAGCCGGAGTACTCCACGGCGAGCTGGTCGGCCATGCTCTTCGCGGCCGGCATCGGCATCGGCATCATCTTCTTCGGCCCGTACGAGCCGCTGACCTACTACCTGGCCCCGCGCCCGGGGGCGTATGAGGCGGGGAGCGAGGAGGCGGTGACGGGCGCGCTGGCCCAGGACGCGCTGCACTGGGGCGTGAACGCGTGGGCGATCTACGCGATCGTCGGCCTGTCGGTCGGCTACGTGTCCTACCGCCGGGGTCGGGTGCCGCTGATGAGCTCGATCATCGCGCCGCTGTTCGGCGACTCCCAGCGCAGCGACTCGGTCGGCGCGCGCCTGATCGACGGGCTCGCGATCATCGCCACCCTGTTCGGCACGGCGGCGTCGCTGGGCATCGGCGCCCTGCAGATCGGCCGCGGCGTGCAGATCGTCTCGGGCTGGTCCGCGCCGGGGAACACGGTGGCGCTGGGGATCATCGTGGTGCTCACGATCGGCACCATCTTCTCGGCGGTGTCCGGTGTGGCCCGCGGCATCCGGTGGCTGTCCAACATCAACATGCTGCTCGCCCTCGGCCTGGCGCTGTTCTTCTTCGTCGTCGGCCCGACGGCGTTCCTGCTGAACATCGTGCCCGGCGTCCTGATGGACTACGTCTCCTCCGCCCCGGACGCCCTCGGCGCCTCGATGGCCGAGGGGGAGGACATGCAGGAGTTCCTCTCCAGCTGGACGATCTTCTACTGGGCGTGGTGGGTCAGCTGGGCCCCGTTCGTGGGCGTGTTCATGGCGAAGATCTCGAAGGGCCGGACCATCCGCCAGTACGTCCTCGGCGCCCTGTTCATCCCGGCCGCGGTGATCGTCGGCGCGTTCACGATCATCGGCGGCACCACCATCTGGCTGCAGCGGACGCAGGGCTCCGTGGCGCCGGACGGCACGGCCGCGTCGCTGCCCGCGCCGGCGGAGATCTTCTGGGTGGTCCTGGACCAGCTGCCCGGCGGCGGGCTGGTGGCCCCGGTCGTGATCGTCATGCTGGCGGTCTTCTTCATCACGACGGCGGACTCCGCCTCGATCGTGAACTCGCAGCTCTCGCAGCGCGGCGCCCCGGCCCCGCGCCGCACGATCACGGTGTTCTGGGCACTGTGCATGGCGGGCATCGCCGTCGTGATGCTGCTGACCGGCGGCGACACCGCGCTCACCGGCCTGCAGAACCTCATCACCATCACGGCGCTGCCGTTCACCGTGGTGCTCATCCTCATGGCGGTCGCGCTCCAGCGCGAACTGGCCAACGACCCTTTCGCGATCCGTGACCGGTACCAGCGGGCCGCCGTCGAGAAGGCGACGGTGCGGGGCCTGGTGGAGTACGGGGACGACTTCGCGTTCACGGTGGAGCGCACCCCGCCGGGCAGCTGGTACGCGGCCGGCGAGGGGTTCGACTCCACCGCCGCGGAGATCACCGACTGGTACCGCCGCACGGACGAGGACGGGAACCCCGTGGACGACGACTACGTGCTGGGCGAGTACCTGGACGAGGGGGACGGGGGCGACGCGGACGGGCCCGCCGGAGTGGGCCCGTCCGATCGGTGACTCAGGCGCGCGGCTCCGGGGTGCCGACGAGCTCGGCGCGGGAGTCGGCGGTCGCGTGGGCGCGGGCTTCGACGATCTCCTCCTCGTCCTCGCCGAAGATGTCGCCGCGCGGGGCGTCGTAGCGGTCCCGGTCGAGGATGCCCTCCTGGGAGGCCACGAGGGCGGGGATGAGGGCCTGGCCGGTCACGTTGAGGGCGGTGCGGCCCATGTCCACGATCGGGTCGACGGCCAGGAGCAGGGCCATGCCCTCGAGGGGCAGCCCGGCGGTGGACAGCGTGAGCGTGAGCATCACGGTGGCGCCGGTGGTGCCGGCGGTCGCGGCCGAGCCCAGCACGGACACGAGCGCCACGAGGGCGTACTGGCTCAGGCTCATGTCGATCCCGTAGAACTGGGCGATGAACACCGCGGCCACGGCCGGGTAGATCGCGGCGCAGCCGTCCATCTTGGTGGTGGCGCCCAGCGGGACGGCGAAGGAGGCGTAGCCGGTGGGCACGCCGAAGTTGCGCTCGGCCACCCGCTGGGTGACGGGCAGCGTGCCGAGGGAGGAGCGGGAGACGAAGCCGAGCTGGAACGCCGGCCACACGCCGGTGAAGAACTGCTTGACGGAGAGTCCGTGCAGGCGCGCCAGCAGCGGGTACACCACGAGCATCACGAGGGCCAGGCCCACGTAGATCGCCACCACGAACTTGGCCAGCGTGCCCATCGTGGACCAGCCGTAGGAGGCCACGGCGTTGCCCAGCAGGCCGATGGTGCCGATCGGGGCCAGGCGGATGATCCACCACAGCAGCTTCTGGATGATCGCGAGCACCGAGCGGGAGAACGTGAGGAACGGGGCGGCCTTCTCGCCGACCTTGAGCGCGGCCACGCCCACGACGATCGCGATCACGAGGATCTGCAGCACGTTGAACGTGGGGGAGGAGGCGAGCGCGCCGTCCTCGCCCGCCGTCGTCTTGACGGTCAGGCCGAGGAAGTTCGCCGGCACCAGGGAGGTCAGGAAGTCGAGCCAGCCGACGTCCTTGGCCTGGTAGGACGCCGGCGCGGTCTGGCCGGTGCCCACGCCCGGCTGCAGCGCGACGCCGACGGCGAGGCCGATGAGCACCGCGATCAGGCTCGTGATGGCGAACCACAGCAGGGTCTTGGCGGCCAGGCGGGCCGCGTTGGTCACCTGGGCCAGGTTGGCGATGGAGGCGACGACGGCGAAGAAGACCAGCGGGACGACCGTGGCCTTCAGCAGGCTGATGTAGATGCTGCCGACGGTGGCCAGCGTCTCGCCGAGCCAGGTCGGGTGCTCGGAGGTGTGCCCCGTGGCGCGGGCGATCAGGCCCAGGACGAGGCCGAGGACGAGGGCGGCGGCGATCTGCCAGCCGAAGTTCGACGTCCAGGCGGGGAGCCGGCGTCGGGGCGCCGGTGCGGGGGAGGACTGTGCGGTGCTCATCCGGGGAGATTAGGCGGACCAATATCACGACGCCGAACCGGATTGCGCCATGTGACGTCGTGGTGACGTCCGTCTCGCCCCCGCGTGGCCCAGCGCGGGGGCCCTGTGACGTGGCCCGCACCCGGGTCGCCGGTTTGACCCCCGGGCATAGAATCGCGGAAACACCCGTCCCGAAAGGCGCCTTCGTGACCAACACCAGCACCGGTCCCAGCCCCGAGCCCGTCCACTCCTCCTCGGATCCCTTCGGCTTCTTCGGCCTCACCTATGACGACGTCCTGCTGCTGCCCAACGCCACCGACGTGATCCCCGCGGACGCGGACACGGGCACCCGGCTGACCCGCAACATCCGCTTGAACATCCCCATCGTCTCCGCGGCGATGGACACCGTGACCGAGGCTCCCCTGGCCATCGCCATGGCCCGTCAGGGCGGCATGGGCATCATCCACCGCAACCTGTCCATCGAGGACCAGGTCCGCCACGTGGACACCGTGAAGCGCTCCGAGTCGGGGATGATCAAGGACCCCGTGACCATCGGCCCCGACGCCACGCTCGCGGACCTGGACGAGCTGTGCGCCCAGTACCGCGTCTCGGGCCTGCCGGTGGTGGCCGAGGACATGACGCTGCTGGGCATCATCACCAACCGCGACACCCGCTTCATCCCGCGCGAGGAGTGGGCCACCCGCACGGTGGACACCGCCATGACCCGCATGCCGCTGGTCACCGCGCAGGAGGGCGTCTCGCGCGCCGAGACCATCCACCTGTTCTCCCAGAACCGCGTGGAGAAGCTGCCGCTCGTGGACGATGCGGGCCGCCTGACCGGCCTGATCACCATCAAGGACTTCGACAAGGCGGAGCAGTACCCGGACGCCGCGAAGGACGACGAGGGCCGACTGCTCGTCGGCGGCGCCGTCGGGTTCTTCGGCGACGGCTGGGAGCGAGCCATGGCGCTCGTGGAGGCAGGCGTGGACGCCCTCGTGGTGGACACCGCGAACGGCCACACGCACGGCGTGCTGGACATGATCGCGCGCCTGAAGAAGGAGAAGGCGGCCGCGCACGTTGATGTCATCGGCGGTCAGGCCGCGACCTACGCGGGCGCCAAGGCGATCGTCGACGCCGGCGCGGACGCCGTGAAGGTGGGCGTGGGCCCGGGCTCGATCTGCACGACCCGTGTGGTGGCCGGCGTCGGCGTCCCGCAGATCACCGCCATCTACGAGGCGGCCAAGGCCACGCGCCCCGCGGGCGTCCCGCTGATCGCCGACGGCGGCCTGCAGCACTCCGGTGACATCGGCAAGGCCCTCGTGGCCGGCGCCGACTCGGTGATGCTCGGCTCCCTGCTGGCCGGCACGGCCGAGTCCCCGGGCGACCTCGTGTTCTACCAGGGCAAGCAGTTCAAGACCTACCGCGGCATGGGCTCCCTGGGCGCCATGCAGACCCGCAACGGCACGCGCTCCTTCTCCAAGGACCGCTACTTCCAGGCGGACGTGCCGGACGAGGACAAGCTGATCCCCGAGGGCATCGAGGGCCAGGTGCCCTTCCGGGGCCCGATCGCCTCGGTGGTCCACCAGCTCGTGGGCGGCCTGCGCCAGACGATGTTCTACACGGGCGCGTCCACGGTGGCCGATCTCAAGGAGAACGGTCGCTTCGTGCGCATCACCGCGGCGGGCCTGAAGGAGTCCCACCCGCACGACATCATGATGACCGTCGAGGCCCCGAACTACCGTTCGCGCTGACCCGCACGTCGGGTCCGGGGGAGCCCCCGGACGGGGCGGCGCCGACGACACGGTCGGCGCCGCCCCCGTGGCGCCTGGGCTAGGCTGGTCCGGTGACGAACCAGATTGAGATCGGCCGCGGCAAGCGCGGTCGCCGGGCCTTCTCCCTCGACGACGTGTCCGTGGTGCCCGCGCGGCGCACCCGGGATCCCCAGGACGTCAGCCTCACGTGGCGCATCGACGCCTACACGTTCGACATGCCCGTGATCGGTGCGCCCATGGACTCCGTGATGAGCCCGGAGACCGCCATCGCGATGGGGCGGCTGGGCGGTCTCGGCGTCCTCAACCTCGAGGGCCTGTGGACCCGCCACGAGGACCCGCGCCCGCTGCTCGAGGAGATCGCCGCCCTCGAGGCCGGCCCGGCCGGGACCGAGGCCACCCGCATGCTGCAGGAGGCCTACGCGGCCCCCATCCGCCCCGATCTGATCACCGAGCGCCTCGCACAGATCCGCGAGGCCGGCGTCGTCGTCGCGGGCTCGCTGACCCCGCAGAACACGCAGGAGTTCTACCGCACCGTCGTGGCGGCGGGCGTGGACCTGTTCGTCATCCGCGGCACCACCGTCTCGGCCGAGCACGTCTCCTCCACCCAGGAGCCGCTGGACCTCAAGCAGTTCATCTACGAGCTGGACGTGCCCGTGATCGTGGGCGGGGCGGCCGGCTACACGCCGGCCCTGCACCTGATGCGCACCGGCGCGGCCGGCGTGCTCGTCGGCTTCGGCGGCGGCGCGTCCACCACCACGCGCCGCGCCATGGGCATCCGCGTGCCGATGGCCACGGCGATCTCGGACATCGCCGAGGCGCGCCGCGACTACATGGACGAGTCCGGCGGCCGCTACGTGCACGTGATCGCCGACGGCGGCGTCTCCACCTCGGGGGAGATCGTCAAGGCGATCGCCATGGGCGCGGACGCGGTCGTCCTGGGCGCCGCCCTGGCCCGCGCCACCGACGCCCCCGGCGGCGGCTGGCACTGGGGCCTCGAGGCCGTCCACCCGGAGCTGCCGCGCGGGCACCGCACCCACGTGGGCCAGGTGGCTCCGCTCGAGGAGGTCCTGTGGGGGCCCGGCCGCCACGCGGACGGCACGTCCAACCTGATGGGCGGTCTGAAGCGTGCCATGGCCACCTGCGGCTACACCGAGCTCAAGGACTTCCAGAAGGTGGAGGTCCTCGTGACCCCCACCCAGACCGTCTGATCCCCGCCGCCGCGTGGCGGCACCCCGACCGGAAGAGTTGATACGGCGTGCTGCGCACCGCCCTCAAGCCCGTCTGGCTGGCCACCCTGGTGCTGGCCCTCGTGGCGGCCGCGGTCTTCGTGGCGCTGTCCAAGTGGCAGTTCGAGTCCGCGGAGACGAATGCGCCGCCGCCGCGCACCCAGACCGAGAACGCCGTGCCGTTCCTGGAGCACGTGCGCCCCTACGAGGCCCTGCTGGGCTCGCAGGCCGACCAGGTGGTCACGGTCGAGGGGGAGTTCGTGCCCGGCACGGACGTCCTGGTCGGCCCGCGCCTGCTGAACGGCCGCGACGGCTACTGGACGGTCACGGCCCTGCGGGTGGCCGGCGCCCCGGACGGCGAGGTCGTCCCGGTGGTCCGCGGCTGGTCGGCCGGCGCCGACGTCGTGGACCCCGCGCCCGCCGGGCAGGTCACCGTCACCGGGCGCCTGCTGCCCCCGGACGGGCCGCTGCCGCGTGAGGCCGCGGCCGAGGACACCGCCGACCGGCTCCTGTACCGCAGCCTGGCCCCGGCCCAGCTGGTGAACGTGTGGGACGAGCCGTCCTACGCGGCGTACGTCGCGGCGTTCGAGATGGTCGACGCCGCGGGCGCCGAGACGGGCGCGGCCGGCCCCGGCGGGCTCGAGCCGGTGTGGGTGGCCCCGCAGCCGGAGGAGACCCAGATCATCTGGCTCAACGTCTTCTACGCCGTGGAATGGATGCTCTTCGCCGGCTTCGCCCTGTTCCTGTGGTGGCGGTTCGTCCGCGACGACCACGTCCGGGACGAGCACGAGCGCCGGCTCGACGAGGAGTGGGCCGCGCAGTGGCGCGCCGAGGAGCTCGAGCGGCGCCGGGCGGCCGCGCGCGAGGCCAAGGAGCGGGCCGTCGCGGCACAGTCCGCGGCGCACCCACGCCAGGACCACGACGACGACGGGGCCGCGCGCCCCGACCCCCGCGACCCGGGCCCCCGTGGGCCCCGAGAGGAGCAGAGCCGATGAGCACCCAGCACCCCGGCCCCCAGCCGGTGGACCCGGCGAGCCTGCCGGATCCCGAGGACATCACGGAGGCCGACCTGCCCGAGCCGCCCCCGCGGCCAGGCCGGGAGCATCGCCGTTTCGCCGGCACCCAGCAGCAGATCCGCTCCGCCACCCGCCTCTACGTGGTGTGCGCGTGGATCACCGGCATCATGCTCCTGCTGCTCGTGGCGGAGATGGTGCTGAAGTACGGCATGCACGTGGAGCTCTACGCGGGCGGCACCACCCTGGACGGAGAGGCCAACGGCCTGGGGCTGCACCCCACGGACAGCGTGACCGGGGGAGTGAACCTGTCCCTGTTCATCCTCATCGCCCACGGCTGGATGTACGTGGTGTACCTGCTCGCCTCGTTCCGCCTGTGGTCCCTGATGCGCTGGGAGCCGCTGCGCCTGCTGGCGATGGCCGGCGGCGGCGTCGTGCCGTTCCTGTCCTTCGTGGTGGAGAAGCGCATGACCCGCGTGGTCCGGGACGAGCTGCACCGCTTCCCGGACGCCGCGCGGCGCTACTGAGCGCCTCGACTATCCTGGACGGGTGACGCAGAATGCCCCCCACCCCGACACCCCCGCCCCGCTCAGCGACGTGATGCCCACGGTGCTGGTGCTGGACTTCGGCGCCCAGTACGCACAGCTCATCGCGCGTCGTGTGCGCGAGGCCAACGTCTACTCCGAGGTCGTGCCCGCCTCCACCCCGGCGGCGCAGATCCTGGAGCGCAAGCCCGCGGCGCTGATCCTCTCGGGCGGGCCGTCGTCGGTGTACGAGCCCGGCGCCCCGCAGCTGGATCCGGCGCTGCTCGAGGCCGGGGTGCCCGTGCTGGGCCTGTGCTACGGCTTCCAGTCGATTGCGCACGCCCTCGGCGGCACCGTGGCCAAGACCGGCACCCGGGAGTACGGCTCCACCCGCCTGGACTCGGTGGACGCCGACTCCGTGCTGTTCGCGGGCCAGGACCTCGAGCAGGTCGTGTGGATGTCCCACGGGGACGCCGTGACGCAGGCGCCCGAGGGCTTCGCCGTGACGGCCTCCACCGCGGGCGCCCCCGTCGCCGCGTTCGAGGACCGCGAGCGCCGCATCTTCGGCGTGCAGTGGCATCCCGAGGTGGGCCACTCCTCCCGCGGCCAGCGGGTGCTCGAGCAGTTCCTGCACGTGGGTGCGGGCCTGGGCTCGGACTGGACGGCCAGCGGGGTGATCGAGGAGCAGGTCGAGCGCATCCGCGAGCAGATCGGGGACAAGCGGGCCATCTGCGGCCTGTCCGGCGGCGTGGACTCCGCCGTGGCCGCGGCCCTCGTGCAGCGCGCCATCGGCGACCGCCTCACCTGCGTCTACGTGGACCACGGCCTCATGCGCGAGGGCGAGTCCGCCGAGATCGAGCAGGCCTTCGGCGAGGCCCACGGCGGCGCCCGCCTCGTGATGGTGGACGCGCGCGAGGACTTCCTGTCCGCGCTGGCCGGCGTCACCGACCCCGAGGCCAAGCGCAAGATCATCGGCGAGCGGTTCATCCGCACCTTCGAGAAGGCGCAAGCGGACATCGTCCTCGAGTCCGAGCACGACCCGGACGCCACCGAGGTCCGCTTCCTCGTGCAGGGCACGCTCTACCCGGACGTCGTCGAGTCCGGCGGCGGGGACGGGGCGGCCAACATCAAGTCCCACCACAACGTGGGCGGCCTGCCGGACGACATCGAGTTCGAGCTGTGCGAGCCGCTGCGCGAGCTGTTCAAGGACGAGGTCCGCGCCGTGGGCGCCGAGCTCGGCCTGCCTGAGGGCATCGTGCACCGCCAGCCGTTCCCGGGCCCGGGTCTGGGCATCCGCATCATCGGCGAGGTCACCCAGGAGCGCCTGGATCTGCTGCGCTGCGCGGACGCGATCGTGCGCGCCGAGCTCACCGCGGCCGGGCTGGACCGCCAGATCTGGCAGTGCCCGGTGGTGCTGCTCGCGGACGTGCGCTCCGTGGGCGTACAGGGTGACGGCCGCACCTACGGCCACCCGGTCGTCCTGCGCCCCGTCACCAGCGAGGACGCCATGACGGCGGACTGGGCCCGGATCCCGGACGACGTCCTGTCCCGCATCTCGAACCGCATCACCAACGAGGTCGACGGCGTCAACCGCGTCGTGCTCGACGTGACCAGCAAGCCGCCGGGCACCATCGAGTGGGAGTGAGCGGCGCGTCCGGCGCCGCATCCGGCCGCCCCTGACCGGGGCGGCCGTCCGCACGAAGACCGCCTGGACCCAGGCGACGGAGGAAGGACCGCACGCACGTGACCGAGCAGGAGTTCCCGCGCCTGGCCCGCGCCCGCGCCGCCGCACGCCCCGACGAGGGGCAGACCCGCCCCGACCCGGCCGCCTGGGTGTCCTCCCTGGGCTCGGGCGCCGAGAACGACACGATGCTGCGGTTCGCGCCCTCGGCGGCCAACAGCATCGACCTCACGGAGGCGAACTCCTCCGGTGTCTCGCAGCTGCTGCTGGGGCGGCGCACCCGCCTGTCCACCCTGCTGCCGGCCGGCCCGGTGCTGGACGCGGCGCACGAGGTCTCCCTCGGCCTGCGCGCCAAGGTCCGCGAGCTGGCGGAGGAGCGCGGCATCGACGTCGGCGCGCTCGCCGTGGGCGTGGCCACGTGGACGGCCGAGGAGGACGGCCGGCGGGAGCGCCGCTCCGCCCCCGTGCTGCTGGCCCGCGTGGCCCTGACGGTGCGCCGCGGCGCCCGGGGCCGGGACGAGCTGGAGGTCCAGATCACCGAGCCGGCCCGCCTGAACCCGGCGCTCGTGCGGAACCTGCGCCGGCACCACGGCATCGCCCTGGACCCCGAGGCGTACCAGCAGGCCGCCTACGCCACGGCGCGCCTCGAGCCCGCCCCCGCGTTCGCCCGCCTGCGCGAGGAGACCGCCGCGATCGCGGACCTGCACATCGAGGACCGCCTGCTCGTCTCCACGTTCGCGGACCTCGGCGAGACCGCCTCGCTGCCCGCCTCCCTCGAGGACCTGCCCGTCGTGCAGGCCCTGTACGACGCCGGCACCGGCATGGTGCCGCGCCCGGCGGCGCTGCAGCCCACGGGCGCGCCCGCGGAGGACGACGTCGCCCCGGCCGACGAGCGCCTCGTCGTCGACGTCGACGCCGCCCAGGCGCGCGTGCTCGAGCACGCCGCGGCGGGGGAGTCCCTCGTGGTGGCGGCCGCCCCCGGCACCGGGCAGACCCAGACCGCCGCCGCCCTGGCCGCACGACTGGCCTGGGAGGGCCGGCGCGTGCTGGTCGTGGCCGAGCGCTCCGCCGCCCTGGCCGACGTGCTCGACCGCCTCGAGGAGGCGGACCTGCGCTCGATCGCGCTGGATGTGCCCGCCAACGCGGACCCCGAGCTGCTCCGCCGCCAGCTCGTGCAGGCCGTCCTGCGCTCCGAGCGGGCCGTGGACCCCGACACCGCCCGGGACGAGGCCGCCCTGACCGAACGACGGCGCCGGCTGCAGGAGCACGTCGGCTCACTGCACCACGTCCGCCCCCGCTGGGGCTGCTCGCCGTTCCAGGCGATGCAGGCCCTGGCCGCCCTGACCGGGCTCGAGACGCCGCCGGCCACCACCGTGCGCCTCAAGCGCTCCGTGCTGGACTCCACCGTGAACCGGCAGGCCGTGGGCGAGCAGCTCGTGCGCGCCGGGGAGCTCGGCGCGTTCTCGGCCGCCGCCACCGAGAGCCGCTGGTTCGGCGCCCGCGTGCGCAACGTGCAGGAGACCGAGGCCGCCTCGGAGCTGGCCGACGAGCTGGCGGCCGCCCTGCACACCACCCGGCGTGCCGTGGACACCGCCGCCGCCCAGGCCGGCCTGCGCCCTGAGCGCACGGTGGCCGGCTGGGCGGAGCAGGCGGACCTCTACCGCCGTGTGGCCCGCACCCTCACCGAGTTCACCCCCGAGGTGTTCTCCCTCGACGTGCCCCAGCTGGTCGCGGCGACCGCCACCAGCTCGTGGCGGCGCCTCCACCTGGTCGAGATGTCCTCGGTGACCCGGTCCCGCCTGCGCCGCGCGGCGAAGGACGCGGTCCGCCCGGGCGTGCAGCCCACGGACCTGCACGGCGCCCTCGTGGACGCCGCCGCCGTCCTGGAGGACTGGAACCGCCACGCCGCCGAGCCGGGCACGCCCCCGCAGGTGCCGGACCAGGGCGAGCACGTGATGGGCCAGGTCGGCCAGGTGCGCGAGCGCCTGCGCCGGCTCGAGGACGTCCTCGCCCCGGAGGCCGTGGCCGAGGCGCCCTTGGAGGAGCGGGACGTGGACGACCTCGTGGCCGCCGTCGACGGGCTCGTGGCGGACCGCGACACCCTGGCCACGCTGCCCGAGCGCACCCTCGTGCTGGACAGCCTGCGCGACCACGGCCTGGCGGAGCTGCTCGACGACCTGCGCGACCGCGAGGTGCCCACCGAGGCCCTGACCGCCGAGCTCGAGCTGGCGTGGTGGCAGTCCGCGCTCGAGGCCATGATCTCCGGGGACGACTTCCTGGCCATGATGAGCGGCACGGACCTGGCCGAGGTCGAGCGCGGGTTCCGCGACCTGGACCGCGCCCATCTCGAGCGCGGCGGCGCCCGGCTCTCCGCCGCGTTGGCCGCGCGCTGGCGGGAGGCGCTGCGCACCTATCGCGCGGACGCGGCCGTGCTGCGCACCCTGCTCAAGCAGGGCAGCCCCACGGTCGAGTCCCTGGCCACGATCACCCCCGAGCTCCTGCAGCCGCTCGTGCCGGTGGTCACCACCTCGCCCATGGCCCTGTCCGAGTTCCCCCCGGAGTGGCGCGCCGACGTCGTCGTGCTGCTGGAGGCCGACGCGACCGCCCTGGCCACCGCGATGGGCGCGCTCACCCGCGCCCCCCAGGTGGTGGCCTTCGGCGACCCGGTGATCGGGCGCCCGCAGTCGTTCCAGGTGTCCGTGGACCCGACGGCGACCGCCGGGCCCCTGCGCCCGCTGCGCTCGGCCTACGACGCGCTGGACGAGGTGCTGCCCACCCTGCCGCTGCGCACCGTGCACCGCCCCCTCGAGCGGCGCCTGGTGCGCCTGCTCTCCGCGCTCGCCTATGACGGCGCCCTGGACGCGCTGCCCACCGCGGGCGAGGCCACCGGCCGGGATCGTGCCGTCACGGCCGAGTACCTGCCCGAGGGCACCGGCATCCCGATGACCGGCGGCGACGTGGTCGAGTCCACGAACGCCGAGGTCGCCCGCACCGTGGAGCGCGTGTTCGAGCACATCCGCGACCGGCCCGAGCAGTCCCTGGCCGTGGTCACGGTGTCCGAGCAGCACGCCCGCAGGGTGGCCGCCGCCGTGCAGGCCACGGCCGCGCAGGCGCCGTGGGCCCACGAGTTCCTCGCCCGCGGCCGCGGCGAGGACGCCGCCGACGCCGAGCCGTTCGTGATCGTGCCGGTCGTGCGCGCCGCCTCCGTGGTGCGTGACGCCGTGATCCTCACCCCCGGCTACGGCCGCACCCCGCACGGCCGCGTGGTGCACCACTTCGGCGCCTTCTCCGACCCGGACGGCGAGCGCATGGTCACGGTCGCGCTCACCCGGGCACGCCGCCGCCTGCACCTCATCTCCGCGCTGCGCGCCGCGGACCTGGACGAGGACCGGCTCGACGGCGGCGCCCTCTGGTTCCTGCGGCTGCTCGAGGCCTACCTGGGCGACGACGCCGCGGACCCGGTGGGCACGGTGGGCGATCCGCTGCTGGCCGATCTGCGCGACCGGCTCGAGGAGCACGGCGCCCGCGTCCTGCCCCGCTACGCCGGCGTCATGGACCTGGCCGTGCTCGATCCGCGCGCGGACGAGGCGCCCCGTCCGCTGGCCCTGGCCGGCGACGGCGGCGAGGTGTACCGCGCCCTCACGGTGCGGCAGCGCTCGCGGACCCTGCCCGAGGGGCTCGAGGCCCGCGGCTGGGAGCCCCGGACCCTGTGGGCGATCGACGTGTTCGCGGACCCGGAGTCCGTGGCCCGCGAGCTGGCCGACCGGCTGGGCGTGGAGCCGGCGGACGAGACGGACGAGACCGACGACGATGTCCGCTGACGGCGCGCCGCGCCGCCGCGGCCCGCGCCGGGCGGACGCCCCGGGCACCGGCCCGGCAGCCGCCGACGGCCGCGAGCCGCGCCTGCCCGGGATGCCCCGGCTGACCGGGCAGGCCGAGACGTCGCCGGCGACCACGCCGACCGGCCAGGAGGCCGGGGTCGAGACCGGCCCGGTCGAGGCCGAGCGCGACCGCTGGCTGCGCGAGCAGCGCCCGCCCCACTGGGGCTGAGCCGGCCCGATGCGGCCGGGTCAGTCCGCGGCGGCGGAAGCCGAGGACGACGTCGAGGACGTCGAGGACCCGGCGGCCGAGTCCGAGGTCGATCCGCCGGCCGAGCCGGTGCCGGAGCGCGAGTCGGTCCGGTAGAACCCGGAGCCCTTGAAGCTCACGCCGACCGAGCCGTACTGCTTGCGCAGGACGCCGCCGCACGCGGGGCACTCGGTGAGGGCGTCGTCGGTGAAGGCCTGGACGACGTCGAAGGCGTGGCCGCAGTCCTTGCAGCGGTAGGCGTAGGTGGGCATGCTCAGCTCCAGCTCGCTCGGGGCGCGCCGGGGCGCGCGGTTCTGGGGGGATCCGACCCCCGATGCTACTCCGCGCCGCGGGCCGGGCTCAGACCCAGCGCAGCCCGGCCGCGGTGACGACGCCGTCCACGGGCCGGTCCGTGGGCTCGGCGGGGATGGCGCCCGCCGGCAGCAGCTCGTCCTCGAACACGAGGGCCACGGTCGGCACGCTCCGCGGCAGCTCGGCGAGGAAGCGATCGTAGTAGCCCCCGCCCTGGCCCAGGCGCATCCCGTCCTCGGCCACCGCGAGCGCCGGCATGACCACCGCGGTCGCCGCCGCCAGCGCGTCGGTCCCGAGTCGTTCGCCCACGGGCTCGTCCACGGGGGCGTTCGCCGCGCGCGCCGTTGCGACGTCCGGGTGCCACGGAGCCCAGCTCAGGCGGCGTTCCGGCTCGATCACGGGGACGAGCACCCGCGCCCCCGCGGCCAGCAGGCGGGTGCGCAGCCCACCGGTGTCCGGCTCGGTGGCCATCGGCAGCACGGTGGCCACCACCGGGGCGGTCCCGTCCGCGGTCGCCGCGGCCACGCGCGGACCCAGCCACGCCCACAGGTGCTCGACGGCGGCCGCGGACTCGGCGGCGCGGCGCGCGGGGGAGCGGTCGCGGCGGGCGGTGCGCAGGCGCGCACGCAGGGCGGCCTTGGCGTCCACGACGTCGTCGACGCCGGCGACGGGGCCCGTGGCGGCGGGCTCGGGCACGGGAGGGGGAGTGCGCATGTCCCCATGATGCCCGCCGCACCGGTGCCGCGCCCGGCCGCGCATAGGATCGACGCCATGTCCTGGCAGCGTTCCCCCTGGCCCGTGACCCTGCGGCACAGCACCCTCGCCCTGCGGCCGCTGCGGCGGCGGGACCGGGAGGCGTGGGAGGAGCAGCGGGCGCACAACCGGGAGTGGCTGACGCCGTGGGATGCCACGAGCCCCGTGCCGGGCGCGGGCCCGGCGTCGTTCGGGCAGATGGTCCGCTGGCACGGCCGCCAGGGCCGGGACGGCAGCGCCTACACGTGGGGCATGGTCCTCGACGACGACCGCCCGGACCGGGACCGTCTGGTGGGGCTGCTGTCCCTGGGCGGGATCCAGTACGGCTCGGTGCTCTCCGGCTCGATCGGCTACTGGATCGACCGTCGCCAGGCCGGCCGGGGGCTGACCCCGACGGCCGTGGCCATGGCGACGGACTGGGCGTTCCGCAGCGCCGGTCTGCACCGGGTCGAGGTCAACATCCGCCCGGAGAACGCGGCCAGCCTGCGGGTCGTGGCGAAGCTCGGCCTGCGCGACGAGGGCCTGCGGCGCGCGTACCTGCACGTGGACGGCGCCTGGCGGGACCACCGGACGTTCGCGGTGACCGCCGAGGAGGTCCCCGACGGCCTGCTGGCCCGGTGGCTGGCCACCCGGCCGCGCCCCTGAACGGCCGACGGGACACGCCGCGTGCGGACACGCCCCGATGGCCGGACTGGTCCGCCCCCGGCGCTAGGCTGACCGCATGGACGAGACCACCGCGCCGACAAGGGCCGTGCAGGCCGCGCTCGACGCGCTGGCCGACGCCCGGGTGAGCGCGTCGCTGGTCATCGTGGCCCTCGTGGCCTTCCTGGCCTGGCGGCTCGTGCTGCGCCGCCATCGTCTCGCGTCCGCCCCCGCCCGCCCGTCGATGCCGAGGTCCTTCATGCACCGCCTGCAGAGCTCGCCCGCCGTCCGTGCCCTGACCGCCCGGTTCTCGGGCCGCCTGGGCGCCGCCGCCGACGCGGCGCGCGCCGCCCGCGGCCGGACCGGCCTGCACATCCGGTGGGGGCGCACGGCGCTGTTCCTCGCCGCCCTCGTGGCCCTGCTCGTGTTCCTCGTGGCCGGGCTGGCCGCCGCGTTCGGCGCGGGCACGCTCGCCCTGGCAGGCTGGTCGCTCCTGTTCGCCGTGGCCGGGCTGGCCGGCCTGCGGGCCCTCGCGGTCCGCGACCGCACCCGTCGCGCCCGGCCCGCCGCCGCCGTCGTCGTCCCGGAGTGCCCCACCGCCCCGGCGGCCGAGGAGCGGCAGGCCCCGCCCGCGGACCCCGAGCGGGACCGCCGCGTGCTGGAGACCGTGCTGGCCTTCGAGACCGAGGCGCCGCGTCCGGCCGCCGCGCCCGCCGCGCCCCGGGTCGAGCCCGTGGTGGTGACCGCCTCCGCCGCCGCCCCCGCAGCGGACCGTGCGGTGACCATCCCCACGGTGCCGCGCCCCACCTACCTGGACGCTCCGGAGATGGCCCGCCCCCTGCCGGCGCCGCTCGAGGCCCCCGCCCCCACCGGCGCGGACGCCCGGCTCCAGGACGCCGCGCGCACGGCGGACGATCAGATCAGCGCCGCCGCCGAGCAGGACATCGCCGCCCTGGACCTGGACAACGTCCTGGCGCGGCGCCGGGCCTGCTGAGCCCCGCCGGGCGGGAGCGCCCGTGAGCATCGACCGAGCCGCCGCGCGCCAGGCCGTCCGCGCGTCGGGCCAGCGCTGGCTGCGCACCCGAGCCGACGCCCTGCACCTGCAGCGGGGACGTCGGCTCGCGCGGGTCCTGGACCTGGACGTGATGACCGGACGCGCCGGCGAGGCTCGCGTGCGATCCCGCACCCTCGTCCTCGCCCGCGACCCCCGACACCTCGCCGCCCCTGCCGCGGCGTGCCCGCCCGTCCCGGGCGAGCGCGGGATCCTGGAGGACGGCACCCTGTGGTGGTGGGCCCCCGCCGACCCCGTCCTGCCGGGCCTCACGCTGACCGCCGATCCGGACGCGCTCGCGGCCCTGATCGGCACGGCGCCGGGCCGGGCCCGCCTCACGTGGCGCGGCTACCGGCCGCGGGACCGGGCGGTCCTGGCCGTCGAGGCGACCGGCGACGACGGCGTCGTGGGCCGCACGTTCCTGAAGGTGCTCCCGCCCGCGCGCGCCGCACGGGTTGCCCGGCGCATGGCCGCGGCGGGGGCGGCCGGGGTGCCGGTGCCCGCCGTCCTCGCGGCGCCGGAGCGCGGGGTGCTCCCGCTCGCGAGCGTGCCGGGCCTGCCCTGGCGGGCGTTGCTGGCCGGGCCCGAGGCCGCCGCGCTCGACCCCGCGCGGGTCGCCGCGCTGCTGGACCGGCTGCCGCCGGTGCCCGAGGAGCCCCCCGGCCCGGCCAGCCCCACGGCCGGGGCGGCCGGGGGCGCCGACGCGGACGACGGCGGACCCGCCGTCCTGCTCGAGCACGCCACGTGGGCCGCCGTCGTGCTGGACCCCGAGGCCCAGGACGAGGCCGCCGCCCGGGCGGACCGGATCCGCGCGGCGCTCGCGGCCGGGGACCCCGGCCCGCGCGTGCCCGTGCACGGCGACCTGCACCCGGGGAACCTGCACGTGGACGCCGCGGGGGAGCGGATCACCGGCGTGCTGGACGCCGACGACCTGGGCACGGGACACCGCGTGGACGACTGGGCCGTCCTGATCGCCCATCTCGAGGCGGGCGCCGCGGACCTCGGCGCCGGCGGCGCCGCGCTGCGCGCCGTGGCCGCACGGTTTCGGCGCCACGCCCGCAGCGAGGTCGACGAGGTGGCGCTGGCCGCCCGCGTCGCGACCGTGCTCGCCGCCCTCGCGGCGCAGCCGACCGCACCCCGCGCGGTGCGGTCCGCCCGCCGTGCCGCCGCCGACGCTGCCCTGGCCCGCGTCGGCCTCTGACCCGCGACGGCGGCCGCCGCAGTCGGGCCGGGCCGCCGGGCCGCCGCCTCGAGCGGCGGTCAGTCCGCGCCGAGCCCCTCGCGGAGCGCGTCGAGCTCGTCCCGGACGCGCGCGGCGCCGTCGTGGTCCCCGAGGGCGGACAGGCACTGGTGCAGGCCCGTGAGCGCGCCGAGGCGCACGAGCGTGGAGTCGGTGGAGTCGCACACCAGGCGGAAGAGCGTCGCGGCCTGCTCGGGGCTGCCGTCCTCGGCCACCACGTAGGCGGCGAAGAGCTCGGCCTGCGCGGCGCCCTCGCGGTCCCCGGCGGCGGTGAACAGGTCGGCGGCCTGCAGCGCGGTGGCGATCGCCTCCGGCCCCCGCTCGAGCGACCACAGGGCCCGGGCGCGGGTGTCCGTGTAGTCGGCCACCTGCCAGTCGGCGCCGGCGTACCGCACGAGGGCGAGCGCCTCCTCGAGGAGGTCGAGGCCCTCCGCCTGGCCGGACTCGCACAGCAGGTACCCGTGCGCGTGCAGCGCGGCCGGCAGTACCGCCGGGTCCTCGTCCACCGCCTGGCGCGCGGCCGCGACCGCCCGCTCGAACAGGTCGAGGGCGGAGGGCCGGGTGCGTTCGTCGCGCTCGCGGTTCACGAGGGCGCCGGCGGCCAGGAGCGTGCGCGCGGCGTCCTCCCACTGGCCGTGGGCCTCGAACAGGCCGGCCGCCTCCCGCCACAGGGGCAGCGCGTTCTCGGCGCGGTCCTGGTCGTGGTGGGCGTGGCCGAGGTCCACGAGGGCGCGGGCCTGCTCGACGTCCCGGCCGTGGGTGGCCTCGCGGCGCACCAACCGGGCGAGCAGGGGCTCGGCCTCGTCGGCGCGGCCGGCGAGCACGAGCTGGTGCGCCCACCAGTAGCTCAGGCTCGAGGCCTCCGGCGCCTCGGCCTTCTCCGCGTGCACGGAGGCCAGCTCCCACGCGGCCACGGCGACCTCCTCGTACCCGTCGAGGTCGCCGGCCACGCGCCCGGCCAGGGCCGCCGCGGAGGCCGCGCCGCGCCGCAGACCGACCGAGGCCATCCGCTCCGCCGCCTCGAGCGCCAGGTCGAGGGCCGCCGTCGGACGGTCCAGCTCATGGGCGGCGATCGCCCGCACCGTGGTGGCGGAGGCCAGGACGGCCCGGGCGGCGGGCAGCGCGGTGACGACGGCGGCCGCCGCGTCCGCCTCGGCGTGCTCGCCCCGCCACAGGTGCAGGCGGGCGAGCAGCAGGTGCGCGCTGGACCACGAGCCGGTGGGCAGCAGGGCACCGGCCGCGCGCAGCCCGCCCAGGACGGCGATGACGCGGCGGGCCAGCTCGAGCGCGGCGTCCAGGTCCCCGGTGTGCACGCGGTGCACGGCCAGGGCCAGGGCGGCCTCGGGCAGGACGGTGTCCCCGGGGTCCTCGCCGGGAGCGCCCGGCTCGTCCTCCACGACGCCGGCCAGCACCGCCGCCTCGACCGTGTCCGGATCGCGCACGAGGGCGGCGCCGAGCTGGGACTCGAGCCCGGCCTGCCGGGGCCGGCCGAGGTGGCGCAGCAGCGCCGCCCGGGCCTCCACCCAGCGGGTCAGGGCGGCCTCGTCCCCGACCTGGCCCGCGGCGACGGCGAGCGCCCGCAGCAGGGCGAGGCGGACGTCGTCCTGGCCGGGCACGAGCGCGGCCAGGCCGGAGTCGGCGAGGCGGGCGGACTCCCGGGGCTCGTCGCGCAGCGCGGCCTCGAGGGAGAGCTCCCACCAGCCGCGGGCGTCCAGGGCCGTCGGGGCGTCGGGCGCCGCGGTGACGCGGGCCTGCCGGAGCAGGGCGTGCACCCGGTCCAGGGCGGCGTCGACGGCCGGCTCCACGGGGCCGCCTGAGGGGTCGTCCCGGCGGGGCGGGTCCTGCGGGGTGTCCACGGGCGCTGCTCCTTCCGGGGGTGGGACGGGTGGTCCTCCAGCCTAGGGCGCGGGTCGGTGGACCGTGCCGCTGTTCGCGGTGGGCGGTGCTCGTAGACTGGCCGGGCCCCGGCGTCGCCCGCCGCGGGCCGTCCCACTGCCGCCAGGAGTCCGCAGCCATGAGCACCACCCCCGCCGCCCCGGACGCCGCCGGAGCACACCCCGCCGGCCCGTTCCAGACGCGCGCCGGCGCCTACGCCCTGATCGTGGACGGCGGCCGCGTCCTGCTCAGCTCGTGGCAGGGGCCCGAGTTCCTGCAGTGGACGCTGCCCGGCGGCGGCATCGAGCTCGGCGAGAGCCCGGAGGAGGCGTGCCTGCGCGAGGTGTGGGAGGAGACCGGCCACACCGCCGAGCTCACGGGCCTGCTGGGCGTCACGACCGGGACGATCCCGGTGGAGAAGCGCCTGCGGGGCGAGCCGCTGCCCCTGCTCACCGTGCAGGTCCTCTACACCGCCCGCATCACGGGCGGCGTCCTGCGCCCTGAGGTCGGCGGATCCTCGACGGACGCACGCTGGTTCGACCTCGCGGAGCTCAGCGGGCTGCGCACCGCCTCCTGGGTCACCGAGGCGCTCGCCCGTGCCGGGGTGGCCACGTGAGCCGCCCCGCCCACCGCCGCCCGACGGCCCTCGCCGCCTCCGCCCTCGCGCTGTCGCTGGCGCTGGGGGCGTGCGCGCGGCAGGCGGACGCCCCGCCGACGCCCTCCGCGTCAGGCGCACCGATCACGGTCGTGCACGGCGGCGAGGGCCTGGAGGCCGCCGTCGCGGCGGTCCTGGCCCGTCACCTGCGCCTGCACGGCCACGCCGTGGGGGACGAGGACGGCGTCGCCGTGGAGCAGCCCGCGTGGTCCGCCGCCGGCGGGGACACGGTCGCCGTCGTGGACACCCTGGCCCTGGCCGCCGCGGCCGACCCCGCAGCGGCGCTGCCGTCCCCGCCGACGCCGACGTCGACCCCGTCGTCGACGCCGACCGGGACGGAGGCCGGCACGTCCGCGGACGCCGTGCCCACCCCCTCGGCCACCGCCTCGACCGCCGCCCCGAGCCCCACCGCGCTGCCCGTCGGCGACCCCGCGGCCGACGCCCCGGCGGCCGGGCGCGTCCTGGAGACGCTGCTCTCCGAGGAGACGGCCGCGGCGGGGACACCGCAGGACGAGGCCCCGGCGGTGCTGTCCTCGTCGGCGGGCGTGCTGCGCCTGACCGCGGTCGTCACCCAGACCACCGCGGCCCGGCTCGAGCTCGAGTCGATCACGGACCTCAACGGCCGGTGCGAGTCGCTCACCGCCGTCGCACCCCCGACCCTGACCGCCGCGGCGGACCCGGAGGCAGACGCGGCCCTGCGCACCCGCCTGGACCGGCTCGCCGGCTGCCGGCCCGAGACCTGGCTGGCCGACACCGAGGACCCGACCGCCGCCGTCGTCGCGGACGAGGCCCAGGTCGCGCTGCTGACCGGGACGGATCCGGAGATCGACGCGAACACGCTCATCCCGCTCGAGGACGACGGCCGCGTGCTCCCGGAGGGGCGCCTGACCGCCGTCGGCTCCGCCCCGACGCTGGACGACGACGCCGAACGGCGCATCGCCGAGGTGATGTCCGCCCTCGACGGCGACGGCCTGCGCGAGCTCGAACGGCTCACCACGGGCGACGACCCGCTTCCGGTCGCCGAGGCCGCGCAGTACTGGCTGGTGGACCACGGCCTGGAGGACGCGCCCGAGGACTGGTTCGTGCCCCGCGGCTCCTGGTTCTGAGCCCGCACGGGGGAGGGGTGCCGGCCCGCGTCGCACGACCGCGACTGTGATGCACACCGCCCGGGGGGTGCCATGATGGGGGCATGCCGACCCCGCATCCCCGCCAGATCCGCCAGTCCGCCAAGCTGCTGAACGTCCGCTACGACGTGCGCGGCCCCATTCTGGAGGAGGCGCAGCGGATGGAGGCCGCGGGCCACCGGATCATGAGGCTGAACATCGGCAATCCGGCCCCGTTCGGCTTCGAGGCGCCGGACGCCGTCCTGGCGGCGATGCACCAGCACCTACCGCACGCGCAGGGCTACTCGGACTCCAAGGGCATCTACTCGGCGCGCACCGCCGTCTCGCAGTACTACGAGTCCCGGGGCATCCGGGACATCGGCGTGGACGACGTGTTCATCGGCAACGGCGTGTCCGAGATGATCACGATGGTCCTGCAGGCCCTGGTCGACGACGGCGACGAGATCCTCGTCCCCTCGCCCGACTACCCGCTGTGGACCGGCGCCACCACCCTGGCCGGGGGCCGGGCGGTGCACTACCGCTGCGTCGAGGAGGAGGGCTGGGAGCCCGATCTCGAGCACATCGAGTCCCTCATCACGGAGCGCACCAAGGGCATCGTCCTGATCAACCCGAACAACCCCACCGGCGCGGTCTACTCCCGCGCCGTGCTGCAGGGCATCGTGGACGTGGCCCGCCGCCACAACCTCGTCCTCATGGCGGACGAGATCTACGAGAAGATCACCTACGACGGCGCCCGGCACATCAACGCCGCCGGCCTGTCCGACGACGTGCTCACCTTGACGTTCTCCGGCCTGTCCAAGGCGTACCGGGTGGCGGGCTACCGCTCCGGCTGGGTGGCCGTGTCCGGGCCGAAGCACCGGGCCGCCGACTTCCTCGAGGGCCTGACCCTGCTGGCCAACATGCGGATGTGCGCCAACGTGCCGGCGCAGCACGCCATCCAGGTGGCACTGGGCGGCTACCAGTCCATCAACGACCTCGTCCTGCCCGGCGGTCGACTGCTCGAGCAGCGCAACCTCGCCCAGGACCGCCTGAACGCCATCCCCGGCGTGTCCGTGCAGCCGGCTCACGGCGCCCTCTACCTGTTCCCGCGGCTGGACCCGGAGGTCTACGCGATCGACGACGACGAGGCGTTCGTCATCGAGCTGCTGCGGGCGAAGAAGATCCTCGTCTCGCACGGCGGGGCGTTCAACTACCCGCACAGCGACCACTTCCGGCTCGTCACGCTGCCCAGCGTGAAGGACCTGAGCGTGGCCCTGGACCGCCTCGAGGACTTCCTCGAGGACTGGAGGGAGCGCCATGGCTGACACCCCGGCCACCGCGGCGGGCCGGCCCGCCCGCGCCACCGACGACGACGGCGTCTTCGACGCCCCCGCGCGGGAGCTGTTCGCCGCCCGCCGCGGGGACGAGGTCCGGGGCCCGGCCGACGTCGACGCCGCCGCGACGCCCGGCTACGGCGGGGACAAGGCGAAGGGCAAGAAGGACCTGGCCGCGCGCGGCCGGGCGCTCGCCGACCTGCAGGAGCTGCTGTTCGCCCAGTCGGTGCGCGACGCGCCCGTGGGAGAGGTGCCGTCCCTGCTGGTGATCCTGCAGGGCATGGACACCGCCGGCAAGGGCGGGATCATGCGCCACGTGATCGGGGCGATGGACCCGCAGGGCGTCCACCTGCACGCGTTCAAGGTGCCGACCCCGGAGGAGCGCGCCCACGACTTCCTGTGGCGCATCCGACCGCATCTGCCGCGGCCCGGCCTGGTCTCCGTGTTCGACCGCTCGCACTACGAGGACGTGCTCGTGCACCGCGTGCGCGGGCTCTCCCCGCTGGCCGAGGTGGAGGAGCGCTACGGGGCGATCCGCGAGTTCGAGGCGGCCGTGCGCGCCGCGGGGACGCGGATCGTCAAGGTGATGCTGCGGATCTCGCCGGAGGAGCAGGCCGAGCGCCTGCTGGCCCGCCTGGACGACCCCACGAAGCACTGGAAGTTCAGCGAGGGCGACCTCGACGACCGCGCGTACTGGGACCAGTACACGGACGCGTACCGGATCGCGATCGAGCGGACGGACACCGAGGACGCGCCGTGGTTCATCGTGCCGGCGGACCGCAAGTGGTTCGCGCGGCTGGCGGTGCAGCAGCTGATCATCGAGACCCTGCAGGGGATGGGGCTGGACTGGCCGGAGGCCGACTTCGACGTCGCGGCGGCCCGCCGTCGCCTGCTGGCGGGCTGAGCGCCGCCGTCGTCGCGGTGGGCGGTGCAGTGGTGGTCGGACCTTGCCAAGCCCGGGGCCGCGGTGAGTGGATGGAGGAACACCGGGCGCCGCAGAGGCGCGCCGGACCCGATCCGAAAGGTGCACTCATGACTGAGAACGCTGTCCAGAACGCCCCGCTGTCCGGCAAGACCGTCGCGTTCCTCGCGACCGACGGTGTCGAGCAGGTCGAGCTGACCTCCCCGTGGGAGGCCGTGATCGCCGCGGGTGCGACCCCCGTGCTCGTCTCCCCGAAGTCCGGCACCATCACCGCGATGAAGTCCGACTGGGAGCACGGCGAGTCCTTCGAGGTGAACACCACGGTGAAGGACGCCAAGGCCGAGGACTTCCACGGCCTCGTGATGCCGGGCGGCACCCTGAACGCGGACGCCCTGCGCATCGACACGGACGCCCAGGCATTCGTGCGTGCCTTCTTCGAGCAGCACAAGCCGGTGGCGGCCATCTGCCACGCCCCGTGGACCCTGATCGAGGCCGGCGTCGTGGACGGCCGCCGTCTGACCAGCTACGCGTCCCTGGAGTCTGACCTGAAGAACGCGGGCGCCCAGTGGGTGGACGAGGAGGTCGTCGTGGACAGCGGGCTGACCACCTCGCGCACCCCGGACGACCTCGACGCCTTCAACGCCAAGCTCGTGGAGGAGCTGGGCGAGGGCAAGCACGAGGACCAGACCGCCTGACCGACGTCGGGAGCAAGCCGCGTGGGCGGGGGCCGTTGGCCCCCGCCCCCGCCGTTTCTCGAACGAAAGCGCCGCGGAGGCCGCCGTTTCTCGAACGAAAGCGCCGCGGAGGCCGCCGTTTCCCGAACGAAAGTGGGGGGCGGGATCAGTCGGCGTCGGGGGCGGCCTCGCCGCGCACCTGGTCGAGGCGGGCGCGGGCGCCGTCGAGCCAGGCCTGGCAGCGGTCGGCCAGCGCCTCCCCGCGCTCCCACAGGGCCAGGGACTCCTCGAGGCCGGCGCCACCGGCCTCCAGCCTCCCCACGGTCTCCACCAGCTCGGCGCGCGCCTGCTCGTAGCTCATGCGGGCCACGTCCGAGACGTCCGCGGAGGTGAAGCCCTCCACACCGCTGGGGCGGCCCGCGTCCTGCGTCTGCTCCATGCCCTGTTCACTCATGCCTGTCGTGTCCTCTCGTGGGATGGGGTCGGGGTGGTCCGATGCGTCGCGACGACGTCCGCGGCGATCCGCCCGGCCGCCACGAGGATGTCGAGCCGGTCGTCCGGGGCGACCTGGTCCGCGTCGCGCACGACCTGCCCGGCGTGCTGGACCACGGCGTAGCCGCGGTCGAGAGTGCGCTGCGGGGACAGGGCGCGGACGCGGGCGCGCAGCTGCGTGAGGGCGTCCTCCTCGCGGACGAGCCGGTGGCCCAGGGCGGACCGGCCGCGCTCGCGCCACCGGTCCGTCTCCTCCTGCCGCGTGTCCACCATCACGTGCGGGCGGGCCAGCACGGGCCGGGAGCGCAGGGCCGCGAGCCCCTCGGCCTCGGCGTGCACGCGGCGCTCGACGGCCGAGGCCAGCCGCAGGCGCGCGTCGGCGAGCCCGGCGGCCTCCTGGGCCGCGTCCGGGACGATCCGTTTGGCCGCGTCCGTGGGCGTGGAGGCGCGCAGGTCGGCGACGTCGTCGAGGACCGGGCGGTCCGCCTCGTGGCCGATCGCCGAGACGACGGGCGTGCGCGCCGCCGCCACGGCGCGCACCAGTGCCTCGTCCGAGAAGGGGAGCACGACCTCCTCGAGCGCGCCGCCGCCGCGGGCGATGACGATGACGTCCACGGCCGGGTCGGCGTCGAGCTCGGCGAGCGCGGCGGCCACCTGTCGAGGGGCCTCGGCGCCCTGCACGGCGACCTCGCGGATCTCGAACTCGGCGGCGGGCCAGCGCAGCAGGGTGTTGCGCAGCACGTCCTGCTTCGCGTCCGAGTCGCGGCCGGTGATGAGCCCGATCCGGTGGGGGAGCAGGGGCAGGGGCCGTTTGCGCGCGGGGGAGGTCAGCCCCTCCTCGGCGAGGGCCCGGCGCAGCAGCTCCACGCGGGCCAGCAGATCGCCGAGGCCGACCGGGCGCATCTCCTGCACGTTCATGGACAGGCGCCCGGCCTTGAGCCAGAAGTTCGGCTTCACGCGCGCCACCACGCGGGAGCCCTGCTGGACGGTCCCGTCCAGGGTCATGGCGACGTTCCGCCAGGCGGTGAGCGGCAGGGAGACCTCCTCCTCGAGGTCCCGCATGGTCATGTAGACGTTGCCGCGGTTGTTCTTGAACTCGATGAGCTGGCCCTCGATCCACGTGGCGGGGGCACGCTCGATGTGGGCCTTGAGGTTCTCGGAGAGCCGGCGCAGGGGCCACGGCCGCTCAGCGGAGGTCTCGCCCGCGCGGGCGGGTGCCGAGACGGGCACGTCCGACGTCGCCGAGGCGCCCTCGGTCACGGGCTGGTCCATCCGGGTCCCTCCTGTCCGCGCCCGGTCCGCCCGGGCACGGGCCCACCGTACCGCCCTCGCCGGACGCGCAAGACGGTGCCCCGGTGTCCCCCCGGGGCCGCCGCCGACCCGGTCGGGTGCTCAGACCGGGGAACCTCCGGCCAGGATCGGTACGCTCGACGGGGTCGGAACGGAATGGAAAGGACCCCATGCGCACCACCCTCAGCCTCCTCGTCGCAGCCCTGGCGGGCCTGCTGGCGGTGCTCGCGACGGCCGGCGCCCTCGTCGACGAGGCGACGCACCGCCCGGAGCTGCTGCGCGGGGTGACGGAGCAGGTCGCCGTGGACCCCGAGGTCCGCGCCGCCGTGCCGGGGGTGATCGACGACGTCGTGCACGACGCCGTCCCCGAGCAGGTGCCGGGCCCGCTGGCCCAGACGGCCGAGGACCTGCTGCGCCCGCTGGCCCAGCGCGTGGCGGACGACCCGCAGGTGGTGCAGGGCTGGTCCGACACCGCCGACGAGGCCCGGCGCGCCTGGCTCGCCCAGCTCGAGGACCCGGAGGGCGCGGACGAGCCCGGCTCGGGCGCGGACGTGACCATCCCGTTCGGTCCCGTCGCGCAGTCCGGGATCACCGCCGCCCTGGGCGACATCGAACGTGACCTGCGCGAGGACCGGTTCGACCTGCCCGGGCAGGCGCTGCTGGAGACGATCATGGGCGCGGACGTCGGCGACTGGGCCGCGGACACCCTGCTGGCGCCCCTGTACGACCGCGCCGCGGAGCTGCGGGACAGCACCGCGCTGCGCATGGACGCGCGCATCGACGCCCTGGCCGGCACGGACCGGGCCACCGTGCACCGCTGGGTGGACGCCTCCACGCACTGGCGCTGGGCCGCCGCCGCCTCCGTGCTGGCGCTCGTGGGCGCCCTGCTGCTCGCCCCCCGACGACGGCGGGGCCTCGCCCTGGCCGTGGCGGGTGCGGTCGCCCTGGCCGGCGGGCTGATCGGCGGCGCCCGCCTGGGTCCGGACGCGGTCCACCTCACGGCGCCCGAGGGGGCCTCCCCCGGGGTGGCCGCGTTCGTCCAGCAGATGGAGGACGCCGCGCGCCCGGCGTTCGCGGCCGCCGTCGCCCCCTACCCCCAGACCCTGACCACCCTGGGCTGGATCGTGCTGGCCGCGGGCCTGCTGCTGGCCCTGGCGGAGCTGTGGGTCGCTCGGCGTGGGCGGGTCCGCGCGGCCCGGGCGGACGGTTCCCCCGTGGTGGGCCGCTCCCACACCGCGGCCGACGTCACGTCGCGCTGAGCCCGCGGCGAAGCCCGGGCCCGGTCGGCGTCCCGGCCGATAGCATGGAGGGCATGTCCGCTCCCTCCGTCTCCGCCCGTCCGTCCGCCGTCGGCCTCGGGATGCCGCAGGTCCCGCGCGTCCGTCGTCCCCGTGAGGAGGTCGAGGCGGCCGCGCCCGTGTCCGGCGAGAAGCGCGTGCTGCTGGCCGCCCCCCGTGGCTACTGCGCCGGCGTGGACCGCGCCGTCGTCGCCGTCGAGAAGGCCCTCGAGCACCACGGCGCCCCCGTGTACGTGCGCAAGGAGATCGTCCACAACCGGCACGTCGTGGACACCCTGACCGAGCGTGGCGTGGTGTTCGTCGACGAGCTGGACGAGGTGCCCGAGGGCGCCCTGACCGTGTTCTCCGCGCACGGCGTGTCCCCGGCCGTCGTCGAGGAGGCCGCCCAGCGCAACCTGCGCACCATCGACGCCACGTGCCCGCTCGTGACCAAGGTGCACCGCGAGGCCGTGCGCTTCGCGAAGCAGGACAAGCAGATCCTGCTGATCGGCCACGAGGGCCACGAGGAGGTCGAGGGCACGTTCGGCGAGGCGCCCGAGCACACCACGGTGATCAACGACGTCGCCGAGGCCCAGACCATCCAGGTGGAGGACCCGGACAACCTGATCTGGCTCTCCCAGACCACGCTCTCCGTGGACGAGACCCTCGAGATCGTCTCCGTGCTGCGCGAGCGGTTCCCGAACCTGCAGGACCCGCCCTCGGACGACATCTGCTACGCCACCTCCAACCGGCAGGCGGCCATCAAGTCGATCTCGCCGGAGTGCGACCTGGTGATCATCGTGGGCTCGGCGAACTCCTCGAACTCGGTGCGCCTCAAGGAGGTCGCCGCGGAGTACGGGGCCTCCCGCGCCGAGCGCGTGGACTTCGCCAACCAGGTGGACGAGTCCTGGTTCGAGGGCGTGGCCACCGTGGGCCTGTCCTCGGGCGCGTCCGTGCCCGAGGTGCTGGTCCAGGAGGTGCTCGCGCTGCTGGCCGAGTACGGCTACGGGCAGGTGGACGAGGTGGTGACCGCCGAGGAGGACATCATCTTCTCCCTGCCCAAGGAGGTGCGCGCCGAACTCAAGCGGGTGGGTGACGAGTCCCGCTCGCTCGGCGGACGCCGTCGCGACGCCGAGGCCTGACCGCGCCCCTCGTCTCCTCGCTGAGGCCCGCAGACTCGCCGTCACGACGCCGGCGAAGCGGCGCGTCTGCGGGCCTCGGCGTGCCGGGCCTCGGCGTTCCGGGCCGGCGGGTGGTCAGGGACTCAGAGCCCGAAGACCCAGACGAGCAGGGTCATCGACGCGATGGAGATCAGCACGGCGGCGATGATGTTCAGCCACACGCCGCCCTTCACCATCTGGCCGATGGACACGTAGCCGGAGCCGTACGCGATGGCGTTCGGCGGGGTGGCCACGGGCAACATGAACGCGCAGGTCGCGGCGAGGGCGACGGGTGCGGCCAGCATGAGCGGGGCGACGCCGGTGCCCAGGGCCACGCCGGAGGCGACGGGCAGGAACGTGGCCGCGGTGGCCGTGTTCGAGGTCATCTCGGTCAGCAGCAGGATGCCGACGGCGGCGATCACCACGAGCACCCACACGGGGATGTCGCCGAGGCCCTTGACCTGCTCACCGAGCCACGTGGACAGGCCCGACTTGGAGAACTGACCGGACAGGGCCAGGCCGCCGCCGAACAGCAGGAGCACGCCCCACGGCAGCTCCTTCGCGGCCTCCCAGTCGAGCAGGCGCACGCCGCGCCCGGCCCCGCCACCGGCCGGCAGGAGGAACAGGATGAGTCCGACGACCATGGCGATGGCCGCGTCCGAGAGCAGCGGGGACGTCAGGTCCAGGACGTACTCGGAGATCAGCGGCACGGTGATCCAGGCCAGCGCGGCGAGGACGAAGACGGCGAGGACCTTGGCCTCGGGGGCGCTCATGCGGCCGAGGCGGGCCAGCTCGGTGGCGATCAGGTCGCGGCCGCCGGGGACCTCGTCGATCTCCGGGCGGAACAGCACGCGGGTGAGCAGGAACCAGCACGCGAAGAGCAGGACGACGGCGATCGGCACGCCGACCAGCATCCACTGGCCGAAGCCGATCTCCACGCCGTGCTCGGCGGCCATGTGGCCCGCGAGCAGGGTGTTGGGCGGGGTGCCGATGATGGTGCCGAGCGAACCGATGGACGCGGCGTAGGCGATGCCGAGCATGAGCGCGGTGCCGAAGTTCGTCTTCGTGAGGGAGCGGATCTCGGCCTGCGTGGGGGCCTCGCCGGGCGCGGATGCGGGCGCGGCGGGGCGGTCGGCCTGGCCCGCTGCCTCGTCCGCGGTCAGGGCGCCGTCCGTGCCGTAGCGCTGGACGAGCACGAGGATGGACACGCCGATGGGGAGCATCATCACGGCAGTGGCGGTGTTGGACACCCACATGGAGATGAACCCGGTGGCGATCATGAAGCCCAGGACGAGGTTCACGGTCCTGGCGCCCATGAACTTCAGGACGCCGAGCGCGATGCGCCGGTGCAGGTTCCACCGCTGCATGGCCAGGGCGAGCATGAAACCGCCCATGAACAGGAAGATGATGTTGTTGCCGTAGCTCGCGCCGACGGCGTCGAAGGTGATGCCGCCGTCGGACTCCTCGGCGGGCACGCCGAGCGGGAAGACGACGAGCGGCAGCAGGGCGGTGGCGGGGATGGGCAGGGCCTCGGTCATCCACCACACGGCCATGAGCACGGCGGTGGCGGCGACGAGGCGGGGCCAGACGCCGAGGTCGCCCGGCATCAGCAGGAACAGGGCGACGGCGAGCAGGGGGCCGGCCACGAGGCCGATGATGCGCTTGACGTTCTCGCCGCCGGACAGCGGCTCGTCACGCATGCCCGGGGAGAGCTCGTGCTCGAACTCCTGGGCGGCCGCCCGGGGGTCGAAGCGGGAGACGTGCTCGTTGACGTTGCTCGGCGGGGGGAGTGGACGGGACTCCATGGGGCCTCCTCATCAGGTCAGGCCCTTGGCATGGCCTGGCAATTCTCTGTGAGTTTCACGGTAGCAAGTGGCCCGGGGCGCGGAAAGACGACGTCGGGGCCGCGACGGCCCACCCGCCCGGCCCCCGCTCACGCCTCCCGCGCCGACTCCGCCCGACGACGGCGCAGCTCGTCCTCCTCCACGCCCGCGACCAGTTCCGGGGCGGCCAGGGGCCGGGGCGCGGACTCGAGCGTGCGGATGTCCGGCGTGGGGGCCAGGCCCGGGTCGGCGTCGCGGAGGCGCCGGGCGGCGGGGAGCACGCGCGACTCGACGTTGCCGACGAGCTGGTTGTAGCGGTCGACGGCGGTCTTGAGGGAGCCGCCCATGCGGTCCAGGTGGGTGCCGAGCGTGCCGAGGCGCTCGTAGAGGTCCTTCGCGCTGGCCACCACGGTGTGGGCGTTCTCGGCCAGGGTGTCCTGCCGCCACGCGTAGGCCACGGACTTCAGGGCGGTCAGGAGGGAGACGGGGGCGACGAGCGCGACGTTCCGGGAGAACGCGTGGTCCAGCAGCCCGGGGTCTGCGTCCAGGGCCGCGGCCAGGAGCGACTCGGCGGGCAGGAAGCACAGGACCAGCTCGGGGGAGTGCTCGAGGCCGGCCCAGTAGGACTTCGCGGAGAGCTGGTCCACGTGGCGGCGCACGGCCGCGGCGTGCTGGGCGGCCAGCGCCTGGCGCCGCTCGTACGCCTCCTCGCCGGGCTCGTCCGCGAGGGCCTCGGCGGCCAGCGCGTCCCCGATGGGGGCCTTGGCGTCCACGGCCATGGCCTTGCCGCCGGGCAGGGACACCACGAGGTCCGGGCGGAGTCGCTCGCCGTCCTTGCCGGACAGCGTGGCCTGCTCCGTGAAGTCCACGTGGTGGAGCATGCCCGCCGCCTCGACGACCCGCCGCAGCTGCGCCTCGCCCCAGTGGCCCCGCGCGGAGGTGGACTTGAGGGTGGCCATGAGCGACGTGGTCTGGTTCAGCAGGTCACGGTCCGTGGCCGCGGCGGCGCGGAGCTGCTCCCCGAGCCGGCCGAACTGGGACGCCCGGTCCCGTTCCAGCACGCTCACCTGCTCCTGGAGCGCCGCCAGCCGCTGGCCCAGCGGCGCGAGCGTGGACATCACCTGGGACTCCGCGCGTTGGCGTTCGGCGTCCTCGGCGCGCGCGGCCGTGAGCGCGCGCTGCTCCGCCCGGGCGGCCGCGAGCTCTTCTCGTGCCCCCTGGTGCTCGGTGCGCAGCGCGGCCAGCTCGGCCTGGGCCCGGCGGGCCTCCTCACCGCCGCCGGCCGCCCGGCGCCACATGAGCCACGCGCCCACCAGGGCGCCCAGCACGAGTCCGAGGATGAGGGCGAGCAGCAGGCTGAGGATCTCCATGCCCCCACCCTCGCAGGCCGCAGGGACACGTTAGGCGGCGGCGCGCCGTCGTCGTGGTGGGCGGCTCAGCCGAAGAGCGGGTTGGGGCCGTTGGCCACGACCTGCGGGTCGCCGTCGACGCGGGCGGCGATGCCCGCCGCGGCGACGCCGGGCAGATACGGGAAGACCATGCGGGTCGAGGCCAGGGCGGCGGCGTCGAAGGCCTCCACCGCGACGGCCGGGCGGGGCCCGTCGGCCGTCTCGATCTCGCCGTCGAACACGGCCACCGCCCGCGTGGGGCGCGGGCTGATCTTCGCGACCGTGGCGGCCGCCTGCTCGGGCTCGAGGTCCGGGTGCTCCCACATGCCGCGCTGGCCGTCGGCGGCGACGGCGAGGATCGTGGGGGCGAACACGGACTGCCGGCCGAGCGTGTCGAACACGTGCTCCACCGCGAGGCTGATCAGCGGCAGCAGCTCGCCGCCGGGAGGCGTGGGGGTCGGTCCGGTGGGCGTCGGGGTGCTCATGGGGCCGAGGCTACCGGCCCTGTCCGACGGCGCCCACCCGCGCCTAGCGTGAACCCATGCAGCTCACCCTCGCTCCCGGGGACATCACGGCCACGCACGCGGACGCCGTCGTCAACGCCGCCAACTCCACCCTGCTCGGCGGCGGAGGAGTGGACGGCGCCATCCACCGGCGCGGCGGCCCCGAGATCCTGGCCGAGTGCCGCCGCCTGCGCGAGACCGACCTGCCGGAGGGGCTGCCCGCCGGGCAGGCCGTGGCGACGACGGCGGGGCGCCTGCCCGCGTGCTGGGTCATCCACACGGTGGGCCCGGTGTGGGCCAAGACGATCGACAAGTCCGACACCCTTGCCTCGTGCTACCGCGAGTCCCTGAAGGTGGCGGCCGGGCTCGGCGCCCGGACGGTCGCGTTCCCGGCGATCTCCGCGGGGATCTACGGCTGGCCCATGGAGGACGCGGCGCGGATCGCCGTCGAGACCTGCCACGCGATGGCGGACGAGGTGGGCGACACCGTGGACGAGGTGCTGTTCGTGCCCTACGGCGAGACGGCGGAGGCCGCGTTCCGGACCGCCCTGGACAGGGTTGAGCGGGGCTGACTCAACTCCGTGGAATACCCCGTGGGGGGACGGCGTTGCACAGGATAGTCGCCGCTCAACCGGAGCGGCCCGCCCTGCATGAGGAGTGATCGACCATGGCTCGTCCCATTGATCCGTTCCGCGAGATGGAGCGCCTGATGACCGGCTTCGCCCGCACCTCCGGCGCCGCCTCCATGCCCATGAACCTCTACCGCGAGGGCGACGTGTTCGTCGCCGAGGTGGAGCTGCCGGGCGTGGACCCGAGCTCGATCGACGTGGACGTCGAGGAGCGCACGCTCACCGTCCGCGCCGAGCGCAAGGAGGCCCCCGCCGGGGAGGACCGTCGCTGGCTCACCAAGGAGCGTCCGGCCGGCACCTTCGCCCGCCAGCTCAACCTCGGCCAGGGCCTGGCCCTGGACAAGATCGAGGCCGACTACAGCGACGGCGTGCTGCTGCTGACCATCCCGGTGGCCGAGCAGGCCAAGCCGCGCAAGATCCAGGTCAAGCACACCGGCTCCGCCGCCCAGGTGGAGGGCGAGGCCGTAGAGGGTGAGGCCGTGGAGGGCTCCGCCGCCGAGACCTCCGGCGAGTGATCGCCCTCTGACGGAGCCGCGCGTGACCGGCGCGCGGCCCGCCCCCGAACGCAGTTGCGGCGGGTCCCCACCGGGGGGCCCGCCGCATCTGCGTGGTGGTCAGGCGCGGTCGGCCAGGATCAGTTGTGCCGCCTTCTCGCCGATCATGAAGCACGTGATGTTGGGGTTCACGGTCACGTGCTCGGGCATCACGGAGGCGTCGGCCACGCGCAGACCCGTCACGCCCTTGACGCGCAGGCGGGCGTCCAGGGGGCTCATGGCGTCGTCGTCGGCGCCCATGCGCACCGAGCCCACCGGGTGGTACACGGTGTTGTGGGTGCGGCGCACGTAGTCGGCGATCTCCTCATCGGTCTGCACGTCCACGCCCGGGGCCAGCTCGCGCCCCGCCCACGCCGCCATGGCCGGCTGGGAGACGATCTCCCGGGCCAGCCGGATGCCGGCCACCGCGACGGCCATGTCATGGCCCTCCGGGTCGGTGAAGTAGCGCGGGTCCACGGCCGGCTTGTCCCGGTAGTCGTTGGAGCGCAGGCGCACGGTGCCGCGGGGACTTGGCGTGGGGTGGACCCGGTGGCCCTGCGGTCTCGGCTGTCGTCCTCTGGTCGGCAGACACAGGTGTGCTTCCTCTCGTCGGGGTCTGGGCGGCCCGCCCACCCTACGGATCGGTCATCTGGGCGGGGATGCGTGCTGGGTGGTGCGGGTCTCTGGGTTCCGTGGGCGCGTGGGGGCGGGGGGCTGGGCCTCTGGGTTCCGTGGGCAGGAGAGCGAAGGTTTCTGCCCCCGGGAGGGAAAACCCTGCCGGTTCTGCCCCCGAAACAGGGGAGAGCGCGCTTCCTGCCCACGGAGCGGGCGGGGATGCTGGTTCTGCCCACGGAGCGGGGCCGGTGCGGGACGCCTCCGCCGCGGCGGGCCCGCCGGTAGACTGCCGGACTGTGGCTTTGACAATCGGATTCGTGGGACTGCCCAACGTGGGCAAGTCGACCCTGTTCAACGCGCTGACGCGCCAGACCGTGCTCGCGGCGAACTACCCGTTCGCGACGATCGAGCCGAACGTGGGCGTGGTGAACCTGCCGGATGAGCGCCTGCCGCAGCTGGCTGAGATCTTCGGCTCCGAGCGCATCCTGCCGGCCACGGTGTCCTTCGTGGACATCGCCGGCATCGTGAAGGGCGCCTCCGAGGGGGAGGGCCTAGGCAACCAGTTCCTGGCGAACATCCGTGAGGCCCACGCGATCGCCCAGGTGGTGCGCGCGTTCGACGACGGCGACGTCGTCCACGTGGACGGCAAGGTGGACCCGGCCTCGGACATGGAGACCATCAACACCGAGCTGATCATCGCGGACATGCAGACCGTGGAGAAGGCGATCCCGCGCGTCGAGAAGGAGGTCAAGGGCAAGAAGAAGGAGCCCGCCGACCTCGAGGCGCTCCAGGCCGCGCTCGCGGTGCTGGAGCGGGGCGAGACGATCTTCGCCGCGAAGGACAAGGACAAGCTGGACATGGACCGGCTGCGGGAGCTGAGCCTGCTCACCGCCAAGCCGTTCATCTACGTGTTCAACTCGGACGAAGGTGTGCTGGGGGACGAGGCCAAGCAGCAGGAGCTGCGCGATCTGGTGGCCCCCGCCGACGCCGTGTTCCTGGACGCCAAGCTCGAGTCCGACCTCGTGGAGCTCTCCGAGGAGGAGGCCGCCGAGATGCTGGAGATGGCCGGGCAGGACGAGTCCGGGCTGGACCAGCTGGCCCGCGTCGGCTTCTCCACCCTGGGCCTTCAGACCTACCTGACGGCGGGGCCGAAGGAGACGCGAGCGTGGACCATCCCGGTCGGCGCGACCGCACCGGAGGCCGCCGGCGTGATCCACACCGACTTCCAGCGCGGCTTCATCAAGGCCGAGATCGTCTCCTTCGACGACCTCGTGGCCGCCGGCTCCATGGCCGACGCCAAGGCCGCCGGCAAGGTGCGCATGGAGGGCAAGGACTACGTGATGAAGGACGGCGACGTGGTGGAGTTCCGTAGCGGATTAACGTCTGGAGGTAAGAAATGAGCATCGACCCTCCGTCCCCTGGGGCGTCGACCGACGCAGAGCTTGAAGGCGACGGGGTGGGGCTTATGAGCGGTGGTCCCGAGGTGCTCGGGCAGCGACGATCTCCTCTTATTATCAACAGTGTCCGTATTCGAAATTTTAAGCGAATTGCGGACACTCGAATCGAGTTGGGGCCCATCACGTATTTGGTCGGAGGGAACAACTCTGGCAAGAGCAGCGTTCTGCAGGCCATCCATACCGCAGTCAGCTGTGCGCAGGCCTCGGTGGAGTTGGGCCAGCAGGTCATTGCCGAGGCTAGTTTACGGTATTCTCCCGTCGCTGAGTTTCCCTTCTTGGTCATGGGGCCCAGTACTCCAATCGCGGAGATGGCCTTCGGGGGTCGGTCTTGTTTGAGGGGGTGCCTGCTGATAGCGACTTAGCGTCAGAATTTCGGATCGAGATGTACAAGGCTCGGAATCACAATAATGTTGGCGTCGACCGTTCCGGTACTTCTCCAGGTTTTGGTCAAGTGATTAGCGACCCCAAGAAATTATTTAGCGTCTACGTTCCTGGCCTTGCGGGTGTGCCACATCGTGAGGAAATGAGCGGTTATGCTGCCGTCTTCCGCAAGGCCGCAAGTGGTGACGCCAACCTTGTCTTTCGCAATATTATTCGCCTGCTCTCGGAGCGGAATGAGCTGAGAGATCTAGAGACCCTTTTGGAGTCAGTACTGAAGACTCCGGTATCTTTCCTGGTTCGCTATGACCCAGATCGGGATCTTTACGTGGACGTTCGACTTGCGACGGGGGAGTCAACTACGGCTAAGGACCATCTCCCCGTGGACCTATGGGGAACGGGAATCTTGCAGATCACTCAGATTTTCGCCTACGTGCTCCTGTTCAAGCCGGCGCTTCTTCTGGTGGATGAGCCGGACAGCCATCTCCATCCGTCGCGCCAAAAGGCGCTCGGTGTTGCGCTAGAGAAGATTGCGACGGTTAAGAAGTGCAAAGTTATTGTCAGTACACACAGCCGTCATTTGATCACGGGCGCGTCTGATGCTGTCAAAGTCGTATGGATGAAGGATGGAGACGTCGAAACCGATGATCGACGGGATCTGACCGCGCTTTTGATGGACCTTGGTGCACTTGACCAGCTCGATCTGCGAAGTCAGGTGATCATCTGTACTGAGGACGAGGATCCTTGGGCGCTTCGACTTGCATTGCGCGAGTCGGGCTTTCATGATGAGAAAGTCAAGATTGCGTCATTCAATGGGCTTGGGAACAAGTATACAGCGGAGGCCTTCCGTGAGATGTCTGACATGATGGTCAGTTCTCCGCGCGTTATCGTTCATCGCGATCGGGACTTTCTTACCGATGACGAACTGGAAGAATGGTCACGGGTGTTTATCGAGCGAGGAATTGAGGTCTTTTGTCCGAAAATGTGCGATACGGAAGCATATCATGCCACGGTCGAACACATAGCTAAGGTCACTAATCTAGACGTGGAAACCGCTACCCAAGTTCGTTCTGATGTCGTTGCCGAATGGCTGCCTCAGCTTAGGGCGAAGCATCGCGAGAAGCGTAGAGCGATCAACAGGGTCCACCTGGATGGCGGCACCCCTCGCACCGATGAATTGTGGCCCGAGAGCGCGGGCCCAACCGATGACGTACTTTATGGCAAACTGCTGCTTACTCAGGTGGAGAAGCGCCTGAAGGAGCTCCGATATCTTGACAAGACGGAGTCCCTTCAAGATGAGGCCAGCGCGTCGCTTTCGCGCGAGTTGAAGGCGTTTTTGGATAGCGACGATGGTGTGGAGTTCAGTAGCGAATTTACCTCGGGTGCCGAGAAGTGACAGGTTGGCTGGCTGTTTCCTTGCCCCTTCTCTCCGCGGCCTTCGGCGCCATCGTCGGCGGTCTTCTTGTGCACCGGCTGACGCTCCAGCGCGAAGCCCTGGGTGCCAGGCGTACTCAGCGTGTGGACTTCCTGCTGAGCGCTTACCGGCGTCTCATCCGGGCGTCTAACCGAGAGCGTCTGACCAGAGAGCATCGGGACGACTTGGAAGCGGCCTTCTCAGACATCATGCTGCTGGGCGGCAAGGAAGAGATCGATGCGGCTTCGAAGTTCATGGTCCAGTTTGAGGAGACCACGGAAGGCTCGCTAGGACCCGTGATTTTCGCTCTGCGCAAGAGCCTCCGAAACGAAATTGGGCTGAATGACGTCCCGATGCCGCGCCCTTACAATTTGCGGCTCCACCTGAATGACGACTGAGGCCGCAGGTCTACCCGGCCACGCCTTGTGCCCGCCGCCCGGGGCGCCGACTTTCAGGCCACTCCTGACGGGGTGGCATAGGGCCCTGGCCGCTTCATCGCGCCGCTCATAAGGCTGCGACTCACCCCCGCTTCGCGGGCCACTCGCGAGAGCGGAACGCCTGCGGCCACCCGCTGGGGGGCCTCCTCCACCTGATCGAAGAGAGGCTGCGGCTTGGGCCTCGATAGACACCTTTGCCTCCGTCTGGGCGATGCCATCGGCCTGCCACTCCCGAATCAGCGAGCGCTCGAACTCCGCGACCGCTCCCAGTACGCCGAGAGGGAAGCGGCTCATGGAGGACGCGGAGCCCAGCTCGAAGGTCTGCCCCTCTTTGAGAAAGCGGACGGTCACCCCCCCCGGCCAGTTAAGCCGTCTACCAGCGCCAACAGGTCGGGGACTGACCGTGCGAGCCGATCCATCAAGGCAACCGCGACCTCGTCCCCCTCCCGCACGTGCGCGAGTAGGGCGTCCAGACAGGGGCGGTTGGTGCTGCCACCCGATCGGTGGCACACGCGATGCCCACACCGAGGTGCTCGGCGCTTGCGAGGATCGCTCCCGCCGCGGTCTCTGCGCGTCCCCCCCCCCCCCCCCCCCCCCCCGGAGCGCAGTTCGCGCCAGGGTCTTCCAGCCCCCGGTTCCTTCGGTCAACCACGCCTCCAGGACGCGGGAGGGCGTGCCTGAGTTCCCGGCCAGGGCGCGCGCGATGCGGAGGTCTCGCAGTCGGTCCAGTTCTCCAGCCATCGCCTCCAGCGCCACCGCCGGGGTGGCTGGGTGGCGAGCGACTGCTTCGCGTACACCCTGATCCTCATACGCGGTTAGCGCATCCAGCGTCCTGGGGGGGGGCTGCGGAGGATTGGCGGCTCCACCTGACATACTCCGAACATGGAAGGGAGAAGGCATGTCACGGACTGACCACCTCAGGAAAGAAATCACGAGTCTGGAAACAAAGGTTTCCCGGCTCCAGAAAGACCAGACGAAGGCGCAGAAAACCGTGGACGACGCGGCAGCGGCGGCCCGCAAGAAGAGAGACGAAGCCGGACGCACCAGGAGCGACTCGACCCGTCGCATGGCACTGTCCACCGCCGAGCGCAAGGAGAAGGAGGCGACCACCGCAAGCGCCAAGGTGGCGGATCTGTCTCGCAAGATCGCGGACGCGAACAAGTCGATTGCCTCTAAGCGTACTTCGCTTCGTAGTGCCGAGGAAACCGAGCAACGAGAACGCGATCGTGCAGAAGATCGTCGGCGTCAGAAGGAGCGGAGTGAGCAGCGCGCTCGGGACCGCGAGGATGATCGCCGTCGACAGAAGGAGAAGGACCACGCTCGCGAGGTCGCGCGTCTGAGTAGCTCCACCAATCAGATTCGCTACGTGGAGGTGCAGCCTCCGAAACCGGAGCCCCTCCGCGTGCTCTACCTCACCGCCAATCCTTACGCCATTGAGACGACCATCGAACTACCGGACGGCTCCGTCGAGACGCAGGGGGTGTGGCTTCGAGTCGACCAGGAGGTGCGGCAGGTCAAGCAGTCGCTCCGTGCCTCGAAGTGGCGTGATCTCGTAACCGTCGAGCACCTCCCCGCCGCTACCGGCATGGACCTGATCGACGGCCTGAACGACCACCGTCCGCACGTCGTCCACTTCTCTGGCCACGCCTCCGCATTGGGTCTCCTGCTGGAGGACGATGCGGGTTCGCAGGACGGGGCGGGGATCGAGTTTGCACTTCTTGCTCGCGTCCTGGGCGCGACGGACGAGCCGCCCAGGCTCGTCGTCCTCAATGCCTGCGAGAGTCTGGAAGGGGTCGAGGATCTGCTCCAGACGGTGCCCACGGTCATTGGCATGTCGGAGTCAATCACCGACTTGGCGGCGATCACGTTCGCGGCCAAGTTTTACGCCGCCATAGCCTCCGCACAGTCAGTCGGCATGGCGGTGGAGCAAGCGAGGGCCGCCATGCAGTTGGCCTCGCTGGAGGACTCCCATTTGCCAGAGGTCCGCACGCGTGACGATGTTGACGCCTCAACACTTGTGCTGGTGCAGGCGACTGGCTGAGGGTCCGATCTGGGAAAGGGCGGGACGCTCGACCGCTCCCAAACTCGGACATCCCGCCCCCAGCCTGCACCGTCGCGCCCGCAGCAAGCGTCTTCGGGGTTCCAGAAGCCTCGGCAGGCTCCAGCCAGCAGCTCCCAGCAGCCCTGCCCGGCGGCAACCACTCGGGTTCCCGGAGCCTGAAGACGACGCGGATGCCCTCGCCCGGCAGCCGACTGCTCGCCTTAGGTCGAGTAAGGCTTGACTGGCCAGCCGCGGCGCTCGGCCTCCGCGATGCAGTCTCCTCGCTGATCGTCGATGGCCAGGCCGTCCATCTCGCTGTTCTGGCTGACTCGCAAGGAGATGGCGGCGCGGACAGGAGGCGGAGTGCTCATGAGGCGAGTCTATTAGCGAAAGATTATTCGGCTACGGAAAGTAGTAGAGTTCCGGTTCAATGTGTGGATCGGATCCCGAATTTAATAGCTTCGTAGAACCAAAGGAACTCAAAAATATTGGAAACATCCCGCTTTTCCAAATACCCGGTCCGATAGATTTCATGGCGGATCATCCAGTGCTGATCGAGTCTTTCCGTCGTTTCCAAGTGTGTGGCAAGTTCATTCTCCAATTCGCAGAAGGCTCGGACATTATTGGCCGCCTGCAACCGTGGATCACACAGCAGCGCACCGTCTGCCGGTGTCGCGGTGCTCAGAATGATCTGGGCTCCCGCATAGAGTCCATCGGACTGGACCCGTCGATCTCCACGGAGGTGCACCGATGCTCACCGAATTCGCCCGCGACCATGCATTCACGATCGCGTGGTTCGGCGCCATGTCCTTCGTCTGGTTCGGATGGGGACAGGAGGACCCGCCGAGATCCGGCAGAGAGTGGCTGGGAGCGGGTTCCGCTGTCGGGCTCATCGTGGCCGGGATCTTCGGCTTCGCCGTCTTCACCCGCTGGAGCGACGGGTCAGCACTCGACGGTCAGTACGCCTGGTTCGGGGTCGTGGTCGGACTGGAGGTGCTGCTCGCGGCTGTCGGCTGCTTCGTCCTCGCGCGGCGGGGCCAGGGGCGCTGGATGGCGTGGTGGGTGGCAGTCGTGGTCGCGTTGCACTTCCTGCCATTGGCCGTCTTTCTCCGGGATCCGTCACTGGCGGGCCTGGGGGTCGTCCAAGCCATCGGCCTCGCTGTCCTGGTCGGCCGCCTGGGGAGAACGCAGGTACCGACAAGTCGGCACGTGGGGCCCTGGATGGGGGTGACCCTGCTCGTGTTCGCAGGGATCTCCATGGCGATCTTCCTGGCAACCATCGGGTCCCCCTGGTGAGGGGCGAGGTAAGACGCAGGTGCGAACAGCCCTGTTGATCTGGCGTCCATGCGTAGAGGTGCGCTCGGCTCATCGGGCGCGGTTCCTCGCGGCAATCACGCGTCCGGTCGGACTCACGCTGCCGTCTCTGTCGGGGCTGGCCACGCGCGACGGAAACGTACCGGCGAGCAGTGAGCTTTTCTGCGGCAGGGCCCGGCGCGCTCTTCGACCGCAACGCGGGTGACGGACTGCGCGCCGCACGGGCGTGTCAGATGGTCTGTGTAAGCCGTACCGAGAGGAACGGTAAGAATCATGACCATGATCGACGAGAAGAACCCAGGCGAGCCCTCGGGCCAGGACCTGGTCGAGCAGCTGAAAGCCTCAGGGCAGCTTGATGCCCTGTTCGCGCAGATCGACGCGGGCGGCGTCGAGCTCACCGGTGACGGCGGGTTCGTGCCCGCGCTGGTCAAGGCCGCGCTCGAGCGGGGCCTGCAGGCCGAGCTGACCAGCCATCTGGGCTACGAGAAGGGCTCGAGCGAGGCGCTGAAGCACGCCAACTCCCGCAACGGGACCACCCCGAAGACCGTGGAGTCCGAGGTCGGGCCGATCGAGCTGGACGTCCCGCGAGACCGGGGCGGGTCGTTCACCCCGCGCCTGGTGCCCAAGGGCCAGCGGCGCCTCGGGGGCCTGGATGACATGATCATCAGCCTCTATGCCGGCGGAATGACGATCCGGGACATCCAGCACCACCTGGCCTCCACGATCGGCACGGACTTGTCGCACGAGACGATCTCCAACATCACCGACGCCGTGAGCGAAGAGGTCCTGGCGTGGCAGTCGCGGCCGCTGGAGGAGTTCTATCCGGTGATCTATCTCGACGCAATCCGGATCAAGATCCGAGAGAACAGCCAGGTCCTCAACCGTGCCGCCTACATCGCCGTCGGCGTGGACCTCGAGGGCATCAAGCACGTGCTGGGGATCTGGGTCCAGGACACCGAGGGCTCGGCGTTCTGGGCCCACGTCTGCGCCGATCTCGCCAACCGGGGCGTGCAGGACGTGCTGATCGTGTGCTGCGACGGGCTCAAGGGCCTGCCGGAGGCGGTCGAGGCGACGTGGCCGGACTCGATGGTCCAGACCTGCGTGGTTCACCTGATCCGGGCCGCGATGCGGTTCGTGGCCTACCAGGACCGCAAGAAGGTCGCCGCCGCGCTGAAGCCGATCTACACCGCCCCCAACGAAGAGACCGCGAGGAAGGCGCTGGCCGAGTTCGAGGCCTCCGAGCTCGGCACGAAGTACCCGTCTGCAGCCGCGACCTGGGCGAACTCCTGGGAGCGGTTCATCCCGTTCCTGCAGTTCCCACCCATGCTCCGCAAGGTCATCTACACGACCAACAGCATCGAGTCGCTGAACTTCCAGCTACGGAAGGTGACCAAGAACCGCGGCCACTTCCCCTCGACCGAGGCGGCGGTGAAGCTGCTCTGGCTGGCGATCTGCAACATCGAAGACAAACGCGCCGCCGAACGCGCTCGGGACCGGGGCAAACCCGCCGGCCAGCGCAAAGCCCAGGGCCGGCTCGTCGAAGGTCAGGCCGTCACGAACTGGAAGCAGGCCCTCGCCCAGCTCGCCGCGGCCTACCCCGACCGGATCAACCCCTACCTGTGACCACCCCGCTTACACAGACAAGTTGACACGCCCCGCCGCACCCCGCCATGCAACACCAGGTGGGGACGCCGTGGCCGGGCCCCCGGCGTCGCCGTCGTCTCCGTCGTCGCCGCGCCCACGGACCACGAGGGCAAGAAGTTCTGCATCCGGCAGGGTGCCTCCTGAGTTCCACCTCACCGACTGGTACCATAAGCAGGTGCCACATCGCGCCCGAGGAGGCCCGCATGTCCATCAGTGCCAGTGAAGCCCGCAAGACCCTGTTCCCGCTCATCGAGCGAGTGAATGCGGACCGCGACGCCGTGGAGATCGTCTCCCGCAGGGGCAACGCCGTCCTCATGCCCGCGGACGAGTACGCCGCCTGGCAGGAGACCGCCTACCTGTTCCGCTCCCCGGCCAACGCCCGCCGGCTGCTGGACGCTTACGAGCGCGCCCGTGCAGGGAGCGTTGAGGAGCACGCACTGGACCGCCTGGACGGGGACGCCTGAGTGCGCCTCGTGTGGGACCGCTCCGCCTGGGAGGACTACATGCACTGGCAGACCACGGACCGCAAGGGCCTCACACGGATCAACACCCTCGTCGACGCCGCCCTGCGTGATCCCTTCGAGGGGATCGGCAAGCCCGGGCAGCTGAAGTACGGCGCGGCCGGGGCATGGTCCCGGCGCATCACGGAGGAGCACAGGCTCGTCTACCTCGTCGACGGCGAGGACCTGATCGTCCTCCAGGTGAGGTATCACTACTGACATGCGCTTCACCCAGGCCGAGCTCCAGCAGTTCCGCGACCGCACCGTCCCCGACCTGCTGCCGGACCCGCTGCGGCTGCTGTTCATCGGCATCAACCCCGGCCTGTGGACCGCCGCCACCGGTGCGCACTTCGCCCGCCGCGGCAACCGCTTCTACCCGGCCCTGCACCGCGCCGGGCTCACCCGGCACCTGATCGACGCCTCCGACGGCTACAAGGCCGAGGACCTCGCCGAGCTGCATGCCCGCGGCATCGGGATCTCCAACCTCGTCCCGCGTGCCTCCGCCCGCGCCGACGAGCTCACCGCGGAGGAGCTCGCCGCCGCCCCCGCCCGCCTGGACGCGCTCGTGGCAGCGCACGCGCCGGCTGTCGTCGCCGTGTTGGGGGTGACGGCCTACCGGCAGGCGTTCGGACGTCCGAAGGCCGCGCTGGGGGAGCAGCAGACGCCGTGGCCGGGCACGCGGCTGTTCGTGGCGCCGAACCCCAGCGGGCTCAACGCTCACGCCACCCTGGACTCGCTCGCCGCGGACTACCGCGCGGCCGGTGCCGCGGCGGGGCTCGTGGACTGAGTGCACCCGCCGTCCCTGCGGCCGCGCTGACGCCTCAGGCCCGTCAGAAGAGCGGCCAGGGCACGGCCGGCGTCAGCCCGCTCGGGGCAGGGAAGATCCCGTCGTCGAGCAACCGGGCACAGCGTTCGGCAAGGGCGTCGACTTCCTCGGCACTGAGCAACCCCGCCAGCCCCCGCCCCAGCTCGCCAGCAAGTCCCTCGAGAACCCGGCCGACGCCGTCGCGCTCCTCCTCGCTCAGCACCTCGCCCAACCAGCCCCACAGCACGGTCCGCAGCTTGTCCGCCACATGGAAGGTGAGCCCGTGGTCCACGCCGTGGCGGTGCCCGCCGGGCATGGCGAGGATGTGGGCGCCCTTGCGGTCGGCGTTGTTGACGATCACGTCGAACACCGTCATGCGGCGCAGCGCCGCCGAGTCCTCATGGGCCAGGGCCAGCCGATTCCCGTCCTCGTCCTCGCCCTCCAGGATGGTGAGCCACCCCGCGGCCGGCACCTCGTCCGCCGGGAACAGGTCCACAGCATCCTGCTCAGGGTCCTGCTCCTGCCAGAGCTGCACCATGCCCTCGCCGAAGGGCCCGTCGCGCAGCCAGGTGCGCGGCACGATGTCCCAGCCCAGCGCCTCGGACACCAGGTGCGCGGCCACCTCGCGGCGGGCCAAGGTTCCGGCAGGGAAGTCCCATAGCGGGGCCTCGCCGGCCACCGGCTTGTAGACCACCGGGGTGTCACCGATCGCGCCGAGGAACGTGGCGTTGGACGCCGTCGTGATGCGGCCGGTGAGCGTCAGCTCCCCGGCCATCAGCTCGTCGGCGGGCACGTCCGCGGCGCGCATCAGGAGTCGGGGAGAGTGCAGTCGTGGCCGTCGGGGTCGATGGGCTGGCCGCAGTCCGAGCAGATCGGACGCCCGGCGTCCACGACCTCCCGGGTGCGCCGGGCGAACGCCCGGGCGGCGCCGACGGGCATGCGCACGCGCACGGCCTCGGCGTCCGCCTCGAGCGCCGGGTCGGCGTCGTCGTCGGAGAGGGGGTGCGCGTCGATGAGCACCTGCGCGGTGGTGGGGTCCCAGCCCAGGCCGATAGCCCCCACCCGGAACCACTCCTGCACCGGGTCCAGCGGATCGTTGTCCACGAGTTCCACGGGCGTGCTGGCCGGGACGCTGTGCGGGTTGCCCTCCAGCGCCATGAGATCGTCGAGGATCTCGTCGATCATCTCCGCCATCAGGGCCGACTGCTGCTTCTCCAGCGCCAGGCTCACCAGCCGGGGCCCGGTGCGCACCTGCAGGTAGAACGTGCGGGCTCCGGGACGCCCGAGCGTCCCGATCACGACCCGATCCGGCCAGTCGAACTCATGGGCGGGGGCAGGTGCATCAGTCATGCCACGATCCTAGGCGTCTGCTCGTCGACCGCGCCGGGGCCGGTGCCCGCGCCGCCGCCCACCGGGGCGTCGTCGGACGGGCGGAGGGTCGCCAGCCAGGACAGGTCCCCGGCGTCGGTGTTCATCGCCCAGACCCGCGGGCGGCTCGGACCGTAGCTCACGATGGAGACGGAGGCGGGCCCCACCTCGATCCGCTGGAACAGATCCAGGTGCGTGCCGAGCGCGTCGGCCAGGATCGACTTGATGACGTCCCCGTGGCTCACCGCCACCCACACCGCCCCGGACCCGTGTTCGGCCTCCACGGCGGCGTCGTGCCGGCGGATCGCCGCCACCGCGCGGGCCTGCATGCCCGCCATGGACTCCCCGCCGGGGAAGACGACGGCGGACGGCTGGGTCTGCACCGTCGCCCACAGGGGCTCGGTGGCCAGGTCGCTGAGCGCGCGCCCCTGCCAGTGGCCGTAGTCGCACTCGGTGAGGTCGTCGTCGACCAGCGAGGGCACCGTCCCCGGCTGGCGATCGAGGAGGGCGCGTGCCGTCTGCGCGCACCGCTCCAGGGGACTGGCCACCACCGCGGCCACGGGCACGGCCGCGATCCGGTCCCCGGTGCGGGCCGCCTGCTCCCGTCCGTGGTCGTCCAGGCTGACCCCGGGGGTGCGGCCCGCCAGCAGTCCGGTCGCGTTGGCCGTGGTGCGGCCGTGCCGCACGAGAAGTACCGTCGCCATCACTCCAGCCTACTGACGGGGTGGACGTGCCTCAGAGGGACGGATCACGGGGCAGGGGAGTCCACCGCAGGGTGAGGCCCCCGACGGCGGCCAGCGCCGCGTGGGCGTCGTCGGCGGCGTCCTCCAGCCCGTCCGCCACGTCTTCACCGGCCGAGGTGAGCAGCAGGACGGCGTGGTCGTCCGCGTCGGGCTGCTCGCCCGGGTCGGCGCGCCAGCCGCCCCTGCCCCGCACGCCGTCCTCGTCCCCGGGCAGGGAGCCCAGCCATGCGGCGGCCGCCCGGGCCGCCCCGGGGCCGACGACGTCCAGCCGCAGGGTCGCGGGGGAGCCGTCGTTGCCCGGCGGGGTGCCCCACAGCCAGTCGAGGTCCACCTGCCACGGCTGGGCGCCCGCGGGGCCGCCCGGGGACGGGGGCTGCATCACGCGTCGGCGTCCGACTGCTCGGAGGTCCAGCCCGCCTCACCGATCCACCGCAGGGCGCTGAGCGAGGGCATGAAGAGGTACTCGCCCCCGGCCATCCGGTTGAAGGTGGTGATGCCGTCGATGCGCTTGCGGGCCGGCTCGGCGGGGATGGTGAACCGTCCCTGCGTCGGGTCGTCCTCGTGCAGACCGACGATCGGATCCCGCTCGGAGCCGAGGTCGACGAAGTTGCCCCCGTTGATCCACTCCTGCTGCATGAACTCGATCGTGTCGAAGGCCCGGGCGCTGATGAAGATGAAGTAGATCCCGCGATCCTCCTTCGCGTCGTCGGCCGAGGTCACCTCCGGCGACCACCCGGGACCGTAGGTCGAGGAGCGCCGGATGATCCGCTTGATGTTCACGTCCGTCATGATCGACAGATCGCTGTCCCGCGGGTTGAGGCGACGCATGTGGCTGGAGTGCGGGCACATCAGGCCCTTCGGGTCGTCCTCGAAGGTGAAGTCGTTGCGCCGCTGCGGGTCGTTGCCCAGCTCCTCGTCGTCGTGGTCCGGGGAGAGCACGAGCGGGGCGCCGCTGCGCCAGCGGCCGAACATCTTCGCGGCGATCCGGTGCTGCTCCTCCGGGTCCGGGCTCTGCGAGGCCAGGTACTCGTTGAAGGCGCCCACCCGACTGGCGAACTTGCGCAGCACCACGTAGGTCCCGTTGCGGCCCAGCACATCCGGCTGCGGCACGGCCAGCGGGGAGCCGGTCTCGCTGTTCTCGCCCAGGATGAACTCGCCGGCGGAGATGGAGCGCTCCTGGCCCGGCTGGGGCCGCACCCCGCTGCCGGCCACCGTCGGCTGCGAGATGGAGTCCCGGAAACCGAAGGGGTTCTTGTTCAGCTCGTCGACCCCGAACCGGTGGGTGGCCACCAGGGTCACTCCGGTGGAGTGCTCCAGCACCTCCTCCGCCTGGTCCAGGGCCGCGTCCAGGGCGTCGGCGTCGGCCGCGTAGATCGTCAGCGCGATGTGGCAGGCGTCCTGGGTGAACGCCTCGTCCCAGTGCTCCGGGGCGTTCGGCCCGGTGTCCATGAGCTGCTGAGCGCGGGCCGCCATCCCCTGCTGGTAGGGCAGCGGGAAGCTGGCCAGAGAGTCCTCGGGCAGCCCCAGGGCGCGCAGGCCGGCATAGCTGATCGCCACGCCGGTCCAGGACTGCAGGTCGTCGGCCCAGTCCTGCGCGGAGGTCACGTGCTCGGCCAGGCGACGGACGAAGTCCCGGCCGCCTTCGGCCTCCTCCACGGTCAGCATGGCGTGGGCGCCGACGTAGGGCTCAGGCCGCGACCGCAGCACCAGGCCCTGGATGTCGTCCAGGCGCAGCTCGACCCGCTCCCGATCGAAACGTTCCTTCAGGTCCTTGAGCACGCCCATCTCAGTAATCCACCGCCTCGGGGGTGGAGATCGTGTCGGTGAGCTGCTTCAGGGCGGCCGCAGTGTCCTCGTCCAGGTCGGTGCGCCCGGCCATCTGGTCCAGGAAGGTGTTCACCGCGTCCTCGGTGCGCTGCAGTCGGCGCGTGTCCACCACGGTGACCTGCGGGTTCGCCACGAACCACCCGGAGGCGGTGATCTGGTGGTCGGCGATGAAGTCCTTCACGGTCGGGCTGTCGATGCCCGGCCACCCCTCCACGTTCTGGAAGAGGAGGTCCATCAGCTCGGGGATCTTGGTGGCGAAGTCGTTGATGTACGCGTCCCAGTCGCCGTCGTAGGCCGTGGCGAAGAGGATGCGGGTGTTGTCGTCGAAGAAGACGAAGCGCATGTCGTGGAGCGTGGACACGCGCTGGGCGCCGTCCATGTTGCCGCGAGTCAGGTCGAAGATGCGCTGCAGCCGTTCGGCGCCGCCCGGCTTGAGGCGGGCGATCGCGGTCAGCTCCGAGACCTTGCCCGAGCGCATCCCCACGCGGCCGGCGGAGTCGGCGGTGCCGGACAGGTCCGGGTTGTGCTCACGGATCATCGCCTCGAGGGCGATCTTGGCCAGCGTGGGGGCGTCCTGGGCGACGTCCTCGACGGCGCGTTTGACGGCGTCGAGACGGCTCTCGTCCTGGAGCCGGGGGTCTGAGCGGTCAGTCATGAGGTCCTCCTTCGAGAATCCTTTGGGGTGAATGGTGAGGGGTGGGGCCGGGATCAGTCCGGGATGTCGTCGAGCGACGACGGCTCGGGGGCCGGGCGGTCGTTGAACTCGTGGCGGAAGCGAGTGGACTGCTCATAGGCGCGCTTGCGGACGCGCATGATGGAGCCCAACGGCTGGTGCTCGACCACGCCGTTCCAGGGGTTGAAGGTGAGGGCGTCGTCGCCGTAGACGCGGCGGGGATGGCTGTAGCTCTCCTGCGCCTCGATGCGCAGGGTGGCGACGGGCTGGTGCGGGGCCTCCTCCTCGTCCCACAGGACGGAGGCGTCCTCCACCGGCATGCGCTCCGGGTCGGTCGCCAGCTGCGCCCGCAGGACGTACTCTGCGCTCTCACGCGAGAAGAAGTCGGCGACGATCTCGCTGATCGAGGAGAAGTCCTCCACCTTCATGTCCTGACCGGTCAGGGCGCGCACGTTCTCGGACGCCGGGGCCAGCGAGATCTTCGCGACGTGGTCCCCGTAGCGCAGGGCGCCCTGGGTGAAGTACGTCTCGCCGAGGACGTGGGCGTTGTCCCGCCCCAGGCCCTCCAGGGTGGCGCTGGGGGTCCCCCCGACGGTCTCCACCGCACCCCGGACCACGCGCGCGGCGCCCGTCGTCAGGCGCTGCAGCAGCTCGGGGGACTGGGAGTTCTTCTCCAGCAGGCTCAGCATCTCCTTGTAGCGGGCCACGGTGCCGAAGGCGAGCGTCGGGAAGTTCACCATGAGGAAGTCCTGATTGTGGCTGTCCAGGTCCGGCAGCAGCCGCTTGCCCTCCACCCCCAGCACCTTCAAGGCCCAGCCCCGCGGGGCGGGAGTGCGGTCGGTGTGGATGTCCCCGGGTGCGGAGGAGAGCCGCGCCACCGCCTCGTAGGTGCCCGGACGGGCGAAGATGCCCTGCGCCAACTCGGGAGCCAGGCCCTCATGGACCTCCAGCGTGGCCTTGAGGACGGCGTGGCTCTTGGCGTGGGCATCGCGGTGGGCGTGCTTGTGCTCTCCCGCCGCGCGGCGCTGTGACGCGCCCATCTGGGCCAGGATCTCGCGGGTCAGGTCCTCCTCGCGGTCGACCGAATGCTCGATGTCGGGCGTGTACTTCACCGGTTCAGTCATCAGTGCTCTGCCTTCTCTCTGGAGCGCCGTGTGCGCCGCGCGGAGCCGCGCACCTGACCCTGGCGACGCTATGACTCTTCCCATGTCAGGGCAAGGAAGGAAACGCGCCGCAGGTCTGGGAGTCGGTGCCCGGGGGCGGTGCCCCGGGGGATCTGTGACAGTGTGGCGGTGACCCGCCCCAGGGAAGCGCACTCGAGCCAGGAGAAGCATGACCGCCACCCTCGTCGCCTCCGGCCTGGCCGGCGGCCACGGCCATCGCACGCTGTTCGACGCGCTCGACCTCACCGTCGCGCCGGGGGACGTCGTCGGCGTCGTGGGGGCCAACGGCGCGGGCAAGTCCACGCTGCTGCGCATCCTCGGCGGGGACCTGGCCCCGCAGGCCGGCACGGTCAGCCTGGCCCCGGCCGACGCCTTCGTCGGCTGGCTCCCGCAGGAGCACGAGCGCGTGCCGGGGGAGACGGTGGCCGGGTACATCGCCCGCCGCACCGGCTGCGCCGAGGCCACCCGCGAGATGGACGAGGCCGCCGAGGCCCTGGCGGACCCGGACGTCACCGACGCCGCCGCGGACCGCTACAACACCGCCCTCACCCGCTGGCTGACCTCCGGCGCCGCGGACCTGGAGGAGCGCATCCCCGCCGTCCTCGCCGACCTCGGCCTGGACCTCTCCGCCTCCCCGGAACAGGTCCTCATGACCTCCCTCTCCGGTGGGCAGGCCGCCCGCGTCGGCCTCGCCGCGCTGCTGCTCTCCCGCTTCGACGTCGTGCTCCTGGACGAGCCCACCAACGACCTGGACCTCGACGGCCTGACCCGCCTGGAGGCCTTCGTGCAGGAGCTGCGCGGCGGCGTCGTGCTGGTGAGCCACGACCGCGAGTTCCTGGCCCGCTGCGTCACCCGCGTCCTGGAGCTCGACCTCGCCCAGCGCACCAACCGCGTCTACGGCGGCGGCTACGAGGCCTACCTCGAGGAGCGGGCCACCCTGCGCCGCCAGGCCCGGGAGAGGTACGAGGAGTTCGCCGAGCAGAAGCAGGACCTCGTCTCCCGCGCCCGCACCCAGCGGGAGTGGTCCAGCCAGGGCGTGCGCAACGCGATGAAGAAGTCCCCGGACAACGACAAGCTGCGCCGCAAGGCCAACAGTGAGTCGAGCGAGAAGCAGGCCCAGAAGGTCCGGCAGATGGAGAGCCGCATCGCGCGCCTGGAGGAGGTGGAGGAGCCGCGCAAGGAGTGGAGGCTGGAGTTCACCATCGGTGCGGCGCCGCGCTCCAGCTCGGTGGTCGCCACCCTCAACGACGCCGTGTTCCGGCAGGGCGGCTTCACGCTCGGCCCGGTGTCCCTCCAGGTGAACGCGGGGGAGCGGATCGGCATCACCGGGCCCAACGGGGCCGGCAAGTCCACCCTGCTGCGCGGGCTGCTGGGCCGCCAGGCCCCGGACGAGGGCATGGCCGCCCTGGGGTCCAGCGTGCAGATCGGGGAGATCGACCAGGCGCGCTCGCTGCTGGTCGGGACCGTCCCGCTCGCCGCGGCCGTCGAGGCGCTCGTGCCCGAGATGGCCTCCGGGGAGGTGCGCACCCTGCTGGCCAAGTTCGGCCTCAGGGCCGACCACGTGAACCGCCCTGTGGACGAGCTCTCGCCCGGCGAGCGCACCCGGGCATCCCTGGCCCTGCTCCAGGCCCGCGGGGTGAACGTCCTGGTGCTCGACGAGCCCACCAACCACCTGGACCTGGAGGCCATCGAGCAGCTCGAACAGGCCTTGGAGACCTATGAGGGCGCCCTGCTGCTCGTCACCCACGACCGCCGCATGCTGGACACCGTCCGCACCGACCGCCGCTGGCAGGTCCAGGACGGGCGGGTGACGGAGCGCTGATGTCCTGGGCGCGGCGGCCGCGGCGTGAGGCCGGTGGGCACCGTCACCCTTGCCCGAGATTCGGTTGCGTACGACCATGAGAGTGCAGTCCCCACCGACGAAAGGCCCCCAGACATGTCCCGCATCCTGATGATCCTCACCTCGCACGACCAGCTGGGCGACACCGGCCGCAAGACCGGGTTCTGGCTCGAGGAGTTCGCCTCGCCCTACTACGTCTTCACGGACGCCGGCCACGAGGTCACCCTCGCCTCGCCCCGCGGCGGCCAGCCGCCCATCGACCCGACGAGCTCGCAGCCGGAGATGCAGACCGAGGCCACCCGCCGGTTCGACCAGGACGAGGAGGCCAAGGCCGCCCTGGCCCACACCACGCCCCTGGCCCAGGTGGACGTGGACGGGTTCGACGCCGTCTTCTACCCGGGTGGTCACGGCCCGCTGTGGGACCTGGTGTCCGACGCCGACTCCACGCGGATCATCCTCGACAGCGACGCGGCCGGGCGCCCGCTCGGCCTCGTCTGCCACGCGCCCGGGATCCTGCACCCGATCACCGCCGCCGACGGCACCCCGTTCGTGCGCGGCCGTCAGGTCACCGGGTTCACCAACGGCGAGGAGGAGGCCGCCCAGCTGACGGACGTCGTCCCGTTCCTCGTCGAGGACTCGCTGATCGCCGCCGGCGCGGACTACCGCAAGGGCCCGGACGGGGAGAGCTTCGTGGTCACGGACGGCACCCTGGTGACCGGCCAGAACCCGGCCTCCTCCGCCGACGCCGCCCGCCGCCTCCTGGACCTGCTCGCGCGCTGATCCTCCACCGAGCCCGCCGCCCCGACCCCGAGGAGACCACCATGAGCACCCCCACCCGCACGCGCGAGATCCACCTCGCCTCCCGCCCCCACGGCGCCCCGACGCCGGAGAACTTCCGCCTCACCGAGGTCGAGCTCCCCGAGCTCACCGAGGGCCAGGTCCTCGTGCGCAACACCGTGATGTCCGTGGACCCGTACATGCGCGGCCGCATGAACGACGTCGAGTCCTATGTGCCTCCGTTCCAGCTCGACGCCCCCCTCGACGGCGGCGCGGTGGGCACCGTGATCGCCTCGCGCCACGCGGACGTGCCGGAGGGCACGTCCGTGCTCCACGGCCTCGGCTGGCGCGAGCACGCCGTCCTCGACGGCGACACCGTCCAGGCCGTGGACACCTCCCAGTTCTCGGACAGCACCTACCTGGGCGTGCTGGGCATGACGGGTCTGACCGCCTACACCGGCCTCGTGCACGTGGCCGAGATGCAGGAGGGCGACGCCGTCTTCATCTCGGGCGCCGCGGGGGCCGTCGGCTCGGTCGCCGGCCAGATCGCCCGCCTCCTGGGCGCCTCGCGCGTCGTCGGCTCGGCCGGCACGCCCGAGAAGGTGGCGTGGGTGAAGGAGCTGGGCTTCGACGCCGCGTTCGACTACCACGACGGCTCGCCCACGGACCTGCTGGCCGAGGCCGCGCCGGAGGGGATCGACGTCTACTTCGACAACGTGGGCGGCGACCACCTCGAGGCCGCCATCGCCGCGCTGCGGGTCGACGGCCGCGTGGCGATGTGCGGTGCGATCGCCCAGTACAACTCGACGGAGCCGCCGGCGGCCCCGCGCAACCTCGCCCTGGCGATCGGCAAGTGCCTGACCCTGCGCGGCTTCGTCCTGCAGAAGTACGCGGCGCAGGTCCGTCCCGAGTTCCTCGAGCGCGTGGGCCCGTGGGTCGCCGACGGAAAGATCCAGTGGGACGAGACCGTCCGGGAGGGTCTGGAGAACGCGCCCCAGGCGTTCATCGACCTGCTCGAGGGCGCCAACACGGGGAAGATGGTCGTCCGGCTGTGACGAGCGACGGCGCACTCGGGGGCGGCATGGACACCTTCCGGCATCAGGGCCTGACCTTCGATGTCCGCGACGGCGGGCCGGCCGAGGGGGAGGTGGTCCTGCTGCTGCACGGCTTCCCGCAGGACGCCACGTCCTGGAGGCACGTCGAGCCGCTGCTGCACGCCGCGGGGCTGCGCACCCTCGCGCCGGACCAGCGCGGCTACTCCCCGGGGGCCGCGCCGCGGGCGACGGCGGCCTACCGCCTCCCGGCGCTCGTGGGGGACGCCGTCGCGCTGGCGGACGCGGCGGGGGCGCGGCGCGTCCACGTCGTCGGCCATGACTGGGGCGGCGCCGTCGCCTGGGCGCTGGCCGCCGCCCACCCCGAGCGCGTCGCGTCCCTGACCGTCCTGTCCACGCCGCACCCGGCCGCCCTGGCCCGCGCCCTGCGCGGCCCGGACCAGCTGCGCCGCAGCTGGTACATCGCCGCCTTCCAGGCACCGGCCCTCCCCGAACGGATCCTCTCGCGACGGCTGGGCTCCCTGCTGCAGCGGGGGCAGGTCCCCGGGGCGGAGCACTACGCCCGCCGGTTCTCCACCCCGCAGAGCCTGCGCGGCCCGGTGAACTGGTATCGGGCGAACCCGGATCTGGTGACCACCACGAGCAGCGCGCCCGTGTCGGTCCCCACCACGTATGTGTGGGGCACCCGGGACGCGGCCCTGGGGCCGCGGGCCGCCGAGCTCACGGCGGGGCAGGTGGCGGGGGAGTACCGGTTCGTGGCGCTCGACGCGGACCACTGGCTGCCCGAGCGCGAGGCGGACGCCGTCGCCCGGGCGATCCTGGACCGGGTGCGCTGACCCGCGCTCCGCGCGGGCCGCTCCCGCCGTTTCAGCGCGGCCCGGCGGCCTCGGTGATCCGGTTCAGCAGGTCCATGAGGACCTGGCGCTCGGTGGTGTCGAGGGGGATCCGGGTGAGGGCGTCCACCGGGACCGTCCGGGCGGACGCCCGCAGCGCTCGTCCCTCGTCCGTCAGCCGGACCAGCACGCGTCGCTCGTCGTGGACGTCGCGCTCCCGCGTGACGAGCCCCATGCCGGCCAGGCGCCGCACCAGGGGTGTGATCGTCCCGTTGTCCATGCCGAGCCGGTCCCGCAGCGCGCCGACCCCCAGCGCGCCGGCGGCGTCCGACGTCGACGCCTCCGTCTCAGCCGAGGCGTCACTCTCCACCTGCCACAGGGTGAGCATCACGAGGTACTGCGGGTAGGTGAGGCCGAGGCGGGAGAGCAGGGGGCCGTAGCCGCGCGTGACGGCGCGCGCCGCCCGGTGCAGGGCGAAGCAGAGCTGGTCCTCGAGGGCGAGGCTGGGGGTCGGCGCGGCATCCATGGGAGCGATTCTAGTGGTCGCTGGGGAGCGACTTGGTTGCGCGCGACCTAACCGGGTGGCAGGCTGGAGCCGACTCGTCCCGCACGGGGCGGGCGGATGAAAGGACCTCTCATGGAGACCATCTACACCGCCGAGGCGCTCAGCACCGGCGCCGGCCGCGACGGCCATGTCCGCACCACCGACGGGCGGGTCGACCTCGACCTCGCGGTGCCCACCGAGATGGGCGGCTCCGGCCAGGGCACCAACCCCGAGCAGCTGTTCGCCGCCGGCTACGCCGCGTGCTTTCACTCGGCCCTGCAGATGGTCGCCCGGGCCTCCCGTGCCGACATCACCGACTCCTCCGTCGGCGCGCGCGTGGGCATCGGCCGCCAGGGTGAGGGCTTCGGCCTGGAGGTCACCCTCGAGGTCGTGCTGCCCAACGTCCCCGCGGACCAGGCCCGCGCCCTCATGGAGCAGGCGCATCAGGTGTGCCCCTATTCGAACGCCACCCGGGGCAACATCGACGTCGTCCTCGAGCTCGGGGAGGCGTGATGACGAAGCGCCGGCAGTCCGCCCCCCTCTCCCAGACCGCCGCCCGCCTCGGCCTCGGCGGGTTCATGACCGCCGCGGGGCTGTCCCACCTCACCGTGGCGCGCCGTGAGTTCCGCGCCCAGGTGCCCTCGTGGGTCCCGCTCCCGGCGGACCTCGTGGTGCTCGGATCCGGCGTGGCCGAGATCGGCCTCGGGGCCGCTCTGCTGGCGCTCCCCGGGCAGCGCCGCCTGACCGGCACCGCCCTGGCGGCCTTCTACACCGCGATCTACCCCGGGAACATCGGGCAGTACGCCGAGCGCAAGGACGGCTTCGGGCTGGACACGGACGGTCGCCGCCTGGCGCGGCTGTTCGGCCAGCCCGCCCTCATCGCGGCCGCCCTGTGGGCCGCGGGAATCCCCGAGCGGGAGCAGGGCGGGCGCGGCTGACGCCGTCGCCGGCCCCGCGGGCCTGGGCCGGCTCCGGGCACGTGCCCGGAGCCGGCGTGATCTCACCCTGCCGCGAGGCGCGGCCCACTGTAGGGTGCCCCGTCGCAGGTGTCCCGCAGGTGTCCGGTCCGGCGGGCCGTCAGCCTTGACGCATCGTCCCGGTCTCGAGGAAGCGCTGGTGCCAGGACAGGGCCTCGCCCAACAGGTGCGGGGTGTGCAGGCCGTCCGACCCGCGCATCGCGCGGTCGAAGTAGTCCCGCAGCTGCTCCCTGTAGTCCGGGTGCGCGCACGTGTCGATGATCGTGCGGGCGCGCTGCTTGGGGGAGAGGCCGCGCAGGTCGGCCAGCCCCTGCTCGGTGACCACCACGTGCACGTCGTGCTCGGTGTGGTCCACGTGCGAGACCATCGGCACGATGCAGGAGATGTCCCCGCCCTTGGCCGTGGACGGGGTGAGGAAGAACGAGGTGAACGCGTTGCGGGCGAAGTCGCCGGAGCCGCCGAGACCGTTCATCATCTTCGTGCCCATCAGGTGCGTGGAGTTCACGTTGCCGTACAGGTCGGCCTCGAGCATGCCGTTCATGGCGAGGATGCCGAGCCGGCGCACGAGCTCGGGGTGGTTGGAGATCTCCTGGGTGCGCAGGATCAGCTTGTCCCGATACTTCGCGGCGTTGTCGTTGAACCGTTCGGCGGCCTCGGTGGACAGGGAGAACGCGGTCGCGGACGCGGTCGCCAGGGTGCCGGAGTCCAGGGCGTCGAGCATGCCGTCCTGCACCACCTCGGTGAACGCGGACAGGCCCGTGAACCGGGACTTCACGAGCTCGGACATCACCGCGTTCGCGATGTTGCCCACGCCCGACTGCAGCGGCAGCAGCCGCTCGTCGTACCGGCCCTGGGCCACCTCGTGCTCGAAGAACTCCACGAGGTGCTGGGCGATCGCGATCGAGTCCGCGTCGGCGGGCTTGAACGGGGAGTTGCGGTCCGGGGCGTGGGTCTCGACGACGGCCACCACCTTGGCCGGATCGCACCGCAGGTACGTCTCACCGATGCGGTCTGCGGGGTGGGTGAGCATGATCGGCGAGCGGTGCGGGGGCAGCGCGGTGCCGTAGTAGACGTCATGCAGACCCTCGAGGTCCTCGCTCTGCCACGAGTTGACCTCGAGGATCACCTGATCCGCCAGGTCGATCCAGGACTTGTTGTTGCCCACGGAGGAGCTGGGGACGAGACGGCCGTCCTCGCGGATCCCGGACACCTCGATCACCGCCGTGGTCATGGGCCCGTAGAAGCCGTTCCACACGGCCTGCGCCAGGTGGGACAGGTGCGTGTCGATGTACTCGATCGCGCCAGCGTTGATCTTGGCGCGCATCGTCGGGTCCGACTGGAACGGGGTGCGCAGCGCGACGGCGTCCGCCTCGGCCAGCGCGCCGTCCATCTCCGCGGAGGTGGACGCCCCCGTGTGGAGGTTGATGCGGAACTCCTCGCCGCGCGCGTGCAGCGCCTTCGCCCGCTCGGCCAGCGCCATCGGCACAGCCTTCGGGTAGCCGGACCCCGTGAACCCGCTCATGCCCACGGTGGTGCCGTGCTGGATGAACGCCGCCGCCTCCGCGGCGGACATCACCTTCGACCGGAGGCCGGGGTGGTGGATGCGGGACGACATGGGTGAGGCCTCCGTGCGGGTGAGACGAGTCGAGCGAGAGCGCTGTGACGTGGAACAGCGATCAGCGTACCCGCGTCACGGGTGGCCGTGGGGATGATCACGCCGGAGGTCACGGGGCCCGCCCTGCGTGATCGACGACGGCGAACAGGGCTCGGCACACCGGGTCGGCACCGCCTCGTATCCTGGCCTCGTGCACCCGTCTGTGAGCGAGCCCCTCACCCGACTGCCGGACGGCACCGTCAAGCAGCGCAACCCCTTCACCGGCACCGAGGTCTGGACCGTGCCCGGCCGCGGCCACCGCCCGCTCGGCCTCGTCCGGCCCGCCCCGCAGCCGCTCGACCCCGCCCAGCAGGGTCGGCACTGTGCCTTCTGCGAGCACCGCCTGCTGGAGACGCCGCCGGAGAAGTCACGCATCGTCTCCACGAGGGCCGACGACGGCGCCCCGGCTTGGCAGATCCTGCGGCATCCGGCCGCGGAGCGGCTCGGGGAGACGACCCCGGCCTTCCGCCGGGTCCCCAACCTCTTCGAGATCCTCAGCTACGACTACTGGCGTCTCAACCACGGCTACGAACTCCCCCCGGACGCGCGCCGCCGCCGTGACGAGTACCTGGCCACCGAGGCCGGCCGCGCCCACGTGCGCGCCGTCGTCGCCGCGAAGCTGCGCGCCTCCGGCCGCTCCGCCGAGGAGGCGGCGGCGATGTCCGAGGCGGAGCTGATCGCGGCGTCGGCCGCATTCTTCGGCGGCACGCACGACGTGGTGATCGCCCGGCGGCACTTCGTCTACGACGCCGTGGACGACCACCAGCTGGCCTCCTCGGGCACCCTCACCCCGGACGAGCACCACGCCTTCCTGGCCCTCACCGCCGACGCGATGCGGGACCTCTACGCGACCACGCCCGCCGTGCGGTACGTCTCCGTGTTCCAGAACTGGCTCAAGCCCGCCGGTGCCTCCTTCGACCACCTGCACAAGCAGCTCGTGGCCATCGACGAGGTCGGCGCGCAGAACGCCGCCGTCCTGGACCGGCTGCGCGAGGACCCGCAGGTGTTCAACCACGCCGCGCTGGACGTGGCTGTGGCGCACGACCTCGTGATCGCCGAGAACGAGCACGCCGTGATGTTCGCCGGCTTCGGCCACCGGTACCCGACGGTCGAGGTCTACTCCACGAGCCCGGTGGGGCAGCCGTGGCGGCAGTCCGCGGCCGAGCTGCGCGCCGTCTCCGACCTGCTGCATGCCGCCCACGCGGCCACCGGCCCGGACGTCCCCTCCAACGAGGAGTGGCACACCCGCCCGCCCGGCGTCGCGGACCCGATGCCGTGGCGTGTGATGCTCAAGTGGCGCGTCTCCACGCTCGCCGGCTTCGAGGGCGCCACCAAGATCAACGTCAACACCCTCAGCCCGTGGGACGTGCGGGACCGGGTGCTGGCGAGGCTGCGGGAGCTGCGGGCGGCGGGCGCGCTCGCGGACGGGATGCGGATCGGGGCCGACGCGCGGGTCCGGCCGGGCATGCTCCGGTACGCGGACTGAGCGGCGGGGCCCGTCCCTCCGCGCGGTCGGTAGCGTGGGCGTCATGGCCCTCCACCTGCAGCGCTACCGCGAGATCGCCCACGTCATGGCCCGCAACGGCCTCATGGCCACGGCCGTGCAGGCCGGGCTCTCCCGGTGGCTGCCCCTCGAGGAGGGGGAGCCGCACCTGGGCATCGACGCCGAGGCCCGCCCCGAGCTGTTCGTGCGCACGTTCGAGGAGCTGGGCGTCACCTTCGTGAAGCTCGGGCAGCTGATCTCGGCGCGCCCGGACGTGTTCCCCGAGGCCTACTGCGCGGCGTTCGCCCGCCTCACGGACAGCACGTCGGCGGTGCCCTTCGAGGCCGTCGCCCGGACGGTCGAGGAGGACCTCGGCGCCGACGTCGACACCCTGTTCGCCTGGTTCGACCGGGCGCCCCTGGCCACCGCCTCCATCGGTCAGGCCCACCGCGCGCGCCTGCATGACGGGCGCGCCGTCGTCGTGAAGGTCCGCAAGCCCGGTGTGGTGGAGCAGGTCCAGGCGGACCTGGAGATCCTGCGGACGCTGGCGGCCACGTGGTCGCGGGCCTCACGGACCTTCGCCGACCTGGACGTGCCGGCCATGGTGGACGAGTTCGACCGCTCGCTGCGCGCCGAGCTCGACTACGTGGTGGAGGCGCGGGCCTGCGAGGAGATCGCCGCCGGCTTCCGGGACACCCCGGGCGTGCGGTTCCCGTGGATCGAGTGGGACCTGACCACCTCGCGCGTGCTGACCATGCAGGAGCTCTCCGGGCTGCGCGTGGACGACCTGGCCGGACTCGACGCCGCCGGCATCGACCGGGAGGAGCTGGCGTACCGGGCCGCCGACGTGCTGCTGGCCATGGTGTTCGAGCACGGCGTGTTCCATGCGGACCCGCACCCGGGCAACCTGTTCATCGAGCCGGACGGGACCGTCGGGTTCATCGACTTCGGCTCCGTGGGGCGGATCTCCCCGTCCCTCCGGCGCCGGTTCGCGGGCCTGGCCATGGCGCTGGCCCGGCAGGACACCGACGGGCTGGTGCGGGCCCTGCTGGACATCGCCCCGCCGCGCGGCCCGGTGGACCGCCGTCGGCTCCGGCTGGAGGTGGCCCGGATCGTCGGCCGCCTCGAGGGGCGCGAGCTCGAGGACATCCGCGTGGCGCAGCTGATCTCGGAGATCTTCGCCCTGGTGCGGCGCCACCGGCTGTCCCTGCCGCCCGAGCTCGTGCAGCTGCTGCGGATGCTGATCATCGTGGACGGCATCGGCCGCCGCCTGCACCCCGGCTTCGACTACACCCGCGTGCTCGACCCGTTCGCCCTGCGCCTCGTGGGGGAGCACCTCGACCCCCGGCGGGTGGCGGGCCGGATCGGCCGGGCCACGATCGCGGCGGCCGAGCTCGGCATCGACCTGCCGGAGTACGCCCGCAAGGTGATGGAACGCATCGACGACGGCGGGATCGACGTCACCGTCCGCGCGAGCGAGCTCGAGCCGCTCGTGACGCGCCTCGAGCGGACGGGCGACCGGGTGGTGGCCGCCATGGTGGTGGCCGCGATGATCACCGGCGGCACGAACGTGCTCGTGGCGTACAAGGACCGGCTCGGCCGCTTCGCCGGGCCGGTGGTGGCCGCCGGCGGCGCCGCCCTGACCGGCGGCAGCGCCTATCTGGCCTGGATCAGCCGCCCGCGGCGTCGCCCCCGCTGAGGGCCACGGGCGGGGTCAGTCGTCGGGATCATGCCCGCACCAGGCCGACCGCGGCGCAGGCCGTCTCGAAGTCGTCGAGGCCGAACGCCTGGATCGGGCTGACGACGCCGGCCTCGCGGGCCCGGCCTGCGGCGAGCTGACGGGCGCCCCAGGCCATGAGGTCCCCGGTCAACGTGTAGGCGTTGGGGCCGCGCAGGTGCACGTCCGCCACGACGCGGCCGGCCGCGTCCCGCGCGATCGCCCCGACTCGGGAGCCCGTGCGGGCCCGGTCTGCGGCGTCGGGGCCACCCGGGTCCCCGGCCAAGGGCCGCAGCAGGGCCTGCACGCCGCGGGCGACGCCGGGGAGCCACCCCACCGCGCCGAGGGCGGCGGCGCCGATCTGCGTGGGCCGGGCCGGGAACCAGCCGTTGAAGACCTCGACCTCATCCAGGCCGGGCTGCATCCGCGGCAGGAACAGGGACTCCGTGCCGCCGAACAGCACGCCGCGGCGATCCTGCCCGTCGACCCGGAAGACGGCCGACCGGCTGGCCGGGCCCGTCGTCGCCAGCCGCCCGCCGCGCCACGTGATCGTCCGCTCGGTGAGGGCGTCCACCATCGTCTGGCGCGTCCCGTGGCTGAGGTCGACGCGCGGGTCCAGCTCGCCGTCGGCGAAGTAGCCGATCTGCAGGGACCGTGCGCGTCCACCGGCCTGCGCCAGCGCGAGCCCGCCCGCGAGCATGCCCGGCGCGTAGTCGAAGCCGAGGGCGGGCAGCAGGGTGGCGCCCGTGCGTCGGGCGGTGGCGTCCAGGTCCGCCTTGAGGTCCTTCACGAAGCCGATCTCACCGGTCGAGTCCACGTAGTGCGCGCCCCTCTCCGCGGCGGCGCGGGCGACGGGCCGGCCGTAGCGTTCGAAGGGGCCGACCGTGGAGACCAGCACATCGCCCTCCGTGACCAGGGCCCTCAGCGAGGCGGGGTCCCCGGCGTCGGCGACGGCGACCTCCAGCCCGTCGTGCCGCCTCGCCGCGTGCTGGAGCGAGTCCCGGTTCCGGCCCGCCAGCACGGGCCGTGCGCCCTGGGCCACGAGGGCGTCCACGACGAGGGATCCGGCGTAGCCCGTCGCGCCGAGCACGATGATGCGGGGGGCGTCGGGGCGGTCGAGGTGCAGGGGAGAATCCGTCATGGTCCCACGCTAGGCCGCGCACGCGGAGACCTCACGGGCTCGGCGACGCCGATCCGCGTGGACCCCCTCTCGCGCTCCCGGACCGGCGGACCCGGACATGGCGAGCCTGGCCCGGCACCCGCCTGCAGGGGCAGACTCGGGGGATGACCCGTACCCCGCCCGCCGTCGCCCCGCCCGCCGCCGAGACCGGCGGCGAGAGCCTGCTGACCGTCCTGATCGCCCTCGGCGTGAACGCGGTGATCGCCGTCGTCAAGTCGATCGTGGGCGCGGTCACCGGCTCAGCCGCGATGGTGGCGGAGGCCGCGCACTCCTGGGCCGACGCCGGCAATGAGGTCTTCCTGCTGCTGGCGGAGCGTCGGGCCGGCCGAGCCCCCGACGCGCGGCACCCGCTGGGCTACGGGCGCGCGGCCTACGTGTGGTCGATGGTCGCGGCCTTCGGCCTGTTCGCGGTGGGCTCGGCGGTCTCGGTCTGGCACGGGATCACGGCCTGGTCCGCCCCCGAGGAGGAGGCGGAGTACACGATCGCGTACATCGTGCTCGCCGTCGCGTTCGTGCTCGAGGGCATCTCGTTCCTGAACGCGCATCGGCGCGTCCGCCGCGACGCGGAGCGGCGGCACATCAGCGATGCCACGTTCCTGCGCCAGACCTCGGACCCCACCCTGCGCGCCGTGTGGGTGGAGGACGCCTCGGCCCTGATCGGCCTGGCCATCGCGGCCGCCGCCCTCGCCCTGCACCAGCTCACCGGGGACCCCCGGTGGGACGCCGCCGGCTCGATCCTCGTGGGCGTGCTGCTCGGGGTCGTCGCGATCTTCCTGCTCTCGCGGAACATGGCGTTCCTCGTCGGCGAGGTCGCCGACCCGGTGATCCGGACCCGGGTGCTGCGCTGGCTGCTGGAGCGGCCCGAGGTGCTCTCCGTGAGCTACCTGCACCTCGAGTACGTCGGCCCGGAGAAGCTCTTCGTCGTCGGGGCCGTGGACCTGGCCGGGGACGAGCGGGAGAGCGAGGCCGCGGTCCTGCTCCAGCGCGTGGAGGACGCCCTCCTCGAACACCCGCGCGTGGCCGCCGTCGTGCTCTCCCTGTCCAACCCCGCCCACGCGCCCCTGGCCCCGGAATCGCAGAACACCCGCGTCTGAGCCCGCGCGGCCGGCGGGCGAGCGGCCTCAGTCGAGGCCGGGGCGGCGGCGCGTGCGCTTCACCTCGGAGCGACGGTGTTTGGCCTCCAGGCGGCGCCGCCGAGAGCCGCGCGTCGGCTTGGTAGCCCGCCGCGGCGTCGGCGGGGCCAGGGCCTCGCGCAGCAGCGCCGCGAGCCGCTCGCGGGCGGCCACCCGGTTGCGCCGCTGGGCCCGGTGCTCCGCCACGCTGACGGTGAGCACCGTGCCGGCCAGCCGGGGCGCCAGCCGTGCGAGGACGCGGGCGCGCTGGACGTCGTCGAGGGCGGAGGTGGCCGCCAGGTCCAGACTGAGCTGGACCCGCGAGTCCGCCGTGTTCACGCCTTGACCGCCCGGGCCGGAGGCGTGGGAGAAGCGCTCGACGAGTTCGCCCGCGGGGATGACCAGCCCGCGGGGTGCGCCGGGGCCGGGGGTGACGCGCACGTCGCCGGGGCGGGGCTCAGCCACGGGGCGCCGCCGTCCGTGGTCCGCGCAGGTCCGCGAGTGCGACGAGGAGCGCGAGCGCCATGCACCCCGCCACCAGGGTGAAGGCGGCCATGAACGCCCCGTCCCAGTCGGCACCGGAGGCGACGCCCAGGAACACCCCCACGATCACGGCGGTGCCGACGGCCGTGCCGACGCGCTGGCCGGTCTGCAGGACGCCGCCGGCCGTGCCGGAGTGCCGCGGCGGGACCTCGGCCAGGCTGAGGGTCTGGTTGGGGGAGACCACCAGCCCCTGCCCGGCACCCAAGATGGCGAGGGTGAGCAGCAGCCACCACGGGCTCAGGCCGAACTCCCGGTTGGCCCACGCCACCCCGATGGAGCCCACGACGGCGAGCAGCGCCAGCGCGATGCCGAGGACGACGATCTTCCGGCCCGTGCGCAGCACCACGCGACCGGCCACGGTGGACATCACGCTCGACATGACCGCCGAGGGAAGGCCGATGAGTGCGGCGTGCAGCGCCGGGTAGCCCAGCCCGTTCTGCATGAACATGGCGATCACCACGAACATGCTGGTCGAGCCGGTGAAGTAGATGGCGATCAGCAGGGCGCCGCACGCGAAGCTGCGGGTCTGGAACAGGCGCAGGTCCACCATCGGGGCGCGGCCCCGTCGGGCGTAGCGGGCCTCCCAGCGTGTCCAGAGGGCGGCCAGGCCGATGCCGACGGGCACGAGCACGAACCGCCACGGCCCGAGCTCACGGTCCAGGAACGGGAGCATGACGGCCACGAGGGCGCCGGCCAGCAGGACGACGCCGACCGGGTCCAGGTCCGGGCGCCGCGCCCGCTCGGGGGCGGTGCGCGGCAGCCAGTGGCGGGCCACGACGAGGGCGCCGAGGGCGATCGGCACGTTCACCAGGAAGGTCGCGCGCCAGCCGAGGTCGCCGCCGAGCCACGCGATGAGCCCGCCGCTGAGCAGCGGCCCCACCGCCACGGACACCCCGACGACGGCACCGAGCGCCCCGAACGCCCGGGCGCGGGAGGTGCCGGAGAACTCGCTTTGGATGAAGCCGGTGACCTGCGGGTTGAGCAGGCCCGCGCCCACGCCCATGACCAGGCGCGCGAGCACGAGCAGGACGCCCGTGGGCGCCAGGCCGGACAGGAGCGCACCGAGCGCGAACACGCCGAGGCCCACCATGAACAGCCGGCGTCGTCCGAAGAGGTCACCCGCCCGGCCCGCCGGCACGAGCACCATGCCGAACACGAGGGTGTAGCCGGAGATGGCCCACTGCAGCTCCGCGTCACTGGCGTCCAGGCCCCGCTGCAGGGCGGGCAGGGCCACGTTGATGCTGGACACGGCCAGCAGGGACATGAAGATCGGGATGAGGAGCACCGCGAGGATGCGCTGCTGGTGCGGGGTGAAGACCGAGGACGCGGCGCCGTCGGACGGACGCGGGGCGACGGGCATGCGGTCTCCTTCACAAGGGTGTCTCGGGCGCTCTCCAGGATCGGCCCTCGTCCCGCATCGTGCCAGGTCCGAGGGTCCTCGGCCCGGTGCGGCGCACGGAGGCCATGACCGCGACCGTCGCCCTGCCGCCCCGTCGCTCACTTCGCGTCCGCGTACGACCCCACGCTGGAGACGGTGAGCGGGAAGTCCACGGGGGCGGGACCGAACAGCAGGCGGCCGGCGGCGCTCGCGGACTCCGCCACGACCGTCCGCACGGCCTCGACCTCCGTGGCCGGGCCGTGCAGGACGACCTCGTCGTGGACGAAGAACACGAGTTCCGTGCGCATGCCGGCCGAGCGCAGTCGACGGCGGATCTCGCCCATCCAGCACAGCGCCCACTCGGCCGCGGTGCCCTGCACCACGAAGTTCCGGGTGAAGCGGCCCTGGGAGCGCCGCCGTCGCCGGGCCGCGGACTCGGCGGCCTGGGTGCCGACGTCGGACACGGACTCCTGCCACTTCCGCCCCGGCGCGGGGGACCAGCGGCCCAGCCACGTGGACACCTGGCCGCCTCCCTCGCCGACGGAGGCCGCCCGCTCGAGCAGGCCGATCGCTCGGGGGTAGAGCCGGCGCAGGTGCGGCATGAGCGCCGCGGAGTCGCCCGTCGTCGAGCCGTACATCGCACCCAGCAGGGCGATCTTCGCGCGCCCGCGGTCGGCCAGCGCGGTGCCGGCCGCCCGGCCCTGCTCCGCCACCTCCCGGTACAGGTCGGGCGTGGTCCCGGCACGGGCCAGCGCCTCGTCGGCGGCCATCGCGGCGAGGATGCGCGGCTCCACCTGGGAGGCGTCGGCCACGGTCAGCGTCCACCCGGGGTCTGCGCGGACGGCGTCGCGCACCCCGGCCGGGACCTGCATGGCCCCACCGCCGTGGGCGGCCCACCGCCCGGTCACCACGCCGCCGACCAGGTAGGCGGCGTGGAACCGGCCGTCGTCGCCGATCCACTGGTCCAGCCAGTGCCAGCCGTTGGCCGTCCACAGCCGGGCCAGGGCCTTGTACTCCAGCAGCGGCGCGAGCAGCGCGGCCCGCGCCTCGCGTTCCGCGCCGCCGGCGTCGATCCAGTGCTTCAGGTCCCACTGCCGTGTGGACTCCACGGCCACGCCCGCCGTCTGCAGCGCCCGCAGCAGGCTCGGCTGCGAGTCGGGGCTCAGCCCGGGGGAGCCCAGGACGTCGGCGATGCGTTCGGCCAGGGTCTGCAGGCGGGCGGGACGCTCGCCCGGTGCAGGCCGGGGGCCGAGCTGCTCGGCGAGGAGCGCCTCGTGCACGCCCCGGTCCCACGGCAGACCCGCCGCCCGGATCTCTGCGGCCACGAGTGCGCCCTGCGACTCCGCCGCCGCGAGCAGCCGCAGCCGGTGCGGGTGGGCCGAGCCCTCGACGGCCGCCCGCTGCGCGGCCAGCTCCGCCGCGAGCACGGTGACGTCCGGAGCGGGGCCGGCCTCGTCCGGCAGGTCGAAGAAGGACTCCTGACCGGCGGGCACCCGCGCCGGGCGCACGGGCTCCGTCGGGTCGGCGACCTCGAGCTGCGCCACGGGCGTGTAACGCACCCCGCTGCCCGGCGCCGTTGCCGCGTGCCGCAGGATCCGCTGGACGAGGGCCAGGTCCCAGCACCGATCCACCCGCACCCCCGCCACCAGCCAGGCGGCGTACTCCGTCCCGACGTCGGCGAGCACCCAGCGGACCGTGCTCGGGTCCACGCCCAGGCGGGCGGGCAGACCGGCCACGAGCCCGGCCACGGACCCGGCGGCGCAGGATCCCAGGGGAGAGGCGCCGTCGCCTTCCCCGTCCAGGGCCCACCAGGCGCCGGGGCTGCCGACGGAGGCGGGGGCGGGGCCCAGGACGACGAACATGGCCCTCATTCTGCCCCGTGACCCGAGGCGCCGTCTGCCGCAGCCCTGTGCGGCAGACCTCCCGGCACGGCGGCGACCACGGCGGGCGCAGCGGGCACGGTTCCCCCTGATGTCCCGCCGCCTCCTCGGGGGGCGGGGAGAAGGGCTGTGCGACTTGCACGCTCGCTGAGCGGAGAACACACTGTGCGGACGCACCGGCGCGCAGCGGGCCGTCGGGCGCCACCCAGAGAGGACCCACCATGACAGCGACCCGGTCCGGCGGCGCCGCGACGTCTCGCCTCAACGCCAAGGTGGTCGGCATCTCGGTCGCCGCCGCGCTCGGCGGTTTCCTGTTCGGCTTCGACACCTCTGTCATCAACGGTGCCGTGGACGCCCTCGCCGGGGAGTTCGGCCTCGGCGCCGGTCTGACGGGCTTCGCCGTCTCCTCGGCGCTGATCGGCTGCGCGCTCGGCGCCTGGTTCGCCGGGCCGATCGCCAACCGCCGCGGCCGCGTGCCCGTGATGGTGATCGCCGCGATCCTGTTCCTGGTCTCCGCCATCGGCTCGGGCCTGGCGTTCGGCGTGGTCGACCTGATCTTCTGGCGCGTGGTCGGCGGCCTGGGCGTGGGCGCCGCGTCCGTGATCGCTCCGGCGTACATCGCGGAGGTCAGCCCGGCCCATGTGCGCGGTCGCCTCGGCTCGCTCCAGCAGCTGGCGATCGTCCTCGGCATCTTCGCCGCGCTCCTCACGGACGCGCTCTTCGCGACGATGGCCGGGGGAGCGGCGCAGCCGTTCTGGCTCGGCGTCGACGCCTGGCGCTGGATGTTCCTGGCCGAGGCCGTCCCGGCGGTGCTGTACGGCCTGTTCGCCCTGAAGCTGCCGGAGTCCCCGCGCTACCTGGTCGCCCGCGGCCGCACGGACGAGGCGGCCGAGGTCCTGCACGAGTTCACCGGTGTGGACCGGGTGAACCTGATGATCGAGGACATCCGGCGCTCGCTGGACTCGGAGCGCCGCGAGTCGCTGGCGGACCTGCGCGGACCGTCGGCGGGCCTGCAGCCGATCGTGTGGATCGGCATCCTGCTCTCCGTCTTCCAGCAGGCCGTGGGCATCAACGTGATCTTCTACTACTCCACCACCCTGTGGCGTTCGGTGGGCTTCGGGGAGTCGGACGCCCTCACGGTCACCGTGATCACCTCGGTCACGAACATCGCCGTCACCCTCATCGCGATCGCCCTGGTGGACCGCGTCGGCCGTCGCCCCATGCTGATCGCCGGCTCCGCCGGCATGACGGTCAGCCTCGGCCTGATGGCACTGGCCTTCTCCTTCGCGCAGACCGGCGGCGCCGAGTCCGTCTCCCTGCCGCAGCCGTGGTCCACGGTGGCGCTGGTGGCCGCGAACGCCTTCGTGGTGTTCTTCGGCGCCACCTGGGGTCCGCTGGTCTGGGTGCTGCTGGGCGAGATGTTCCCGAACCGCATCCGCGCCGGCGCGCTCGCCGTGGCCGCCGCCGCGCAGTGGGCGGCGAACTTCACCGTCTCCACCACGTTCCCGTGGTTGGCGGACATCGGCCTGACCCTCGCCTACGGTCTGTACGCGGTCATGGCGGCGCTGTCCCTGGCCTTCGTGGCGGCCTTCGTCCCCGAGACCAAGGGCAAGACGCTCGAGGAGATGAGCGACGTCGTCGTGCGTTCCCCGGGGCAGCGGCGCGCGGTGCGCGCCGAGGCGGAGCGGGATCTGCGCGGCTGACACCGCCCGTCCCGACGACGGCCCCCTCCCTGAGCTGCAGACAGGGAGGGGGCCGTGGTGTGTGCGGGGCGGGTCAGCCGGCGTCGGCGCCGGTCGCGGCCCCCTCGTCGTCGAGGCGCTCCAGGCCCTCGTCCTCGGAGTCCTCGATGAGACGGTCTCCGGCGATCTTGTCGACGATCATCGCGATGGCGGCGTCGCCGGTCACGTTGGTGGCGGTGCCGAAGGAGTCGATGGCGATGTACGTGGCGACCATGAGCGCGACCTGCGGCTCGGTGAAGCCGAGCATCGAGGTCAGCAGGCCCGAGGCCGCCACGATCGCGCCGCCGGGCACGCCGGGCGCCGCGATCATGGTGACGCCCAGCATGAAGATGAAGCCCACGAACACCGGGACGTCGATCGACTGGCCCGAGAGGAACAGCACCGCGATGGAGAACGAGACGATCTTCACGGTGGAGCCGGCCAGGTGGATCGTCGCGCACAGCGGCACGACGAACGAGGCGATCGGCCGGCGCACGCCGAGCAGCAGGGTCTGGCGCAGGGTCACCGGGATGGTCGCCGCCGAGGACGAGGTGCCCAGGGCCGTCGCGTAGGCCGGCAGCATCGTCTTCAGTGCCGTGAACGGGTTGCGGCCCGCGATCGTGCCCGCGACGACGTACTGGAGGAGCAGCAGCACCACGGTGAGGCCGAAGACCAGCAGGATCACGCCGAGGAACGTGGTGATGACCTTGAAGACCTCGCCGGCGGCGGTCATGTTCAGGAACACGCCGAAGATGTAGACGGGCAGCAGCGGCACGATCAGGCCCATGACGACCCGCTCGATGATCGATCGCAGCTGGTCGAAGCTCTCGTGCAGGGCGCCGCGCGGCAGCATCGTCAGGCCGATGCCGAGCACGAACGCGAGCAGCAGGGCCGTCATCACGCCGAAGGGCGGGTCCATCTGCACCTCGAACAGCGGGCCGAGCAGCGCGTCCTCAGGGTTGGCCATCCCCTCGAAGGACCCGGGCGTGAGGATCAGCGGGAAGACGAGCAGGCAGACCAGCAGGGCGCCGAAGCCGCCGACCAGGGTGGAGCCGTAGGCGATGCCGCCGGTCAGGGCCAGCAGCTTCCCCGCGCCCCGGCCGATGTCGCCGATGGCGGGGGCGACGAGCGCCAGGATCAGCACCGGGACGATGAAACCCAGGAAGTTCGAGAACAGCCCGTTGAAGGTGGCGAAGGCCTGCACGAGCCAGGTCGGCGCGACCAGGCCGACGAGGACGCCGGCCACGATCGCGACGAGGATGCGGGGCAGCAGGCCGAAGCGGCGGCGGGGCACGGCGACGGCGCCCCCGGAGTCGGGGCCGGACGCGTCGAGGGCATCGGAGTGGGAGCGAGACATGGCCGACACGCTAGCGCAGGCCGTCCTGCCCGTCGCCCGGTCGGTAGGCCATCCTTGGCGGTGCCGGTGACCCCCTTCGTGGCGCAGAACACAGGGAGCGCCACCATCTCGGGGAGCGTGCAAGAGCACGCCCGACCCACCCGGACCGAAGGAGACGACGATGACGGTCCTGCCCCGCCCCGCAGACGCCCGGGCCGCCCAGGGGTGCGCTGCCGGCGTGGAGGCCGCATGAGCGAGTTCCTCGCCTCACGCTGGCCCGACATCCTCTTCCGGGCGTGGCAGCACGGGTGGCTCGTGCTGCAGGCGCTGGCCATCGCCACCGTGCTCGCCATCGCGCTGGCCGTGATCGCCACGCGGATCAAGGCCCTGACCCCGATCGCGAACGCCTTCACGGCCGTCGGGCTGACCCTGCCCTCCTTCGCGCTCATCGGCGTCCTGATCCCCCTGGTGGGCATCGGGACCGTCCCCGCCGTCGTGGTGGTGGTCTTCTATGCCCTGCTGCCCATCCTCCGCAACGCGCTCGTGGGTCTGCGCGGCGTGGACCCGGAGGTGCTGGAGGCCGCCCGGGGGATGGGCATGGGGCCGGTGGCGCTGTTCACCCGGGTGCGTCTCCCGCTGGCCTGGCCCGTGATCCTCACCGGCATCCGGGTCGCGGGCCAGCTCGGCATGGGCGTGGCCGCGGTCGCGGCCTACGTCCTGGGGCCCGGACTGGGCTCGTACATCTTCACGGGGCTGGTCTCCCTGGGCGGCGCCAACGCGTTGAACTACGCCCTCGTGGGCACCCTCGGCATCGTCGTCGTCGCCCTCGTCCTGGACGGGCTGCTCGTGCTGCTCGGCCGGCTCACCATCTCGAAGGGACTGCGCGCATGAGCACCGACCGTGACGCCGGGGCCGAGATCCGTCTCGAGTCCCTGACGAAGCTCTATCCGGGGCAGGACCGTCCCGCCGTGGACGCCCTGGACCTCATCATCCCCGCGGGGGAGACCGTGGTGTTCGTCGGCCCGTCCGGCTGCGGCAAGACCACCTCGCTGAAGATGATCAACCGCCTCATCGAGCCCACCTCCGGGCGGATCCTGATCGGTGGGGAGGACATCACACGCCGCGACCCCACCCGGCTGCGCCGTCAGATCGGCTACGTCGTGCAGGGTGGCGGGATGATGCCCCACCTGTCCGTCGCCGAGAACGTCGGCCTGGTGCCGCGCCTGCTCAAGTGGGACCGCCGGCGCATCGCCGACCGCGTGGACGAGCTGCTCGACCTCGTCGGCCTGGACCCGGCGATCTACCGAGACCGTTTCCCGCGCGAGCTGTCCGGCGGACAGCAGCAGCGCGTCGGCGTGGCGCGGGGCCTCGCGGCGGATCCACCCGTGCTGCTCATGGACGAGCCCTTCGGCGCCGTGGACCCCCTCACCCGCCAGCGCCTGCAGAAGGAGATGCTCGACATCCAGGCCAGGGTGGGCAAGACCATCGTGATGGTCACCCACGACGTGGACGAGGCCGTGCTCCTGGGCGACCGGATCCTGGTGCTCGAACCCGGCGCGCACGTGGCCCAGTACGCCACCCCCGAAGAGGTCCTGGCTCGGCCGGCCACCGAGTTCGTGGCCGACTTCGTGGGGTCGGGGGCGGGGCTCAAGCGGCTGGGGCTGCGGTCGGTCGACTCGCTGCCGCTGCGCCCGATCGCACAGCACCCGACGGGCACGCTGCCGGGCGAGCCCGTGCTCGACGCGGCCACCCCGATCAGCGAGGCCCTCGCCGCGCTGGTCATGGCCCCGACGGAGGAGATCGCCGTGGTCCGTGATGGCACGGTCATCGGTCTGCTCGACTATCCGACACTGCGCGCGCACGCCCGCGCCAGCGACGAGCAGGCTCGGCCATGATCGCCCGGCTGCGTGCGGCCTCCGCCGAGGACCGCCTGCTCCTGATCGGCCTGCCGCTGCTCGTGGCCGCCCTGCTGATCGGGTGGACCGTCTGGGTGCGCGGAGCCGCCCTCGACGACGTCGAGGCCCGGCTGCTGACCTGGCCCACCGTCCTGCGCCTCACCGCCGAGCACCTGGCCCTCGTCGGCGTGTCCACCGTTCTGGTCGTGGCGACGGCCGTCCCGCTCGGCGTGCTGCTGAGCCGCCCCGCCGCCCGGCGGTTCACCCCCGTCGCCATGGGGCTGGCCAACGCCGGCCAGGCCGCTCCCGTGATCGGCGTGATCGTCCTGCTCGCCATGGCGTGGGGGTTCGGCTTCCGGGTCGCCGTCCTGGCCCTGTCCCTCTACGCGTTCCTGCCCGTGCTGGCCAACACGCTGGCCGGGCTGCGGGGTGTCGACCCCACCGTCGTCGAGGCGGCCCGCGGCATGGGCATGTCGCCGCTGCAGACCCTGCTCCGGGTGGAGCTGCCCTTGGCCCTGCCCGTGATCATGGCGGGTCTGCGGACCGCCCTGGTGCTGCTGGTGGGCACCGGGGCGTTCGCGACGTTCATCGACGCCGGCGGCCTCGGCCTGCTCATCCAGACCGGGATCGTCCTGTTCCGCTTCCCGCTGCTCGTCTCGGGGGCGATCCTCGTGGCCGCCCTCGCCCTGATGATCGAGTGGATCGGCCGCCTCGTCGAGACGCTGGCCACGCCGAGGGGGCTCGCATGACCACCCCGCGCGCGACCCTCCCGTCCCGCCGCCGCGGCCGGACCCCCGCTCGTGCCGCGCTCGCCGCGCTCGGCCTGGCGGCCTCCCTGGTCCTGTCCGGGTGCGGGCTGAGCACCGCCGGCGGCTACCTGCCCTCGGGCACGCCCGCCGGCGACGTCGCCGGGATCGACCTCGAGGGCGCCCACGTGGCGGTGGGCTCCAAGAACTTCAACGAGGGCGTCGTGCTCGGCAAGATCACCGCGATCCTGCTGCGCTCCGCGGGGGCCGACGTCGAGGATTTGACCAACATGCCGGGTTCGCTCAGTGCGCGCCAGGCCCAGGTCGCAGGCGTCGTGGACGTCGAGTGGGACTACACGGGGACGGCCTGGATCACGTACCTGGGCCACACCGATCCGATCCCGGACGCCCAGGCGCAGTGGGCCGCGGTCCGGGACGAGGACGCGCAGCAGGGCCTGGTGTGGCTGCCGCCTGCCGAACTCGACAACACCTACACCCTCTCCGTGCGCCAGGACCGGGCGGAGGAGCTCGGCCTGGAGACCCTGGCGGACATCAAGGACCTCCCCACGGAGGACCAGTCCTTCTGCGTGAGCGCCGAATTCGCCGCCCGCAACGACGGGTTCCTGCCCATGCTCGAGGCCTACGGGATCGAACGGCCCACCGGATCCCGGCTGCGCCAGATGGACATCGGGGCGGTGTTCGCCGCGGTGGCGGACGGGTCGTGCACCTTCGGGGAGGCGTACGCCACGGACGGGCGGATCGCCGCGCTGGACCTGACGACCCTGCAGGACCCGCTGAGCTTCTTCCCGAAGTACAACGCGGCCCCCATCGTGCGCGAGGAGGTCCTGGCCGAGCACCCCGAGATCGCCGACCTGCTGGCGCCCGTGACCGCGCGCCTGGACAACGCGACGGCCGCGCGCCTGAACGCCCGGGTGGACGTCGACGGCGAGGAGCCCACCCAGGTCGCGTGGGACTGGCTCCGCGAGGAGGGCCTGATCACCGACTGACGGTCACCCGCCGCGTGGCACGGCGGATCAGGCCGCCGTCAGCGTGCGCGAGTAGACCGTCCGGCCGGCGGCGTTGATCAGACGCACCCGGAACTCGCGGCCGTCCTCGGGGATCTCGACGTGGCCGAAGTACTGGTGCTCGCCGGAGCGCGGCGAGCCCATGACCGGCCCGTGCGCCTCGAAGTCCAGGCGCGGGCCGAAGGTGCCGTCCAGCGTGTTCGGGCGGAACGATCCGGCGTTGATGGGGCCGGCCACGAACTCCCAGAACGGCTCGAAGTCGGTGAACGCCGCGCGGTCGGGGGAGTAGTGGTGCGCCGCGCAGTAGTGGACGTCGCCGGTGAGGAACACGACGTTCTTCACGCCGTGGTCCTTGATCGCCTTCAGGAGGCGGGCGATCTCCAGCTCGCGGCCCAGCGGGGCGCCGTCGTCGCCGTTGGACAGGGACTCCTGCCCCGTGCCGTCGGGGACGATCAGGCCCAGAGGCAGGTCGTTGGCGATGACCTTCCACGTGGCGGTCGACGCGCGCAGCCCACGGATGAGCCACTGCAGCTGCTCGTCGCCCAGGATCGGGGTCTCGTGGGTCTCGAGCCCCGGGGTGTTCTCGCCCTTGTGGGTGCGCATGTCCAGGGCGAACACGTCGAGGGTCGCGCCGCGGGGGATCCTGCGGTAGATGCGGGCGGGCTCGAAGCCCGAGCCGCGGCGCAGGGCTGTGGAGTCGGCGATCGGCATGTACTCCTGCCACGCGCGGCGGGCGCGGGCGGCCAGCGTGTCCACGTCACGGACCTGGGTGTAGCGCGGGTCTTCGAGGACCTCACCCGGCCACCAGTTGTTGGTCGTCTCGTGGTCGTCCCACTGGGCGATGACGGGGACGTCCGCGTACAGGGCGCGGAGGTTGTCGTCCATCATGTTGTAGCGGTGGCGGCCGCGGAACTCGTTCAGCGTCTCGGCGACCTTGGACGTCTCCTCCGTGACGAGGTTGCGCCAGGTGGGCTCGCCGGCCACCTCGAGGGTCTCCGGGATGGGGTTGTCCGCGTAGATCGTGTCGCCGGAGTGCAGGAAGAAGTCGGGCATCGTGGCGTGCATCGCCGCGTAGCCGCGCATGCCGCCGATCTCCGGGTTGATGCCGTAGCCCTGCCCCGCGGTGTCCGCGGTCCACACGAAGGACTGGGCGGCGGAGGTCTTCCGGCCGAACCGCGCGCCGGGCGCCGTCGTGAAGCGGGCCACGGCCGACTCGCCCAGGCGGCCGGCCTCGTCCTCGAACGCGTACGTCACCTCGAAGCGGGTGTCGGAGGGCAGCGTGTCCGCGAGGATCTTCGCGGTGTGGTCGGTGGCCCCGTCGACCCAGCCGGAGCGCAGGGTCAGCCCGCGGGCGAAGCGGCCGCGCAGCACCTTCCCGTCCTCGTCGACCGCGCGCAGCGTGGCGTGCAGGCGCGAACGGCCGGACGAGCGCGCCCACAGCACGGCCGAGTTCGAGGTGACGTCGCCGGTGGCGACGCCGGACGGCAGCGTCAGACGGGACGCGACCAGGCCACCGGGGGTGTGGCGGGCCGGACGGGCGGCGGCGGGGCCGGCGAGGGCGGCGGGGGCGAGTACGGCGGCGGACGCCGCGGCGAGCACCGAACGGCGGGAGGCGGAGTGGGACAGGGGTGCGGTGGTCTGCTTCACGGGGCCAGGGTGGGGCACGCAGGCGAGGGACATGTGGCCTCGGGCTGACCCCCGGGTGAACGTCCGACGCCGGCCCCCGGCGGCATCGGGGTCGACCGGCCCGGGGCCGCTCAGCGCAGGGCGGTGACCGTCCGGACGGCGTCGACGATCGCGTCCGCCGCGGCGTCGAGCAGCGGGGCGTCGGCGTCCGGGCCGAACGTGCAGCGCAGGGCCGTGCGGGCCTCGTCCTCGCTGAGGCCCAGCGCGAGCAGGGCCGGGGACGGCTCGGCGTCGTGGGCCGAGCACGCGGACCCCGCCGAGGCCAGCACGCCCCGGCGGGCCGCCTCCTCCAGCACCGACTCGCCGTTCACGCCGGGCAGCACGAACGAGGCGTGACGCGGCAGCCGCCGCGCGGGATGGCCGGTCAGCCGCGCGTCGGGCACGAGCGCCCGGACGCCGTCGAGCACGCGCGCCGCGAACCGGTCCCGCAGCCCGGACCACGCGTCCGCGGCCGCGGTGCGCTCCGCCTCGGCCTCCTCGAAGGCCGCCGCGAACCCGGCGGCACCGGCCACGTTCTGCGTCCCGGACCGCCGGCCCCGCTCCTGGCCGCCACCGGGCACGAGCGGTTCCAGGGCGTGACCCGGGCGCACCCACAGCGCGCCGACCCCCTTGGGCCCGCCGACCTTGTGCCCGGACAGCGCCACGAGATCCGCCCCGAGGGCGCGCACGTCCACCGGGATCTGCCCCGCGGCCTGCACCGCGTCCACGTGCAGCGGCACGCCCGCCTCCCGGGCGACGGCGGCCAGCTCGGCCACCGGCTGCACCGTGCCCACCTCGTTGTGGGCCAGGTGCACGCTGACCAGCGCGGTGTCCGGGCGCAGGCGGGCGGCGAGGTCGTCCGCCGAGGTCAAACCGTCACGGTCCAGCGCGAGGTGCTCGACCTCGACGCCGTGCAGCCGGGCCAGCTGGTCACAGGACTGCCGCACCGCGCTGTGCTCGATCCCCGTGGTCAGCACGTGGCCCGCCGGGCGTCCGGCGAGGATCCGGGCGCGCACCGTGCCGAGCACGGCGAGCGCGTCGGCCTCCGTGCCGCCCGAGGTGAACACGACCTGCCCGGCCCGGGCGCCGATCGCGCGGGCCACCCGCGCGCGGGCGTCCTCGAGCAGGGCCGCCGCCGCCCGGCCGGCCTCGTGCGCCGAGGACGGGTTGCCGTAGACGCCGGTGAGGGCGGGCCACATCGCCTCCAGCGCGCTGCGCCGGACGGGCGCGGTGGCCGCGTGGTCCAGGTCGAGGGTGGTGCTCATCGGCGCGGCGAGCCCTCCTCGACCACGGCGTCCAGGCCCAGGTCCAGGGACTGGACGGTATGGGTCAGTGCTCCCACCGAGATCACGTCCACGCCCGTGGCCGCGATCGCCCCGATCGTCTCGAGGCTCACCCCGCCGGAGGCCTCGACGACGGCGCGGCCCGCCACGAGCTCGACGCCGGCCCGCAGCTCGGCCGGCGAGAAGTTGTCCAGCATGATCGTGTCGACCCCGGCGGCGAGCACCGCCGGGATCTGCTCGAGCCGGTCGACCTCCACCTCCACGTGGGTGGTGTGCGGCAGGCGGGCCATCCCGGCGCGCAGGGCCGCGGTGAGGGCCTCGCCCGGGTCGCCGGCACCGCCGAACCCCAGCGCGGCCAGGTGGTTGTCCTTGAGCATCACGGCATCCGAGAGGCTGAAGCGGTGGTTGTGCCCGCCTCCGTCCCGCACCGCCTGCCGTTCGAGCACGCGCAGACCCGGGGTGGTCTTGCGGGTGTCCACCACCCGCGCGTGCCCGCCGCCGGCGCGCGCGGCGGCCACGTGGGCGGCCGTCGTCGTGGCGATCCCGGACTGCCGTTGGACGAGGTTCAGCGCCACGCGCTCGGCGCGCAGCACCGAGCGGGCGGGGCCCGCGACCTCGGCGACGACGGCGCCGGGGGACAGGTCGGCGCCGTCGGTCAGGTGCAGGGTGACGGACACGGCCGGGTCGACGAGCCGGAAGGCGGCCTCGAGGGCGTTCGTGCCGGAGAGCACCCCGGGCTCGCGGGCCACCACGCGCGCGGTGATCCGGGCCTGCTCCGGGACGAAGGCCTCCGAGGAGACATCACCCCAGGGCGCGTCCTCGGCGAGCGCGGCGGCCACGATCCGCTCCACGTCCGGCTGCGGGGCCGGCGTCGCCGGGGCGCGGTCGGCCGGGGTCACGTCCCGGCCCCGGCGGACTGCGCGGCCGACTGCTTCGGCGCGACGGCCAGCATCCGCTCGAGCGCGGTGCGGGCCGGGTCGGCGACGGACGCGGGCACGGTGATCCGGTTGACCACGCGGCCGGCCACGAGCTCCTCGAGCACCCACGCGAGGTAGCCGGGGTGGATGCGGTACATGGTGGAGCACGGGCAGATCACGGGGTCGAGGCAGAAGATCGTGTGCTCGGGGTGCTGGGCGGCCAGGCGCTGCACGAGGTTGATCTCGGTGCCGATCGCGAAGGTCGAGCCGGCCGGCGCCGCCTGGATCGCCTTGACGATGAAGTCGGTGGACCCGGAGGAGTCCGCGGCCTCCACCACGGGCAGGGGGCACTCGGGGTGCACGATCACCTGGACGTCCGGGTGCTCGGCGCGGGCCTGCTCGATCTGCGCCACGGTGAAGCGGCGGTGCACCGAGCAGAAGCCGTGCCACAGCAGGACCTTCGCGTCCCGCAGGGCGTCCTCGGAGTTCCCGCCCAGCGGCAGGCGGGGGTTCCACGTCGGCATCTGCTCGAGTGGGATCCCCCTGGCGCGGCCCGTGTTCCGGCCCAGGTGCTGGTCCGGGAAGAACAGGACGCGTTGGGCACGCTCGAACGCCCAGTCCAGCACGGCCGAGGCGTTGGAGGACGTGCACACGATGCCGCCGCGCTCGCCGACGAAGCCCTTGAGGGCCGCGGAGGAGTTCATGTAGGTCACGGGCAGCAGGGGCACGCGCCCGTCGTCGTCCGGCTCGGTGCCGTAGACCGCCTCGAGCTGCTCCCACGCGTCCTCGACCGAGTCCAGGTCGGCCATGTCCGCCATGGAGCAGCCGGCGGCGAGGTTGGGCAGGATGACGGCCTGGTCCGGGGTGGAGAGAAGGTCCGCGGTCTCCGCCATGAAGTGCACGCCGCAGAACACGATCGCCTCCGCCTCGGGCCGGCCCTGGGAGGCCCGCGCGAGCTGGAAGGAGTCGCCCACGAAGTCGCCGTGCTGGACGACCTCGTCGCGCTGGTAGAAGTGGCCCAGCACGACGACGCGTTCGCCGAGCGTCTGCCGCGCCGCGCTGATCCGGGCGTGGAGCTCCTCGTCGGAGGCCCGCTGGTACTCCTCGGGGATGCGGCCCTGCACGGGGGCGTCGGCCGGGACGGCGTCGTCCTGCGATGCGCCGGGGCCGTAGGCGGGCAGGCCGGCGTCGAACGCCCAGGGGCCGCGGGTCAGGTCGGGGGAGCACGAGGAGCCGCGCGCGGCGTCCTTGTCGATCAGGGTCAGGGTGCGGGCCACCGAGGCGGTGGTCCCGGTCGGGGTGGTCATGGGTGACTCCTGGGTCGGGGCTGGTGGGTCAGCGGCGGGCGTCCGGCCCGGCGGGATCGGGGTCGGTCCCGGGCCCGGCGGGCCGGTAGCGGTAGAGCTTGGGCGGGCGGTGCGGGGTGCCGCCGCGGACCTCGCCGGTCTCCTCGAGGGCCCCGGCGGCGAGGGTGGCGCGGCGGAAGTTGGCGGCGTCGAGGCCGCGGCCGAGGACGGCCTCGTGCACGGCGCGCAGCTCGGCAAGGGTGAAGGAGGGCCCCAGCAGCGCGTGCCCGACGCCGGCTCGCGGCAGGTCCGCGCGCAGACGCGCCACGGCCGCCGCCAGGATCTGGGCGTGGTCGAACGCCAGCGCGGGCGGCGCGTCGGCCCGGTGCCAGCGCACATGGACCCCGATGGGCAGCCCGGCCACGTCCGGGTCCGGGCGGGACGCCGGGGCGGCGCCGTCGTCGTCCAGGACGGGGCTGAGCGCCCAGTGGGCCACCGTGAGGACGCGTCCGGTGGGGGAACGGTCCACGGCGCCGAACGCCGCCAGCTGCTCGAGGCGACGGACGGGACCGGGCACGCACTCGGCGGCCACGCGTGCGGCGACGTCGGCCAGCTCCTCGTCCGCGCCGAGCCACGCGCCCGGCAGCGCCCACCGGTCCAGGAACGGCTCGCGCATCCGCGGGACGAGGGCGACGCAGAGGCGGGGCACGCCGTGCGGGTCCGGGCGCACGCCGAAGACGGCCGTGGACACGGCGACGCTGACGCGGGCCTCAGCGACGGGCATGGGACCTCCCGGAGTGGACTGGCGGGGCTGTTCTGGTCAGTATGACACTGTTCCCGCCCATCTCAGAGGGTCAAGATGACTGGAAGTCGGGGGAGGCGCCGGTCCGGTCCCGCGCTAGCCTGAGTCGGGTGAACACGACCGCCGCCTCCGCCCTGTCCGACGCACCCCTGGCCTCCACCCGCATCGGGGAGGGCTCGCGCCGCGTCGCGTTCCTGCATGGCCTCATGGGCCGCGGCCGGAACTTCACCGGCCCGGCCAAGGAGCTGGGGGACGACTTCACGGTGGAGCTGATCGATCTGCCGGACCACGGCGCCTCGCCCTGGACGGACCGGGTGGACTACCGCGAGATCGCGGACCGGGTGGCTGCCCACCTGCGGGGCGGTCTCGCCGCCGACGGGCCGGTCCACCTGCTGGGCCACTCGATGGGCGGCAAGGTCGCGATGGTGCTCGCCCTGCGGCACCCGGAGCTCGTGGACCGGCTGATCGTGGAGGACATCTCCCCGCGGCTCTCACCGCAGGCCACGGACGAGTTCGTGCACCTGCTGGGCACCATGCTGCGCATGGACCTGGACGCGTACGACTCGCGGGCCGAGGCCGACGCGGCCATGGCCGAGCACGTCCACGACGCGCGGGTGCGCGGCTTCCTGCTGCAGAACCTGCGGCGCGCGGCCGGCCACTTCGCGTGGCAGCCCAACGTGGCCATGCTCTTCGAGCACCTGCGGGAGATCGGCTCGTTCCCGGACCCGGTGGTCCCCGAGGACCCGGCGCGCGTGTTCGACCATCCGGTCCTGTGGCTGGCCGGCGCCGAGTCGGACTACGTCCAGGACGAGGACGTGCCGCGGATGAAGGAGCTGTTCCCGCGCGTCGTGCGCGTGACCGTCCGTGACGCCGGCCACTGGCTGCACGCCGACCAGCCCGAGGCCTTCGTCTCCGCGGTGCGCACCTTCCTCACCGCCGACTGACGGGGCCCGTCGGGAGACGGAGACAGCGCCGAGGCCCGCAGACGCGCCGCTACGTTCCGTGCGTAGCGGCGCGTCTGCGGGCCTCGGCGTCGGGCGCGGGTGGGAGTAGACCCGTCAGCCGCCGCATCAGTGGGCGGGCGCGGCCTTCTTCCCGCGCAGGCGTCCGACGAGCAGGACCACCCCGAGCGCGACCGAGCCCCAGAGCAGGCCCCACACAGCCGACGTCGCAGTCTCCGTGAGCCAGCCGAGGAACGCGCCGGCGGCGTGTGTGACGGGCTCGACGATCCCGTGCTGCACGGCGTAGGGCCACGGCACGCCCAGTGCGTCCAGCTCCACGAGGGCGATGTGGCCGCCCACCCAGAGCATCGCCACGGTGCCGATGACGGTCACCACGCGCAGCACGTGCGGCATGGCCTTGACCAGCCCGGCGCCGAACGAGCGGCCGCCGGAGGTCGAGGCGTTCTGGTGCAGGTGCAGGCCGACGTCGTCCATCTTCACGATCAGCCCCACGGCCCCATACACGCCCACGGTGATGAGGACGGCCACCACCGCCAGGACCGCCGCCTGCATCCAGAAGCCCAGGTCGGCCACCTCGTTCATGGAGATGACCATGATCTCCAGGGACAGGATGAAGTCCGTGGTGATGGCCCCGCGCACCACGGTGTCCTCGGCCTCCGGACCCCGCTCGACGGCGGGCTCCTCGTCGTCGGCATGCCCGTGGCCGGTGAGCTTGCCCCACACCTTGTGCGCGCCCTCATAGGACAGGTAGGTGCCGCCGGCCAGCAGCAGCCACGGCAGGATCCAGGGGGCGAGCCAGTCGAGCAGCAGCAGGGCGGGCAGGATGAACACGAGCTTGTTGCGCAGGGAGCCCTTGGTGATCCGCCAGATCATCGGCAGCTCGCGGGCCGCGGCTGCGCCGGCCATGTACTGCGGGGTCACCGCGGCGTCGTCGACCACCACACCCGCCGCCTTGGCCGCGGCGCGTCCCGCCCCTGCGGCCACGTCGTCCACGCTCGCGGCGGCGAGGCGGGCGAGGGCGGCGACGTCGTCGAGCAGGGCTACGAGTCCGACCATGGTTCCTCCTGGGGTGGGGCCGACGGGCGCGCCGGTGCGCGGGCAGGGCGCAGGTCGAGCATAGCGGCGGGGACGGACACGCACCGGCCCGGTCCCGTGGGGGACCGGGCCGGTGCGTGCGCGGCCGACGAGGCCGCCGGTGGGCTCAGGCGTCGTTCTCGGTGGTCTCCACGGGACGGGAGCCCAGGCGGCCGTCGATGCGGAGCAGGCCCGAGCCGTCATCGCCGACGAGCTCGAGCTGGCCCACGATCTCGGAGACGGTGGCCTCCTCCTCGATCTGCTCGTCCAGGAACCAGTTCAGCAGCGGGCGCGAGTTGAGGTCGCCCGCGGACTCGGTGGCCCGGTACAGCTCGCGGATCGCCTCGGAGACCTTCTGCTCGTGCGCGAGCGCGGCCCGGAAGATCTCCAGGGCCGACAGGCCGGCCTGCACGGGCGGGGCCGGGATGGCGCCGATCGTCGGGAAGCTGTCCCGGTCGGCGACGTGGTCGATGAACTTGTTCGCGTGGACGATCTCCTCGTCCGCCTGGTGCCGCAGCCACGCGGCCATCCCGGACAGGTCCAGGTCGTCGGCGGCGATCGCGAGCTGGCGGTAGACCATGGACGCCTCGAACTCGAGGGTGATCTGTTCGTTGAACTTCTGCAGCAGGTCATCGGTGAGCTTCATGCCTCGAACTCTAGGCAGGCGGCCGGGGCGCGGTGAAGGCGCGCCCGCCCCTCATCGAGGAGCGACGACGGCGGGCGGCCGGTTCCGCCGGATTCGGCGCCCCGCGGTGCCAGCCCTAGGCTGGGCGCCGTGTCCGAGACCCGCCGCGCCCGCCCGGGCGTCGACCCCGTGTCGACGCCGCCCTCCGACGTGCCGCGGGGCCCGGGGGGCCGGGACGCGCTCGTGCGCCGCCGCGTGTTCCGGACGCCCCTGCTGCGCCGCGTGGTCTACGCGGTGGTCTTCGAGCTGCTCGCCATCCTCTTCACCACCGTGATCCTGGCGGCGCTCGGCAACGGCGGCGGGCCCTCGCTCGCCGTGGCGGTCGTGTCCTCGACCGTGGCCCTGCTGTGGAACATCGTGTTCAACTCGGTGTTCGAGACCCTCGAACGCCGCCTCGGGATCACGGGCCGGCCCTGGTGGGTGCGCGTGGCCCACGCCGTCGGCTTCGAGGGCGGGCTGATCGTGTTCCTCGTGCCCGCGGTGGCGCTGATCCTCGGCATCGGGCTGGGGGAGGCGTTCCTCATCGAGGCCGGCCTGCTCGTGTTCTTCCTCGTCTACGCCGCGGTGTACGCCTATGCGTTCGACTCGGTGTTCGGCCTGCCGGACTCGGCCGCCCGCGCCGAGGCCTGACCCGCCGCTCGGAGCAGGCGCGGCTCAGCGGGACGCCGGCAGCCCCAGGAACGCGCGGATCGCGGGCATCTCGCGGCGCACCTGGTCCAGGCCGAGCTCGTGGGCGGCGGCCAGCTTGGCCACGGACCGCTCGCCGTTGGCGATGGGCATGGTCTCGGGCACGAACAGATAGGCCCGTCCCTGCCGCTCCATCTCGAACAGGCGCTCGCGGGTGGCGTTGTACCGGCGCCAGCGCGTGAGCAGCGCGTCCGCGACGGCGGGGTAGCGCCGGAAGGTGCGCTGATAGAACGAGGGGAACCGCTCGGGCCGCTTCACGTACCCGCGCTCCCGGGTCAGGACCACGAGGACCTTCTCGAACCCCGCGTCCTCCGCCGCGGTCAGCGGGATCCCGCCGTCCACGCCGAGGGCGCCGTCCACGAACACGGTGCCCTCGGCGTGCACGGGGGGCATGAGGACCGGCATCGTGGACGACGCGCGGACGCGGACCATCAGGTCGGTCAGGGTGGTCATGTCGGAGCGGTCCCACCAGCGGGTCTCGCCGCTCGCGGCGTCGAACCCGCCCAGCACGAGCCGGGCGGGGTTCGCGCGGAACGTGGCGAAGTCGTAGGGCAGGTCCGCCTCGGGCAGGCCGGCGTGCTCGTAGATGTACTCGGCGTTGAACAGGCCCTTGCCGCGCACGAAGCTCAGCCAGTTGCCGAACCGAGGATCGTCGGCGAAGTCCACGAACGAGCGCCGCGCACGGGCCGGGTCGCGGGACAGGTAGTTCACGGCGTTGGACGAGCCCGCCGAGATGCCGGCCACGAAGTCCACGTGGATCCGCTCGCGCAGCAGTTCCGCCACCACGGCCGAGGTGAGCGCGGCGCGCATGCCCCCGCCCTCGAACAGCAGGGCCGTGTCGGTGACGTTGGACGTCATGGGCTCGGTCATGGTCGGTCCCTCCGTGTTCGCCGTCCGCCGAGCCGGGCGGGGAGTGCTCCCGTCCGGCCGCGCCCATCCTAGGCTGTCCCCATGGCGACGACCCACATGAAGAGCACCCCCGTCCACACCGTCGGTGAGCTGCCCCAGGTGGGTTCCCCCGCCCCCGACTTCACCCTCACCGGGGCGGACCTGTCCCCGGTGACCCTGCGGGAGCTGCGCGGCCGCCGCGTGATCCTGAACATCTTCCCGTCCCTGGACACCGGCGTGTGCGCCGCCTCCGTCCGCGAGTTCGACTCCCGCGTCGCGGACCTCGGGGACACCACCGTCGTGGCCGTGTCCGCGGACCTGCCGTTCGCCGCCGCGCGCTTCTGCTCGGTCGAGGGCATCGACCACGTCCGCAGCGGCTCTGTGTTCCGCTCGTCGTTCGGCGGCGACTACGGCGTGCGCATGACCGACGGTCCGCTCGAGGGCCTGCTGGCCCGCGCCGTCGTCGTGGTCGATGCCGACGGCGTGGTCCGTCATGCCCAGCTCGTCCCCGAGATCTCCGAGGAGCCGGACTACGAGGCCGCCCTGGCGGCCGCCCGGGGCTGAGCGTGACGCCGCCGGGCTGGCCGCCGCGCGCACGACGCTCGCCCCTGGCGTTCGTCATCGCGCTGTTCGGCGTGCTCGGGGCGCTGGTCCTGGCGGGGGGCCTCACCGCGCTCCTCGCCGGCCGGATGGTCGACGTCGCCGCGGACTCCGCCCCGACCGTGCCCGCCGCCGAGGCCCCGGCACGGGAGGCGGGCGAGCTCGCGGCGGGCCTGACCCACGTCCACGACGGCGTGACGGTGGACTGGTCCGCATCGGCCCACGACGGCTCGTCCCTGGACCCGGGCCAGCCGGTCGCGGACGCCCCGGGCATCCTCCTCGTGGAGACCGCCCTCGGCGCCCGCACCGGCACGGGGACCGGCATGGTGCTCTCCCCGGACGGGCTGGCGGTGACCAACTACCACGTGGTCGAGGACTCCTCGGAGGTGCACGTGGTGGTCGCGGACACCGGCGCGCGGCACACGGCCACGGTGCTCGGGCGCGATGCCGAGCACGACATCGCGGTGCTCGACGTCGAGGGCGTCTCAGACCTGCCGGTGGCCAGCGTCTCGCTGGACCCGGTGCGGCGCGGGGACCAGGTGGCCGCCGTCGGCAACGGCGGAGGCCAGGGTTATCTGACGGCCGTGCGCGGCACCGTGCTCGGCACGGACCGCTCGATCATGGCCGCGGCCGAGGGCACCGATCAGTACGCGCGCCTGTCCGGCCTGATCCAGACGGACGCGGACGTCGTGCCCGGCTACTCCGGCGGCCCGGTGGTGGACGACGCCGGCCAGGTGGTCGGCGTGACCGTGGCAGCCAGCGACGGGACCACCGCAGACGAGGTGGACGGCTTCGCGATCCCGCTGGAGGTGGCCTTCGACGTGGCGGACCAGGTCCTCTCGGGCGAGGAGACGGACACCGTGAGCATCGGTGCGGACGGCGCCCTGGGCATCATGGTCGGCGCGGATCCCGACGTCGGCGTCGTGGTCATGCAGGTGGACGCGGGCTCCGCCGCCGAGCAGATCGGCCTGGTCGAGGGCGATGTCATCCTCGAGATCGAGGGGCGGACCGTCGGCGACGACGCCTCCCGGATGTCCCGCCTGGTCAACGACCACAACGTGGGGGACCGGATCACCGTCCAGTGGCGCACCGCCGACGGCGAGGTGCGCGAGGCCGAGGCGGTCCTGCAGCCGGCCCTCGTGAACTGACCGGCCCCCCGGCGCTCAGGAGAGCAGGTCCAGTGAGAGGGCCATCGCGGCCACGCCCAGCAGCACGCCGCCCAGCGCCGCGGCGCGGCCCCCGGCCGCCCGGGCGGCGGGCAGCAGCGCGTCGAGGCTCACGGTCACCATCACGCCCGCCACGGCCGCGAAGACGGCGGCCAGGAGCGCGGGTGTGAGGAACGGGGCCAGCAGCAGCCAGCCGATCAGCGCGCCCAGCGGCTCCGCGATCCCCGTGAACGCGGCCCACGCGAAGGCCTTGCGCCGCGATCCGGTGGCCTGCCGCACGGGCACGGCTACGGCCACGCCCTCGGGAACGTTGTGCACGGCCATCGCGACGGCCAGCGCGAGGCCCACCGACGGATCCTGCAGGGTGCCGGCGAAGGTGACGAAGCCCTCCGGCAGATTGTGCAGGCCGATCGCCAGGGCCGTCACCGTGCCCAGGCGCAGCATCCGCCGCCGGTCCAGGCCGGCCGGGTCGTCGACGTCGCCCGGCATCTCCGAGACGGGGTCGGGGACGGCGCGCTCGAGCAGCACGTAGGAGCCTGCGCCGAGGATCAGGGCGGCCACCGCGACGGCGGTCGCCGCGGGGCCGACCGCCCCGCCCAGCCCCTCGACGGCGGCCGGCAGCATCTCCAGGAAGGAGACCGCGAGCATGACGCCCGCGGCGAGGCCGAGGGCGGCCCCCAGCCCGCGGCCCGAGGGCGCGCGTCCGACGATCGCCAGGACGCCGCCCAGCACCGTGGCCAGCCCGGCGAACGTCGTGAGAGCGAGCGCGGTCCAGAACGGGTCCACGGGGGAGGGCCTCCTGACGGGCGGCGGGCGGGGTGCGACCATCCTAGGGACTACAGGAGGAGACCATGACCGAAACCGCCACCGGCCCCGGATTCGCCCTGCCCCGGGGCGTCGAGCCGGGCCGCGCCGTCGTCGTGGGCGCCGGACCCAACGGCCTGACCGCCGCCGCCCTGCTGGCCCGCGAGGGCTGGGAGGTGGACGTGTTCGAGCGGGCCCCGGTGCCCGGCGGCGCGTGCGCGTCCGCGCCGGTGCTGGGGGAGGGGACCGTGGTGGACCTCGGGGCGGCGGGCCATCCGTTCGGCGTCGCCAGCCCCGTGTTCCGGGAGCTGGGGCTGACGGACCACGGGCTCGCCTGGCTGCACCCGGCCGTGCCGATGGGACATCCGCTGCCGGACGGGCCGGCCGCCCTCCTGCACCGGGACCTCGAGGCCACCGCCGTGGGTCTCGGCGTCGACGCGCGGGCCTGGCGGGCCGTGCACGGGGCCCTGGTCGACCACGTCGACGAGATCCTGGCGGGCGCGCTCGGCCCGGTGTTGCGACCCCCGCCCCATCCGGTGGCGATGGCCCGCTTCGGCCTGCGCGCCCCGTGGCCGGCCGATCTGCTGGGCCGGGCGATGTTCCGCACGGCGGCCGCTTGCGCCCTGTTCACGGGCTCGGCGGCCCACGCGATCCTGCCCTCGAGCCGGCCCCTGACGGCGGCGTTCGGTGCGCTCTTCGGCGCGCTCGGGATGAGCTCGGGCTGGCCGGTGGCGCGCGGCGGGTCGGGGGCGATCGTCGAGTCGCTCGTGGCGGTGCTGCGGGCGCACGGCGGGCGGCTGCACCTGGGCCACGAGGTCACGGACCTGCGCGCGCTGCCCGCCGCGGACGCCGTCGTGCTGGACCTGACCCCGCGCCAGGTGCTGCGCGTCGCCGGCACGGGCCTGCCGCCGCGCTACGCCGCGGCCCTGCGCCGGTGGCGCCCCGGGCCGTCCGTGTCCAAGGTCGACTTCCTGCTCGACGGGCCGATCCCGTGGCGCGACGCCCGGCTCGCGGGCGCGGGGACGGTGCATCTGGGCGGGACCGCCGCCGAGATCCGGCGGGCCGAGGACGACGTCGCGGCCGGCCGGATGCCGGCGCGGCCCTTCGTCATGCTCTGTCAGCAGCAGGCGGCGGACCCCACACGGGCCACCGGGCCCGCCCGGGGGCACACGGTCGTCTGGTCCTACGCCCATGTGCCCCACGGCCACCCCGGCGACGTCCGTCCGCTGATCGAGGCGGAGGTGGAGCGGCACGCACCCGGCTTCCGGGACCGGATCCAGGCCGCGGTCGCGATGCGCCCGGCCGACCTGGAGGTGTGGAACCCGAACCTCGTGGGCGGCGACATCGCGGGGGGATCGCTCGCGGGAGCGCGCGCGCTCCTGCGCCCCACTGCGTCGCCCCGGCCGCACCGGGCGGGCCGGGCCGGGCTGTATCTGGCCTCCGCCTCCACCCCGCCGGGCGCCGGCGTCCATGGCATGGGCGGGGCGTGGGCCGTGCGGACTCTGTTGGCGGACCGTCGTCGCTGACCGCGCCGCCGCCCGGGCGGAGCGGCGCCGTGCCGGGGTCTGCCGGGGTGTCGGCGACCGCTGTGCGCCACGGCTGAGACTGATCCGGATCCGGACTTTCGCGAATCGGAATGTGCCCGCTACAGTGTGGTTCATCTCACGGAACGTCCCGTCTCGGCGGAACGGCCCGGGGGTCGTCTCGCACCATCGGATCCCCACAGGGATGCGGGCGCGCGACGTCCTTGCACCTCTCATGAACGGAAGCACCTTCCATGAAGTACACGAAGCTCTCCGCTGCCGCGGCCCTGGCCGCCGGCTCGGCCCTCATCCTCTCCGCGTGCGCCCCGGGCGGCGGCAACGCAGGCGAATCCAGCAACGGCTCCGGCGCCAGCCAGGGCGGCGACTCGGGCGCCGGCAACGTCATCGAAGGGGACAAGGGCCAGAAGCTCACCGCCGAGGCCTCCGGGCCGGAGATGGCCGACCTGGGCGACGTCAAGACCCAGGACGGCTCCATCGCCTACTCGGTGGGCGCCGACGACTTCCTGTCCTACAACGGCCTGCAGTCGAACACGTACACCACGTACAACTCGGCCGTCGCGGACCGCATGTTCTCGTCCTTCTGGTACTTCGGCACCGACGGCTCGATCATCCCGAACGAGGACTTCGGCACGTACGAGAAGACCTCGGACGACCCGCTGACCGTGAAGTACACCATCAGCGACGACGCCAAGTGGTCCGACGGCACCCCCGTCACCGCCGGCGACTTCATCGTGCACTGGGCCGCGAACAACGACACGGTCAAGGCCGAGGGTTCCGAGACCCCGCTGTTCGACTCGATCTCCTTCGAGCAGGGCAAGTACATCCCGGAGGCGCCCGAGGGCGAGGCCGACGGCAAGGAGTTCACCGTCACCTACCCGGAGCCCTACGCGGACTGGGAGATCCTCATCAGCACCGCGCTGCCGGCGCACATCGTCGCCAAGGAGGCGGGCATGAGCTTCGAGGAGCTCGTCACCGCTGCGAAGGAGAAGGACGTCGAGGCGCTCACCCCGGCGGCCGAGTTCTGGAACGACGGCTGGGACTTCAGCCCCGGCGAGCTGCCGGACGCCTCGCTGGTGCCCTCCATGGGCCCCTACAAGTTCAAGGACGGCGGCTGGCAGGCCGGCCAGTCCATCACTCTCGAGGCCAACCCTGAGTACTGGGGCACCCCGCCGGCCACCAAGGAGCTCGTCCTCCGCTTCGCCGACCCGAAGACCCACGTGCAGGCCCTGCAGAACGGCGACCTCGACGTCATCGAGCCGCAGGCCACCGTGGACACCCTCCAGCAGCTCGAGGGCCTCGGCGAGGACGTCAACGTCCAGACCGGTGACCAGCTGACCTGGGAGCACGTGGACTACAACCGCGGCGAGGGCTCCGTCTTCGCGGACTCCCCGGAGCTGCGCGAGGCCTTCGCCCTCTGCCTGCCCCGCCAGCAGATCGTGGACAACCTGATCAAGCCGATCTATGCGGACGCCCAGGTCATGAACCTGCGCGAGGTCTTCCCCTTCCAGGACAAGTACCAGGAGGTCGTGGACGAGGCCTACCCGAAGGAGATGGACGAGCCGAACATCGAGAAGGCGAAGGAGCTCGTCGAGAAGTCGGGCGTCTCCACGCCCACGGTCCGCCTCGGCTACCAGGCGGGCAACCAGCGTCGCACCGAGACCGTCGCGCTCATCAAGAGCTCCTGCGACCAGGCCGGCTTCGACGTGCAGGACGCCAACTCGCCGGTGTTCTTCAAGGAGGTCATGCCGGCCGGTGACTACGACGCCGCCCTCTACGCCTGGGCCGGCTCGGGCCAGAAGGCCTCCGGCGCGAACATCTACCAGTCGGACGGCGCTCAGAACCAGCAGAGCTACAACAACCCCGAGGTGGACGCGGCCTGGGACAAGCTCGCCACCTCGCTGGACGAGAACGAGCAGCTCGAGCAGGTCAAGACCATCGAGAAGCTGCTCTGGGAGGACTTCCAGGCCATCCCGCTGTACGCTCACCCGGGTCTGGTCGGCCACAAGGCCGACGTCGCCAACGTGCGCGACACCGCCGCCCAGTCGGGTGCGCTGTGGAACGTGGAGCAGTGGGTCCGCGTCCAGGAGTGACGCCCCGCTGACCTCTGACCCGGCGGTCCGCCTCCCGCGGACCGCCGGCGTCGGGATCGAGGACAGAGCCCGGCCGGGCACCGGCCGGGCTCTGGCCGTGAACCGCGGCGAACCCGCACCCCTCCCTTTCCCTTGCACTCGCACGGAAGGTCACCCCCTGTTGTGCTGAAATTCATCCTCAAGCGCCTCGGCAGCTCCCTCCTGGTGCTGTTCGGCGCGTCGATCCTGCTCTTCTTCCTCGTGGCCCACTCGGGTGACCCCCTCCAGGACCTGCGAGAGTCACAGAACCCCAACCGCGAGACCCTCATCGCCGCCCGCACCGAATTCATGGGGCTGGACCAGCCCTGGTACGCCCGGTACTGGGACTGGCTCCAGGGCATCGGCGGCTGCGTCACCGGTCAGTGCGACCTCGGCCTCAGCCGGAACGGTCAGTCCGTCGGTGACCTGCTGAGCAACGCCGCGGCCTCCACGCTGCGCCTCGTGGTGCTCGCGACCGTCCTGGCGATCATCATCGGCATCGCGATCGGCATCGTCACCGCGATCCGCCAGTACTCCGGCCTCGACTACGTGGTCACGTTCCTGATCTTCCTCTTCTTCTCGCTGCCCGTGTTCTGGGCGGCCGTGCTCCTGAAGGAGTACATGGGGATCCGGTTCAACGACTGGATCCGCAGCCCCGAGCTGAACTGGCCCCTCCTCATCGGGGTCGCCGTCCTCGCGGGCCTGGTCCTGCAGGCCGTCATGGCGGGCGACCTCAAGCGGCGCGCCTTCACGTTCGGCGCCACCGCCGCGTTCATCCTGCTCGCCGGCTGGGTGCTGTTCGCCGTCGACTTCTGGCGGCATCCGCAGATGGGCCCGGTCGTGCAGCTGGTCATCGGCCTGGCCGCCGCCGTCGGCGCCACCGCGGTGATCTCCGGTCTGCGCAACCGATCGGTCCTCAAGGCCGCCCTGGTCACGGCCGCGATCGGCCTCGTCTCCTACTACGCCACCTACAGCCTGCTGTGGCGGACGCCGTCCGCGCTGCTGCTGGCCGGCCTCGGCGTCATCCTCGTGCTGGTGGCCATCCTGGTGGGCCGCCTGCTCGGCGGCTTCTCCAAGGGCTCGGCCGTGTCCGCCTCGCTGGTGACCGCCCTGATCATGGGCGTGGCGATCGTGGCGGAGCACCTGATGAACTACTGGCCGACCTTCCTGAAGGTCAAGCCGCGCCCGATCTCCACGATCGGCTCGGGCACCCCGAACCTGGACGCCCACTTCTGGGTGGTGTTCCTGGACCGCGGTGCGCAGCTGCTGCTGCCCACCATCCTGCTGACCATCATCTCGGTGGCCACGTACTCGCGGTATACGCGCTCCTCCATGCTCGAGGTCTCGCGCCAGGACTACATCCGCACCGCGCGCGCCAAGGGCCTGCCGGAGCGCCAGGTGATCCTGAAGCATGCGTTCCGCAACTCCCTGATCCCCATCACCACGATCATGGCCTTCGACTTCGCCGGCCTGATCGGCGGCGCCGTGATCACGGAGCAGGTGTTCGGCTGGAAGGGGATGGGCGAGCTGTTCGCCACCGGCCTGCGCGACGTGGACCCCATGCCCGTGATGGCGTTCTTCCTCGTGACGGGCACCGCCGCCGTGCTGATGAACCTCGTGGCGGACGTGCTCTACGCCGTCCTCGACCCCCGGATTCGAGTGTGAGCCAGATGACCACCAACAACTCCTCGACGACGGGCGCGCAGCTCGACGAGAAGCAGATCTTCGACCTCGCGGAGGCGGAGGACGCCAAGCTCCGCGCCAAGGCCGGGAAGTCCTACTCCCAGGGTGCCCTGGTCCGCAAGCGGTTCTTCCGCCACAAGGCGGCGATGATCTCCCTGATCGTGCTGGTCTTCATCACGCTGATGGCGTTCTCCTCCATCGGCTTCGCCGGCATCCCCGGCTGGTGGGACAAGTCCTACACGGCCGCGGCGTCCGTGGTGAACGGCGGTCGCCCGACGCTCTCGGTCGTGCCGCAGGCCTTCGGGGGCGAGGGCATCCGCTGGGGCGAGCATCCCTTCGGCCAGGACACCACGGGCAAGGACTACTTCGCCCTCGTGATGCGCGGGACCCAGCAGTCCATGATCATCGCGGCCATCGTGGGCCTGCTCTCCACCGTGATCGGCGCGGTCGTCGGCGCCGTGTCCGGCTACTTCGGCGGCTGGGTCGACTCCGTGCTGATGCGCCTGACCGACCTGATCATCGTCATCCCGCTGCTCGTGCTCGCCGCGGTGCTCGGCCAGATGGCCAGCGGCATGAAGATGGGCATCCTCCCGCTCGCGGTGGTGCTCGGCCTCGTGTCCTGGACGTCCCTGGCCCGCCTCGTGCGCGGCGAGGTCCTGTCCCTGCGCGAGAAGGAGTTCGTGGCGGCCGCCGTCGCCATGGGCGCCAAGCCGGGCCGCCTGATCTTCAAGCACCTGCTGCCCAACACGATCGGCGTGATCGTCGTGAACGCGACGTTCGCCATCGCGGGCGCGGTGCTGCTGGAGACCTCGCTGTCCTTCCTCGGCTTCGGCGTGAAGGCGCCGGACTCGTCCCTGGGCCTGCTCATCTCCGACTATCAGAACGCGTTCACCACCCGTCCGTGGCTGTTCTGGTGGCCCGGCATGATCATCCTCGCGATCGCCCTGTCCGTGAACTTCCTCGGCGACGGCCTGCGCGACGCCTTCGACCCGCGCCAGGGCGCGGGCGCCCACCGCAGGCCCCGCTTCTTCGGCCGCCGCGCGGCCGCCACCGAGGCCGGTGCGACGACGGCGGGCGGTCTGGCCGCGGCCCCGACGGCCGGTCGGATCGAGGCCCCCGTGGAGGAGGCCGGCGGATCCGCACGGATCTCCGACGCGGACGAGGACGGTCAGCGATGAGCGCGAACGACAAGAAAGGCCGATCCATGTTCGGCAAGAAGAACCAGAACGACGTGACCGCCGGCGGGCAGGGCTCGCACGCGGCGTCGTCGGCCGACCTCGAGGCGCGCGGCGCCGCCGTGCCCGGCTCCTCCGGCGCCGGTGGCGTGCCCCCGGGCCCCGCGACGAGCGCGATGGGCGTCGTGGCCCGCCACGACGACCTGGGCGGCGAGCCGGTGCTGGCCTTCCGCGACGTGGACGTGAAGTTCGCGACCGAGTTCGGCGAGGTGCACGCGGTCAAGGGCGTGACGTTCGACGTCAAGCCCGGCGAGGTCGTCGCCCTCGTGGGCGAGTCCGGCTCCGGCAAGTCCGTCACGAGCGCCACCGCCATGGGCCTGCTCCCGGGCAATGCGGACATCACCGGCTCCGTGCAGCTGGCCGGCCGCGAGGTGCTCACCATGACCCCGGGGCAGCTGCGCGACATCCGCGGCGACGAGGTGGCGATGGTGTTCCAGGAGCCCATGACGGCTCTGAACCCCGTCCTCACCGTGGGCGACCAGCTCACGGAGGCCCTCGAGCTGCACGGCATCGCCTACGGCACCGAGGCGGACAAGCGCGCCGTCGAGCTGCTCACCATGGTGGGCATCCCCGACGCCGCCACCCGGCTCAAGCAGTACCCCCACCAGTTCTCGGGCGGCCAGCGCCAGCGCATCGTCATCGCGATGGCGATCAGCTGCTCGCCGAAGGTGATCATCGCGGACGAGCCCACCACGGCGCTCGACGTGACGGTCCAGGCCGAGATCCTGGAGCTGCTGCGCTCCCTGAAGAACAAGATGAACACCGGCATCCTGCTCATCACGCACAACATGGGCGTGGTGGCGGACATGGCGGACCGCGTGTGCGTGATGCTCCACGGCGAGCTCGTGGAGCAGGGCTCGGTGCACCAGGTGCTCCAGCACGCCCAGCACCCGTACACCCAGAAGCTGCTCTCGGCGGTGCCGCGCCTCGGCGAGCCGCTCGAGGTGGCGGAGCCGGAGCCGGTCACGGCCACGCAGACGCAGGCCCGGTACGCGATCGAGGCGGAGAACCTCCACCTCGAGTACGACCACCGCGGCAAGAAGAACCGTGTGGTCCACGACGTCAGCTTCCAGGTGGCCCCGGGGGAGATCCTGGGCCTGGTGGGCGAGTCCGGCTCGGGCAAGTCCACCATCGCCAAGTCGGTGCTCGGCCTGCTCACCATCGCGGAGGGCTCGCTGCGCATCCAGGGCCACGACCTGGCGACGATGCCCAGGGCCGAGCAGCGCGCCCTGCGCAAGAACATCGGCGTGGTCTTCCAGGATCCGGCGGCCTCGCTGGACCCGCGGTTCCCGATCGGCGACATCATCACCGAGCCGATGGTCGTGCACAAGGTGGGGGACCGGCGCTCGCGCCTGGCCCGCGCCGAGGAGCTGCTGGACGCGGTGCGTCTGCCGCGCTCCGTGGTGAACCGGTACCCGCACGAGCTCTCCGGCGGTCAGCGCCAGCGCATCTCGATCGCCCGCGCCCTGACCCTGGACCCCCAGGTGCTCATCGCGGACGAGCCGACCTCGGCCCTGGACGTGTCCGTCCAGGCCGCCGTGCTGGACATGTTCGCGGAGCTGCAGCAGCGCTACGAGTTCGCGTGCCTGTTCGTGTCCCACGACCTCGCGGTGGTGGACATGCTGGCCCACAAGGTGCTCGTCCTCAAGGACGGCCGCCAGGTGGAGCAGGGCCCCACGGAGGAGGTGCTCCACCGTCCGAAGGAGGAGTACACCCGTCGCCTCCTGGCGGCGGCGCCCGTGCCGGACCCGGACCAGCAGGCGGAGCGTCGCCAGGAGCGCCGCGAGTTCCTCGCCTCCCTCGGCGAGGGCGTCTACTGACCGCGCGGGTCGGCGGCGGGCGCGTCCCGCCGCCGGCCCCGGGCCCACCGGCCCACCTGTCCACGGCGGCCCCTGCGCGTACAATCGCACGGGGGCCGCCGTCGTCGTGCGCCTCCACCCCTTTGATGTCAAACCGGACAGGACGCCCATGACCTCGACCGAAACCCGCCGCTCCGATCTGCGCAACGTGGCCATCGTGGCCCACGTGGACCATGGCAAGACCACGATGGTGGACGCCATGCTGCGCCAGACCGGTGCCTTCAACACGCACGGCGACGTCGCCGAGCGGGTCATGGACTCCGGGGACCTGGAGAAGGAGAAGGGGATCACGATCCTCGCCAAGAACACCACGGTGTTCTACTCCGGCCCGTCCGCCCCCGAGGGCGAGACCGTCACCATCAACGTGATCGACACCCCCGGCCACGCCGACTTCGGCGGCGAGGTGGAGCGCGGCCTGTCCATGGTGGACGGCGTCGTGCTGCTCGTGGACTCCTCCGAGGGCCCGCTGCCCCAGACCCGCTTCGTGCTCCGCAAGGCCCTCGCGGCCAAGCTGCCCGTGATCCTCGTGGTCAACAAGACGGACCGCCCGGACGCGCGCATCGACGGGGTCGTCTCCGACTCCATGGACCTGCTGCTCGGCCTGGCCTCGGACCTGGCCGAGGAGGACCCGGACCTGGACCTCGACTCGGTGCTGGACGTCCCCGTCGTCTACGCCTCGGGCAAGGCCGGCCGCGCCTCCCTGACCCAGCCCGCCGACGGCGCCCTGCCGGAGGCCGAGGACCTCGAGGCCCTCTTCAACGTGATCATGGAGCACATCCCGGCCCCGTCCTACACCGAGGGCGAGGTCCTCCAGGCGCACGTCACCAACCTGGACGCCTCCCCGTTCCTCGGCCGCCTCGCGCTGCTGCGCATCTTCAACGGCACCCTCCGCAAGGGCCAGCAGGTCGCGTGGGCCCGCCAGGACGGCGCCCTGAAGACCGTGAAGATCACCGAGCTGCTGGCCACCAAGGGCCTCGAGCGCGTGCCCGCGGAGGAGGCCGGCCCGGGCGAGATCGTCGCCGTCGCCGGCATCGAGGACATCATGATCGGCGAGACCCTCACCGACGCGGAGAACCCGAAGCCGCTGCCGCTGATCACGGTGGACGACCCGGCCATCTCCATGACCGTGGGCATCAACACCTCCCCGCTGGCCGGCCGCGTCAAGGGCGCCAAGGTCACAGCGCGCCAGGTGAAGGACCGCCTGGACAAGGAGCTGATCGGCAACGTCTCGCTCAAGGTGCTCCCCACCGAGCGCCCGGATGCGTGGGAGGTGCAGGGCCGCGGCGAGCTCGCCCTGGCCATCCTCGTCGAGCAGATGCGCCGCGAGGGCTTCGAGCTCACCGTGGGCAAGCCCCAGGTGGTCACCCGGACCGTGGACGGCAAGGTCCACGAGCCGATGGAGCGCATGACCATCGACATCCCCGAGGAGTTCATGGGCGCGGTCACGCAGCTCATGGCCGCCCGCAGGGGCCGCATGCAGGAGATGTCCAACCACGGCACGGGCTGGATCCGCATGGAGTTCCTGGTCCCGGCCCGCGGCCTGATCGGCTTCCGCACCCGCTTCCTCACCGAGACCCGCGGCGCGGGCATCGCCTCCTCCTACGCGGCCGGCTACGAGCCGTGGACCGGTGAGATCGAGTACCGCACCAACGGCTCCCTCGTGGCCGACCGGGCGGGCTCCGCCACGCCGTTCGCCATGATCAACCTGCAGGAGCGCGGCACCTTCTTCGTGCAGCCCGGCGCCGAGGTGTACGAGGGCATGATCGTGGGCGAGAACTCGCGCGCTGACGACATGGACGTGAACATCACCAAGGAGAAGAAGCTCACCAACATGCGTGCGGCCTCCTCCGAGTCGTTCGAGGGCCTGACGCCCCCGCGCCGGCTCACCCTGGAGGAGTCCCTCGAGTTCGCCCGCGAGGACGAGTGCGTGGAGATCACCCCCGAGGACATCCGCATCCGCAAGGTCGTCCTGGACGCCAACGAGCGCCTGAAGGCCGCGCGCGCCCGCGCCCGTGCCTGATCGCCCCCGCCGCCGCGCCCGGCCCGCCGACGTGGTGGGCGGGACGCTGCTCGGCGTCGTCGCCGGCGCGCTCGGCACCGCCGTGCATCTGAACCTGGCCTCCCTGCCGGGCGGCTGGACCCTGCCCTGGGGTGCGGTGCTGGCGCTCGTGCTCGTCGGCTCGACGCAGCGCTGGTGGATGGTCCGACGCGCGGACCGCGGCGGGCGCGCCCTGCCGGCGGGGGCCGCGGTCGTCGCCGGCGCGTTCACCGCCGTCCTGGCCCTGCAGCGCCTGCCGGTGGACGACGCCCTGGGGGTGTCCTGGACGACCGGCCTGTGGGCGGCGGCGCCGGGCGCCGTCGTCGCCTCCGTGGCCTGGAACGTCGGTCAGCCGGCGCTCGGCCTGGTCCTGCTGGCCGCGGGCCGGCGGCTGGACCGCCGACCCGCAGGGGTCGCCGCCGGTGCCACGCGCCCCCGCCGGGCGACTGTGACCGCCCGCGAAACGCGTCCGGGGGAGCGAGTACCCTGGACCGCAGCCCCGCAACCCCGTGCCCAGAGAGAGGTGGACGGTCAGTCATGACCTATGTGATCGCGTTGCCGTGTGTGGACGTCAAGGACAAGGCGTGCATCGACGAGTGCCCCGTGGACTGCATCTACGAGGGTGAGCGCATGCTCTACATCCACCCGGACGAGTGCGTCGACTGCGGTGCGTGCGAGCCGGTGTGCCCCGTCGAGGCCATCTACTACGAGGACGACACCCCCGACGAGTGGGCCGAGTACTACAAGGCCAACGTCGAGTTCTTCGACGACCTGGGCTCCCCGGGCGGCGCCGCCAAGCTGGGCATGATCGCCAAGGACCACCCGATCATCTCCGCCCTGCCCCTGCAGAACGCCGACGCCTGAGCCCCATGCTGACGCTGCCGGACTACCCGTGGGACACGCTCACCCCCTACCGTGAGCGTGCCGCCGCCCACCCGGACGGCGTCGCGGACCTGTCCATCGGAACGCCGGTGGATCCGACGCCGGCGCTGATCCGCCGGGCCCTGACCGAGGCCGCCGACGCGCACGGCTACCCGACGACGCACGGCACGGACGCCCTGCGCCGCGCGGTCGTCGACTGGTACGCCCGGCGCCGCGGGGTGTCCGGGCTGGACCCGGCGGCCGTGGTGCCCACGGTCGGGTCCAAGGAGTTCATCGCGTGGCTGCCCACGCTGCTCGGGCTGGGTGCAGGCGACGTCGTCGTCCACCCCGAGGCCGCCTACCCCACCTATGCGGTGGGCGCGCTGCTGGCCGGGGCGGAGGCCGTGGCCGCGGACGACCTCGACGCGCTGGCGCCCGAGGTGCGTGAGCGGGTGCGCCTCGTGTGGACCAACTCGCCGGCCAACCCCACCGGCGCCGTGCTGGACGCCGCGGCGCTGCGCCGCACGGTCGACGCCGCCCGCGCCGTGGGCGCCGTGGTGTGCGGGGACGAGTGCTACGCCGAGCTCGGCTGGGACGCGTGGGACGGGGCCGTCGTGCCCTGCATCCTGTCCGACGAGGTCTCCGGCGGCGACCTGACGGGCCTGCTGAGCGTCTACTCGCTGTCCAAGCAGTCCAACCTCGCCGGCTACCGCGCCGCGTTCGCCGCGGGGGATCCGGAGCTCGTGGCGACCCTGGTCAACACCCGCAAGCACGCGGGCATGATCGTGCCCGCCCCGGTGCAGCACGCGATGGCCGTGGCCCTGGCCGACGACGCGCACGTCGCGGAGCAGAAGGACCGCTACCGCCGCCGTCGGGACGCGCTGCGCACCGCCCTGGAGGCCTCCGGCCACACGGTGGACCACTCCGAGGCGGGGCTGTACCTGTGGACCCGGCGGGCGGACCTGGATCCGGCCGACGCCACGGCGCAGGACTCGTGGGACCTGCTGGGCGAACTGGCGGACCTGGGCATCATCGCCGGGCCCGGCGTGTTCTACGGTGCTGGCGGCGACGGCTACGTCCGCGTGGCGATCACCGCCACGGACGAGGCGGTCGCCCGGGCCGCGGCGAGACTCACCGCCCGCGGGCCGCGGACCGGCTGAGCCGGGGTCGGGGGCCGTCGTCGGGGGAAGCGACCGCGCGTCCCGGGCCGGTCCTTGATAGTTTGGAGCAGAGTCGTCCCCGTGTGGGCGCGCCCACGCCGGCGCGTGAACCCGGGCCATCGAGAAGACAAGACGAGGGAGCACACCCGTGACCCATCACGAGTCCGTCCGGCTGACCGTCGGCGAGCAGAGCCTGGACCTGGGCGTCGAGCACGCCACAGAGGGCAACAACGGCATCAACATCGCCCCGCTCCTGAAGGAGACCGGCGACGTCACCTACGACCCGGGCTTCATGAACACGGCGAACGCCAAGTCGGCCGTCACGTTCATCGACGGTGACCAGGGCATCCTGCGCTACCGCGGCTACGCCATCGAGGACCTCGCCGAGCACTCCTCCTTCATGGAGGTGGCCTACCTGCTGATCTACGGCGAGCTGCCCGAGTCCAAGGAGACCCTGGAGGCCTGGGAGACCAACATCCTGCGCCACAACATGGTGCACGAGGACCTCAAGCTGTTCTTCAACGGCTTCCCGCGGGACGCGCACCCCATGCCGGTGCTGTCCTCCTCCGTGTCCGGGCTGTCCACGTTCTACCCGGACTCCCTGGACCCGCACGACCCGGAGCAGGTCCACATCTCCACCGTGCGTCTGCTGGGCAAGCTGCCGGTGCTGGCCTCCTACGCGTTCAAGAAGTCGCTGGGCCAGCCGTTCATGTACCCGCACAACTCGCTGAACTACGTGGAGAACTTCCTCCGCCTGTGCTTCGGCGTGCCGGCCGAGGAATACGACATCGACCCGGACGTGGTCAAGGCCCTCGACCTGCTGCTCATGCTGCACGCGGACCACGAGCAGAACGCCTCCACCTCGACGGTGCGCCTGGTCGGCTCCACCCAGGCCAACCTGTTCGCCTCGGTGTCCGCCGGCATCAACGCCCTCTACGGCCCGCTGCACGGTGGCGCCAACGAGGCCGTGCTGAACATGCTCCGGAAGATCAAGTCGGAGGGCATCACGCCCGAGGACTTCATGGAGAAGGTGAAGAACAAGGAGGACGGCGTCCGTCTGATGGGCTTCGGGCACCGCGTGTACAAGAACTACGACCCGCGGGCCAAGATCATCAAGAAGACCGCCGAGGACATCCTGGGCAAGATGGGCGGCAACGACGAGCTGCTGGAGATCGCCCAGCGTCTCGAGGAGAAGGCCCTCGCCGACGACTACTTCGTGGAGCGCAAGCTCTACCCGAACGTCGACTTCTACACCGGCGTGATCTACAAGGCCATGGGCTTCCCGGAGAAGATGTTCACCGTCCTCTTCGCCCTGGGCCGCCTGCCCGGCTGGATCGCCCAGTGGCGCGAGCTCATGGAGGACCCGGCCACCAAGATCGGCCGCCCGCGCCAGATCTACGTGGGCGAGCAGCTGCGCCAGTACCCGCAGCGCTGACCCGGGGGCACTGACCCTGGGGCGCTGACCCTGCGTTTGGGGGCGGTTTCGGGTGGTATTCCGACGGAATACCACCCGAAACCGCCCCCAATGCGTTCGCCGGAGCGTCTTCATGTCGAGGCGGAGTGGCCGAGGCGGCGTCGGACCACCGCGACGACGCCACGGAAGTCCTCGCGCCCATCCGCCCAGGTGACGCGGAGCGTCGTCCAGCCGCGCGCCTGCCCGTAGCGGTCCCGGCGGGCGTCGCGCGCCTGCTGCTCCCGCGTGCGGTGCCCCGCACCGTCGTACTGCAGGGCCAGGCGCACGTGGCGGTAGGCCAGGTCGGCCACGGGGGAGAAGGGGTCCCCGGGTTCGAGCGCGGCCTGCAGCTCCGGCTCCGGCAGCCCGCCGGCCACGAGGGCGAGGCGCAGGCGGGTCTCGGGCGGCGAGTCCGCCCCGACGCGAACGGAGTCCAGCGCCTCCCGGGCGGCCGGGCGGCCATGGAAGCGTCCGGACGCGTGCAGCGCGGACCGCAGCGCGGTGATCGTGGTGGCCGGATCCGTCCGGCCCGCGGGCGTCCACGGGTGCCGGACGGCGTGGTCGCCGGCGGCCACGAGGTCCTCGAACGTCCACGGAGGAGTCAGGGAGCACAGGTCCAGCCAGGTGCGATCGACGGTGGTAACGCGCAGGCCGTGCACGTGCGTGACGAACTCGGGCGCCAGCGGCCTGCGGTGGTCCATCAGTCCGGCCCGCCGGACGCGTCGTGTCCCCCGAGCCACGGTGAGGTGCACCGGCGGGTCGGCCTCGAGCTCGCCCGTCGCCGGGTCGCGCCGCCGCCAGGCTCGCGCGGGCATCGGCAGGCCGTGCAGGTGGGCCGCGGTCTCGTGGGAGAGGACGGCATCCGGGCGCCGCCGCAGGAGCGCGGCGAGGTGATCGGGGGAGAAGCCGTGCCCGGGCTCGGGAAGGCCCAGGTCGGCCCAGCCCGTGCCAGGGCGTGCCCGCTGCCGGTGGAAGCCCTGTCCGACCCGCTCCAGGTCCGACCGGCGGGCGCGGTCGGGCGGCAGCCCCAGCCGGGCCAGGTCCGTGGCCAACAGCACGGCGGGCTGGTCGGGCGGCAGAGGAGTCACGACGCGCGGCATGCACCCATCGGCCGACGCCGGCGGGGCGCCCGGGGCGGGGTGGCCGCGGCACGGGGACGACGCGCGGGGCGGGCGCTGCTGTGCAGGAGCCGACGGCCCGCGCCGCGTGCCGCCGTCGTCGTCTTCCCGCCCCCGGACCGCCGGGGAGTTCCGGGGGCGATACTGGGCGTTATCCCGGCGGGATACCACCGGAAATCGCCCCCCAACGCGGCGGGGAACGGGGAGGGAAGGGTCGCGGGTCGCGGGCCGGGGACCGGGTGCGCCGGGTCAGTTCGCGTGCAGCGCCGCGTTCAGTTCGACGGTCCGGCCGGCGCGGGGGAGGGCCTCGACCCCGCCCGTGGTGGAGTTGCGGCGGAACAGCAGGTTCGGCACGCCGGAGAGGTCCACGGCCTTCACGGTTCGCGCCGCCTCGCCGTCCTGCAGCACGCTCACGCGCGTGCCCGCGGTGACGTACAGACCGGCCTCGACCACGCAGTCGTCGCCGACGGAGATGCCCACGCCGGAGTTCGCGCCGAGCAGCACGTGCTCGCCGATCACGATCCGCTGGGTGCCGCCGCCGGAGAGCGTGCCCATGATGGACGCGCCGCCTCCGACGTCGGACCCGTCGCCCACCACGACGCCGGCCGAGATCCGGCCCTCCACCATCGAGTGCCCCAGGGTGCCCGCGTTGAAGTTGACGAAGCCCTCGTGCATCACGGTCGTCCCCTCGGCCAGGTGGGCGCCCAGGCGCACCCGGTCCGCGTCGCCGATGCGCACCCCGGAGGGCACGACGTAGTCCGTCATGCGCGGGAACTTGTCCACGCCGTACACCTGCACGGCGCCGCGGGCACGCAGCCTCGCCCGCGTCAGCTCGAAGTCGGCGACCGCGCAGGGTCCGTGGTTCGTCCACACCACGTTGGTGAGCAGCCCGAAGACGCCGTCGAGGTTGAGCTCGTTCGGCCGCGCCAGGCGGTGCGAGAGGGCGTGCAGGCGCAGCCACGCGTCCGCGGTGGAGGCCGGGGCGGCGTCCAGGTCGACTTCCAGCTCGACGACGGCCTGCGTGGTCCCGCGGTCCGCGTCGTCCGCGGCGAGGGCGCGCAGGGTGTCGCGCAGCGAGGCGTCCGCAGCGGAGAGCGGGCCGGCCACGGGGGCGGGGAACCACACGTCCAGAACGGCGCCGTCGGCGGCCGTGGTGGCCAGGCCGTGGCCGGAGACGAGACGGGGGGAGGGCTGCTGTGCAGCGGTCTGGGTCATGCGCCTCAGCCTACTGAGTGGCGGTGGCACGCTGCAGGGCGGTGGGAGGCGCGTCCGTAGACTGGACACATGAGTCTCACCCCCGTGCCCCTGCCCGACCTCGCCGATCCGGACCTCGACGTCGCGGCGCTCACCGCCACCCTGCTGGACGTGCGCTCCGTCTCGGGGGAGGAGGGGCCGCTGGCCGACGCCGTCGAGCAGGCCCTGCGCGCCCTCGGCGGCCTCGAGGTGCGGCGGTTCGGGGACGCCGTCGTCGCCCGCACCGCTCTGGGGCGGCCGACCCGCGTGATCCTCGCCGGGCACCTGGACACGGTGCCCCTGCCCACCGTGCCGGGCTCGCGCGGGACCGTGCCCTCGGCGTGGGACGGGGACGTGCTGTACGGCCGCGGGGCCGTGGACATGAAGTCCGGCGTCGCCGTGCAGCTGGCCCTGGCCGGCCGCTTCGGCCGCGCGGACGGCCCGACCCCCGTGCACGACGTCACGTGGGTGTTCTACGACCACGAGGAGGTCTCCTCGGACCTGTCGGGCCTCGCCCGCGTGGCCCGCCAGGCCCCCGAGCTGCTGGAGGGCGACTTCGCGGTGCTGCTCGAGCCGACCGACGGCGTCGTGGAGGGCGGCTGCAACGGCACGTGCCGGTACCGCGTCACCTTCTCCGGTGTCGCGGCGCACTCGGGCCGCGCCTGGCGCGGCGACAACGCGATCCACAAGCTGGCCCCCGTGCTCACCGCCCTGGCGGCGTACGAGCCGGCCACGGTCACGGTGGAGGGCCTGGAGTACCGCGAGGGGCTGCACGCGATCCGCGTGGCCGGCGGCGTCGCGGGCAACGTCATCCCGGACGAGGCGTCCGTGGACCTGAACTACCGGTTCGCTCCGGACAAGACCCTCGACCAGGCCCACGCGCACGTGCGCGCGGTGCTGGAGGGGGCCGGCGTGGACTGGGACGCCCAGGTGCGGATCGACGACGCCTCGCCCGCCGCCCGCCCCGGTCTGGACCGGCCGGCCGCCGCCGCGTTCGTCGCCGCCGTCGGGGGAGAGCCCCAGCCCAAGTACGGGTGGACGGACGTGGCCCGGTTCTCCCAGCTGGGCGTGCCCGCGGTCAACTTCGGCCCCGGCGACGCCCTCCTGGCCCACACGGACGACGAGCACGTGCCCCGCGAGGCGGTCCACGCGTGCCTCGCGGCGCTCACGGCCTGGCTGGCCGGCTGACCCGACGACGTCGGCCGGTGCCAGCCGCCCGACCTGCGGGCCCGCCTCGCCCGCCGCCCGGTCAGCCCGCCGTGTCCGTGGGCGCCCCGACGCGCGGGGTCGTGGGGGCGCTGGCGTCGCCAGCCGTCCGCGACGACAGCCGCCGCGAGAGCCGGGTGGCCGCCCAGGTGAGGAGGAAGTTGATCACGATGAAGATCATCGCGGCCACCACGAGGGACTGCAGGATGTTGCCGTTGCCGGAGCCGAGCTGGCGGGCGTACTGCAGGAGTTCGAAGAAGCCGATGAGGTAGCCCAGCGCCGAGTCCTTGAGGATCACCACGAACTGGCTCAGCAGCGACGGCAGCATGGCGATGAGGGCCTGAGGCACCTCCACGAGCCGCAGGGACTGCATGCTCGTCATGCCCACCGCCGCGGCCGCCTCGCGCTGGCCGCGCGGCAGCGAGCGCACCCCGGAGCGCACCAGCTCCGCGATCACAGACCCGTTGTACAGGGTCAGCGCCGCGATCACCGCGTAGTACGGGCCGTCCTGGGGCTGGATCGCCCCGGTGCGCGCGACCTGTGCGAACAGCTGGTAGAAGAACACCATCATCACGAGCACCGGCACGGCCCGGAAGAACTCCACGACGACGGCGGCCAGCCAGCGCACCGGGCCGACCGGGGCCAGCCGCAGGAAGCCGAACACCAGGCCGAACACCACGGAGGAGACCACGGCGATGCCCGCGGACTGCAGGGTGAACTGCAGGCCCGGCAGGTAATAGTTCCGCCACGCGTTGCCGTCGACGGCGGCCAGCCAGCGGCGGCCGGAGAGCTGGCCGGTGGCGTTCATCTGGATCAGCACGAGCACCGCCACGACCAACACCGCGGCGAGGGAGACGAGGTTGGCGAGGAGGATCCGCCGGCGGGCGATCGGACCCGGGGCGTCGAAGAGGACGGAGGCCTGGGCACTCATCGGGCCACCGCCCACTTCTCCGAGGCCCACGTGGTCAGCAGGCCGATGGGGATGACGATCAGGCAGAAGCCGATCGCGAAGGTCAGGAAGATCGCCACCATCACGTCCGGGCTGAACTCGATCATGCGCTTCATCAGGCCCGAGGCCTCCGCCACCGACGCCGCGGCGGCGACGGTGGTGTTCTTGGTCAGCGCGATCACGGTGTTGCCGAGCGGGGTGATGGCCCCGCGCAGCGCCTGGGGCAGGATCACGTGGCGGGCCGCGGGCAGGAAGCCCAGGCCGATGGAGCGGGCGGCCTCGGCCTGCCCGAGCGGGACGGTGTTGACGCCGGAGCGGATCGCCTCGCACATGAACGCCGCGTGGTAGAGCGAGAGGGCGATCACGGCGTAGATGAAGAAGTTCAGCGTGAAGTCGGACGAGAAGCTGATCTTCAGCTGTCCCCAGACGGCGAGCACGCCGAGCAGCATGATGATCGTGAGCGGGGTGTTGCGGACCACGTTGACGTAGCCGGCGCCGAGGGCGCGCAGCGAGGGGACGGGCGAGATGCGGAACAGGGCGAGCACCACGCCGAGGACGAACGAGCCGAGGGTCGCGAGGAACGCGAGCCTGATGTTCGTCCAGAACGCGAGCGGGATGTCCGCGCCGTAGTCCGCGAGGAGCGAGGAGATCGATTCCATGAGTTCTCCGAGGGTCGGGACAAGGCTGACGGGCAGGGGAGCCGCCGGGCGGGCCGAGGGTGACGGTTCAGGTCACGTCCCAGGCCCACCCGGCGGCGCAGGTCGTCAGGCGCAGGGCTCGAACTCGGCGTCCTCGCCGGAGTTCAGCGTCTCGTCGTAGGTGTAGCCCGTGCCCTCGGTGTTGGACTCGAGGGCCTTCTCCCACTCGCCGGAGTCCTTCATCTCCTTGATGGCTTCGTTGATGTCCTCGCACCGCTCCGAGTCCTTCGGCAGACCGACGCCGTAGCGCTCCGTGGTGAAGGTGTTGCCGACGACCTTGAACTTGCCCTTGTTGGCGTCGGCGGCGGCCAAGCCCGCGAGGATGATGTCGTCCGTGGTCACGGCGTCCACCTGGCCGGACTCGAGGTAGGTCACGCATTCGGCGTAGCCGCCCTGCTCCACCAGGTTCACGCCGGAGGCGAACTGGTCCTTGATCTTCTGGGCCGAGGTGGAGCCGGTGACGGAGCAGAGGTTCTTCCCGTCGAGGGCCTCGGGGCCGGTGATCGCGGTGTCGTCCGCGCGGACCAGCAGGTCCTGGCCGGCCACGAAGTACGGGCCCGCGAAGGCGACGCGCTCCTTGCGGGCGTCCGTGATGGAGTACGTCGCGAAGATCATGTCGACCTCGCCGTTCTCCAGGGCGTTCTCCCGGTTCGCAGACGGGGTCTGGACCCACTCGATGTCCTGCTCGGCCACGCCGAGCTTGTCCGCCACGTAGCGGGCCACGTCCGTGTCGAAGCCGGTGGGCTGGGCCGAGCCCTCGCGGTAGCCCAGGCCCGGCTGGTCGAACTTGATGCCGATGCGCAGGCTCTCGCCGGAGCCGGACGACGTCGACTCGCCGGCCGAGGACGAGCCGGCGGCGTCGCCACCGCCGCCCTGCGAGGACGACGGCGCGCAGGCGGTGAGGGACAGCGCGGCCGCGGCGGTGACGGCGGACAGGGTCAGGAGCTTCGTGCGGAGCATGGTGCTCTCCTCTGGTTCGGTGCGGTGGGGTGCGACGGGGGACGGGGTCAGTGCGCGAGGATCTTGCCCAGGAAGTCCTGGGCACGCTCGTGTCGGGGGTTCGTGAAGAAGGTGTCGGGGTCGGTGTCCTCGAGGATGGCGCCGTCGGCCATGAAGACCACGCGGTCCCCGGCCTTGCGGGCGAAGCCCATCTCATGGGTGACCACGACCATGGTCATGCCGCCCTCGGCGAGCTGGACCATGACGTCGAGGACCTCCTGCACCATCTCGGGGTCGAGGGCGGAGGTCGGCTCGTCGAAGAGCAGGGCCTTCGGCTCCATCGCCAGGGCACGGGCGATGGCCACGCGCTGCTGCTGCCCGCCGGAGAGCTGGGCCGGCATCTTCCTCGCCTGCTGGGCCACGCCCACGCGCTCGAGCAGCTCCATGGCGTGCCGCTCGGCGTCCGCCCGGCGCTTGCCCTTCACCTTGATGGGCCCGAGGGTCACGTTCTCCAGGATCGACTTGTGCGCGAAGAGGTTGAAGGACTGGAAGACCATGCCGATCTCGGCGCGCAGCTGGGCGAGCTGTCTGCCCTCGGTGGGGAGCGGCCGCCCGTCGATCAGGATGCGGCCGCCGTCGTCGTCGATGGTCTCGAGCCGGTTGATCGTGCGGCACAGCGTCGACTTGCCGGAGCCGGACGGGCCGAGGACGATCGCCACCTGGCCGCGCGGGATCCGCAGGTCGATCTGGCGGAGGGCGTGGAAGTCGCCGAAGTGCTTGTTGACGCCCTCGAGGACGATCAGGTCATCGCCCGCGGCACCGCGACGGCGCCGCACACCGGCCTCGTCGGGGAGGTGGGCGCCGTGGGGCTGCTCAGGCGTGATCTGCGTCATGCCAGTGGAATATAGCGCACGCCACACCCGGCGCGGTGCGCCGTGCGACGCCGGCCCCGGCGGCCCGCCGGCTCGTTAGGCTGGCGCCATGGCCCCACATGAGCACCCCTCGGGCGGCGACGTCGCCGCCAAGCCCCAGCGCGTCCGCCGCGGCGGGCAGGTCCTGCGCGGGGAGGCGGCGCGCACCCCCACGTTCGACCAGCTCCTCCTCGACGGCCGGCGGCCCGGCGACGCCGCACGCCCCGCCGCCGACGTCGCCTCGACGACGTCCGAGGCCTGGCGTGTCCTGCGCATCCAGGCCGAGTTCGTCGAGGGCTTCGGCACCCTCGCGGGGCTGGGTCCCGCGGTCTCCGTGTTCGGCTCGGCGCGCACGCCCGAGGGCAGCGCCGAGTACGCCCTGGCCCACGAGGTCGGGACCCGCTTGGCCCGGGCCGGGTACACGGTCATCACCGGTGGGGGGCCCGGCACCATGGCGGCCGCCAACCGGGGCGCCCACGAGGCCGGTGGAGAGTCCGTGGGCCTGGGCATCGAGCTGCCGTTCGAGACCGGTCTGAACCCCTGGGTGCACGTGGGGGTGGACTTCCGCTACTTCTTCGTCCGCAAGGTCATGTTCCTCAAGTACGCGCAGGGGTTCATCGTGCTGCCCGGCGGCCTCGGCACCCTGGACGAGCTCTTCGAGGCCCTCACCCTCGTGCAGACCGGCACCGTCACCCGCTTCCCCGTGGTCCTCGTGGACCGCGGCTTCTGGGGCCCGCTCGTGGACTGGATCCGCGGCACGCTCGTGGAGCGCGGCATGATCTCGCCCGAGGACCCGGAGCTCGTCCAGCTCGTGGACACGGCGGAGGAGGCCGTCGCGTGCGTGCTCCGCTCGGCGGGGAGGGCCGACGCGTGAGCGGGCCGCAGTGGATCGTCCTCGTGGCCGTGCTCGTCGTCGTGCTGGCGGCCCTGGCCGCCGCCCTCGCGGGCCGGCTCACGCTCCGGGCCGGCGACCCGGCCGGGAGGACGCCCGGGCACCCCGTGCTGCTGCCGGAGCGGCCGCGCGCGGCGGACGTCGGCCTGCTGCGGCTGGCCGTCGCGGTGCCCGGCTACCAGCGGGACCAGGTGGACGCCGTCCTGCTGCGGCTGCGGGACGCCCTCGCGGAGCGTGAGGACCAGGCGACCGCACTGCGGGCCCGGGTGGCCGAGCTCGAGGCCGCCGACCCGTCCCGGAGCGATCCGGCGGGGCGCGCCTGAGTCGCGGGCCGGGCTCGGTGCGGGCCATCGTTTGGCGCGAGCACGCGGAATCCGCGATAATGGTGATGTGACCGGCCTCGCGCACGCCCGCGTGCGGGGGCGCCGGAGGCGTCCGGACAGCGCCCGCTCCCGCGGTCGCCGGACGCCGTGACGGGAACATCATCCAGAAGGGAAGTCGCAATGGCCGCCATGAAGCCCCGCACCGGGGACGGTCCCATGGAAGTGACCAAGGAGGGGCGCAGCCTGATCATGCGCGTGCCGATCGACGGCGGCGGCCGTCTCGTGCTGGAGATCAACGCGGACGAGGCCCGCGAGCTCAAGGAGTGCCTCGAGGGCGTCATCCAGGCCTGAGCCCGGACCCCTTCGACGCGGACGCCCCGCGCACCGTCACGGTGCGCGGGGCGTCCGCGTCCCCGGCGACGCCGCGGATCAGCGGCGCACCGCGATCAGCACGCCCGTGCCGGAGGGGACGACGGCGGACAGCCAGTGCTCGTCCTCCCGGATGAGGCGGTCCACCGCCCGGGCGGACACGGTGGACTCGTCGCGCACGGCGGGCCGGGGAACGCGGTCCCCGTCGAGGGCGTCCACCACGACGAGCACGCCGCCGGGGGCGAGCACGCGCGCGGCCTGCTCGACGTCGAACTGACGCGCGGCCGGGTCCCCGTCCACCAGGACCATCTCATAGGCGCCGCTCGTGAGCCGGGGGAGGACGAGCCGGGAGCGCCCCGTGATCATGCGGGTGCGGCTCGTGGGCAGGCGGGCCTCCGAGAACGCCTCGCGGGCCGCACGCTGGGCCTCCGCGTCCGGGTCCACGGTGGTGAGGACCGTGCGCTCGGGCAGACCGCGCATCAGGGCGAGCCCCGAGACGCCGGCGCCCGTGCCCACCTCCACGACCGCCGCGGGGGCCCGTGTGGCCGCCAGCACCGTCAACAGGGCCGCCGTCCCCTCGCTCACCGGCGGCACGTCCAGCTCGGCGGCGCGCTCGCGGGCGCGCAGGACGACGTCGTCCTCGGTGGCCCGGCTCTCCGACCAGGCCCAGGACGCGTGCTTGTCGGTGGGCTGGGGCTGCAGGGCGCTCATGGCTGACTCCGGGACGACGACGGCGGGACCTCGCCCGCGGCACGGGCGACGCGGGCCAGTGTACGGGCCGGCACGCGGCCGGGACCCAGTGTTCTCCCAGGAGGCGGGCCGATGATGGGACACGGCACGAACCGGCTCCCGCCGTGCGGGAGGCCGTTCGCCGGACCGAGGACGCGAGGACCGAGGAGGTGGCCGCATGGGACGTCGACACACCCAGCGCCACATGGACGCCTACCTCGAGGGCTCCCTCCCCGCCGCGTCCCGGGCGCGCATCGCCCGCCACCTGGACCGCTGCCCCGAGTGCCGCGCCACCGTCCAGGCCCGGGCCCGCGTGCTCGACGCCGCCCGCACGGTGCACCAGCGTCCGGCCGGCGCCGTCGTCGCCCCGGTGCTGCGCGCCCGCGGCGTCTCCGGCCGCCTGGTGGTGGGGCTGCTGACCTTCGTCGTCCTGCTCGGCGGGCTGTTCACCGCGGTCTGGGTGGCCGGCGCGCCCCGCACCACGGCCCAGCGCACGGCCCCGACGGACACCGTCGCCCTGCCGGCGGCCGGGACCGCGTCGACGGACCGGCGCGGCACCGTCGCGGAGCTGCGGGGTCAGGGCTGGACGGTGCCCTCCCTCGTGGGGGCCGGACTGGAGCCGCTCACCGTGGACACCACCCAGACGGCCGAGGACGTGGAGGTCGTCGTCGGCTGGGGCCGGGACGAGCCGACCGTGACCGTCCGCGAGTGCCGACCCCGGATCGAGGGAGCCACCCCGGAGGGCTGTGCCTCGACCGCGCCCCTGAGCACGGGGGCACAGGAGCGTCGGCTGGCCGGCGGCGGCGTCTACCGGATCGTCCCGGCGGGGGAGCAGGACGGCTGGACGGCCGAGCTGACCACGCCCCAGGCCGCCTACCGCGTGGAGGCCAGCCTGCCGGACGAGCGCGCCGACGCGGTCCTCACCCACCTGCTGGTCTCCGAGCGGGCACGGGTGCTCGAGCTGGGCGGCGGCGACGCCGTCGAGGAACGCCTCGAGCGAGGCCTCGAACGCATCGCGGACGCCGTGCCGCGCCCCCGCGGCTGAGCCGCCCCGCCCCCGCGGCTCCGGGCTGTGGGGCGGTGCCGCTCTAGTAGAGTTGGGAGGGTGTTTGGTATCAACGGCGGCGAGTTCATCATCTTGGCGGTGCTCGCGATCGTCATCCTCGGGCCGGAGAAGCTCCCCGAGTACACGCGCGCCTTCACCGACTGGCTGCGCGTCATGCGCGACAAGGCCGAGGGTGCCAAGGCGCAGTTCAAGGAGGAGACCGGCACGGACTTCGACGAGGTGGACTGGCGCAAGTACGACCCCCGCCAGTACGACCCGCGCCGCATCATCCGCGACGCGCTCCGCGAGCCTGCCGGCGGCTCGTCCACGCCCGCGTCCCGGGCGGCGCAGGCGACGGGCGTCAGCGCCGAGGACGTGCACGGCGGCCTCACCCGCCAGGACCTGGCGGACATGGATCCGCGCACGCTCTTCCGCCGCCCCGCCGGGGCCGGCAGCACCGCCGCCGCGGAGTCCGGTGCCGCCGCACAGACCCGGTCGACCGCGCCCGCCGCCGGGGCGGCCGCCGTGGGCGGCGCCGCCGCAGCCCTGATGGCCTCCGGCCGCGCCGAGGCCCTCGCCGAGGAGCGTCCTGCCGCCGTGGAGACCGCACCGGACCCCCTCGAGCTGCTCGGGCTGGCACCCGCCCCCTTCGACGTCGACGCGACCTGACGCCGTCGCGCGCGTCGGGTGCCCCGGCCGGGGCGCCGGCACCCGAGGTCAGCGCGGGGTGAACGGCAGCGGCCGCCCGGCCAGCCCGCGCGGCCGCACGGCCAGCCGCTGCGCGATCTCCGCCAGCGCCCGGCCCGCGGGGCTCTCCGGCGCGGACACCACCACGGGGTCGCCGGCGTCGCCGCCCGCCCGCAGCGCCGGGTCCAGGGGAACGGTGCCCAGCAGCGGCACCTGGGTGCCCAGCACCCCGGACAGCCGCTCCGCCACCTCGGCGCCACCGCCGGTTCCGAACACATCCAGGACGGTGCCGTCCGGCAGGGTCATCGGCCCCATGTTCTCCACGACCCCGGCCACGGTCTGGCCCGTCTGCTCCGCCAGCTGACCGGCGCGCGCGGCCACCTGCGCGGCGGCGTGCTGCGGCGTGGTCACCACGAGCAGCTCCGAGGCGGGCAGCAGCTGCGCCGTCGAGATCGCGATGTCCCCGGTGCCCGGGGGCAGGTCCACGAGCAGGACGTCCAGGTCGCCCCAGTGCACATCCGTGACGAACTGCTCGAGCGCGCGGTGCAGCATCGGCCCGCGCCAGGCCACCGGCCGGTCCGCGTCGAGGAACATGCCGATCGAGATGACCTTCACGTCCCGCACCACGGGGGGCAGGATCATCCGGTCCAGCTTCGTCGGGGTGCCGGTCACGCCCAGGAGCCCGGGGATGGAGTAGCCGTGCACGTCCGCGTCGATCAGGCCGACGGCGAGCCCGCGCGCGGCGAGCGCGACCGCGAGGTTGGCCGTGACCGAGGACTTGCCCACGCCGCCCTTGCCCGAGGCCACCGCGAGGACGCGCGTGAGCGTCCCCTCCCCGAACGGGTTCGTCGGCCGAGTCGCGCGCAGGGCGTCCTGCAGCGCCAGGCGGCGCTCGGGCTCCATGACCCCGACGCGAACGTCCACGGATTCACAGCCGGGCACGACGGCGACGGCGGCGGCCACGTCCGTCTGGATCGTCCCGCGCAGGGGGCACGCGGCGATCGTGAGCAGGACCGCGACCTCGACGACGCCCGGGGCGGTCTCCACGACCGACTCCACCATGCCGAGGTCGGTGATCGGGCGGCGGATCTCGGGGTCCTGGACCGTGGCGAGCCGTTCCAGCACCCGGCGCTCGAGGTCGGTGCGGACCTCGGGCACGGGCAGGCCCAGGGCGCTCATCGGCCGCCCCCGTCCACCGGGCCCGCACCGTCGGCGGGACCGGCCGCCGGACCGGACCCCCCGGCCTCGCGGGCCTCCTGGGCCGCGAGGGTGGCGAGCGTGGTGGTCGTGGGCTCGGCGCCGGCGTCGCCGCGCCGCGCATCCCGGCCGCGGCCCTTGGTCTTCTTGTTCTTGCGGGGCTGGGCCTCGGCGCCCGGGAGGCCGGCGCGCAGCTCCTCCCGGATCTCCTCCCGGATCTCCTCCCGGATCTCCTCCCGCAGCTCGGCGCGCAGCGCCTCGCGGAGGTCGTCCCTGAGGTCGTCCTGGACGCCGCGCAGCTCGCCGCGCACGAAGTCGCGCGTGGCGACCTCCTGGACGGCCAGCCGCAGACCGGCGATCTCGCGGGTGAGGAACTCGGTGTCGGCGAGGTTGCGCTCGGCGCGGTCACGGTCCTCGCGCAGCGCGACCCTGTCCCGGTCGTCCTGGCGGTTCTGCGCCAGCAGGAGCAGGGGTGCGGCGTAGGACGCCTGGAGGGAGAGCATGAGCGTGAGCGCGGTGAAGCCGAGCTCGGCGGAGTCGAACCGCCACTCCATCGGGCCGAACGTGTTCCAGCCCAGCCAGGCGGCGCAGAACAGCGTCATCCAGACGAGGAACTGCGGGGTGCCCATGAAGCGGGCGATGCCCTCGGTGGCCTCGCCGAAGGCGTCCGGGTTCGGGGCCAGCCGGGGCACGCGGCGCCCGCTGGCGCTCAGCGGGGTGTCCAGGCCGGTGCCGCGGCCCGGGCGCAGGTCTCGCGCGGTCTGGGTCATGCTCACACCTCCGGTGTCGTGCGGCGGCGGGCCGCGGGGGTCAGGTTGCGGGGCGGGTCTCGGCGTCGTCGAGGTCCATGGCCCGCCAGTCGTCGGGCAGGATGTGGTCGAGCAGGTCGTCCACGCTCACGGCCCCGACGACGCGGTCCTGCTCGTTCACCACGGGGATGCACGTGAGGTTGTAGGTCGCGAGCTCGCGGGTCACATGGGCGATGGGGGCGAGGTCCGAGACGGGCTCGAGGTCCTTGTCCATGATGTTGCCGATCGCCTCCGGCGGCGGGTACCGCAGCAGGCGCTGGAAGTGGACGACGCCGAGGAACCGGCCCGTCGGCGTCTCCAGGGGCGGCCGGGCCACGATCACGAGCGAGGCCAGCGCGGGGGAGATCTCCTGCTGTCGGATGGTCGCCATGGCCTCGGCCACGGTGGCCTCCGGGGGGAGGATGACCGGCACGGGGGTCATGAGCGAGCCCGCGGTGCCCTCCTCGTACTCGAGCAGGCGCCGGACGTCCTCGGCGTCCTCCGGCTCCATGCGTTCGAGCAGCAGCTCCTGCTGGGAGTCGGGCAGCTCGTGGAGCAGGTCCGCCGCGTCGTCCGGGTCCATCTCCTCCAGGACGTCGGCGGCGCGGTCGATGTCCAGCTGGGAGAGGATCTGCACCTGGTCGTCGTCGGGCAGCTCCTGGAGCACGTCCGCGAGGCGTTCGTCCTGCAGCTCGCTGGCGACCTCGACGCGGCGCTTCTCCGACATGTCGTGGAGCATGTCCGCCAGGTCGGCGGGCTTGAGGTCCTCGTGCGCGGCGAGGAAGCTCGTGGCCCCCTGCGGGTCGGCCTGCGCCGTCCAGCGGGCCTCGTCCCAGTTCAGCAGGAGGTGCTCGCCCCGCTGGGCGCGGCCGAAGGGGCCGCGGCCGACGATGCGGCGCACGTACAGGTCCGAGACCAGCCAGTCGCCGTTGCGCTGCTGCTCCAGCCCGATGTCCTCCAGGAAGGCCTCGCCCGACCCGTCGGAGAGGCGCACCTTCCGGTCGAAGAGGTCGGCGGCCACCATCTGCTCGGCGCCACGGCGGGAGAACCGGCGCAGGTTGATCAGCCCGGTCGTGATGATCCGGCCCGAGTCCATGGACGTCACCCGCGTCATCGGGACGAAGACGCGCTTCTTGCCGGGGACCTCGATCACGAGGCCGGTGGCGAACGGGGCTGCGGCGGGGCCGCGGTCCAGCACGACGACGTCGCGCAGCCGTCCCAGGCGGTCGCCGAGGGGGTCGAAGACGTCCAGGCCCAGCAGGCGGGCCACGAAGATCTTGGGGGAGCTCACCGACCCAGCCTACGGCGTGCCGGGCCGCGGCTCCGTGTCCGCGGACGGCGGACCGCCGCCCGCCCGGGCGCCGGGCCGGGCACAATGGGTCCATGTCGTTCATGATGTCCAACCCTCAGCCCGGCGCCGAGCAGGGCCTGCCCCGCGGAGAGCTGCTGGCCACCTACGCCACCTACGCGCAGGCGCGCGAGCAGGTGGACCGCCTCGCCGCCACGGACTTCCCCGTGAGCGCCGTGTCGATCGTGGGCAAGGACCTGCGGGTCGTGGAGCGGGTGCGCGGCCGGCTGAACTACGCCCAGGTGGCGTTGTCCGCGGGAGTGCGCGGCGTGTTCTTCGGTGGACTGATCGGCGTGTTCCTCTACCTGCTGGCCCCCGAGGCCGGCCCGGGGCAGATCCTCACCTCCATGCTGCTGGGCCTGGCGGTGTGGCTGATCTTCGGCGTGATCGGCTTCGCGATGCGTCGGGGCCAGCACGGCTTCGCGTCCTCGCAGGCCGTCGTGCCCACGGCCTTCGACCTCGTGGTCGCGTTCGACCACGCCGCCCGCGCCCGCCAGGAGCTGGGCCTGGGCGGTGCCGCGGCCCCGACGCCGCAGCCGGCCCCGCAGCCGGCGCCCGCCCCCGCCGCGGAGGAGGCCGGGGGCGGGTCCGTGCAGGCCACCCCGGCCGCCGCGCCGTCGTCGGGCGGGTCCCACGCGGCGCCGGCCCCCGGCGGAGCCAAGGCGTCGGCCCGGCCCACTCCGGAGGCGGACACCGCGCCCACCGGCCTGGACCGCTCCTACGGCGTGACCCTGCCCCCGGAGGAGGTCGCCAAGCTCATCGAGGCGCGCGGCGGCCACCCGCCCCGGCCCCAGGACGAACCGCGCGGCTGAGCCCCGTCAGAGGGACCAGGACTCGAGTCGCCGGAGCATGTCGCGCTTCTTGCTCGCATGACCGTGCATCCGGCCCAGGATGTCGCCGAGGACGGTGACGGCGCGGTCGATGTACGGGCCCTTGTTCAGCATCGCGGCCTCGGCCCGCTGCGCCATCGCGGCGTCCGTGATCTCCGCCCGTGAGGGCAGGCCGGTCTTGGCGAGGGACTCGAGGACCTGGGTGGCCCAGATCGCGGGCACGTGCGCGGCCTCGCACAGCCACAGGATCTCCTCCTGCAGCTCGGCCATGCGTTCGAAGCCGGCCTCCACCGCCAGGTCGCCGCGGGCGATCATCACCCCGACGTCCCGCCAGCGCATCGCCTCGAGCAGCATCCGCGGCAGCTGACGGAAGGCCTCCACCGTCTCGATCTTCAGCGTGATGTCCACGTCCGGCGCGTCCTCGGCCTCGAGCGCATCGATCAGCTGGGCCACGTCCTCGGCCGAGCGGACGAAGGACATGTTCACCATGTCCGCGTGGCGGGCCGCGAACGGGATGTGGGCGAGGTCCTCGTCCGTGAGGGCCGGGATGGCCAGGTGCGTGTCCGGGAAGTTCACGCCCTTCTCCGCCTTGAGCTTCGCCCCGCGCGGGCCGGCCTGGGTCACCTCGAGGGTGATCTCGTCGTCGGACACCGCCGTGATCCGCGCGCCGATCCGTCCGTCGTCGAGGGAGACCCGGTCGCCGACCGCCGCGTCCGCGAACGCCTGCGCCAGGGTGAGGCCGATCCGGTAGGGCGGCGCGTCGACCGCCGGGACCGGCTCGAGCGAGCGGGTCAGCACGATCTCCTCGCCCTCGTGCACGCGCATGGACTGCTCGAGCGGGGGCAGCTGGCCCACCTCGAGCGGTCCGTGCGGCGTCGTCAGCGCCGTGCCCGTCGCCCAGTAGACCGTCTTCTCCGCCCGCACGAGCACGCCCTCGCCGTCCACCTGCTCGACCTCCAGCCTGCGGTGTGCACCCCGCGCATCGGTCAGCTCGATCTCGTCGCCGCGCTGCAGGACCGCCAGGGTCTTCCCCTCCGGGTCCGCGAGCGGCACGACGACGGCGCCGTCCGGCCGGTCCGCTGTGGCCACGGCGTCGTGGGGCCCGGCGGCGAGCCACACGCGGGAGGGCTCGGTGACGATCCCGGAGGGGTCCCGGGCGGGCTTCACCTTCACGACGCGCGGTCCCGGCTCGATGGGGCCGGTGCGCACCTTCGGCCCGGCCAGGTCCATCGCGACCAGGGGTGCGGGCCGGCCCGCACCGGCACACCGGCGGACCGCCGCGATCATGGCGGCCCACGCCTGCTCGTCGTCGTGGGCGCAGTTCACGCGCGCCAGGTCCATGCCGGCCTCGGCGATCCGGGCCACGAGCTCCGGGTCCGTGGCGGCCTCGGAGGGCATGGTCACCATGATGCGCGCGTCCCGGTCGCCGCGGGCCGGACCGAGCAGGCTCGCCGCGTTGCGGGCGAGGATGGCGCGGCCCTCGGCGGAGGTCAGGGCGTCGTCCTCGGGCGCGGGGGCGGGGTCGCCGTCGAGTGCGCGGGCGGCGGCCAGCACGGCGTCCACGTGGCCCAGCACGCCGGCCTCCATGCGGCCCAGAGAGGACAGTCCGGCGTCGCTCAGCGCCTCCTGCAGGGGCCGCAGGTCGGTGCCGCGCAGGGCGACGTAGTGCACGAGGTTCCGGGCCGAGGCCCGGTGGCGCTCCCGGACGCGGGAGATGAGGTCGGCGTGCTCCGCCTCGGCGGAGAGGAGGCGGTCGCGGAGGGCGGTGAGCTCGGTGGTCAGGTCGATACCCATGGTCCGAACCCTAGGAGCGCCCTCCGCGCCGGATCACGCCTGGAGCCGCGCCATCCAGGCCTCGATCTCGTCCGGGGTGCGGGGGAGGGCCGCGGAGAGGTTCTCGGCCCCGTCCTCGGTCACGAGGATGTCGTCCTCGATGCGTACGCCGATGCCGCGGTACTCCTCCGGCACGGCCAGGTCCTCCTCCTTGAAGTACAGACCCGGCTCGATCGTGAAGACCATGCCCGGCTCGAGCACGCCGTCCAGGTAGAGCTCGCGCTTGGCCTGCGCGCAGTCGTGCACGTCGAGGCCGAGGTGGTGCGAGGTGCCGTGGGGCATCCAGCGCCGGTGGTGCTGGCCCTCGTCCGAGAGCGCGACCTCGGCCGAGACCGGCAGCAGGCCCCAGCCGTCGAGGCGGTCGACGAGCACCCGCATGGCCTCGGCGTGGAGCTCACGGAACCGGATGCCGGGGCGCACGATCGCGAAGGCGGCGTCCGCGGCGTCGAGGACCGCCTGGTAGATGCGGCGCTGCACGTCCGTGAACGTGCCGGACACGGGCAGGGTGCGGGTGATGTCCGCGGTGTAGAGGGAGTCGTCCTCGACGCCGGCGTCGAGCAGGAGCAGCTCACCCGGGCGCACGGCGCCCGTGTTGCGGATCCAGTGCAGGATCGTGGCGTTGTTGCCGGAGGCCGCGATCGTGTCGTAGCCCAGGTCGTTGCCCTCGAGGCGAGCGCGGGCGAAGAAGGCGCCCTCGACCACGCGCTCGCCGCGGTCGTGGCCCACGGCGCGCGGCAGGGCCCGCACGACGTCCTCGAAGCCCGCGATCGTGGCGGCCACCGAGGCGCGCATCCGCTCGATCTCCCACGCGTCCTTGACCAGGCGCAGCTCGGAGAGGAACTCGGCGGTCTGGGCGTCGGCCTCGGCCGCGGCGGCCAGGTCCACGCCGGCCTCGGTCCGGACGGCGGCCAGCAGCGCATCCACGTCCTGGTCGGTCTCGGCCAGCAACCGGACCGCGGTGCCGTCCGCGGCCACGTTCTTGGTGACGGCGGACTCGAGCTCCTCGAGCCCCGCCGTGCGCAGGCCGGTGCGGGCGGCCAGGCCGGCCAGGGTCGGACGGGGGCCGATCCAGAACTCGCCCGAGCGCGAGTCCGCGTAGAACTGCTCGGTGTCCCGGCCGGCCAGGGGACGGAAGTACAGGGTGGCGGCGTGGTCCGTGCCGTCGTCGCCGGCGCCCGGGTCCGTGGGCTCGAGCACGAGCACGGCGTCCGGCTCGTGGTCCACGCCGAGGCCCGTCAGGTGGGCGAACGCGGAGTGCGCGCGGAAGCGGTAGTCGGTGTCGTTCGAGCGGACCTTGAGGCGGCCGGCCGGCACCACGATCCGCTCGCCCGGGAAGCGCGCGGAGACGGCGGCCCGCCGCCGGGCGGCGTACGGGGCAGAGGCGTCGGGATCGGGCAGGGCCTGCGACGAGGGCGCCCAGCCGGAGGCCATGAAGTCGCGGAAGGCGTTCGAGGCGGGGCGCTGCGAGCGGTTGTCGACGCGCTCGGCCAGCGGCTGGGGGTTCACCGCGCCGGTGCCGTCGGCGCCCGCCTCGGGGGTGGCGGCGGGCTGGTCGGGGGCGGTCTGGGCGGGGTGCTGTGCGGCATCGGTCATGCCCTCCATCATGGCACCGGTGGGCGCGGGCAGGTCGGGGCCGCCGCGCGCGGGTCTCGGTACCATGGCCGCCATGGCCCGCTACGACCTGCACACGCACTCGACCGAGTCCGATGGCACCGAGCCGCCGGCCGACGTGGTGCGTGCGGCGGCGCGGGCCGGGCTGGACGGCCTCGCGCTCACCGACCACGACACCACCGCCGGCTGGGCCGAGGCCGCCCAGGCCGCGCGGGAGACCGGGCTGACGCTCGTGCCCGGCATGGAGATGTCCTGCACCTCCGCGGACGGCGTGAGCGTGCACGTGCTCAGCTACCTGCACGACCCCGAGGACCCCGCCCTGCTGCGGGAAGTCGGCCGGGCTCGCGACGCGCGGCTGACCCGGGCGCAGGAGATGGTGCGGCGCCTGGGCGCGGACTTCTCGATCACGTGGGAGCTGGTCCAGGAGCACGCGGCGGAGAACGCGACGATCGGCCGGCCCCACCTGGCCGACGCCCTCGTGACGATCGGGGCCGTCCCGGACCGCTCCGCGGCGTTCCGGGAGATCCTCGCCGGCCGGTCCAAGTACTACGTGCCGCACTTCGCCCCGGACCCGGCCGAGGCGGTCGCGCTCATCCGGGCCGCCGGCGGGGTGCCGGTGTTCGCGCATCCCCGGGCGCGCATGCGGGGCCGCGTGGTGGGCGACGAGGTGTTCGAGCAGATGGCCGAGGCCGGACTGGCGGGGGTCGAGGTCGAGCACCGGGACAACCCGGCGGAGGAACGCACCTGGCTGCGCGCGTTCGCGGACCGGCACGGGCTGTTCGTCACCGGCTCGTCCGACTACCACGGCACCGGCAAGCCGAATCCGATCGGCGAGCACACCACGGACGCGGAGGTGCTCGCCGAGATCGAGCGGCAGGGTACCGGCACGGCGATCATCCGCGGCTGAGCCCGGACAGCCCGGGCGACGGCGGAGGATCGGTTGCGCGAATGACCCTTCCAGCCGCCGCGCAGGCGGTCAGAAGGGTCATTCGCGCAGAAGATTCCCGGGGCCCGGGAGGGACGGTCAGCCGTCCACGACCTCACCGTTGCGGCGGCGCGTGCGGGTGCGGCCGCCCCGGCGACGACGGGCCTCGGCCCGGGCCTCGGCGCGCTCGGCCCGGCGGGCCTCCGTGAGCTCGACGCCGGCCACCGGCTCCGGCGTCCGGGCCGCGGGGGTCTCGGGGCGTGAGGCGGTGCGCTCGCGGCCCTCGCCGCGACCACGGCCCCGGCCCTCGGCGCGCTGCTCGGCGGGTGCCTCACCACGCCCGCGGCCCGAGCGCTCGCCGCGGCCTCCGCCGCGTGCATCGTCACGGCCCTCGCCGGAGCGGCCGCCCCGGTTCCGTTCGCCACGGCCTCCGCCGCGCGCCCGGTCACGGCCCTCGCCGGAGCGCCCGCCCCGGCCTCGGCCGCCGCGCTCGCCGTCACGGGAACGGCCGCCGTCGCGACCCCGTCCGCGGCCGCCGTCGCGCTGCTTCGCCTCGGGGCCGCCGAGGTCCTCGAGCGTCTCGCCCTCGAGGCCCTCGAGCACGCGCTTGGCCTGCGGCAGACGGCCCTTCGTGCCCTTCGGGATGCCGAGGTCGGAGAACAGGTGCGGGGAGGAGGAGTAGGTCTCCACCGGCTCGGGCTGGCCGAGGCCGAGCGCCTTGTCGATCAGGGACCAGCGCGGCATGTCCTCCCAGTCCACGAGGGTCACCGCCACGCCCTTGTTGCCGGCGCGGCCCGTGCGGCCCACGCGGTGCACGTAGGTCTTCTCGTCCTCCGGCGCCTGGAAGTTGAACACGTGCGTGACGTCGTCGACGTCGATGCCGCGCGCCGCGACGTCGGTGGCCACGAGGATGTCCACCTTGCCGTTGCGGAACGCGCGCAGCGCCTGCTCGCGGGCGCCCTGGCCGAGGTCGCCGTGCAGCGCGCCGGCCGCGAAGCCGCGCGCCGTCAGCTCGTCCGCCACGCGAGCGGCCGTGCGCTTGGTGCGCGTGAAGATGATGGTCCGGCCGCGGCCCTCGGCCTGCAGGGCGCGGGCCACGAGCTCGTCCTTGTCCATGTGGTGGGCGCGGTAGACGAGCTGACGGATGTCCTTCTTCGTCAGGCCCTCGTCCTCCGGGTCCGCCGCGCGGATGTGGGTCGGCTGCGTCATGTAGCGGCGCGCCATCGCGACCACGGGACCCGGCATGGTGGCCGAGAACAGCATGGTCTGACGCACGGCCGGGACGGCGGCGAGCAGGGTCTCGACGTCGGGGAGGAAGCCGAGGTCCAGCATCTCGTCGGCCTCGTCCAGCACCACCGTGTTCACCAGGTCCAGGCGCAGGTGGCGCTGGCGCATCAGGTCGATGAGGCGGCCGGGGGTGCCGACGACGATCTCGACGCCGCGCTGCAGCTCCTCGATCTGCGGCTCGTAGGCGCGGCCGCCGTAGATGGTGGCGATGCGCAGGGGGCGCCGGGCCGCGGCGGCCGTGAGGTCGCCGGCCACCTGGACGGCGAGCTCGCGCGTCGGGGCGACGATCAGGGCCTGCGGGGCGCCCGCGGTGCCCTTGGCCTCGAGGCCGTCCCAACCGGGCTCACCCGGGCCGATGGCGCGCTGCAGCGCGGGGATGCCGAAGCCGAGGGTCTTGCCGGTGCCGGTCTTGGCCTGGCCGATGATGTCGTGGCCGCCGAGGGCGACCGGCAGGGTCATGGCCTGGATGGGGAAGGGGTGGACGATGCCCTTGGCCTCCAGGGCCTCGACGATCTTGGGGTGCACCCCGAAGTCGGCGAAGGTCTGCTCGGGGGCCACGGGGGCGGCGTCCTCGGTGACGATGTCCTCCGCGATCTCCGCGACCGTCGGGTCGACGTCGGCGGGGGCGGGGGTGTGCTCGGAGTTCTGGGTCATGGCGACTCGCGTTCCTGGTCGGGCGTCGTCACGGCGGGCGGAAGGCCCGGCTCCGCCGTGCGCGCGGTTCAAGCGGAAGCCGATCGCGAGGCAAGCACGCGGAGCGGCCGACGGGCGGCGCCCCGTGGAACCGGGCTGGGCGCGCCGTGCGAGGCGGGCCGTGCCGGATCCGGCAGGTCATGGTGCCGTCCCGGGCGTCAGGGGCGCGGGCGGCGGGTCAGGGTGATCAGAGAGCGACCGGTCATCCTGGGTCAGCGTGAGCTGTGCGACCAGTCTACCCCCGCGGCCGTGATCGCACCCGAGGCGCGGTCCACGCCCTCGATCCGCACGCGCACCCGGGTGCCCGCCGGGACGCTGCCCGGCACCCGCAGGCTCACGGCCGGGTCGAGCAGCCACACCTCCGTGCCGTCCTTCGCCTCGCGCACCGCGATCCCCTCGAGCTCCGCGCCGACGCGAGACTCGAGCGCCGCCGCCTCCACGAGGTCCGCCGCTGTCCGGCTCGCGGCCGAGGCCCGGCGCGACGAGTCCGCCATGAGGGCGGGCAGCTCGGGCAGGGCGCTGCGGACCCACGCGGGGGCGGGGGCGCCGGAGGCGTGGGCGTGGCACAGGGCCAGGACGAAGCGGTCCACGAGCCGGCGCAGGGGAGCGGTGGCGTGGGCGTAGGGGGCGGCGAGCGCGGCCTGGGCCGGTTCGGCCGGCGGCGTGCGCAGGGCCGGGTCCTCGGCCTGCGCGTCGAAGGCCGTGTACCCGGCGCCGCGGAACAGCCCGGTCGCCGCATGCAGCACCGCCAGGTGCCGCGCGTCGGCCGGGTCGAGGGAACGCAGGTAGGCGCCGTAGTCCTGGCCCTCGTCCCACGGGACGCCCAGGGCGCGCGTGCGCTCTCGGAAGGCGGCGACGGCGTCGGCGTCCGGTGCCGGCATCGTGCGCAGGATCCCGACCCCGGCGGCCAGCATCAGCTCGGCCGCGGCCATGCCGGTCAGCAGGGAGAGCTGGGCGTTGTGCTCCTCCGCCGGCAGCGGCGCCCGGTGCACGAGCTCGTGCGCCCCGTCCTCGGTGACAAGGACCTCCTGGTCCGGCAGGTTCAGGGAGGCGCCGCCGCGGGCGGCCTCCTGCGCGGCCCGCCGTCGGCCCACCTCCGGCAGCAGCGCCAGCGAGTCGCGCACCTCGGCCGGCCACCCCTCGGCGGCGGCCCGGTCCGCGTCGGTGACCCCGGGACGCGGCGTCGCCGGCGCCTGCGCCCCCGGCCGAGCGTCGAGGAAGGCCTGCACCTGCCCGTACGTCAGCTGCGCCCGGGAGCGGACGCGGGCGCGTTCGAGGCCGGTCTCGACGACGGCGCCCGCGGCGTCCAGCAGGAACGTCCACACGAACGCCGGGCGCTCGCGGTCCGGCAGCAGGGAGGCGGCGTCCTCGCTCAACACCTCCGGGTGCAGGGGGACCCGGCCGTCGGGCAGGTAGACGGTCTGGCCGCGGCGGCGGGCCTCGGCGTCCACGGCGCCGCCCGGTGCCACGAAGGCGGGCACGTCCGCGATCGCGTAGCGGACCAGGATGCCGTCGTCGTCGGAGGGGGTCAGGAGCAGGGCCTGGTCCAGGTCCGTGGCGCCGGCGGGGTCCACGGTGACGAACGGCAGGGCCGTGCGGTCCGCGTGGTCCGGGCTCCCGGCCAGGCCCACGTGCACCCCATGCGCGGCCGCCTCCGCCTCGGCCAGGACGGGGGTGGGGAAGGCCGCCGGCAGCTCGAGCTCCGTCCGCAGGGCGGCGAGGCGCTCGAGCAGGGCCGGGTCGGCAGGGCCGCGGAGGCCGAGGGCGTGGGAGGACATGGCGATGCTCCTGGGCAAGGGGGCCGAGACGACGCACGCCCCGGCGGATCACCGGGGCGTGCGGGGCGGGTCAGGAGGCGGCGAACCCGAGCGGGCCCGACTTCTTCGCGCCGATCTCCACGAAGCCGATGCGGTCACCGGGGACGACCACCTGGCGGCCCTTGGCGTCCGTCAGGACCAGCGGGGTGCCGTCGGCGACGGCGGCGTCCACGAGGGAGCGGACCTCGTCCGCCGACTGCTCGCTGTCGATGACGACCTCGCGGCCGACGTGCTGCACACCGATGCGGATCTCCATGGGGAACCTCTTCTCTTCGTCGCGTCCTGTGCGGTCCGCCGTCAGCCTACGGGACCGCTCGGTGAGGTGGGCGGGCGCCCACGAGGTTCACCCGCGGGCGAAACGGGCCGGACGGCCGGGTCAGCGCGGGGCGTCGTCCGCGGAGGGCAACGAGGTGAGGCCGCGCCAGATGAGGTCGTCCACCGTGCGGGCCATCTCAGCCGCGGCGGGGCGGGCGTCGGCGTCGAGCCGGTCCGCCCAGTGACGGGCGGCGCCCAGGAGGTAGCCGACGAGTCCGCGGGAGAGCACCTCGGCCTCGGCCTCGGCCACGGTGGTGTCCGCGCGGATGGTGCGCGCGACCTCGGAGGAGAGCAGCCGGTGGACGGCCTCGCTGCGCGTGCGCACCTCCGGGTCCCCGTCGATGCCGGAGTCGAAGATGAGGCGGTGGGTCCGCTCGGGGGAGGCCATGTACTCGAACACGGCGGCCACGGTGGCCCGCACCCGTGCACGGTTGCCCCGACGGGTGTCCATCGCCGCCTCGAGGAGCGCGCGCAGGCTCGCGACCTCGGCGTCCAACAGCTCGAGGAAGAGCTCGTGCTTGCTGGGGAAGTGCTGGTAGAGGACCGGCTTGGAGACCTCGGCCCGCTCGGCGATCTGCTCCATGGAAGCCCCCGCGTACCGCTCGGCGGCGAAGACCGCGCGGGCGCAGTCCAGCAGCTGGCGGCGACGCTCATGCCGGGGCAGACGACGGCCTCGCCCGGGCTCGTCGGGCGCGGTGGCGGCGGGGTGGGCGGTCACGGGGTCCTCCTGGCGCGGGGCGGGCTCACGCGATGCGCGCGGCGCCGCCCTCGTCCTCGTGCGCGGGGCAGGCCGCCTCGACCGTGCCCACGGCGGGGGCGGGGCGGCCGGGGGCCTCGATCCCGAAGACCGCCTCGAGGGCGTCCTCATAGCGGTCGAGCCGGCCCTCGGCGGCGAGTCGCTTGGCGCGCACGCTGGGTTCGTGCAGGAGCTGGTTCACCATGCGGCGCAGGGCGAACTCCACCTCCTCGGCGGCCGCCGTGCAGCCGTGGCGGGCGCGCACGCGCTCGAGCTCCCGGTCGAGCACGCCGAGGGTGTGGCGGCGCAGGGCCTTGATGGCCGCGTCGGCGCTGCGGCCGCGCTGCGCGGCGCGGTACTCCTCGACGGCGTCGTCCACGAGCGCGCGGGCCTCGGCGACGGCGACCTGGGCCTGCTCGGGGGCGGCCAGCCGCACCGACTCGAGGGTGATGAGATCGACGTCCGGCAGGTCCGCGACCGCCGGGTCGAAGTCGCGCGAGAGGGCCAGGTCGACCACCGTGAGCGGGCGCCGTCCGCCCTCGCGCAGCTCCTGCAGGCGCTCGGGGCTGATCTGGCGCTCGCCACCGGAGGAGCCGATGATCACGTCCGCCTCGGCGACGGCGCCGGCCACGGCCTCGCCGCCGAGCGCGAGGGCCCAGCCGCCGCGGTCCGCGACGAACTGCTCCGCGCGGCCTGAGGCCGAGTGCACGCCGACGGTGGTCGCACCCCGGTCCGCCAGCTGCGCCAGCGTGGTGCCGGCGTAGGCGCCCGTGCCGATCAGCAGGATGGTGGCCCCGGCCCAGAAGTCGCGCTGGGCCGCGGCGTCGGTGAGACCGCGCAGCTCCTCCGCGAGGTCCAGGGCGACGGAGACGACCGAACGGCCGGCCGCGCCGAGCGCCGTGCGGGAGCCGACGTCCTTGGCCGTGCGCGTGGCGGACTCGAAGAGGCGGACGAGCGGGCCCGAGGCGGTGCCGGCCTCCTGGGCCGCCGTCAGGGCGCGCCGTACCTGACCGGCGATCTCGCGCTCGCCCACCACGGCGGAGTCCAGTCCGGCGCCGACCTCGAAGAGGTGACGGGCCGTGGCGTCGGCGTCGAGCGTGCGGAACGCGGTGTGCACGTCCTCGTCCGGCAGGGAGGTGGAGGCGGCGACGGCGGACAGCAGCCCCGTGCGGGCGGCCTCGACGCCGGCCCCGTCGGCCTCGGCGTAGATCTCCACGCGGTTGCACGTGGCCAGCACGATGGCGCCCGCCGCGCCGCTGCCGGGCAGGGCGGGCCCGACCCCGGTCGCGCCGGCGCTGAGGCGGGCGACCGTGTCCAGGTCCAGGTCATGGTGGGAGGCGACGAGAGAGAAGACAGTCACAGCGGGCCAAGTCTAGCCCCGACCGCCCCGCCCGTCCGGGAAGGCGGGCCTGACCCGGGTGCCGTCGGCCAGTGTGACGGCGCTCACGGAGGACGCGGATGTGCCACCGCGACACGACCGGTGGGACACTGGGGGCATGTCCGCCCTGTCCCAGACCCCCGAGACCCCCGCGGCCGTCCCGGCACTGCCCGCCGAGCACCCGCTGCGCACCGAGGATCCGTCACGCTCGACCGTGGCCAGCCCGCTCCTTCGCGCGCTACGCGGCCAGCGCCCCGACCGCCACCCCGTGTGGTTCATGCGGCAGGCCGGCCGTTCGCTGCCCGAGTACCGCCGGGTGCGCGAGGGGATCGGGATGCTCGACTCCTGCCTCATGCCGGACCTGGTCCGGGAGATCACGATGCAGCCGGTGCGCCGCCACGACGTCGACGCGGCGATCTTCTTCTCGGACATCGTGGTCCCCCTGCGCCTGGCGGGCGTGGACGTGGAGATCCAGCCCGGCGTGGGCCCCGTGCTCGGCCAGGCCGTCCGCACCGCCGACGACGTCGCCGCGCTGCCCGTCCTCGAGGACGCCGCCCTGGACGTCATCCGCGAGGCCGTCGCGGCCACCGTCGCCGAGCTGGGCCCGCGCCCCCTGATCGGCTTCGCCGGTGCCCCCTTCACGCTGGCGGCGTACATGGTGGAGGGCCGTCCCTCCCGCGACCACTTCGGCCCGCGGCGCATGATGCACGCCGACCCCGAGACCTGGGCCGCCCTGGCCGGCTGGGCGGCCACCGTGTCCGGCCAGTTCCTGCGCGCCCAGCTCGAGTCCGGCGCCTCCGCCGCGCAGCTGTTCGACTCGTGGGCCGGTTCGCTCTCGGCGGACGACTACCTCGAGCACGTGCAGCCGCACTCGACGGCGGCCCTCGCCCATGTCGCCGACCTCGCCGGGCCCGGCGTCCCCGACGGCGCCCCGCTCCTGCACTTCGGCACGGGCACCGGAGAGTTCCTGCACCACATGCGTGACGCGGGCGCGACCGCCGTCGGCGTGGACCACCGCCTCACGCTCGCCGAGGCGCACCGCCGTCTCAGCGCGAACCCCGGCCCCGACGGACGCGGCGCCGTGCCCCTGCAGGGCAACATCGACCCGGCCCTGCTCGCCGCCCCGTGGGAGGTCCTCGAGGCCCACGTGCGCGACGTCGTCGCCTCCGGCGCCGTCGCGCCCGGTCACGTCGTCAACCTCGCCCACGGCGTGCCGCCGGAGACGGACGCGGCCGTGCTGACCCGCGTGGTCGAGCTGATCCACTCCCTGCCCGTGCCGGAGCGGGAGGGCCAGGACCCGGCACCGGGGGCCGAGACCGCCGAGCGGGAGGAGCGCGCATGAGCGGCACGGCGCTCGTGGTCGGCGGCGGCATCGCCGGCCTCGTCGCGGCCCACCGACTGTCCGCGGCGGGCTGGGACGTGACCCTCGCCGAGGCCACCTCCGTGCTCGGGGGCGCGGTCTCCCCGCGCTTCCTCGACGTCCCCTCGCACGGCGAGACCGGGGCCCCCGAGACCCAGACCCTCGAACTCGACGGCGGCGCCGAGTCGTTCGCCGTCCGCGGCGCCGCCGTGCGCGCGCTCGTGGAGGAGCTCGGGCTGGGCGAGAAGATCGTCGCGCCCGAGCCCCTCGGCTCGTGGCTGCACGGTCCCGCCGGCCCCGTGCGCGCCCCGCGTCTCGGCATCGTCGGCATCCCCGGCGACCTCGACGCCGAGGACCTCGCCGCCGCCCTCACGCCGGCCGGCCTGGAGCGCGCCCGGCAGGACGCCGAGGCCCCCATGGATCGCTGGGCCGCCGCGCTCGCGGCCGGCGAGCCGGTGACCGTCGCGCAGGTCGTGGCCGACCGCCTCGGCGACGAGGTGCTCGACCGCCTCGTGGCCCCCGTCGTCGCCGGAGTCCACTCGGCCGACCCCGCGGTCGTCGAGCTGGAGCGCGTGGCCCCCGGCCTGCTCGCCGCCGCCGTGGAGCACGGCGGGCTGGCCGCGGGCGTCGCCGCGCTGCGGTCCACCGGGACCCCCGGCTCGCTCGTGGCCGGTCTGGACGGCGGCATGGTCCGCCTCACCGGCCGGCTCGTCGAGGCGCTGCGCGAGGACGGGGCCACCGTCCTGCGCGGTGTCCGGGTGGCCGCCCTGTCCCGCGTGCCCGCCACCGGCGGCTGGTGGGCCCAGATCTCGGACCGGGACGACGAGGTCGTCCGCGGGCTCGACGTGGACCGCGTCGTGCTGGCCGTGGACGGCGTCACCGCCTGGGACCTGCTGGCCCCGCTCTCGGCCGAGGCCCTGGACCCCGACGCCGGCCCCGCCCTCGGCGAGGGCATCGCGCTGGCCACGCTCGTCGTCGAGGCCGCGGGCCTGGACGACGCGCCACGCGGCACCGGAGTGCTGGTCGGCGCCGGGACGGACGTGGCCGCCAAGGCCCTGACCCACGTCACCGCCAAGTGGGCGTGGCTGCGCGAGGTCGTCGCGCGTCCGCAGGAGGACGGTGTCGCCCGCCATCCCCACCGCCACGTGCTGCGCCTGTCCTACGGCCGCCAGGGCGGCGGGCCCGAGGCCCTGGGCCATCGCAGCGCGGACGAGGAGCTGCTCGCGCAGGCGCTCGTGGACACGGCGACTCTCACCGGGGTGCCGCTGGCGGAGGAGGACGTCGTCGCCCGCACCGTCACCCGCTGGCGCCGCTCCATCCCGCCGCAGGCCGGCCCCGACCGCGCGAAGGCGGACACGCTGATCGACTGGGCACGGGACGTGCCCGGCCTCGACCTCGTGGGCAGCTGGGTGCACGGCACCGGGCTGGCCGCCGTCGTCGCCGGCGTGGACCGCACCCTCGGCGCCGACGCACCGCCCGCCGGCTGACCTCGCCCCCAGACCACCCCTGACGCAATCGGATCCCAAGGAAGAGGACCATGACCAAGGACAGCACCACCACCCCTGCCGAGGCCGGCAAGGACTGGTTCACCACCTACACCGTGTTCGCCCGCCCGCAGGGCGAGCCAGGCTGGCTGGGACTGGAGGGCCGCGACGCGAAGAAGGCCGCCAAGGAGTTCGACGAGGCCGTCGCGCGGGTGGCCCAGACCGGCGTGACCGTGCGCGGCGTCTACGACGTCTCCGGCATGCGCGAGGCCGGCGACGTCATGGTGTGGATGTACGGCCAGGTGCCCGAGGACCTGCAGGCCGCCATCCGCGAGCTGCGCCGCACCCGTCTGCTCGAGGGCACCACGATGGTGCTCTCGGCCATGGGCGCAGATCGCATGGCCGAGTTCAACAAGGACCACGTCCCCGCCTTCGCCATGGGCCGCAAGGCCCTGAAGTGGCTGTGCTTCTACCCGTTCGTGCGCTCGTACGACTGGTACCTGCTGGACCCGAAGGAGCGGGCCCGCATGCTCCGCGAGCACGGCCAGCTCGGCCAGGACTTCCCGCAGGTGTGGGCGAACACCACCAGCGCGTTCGGCCTGAACGACTGGGAGTGGCTGCTGGGCCTCGAGGCGGACGAGCTGACGGACCTGGTGGACATGATGCGCCACCTGCGCAACAACGAGACCCGCCTGCACGTGCGCAGCGAGGTGCCGTTCTACACCGGACGCCGTCTGGAGACCGCCGAGATCGCGGAGGTGCTGGCCTGATGACTACCGCCCCCGAGCCCCGCGCCGACGCGCCCGTCCACACCGGCCCGGACGCCGGCGTCGCCCCGGCCCTCCGGACGCCCGAGAAGGCCGCCGCCGGCGTCGACTACGACGTGTGCGGCGTGATGGCCCCCAAGGACTACGACGCCCTGCTGCTCGCCTCCTTCGGCGGGCCCGAGGGCCAGGACGACGTGATCCCGTTCCTGCGCAACGTCACGCGCGGGCGCGGCATCCCGGACGAGCGCCTCGAGGAGGTCGCCACCCACTACCGCGCCAACGGCGGCGTCAGCCCCATCAACGCGCAGAACCGCGCGCTGAAGGCGGCCATCGAGGCCGAGCTGGCCGCCCGCGGCCTGGACCTGCCCGTGTACTGGGGCAACCGCAACTGGGAGCCCTACTTCCCGGACACCCTCGCGCGGATGCACGCCGACGGGCACCGCCGCATCCTGACGGTCACCACCTCCGCGTACTCCTGCTACTCCTCGTGCCGCCAGTACCGCGAGGACATGGGCATGGCCATGGAGCAGACCGGCCTGACCGGGAAGGTGGACCTGGACAAGACGCGCCAGTACTTCAACCACCCCGGCTTCATCGAGCCGTTCCGGGACGGCCTGCGCGCGGACCTGGCCTCGCTGCGCGCGGAGCTGGGGGACGACGCGCGGATCCACGTGCTCTTCGCGACCCACTCGATCCCCACCTCCGACGCCGCCGCCGCCGGCCCGCGCGGCCTCGCCGCCGACCTGCGCGCGCAGGCGGGGGCGGAGCCGGGCGATGAGGGTGCGGACGTGTACTCGGCGCAGCACCTCGATGTGGCCCGCGAGATCCTCGCCGGCGTGCCCGAGGCCGCGGACGTGCCGTGGTCGCTCGTGTACCAGTCGCGCTCCGGCCCGCCCTCGGTGCCGTGGCTCGAGCCGGACATCAACGACGCGATGGAGCACCTCGCGGGCGAGGGCGCCGAGACGGACGCGCAGGGGCGCGCCGTGGCGGGCTTCGTCGTCGTGCCGCTGGGGTTCGTCTCGGACCACATGGAGGTGGTCTGGGACCTCGACACCGAGGCCAAGGAGACCGCCGAGGGGCTGGGCGTGGGGTTCCGGCGCAGCCCCACCCCGGGCACCGACCCGCGGTTCGTGGCCGGGCTCGTGGACATCGTGGAGGAGCGGCTGGGCCGGCGCGAGGGTCGCGCCGCGGTCGGCTGCTTCCCGGCGTGGTACGACGTGTGCCGGCCGGACTGCTGCGTCAAGGTGATGCGGGACGGCTCGACGCGGCCGACGACGTCCGCTGTCGACGCCGCCGTGCGCGGGCTGGCCGAGCACGAGGCGGGCGCCGCGGCCCCCGCCGAGGAGGCCTGAGACCGTGACCCCCCTGCGCATTGGCACCCGGGGCTCCGCCCTGGCGACCACGCAGACCAGCCACGTGGCCGAGACGCTCACGGAGCGCTCCGGCCTGGCCCACGAGCTGGTGGTGATCCGCACCGAGGGCGACGTCACCACCGGCTCGCTGGCCTCGCTGGGCGGCACCGGCGTGTTCGCCTCGGCGCTGCGGGCCGCCGTGCTCGACGGCGTCGTGGACGCGGCGGTGCACTCGCTCAAGGACCTGCCGGCCGCCCAGCCGGAGACCCTCGAGATCGCCGCGGTGCCGGCCCGGGCCGACCTGCGGGACGCCCTGTGCGCCCGCGACGGCCTCACCCTGGCGACCCTGCCCGAGGGCGCCCGGGTGGGCACGGGCTCGCCGCGCCGCGTGGCCCAGCTCAAGGCGCTGCGCCCGGATCTGGAGCTGGTGGACATCCGCGGCAACGTGCAGACCCGCCTGGCCCGCGTGCCCGGGCTGGAGCAGCACGACGATCACGCCCCGGCCGCCGCGGGTTCGCCCCGCGGTGACCTCGACGCCGTGATCCTGGCCTGTGCCGGGCTCAACCGGCTCGGCCTGGACCACGTGATCACCGAGCGGATCGACCCGGAGGTCATGGTGCCCGCCCCCGGGCAGGGCGCCCTGGCCGTGGAGATCCGGGCCGAGGACGAGTCCTTCCTCGGTCGGGCGCTCCTGGACCCCGAGGCGCCGGTCGGGAGGCTGCACGCCGCCCTCGAGCTGGTCGACGATCGGGACACCCACGTGGCGGTCACCGCCGAGCGGGCCCTGCTGCGCCGCCTCGAGGCCGGCTGCGCCGCGCCGATCGGGGCCGTGGCCCGCGTGACCGACGGCGAGGCCGGCGCGCCGCGCATCGAGATGACCGCGATGGTGGCCGCCCTCGACGGCTCGCGCGTGCTGCGCCGGACCTCGTCCGTGCAGCTCGACCCGGTGCCGACCGACGTGGCCGGCGACCCGGCGGCCGGCGACGAGTGGCTCGAGGACACCCTGTTCGTGGCCGCGGAGGCACTCGGCGTGCACGTGGCCGAGCAGTTCGTGGCCGAGGGCGCCGACCTGCTGCCCGGCACGGTGCGCGGGGTGGACCGGGGCGACGGCGCCCCGCGCCCCGACGACCCGGCCTGAGATGCGCGTCCTGCTCACCCGCCAGCCGGCCCAGGCCGGCGACCTCGAGGCCGGTCTCGCCGGCACCGAGGTGGCGGGGCGGCGGCTGCGGGTCGGCTTCCTGCCGCTGACCGACTTCGCACTGCCCGACGACGACGGCCCCCTGCGCGCGCTGCTCGCGGACTGGGCGGGGGCCGACGGTGATGCGGCCGGGCCGGTGCGCTCGGACGGGTCCCGCTGGCTCGTGGTGACGAGCCCCAACACCGTGCGCGCGCTCAGGGCCGTCGGCTGGGACGGCCATGTCCCGGCGGGCGCGCGGATCGCGGTCACCGGACCGGGCACGGCACGGGTGCTGACCGAGGCGGGCTGCGACGCGGCGCCGTGGCTGCCGCCCGAGGACCGCTCCGCCGAGGGCCTGATCGCCGGACTCGCCGCCCTGCATCCCCGCGGCGCCCGCGCGTGGCTGCCCCAGTCCGATCGGGCCCGGTCCCGCCTCGCCGACGGCCTGCGCGCGGCGGGCTGGGACGTGCGGACCGGGCTCGCCTACCGGACAGTGCCGTATCCGGCGCAGGCCGGCAGGCGACTGCTCGACGGGGCGGCGGACGAGGGCCGGGGGGACGTCGTGACGCCCGCGCGGCTGGCCGCGGTCGCGGCGGGGACCGCCGTGGTGCTCACCAGCTCCTCCGCGGCGGAGGAGTTCGTGGCCGCGGGTCTGACGCCACTGGTGGGCAAGCGGGTGCGGCTCGTGGCGATCGGCGCGCCGACCCGTGACACGTGCGCGCGGCGGGGTCTGCCCCTGCTCGGGACGGCCCCCACGCCGGACGCGGCCGGAGTGCTGGCCGTGCTGCGCGGTGCGGCCTGAGCCGCCCGGCCGCACTCGAGGCGAGGCTCAGTCGGGGCGGTCGCCGTCCGGGTCGGGCGCGTCGTCCTCCGACGGCGCCGGGCCGGCGTCGTGCCTCTCGTCCTGCGGCACGCCGGTGGCGGCGGCCATGATGTCCACCCGCGGGCCGCGCAGGATGGCGACCGAGACGTTGGTGAAGCCCGTGTTGGCGAGCAGCTCCGAGGCCTCCTCGTCCGTCAGGTCGTACGCGTGCGCGAGCATGCGCACGTTCTCCGTGTAGAAGGCGTGCAGGCGGTCGACGCCGCGCAGGAAGCCCAGAGTGTTCCCCATGGCGGGGAGCCTACCGGGCGGGCGTGGTGGGCGGGTGGCCGGCGGGTGAACGGCCGGTTGACCGGCCCGCCGGCCGCGGGGGACGACGGGCCGTGCCGCTCAGCCCTCGGCGCGGCGGCTGCGGCGGCGGACCAGCGAGACCTCCATGGTCCGGCCCTCGGTGCGGGTGCGCAGGTACGGCTGGTCCTCCACGAGGGTGGAGAGCTTGGAGTGCCCGAAGTCGCGCGGGTCGAAGTCCACGTGGGTGCGGCTCAGGTGCTGGCCGATCAGGGACAGCGTGGCCCAGCCGTCGTCGGTGCTCGTGGCGTTGACGGCCTTGGTGAGCGCGGCCTGCAGGTCGATGCGCGGGGCGGCGTCGGCCTCGTCGTGCTCGGGCTCGGCCTCGACCGGCACCTCGGGCGGGGTCGGGTCCTCGGTGACGTCCGACGACGACGCACGGCGGCCCCGCCGACCGGCCCCGGACTTCGCCTCCGCGGCCTTCCCGTCCTTGCCGGCGGCGGCGTCCCCGGCGGGCGCCTCGTCGGCAGCGGGGGCCTCGTCGGCAGCAGGGGCCTCGTCGGCAATGGGGGCCTCGGCGTCCGCGTCGGTGGCCTCGGGGGTGTCGGTGGCGTCGGTGGTCTTGGCCCCGCGACCGCGGCCTCGACCACCGCGGCGGGACCCCGAGCGGCCGGAGCCCTCGGACGCCTTGGCGTTCTCCTCCTTGGCGGGGGCGTCCTCGCCGGTCTCGTCGTCGTCGACGTCGTGGTCCGTGGCGGTGCCGAGCAGCTCGAGGTAGATGAACTGGTCCACGGCGTTGCGCAGGGAGGCGGGGGTCTTGCGGGCGCCCAGGCCGATCACGCGCTTGCCGCCCTCGCGCAGGCGGGTGGCCAGGCGCGTGAAGTCGGAGTCGGAGGAGACGAGGGCGAACGCGTCCACGTTGCCCATCCAGAGCAGGTCCATCGCGTCGATGATGAGCGCGGAGTCCGAGGAGTTCTTGCCCACGGTGTAGGCGAACTGCTGGACCGGCTGGATCGCGTGGTGGTTCAGCGCCTTCTTCCAGCCGTTGAGGTTGGTCGTGGTCCAGTCGCCGTACGCGCGCTTGATCGTGGGGGTGCCGTAGGTGGCGAGCTCCTCGAGGATCAGGGGGGCGAACTTGGGGGAGACGTTGTCGCTGTCCATCAGGACGGCGATGCGCAGGGATGCGGGGGTGGGTTCGGGCATGTGTCCCACCCTAGTCGGCGGCGGTGCGCCCGTGGCCGGCGGTGACCGGGATCGCCTCCCGCTCGCCCCGGCGGGGGCGGGGCCGCGAGGCGGCGGCCACTGTGCCGACGACCAGCCCGACGAGCGCCGGGACCACCCAGCCGAAGCCGACCGCGTAGCCGGGCAGCACCCGGCCGGCCAGGCCCGTCAGGGCGGTGACGGGCGGCGTCGTCGCGAGCGCCTCCGGCAGGGCGCCCAGCAGGTCGAAGAAGGCGGCGAGCCCCGTGCAGGCGACCACCCAGCGGGCCACCGCCGGGTGGTCCCGCACCCAGGCCCAGGCGAGACCGAGCAGGATGACGACGACGGCGATCGGGTAGAGGAACATCAGCACCGGGACGGACCAGGCGATGATCGCCTCCAGGCCCAGGTTGGCGAGCGCGAAGGACACGACGAGGAAGAGGCTCGCCCACAGCCGGTAGGACCCGGGGAACATCTCCGCGAACATCTCGGTGCACGCCACGATCAGTCCGATGCAGGTCTTCAGGCACGCGACGACGACGATGGCCGCGATGAGGTACACGCCCGCCGCGCCGAAGAAGTGGCTCGCGCTGCGGGCGAGGACGTCGCCGCCGTTCGCGGCCTGCGCGAACGCGCCGTGGCTCGTGGCGCCGACGTACGCCAGGGAGGCGTAGACCACCGCCATCGCCGCACCGCCGAGCAGCCCCGCCTTGCCCAGCTCCACCGCCATGCGGCGCGGGCCCGTCACGCCCAGGCGCCGGGCGGCGTCGACGATCACGACCGCGAAGGCGAGCGAGGCGAGCGCGTCCATGGTGTTGTAGCCGTCCAGCAGGCCCCGCACGAGCGCCCCGTCGGCGTAGGCGGGGGTCGGCGAGGGCAGGGCGCCCGTGCTCATCGGGGCCACGACGGCGGCCGCCATCAGGGCGCCGAGCAGGACCAGGAACGCCGGGGTCAGGTAGCGCCCCACCCACTCCATGAGCCGGCCCGGACGGAACGCCGCCACCGCGGCGACCGCGAAGAACGCCGCCGTGAAGCCGAGCAGCCGCAGGCCGCCGTCGCCCGCCAGGGGCGCGACACCGATCTCATAGGACACCGTGGCGGTGCGGGGGATGGCGAAGAGGGGGCCGATCGTCAGGTACAGCAGGCACGTGAACGCCACGGCGAAGCGCCGGGAGACGGGCGCCGTCATCTCACGGACCGAGCGCGCCCCCGTCACCGCCGAGGCGACGATGCCCAGGACCGGCAGCCCCACCGCCGTGACGAGGAAGCCGAGCGTGGCCGGCGTGACCGCGGCGCCCGCATCCCGGCCCAGGCCGGCGGGGAAGATCAGGTTGCCGGCGCCGAAGAACAGGCCGAAGACGAGCGAGGCCAGCAGCAGGGTCTGACCGGGGCGCAGGCGCGGGGGCATCACGGGCCTCTCGACGGCGAACGGGGCGCCATGACTGTACCCGGCGCGCGGTCAGCCTCCGCGCCTAGACTGGACGGGTCCCCGAACCAGGAGCGTGTGACCCCGTCATGTCCTTCCCGCTGCACCGTCCCCGGCGTCTGCGCCGGTCCGCCGCGATGCGCCGCCTCGCCGCCGAGACGCGCCTGCACCCCGCCGAGCTGATCCTGCCGGCCTTCATCAAGGAGGGCGCCGCCGAGCCCGTGCCGATCGCCTCGATGCCGGGCGTCGTGCAGCACACCGCGGACTCGCTCAAGGCCGCCGCGGCCGAGGCCGCCGAGCTGGGCCTGGGCGGCATCATGCTGTTCGGCGTGCCGACCACGCGCGACGCCGTCGGCAGCGCCGCCCTGGACCCGGACGGCGTCCTGAACCGGGCCATCCGGGACGTGAAGGCGGAGGTGGGGGACGGGCTCGTCGTGATGTCCGACCTGTGCCTGGACGAGTTCACCGACCACGGCCACTGCGGCGTGCTCACCGCCGAGGGCGCCGTGGACAACGACGCGACGCTGGAGATCTACGCCCGGATGGGCGTCGCGCAGGCCGAGGCCGGTGCGGACGTGCTCGGCCCCTCCGGGATGATGGACGGCCAGGTCCGCGTGATCCGGGAGGCCCTCGAGGGCGCCGGCCACCACGAGACCGCGATCCTCGCCTACGCCGCGAAGTACTCCTCGGCGTTCTACGGGCCGTTCCGCGACGCCGTCGACTCCCAGCTCACGGGCGACCGCAAGACCTACCAGATGGACGCCGCCAACCGGAGCGAGGCCCTGCTCGAGGTCGCCCTCGACCTCGAGGAGGGCGCGGACATGGTGATGGTCAAGCCCGCGATGAGCTACCTGGACATCGTGCGCGACGTGGCGGACATGGCGGACGTGCCCGTCTCCGCGTACCAGATCTCGGGGGAGTACGCGATGATCGAGGCCGCCGCCGCGCACGGCTGGATCGACCGGAAGGCCTCGATCGTCGAGTCCGTGCTCTCCATCCGGCGCGCCGGCGCCGACTCCGTGCTCACCTACTGGGCGGCCGAGCTCGGCCGCTGGATGAAGGAGGGGTCCCTGTGACCGCGTCCCAGCCGACCACCAACGCCGCCGCCTTCGCCGCGGCCCAGGCCGTCATCCCCGGCGGCGTCGACTCACCCGTGCGCGCCTTCGGCTCGGTGGGCGGCACGCCCCGGTTCATGGCCGGCGCACGCGGCCCGTACCTGACCGACGTCGAGGGCAACGAGTACGTGGACCTGGTCTGCTCGTGGGGCCCCATGCTGCTGGGCCACCAGCACCCCGAGGTCGTCGAGGCCGTGCACGCCGCCGTGGACCGCGGCCTCGGCTTCGGCACCTCCACGCTGGAGGAGACCGCGCTGGCCGAGCTGATCGCCTCCAAGGTCCCGGTCGAGCGCGTGCGCTTCGTGTCCACCGGCACCGAGGCCACCATGACGGCCCTGCGCCTGGCCCGCGGCGTGACCGGCCGCAACCTGATCGTGAAGTTCGCCGGCTGCTACCACGGCCACTCGGACGGCCTGCTGGCCGCGGCCGGCTCGGGCGTGGCGACCGCCGCCCTGCCCGGCTCCGCGGGCGTCACCGAGGCCGCCGCCTCCGAGACCCTCGTGGTGGACTACAACGACCGCGCCGCCGTCGAGGCCGTGTTCGCCGAGCACGATGAGCGCATCGCCGCGCTCATCACGGAGGCCGTGCCCTGCAACATGGGCGTCGTGGAGCCCGCCGAGGGCTTCAACGCGTTCCTGCGCGAGATCACCCGCCGCCACGGCGCGCTGCTGATCTGGGACGAGGTGCTCACCGGCTTCCGCGCCACCGCCACGGGCGGCTGGGGCCTGTCCGGACAGCCCGAGGGCTGGACCCCGGACATCTGGTGCTTCGGCAAGGTGATCGGCGGCGGCATGCCCGCGGCCGCCCTGGGCGGCTCCGCCGAGATCATGGACCACCTGGCCCCGCTCGGCCCCGTGTACCAGGCCGGCACCCTCTCCGGGAATCCGGTGGCCATGGCCGCCGGCCACGCCACGCTCTCCCGCGCCGACGAGGCCGTCTACGCGGCCGTGACGCGCGCCTCGGACGCCGTGCGCGAGGGCCTCGTGGCCGCGCTCGACGCCGAGGGCGTGGACCACTCGATCCAGCGGGCCGGCACCCTGTTCTCCCTGGCGTTCGGCACCTCCGGCACCGGCGTGCGGGACTACCGGGACGCCCAGGGCCAGGAGGTCTTCCGCTACGCCCCGTTCTTCCAGTCGATGCTGGCCTCCGGCGTGTACCTGCCGCCGTCCGTGTTCGAGGCCTGGTTCGTCTCCGCCGCCCACGACGACGCGGCGGTCACCCGGGTGCTCGACGCGCTGCCGGCCGCGGCGAAGGCGGCCGCGGCGGCGACGCCCCAGGCCTGAGACCCGAGCGCGGGTCGGGGCCGGGCGCTCAGCGCTCGGCCTCGACCGGCCAGTGGCGCGAGACGGTGGCCTGCGGGTCCTTGCGCCGCAGGTACTGCTCGAAGCTCTCCGCCTGCTCGGCCTTCCAGCGGACCTGCCGCTCGTGCAGGTCCGCCGGCGCGACGCGCAGCTGCTCGTACCGGGCGGCCAGGGCGTCGGCCACCTGGACGGCGGCGAGGGCGTCCGCCGCGGAGGTGTGCGCGTTCTCCAGGGTCACCCCGTAGTGCTCGGACACCGCGGAGAGCGTGCGCTTGCCCTTGCGGAACCGGTCCACCTGCTTGTCCAGCACGAACGGGTCGATCACGGGGCGGGCCTCGAGCGGCGTCAGCCCGTGGCGGCGCGCCTCCCGGTCCATCACCGTGAAGTCGTACACGCCGTTGAACGCCACCACGGGGATGCCCGCGGCGAACAGGTCCCGCAGGGTCTCGGTGATCTCCGTGACACCCTGCGCGGCGGGCATGCCCTCCGCCTGCGCCCGCTCCGTGGTGACGCCGTGGACCTCGGCCGCCTCGGCCGGGATGGGCACGCCCGGGTCCACGAGCCACTCGGCCGACGACGCGGCGCGGCCCTGCTCGTCCACCATCACCAGGGTGGCGGTCACGATCAGCGCGGTGCGCGGATCACGTCCGGTGGTCTCGAGGTCGAAGCCGGCGCGGATGCTCTCATGCCAAGTCACGCGCCTCACGCTACCCGGAGCGGCGGACACGACAGGATGGGGTCGTGACCGATCACCCTGTGCTCCCCGGCGCCCGCCACCGCGACGACGGACCGCTCACCCTCGGCGAGGGGCTCGAGGCGCTCGCCCGTCTGGTCCCGCCCGGACGCGCCGTCAGCTACGGGGGGCTGGCCGGCCTGCTGGGGGTCGGCGGTCCGCGGCAGGCCGGCCGGGCGATGGCCGAATCGAGCCCCGGCACGCCCTGGTGGCGCGTGGTCCGGGCCGACGGCTCGCTGCCTCCGGAGCTGGCCGCGCGGGCCGCCGTCGAGCACGAACGCGAGGCCATGCCCCGCACCCCGGCCGGGCGCATGGACCTGCCCCGGGCCCGCTGGGAGCCCGACGACGGCGCCGCGCGGGCGATCCGTGCGATCGCCGACCGTATCGTGTCCGGGCCCGGTGCGAGGATGAGGCCATGACCAGGGAACACGGGGTGGACCCCTTCGACGACGACGCGGCGGCGCCGGAACGGGCCGCTCGGCTGGTGCGCACGGCCGCCGCGCCCGAGGACCGGATCACGCTCACGGACGAGCAGGAGGCGATCGCCTCGCTCGCCCCCGGGCACGGCGCCGTGCTCGTGCTGGGCGCCCCCGGCACGGGGCGCACCACCGTGGCGGTCGAGTACGCGGCCCGCCGGATCGAGGCGGGGCTGGACCCCGAGTCCCTCCTGCTGCTGGCCCCGAGCCGGGATGCGGCGGCGCGGCTGCGTGACGCGCTGACCCGCCGGCTCGCCGCCGCCGGTCGGGGCACCCGCGCCGTCACCCCCGTGCGGACCTGGTCCTCCTACGCGTTCGACCTGCTGCGCCGTGCCCGCGTCACGGGACCGCTGAGGCATCTGGAGGTCGCCCCCCGGCTGCTCACCGGTGCCGAGCAGGACACGGTGATCGCCGAGCTGCTCGAGGGCTACGCCGCCGGCCTCGCCGCCGCGCCGGACTGGCCGGACGACGTCGCCCCCGCCGTGGAGGCGAGGGGATTCCGCCGTGAGGTCCGCGAGCTCGTGGACCGCATGAGCGAGCTCGGCCTCGAGCCGGGCCGCCTGCAGGAGCTCGGCACCGCCCACGGGCGCCCCGAGTGGGAGGCCGCGGCCGTGCTGCTGCAGGACTACCGGGACCGGATCGACCTGGGCATGGCCGAGGCGTTCGACGCCGCCGGGCTGCTGTCCGCCGCCGTCCGCGTGCTCACCGAGCGGCATCCCGAGGACCCGGAGCGCGACGCCGCGGCGCAGGCGTTCGTGGCGGCGGAGCGGGACCGCCTGGCCGTGCTCGTGGTCGAGGACCTCCACGAGGCCACCCCCGCCGTGCACGACCTGCTCACCGTGCTCGGACGCGGGCGGGACGTGCTGCTCACCGCGTCGCCGGACACCACCGTGGAGGGCTTCCGCGGCGCCCGGCCCGACCTCCTCGCCCGGTACCCCGGGGTCCTCGACCCCGATCCCGTGCCGGGGGCCGCCCCGCCCGCGTCCCCGGACGGGCGCGTCCGGGTGCTGACGCGCGGGCACCGCATGCGCGCCGAGGTCCAGGACGCCTACCTGCGCGTGGCCCGCCGGGTCCGCCAGCGCACCGCCGGCGTCGAACGGACCCGGACCGAGACCGTCCCGGCGGACGGTGACGGCGCCGTCCGCGCGCACGTCGTGCCCACCCGCGCCCACGAGGACCAGCTCGTCCTCGAACGGGTGCTGCGGGTCCACCACGAGGACGGGGTGCCCCTGGACCGGATCCTCGTGGTCGCCCGCTCCGGCTCCCGTGTGGCCGCGCTCGCCCGCCACCTGGAGGCCGAGGGCGTCCCCGTGCTGCGCGACGCCGCCGGGCTCGTGCTGAAGGAGGAGCCCGCCGTCGCGCCCCTGCTCACGCTGGTGGACGCGGCGGGGGCGCTCGCGGAGGATCCGGAGGCCCGGGTCGAGGACGTGCTCGACCCGGACGAGGTCGTGGGACTGCTCACCGGCCGGTACGGGATGGCCAGCGCGCTGCACGTGCGGCGGCTGCGCCAGGACCTGCTGGCCGCCGAGCGGGGCCGGGGCGGCCGGCGCACCTCGGACGCGCTGCTCGCCGCGGCCCTGCTGGACCCGAGCCTGGCCGGCCCCGAGCACGAGCGGCACCGCGCCCTGCGCCGCGTCCACTGGATGCTCCGGGACGGCCTGGAGGCCGCCCGCGCCCCCTCGGCCTCGCCCGAGACCGTGCTGTGGGCGCTGTGGTCCGCCTCCGGTCGGGCCGAGCGGTGGCGTTCGCTCGCGCTGCGGCCCGCCGAGCACGCGAACGAGCGCCGCGAGTCCCGCCGGGCGGACGCGGACCTCGACGCCGTCGTCGCCCTGTTCAAGGTGGCCGAGCGCTTCGTGGACCAGTTCCCGGGCGCGTCGCCCGAGTCGTTCGCCGTCTACATGGAGTCCCAGGACCTGCCCGTGGACACCCTGGCCCGCCGTGCCGAGTCCGGTGACGCCGTGCACGTGCGCACCCCTGCCGCGGCGGCCGGCCAGGAGTGGGACACGGTGATCGTCGTGGGCCTGCAGGAGGGCGTGTGGCCGAACACCCGGCTGCGCGGCCAGCTGCTCGGCGCCACCGACCTCGTGGACCTCGTGACCCTGCCCGCGGACGCCCCGTGGCCCACGGATCACCGCACCCGGCTGCGCGAGGTGCGTCAGGACGAGCTGCGCATGCTCGCGGCCGCGGTCTCCCGGGCACGGCGTCAGGTGGTCGTCACGGCCGTCCGCTCGCCGGATGAGGGCCCCTCCGACTTCCTCGACCTGGTGGACCCGCCCGAACGGCTGCCCGCCGAGGCGCGCGACGCCGCCGGCGTCCGGCGGCTCACCGCGGTCCCCGACCCGATCACGGCGTCCGCGCTCGTCGGCCGGCTGCGCCGCGTCCTGGAGGCCGGGGACGAGGCGGACGCGGCCGACGGGGCGACATCCCGGGCCGCGGCGGCCGCCGGCCTGGCGGTCCTCGCCGAGGACGGCGTGACCGTCGCGGACCCCCGACGCTGGTGGGGCCTGCTGCCGCTGTCCACCGAGGCCGCGCTCGTCGACCCGGAGCGCGAGGTCGTCGCGCTCTCGCCCTCCCGCGTGGAGACGGCCCTGCGCAATCCGCTGAACTGGGTGCTGTACCACGTCGGCGCGAACGCGGGCGGAACCCTCGCCCAGTCCGTGGGCACGCTCGTGCACTCGGTGGCCGAACACCACCCCGAGGGCGTGCCCGAGGACGTGCGCGCCGAACTGGAACGCCGCCTGCCCGAACTCGGCCTGCCGGAGGGCTGGATCACGGAGATCGAGCACGACCGGGCCCGCGGCCTGGTGGACGCCTACATCGGCTACTGGAGCATCGCCCGGGCGGCCGGGCGTCGGCCCGTGGCCCAGGAGGTGCGGCTCCTCGCGGACCTGACCTGGGGCGGGACCACCGTCCGGATCACCGGCGTCGTGGACCGGCTCGAGGCGGATGCGCAGGGCCGACCCTTCATCGCCGACCTCAAGACCGGCCGCAGCGCGCCCACCGGCGCGGAGATGGCGCGCCAGCCCCAGCTGGCCGCCTATCAGGTGGCCGTCCGCGCCGGCGGTCTGGAGCAGGTCCGGGACGACCCCGCCACGGACCCCGCCCTGCGCGCCGCGCTCGCCGGCCTGGAGCACCCCACGACACCGGCCGGCGCGGCCCTCGTCCAGCTCGGCGCCGGCACCCAGAAGACCAAGGTGCAGGACCAGCCGGCCCTCGAGGACGAGGACACCTGGGCGCTCGAGCAGGTGTTCACGGCGGCCCGCCGCACCACGGGGCCGCGCTTCCTCGCCCTCCACGAGGCCGGCGCCCGCCGGTGCGCGCTGCCCTCCGTCTGTCCGCTCTGCTCCGAAGGAAGGCAGGTCACCGAATGGCCCCGCTGACCGGCGATCCCGCCGCCCAGACCGATCGTCCGCGCGTCGAGGACGCGGTCCACTCGCCGGAGGACATCGCGGCGCGGCTGCGGCTGCCCCCGCCCACGGAGGAGCAGGCCGAGGTGGTCACCGCCCCGCTCACTCCGCGCCTGGTGCTGGCCGGCGCCGGCTCCGGCAAGACCGCCACCATGGCCGACCGCGTGGTCTGGCTCGTAGCCAACGGTCTCGTGCGCCCGGACGAGGTCCTCGGCGTCACGTTCACCCGGAAGGCGTCCGGTGAGCTCGCCGACCGGATCAACGGGCGCGTGGACGCCCTGCTGCGCTCCGGCCTCGAGATCCCCGGCTTCGACGGGGAGCCCGAGGACCTGGGCCGCGCCTCGGTGTCCACGTACCACTCCTACGCCGGCGCGCTCGTCAGGGACCACGGCCTGCGGATCGGCGTGGAACCGGAGGCGCGGCTGCTCGGAGGCGCGGACGCCCACCGGCTCATGGGCGCCGTCGTGCGTTCGCATCCGGTGGTCGCGGACACCCTCGGCGTGGCCCCGTCTCGGCTCATCACGCAGGCGTTGCGGCTGGCCGGGGACATGGCCGAGCACCTGGTGAGTGCGGACGAGGTGCGCGAGTTCCTCGCCCGGCTGGCCGAGCAGGGGAGCGCCCTGCCGCTGCCCCCGCGCGCCAAGACCCCCTCGAAGGAGATCCAGGAGTTCCTGACCGGCCTGGCGGACCGCGCCCTCATGGCGGACCTCGTGGCCCGCTACGACGAGGTCAAGCGCGAGCAGGACGTGATGGACTTCGGCGACCTGCTGCGCCACGCGGCGCGCATCGCCGTCGAGGTGCCGGCGGCCGGCGAGCAGGAGCGCGCGCGGTTCCCCGTGGTGCTGCTGGACGAGTTCCAGGACACCTCCCACGCCCAGATGCGGATCTTCGCCGGGCTGTTCGGCCCGCGCGGCCCCGAGGACGACGCGCCCGGGTTGGGGCACTGCGTCACCGCGGTGGGTGACCCCCACCAGTCGATCTACGGCTTCCGCGGCGCCTCCGCCGGGCAGCTCTTCGCCTTCCCGCACGCCTTCCCCCGACTGGAGACCGGCCCCGGCGGCGCCCCGCGGCGCGTGAACGCGGACGTCTCGCACCTGACGATCGCGTGGCGCAACGAGGAGTCGATCCTGGCGGTCGCCAACGCCGTCGCCGCACCGCTGAACGCCCACGCCGCCGCGACGGGCGGCGCGCCGGTGGAGGTGCGCACCCTGCGGCCCCGGCCGGGCGCGGGGGAGGGCGTCGTCCGGGTGGACCGGTTCGTCACCGCGGAGGAGGAGGCCGCCGACGTCGTCGACCGCCTCGGCGCCCTCACCGGGGCCGGGCCCGGGGGGACCACCCCGAGCCGCGCCGTCCTGTGCCGCACCCGCGCCCAGTTCGGCCCCGTGCTGGACGCGCTCGACGCCGCCGGCCTGCCCTACGAGGTGCTCGGGCTCTCCGGGCTGCTGGCGCTGCCGGAGGTCGCCGAGGTGCTCGCCGTCCTCCACGTGCTGGCCGACCCCACGCGCAGCGACCAGCTCGTCCGCCTGCTCACCGGCCCACGCTGGCGCATCGGCGTGGCCGACCTCGAGGTGCTGCAGGAGCGCGCCCGGTTCGTCTCGCGGCTGCGGGCCCGGCGGGCCGCCGGTGGGCGGGAGGACCCCGCCGGGGACGCCCCGGACCCGGCCCGGGACGTGAGCCCCGAGGAGGACGCCGACGCCGCCGCCCTGCTGGAGGCCCTCGACTCCCTGCCCGGGGAGGGGACGGACTGGGTCGGCTCCCGCGGCCGCGGCTTCTCACCCGAGGGCCTGGCCCGACTGAGGGCCGTCAACGCCGAGCTGCGCCGGCTCTCTACGCGCACCGGGGAGGACCCGGCCGGCCTCATCGCGGAGGTGATCCGTGAGACGGGGCTGGACGTCGAGGTGGCCCTGCGGCCCGGCGTCTCCGCGGCCGCGGCCCGGCGGCACCTGAACGCGTTCCAGGACGCGGCCCGCGACTTCGGCGCCGGCACCACGGCGACGGACCTGACGGCGTTCCTGGCCTGGACGGAGTCCGTCCTCGAGCACGAGGACGGCCTCGGCGTCGAGAACGCCGAGCCCACCCCCGGCCTGGTCCAGGTGCTCACCGCGCACGCCTCGAAGGGGCTCGAGTGGGACGTCGTCGCGGTCCCCGGCCTGCAGGAGGGCACGTTCCCCTCCACGCGGGCGGACCGCTGGACCAGCCCCCGGGCCGGCGCGCTGCCGTGGCCCCTGCGCGGGGACCGCGCGTCGCTGCCGCAGTGGGACGGCTCGTGGGCGCAGGACCAGCGGGACTGGGTCCAGTCGGCCGGCACCGGATACAGCTCGAAGGCGGCCCAGGAGGGCAACCCGGACCCCTATGCCGTGGCCGTGGCCGCCCACGCCGAGCGCGAGGAGCGGCGCCTGGCCTACGTCGCGTACACGCGCGCGCGATCCGCCCTGTGGCTGAGCACCTCCCTGTTCAAGGGAGTCAACAAGGAGCCCCTGCCGGCCTCGGCCTTCCTCGAGGAGGTGGCCGGTCTGGCGGGGGAGGTGCCCGGCGTAGCGCTCGGCCCCGCCCCGGCCGAGGACGACCTGCCCGAGGCCAACCCCGCCGCGGGCCGGACGCTGGTCGCCCGCTGGCCCTTCGACCCGCTCGACGGCCCGGAGGCCTTCGTCGCCGACCCGGAGGACCCCGAGGACGAGGAACGCTGGCAGCCGCTGCCGCGCCGCTCCCGGGCCCGCCGGCACGGGGTGGAGGCGGCCGCCGCGGCCGTGCACGCCGCGGACCCGGCGGCGCTCGGGGACGACCCGGAGCTGGCCCGCCAGGTGGACTGGGTGCTGCTGCGCCGCCGGGACGTCGCCGGGACGGGCGGGGAGACCGCCCTGCCCGAGCACGTCTCCGTGTCCCTCTACGGCGAGCTCGCCGCCGACCCGCAGGCCGTGGCCGAGCAGCTGCGCCGGCCCCTGCCCCGGCCGCCCGCGCACGCGGCGCGGCGCGGCACGGCGTTCCACGCGTGGCTCGAGGAGCGCTTCGGGGCCACCGGCATGCTGGACATCGACTCGGCCGAGGACGCCGCGGACCTGTGGGTCGACGAGGCCCTCGACCTCGGCCCGATGCAGGAGTGGTTCCGCTCCTCGCGCTGGGCGGAGCGCACCCCGGCCTTCGTCGAGGCCCCGGTCGAGACGACGGTCGGCGGGATCACGCTGCGGGGCCGGGTCGACGCGATCTACCGCTCCGGCGGGGACCCCCGCCTGCCCTTCGACCCCGAGGCCGACTGGGAGCTCGTCGACTGGAAGACCGGCGCCGTGCCGCGGGGCCGCGACCTCGAGCTCAAGTCGCTGCAGCTGGCCGTCTACCGGCTCGCCTGGTCACGGCTGCACGGGATCCCGCTGGAACGGATCGGGGCCAGCTTCGTATATGTGGCCCACGGGCAGGAGCGCTCCTTCCCGGACCTGCCGGGGGAGGAGGAGCTCGAGCGTCACATCACGGACGCCCTGGCCCGCCGTTGATCGGCCGCACCACCTCGACGGCGGGCAGCGGGCCCGTCTCCGGGTCCGCGGTCCTCGCGGCCGCGGCCTCCCGGGCGTCCTCCGCCGCATCCCGGGCGTCCTCGGCGGCGTCGGCGGCCGCGTCGGCCTCCGCCTGGCGCGCGGCCGCCTCCTGCGCGGCGCGCACGTCGCCCGCGAGCTCGGCCAGCATGGCCTCCGCCTCGGCGACCATCCCCTCGTCGTGCCGGTCCAGGCCCCGCGTGAGCCACTGGGCGAGGGCGAACTCGGCGAGCAGCGCCGCACGGCGCATCAGGTGTGCGTCGCCGTCGTCGGCGGCCCCCGCGTCGGCGCGCCGGGCCGCGTAGGCGTCGAGGACGCGATCGGCCAGGTCCGGGTCCGTGGCGGCGGCCAGCCAGGCGACGTCGCCGGCCGGGTCGCCCACGTGCAGGTCCGTCCAGCCCGTCACGCCCACCACGCGGCCGCGCTCGAGGAGCAGGTTGTCCTCGTGCAGGTCACCGTGCACGGGCACCGGGGTGAACCGCCACAGGGCCTCCTCCTCCATGGCCTCCTCCCAGCGGCGCAGCAGCAGGGGCGGCACGCGGCCGGAGGTGGCCGCCTGGTCGAGGGCGTGGAGGTGACGCTGCCGGATCTGCTCCGCCGTGTAGGAGGGCAGGTCCGCGTGGTCCACGACGTCCGAGGGCAGCGTGTGGATCGCGGCCAGCACACGGCCCACGTCCTGCACCGCGGGCTCGCCGAGCCGGGCCAGCTCGTCCAGGGTGACGGGACGCCCGGGCATGTCCTGGTAGACGAAGGTGCGCAGCCCCTCGAGCCGCACCGCGCCTGCCACGGAGGGCGTGCGGAACGGCAGGCCGGCGCGCACCGCCGGGGTCAGGCCCGCCAGCACCTGCAGCTCCGTCTCGAGACGGATGCCCGCCTCCGGGGTGCGGGGCGAGCGGACCCGCCACCGCTGGCCCTCACCGTCCACGACGACGGCGGTCGAGAAGTCCGCGGGGTCGTCCGGGCTCGCCTCCACGGAGACGGGGGCGAGGCCGGGGACGGCCGCGGCGGCCAGGGCTGCGAGACGAAGGGGCTGACGATCCACCCCTCCAGCCTAGGCGCGGAACGCCCTCCCCCGTCGTCGGGCGCACCGGAGACGGGTCGCTAGCCTGGACGCATGGCCTCCTGCCCCCCGTCGTCGTCCGACCCCACCGCCGCACCACCCCTGGCCCTGCCGCTGGCCCGCGAGGAGCTGGACCGCGGTGCCGTGGCCCGCCTCGACCCGGGCCACCTGGCGGCGTCCTGGGCGCGCGAGGGGACGGAGGTCCTGTGGCTGCAGGGCGGCCGCGCACCGGTCGCGGACGGCCGGCTCGTCTTCACCGCGCCCTCCGGTCCCGTGCCGGCCGAGGCCGCGTATCTGGGCCGCGGCACCGCGGCGGACCGGGGCCCGCACGGGCGGGAGCGCGAGGTGGTCTCCGTCGCCGTCGAGCCGCCGGCGGCCCTGCCCGAGGACGCGGCCACCGCGCTCGCGGACGCCGTGTGGGTCGGCCTCCGCGACGCGGCCGCCGCCCTCAGCGACGCGGACACCGGGCTGTTCGTGGCCGCCGTCGCGAACGCCAATTGGCACGCCACCCACCGCTTCTGCGCGTTCTGCGGCGGCGTCACGGACGTCGAGGCGGCCGGCTGGGTGCGTCGTTGCCGCGACTGCTCCCGGGATCAGTTCCCGCGCACGGACCCGGCGGTGATCGTGGCCGTCATCGACCCGGCCGGGCGGATCCTGCTGGGCCGCAACGCGGCGTGGCCCGAGGGGCTGTACTCCTGCCTGGCCGGGTTCGTGGAGCCGGGGGAGTCCCTGGAGCACGCGGTGGTCCGGGAGATCGCGGAGGAGTCCGGGATCACGGTGACGCAGCCGCGCTACCGCGGCTCCCAGCCGTGGCCGTTCCCGCGCTCGCTCATGCTCGGGTTCACCGCCCTGGCCCCGGCCGGCGCCGAGCCGGTTCCGGACGGCGAGGAGATCCTCTCCGTGCGCTGGTTCGAGCGGGAGGAGCTCGCGCATCTGGCCCGCGAGGGCGACGTCACCCTGCCCGGGGCCGTGTCCATCGCGCGGGCGCTCATCGAGGATTGGTACGGTGGGACGCTGCCCGATGCGCAGACCCTGATCACCTAAGGAGGACTCGTCCCGCATGAGCACTCCCGACGAGATCCTCCGCGGCCTCGACCCGGAGCAGCGCCGGGCCGCCACGGCCCTGCACGGGCCTGTCTGCATCCTGGCCGGCGCCGGCACCGGCAAGACCCGCGCCATCACGCACCGCATCGCCTACGGCGTCGCCTCCGGCGTCTTCGACCCGCACCGCACCCTCGCCCTGACCTTCACGGCGCGCGCCGCCGCGGAGATGCGCACCCGCCTGCGCGACCTCGGCGTGGCCGGCGTCCAGGCCCGCACCTTCCACTCCGCTGCCCTGCGCCAGCTGCAGTACTTCTGGCCCCAGGCCGTGGGCGGCCCCATGCCCTCGCTGATCGAGAACAAGGTGCGCCTGCTCACCGAGGTCGCCCAGCGCATGCGGATGACCGTGGACCGGGCCGGACTGCGCGACCTCGCCGGCGAGATCGAATGGGCCAAGGTCTCCCTGCACGCCCCCGAGGGCTACGCCGAGGCCGCGAAGGAGCGGGAGATGCCCGCCGGCTGGACCGCCACCACCGTCGCCCGTCTCTACACCGGCTACGAGGAGGCCAAGACAGCCCGGAACATGATCGACTTCGAGGACGTGCTGCTGATCCTCGTGGGGATCCTGTCCACCGAGCCGCAGATCGCGGCCACGATCCGGGACCAGTACCGCGTGTTCGTGGTGGACGAGTACCAGGACGTCTCGCCGCTGCAGCACCGCCTGCTCGACCTCTGGCTCGGCGACCGCGGCGACCTGTGCGTCGTCGGCGACGCCTCCCAGACGATCTACTCGTTCACGGGCGCGACCTCCCGCTTCCTCACCGACTTCCGTGAGCGGTACCCCGCGGCCACGGTGGTCCGGCTCGTGCGCGACTACCGGTCCAGCCCGCAGATCGTGGAGGCGGCCAACCGCCTGCTGGCGGACCGCACCAAGGCGGGGGAGCGGGACCGCACGATGCCGCGCTGGCCCGACCCCCTCGAGCTCGTCTCCCAGCGGCCGGCCGGCCCCGACCTCGTGTTCGCGGAGTGCACCGACGACGAGGCCGAGGCCGGCTGGGTCGCCGACCGGATCGCGGCGCTGATCGACGACGGCGTGCCCGCCTCCGAGATCGCCGTCCTGTTCCGCACCAACGGCCAGTCCCAGGCCTTCGAGACGGCGCTGTCCTCGGCGGGGATCGGCTACCAGCTGCGCGGCGGCGAGCGGTTCTTCTCCCGGCGCGAGGTGCGCGACGGGATCCTGCAGCTGCGGGCGGCCGCCCGCGCGGCCCAGGACCTGACGGGTGACGACGTCACGGACCGGGTGCGGGACGTGCTCTCCTCGCTCGGCTACTCCGCCGAACCGCCGTCGGCCACCGGCGCGGCCCGTGAACGGTGGGAGTCCCTGCACGCCCTCGTCAACCTCGCCGACCAGCTCGCCACGACGCGCGGGGCCGAGTTCACGCTGACCGAGCTCGTGGCCGAGCTCGACGAGCGGGCCCAGCACCAGCACGCGCCGACGGTGCAGGGCATCACCCTGGCCTCGCTGCACTCGGCCAAGGGCCTCGAGTGGGATGCGGTGTTCCTCGTGGGCCTGTCCGAGGGGCTCATGCCGATCTCCTTCGCGGAGACCCAGGCCGAGGTGGACGAGGAACGGCGCCTGCTCTACGTGGGGATCACGCGTGCCCGCCAGCACCTGTCGCTGACGTGGACGCTCTCGCGGGGCACGGGCGGGCGCTCCACCCGGCGGCCCTCCCGGTTCCTGTGGGCCATCGACCCGACCCTCGGCGGCACCCGCGAGCACGCCCCGGCCCGCGGATCCGCGGCCGGCCCGACGGCGCCGCGGCGCCGGGGTGCGAAGGTCGCCGTGTGCCGCACGTGCGGCAAGCCCCTCGAGACGGGAGCCGAGCGCAAGGTCGGCCGCTGCCTGGACTGCCCCGCCACCTACGACGAGGCGGTGCTCGAGGAGCTGCGCGACTGGCGCACCCGCACGGCCGCCGAGATGCGGATGCCCGCGTTCGTGGTGTTCACGGACGCCACCCTCGTGGCCATCGCCGAGGCCATGCCGAGGACCCCGGCAGAGCTCCTGAAGGTGCCCGGCCTCGGCAAGGCCAAGCTGGAGAAGCACGGACCGGAGCTGCTCGAGCTGCTGCACGGCACCCCGACGGCCTGAGCCGCGGGCCCGCACCCCGTTCCGCCGGCGGCGCCGCCCCCGTCAGAACGCCCAGCCGAGCGCGTCCGGGTCGCAGGCGCAGCCGGGCCGGGGGCGGACCTTCACTCGGCGCGTGCGTCCCGTCACCCGATCGGCCCGCAGCACGCCGGGGGCCGGTCCGGTCCGCAGCGCGTCCACGGTCAGCACGGCGGCCCGCAGCGCCGCGAGCCCGTCCACCTGTCCCCGGTGCGCCGACGGGCCGGGCGCCGTCGGGGCACCGGGGACGCCCGCCGGGTCCGCGGGCCATCGGCACAGCGGGCACCCGCGCACCACGGGGGCGCACCACGGTCCGACCGTGACCGCTCTCGGCCCCACCGTGACCGGCAGCAGCGGGTGGTCGGCGGCGAGGGCGTGCGCGGCCAGGTCCGCGTCGAGCACGGACCCCACCGCCACCGTCGCCTGCCCCACGAGCACCGGCACCGGGCCGTGGTGCGCGTAGAGGCGCAGCCCGGGGGCCACATCGCCCAGCCGGCGCGCGAGCGCACCCGCCCGGGGCCGACCGAGGTCCCCGGGCAGCAGGCCGGTCCCCAGGTCCGCGGCGTCGACGGGCCGCGGATCCCACAGGGCCAGGCGCAGCGCCCCGGCCCCCGCGAGTGCGTGGGCGATCGCCGCGCCCACCGCGTCGAGGCCCGCCACATGGACGTCGGTCGGCGGGGCCCACGCCCCCGGCTCCAGCGCTGACGCGGCGGCGTCATGAGGGACGGTGGTGACGGTCTCGGCGACGGTGCGCACGGCTCTCCTCTCAGCTCGGTGCCTCCCACCCTGCCAGGGCACTCCCGGACCGCGCCGGATTGTCCACAGCCTGCTGCCCATGCCGGACAATGGCCGGATGCGCCCTGTCCCGCCCACCCCCGGCCGCCCTCCCCGTGCTGTCCCGGCCGCCCACCGCGGTCCCGCCCGCGAGAGCATCGATCTGGACTGGGAGGGCACGCCCGTGCGGCTCGTGCGCTCCACGGCCCGCACCCGCACCGTCTCGGCGGCGTGGCGCGACGGCCGCCTGCAGGTCAATGTCCCGGCCCGGCTCTCGGCCGCGCAGGAGCGCGAGTGGATCGGCCGGATGGTTGCGAAGGTGGGCGCACGCGGCGGGACGGGGCAGCCCGCGGCCGACCCGGACGGCCGCCCCGCCGACGCCCGCTCCGACGACGCGCTCCTGGCCTGGGCGGGACGGCTCTCGGCGGCGCACCTGGGCGGGCGGGCCCGTCCGGTCGCGGTCACGTGGTCGGCCCGGCAGCGCCGCCGCTGGGGCTCGTGCACGCCGGCCCGCGGCACCATCCGGCTCTCGACGCAGCTGCGCGGCATGCCGGACTGGGTGGTGGCGGCGGTGCTCGTCCACGAGCTGGCCCATCTGCTGGAGTCCGGACACGGCCCGGCCTTCCGACGCCTCGTGGACCGGTACCCGCGCTACGCCGAGGCGATGGCCTTCCTCGAGGGGGTCACCTTCGCCGAGGGCCGCGGTCGCACGGCGCCGGACCGGTGGGCGGAGGACGAGGACGCGGGCTGACACGACGGCGGGCGGCCCGCACCCGAGGTGCCGGACCGCCCGCCGCCGTCGTGCCGGGAGGGGCTCAGCCCTCGCGCGGCGCGTCGCCGAAGCCGCCCTCGAGGAGCTTGCGCAGCTCGTCGTCGAGGGACTCGGCGCTGGCGTCCGCGGCGGAGCGGCGCCCGGCGTACCCGGCGGGGTCCTCGAGGTCCTCCGCCGTGGGCTGACGCTCGGGATGGCGCCAGATCTCCTCGCGGTACTCCGTGCCGTGCTCGGCCGTGACGTGCTCCCAGAACGCGGCGGCCTCGCGCAGGCGGCGCGGGCGCAGCTCGAGGCCCACGAGGGCGGCGAAGGCCTGTTCGGCCGGGCCACCCGAGGCGCGGCGGCGGTTCATGGTCTCGCGCAGGGCGGCCGCCGACTCGAGGGGGCGCGCGGCCTCGGCGACCACCACGTCCACCCAGCCCTCCACGAGGGCGACGAGCAGCTCCAGCTGGTCCAGCGCGGCCTGCTGGGTGGCGTCCGGGGCGGCGATGAAGGACGCCCCGTCGAACACGGCCTGCAGGGAGCCGGGGTCCATCGGGTCCACCGACTGCGCGGCCCGCTCGATGCCCTCGGTGTCCAGGCGGATGCCCGCGGCGTACTGCTCGACGGCGGCGTACAGGTCCCGCTCGAGCCACGGCGAGTGCAGGAACAGGCGCATGCGTGCGGCCTCGCGCAGGGCCAGGTAGATGCGGATCTGGTCGTCCGGCACCGAGAGCCCGTCGCCGAACTCCTCGATGTTCACGGGGACGAGGGCGAGACGGTGGCCGGCGACGGGCAGGCCGATGTCCGTGCCCGAGAGCACCTCCTTGCCCAGGGCGCCCACGGCGCCGCCGAGCTGCAGGCCGAACATCGTGCCGCCCATGTTCTTCAGCATGGGCTGCAGCCCGCCGAGCAGGGAGGCGTCCATGCCCTCGGGGAGCTGGCCCGGCAGCTGCTGCTCGATGGCCGCGGACATCGCGCGGGACATCGAGACGGCCACGGGCTCGGTGAGCCGGCGCCACTGGTCCATGGTCGCCTCGACCCACTCGGCACGGGACCAGGCCACGCCGACGCTGCCGACGGGCTCGGTCTGCGTGACGCCGTCGAGCCACAGCTCGGCCAGCCGCAGCGCCTCGTCCACCTCGCGTCGCGCGAACGAGCCGACGGCCGGGTCCTCGCCGGCCACGGCCTGGCGGGCGGCCTGCTTCGCCAGAGCCCAGTTCACGGGGCCGTCCGAGCCGGAGCCGGAGCTCATCATCGCCTGGAACTGGGCCATGGCCTGCTGCATCATGGCCGGATTCAGCTGGGACGGGTCGAAGGGCACCCCGCCGGGGCCGCCCAGGCCCTCCATGGCGCGTCGGACTTCGTCCGGGTCGGGGCCCTGGCCGCCGAAGAGCTGCCGCAGCATCTCCTCCAGGGGGTCGCGGCCGTCGTCGGATCCGGGCGTGCGCGCGTCGTTGCTCATGTCTCCAGCGTATCCGCGTCGGCGCGGCGCGCCCGCCCTCCCGACGTCGCGGCGGCGCGGTTCGCCCATGGCGCACGGCGTCGCGCGGGGCAGGCGGGGGTCGCGGCCCCGCGTAGACTGGTGTGACCGTCGCCGCGCGGCCCGTGCCCGGCGGCGAGGACGGCCCGATCAGGACCCCCAGGAAAGACGGTGTCGCGTGCGCGCAGTGCCCTCGAGGACCACCCGCGCCGCCCGCGTGCCCTTCTCCGGATGGCTCGCCCTGGGCAGCGCCGGGCTGGCACTGCTGGCCCCCACCCCCTACATCCTCGAGGGCCCCGGCCCCGCCGTGGACCTGCTGGGCGAACGCGAGGGTCGACCCGTGCTGCGCGTCGAGGGCGGCGAGGCGGACCCGGGTGAGGGGACCCTGCACATGACCACCGTGATGGTCGGGGGTCCTCCCATCGGCACCACCTCCCTGCTCGACCTCGGCCGCGGCCTGACGGACCCCGCCGTGGACGTGGCCCCGCGCGAGCTGATGTATCCCACCGGCGTCACCTCCGACGAGGTCGGCGAGGCCAATTCGGCGGCCATGTCGGACTCCCAGCAGACCGCGACCGCCGCGGCCCTGCACGAGCTCGGACGCGAGGTGCCCCAGCGGCTCGTCGTGCAGCAGCTCGTGCCCGGCGGGCCCGCCGAGGGCGTCCTGCGGGCCGGGGACGAGGTGATCGCCGCCGAGGGACGGCCCGTGGCCGACCTGGAGGCCGTGCGCGCCGCCGTCGGGGCCGCGGGGCCCGACCCGGTCACGCTGACGGTCCGCCGCGACGGCGTGGAGCAGGACCTCGAGGTGCCGGTGGCGGCCGCCCCCGAGGGCGCGCCCCAGCCGTGGCAGATGGGGGCCCTGATCGAGACCGCCTACGACGTCCCGGTGGACGTCGAGCTGACCGTGCCGGACATCGGCGGACCTTCGGCGGGTCTGATGTTCGCGCTCACCGTGATCGAGCGGCTGACCCCGGGGGCGATGACGGGGGGCGCCCCGATCGCGGGAACGGGCACGATCTCGGGGGACGGCGTCGTGGGTCCCATCGGCGGGATCCCGCAGAAGGTGCGCGGCGCCGCCGAGGCGGGGGCCACGACGTTCCTCGCCCCCACGGCGAACTGCGAGGAGCTGGCCGGCCGTGTGCCCGAGGGTCTGACGGTGTACCCCGTGGACACGCTGGGCCAGGCCCGCGACATCGTCGAGGCGGTGGCCCGGGGGGAGAGCCCGGCCGCCGCCCGGACGTGCGGCTGAGCCGACGCACACCAGGACCACCAGACCACCAGACCGGACGACATGTCCGGGGCGCAGCGCCCCGGACCGGAGCAGAGCCCCGCGGACGCGGGAGGGAAGAGGACAGAGCAGTGAGCTTCGGACAGGGAGGCGGCGGACCGTTCGGCGGCCCGCCCCGTGACGGCGGCGGGACCGCCGGGGGCCAGTCCGGCCCGTTCGGGGCGTTCGGCCCCTTCGGCGGCGCCCCGCGCGGCCCGGGCGACGACGGCGACCGCGGTCCTGGTGGCCCGTTCGGCGGGGGCGGGTCCTCCGCCGCGCGCGGCAGGGGCCGGCCGGGCCGGCCGAGCGCGCTCGTGCTGACCATCATCGCGGTGGCCGTGCTCGTGGGGCTGTTCGTGGTGTTCACGAACGTCTACACGGACGTGCTGTGGTTCTCGCAGCTGGGCTTCACCGAGGTCTTCTGGACCGAGGTCGTCGCCAAGGCCGCGCTGTTCCTGATCGCCGGGCTCGGGATGGCCCTCGCCGTGTGGCTGGCGATCCGCACGGCCTGGCGCCACCGCCCCGCGGACGCGTCCGCGGCCGCGCGGGACTCGCTCAGCCAGGCCCAGCGCCAGCTGGAGCCCATCCGGCGCCTGGTGTTCCTGGGTGTCCCGCTCGTGCTCGGCGTGTTCGCCGGCTCCACCGCGATGAACGGGTGGAACACGGTCCTGCTGTTCCTGAACCAGGTGCCCTACGGCCAGGCGGACCCGGAGTTCGGCCTGGACCTCATGTTCTTCATGGCCACCCTGCCGTTCCTGACGCTCGTGGTCGGGTACCTGATCTCGGTGGTCCTGGTCTCCGGCATCACCGGTCTTCTGGTGCACTACCTGTACGGCGCGGTGCGCGTGGAGGAGGGCGGCGGCGTGCGGATCACCCCGGCGGCGCGCGCCCACATCGGCATCACCCTGGCCGTGTTCCTGCTGCTGCAGGGCGTCAACTTCTGGCTCAACCGCTACCGCACCACGCAGTCGCAGACCGGCAACTGGGCCGGCGCGCTCTACACGGACGTGAACGCGGTCATCCCGACGTCGGCGATCCTGGCGGTCACGGCCGTGATCGTGGCCGGCCTGTTCGTGTGGACGGTGGTCTCGGGCCGGTGGCGGCTGTCGCTGATCGGCACCGCGGTCCTGGTCATCACGGCGCTCGTGGTGGGCACGGCGTACCCCTTCATCGTGCAGGAGTACCAGGTGAAGCCGTCCGAGCGCACGCTCGAATCCCAGTACATCGAGCGGAACATCGCCATGACGCGCGAGGCGTACGGCCTGGACGACGTCGAGGTGACGAACTATGAGGGCGCCACGGACACCGAGGCCGGGGCCCTGGCGGGCGAGGAGGCCAACACGGCCAACGTCCGTCTCATGGACCCGAACCTGATCTCCCAGACCTTCGGGCAGCTCCAGCAGTTCCGTCCGTACTACGCGTTCCCCACCACCCTGCACGTGGACCGCTACGAGGTGGACGGCCAGACGCGGGACACCATTCTGGCGGCCCGTGACGTCAACGTGGACGACTCCCAGTCGTGGGTGAACCGCCACACCATCTACACGCACGGCTACGGCATGGTCGTGGCCGACGCCTCCGAGGTCGCGGCCGGCGGCCGGCCCCAGTGGCTGCTCTCCGAGATCCCCACGCGCGGGCCGCTGGCCTCCGACCAGGACTACGAGCCGCGCATCTACTTCGGGCACAACTCGCCCTCGTACTCGGTGGTGGGTGCGCCCGAGGGCGCGCCGGCCGTCGAACGCGACCGGCCGCAGACGGCCGACTCCCAGGAGGACACGGCGTACACCTTCTCCGGCGACGGCGGCCCCTCGGTGGGCAACCTCTTCAACCGGCTCGCGTACGCGGTGAAGTTCGGCTCGCCCGAGCTCGTGCTGTCCTCGGACGTGAACGAGGCCTCGCAGATCCTCTACGATCGCGACCCGGCCGAGCGCGTCCGCAAGGTCGCGCCCTACCTGACGGTGGACACCGCCCCCTACCCGGCGATCGTCGACGGCCGCGTGCAGTGGATCGTGGACGCCTACACGACCTCGGACCAGTTCCCGTACTCCACCGCCCAGCAGCTGGGCGAGGTCACGGTGGACTCCCTGAGCCAGGGCCAGAACCCGGCGCTCCAGGGCCGGGTGAACTACATCCGCAACTCGGTGAAGGCGACGGTGGACGCGTACGACGGCTCGGTGTCTCTCTACGCGTGGGACGACCAGGATCCGCTGCTGCAGGCCTGGCAGAACGTCTACCCGTCCTCGCTGCGCCCGTACTCGGAGATGAGCGCCGGACTCCTGGACCACGTCCGCTACCCGGAGGACATGTTCAAGGTCCAGCGCGAGCTGCTCGGCCGCTACCACGTGACCGACGCGGACGACTTCTACGAGAACAACGACGCGTGGTCCGTGCCGTCGGACCCCACGCGCGAGGAGGACGTCAAGCAGCCGCCGTACTACATGACGCTGCAGATGCCCGGCCAGGACGAGCCGGCGTTCTCCCTCACCAGCAGCTACATACCGCAGATCACGGACGGTGCCCAGCAGCGCAACGTGCTCTACGGGTTCCTCTCCGCCGCCGGCGACGCCGGCACGGGGGAGGACGGCGTGAAGGCCGAGGGCTACGGGCAGCTCCGACTGCTCGAGCTGCCGCGGTCCACCACGGTGCCCGGCCCTGGCCAGGCGCAGGCGAACTTCGACTCGAACGCGGACGTCTCGCGGGAGCTGAACCTGTTGCGCCAGGGCGCGTCCGAGGTGCTCAACGGCAACATGATCACCCTGCCGGTGGCCGGCGGCATCCTCTACGTCCAGCCGGTGTACGTCCGCTCCTCGGGCGGCACCACCTACCCGACGCTGCGCAAGGTGCTCGTCTCGTTCGGCGACAAGGTCGGCTTCGCGGACACCCTCCAGGAGGCCCTGGACCAGGTGTTCGACGGCGACTCGGGCGCGGTCACCCCGGAGGAGAACCAGGCGGAGGCGCCCGCCCCGGGCGAGGAGCCGTCGGCTCCGGGCACGGTCGAGGAGGAGCTCTCGGCGGCCCTCGAGGAGGCGCAGGACGCCCTGACCCAGGGCCAGGAGCGTCTGGCCGAGGGCGACTGGGCCGGCTACGGCGAGCAGCAGAAGCGTCTCAACGAGGCCCTGAAGCGTGCCACCGCCGCCGACGACGCCCTGGGCGGCGACGCGCCTGCCCAGGACCAGGCCCCGGCCGAGGCGAGCCCCGCGCCGTCGTCGAGCCCCAGCCCGACGCCGAGCGGCTGACGGGCGTCGGCGGGCCGGGCCCGCCGGACCGTCGACGACGGCCCCGGCCACGCACCGCGCGTGGTCGGGGCCGCTGTCGTCTCGGGGCAGATGGCCGCCGCATGGCCGCCGGATGGCGGGGTGCTGACGCTGATTTGAACTCGACGGGACAGGTGTGTATAGTTCTAGAAGTCGCCGCGGGGTGGAGCAGTTCGGTAGCTCGCCGGGCTCATAACCCGGAGGTCGCAGGTTCAAATCCTGCCCCCGCAACGAGAAGGAGAAGGCCCCCAGCATCTGCTGGGGGCCTTCTCGCATGTCCGGACCCGGTCGCCCCGGCCCGCCGGCACGGTGCTGGCGGGCGAGCCGACCGCCCTCGGGCGATCGGTGGGGGAGCGTCAGCGGCTCGAGGCCCGGACCGCCTGCTGGGCCGGGGTGCGGCGGCCCGGATCGGTGCGGCGCAGCCAGACGGCAGCGATGATCGCGATGATCGCGATGGCGCCCCAGATGCCGACCACGGCCCAGGACAGGCCCGCGATGAGCAGCAGCGGCACGAAGGACACGGCCGCGATCTCCACGGGCACCACCGGGATGTAGGCCACGCCGAACTGCTCCATGGTCCCGGACTTCAGCTTCGGGTCCACGATGCGCAGCATGGCCACGCCCGTGGCGACGGCGCCGGTGGCCCAGCCCCACGTGAACAGCTGCTTCTCGAACCACGCGTCGGTCATGACGCGCGGCGCCACGACGATCCCCAGGAACAGGGCCAGCGCGAGGCCGATCACGAACAGGAGCAGCAGCGGCTGCCAGTAGTCCACGACCACGGTCGGGGCGATCGCGGCGATGCCACAGACGATGAGGATGTCCGTGGCGGTGCCGGACACCGAGTTCAGCGAGCCCGGGTCGAGGAACTTCGCCGTCTTCGTGGCCTGGAACAGGACGCGGGCGATCAGGCCGAGGAGGAACGCGATCGCGAACGCGGGGATGATCAGCTGGGGACCGTCCTCACCCACGACGCTCGGCCACACGGCCGTGATCCAGGAGACCACGCCGTGCGCGGCCGCCGCGATCATCGCGACCACGCCGACCTGGAAGGCCAGCGACTCCACCGAGGCCGCCGAGAAGGTGTGCCGGCCGATGACCGGGCGTTCCTCCACCTGGTTCAGCACCCCGGTGCGCAGCTCCTCCGGGATGGAGGTCAGGCCCGCGAACTCCCGCGCGTGGCCGCGCTGCGCGCCGATCTTGGCCTGGATGATGCCACCCACCACGCCGACGATCATGCCGACGGTGGCCGAGGTGTAGGCCAGCGAGGTGACGGTCGCATCACCGTTGGCCGCGTACGCCTGGCCCACGGCGGCCGCGGAGCCGAAGCCTCCCGCCCAGCCGGCGAACAGCAGGGCGGCGAACGAGTCGGGCGCGTCGAACAGCGGCTGCAGGAGGACCAGCGTGACGAGGGCGCCGATGGCCACCTGGGAGGAGTAGATCAGCACGCCGTAGGACGCGAACGCGCCCACGGGGCGGCCGATCTTGCGGACGTCGAAGTCGTCGGTGAGCGCGATGCACACGAACACGATGACGATCAGGATCGAGCCGTACGTGCCCAGCTGGGGGCTGAACGGCAGCCAGCCCAGGCCGTTCGGGCCGAGGGCCAGGCCCAGGATGCCCGCGATGACGGAGGCCGGGATCATCAGGGTCTGGAGGGGCGTGATGACGGCACGGGCCAGCGTGCCCACGGCCAGGAGCGCGCCGATGAGGCCGGCGTCGACCAGCACGGACCAGGCCGTGAACTGCTCTTGCATGGGGTTCTTCCTCTGTGCGGGGACGGGGGTGTCCCACGGAGCGTGCCGAGGGACCCCGGGACAGTACCAAAGGAGCGCGGGGGCCGGGGCGCGTCCGGGAGGGGCACCGGGCCGGGGCGCACGAGGACGGCCCGCCGCGCCGGCGTGGGCCGGGCGACGGGCCGTGGGGCGGGGCGGGGTCAGCCGCGCGTGGTGCCGGTCTCCTCGGCGGTCCCCTCGGCCGCGTAGTCGAGGGTGAGGGTCTCGTCGGCGTCGACGTCGCCCGAGGTGAGGGCGGCCTGGCCGGCGCCGCCGGCCTTGAGGGCGGCGAGGCGGGCCTCCACCTCGGTCTTCTCGCCGAGGTCCTCGAGGGACTCGAACTGGGCGTCGAGGGAGGAGGCGGCGATCTCCTGCTGGCCGCGCACGCGGGCCTCCTCGCGACGGACCTTCTCCTCGAAGCGGGAGACCTCGGAGGTCGGGTCCAGCAGGTCGATCGACTTCACGGCGTCGGCCACCGCGGACTGGGCGTGGGCGGACTTGGCGCGGGCGGTCAGCTCGTCGCGCTTGGCGACCAGCTGCTGACGCTTGACCTTCATCTGGTCCAGACCGGTCTTCAGGCGCTCCACGATCTCGCGCTGCGAGGCGATGGTCGGCTCCGCGGACTTCGCCTGGCGCTCGAAGTCCATCTGGCGCTCGATGGCCACCTTGGCGAGGTTGTCGAACTTGTCCGCCGAGGCGGTGTCGCCCTTGGCGCGGAAGTCGTCGGCCTTCTGGGAGGCGGCCAGCGCCTTCTGGCCCCAGCTGCGGGACGCGTCCTGGTCCTCGCGGTAGTCGTCCTCGATCATCCGCAGGTTGCCGATGGTCTGGGCGACGGCGGCCTCGGCCTCCGCGATGTTGTTCGTGTAGTCGCGGACCATCTGGTCCAGCATCTTCTGGGGGTCCTCGGCCTTGTCCAGCATCGCGTTGATGTTGGCCTTCGCCAGCGTGCTGATGCGGCCGAAGATGGACTGCTTGACCATGGTGTCTGCCTTTCGTCGGTCTTTCACGTCAGCGCAGACCGTCGGCCTGCGTCCACCCCGTCCCGCGCGTGCGGGCCGGGCCGGCGCCCGGGGCGCCGGAGTTCATGGGGCGGCGGTCAGAAGCCGCCGCCGGAGATGTCGCCGAACCCGCCGAAGTCGCCGCCGCCGAGGCCGCCGCCGTCGAACCCGCCGAAGCCGCCGCCGCCCCAGCTGTCACCGTGGCCGCTGTTCAGGATCGAGTTCATCAGGATGCCGCCGAGCAGCGCGCCGCCGAGGCCACCGCCGAAGCTGCCGCCCACTCCGGCGCGCGGGCGCGTGCCGTACCTGCCGCCCATGCCTGGGCCGTAGCCGAAGCCCTCGACGTCCGCGCGGGCCAGCTCGCTCGCGCGCTCGGCCAGCTGGGAGGCGCGCTGCGCCTGCTGGAGGGCGGCCACGGGGTCGGTGCGGCCGAGGCTGATCGCCGAACGCAGCGTGTGGTCGGCCTCCGCGAGCCGGGTCCGGGCCTCCGAGCCCACGGCACCGCGTCGGGCGCCGATGAAGTCGGCCGTGCCGTCGATCTGCGCCTGTGCCTGGGCGATCGTGGAGGTGAGCACCTGGGAGGCCTGGCGGGCCTGCTCGCGAGCGTCGCGGACGCCGGCAAGGGGGGTGTTGAGCTGGCGGTGCGCGGCCTCGAGCTGGTGGAGCAGCTCCAGGGGATCCGGGCGGCCGGCCGCGAGGGCCTGGCGCACAGCGTTCACGGCGGTCTTCATCCCCGCCACCGGGCCGGCCAGCTCGGGGTGCGATCCGTTGGCCACGAGCGCTTCGGCCTCGGCCACGTCCTGCTCGGACTGGGCGAGGCCCGTCTGCAGGTTGCCCAGCATGGCCCGCAGGGACCCTTCGGCCTTGCCGACCGCCTCGGTGAGCGTGTCCACCTGGCTGAGCGCCTCCTCGGCGGCACGCACGGCCAGCGCCGCCGTGGAGCGGTCCTGGGCTTCCCACGCGCTCCGCGACTTCGCGAGGGCGGTCTCCACGAACTCGAGCCTCTCCCGGGCCTGCGCCGCGTTGTCCGCGACCTCGGCGAGGGCGGACTCCGCGTACTGGCCGTGCAGCGCGGTGATCGCCGACTCGGAGTCCTGCACCCGGGACCGGGCCTCGGGCAGGCGGGCTTCGAGACGCTCGAGGGCCTCGGGCACCTGGTTCTCGAGGTCGCGCAGGGAGTCGAACTCCTTCTTGTGCGCCGCCAGGGACGCACCCACGGCCTCGCTGCGCTGGATGATCTCCTTGAGCCAGGCGCGCTGCTCGGCCTCGGTGTCCGGGATCTCGTCGTCGAGCTGGTGCTGGAGCTGGAACGAGGCCCGCATGTGCTCCTTGGCCTGGTCGATGTCCTGGCGGAACGTCGCCACGGACTTCTCCCCGTAGGACGCCTCGGCGAAGCCCAGCTCCTGTTCCGAGGAGCGGATGGCGTCGTCCGCGGCCACGAGCTTCGAGCCGGCCTGGGTGCGCAGCTGCTCCACGCTGAGCTCGTCGAGGGGGTCGCGGCGGGCCTCCTCGGTGCGGCCCCGTTCGACGGCGCCACCCTGCGTGCGCCTCCGGCTGCGGGCCACGAGCACGCCGCCGCCCACGGCCGCGGCCACCGCACCTGCGCCGAGGACCGCCGTCAGGGCCCCACCGCCGTCGGAGGCGCCCTGGGCCGTGCTCCCGCCGCCCGTGGTGCCGGCCGGCAGGGCGCCGGCCGGATCGTACTCGGCCCCGCTGGCCCCCGTGCCGTCGAGCGTGCCGTCGGCGGCGTCGTCGAGCCCCTGCACCGCGGCGATGCCCACCGCGAGCCATTCCGCCGAGCCGGGGTCCGTGCCGATCTTGGACAGCTGCGGGCCCACGTAGGTGCGCGTCACCTGGTTCTGCAGGTTCGCGTCCCCGCCGCTGTCCAGCCCATAGGCGCGCTCCTCGACCGCGATCGCCAGGACCGAGTCGTTCGTCCCGAGCCCGCGCTGGCGCGCCACGTCCTGGGCCAGCGTCTGGGCGTCCGTGCTGAACTCATCCACGTAGACGACGTACAGCCCCTGCCCGGTGTCCCGGCGTAGGTCCTGGATCTCCTGGGTCAGGCGCTGCTCATCCGAGGTCGAGAGCACACCGGCCTCGTCCACCACGTACACGCCCGGCGGCACCGCCACGGCCTGCGCGGTGGGTGCCGCCACCAGGAGGCCCAGACCTCCCAGGCCCGCGGCGGTCACGGCACGCGCCAGACGGCCGACATCGGCGGGGCGGGTGAGCACGGTCATGTGGGGTCTCCTTCGACGGCGGAGGCGAGCCGCCGCACCGGGCGGACCCGCCGGATCCTGGGGTTGAGTGTAGGGCGGCGTGGGAATCGGGCACCAGGGATCCGGCGCGGCCGGAACCGTGGGAGGAGCGGACGTTCGGCCGACCTCTAGGCGGCGTTCAGTCATGCACGCTAGCGTGGACGTGCCCCGGGGCGCGCGTCCGCAAGACGACGGGCGTCCGTGTCGACCGCCCGGGGCCCGACCCGAAGCGAGGACCCCGTGGACCAGACCGCCGCCCCCACCCAGCCCCCCGTGCCGACGGCCCGCACCGTCGCGCGTCCCCGGCCCCAGTCCCGCGCCCGTGCCGGGGCGGGCCTGCTCGCCGCGGCCGTGCTCATGGTGGGGCTCTCCGGTTGCGCGGTCGCGGAGGACGGCGGCGAGGCCGCGTCCGAGGCCGCGAGCTCCTCGTCCTCGCAGGCGACGGACACCTCGGCCGAGGCCGGGGGACAGCCCGTGGCGGACACCGCCGTGGGGGACGCCGCGAGGACCGCGCTGCCCTCCGTGGTGACCATCTCCGCGACGTCGAGCTCCGCCTCCGGTTCCGGGTCCGGGTCGATCCTGGACACGGAGGGGCACATCCTCACGAACACCCACGTGGTCACCCTCGGCGGCCAGGCCAACGACGCCGAGCTGACGGTGCGCACCTCGGACGGGGAGGTCTACGCTGCCACCGTCGTGGGCACCGACCCGCTGTCCGACCTGGCCGTCATCAAGATCGACGCCCCGGACCTCACCCCCATCCAGATCGGCCGGTCCGGGGATTTGAAGGTCGGGGACGAGGCCGTCGCCATCGGCGCCCCCCTGGGCCTGCCGAACACCGTGACCGACGGGATCATCTCCACCCTGGACCGGACCATCGCGGTGGCGTCCTCCGAGGCGCCCGAGCCGCAGGGCGAGAGCTCCGGCTCGTCCTCCGGCTCCGACCAGTACCGTTTCCAGCTGCCGGGCACCCCGCAGGGCACCCGGGGCGAGGTGTACATCAACGTGCTGCAGACCGACGCGGCCATCAACCCCGGCAACTCCGGAGGCGCGCTCGTCGACGCCGAGGGTCGCCTGGTGGGCGTGAACGTCGCGATCGCCTCGGCCGGCCAGGACCCGAGCGAGGCGGGCAACATCGGGGTCGGCTTCGCCATCCCCGTGGACTACGCCCAGCGGGTCGCGCAGGACCTGATCGACCACGGCAAGGCCACGCATGCCATGCTCGGCGTGAGCGTCACCCCGGAGCCCGCCGAGGTGCAGGGCGGCGGCGAGAACGCTCAGACCGTGTTCAGCGACGGCGCCCGCGTCCAGCAGGTCGTGGGAGGGTCGGCGGCCGACGCGGCCGGGCTGAAGGAGGGCGACGTGATCACCGCCGTCGGCGACCGCGCGGTGATCGACTCCGAGTCCCTCACCGCCGTCGTCCGCGAGTACCGCGTGGGAGACTCGGTGGACGTCACCTACCTCCGCGACGGCGCGGAGCAGAAGACCGAGGTGACGTTCACGGAGGACACCCAATCCTGACCACCACACTCACCACCCCCGCTGAGCTCGCCGCCCACCACGGCTGGCGCCGGGTCTTGGCCGTCGGCGCCCATCCGGACGACCTCGACTTCGGGGCCGCCGCCACCCTGGCCGGATTCAGCGCGGCCGGGCTGCACATCGAGCTGTGCATCGTGACGGACGGGGACGCCGGCGGCTTCGACTCGGAGGGTGCCGAGGCGATGACCGCCCGCCGGCACGCCGAACAGCGCGCGGCCGCCGCCGTCGTCGGTGCCGCCGAGGTCCACTTCCTCGGCGAGCGCGACGGACACCTCGAGCCGGACCACGGCGTGCGCCGCAAGCTCGTGGCCCTGATGCGCCGCGTCCGCCCGGACGTCGTCCTCAGCACTCACCCCGAGCGGGACTGGGAGCGGATGCAGGCCGCACACCCGGACCACCTCGCCTGCGGCGAGGCCGTGGTGCGCGCCGCGTACCCGGCGGTCGAGAACCCGTACGCGTACCCGGAGCTCGCGGCGGAGGGGCTGGAGGCGTTCAAGATCCGGAACCTGCTGCTGTACGCCGCCCCCGCCGCACGCCGGAACACGGTCGTGGACGTCACGGGCCTGGCGGAGCAGAAGCTGCGCGCCCTCGACGCCCACCTCTCCCAGCACCCGGACGTCGACGCGATGCGGCGGCACGTGCTCGCCCAGATGGCCGAGCACCACCGGCACGCCGCCGGCCCGGCCGCCGGGCCGGGCCACGCCGAGGCGTTCCACCTGGTCACGGTCAACGGCCCGGGCACCATCGCCGGGTTCTGAACCGTGCCCGCAGGGGAGGGCCGACGACGGGACGCGTCGTCGGCCCTCCCCCTGCGGGACCTCTCAGTTGGTGCTCGGTCGCCCGCCGTAGCGCGGGCCGGTCTGCGCGGTGGGGTCGAGGTCCACGCCGACGATGGGCTCCGACGTCGGCACCTCCGATCCCGAGCTGGGCTCCACGGAGATGCCCATCGCCGCGAAGCGGTCCAGCCCCCGGAAGGTGACGGGCTCGCCGAAGCCGTTGGCGTCGTACGTGCCGAGGGAGGCCGGGGCCGTGCCGTCCGAGGGGTAGAGCCACAGCTGGTAGGACTGACCCTCCGGCAGCTGGGGCATCCCGCTGATCGTCAGGTAGCCGCTGTTCTGCTCCCGGGACAGGAACGCCTGGACCGTGCCGCCGTCCTGGGCCGGGTACTCCGAGGTCGTGAACAGGTCCTTCGACTGGTCGATGCGGTGCACGATGCCCGGTCGCGTGAACTGGCTCCACACCGTCCACCCGCCGATGCCGAGCACGAGGGCCGCGAGCAGCAGGAGGGCGGTCACCTTGAGCCAGCGCAGGCGGTCCCGCGGCGGGCCGGCGGGGGTGGACTCGTCGCCGATCAGGTCCATGCCCACGTCCTGGGCGGGCAGGCGACGCAGGACCTCGTCGAGCAGGGCCGACGGCGGCTCGGCCGTCACGGACCGGAACGCCCAGGCCACCGCCTGGCGCGCCCCGTCCACCCGGGAGCGCCACCGGGCCAGCTCGCCGCCCCGCCGCTGCACGGCGGAGAAGGCCGCGGTGTGCCCGGCCGTGTCGAGGGCGTGCACAGCCGAGAGGTCGGCCAGCTCGAGTGCGCGGCCGGCGTCCACGTCCTCGCGCACGTCCGCGCCGAGGGCCGGGCCGGTCGCCGGGGCCGGCGCGGACGGCCGGGCGGCGTCCTGGGTGATGTCGCGGCGGGCCGCGACGACCTGCCGGACGCCGTCGCGCAGGAGGGTGCGGGCCCGGTCGGCCGGCAGATCCAGCCGATCGGCGACCTCCCGGTCCGTGCAGCCGCCCAGCCAGGCCAGCCGCACGGCCTCGAACGCGTCCGGGTCCACCCGGTCCATGAGGTCCTCCGGCAGCGCGGCGGGGCCGGCCGGGCCGGGACGACGCCCACGTTCCGCCGCGGAGCCGCCGGCGCGGCGCAGCGAGGTCATCACGCGGTGGGCGAGGACCTCGAGCCACGTGAACACCTGGCGTTCGCGGTGGGTCGCGTCGTCCTGCTCGCTCAGGTCGAGGCCGGCCTCGGACGCCTCCTCCCATGCCGTCAGGTAGGTGCGGACCGTGGCCGCGGCGGCGTCGTCGCCGGGGCCGAACATCGCTTCGGCCAGGCCGTGCACCCACGGGACCGTGGCGTCGTAGAACGCGGAGAACGCGGCCCGGTCACCCTCGGCGCTGCGGCGCAGGAGGGTGTCCAGGGCGGGCTGGCCGGCGTCATCGGGGCGGTCGGCGTGGGGCTCGGACGCGTCAGGAGTCTGCATGGTGGCCTCAGTCTAGGGAATCGGGGCGGGCAGCGGACCCGGCGAAGTCGTGCTGGCGCCAGGCCTCGTACACGGCGATGGAGACGGCGTTCGCCAGGTTCAGGGACCGACGGGCCGGCTGCATGGGCAGGCAGACGGTCTCGGTGACCCGCGGATCGGTCAGCACCTCCTCGGGCAGGCCGGTGGACTCGCGGCCGAAGAGCAGCACGTCGCCGGGCCGGTAGGCGACCCGGTCGTGCCGCACGGACCCGCGCGCGGTGAAGGCCAGCACACGGGCGGGGGCGAGGGCCGCGAGCGCAGCGTCGAGGTCCGGGTGCACCGTCACCACCGCGAGGTCGTGGTAGTCCAGGCCGGCGCGGCGCAGGTGGGCGTCCTCGAACCCGAAGCCCAGCGGCTCCACGAGGTGCAGCTCGGCCCCCGTGAGGGCGGCGAGCCGGATCGCGTTGCCGGTGTTGCCGGGGATCTCCGGGGTGAGCAGCAGGATCCGGAAGCCGGGGGTGCCGGGCGCCGGGGCGCGGTCGGCGCCCTCGTGCGGGTTCGGTCGGGGTGGGGTGGGGGAGTCGGGCACGCGCCCAGCCTAGTGGGGCGCCGCCGGGCGGGGACGTGCCTCAGTGGAGCCGGCCGACCAGCGCGCCGAGCGCGCGCCGGTCCACGAGATCCGGGTCCGTGCCGGTGCCCAGGAAGAGCGCGACCTCGCGCGCGAACGCGATCCCGGGCGCGGGCGGGGCGGTGAGCAGGTCGGCCTGCGCCTCCGGCGCGTCGGCGCCGCGCGTGTGGCGGATCACGGGGGCGTGCCGCGCGTCGCGGTCCGTCATCACGTGCACGAATCCGCCGACGGTGACCTGGGGCAGGGCCTGCTGCCACGCCATCATCGCGGGGCCGAGCAGCGGCGGGGCCACGGGGCGGCCCCGGGAGCGCAGGTCCGCCCCGTCCCAGGTGTAGGTCCCCTCCGGGACCATGACGGAGCCGATCAGCGCCAGGCGGTGGCCGCACAGCACCGCGTGGTCCACGTCGAGGTGCCGTCCCCAGCGCCCGCCCAGCCGCAGCCCGGTCAGGACCCGGGCGGCCGGGAGCGCGTCCGCCACGTGGCGCAGCAGCACGTCGAGGGTGCGGGCCTGCCGCAGCACCCGGTGCTCGTCCGGCAGGATCCCGCGCGGCCGCGGCGCCCCGTGGACGCGTTGGCTCGATCGCGGCAGGTCCAGCACGGTCGGGTCCGCCTCCGCCTCGCCGGGCGGGGGCTCGTAGCGCACGGGGCGGGCGGCACGTCCGCCGGGTCCGGACCGTCCCGACGGTCTCGCCCGCCCTGATCCGGCCGTCGCGCGGGGGCCGCGGGGACCGACGTCCGGGCCGGGCAGCGAGAGGTCGTATCGGCGCCGGGCCTCGGCGTCGCCGAGGAGGTCCCACGCCCGCGTCACGGCCCGGAAGGCGGCGGGGTCGCCGCCGACGTCGGGGTGCGCGGCCCGGGCCGCGCGGCGGTAGGCCCGCCGGACCTCCTCGGCGGTCGCGTCGCGGGGCACGCCCAGGACCTCGTAGGCGGTGCGGTGCTCCTCGGCCGCGCTCACGGCGTGGGGTCCGGGCCGGGGGAGGCGTGCCGCTCGTGGTGCAGGCGCAGGAACAGCATGCCGTCGTCGTGGAGCACCTGGACCAGCTGCAGCCGGGCGGGGAGGCCGGGGCCGTCCTCGCCGGTCAGGACGCGGCCGGCGGCGGGTCCGGCCAGCAGCGGCGCCACGGTGAGGTGCACCTCGTCCACGAGGCCGGCCGCCGCGAGGCTGCCGAACAGGCGCGGTCCGCCCTCGCAGTGGACGACGCGGGCGCCGCGCGCGTGCAGGGTCGCCACCACGGTCTGGGGGTCCACGTGCTCCTCGCCGACCGCCAGCACGTCCGCGCGCGCGGCCAGCGCCGCCGCCCGCTCCGGCTCGGCCGCGAGGGCGGCCCGGGACGTCAGGATCCAGGGGCGCACCGGGGCGGCCGTGAAGAACGCGGACGCCGGGTCCAGGTCCAGGCTGCCGCTGACCACGGCCACGGGCGGGTCCGCGGGCCCGCCGGCCTCCGCGCGTCGACGCCGGTCCTCCTCGGACAGCAGCGCACCCTCGTAGCCCTCGGCCCGGATGGTCCCGGCCCCCACGAGCACGACGTCGGCGTCGTGCCGGGACAGCGAGAGCAGCCGCTGGTCCGCGGGGGAACCGAGCCCGCCCGCACGGCCGTCCAGGGTGGCCGCGCCGTCGGCGGAGGCGATGAACACGACGCGGACCCAGGGTCCGGGGCCGGTGTCCTCAGCCGCCGGGGCCGCGAGGGCGGTGCGGAGGGCGTCGTCGTCCAGGCCGGGGCCGGTCTCGGTCAGCCGTCTCATGCCCGCCCCCCGCGGTGGGCGCGGTGTCCGGCCAGGGTGCTGCGGTCCGGCGGCGGGTTCTCCGCGCCCATGTTGTGGACCAGGCGCGCCGGCTGACGCCACCCGAACACGCACTCGAGCATGCGGGCCGCCGAGACGGAGGCGTCGGCGTCGTGCATGCGCAGGATCCGGGCGCCGCCGTACACGCAGGCCGCGGCCGCGGCCAGCGAGCCGGGCAGGCGCTCGTGCCGGTGCCGGTCCAGGCTCTCGCCGATGAAGTCCTTGTTCGAGACCGCGGCCAGCACGGGCAGCCCCAGGGTGGCGATCTCGTCCAGCCGCCGCGTGATCTCGAGGGTGTGCCGGGTGTTCTTGTTCAGATCGTGGCCGGGGTCCACGATGATCCTCTCCTCGGGGACGCCGAGCGCCACGGCCCGGTCGACGGTGCGCCGCAGGTGGTCGCGGACCTCCCTGACGACGTCGCCGTAGGTCGGCCGGGGGACCACGGCCCGGGGTCCGCGCACGTGGGCGAGGGAGTGGGTGACCACGAGGTGCGCGCCCGCGGCGGCCACCACCCGGCCCAGGTCCGCGTGGAACAGTCCCGTGGTGTCGTTGACGACGTCCGCCCCCGCCGCCAGGGCCGCCTCGGCCACGGCCGGCTGGAACGTGTCCGCCGAGAGGATCAGCCGGCGCGATGCCTCGGACGACCCGGCCCCGTCCCCGCTCCGCAGGGCCGCGATCAGGGGGACCACCCGCGCCGCCTCCTCGGTCGGGTCGAGCTCCGCCCCGGGCGCGAACGGCACGCCGCCGACGTCGACCCACTCGGCTCCGGCGTCCGCCGCGGCGTGGGCCTGGGCGAGGGCGTCCTCCAGGACGGCGCCGGCGCCGTCGTCGTAGAAGGAGTCCGGGGTGCGGTTGACCACGGCCATCGTGACGATCCGGCGGCGGAAGTCGATCTCGTGGTGGGCGAACCGGTGCACCGGGTGGACGAGCGGGACGGAGGGGGTCGGCACCCGGCCATTCAACCACCGGCGCCGCACGGTGACAGTGCGCCCCGGAAGGACTATGTTTCCCTCCCGTGACATTTACCTCGTCGCCGCGGGTCGGCCCGCGTCGGCCCCGCATCCGTCCGACCCAGCTCGTGGTCGGGTCCTTCCTCGTCGCCATCGTGACGGGCACCGGCGCACTGCTGCTGCCCGCCTCGTATCAGGGCCGCGCGCCCACCCCGCTGGAGGCCGCGTTCACGGCGACCAGCGCCACCACGGTGACGGGCCTCGGCGTCGTGGACACCCAGACGTTCTGGACACCCCTGGGTCAGCTCGTGATCCTCACGCTCATCAAGCTCGGTGGCCTGGGCGTCATGACGTTCACGTCGCTGCTGGGGCTGGTGATCCTCCGGCGGCTCGGCCTCACCCAGCGCCTCGACGCCGCGGCCTCCACCCGGGCCGAGGGGATCGGGGACCTGCCCCGGGTGCTGCGGGCCCTGATCCTGTACTCCACGGCCGTCGAGGCCTCGGTGGCGCTGCTGCTGAGCCTGCGCTTCTGGCTGGGCGCGGGAATGTCCCCGGGCCAGGCACTGTGGCAGGGGGTCTTCCACGCGGTCTCCGCATTCAACAACGCCGGGTTCGCGCTGTTCAGCGACAACCTCATGGGCTTCGTCTCGGACCCGTTCATCTGCCTGCCGATCGCGGCGGCGATCATCTTGGGCGGCCTGGGCCTGCCGGTCGTGCTGACCCTGCGGCGAGACCTGCGCCGACCCGAGCGGTGGAACCTCACGGTCCGGCTCGTGCTCGTGGGCACCGCGGTGCTGCTGGTGGGCGGCACGCTCATGTACCTCGTCCTCGAGTGGTCCAACCCGCGGACCCTGGGCGGTCTGGACCCGGCCTCGCGCGTGCTCGCGGCGTTCTTCCAGTCCGTCACGACCCGCACCGCCGGCTTCAACACCCTGGACTACGGGCAGATGCACCCCGTGACGCTCTTCGCCACCGACGTGCTCATGTTCATCGGCGGCGGCCCCGCCGGCACCGCCTCGGGCGTGAAGATCACGACGGCGAGCGTCCTGCTGTTCATCGTGCTCGCGGAGATCCGGGGGGAGGGCGCCGTCCATGCGTTCGGCCGCCGGCTCTCCCGGACCACGCACCGCGAGGCGATCACCGTGATCATGCTCTCCGCGACCGCGATCGCCGTCGCCACGATGGCGCTCATGGGCCTGTCCTCGTTCACGACCGACCAGATCCTGTTCGAGTGCGTGTCCGCGTTCAGCACGGTGGGCCTGTCCACCGGCATCACCGCCCAGCTGCCGCCGGCCGCGCAGGGCATCCTGATGCTCCTCATGTTCGTCGGCCGCATCGGCCCCGCCACCGTCGCCGGCAGCCTGGCCCTGACCGACCGCACCCGCCACTTCGAGTACCCGAAGGAGAGACCCCTCATTGGCTGATCTCACCCGTTCCCTGTTCGCCCCCCGCCGGGGCGACCGCCCCACCGTGGCCGTCCTCGGGCTCGGCCGGTTCGGCTCCGGGGTCGCCCGCGAGCTCATGGAGTCCGACTGCCACGTGCTGGGGGTCGACGCCGATGCCGAGGCCGTCCAGGCGCTCAACGGCCGGCTGACCCACGTCGTCCGCGCGGACAGCACGGACGAGGAGGCGATGCGCCAGCTCTCGGTCCACGAGATGGACCACGTCGTCGTCGCCATCGGCGGCGACCTCGCGGACTCGATCCTCACCGTCTCGCTGATGCGGCGGTTCGGGACGCACCAGCTCTGGGCCAAGGCCAATGACGACCGCCACGGCGAGATCCTGCGTCAGCTCGGCGTGGAGCACGTGGTCCACCCGGAGCGGGACATGGGCCGCCGCGTGGCGCACCTGGTCAGCACGTCCTTCCAGGACTTCGTCGAGGTCGAGCCGGGCCTGGCCATGGTCCGGGCCACGCCGCCGTCGCGCCTGCTGGGCAGGGACCTGCGAGCCACCGGGCTCGCGGGGGAGCGGGGCATGCGCGTGGTCGCCGTCCGCAGCCGCGGCACGTGGCTCTACCCGCCGAGTCACTACGTGCTCGAGCCCGAGGACACGATCCTCCTGGTGGGCCCGACCCGCGACGTCGAGCGGTTCCTCGCCCGGGACTGAGCCGGGGCACATCCGGCGCGGCTCCTAGACTGGCCGGGTGACCACCCCGGACCGCGTGCACCTGGACCACGCCGCCACCACGACGGTGCGCCCCACCGCGCTCGCGGCCCTGGCCGAGGCGGCCGCGCTGCCCGGCAACCCGGCCTCCCTCCACGCCTCCGGCCGCCGGGCCAAGCTGCGCCTCGAGGAGGCGCGGGAGCGCATCGCCGCGGCGCTCGGGGCGCACCCCACCGAGGTGATCCTCACGTCCGGGGGCACCGAGGCGGACAACCTAGCCATCCAGGGGCTGTACCGGGCCCGCCGCGCGGCCGCTCCGGAGCGCACCCGGATCGTGCTGACCGGCATCGAGCACCACGCGGTCCTCGACGTGGTGGACTGGCTCGCCGCGCACGAGGGCGCCGAGCCGGTGCTCGTCCCGGTCGACGACGACGGGCGGGTCGACCTCGCCGCATGGGGGGCCGCGCTGGCGACCGCGCCCGAGCGGACCGCCCTGGCCACGCTGATGTGGGCCAACAACGAGATCGGCACGGTCCAGCCCGTGGCCGAGGCCGCCCGGCTCGCGGCCGACCACGGGGTCCCGTTGCACACCGACGCCGTCCAGGCCCTCGGGGCGGTGCCCGTGGACTTCGCCGCGTCCGGGGCCGCGACCCTGGCCGTCTCGGGGCACAAGGTCGGCGCCCCCGTGGGTGTCGGCGCCCTGCTCGTGCGCCGGGACGTCACGCTGGAGGCCGTGGTGCACGGCGGCGGCCAGGAGCGCCGCCTGCGCTCGGGCACGGTCTCGGTGGCCCTGGCCGCCGCGCTCGCGGCCGCCGTGGCGGAGGCTGTCGCGGAGCAGCCCGCCGAGGCCGCCCGCCTGGGCGGGCTGCGGGACGAGGTGATCGCCGCCGTCGACGCCCTGGATGGGGTGCGCCTGACCGGGCCGCGGGACCTCGACCCGGCGACGGGGCAGCCGCTGCCGCCGGGGACGCACCGACTGCCCGGCAACGTCCACATCACCGTGCCGGGCCGGACGGCGGACGCGCTGCTGTTCTCCTTCGACATGGCCGGGCTGGACACCTCGTCCGGGTCCGCGTGCACCGCCGGGGTGGCCGAGCCGTCGCACGTGGTCGCGGCCCTGCCGGGGCGGACGGAGGCCGACGCGCGGGCCACCCAGCGGTTCACCCTCGGCCGGACGACGACGCAGGCCGAGGCGGCCGCGCTCATCGACGCGCTGCGGACGCTGCTGGGGCCGGGCGTCTAGACTGGACCGCCCGTCCGCCGTCGAGAGAGGAGTCCGCCCGTGAAGGTCCTGGCCGCCATGTCCGGGGGAGTCGACTCCGCCGTCGCCGCGGCGCGTGCCGTGGACGCCGGACACGACGTCGTCGGCGTCCACCTGGCCCTGTCCCGCATGCCCGGCACCCTGCGCACCGGCTCGCGCGGCTGCTGCACCATCGAGGACGCCTCGGACGCGTGGCGCGCGTGTGAGCGGCTCGGCATCCCCTTCTACACGTGGGACTTCTCCGAGCGGTTCGCGGAGGACGTCGTGGACGACTTCGTGGCCGAGTACGAGGCCGGCCGCACGCCCAACCCGTGCATGCGCTGCAACGAGCGCATCAAGTTCGCGGCGCTGCTCGAGCGTGCCCTCGAGCTGGGCTTCGACGCCGTCTGCACCGGCCACTACGCCGCCGTGCGGCCCGGTCCGGACGGCTCGCTGGAGCTGCACCGCGCCGCGGACGACGCGAAGGACCAGTCCTACGTGCTCGGCGTGCTGACGGCGGATCAGCTCGCCCACTGCCTCTTCCCGCTCGCGGACACGCCGTCCAAGGAGCTCGTGCGCGCCGAGGCGGCCGAGCGCGGCCTGTCCGTGGCGGCGAAGCCGGACTCCCACGACATCTGCTTCATCCCCGACGGCGACACCCGCGGCTGGCTGGCCGAGCGCATCGACCTGGCCCCCGGCCCCATCGTGGACGCGGAGGGACAGGAGCTCGGCACCCACGCGGGCGCCCAGGCGTTCACGGTCGGCCAGCGCAAGGGCCTGGCCATCGGCCGTCCCGCGCCCGACGGCAAGCCCCGGTTCGTGCTCGAGGTGCGGCCGAAGGAGAACACCGTGGTCGTCGGCGGGCGTGAGCTGCTCGACGTCGACCGCATCACCGGCATCCGACCGTCGTGGGCCGGCGCCCCGGTGCCCGAAGCCCGCACGGGTGCCTGGTTCGACTGTGCGCTGCAGTTCCGGGCCCACGGCGAGATCGTCGAGGCCCGCGCCCGCCAGCGCGCGGACGCGGCGGGGCATCCGGGGTGGGAGATCGAGCCGGTGCGCCCCCTGCGCGGCGTGGCTCCCGGTCAGACGGCCGTCCTGTACCGGGGCACCCGCGTGCTCGGCCAGGCCACCATCGACACCGCCCGCAATGCCCGGCTGTCCGCCCCCGCGGATGCGTAGGCTTCGGCCATGAGCCCGGACTACGACCCCCACGCCAGCTCACTGCCCGGCACCGCGGACCCGGCGGTCCTCGACGAGCTCTTCGCGATCCGCGGCAGCATCGACAACATCGACGCCTCGCTCGTCTACCTGCTGGCCGAGCGGTTCAAGTTCACGCAGCGGGTCGGTGCGCTGAAGGCCCGGCACGACCTGCCGCCCTCGGACCCCGGGCGTGAGGCCGCCCAGATCGCGCGGCTGCACCGGCTCGCGCTCGAGGCGGACCTCGAGCCCGCGTTCGCCGAGAAGTTCCTGAACTTCATCATCGCCGAGGTCATCCGCCACCACCGCGCGCTGGCGGCCGAGGGCCGGCCGGACGCCGAGGCGGAGCCGGGGGCGCGCTCCGGGGACGCGGATGACTGAGGCCGCCCACGACGACGGCGCCACCGGCCCCGTCGCCCTCGGCGGCACGCCGTGGCGCGGCACCGACGTCGCCGAGGCGCAGCGCGTCACGCTCGGCGAGCTCGGCGCGGACCACTGGCCGGTGCTCCCCGAGCTGCCCGATCGCGGACCCGGCGCCGACGCCACCGGCCGCTCGGCCGCCCTTCTGCAGGAGCTGGCCGTCGACCTGCAGCCGCACGGCTGGCGGGTCAGCCCGCCCGGGGCCGCCGGCTCCGGCCGTGACCGACGCCGCGCCGTCTCCCTCTGGCGCGAGGACGCACACCGCTGGGCGGACACCGCGGGGGCCGAGGGCGCCGTCGTCGAACGTCTGGCCGTGCGGGTGCGCGGCCCGCTCAGCCTGCTCGCCGGCCTCTGGCTGCCCGGGGGAGAGCGCGTCCTCGGCGACCACGGCGCCCGCCGCGACGTCGCCGAGTCCTATCTCGAGGGACTGCAGGACGCCCTGCCCCGCCTCCGGAGGGCCACCGGGGCGGCCCGCCTCGGCGTCGTCGTCGACGAGCCGTGGGCGGCGGCCGTCCTCGCCGGGACCCTGCCCACCGCGAGCGGGTACCGCACCGTCCGGTCGCTGCCGCGCGAGGAGGCCCGCGGGCTGTGGCGCGCCGCTCTCGACGGGCTCACCGCCCTGCCCGACGTCGCCCGGGTGTGGCTCGCGCCGGGCCGCCGGGCCGCCTCCCCGGGGGCCGAGCTGCCCGGGCCCGCCGCGCTGGCGACGCTGACGGGAGAGTCCCTGCCCAGGCCCGACGCAGCCGCGGACGCGCCCGCCCCGGCCCCGGTCTCCCTCGTGGTGGGCGTGGGCGCCCTCGACGACGGCGCGGACGGCACGCCCGGCACCCGCGAGGCGTGGGAGGCGGCGGCCGGCTGGGCCGACGTGGGGCGCGGGCTGACGCTGGCCCCCGAGCCGGGCGTGCGCCCGGTCGACGTCGTCCGCACGTGGGAACGGCTGGGGGTGGACCCCGGACGCGTGGGCGACGTCGGCCTCACGGCGGCGGGGTCGCACGACCCCGCCGTGCTCCGCACTCTGCGGCGGGACGCGGAGGAGCTGACCGCACGGCTCGCCGAGCTGCGCGGCTGAGCCGGCGCCCCGACGGACCGGGGCGACCTCCGGCGTCGTCCGCCGGGGACGGGCCCGCCCGGCGGGTATCATCGGGCTGATCCTGAAAATTTCCTGTGCCCGGGGCCGGTCCCGCCCGCGGCGCCGGGGGGAGCGCTGACGAGGAGGTCAGGATGGGCAAGGCCAAGATCCTGGTGGTGGACGACGACGAGGCGCTGGCCGAGATGATCGGCATCGTCCTGCGCAACGACGGCTTCGAGCCGACGTTCGCCGCAGACGGCACCTCCGCACTGCCCGCGTTCCACCGCGAGCGCCCCGATCTCGTGCTGCTGGACCTCATGCTCCCCGGCATCGACGGCATCGAGGTCTGCAGGCTCATCCGAGCCGAGTCGGACGTGCCGATCGTGATGCTCACGGCCAAATCGGACACGGCGGACGTGGTGCGCGGCCTCGAGTCGGGTGCGGACGACTACGTGCCCAAGCCGTTCAAGCCAGCCGAGCTCGTGGCTCGCGTCCGGGCGCGCCTGCGTGAGGGGGAGGCCAAGCCGGCGGAGGTCCTGCACATCGGGGACCTCGAGATCGATGTGGCGGGCCACCAGGTCACCCGCGGCGGCGTCGGCATCGCCCTCACCCCGCTGGAGTTCGATCTCCTCGTGGCCCTCGCCCGGCGGCCGCGCCACGTCTTCACTCGCGAGATGCTCCTGGAGGAGGTCTGGGGCTACCGGCACCAGGCCGACACCCGGCTCGTGAACGTCCACGTCCAGCGCCTGCGCTCCAAGGTCGAGCCGGATCCCGAGAACCCGTGCGTCGTGCTGACCGTCCGCGGCGTCGGGTACAAGGCCGGCCAGGGCTGAGCGCATGACCGTGTCCGGCCCGGATGTGAGCGCGGCCCCGGCGGCCGAGTCCGGTGCCGAGCCGGTCGAGCCCGCCGCCGGCCGCCCACGGTCGTGGGTCCCCGGCCCCGCGTGGCGTGCGCTGCGCCGCCGGTGGCGCCGGTCCCTGCGGCTGCGCACGGCGGTGCTCGCGGCCCTGCTCTCGATCCTCGCGGGCCTCGTGGTCGCCGCGTTCCTGACGCAGCAGATCACCCAGGCCCTCTTCGAGGCCCGCTACGAGCAGGTCCAGGCCGAGGCCCGCCGTGGCCTGAGCCAGGTGCGCGAGACGTTCGCGCAGACCACCGCCACGGACGCGCAGAGCACGGACGTGCTGGTGACCCAGACCCTGCGTGCCCTCGAGGGGGACTCGGGCACCACGATCCGTCGCCGCTACCACCTCGCCCCGCTGCCGGACTCCGAGTCCGCGTACGTGGGGACGATCTCCTCCGCCGGGCTCGATCCCGCGGTGATCCCCCAGGAGCTGCAGGACGCGGTCGCCTCCGGGCCGGGCGTGTATGACGCGAGCGTGGCGCTGCCGGACCCCGGCGGTGGCACCCGACCCGGCCTCGTGTTCGGCGCCCAGGTGGTGCTGCCCCCGGGTGCCACCTACGGGCTCTACCTCGTCTACGACCTCTCGGACGTCCAGAGCTCGCTCGACTCGGTGCTGGGGGTGCTGCTGGTGTTCGGCGTCGGCTTCCTGGTGATCAACGTGCTGGTCTCGTGGTGGGTCTCGCGGCGGGTGACCCGGCCCGTGCAGCAGGCGGCCCGGGCGGCCGAGTCCCTCTCGAGCGGTAACCTGGCCGTGCGGATGCCGGTCGACGGTGAGGACGAGATGGCCCGCCTGAGCATGTCCTTCAACCGGATGGCGGACAGCATCCAGGACCAGATCGGCCAGCTCGCCCAGCTGTCCCAGATGCAGCAGCGGTTCGTCTCGGACGTCTCCCATGAGCTGCGCACGCCGCTGACGACCGTGCGGATGGCGGCCGACGTGCTGTACGGCTCACGCGAGGACTTCGACCCGGTCAACCGACGCTCGACCGAGCTGCTCTACCACCAGGTGGACCGCTTCCAGGCCATGCTCGCGGACCTGCTGGAGATCACCCGGTTCGACGCCGGCGCCGCCACCCCGGCCCTCGAGGCCACGGACATGCTCGAGCTGGCCCGCGACGTCGTGCTCACCTCTCAGCCGCTGGCCGACCAGATCGGCGTGCCCGTGTACGTGGTGCCCATGGACCGGGACCGCGCCGACGGCCACGTCGCCTGGGTCGACCCGCGGCGGATCGAACGGATCCTGCGCAACCTGGTGAACAACGCGATCGAGCACGCCGAGGGCCGGCCGGTGGACGTGCTCGTGGCGGCCGACGAGGAGGCCGTCACGTTCGCCGTCGTGGATCACGGCATCGGCATGAGCCCCGAGCAGGTGCAGCGCGTGTTCGACCGGTTCTGGCGCGCCGACCCCGCACGCAAGCGCACCACCGGCGGGTCCGGACTGGGTCTGGCGATCGCCACCGAGGACACCCGGCTGCACGGCGGCCGGCTCGAGGCGTGGGGCGAGCTGGGGGAGGGATCCACCTTCATGGTGACCCTGCCGCGGGCGCCGCGCCCGGCCGTGCAGGGCGCGGAGGCCCCCGAACCGATCGGCCGCTCCGTGCTGCCCATTCCGCCCCGCTACAGCACGGCGGACCGCCGGTACGCCGATGACCTGTCCCGGCCCGTCCCGCAGGAGGCGGACGCCGACGCCGCCGGCGCGATCACGGACGTCGCCGCGGCGGCCGCGGCCGCCCCGCCGTCCGCGCGCCAGGCCGAGCAGGCCCTGACCGCGCCGACCCGGCCGGTGCGCGTGGTCCCTCCCGCCGACGGGTCGGCTGCCGGGGACCGGACCGGCGATAACGGGGCAGAGGAGGCCCGATGACCACCGTGGATCCGCAGCCGCCCCGCCCGCCGCGGGTCGCCGTCGTCGGCGTGATCGTCGCCCTGGTGCTCGCCCTCAGCGGCTGCACCCAGATCCCCCAGAGCTCCGAGGTGCGCAGCGCCGACCCGGTCGACGGGGCCACCGCGGCCGCCGACGCGCCGCAGTTCCATCCGCCGGGACCGGCCGAGTCGGACACAGCGGAGGAGGCCATCCGGGGCTTCCTGCTCGCGGGCACGAGCCCGCAGGACGACTACGCGGTGGCGCGCGAGTTCCTCGACGGGCCAGCGGCCACCCAGTGGACGCCCGGACAGCGCACTCTCGTGTACTCGGCGGAGCCGCGCATCACCCGGGGCGACGGCGCCGGGCACTACCAGATCCAGGTCGAGGTCGACTCGGAGATCGACGAGTACGGCCTGCGGACCATCGCGCCGCCGGGGACCACGCGGGCTTGGGCGGTCACGGTGCAGGAACGGCCGCAGGGCATGCGGATCACGTCCACGGAGAACGGCACGCTGCTCTCCCAGGCGCAGTTCGGACAGCTGTTCGCCCCGCACGAGCTCGCCTTCTACGACACCGCGAAGCGCTACGTCGTGCCGGACGTGCGGTGGTTCGTCAATCGGGGCACCACCGTGACCGCGGTGACGCGAGCGCTGCTGCGCGGGCCGGCACCGTATCTGGCCGGGGCGGTGGACACGGCCTTCCCGCTGCGCACCGGCACCGACCTGGCCGCGCCCACGGTGCCCGTCGACGACGACGGGGTGGCCCACGTCGACCTCACCCAGGCGGCTGCCGAGGGGGCCGACGCCGACCGGCGGCACCGCATGCGGGAGCAGCTGGAGCTGACCCTGACGGGCCTCCAGTCGGTCAAGGAGGTCGAGGTGACCGTCGCCGGCGCCCAGCTGTCCACGTCGGGAGACGACGGCCCCGCCCCGGTCCAGACCGACGCCGCCGTCGGCTCGGTCCAGGTGGGCATCGACACGGCGACGGGCGGACTCGTCTACGTGCAGGGGACCAGCGTCACGCCGGTGGGCGGCGCCCCGGACGTCACCGCGCTCGATCCGGTCCGCCCGACGATGTCCGGCGACCGCAGCCGCTTCGCGTTCGTCACCCGTGACCGGACGGCGGTCCACGTCGCCGGCACGGACGGCTCCCTGCGGGAGGTGCTGCGCGGCACCGGGCTCACCGTCCCGTCGCTGGACCTCCTGGGCTGGGTGTGGGCGGCCGACCGGGGGACGACCTCGCGGATCCGCGCCGTCTCGGCCCAGCCCGGCGGGCAGGAGCGCATCGTGACGGCCACGTGGCTGCGGCCCGGCGAGCGGATCGTCGACCTGCGGTTGTCCCGGAGCGGGGCCCGGGCCGCGATGCTCGTCGACGACGGCCAGCGGACCACTCTGCGCGTGTCCGGCGTCGTGCGCGGTTCGGACGGGGTGCCGAACGCCCTGACCGAGCCGATCCTGCTGCCCTCCTCCGGGTCGGAGGACTCGGTGGAGTGGGCCGGCGACACGAACCTGCTCGTCTCGGCGTACGCCGAGAAGCCGGAGGAGCGCGTGGTGCCGCGGATCGTCTCGATCGACGGCACCGTCCGGGAGCTCAACCCGCTGGGCGGTCTGCGGGGGATCTCCGCCGGCGACGACGGCGCCTATTACGCGGAGACGGAGGAGTTCGTGTTCCTGCTGGTGGGCTCCTCGTGGCGGGCGCAGGAGCTCGACCGCGGGGTGCGCGACCTCTCGTTCCCGGACTGAGCCGGGCCCGCGCCGGGCGCCCGTCGTCCATTCCTGCACAGCCGCCCCGTCCCGCACAGCGGCCCGCCCCGGCGCCCGGACGGCGGTGGCGTGCGGTGGACTCATCGCATGCCTTCCCCGCCGTCCTCCCCGTCCCCGGCGTCGGCGTTCGGCGCCCTCGGTCGGGCCCTGGCCGACCTGGTCCTGCCCGCCGAGTGCGCGGTGTGCGCGGCGCCGGGCCACCGGCTCTGCCCGGCCTGCGCGGAGGGACTGACCGCCGCCCTGTCCCTGCCCTTCCGGGCGGAGCAGGACGCCCCGGCCCTGCCCTTGGGCCCCGGCGGCGCTCCCCTGCCGGTGATGGCGGCCGGTCGCTACGCAGAACCGCTGGCGGCCGCCGTGCTCGCGTTCAAGGACCATCACGCGCTGCACCTGCGCGGCGTGCTGGGCGAGGCCCTCTGCCGGACCGTCGCCGCGGCGCGCCTCGAGCCGGACCTGCCCGGGGCGCGGCACGCCCTGCTCGTCCCGGTCCCGGGCGGCGCGGTCGGATTCCGACGGCGCGGCTACGACCCGCTCGCCGAGCTCACCCGGGCGCTGCCGGCGCCGTGGCTGGTCTCCGACGCCGTCCGTGCGCGCCTGCTGCCCCGCGCGAGCACGCTCCGGGGCGGCGGCCCGTCCCACGCGGGCGCCGGGGCGGGCCAGCGCCGCCGGCGGGCCCGGGACTGGCGCGTCGCCGCCGGGCGGCTGCCGGCCGGCGCGCCCGTCCTGCTCGTGGACGACGTCCTCACCACCGGCGCCACCCTCGCCGCGCTCGCGGAGGCGGTGCGCCGCGCCGGCGGGCACCCCGTCGGGGCCGTCGTGCTCGCGGCCGTGGCCCCGCCGCGGGACCCCGCCGAGCCTGGCCCCCGGCCAGGCCCCCGGGTAGGGTGAACGGCACGGAATCGCCCCTACGGTTCCCGTCCTGCCGACGGCTGGAAGGAGGTCGCACCCTCGGACCCGCCGCCGCCCTGCGGACGCGACACCGAGGCGCACCTCCCCTCCCGAGGCCGGACCCGTGAGAGTCGGACCAGGAGGACGCCATGACCATGGATGTCAGCTACATCGCCCGCAACCTCAGGCTCCCGGAGAGCTTCCGCGACCACGTCGTCGAGCGCACCGAGCGCCTCCAGCCGCTCGCCGAGGGCGCCGACACGCTCGAGGTCCGCGTGACGAAGTCCTCCCACCACAAGCACTCGGACGAGACGGTCCGCGTGGAACTGACGGTCCGTGGCCCGCGGGACGTCGTGCGGGCCGAGGCCGACGCGGACGACAAGCTGGCAGCCTTCGACCAGGCCGCCACCCGACTGACCGAGCGCCTGCGGCGCATGCGCGACCGCCGCAAGGACCGCCGCCACGGCAAGCTCGGCGCCTCCCGCGGTGCGGGCGAGGTCGGATTCGTGCCGCCGCTGCCGCCGTCGGGTGCCGCGCTGGCCGCGGAGGAGGCCGCCGAGCAGGACGCCCCCGAGGTGGGCACCCCGGTGCGCATCCGCCAGAAGGCGTTCCCCGCGACCCCCATGAGCGTGGACGAGGCCGTGGACGCGATGGAGTTGGTGGGTCATGACTTCTTCCTCTTCCAGAACGCCGAGACCGGCGTGCCCTCCGTGGTCTACCGTCGTCGGGGCTGGAGCTACGGCGTGATCCGCCTGGACGAGTCCCTCCCGCAGGATCACGTCTCCGCCTCCGAGGGGGAGCGGGCCTACCAGGCGCGGGAGGACTGACCGCCCCGCCGACGTCGACCACGACCTGCTGACGCCGCGGCGCCCTTCCCCTCCGGGACGGGCGCCGCGGCCCGTCCGGGCTCGGCCCGTACACTGTCCCGGAGACCGCGCCACGGCCGAGCGCGAGGGGCATCCCGTCCCGCCCCGGCCACACCGCAAGGGAGCAGAGAACCAGTGCCTTCGATCATCGACCGCGTCCTGAAGATCTCGGACAACCGCGTCCTCAAGCGTATGCAGGCCACGGTGGACGCCGTGAACCTCCTCGAGGACGACTTCCGGGCGCTCAGCGATGCGGAGCTGCGTGCCGAGACGGACACGCTCCGGGCCCGGCATGCGGACGGCGAGTCGTTGGACCTGCTCCTGCCGGAGGCGTTCGCCGCGGTCCGGGAGGCCGCGGGACGCACGCTCGGCCAGCGGCACTACGACGTCCAGCTGCTCGGCGGCATCGCGCTGCACCAGGGCAACATCGCGGAGATGAAGACCGGCGAGGGCAAGACCCTCGTGGCCACCGCTCCGGCCTACCTCAACGCGCTGTCCGGCAGGGGCGTGCACGTGGTGACGGTCAACGACTTCCTCGCCTCCTACCAGGCCGACCTCATGGGCCGCGTGTTCCGCTTCCTCGGCATGCAGACGGGCGTCATCGTGGCGGGCCAGACCCCGGCCGTACGGCGGGAGCAGTACGCCGCGGACATCACCTACGGCACGAACAACGAGTTCGGCTTCGACTTCCTCCGGGACAACATGGCCTGGTCCCTCGACGAGCTCGTGCAGCGTGAGCACCACTACGCGATCGTCGACGAGGTGGACTCGATCCTCATCGACGAGGCCCGCACCCCGCTGATCATCTCCGGCCCCGCCCAGGGAGAGGCCAACCGGTGGTACGGCGAGTTCGCCCGGCTGGTGCGCCGCCTCGAGGCGGACACGGACTACGAGGTGGACCACAAGAAGCGCACCGTCGGCATCCTCGGCCCCGGCATCGAGAAGGTCGAGGACCACCTCGGCATCACGAACCTGTACGAGACGCAGAACACCACGCTCATCCAGTTCCTGAACAACGCGGTCAAGGCCAAGGAGCTGTTCAAGCGGGACAAGCACTACGTGGTCCTCGACGGCGAGGTGCAGATCGTCGACGAGCACACGGGCCGCGTGCTCAAGGGACGCCGCTACAACGAGGGGCTCCACCAGGCCATCGAGGCCAAGGAGGGCGTCGAGGTCAAGCCCGAGAACCAGACGCTGGCCACGGTGACCCTGCAGAACTACTTCCGCGGCTACGAGAAGCTCGCCGGCATGACGGGCACCGCCGAGACGGAGGCCGCCGAGTTCACGTCGACCTACGGCCTCGGCGTCGTCGTGATCCCGCCGAACCGGGAGCGACAGCGCGTGGACCGCAACGACGTGGTGTACAAGAACGAGAAGGTCAAGTTCGACGCCGTCGTCGACGACATCGCCGAGCGGCACGCGAAGGGCCAACCGGTCCTGGTGGGCACCACCTCGGTGGAGAAGTCCGAGTACCTCTCCACGCTGCTGGCCAAGCGCGGCGTCCGCCACGAGGTCCTGAACGCGAAGAACCACGCCCGCGAGGCCGCCATCGTGGCGCAGGCCGGCCGCCCGGGCGCCGTCACCGTGGCCACCAACATGGCCGGCCGCGGCACCGACATCATGCTCGGCGGCAACGCCGAGTTCACGGCGGTGGCCCGCATGCAGGAGCTGGGCCTCGACGCCGCCGAGGACCCGGAGGCGTACGAGGCCCGCTGGCCCGAGGTGCTGGCGCAGGCCGAGGCCGCCGTGGAGGACGCGCACCGCGCGGTCATCGAGGCCGGCGGCCTGTACGTGGTGGGCACCGAGCGCCACGACTCGCGCCGCATCGACAACCAGCTGCGCGGTCGTTCCGGCCGTCAGGGCGACCCGGGCGAGTCCCGGTTCTACCTCTCCCTCACGGACGAGCTCATGCGCAACTTCAACCCGGGCGTGGCCCAGCGGATCATGAACAGCCCGTCGATCCCGGACGACATGGCGCTCGAGTTCGGCTTCGTCTCGAAGGCGATCCAGAACGCGCAGGCGCAGGTCGAGGGGCGCAACGCCGAGCAGCGCAAGAACGTGCTCAAGTACGACGACGTGATGAACCGCCAGCGCGAGGCCATCTACACGGACCGCCGTTCCATCCTCGAGGGGGAGGACCTGCAGGACCGGGTGCGCCGCTTCGTGGAGGACGCCGTCGGGAACATCGTGGACGCGGCCACCGAGGAGGGCCACGCCACCGACTGGGACCTCGACCAGCTGTGGCGGGACCTGGCAGAGCTCTACCCCGTGGGCATCTCGCAGGAGGACGTCCTCGACGAGGTCGGCGGCCGGGGCCGGCTCAAGGCCGAGGTCCTCAAGCGCGAACTCGTCTCCGATGCGCTCCTGGCGTACGAGGACCGGGAGGCGCAGGTGGGGTCCGAGGCGCTGCGGGAGGCGGAGCGTCGCGTGGTGCTCGCCACCATCGGGCGCCGCTGGCAGGAGCATCTCTACGAGATGGACTACCTCAAGGAGGGCATCGGGCTGCGCGCGATGGCCCAGCGCGAGCCCCTCGTGGAGTACCAGCGCGAGGGCTACACGATGTTCCAGAACATGCTCGCCGCCATCCGCGAGGACGCCGTGCGCACGCTGTTCCAGGCGCAGATCAGTGCGGCCCCCGCGTCGACGTCGCTGCCCGGCGTCCAGGACGCCCGCGCCGTGACGATGGCCCCGCAGATCTCCGTGGAGGGCATCGACGCCCCGCAGCAGCCGGCGCAGCTGCGTTTCACCGGTCCGTCCGAGGACGGGCAGAGCGCGGTCACCCGCAGCGGCACGGACTCCGGCGCCACGGTCGCGGCGGGCACGAACCGCCGCTCCCGCCGTCAGGCGGAGCGCCGCGGCCGCCGCGGCTGACCGGCATCCTGCCACGACGCAGGACGAGGGCCCGCAGACCTCCAGGTCTCCGGGCCCTCGCTCGTCAGTCCGACGGGACGATCCGGCTCAGCCGATCTCGACCGACGTCACCTTCCACCGGCTGAGCCGCCGCTCGAGTCGGAGCGCGAAGGCCCGGGCCCGGCCCTCCCACAGCACCGTCGCGCTGGCCTCCACCCGGCCGGGCGCGACCTCGCACACGCGGGCACCCACCGGGCGGGGTGCGGACTTGGGCGTCCGGGGCGGGACGGCCGCGGAGGGCCGTCGACCGGGCCCGGTCGGCGCGACGGCGCCCAGCAGCTCCATGCGACGGGTCAACTTGTCCAGGACCTCGGGCGAGAGCCAGCCGGAGAGGTCCCGCAGGGCACGGCGGCCCGTCTCGACCTCGACGCAGGCGACGGCGATCACGGCGGCGAGCGAGCGGACGCGGCGCAGCTCCTCGCGCCCCTGTTCGGTGCGGGCCCGCCGGGCGATCTCCTCACCGCGGGGCAGGACTGCGGGGCTGTGGGCGGGCCCGTGGAGGAGGGTGTCGGCGGTGCGCCGGTCGGAAGCGGCGCGGGGGCGGGTGGCGAGGGTGGTCATGGCGGTCTCCTGAGGACGAGGCGAAGCGGGGGAGTGCAGGGTCGTGGATGTCATGGCCGTGGTCCGTCCACGCCGGCGTGCGGGGTGAACACGGGGGAGGTCAGCACGGTGCCGGGCAGCAGCAGGTGCGGGTCGTCGCCGATCACCCGTCGGTTGGCCTCGTACCAGCGGCGCCAGCGGGCGTCGATCTCTCGGGGGGTCGCGTCCGGGCCGAGCTCGGCGGCGGCGAGGTGCCACAGGCAGTCGCCGCGCCGGACGGTGACGGTCGGGTGGTCCGGATCCGCACGGCCGGTGCCGGCGCCCGGTGGGGCCGGCGCCGGGGGCCGGGGCGTCCACGCGGCGTCCGGCGCCGGGGCCTCGACGCCGGTGGCGTGCGCAGGCACCGCAGCCACGGTCCAGGAGGCGTCCGGCACGGGATGAGCCGCGTCCGCCCACGCGGCCGGTGCCGCGAGCAGCTGGGCACCGACGACGGCGCCTGCCACGCGTCCGAGCAGGGCGGGAGTGAGGCTCCGGCCCAGGCGGGCCCAGGCCGGCCGACCCGCGCGGCGCCCCAGCGCGACGAGCGCCAGCCCGATCAGGCCCACCGCCCACCATGCGAGCAGTCCGAGCCCGGCGAGACCGGCACCGAGGCCCAGCACGCGGGTCAGTTCCGCCCCGGGCGCGCTGGTGCCCGTCTGCAGCAGCGCCGCGGCACAGGCGAGCAGACCGGGACCGGCCAGAAGCAGGACGGTGAGGCCGACGGCGTCCGCCGCGTCGACCGGACGGGTCGGGGCCGGGCCGGCCGGTGATGTCGAGCGCTCCATGGATTCCCCTCCTGTGCGTCCGTCCGGCCGGGATCCCGCGATCAGGCCGGTGATGATGATCACAGTGAACTGCACGGGCCGATAGGTGTCAAGAGTGATGTTTGATGATGTTTGATGACGACCGATGTCCGGCGCTGAGCCTCCTATGCTGAGCGCATGCGGTGGAACGGACTCTTCGACGACCTGGAGGCGCACTGGGCCGACCTCGGCTGGCAGGAGACGGTGGCCGAGGCCGCGGAGCTGACCCGAGCGGAGTGGATGGCGCTGTCCCTGGCCGACCGCCTGCGCGGAGCCCGAGGGCGGCAGGTCCGGCTCCACCTGGCCTGGGGCGAGGTCGTGGACGGCGTGGTGCACACGGTGGGCCAGGGCTGGGTCGGCGTGCACGTCGACGGCTCGGGATCGGCGATCGTCGCGGTGGACTGCGTGGCGGCCGTGGAGGCCGACCTGACCCGGGCCGTGGCCGCGCCCGAGCTCGCCGCGGCCGGCTGGGGGACGGTGCTGCGCGGCATCGCGCGGACGCGCCAGCCGGTGGCGGTGACGGGACGCCTCGGCGCGGCGCTGGCGGAGGGCACCGTGGACCGGGTCGGCGGCGACCACCTCGACATCGCCCGCCACCCGCGGGACGAGGCCCGGCGGGCCGCGGCCGTCCGCGGGCGGCTCGTCATCCCGTTCGGGGCGCTGGGGACGGTCCGGACCGCGCTGCGCCCCGCCTGAGCAGACCGTGTGGGCTCAGCGGGCCTGCGCGTCCGCCTCGGTCCACTCCCGGACGCGGGCGCGCGTCACTTCCTTCTGACGTTCCACGTAGTCCTCGAGCCAGGACAGCTCGATGCGCCACTGACCGCGGCCCCCGACCTGGATGGCCTGCAGCTCACCCGAGCGGACCAGGGCACGGGCGGCCTGACCGGAGATGTTCAGGGTCTCCGCGACGTCGGTCAGGGTGAGAAAGCGCTGCACGGTGCTCCTTCGGTCGAGGCGTCCAGGACGGTCGCGGGCGGCCCACGACGTCGACCCATTCAACCCCGGGAACACCCGGAGGCGACACTTTTCCACAGCGTACGCGGCGGATCCGGCGATCCACGGCCCCTGTGGTTACTCTGGGCGCAGCGCGGAGGGGCCGACACCGACGGGGTGCCGGGGCCGCGGCGGCCCGAGGGGCCGGTCCGAAGGGGGGAACATCCGGTGTCCACGACCATGTCCGCGTCCGCCGAGGGCGGCCGTCTGCGCCGGCCCCGCTGGCGGGATCCCCGGCTCCTCGTCGGTCTCGTGCTCGTCCTCGCCTCGATCGCCGGCGTCGTGGCGCTGGTCGCCTCCGCCCAGCGGACCGCAGCGTACTGGACGGCTGCGGAGGACCTGCCCCCGGGCACACCCATCGCGTCCGGGGACCTGCGCCCCGTGGAGGTGAACCTCAGCGAGGCCGGCGAGCGGTACCTCAGCGCCGATGCTCCGGCTCCCGAGGGGCGGATGGTCTCCGGGACGGTCCGGGCCGGTGAGCTGCTGCCGGCGGCGGCACTGGTGGACGCGGACCCGGACGGCCGTCGTCCCGTCGGGGTGGCCCTGGACGAGCCGCTGCCGTCCGGCGTGGGCGTGGGAGACCGCGTGGACGTCTGGGTGGCCATGCCGGCGGAGGGAGGCCGCGGCCATGCAGACCCGGCCCGGCTGGCCGAGGCGCTCGAGATCTCCGAGGTCACGGCGGAGCAGAACGGCTTCGGCGGCTCGGGCACCACCCGGGTGCAGCTGCTGGCACCAAAGGAGACCCTGCCGCGCATCGTGGACGCGAAGGTGAAGGACGCGCGGGTCACCCTCGTGCCGGCCCACGGGGTGCGCTGACCGTGCGCATCGCCCTGGCCACCACCGTCCAGCCGGGCCTGGACCACATCGGCCCGCTCGAGCGGCACCAGACGGACATCACGGTCCTCCGCCGGGCCGAGGACATCGCCGAGCTGCTCGCCATCGCCCGCTCCGGTCTCGTGGACGCGGTCCTCGTGGCCGGGGACACCGAGTCCCTCACCGCCGCCTTCCTGGAGGAGACGGCCCGGCTGCCCCGACCCGTGGGCGTGGCGGCGCTCAGCGAGGTCCGTGCCGAGCGGCGTCGTCTCCGCAGCATGGGGGTGCCCTGCGTGCGCGCCGACGCCGACCCCGAGCAGATCGCGGCCGTCGTCGTGGAGTCCGCGAGCGCCGCCGCGGAGGGCCGCCGGCCGGAGACCTCGCACGGGGAGGACGCCGACCACGCCCGGGATCACGCCGAGGACCTCGACGACCTGCCGATCACCCTGGAGACGCTCGGCGCGGACGAGGTGCCCGGCCTCACGGACCCCTGGCGCGACGCCGACGAGCCCGACGACGCCGGGCCGGGCGCCGCCCCCGCCGCGGCCACCCCCGACGACGGCCCCGCCACCGCGGGCGAGGGAGCCGACCCCGCACCCTCTCCGGAGGAGGGCGAACCGACCGCACCCGCGCGGGAGTCCCTGGTGACCGTGGTGTGGGGTCCCACCGGCGCCCCGGGACGCACCACCGTCGCCGTGAACCTCGCCGCCGAGCACGCCGTGGCCGGCCGGAACACGCTGCTGGTCGACCTGGACACGTACGGCCCCGCCGTCGGTGTGCACCTGGGGCTGACGGAGGAGTCGGCCGGCGTGTCGCGGGCCGTGCGGCGGGCCGACCACGGCCGACTGGGCGCCGCCGACCTGGCGGCCGCGGGCGTCCGCGTCCGCGTCGCCGGCGCGGACCTGACGGTTCTGACGGGGCTCACCCGCGTGGACCGGTGGCCCGAGCTGCGCCCCGCCGCCGTCTCCGCGCTGATCGCGGCCGCCAGGGAACACTGGGACCGCGTGGTCGTCGACGTCGGGTTCGGTCTCGAGCAGGACGAGGAGTTGTCCTTCGACGTGCCCGCCCCACAGCGCAACGGTGCGACCCTGGCGGCGCTCGCCGCGGCCGACGAGGTCATCGCGGTCGGCGGGCCGGACGCCGTCGCCCTGCCCCGCCTGGTCCGCGGGGTCGAGGAGCTGGCGGAGGCGGCCCCGGCGGCACGGCTGCGCGTCGTGGTCAACCGGCTCCGGCCCGCCGCCGCCGGCGTCGCCCCGCGCGGGCAGGTCGAGGCCGTCTGGAACCGCTACGCCTCGCCGGCCACGCCCCTGGAGGCGTTCCTGCCGTGGGACCCGGCCGCCGCGGACCCCGCGCTGCTCGCCGGCCAGGTGCTCGCCGAGGCCGCTCCGAACAGCCCGCTGCGTCGCGCCCTCGCCACGCTGGCCGGTGTCCCTGCCCGCCCCGCCCGCCGCGGACGGCACCGCGCACGGCCCTCGCAGACCATCGCCGCCGTGTCGTCCGACGCCGCCCGCGACGCCACGGACACGGGCCGCCCGGCACGTCGCCGTACCCTGATCCCATGGTCAGTTCGCTCGCGCAGGACCCCCTGACGTCGCACCCGGACATCGGAGACGAGGACCGCGCCTGGCTGCAGCGGCTCGTGGGGGACTGGCAGCTCGTGGCAGACCTGGCGCTCGCGGACCTCGTGCTCTGGTGCCCCGTGCCCCGCCGCGACGAGGCCGGAGGGTTCGTCGCGCTCGCCCAGGTCCGGCCCTTCACCGCTCCCACCCTCTTCCACCGCGACATCGTGGGCTCGCGCGCCCGCGCGGACCTGCGGGCCGTCGTCGGGCAGACGTGGCATGGCGGGGAGCGGGCCGAGGGGGCCGGCCCCGTCGAGGCCCCGGGAGGCACGCTGCAGGTGCGTCTGTGGCCGGTGGTCCGCGCCGGGAGGGTCATCGCGGTCGTCTCCGCGCACGCGGACCCGAACGGCCGGCCGGCGCGCTCGGTGATCGAGGAGAACTACAGCCGGACGGCCAGCACCCTGCTGGACATGATGCAGCACGGCCGCTGGCCGGCGCCCGAGGAGCCCTCCGGCCTCTGGGCGGGCGGCACGCCGCGGGTGGGGGACGGCCTCGTCGTGCTCGGGCCGGACTCGGTCGCCGAGTTCACCAGTCCCAACGCGGTCTCCGCCCTGCGCCGGCTGGGCATCGCCTCGACCCTCGAGGGGCACCGGCTCACCGACGTGCTGGCCAGCACCGAGGCCGCCCGCGTTCCCACCGACGAGGGGACGTGGGCGGTGCTCACCGGCCTGCGTGCCGGACGGCGGGAGGTGCAGTCCGGCGGGGCGTCCCTCACGGTGCGCTCCGTCCCCCTGCTCGGTCCGGACGGCTGGCAGGGGGCGCTGCTGCTGCTGCGCGACGTGACCGAGCTGCGCCGCCAGGAGCAGCGTCTGCTCACCAAGGACGCGACCATCCGCGAGATCCACCACCGCGTCAAGAACAACCTGCAGACCGTGGGATCGCTGCTGCGCATGCAGGCGCGGCGCACGTCCTCGCCCGAGGCGGAGCGTGCGCTGCGTCAGGCGATGCAGCGGGTGGACACGATCGCCCTCGTCCACCAGACGCTGAGCGAGGAGATCGAGGACCAGGTCCCCGTGGACGGTCTGCTGCAGCGGCAGTTCCGCCTGGCCGTCGAGGTGGCCGGGGACGGGCGGCCGCTGCAGGTCGCGGTCACGGGCGAGTTCGGTGAACTGCCCTCCCACGTGACCACGCCGCTGGCGCTGGTGCTCAATGAGCTGGCGGCCAACGCCGTCGAGCACGGCACGGCGCCGGGCGGTGGCTGCGTGGGCCTGCACGCCGACCGCGAGTCGACCCCCGCAGGAACGGTGCTGGTCGTGTCCGTGACGGACGGCGGCCCCGCCGCCCCCGACGGATGGGTGCCGGGGGAGTCTCCCCGCGCGGGCGAGGGATCGGGGCTCGGCCTGCGCATCGTGCACTCGCTCGTGGAGGGGGACCTGCGCGGCACCCTGCGCTGGGAGCGGTCCGACGACGGCGGCACGCGCGTCGTGCTGCGACTGCCCCTGACGTGAACCCGGCCGGGCATGACGACGGCCCCGTCGACGAGGTCGACGGGGCCGGTGGTCCGGGTGGGTCAGGAGGCGCGGCGGGCGCGTGCCGCACGGCGCTTCATGGCGCGCCGCTCGTCCTCGCTCATGCCGCCCCAGACGCCCGAGTCCTGGCCGGACTCCATGGCCCACTTCAGGCACGTGTCCACGACCTCACACGAGCGGCACACCGCCTTGGCCTCCTCGATCTGCAGGAGGGCGGGGCCGGTGTTGCCCACGGGGAAGAACAGCTCCGGGTCCTTGTCCAGGCACGCTGCTTTACTGCGCCAATCCATCGGTCCGCTCACTTTCTGTCGGAAGAGCCGGAGCCCGCGGGCGCCGGTGGTCACGGCCTCCGCCGGCGGCGGGCGCGGGGGCCTGCGCGGACGACGCGCGGCACGACCGATACGGAGGGCGACCCTGGTCATTGCAACGGGGACCGCTTTCGTACGAACGCGGCCCCCGGGAATCTTTCGCGTGCCATCCTCGCACGGCCCTCACGAGTGAACAAGAGGTGAATGAGGTGCATCACCGCACCTCCCAGTGAGTCCTTGGTCACACCTGTGCCCGGGGCGGCGCGTCGCCGCGGACCTGGCCCGCGCACCGCCCGGCGTACGGTGGGGGACACGTCCGTCCCCGCAGCCGTCCCGCAGGAGAGGCCCCATGGCACAGTCCCGCCGCCCCGACCCCGTCGCCCCGTCCGAGTCGTCGGGCGCCGACGCGACGACGGTCCCGCCCCGCCCCGGCCGGGGCCTGCCGGTGGCCGTCCTCGTGGTCGCCGCGGCGCTCGTGCTCGAGGCGGGCGCGCTCCTCTGGCTCGCCGTGGACGCGGTGGTGCATGCGGCGGACGGGGTGCTCCCGGCCGGCGCCCGCGTGATGCTGGTCGTCATCTACGCGCTGCTCACCCTGTGGATCCTTGCGACCGCCGTCGCCCTGCTGCGCGGTCGGGCGTGGAGCCGCGGCGCCGCCGTCGCGATCCAGCTCTTCGGTGTGCTCCTGTCCTCGTGGCTCTTCAGCGTGGACGCCGCCGCTCTGGGTGGGCCGCTGCTCGCGGTCTCCGGCGTCGCGCTGCTCACCCTCTTCACGACGCCGGTCACCCGGCATCTCACCCCCGCCCCGGAGGCCTCGACGGACGCCTGAGCCCCGCCCCGACGACGACGGCGCGCCCCCGGCCAGGGGCGCGCCGTCGTCGTCATCGGGGCCGTGGTCAGTTCACCGGGCCGGTGAACTTCTCGCCGGGGCCCTTGCCCGGGGCGTCCGGGAACGGGGAGGCCTCACGGAACGCCAGCTGCAGCGAGCGCAGCCCGTCGCGCAGCGGTCCGGCGTGCTGGCTGCCGATCTCGGGGGCCGCGGCCGTGACCAGCCCGGCGAGGGCCGTGATGAGCTTGCGGGCCTCGTCGAGATCGATGAGCTCGCGGGCGTCGGGGGAGTCGGCCAGGCCGCACTTGACGGCGGCGGCGGTCATCAGGTGCACGGCGGTGGTCGTGATGACCTCGACGGCGGGGACCTCGTGGATGTCGCGGATCTCGGCGGGGGCGTCCATGGGGGTGGCGTCCTGGGCCTGACGTTCGTCTGTCATGGTGGTAAGCTTCCCATAGACCACTCGTGGTCCGCGCAAGACCTCGTCATCCGGTGACCCCGGGGCGGGCATGCACGGGCCAGGAGCAGCAAAGTGGAGGCCTCTCTCCCACCCGCGTCAGCAGGATGTCCGGTTCGCCCCGGGCCGAGTTGCCGGGTCGCCGGTCGGGACCGCCGCGTCGTGGCGCGCAGCCCGCACCGAGGGTCCCGTCCGACGGGATCGTGTCGAGGCCTCCGTCTGCGTCCGCGCAGGGGAGGCCTTCCTCGTTTCCGAGGGCCCCTCCGGTGGGCGCGGGGTCACCCGTCGTCTCACACAGAGGAGTACCACCATCAGCGATCCCCGCATCAACGAGCGTATCCGCGTTCCGGAAGTCCGCCTGGTCGGCCCGAACGGCGAACAGGTCGGCATCGTCCGCGTCGAGGACGCCCTCCGGCTCGCCGCCGAGGCGGACCTGGATCTCGTGGAGGTGGCCCCCACGGCCAAGCCTCCGGTGTGCAAGCTGATGGATTTCGGCAAGTACAAGTACGAGGCCGCGGTGAAGGCCCGTGAGTCGCGCAAGAACCAGGTGAACACGGTCCTCAAGGAGGTCCGCTTCCGCCTGAAGATCGACAAGCACGACTACGAGACCAAGACCGGCCACGCCAAGAAGTTCCTGAGCCAGGGCGACAAGGTCAAGGCCATCATCCAGTTCCGCGGCCGTGAGCAGCAGCGTCCCGAACTCGGCATCAAGCTGCTGCAGCAGTTCGCCGAGGACGTCGCCGAGCTGGGCACCGTCGAATCGCAGCCGCGCCAGGACGGCCGCAACATGGTGATGGTGGTCGGCCCGCTGCGCACCAAGGCCGATGCGCGGGCGGACCAGCGCAAGAACTCGGCCGAGAGCCACCGCGAGCGTCAGGGCGGCGGTTCGCGTCGCGACCAGGCCGCCCGCGAGGCCAAGGAGCGCGCCGCGCAGAAGGCGGCGTCCGACTCCGCCCCGGTGCGGAATTCGGTCGGGGATGCGTTCCCCGAGCAGCTGAAGGCCATGGCCGCCCGGACGCAGGAGAACGCCTCCGCGGCCCCGGCCGAGACGACGCAGGCGCCGAAGACCCCGGCCCCGGCGGCTCCCCGCCCGGCCGCGGCCGCCCCGGCTGCGAAGCCGGCCTCCAGCGCCACGCCCGCATCGGCCCCGAAGCCGGCCGCGACGCCGAAGCCGCAGTCCTCGGCTGCGCCGGCTGCCACGCCGAAGCCGCGGTCCGCCGCCAAGCCGGCCGCGCCGTCGTCGGCTCCGAAGCCGGCGGCCAAGCCGATGCCGGCCCCGCCCAAGCCCGCCGCCCCCCGCGGCGGTGCCCCCAAGCCCGGTCCTCGGGCCTGACCCCCCGGGGTCGCCACAGACCAGCCCGGTCCGGACGGACCGGGGTGACCAGCACTGCCGCGCGCGCCGCGCACGGCAGCGATGAGTGAAGGAGAACGGCAGCCATGCCGAAGATGAAGACCCACAGCGGTGCCAAGAAGCGCTTCCGCGTGACCGGCTCCGGCAAGATCATGCGCCAGCAGGCGAACCGCCGCCACTACCTGGAGCACAAGTCCTCGCGCCTGACCCGCCGTCTCAAGGGCGACCAGCTCGTCTCCAAGGGCAGCATCAAGCAGATCAAGCGGATGCTCGGCATCTGACACCCCCCCGGCCTCGCCGGAACCCCTTCCTCCTCGGCCGTGACGCGCCAGTGCGCGCCCCGGGGACCACACAGATTGGAGTACGCACGTGGCACGTGTGAAGCGGGCAGTGAACGCCCACAAGAAGCGTCGGACCATGCTGGAGCGCGCCTCCGGCTACCGCGGCCAGCGGTCTCGCCTGTACCGCAAGGCGAAGGAGCAGATGCTCCACTCGTTCACCTACAACTACCAGCACCGCCACAAGCGCAAGGGTGACTTCCGTCGCCTGTGGATCACCCGCATCAACGCGGCCGCCCGCGCCAACGGCATGACCTACAACCGCTTCATGCAGGGCCTCAAGCTGGCCGGCGTCGAGGTGGACCGCCGCATGCTGGCCGAGATCGCCGTCTCCGACGCCGCGACCTTCGCTGTGCTGGTGAAGACCGCCCGCGAGGCGCTGCCCGCGGACGTGAACGCCCCCGCCGTCTCCCGCTGAGCCGGCTCCGGGGCCCTGAGAGCCCCACCACCACGCCCCAGGCGTGAGCACCACCGCCGACGGGGCGGGTCCTCCACCGAGGCCCGCCCCGTCGGCGTCTGCGCACCCGCAGCCGAGCCCCGACCAGGAAGACCCCATGACCCCGCACGCCGAGCCGATGACCCATCCCCGCGCCGAGCGCGTGCGCGCGGTGGCAGCCCTCGCGGGCCGCTCCGCCCGACGCCGGACGGGCACGTTCCTCGTCGAGGGGCCGCAGGCCTGCCGCGAGGCCTTGCGCGCCCACCTGGGGGAGGGGCCGACGGCCGCCGCGGGGCAGTGGCGCGCCGGGCGGGTGCTGACCCAGGTGTACGTGTCCGGCGGACTCGTGGACCGGGACCCCGCGCTGGCCGAGCTCGTGGCGCGCGTCCGGGACCGCCCGACGCCGGGTGGTGAGCGCGTCCTGGTGCGCGAGGCCAGCGACGAGGTGCTCACCGCCATGGCCGACGCCGTGACGGGGCAGGACATCGTCGCCGTGGCGCGGATGCCGGAGCCGCAGGCCGTCGAAGCGGTCCTCGAGGAGGCGCGCCTGGCCGCCGTGCTGTGCCGCGTGCAGGACCCGGGGAACGCCGGCACGGTCATCCGGGCCGCGGACGCGGCCGGGGCGGACGCGGTGGTCCTCACCCCGGGCTCCGTCGACCCGTTCAACCCCAAGGTGGTCCGGTCCACCGCCGGGTCGCTGTTCCACCTGCCCGTGGCCACCGCCGTCCCCGCAGAGGCGGCGGCGGCCGCAGCCCGGGCCGCAGGCCTCCAGGTGTGGGCCGCCGACGGCTACGCCTCGGACCGGCTCGACGCCCTCGCCCCCGGCGTGGTTGCCGCGCCGACCGCGTGGCTGTTCGGCAACGAAGCTCAGGGCCTGGACGACGGTGAGCTCGCACTGGCGGACCGCCGGGTGGCGGTGCCGCTGTATGGGGCCGCGGAGTCCCTGAACGTGGGGACCGCCGCCACGGTGTGCCTGTACTCGTCCGCGATGGCGGGGGCGCGGCGCGCCGGCTGACGTGGCGCACGAGGCGGCGCCAGCCGTCCGGACACGCAGAAGGGGCGGGGATCCGCGTGGATCCCCGCCCCTTCTGCGTGTCCGGGTCGAACCGGGCCGCTCAGCTCACTCAGGCACGGGTGCCGGTGCGGCGGGTGATGGCCTGCCACACGGCCGCGACGATGACACCACCGATGATCGCGAAGATCCAGGTGCCCAGACTGAAGAACTTCTCGTTCACGTTGATGTTGAACACCAGGGAGGCGATCCAGCCGCCGAGGAGAGCACCGACAATGCCGGTGAGGAGGGCGCCGAGCCAGCCGCCGCCCTGACGTCCGGGGAGGATGGCGCGAGCGATGGCACCGGCGATGAGGCCGAGAACGATCCAGCCAATGATGCCCATGATGATGGTTCCTTTCGGGTTTCGAATCTGACGTACGAGAAGGAACGTAGCAAGGGATTTTCACGGGGGGCCACCTCTGGCGCCCCGACTTTTTCGAGATTCTCCGACGTGACGAGGTTCGCCCCGGCCTCGTGTGGGAGATTCAGCGGGGCGAGCCGCCGTCGTCAGCCCGGACGCCGGGTGAGGCCGCGACGTCGCGGCGCACGAGGAGGAACGCCAGCACCAGGCCCGCCAGGGCGATGCCCGCACCGACCAGCGGCGGGGTCCGCAGCGACGCCCCGGCCCCGATCGCGGCCGCCCCGACCCACGCGCCCATCGCGTTGGCCATGTTCAGCGCGGAGTGGTTGAGCGAACCGGCCAGCTGGGGTGCGGTGGGCGCGGAGTCCACGAGCAGCACCTGCAGGGACGGGGCGATCCCGGAGCCGCTGACGGCCACGCAGAAGAGGAACACGATCATCACCGGCGCCCACGGGGCCGTCAGTGCGACGGCGGCCAGCGAGACCGCGCTGAGCCCGAAGCTCAGGCGCAGGGTGCCGACCGGGTCGCGGTCCGTGAGCGCGCCGCTGACGAGCGTGCCGATCACCATGCCGACGCCGTAGAGGGCCAGCACGGCGGGGACCCACCGTTCCTCGAGGCCCGCGACCTCCGTGAGCAGCGGCGCGATGTAGGTGTAGAGCGCGAACATGCCGGCGAAGCCGATCACGCCCACGGCCACCGTCGCCCACAGGCGGCCGGAGGCCAGACCGCGCAGCTCGCGGCCGACCGAGGCGCCCGCGGGGGCCGGCACGGACGGGACGAGCCACGCGGTCGCCCCGACGCACAGGGCCGCGCAGACCGCCACGATGACGAACATCCAGCGCCAGCCGACGGCCTGCCCGAGCGCCGTCGCGCCCGGCACGCCCAGCACGTTGGCCACGGACAGCCCGGCCATCACCCACGCCACGGCCTGGCCGCGGCGGGCGGGCCCGGCGAGGTCCGCCGCGGCCAGGGCGGCCGCGGAGAAGTAGGCGCCGTGGGGCAGGCCCGACACGAACCGGGCCGCCATCATGCTCCCCATGTCCGGGGCGAGGAACGCGGCCACGTGTCCCACGACGAACAGCAGCATCAGCACGATGCTCGTGACCCGCCGGTCGACGCGAGCGAACGACGCGGCCAGCAGGGGAGCGCCGATCACGACGCCCAGGGCGTACATGGAGATGAGCACGCCGCCGGCCTCGAGACCGACGCCGAGGTCGGCCACCGCCTGCGGCAGCAGGCCCATCATCGCGAACTCCGTGGTGCCGATCGCGAAGCTGCCCAGGGCCAGCGCGAGGATGGCCGGCAGCAGACGCACACGGCGGCCGCCCAGCAACGCGCCCGGGCCCGGCGGCACGGTCGGCGGAACGGACGGGTCTGGGCGCGTCGGACGCGGAGCACGGGGGGAACGGTCGTGGGCGCCGTCGGCGGCGGGAGTGGGGATGGGCACCGACCCAGCCTACGGACTCCGGTCTGCGGGGGCGGGGGCCTCGCTAGCCTGGGCTCATGACCTCCGCCACACCTGTGCGCCCCGCGCCCGCCGCCAGCCCGACGACGTCGCCCCGGGACGGTGCGCGACCGCGGCAGGTCGTGGGGCTCGCGCTGCTCGACGATGTGGCCGCGCCGACCCGCCTGCTGGCGGCCCGTCGCAGCGCGCCTGCCCCGCTGCGGGGGCTCTGGGAGTTCCCCGGGGGCAAGGTCGAGCCGGGGGAGGGCGTCCAGGAGGCGCTGCTGCGGGAGTGCCGGGAGGAGCTCGGGGTCGCCGTGCGGCTCGGCCCCGAGGTGGCGGCGCCGGAGCCGGACGGGTGGGAGCTGGCCAACGGCGCCCGGATGCGGGTGTTCTGGGGCGTCCTGGCGGAGGAGGGGGCGACGCCCCGAGCCCTCCAGGACCACGACCTGCTGGCGTGGCTGCCGCTCGCCGGGCCGGGCGTGCGGCACCTGGACTGGATCCCGGCGGACCGGCCGATCGTGGCCGAGGTGCTCCGTGGCGCCGCCACGGCGTTCTCCGCGGGGCGCTGAGTCGACACGCGGCCGGCCGCGCCCCGCGGACCGGTCAGAACAGCGCGGGCTGCGCCGCCGGAGCGGAGGGCCGGGACGCCGGCCGGCGCCGGGCCGGGGGACCGTCCTCGCGCCGGATGCCGTGGGCGCCGCCGCGGGCCAGGCCGTGCCGTGCGGCGGCCTCCCCGGCCATCCGGGTGAGCATGCGGCGGTACGACTCGGGCGCGTAGGCGGACCGGGCGTACATCTGCTCGTAGCCGGCCAGCAGATCCGGGTGCTCGCGGCGGATCCAGTCCAGGTACCACTCCTTCGCGCCCGGCCGCAGGTGCAGGGCGCCCGGCATGACGCGCGCGGCTCCGGCGTCCGCCAGCGCGCGCATGAGGGCGTCGATCTCGCGGTCCCCGTCCGTGAGCCACGGCAGCAGGGGCATGGCCATGACGGTGACGTCCGCACCCGCGGCGGCGAGCCGCTCGATCAGGCGCAGGCGTGCGGTCGGCGACGGCGTGCCCGGCTCGACCGCGGCGGCGATGGCGGGGTCGAGCATCGCCAGGGACAGCGAGACCTGCACCGGCACCTGGCGCGAGGCCGCCTGCAGCAGGGGCACATCCCGCGCGAGCAGGGTCCCCTTGGTCAGCACGGAGAACGGGGTGCCGGAATCGGCCAGGGCCCGGATGATCCCGGGCATCAGCGCGTAGCGGCCCTCGGCCCGCTGATACGGGTCCGTGTTCGTCCCCAACGCCACCGCCTCGCGGCCCCACGTGGGGCGGGCGAGTTCGGCGCGCAGCACCTCGGCGACGTTGACCTTCACGACGATCTGCCGGTCGAAGTCGGCCCCGGCGTCGAGCTCGAGGAAGGTGTGGGTGCTGCGGGCGTAGCAGTACCGGCAGGCGTGGGTGCAGCCGCGGTACGGGTTCACGGTCCAGCGGAACGGCATGGCCGAGGCGGACGGCACCGAGTTCAGTGCGGTCTTGGCGAGCACCTCATGGAAGGTGACGCCCGCGAACTCCGGGGTGGTGACACTCCGCTGCAGGTCCGAGAGCGGCAGCAGGGCGGCGGAGCCGGCCGGTGTGCCGGCCGTCGCCCGCTGGGCTCCGCCCTCGGACCGCAGGGTCTGCGCTTCCCATCGCATGGCCAGAAGTAGAACACATGTTCGAATCGACCCGCAAGCGTGTTCGAGTCCGGGCGTGGCGCGGGCGCCGAGACGCGCCTACCGTGGTCGCCATGACCTCCCGTGCACCCGCCCCGGCCGCCCGCGTCCTGCTCACGGGCTTCGAGCCCTTCGGCGGCGATGTCCACAACCCGTCGATCGCCGCCGCGCGGGACGCCGTGGGCATCCTGGCGGACCGGGGTGTGACGGCCGAGGCGGTCGAGCTGCCGTGCGCGTTCGGCGCGGCCGGGCCGGCCCTGACCGCGGCCCTCGACCGGGTCCGGCCGGAGGTGGCGATCGCCGTCGGGCTGGCTGGCGGCACGGCGACGGTCCGGGTCGAACGGGTGGCCGTGAACCTGCAGGACGCCCGGATCCCGGACAACGCGGGGGAGCAGCCCGTGGACCGGCCCGTGCGCGCCGACGGTCCCGCGGCCCTGTTCGCCACCCTGCCCGCCAAGCGTGCCGTCGCCGCGATCCGGGAGGCCGGCGTCGCCGCGGAGCCGTCCCTGTCCGCGGGCGCGTTCGTGTGCAACCACGTCATGTACTCGCTCCTCGACGGCCCCGGTACCGCCCGGGCCGCCGGCTTCATCCACGTGCCGTGGGACACCGAGCACCGCCCGACGCCGGACACCCCGGCCCTGCCCGCGGCCGACCTGGCGCGCGCGGTGGCCGAGGCCGCCCTGACGGCGCTGGCCGGCGGCCCCGACCTCGACGTCCCCGGCGGCACCCTGCACTGACCTCCCCGGACCCCGGGTCCGTGTCGGCGCGATCGCCCGTGCCCGTCAGCGGCGGCGCCGCAGGCCGCGGACCACGGGCCGCTCGATGTAGCCGCCCAGGGCCAGGCTCGCGCGTCGTTCGAAGACGTTGCGCGAGGCCGGATCCCCGGTCCGCCACATCGACCACGCCGCCGCCAGCGCGTACGCCGGCAGGAAGGGCAGACCCAGCAGGAGGGCGTACTGGTCCGCATGGCCGGCCTCGTGCCGCCACAGCGCGGGCGTCATGCGCAGGCCGGGGCGGGTGAACACGACGTCGCCGACCGTGAACGCGGCCCCGCCCGGGAACCGGTGCGTCCAGCCGTGGGCCTCGATCAGCCCGTGCGGTCCGGGCCGCAGCGCGCAGCCGGCGACGACGGCGCCCACCAGCCCCAGCGGCGTCGCCAGGTTCAGCAGGTTCCACAGCCCGCGCGCCCGCACGTGCGCCGGAGGCGACGGCCGGGAGGGGGCCGCGGTCATGGCTGTGCCGCAGGATCGGCGTCCCCGGCGGGGGACCCGGACGCGGGGACGTCGAAGTAGAGCGGGGCATGGGCGGCGCAGCCCGGGTTGAACGGCGCCCCGCAGGCCGGGCACGCAGGATCAGCGGTGGCCTCGAGGGCGAGGTAGGCAGTCACGCTCAGCTCGGTGCGGCACACCCCGCACAGCACGTGCGGCCGGTCGAAGTCGCCGGCCGGCACCGGCACGGCCGGGTGGTCGGCGAGCTCCGCGTGGCAGCGGTGGCAGGACCAGTACGCGGGGCAGCAGGCGAAGCGCAGGGCGACGACGTCCCGCGCCGTGGCGTAATGGGCGCAGCGGGTCTGCGCGTCCAGGCCCACGCCCCGCAGCAGCGGGTCGGTGCCGTCGAGGGAGTCCGGGGCGGTCATGCGCCTCAGCCTAGGCCGGGCGCGTCCGGGGCGGACACTAGACTGACGGGCGTCCCACCGTCCCCCATGCGAAGGTCGTTGCCCTGATGACACCCAGCCCCGAGACCGGCGCGGAGCCCACCGCGCCCGTGGCGGAGATCTCCCCCGTGGACGCGGAGGCGGTGGAGGCCGCCGTGCAGGCCGCGCTCGCCGCGTACGAGGCCGCGGCCGACCTCGATGAGCTCAAGGCCGCCCGCCTGGCCCACACCGGCGACCGGGCCCCCCTGACTCTCGCGAACAAGGCGATCGGCGCTCTGCCCAAGGAGCGCAAGGCGGAGGCCGGCAAGCTCATGGGCGCCGCACGCGGCCGCCTGGGCAAGGCCCTGGCCGCCCGCACCGAGGTGCTCGAGGCGGAGCAGGCCGCGCGGATCCTGCGCGAGGAGACGGTGGACGTGACCACCGCGGTCCGTCGCCGCCGCGTCGGCGCCCGTCACCCGCTCTCGCTGACGATGGACCGCGTCTCGGAGATCTTCGTCGGCATGGGCTGGGAGATCGCGGAGGGCCCCGAGCTCGAGTCCGAGTGGTTCAACTTCGACTCCCTCAACTTCGCGCCGGATCATCCGGCCCGCGAGATGCAGGACACCTTCTTCGTGGACCCGGCCGAGGCCCACCTGCTGCTGCGCACCCACACCTCTCCGGTGCAGATGCGCTCCCTGCTCGAGCGGGGAGCCCCCACCTACGTGCTGTGCCCGGGCCGCACGTTCCGCACGGACGAGCTGGACGCCACGCACACCCCGGTGTTCCACCAGTTCGAGGGCCTGGCCGTGGACAAGGGCCTGACCATGGCCCACCTGCGCGGCACCCTCGAGTACTTCGCCCGCCAGATGTTCGGGGCGGAGGCGGCCATCCGCCTGCGCCCGAACTTCTTCCCGTTCACCGAGCCCAGCGCCGAGCTGGACATCTGGCACCCCGGCGCCAAGGGCGGGCCCCGCTGGATCGAGTGGGGCGGCTGCGGCATGGTGCACCCGAACGTGCTGCGCGCCGCGGGCCTGGACCCGGAGGAGTACTCCGGGTTCGCGTTCGGCATGGGCGTGGAGCGCACGCTCATGTTCCGCAACGAGGTCCCGGACATGCACGACATGATCGAGGGCGACGTGCGCTTCTCCCAGCACTTCGGAATGGAGGTCTGATCCATGCGCATCCCCCTGGACTGGCTGCGGGAGTTCGTCCCCGTGCCCGCGGAGCACCGTGCCGAGGACGTGATGGCCGACCTCGTCCGCGTCGGCCTCGAGGAGGAGGACGTCCACCGTCCGGCTGCCGAGCTGCAGGGCCCGATCGTCGTCGGGCAGGTGCTCTCCAAGGAGCCCGAGCCGCAGAAGAACGGCAAGACCATCAACTGGTGCTCCGTGCGCGTGGTGCCCGAGGGCGCCGCACAGCCGCTCACCGGCGAGGGGATCGAGCCCTCCGGCGTGCAGGGCATCGTGTGCGGCGCCCACAACTTCGAGGTCGGGGACAAGGTCGTCGTGGCCCTGCCCGGCGCGGTGCTGCCCGGCGACTTCCGCATCAGCCCCCGCAAGACCTACGGCCACGTCTCGGCCGGCATGATCGCCTCCAGCACGGAGCTGGGCATGGGCGACGACGGCACGGACGGGATCATCGTGCTCGGCGACCTCGGGCTCGACCCCGAGCCGGGCACCGACGCCCGGGACGTCCTGGACCTGCACGGCGAGGCCGCCGAGATCAACGTGACGCCCGACCGCGGCTACGCGTTCTCGATGCGCGGCGTCGCGCGCGAGTACGCGCACGCCACCGGCGTGCCCTTCACGGACCCGGCCGCCGCCGTCCACCCGCCCGCGGCCGACGACGCCGGCCCGGCCGTCCGCATCGACGACGACGCGCCGATCCACGGCGAGCCCGGGGCCACCCGGTTCGTGGCCCGCACGGTCTCCGGCGTGGACGCGACCCGCCCGACCCCGCCGTGGCTGGCCGCGCGCCTGCGCCTGGCCGGCATCCGCACCATCTCCCTGCCGGTGGACATCTCCAACTACGTCATGTGGGAGCTGGGCCAGCCCCTGCACTTCTACGACGCGGACACGCTCTCCGGTGAGATCGTGGTGCGTCGCGCGCGGGCCGGAGAGACCCTGACCACCCTCGACGGCAAGGAGCGCGAGCTCGACCCCGAGGACCTGCTCATCACGGACGACTCCGGCCCCATCGGCCTGGCGGGCGTCATGGGCGGGGCCGCCACCGAGGTCACGGACGCCACCACCACGATCGTGGTCGAGTCCGCGAACTTCGACCCGGTGTCGATCGCCCGTACGCGGCGCCGGCACCGCCTGCCCTCGGAGGCGTCGAAGCGCAACGAGCGCGGCGTCGACTGGGAGGTCGCCGACGAGGCGGCCGAGCGGGCCGTGCAGCTGCTCGTCGAGCTCGCCGGCGGCACCGCCGAGCCCGGCGTCACCGACGTCGGGACGCGGCCGGAGCCGGCCGTCGTCGAGATGGCCGCCGACTTCCCCTCCGCCCTGGTGGGCGTGGCGTACACGACCGACGAGGTCGTGGAGACGCTGCGCGCCCTGGGCGCCGAGGTGGCCGTGACCGAGGCCGCCGACGGCGCCGCCCCGCGGCTGACCGTGACCGCCCCGTCGTGGCGCACGGACCTGCGCATCCCCGAGGACCTCGCCGAGGAGGTCGCGCGCCTGCGCGGCTACGACGCGATCCCCTCCGTGGTGCCCGTGGCCCCGCCGGGCCGCGGCTTCACCCGCCGCCAGGCCCAGCGTCGCCGCGTGTCGGCCGCGCTCGCGGCCGCGGGACTCACCGAGGTGCTGGCCTACCCGTTCGTCTCCGAGGAGCAGAACCGGCGTTTCGGGGCGGACTCGGACGCGCAGGGCCAGGCCCTGGCGATGGTGGCCCTGGCCAATCCGATCGCCTCCCAGTACCGGTACCTGCGCCTGTCGCTGCTGCCGGGCCTCGTCGAGACCGCGCGCCGCAACCTCGGACGCGGCTTCCGCGATCTGGCGCTGTACGAGATGGGGCTGGTCTTCCTGCCCGGCGCGCAGCTGGGCTCGGCGACGATCCCCCCGCGCGCGGTCCACCCCTCCGCCGAGGTCCTCGCCGACCTCGAGGCCGGCATCCCCGCTCAGCCGTGGCACGTGGCCGGTCTGTACGCCGGGCACGACTCGGCGCCCGGGCCGGACCACGACCCCCGCCCGGTGGACTGGCAGGACGCGATCGCCGGGGCCCTCGACGTGGCCGACGTCCTCGGCGTCGAGCTGACCGTCCGGCAGGGCCGGCACCACGCGTTCCACCCGGGCCGGGTGGCCGAGCTCGTCGTCGTGACCGAGCACGGGGACCGGGTGGTGGGCGTCGCCGGCGAGCTGCACCCGCAGTGGCTCGAGGCCGAGGACCTGCCCGCCCGCACGAGCGTGTGGGAGCTGGACCTGGACGCGCTGTGCGCCGCGGCCCCCGAGATCGTGGTCGCCGCACCGCTGTCCACGTTCCCCGTGAGCACGCAGGACGTGGCGCTCGTGGTGGACGAGGCCGTCGTGGCCGGGGACGTGCGCGCGACCCTCGCCGAGGGTGCCGGGGAGCTGCTCGAGGCCGTCGAGCTGTTCGACGTCTACCGGGGCGCGGGCGTGCCGGAGGGGCGGAAGTCCCTCGCGTTCTCCCTGCGCTTCCGCGCCCCTGACCGCACGCTCACCGCGGAGGAGGTCTCCGAGGCCCGCGCCGCGGCCACCGCGCTCGCGGCGCAGCGGCACGGGGCGGTCCAGCGCTGACCGTGTCCGTCGCGACCGGCCCGTGGGGCCTGACCTCGGCCGTCCCCGCCTCGGCGGGGGCGGCCGACGCCGTCTCCGCGCTGCTCGGTCAGGTGCGCACCGCCCTGACGGCGGCCTGGGGCGTGCCGGTGGGGCCGCTCGGGCTCCGGCACGCCTGCCCGCGCTGCGGCTCGGCCGCGCACGGCGTCCCCGCGCTGACCGGCCTGCCCCCCGGCCGGGTCGCCCTCGTCTCGTTCACGCGCGTCCGGATGCCCGGCACTGAGGACCGGGCTCGGATCGGGGCGTGGTGGGCGCCGGCACGGCCCGCCGACGGGCTCGGCCTCGGGGTGGACGTCGAGCGGGCGGACGCCGCGGCCTTCGCGGACGAGGACGGCCTGGGCGGGGTGGGCTTCTCGACGGCGGAGCGCGCCCGGGTGCGGGAGCTTCCCGCCCCCGAGAGGCCCGCCGCGCGGGCCCGGCTGTGGACGCGGAAGGAGGCGCTCGTGAAGGCCGCCGGCACCGGCTTCACGGGCGACCCCGCCGCCGTCGACGCACTGACCGTGCCGGCCGACGTCGTGCTGGTGGACCTCACCGACCGGCTGCCGGGCGGTCTCCTCGGGGCGCTGGCGCTGCGGGGCCGCTGAGTCGACCGCGCGGGCGCCTCAGCCCGGGAACGGCGGCAGCTCGGGCCGCAGCGTCCACGCGTCGAAGAGCTCGTCCACCTGCGCTCGGCTCACCCCGGCGTGCGGGGCCCACGCGTGCACGTGCGTGCGCAGCCCCAGGGAGTCGACGGTGCCGAACCGGTGCTCCCGCACCCAGGCGCGCAGCATGGAGCCGAAGAGGTCCGTGCCCAGCAGGTGCCGCAGCGCCTCCACGGTGAGCGCGCCGCGCTTGTACACCCAGTCCTCGAACATCTCCTCCGGCCCGGGCTCGGCCAGCGCCTGCTCCACCGGGTGCGCGGCCAGCTTCTGCCAGGCCCGCCGCGCCATCGAGGTGATGCTGGACCGCCCCGAGGCCTCGGCCCACAGCCACTCGGACCAGCAGGCGAAGCCCTCGTGCAGCCACAGGTCGGACCAGCGGCCCAGGGTCACGGCGTTGCCGAACCACTGGTGGGACATCTCGTGGGCGATCAGCCGCTCGGACTCCCACGAGCCGTCCAGGTGGTTGGTGCCGAACAGCGACATGCTCGCGGCCTCGAGCGGGATCTCGAGCTCCTCGTCGGCCACGACCGCGGTGTAGTCCTCGAATGGGTATGGCCCGTAGGCGTCGATGAACGTGGCCATCATGGCCGGCTGGGGGGCAAGGGCCCGGAGGGCCCGCTGCTCGGTCCGCGGGGAGACCACGAGGCGCAGCGGCGGCAGGCCCTCGGCGGGAGGGGCGGCGTCCACGAGCCGGTAGCGGCCGATCTGCACGCTGAGCAGGTAGGCGGGCACGGGCTGGTCGAGCCGCCACCGCCACGTGACCCGCGAGCCGCGCGTGCGCACGGGCGCGCCCACGCCGTTGGCGACGGGCAGGTAGCCCGCGTCGCAGGTGAGGGTGATCTCCGCCGTCGAGCGGGAGGTGGGGGAGTCCACGCACGGCAGCCACGTGGAGGCGCCGTGGGGCTGCCCGGCCACGAGCACGCCGTCCGTGAGCTCCTCCCAGCCGATCGTGCCCCACGGGCTGCGCCGCAGCGTGGGCGTGCCCGCGTAGACCACGGTCAGCTCCACGAGCGTGCCCTCCGGCCGGCTCTCGTCCAGGTCGACGACGAGGCGGCTCGGGGCGCGGCCCGGCTGGGTGAACGAGGAGGCGACGGCGCGGCCGTCGACGACGGCGTCCACCCGGGACACGCGCAGCCGGTACAGGTCCAGCTCGATGCGGCGGCTCTGCTTCGTCAGGCGCACGCGCAGGACGGCGGTGCCGGAGACCCGGTTCGCGGCCAGGCGCACGTCGAGGTCCAGTGCGATGTGCTCGACGGTGGCGGCGTCGGTGCCGACGCCCGGGACGTAGGGATCGGTGCTCATGCTTCCTCTCGGGAGGGGGTGGCCGCGGCGGCGGGGTCGCCGTCGGGACGACGCCACGGGGAGACCGGGTTGCCGAGCCACCACGTGCCGGCGGGCAGCTCCTCGCCGCGCATCACGAGGGACCCGGCACCGACGGTGGTGCCGCGGCCCAGGCGGGCGGCGGGCAGCACCACGGAGTGGGGGCCGAGGGTGGCGCCGTCCTCCAGGACGACGGCGTCCAGGGACATCACGCGGTCGTGGAACAGGTGGGTCTGGACGACGCAGCCGCGGTTCACGGTGGCGCCGTCGCCGAGCTCCACGAGGTCGGCCTCGGGCAGCCAGTAGGACTCGACCCAGGCGCCGTGGCCGATGCGGGCGCCCATCGCGCGCAGGAACCAGACCAGGGCGGGGGTGCCGGCCGCGGCCCGGCTGAACCACGGGGCGGCGAGGAACTCGGTGAAGGTGTCCGCGACCTCGTTGCGCCAGATGAACGAGGACCACAGCGGGTGCTCGCCCGCGCGGATCCGGCCGACGAAGACCCGCTTGGCGAGCACGGTCAGGCTCGCCGCGACCGCGCCGGCCGCGAGCAGGACGACGCCGCCCAGGACGAAGGCCAGCGCCCACGTGCCGACCGCGATGAGGGCGGCCAGCGTCGCGCCGACGGCGAGGGACAGGGCCACGTGCAGCCACACCGGGATCGCGCGCAGCAGCTCCCAGGCGGTGCGGGCGGCCTTGAGTCGGGCCGGCGGGTCGTAGGTGAGGGCGGCGTCTGCGGTGACCTCGTTGCGGCGCAGGCGCACGGGCGGGGAGCCCATCCAGGACGTGCCCGCCTTGGTCTTGGCCGGGGTGGTGGACAGCACCGCCACGAGCGAGTCGCGGCGCAGGGTGCGGCCGCCGGGCACCATGCCGGAGTTGCCCACGAACGAGCGCTTGCCGACCTTCGCGGGGGCCACGTGCATCCACCCGCCGTCGAGGGAGTAGGAGGAGACCATCGTGTCGTCGGCGAGGAACGCGCCGTCGCCCACGCGGGTCATGCAGGGCAGGAGCACCACGGTGGAGGCCTCGACGCCGCGGCCCACCTCGGCGCCCAGCAGGCGCAGCCACGTCGGCGTGAAGCGGGAGGCGTAGATCGGGAACAGCTGGTCGCGGGCGGCGTCGAGGACGCGCTCGGTGGCCCACACCTGCCAGCCGACCCGGGAGCGCACGGGGTGGTGCCCCTCCGTGATGCCGAGCGCGAGCAGGCGCACGGTGACGAGCACGAGCAGCATCTGGGTCAGGAACCAGACGCCGGCCACCAGGGGGCTTGCGGCCAGCAGGCGCGCCGCGGTGGTCCCGACGGCGGCCAGCGGTCCCGCCTCCGGGGCCGGCGGCCACCAGGTCAGCGACCACGCGGCCACCGCGGCCGCCGCGGCGGCGGAGACGAGCGGCAGGAGGGAGATGAGGGTCGAGAGGACGGTCGCCATCAGGCGCCAGCCCGGGGTCTCCCGCGGCGCCTCGGCGGGGCCGCGGGACTTCACCTTGCCCACCTTGACGGCGGGGGAGCCGGCGTGGCGCTGGCCGCCGCGCACCCGCCCGGCGACGGTGGACCCGGCCTCGACGTGCGCCCCGGCGCCGACCTGGGCGCCCGGCAGGAGCGTGGAGCGGGCGCCCACGACGGCGTCCGCGCCGATGCGCACCTCGCCGAGCCGGACGACGTCGCCGTCGACCCAGTAGCCGGACAGGTCCACCTCAGGCTCGATCGCGGCGCCCTCCTCGACCGTGAGCATGCCGGTGACCGGTGGCACGGTGTGCATGTCCACGTCCTTGCCGATCCGGTTGCCCAGCAGTCGCGCGTAGGCGGGCACCCACGTGGCGCCGGCCAGCGAGTAGGGGTCCACGAGGTCGCTGATCTGCTGGGCGAGCCACAGGCGCAGGTGGACGCGGCCACCGCGCGGGTAGGACCCGGGGCTCACGCCGCGCAGCAGCAGCCGGGCCGTCGCGGCGGTGAGCAGCATGCGGCCGGGCACGGTCACCACCAGCAGACCGGCCACGATCAGCACCCACCACGGCACGGTGGGCAGCCCGGGCGCGAGCCCGGAGAGCGTCAGCAGGTTCAGGGCCAGGCCGGTCCACACGCCCAGGCGCAGGGCGGGCAGGACGAACACGGGCAGTCCCACGAGGGTCTGGACCCACTGGGTGCGGTGGCGGGTGCGGTCGACGTGCCGGTCGTGCACCTCGATGCCGCGGGGGCCGTCGTCGCCCACGACGGCGGCCACGAGGGCCCCGGCGGTGGGGTTGCGGTAGACGTCCTGGACGGTCACGGCCGGGTGGCGCAGGCGCAGGCGGGCCACGAGCTGGGCAGCGGCGAGCGAGCCGCCGCCGGCCTCGAAGAAGTCGGTGTCGGCGTCCTTGGGGGGCGCGCCGAGCACGTCCGCCCACTGGCGCAGCACCCAGCCGTCGGCGGTGTCCTCGTTCGGCTGGGGCGCGTCCTCGTCCACCTCGGCGCCGGGCAGGGGCCACGGCAGCGCGTGGCGGTCCACCTTGCCGGAGGTCTTCGTGGGCAGGGAGTCCACGACGGCCAGCCGGGGCACGAGTGCGGCCGGCAGCTCCGCCGCGAGGTGCTCGCGGGCCATGTGCAGGTCGAGCTCGGCCTCGGGGTCCGCGGGGACGAGGTAGCCGACGAGGATCTGGTGGCCCGCCGGGGTGGTCTGCACGGCCGCGGCGCCGCCGTGGACGCCGGGCAGGGCCTGGAGGGCCGCGTCCACCTCGCCGAGCTCGATGCGGCGGCCGCCGAGCTTCACCTGGTCGTCGGCGCGGCCGACGAACAGCAGGCCCTCCGGCTCGAAGACCACGAGGTCACCGGAGCGGTAGGCACGCTCCCAGCCGAGGGAGGGCATGGGGGCGTACTTCTCGGCGTCCTTGGCCGGGTCGAGGTAGCGGGCCAGGCCGACGCCGCCGATGATCAGCTCGCCCGTCTCGCCCTCGGCCACGGGCAGCGTGGTCTGCGGGTCGACGACGGCCAGGTCCCAGCCGTCCAGGGGCAGGCCGATGCGGACCGGGCCGAGACCCGTGAGCGGGGCCGCGCACGCGACGACGGTGGCCTCCGTGGGGCCGTAGGTGTTCCAGACCTCGCGGCCGTCCTCCGCCAGGCGCGCGGCGAGCTCGGGCGGGCAGGCCTCGCCGCCGAAGATCAGCAGCCGGACGTTGTCCATGGCCTCGGTGGGCCACATCGCGGCGAGGGTCGGCACGGTGGACACGGCGGTGATGCGCCGCTCGGCGAGCCACGGGCCGAGGTCCATGCCGGAGCGCACGAGCGAGCGGGGGGCCGGGACCAGGCACGCACCGTGACGCCAGGCGAGCCACATCTCCTCGCACGAGGCGTCGAACGCGACGGACAGTCCCGCCAGCACGCGGTCGCCCGGGGCGAGCGGATCGTCCGCCAGGAAGATCCGCGCCTCGGCGTCCACGAAGGCCGCGGCCGAGCGGTGGCTCACCGCCACGCCCTTGGGGGTGCCCGTCGAGCCAGAGGTGAAGATGATCCACGCGTCGTCCTCGAGCCCGGGGGCGCGGGCCTCCGCGGCCGGGTCCGCGGTGTGCTCGGGGTGCGGGGCGTAGACCCGCTCGTCGGTGAGGACGCCGGCCACCTTCGCCTCGCCGAACACGAGGCGGGCGCGCTCCTCCGGATCGTCCGCGTCCACGGGGACGTAGGCCGCGCCGGCGGCGAGCACGCCGAGGATCGAGACGTACAGCGCGGCCGTGCCCGAGGCGATCCGCACGCCGACCCGGTCTCCCGCCCGCACGCCGGCGGCCCACAGGTGGCGGGCGGTCTCGTCGACGCGCTCCCGCAGCTCCGCGTACGTCAGCGGCTCGACGCCGTCGTCCAGGGCGGTCGCGTCCGGGTGCTCGCGCGCCGTGGCGTCGAAGAGCTCCACGAGCGTCCGGGCGGGCGGGGTGCGCTCGGAGCCGGGCAACTGCGGCCGATGCGGCGCGCCCGCGGGGTCGAGGGGGACGGAGGGCGGGGTGGGCGCGGCGGACGAAAGGGACACAGGGGCCTCCGGGGGTGTGAGCGGCAAACCGAGGGTCGGACGCGGACCAGGCCGCAGCGGGACATTCTATGCCCCGCCCGCGGCCGCGCGGGGCGCCTGGAAGGCACCGGGCGGGTCCGGCTCAGGACAGGGTGAGCAGCACCTTGCCCGTCGTCGACCGGGACTCGAGTGCGGCGTGCGCGGCGGCCGCGTCCGCCAGCGGGAAGCGCTCGCCGATCCGTACGTCGAGCTCGCCGGAGGCCCACGCCCCGAACACCTCTCCACCACGCCAGCGGGTCTCCTCGCCCGTGCGCGTGTAGTGCACCAGCGAGGGCCGGGTGACGTACAGCGAGCCGGCCGCGTTGAGCCGCTGCAGGTCGAAGGGGGGCACCTGCCCGGAGGCCCCGCCGAAGAGCACGAGTGTGCCGCGCACGCGCAGCACCTCGAGCGAGGTGTCGAAGGTGTCCTTCCCCACGCCGTCGTACACGACGTGCGCGCCCTCGCCGTCGGTCAGCTCGGCCACCGTGGCGGCGAGGTCCGGGTAGTCCACCGCGGCGACGGCGCCCGCGCCCCGGGACAGCTCCCGCTTCTCCTCCGTGGACGCCGTGGTGACCACGCGGGCGCCGCGGGCCGTCGCGAGCTGGGTGAGCAGGAGCCCCACGCCGCCGGCACCGGCCGTCACGACCACCGTGTGGCCCTCCTCCACCGGGAAGGTGGACCGGCAGAGGTAGTGGGCCGTCATGCCCTGCAGCGGAAGGGCGGCGGCCTCGGCCAGGTCGATGCCCTCCGGGACGGCGAGGAGACGATCCGCGGGGGCGGTGAAGTGCTCGGCGTACGCACCGGTGGCCGTCGCGGTGGCGACACGGGCCCCCAGGAGCGCGGCGTCCACGCCCTCGCCGAGCGCGACGACCTCGCCGGAGCCCTCCGTGCCGGGGGTGAAGGGCAGGTCCATCGCGTAGGTCCCGGAGCGCTGGTACGTCTCGATGAAGTTCAGGCCCGCCGCGGCGGTCCGCACCAGCACGTGCCCCGGTGCGGGAGAGGGCACCTCCGTCTCGGTCCACTGCAGGACCTCGGGGCCGCCCGTGGCGGACACGACGACGGCGTGGTGGGTGCGGGGGACGGCGGGGGTGTTCGCAGTGGTCATGGCCCCACTCTAGGAGCGGGCCCGGACATCCGGCCCGTCCCGGGGGACCCGAGGCACCGCATAGATATTCCGTGCAACGCATATCTACGCTAGGATGGGGCCATGACCCACACCGTCGCCGTCTCCGGAGCCAGCGGCTACGCCGGGGGAGAGGCCCTGCGCCTGCTCGCCGGCCACCCGTCCGTCACCGTCGGAGCCATCACGGCCCACTCGAACGCGGGGGAGCGCCTCGGCGCCCTCCAGCCGCACCTGCACGCCCTGGCGGACCGCGTCCTCGCCGAGACCACCGCGGACGTCCTCGCCGGTCACGACGTCGTGATCCTCGCGCTGCCCCACGGGGCCTCCGGGGCGCTGGCGGCCGAGATCGCAGAGCGATCCCCGGACACCCTGGTGATCGACGCGGGCGCCGACCACCGCCTCGAGTCCGCCGCAGACTGGGAGGCCTTCTACGGCACCGCGCACGCCGGGACCTGGCCCTACGGCCTGCCCGAGCTGCCCGGTCAGCGTGAGCGACTCGCCGGCACCCGCCGCATCGCCGTCCCCGGGTGCTACCCGACCACCTCGATCCTCGCCCTCGCGCCCGGCTTCGCCGCGGGGCTGCTCGAGCCGCAGGACGTGGTGATCGTCGCCGCCTCGGGCACCTCCGGGGCGGGCAAGGCGCTCAAGCCGCACCTGCTCGGCGCCGAGGTCATGGGCGGGATGAGCCCGTACGGCGTCGGTGGCGGGCACCGGCACACCCCGGAGATCGAGCAGGGCCTGGCCCAGGCGGCCGGCGAGCCGGTCCGCGTCTCCTTCACGCCCACGCTCGCGCCGATGCCGCGCGGCATCCTCGCGACGGCCACGGCGCGGCTGCGCCCCGGCGTCGCCGCCGCGGACGTGCGCGCGGCATGGGCCGCGGCCTACGGCGGCGAACGCTTCGTGCACCTGCTGCCCGAGGGGCAGTGGCCGACGACGAAGGCGGTCCTCGGCTCCAACCACGTGCAGCTGCAGCTCGCCGTGGATGAGCGTGCCGGCCGCGTGATCGTCTGCGCGGTGCTCGACAACCTCACCAAGGGCACGGCCGGCGGCGCCGTGCAGTCCATGAACATCGCCCTGGGCCTGCCGGAGCAGGCGGGGCTCGAGCAGCAGGGGGTCGCGCCGTGAGCGTCACCGCAGCACAGGGGTTCCGGGCGGCCGGCGTCACCGCGGGGCTGAAGGCCTCGGGCACGCCCGACGTCGCCGTCGTCGTCAACGAGGGCCCGCGCGACGCGGCGGCCGCCGTCCTCACCGAGAACCGGGTGGCGGCCGCCCCCGTGGTCTGGACCCGCCGCGCCGTGCGGGACGGCCGCGCGACCGCGGTCGTCCTGAACTCCGGCGGGGCGAACGCGGCCACCGGCGCCGAGGGCCTCGCGGACGCCCGTCGCACCGCCGAGCACGCGGCCGCGGCCCTCGCGACCGCCGCCGACGACGTGCTCGTCTGCTCGACCGGCCTCATCGGCGAACGCCTGCCGATGGACACCCTCACCGCGGGCGTGGCCGAGGCGGTCGCCGCCCTGAGTCCGGACGGCGGCGAGGACGCCGCCGTCGCGATCAAGACCACGGACACCGTGGCCAAGACCGCCGTGGCCCGCGGCGCGGGCTTCACCGTGGGCGGCATGGCCAAGGGGGCGGGCATGCTGGCACCCGGCATGGCCACCATGCTCAGCGTCATCACCACGGACGCCGACGTCCCCGCCCCCGCCCTCGACGCGGCCCTGCGCGAGGCCGTGCGCGCCACCTTCAACCGGGTCGACTCGGACGGGTGCATGTCCACCAACGACACCGTGATCCTGCTGGCCTCGGGCGCGTCCGGGACCGCGCCCGAGCCCGAGGCGTTCGCCGCGGCCCTCCACGAGGTCTGCGCGGACCTGTCCCGCCAGCTCGTCGCCGACGCCGAGGGCGCCCGGCACGACATCGCCGTGCGCGTGGTCCACGCCGAGACCGAGGAGGCGGCCGAGGCCGTCGCGCGCGCCGTCGGCCGCTCCAACCTGTTCAAGACCGCGATCTTCGGCCAGGACCCGAACTGGGGACGCGTGATCGCCGCCGTCGGCACGGTCCCGGAGTCGGTCGCCGCCTTCGACCCGTACGCCCTCGACGTGCGCTTCAACGGCGTCCAGGTGTGCCGCGCCTCCGGTGTGGGGGAGGACCGCTCCCGCGTGGACCTGACGGCCCGCGAGGTGCTCGTCGAGGTCGACCTGCACGCCGGCGACGCCGAGGCCACGGTCTGGACCAACGACCTGACGCACGACTACGTCCACGAGAACTCCGCCTACTCCACGTGAGGACCCCCAGCATGAGCCCGCACATCGACCCGGCCACGGCGGCCACGCCTGTCCTGTCCACCGCGGACCGGCTCGACCGCGCCGAGTCCAAGGCGGAGGTCCTCGTCGAGGCCCTGCCCTGGATCCGGCGGTTCGCCGGAACCGTCATGGTCGTCAAGTACGGCGGCAACGCCATGGTGTCGGAGGAGCTGCGCCGGGCGTTCGCCGAGGACATCGTGTTCCTGCACCACGTGGGGGTCCACCCCGTGGTGGTGCACGGCGGCGGCCCGCAGATCAACGCGATGCTCGACCGCCTCGGCATCGCGTCCGAGTTCCGCGGCGGCCTGCGCGTGACCACCGAGGAGGCCATGGACGTGGTCCGCATGGTGCTCACGGGACAGGTGGGCCGCGAGCTGGTCGGCCTCGTGAACTCCCACGGCCCGTACGCCGTCGGCTTCTCCGGCGAGGACGCGGGGCTGCTGCGCGCCCGCCGCACGGGCGCCGTCGTGGACGGGCAGGAGGTGGACCTCGGCCTCGTGGGCGAGGTCACCGGCGTCGACCCGACCGCGATCCTCGACGTGATCGAGTCCGGGCGGATCCCCGTGGTCTCGTCGGTCGCCCCCGAGATCGACGACGACGGCCAGCCCACCGGGCAGGTCCTCAACGTCAATGCGGACACCGCCGCCGCGGCCCTGGCCGCCGCCCTCGGCGCCGCGAAGCTCGTGCTGCTCACCGACGTCGAGGGCCTCTACGCGGACTGGCCGGACCGGGACTCCCTCATCAGCTCGCTCACCGCCGCCCAGCTGCGTGCGCTGCTGCCCTCCCTGGCCTCCGGGATGATCCCGAAGATGGCCGCGTGCCTGGCGGCCGTCGACGCCGGCGTGCAGCGCGCCCACGTCGTGGACGGCCGCCGCCCCCACTCGATGCTGCTGGAGGTCTTCACCTCCGCGGGCGTCGGCACCCAGGTGGTGCCCGACGCCGAACCCACCGCCCCGACCACCCCCGAGGAGGACGCATGAGCACCGGCCAGTCCGCGCTGCTGGAGCGCTACCACGCCGCCCTGACCGGCGTCTTCGGCCGCCCCACCCGCGTGCTCGTGCGCGGCGAGGGGGTCCACGTGTGGGACGCCGACGGCCGGCGCTACACGGACCTGCTGGCCGGCATCGCCGTGAATGCGCTCGGCCACGGCCACCCGGCGCTGGTGCGGGCCGTGTCCGAGCAGATCGCCACGCTCGGCCACGTGTCCAACCTCTTCACCTCCGAGCCGCAGATCCGCCTGGCCGAGCGCCTGCTGGAGCTGGCCGGCGCGCCCGCGGGCTCCACCGTGTTCTTCGCGAACTCCGGCACGGAGGCTAACGAGGCCGCGTTCAAGCTCGCCCGCCGCCATGGTGCGGACGACCCGTCCGGCCGCCGGACGCGGGTGATCGCGCTCGAGCGGGCCTTCCACGGCCGCACGATGGGCGCCCTCGCGCTCACGCACAAGGAGGCCTACCGGGCGCCCTTCGAGCCGCTGCCCGGCGGCGTGGAGCACGTGCCGGGCGGGGACGCCGCGGCCCTGCGGGCGGCCCTGGCCCCGGACGACGACGGCGCCACCGTCGCCGCCGTCATCCTCGAGCCGGTCCAGGGCGAGGCCGGCGTGCACGGCTGGCCGGCCGGCTACCTGGCCGAGGTGCGGGCCGCGACCCGCGAGGCCGGCGCCCTGATGATCCTCGACGAGGTGCAGTCCGGCGTGGGACGCACCGGCACGTGGTTCGGCTTCCAGAACCCGGCCGTCACCGGGGCGGCCGAGCCGGTGGTGCCCGACGCCTTCACCCTGGCGAAGGGACTGGGCGGCGGCGTGCCGATCGGGGCGCTCGTGTGCGTCGGCCCCGCCGTCTCCGGGCTGCTCACCGCCGGCCAGCACGGCACCACGTTCGGCGGCAACCCCCTGGCCACCGCCGCGGGCCTGGCCGTGCTCCAGACCGTCGAGGACGAGGGCCTGCTCGGCCACGTCCGCGCCGCGGGCGAGGCCGTGGCCGCCCTGCTGGAGGACCTGCCCGAGGTGGCCGCGGTCCGCGGTCACGGCCTGTGGATCGGCGTCGACCTGGCCGACCCCGCGGGACCGGTCCCGGCCGGCGGGCTGGCCCCCGCCGTCGTCGCCGCCGGCCTCGAGGCGGGCTGGATCCTCAACGCCACCGGCCCGTCCACCCTGCGCCTGGCCCCGCCGCTCACCGTGCCCGTGGCCGAGCTCGAGCGCTTCGCCGCCGCCCTGCCCGGGCTCGTGGCCGCCGCCCTGACCCCCGCCGAAGGAGACCGCCCATGACCCCCGCTGCCGCCGTCCGCCACTTCCTGGTGGACACGGACCTCACCCCGGCCGAGCAGGCCGAGGTGCTCGACCTCGCCGCGCAGATGAAGGCCGACCGGTTCCGGCACCGCCCGCTGGCCGGGCCCCGGACCGGCATCGTGTTCTTCGACAAGACCTCCACGCGCACCCGCGTCTCGTTCGCGGCCGGCATCGCCGAGCTCGGCGGGACGCCGCTGATCGTGAACCCGGGGGAGTCGCAGCTGGGCCACAAGGAGTCCGTGGCGGACACGGCTCGCGTGCTGGAGCGGATGGTCGGCGTCATCGTCTGGCGCACGTTCGCCCAGGCCGGCCTCGAGGAGATGGCCGCCCATTCCTCGGTGCCCGTGGTCAACGCGCTCAGCGACGACTACCACCCCTGTCAGATCCTCGCCGACCTGCTGACGGTGCGCGAGCACCTCGGCGGCACGGCGGGCCGCACCCTGGCGTATCTGGGGGACGCGGCGAACAACATGGCCCACTCGTACCTGCTCGGCTGCGCGACGGCCGGCATGCACGTGCGGGTCGCCGGACCCGAGGGGCACCTGCCTGCCGAGGACGTCGTGGCCGCCGCCCGACAGCGGGCGGCGGAGACGGGCGGTTCCGTCCTCGTCACGACGGACGCGGCCGAGGCCCTGGCGGGCGCGGACGTCGTCGTGACCGACACGTGGGTGTCCATGGGCCAGGAGGAGGAGAAGGAGGCCCGCCTGGCGCTGTTCCGCGACTACCAGGTGGACGCCGCCGCGATGGCGCGGGCGGCCGACGACGCGATCTTCCTGCACTGCCTGCCCGCGTACCGGGGCTACGAGGTCACGGCCGAGGTGATCGACGGGCCGCGGTCCGTGGTGTTCGACGAGGCCGAGAACCGCCTGCACGCGCAGAAGGCGCTCATCGCCTGGCTGCTGTATCGCTCCGGCCTGGCCGAGGAGCCGCGCTGATGGCCGCCCCCACGACGAAGATCGCCCGTCAGGCCGCGATCCGGGAGATCCTGGCCACCCGGGGCATCCGCTCCCAGGCCGAACTCTCGGACGCCCTGGGCGATCGCGGGCTGTCCGTCACCCAGGGCACGCTCTCGCGGGACCTGGTGGACCTCGGCGCGGTGCGGACGCGCGGGCCGGCCGGCATGGTCTACGCCCTGCCGGCGGAGGGCGACGACGCCGCCGTGCCGGGCCGCGGCTCGGACGCGCAGCTGAATCGGCTGGCGAGCATGGCCCGCGAGCTGCTCGTCTCCGCCGAGCCCACGGCGAACCTCGTGGTCCTGCGCACGCCCCCGGGTGCGGCGCAGTTCCTGGCCAGCGTGATCGACCAGGCGCGCGTGGAGCACGTGATGGGCACGATCGCCGGCGACGACACCATCCTCCTCATCACCACGGGGACCACGTCCGCCCCGGCCGTCGCGGCCCACCTGCTGGGTCTGGCGGGCTAACCGACCCGTCCGGCCCCGCCCGCGCGGGTGACGGGCACCAGGCACGAGGAAGGCCCCCGCCGATGGCGGGGGCCTTCCTCGTGTGGCACCGGTCCGGGGGACCGGTCAGGCGTCTCAGGCCTGCGGCAGGACGAGCTCCTGGCCGACGTAGATCACGGCGGCGTCGGAGACGGCGCCCTTGTTGGCCTCGTAGAGGGCGGTCCAGCCACCCTCCACCTCGTACTCGTTGGCGAGCTTCCAGAGGGAGTCACCGGACTTGACGACGATGGTCTCGGCCTCGGCGACGACGGCCTGCTCCGCGGCAGCGGCCTTCTCAGCGGCGGCAGCCTTCTGAGCGGCGGCCTTCTCCGCGGCGGCGGCACGCTGGGCGGCAGCCTTGTCGGCGGCGGCCTGCTCGGCAGCAGCCTGCTTGGCGGCCCAGCGCTCGGCGGCGGCCTGGTCGGCAGCAGCCTGCTTGGCGGCCCAGCGCTCGGCGGCGGCCTGCTCGGCAGCAGCCTGCTTGGCGGCCCAGCGCTCGGCGGCGGCCTGGTCGGCAGCAGCCTGCTCAGCCGCGGCCTGGTCGGCAGCAGCCTGCTCAGCCGCAGCCTGGTCGGCAGCAGTCTCGTCCGCGGCGGACTGGCGCTGCACGGTGGCGGTGCGCTCCACGGCGACCGGGGCGGCGTCCACGTCGCCGGCGTCCGCGTCAGCCTGGGTCAGGCCCAGCTTCTGCGAGCACAGCGGCCAGGCGCCCCAGCCCTGCAGGTCCTGGAGGATCTCGGCGCGCTTGATCTGCTCGGCCTTCGAGGCCTGATGCGGGTAGCCCTCGCCGCCGACGGCCTGCCAGGAGGACAGGGTGAACTGCACGCCGCCGTAGAAGCCGTTGCCGGTGTTGATGTCCCAGGTGCCGCTGGACTCGCACTCGGCGAGGCGGTCCCAGGTGTCCACGGTGGCGGCCTGGGCCGGGGCGGAGAAGCCCACGGCGGCGGCGCCGGCGAGGGTCATGCCCGCGACGATCGAGGCGGTGGCACGGCGGGAGCGGGTGGCGGAAGTGGTGAAGAGAGTCATGGTGTCCATGGCGAGTCCTCGCTGATCGGCGGCCGAGGCGCACCGGGGTCGTCCTTCTCCTTGGTCGGGTCATGCCCTCCGTCGGTTCGAGACGACCCAGCAGCGGGCGACCGTCGGAGGGGGTTCGATGTCGTGGCCTCCCCGTCCCCGACCTCTCGGTCAGATCACGGTTCGATCACGAATCGGCTACGGAAGAGTCAACGACGGGAGCCCCCCTCGCGTCAAATCATGGGTCGACGGATTCTTGCCCGTCTGTCTGAAATTTGAGAACGGGTGACGAATCGATCCTTAGAGTCGTGGGCGCGTGGATGAAATGCACGCTACTGGTCGGATTTGCTGTCATGGTGTCTGATCCGCCGGTGTGGACAACCTCCGTCACAGGGGCATGGGCGAAGGTCACGATCGACGGCCGAGGCCGTGACCTGAGTCGCGTTCGACCCGGGATTCGAGGGCGGAGCGATGGTCGCCCGTGGCCGTCGCTGTCGGCGCAGAGGGGCTGCACAGGGGCCATCGGGAGCTGATATTCCGTCAGTTGCATATTTATTCAAGATCCGGGTAGGATCGCCACCGAGCACGCCTCCGACGGCCACGTGCCGCGCTGGGAGACCCCCCCTATATAAAGAGGAGAAAACGTGAAGGAACGCATCATCCTTGCCTACTCGGGCGGCCTGGACACCTCGGTGGCCATCGGCTGGATCGCCGAGGCCACGGGCGCCGAGGTCGTCGCCGTCGCGGTCGACGTGGGCCAGGGGGGCGAGTCCCTCGAGACGATCCGCCAGCGCGCCCTGGACTGCGGCGCCGTCGAGGCCTACGTCGCCGACGCGCGTGACGAGTTCGCCGAGCAGTACTGCATGCCCACGCTCAAGGCCAACGCCCTCTACATGGACGCCTACCCGCTGGTCTCCGCGATCTCGCGCCCGGTGATCTCCCGCCACCTGGTCGCGGCGGCCCGCCAGTTCGGCGCCTCGACGGTGGCGCACGGCTGCACCGGCAAGGGCAACGACCAGGTCCGCTTCGAGGTCTCCATTCAGACCCTCGGGCCCGACCTGAAGTGCATCGCCCCGGTGCGCGACCTCGCCCTGACCCGTGAGAAGGCCATCGAGTACGCCGAGCGCAACGACCTGCCGATCGTCACCACCAAGAAGAACCCGTTCTCGATCGACCAGAACGTGTGGGGCCGCGCCGTCGAGACCGGCTTCCTCGAGGACATCTGGAACGGCCCCACGAAGGACGTCTACGACTACACGGACGACCCCGCCTTCCCGCCGGCGCCGGACGTGGTCACGATCGCCTTCGAGCGCGGCGTCCCCACGGCCCTCGACGGCCGCGCGCTGAGCCCGCTGGAGATCATCGAGGAGCTCAACCGCCGGGCCGGTGCCCAGGGCGTGGGCCGGATCGACATCGTCGAGGACCGCCTCGTGGGCATCAAGTCCCGCGAGATCTACGAGGCACCGGGGGCCATGGCGCTGATCGCGGCCCACCGTGAGCTCGAGAACGTCACCCTGGAGCGTGAACAGGCGCGCTTCAAGAAGCATGTGGACCAGCGGTGGACCGAGCTGGTCTACGACGGCCAGTGGTACTCCCCGCTGAAGCGGAACCTGGACACGTTCATCGACGCGACCCAGGAGCACGTCAACGGTGAGATCCGCCTGGAGCTCCACGGTGGCCGCGCCACGGTGCAGGGTCGCCGGTCCGAGACCGGCCTGTACGACTTCAACCTCGCCACATACGACGAGGGCGACTCGTTCGACCAGTCCTCGGCCCGCGGGTTCATCGACATCTTCGGCCTGTCCGCGAAGACGGCCTCCGAGCGCGAGCAGCGCCTGCGCGGCAGCGACGACCTCCAGGACGTCGCCCGCCTGTCCAACGACTGACCCCGCACGCCCCGTGCACGACGGCGGCCCGCCCGCGACCGGGCCGGCCGCCGTCGGCCTGTCACCGACCTCGAGGAGACCTTCGATGACCGAGAACACCGATGCCCGCCACGGGACCAACGAGGGCGCCCTGTGGGGCGGCCGCTTCGCCGGCGGCCCTTCCGAGGCGCTCGCCGCGCTCAGCAAGTCCACGCACTTCGACTGGCGCCTGGCGCCCTATGACATCGCGGGTTCCCGTGCCCACGCCCGGGTGCTGCACACCGCCGGTCTGCTCAGTGCGGACGACCTGGACGGGATGATCGCGGCCCTCGACCGTCTCGAGGCGGACGTGCGTTCCGGTGCCTACACCCCGGCGGCGTCCGATGAGGACGTGCACGGCTCGCTCGAGCGCGGCCTCATCGAGCGGGCCGGTCCCGAGCTCGGCGGCCGCCTGCGGGCCGGCCGATCCCGCAACGACCAGGTCGCCACCCTCGGCCGGATGTTCCTGCGCGACCACGCCCGCATCATCGCGCGGGGCGTGATCGCCACGGTGGACGCGCTGCTCGATCAGGCGCGGGCGCACCCGCACGCGCCGATGCCGGGCCGCACCCACCTGCAGCACGCGCAGCCCGTCCTGCTCTCGCACCACCTGCTCGCGCACGCCTGGGCGTTCGCGCGGGACCTGCAGCGGCTCGTGGACTGGGACGCGCGCGCGGCCGTCTCGCCGTACGGCTCCGGGGCCCTGGCAGGCTCCTCCCTGGGTCTGGACCCGAACGCCGTGGCCACCGAGCTCGGCTTCGAGTCGGCCGTGTGGAACTCGATCGACGGCACCGCCGCCCGCGACGTGTACGCGGAGTTCGCGTGGGTCGCCGCGATGGTCGGCGTCGACCTGTCCCGCATCTCGGAGGAGGTCATCTTCTGGGCCACCAAGGAGGCGGGCTTCGTGACGCTGCACGACGCGTACTCCACAGGGTCCTCGATCATGCCGCAGAAGAAGAACCCGGACGTCGCCGAGCTGGCCCGCGGCAAGTCCGGCCGCCTCATCGGCGACCTCACGGGGCTGCTGGCCACGCTCAAGGGCATGCCGCTGGCCTACAACCGCGACCTGCAGGAGGACAAGGAGCCCGTCTTCGACGCCGCGGACACCCTCGAGCTGCTGCTGCCCGCCGTCTCCGGGATGATCGCCACCCTCGAGTTCCAGACGGAGCGCATGGCGGAGCTGGCCCCGCAGGGCTTCGCGCTGGCCACCGACGTCGCCGAGTGGCTCGTCCGCCAGGGGGTCCCGTTCCGCGAGGCCCACGAGCTGTCCGGCGAGGCCGTGAAGGCGGCCGAGGCCCGGGGCGTGGAGCTGTGGGACCTCACGGACGAGGAGTACGCCGCCATCTCGCCGGCGCTGACCCCGCAGGTCCGCGAGGTGCTCAGCACGGAGGGCTCGCTCGCCTCTCGCGACGCCCAGGGCGGGACCGCGCCGACGGCCGTCGCGGCGCAGATCGGGGCGCTCGAGGACGCCCTGGCGCCGCTGCGCCGCTGGGCCGACACGCCGGGCTCCGTCGTCGACGCCCGCTGACGCGGTCGCCCGGCCGAGGCGGCGCCGACCGGGCCGGACGCGGCGGCGCCCCCAGGGCACCGCCGCGTCACCCGCCGTTCACCGCGGTCGGCGTAGCATGGGTGGTCACTTTTCCGCCGGGCGGGCCGCAGCGTGGTCCGCCCCTCACCGCACCGCGAGGGCCCCCGATGACCGATACCGTGTCCGTCCGCCAGTCCGAGCTCGACCTCGAGCGGGGTCGGGTCGCCGAGCGGTACGCCCGCCTCGACGCCCTGCGTGAGGAGAAGGAGCGCCAGCTCGCGGCCGTGCGCCGGACCGGCCCGCAGGGGTCGCTGCAGAACCACTCCGAGCGCGACGCCTTCGCCAGCCTCTACGAGGACCGACTCGCCCAGCTCTACGCCGTGGACGACCGCCTCGTCTTCGGCCGGCTCGACCTCGACGCCGAGCGGGAGGGTGGGGCCGACGAGCAGCGGTACATCGGGCGCATCGGCCTCACCACCGAGGACCACGAGCGCCTCCTCGTCGACTGGCGCGCGGCCGAGGCCGGCGCCTTCTACCAGGCGACGGCGGCCCACCGGGGCCGCGTGCGCCGTCGTCGTCACCTGATGCTGCGGGGGCGCGAGGTGCGCGACCTCGAGGACGACATCCTGGACCCGACGCTGCTGGGCGAGGACGGCGTGCGCGCCGATGCCCAGGGTGCGCTGCTGGCCGCCGTCACCGCCCGACGCACGGGACGGATGGGGGACATCGTCGCCACGATCCAGGCGGAGCAGGACGAGGTGATCCGCGCGCCCCTGCCCGGGGCGGTCGTGGTGCAGGGCGGGCCCGGCACGGGGAAGACCGCCGTCGCCCTGCACCGCGCCGCCTACCTGCTGTACACCCACCGGGAGCGCCTCGCGCGCTCGGGCGTGCTGATCGTCGGCCCGTCGACCGCGTTCATGCGGTACATCGAGCGGGTGCTGCCCTCGCTGGGCGAGACCGGTGTCGTGATGTCCTCGCTGGGGACGCTGATGCCGGGTGTGCGGGCCGTCCCGGAGCGGGACCTCGACGCGGCGGCGGTGAAGGGCCGGCTGGACATGGTGGACGCCGTCGCCCACGCGGTCGCGCAGCGCCAGCGCCTGCTCGTCGAGCCGCGGCGCCTGATGATCGACGGCACGGCCGTCAAGCTCAAGCCGGCCATGGTCCGGCGCGCCCGGGACAAGGCGCGGGCCACCCGCAAGCCCCACAACGAGGCCCGGGTGACGTTCGTGAAGATCCTCGTCCGCGAGCTCGCGGAGAAGCTGCGCAAGAAGCTGGAGAAGTCCTCGGGCACCCCGGTGCAGCGTGACCTCCTGCTGGAGGACGTGCGCACCTCGCGCGACGTGCGCATCGCGCTCAACCTCTGCTGGATGCCGCTGACGCCGGAGAAGCTGATCGGCGACCTCCTCACCCGGGAGGACCTGCTCCGGGCGGCCGCCCCGTGGCTCTCCGACGCCGAGGTCGGCACGCTCCTGCGGCCGGCCGACGCCCCCTGGACCGAGGCCGACGTGCCCCTGCTGGACGAGGCGGCCGAGCTGCTCGGACGCCTCGAGACCCCGGGCCGGGGCGGTGAGTTCGCGGCCCAGCACGAGCGCAACCTCGAGAACGCCAGGGCGTCCCTGGAGAACATGCACCAGACGCTCGCGGACCTGGGCGTCGACGGCGTCGTGGACGCCGAGCAGCTGGCCGCGGCCAATGAGGCACGCGGGGTGCGACGGACCACCGCTGAGACCGCGGCCCACGACCGCACCTGGACGTACGGGCACGTGGTGGTGGACGAGGCTCAGGAGCTCTCTCCGATGCAGTGGCGCCTGCTGGCGCGCCGCTGCCCGATGAAGTCGTTCACCATCGTGGGGGACATCGCGCAGTCCTCCCGTCGTGACGCGGCCGGCTCGTGGGCGTCCGTCCTCGCCCCGGAGTTCGGGGACCGCTGGCGCCTGGAAGAGCTGACCGTGAACTACCGCTCGCCCGCGCGCGTGATGCGCTGGGCCGCGCAGGTCGCACGGGCGGCCGGGCTCGAGGTCTCCCATCCGCGCGCCGTGCGCGAGGGCGACCACCGCCCGCGCCTGGTGACGGAGCCGGGCGGGGACGTCGCGGCCCTGGCCCTCGACGCGGTCGAGGTCGAGCGGGACCGCGTGCCCGAGGCCCTGACCGCCGTGATCGCCCCCGCCGGGCGGACGGGGGAGCTGCTCACGGTCCTCCGGGAGCGGTGGGGGGAGGCGGCCGTGGACACCGCGCCGCTGCCCGGCGTCGAGATCGTCGTCGCCACCCCGTGGGAGACCAAGGGACTGGAGTTCGACACCGTCGTCCTCGTCTCGCCCGAGCGGATCGTGGCCGACGCGCGCGGCGTGGTGGGCGATCTGTACGTGGCGATGACCCGCGCCACCCAGTCGTTGTCCGTCGTCGCCGGGACGGACGCGGCCGCGCTGCCGGCCGGGCTGGCGGACGTCCCGGAGTGAGCCCCGCGGGCGACGTCGCACGTGCGCGGCGTCGCGGAGGCGCGCGGGCGCGTCGCTAGGCTGGGGGCTATGGCACCCCAGAACGAGGAGCGCGCGGCCCGACTGCGCGCACAGGCGAACGACCCGAGCTTCGAGAACGTCTGGCAGGAGCTGCGCTGGCGCGGGCTCGTGCACGTCTCGACGGACGAGGCCGCGCTGGAACAGGCGCTGGCCGGGGAGCCCGTCTCGTATTACTGCGGCTTCGACCCGACCGCTCCGTCTCTCCACCTGGGACACCTGGTCCAGCTGCTCACCCTGCGCCGCCTGCAGCTCGCCGGCCACCGCCCGTATGCCCTCGTGGGCGGCGCCACCGGCCTCATCGGCGACCCGCGGCAGACCTCGGAGCGCGTCCTGAACTCGCAGGAGACCGTGGCGGCGTGGGTGGAGTCGCTGCGCGCGCAGATCGAGCCGTACCTCTCCTTCGAGGGGGAGAACGCGGCGACCATGGTCAACAACCTGGACTGGACCGCGGGCATGAGCGCGCTGGACTTCCTGCGGGACGTCGGCAAGAACTTCCGCGTCGGCACGATGGTGAAGAAGGAGATCGTGGCCAAGCGCCTGAACTCTGATGAGGGCATCTCCTACACGGAGTTCTCCTACCAGGTGCTGCAGGGCAACGACTTCCTCGAGCTGCACCGCCGGCACGGCGTGACCCTCCAGACCGGCGGCTCCGACCAGTGGGGCAACCTCACCGCCGGCACCGAGCTGATCCGCAAGGTGGAGGGGACCCACGCCCATGCGCTGGGCACGCCGCTGATCACGAACGCGGACGGCACCAAGTTCGGCAAGTCCGAGGGCAACGCCGTCTGGCTCGACGCGGAGATGTGCTCCCCGTACGCCTTCTACCAGTTCTGGCTCAACACGGCGGACGCGGACGTCGTCGACCGACTCAAGGTCTTCACGTTCCTGACCCGCGCGGAGATCGAGGAGTACGCGCAGAAGGTGGCCGACGAGCCGTTCCGCCGGGAAGCCCAGAGGCGCCTGGCGTGGGAGGTCACGGCGCTGGCCCACGGAGAGGAGACGACGACGAAGGTCATCGAGGCCTCCCAGGCGGTGTTCGGAGGCGGCGACCTCACCACGGTGGACCCGGACACGCTGACCGCCGTGCTGGCCGAGCTGCCGCAGGCCGACCGGACCCAGTGGGAGGGGGAGCCGGGCACCGTGACCGCGGTCGAGCTGCTGGTCTCCACCGGGCTGGTCGCCTCGCGCTCCGAGGCGCGTCGGACGGTGCGCGACGGCGGCGCCTCGGTGAACAACGTGCGGGTGACGGATGCCGACCAGGTGTTCACCCGAGACGACGCCTTCGCCGGCCGGCACCTGCTGGTGCGCCGGGGCAAGAAGAACATGGCGGGTGCGGACCTGGGGGAGGCCTGACCACGGCCGCAGACCACCGGTGTCCACCGGGTCGCCAGAAGTGACCGAGGACACGACGGGCGGCGACGGCGGAGGAACCGCCCACGGGAGGAGCACAGGGCCCCGTTCTCCGCAGGATTCTGCGGAGAACGGGGCCCTCCCTCGTGCCCGGACGCCGGGTGTCACCCCTGATTTTGTGTTCGGTGGGATTCGTGTGTAGAGTTCCATCTCGTGCTCAAGACGCCGACCGGGTGACCGGGAGGCGGGGTGAAGAACACAGAATCCGCGGATTCATGCCGAGAATGGCAGGTCCAGGGCGGGTGGTGCTCACCGGGTGCGCGGCCGGCAGTGATGCGGGTCGGGATTCCTGAAGAAGATGATCTGGTTTGACAGCCGGGAATCATGTGGTAAGCTTTTCAAGGCCTTCCACGTGGATGGTCCGGTGAGTGTCTGACACCGCGTTGAGCGGAGTTGACATGGTCGGATCACGTGGTAAGGTTTTCTAGCCCGGCCATGTGAACGGACGGTGAATGCTTCGGACACGGAGTTGACACGGTCGAAACGGATGGTCTAGGATGGAGAAGTTGCTCCAGAGCGAAACGGCCCGCGGAGCGGGTCGCTGAAGCTGGAAGCGCCTGTTGTTTGAGAACTCAATAGTGTGCCAAGTTTGTTGATGCCAATTGTTTTAACACATATTGGTTGATCATCGCCTGCCACCCCCGTGGTGTGGTGATGGTTTGCTAGGTATTGAATGGATGTCGTGGTGGTTATTTCCGGCTGCCACGGTGTTGTTCTGTAATTTTTTTACGGAGAGTTTGATCCTGGCTCAGGATGAACGCTGGCGGCGTGCTTAACACATGCAAGTCGAACGATGAAGCCCAGCTTGCTGGGTGGATTAGTGGCGAACGGGTGAGTAACACGTGAGTAACCTGCCCTTAACTCTGGGATAAGCCTGGGAAACTGGGTCTAATACCGGATAGGAGCGTCCACCGCATGGTGGGTGTTGGAAAGATTTATCGGTTTTGGATGGACTCGCGGCCTATCAGCTTGTTGGTGAGGTAATGGCTCACCAAGGCGACGACGGGTAGCCGGCCTGAGAGGGTGACCGGCCACACTGGGACTGAGACACGGCCCAGACTCCTACGGGAGGCAGCAGTGGGGAATATTGCACAATGGGCGCAAGCCTGATGCAGCGACGCCGCGTGAGGGATGACGGCCTTCGGGTTGTAAACCTCTTTCAGTAGGGAAGAAGCGAAAGTGACGGTACCTGCAGAAGAAGCACCGGCTAACTACGTGCCAGCAGCCGCGGTAATACGTAGGGTGCGAGCGTTATCCGGAATTATTGGGCGTAAAGAGCTCGTAGGCGGTTTGTCGCGTCTGTCGTGAAAGTCCGGGGCTTAACCCCGGATCTGCGGTGGGTACGGGCAGACTAGAGTGCAGTAGGGGAGACTGGAATTCCTGGTGTAGCGGTGGAATGCGCAGATATCAGGAGGAACACCGATGGCGAAGGCAGGTCTCTGGGCTGTAACTGACGCTGAGGAGCGAAAGCATGGGGAGCGAACAGGATTAGATACCCTGGTAGTCCATGCCGTAAACGTTGGGCACTAGGTGTGGGGACCATTCCACGGTTTCCGCGCCGCAGCTAACGCATTAAGTGCCCCGCCTGGGGAGTACGGCCGCAAGGCTAAAACTCAAAGGAATTGACGGGGGCCCGCACAAGCGGCGGAGCATGCGGATTAATTCGATGCAACGCGAAGAACCTTACCAAGGCTTGACATGTTCTCGATCGCCGTAGAGATACGGTTTCCCCTTTGGGGCGGGTTCACAGGTGGTGCATGGTTGTCGTCAGCTCGTGTCGTGAGATGTTGGGTTAAGTCCCGCAACGAGCGCAACCCTCGTTCCATGTTGCCAGCACGTCGTGGTGGGGACTCATGGGAGACTGCCGGGGTCAACTCGGAGGAAGGTGAGGACGACGTCAAATCATCATGCCCCTTATGTCTTGGGCTTCACGCATGCTACAATGGCCGGTACAATGGGTTGCGATACTGTGAGGTGGAGCTAATCCCAAAAAGCCGGTCTCAGTTCGGATTGGGGTCTGCAACTCGACCCCATGAAGTCGGAGTCGCTAGTAATCGCAGATCAGCAACGCTGCGGTGAATACGTTCCCGGGCCTTGTACACACCGCCCGTCAAGTCACGAAAGTTGGTAACACCCGAAGCCGGTGGCCTAACCCTTGTGGGGGGAGCCGTCGAAGGTGGGACCAGCGATTGGGACTAAGTCGTAACAAGGTAGCCGTACCGGAAGGTGCGGCTGGATCACCTCCTTTCTAAGGAGCATCAGTGCCCGTTGCATCACCGCGTGTGTGATGGCGGGTTGCTCATGGGTGGAACATCAACGAATGGTGCCAGTGGTGGTGCCGGCAGTGCTCGAGTACGTCATGCCTGTGAGGGTGTGGTTGGAATGGGTGGTGTTGGTGGCTGCGGGCTGGTGTTGGCACACTGTTGGGTCCTGGAACAGCAGGTGCCCTGACCTGTGAGGGTTGGGGTTGTTGTTTCTGGTGTCCGTATCTTGTGAAGCTGGCCTTGAGGGTTGGTGGATGGGGTGTGGGTTGTTGTTTGAGAACTGCATAGTGGACGCGAGCATCTTATTTTTTGTTGCTGCATCGTTGATCGCACTGTTCCCCCTGGGGTGGTGTGTGAGGTGTGGTGATGCCGAGAATGACATCTTAGTTAGATATTGCTCATTTGAGGACTTTCATTGTGTGTGAAAGTTTCCAAGGGCGCATGGTGGATGCCTTGGCAACAGGAGCCGAAGAAGGACGTGGGAATCTGCGATAAGCCTGGTGGAGTCGATAACCGGACGTTGAGACCAGGATTTCCGAATGGGGAAACCCCGCACGACGTGTCGTGTGACCCCCGGTTGAACACATAGACCGGGTGGAGGGAACGTGGGGAAGTGAAACATCTCAGTACCCACAGGAAGAGAAAACAAAAGTGATTCCGTTAGTAGTGGCGAGCGAACGCGGATGGGGCTAAACCGTATGTGTGTGATACCCGGCAGGGGTTGCATGTGCGGTGTTGTGGGCCCCTCCTTGTCATGTCTGCCGGCATGGCGCAGTGAGGTGCGGGCATATAGACGAACCAGTGTGGATGCTGGACCGTAGAGGGTGAGAGTCCCGTAGTCGAAATGTGTTCCGCCGCTGTTGGAGGGTTGCCCGAGTAGCACGGGGCCCGAGGAATCCCGTGTGAATCTGCCAGGACCACCTGGTAAGCCTGAATACTACCTGTTGACCGATAGCGGATCAGTACCGTGAGGGAATGGTGAAAAGTACCCCGGGAGGGGAGTGAAATAGTACCTGAAACCATGTGCCTACAAACCGTTGGAGCCTCCTTGTGGGGTGACAGCGTGCCTTTTGAAGAATGAGCCTGCGAGTTAGTGATACGTGGCGAGGTTAACCCGTGTGGGGAAGCCGTAGCGAAAGCGAGTCTGAATAGGGCGATTGAGTCGCGTGTCCTAGACCCGAAGCGGAGTGATCTACCCATGGCCAGGTTGAAGCGCGTGTAAGAGCGCGTGGAGGACCGAACCCACTTCAGTTGAAAATGGAGGGGATGAGCTGTGGGTAGGGGTGAAAGGCCAATCAAACTCCGTGATAGCTGGTTCTCCCCGAAATGCATTTAGGTGCAGCGTCACGTGTTTCTTCCCGGAGGTAGAGCTACTGGATGGACGATGGGCCCTACAAGGTTACTGACTTCAGCCAAACTCCGAATGCCGGGAAGTGAGAGCGTGGCAGTGAGACTGTGGGGGATAAGCTTCATAGTCGAGAGGGAAACAGCCCAGACCACCGGTTAAGGCCCCTAAGCGTTTGCTAAGTGGGAAAGGATGTGGAGTTGCTGAGACAACCAGGAGGTTGGCTTAGAAGCAGCCACCCTTGAAAGAGTGCGTAATAGCTCACTGGTCAAGTGATTCCGCGCCGACAATGTAGCGGGGCTCAAGTACACCGCCGAAACCGTGGCATTCAGTTTTGCTGGATGGGTAGGGGAGCGTCGTTCACGAGGTGAAGCCAGCGGGTAACTTCTGGTGGATTGTGGACGAGTGAGAATGCAGGCATGAGTAGCGAAAGACGGGTGAGAAACCCGTCCGCCGGATGACTAAGGGTTCCAGGGTCAAGCTAATCTGCCCTGGGTAAGTCGGGACCTAAGGCGAGGCCGACAGGCGTAGTCGATGGACAACGGGTTGATATTCCCGTACCAGTGAAGAACCGCCCATGCTGAGCCGGTGATACTAACCGCCCGAACCATCCCGAACCCCGTCTTTGACGGGGTCGGTGGTGGGGAGCGCGGGACCTGAACCGGGGAGGCAAGCGCATTAACAGGTGTGACGCAGGAAGGTAGCCGGGCCGGGCAATGGAAATGACCTGGTCTAAGGGTGTAGGGCTGCCGGTAGGTAAATCCGCCGGCTGTATGCCTGAGACCTGATGGGCGCCCACTTGGTGGGTGATCCGGTGATCCTATGCTGCCTAGAAAAGCATCGGCGTGAGGTTCAAACTGCCCGTACCCTAAACCGACACAGGTGGTCAGGTAGAGAATACTAAGGCGATCGAGAGAATCATGGTTAAGGAACTCGGCAAAATGCCCCCGTAACTTCGGGAGAAGGGGGGCCCCAACCTTGAGCACCACGTGCTGGTGTGAGGGGATCGGGGCCGCAGAGACCAGGGGGAAGCGACTGTTTATCAAAAACACAGGTCCATGCGAAGTCGTAAGACGATGTATATGGACTGACTCCTGCCCGGTGCTGGAAGGTTAAGGGGACCTGTTAGCTTCGGCGAAGCGGAGAACTTAAGCCCCAGTAAACGGCGGTGGTAACTATAACCATCCTAAGGTAGCGAAATTCCTTGTCGGGTAAGTTCCGACCTGCACGAATGGAGTAACGACTTCCCCGCTGTCTCAACTATGAACTCGGCGAAATTGCATTACGAGTAAAGATGCTCGTTACGCGCAGAAGGACGGAAAGACCCCGTGACCTTTACTATAGTTTGGTATTGGTATTCGGTGTGACTTGTGTAGGATAGGTGGGAGACTGTGAAGCGGGCACGCCAGTGTTCGTGGAGTCGCCGTTGAAATACCACTCTGGTCACTCTGGATATCTAACTTCGGCCCGTGATCCGGGTCAGGGACAGTGCCTGATGGGTAGTTTAACTGGGGCGGTTGCCTCCTAAAATGTAACGGAGGCGCCCAAAGGTTCCCTCAGCCTGGTTGGCAATCAGGTGTCGAGTGCAAGTGCACAAGGGAGCTTGACTGTGAGAGTGGCAGCTCGAGCAGGGACGAAAGTCGGGACTAGTGATCCGGCGGCTCGTTGTGGAACGGCCGTCGCTCAACGGATAAAAGGTACCTCGGGGATAACAGGCTGATCTTGCCCAAGAGTCCATATCGACGGCATGGTTTGGCACCTCGATGTCGGCTCGTCGCATCCTGGGGCTGGAGTAGGTCCCAAGGGTTGGGCTGTTCGCCCATTAAAGCGGTACGCGAGCTGGGTTCAGAACGTCGTGAGACAGTTCGGTCCCTATCCTCTGCGCGCGTTGGAAATTTGAGAAGGTCTGTCCTTAGTACGAGAGGACCGGGACGGACGAACCTCTGGTATGTCAGTTGTACCGCCAGGTGCATGGCTGATTAGCTACGTTCGGGATGGATAACCGCTGAAAGCATCTAAGCGGGAAGCCGGCTTCGAGATGAGATTTCCTTGCCCCTTTGAGGGTGTGAGGCCCCCAGCTAGAACACTGGGTTGATAGGCTGGATGTGGAAGCGAGGACTGAAGACTCGTGAAGCTGACCAGTACTAATAGGCCGATGACTTACACACACTCTTATCCCATTGCTTGCTTCAAGGTGATGGGTGGGTGTTCGCGTCCACTGTGCGGTTGTCTGATTGCAACCGGCTGTCTGCTTGTTGGTGGGTGGTTGAGGTGTTTTGAGTTGAATAGTGTCACTGTTGTGTGACCCGTAGGTTTCCCTGCTGTTGCCCGTGTTGAGGGTGGTGGTGTGGGGTTAGGGTTACGGCGGTCATAGCGTGGGGGAAACGCCCGGTTCCATTCCGAACCCGGAAGCTAAGGCCCACAGCGCCGATGGTACTGCAGCCGGGAGGTTGTGGGAGAGTAGGTCGCCGCCGGACATTCTTTGAGGGAGGGCCTCGCACTGTTGGTGCGAGGCCCTTCCCGCATTTCTGGACTGTTTTCCCCGCAAGGACGGTCTGCCACAGGCTCCGGGCACTAGCCTGGTCCCCTGAGGACCCGGCCGCGAGGCCGGCACATGAGGAACAGAGACCGCGTTCCCGCGGACCGTCGCGGCGTGACGCCCAGGAAGGACACCATGGCTGAGGACACCCCCCGAGAGCGCCGCGAGGACCGCGGATCCGAGGGCCGCGGGCCCCGTGGTGGCGGTGATGGCCGGCGTCGTGGTGGAGACCGCGACGGACGTCCTCGCAGCGGTGCCGGTGACCGGCGCCGCTCCGGCGGGCCTCACGAGGACCGGCGGCGCGGCCCGGGCCAGGGGGGCGGACGCCCCGAGCGCCGCGGTGCGCCGACGGGCCCTCGTCGCGAGGACCGCGCCGAACGACCCGCGCACAATCCCGGTGACCTCCGAGCGGCGAATCGTGCGGACCAGGAGCGCTCTCCGGACATCGACCCGGACGTGACGGGCCAGGAGCTCGACCGCGGCACGCTCAAGGAGATCAACGGCCTTGACGAGCGTCCTGCCAGCTGGGTCGCCAAGCATCTCGTGATGGCCGGCCGCTACCTGGACGTCGACCCGGCGCTGGCGTTCCAGCACGCCCTCGCCGCGTCCCGCAAGGGCGGCCGCCTCTCACGCGTGCGCGAGGCAGTCGCGCTCACCGCCTACGCGGCGGGGGAGTACGCCGACGCGCTGCGCGAGTTCCGCACCTACCGGCGTATGACGGGCGATGACACCCACATCGCCGCGCAGGTGGATAGCGAGCGTGCCCTCGGCCGCACGGAGAAGGCCCTGCAGCTGGCCGCCGAGGTGGATGCCTCGCGTCTGGACCGGGCGGCGCGGGCCGAGCTGGCCATGGTCGTCTCCGGCATCCGCGAGGACGCCGGCGACCTCCAGGGCGCCCATGAGGCCCTGCAGATCCCGGAACTGGACCGGCGGCGCGGCTACCCCTTCTCTCCCCGGCTGTTCCAGCGTCAGGCCGACGTGCTGCTCGCCCTGGGGCGCCGCGACGAGGCTCGGCTCTGGGCGCGCGCCGTGCGCGTCGCGGAGAAGGCCCTCGGCGTGGGCGGGTTCGCGGACCCGGAGATCATCGACGTGGACACCGAGCCGGTCGAGGACCCCCGGGACCGCCGCCCGTCCCCCCGCGAACGGCGCCACGAGCGGTCTGCGGCCGAGGCCGGTGCGGAGCCGACGGCGGACGGATCCCCGGCCGAGGAGCCGGAGGCCGCCACGGAGCCGACCGAGGCGCCCCGGCCGGAGGCCGCCACGGAGCCGCCGGCCGCCGTCGACGCGCCGGACGAGGTCGACCCGAACCAGCTGTCGCTGTTCGACGCCCTCGAGGCCCCGGAGGCGGACGGTCGGTGAGCGCCACGTTCTTCGACGGTCACGACGGGCTGCTGTGCGACCTGGACGGCGTCGTCTACGCCGGAGGCGGCGCGATCGCCGGGGCGGTCGAGACGCTGTCGACGCTGCAGGAACGGGGCGTGCCGGTCGGGTTCGTGACGAACAACGCCTCCCGCGCGCCGGAGTCCGTGGCCGAGCATCTCCGCACGCTCGGGGTGCCCGCGCAGGCGGGGCAGGTCTTCGGCTCCGCACCGGCGGGCGTCGACCTGCTCGAGGAGACGCTGGGCCGCCGCACCGGTCGGGTGCTCGTGGTCGGCTCGGCGTACCTGCGCGCCGTGGTCGAGGAGCGGGGCTACGAGGTGGTCGCGTCCGCGGCGCAGCGTCCCGACGCGGTGATCCAGGGCTTCGACCCCGGTCTCGGCTGGGCCGATCTGGCGGAGGCGGCGTACGCCGTGCGCGCCGGGGCCACCTGGGTCGCCACCAACCTGGACACCTCGATTCCGCGCGCGGAGGGGATCGCCCCCGGCAACGGGGCCCTCGTCGAGGCGGTGGGCCGGGCCACCGGCACCGCGCCCGTCGCGGCGGGCAAGCCCGAGCCACGACTGTTCCGGACGGCGGCCGACGCCCTCGGCCTGGCCCGTCCCCTCGTGGTCGGCGACCGCCTGGACACGGACATCCGCGGCGGCAACGCGGCGGGGTTCGACACGGTGCTCGTCCTGACCGGCATCGACACGCGCGAGACCGCGGGCGCCGCCCCCGGGCCAGACCGGCCGACGTGGGTCCGTGCTCACCTGCCCGCTCTGCTCGCCGGCGGGGCCGAGGCCTCCGCGGACCCACGGCGTGGCTGAGACCGCACGCGCCGACGTCGCCCTGGCCGCTCGGGGCCTGGCACGCTCCCGCACGGAGGGCGCGGCGCTCATCCGCGCGGGACAGGTGCTCCTCGACGGCCGCCCGGTGCGCCGGCCCGCCGACCGCGTGGCCGCCGACGCCACCCTGCGCCTGCGCGACCCGGGCCCGCGGTACGTCTCCCGTGCGGCCCACAAGCTGGTCAGCGCACTCGAGGCGTTCCCGGACGTGGGCGTGGCCGGCCGCCGGGCGCTCGACGCCGGGGCCTCCACCGGCGGCTTCACCCAGGTCCTCCTCGAGCGGGGCGCTGAACGGGTGGCCGCCGTCGACGTGGGCCACGACCAGCTGGCCCCGCCCGTCCGGGCCGACCCTCGCGTCCTCGTGCGCGAGGGGCTCAACGTCCGCGACCTCACGGCCGAGGACATCGACGGTCCGGTGGACCTGGTGGTCTCCGACCTGTCCTTCATCTCGCTGCGTCTCGTCCTCGCCCCGCTCGCGGGCGTGTGCCGACCCGGCGCCGAGCTGCTGCTCATGGTCAAGCCCCAGTTCGAGGTCGGGCGGCGCGCTCTGCCGCGGACGGGCGTCGTGACCGATCCCGACGCCCGCCGCGACGCCGTCGCGGGGGTGGCCGCGGCCGCGCTGGGCGCCGGCCTCGCACCGCGCGGCCTTGCCCGATCCGGCCTGGCCGGCCAGGACGGGAACGCCGAGTTCTTCCTGCGACTCCGCCGTCCCGACGCCACCGCGGCCGACGACCCGGCTGGCGGGACGGGCCCGGCCACGCCCGCCGGCGAGAGCGCCGCCGGGTGGGTCCGGGGCGCGCACATCGACTGGTCCTGACCCCCGACCGGGGGACACCGCCCGTCCACGGGCGCGGGGCCACCGGTTCGCGCGTCCGGTCTCGTGGCTATCCTGGAGCGCAGTGCCCGGCACCCCGGCCCGCGGAAGGAACCATGCCCTACACCCCCGGACGTCGCGTCCTCGTCCTGACCCACACGGGCCGCGAGGACGCCATCAGCGCGGCGCTGCAGGCCACCCGCATGTTCGCGGAGGAGGGCCTGGTCAGCGTCATGCTCGAACAGGACGTGGCCGCCATCCGCGCGGCCGCGGGGGACCCCCCGGAGTTCGCGCCGGAGGCCCTCGGGGTCGACTGCGAGCTCGAGGACATCACCCTCGGCCTCGTCCTCGGCGGCGACGGCTCGGTGCTGCGGGCGGCCGACTTCGTCCGCGGCTACAACGTGCCGCTGCTGGCGGTGAACCTGGGCCACGTCGGCTTCCTCGCCGAGTCCGAGCGCACCGACCTGCACCGCACCGTCCAGGCGATCGCCTCGGAGTCCTACGTGGTGATCGAGCGCATGGCCCTGGACGTCGTCGTGCACGTGGAGGGCCGCGAGGTGGCCCGCACGTGGGCCCTCAACGAGGCCTCCGTGGAGAAGTCCCACCGGGAGCGGATGCTCGAGGTGGTCGTGTCCGTGGACAACTCGCCGCTGACGGCCTTCGGCTGCGACGGCGTCGTGCTGGCCACCCCCACCGGCTCCACGGCCTACGCCTTCTCCGGCGGGGGCCCTGTGGTGTGGCCCTCCGTGGAGGCCCTGCTGTGCGTGCCCATCAGCGCCCACGCCCTGTTCACCCGCCCCCTCGTGGTGGGTCCGCGCTCCACGATCGGCGTGGACGTGCTCACCCGCACCCGCGAGACCGGTGTGCTGTGGTGTGACGGCCGGCGCACCGTCGAACTGCCGCCGCAGGCCCGGATCGAGGTGTCCCGGTCGGCGGAGCCGGTGCGCCTGGCCCGTCTCAACCCGACTCCCTTCGCGGAACGGCTGGTGCGCAAGTTCCGGCTGCCCACGGACGGCTGGCGCGGCCCCGTCACCGCCCAGGAGCGGGCGGGCGTGCTCCACGCGGTGGAGACCGTCGAGCCGCGGCACGCGGGGCCGCGTCCCGACGTCGTCGAACCGGCCACCATGCCGCTGTCGGTGCTCTCGCCCGCGGACATCCAGCGCCACCGCGACCGCGGGGCGCGTCACCCCGGGGAGGACGCATGATCGACCATCTGAGGATCTCGGGGCTCGGCGTGATCGGCGAGGCCACCGTGGACCTGGACCCCGGCTTCACCGTCGTCACCGGTGAGACCGGCGCCGGCAAGACCATGGTGGTCACCGCCCTGGGCCTGCTGCTCGGTGCTCGCGCCGACGCGGGCGCGGTCCGCCGGGGCTCGTCCCGAGCCGTCGTGGACGCCGGCGTGCGCGTGGCCGCGGACCACGCGGCGCTCCGCCTGGCTCAGGAGGCCGGTGCGGTCGTGGACGAGGGCGACGACGGCACCCGCGACCTGGTCCTCAGCCGCAGCGTCACGGCGTCGGGGGAGGGCACACGCTCCCGCGCCGCGGCCGGCGGCCGTTCCGTGCCCGTGGGCCTGCTCTCCGAGATCGGGGCCACGCTCGTGGCCGTGCACGGGCAGAACGACCAGGTCCGCCTCCAGGGCGCCGACGCCCAGCGGCACGCCCTCGATGCGTTCGGCGGCGCCGAGCTCGCCGCGGCCCTGCGGGCCTACCGCGCCGACCACGCCGCCTGGGCCGCCGCGCGTCGGGAGCGCGAGGAGCTCACCACCCACCGCCAGGAGCGGGCCCGCGAGGCCGAGGCGCTCCAGCGCTCGCTCGAGGAGATCGACCTCGCCGACCCGCAGGAGGGGGAGGACGAGGAGCTGCGGGCTCTCATCCGCCGGCTCGAGGACGTCGAGGAGCTGCGTGCCGCCTCGGGGGAGGCGCACGCCCGACTGGCCGGCCCCGACGTGGACGCGATGGACGAGACCCCCGGCGCCGTCAGCCTCGTGGAGGGGGCGCGGCAGGCCGTGCTCGCCGCCCCCGGCGACGACCCCGAGCTCGCCGCCGCGGCCGCGCGCCTGGCCGAGGCCGCCGTCGTGCTCACGGACATCGCCGGCGACCTGGCCCGCTACACCGCTGACCTGGACGCCGACGCGGCCTCCGACCTCGACGCGGCCCAGTCGCGGCTGGCCGAGCTCACACGACTGCAGCGGCTCTACGGGCCGGAGCTCGCCGACGTGATCGACTGGGCCCGGACCCAGCGTCCGCGCCTGGACGAGCTGCAGGGCGACTCCGGCCGCCTCGAGGAGCTCGAGGCGGAGGTCGACCGGCTGGACGCCGCGCTGCGCGAGCGGGCCGCGACCCTCACCGCCCTGCGCACCGCGGCCGCCGAGCGGCTCGAGACCGCGGTGACCGAGGAGCTGCACGCCCTGTTCATGCCGGACGCCTCGTTCCACGTCGGGCTGACGCCGGTCGCCGGGGACGGTCTCGGCCCGTACGGCGCTGAGGACGTCACGCTCGCCCTGCGCCCCCACGCGGGCGTCGAGCCCCGGCCCCTGGGCCGCGGCGCCTCCGGCGGCGAGCTCTCCCGCGTGATGCTCGCCCTCGAGGTGGTCCTGGCCGCCACGGACCCGGTGCCCACCTTCGTGTTCGACGAGGTCGACGCCGGCGTGGGCGGTGAGGCCGCCGTGCGGATCGGGGCACGCCTGGCCCGGCTCGCCCGCCACGTGCAGGTCATCGCCGTGACGCACCTGCCCCAGGTCGCCGCCTATGCGGACCGGCACGTGCGGGTGGAGAAGAACTCGGATCCGGCCGCGGGTGTGACCACCTCCGACGTCGTGACCCTGACGGCCGACGAACGGGTCGAGGAGCTCGCCCGCATGCTCGCCGGCCGCGGGGACTCCGCGGCGGCCCGCGAGCACGCCCGGGAGCTGCTCGAGTCCTCCGCCCGCGAACGCGGCTGACCCGGTCCGCGGACGCCGCCCCGACATGAAAGGATCGCCCCATGCCTGAGATCCCCGCGTCCGCGGGACGCTCGCCCCTGCGCGACCTGCACGTCCCCCGCCCGGTGAAGAAGTCGAAGACCGTCTACGAGGGCCGAGTGTGGGACATCGCCCGGGAGTCGTTCCGCCTGGACCCGGCGGACAAGTCCCGGGATCCGCTGACCCGGGAGCTGATGGTGCACCCGGGCGCCGTGGCGATCCTCGCGGTCCGCACCAAGCTCACCACCACCGGCCCCCGCGAGCAGGTGGCCCTCGTCCGCCAGTACCGCCACCCCGTGGGCATGGAGCTGTGGGAGATCCCGGCGGGCCTGCGGGACGTGGACGGGGAGGACCTCCACCAGGTCGCCGTCCGTGAGCTGGCCGAGGAGGCCGACCTGCGCGCCCGCGAGTGGCACACCCTCGTCGACTACTACACGACCCCGGGCGGCTCCAGCGAGGCGATCCGCGTGTTCCTGGCCCGTCAGATCGAGGAGATCCCCGACGGCGAGCGGCACACCCGGCAGGACGAGGAGGCGGCCATGCCGCTCGTGTGGGTCGGCCTCGACGAGGTGACCGACGCCGTCCTGGACGGCCGGGTGCACAACCCGTCCACCGTCGTCGCCGTGCTGGCCCTGGGCGCCCACCGGGCCCAGGGCTGGCGACGCCTGCGTCCCGTGGACGCGCCGTTCGTCCCCGACCGCCACGGCCCCGGGGCGGACTGGCCCGCGTGAGCACCGACCCGGCCGCCCGGGGGAGCGGCGAGGCCGAGGCCCGTGGGAGCCGTGGGGGCCGGGGCGCGGAGTCCGCGCTCGCGGCCCCGTTCCGCCGCCACCTGGAGCACCTGGCCGTCGAGCGGGGCCTCGCCGCGAACACGCTGGCCGCCTACCGCCGCGACCTCGAGCGCTACCGCCGCTGGCTCGAAGCCCACGGGGTGCGCGCCCCCGCCGACGTCGACCCCGGCCACGTCTCCGGCTTCCTGCGGGCGCTGGGCACCGGCGAGGACGGCGGGCGGCCCCTCGCGGTCCGCTCGGCGGCCCGCGTGCTCGCGGCCGTGCGCGGCCTGCACCGGTTCTGGGCCCTCGAGGGACTCACGCCCGCCGACCCCGCCCGCGACGTCCACCCGCCGAAGCCGGGCGACCGCCTGCCGAAGGCGCTCCCCGTGGAGCAGGTGACGGCGCTGCTGGAGGCCGTGCCCGTCGACACCCCCGCCGGACTGCGGGACCGCGCGCTGCTCGAGTTCCTCTACGGCACCGGCGCCCGCATCTCCGAGGTGGTCGGCCTCGACGTCGACGACGTGGTGGGGCTCGCGCAGACCGGGGACGACGGCGGCCAGCCCGTGGTCCGCCTGTTCGGCAAGGGGTCCAAGGAGCGCGTGGTGCCGATCGGCTCCTACGCGGCCGCCGCGCTCGACGCATGGCTGGTGCGGGGACGGCCCACGATCATGACGGGAGTCACACGCTCCACGCCCGCCCTGTTCGTCAACGCCCGCGGGGGCCGGCTCTCCCGGCAGTCCGCGTGGGCCGTGCTGAAGCGGGCGGCCGAGCGCGCCGGCCTCGAGGCGGACGTCTCGCCCCACACCCTGCGCCACTGCTTCGCCACGCACCTGCTGGCCGGCGGCGCGGACGTCCGCGTGGTCCAGGAGCTGCTCGGGCACGCGTCCGTGACCACCACGCAGGTGTACACCCTCGTCACCGTGGACTCCCTGCGCGAGGTCTACTCCGCCGCGCATCCGCGCGCGCGCTGAGCCCCGCACCTGATACGCTCAAGATCCGTGGTGAAACGAACTTCTCGTACTCAGACGTCCACGCGCGTCACCCGTCACGTGTTCGTGACCGGCGGTGTCGCCTCCTCCCTCGGCAAGGGGCTCACGGCCTCCTCGCTCGGCCACCTGCTCAAGGCGCGCGGGCTCAGGGTGGTGATGCAGAAGCTCGACCCCTACCTCAACGTGGACCCGGGCACCATGAACCCGTTCCAGCACGGCGAGGTGTTCGTCACCGAGGACGGCGCCGAGACGGACCTGGACATCGGCCACTACGAGCGCTTCCTCGACGAGGACCTCGACGGCCTGGACAACGTGACCACCGGCCAGGTGTACTCCACCGTGATCGCCCGCGAGCGCCGCGGCGAGTACCTCGGGGACACCGTCCAGGTCATCCCGCACATCACCGACGAGATCTGCCGCCGGATGCGCCTGCCCGCGGAGCCCCGCGGCGACCGCCCCGCCCCGGACGTGATCATCACGGAGATCGGCGGCACCGTCGGCGACATCGAGTCGCAGCCCTTCCTCGAGGCCGCCCGCCAGGTCCGCCAGGACGTCGGCCGCGACGACGTCTTCTTCCTGCACGTCTCCCTCGTGCCGTACATCGGCCCCTCGCAGGAGCTCAAGACCAAGCCCACCCAGCACTCCGTGGCCGCCCTGCGCTCGATCGGCATCCAGCCGGACGCGATCGTGCTGCGCTCGGACCGGGCCGTCCCCGACGATGTCCGCGGCAAGATCGCCCGCATGTGCGACGTCCCGCAGGACGCCGTCGTCAACTGCGCCGACGCCCCCTCCATCTACGACATCCCCCGCGTCATCCACGACCAGGGCCTCGACGCCCACGTGGTGCAGTCCCTGGACCTGAAGTTCAAGGACGTGGACTGGACCGCGTGGGATGCCCTCATGGACGCCGTGCACCACCCGGAGCACGAGCTCACGGTGGCGCTCGTGGGCAAGTACGTGGACCTGCCGGACGCCTACCTGTCCGTCACCGAGGCGCTGCGCGCCGGTGGCTTCGCCCACCGGGCCAAGGTGGGCATCCGCTGGGTGGCCGCGGACGAGTGCGCCACCCCCGAGGGCGCGGCGGTGGCGCTCGCGGACGTCGACGCCGTGTGTGTGCCCGGCGGCTTCGGCGTGCGCGGGCTCGAGGGCAAGCTCGGCGCGCTGCGGCACGCCCGCGAGCAGCGGATCCCGACGCTGGGTCTGTGCCTGGGCCTGCAGTCCATGGTCATCGAGTACGCCCGCAACGTCCTCGGCCTGGAGGACGCGGACTCCACCGAGTTCGACCCGGAGACCGCCTCGCCCGTGATCGCCACCATGGCCGAGCAGGAGCAGATCGTGGCCGGCGAGGGGGACCTCGGCGGCACCATGCGCCTGGGCGCCTTCCCCGCGACCCTGCGCCCGGGCTCCGTGGTGGCCGAGGCCTACGGCACCACCGAGGTGACCGAGCGCCACCGCCACCGCTACGAGGTGAACAACGCCTACCGCGACCGCCTCGAGGAGGCCGGTCTCGCGATCTGCGGCACCTCCCCGGACGGCGCCCTCGTGGAGTTCGTGGAGCTGCCCCGGGACGTGCACCCGTACTACGTGTCCACGCAGGCCCACCCGGAGTTCTCCTCCCGGCCGACCCGCCCGCACCCGCTGTTCGCCGGCCTCGTCGCCGCCGGCCTGGCCCGCCGCGCCGACGCGGCGGCCCGGCGCTGAGGGGCCGACGACCGGCCCGACACAGTGGTCACGACACGCCGTCGCCGCGCCCGGCACGCGGCGTGTCGTGACCACTCTGCGAGGGCGTCGCACCGATGACGACACGACGACGGCGGGCCGCCCCACCCGGGGCGACCCGCCGTCGTCGTGCACGCGGCACCGCGCCGCGAGCGAATGGGGCGACGTGTCGGAGGTGATCTGCGTCTACACCTCCGACAAGTCGCCCCGACCGCCCCTCACGAGGCTCAGCCCGCCGGCAGCTCCCGCTGCTCGGGGCCGTCGTAGGCCGAGAGCGGGCGGATCAGCGCGTTCGCGGCGCGCTGCTCCATGATGTGGGCGGTCCAGCCCGTGATGCGCGAGGCGATGAACAGCGGGGTGAACATCTCCGTGTCGAAGCCCATCAGGTGGTAGGTCGGGCCGGCGGGGTAGTCGAGGTTCGGCTTGATCTGCTTGGCCTCGTCCATGGCCTGCTCCAGACCGTCGTACAGGCCGAGCATCTCCTCGCGGCCGTAGTGCTCGATCATCCGGTCCAGCGCGGCCTTCATGGTGGGCACGCGGGAGTCGCCGTTCTTGTAGACGCGGTGGCCGAAGCCCATGACCTTCTTCTTCTGGGCCAGGGCGTCCTCCATCCACGCCTTCGCTCGGGCGGCGGCGTCCTCACGGGACTCCTCCTTCCGGATGCCGATCTCGTCGAAGGTGTGCATCACGGCCTCGTTGGCGCCGCCGTGCAGGGGGCCCTTGAGCGCGCCGATCGCACCGGTCACGGCCGAGTGCAGGTCGGAGAGCGTCGAGGTGATCACGCGCGCGGTGAAAGTCGAGGCGTTGAACGAGTGCTCGGCGTACAGCACCATCGAGACGCGGAACGCGTCCACGACCTCCGGGGCGGCCTCCTCGCCGAACGTCATCCAGAGGAAGTTCTGCGAGTAGTCCAGGTCCTCGCGCGGCTCCACCACGTCCTGGCCGCGCCGGCGGCGCTGGTCGTAGGCGACGACGGCCGGGAACGCCGCGAACAGGGCCTGGGCCTTCTCCAGCTCGGCCTCGGGGGAGGAGTCCTCCGCCTTCGGGTGGTTCGCGCCGAGCACGGACACGGCGGTGCGTCCGACGTCCATGGGGTGGCAGTCGGTGGGCAGCAGGTCGATGGCCTGCTTCACCTTCGGGTCGAGGGCACGGTGCGCGCGCTCGAAGTGCTCGAACGCGGCCAGCTCCTCGTCCGTGGGCAGCTCGCCCGTCCAGAGCAGCAGCGCGACGGCCTCGAACGAAAGCTGCGCGGCCAGGTCCTGCACGGGGTAGCCGCGATACAGCAGGGAGTTCGTCTCCGGGTTGACCTTGGAGATCGCCGTGGTGTCCACGACGACGCCGGCCAGGCCCTTCTTGATCTCGGTCTCGGTCATGGTGTCCCTCCTCGGGGAGTGGGGCCCGCCCGCGCACGGGCGGGCCCGGTGACGGGTCAGAGGTCGGCGTGGTTGGCGCCGATGTCGAGCGTGGGCACGTCGAAGTTGAAGATGCCCGTGTCGAAGGCGTTGTAGCCCTCGTAGTCCACCAGCTCGTAGAGGCGGGCGCGGGTGAGCATCTGCTCCACCTGCGACTGCTGGGTGCCCTCCTCCTTGATGGCGTCGAGCACGCGCTCGGCGGCGCCCATCGCGGAGCGCAGCAGGGTGACCGGGTAGATCACCATCGCGATGCCGGCGTCCGCCAGCTGCCGGCGGGTGAACAGCTCGGACTTGCCGAACTCGGTCATGTTCGCCAGGACCGGGACCCCGAGGGGCTCCAGCTCGCGACACACGGTCTCGAACTCGCCGATGTCCTTCAGGGCCTCCGGGAAGATCGCGTCCGCACCGGCCTCCACGAGCGCCTTCATGCGGGCGATCGCGGCGTCCAGGCCCTCCACGGCACGCAGGTCGGTGCGCGCCATGATGAGGAAGTTCGGGTCCCGGCGGGCGTCGACGGCGGCGGCGATGCGCTTGACCGCGGTGTCGAGGTCCACCATGTTCTTGCCGTCGAGGTGGCCGCATCGCTTGGGGTTGAACTGGTCCTCGATGTGGCAGCCGGCCAGGCCGGCGTTCTCGAACTCCTGCACCGTGCGGGCCACGTTCATCGGCTCGCCGAAGCCCGTGTCCGCGTCGATGAGGCACGGCAGGTCCGTGAGGCGGGCGATCTGCCCGCCGCGCACGGCCACCTCGGTGAGCGTGGTCAGCCCGACGTCGGGCAGGCCCAGCTCGTTCGCGAGCACGCCGCCGGAGATGTACACCCCGGGGAAGCCCTTCTCCTGGATCAGCTTGGCGGTCAGCGGGGTGAACGCGCCCGGGAACTGCTGGGCGCCGCCCTGCTTCAGGGTCTGCCGCAGGTCGATCCGCTTCTGTTCGGCCGTCTTCGTCGAGTACAGCATCAGAACAGGCCCTTCGGGGCGGCGGCGAGGTCGGCCTCGGACAGGAACGCCGGGTCCGCCAGGATGTTCAGCTGGTCCAGCTCGCCGGGCTGCAGCTCGGCCACGCGCTCGGCGGCGGCCAGGAAGCGGTCCTGCTCCTCCTTCGAGACGATGCCCTCGGCCAGGGTGCGGAACTTCTGGATGTACTGCTCGCGGGCGAACGGCCGGGCGCCGAGCGGGTGGGCGTCGGCCACGGCGATCTCGTCGGTGATGACGGTGCCGTCCTTGAGGGTGATCTCCACCGCTCCGCCGAACGCCTTCTCCGCGAGGTCCAGCGAGTGGTAGCGGCGGGTCCACTCCGGGTCCTCCACGGTGGTCACCCGGTGCCACAGGGCCACGGTGTCCTCGCGCTGGGCGCGCTCGGGGGCGTAGGAGTCCACGTGGTGCCAGGAGCCGTCCTGCAGGGCCACGGTGAAGATGTAGGGGATCGAGTGGTCGAGGGTCTCGCGCGAGGCCGTCGGATCGTACTTCTGCGGGTCGTTGGCGCCCGAGCCGATCACGTAGTGGGTGTGGTGCGAGGTCTTGATCAGCACCGACTCGACGTTCGCCGGGTCGGTGGCCTCCGGGTGCTCCCTGTGGAGCTTGCGGGCCAGGTCGATCCAGGCCTGGGCCTGGTACTCGGCCGAGTGCTCCTTGGTGTAGGTGTCCAGGATGCCGCGCTTGGGCTCGCCCTGCTCGGGCAGCGGCACCTCGTAGGAGGCGTCCGGGCCGTCCAGCAGCCAGGCGATCACGCCGTCCTCGCCCTCGTAGATCGGGACGGGGGAGGTCTGGCCGCGCATGGCGCGGTCCACGGCCTCGACGGCCATCTTGCCGGCGAACGCCGGGGCGTGGGCCTTCCACGTGGAGATCTCGCCCTTGCGGGACTGGCGGGTGGCGGTGGTGGTGTGCAAGCCCTGGCCGATGGCCTGGAAGATGGTCTCGGTGTCCAGGCCGAGCAGGGTGCCGATGCCGGCGGAGGCGGAGGGGCCGATGTGGGCCACGTGGTCGATCTTGTGGCCGTACAGGTTGATGGACTTCACGAGGTCCACCTGGATCTCGTAGCCGGTGGCGATGCCGCGGATCAGGTCCTTGCCGGAGCGGCCGGTGTGCTGGGCGACGGCGAGGATCGGCGGGATGTTGTCGCCCGGGTGGGAGTACTCGGCGGCCAGGAACGTGTCGTGGTAGTCCAGCTCGCGGACGGCCACGCCGTTGGCCCATGCGGCCCACTCGGGGGAGACCTTCTGCTCCACACCGAACACGGAGGCGCCCGCACCGCCGGTGGAGACCGGGTGGGACAGGGCCTGGGCGCGGGCGGCGACGATCGGGCCGCGCTTCAGCGAGGCGACCGCGACGGAGGCGTTGTCGATGATCCGGTTGATGATCATCTCCTCGACCTCGGGCAGCACCTCGACGTCGTCGACGGCCACCTCGGCCAGCTTCCAGGCCAGCTGGTCCTTGCGCTCGAGGTTCTCCTCGGAGCGGTGCACGCGCACGTGATGGTTCTTCATGGTCGGTCTCCTTCGGTGGGGGTCAGCAGGGTCGGGGTCTCCTCGGCGCGGCCGCGCCGGGTCAGATGGTGGAAGGCGTGGTGCAGGTGGACCCGCGTGGTCGCCTCCGCGAGGTCTGCGGCGCCCGAGCCGACGGCGTCGGCGATGTCCGCGTGCTCCGCGGCGGAGGCCGCGAGGCGGGCCGGGTCGTCCGCGGCCAGTCGGCGCAGGCGCGCCAGGTGCAGGCGCAGGGTGCGCAGGGTGGAGACGAGGTAGGGGTTCGCGGCGGCCTCGTCCAGCCGGCTGTCCAGCTCGGCCGTCATCGCGTAGTAGTCCGCCGGGTCGGTCCCGCCGCGCAGGGCCGCCTCGGCCTCCTGGAAACGGCCCGCGAGGACCGTGAACCGCTCGGCCGCCTCCGGGGTGGCCCGCTGCGCGGCCCGGCGCGCCAGGAGGGACTCGAGGGCGATGCGCAGGTCGAACAGCTGGTCCGCCTGTTCGAGGGACACGTCGGCGACGACGATGCCCCGGCCCGGGGCCTGCTCGGCCAGGCCGTCGGCCACCAGGCGGGAGAGCGCCTCGCGCAGAGGGGTGCGCGAGATGCCCAGGCGCTCGGCCTGCTCCACCTCGCCCAGGCCCGCGCCCGGAGGGAGGGACCAGTCGAGGATCTCCGCCCTCAGGGCCTGGTACGCCCGCTCACTCGCTCGCATGCCGCCAGTGTATACACAACAGTCCCGCCGAGGGCAGGGGGTGTGTCCGATGCGCGTGCCGGGCGACGCCGTCTACGGGGAGCGTCGTCCGGCGTGCGGGGGCTGGGTGGTGCGTCCCCGGCGCGGGTCTCGCGCGTGCCGCCACGCCTCACTGACGGGGCACGAAATGTATACAGATCCCTTGCCCCCTGTGATCCACGGCACTACCCTGGGCGCATGGCGACCCACGATGCCCCCGCCGAAGACCGCCCCTCCGGCGCGTACGCCGACGCCCACGCCCGCTCCCTCCGCGACCCCGAGGGGTTCTGGCTCGACGCGGCGCGCGCCATCGACTGGACCGTCGCGCCCACGCGCGCCCTCGACGACTCCGCCGCGCCCCTGTACCGCTGGTTCCCGGACGGCGAGCTGAACACCGCCTTCAACTGCCTGGACCGGCACGTCGAGGCGGGCCGCGGGGACGCCGTCGCGCTGATCCACGACTCCGCGATGACCGGTGAGGTCACCCGCTACACGTACGCCGAGCTCACGGACGCGGTGGCCCGCCTGGCCGGCGCCCTGGCCGCGCGCGGCGTCGGCAAGGGCGACCGCGTCCTCGTGTACCTGCCGATGATCCCGCAGGCCCACATCGCGATGCTGGCGTGCGCGCGGCTCGGCGCGGTGCACTCCGTGGTCTTCGGCGGCTTCGCCCCGCGCGAGCTCGCCTCCCGCATCGACGACGCCGCCCCCGACGTCGTGCTCACCTGCTCCGGCGGCATCGAGCCCAAGCGCCGGGTCGAATACCTGCCCGCCGTGGCCGAGGCGCTCGAGACCGCCGCGCACCCCGTGCGCACGGTGCTGGTCCACCACCGCGAGGGCTTCGAGACCGCGCTCGCGGACGCCGACGGGCGCGGGGGCGCGAGCTGGGAGGACTGGGGCGAGGCCGTCGCGGCCGCCGAGCCGGCCGACTGCGTCCCGGTGCAGGCCACCGACCCGCTGTACGTGCTCTACACCTCGGGCACCACGGGCAAGCCGAAGGGCGTCGTCCGGGACAACGGGGGCCACGCCGTCGCCCTGCGCTGGACCATGGAGCACATCTACGACGTCGGTCCGGGGCAGGCGATGTGCACGGCCTCGGACGTGGGCTGGGTCGTGGGGCACTCCTACATCGTCTACGGCCCGCTGCTGGCCGGGGCCACCACGGTCATGTACGAGGGCAAGCCCGTGGGCACGCCCGACGCCGGCGCGTTCTGGCGGCTGATCGAGGACCACGGCGTGCGCTCCTTCTTCACGGCCCCCACGGCGCTGCGCGCGATCCGCCGCGCCGACCCCGAGGGCGAGCTGCTCAAGGACCACGACCTGTCCTCCCTGCGGCACTTCTTCGCCGCGGGCGAGCGCCTGGACCCGGAGACGCAGCGGTGGATCGAGGGCCTGCTGGGCATGCCGGTGATCGACCACTGGTGGCAGACCGAGACCGGGTGGGCCATCGCGGCGAACCCGGTGGGCCTGGAGCAGCTGCCGGTGAAGATCGGCTCGTCCTCGGTGCCCTCGCCGGGCGTCGATCTCGTGGTCCTGGACGGCCTGGGCGAGCCCGTGCCCGCCGGGACCGAGGGCAACATCGCCCTGCGGCTGCCGCTGCCCCCGGGCACCCTGCCCACCCTGTGGCGCGACGACCAGCGCTACATCGACTCCTACCTCAGCGCGTTCCCTGGCCATTACGCGACCGGTGACTCCGGCCTCGTGGACGAGGACGGCTACGTGTTCGTGCTCGGCCGCACCGACGACGTCATCAACGTCTCCGGGCACCGGCTGTCCACGGGCGTCCTCGAGGCCGCCCTGGCCGCCCACCCGGCGGTGGCCGAGTGCGCCGTGATCGGCGTCGCGGACCCGCTCAAGGGCCAGCGACCCTCGGGCTACGTGGTCCTCAAGTCCGGCGTCGAGACGCCCGAGCCCGGCTCAGAGGCCGAGGCCGCGCTCCTGGACGAGCTGCGCCAGGCGGTGCGCCGCGAGGTGGGTCCGGTGGCGGACTTCCGCGACGTCGTCGTGGTGGACGCGCTGCCCAAGACCCGCTCCGGCAAGATCCTGCGCAAGACCATGCGTCAGATGGCCGACGGCGAGGAGTACGCGGTGCCCTCGACCATCGAGGACCCCGCCGTGCTCGACACGCTGGCCGGCCTGCTGCGCCCGGCGGGCTGAGCGCCGCCGTCGTCCCGGGAACGCCAGGCACTAGGGTGGGGGAAGATCCGGACACGCCGACGACGGCGGCCGCGGCGCGCCGCGGTCCGCGGCCGGGCGTGCAGACCACCGTGGAAGGAGCCGGCACCGCCGTGACCTCGAGAGAACCGATCCCCGTGATGACCATCCACGGCGAGCCCGTGCTCGGGCCCACCGGTCGGCCCAAGCACGACTTCCCCGAGCCCGCGCCCCTGACCTCGCACGGCCCGGCGCGGATCATCTCGATGGTGAACCAGAAGGGCGGCGTCGGGAAGACGACCTCCACCATCAACCTCGGCGCCGCGCTCGCGGGCTACGGGCGCAAGGTGCTCATGGTGGACTTCGACCCCCAGGGCGCCCTCTCGGCCGGCCTGGGCACGAACCCCCACGAGCTCGACACCACGGTGTACAACGTGCTCATGGAGCGGTCGGTGACCGCGAAGGACGCGATCCTGTCCACCGACTTCGAGAACATGGACCTGCTGCCGGCGAACATCGACCTGTCCGCGGCCGAGGTGCAGCTCGTCAACGAGGTGGCGCGCGAGCAGGTCCTCGAGCGCGCGCTGCGTCAGGTCCGCGATGACTACGACGTGGTCCTCATCGACTGCCAGCCCTCGCTGGGCCTGCTGACCGTGAACGCGCTGACGGCCTCGCACGGCGTGATCATCCCGCTGACGGCCGAGTTCTTCGCGTTGCGCGCGGTCGCGCTCCTCGTCGAGACGATCGAGAAGGTGCAGGACCGGCTCAACCCGGACCTGGAGATCGACGGCGTGCTCGCCACCATGTTCGACCAGCGCACCCTGCACTCCAAGGAGGTCGTGGGCTCGCTCGTGGCCGGCTTCGGGGACCGCGTGTTCGAGACCGTCATCAAGCGGTCCATCAAGTTCGCCGACGCCACGGTGGCGGCCACGCCCATCACCCTGTTCGCCGAGAACCACGACGGGGCCAAGGCCTACCGGCAGCTCGCCCGTGAGCTGATCTGCCGCGGCGGCGCGCCGTGACCGTCCGCTGAGCGCCGACGACGCCGGCCCGGTCCCGTCGCGGGACCGGGCCGGTTCTCTGCGCGCTCACGGCCGGGGGAGCGGTGGCCGGGAGACGCGACGCCGCCGATCTGCGAGAATGGAGTCGGGCGTGTCCGTCTCCGGGCCGTCCCTCACCCCCCTGACCCGTCCGCCGCCGGCCCGACCGGCGCCGTTGACGCGCACCCGAAAGGACGCCCTCCCATGAACTCCCGCAAGCCGCGAGGCTCCGGACGCACCCCCGCCGTCGGTCGACGGGGCGGCCCGTTCCAGGAGCGCGATTTCCAGCGACAGATCGGTGCCCGCCGCGGCGCCGCCGGCCCCCGCGAGGAGGCCCCCTTCGACGAGGACGCCGTGCCGCGCACCCGCGGTCGCCGCGGCCGCGGCGCCGGAGCCGCCCGGGCCAAGGCCGCCCACCTCGACCGCATCCACGACGAGTCGGGCGAGCGCCTGCAGAAGGTGCTGGCCGCGGCGGGTGTGGCGTCCCGGCGCGTGAGCGAAGACCTCATCGCGGAGGGCCGCGTGGAGGTGGACGGCGTCGTCGTCACCGAGCCCGGCGTGCGCGTGGACCCGGCCACGGCCGTGATCCGGGTGGACGGCATCTCCGTGCAGACGGACGTGACCAAGCAGTACTTCGTCTTCAACAAGCCCCGCGGCGTGATCTCCACGATGGTGGACCCGGAGGGCCGGCCCTCGATCGCCACCTACCTCAAGCCCGGGCAGGAGCACCTGTTCCACGTGGGCCGTCTGGACAACGAGACCGAGGGCCTGCTCATCCTCACCAACGACGGTGAGCTGGCCAACCGCCTCACCCACCCCAGCTACGAGGTCCCCAAGACCTACGTCGTGCAGACCCGCGGCCCGCTGGCCAAGGGCGTCTCCAACCGGCTGCGCGAGGGCGTGGAACTGGAGGACGGCGTGGCGCAGGTCGACTCGTTCAAGCTCGTCGACTCGACGCCGGGCCACGTGCTCGTCGAGGTCGTGCTGCACTCGGGCAAGAACCGCATCGTGCGTCGCATGTTCCAGGAGATCGGCCACCCGGTCGAGCGGCTCGTCCGCGTCAAGGTGGGCCCCATCCTGCTGGGCGACCAGAAGCAGGGCACCGTCCGCGCACTCAACGCGCAGGAGCTGGGCCACCTCAAGGCCCTGGTCGGCCTGTGAGCGCGCCCGCCGAGTCCGCCGCCAAGCTCGGTGACGGCCCGGCCGGGATCCCGCAGCCCGTGCTCGTCCGGGGGACCGGTCTGCTGGGCGCCTCGATCGGCATCGGGCTGAGCGCGGCCGGTGTGGACGTGCGCCTGCACGACCCCTCGCCCGCCGCCCTGGCCGTGGCCGCGGACATCCGCGCCGGACGCCCCGCCCGCCTGGACGCCGAGGGCGACGACCTCGACGTCGCCCCGGGACTCGTCGTTGTGGCCGCGCCGCCGGACGTGACCGCCGACGTCGTGGTCGACTCGCTGCGCCGCTGGCCCGCGGCCGTGGTGGTGGACATCGCCTCGGTGAAGGAGGCGGTCGCCGCGGGCGTGCGCGCTGCCGTCGACGACGGCCGCCTGGCCCCGCAGGACGCCGACCGGTACCTCGGGACGCACCCGATGGCCGGCTCCGAGCGGTCCGGTCCCGTGGCGGCCCGCGGCACCCTGTTCACGCAGGCGCCGTGGGTGCTGTGCCCGACGGACACGACGCACCCGGGCGCCCTCGCGGCCGGTCGGGCGCTCGCGCGGACGCTGCAGGCCACCCCGTACCGGATGGCGGCCCGCGCCCACGACGAATCGGTCGCGCTGATCTCGCACCTGCCGCAGATCGCCGCCTCGCTCGTGGCCTCCCGCCTGCAGGACACCCCGGACCAGGCGCTCGCCCTGGCCGGCAACGGGCTGCGGGACACCACCCGGATCGCGGCGTCGGACCCGCAGCTGTGGGTGCAGATCCTCTCCGGCAACGCCGGGCGGATCGTGCCGGCGCTGCACGGGCTGCGGGCGGACCTGGACCGGCTGATCCGCACCCTGGAGGACCCCTCCGCCCCCGGGGCGCGGCTGGACATGGCGCAGCTGATCGCCGAGGGCAACGCCGGTCGGGCACGGGTGCCCGGCAAGCACGGGGCGCCGCCGCAGGCGTTCGCGGTGGTCACGGTGATCGTGGACGACGCCCCCGGGCAGATCGCGGCCCTCCTCGACGAGGTCGGCCGCACGGACGTGAACGTGGAGGACCTGCGGCTCGAGCACGCCTCGGGCCACCGGGTCGGCATGGTGGAGATCTCCGTGCTGCCCGGCCGCAGGGACGAACTCGTGGCGGCGCTGACCGCCGCCGGATGGAAGGTGGTCTGAGATGACCGAGCACACCCGCGACGACGTCGCACCCGCCCCGCTCGTAGTGGCGGTGGACGGGCCCTCGGGCTCGGGCAAGTCGTCCGTGTCCAAGGCCGTGGCCCGGCGTCTCGGCGCCGCATACCTGGACACCGGCGCCATGTACCGCGCCGTGGCGTGGCACTGCCTGCACGAGGGCGTCGACCTGGCCGACGCGGAGGCCGTGGCGGCGGCCGCCGTCGCCATGGACCTGGACCAGTCCACCGACCCGGACGTCGAGGCCGTGCGGGTCGGCGGCACGGACGTCACCGAGGCGATCCGCGGCCCCGAGGTCACGGACACGGTCTCCACCGTCGCCGTGGTCATCCCGGTGCGCGAGGAGCTGCACCGTCGCCAGCGGGCGGCGATCGCTGCCGCGGGCCGGATGGTCGCCGAGGGCCGCGACATCACCACGGTGGTGGCCCCGGACGCCCACGCGCGCGTGCTGCTCACGGCCTCCGAGGCCGTGCGCACCGCCCGCCGCTCAGGCCAGCTGACCGCGGCGGGGGAGCCCGGCGTCGACGCTGGCACGCTGCACCGCCAGGTGGCCGGGCGCGACGCCCGCGACGCCACCGTGTCCACGTTCGACCGCCCCGCCGACGGGGTGGCGCTCGTGGACTCCACCGAGCTCGACTTCGAGCAGACCGTGGCGGCCGTCCTGGCCGCCGTCGAGGACCAGGCCGGCATCCCGGCCGTGAAGGGAGGCCGACGATGACCGAGAACCCCCAGCACCGCTCCGGTGAGGACGAGTTCGTCCCCGCCGGCGACGATCAGGTGGCCGAGCGGCTCGCCGCCATGACCGAGGAGGAGGCCGAGGCGCGTGCCGCGTCGTTGCGCGCCGGCCTGGCCGACTACGAGCTCGAGGAGGACGACGCCGCCCTCCTCGACGCGTGGCAGCTCGGGCCCGACGAGGACGTCGACGCGCCCGTGCCGCCCGTGCTGGCCATCGTGGGCCGGCCGAACGTCGGCAAGTCCACGCTCGTCAACCGCATCATCGGCCGCCGTGAGGCCGTCGTGGAGGACATGCCCGGCGTGACGCGCGACCGCGTCTCCTACGACGCCGAGTGGAACGGCCGCGAGTTCACCGTGGTGGACACCGGCGGCTGGGAGCACGACGCCAAGGGCATCCACCGTCGCGTGGCCGAGCAGGCAGAGCTGGCCGTGGACGTGGCGGACGCCGTCGTGTTCGTGGTGGACGCCACCGTCGGCATGACGGCCACGGACGAGGCCGTGGTCTCGATGCTGCGCCGCAAGGACCGCCCGGTGATCGTGGCCGCCAACAAGGTGGACGACATGGTCCAGGAGGCCGACGCCGCCACCCTGTGGTCGCTCGGCTTCGGCTACCCGTACCCGGTGTCCGCGGTGCACGGCCGCGGCGTCGCGGACCTGTTGGACGCCGCGCTCGAGGCGCTGCCGGAGGAGTCCGCCCACGGCGGTCTCGTGCCGCGCGGCGGCCCGCGCCGGATCGCCCTCGTGGGCCGGCCGAACGTGGGCAAGTCCTCGCTGCTGAACAAGCTGGCCGGCTCGGACCGCGTGGTGGTGGACGACCTGGCCGGCACCACGCGCGACCCCGTGGACGAGCTCGTGGAGCTCGGCGGACGGCTGTGGCGCTTCGTGGACACCGCCGGCATCCGTCGACGGCAGCACATGGCCCACGGCGCCGACTACTACGCGTCGCTGCGCACGGCCTCCGCCCTGGACCGCGCGGAGGTGGCCGTGGTGCTGCTCGAGGCGCCGCACGTGATCTCGGAGCAGGACGTGCGCATCCTCCAGATGGTGCTGGACTCCGGTCGCGCCCTCGTGATCGCGTTCAACAAGTGGGACCAGGTGGATGAGGATCGGCGGCTCCAGCTGGCCAAGGAGATCGAGCGGGACCTGGCGCACGTCGCGTGGGCGCCGCGCGTGAACATCTCCGCGAAGACCGGCTGGCACAAGGACCGTCTCGTCCCCGCGCTGGACCTCGCCCTGGACTCATGGGACACCCGCATCCCCACGGGCAAGCTCAACGCGTTCCTCGGCGAGCTCGTGGCGGCCCACCCGCACCCGCTGCGCGGCGGCAAGCAGCCCCGCATCCTGTTCGCGACCCAGGTCTCGAGCCGGCCGCCCAAGTTCGTGCTGTTCACCACCGGGTTCCTGGACCCCGGGTACCGCCGGTTCATCGTGCGCCGCCTGCGCGAGACCTTCGGGTTCGAGGGCACGCCCCTCGAGATCGGGATGCGCGTGCGCGAGAAGCGCGGTCGCCGCCGCTGATCCGGCTCTGCCCCGACGACGTCCCTCGGCCTGCCGTGCCGGGGGACGTCGTCGTCCCGGCAAGCTCCCACCGTTCTTCCACCTTCGCCGCGTAGCCTGTGGGCATGAGCCTCATCCGACGTCGCCCCGCCGCCCTGTCCCTGGCCACCCTGGCCGCGCTCGCGCTGGCCGCATCCGGCTGCGCGGTCGACGACGGCGAGACCCGGGCCGCGCTGCAGAGCGCGGAGGACCGGCTCGCCCAGGCCGAGGACCGGATCAGCGAGCTGGAGGCGGACGCCTCGGACCGCGTGGACCTGGGGCAGCTGCGCCAGGAGGCCGAGGGCGCCCTCGAGGAGGCGGACCGGCGCGCCGCCGAGGTCGTCGAGGACCTGACGCGATCCCTGCCCTCCGGTTCGGACATCGTCGACGTCGAGGCGCTCCGGGAGGACGGAAAGGTGGTCATCGAGTACGGCCAGTCCCTGCTCGATGCCGATCCCCAGGTCCTCGAGGACACGATGCGGGAGGCGGCGGAGCGGGCGCGCAACGCCATCCCGGACCTGAAGGACGTCGAATTCCGCGTGGGGGACCGGACCTTCACGTACTGATCCTGCGACGGGGATCCGTGAGCCCCCCGACACGCCTCTTCGACCCGCCCGGAACGGCGGATCGGAGCGGCTCGACGTGTTACGCTTCACCCGTGCACGACTGCACCCTCAGTCATGAGAGGGTTCGTGCAGACCGCCAGGCCCACCGGTACGCCGGGGCCGCGGTCGCTGGGGGACTCTCGGTCGGGTGGCCCTCGGTCAAGGGATGAGGGGTTCACGTCTGTGAAGAGGACGTGGGCCCCTTGTTCACGTTTCGGGGGTGTCGCGCGGTTTGCCCCTGACAACGACGACCTGGCAGGCCCGCTTCCGATTCGCGCCCGGCGGTGCCGGTGGGGTATGCTCATCGGGTGCCGAAGCGCGGATGACCGCGATTCGCCACGGGCTATGGCGCAGCTTGGTAGCGCGCTTGACTGGGGGTCAAGAGGTCGTGGGTTCAAATCCCGCTAGCCCGACCACGTTCCCACGGGTCAGAGTCCGCATCTGACGAGGGAAAATGGAATGAGGCCCAGGTACTCCCTCGAGGGGAGCGCCTGGGCCTCTTTCCGTGCCTGACATATTCCTTAGCACAAACTGATCGAGACAGACCCTACGGTTCGGCGTTCGGCTCGACTTATATCCCCGGGAATTCAGAACTTCCTCAGTGGCCGAGCGGCTCGATCCAAAATCGATCTCGTCGGTGACCAGAGCGTTGGCCCTGAAGCCCCCTGGGTCTGATGGAGACTCGCGCTATTTGATTCCGACCAGCTGTTCGCGGCCGGCTTCGACAGCATAGAACGTGTCCTCGAACTCGGCGGGTGGGACGTCGCCGAGGTAGCCGTGGAGGCGTTGCGTGTTGTGCCAGGACACCCACCCGAGGGTCGCGAGCTCGAGGTCCTCGACCGTCCGCCAGGGACCTGGCCGTGCGGGTCCGCGGACGTGCTCGGCCTTGTAATAGCCGTTCACGGTCTCGGCCAGGGCGTTGTCATAGCTGTCCCCGACGGTCCCGATCGACGGTGTCGCTCCGATCTCGGCGAGGCGTTCGCCGTAGCGAATGGAGGTGAATTGAGACCCCGCGTCGCTGTGGCAGCGCAGGTCCTCGTGGCGAGCGCCGCGGGACCAGCGGGCCATCCCGATCGCGTCGAGGACCATCTCGGTGCGCATGTGTGACGCGCACCGCCACCCGACGATCATCCGGGAGAACGCGTCGACGATGAAGCAGACGTACGCGACGCCGGCCCACGTCGGCACGAACGCCAGGTCGGTGACCCAGAGCCGGTTCGGGGCAGGCGCGGTGAACTCCCGCTTCACGAGGTCCGGGTGCCGCGCTGCGGTCGGATCTGGCCGGGTCGTCTTCACCCGCTTCGACCTGGTCGCGCCCTTAATCCCTGCGGCGCGCATGAGCCGGCCCGTCTGATCTCGGCCGATGTCGATCCCGGCGCGACGCGCGGTCTTCCAGAGCTTTCTGACCCCGTAGACGCGGTAGTTCGTCTCCCAGAGCTCGACCAGCTGCGGGATCAGCTCCTCGTCCCGCACCGCGCGAGCCGAGGGGGCGCGGGTCTTGGCGGCGTAGTAGCTGCTCGGAGCCACCTGCAGCAGCCTGCAGATGAGCTCGACTCCGAGCCGGCGACCGTCGACCAGGTCATCCTTGTTCGCGTCGATGAACGCGACTACTTCCGGTAGTGGCGGTCGAGCTCCGCCCCGAAGAAAGACGCAGCACGCTTGAGGACCTCGTTGGCCCGCCGCAACTCCCGGACCTCCTGCTCCAGCTCACGCACCCGCTGCGCCTCAGCGCTGCTCACGTCAGAGGTGACGCCGTCGTCGATGTCGGCTTGCTTGACCCACATCCGCACGGACTCGACCCCGTACCCGAGCTGCGTCGCGACCCGCTGCACAGTCCCATGCTCGGTTCCCAGCTCGGCACGCAGCGTCCTCACCATCCGGACCGCCGCGGCCTTCTCCTCCGGCGAATACCGACGCGTCGTCGGCTTCCCCGCTGTCTGCTCTTTCGGCATAACTCCATCCTCGTTTCCAAGGTCAGGAGTCTCCAACAAACCCAGGGCGCTTCAATCGGTCAGGAAGGCAGCAGGAGCACCTTGATGTCGTAGTCGAGCTTGCAGAGATAGAAGATCAACTCGACGACGGGACGGTGACTATCCCAGCGGGGCTGTGAGGGGCCGATCTCGCAGAACCTTGTGGCAAACTCAACCTTCTCGCGCGCGGCCGGGATCGATGCGCGGAAGGCCGCTTCATCCCATTGCTCTTCGCTCATACTCCCGACCGTAGCGGTGAGTACCGACACGGCCGTGGGAGCTCTCAGCCCCAGAAGATCGGATCCTGGTGGCTGCCGATGTAGTCGAGCAGACTCTGGACGTTCTTCGTCGGGCGCCTCTCCGTGTACTCGTGGAACTTCATGTGCCGGTCACGCCAGTAGATGCTCCACTGGCCGGTCTTGACGGTGTATCGCAGGCGCGCGACCGGGAACCGCGTCCAGTCGCCCTGCCCGTCCCACGGCGGCCGCGTCTCGATGATCGTGACGTGCCGGTCGGCGATCTCGGCTTCTACTCTCACCTGATCCCACAGGTGCTCGGGCACGCGTTCACGGCACCAGCGGCCGATGCGCAGCAGGTCGGTCTCGGGCATAGCCATGGTCAAGTCCTTTTGAGTGGTGTATCGAGGCTTTGTCGGGTTCCTCGTGGTCGGGTGGGTTGTCAGGCGGCGAGTGCCGCGTGGCCGGGGTCGTCGGTCATGGTGTCGCTGACCTGTAGGGCGGCTTGTTCAGCCGCGGCTTTCGCGGCTGCTTCGGCGAGCATCGTGTCGGTCGCGGTCAGCAATTCCAGGCTCATGTAGCGCCGTGATTCGGTCCATTCGTCGTGCTGCTCGGCCAGCACCGCGCCGAGGAGTCTAATCACCGCGACTCGGCTGGGGAAGATGCCGACGACGTCGGTGCGTCTCCGGATCTCCTTGTTGAGCCGTTCGTTCGGGTTGTTCGACCAGATCTTCTTCCACACCTCCTTCGGGAACTTCGTGAACGTGAGCACCTCATCGCGGGCGCCCTCGAGGTGCTCGGCAGCGGCCGGCAGATGGGTGGCCAGGCTGTCGATCATGTGCTCGTACTGGGCGATCACCGCCTCGACGTCGGGCTGGGTGTAGACGCTGTGCAGCAGCGCTTTCACCGCGGGCCACTGCGACTTCGGGCACACCGCCATCAGGTTGGCCGCGTAGTGGGTGCGGCAGCGCTGCCACTGCGCCGTCCCGAACACCGCCCCGGCCGCTTCGACCAGCCCGGCATGGGCATCGGAGGTGATCAGCTCCACCCCCGACAGGCCGCGGGCAGCCAGATCACGGAAGAACCCGAGCCACCCCTCCCTGGTCTCCGCGGTGCCCAGTTGCAGGCCGAGGATCTCGCGGTAGCCGTCGTTGTTGATGCCGGTGGCGACCATGGCGGCGACCTTGACGACCCGGCCGTGTTCACGCACTTTGAGCACGAGCGCGTCGGCGGCGACAAACCGATACGGCCCAGCATCGAGCGGCCGGGTGCGGAACGCTTCGACCTGCGCATCCAGGTCTTTACTCATCTCTGAGACCTGCGATTTCGACAGGCCCGTGATGCCGAGAGTCTGCACCAGTTTGTCCATCCGGCGGGTGGAGACGCCGAGCAGGTAGCAGGTGGCGACCACCGTGGTCAGCGCTGCCTCGGCGCGGCGGCGCCGCTCCAGGAGCCAGTCGGGAAAGTAGGTGCCTTCGCGCAGTTTCGGGATCGCGACGTCGATGGTGCCGGCGCGGGTGTCCAGGTCCCGGTGCCGGTAGCCGTTACGCCGGTTGGTGCGCTCATCCGAGCGGGCGCCGTAGGCGGCGCCGCACACGCTGTCAGCCTCGGCCGACAGCAGGGCATTGATGAAGGTGGTGAGCATCTGACGCATCAAGTCCGGCGAGGCCTGGGTGAGCAGATCGGACAGAAACGCCTGGGGGTCGATATCGTGGGGAGCGGTCATCGCGGGTGTCCCTTTCGAGTGGGATGTGAGAGTTTCCTCGAAAGCCTCCCGCGGTGACCGCTTCTACTTCGCGGTCGACACGCCAACCGGAGTCAACGTGCTGCGGGATTCGTACACCACTCTGCCGGACGCAACTGCGCCGCACCCTCCACACCGGGATGAGCCTGCTGACCGACCGCCAAAAAGAACACCTCAGCGTCCTCTTCGCCCACGAGAAGCACGCCGCGGTCGAAGCGGCCTGGGAGATCTACCAGGCCATGGTCGCCGCGTATCGAGAATTCGACCGCGCAAAGGCTAAGGCCAAGATGGAGAAGGTGATCGCGGCGCTGAGCAAGAAGGTCCCCGACACCCTCGAGGAACTGGGCAAGCTCGGCCGGACACTGACCAAACGCGCCGCCGACGTGCTGGCGTTCTTCGAGCGACTGGGCACCAGCAACGGTCCGACGGAGGCGATCAACGGCCGGCTCGAACACCTGCGCGGCTCCGCCCTCGGCTTCCGCAACCTCACCAACTACATCGCCCGCAGCCTCCTCGAATCAGGCGGCTTCAGACCCTTGCTACACCCTCAAATGCGATGAGCCTCGAATGCAGGATCTTGTGCCGACAGCGGCGCACGATGGTCGCGGGGATCTCGAACAACCGTGCGCGAAACCGTTTGGGCTCCCAGCGACGTACATCATGGCCGGCCAGCGCGATGGCCTGCATCCAGGCGACGATGACGCCGGCGAGCTGGACGATCTGGCACCAGACCTGGTTCTGCGCGAATCCCTGCAGCGGGAACTTCATCAGGCCCATGTCCTTGGCGTTGCGGATCCGGTCCTCGCAGCGCGCGCGGCGGCGGTGACGCAGCTCCAGCACTGGAAGCTGGCCGCGTGGGGCGTTGGTCGCGAACGCAGTGATCCGCATCCCTTTGTGATCGGTGATCCGTAGCTGCACTCCGGGGTGGGGGCGTTCCTTCCTTACGGTTACCCGCATTCCGGGGGCCACCCGGGCAGGTCCAGTAGTCCGGTCAGTTCCGCGACCCATGCCCCATCGCGGATCCCTTCGGTGTCGGTGTCGTAGGCAGGAGTCCACGCCTTAGCCTCATCAATACGTTCCAACAGGTCAGGAGTGTTCGCGGGGAGGGTGAACCCGACTGAGTAGGCCAGACGCTGCCGCTCCAGCCAGCCCGCGAAGTCCTTGGGGCCGCCGGCCCCGTCGGTGCGAATCAGGACCTTTTTCGATCCCCGCCCGCCCCGGCCCAGCAGGGCCGGTGGGAGCTGCGCAAGGGCCAGACGGGTGACGGCGATGTGATCGCTGGCGGTGTTCGAGCCCGCGTTGCCGGGGCGAAGGTGGATCGCGAGCGGTTCCCCGGTTCCTTCGCTGCCGTGGTCCAGGAACGCGTACAGAGGGTGGTAGCCGAAGCCGCGTTTGAACGTCGGGGCGGCTTGCTCCTTCTCACTGTGGACGTTGATCAGGGTGGCGTCGAGGTCGATGACCAGCGGGGTCTTCGCGCTCGTCCCCTCGGCCGGGGAATGCTCGCCGGCCAGGGCCCAGGCCTGCTCGCGCGCGGTCCTGCGAGCCCTGGCGATCGCGGTCATCACGGCGGGCGCGTCCTCAGCGAGGGTGGTGAGCGTGCGGGAGATCGTTGGGGCCGAGGCGACGTCACCGAACAGGCCCGGCTCGCACCGCAGCAGGTCGGTGTCACGGGCGACCTCCCCGCCCACCGCGAGAGTCATCGCGAGGTCCAGCAGGACCTTGGAGGCGTGATGCTCGGCCAGCGGTTTCGTCCATGAACCCAACGCTTCACGCAGCGAAGAGGCGAGGCCGGTGGCGTGGATCGTGTCGGTCAGCAGCACCGCGCCCGCATGCGAGGACGCCGGGACCTCAGCGACGTCCACACGCGGGCGGGGGTAGAAGAACACGGTAGGGTGGGACACCTGAAAGGTGCTCCTTCCGGCCAGGGATTACGAGACTCGACACCCCGTATCATCCCAGGCCAGGAGCACCTTTCTCTATGACGCCCACCCGTCGAGACCACACCCCAGTGAAATCTCGAGGTCAGCGGGTGCTCGTGGCAGGGCCTGTGAGCCGCCCCCTTCATTCGGTCCGGACGTTCTGTGAGTCGTCGGTTTCCATTTGATGGGTGCACTGCCGAGCGTACTCGGCTGGGGTTAGGTAGCCGAGCGAGGAGTGCCGGCGGTGGTGGTTGTACTCATCCTTCCAGTCGCCGATGATGACCTGTGCGTGCAGCAGCGAGTAGAAGCTGTTGATGTTGAGGCACTCGTCGCGGATCCGGCTGTTGAACGACTCGACGTACCCGTTGCGCCACGGCGAGCCCGGAGGGATGTAGGACAGGCCGGTGCGGGTGCCGGCCCAGTCGGCCATCGCCTCGCTGATGAACTCCGGCCCGTTGTCCGACCTGAGCACCGCCGGGGCGCCCCGGGCGGCGACGAGGTCCTCGAGGTGGGCGGTGAGTCGGTCGGCGGTAATCGAGCGCTCCACGAGCCCGCCGATGCACTCCCGGGTGTGTTCGTCGACGATCGAGCAGATCTTGATCGGTCGTCCGTGCTCGTCGGCGTCGAACTGGAAGTCCACCGCCCACACCACGTTCGGCGCGTCCGCCGTCGGCGCGTCGACGGTCGAGGACCCGACGCGCTTGCGTCGACGCCGCTGCGGGACCCGGAGCCCTTCGTCACGCCACAGGCGTTGGATCTTCTTGTGGTTCACCACCCACCCCTCGGCGCGGGCGTCGTGATACGCCCGCCGATACCCGTAGCGGGGATGGTCCTTCGCCCAGGCGCGCAGCCACTCCCTGAGCGCCCGATCCGGGTCCGCGACCGTGTCGCCCTTGAGCGGTCGCCGGTACGCGGAGCGGCTCAGCCCGACCAGACGGCACGCCATCCGTTCGCTCACCCGCAACTTGCGCTTGAGGTGATCGACGGCGGCGCGGCGCCTGTCCGGGCTTAGAAGTTTCCCTCAGCCAGCTCCTTGAGCGCGGCCTTCTCCAGCTCCGCTTCCGCGAGCAGACGCTTCAGGGTCGCGTTCTGCTTCTCCAGCTCCTTCAGGCGCTTTGCGTCGTCGGCCTTGAGGCCGCCGTACTGGTTCCGCCACCGGTAGTACGTCTGCTCGGACACCCCGAGCTCCCGGCACACCGCCGCGACGTCCTGACCATCGGCGAGCATCCTGTCGGCCTGCCCGAGCTTACGGACGACCTGCTCGGGGGTGTGACGCTTCCTGCTGTTCGTCATGATCTGACCAGTCTCCCTGCCCGCGACCGCGGGCAACAGGACGACTCTCATAACGACTGGACCTACGAAACGGGGTCAGCCCACCTGAACTGTGGTCCGTACACTCCTACTCATGGATGCGCTTGATATTGGACGGATCGTGGCCGGACTGGTGCTGCTGGTCTTGGGTGGGGAATTTTTGGTGCGTGGGGCGTCAGCACTGGCCGGACGTTTCGGGATTTCGTCATTGGTGATCGGTCTCACCGTAGTGTCAGCGGCGACGTCGGCACCCGAGTTCGCAGTGAGCGTCGGTGCTGTACTGCGTGATGAACCGGGGCTTGCCGTGGGCAATGCGGTTGGCAGCAACATCATTAATGTCCTGCTCATCCTGGGACTGTCCGCGCTGGTCGTTCCCCTCGCTGTAAAGCGGAGGCTGATCCGCTTTGACCTGCCCCTGATGGTCGTCTTGTCAGTTCTACTGCTCCTTGTGTCCCTGGATGGGAGGATCAGTGCGGTGGACGGGCTGATACTATTTTTCGGTGTGGTGGTCCACACCATAATGTCCGTGGTGATTAGTCGGCGGGACGCCAAGACCGCGGTGAATGCCCGGGAAGGGACAGGAGATTCGGCAACCGTCGATCCAGCCGACGAGGAAGGGGCTGCGCTAGGCGCCTCGGTCAGCAGGTCGCTCTTCTTTGTGCTGCTGGGGGTCGCGTTGCTGGTCGCCGGTGCCACGCTGCTCGTGGAAGGAGCAGTGAACATAGCCACCACGTTGGGCGTAAGCAGCCTCGTGGTCGGACTGACCGTTGTGGCTGTCGGGACATCGCTGCCCGAGCTGGCGACGTCCATCATTGCCGTGCGTCGCGGTGAACGCGACCTAGCGGTGGGCAACGTGGTCGGCAGCAATATCTTCAACATAGGGGTAGTGCTAGGACTAACCGCGCTCATCTCTCTTGAGGGCATTCCCGTATCCGGCGCCGCAGTGGCCTTCGATATCCCAGTAATGCTGGCGGCCGCAGTGGCACTACTGCCGATCGCGTTCACGGGCTTCGCGGTGGCGCGTTGGGAGGGCGGCTTGTTCGTGGTTTTGTACGCCGCCTACACCGGATACCTTGTGCTGGCTGCCACAGCGCACGATGCACTGGAGGGATTCACCGTAGCCATGGCGTGGTTCGTGCTGCCGTTAATCGCACTGACGCTCATTTCCTTTACAGCCTACGAAATCGGGCTCCGCAAGGGACGCCGAGACCTGGACCAGACCACGACTTCGACGTAGACCGTCGAGTGCATTCGGCTGCTGGCTTCATTCAGGTCGTCGGCTGAATGTAAATCGGCAAGAGATGACTGTCGGTTGGTGGTGTCATAGCGTCGTAGCAACACTCCCGGTCGGTGGGGGCTCGAGGCGAGGAGGCCTGGGATGGTGCGGCGGCGACTCACGTTCACGGAGCGGATGGAGATCTCGACGGGATCGAAGGCCGGGTGGGGAGTCCGGAAGATCGCGTCTCACCTGGGTAGATGCCCTTCGGTGGTCTCCAGAGAGCTTCGACCGAACTCGACGAAGACGCGCGGCTATCAAGCCGTGACCGCGGACGTGAAAGCGCAACGCCAGCGCTCTCGCCCACAGGTCCGGAAAGTGGCAAAGGACCCGGTACTCGAGGCCCGCGTCAACGCCGACCTCGCAGCGTCATGGATGCCGAACGAGATCGCGGGTCGCTTGCGTCTGGAGGCCGCAGACCCGACCGTTGAACGCATGGCGAACTCTCCCGACGCTCAGGGCCGCACCGTCAGCGGAGAAGCGATCTACCAGTACATCTACGCGATCCCCCGCGGAGAACTCGCCAAGCGTGGGATCTTCTTGCAGTCCAAACGGACCAAGCGCCGGCCCCGCACGCACGGCCGCTCCCGAGGCGGGCCGATCGTGGGGATGGTCCCGATCGCGGAGCGTGGCGAGGACGCGGCGAAGCGGCGGGTACCCGGGCACTGGGAGGGCGACCTGATCATCGGGAAGAACGGGTCCTCGTGCGCGGCGACGCTGGTGGAGCGGATGAGCGGGTTCACCGGCCCGCTCGCCCTGCCCTCGAAACACGCCGAGGGCCCCCGCGGACGCGGTGATCGAGTACTTCACCGAGCTGCCCTGGATGATGCAGACCTCGCTGGTAAGGGACCAGGGCAGCGAGATGGCGCACCACGCAAAGGTCTCCCCGGCCACAGACATGCCGGTCTGAATCGCTCCAGGTCTGGTGGAGGCTCTGATCCAACGGAAGGATGCAGAGCATGCCCGCACCACGGAAGTACCCCGACGAGCTCCGCGAACGCGCCACGCGGATGACGCTGGAAGCCCGTCAAGACCCCGCCACGAGGACCGAAGCGTTCCGCCGCGTAGGAGAACAGCTCGGGATCAATTCCGAGACGCTCGGCAACTGGGTCCGCCAAGCCGAGATCGACCACGGCCACCGCCCCGGAATTACGACCAGCGAAGCCGCCCGGGTGGCCGAGCTGGAGAAGGAGAACCGTGAACTACGGCGGGCGAACGCGATCCTGCGCTCGGCGTCGGCTTTCTTCGCGGCGGAGCTCGACCGCCCACAGCGCTGATCGTGGACTACATCGACGAACACAAGCACGAGTTCGGTGTCGAGCCGATCTGCGCCACGCTGTCCGCGGCAGGCACACAGATCGCACCGAGCACGTACTACGCGGCCAAGACGCGCCCTCCTTCAGTGCGTAGCCTGCGCGATGAGCAGGTGCTCGTGGAAATCCGGCGGGTGCATGAGGCCAACTACGGGGTCTACGGGGCCCGGAAGGTCCACGCGCAACTGCGGAGGGAGGGCCTGCAGGTGGCCAGGTGCACGGTGGAGCGGCTCATGCGAGCCGCAGGCCTGCGCGGGATCAGCCGCGCGAAGGGACCGAGGACCACGGTCCCAGGCCCCGGCCCGGATGAGCGTCAAGACCTGGTCCAGCGAGACTTCACCGCGGCGGCTCCGAACCAGCTGTGGGTCGCTGACATCACCTACTGCCGCACTTTCAGCGGATGGGTGTACGCCGCGTTCATCATCGACGTGTTCTCCCGACGGGTGCTGGGCTGGCAGCTGTCGAAGTCGCTGCGCACGGACCTGGCCCTGGACGCGTTGGAGATGGCGTTCTGGACGCGTCAGCGCGCAGGCCAAGACGTGGCCGGGCTACGGCATCACAGCGATAAAGGAGTCCAGTACGTCGCCGTGCGATACACCCAGCGGCTCGCCCAGGCCGGCGCAGTCGCCTCAGTCGGCTCGACGGGGGACTCGTATGACAATGCCCTCGCGGAGGCGTTCAACTCGCTGTTCAAGGCGGAGCTGATCCGGAACAAGGGGCCATTCAAGTCCATCGAGGACCTGGAGATCGCGGTCGCGGAGTACATCGACTGGTTCAACCATCGTCGTGTGCACGGCGAGATCAGGCTGGTCCCTCCAGTCGAGTTCGAGGACGTCTACCATCATGAGAACCCCGTGCCGGCGCCCGCCGGGACGGCACTTACGAGCCTCTAACAAACCCGGGGCGATTCAGCGCCGATCGCGGAGTGGACGCGATGATGATTGTAGAAGTGCAGCCATCCAGGCAACGCGGCCCTGCGCTCCGTCTCTGAGCTATAGAACCGGGCGTAGGCCCACCCGTCAGCGAGCGTGCGATGGAACCGCTCAATCTTCCCGTTCGTCTGCGGACGATAGGGCCGAGTCCGCTTGGGCTTGATCCCGAGCTCGGTGCAGGCATCACGCCAGGCATGCGAGCGGTAGGCCGAGCCGTTGTCCGAGAGCACCCGCTCCACCTCCACACCCAGGCGCGCGAAGTGGGCGACCGCGCGGCGCAACACCGCGATGGCCGTCTGGCTGCGTTCATCGGAGTGCATCTCGACATAGGCGAAGCGGGAGTGATCATCGATCACGGTGTGCAGAAAGCCCACCCCGAGCCGGGGCTGATATCGGGCATCACGGGTTCCTTCGCGGTCCGAGGTCGCCGCGCGGTGCTTCAGGCCCTGCTGGCGCCCGACGAATCGGTGTCCGCCCCCGTCGGGGATGCGCCCGAACTTGGTGACGTCGACGTGGATCAGCGAGCCGGGGTGGGGGTGCTCGTAGCGGCGGATCGGCTCGCCGGTGACCCGGTCCAGACGGGCGAGGCGGTTGATCCGGCAGCGCACGAGCACGGCATGGACGGTGGAGGCCGGCATCCTGAGTTCTCCAGCGATCTGTGCCGGCCCCAGGCGTCGGCGCCATCGGGCGGCCACGATCTGTTTCACCACCGCCTGCGGTGTTCTGGTCGGCATCGTGGACGGCCGGCTGGACCGGTCTGCCATCCCTGCAGGTCCCTCGGCCCGGAAGCGTGTGGCCCATTTGCGTGCGGTGGGTGGGGAGACCATGAACATCTTGGCCGCGGTGGCGACCGGCCAGTGTTCCTCGACGATGAGCTTGGCCAGGCGTAGGCGGGCGCGAGGGGTCAGGGCGGCGTTAGCCTGGGACATGAAGGCCTTCTGTTCGCGTGAGCGGTTTCTCGACAACTCCACTCTCGCAACAGGAGGCCTTCGCCTGTCAGCTGTTCACGCAACAACGTCCCTGGACACCACACCTAGGGCGTGTCTGAGAATAGATGCACGAGTCAGCTGAGACCCTGGGGACATGTCCCGGTTCCAGATGCTCTCTGACACCCAATGGGAGTTGATCGCCCCGATGCTCCCGACCCGGACCGGCCGCGCCGGCAGGCCGTTCGCCGACGCCCGCACCATGGTGGAGGCGATCATCTACCGGTACCGGTGCGGAATCGCTTGGAGGGATCTGCCCGAGGTCTACGGGCCCTGGCAGACCGTGTGGACCTGGCATCGGCGCTTGGCTGAAGAGGGCACCTGGGACACGGTGCTGGCCACGCTGACCGCCGCCGCTGACGCCGAAGGCCTGATCGATTGGTCGGTCTCGGTGGACTCCACGATCGCCCGCGCGCATCAGCACGCGACGAACATCACCCGCCACACAGGGGGATGGATCGAACTACAAGAATCCGCGTGAGGAGCCGGCCGATCACGGCATCGGGCGCTCCCGTGGCGGGCTGAGCACGAAGATCCATCAGCTCGTGGACGGGACCGGGCTGCCGCTGGTCAGCCTGATCACCCCCGGCCAGGCAGGGGACTCCCCGATGCTGCTTCCTCTTCTGGCGCAGCTGCGCGTGACCCGGCCAGTAGGGCGGCCCCGGACCCGCCCCGAGGCCGTGCTGGGCGATAAGGCGTACTCCTCCCGGGCGATCCGCACCCACCTACGTGCCCGTGGGATCAAAGCGGTCATCCCCGAACCGGCCGACCAGCAGGGCCACCGCAGACGGCGCGGTGCCCGCGGCGGGCGCCCCGTCAGCCTCGACGCGGACGCCTACAAGGGCCGCAACGTCATCGAGCGTCAGTACGCGCACCTGAAGCAGTGGCGGGGTCTGGCGACCCGGTATGACAAGTACGCGATCGTCTACCGGTCCGCTGTGGTGCTGAATGCTGTGATCGCATGGTCCAAACGATTGTCAGACATGCCCTAGCCCGCGGTAGGAGGCTCAGAACCATCGCCGGCTGCCGGAGTCGGAAGCGATTCAAAATCATGGCGGAGCTTTCGCAGGTCGTTCTGGAGCTGCTCGCCAGCTTTCTCTAGCAGTGCGAGCTGGGCGAAAATGCGTGTCCAGTCGCTGCGCACGGCAGTCCAAAGCTCTTCGGCTTCTCCGCTACCTACGCCCTTCGCCTGGCCCGAGGCGATGCGGTCGAGCACTCTTGTCGCGTAACGGAGGAAAGCGATCCATGTGACGACGTTGCTGCCTGTCCCGTCCAGCGCTGCCGCGCGCTCGAAAGCGCTCAACCCGCGCTCGTAGTACGTCTGGGCGTCAAATGGGTGTCGGGCGGCTTTCTCGAGCAGCACGGTCCCCAAGGTTGTGAAGCTATAGGTGTCGGCGACGAGTTCTGTTGCTCGGAGTGCGAATGATTCCGCCTTGGCTAGCAAAGTTTCATCATGCCGAGAGTTCCTGCGTGCCAGGATCGCTCGCTGCTCCCAGTACCGAGCGCTCCAGGAGCCGAAAACGTCGATCAGCGATGTATACCAGGAATCGAGATCGGCTCCGGGGAAGGCGTCGTTCAGATGTCGCTGCGACATGAACGCGCCGATGAGGAGGGCAGTCGGGTTGCGCTCTCGGAGGCTCTGCTGACTCAGTCTTGGTGAGACGCTTCGGACTGCGTCGCGCAGAATCTGGGCGGCGTTCTGAACGCCGAGGCGTCTGACAAGGGGTTGCAAAGCCAGCCAGCGGTGGCGAGTACGCACATCGGTTCCGTCGGTGGTCAGGAGCGATGCAAGCTGCGGATTCTCTTGGATCTGCCTAACGAGTTGATCGCTGTTGATGCCGAGCATCCGGCTGGCATCAATGACCAAGAGGCGACGACTCACTAGTGACGCGTATGCCGCCACGAGAACGGCCTCAAGTGCGTCCTCGCCTTCTAGATCTCGGACAAGGGTCTCAACTCGAAGCCCAAATCCGGGTGCGTTTTCGAGTTGTGCCATTGCGTCAAACAAGTCGTGGCCTCTGAAGTGCGCCAGCCGTGCGGAGTCAGGGCGTTTTTCGAGTATCCCGAGGCGACCCGCCCGATCCAAGGCGTCAACGAGGCGAGCTGCGTCGGTCCGCGACAAGCGGCCATTGATTCCGGCCACTCTTGCGTGAGCGAGATTAGAACTCTTGACGCGTCCGACTATGTTGGCTTCACGAGCGGAGTCGTCGACCACGACGCAGACGATGCTTACTCCAGCAAGTCGTGCCTCCGTGACTAGCCGGTTTAAGTCATCGGCGATGTCAGCGGCTCCGTCGAAGAGAAGGGCCAGCGATTTCCCACCTGCGGCAAACGCGAGAAGTGCCTCGACATCAACTCGTCCGTCGTGACGGAACTGGAATGTCCTCCATGAGGCATTTCGCAGGTGTTCACCAAGTTGAAGCAGACCAGTCGAGCGTCCCGTTAGCCGCCTACCGGTGTAGGCGAGGACGGTCGATTTCTGCAGAGACTGTCCGATCTGGTTGCAATCGAGTATCGCCTTGGTAACCCACTCCAGTTCGGCCGCCAGCCCGTTCTGAATATCGCTCCAACTGGGCTCATCGCCGCCGAGGAAGTCGTGTCCTCGCGGCACGGGCGATGGGTCTTGCTTGAGTTCTGCGAACTGTTGTCCGATGCGCATGCCCAGCTCGAGTTCCGCGCCGAGGTCCTGCTCTAGATCGAGGCCTGTGAGTTCGCTCCATTCAAGAACGAAGTCTTCGGCGGTCATCTCGATTGGAACGAGACCCCACCGTGTCAGGTCCGCTCGCATAGCAGGTGAGATGGTCCTAGCTACGTAGAAACTGGGGGCAGCGTGAGTGGGATGACGGCGTGATACAACGGCCTCGATGTCCGGCTCATCTCTGAGTCGAGCGCCGAGAATCACGAAGGGTGAGTTTCCGTAGGAATCGTGGAAGTTGATTGGCCAAGCCGCTCTCGAAGCAGATGATCTTGCATACTCGCTCAAAGAGAAGACGAGCTTTCGGGGCTCATCGGTGTCAACGACACCGTGTAGATGAACAACATTGAGCTGCCGTCCCTGACGAAAGCTATCGTCCCAATTCAGAACCTGAATCTGTCGGCTGCTTTCTCTGGCGATCGCAGCGTGAGCAGACTCGAAAGTGTCGTCAACATTGAGGGTCCAGACCGTTGCCCAGGGGCTCCTGGCGTAGTACTCCATCCAGTACGGATGCTTGACACCCCAGAACCTCTCCCTGAACCAGGAATACACGCGCGACTCGCCTGCAGACTCAACTGCGCGATCGTAAATTCGCCAGAGCAAGTCGTCCTTTTCGGCGGGCACGTTGAACGCATCGCAAAGCTGCTCAATCAGCTTGGCGCTGCCCGGAAGCGACGACCCGGCGCGCGAAACCGAGTCCATGCTGGCTCCGGCACCGAGCAGCAGGTGGTACTCGCCGTTGCGCGCTGCACGACGTAAGGCAAGGCGCTGAGCCTCCGTAACGGAGGCCAGGCCGACATCTGCGTCCTGAGTCATGAGACTAAGCATCGCAGACAGCTGTGCCCGTTCGAGGTGCACCTAACCGCTGTGACAGTTTCGATGCGCGTGATGAGCGCGGGCCACGGGTACAAGTACCTTACGCGAACGGTCGTCGCGGGCGACGGCGACCGTTCGCTCTCGACGCCATTGACGCGCTACTACGCCGAGGCGGGCACCCCATTGGGTCGCTGGCTCGGCTCCGGCGTCAGGTCGCTGGGCGGGATGATCGCGGAGGGCGATCAGGTCTCCGAAGCCCAGCTCGAACTCCTCCTCGGACTCGGCCGGCACCCCGTCACGGGCGATCCGCTAGGGCTGGCGTATCCGTCCTACAAGTCCGTAGCCGAGCGGATCGAGGAACGCACCGCCGTGCTCGATCTCGCGCTCCGCCCGGCGGGACGTGCGGAGGCGGTCGCCGCCATCGAGGCCGAGGAGCAGGCCCGCGGAACCCGGCGCGCGGTTGCGGGCTATGACTACACCCTCTCCATCCCGAAGTCTGCCTCGGTGTTGTGGGCGGTTGCGGACGCGGGGACGCAGGCGCTGATCGCGGACGCGCATCATGCGGCGGTTGCGGAGGTGGTTGCGTTCATGGAACGGGAGGTTGCAGCCACCCGTACCGGCGCAACCGGCCGCGACGGTGCCGTTGCACAGGTCAACGTCACCGGGCTCATCGCCACAGCGTTCGACCACTACGACTCCCGGGCGGGCGACCCGCACCTGCACACACACGTCGTCGTGAGCAACAAGGTCCAGGCCATCCTTGACGGTAGATGGCGCTCCCTGGACGGCCGCCCGATGCACGCGGCGACCGTCGCTCTCTCCGAGTTCCACGAGGCGGTCTTCGCCGACCACCTCACCCGCATACTCGGCGTCGAGTGGGAGGCCCGCGAGATGTGTTGGGACCGGAATCCGGCGTGGGCGATCGCCGCGGTGCCGGAAGAACTGGTCAAGGAGTTCTCCACGCGCGCCCGGCACATCGACGCCGAGACTGATGGCCTCATCGTCCAGTACGTCGAAGCACACGGGCGGCGGCCGTCGCCAGCGACGATCATGAAGCTCCGCGCCCAGGCCACCCTCTCCACCCGCCCCGAGAAGGAAGTCCACTCGCTCGCCGACCTCACCGCCTCCTGGCGGCACCGTGCCGGCCAGGCCCTCGGCTCGGACGCGACCGCGTGGGCGCGCGGGGTGACGGCGAACGAGGAGCCCCTGCTGCTCCGGGCCGACGACATCCCGCTCGACGTGATCGCCTCGCTCGGCGCCAGCGTGGTCGACGCGGTCGGCGAGAAGCGGTCGACCTGGCGGCGATGGAACCTGATGGCCGAGGCCGCCCGGCAGACCACCGGCTACAGGTTCGCCTCCACCGAAGACCGGGAAGCGATCGTCGGTCTCGTGGTCGACGCCGCCGAGTCCGTGTCGCTGCGGCTGACCCCGCCCGAGCTCGCTTCGAGCCCCGCGGCGTTCCGCCGCCCGGATGGCACATCAGTGTTCCGGCCGAAGCACTCGGCCGTGTTCTCCTCCGAGGTTCTGCTGGCGGCCGAAGACCGCCTCCTCGAGCGCGCCCGCACCACTACCGGCCCGACCGTGCCGTTGGCGACGGTAGAGCGGATCACGGCCCGGCCCGACCGGGAGGGCCGCACCCTCGGCCCGGACCAGGCGGACGCGTTGGCGAGGATCGCGCTGTCAGGCCGGATGATCGACGTGCTCGTAGGGCCGGCCGGGGCTGGGAAGACGACGGCGATGAACGCGCTGCGCCGAGCGTGGGAGCACGAGCACGGCCGAGGCTCTGTCGTCGGCCTCGCTCCGTCCGCGGTCGCGGCGCACGTCCTCGCCGACGACCTCGGGATTGCCGCCGAGAACACGGCGAAGTGGCTGGACACCCACGACCGCACCGGGGCCACGTTCCGCCGGGGGCAGCTCGTCATCGTCGATGAGGCGTCGATGGCCGGCACCCTCGCCCTCGACCGCATCACCGCCCTCGCCACCGCGGCCGGGGCGAAGACGTTGGTCGTCGGGGACTACGCTCAGCTCCAGTTGCCGACCGCGGCCGGCGCCTACGCGATGCTCGTCCACGACCGGGATGACGCCCCCGAGCTCACCGCCGTGCACCGCCTCGCCCACGCCTGGGAGAAGACTGCCTCCCTCGGCCTGCGCCACGGCGACACCAGCGTCATCAACGCCTACGCGGACCACGGCCGCATCGCCGAAGGCGACAGCGAGGCGATGGTCGAAGTCGCCTACCGGGCGTGGCGCGCCGACACGCTGGCCGGGCGGGCGGCGGTGCTCGTGGCCGACTCCAACGAAGCCGTGCTCGCCCTCAACCGGCGAGCCCGCGCCGAGCTGATCCTTGACGGCATCGTGAACGCCCTCCGCGAAGTCGAACTGCACGACGGCACCCGCGCCGCCGCCGGGGACACCGTCATCACCCGACACAACGACCGGCGCCTGCGCTCCGGGCGTGGCTGGGTCAGCAACAGCAACAGGTGGACGGTCACCGACGTCCGCGACGACGACTCCCTCGCCCTCCGCCGTGCTGGCCGGAAGCGAGGTGGCTCCGTCGTGATCCCGGCCGACTACGCGGCCGAGCATCTGGAGCTCGGCTACGCCGTCACGTCGCATTTTCGGAGAAGTATGAACGGTCTGGACGCCTGGGGGTCAAGAGGTCGTGGGTTCAAATCCCGCTAGCCCGACCACGTCGACGAAGCCGGAGTTCAGCAGTTCGGGGCTCCGGCTTCGTCGTACCCGGCGCGGAGCAGCCTGGTCCGCCACTCTCCGTCGGTCGGGCGGGGCGGTTCAGGCCGCGAACAGCACGTGCGTGTCCGGCACGACGGCCCGGCCGCCGAGGGCCGTGAGCTCCAGCAGGCAGGCCGCGCCCACCACCTCCGCACTCCGCGCCTCGATGAGCCGCCGGCCGGCGGCGAGGGTGCCGCCCGTGGCGAGGACGTCGTCGAGCAGGAGCACCCGTGACCCGGCCCGCAGGTCCTCGGAGACCTCGATGCTCGCGGTCCCGTACTCCAGCGTGTAGTCCGCACGGGCCGCGGGAGCCGGGAGGCGCCCGGCCTTGCGCAGCGGCACGAGGCCGGTGCCGGTCAGGACGGCGGCCGCCCCGGCGAGCAGGAACCCGCGGGCCTCGAGGCCGGCCACGAGGTCGAAGCGTCCCTCGAACGGCGCCACCAGGGCCTCGACGCACGCCCTCAGGGCGCGGGCGTCGGCGAGCAGGGGCGTGATGTCCTGGAAGGCCACGCCCGGGCTGGGATGGTCGGGGACCACACGGATGAGGGAGCGGGCACGGGCGATCTCGGAGGTGACGGACACGGCCTCCACTCTAGGACGGACGCCGCCCGGGCCGCGGATGTGATCGGCGTCATCGGGCGGGGAGTTTGCTCTGGCTCCCTGGGAGGAGGACAGTAGATCGGTGGAAAATCCCCAGAATCCTCTCGCGGGCCGCGTGCCCGACGTCGAGCCGTCCGCCCGCGTGGCGGCGTCGACGGCCACCCGTCCCGACGACGCCACCCCCGACTGGCGCGGCCGCCCGTTCCTCGGCCAGCCCGGCCCGCTGGCGAACCTGTTCTCCGTGGAGCTGTGGGAGCGCTTCTCCTTCTACGGCATGCAGGCCATGCTCGTGTACTACATGTCCTGGACCGCCGCGGAGGGCGGCCTCGGGATCGACCCGGCCGTGGCCACGGGCATCGTCGGCGCCTACGGCGGCATGGTGTACGTGTTCTGCATCCTCGGCGGCTGGGTCGCCGACCGCCTGCTCGGCTCCGAGCGCACCATGTTCATCAGCGCCGTCGGGATCATGTTCGGCCACATCGCGCTGGCCCTCGTCCCGGGTGTCCCGGGCCTGGCCCTCGGCCTCGTGCTCGTCGCCGTCGGCTCGGGCGGCCTCAAGGCCAACGCCACGAACCTCGTCGGCTCCCTGTACTCCCGCGAGGACCCCAAGCGCGACGCCGGCTTCTCCATCTTCTACATGGGCGTGAACATCGGCGCCCTCTTCGGCCCGCTGCTGACCGGCCTGGCGCGGGACACGCTGGGCTTCCACGTCGGCTTCGGCCTCGCCGCCGCCGGCATGGCCATCGGCCTGGCGCAGTACGCCCTGACCCGCAAGAACCTGCCCACGGACGTGCACCGGGTCCCGGATCCGCTGCCGCGGTCGCAGTACGGCCGCTGGGGCCTGATCGGCCTGGGGATGGTCGCCGTCGTCGTGGTCCTGTTCCTCACGGGCGTCGTCACCCTGGGCAACCTCTCCGACGCCGTCGTCGTGCTCGCCGCCGTCGCGGCCATCGCGATCTTCGCCGTCCTGCTGACCTCCACGAAGGTCACGGAGGAGGAGCGCTCGCGCGTGAAGGCGTTCATCCCGCTGTTCATCGGCACGTCCGTGTTCTTCGCCCTCTTCCAGCAGCAGTTCACCGTGATCGCGCTGTACTCCGAGCACCGCCTCGACCGGAACCTGTTCGGCTGGCTCATGCCCATGGAGTGGGTCAACTCCATCAACCCGATCTTCATCATCGTGTTCGCCCCGGTGTTCGCCGCGCTGTGGACCAAGCTGGGCGCCCGCCAGCCCGCCACCCCGGTGAAGTTCGGCATCGGCATCGTCCTGATCGGCATCGCCTTCCTGCTGTTCATCCCGGTGGCCGACGTCGTCGCCGTGCCGCTGCTGTGGCTGACGCTGATCCTCTTCGTCTGCACCATGGGCGAGCTGCTCGTCTCCCCGGTGGGCCTCTCCCTGGCCACCAAGGTCGCCCCGCGCAGCTACCCGGTGATGATGGTGTCGCTGTACAACCTGTCCGTCGCCCTGGGCACGGCCCTGGCAGGCTCCCTGGCCGGCTCCTACTCGGAGCAGAACGAGGTGGGCTACTTCGGCATGATCGGTGCGGTCACCCTGGGCGTGGGCCTGCTCGTGCTGGCCATCGCCAAGCCGGTGCGTCGCGGCATGCGCGGCGTGCTCTGAGCGCGCCAGTGGCGCGAATCACGCGCCGCTCGGTAGTCTGCGAGACGACGTCATCCCTCCCGACCACACAAAGGACGCGCACTCCATGAGCTCCATCCCCGAAGGCCTGAAGTACTCCGCCGAGCACGAGTGGATCGCCGAGGCCGGTGCCGCCGGCACGGTCCGCGTGGGCATCACCGACTTCGCCCAGGATGCGCTGGGTGACGTCGTGTACGTGGACCTGCCGGAGGTCGGCACCGAGGTCACCGCGGGCACCGCGGTGGGCGAGGTCGAGTCCACGAAGTCCGTCTCGGACATCTACGCCCCGGTCTCCGGCACCGTGGCCGCCGTCAACGACGAGCTCGACGGCGAGCCCGGCCTGGTCAACTCCGCCCCCTACGAGGGCGGCTGGCTGTTCGAGATCACCCTCGCGGACGAGGCCCAGCTCGAGGGCCTCATGGACGCCGAGGGCTACGCCTCGCACACCAGCTGAGCCCCGTCCGCCGTCGCCCCGCCGCCGGCCGGCGGGGCGGCGGCGTCCCCTTCGTCTCTCCCTCCGGCGCCGCGGCGCCGGCCGCCGCACAGGAGCACCCCATGAACCAGCCCGGACGTGAACCGGACCTGTCCACCTCCGCCATCAACCTCACCGAGCTGGCACCGCTGGTCTCGGCGGACCTCACCCGCGAGGAGTCGGACGCGATCCGCGCCCTCCCGGCCGGTTCCGCGCTGCTGCTGGCCCACGAGGGCCCGGACCAGTCCGCCCGCTTCCTCCTGGACAAGGACGTGGTCTCCGTGGGGCGCCACCCGGACGCGGACATCTTCCTCGACGACGTCACCGTCTCCCGTCGTCACGCGGAGTTCCGGGCCGAGGACGGTGGCCATCGGCTCGTGGACCTGAACTCCCTCAACGGCACCTTCGTGAACCACGACCGGGTGGACGAGATCCTGCTGCGCTCCGGGATGCACGTGCAGATCGGCAAGTACCGGCTCACGTACTACGCCGCGCCGGCGCGGGGCTGAGCCGTCATCCCCGTGATCGATCCGCGCCCGCTCCCCGACGCCGTCCCCACCGCCCGCCCTGCGGGCCGGCTGGGCATCGGCGAGGTCGTGGCCGCCCTCGAAGCCGAATTCCCCGGCGTCACCGCGTCCAAGGTGCGCTTCCTGGAGGACCGCGGCCTCGTGCTGCCCGAGCGGACCCCCGCCGGCTACCGGCGCTTCCGGCCCGAGGACGTGGACCGGCTCCGGTTCGTCCTCGCGCTGCAGCGCGACCACTTCCTGCCGCTCAAGGTCATCGCCGACCACCTGGCCGCGCTGGACCGCGGCGAACGCCCCACCGGCCTGCCCGGGACCGCGGCGGTCCCGGCGTCCTCGGACGCGGCGCGGCTCGGCCGCGAGGTCGCCGGGGGCCGCCGGTCGTGGACCCGCGCCGAGCTCGCCGCCGAATCCGGGGCGGGCGAGGAGCTGCTGGCCGAGCTGGATCAGTACTCGCTCCTGCCCGTCGATCCCGACGGCGGCTACCCGAGCCACGCGATGGACGTGGCCCGGGCCGCCGTCGTGCTCGCGGGCCACGGCCTGGAGCCCCGGCACCTGCGCCCGCTGCGGGCCGCGGCCGACCGCGAACTGGGCCTGGTGGAGCGCGCCGTCGCCCCGCTGCAGGCCCGCCGCGACGCCGGCACCCGCCCCCGCGTGGCCCGCTCGGCACGCGAGATCGCGCAGGCCAGCCTGCGGCTGCATGCGGCCCTCGTGGCCGTGGGGCTGGAGCAGTGGGATGACTGAGCCGCGCCCCGTGCCCGCCGACGACGCCGGCGACGTGCCGCTCTCCGTGCTCGGCGTGCGCGTCGAGCTGCCCGAACAGCACCACGTGATCCTGCTGGTGGATCCGCCCGGCCGCACGATGATCCCGCTGTGGGTGGGCGCGCCCGAGGCCGCCGCCGCCGCGCTCGCGCTCGAGGGCGTCCGCGCGCCCCGGCCCCTCACCCATGAGCTGCTCCTGGCCGCCGTGGACGCCCTGGGCGCCGAGGTCGTGCGGGTGCGGCTCACCGAGGTCCGCGACGAGGTCGTGCACGCCGAGCTCGTGCTCTCCACCGGCGCCCGGGTCGACGCCCGCGCGTCGGACGCCGTCGTGGTCGCCCTGCGCGCCGACGCCCCCGTGCTCGGCAGCCCCGCCGTGCTCGCGGACGCCGGCATGCCGGCGCGGACGGGGGAGGAGGACGCCGGCCAGGAGCGCGCCGTCGAGGACTTCCGCGACTTCCTGGACACGGTGCGCCCCGAGGACTTCGCCTGAGCGGAGCCGGCGCGACACGGCGCGGTCTCGCCGCCGGCTTCGTTGACCGTCCCCGGACCCGCGCGTACCTTCGAGGGGAAGAGGGCCCCGCCACCCGGAGCGCCTCCGTCGCCCTCCCCACGGTCACCGGGGAGCGCCGCCACGGTCACCGGCGGCACACGACGGTCGCGTCCCCCTCCCCGCACCGGGGGCCCCGCACCAGGAGGTTCCCCGTGACACCCACTGCAGGTCCTGGCCGGCCCCCCGCGCTCGGCGCCCAGGGCACGCTCTTCGACGAGGGCAGGACCCAGGGCGACGACGTCGGCTTCCGCGGTCCCACCGCGTGCAAGGCCGCCGGCATCACCTATCGCCAGCTCGACTACTGGGCCCGCACGGATCTCGTGGCCCCCACGGTCCGCAGCGCCTCCGGCTCCGGCTCCCAGCGGCTGTACTCGTTCCGCGACATCCTCGTCCTCAAGGTGGTCAAGCGCCTCCTGGACACCGGCGTCTCGCTCCAGCAGATCCGCACCGCCGTGGGCCACCTGCGCGAGCGGGGTGTCGAGGACCTGGCGCAGATCACCCTGATGAGCGACGGCGCCTCGGTGTACGAGTGCACCTCGGCAGACGAGGTCGTGGACCTCGTCCAGGGCGGCCAGGGCGTCTTCGGGATCGCCGTCGGCCGCGTGTGGCGCGAGGTCGAGGGCAGCCTCGCCGAGCTGCCGCGCGAGAGCGTGGTGGGCGCCCCCGAGCCGGGGGACGAGCTGGCCGGGCGGCGTCGGGCCCGCCGCTCCGCCTGATCCTCCACCCCGGGGCGCCCCGGAGGGCCGAGTCAGTCATCTTTCGTCTCGCAGCGGTGACTGTGCGCGACATGAGGCGGAACTCCGGCGCGGTGTGACACACTCCCAACCATGACCGCACCTGTCGAGAACTTCACCCCTCCAGAGGACGCGGCCGGGTCGACCGGAGCCGGCGCCGTCTTCTCCAAGGTCTTGGTGGCCAACCGCGGCGAGATCGCCGTCCGCGCCTTCCGCGCCTGCTACGAGCTGGGCGCCCGCACCGTCGCCGTCTTCCCCTACGAGGACCGCAATTCGATCCACCGCCAGAAGGCGGACGAGGCCTACCGCATCGGCGAGGAGGGCCACCCCGTGCGCGCCTACCTCGACGTGGACGAGATCATCCGCGTGGCGAAGGACGCCGGGGCCGACGCGATCTACCCGGGCTACGGCTTCCTGTCGGAGAACGCCGGCCTGGCCCGTGCCGCGGCTGAGAACGGGATCACCTTCGTCGGCCCGCCCGCCGACGTCCTCGAGCTGACCGGCAACAAGGTCGAGGCCCTGCGCGCGGCCAAGCGTGCGGGCATCCCCACCCTGGCCTCCTCGGACCCGAGCGCCGACGTCGAGTGGCTCCTGGAGCAGGCCGAGGAGATCGGCTTCCCCATCTTCGTCAAGGCCGTCGCCGGCGGCGGCGGCCGCGGCATGCGCCGCGTCGAGCGCCGCGAGGACCTGCGCGGCTCCCTCGAGGCCGCGATGCGCGAGGCGGACACCGCCTTCGGCGACCCCACCGTGTTCCTCGAGCAGGCCGTCCTGCGGCCGCGGCACATCGAGGTCCAGATCCTCGCCGACGGCGAGGGCAACGTCGTGCACCTCTTCGAGCGGGACTGCTCGCTCCAGCGCCGCCACCAGAAGGTCATCGAGATGGCCCCGGCCCCGAACCTGGACGAGGAGATCCGGCAGGCCCTGCACCGGGACGCCGTCGCCTTCGCCAAGGAGATGGGGTACGTCAACGCGGGCACCGTCGAGTTCCTCGTGGACACGGCGGGCGAGCGTGCGGGCCAGCACGTGTTCATCGAGATGAACCCCCGCATCCAGGTGGAGCACACCGTGACTGAGGAGGTCACGGACGTGGACCTGGTGAGCGCGCAGCTGCGCATCGCCGCCGGCGCCACCCTGCCCGAGCTGGGCATCACCCAGGACGCCCTCCAGGTCCGCGGCTTCGCCATCCAGTGCCGCATCACCACCGAGGACCCGGCCAACGGCTTCCGCCCGGACACCGGCACCATCACCGCCTACCGCTCGGCCGGCGGCTCCGGTGTGCGCCTCGACGGCGGCACCATCTACGCCGGTGCGGAGATCAGCCCCCACTTCGACTCCATGCTGGTCAAGCTCACCTGCCGCGGACGCGACTACGCCACGGCGGTGCGCCGCGTGCGCCGCGCCCTGGCAGAGTTCCGCGTGCGCGGCGTGGCCACCAACATCCCGTTCCTGATGAACGTGATGGACGACCCGCAGTTCCTCAGCGGCGACGTCGCCACGGACTTCATCGACAAGCACCCCGAGCTGGCCACGGTGAACCGCTCCCAGGACCGCGGATCCAAGGCCCTGCAGTACCTCGTGGACGTCACCGTCAACCAGCCGCACGGCCCGCGCGTCGAGGGCATCGACCCTCGCGACCGCCTCCCCGAGCACCCGGGCGACAAGCACCAGGAGCCGGACCGCTCGCCCTTCGACGGCCCGAGCCGGAACGAGGACGCGGTGCCCCCGCACGGCTGGCGTCAGGTGCTGCTGGAGCAGGGCCCCGAGGGCTTCGCCCGCACCCTGCGCGAGCAGACCGCGCTGGCCGTCACGGACACCACGTTCCGCGACGCCCACCAGTCCCTGCTGGCCACCCGCGTCCGCACGCGCGACCTGCTGGCCGCCGCCCCCGCCGTCGCGCACACCCTGCCGGGGCTGCTCTCGGTGGAGGCCTGGGGCGGGGCGACGTACGACGTCGCGCTGCGCTTCCTCCACGAGGACCCGTGGCAGCGCCTCGAGCTGCTGCGCGCGGAGCTGCCGAACATCCCGATCCAGATGCTGCTGCGCGGCCGCAACACGGTGGGATACACGCCGTACCCCACCGAGGTGACGGACGCGTTCGTGGCCGAGGCCGCGGCGTCCGGCGTCGACGTGTTCCGCATCTTCGACGCCCTCAACGACGTCGAGCAGATCACCCCGGCCATCGAGGCGGTGCGTGCCACGGGCACCGCCGTGGCTGAGGCGGCCCTGTGCTACACGGGCAACATGACGGACCCGAAGGAGACGCTCTACACGCTCGACTACTACCTGGGCCTCGCCCGCCGGATGGTCGACGCCGGCGCCCACGTCCTGGCGATCAAGGACATGGCGGGCCTGCTGCGGCCCGCCGCGGCGCGCGAGCTGGTCACCGCCCTGCGCGCCGAGTTCGACCTGCCCGTGCACCTGCACACGCACGACACCGCCGGCGGTCAGCTGGCCACCCTGCTCGCAGCGGCGGAGGCCGGCGTGGACGCCGTCGACGCGGCCACCGCGTCCATGGCGGGCACCACCAGCCAGGTGCCGCTGTCCGCCCTGGTGGCGGCGCTCGAGCACACGGAGCGGGACACCGGTCTCGGCCTCGAGGCCGCCACCGCGATGGAGCCCTACTGGGAGTCCGTCCGCTCGGCGTACGCGCCCTTCGAGGCGGGGCTGCCCGCCCCGACCGGCCGCGTGTACCACCACGAGATCCCGGGCGGCCAGCTGTCCAACCTGCGCACGCAGGCGATCGCGCTCGGCCTGGGGGAGCGGTTCGAGGCCATCGAGTCGATGTACGCCGCGGCCGACGACCTGCTCGGCCACCTCGTCAAGGTCACCCCGTCCTCCAAGGTGGTGGGCGATCTGGCGCTGCAGCTGGTCGGCTCCGGCGTGGACCCGAAGGAGTTCGCGGAGCGTCCGCAGGAGTTCGACATCCCGGACTCCGTGATCGGCTTCCTGCGCGGCGAGCTCGGCGACCCGCCCGGCGGCTGGCCGGAGCCCTTCCGGACCAAGGCCCTCCAGGGTCGCCGCGAGGGCGCGGGCATGGTGGAGATCTCCGCGGAGGACTCGAGCGCCCTCGGCGAGGCCGGACAGACCCGCCGCGGGGTGCTGAACCGCCTGCTCTTCCCCGGCCCCACGAAGGAGTTCGAGGCGCACCGCGAGGAGTTCGGGGACACCGTCACCCTGCACACCCGCGACTTCCTCTACGGCCTCGTCCCCGGGCGCGAGCACGTCATCTCGCTCGGACGCGGTGTGCGGCTGCTCGCCACCCTCATGTCGGTCTCCGAGCCGGACGAGAAGGGCATGCGCACCGTGATGGTCACCCTGAACGGCCAGCTGCGCCAGATGACCGTCCGGGACCGCTCGATCGAGTCCACCGTGCGGACCGCGGAGAAGGCGGACCCCGGCACCCCCGGCCACGTCGCCGCCCCGTTCGCGGGCTCGGTCACCGTGCAGGTGGCCGAGGGCGACGCCGTCGAGGTCGGCCAGGCGGTGGCCACGATCGAGGCGATGAAGATGGAGGCCGCGATCACGGCCCAGGTCGCGGGCACCGTGCGCCGCGTGGTCACGGAGGGCATCACGCCCGTCAACGGCGGAGACCTGCTGCTCGTGATCGAGTGAGCCCCGCGTGAGCCCGCCGCCGGCGGGCCGCCCCACGGGCCCGGACGCCACCGCGTCCGGGCCCGTGCCTATCCTGGGAGGCATGGCCACCACTGCGGAACACCACGACCTGCTCATCATCGGCTCCGGATCGGGGAACTCCCTGGTCAGCGAACACTGGAAGGGCCGGAGCGTCGTGATCGCCGACTCCGGCCCGTTCGGCGGCACCTGCCTGAACGTCGGCTGCATCCCCACCAAGATGTACGCCTACCCGGCCAGCCTGGCGGCGCTGCCGCCCGAGGCCCGGAGCCTCGGGGTGGGGCTGGAGTTCACGGGCGCCGACTTCCCGGCCATCCGGGACCGCATCTTCACGCGCATCGACGGCATCAGCCGGGACGGGCTGCGCCACCGCCGGGATGATCTGGACTACACGAGCGTGATCCAGGAGGAGGTGCGCTTCGTCGGTCCCCGCCGCGTGCGCACCGCCTCGGGTCGGGAGATCACGGCGGACCAGGTCGTGGTCGCCGCGGGGTCGCGGCCCACCCTCCCGGAGATCCCGGGCCTGGACCTGCCGTCGGTGCACACCTCGGACACCGTCATGCGACTGGATCGGCTGCCGCGGCGGCTGCTCGTGGTGGGCGGCGGGTTCATCGCCTGCGAGTTCGCGTCCGTCTTCGCCGGGCTGGGCACCGAGGTCGTCCAGGTCAACCGCGGCCACCGGCTGCTCAAGCAGCACGACATGTCCGTGTCCACGACGTTCACGAAGATCGCGGCCCGGCGGTGGGACCTGCGCACGGGGTGGACCCCGGCCGGGATCGAACCGGTCGAGGACGCCGAGCGGGCCGCGGACGGCTGGGTCCGGGTGCGCCTGGATCGCGCGGAGGGCCAGGAGCAGACCGGCATCGTGGAGGAGGCCATCGAGGCGGACGCGGTGCTGATCGCGGTCGGCCGGACGCCGAACACGGACCGCCTCGACCCCGCCGCCGCGGGACTGGACGTCACCGACGACGGCATCCTGGCCAGCGACGAGCACCAGCGCGCACTCTCCGACGGCGCGCCGGTGGAGGGGGTCTACGTGCTCGGGGACGTCGCCAACACGTGGCAGCTCAAGCACGTGGCCAACCACGAGGCCCGCGTCGTCGCGCACAACCTGGAGCATCCGGACGACCTCCGCGCCAACACGCTCGGCCCCGTGCCGGCGGCCGTGTTCACCCACCCGCAGGCGGCCTCCGTCGGGCTCACGGTGGAGCAGGCGCTCGCCGACTACGGCGCGGACGCGATCACGGTGAAGACCCAGCCCTTCGGGGACGTCGCCTACGGCTGGGCCATGGAGGACACCGAGGGTGTGTGCACCGTCGTCGCGGAGAAGGCCACCGGACGGATCCTGGGCGGGCACATCCTGGGGCACGAGGCCGCGAACCTCATCCAGCCGCTCGTGACCGGCATGGCGTTCGGCATCGACGCCCACCGGCTCGCGCGGGGCCAGTACTGGCCCCACCCGGCCCTCACCGAGGTCGTCGAGAACGCGCTGCTGGGCCTGGACGTGCCGGACTCCGGTCTGCTCTGACCGGACCCGCGGGGACGACGAGGCCCGGCCGCGGGGGCCGGGCGCCGTCGTCGAGGGGCGTTCAGTTCTGCGGGGCGGGCTCCCCGTAGATGTCCGCGATCTGCGCGGCGAAGTCCTTCATGATCGCCGACCGGCGCATCTTCAGGGACGGGGTCACATGGCCCTCCTCCAGGGAGAAGTCGCGGTCGAGGATGCGGAACTCCCGGATCCCCTCGGCGCGCGAGACCAGGCTGTTGGCCTTGTCCACGGCCTCCTGGATGTGACGGCGCACCGCGTCCTCGCGTGCGGCCGCAGCGACGTCGAGGTCCTTCGGCAGCCCGTTCGCGGCGAGCCACGCGGGCAGGGTGTCGGTGTCGAGGGTGACGATCGCCGCGATGAAGGGCTTGCCGTCGCCGACCACCATCACCTGGGAGACGAGCGCGTCGCTGCGGATCGCGTCCTCGAGCATCGCCGGTGCCACGTTCTTGCCGCCGGCCGTCACCAGCAGCTCCTTCTTGCGGCCGGTGATCGTGAGGAAGCCGTCGTCGTCCAGGGCCCCGAGGTCGCCGGTGCGGAACCAGCCGTCTTCGAAGGCCTCCTCGTTCGCCTCCGGCCGGTTGTGGTAGCCGCGCATCAGCGACGTGCCGCGCGTGAGGATCTCGCCGTCCTCGGCGATCCGCACCTGGTTGCCGCCGAGGGGGTGTCCGACCGTGCCGATCTTCAGCCGGTCCGGCCGGCCCACGGTGATGGGGGCCGTCGTCTCGGTGAGGCCGTAGCCCTCGAGGATGGTCACGCCCACGCCGCGGAAGAAGTGCGCCAGGTCGGTGGAGAGGGGGCCGCCGCCGGAGACCGCGTACGCGAGCCGGCCGCCCATGGCCGTCCGGATCCGGCGGTAGACCAGCGCGGAGTAGAACGCGCGCTGCAACCGCAGGGGCGCCGTCATCTGGCCCGAGTCCAGCGCCCGGGACCAGCGGATCGCCACGTCCGCGCCACGGCGGAAGATCTTCTCCTTGCCGCCGCTCTGCGCGTTGAGCAGCGCCGCGTTGTAGATCTTCTCGAACACGCGCGGCACGGCCAGCACGAAGCTCGGCTGGAAGGTCTGCAGCGAGACCGAGAGCCGCTTGATGTCCGAGACGTGCCCGCAGCGTGCGCCCGCGGCGACGGTGAGCACCGAGACGAAGCGCGCGAACACGTGCGCCAGGGGGATGAACAGCACGGTGGAGGTGTCCTCGCGGACGACGTCGCCGAGCGAGGAGGACAGGGTCTGGTTGACGAGCTCCGCGAAGTTCTCGTGCGTGAGCTCGCAGCCCTTGGGCCGGCCCGTGGTGCCGGAGGTGTAGATGATGGTCGCCAGGTCGGCCAGGCCGGCGGAGGACCGGCGCGTCTCGAGCTCCTCATCGGTGACGTCCGCGCCCAGGGCGACGAGCGCCTCGAGGCCGGAGCCGGGGGCGCCGTCGGCCGGGTCCATCGTCCACAGGCCGATCAGCTCCGGCAGGCCCTCGCGCTGCACCGCGTCCCGCACCGTCTTGGCGAGGTCCTCGTTCCCGGTCACGACGGCGCGCACGTCCGAGTCCTCGATGATCCAGGACACCTGGCTGACGGAGGAGGTCTCGTACACGGGCACGGTGACCGCGCCGGCATACCAGATGGCGAAGTCGACCAGTGTCCACTCCAGGCGGGTGGAGGCCAGGAGACCGACCGTCTCCCCGGGCTGGATCCCGGCGGCGATGAGCCCCTTGGCCAGGGCCCGCACGCGTTCGCGGGCGTCCCGGGCGGAGACGTCCGTCCACTGGTCCTGCGCGTCGGGCACCGCGAAGAGGCCGTGGTCGGGACGCTCCGTGGCCTGGCGTTCCAGGAAGTCCGTGATGTTCGCCTCCGGGGACAGGCGGGGGTGGTGGTACGGCTCGCTGATCTCGTGCATGGGACTCCTCGGGCGTCGGGTCGGTCCCGCCGACCGATGGTCGGCGGAACGGAAGTATGTGTGAGTCGTGTCACGCACACTCTACAACCGGCAGCGGCAGGGTCCGGGCGCGACTCAGTGCGTCGTCATGGCGGCGACCGCGCTCCGGCCGTGGTCGATCAGCAGCGGCAGGTCGTAGTCGAGCGTGGCGACGTGGCGGCTGCGGGGCAGTCCCACCACCTCCACGGGGGCCTGGCGCAGGCCCCGCACCAGGGTCCGGTGGCTCGAGGCGGGCACGACGGCGTCGCGGGCGGACCGGTAGACCGTCACGGGAGCGGTGATCCGCGGCAGGGCGCGGCGGGCGGCCCGCTGGATGCGGCCGAGGGCGGCGACGCCGGCCACCGGCGTGCGGGGGTAGGCGCGCTCGCGCGCCGTCGGGTCCGCGATGTCGTCCGCGATCGGGGCGACCGTGGGGACGAACGGGGCCAGCAGCGGGGCGAAGGGGGCGAGCGGGCTGGCGAAGCGCAGCGCGGGGTTCACCACGAGCACCCCGGCCACGGGTCGGTGGGCGGCGGCGTCGAGCGCGAGGGCGCCGCCCATCGAGATGCCCGCCATGACCACGCGGCCGTGTCGGGCGAGCTCGAGGTCCACGACGGCCCGGACGGCGGCGCGGATCTCGTCCGCACCGGTGGCGGCGAGGTCCTCCCACCGGGTGCCGTGCCCCGGCAGCAGGGGCACGCTCACGGGGGAGCCGCCTGCCGCGAGCCCCTCGGCCCAGGCGCGGACGGAGGCCGGAGTCGAGGTGAACCCGTGCAGGAGCACGACGCAGTGGTCGCGCCGGGCGGGAGCGGCGGGCATGAGGCGCAGGGGGAGGTCTTCGGGGGCGACGGCGACGGGGCGGGGCATGGTGCCAGGGTAAGGCAGGCGGACCATACGATGGGCAGGCACCCGACCGCCCCGACCGGAAGGCCCTCGTGTCCACGTTCTACTGGTCCGCCAAGACGTTCGCCGTGGCTCCGGCCACCCGCCTGCTGTTCCGCCCCTGGGTGAAGGGCCTCGGGAACGTGCCGGCCGAGGGCCCGGCGATCCTGGCCAGCAACCACCTGTCCGTCTCGGACTCGGTGTTCATGCCGGCCATGCTCGACCGCCAGGTGCACTTCCTGGCCAAGCACGAGTACTTCACCGGCCCGGGCGTGAAGGGCTGGGTCACCCGCCGGTTCTTCGAGGCGGCGAACCAGCTGCCCATGGACCGCTCCGGCGGAGAGGCGTCCCTGCGCTCGCTGGACGCGGGCCTCGAGGCGCTGCGGGAGGGCCGGCTGCTCGGGATCTACCCGGAGGGCACCCGCAGCCCGGACGGGCGGCTGCACCGCGGCAAGATCGGCGTGGCCAAGCTCGCGCTGGCCTCGGGCGCGCCCGTGGTGCCCATCGCGATGATCGGCACGGACCGGGTGCAGCCGATCGGCCATGTGCTGCCGCGGATCCGGCGCCTGGGCATGATCTTCGGCGAGCCGCTGGACTTCTCCGACCGTGCCGAGGCCGTCGGCGACCCCCGGGTGCTGCGGGAGGTGACGGACGAGATCATGGAGGCCATCCGGCGCCTGTCGGGCCAGGAGTACGTGGACACCTACGCGGCGGACGTGAAGGCGGGCCGTACGGCCGCTCCGCCACGCGCCCGCGACTGAGCGGGGCCCGCGCGTCGTCATCCGGGGACGCTCAGACCGGGGCGCGGCACGCGGCCCCTAGCCTGGTGCACATGACTGAAGACCCCCGCGAGAAGATCCTGGCCTTCGGCACCGCCATCTCGGAGGGCGCCGCCGACATCCCCGGCCTGGACCACTGGCGCTCGCTGCCGATCGCGCAGGCGCCGTCCTGGGCGGACGAGGCCGATCACCGCGCCGCCGTCGCCGAGCTGAGCGCCCTGCCCCCGCTCGTCTTCGCGGGCGAGGTCGACCTGCTGCGCGCCCGTCTGGCCGACGTCGCCCAGGGCCGCGCGTTCCTCCTGCAGGGCGGCGACTGCGCCGAGACGTTCGCCGGGTCCACCGCCAACCGGATCAGCGCCCGGGTGAAGACCATCCTGCAGATGGCCGCGGTGCTGACCTACGGCGCCTCCATGCCGGTCGTGAAGATGGGCCGGATCGCCGGCCAGTTCGCCAAGCCGCGGTCCTCGGACACGGAGACCCGCGACGGCGTCACGCTGCCCAGCTTCCGCGGCGAGATCGTGAACGGCTACGAGTTCACCGAGCAGGCACGCCGGCACGACGCCCGACGGATGGTGCAGGCGTACCACACCTCCGCCTCCACCCTGAACCTGGTCCGCGCCTTCACCCAGGGCGGCTTCGCCGATCTGCGCAGCGTGCACCAGTGGAACCAGGGCTTCATGGCCAACCCGGCCTACGCCCAGTACGAGGAGATGGCCGCCGAGATCGACCGCGCGGTCCGCTTCATGAACGCCGCGGGCGTGGACTTCGAGGCCATGCGCCGCACCGAGTTCTACTCGGCCCACGAGGCGCTCCTGCTCGACTACGAACGTGCCCTGACCCGCGTGGACTCACGCAGCGGCGACCCCTACGCCACGAGCGCCCACTTCCTGTGGATCGGCGAGCGCACCCGCCAGGTGGACGGCGCCCACGTCGACTTCCTCTCCCGGGTCCGCAACCCGATCGGCGTGAAGCTCGGCCCGACCACCACGGTCGCGGACGCGCTCGAGCTCGCCGAGCGGCTGGACCCGGAGCGCGAGCCGGGCCGCCTGACCTTCATCACCCGCATGGGTGCGGAGCGGATCCGGGACGTGCTGCCCGGCATCGTCGAGGGCGTCCGCGACGCGGGGCTGGAGCCGGTGTGGGTCACCGACCCCATGCACGGCAACACCGTGACCGCGGCCAACGGCTACAAGACCCGCCGGTTCGAGGACGTGATGGACGAGGTCAGCGGCTTCTTCGAGGTGCACCGCGAGCTCGGCACGCACCCGGGCGGCATGCACGTCGAGCTGACCGGCGACGACGTCGCCGAGTGCCTGGGCGGCTCCGACCCGATCAACGAGGCCGACTTCGACGCCCGCTACGAGACGCTGTGCGACCCGCGGCTGAACCACCAGCAGTCCCTGGAGATGGCGTTCAAGGTCACCGAGGCCCTCTCGCACCCCGAGCGCCGCGCGCCGCGGGCCTGACCGCGCGGCCGGGCACGCCCCGGCTCAGCCGACCCAGACGTGGACCGCGGTGCCCTCCGGCAGCGCGGTCCCGGCGGCGGGGGACTGGTGCAGGACCCGGGACTCGCCCCGGGCGGAGAGCGGCAGCGGCAGGCGATGCACGCGGGCGTCCCAGCCCTCGTCCGCCAGCGTCGTGTGCGCCGTCTCCGGATCCTGCCCGGTCATGTCCGGCACCGGGCGCACGGCGCGGCCCTCGGAGAGCACCACGCGGACCGCGGTGCCCGGCGTCGCCTGCTCGCCGGGGGCCGGGTGCTGCTCGATCACGGCCCCGGCCGGCACTGCGGGATCGGTGCGGCGCTCCGCGACCTCCACGGTGAATCGGGCGTCCCGGGCCACGCCGTGGGCCTGCCGGATCACGACGCCGGTCAGGTCGGGCACCGGCACCGGCGCGGGGCCGGCGGAGACGGTGAGCTCGACGGGGGCGCCGCGCCCCGCCGGCTCCCCGGCCGCGGGTGAGCTGGCGACGACCGTGCCCTCCGTGCGGAGTTCGTCATGCCGGGCCGTGACCGCCGCGGTGAAGCCCGCGGCGGTCAGCCGTTCCTCCGCCGCCTCCCGGGCCAGCCCGTCGAGGTCGGGGACCACCGCCACACCACCGACTCCGAGGCCGCCGGAGCCCAGCGTCCAGCCCAGCAGCAGGGCGACGCCGGTGAGCAGCAGGGTCACGGCCGCGCCGATCGCCGCGGCCCGGCCGGTGCCCTGGCCGAGGTCGAGGGCGGGGCGGCGGGCCGCCCGACGCAGCCGCCGCCGGGAGCCGCGCCCCGGATGCCGGTCCGCCGGAGCGGGGTCGAGCCCGAGCGGGCCGATCGGCTCCGCCGGGCGCGCGGCGGGCCGCGGGTCGCCCCCGTGCGTCGCCACACGGGTGTCGATGACGTCGGTCATGTCCTCGTCGAGGTCGGACTCGGCCAGGGCGGGGAGCACGCGCGTCGCGTGGTGGTCGCCGGCGTCGAGGGCCCGGGTCTCCAGGTTCCCGTCCGGGGCCGCATCCTCGAGGCCATCGGCGGCGGGGCCGGCCGGGGCCGGGTCCGCGCCCGGGCCCTCGGCGGGCTGCGCGGCGGGGCGGCGGTCCGGTGCGTCGGGGTCCAGGCCCGCCGCCACGGCCTCGATGCGGTGCAGGAGCTCGCCGGCACCGGCGGGCCGGTCGGCCGGGTCCGGCTCGGTGCACCACAGCACGAGGTCGTCGAGGTCCTCGGGGAGCCCGGGGTGCAGCGTGGACGGCACGGGGACCCGCTCGTGGACGTGCCGGTAGGCGACCTGCAGCGCGGTCGCCGCGGTGTACGGCTGGCGGCCCGTGAGCAGCTCGAACAGGATGATGCCCACGGCGTACACGTCGGAACGGGCGTCGGCGGGCGCCCCGGCGATGTGCTCGGGGGCGAGATAGGCGGGTGTGCCCACGACGGCCTGCCCGGCCATGGTGTGGGCCGTGGCGGCGCGGGACAGGCCGAAGTCCGCGACCGTCACCCGGCCGTCGTCGCGGACGAGCACGTTCTCGGGCTTCACGTCCCGGTGCACCAGTCCGGCGCCGTGCGCGGCGGCCAGGCCGTCGACGAGCGGACGCAGGAATCGCAGCGCCTCCCGGGGCGAGAGCGGTGCACGGTCCCGGATGACGGTGCGCAGCGTGCGGCCGGGCACGTGCTCCATCACGAGGTAGGCCAGCACGTCGCCGTCCTCGGCCTCGGTGTGGCCCTGGTCCAGGACCGCGACGACGTGCGGATGGGACAGCCGCGCCGTCGTCTTGGCCTCCTGCTCGAACCGGCCGACGAGGACGGGGTCCTCCGCCAGGTGCGGGTGCATGACCTTGAGCGCCACCTGGCGGTCGAGACGCTCGTCCACGGCCAGGTAGACGGTGGACATGCCGCCCCGGGCCAGCCGCTCGACGACCCGGTAGCGGCCGTCGACGATGCCCCCCACGAGGGGGTCGCGGCGTGCGCTGCTCATCGTCCCAGGGTAGGACAGGCGGCGGACCCCTCGGGGCGGTCCGCCGCCGGCGGATCAGAACATCGCCATCGCGGCGCGCACCTTGGCCACGTAGTCCCGTGCCTCCGGGTTCAGGCCGCTGTCCAGCACCCCGCCGAGGCCCTGGTAGTAGGCCCCGATGCCCTCATCGAGGGTGGGGGTGCGGTCCTGCACGTACTTGATGAACGCGACGCCGGCCACCGCGTTGTCGTGGGGGTCCAGCAGGTTCAGCTCGCGGCCCACCAGCTCCGAGGCGAACTCGCCCGTGATCGGGATGACCTGCATCGCCCCCACGGCGTTGCCGGGGGAGACCGAGGCCATGCGGAAGCGGGACTCGGTGTACGCGTGGCCCAGGGCCAGGCGAGGGTCCACGCCCATCCGCTCGGCGGTCTCGCGGACGATCTGCTGCATCTGCTCGGGGGTGGGCTGCGGGACGGAGCGCAGCAGGCGCAGGTTCTCGTTCGCCGAGGCCGTCACGTGCGGCGCGTAGGTGCGCCCGAGGAAGGTGTCGCCGACCGCCTGGACGGCCGAGACCGGCTCCACCTCGAGGGTGCCGTCGGAGATCACGAGCACGTCGCCGGGGTGCAGCGTCGAGGCCCGCGTCAGGCCGTTGAGCTCGCGCAGACGGGGGATGGAGACCTCGAACCGCTGGGAGATCCCCCAGAGGGAGTCGCCGGAGACCACGGTGTACCGGACCGTCCCGCCGGCCGCCGTCGGGGTCGTCGACGCCGGCGCGGTGGCGGGGGTCGTGGTCGGGGCGGGCGACGCGGGGGCCTTCGGTGCGGCGGCCGTGCGCTGCGTGGTCAGGACCATGCCCGGGTGGAGCATGCTCGACGCGCTCATGCCGTTGAGCCGCTGCAGCTGCGCGGCGGAGACGCCGGTGCGGCGGGCGATGACCCACCACCCGTCGTTCGGCTGCACCGTGTAGGTCCCCGCGGCCGGGGCCGGGGCCGCCGCGCCGGTCAGGCGGAGCTCGTCACCCGGGTAGAGCACGGTCTCCAGGCCCAGGCCGTTGAACCGCAGCAGGTCGGCGACGGAGACGCCGCGGGCGGCCGAGATCCGGGTGAGGGAGTCGCCCGGGCGCACGGTGTGCACCGCCGCCTCCTGGGCGTGGGCCTGGGCGGGCAGACCGGTGAGCAGCAGCAGGGGCACCGCGCCGCCGGTCAGGACGGAGCGCAGGCAGCGGGAGCGGACGGGGGTGTGGGGCACGGCAGACCTCGGCATCGGATCGGATGGATGGAACACGACGGGGAAGTGACGGGTGGGACCCGTGGCCCCCGCGGTCGACCGACGACGTCGGCGCCCGGCCATGGAGCCTCGGCGATGTTATCGGAATGTGATCTTCGTGACCATACTGAGATCTATGCCGTCCGGGGCGCGATGGGCCGGGCCCGTCGGCGGCCACGTAGGCTGGCGCCTGTGAGCACCACTTCCTCCGACACCCCGGTCCCCGCTGACGCGATCCCCGCCGAGCTCGACGCCCTCGTGGGCGAGTGGCTCTCCGTGCCCGACGTGGCGGAGCACCTCGACCAGCGCGTGACCCGCGTCCACAACCTCGTGCATGATCGCCGCCTGCTGGCCGTGCGTCGTCCCGAGCCCGCGGTGCGGTCCGTGCCGGCCCTGTTCCTCACCGAGACCGGCGTGCTCGACTCCCTGCAGGGCACGCTCGTGCTGCTGGCCGACGCCGGCTTCTCCGACGAGGAGGCCCTCCGTTGGCTGTTCACCGAGGACGAGTCGTTGCCCGGCCGGCCCATCGACGCACTCCGGGACGGCCGGAAGACCGAGATCCGGCGTCGCGCCCAGGCCCTGGCCTGGTGAGCCGGCCCCGCGGGCGGCCTTAGCCCGCGGGGTCCGTGCCGCTCAGTGGCGGCGCGACGTGTAGGCGTCGATCAGCTGCGTGAGCTCGGCGCTGACGTCCTCGGGGACGCCGTGCGCGAGCAGGCCCGCCACGGCCCCGGCCGCCTCGTGCGAGAGCGCCGCGACCCGCTCTTCGACGGCCCGGCGCGCGCCGCACGCCTCGAGGACGCCCTGCCAGTGGGCCACCCGGTCCGCACCGAGGTCCGGGTCGCCGAGGTCCGCGTCGAGCGCGGCGGCCTCGTCCGGGGCGAGCAGCTCGACGGCGCGGGCGATGAGCACCGTCTGCTTCCCCTCCCGCAGGTCGTCGCCCGCGGGCTTGCCCGTGGTCGCCGGATCGCCGAACACGCCGAGCAGGTCGTCGCGGTACTGGAAGGCCATGCCGAACGGCAGCGACACCCGGGCGAACGCGGTCACCAGCCCGTCGTCCGCCCCCGCCAGCAGCCCCCCGAGGGCGAGCGGGTGCACCGCCGAATAGCGCGCCGACTTGTGCTCCACCACCGCCTCGGCGGCCGCCTCGGCCTCGCGGGCGTCGCGCGCCGCCGGGGCCATCTCGGCCACCACGTCGAGGTACTGACCCGCCATCACGCCGAAGCGCATCCGCTCGAGCTCGGCCCGCGCCCGGTCCTCCCGGGGCGTGCCGGCGAGGACGCGCGCGAAGGCCGTCTCGCTCATCCCCAGGGCGACGTCGCCGGCGAGGATCGCGGCGGAGACGCCGAAGTGCTCCGCGGCGTGGCGCCAGCCCGCCTCCCGGTGGAGGGACTCGAAGCGGCGGTGCACGCTGGGCATCCCGCGGCGGGTGTCCGAGCGGTCCAGGATGTCGTCGTGGATCAGCGCCGCGGCCTGGAACAGCTCGAACGCCGCCCCCGCCTCGGCGATGCGGGGGTCCTCCGCCTCGCCGCCGGCCGCCCGCCAGCCGAGCCAGGCCAGGACGGCGCGCAGGCGCTTGCCGCCCGCGGTCAGGTCCGCGATCGCGTCCACGAGGGGCGCGGTCAGCGGGTGGACGTCCCGGGCGAGGTCCCGGTGCTCCGCCAGCAGGCGGTCGAGGGCGTCGGCGACGGCGGCGCGGAAGCGGTCCTGGTCGGCGGGACGGGGGCGGGGGACGGCGACGTCGGCGGGCATGGCCCCACCCTAGCCGCGCCGCGCGACGGATCGCCGGTCCCGGATAGGCTCGGTCCATGTCCGAGACCGCGCCCGCTGCACCCCGCGATGAGGCGACGATCCTCCACGTGGACATGGACGCGTTCTTCCTGTCCGTCGAGCTGCGCGAACGGCCCGACCTCGAGGGGCGTCCCGCCGCCGTCGCCGCCCCGAGCGGCCGGTCCGTGGTGCTCTCCGCCTCGTACGCGGCGCGGGCCTACGGGGTCCGCTCGGCGATGCCCCTGGCGCACGCCCGCGCCCTGTGCCCGCCCCTCGTGGTCATCCCGCCGCGCCAGCAGCTCTACCGGGCCGTCTCCGCCGAGGTGATGGCCGTGCTCGCGGACGTGACCCCCGTGATGGAGCAGCTCAGCGTGGACGAGGCGTTCCTCGACGTCGCCGGCGCGCGCCGTCGGCTCGGCCCGCCCGAGCACATCGGCCACCTGATCCGGGAGCGCGTCCGCTCCGCGCTGGGGCTGCCGTGCACCGTGGGCGGCTCGGCCGTGAAGTTCGTGGCCAAGACGGCGTCCACCGCGGCCAAGCCCGACGGCCTGCTGATCGTGCCGCCGGAGCGCACCCTGGACTTCCTCCATCCGCTGCCCGTGGGCCGGCTGTGGGGCGTGGGCCCCAAGGCGGCCGAGCGGCTCGCCCGGCGGGGGGTGGCGACCATCGGCGACCTCGCCCGGGTGGACCCCGCGCGACTGGAGGCGTCGTTCGGGGCCGCCGGCCGGGAGTGGGCGTCGCTCGCCCGGGGCATCGACCCGCGTCCCGTCGCCCCGCGCCCGGCGGCCCGCAGCATCGGTGCGGACCACACCTTCGACGTCGACCCCGTCGACGTCGCGGGCGTCGACCCGGAGGTCCTGCGCCTGTGCCACCGGGTCGCGGCCCGGCTGCGTGCGGAGCAGGCCACCGCCGGCGCGGTCACAGTCCGCCTCAAGGCGCCGGACGGGTCGGTCCGCAGCCGCACCGCCCGCCTCGCCCGGCCGACCGCCACGGGCCACGACCTCCTCGGCCCGGCGCGGCGACTCGTCCGCGAGCTGCACGCCGAACGGCCGCATCCGGTCCGGCTCGTGGGCGTGCGCGCCGAGCGCCTCGGGGACGAGGCCGATCAGCCCCCGGCCCAGGAGGCGCTCTTCGGCGGTCCCGCCTGGGGGACGGAGGGCGAGGCGTCGGAGGCGGGCGACTGGGCCGGTGCCGAGGCCGCCCTGGACGCCGTCGCCCGGCGCTTCCCGACGGCGGCCGTGCGGCCGGCGTCGCTGCTGGGTCGCCGCGAGGCCCGCGCCGACGCCCGCCGGGACGCGCCGCGGCCGGGCCCCGGAGGCCCGGACCGGGAGTGAGGGGTTCCGGGGCCGGCGACGTCGCCACCTGGCTAGGGTGGGGCGGCAGGTCCTATCCTGGAGGGCAAGTCGGACGCGCGGGCGTCCCCTCCCGGTCCCGGAGGTGTCGGAGGCCGCGTTCGAAGGAGTCGCCATGCCCCTCTCAGAGCATGAGCAGCGGATGCTGGACCAGCTGGAGCAGCAGCTGCGCACCGAGGACCCCCGGCTGGCCACCCAGATGGCGGACACGGGGCGGCATCGGCTGCCCGTGGGTCGCGTCGTGGCCGGGGCCGTCCTCGCCGTGGTCGGGCTGCTCGTCGTGGTCCTCGGGGTCGCCAACCACGCGATCCTCCTGGGCGTGCTCGGCGTCGTCGTCATCGGGGCCGGCATCTTCCTGCTGACCACGCGGCCGCGCGCTGTCGCCTCCGGGGCCTCGGGCCCGGAGGCCCGCCGGTCGGGCGCACCGCGACGGCAGGGAGGCGGCGACTTCATGGGCCGCCTCGAGCGGCGCTGGGACGAGCGGCGCGCCGGAGGCGACTGAGCGCCTGGCCCGCCGGGCCCCCACTATCCTCCACTCCAGGCCCCGATCCGCTCCGGATCGGGGCCTTTCCGCTGCCCGAGGCTCCGTCGTCGCCGCGGCCCTCCACCGGGGCCCACCGGTCCTCCACGTCCCTCCACGGCGACGCCGGCCCCGGGACCCGCGGGATGGCGCGCCGGACTCGGGGGGCCTCGACACGCCCGTGGCGCCGGGACCCGCGTCCGGGGTTGATGGTGGAGGGAAGTGGGGTAATGTGGAGGGAAGGAGAGAGCATGGGTCCCGACCTTGGTCGGGAGGGACCGCTTGACGAGCCAGGGGGTCTGCCGTGTTCTTGGGCACGTACACCCCCCGGCTCGACGAGAAGTCCCGGCTGATCCTCCCCGCCAAGTTCCGCGAGGAGCTGGCGGAGGGGCTGGTCCTGACCCGGGGTCAGGAGCGCTGCATCTACGTGTTCAGCGCTCGTGAGTTCGAGCGGGTCCACGAGCAGATGAGGTCGGCTCCACTGTCCTCCCGCCAGGCCCGTGACTACATCCGCGTCTTCCTCTCGGGGGCGTCGGACGAGGTCCCGGACAAGCAGGGTCGGGTGACCGTGCCGGCGCCGCTGCGACAGTACGCGGGGCTGGACCGGGACGTGACCGTGATCGGCGCGGGGACGCGAGTGGAGATCTGGGACTCGGAGTCCTGGAACACCTACCTCGCCGAGCAGGAAGCCGCCTTCTCCGAGACCGACGAGGACGTCCTGCCCGGCGTCTTCTGACCATGACCACCCGACCTCGAGCGAGACCTCCAGCCGACGCCGCCGCACCTGACCCGTCTTCCCCTGGGCCAGGCGCGGCGGCGGACGGATGGGGATCCCGCCCGAGGTCCGCCAGGACCGCGATGTGAGCAGGAGGTCGAGAGTGGACGCAGGCCAGCCGCGCCCCGAGGACCGCCACCTGCCCGTGATGCGGGACCGCGTCGTCGACCTCCTCGCCCCCGCCGTCCAGGCCGCGCTCGAGGCCGGCCGTACGCCCGTCGCCGTCGACGGCACGCTGGGCATGGGCGGGCACACCGAGGCCCTGCTGACCCGGTTCCCCCACCTGCGCGTCATCGGCATCGACCGCGACGTCCACGCCCAGGCCATGGCCGTCGAGCGCCTCGGCCCCCTCGCCGAGCGCCTGATCCCCTTCCACGGCACCTACGACCGGGTGCCCGAGGCCATGGCCGCCGCGGGCGTCACGAAGGTCGACGCCGCGCTCTACGACCTCGGTGTGTCCTCCTACCAGCTGGACGACCGGGAGCGCGGCTTCGCCTACTCCTACGACACTCCGCTGGACATGCGCATGGACGACACCGCCGAGCGCTCCGCCGCGACGCTCGTGGCGGAGCTGGACGAGCAGGAGCTGCGCCGCATCATCCGTCGCGACGGCGAGGAGCGCTTCGCCGGCCCCATCGCACGGGCCATCGTCCGGGCCCGCGACGAGGCCCCCATCGAGACCACCGGCCGCCTCGTCGAGGTGATCCGCTCGGCCGTCCCCGTCGCCGCGGGGGCAACCGGCGGGCACCCGGCCAAGCGCACCTTCCAGGCCCTGCGCATCGCCGTGAACGAGGAGCTCGACATCCTCGACGCCGCCGTGCCCGCCATCCTCGACGCCCTCCACGTGGGCGGGCGCCTCGTGGTGATGAGCTACCACTCCCTCGAAGACCGCATCACGAAGCGGCACCTGAGCGCGTGGGCCACGTCCACGGCGCCCCCGGGGTTCCCAGTGGTGCTGGAGGAGCACGAACCCGTGGTGCGGGTGCTCACCCGCGGCACCGAGAAGCCCACCGAAGAAGAAATCTCCGAGAACCGTCGCGCCTCCTCCGCGAGAGTGCGTGCGGTTGAGAAGATCAGGACGTCCAGGACCACGGCATGACGCTGCACGAGGAGATGAGCATGGCCGCACACGCACGGATCGCAGAGTCGCTGCGCCCCGGGTCGACCCCCGTCGCCCCTGCGCGGCCGACTCCGCAGGAGCGCACGCCGCTCTCGGTGGTGCCCGCCCCGCTGCCCCGATCCCGCTCCGGGGTGACCGTGCTGTGCGTCCTCGTGGTGCTCGCCGCGCTCGCGGCGGTGCTCGTCATGAACATCACGATGTCCAACCGGCAGTACGCCCTCCTGGACCTGCGCCAGGAGCAGCAGGCCGTCACCGAGACCAATGAGCGGCTGGCCGAACAGGTGGGCCACCTCGAGGCGCCGCAGAACCTGGCCGCGCGCGCCGACGCCCTCGGGATGGTCGCCCCCGCCGGCACCGCCTCCGTGGACGCGGGCACGGGCCAGTTCAGCGGCGAGGCCCAGGCGGCCCAGGACGGCGACATCTCCGCCACCTACGTCGCGCCGCCGGCGGACGCGGACGCGGTCCGCCAGGGGACGGCCGGCGACGGCCAGGACGAGATCGAGGGACCGCGCACCCTCGGCGGCGAGGACGCCTCCGCCGCCCCCGACCAGGACGCCGCCGACCGTTGATCGACCGTCCCGCCTCGCACCTTCCCCGCGGCGGATCGACGGTCGGGCCCGCTCCCGGGCACCCCGCCGTGCGCACCCGCATCCTTCTCCTGCTCGTCTTCGTCCTGCTCGGCGGGCTCGCACTGCGGCTCGTCTACGTGCAGGGCATCGACCCCACGGGGCAGGCCGCGGCGGCCATGGACCAGCGCCTGACACACCAGGAGACCCTGCCGCAGCGCGGGTCCATCCTGGACCGCGACGGCGACGTGCTGGCCGCCAGCGTGCGCCGCTACGACATCGTCGTGGACCAGCGCCTCGTCAAGGACTTCAACGAATGGGACCGCGAGGCCCGGGAGACCGTGCTGGTGGACGTGGACTCCCGCCTGGCCAGCCTGGCCGAGGTGCTCGGCATGTCGGAGGAGGAGGTGCGCGAGGCCACCATCGGCTCCCGCCCGTACGCCGTGGTGCGTCGCTCCGTGACCCCGGAGGTGCGGGATGCGGCCATGGCCCTCAACGTGCCGGGCCTGCTCTCCGAGGCGGTGGACCGCCGCACCTACCCGAACGGGTCGGTCGCCGGCAGCATCATCGGCTTCATGGGTGGCGACGGCACCGCCCTCGAGGGCCTCGAGCTCAGCCAGGACGACGTCATGACCGGCACCCCGGGCACCCGCACGTTCGAGGTGGGCGCAGACGGCATCCGCATCCCCAACGCCCCGCTCGAGGAGGTTCCGGCCGTGGACGGCGCCGACCTGCGCCTGACCGTGGACAAGGACGCCCAGTGGTTCGCGCAGGAGACCCTCGGCGCCCTCGCCGCCGAGTACGAGGCGGAGTGGGCGAACGCCGTCGTGATGGACGTGAAGACGGGCGACGTGATCGTCATGGCGGACTCCACCACGGTGGACCCCGCCGACCCCGACGCCACCGAGGGGAACTTCCGCACCTCCACCGTGATGAGCACGCCGTACGAGCCGGGCTCCACGGGCAAGGCGCTGCCGATCGCGGCCGCCGTCGACGCCGGGAAGGTCACCGCCACGGACGGCTTCACCGTCCCCGGCAGCCAGGACTTCGACGGGCAGACCATCCGGGACTTCTCCCCGCACCCGACGTTCGACATGACCGTGGCAGGCATCTACGCGCGCTCCTACAACACGGGCACGGTGCAGATCGCCGAGAAGATCACGGACGAGCAGCGCTACGAGTACATGCGCTCCTTCGGGGTCGGCCAGCCCATCGACCTCGGCCTGCCGCAGCAGGCGGGCAGCGTCCTCGTCCCGCCCGAACAGTGGGACGGCCGCCAGCGCCTGACCACGGCCTTCGGCCAGGGCTACACCCAGACCACCCTGCACACCGCCCAGATGTACCAGGCCCTCGCCAACGGCGGCGTGCTGATCCCGGCCCGGCTGATCGACGCCACGGTGGACGGCGACGGCGCGGAGAAGCGCTGGGAGTCGTCCGCGGAGCCCCACCGCGTGGTCTCCGAGGAGACGGCGGCGCAGATGCTCCGCATGATGGAGACCGTCGTGACGCAGGGCACCAGCAAGGCCGCCGCGATCCCCGGGTATCGCGTGGGCGGCAAGTCCTCCACCGCCGAGGCCGCGAGCGACACCGGCACGTACGACGGCTACAACCTCGGCTTCACCGCCGTCGCCCCGCTCGACGACCCCCGCTTCGTGGTGTCCGTGTCCATGCATCGGCCGCCGTCGAAGCAGGGCTCCCGAGACGTGTCCGTCGCGGCCGCCACGATCATGGAGTACATGCTCCGCCAGGCGGACGTGCCCGCCACCGGAGCCGAGCCGAACGACTACCGCGTCTTCGTGGACGATCCGCAGGACCGGCCGTGGTGACCCACGCCTCCGGCCCCGAGCACCCCAGGAGCACCCCCATGACCACTCCGAGCGACCCCCCTGCGCCGCTGACCCCGGCCCAGCAGGACGCCGCCTTCCGGCCCTCCCACACCCCCGCCGCGGCCTGGCCCGCCCTCGCACAGGCGCTGGCCGAGGCGGGGATCGCGGCCCACGTCCACGGCGCGGCCCCGGCCGACGGCGTCACGGGGGTCAGCCTCGACTCGCGTGTCGTGCGCCCGGGCGACCTCTACGTCGCCGTTCCGGGGGCGCGCGCCCACGGCGCGGCGTTCGCGGCCACGGCGCTGGAGGCCGGCGCCGTCGGCGTCCTGACGGACGCGGCGGGCCGCGCGCTCCTGGCGGAGCAGGGCCTGGCCGACGTCCCGGTGCTCGAGGTCGACGCCGTGCGCACCGCCGCCGGCACCGTGGCGGCCCGCGTCTACGGCGGCGGGGGCGACACCGGCCCGCGCCTGCTCGGCGTGACCGGCACCAACGGCAAGACCACCACGAGCTTCCTCGCCGCCGCCCTGCTCGAGGCCCTGGGGCGCCGGTCGGGCATCGTGGGCACGATCCTGATCCGCGCGGGGGAGCGGGAGGTCCCCTCCACGCTCACCACGCCCGAGGCCACCCAGCTGCACGCCCTCATGGCGCTCATGCGCGAGGAGGAGGTGGACACCGCCGTCATGGAGGTCTCCTCCCACGCCGTGGCGTACCAGCGGATCGCCGGCCTGCGCTACGCGGTGGCCGGGTTCACCAACCTGACCCAGGACCACCTGGACATGCACGGCTCGATGCAGGAGTACTTCGCGGCCAAGGCCGGTCTGTTCGACCCCGCTCGCACCGACCACGCCGTCATCACGCTCGACGGCGGCGAGGGGCCCCGCTGGGGCGTCGCCATGGCCCGGGCCGCCGGCGCTCCCGTCACCACGCTCGCCCTCGGGCCGGCCGCGCCGACGCCGGGCGCCCTGGCCGAACACGACCCCGGCCTCCGGGCGGACTGGGAGGTCGCCGAGCTCGCGCCGGACGGCCTCGGCCACCGCTTCACGCTGCGCCACGCGGCCACGGGCCGGGAGCTGCGGGCCTCCGTCGGTCTGCCGGGCCGCTTCAACGTGGCCAACGCGGCCCTCGCGGTTCTGCTCGTGCTGCACGCCGTGGGGGAGGAGCACCTGGACGCGCTCGCCGCGGTCCTGGACGTGCCCGCGGGGGAGGGCCCTCTGGCTGCCGCCGTCCCGGGGCGGATGGAGGTCGTGGGCCGCGAGCCGGACGCCGTCGTCGACTTCGCGCACAACCCGGACGGCATGGTCCAGGCGCTGCGCTCCCTCGCCGACGCCCGGGCGGCGGCCGGGACGCGCGGCCGCACCCTGATCGTGTTCGGCTCCGCCGGCGACCGTGACCGTGACAAGCGGCCCGTGATGGGCGCGATCGCGGCCCGGGCGGCGGATGTGCTGATCGTCACCGACGACACCCCCCACTCGGAGGACCCGGCCCCGATCCGCGCCCACATCCTCGCCGGCGCCCGCGCCGAGGCCGACCGCATCGCGCGGGAGGAGGGCCGCACGGTCGTGATCGAGGAGGTGGCCGACCGTGCCACGGCCATCCGCCGCGCCGTGGAGCTGGCGGGGCCGCAGGACGGCATCCTCCTGGCCGGCCGCGGGCACGAGACCACGATGGACTACGACGGCGAGCTCGTCCCGCTGGACGACCGGGTGGCCCTGCGCGAGGCCCTGGCCGCCCGTGTCGCGGCGGCCTCCGCCTCGGGCTCCGGCCCCGCCCGCGAGGGTAAGGTCATCGAGTCATGATCGCTCTCACCGCAGCCCAGATCGCCGAGGCCGTGTCCGGCACGCTCTCGGCCACCCTCGACCCCGCCACCGTGCTGGTGCACGTCACCCCCGACTCGCGGGAGGTCACCGCCGAGGGCACGCTCTACGTGGCGAAGCCGGGGGAGCGCGCCGACGGCCACGACTTCATCGACGCCGCGCTGGGTGCCGGCGCCGCCGCCGTGCTCGCCGAGCGCGCCACGCACGCCCCCGACGGCGCCGCGCACCCGGCGATCATCGTCGAGGACGCCGTGCTCGCGATGGGCGCGCTCGCCCGGGAGGTCGTGCGCCGCGTCCGGGGGCACTCCCCGACCACCGTCATCGGCATCACCGGCTCGGCCGGCAAGACCACCACCAAGGACCTGCTCGCTGCCCTGCTGGCCACCCAGGGCCCCACCGTCGCACCGGTCGGCTCGTACAACGGCGAGGTCGGCGTGCCGCTCACGGTGTTCCGGGCGGAGCTGGACACGCGCTTCCTCGTGGTCGAGATGGGCGCGGACCACGTCGGCAACATCGCGTACCTCTGCGACATCGTGCGCCCGGACATCGGCGTCGTGCTCATGGTGGGCACCGCCCATGCGGGCAGCTTCGGCGGCGTGGCGAACATCGCGCGCACCAAGGGCGAGCTCGTGGAGGCCCTCGGCCCCGAGGGCGTCGCCGTCCTCAACCTCGACGACGAGCGTGTCGCCGGCATGGCGGCACGGACCGCCGCCCCGATCACCTGGTTCACCGCGGACGAGCGGGGCGTCGCCCGCGCGGCCGAGGACGTGGCCGCCGGCCGCGCGTCGGGACTCGTCGCCGCACGGGACGTGCGAGCCGACGACCAGGAGCGCCCCGTCTTCGACCTGCAGGTCGGGACGGATGAGGCCGCCGTGCGGCATCCGGTCGCCTCCGGACTGACCGGCCTGCACCACGTGCACAACGTGCTGGCCGCCGCCGCGGCCGCCCACGCCGCCGGCATGGACCCGGCCGAGATCGCCCGTGGTCTCGACGGGCTCGGGCCCGCCAGCCGCTTCCGGATGGAGCGCACCGACCGCGCGGACGGCGTCACGATCATCAACGACGCGTACAACGCCAACCCCGAGTCCATGCGCGCCGCGCTGCGGACGCTGGCCACCCTCGGCCGCTCCAGCGGCCGCCGCACCTGGGCCGTCCTGGGGGAGATGCTCGAGCTCGGCGATGCCCGCGTCCGTGAGCACACCCTCGTGGGCGAGTCCGTGGTGCGCCTGAACATCGCCCAGCTGCTGGTGGTGGGCGCCGGAGCCCGGCCGCTCTACATCGGCGCCCTCAACGAGGGCAGCTGGGGCGAGGAGGCGCACTTCGTCGACGACGCCGCGCAGGCCGAGGCGTTCCTCGCCGAGCACCTGCGCCCCGGCGACCTCGTCCTCGTCAAGTCCTCCAACGGCGTCGGGCTCGCGGCCCTCGGCGAGCGCCTCGCCACGGCCGACGCCGTCGCCGCCCCCTCCGCCTCCCCGAAGGAGTCCCGACCGTGATCGGACTGCTCATCGGCGGCGTGCTCGGCCTGGTCCTCTCGGCCGTCGGCACCCCGCTGTTCATCAGGTTCCTCGTCAAGCGCGGATACGGCCAGTTCGTCCGCGACGACGGCCCGACCACCCACAAGACCAAGCGCGGCACGCCCACGATGGGCGGCGCGGTCATCATCGGCTCCATGGTGCTGGCGTACCTGATCACCCACGGGCTGCTCGCGGTGTTCGGCGTCGACTTCGGCGGGCCCACGGCCTCCGGCCTGATCCTGCTGCTGCTCACGGTGGGCATGGCCTTCGTCGGTTTCGTGGACGACTTCACGAAGATCACGAAGCAGCGCTCGCTCGGCCTGACGCCGCGCGGCAAGATCATCCTCCAGGCCCTGATCGGCACCGCCTTCGCGGTCCTCGCCCTGAACTTCCCGGACGAGCGGGGCCTGACCCCCGCCTCGACGGCGATCTCCTTCGCCCGGGACATCCCGTGGCTCGACCTGGCCTTCGCCGGACCCGCGATCGGCGTCATCCTGTTCGTGATCTGGTCGAACCTCATCACCACCGCCACCACGAACGCCGTGAACCTCACGGATGGCCTCGACGGGCTCGCCACGGGCGCCACCGCCATGATCACGGGCGCCTACGTCCTGATATCGCTCTTCCAGTCGAGCCAGTCCTGCGCGCTCGAGGGCACCCGCGGCTGCTACGAGGTCCGCGACCCCATGGACCTCGCCCTGCTCGCGGCGATCCTCACGGGCAGCCTGCTGGGCTTCCTCTGGTGGAACACCTCCCCGGCCAAGATCTTCATGGGGGACACCGGCTCCCTGGGCCTGGGCGGCGCCCTGGCCGGCTTCGCGATCTTCACGCGCACCGAGATCCTGGTGGCCGTGCTGGCCGGCCTCATGGTCGCGATCACCCTCTCCGTCATCATCCAGGTGGGCTGGTTCAAGGTCTCCGGCGGCAAGCGCGTGTTCCTCATGGCGCCGCTGCAGCACCACTTCGAGCTCAAGGGCTGGGCCGAGGTGACCGTCGTGGTCCGCTTCTGGCTGCTGTCCCTGATGTGCGTCACCGTGGGGCTCGCGATCTTCTACGGCGACTGGCTCATCCGCCAGGGCGGCCTCGCGGGGGTGACCCCGTGACCGGCCCCGCGTCCGACGCCGCGCCCGCACCGGTGCGCCGGCCCCGCGCCGACACCGCCCGCACCGCCGACCTCACGTCCTGGGACGCTCCGGGGTGGGCCGGCCTGCGTGTCGTCGTCACGGGCCTGGGCCTCACCGGCTTCTCCGTGGCCGACACCCTGGCCGAGCTGGGCGCCGCCGTCGTGGTGGTGGAAGGCGATGACGGGCCGGAGAACCGGGCGCGCGCCGAGACCCTGCGGATCGTGGGGGTCCGCGAGGTCCTGCTGGACCGGGCGGCCACGCAGGCGCTGCCCGAGGTCGACGGCGCCGCCGCGGACCTCGTCGTGACCTCCCCGGGCTGGCGGCCGGACCAGCCGCTGCTGATGGCCGCCCACGCGGCGGGCCTGCCGATCTGGTCCGACGTCGAACTCGCCTGGCGGCTGCGCGAGCGCGCCGGCCGGAAGACCGCCGACTGGGTGTGCCTGACGGGCACGAACGGCAAGACGACGACCGTGACGATGGTCGAGGCCATCCTGCGGGCCGACGGGCGCCGGGCGGTGGCCTGCGGCAACGTCGGCACCCCCGTGCTCGACGCGATCCGCGACCCGCAGGGCTTCGACGTGCTCGCCCTCGAGCTCTCCAGCTTCCAGCTGCACTGGACGCACGGCCTGGCCCCGGCGTCGTCTGCGGTGCTGAACCTGGCCGAGGACCACGTGGACTGGCACGGCTCGATGGAGGAGTACGCCGCCGCCAAGGGCAAGGTGTATGCGAACACGCGGGTGGCCTGCGTGTTCAACGAGCAGGACCCGCTGACCCGCACCCTCGTGGAGCGCGCGGACGTCCAGGAGGGCTGCCGCGCGATCGGCTTCACCACGGACACCCCGGGCCTGTCCGACATCGGCGTCGTGGACGGGATCCTCGTGGACCGTGCGTTCCTGGACAACCGGCGCCACGAGGCGATCGCCCTGGCCGAGCGCGCCGACCTGGGCCCGGTGGCGCCGCGCCACACCGTGGCCAACGCGGCCGCCGCGGCGGCGCTGACCCGGGCCGTCGGGGTGAGCCCCGCGGCCGTGGCCGAGGGCCTGCGCTCCTACGACCGCGGAGAGCACCGCATCCAGCTCGTGGCCACCTCACGCGACGTCATGTGGGTCAACGACTCCAAGGCGACGAACCCCCACGCCGCGGACGCGTCGCTGGCGGCGTTCAGCTCCGTGGTGTGGCTGGCCGGCGGCCTGCCCAAGGGCGTGACCTATCACGAGCTGGTGGCCGCGCACGCCCACCGGCTCCGCGCGGTGGTGCTCCTGGGCCGGGACACCTCCGCCCTGCGCGCGGCCCTGGCCGCGCACGCCCCCGAGGTCCCCGTCCACGCCCCCCTCGCCGCGGCCGACGGCACCGGCCCCGCCGACGGTGCGGCCGTGATGGCCGAGGCGGTGCGTGTGGCCGACGGCCTGGCCCGCCCCGGCGACATCGTGCTCATGGCGCCCGCCGCAGCGTCGATGGATCAGTTCCGCTCCTACGCGGCCCGCGGCGACGCGTTCATCGAGGCCGTTGCCGGGCTGATGCGCGAGCACGGCTGGGACGTGCACGACGACGCCGCGCCCGACGCCGACTGACCCGCCGCCACCCGACCGTCTCGCTTCCCCCGTGAGGAGGGCCATGTCCCCGATCGAGCTCCGCCCGGTCCGCCCCCGCGCGGCCGACGACGCCCCCGAGCACCGGGAGCGGATCCTGCGCCGGATGTGGCGGGTCCTCGAGGGCCGCCGCGCCCTCGACCTGTCGGTCCTGCTCATCAGCGGCTGCACCGCCCTGCTCACCGTGCTGGGGCTCGTGATGGTGCTCTCTTCGTCCTCCGTCGAGGCGATCGGCACCGGCGGCGGCTCGTACGCGCTGTTCCTGCGCCAGAGCGCCTGGGCGGTGGCGGGCGTGGCGGCCCTGCTCGTGTTCTCGCGCCTGCCGGTGCGCGTCCTCAAGGCGCTCGCCTGGCCGGCGTTCGGCGTGGCCGTGATCCTGCTCGCGCTGGTCGCGTTCTCCCCGCTCGGCGTCACCGTGGGCGGCAATCGCAACTGGCTGGGCATCGGCGGGTTCCGGATGCAGCCCTCCGAGGCCGCCAAGCTCGCCCTGGCCCTGTGGGCGGCGGCGGTCCTGGAGCGCAAGCACCGCCTCGTCACCCAGGTGCGGCACGCGCTGATCCCGGTGCTGCCCGGCGGCCTGTTGCTGCTGGTCCTGGTGATGGCGGGCAGCGACCTCGGGACCGCGATCATCCTCGCGATCGTGCTGGCCACGGTGCTGTACGTGGCCGGCACCCATTGGGGGGTCTTCCTCACCTTCCTGGCGCTGAGCGTGCTGGGCATCCTGGCCCTGACCCTCCTCGCCCCGCACCGCATGGTCCGGGTGCAGGCCTGGATGGGGGACTGCTCGGACGCCACCGACCCCTGCTTCCAGCCGGCGCACGGGATGTACGCCCTGGCCTCCGGCGGCTGGTGGGGCGCGGGCCTCGGCCAGTCCCGACAGAAGTGGAGCTACATCCCGGAGGCCGAGAACGACTTCATCTTCACCATCCTCGGCGAGGAGCTCGGGCTCGTGGGCACGCTGGTGGTGCTGCTGGCCTACCTCGGCCTGGCGATCGGCATCTACCGCGTCGCCGCCGGGACCACGTCCACGTTCATCCGCCTGTCCACGTGGGGGATCCTGGCCTGGCTGGTGGGCCAGGCGGCCGTCAACATCGCGATGGTCTCCGGGGTCATCCCCGTGGTGGGCGTCCCGCTGCCCTTCATCTCCTATGGTGGTTCCGCGCTCACCCTGTCCTTGAGCGCGGTCGGCATCGTGCTGGCCTTCGCCCGCCACGAGCGCCGCCGTGCCGCCCAGCCGGACGCCCGCCCCCAGGCGGACGAGCCGGACACCGACCCCCTCCCCGTGATCCCCACCCCCGCCCTCCAGGAGCCCCGATGACGCAGACCTCTCATCCCTCCGGACCCCTGCGGGTGGTGCTGGCCGGCGGCGGCACCGCCGGCCACATCTCCCCGATGCTCGCCATCGCCCGCGCCCTGGAGGGCGACGGCGGCGGTCCCGTCGAGTGCACCATGGTCGGCACCGCCTCCGGCATGGAGACGCGTCTCGTCCCCGAGGCGGGCTACGAGCTCGACCTGATCGACCGGGTCCCGATGCCGCGCCGCCCGTCGATGGACGTCGTCCGCTTCCCGGCCCGCATGCGCGCCGCGGTCGCCACGGCGGCCCGGATCCTGCGGGACCGGCGCGCCGACGTCGTCGTGGGCGTGGGCGGCTACGTCGCGACCCCCGTCTACCTCGCCGCGTTCCGTGCCGGTGTGCCCGTGGTGGTCCACGAGGCCAACGCCCGCCCCGGCCTGGCCAACCGCATCGGCGCCCTGCGGGCCACGCACGTCGGCACCGCCCTGCCGGACACCCGCCTCCGCGGCGCCCGCTGGGTGGGCATGCCGATGCGCCCCGAGATCTCCGGTCTGGACCGGGCGGCCGCCCGCCGTGCCGCCCGTGAGGCCCTCGGCCTCGACCCGGACCGGACCACCGTCGTGGTGACCGGCGGCAGCTCGGGTGCGCTGGCCGTGAACCGCACCGTGCGCGCCGCGCTGGGCGACCTCCTGGACGCCGGTCTGCAGGTGTTCCACCTGACCGGTCGGGACAAGGCCCTCACCGAGGACGACGGCAGCCTGCTGGTCCGGGACGGCTACGTCCAGCGGGAGTACCTGGCGGGCATGGAGCAGGCCTACGCCGCCGCCGACCTGATCGTCGCCCGCTCGGGCGCCGGCACGGTCTGCGAGGTGTCCGCGGTCGGCCTGCCCGCCGTCTACGTCCCCCTGCCCATCGGCAACGGCGAGCAGGCGCTCAACGCCCGCCCCGTGGTGGAGGCGGAGGGAGCGCTGCTCGTCCGCGACGACGCCTTCGGGCGCGCGTGGGTGCAGCGTCAGCTGATCCCGCTGGCGACCGACCCTGAGCGTCTCGCGCGCATGGGGGAGGCGGCCGCCCGCTTCGGCGTCCGGGACGCGGACGTCACCATGGCCGGCCTCGTGCGCTCGGCCGCCCAGGAAGGAGCCCGTCGATGAGCCGAGACGAGAGCACCCGTCCCGCGGCCGAGGGCCGCTTCGCCGACCTGGGCCGCGTGCACCTGCTGGGGATCGGCGGCGTCGGCGTGTCGGGGGTCGCCCGCATCCTCCAGGAGCAGGGCGTCGCGGTGTCCGGCTCCGACGCGAAGGACCTGCCCGTGATGCGCGAGCTCGCCGCGGGCGGTGCCCGGATCACGGTCGGCTACGATGCCGCGCATCTCGGCCGGGACGTCACCACGGTGATCGCCTCCTCGATCGCCGGGCCGGGCAACCCGGAGCACGACGCCGCCGTGGCGCGCGGACTGCGCGTGCTGCACCGTTCCGAGGGCCTCGCCCTGGCCATGCGCGGCCACCGGGTGCTGGCCGTCGCCGGCACGCACGGGAAGACCACCACGTCCTCCATGGCCGCCATGGCCTTCTCCGACGCCGGCTGGGACCCCACGTTCGCGGTCGGCGCCGCCGTCGCCGGGCTCGGCACCAACGCCCGGGCGGGCCGGGGCGAGTGGTTCATCGCGGAGGCCGACGAGTCCGACGGCACCCTGGTGAACTACCCGAGCACGATCGGGATCGTCACGACCGTGGAGGCCGACCACCTGGACCACTACGGGACCGAGGAGGCGGTGCACCAGGTCTTCCGGGACTTCGCGGGCGGGCTGCCGGCCGCCGCCCAGGGCGGGGTCCTCGTGGCCTGCCTCGACGACGCCGGCGCGGCGGACCTGGCCGCCTGGGCACGGGAGCACGCGGCCGCCGACGTCGTGACCTACGGCTCGGCGCCCCGTGACGGCGTGGCGCCGGACCTGCTGGTCACCGACCTCGCGGTGGAGCCGGGCGAGACCGGAGTGGGCCAGCGCGCCACGTTCCGGATGGCGGGCGGCCCGGAGCGCACCCTGCATCTGCAGGTGCCCGGCCGGCACAACGCGCTGAACGCCGCCGCTGTGGTCCTGGCCGCCGTCCGGGCGGGCATGGCCTTCGAGGCCGCCGTGCGGGGCGTGGAGGCCTTCCGGGGCACGGCCCGCCGCTTCGAGTTCCGCGGCGCCGCGCGCGGCGTGCGGGTCTTCGACGACTACGCGCACCATCCCACGGAGGTGGCCGCCGCGGTCTCCGCCGGCCGTGCCGTGGCCGGCGACGCCCGCGTGCACGTCCTGTTCCAGCCCCACCTGTTCTCCCGCACCCGGGACTTCGCCGCCGAGTTCGCCGCCGCCCTCTCCGGGGCGGACGCGGTGCGCGTGCTGCCCGTGTACGCGGCTCGGGAGGAGCCGATGCCCGGCGTCGACTCGTCCCTCATCGCCTCCCGCCTCACGACGGGCGCCGCCGAAGACCGCGTCGTCGCTGAGGACCGGGCCGAGGCGGTGCGCTCGCTCGCGGCGGGCGCCACGGCCGGCGACGTCGTCCTGACGATGGGCGCGGGGGACGTCACCGCCTTGGGTGCGGACCTGCTGGCCGAGCTCGGTCGGGACGCGGCGCCCGGCGTCGCCCACCCGTGAGGCTCGGCCGCGGGACGCCGCCGGTCGCACCAGCCGGGGCCGACGCCTCCACCGTGGTCCGATTCCCGGGCCGCACCGCGCGCCGGCGCCGCGCCACGCGCTGGGGTGTGGCGGCCGCGGTCCTCGCGGTGCTGGGCGCCCTGGGCTGGGTCGTGCTCTTCTCGCCCGTGCTCGCGGTGGACCGCGTCGAGGTCACCGGCACCCGCCATGTCTCCGCCGCCGAGGTCCAGGAGCGCCTGGAGCCCGTGTACGGCGTGCCGCTGTCCCGCGTCGGCGCCGGCCGTGTGGGCGAGCTGGTCGGTGGTCTGCCCGGAGTGGCCGAGGTCCAGACCGTTCCCCGCCTGCCCACCGGCCTGGAGGTCGTGGTCCGGGAGCATGAGACGCGGGCCCGGCGGGACGGCGACGACGGTGTGCAGCTGCTGTTCGCAGACGGCACCGTCCTGACGGGAGTGCCGGAGGAACGGCTCGAGGGCGAGGACCTCCCCGCGTTCTCGGAGGAGCTGGCGCAGCGGGCGCAGGAGGAGCGCGCCGAGGTGGCCGAGGTGCTGGCCGCCCTGCCGGAGGCCGTGGCGGATCGTGTCGAGACGGCCGACTCCCGGGGCCCGGGCCAGGTCCGTCTGGCGCTCGAGGGTGGGGTGACCCTGGTCTGGGGCGACGCGCAGGACGCCGGCCTCAAGGGGCCCGTGGCCGAGGCGTTCCTGGCGGACGAGCGGCACGGGTCCGCGGAGGGTGGCGTCGCCGAGATCGACGTCTCCGTGCCCACGCGGCCGATCACGCGCTGAACCGGGGCCGCAGGAGTTTCCAGTAGAACGTGAAGGTGAAGGTCGGGGTGCGTGGCCTCGCGCGAGTCGGGGTGCCATCACCGCGGTGACTGCTCCTTCGAGTCTCACGTGAAAGTTGATGCGGGAGCCGTCTTTTCCGCGTGGACACGCCGTTTTCTTTTGCACGTGACGCGGGCCTCCCAGTACGGTGGACCCGAACGCGCGCGAGGCTCGCTTCACGCTGTGCTTGAAGGTGTCCACCCCGGGTGGCCGCCGATCATCGGGGCGATGTGCCTCGCGCGGACCTCTCGAGATCTCGAACAAAGGGAACCAACACCGTGGCTGCACCCCAGAACTACCTGGCCGTCATCAAGGTCGTCGGCATCGGCGGCGGCGGCGTGAACGCCGTGAACCGCATGATCGAGGTGGGGCTCCGCGGCGTGGAGTTCATCGCCATCAACACGGACGCCCAGGCGCTGTTGATGTCGGACGCGGACGTGAAGCTGGACGTGGGCCGCGAGCTCACCCGTGGACTCGGCGCGGGCGCGAACCCCGAGGTGGGCCGCCAGGCCGCCGAGGACCACGCGGAGGAGATCGAGGAGGTCCTGCGGGGCGCGGACATGGTGTTCGTGACCGCGGGCGAGGGCGGCGGCACCGGCACCGGCGGGGCGCCCGTCGTGGCCCGCATCGCGCGCTCGCTCGGCGCCCTGACCATCGGCGTCGTGACCCGTCCGTTCACGTTCGAGGGCCGCCGTCGCGCCGGCTCCGCCGAGGCGGGCATCGACGCCCTGCGGGACGAGGTCGACACCCTCATCGTGATCCCGAACGACCGGCTGCTGTCCATCTCGGACCGCAACGTCTCGGTCATGGACGCCTTCCGTCAGGCGGACCAGGTGCTCCTCTCCGGCGTCCAGGGCATCACCGACCTGATCACCACCCCGGGCCTGATCAACCTCGACTTCGCGGACGTGAAGTCCGTGATGCAGGGCGCGGGCTCCGCGCTCATGGGCATCGGCCACGCGCAGGGCGAGGACCGCGCCGTCAAGGCGGCCGAGCTGGCGATCGCCTCGCCGCTGCTCGAGGCCTCCATCGACGGCGCGTACGGCGTGCTGCTCTCCATCCAGGGCGGCTCCGACCTCGGCCTCTTCGAGATCAACGAGGCCGCGCGACTGGTCCAGGAGGTCGCCCACCCGGAGGCCAACATCATCTTCGGCGCGGTCATCGACGACGCCCTCGGCGACGAGGTGCGCGTGACCGTGATCGCCGCGGGCTTCGACAAGGTGGACGTCACCTCCGCCCCGGCCGCCCCGCAGGCCGTGCAGCAGCAGGCGGCCCCGCAGCGGGCCGCGGCCCCCGCGCAGCCGCAGCCCGCCGCCCAGCCGCAGCCCGCCGCCCCGGCCCAGCCGCAGCAGGCCGAGCGCCCCGCCGTGCGCGGCACCGTGCCGCTGGCCCCGCAGGAGCAGCAGCCGCGCCGCCAGCAGGACCTGCCCACCGTGGTGGAGCCGGACCTCGGCGCCGGGTCCTCGGACCTGGACGTCCCGGACTTCCTCAAGTGACGGCCGCGGAGGGGCCGGCCGGGACCGCACGGGTCCCCGCTGGCCCCTTCGTGCACCGCGAGACCGTCCGCACCGCGACGGGCGCCGTGCACGTCGCCTGGACCTCCGTGGCCGCCGGCAACCTCGCGCTGCACGTGGTCCCGCCGGACGAGGCCGAGGGGCTCGCTCGCGTCAGCGCCGCCCGTCGCGCCCTGGAGCGCGTGATGGGGGTCCCCGAGGGCGCCACGCTCTATCTGGACCAGGTGCACTCGGCCGACGTCGTGTGGGCGGACGGGCCCGGGCGCGGCGGTGCCTCGGCCCCCGTGGCCGACGCCGCCGTGAGCCGCGACGGGTCACGGCCGCTGGCCGTCATGGTGGCCGACTGCCTCCCCGTGGTCGTCGTCGACGAGACGACCGGCGCGACCGCCGTGGCCCACGCCGGGCGGCGCGGGCTGCTGGACGGCGTCCTGGAGGCGACCGTCGATCGGCTGCTCTCCCTGCGGCCGGAGGCCGACCGGACCGGTCCCGGCCTGCGCGCCTGGATCGGCCCCGGCGTGTGCGGCCGCTGCTATGAGGTGCCCGCGGCCATGCGCGACGAGGCCGCCGCCCGCCTCCCGGCGACCGCGGCCACCACGTCCTGGGGCACCCCCGCCCTCGACCTGCCCGCTGGCGCCGCGGAGGTCCTCCGTGCCCGCGGGGTGGCCACCGCGACGATCGACGTGTGCACGCGGGAGGACGAGCGCCTGTTCTCACACCGTCGGGCGCCCGGTGAGGGCCGGTTCGCCGGCCTCGTCTGGCGCGCCGACCCCGACGCCACCGTCCCGAGAGGAGACGCATGACCGCCCCCGCCACCGCCGGGCCGACCCCGACGGACCCCCGCGCCCGGGAGATCGCCGACGCGCTCGCCGCGGTGCACGCCCGCATCGCCGACGCCGCGCGGGACGCCGGGCGCGAGGCGGAGCCCGCGCTCGTCGTCGTGACCAAGACCCACCCCGCCGAGGACGTCGTGCGCCTCGCCGCGCTCGGCGTGACCGACGTGGGGGAGAACCGCGACCAGGAGGCCCGGCCCAAGGCCGAGGCCGTCGCCGCGGCTCTGGGGGCGGACGCCCCGCGCTGGCACTTCGTGGGCCAGCTGCAGACCAACAAGGCCAAGTACGTGGTGCGCTACGCGTCCGTGGTGGAGTCGGTGGACCGACCCGAACTGGCCGAGGCGCTCTCGCGGGCGCTCGTGCTGCGGCGCGAGCGCGAGCCCGAGGCCGCGATCCCCGACCTGGAGTGCCTCGTGCAGGTGGATGTCGACGACCGCGCCGACGAGGACCGTCCCGAGGGGATCGGCCCGCGCGGCGGCGCCCGCCCCGAGGACGTCCCCGCCCTCGCGGACGTCATCGCAGGCCTGCCGGGCCTGCGGCTGGGCGGGCTGATGTGCGTGGCACCGCGCGGCCTGGACCCGGAGCACGCGTTCCGCCGCCTTGCCGCACTCGGCGCGCGCCTGCGGCAGACGCATCCGGAGGCCACCGCACTGTCCATGGGGATGAGCGCGGACCTCGAGGCGGCCGTGCGCGCCGGGGCGACACAGGTGCGCATCGGCTCCGACGTTCTGGGGGCCCGGGACGCGGTGGGCTAACGTTGACCCCGCGCGTCCCGGCGGGACGCGACAGGACCGTGCGGACGCACGCGCACCGACGACGAACGACGGCGGCCCCCGGGGCCGGAGGACGTGGTGAAGGAAGACTCATGGCTGGTGCCCTGAAGAAGACGATGATCTACCTCGGCCTGGCCGACGGCGACGAGTACGACGAGCAGCCGCGTGCGGCCGAGCGGGAGACCGCGCCCCGACACGAGGTCGTCGAGGCGCGCCGCCCCGCGGAGCCGGACACCGACCCCCACATGGAGGCCGTCCGCCCGGCTGCGGTCCGCGATCCCGAGCCGGCCGAGCGGCCGGAGCCCGTGACCCCGTCCGGCTCCACCGCGGCCGATCCCGTCGAACCCCGGCGTCCGGCGCGTCCCGAGCCGGTCGACCCGGGCTACCGGGCCCCGGTGACCCCCATCAAGCGAGCCGCAGCGTCGTCTGCCGAAGGAGCCTCCGTGCACACCCTCTCCACCGTCCACCCCCGCTCCTACAACGACGCGAAGGCGATCGGCGAGGCCTTCCGCTCCGGCGTCCCCGTGATCATGAACGTGACCGACCTCGGTGAGAACGAGGCCAAGCGCCTCGTGGACTTCGCGGCCGGCCTCGTCTTCGGCCTGCACGGCTCGATCTCCCGCATCACCAGCAAGGTGTTCCTGCTGACCCCGGCCACCGTGGACGTCGTCGGCGCCGAGCAGGGCGAGTCCGGCGCGGCCGACTCCCCGTTCGACGGCGACTGAGGCGCCCATGCAGCTGCTCCTCGCCCTCGCCTACATCGCCCTGACGGTGGTGCTCGCGGCGCTGACCGTGCGGATCGTCCTGGACGTCACGCAGTCGTTCGTCCGCCACTGGCGCCCCACCGGGGCGGCCCTCATGCTGGCCAGCGGCGTGTACGGGGCCACCGATCCGTTGCTGCGCCCCGTGCGTCGTGCCGTGCCGCCGGTGAACCTGGGCGGCATCGGCCTGGACGTGGCCTTCCTCATCGTGTTCCTCGGCGTCGTCCTGCTGCGGGTCCTGGTGCTGAGCCTGGCCGGCGTGGCCTGACCCGCGGCCCGGGGCGGTTCCCCGCCCCGGTGGTAGTCTTCGCGGCAGGATCGGCGCCGCCCCTCACCGGCGCGCCGACCGCCGACGCGCCGGGCCGCCCGGCCGTCCCCGAGCACCGAGCAGAGAGCGAGACGGTTCCATGGCGCTGTCCTGGGAAGACGTGGTCAACAAGCAGTTCCAGCCCACGAAGTTCCGCGAGGGCTACGACCAGACCGAGGTGGATGACTTCCTCGACGAGATCGTGGCGGAGTTCAAGCGCCTGATCGCCCTCAACGAGCAGCTCGAGTCCGAGAACGCGGAGCTGCGCGCCGGCGGCGCCGCCCCGGCCGCCGGCCCCGCTGCGGACACCCCGGAGGCCGCCGCGACGCCGTCCCCCGTCGAGGAGCCGGCCCCGGCCGCCGCCCCCGAGTCCGCCGACGCGGCCGCGACCTCCGCCGCCGGCGTCCTGGCCATGGCCCAGCGTCTGCACGACGAGCACGTCGCCGCAGGCGAGCAGCGCAGCACCGAGCTCGTCGCCGAGGCCGAGGCCACCGCGGCCCGGCTCGTCAGCGACGCCGAGGAGCAGAAGGCCCGCACCCTCGAGGCCCTGGCCGAGGAGAAGGCCGGCCTGGAGGGCGAGGTCGAACAGCTGCGCAGCTTCGAGACCGACTACCGCAGCCGCCTCACCTCCTACATCGAGGGCCAGCTGCGCGAGATCCGCGCCCAGAAGCGCGTCGAGCCCCCCACGCCCACGGCGTGAGCCGAGCCGTCGACGCCACGTCGGCCCCGCGATCCCCTCGCGCGGGCCGGCGAGCCATGCTCACCGCCCTCATCGTGGCGGTGCTGGCCTACGCCCTCGACCAGCTGACCAAGTACGCGGTCGAGAGCACGATGCAGCTGGGGGACTCCGTCGCGGTGATCCCCGGGGTGCTGCGCTGGCACTACATCCTGAACCCGGGCGCGGCGTTCTCCATCGGCGAGGACCACACCTGGGTGTTCACCATCATCCAAGCCGTGGTGGCGGTGGCCGCCCTCGTCGGGATCGCCCGCGTGCGCTCGACGCCGTGGGCCCTGGCGCTGGGCGGGCTCGCCGGCGGCGTGCTCGGCAACCTCACGGACCGGCTGTTCCGGCCCCCGGCGTTCGGGCGCGGCCACGTGGTCGACATGATCTCCGTGCCGCACTTCGCGATCTTCAACGTGGCGGACTCGTTCATCGTCTGCTCCGTCATCGGCGTCGCCCTGCTCGTGATGACCGGCCGCCGCCTGGACGGCACACGGGAGGCGTGAGGACATGGGCATGAGACCGGGACTCACCGAGCGGCTCGAGGTCACCGAAGCCGAGGCGGGCCGACGGGTCGACGCGGTGCTCGCCGACGCGTTCGGCGTCTCCCGCTCGCTGCTGGCGGACTGGTTCTCCCGGGGCCTGGTGCGGGCCGAGTCGCGCTCCGGCCGCAGGGACCGCGTCCTGGCCAAGTCCGCGAAGGCCGTGGCGGGGGAGACCCTCGCCGTCGACGTCCCCGACGACCCCGACCCCCTGGAAGTGAGGGCAGAGCGCGTGGACGCGCTGAGCATCCTGTACGAGGACGAGGACCTGGTGGCCGTGGACAAGCCCACCGGCGTGGCCGCGCACCCCTCGCCCGGCTGGGTCGGGCCCACCGTGGTGGGCGCCCTGGCCGCCCTCGGCTACGACATCACCACCTCGGGCGCCCCCGAGCGCCAGGGGATCGTGCACCGGCTCGACGTCGGCACCACCGGGGTCATGGTCGTGGCCAAGACCGAGCGCGCCTACATGGCCATGAAGGACCAGTTCCGCGAGCGCGTGCCGGAGAAGGTCTACCACGCCGTGGTCCAGGGCATCCCGGACCCGCTGAGCGGCACCGTGGACGCGCCCATCGGGCGGCATCCCGGCCACCACTGGAAGTTCGCGGTGCTCGACGACGGCCGGCCGTCCGTGACCCACTACGAGACGCTCGAGGTGTTCGGCCGGGCCACCCTGCTCGAGGTCCACCTGGAGACCGGGCGCACCCACCAGATCCGCGTGCACACCTCGGCGCTGCGCCACCCGTGCGTCGGCGACCTCACGTACGGGGCGGATCCGCGACTGGCGGCCGAGCTCGGGCTGACCCGCCAGTGGCTGCACGCCCACCGGCTGGCGTTCCCGCACCCGGTCACGGGGGAGCCGGTGACGATCACCTCCCCGTACCCGGACGACCTCGCCCATGCCCTGGCGGCGCTGCGCGGCGACCAGGACTGAGCCGGCACCGTCGACGTGACCCCCGTCCGGGTCCGGCCCCGCCGCCCGGGCACCACGAGTAGGCTGGTGCGGCCCCGCCGTCCTCCCCGTCGAAAGGCCCACCCCGCATGACCGTGTCCGCCGACGCCCGCGCCGACGCCGTGAAGGACGGCGGCTTCGTCCACCTGCACACGCACACCGAGTACTCCATGCTCGACGGCGCCGCGAAGCTGGACGACCTGTTCGCCGAGGCCCAGCGGCTGGGCATGGACTCGCTGGCCATCACGGACCACGGCTACCTCTTCGGCGCCTACGACTTCTGGTCCAAGGCGAAGGCGGCGGGAGTCAAGCCGATCATCGGGCTCGAGGCCTACGTGGCCCCCGGGCAGCAGCACCGCACGGACAAGGAGAAGACCCGCTGGGGCGAGCCCCACCAGCGGGGGGACGACGTGTCCGGCGGCGGTGCGTACACGCACATGACGCTGCTGAGCGAGACCACCGAGGGGATGCACAACCTGTTCCGGATGGGCTCGATCGCCTCGCTGGACTCGGTGTACGCCAAGTGGCCGCGGCTGGACCGGGAGCTGCTGAGCCAGTACTCGAAGGGCCTGATCGCCACCACGGGCTGCCCCTCCGGCGAGGTGCAGACGCGCCTGCGCCTGGGCCAGTACCGGGAGGCGATGCAGGCGGCCTCGGACTTCCGGGACATCTTCGGCAAGGACAACTACTACTGCGAGATCATGCACCACGGCCTCGACATCGAGCGCCGGGTGATGACGGACCTGCGCCGGCTCGCCAAGGACCTGGGCCTGCCGTTCGTGGCCACGAACGACCTGCACTACACCCACGAGCACGACGCCAAGGCGCACGAGGCGCTGCTGGCCCTGCAGTCGGGCTCGAAGCTCAACGAGCCCAGCTACGACCAGGGCGGCTCCCGCTTCGCGTTCTCCGGCACCGAGTACTACCTGAAGTCTCCGCGGCAGATGCGCGAGCTGTTCGCGGAGCTGCCCGAGGCCTGCGACAACACGCTGCTCATCGCCGAGCGGTGCGAGGTCGAGTTCGACACGAAGGCCAACTACATGCCGGTCTTCCCCACGCCGGAGGGCGAGGACGAGACCAGCTGGCTCATCAAGGAGGTCGCCTCCGGTCTGGCCTACCGCTACCCGGACGGCGTGCCGGACCACGTGCGCAAGCAGGCGGACTACGAGCTGGACGTCATCATCTCGATGGGCTTCCCCGGGTACTTCCTCGTCGTGGCCGACTTCATCAACTGGGCGAAGGAGAACGGCATCCGGGTGGGCCCGGGCCGCGGCTCGGGCGCCGGATCGATGGTGGCGTACGCGCTGCGCATCACGGATCTGGACCCGCTCAAGCACGGGCTGATCTTCGAGCGGTTCCTCAACCCGGACCGCGTGTCCATGCCCGACTTCGACGTCGACTTCGACGACCGCCGACGCTCCGAGGTGATCGACTACGTCACCCGCAAGTACGGCGACGAGCGCGTCACCATGATCGTCACGTACGGCACCATCAAGACCAAGCAGGCCCTGAAGGACTCGGCCCGCGTGATGGACCAGCCCTTCTCGATGGGCGAGTCCCTCACCAAGGCGCTGCCGCCGGCGGTGATGGCCAAGGACATCCCGCTCAAGGACATCGAGGACCCCGCGGCCCCGCGCTACGGGGAGGCCGCGCCCTTCCGCGAGCTGGTCGCCACGGACCCGGTGGCCAAGGAGGTCTTCGAGACTGCCAAGGGCCTCGAGTGCCTGAAGCGGCAGTGGGGCGTGCACGCGGCCGGCGTGATCATGTCCTCCAAGCCCGTGATCGACGTCGTCCCGATCATGCGCCGCCTCCAGGACGGCCAGGTCATCACCCAGTTCGACTACCCGATGGCGGAGTCCCTGGGCCTGATCAAGATGGACTTCCTGGGGCTGCGCAACCTCACGATCATCTCGGATGCGATCGAGAACGTGAAGGCGAACCAGGGCGTGGACCTGGACCTGGAGACCCTCGACGTGGACGACCCGGCGGCCTACGAGCTGCTGGCCCGCGGTGACACCCTCGGCGTGTTCCAGCTCGACGGCGGGCCCATGCGCTCGCTGCTGAAGATGATGCGCCCGGACAACTTCGAGGACATCTCGGCGACCATCGCCCTGTACCGCCCCGGCCCCATGGGCGCGAACTCGCACACCAACTACGCGCTGCGCAAGAACGGGCAGCAGGAGATCACCCCGATCCACCCGGAGCTGGAGGAGCCGCTGCGGGAGATCCTGGACACCACCTACGGCCTGATCGTGTATCAGGAGCAGGTCATGGCGATCGCCCAGAAGGTGGCGGGCTACTCGCTCGGCCAGGCCGACATCCTGCGCCGTGCGATGGGCAAGAAGAAGAAGTCGGAGCTGGACAAGCAGTACGAGGCGTTCCACCAGGGGATGCTGGACCGCGGCTACTCGGAGGCCGCGGTGAAGGCCCTGTGGGACATCCTGCTGCCCTTCTCGGACTACGCGTTCAACAAGGCGCACTCGGCCGCCTACGGCCTGGTCTCCTACTGGACGGCCTACCTCAAGGCGCACTACCCGGCGGAGTACATGGCCGCGCTGCTCACCTCGGTGGGCGACGACAAGGACAAGCTGGCCATGTACCTCAACGAGTGCCGCCACATGGGCATCACCGTGCTGCCCCCGGACGTGAACGAGTCCCACCTGACCTTCACCCCCGTCGGCCGGGACATCCGCTTCGGCATGGGCGCCGTCCGCAACGTGGGCGCCAACGTGGTCAAGGGCATGGTCCAGGGGCGCGAGGAGAAGGGCTCGTACACGGGCTTCGGCGACTTCCTGGCGAAGGTGCCGCTCGTGGTGTGCAACAAGCGCACCATCGAGTCCATGATCAAGGCCGGCGCCTTCGACTCCCTCGGCTACGCCCGCCGCGCCCTGCTGGCCGTGCACGAGGAGGCCGTGGACGCCACCGTGGCGCAGAAGCGCAAGGAGGATCACGGCGAGTTCACCTTCGACCTGTTCGCGCTCGGCGGCGGCGACGAGGACGACTCCGACGCCGCGGACGGCGTCGCCGTCCCGGACCTGCCGGAGTGGGCGAAGAAGGAGAAGCTCGCGTTCGAGCGCGAGATGCTGGGCCTGTACGTGTCCGACCATCCGCTGCAGGGCCTCGACGGCGTCCTGGCCCAGCACGCCGACGTCCAGATCACCCGCGTGCTCGACGACGACGGGCCCGCCGACGGCGCGATCGTCACCATCGCGGGCCTGATCACCACGCTCGAGCGCCGCATCGCCAAGTCCTCGGGCAACGCGTACGCGCGCTGCGAGATCGAGGACCTCGGCGGCTCGATGGACGTCATGTTCTTCGGCCAGGTGTATGCGCCCATCGCGATGATGCTGGCCGAGGACCTCGTCGTCGCCGTCAAGGGCAGGGTGCAGCGCCGGGACGACGGGTCGGTGTCCCTGTCGGCGATGGAGCTGACCATCCCGGAGCTCTCGGACGGCCCCGGCGGCCCCGTGCGGATCACGCTGCCCGCGTTCAAGGCCACGGAGCAGGTCATGGGCCAGCTGGCGGACGTGCTGCGCACCCACGAGGGCTCCTCGGAGGTGCGGCTGTCCCTGGTGGGCCAGCGTGCCACGCAGGAGTTCCAGCTGGGCCCGCAGTTCCGGGTGAGCCCGAACCCGGCGCTGTTCGGGGACCTCAAGATCCTGCTGGGTCCGGCCTGCCTCGGCTGAGCGGACGTAGCATGGGAGTGCCCCGCCCAGGAGGAGAGAGCTGATGCACTGCCCGTTCTGCCGTCATGAGGACTCGCGCGTGGTGGATTCACGCTCCCTCGACGACGGCTCCGCCATCCGTCGGCGTCGGCAGTGTCAGGCCTGCGGGAAGCGGTTCACCACCATGGAGACCACCGCCCTGACCGTCGTCAAGCGCTCCGGGGTGGCGGAGCCGTTCGACCGCTCCAAGGTGATCAACGGCGTCCGGAAGGCGTGCCAGGGGCGGCCGGTGACGAGCGACGACCTGGCCATGCTCGCCCAGGAGGTCGAGGAGACGGTCCGTGCCACGGGCAACGCCGAGGTGGACGCCCACGACGTCGGCCTGGCCATCCTCGATCCGCTGCGCCGTCTCGACCAGGTGGCCTTCCTGCGCTTCGCCTCCGTCTACCGGGACTTCGAGTCCCTCGACGACTTCGAGGAGGCCATCGCCGAGCTCCGGGCCGGTGACGGGGACGACCGCGGCCGTCCCGCCGTGCAGCCGCGGCTGTTCACCCGCTGACCTGGGCCGATGCGACGGCGCGGCCGGGATCGACGCTGCAGTGGTGCGCACGGCCTCCAGGCGCTACAGTGATCCCCGGGTCGACCTCGGTCGGCCCGGCAAGACTGCCGAGGGCGGTTCCGGAGGGGAAGCCGGAACCGCCCTCGGTGTCTGCGCCCTCAGTTGCCGTCGGCGAGCGAGCCGTGCGCGGCCAGGGCGGCGCCCACGATGCCCGCGTTGTTCTGCAGCTGGGCCGGGACGATCGGGGTGCGCAGGCGCAGCAGCGGCAGGTAGTCGTCCGGCCGCTTGGAGATGCCGCCGCCGACGATGAACAGGTCGGGCGAGAAGATCCGCTCCACGTGGGAGAAGAAGCGCTGCAGTCGCTCGGCGTACTCGGCCCAGCTGAGCTGATCGCGCTCCCGGGCCTTCGCGGAGGCCCGCGACTCGGCCATCACGCCGTCGAGCTCCAGGGAGCCGACCTCGAAGTTCGGGACGAGCACGCCGTCGTGGATCATCGCGCCGCCGATGCCGGTGCCGAGGGTGATCACGTGCACCAGGCCGCGCACGCCCCGCCCGGCCCCGTAGCGGGCCTCCGCGAGGCCGGCCGCGTCGGCGTCGTTGACCACGGTCACGGGGCGGCGCAGGTGCTCCTCGAACCTGCCGCGCAGGTCCGTGCCGATCCACGAGTGGTCGATGTTGTTCGCGGACAGGCACACCCCGTCCTTGACGATCGAGGGGAAGCACACACCCAGCGGGGCGGAGGGCTTCGGCGCCTTCTCGCGCCCGTCGAGCTCGGCGGTGATGGCCGCCAGGGTCGCCGCCACGGGCTCGGGCATGGCCGGCTGCGGCGTGGGGATGCGGAAGCGGTCCCCGCGCAGGGTGCCCGCCTTCGGCCCCGACCCGAGGCGGACCAGGCCGCCCTTCATGCCGGTCCCCCCGACGTCGATGCCGATCGTCGTGGGGTATTTGGAGGAGCGCTGGGCGGTGCTGGTGTGCGTCGTCACGGCCCCCAGCTTAGTGCCGGGTCACGGCAGCGTGAGAATCTCCGCGCCGTCGTCCGTGACCACGATCGTGTGCTCGAACTGCGCGGTGCGACGGCGGTCGCGGGTCACCACGGTCCAGCCGTCGTCCCACTGGTCCCACTCGATCGTGCCGAGGGTGAGCATCGGCTCGATGGTGAACACCATGCCGCGCACGAGCAGGCGGTCGTGGGCCGGGGCCGCGTCGTAGTGGGGGATCACGAGGCCGGAGTGGAAGTCCACGCCCACGCCGTGGCCGATGAAGTCGCGCACCACGCCGTAGCCGAAGCGCTTGGCGTAGGACTCGATGGCGCGGCCGATCACGTTGACCTGACGGCCGGGCTTCACGGCGCGGATGCCGCGGCGCAGGGCCTCCTCGGTGCGCTCGACGAGCAGCCGGGACTCCTCGTCCACGTCGCCGACCAGGTAGGTGCGGTTGTGGTCCCCGTGGACGCCGTCCAGGTACGCGGTGATGTCCAGGTTGACGATGTCCCCGTCCTCCAGGACGGTGCCGTCCGGGATGCCGTGGCAGATGACCTCGTTGATCGAGGTGCAGATGGACCGCGGGAAGCCGCGGTAGCCCAGGCAGGACGGGTAGGCGCCGCGCTCCACGAGGAAGGCGTGCGCGATCCGGTCCAGCTCGTCCGTGGTGACGCCCGGGCGGATGTGGGCGGCGGTGTGCTCCATGGCCTGCGCGGCCAGGCGGCCGGCGGCGCGGATCCGCTCGATGCCGGCGGCGTCGTAGACGTCCGAGGCGTTGCCCTCGTCCGGGGTGGCCTTGCCGACGTACTCGGGGCGCGGGATCGCGGCCGGCACGGGCGGGGCGGGGGACGGGGCCCCGGGCGTCAGAGTGCCGACGGGGGCGAGCGACCCGGGCTCCGGTGCGGTGGGGCCCGCGGGGCGGGGACCGTTGTGGCTGGACGGGACGGCGGGGTTCTGACGCTGGGACATGTCCTCCAGCCTATCGGCCCGGCTATTGTGGCCCCCATGACCGAGACGAGCGAGTTCTGGTACAACGTCAACACGCATCAGGTGGAGGTGGGCGCCCAGTCGGACTGGTCCCAGCTGCTGGGCCCGTTCGGCACCCGTGAGGAGGCCCAGGCCGCGATGGACCGCGTGCGGGCGAACAACGAGGCCGCCGACGCGGAGGACGCGCGCGACGACGACTGGGACAGCCGTCCCGTCGACGACGCCTCCTGACCGCGGCGCCGGACGACACCGGGCCCCCGTCCCTCGGACGGGGGCCCGGTCGTCGCACGGGGCGGGTTCAGCCCTCGAAGCCGTGCTCCGGGGCCGGGAACGCGCCGTCGAGCACGTCCGCGCGATAGGCCCGGACCGCGTCGCCCACGACCTCGTGCAGGCGGGCGTACTGACGGACGAACCGGGGCACCCGTCCCTCGCGCAGGCCGAGCATGTCCTGCCACACGAGCACCTGGCCCGTGGTGCCCGGGCCCGCGCCGATGCCCACGGTGGGCACCCGCAGCGCGGCGTCGACGGCGGCGGCGACGTCCGAGGGGACCATCTCCATCAGGACGGCGAACGCCCCCGCGGCCTCGAGGGCCCGGGCCGACGCCGTCATCCGCTCGGCCGCCCCCGCGCCGCGGCCCTGCACCCGGTAGCCGCCGAGCACGTGCTCGGACTGCGGGGTGAAGCCGATGTGGGCCATGACCGCGACGCCGGCTGCCGTCATCGCGGCCACGTGCTCGGCGAAGCGCTCGTCGCCCTCCACCTTGACGGCGTGCGCGCCGGACTCCTTCACGAGGCGCACGGCCGATTCGACGGCCTGCCGCGGGGAGGCCTCGTACGAGCCGAAGGGCAGGTCCGCGACCACGAGGGCACGCTCGGCACCGCGCACCACGGCCTGGGTGAACAGGATCATCTGGTCCAGGGTGACCGGCAGGGTGGTGGGATGGCCCAGCACGGTGTTGCCCACCGAGTCGCCCACGAGCAGCACCTCGACGCCGGCCTCGTCGAACAGGGCCGCCGTCATCGCGTCGTAGGTGGTGAGCATCGCGAAGCGCCGGCCCTCGTCCTTGGCCCGCTGCAGGTGGACCGTCCGGTACCGGGACGGGGCGGGCGGCCCGTAGGGGGCGGTGTCGTCAGGCTGCCGGGGGGACTGGGGAGCAGACATGGGCCGGAGTCTACGCGGCGCGTCTAGAGTGGCGGCATGGATCGACAGCAGGACTACGTGCTCCGCACCATCGAGGACCGGGACGTCAGGTTCGTCAGGCTCTGGTTCACGGACGTGATCGGTACGCTGAAGTCGGTGGCCCTGTCTCCGGCCGAGGTGGAGAACGCCTTCACGGAGGGCCTGGGCTTCGACGGCTCCTCGATCGACGGATACACCCGCATCTCCGAGTCGGACATGCTGCTGCAGCCCGATCCCTCGACCTTCCAGATCCTGCCCTGGCGCGGCGACCAGGGACAGAGCTCCCGGATGTTCTGCGACGTGCTCACCCCGGACGGCCGGCCCGCCCCCGCCGACCCGCGGCACGTGCTGCGCCGCGTGCTGGACCGGGCCGCGGACCAGGGCTTCACGTGCTTCACCCACCCGGAGATCGAGTTCTACCTCCTGCAGTCGGACCAGCCCGGCCCGGACGGGGAGCCGGTGCCCGTGGACCGCGCGGGCTACTTCGACAACGTGCCCGGCTCCGACGCGGCCGACTTCCGCCGCGACGCCGTCAGCCTCCTCGAGGGCATGGGCATCTCCGTCGAGTTCAGCCACCACGAGAACGGCCCCGGCCAGAACGAGATCGACCTGCGCGCGGCGGACGCGCTCACGACGGCGGACAACGTGATGACGTTCCGGACCGTCGTCAAGGAGGTCGCCGCCGCCCAGGGCACCTACGCCACGTTCATGCCCAAGCCGTTCTCCCACCACCCGGGCTCCGGCATGCACACCCACTTCTCCCTCTTCGAGGGCGACGCGAACGCGTTCTACGACCCCACGGACGAGTTCCGGCTCTCCGTCACGGGCCGCCGGTTCATCGCGGGCCTGCTGCGCCACTCCGTGGAGATCACCGCGGTGACCCACCAGTTCGTCAACTCCTACAAGCGTCTCTGGGGCGGGGGAGAGGCCCCGTCGTACACCTCGTGGGGGCACAACAACCGTTCCGCCCTCGTGCGCGTTCCCCTGTACAAGCCGGACAAGGCCGGCTCGGCCCGCATCGAGTACCGCGGCATCGACGCCTCGGCCAACCCGTACCTCGCCTACGCCCTGCTGATCGCGGCCGGACTCAAGGGCATCGAGGAGGGCTACGAGGTGCCCGAGGCCGCCGCCGAGGACATCAGCGCGTTGACCACCCACGAGCGGCGCGTGCTCGGCCATGTCCCCCTGCCCGGCACCCTGCACGACGCCCTGCGCGCCGCCGAGGAGTCCGAGTTCGTGGCATCCGTGCTGGGCGAGCACGTCTTCGACGCCCTGCTGCGCAACAAGCGCCAGGAATGGGACGACTACCGGGTGGAGGTCACGCCGTACGAGCTGCGGCGCTACCTCTCCGGCCTCTGAGGCGCCGGCCGTGTCCGCCCTGCCCGACGCGGCGACCGCCGACGCCCCGGACCGCCGCACCCTCGCGCACGCCGGCGTCGCCGACGCCGGCCGCGTGCAGACGCTGCTCACCTCGCCCGAGTTCGAGGGCGTGGACGTGCGTCCCCTCGTCGAGCTCCTCGGCCACGCCGCCGATCCCGACCGGGCCCTGCTGCTGTGGGTGCGCCTGGCCGAGCGCGAGCCCCGCGTCCACCACGCCCTCCGGGACCCCGAGACGACGGCCCGCCTGCTGCGGCTGCTCGGCGCCTCCGAGGCCCTCGGCGAGTTCCTCATCCGCCGTCCCGAGCAACTGGACCTCGTCCTCGACCCGGACGCGGCCGCCGCCACCGCGCCCGCCCTCGCCCAGCCCGACCCGACCGCCGGCGAGCCCTGGGGTGATGCGTCCGCCGCCCTGCGCCGCCTGCTCCTGGACTCGGTGGGCGCCGACCCGGACGCCGACCGCCCCCTCGCGGCCGTCACCGGCAAGGACGCCGCCGTCGCCTTGCGCCGCGCCTACCGCCGCCAGCTGGCCGCGATCGCCCTGCGCGACCTCGACTCCGCCGAGCCCACGGCGGCCATGCCCTCGGTGGGCCGCTGGCTCGCGGACCTGGCCGGCGCCACCGTGGACGCGGCGCTCGCCGTCTCACGGGCCGTCCTCACCGAGCGGGAGGGCCCCGTGGTGGACCGCGTGGACCTCGCCGTGATCGGCATGGGCAAGTGCGGCGCCGGCGAACTCAACTACGTCTCAGACGTGGACGTCGTGTTCGCCCACGCCGTCCGCGAGGCCGCGGACGGCGCGGACCCCGACGCCGAGGTCCCGGACGGGCCGCGCGCCGCCGCGCTCGCGGCCGAGCTGGCCGCGGGCATCGGCCGCGTGATCCAGGGCGCGGCCCCCGAGCCGGGACTGTGGGAAGTCGACGCCAACCTGCGTCCCGAGGGCAAGGACGGCGCCCTGAGCCGCACCGTGGAGTCCCACGCCGAGTACTACCGCCGCTGGGCCCACGGCTGGGAGTTCCAGGCCCTGCTCAAGGCCCGCCCCATCGCGGGCTCGCCACAGCTCGGCGAGCGCTACATCGCGGAGATCTGGCCCCGGGTGTGGGAGTCCTCCGCGCGCGACGGGTTCGTCGAGTCCGTCCGGGCCATGCGCGCCCGGGTCCTGGACACCCTCGCCCCCGCGGAGCGCGAGCGGGAGATCAAGCTCGGGCCCGGCGGCCTGCGCGACGTCGAGTTCACGGCCCAGCTGCTCCAGCTCGTGCACGGCCGTGCGGACGAGTCGCTGCGGGTGCGCGGCACGCTCGACGCGGTGCGGGCGCTGCACGCCGCCTCCTACGTCACCACGCGAGACGCGCGGGCGTTCGACGAGCACTACCGGTGGCTGCGCACCCTCGAGCACCGCATCCAGCTCGTGCACCTGCGGCGCACCCACCTGATGCCGGTCAAGGAAGAGGCCCGCCGCGTCGTCGCCCGGTCGATGCGCGGCGCCGCCGACCGGGGCCCCGCCACCGGCGAGGACCTCCAGGCCGAGTTCACGCGCGTGCGCCGCGCCGTGCGCGGTCTCCACGAGACCGTGTTCTACCGGCCGCTGCTGTCGACGACGGCCGCCCTGTCCGCCGAGGACGTGCGGCTGTCCGCGGAGGCCGTCCGCGACCGCCTGGCGGCGCTGGGCTACCGCGACCCGCAGGGCGCCCTGCGGCACATCGAGGCCCTCACGCAGGGCGTCTCGCGCCGGGCCGCGGTCCAGCGGCAGCTGCTGCCGGCCATGCTCGGGTGGTTCGCGCGGGGCGCCGACCCCGACGGCGGCCTGCTCGCCTTCCGCCGGCTCTCCGAGTCGCTCGGCGGCACGGCCTGGTATCTGCGGATGCTCCGCGACTCCTCGGACGCCGCCCGGCGGCTGTGCCTGGTCCTGTCCGGCTCCCGGTTCGTGGGGGACCTGCTCGAGCACTCGCCCGAGGCCGTGGCCTGGGTGGGGGACGACCGGGAGCTCGACCCCCGGGGCGCCATACAGCTCTGGCGCCAGGTCGACGCGCGGCTCGACCGCCGCGTGGCCGCGCAGGAGGCCCCGGCCGCCGTCCGCCACGTGCGGCAGGTGCGCCGCAGCGAGACCCTGCGCGTGGCCCTGGCGGACATCTCGGGGCTGCTGGACCTCGAGGCCGTCACCGGGGCCCTGTCGGACATCGACCAGATCACCGTCGTCGGCGCCCTGCGCGTGGCCTCGCGCGCCGTCGTCGGGGACGCCGACCCGCTCACCGACGTGCTCGTGGTGGCCATGGGCCGCCAGGGCGGCCGGGAGATCACCTACGGCTCGGACCTCGACGCCCTGTTCGTGCACCGGCCACGCCCCGGCGTCGACGAGGGGCGGGCGCGCGAGCAGGCCGAGGAGGTCGTGCGGACGCTGATGTCCCTGCTGCACCGCCCCGCGACCCCGCCGCTGCCCGGCGAGCGGCCGCTCGAGGTGGACGCCGACCTGCGCCCCGAGGGGCGCCAGGGGCCGCTCGTGCGCACCCTGGACTCGTACCGGGAGTACTACGGGCGCTGGGCGGAGATGTGGGAGCGTCAGGCGCTGCTGCGCGCCCGGCCCCTGGCCGGCGACGACGACCTGGCCACCGACTTCCGGCGGTGGGCCGACGGGGTCCGCTACGCCGGGGACCTGACCACCGCGGACGCGCGGGAGATCCGGCGCATCAAGGCCCGTGTGGAGGCCGAGCGCCTGCCCCGCGGCGCGGACCCCTCCCGGCACGTCAAGCTCGGCCGCGGCGGGCTCTCGGACGTGGAGTGGCTGGTGCAGTCCCTGCAGCTGCGCCACGCGGGAGAGGTCGAGGACCTGCGGGTCACCGGCACGCTGCCGGCCCTGCGGGCGATCGCCCGGCACGGGCTGCTGCCCGAGGCCGAGGTCGCCGTGCTGGAGGAGGCGTGGCTGCTGGCCACCCGGATCCGCGCCGCCCTGCTGCTGTGGACGGGCAAGGTCTCGGACGTGCTGCCCACGAACATGCGCGACCTCGAGGCCGTGGCCCGCCTCAGCGGGGTGGGCACGGCCGGCGGGGAGCTCGAGGAGCGCTACCTGCGGGTGACCCGCCTGGCCCGTCAGGTGTTCGAGACCCGGTTCTACGGGCTCTGAACGACGCCGGCCCGCCACCTCGACGGGGTGGCGGGCCGGCCGTGCTCCGGTGTCGCGAGCGCCGGCTCAGGCGCGCACGACGTGCTCCCCGAGCAGCTCCAGGGTGCGGCGCCGCACGGCGGGGTCCTGCGCGGCCGTGGTCACGATCAGCTCGTCCGCCTGGACCCGCGCCGCGAAGTCGTGCAGCCACGCCGCCGTCGTCGGGCCGGTGCCCACGGCCGTGCACTCGAGCATCCCGAGCACCTGCTGACCGGCGGGGGAGTGCAGCAGCATCTCGACCTCGTCGTCGGTGAGGGTGCGGCCCCGGCCGAGCATCATCCGGATGCGCGCCCGCTGCGCGGCCTGCCACTCCCGCTCGGCCACCTCCTCGGTGTCCGCGGCGATCACGTTGGCCGCCGCGATGAAGTGCGGCTCCGCGAGGGCCTCGGAGGGCTCGAAGTGCTCCCGGTACAGGCGCGCCGCATGCTCGAGCATCTGCGGTGCGAAGTGGCTCGCGAACGCGTAGCCCAGGCCGAGCTGCGCGGCCAGCTGGGCGCCGAACGCCGAGGAGCCGAGGATGTACAGCGGCACGTTGGTGCCCTTGCCGGGGTAGGCGTCGATGCCGGGGATCAGGCTCTGGCCGGTGAGGTAGCCCTGCAGCTCGAGCACGTCCTGCGGGAAGCGCTCGGCCGCCGACGGATCCCGGCGCAGCGCCTGCAGCGTCCGCTGGTCGGTGCCGGGGGCGCGACCCAGGCCCAGGTCGATGCGGCCGGGGTGCAGCTCGGCCAGGGTGCCGAACTGCTCGGCGATCACCAGCGGCGAGTGGTTGGGCAGCATGACGCCGCCGGAGCCGAGGCGGATCGAGTCGGTGTGCGCGGCCACGTGCGCGATGAGTACGGCCGTGGCGGAGGAGGCGATGGAGGGCATGTTGTGGTGCTCCGCGTACCAGACGCGCCGGAAGCCGGCGGCCTCGGCGACGCGGGCCTGCTCCACGGATTCGGCGAAGGCTTCGCCCATCGGGGCGCCGTCGCGGACGAGGGCGAGGTCCAGCAGGGACAGCGGCAGGGGGGTGGGGGCGGTGTGCTCGGTCATGGTGCTCCTGGTCTGCGGGCCGCCCGGCCGGGCGGAGGTCTCCACAGATCCAGCGCCCACCGGCCCCGGACTATTCCGCGGCCGGGCACGACGACGGCCGCCCGCCTCCGGCGTGGGAGACGAACGGCCGTCGTCGGGGCCGCGGCGGGCGGATCAGACCGAGTAGTACAGCTCGAACTCGTAGGGGTTCGGGCGCAGGGCCAGCGGGGCGATCTCCATCTCGCGCTTGTACGCGATCCAGGTCTCGATCAGCTCTTCGGTGAACACGTCGCCGGCCAGGAGGAACTCGTGGTCCTCCTCGAGGGCGTTCAGGGCCTCGTCCAGGGTGGCGGGTGCCTTCTGGATGTCGGCGGCCTCCTCCGCCGGCAGCTCGTAGAGGTCCTTGTCGATCGGCTCGGCCGGCTCGATGCGGTTGCGGATGCCGTCCAGGCCGGCCATCAGCTGCGCGGCGAACGCGAGGTACGGGTTGCCCGAGGCGTCCGGGGCGCGGAACTCGATGCGCTTGGCCTTCGGGTTGGAGCCGGTGATCGGGATGCGGATGCCCGCCGAGCGGTTGCCCTGCGAGTAAACCATGTTCACGGGGGCCTCGAAGCCCGGCACCAGGCGGCGGTAGGAGTTCACCGTGGGGTTGGTGAAGGCCAGGACCGCGGAGGCGTGCTTCAGCAGGCCGCCGATGTACCAGCGGGCGGTGTCCGAGAGGTTCGCGTAGCCCTTCTCGTCGAAGAACAGCGGCTCGCCGCCGTTCCACAGGGACTGGTGGCAGTGCATGCCGGAGCCGTTGTCGCCGAAGACGGGCTTGGGCATGAAGGTCGCGGACTTGCCGAACATGTTGGCGACGTTCTTGACGACGTACTTGAACTTCTGCAGGTCGTCCGCCGAGTGGGTCAGCGTGTTGAAGCGGTAGTTGATCTCGGCCTGGCCGGGCGCGCCCACCTCGTGGTGCGAGCGCTCCACGGTGAGCCCGACCTCGGCGAGGACGGCGCAGATCTCGTCGCGCAGGTCGGCCTGCTTGTCCGTGGGGGAGACGGGGAAGTAGCCGCCCTTGAGGCCGGTCTTGTGGCTCAGGTTGCCGCCCTCGTCCTCGCGGGAGGCGTTCCACCAGGCCTCGTCCGAGTCCACGGCGTAGAACGAGCCGCGGGGGGAGGACTCGTAGCGGACGTCCTCGAAGATGAAGAACTCGGCCTCGGGGGCGAAGAACGCCGTGTCGGCGATGCCGGAGGAGCTCAGGTAGGCCTCCGCGCGCTGGGCCACGCCGCGCGGGTCGCGCAGGTAGGGCTCGCCGGTGCGGGGGTTCACGATGGAGAAGTTCATCGTGAGGGTCTTGCGGACCCGGAAGGGGTCCACGAAGGCCGTCGCGACGTCCGGGATGAGCTGCATGTCGGACTCGGCGATGCCGGCGAAGCCCCGGATGGAGGAGCCGTCGAAGAGCTGGCCGGTGACGAAGAAGTCTTCGTCGACACTCGAGGCGGGCACGTTGAAGTGGTGCTGCAGCCCGGGGAGGTCGGTGAAGCGGACGTCGACGAACTCGACCCCCTCTTCCCTGATGTACGTGAGGACTTCCTGGGGGGAGGTGAACATGGTTCGCTCCTGGCCTTCCTGTGTGTGGCGGCGACGCCTGCGACGGCGGACGCCTCTATACTACGCGCCCGGCGTGGCCCCGCCAGACCGGCGCGCGTGCCGTGGTCGCGCACTACGCTGGTGGGGTGGCACGCAGAGCACCCGACCCCCAGGACCGCACCGAGACGACCGGCCGAGCGGAGCCGCTGATCACGCGCCGCGATCTGGCCGGCTGGGTGGACGGTCCCGGCGGGGGGCGCGCCGGCGGCCGCTGGCCGGGGGACCTGCTCGGCCTGCCGGAGCGCGGTCCGGCCTCCATGGCGACGGCGGCCCGCCGCATGGGCGCCCTCGTCCTCGACTGGTTCATCGCCCTGGGCATCTCGTGGCTGGCCTTCGACGGCGACGCGATCGCCACCCTCCTCGTGTTCGCCGCGATGCACGTGATCGGTCTCACCCTGCTGGCCACCACGGTGGGCAAGGCCGTGTGCCGCATCCAGGTCGTCCGCGTCGGCGGCCGCCCGGCCGGCCTGCTCCGGATCCTGCTGCGCACGGCCCTGCTGTGCCTCGTGCTGCCGGCCGTCGTCGTCGGGCCGGACGGGCGCGGCATGCACGACAAGCTCGCGGACACCGTCGAGATCCGCATGTGACCGTCCCGCCCGCACACGACAGGGGCGCCCCGCCGTGCGTCGGCGGGGCGCCCCTGTCGTCTGCGGGCGGTTCAGCGGCCGCGCATCGCGCGGCGGCTCGGGCGCACCTTGTTCGGGTCGACGCCCTTGGGGATGGGCAGCCGGTTGGTGTTGAGCGCGGTCAGACGCTTGTCCACGGCCTGGACCTCCTGCGCCGTGAGGGCCTTCTTCATGCCCTTGAGCGTGCCGGGCAGCTCGTGCAGCGGGACCTGGCCCTGGCCGTTGCCGGACTCCACCACGGTGACGGGCACGCCGGGCAGGAAGCGGCGCATGGCCTTCTCCTCCTTGACCACCAGCGCGGCGACGCGGGGGGAGGGGCCCTCCGTCACCAGCACGACGCCCGGCCGGCCCACGGCGCGGTAGACGAGGTCCTGGGTCTTCGGGTTCACGGCGGCCGGCTGCTCGGACACGATCCAGCCGCGGCCCAGCGTGGAGAGCGCGGCGCCGGCGGCGCCGGGGCGGCCCTCGAGCTGGGCGAACCCGGCGCGGCGCGCCTTCCGGTTCAGGATGACGACGGCGGCGAGCACACCGAACGGGATCGCGATGAGCAGCCACGTGATCCAGTTGTCCAGGAGGAAGCCGATGACGAGGCCGACGACCAGGGCGCCCAGGAAGGCCAGCAGCATCCACAGTCCGACCTTGGGGTCGTGCGCCTTGGTCATGGCGTAGGCCTGCTTGAGCTGGGAGATCACGCCCGGGCCCTTCGTGGCGCGCTTGTCCCGGCGCTGGGCCTTCGCCTGCTCCTTCTCGCGGAGGCGACGCTCGCGCTGCATGGCCTTGACCTCCTTGAGCGTGGCGGAGGTGGAGCCGGAGGAGGACGCGGGGGGCTGGCTGTTCTTCGTCATGACGGGGTCCAGTCTAGTCGGGCGGCTCAGGACATCTGGGCGACGACGGCGGAGGCCTCCTGGCGGGCGGTCTTCTCCCCGGCCAGGTGCGCCAGGTTCTCCGGCAGGGTCCGGCCGAGGCGCTGCATGGCCTGCGCGTAGAGCTTGCCCGCGCGGTACGACGAGCGCACCAGCGGGCCCGCCATGACGCCCTGGAAGCCGATCTCCTCGGCGCGCTGGGACCACTGGACGAACTCCTGCGGCTTCACCCAGCGGTCGATGGGGTGGTGCAGCTTCGAGGGCCGCACGTACTGCGTGATGGTGATGATGTCGCAGCCGGCCTCGTGCAGGTCCACCAGGGCCTGGTCGATCTCGTGGTCCTCCTCGCCCATGCCCAGGATGAGGTTGGACTTGGTGACGAGCCCGTCGGCCTTGGCCATCGTGAGCACCTTGAGGGACTTCTCGTATGTGAAGGCCGGGCGGATGCGCTTGAAGATGCGCGGCACCGTCTCCAGGTTGTGCGCGAACACCTCGGGCCGCGCGTCGAACACCTGCTGGACGAGCTCCGGCACCGCGCCGAAGTCCGGCGGCAGGATCTCGACGCCGGTCCCCGGGTTGAGCGCGTGGATGCGGCGGATGGTCTCCGCGTAGAGCCACGCCGCGCCGTCCTTCTGGTCGTCACGGGCCACGCCCGTGACGGTGGCGTACCGCAGGTCCATCTCGCGGATGTTCTCGGCGACCTTCTGCGGCTCCTCCATGTCCAGGGGACGCGGCTTGCCGGAGGTGATGTCGCAGAAGTCGCACCGGCGGGTGCAGATGTCGCCGCCGATGAGGAACGTGGCCTCGCGGTCCTCCCAGCACTCGAAGATGTTGGGGCAGCCGGCCTCCTCGCACACGGTGTGCAGGCCGGCGGACTTGACCTTGTTCTTCAGGCCGATGTACTCGGGGCCCATGTGGACCTTGGCCTTGATCCACTCGGGCTTGCGCTCGACGGGCACCTCGGCGTTGCGCGCCTCCACGCGCAGCAGGCGGCGTCCTTCGGGGGCGAGGCTCATGCGGGGATTCCTTCCGTGGGGGTGACGGCGATGTACGCAGGCCCGAGCTCGTCCAGATGACGGGTGAGCACCGGGACGACGTCGGCCGGCGTGATGGTCCGGCCCGTCTCGACCGACAGGGTGGTGGTGGCGGCGTCCGTGATGCCGCACGCGATGATCCCCTCGTAGGGGGCCAGGGAGTTGGAGCAGTTCAGCGCGAAGCCGTGCATGGAGACGCCGTCGTGGATGGACAGGCCGATGGCGCCGACCTTGCGGTCCGGGCGGGCCGTGCCGTCGTCGTCCCGGTCCGCGAGGACCCAGATGCCTGCCCGCCCGTCCACGCGGACGGCCGTGACGCCGAACTCGGCGGCGGTGCGGATCAGCAGCTCCTCGAGGAACCAGACGTAGTCCTTGACGTGGGCACGGTCGCGCAGCCGGACCACGGGGTAGCCGACCAGCTGGCCCGGCCCGTGCCATGTGATCTTGCCGCCGCGGTCCACGTCCACGACGGGGGCGCCGTCCGTGGGGCGCTCGGCGTCCTCGGTGCGACGACCGGCCGTGTAGACGGCTTCGTGCTCCAGGAGGAGGAATTCGCCGTCGGAGCGGCCGGCGACGACGTCCGCGTGCAGGGCGCGCTGGGCGTCCCAGGCGGCGTGGTAGTCCACCAGGTCGGGCGCCAGGCCGAGCACGCGCAGGGGCGGCAGGGGTGTCTCGGGCATGACGTCCACTGTAGTCCTCGGGCCCGGACCTGTGGACAACCGCCGTGACGCTCGGGGACATGCGGCACCCTGGGCTGGAACGGACGGCGCGGCGGAGAGGGGAGACCGATGCGGGACTGGGACGAGGCGGACGGCGGCGCGGCCGGACGCGTCGGCGGCGGGCCGGAGACCGAACCGGAGAGGTCGTCGGAGCCGGGCACGGCTGCGCCGCGCGCCCCGGGCTGGGAACCCGTCCGGCTGCTCGGCGCGGGCGCCCAGGCGGAGGTCTGGCTCGTCGAGGACGGTCGGGGCGTCCGGGCCGCCCTGAAGGTGCCCCGTGCCGGCGCGGCGCCGGATGCGCTGGCGGCGGAGGCGCAGGCCGGACGGGTCGCGCATCCCCATCTGCTGCGCGTGCTCGGCGTGGTGGAGACGGACCGGGGCCTCGGGGTCCTCACCGAGCACCGCGCGGCCGGCACGCTGCAGGACATGGTGCAGCGGGTCGGACCCCTGAGCCCGGGGCAGGCCGTCACCGTGCTCGTCCCGATCGCCCAGGCTCTCGCGTGCCTGCACCGCGAGGGGGTGGTGCACGGCGACGTGTCCCCGGCGAACGTCCTGTTCGGCGTCGACGGCAGCCCGGCCCTCGCCGACCTCGGCGTCGCCCGGGTGGTCGGCGGGGCGTCGGGGGCCGGGGCGACGCCGGGCTTCGCGGCCCCCGAGGCGCTCGCCGCGGTGGAGGGGGCCGGGGCGGAACCGGGGGCGTCTCCGGCGGTGGGGGCGCCGAGTGACGTCCATGCGTGGGCCGCCCTGGGCTGGTACGCGCTCACCGGTCGGGCGCCGGGCGCCGCCGGGCATCGGGCGCCGCTGCCCGTCCTGGTCCCCGAAGCGTCCCCCGAGCTCGCGCTGCTGCTCGATGCGGCGCTCTCCCCGGACCCGGCGGCGCGGCCGAGCGCGGAGGAGGCCGCCGCAGCCGTATACGCGACGGCCCGGCCCGAGCCGGTCCCGCTGGGAGAGGCCGCCCCCGCCGAGGTGGCGCACCTGCTGCCCACGGTGCTGCCGGGCTCCGGGCCCACGCGGCGACGCCGGGGACGACGCGCGGCTCCGAGACGGCGCGCGCTCGCGCGCCGACGGGGGGCGGCGCCACGCCGGGGCGTCCTCGTGGCCGCCGGGCTGGCCACCGCGCTGGCCGTCGGCGGCGGCACCGCCGGGCTGTGGTGGCCGGCGTCCCTGGGCGACGCGACGGAGGGGGCGCCGGAGCCGGCGGGCGCGGTGCCGGCCGGCACCTCGGTGGACGCGGCGCGCCCGGCGGACGGGACGCCGGAGAGCGGGACGCCGGCGAGGGTGCCGGACGCGGGTGCCCCCGGGGAGGACGCCGCCGGGGAGGACGCCGTCGACGTGGGCGAGGCGCTGGCCGCGGTCGGCCACGCCCGGACTGCCGCGCTCATCGACCCGGAGCCTGCGCGACTGGACGCCTACGCCGTGCCCGGGGGACCGGCGTGGGAGAACGACCGGGATCTGCTGCGCCGGCTGACGGACGAGGGGTTCGCCTTCTCCGGCCTCGAGGTGACGGTGGAGCAGGCCGGACCCGCCCGGCGGGCCGGGGACGACGCGCTGCGTGTCGACGCCGTGCTCCGGACGTCGGCCCACACCGTGCTGGACCGCGCGGGACGCGTGGCGGCGCATCGGGAGGCGACGGCCGAGGAGGTCGTGCTGGTCCTGCGCAGCGGCCACGGAGAGGGCCCCGAGGGGCGGGACGGCGGCGCGGCGGGTCGGACGTGGCGGGTCGAGACCGTCGATCCGCGCTGACCCCGGGCCCGGATCCAGCGCCGGAGGCCGGCGGTCCAGACGGGGGGACGCCGCGGGCCCCGGGGAGAAGCTCCCCGGGGCCCGCGGCGTGGTGCGGCGTCAGCCGCCTGGGCTGATCACTGCCAGAGGACGGCGACCAGGATGTTCACCAGGCCCAGACCGCCCACCGCGTGGGCCAGGCCCGTGGGCACGACCTCCCCGCGGTTGGACTTGCGGCGGCCGATCAGGGCGGCCACGAAGACGATGACGCCGATCAGGAACTTGACGCCCAGCTTCATGTGGTTCGGCTCCCCGCTCATGGCGAGGCCGAAAAGCACCACGCCGGAGACGATCATGCCCACGGAGCCCCACCACTGCGAGGTGGTGACGGTCGGGTTGCGGAAGTGCGCGAACCAACCGCCCACGATCGCTGCGGCGGACACGATGTGCACGGCCACCAGGATGCTGTGCAGGATATCCACAGTCCTTCTCCCTTTCCGTCAGAGACCCAGCTCGTTGGCGAACTCGCCGCCCTCGAGACGCTGACGCAGCGTCGTCAGGAAGCGGCCCGCGTCGGCCCCGTCCACCAGGCGGTGGTCGTAGGTCAGGGACAGGTACATCATGTGGCGGATGGCGATCGAGTCGTTGCCGTCCGCGTCGGTCACCACCATGGGGCGCTTGACGATCGCACCGATGCCCAGGATCGCGACCTGCGGCTGGTTGATGATCGGCGTGTCGAACAGCGCGCCCACGGAGCCGATGTTCGTGATCGAGAACGTGCCGCCCGAGAGCTCGTCCGGCGAGATCTTGTTCGTGCGGGTGCGCTCGGCCACGTCGGCGATCTTCTGGGCGAGGCCCGTCAGGTTCAGGGAGCCGGCGTCCTTGATGACGGGCACCAGCAGCCCCTTCTCCGTGTCCACGGCGATCGCGATGTCCTCGGACGCGTGGTACGTGATCTCCTTGTTGTCCTCGGAGAACGACGCGTTCAGCTTGGGGTGCTGCTTGAGGGCCTCGGCGACCGCCTTGGTGATGAACGGCAGGTACGTCAGGTTCACGCCGGCCTGCTGCTGGAAGGAGGCCTTGGCCTTCTTGCGCAGCTGCACGATGCGGGTGACGTCCACCTCGTGCACCTGGGTCAGCTGGGCGGACAGGTCGAGGGACTCGCGCATGCGCTGGGCGATGACCTGGCGGATGCGCGGCGCCTTCTCCACCTCGCCGCGGACCGAGGGGTCCACGGAGGAGCTCGCGGCCGGGGCGGACGCAGCGGCCGGGGCGGACGACGGGGCGGCAGCCTCGGAGGCCTGCTCGGCCGGAGCCTCGGACCCGCCCGCGGCGGCCTGCGAGGCCAGCGCGGCGGCGAGCACGTCCTGCTTGCGGATGCGGCCGCCGACGCCCGTGCCGCGGACCGTGGACAGGTCCACGTTGTTCTGGTGGGCCAGGCGGCGCACCAGCGGGGTCACGTAGCCCTGGCCGGGCTCGGTGGCGGAGGGCGCCTCGGCGGACTCGGCCTGCGCGGAGTCGCGCTCAGCGGACTCGCGCCGGGAGGCCTCCTCGGACGGAGACGCCTCCGGCGTCTTCTCCGACTTCTCGGCGCCGGCGGCCTCGGCGGCCTCCTCGGTCTCCTCGGGGGCCTCGGCCTCGGTCGCCTTGTCCTCGATCTCCTCGGCGGACGCCTCGTCCTGACCGGAGGAGCCCTCCGACGGGGCGGAGCCGCCGCCGGCGGAGCCGGAGCCGACGAGTGCGAGGACGGCGCCCACCTCGACGGTGTCGTCCTCCTCCGCACGGATCTCCAGGAGGGTGCCCGCCACGGGGGAGGGGATCTCGGTGTCGACCTTGTCGGTGGAGACCTCGAGCAGCGGCTCGTCGACCTCGACCTCGTCGCCGACGGACTTCAGCCAGCGGGTCACGGTGCCCTCGGTCACGGACTCGCCCAGCGCGGGCAGGGTGACCTCGGAGGCCTCGCCGCCGGCCGACGGGGCCCCGTCCGAGCCCTGGTCGGTGGAGGCGCGCTCCTCCGGAGCCGGCTCGCCTGCGGGCTCCTGCTGGGCGTCGTCCTGCTGCGCCTCCTCGACGGCGGGCTCCTCGGCCGCGGCGTCGTCCTCCGACGCGTCGGCGGAGCCGCCGCCGGAGCCGTCGCCGATCGTGGCCAGCGGGGCGCCGACCTCGACCGTGTCGTCCTCCTCGACCAGGATCTCCTCGAGCACGCCGGCCACGGGGGACGGGATCTCGGTGTCGACCTTGTCGGTGGAGACCTCCACCAGGGGCTCGTCGACGGCGACCTCGTCGCCGACGGCCTTGAGCCAGCGGGTCACGGTGCCCTCGGTGACGGATTCGCCCAGGGCGGGCAGGTTCACGGTTTCAGACATGGTTCCGATGCTCCTCATGAGGGGTGGGCGCCGGGGGCGCCCACCCGGGGTTGCGAGGTGGGCCCGACGCACGGGCCCGGGATGGTCAGTGCGGTGGGTCAGCTGTGCAGCGGGTGGCCGAACAGGGCCATGGCGGCCTCGCCCAGGGCCTCGTTCTGCGTGGGGTGCGCGTGCACGAACTGGGCGACGTCCTCGGGGTAGGCCTCCCAGTTCACGATGAGCTGCGCCTCGCCGATCTGCTCGCCGATGCGCTTGCCGATGCCGTGCACGCCCACGATCGGGCCGTTCTTCTGGCGGATCATCTTGATGATGCCGCCGGTGCCGAGGATCGAGGACTTGCCGTTGCCGGCCAGGTTGTACTCGGCGACCTCGACGTTGTCCTTGCCGAACTTCTCCTCCGCCTTGGGCTGGGTGTAGCCCACGGACATGATCTCCGGCTCGGTGAAGGTGACCTTCGGGATGTTGATGTCCTCGACGACCATCGGCTTGTTGCCGGCGATCTCCTCGGCCACGAAGATGCCCTGCTGGAAGCCGCGGTGCGCCAGCTGCAGACCGGGAACGATGTCGCCCACGGCGTAGATGCTGCCGACGCCGGTGTGCAGACGCTCGTCGGTGAGGACGAAGCCGCGGTCCATCTTGACGCCCTGCTCCTCGTAGCCGAGGCCCTCGGTGTTCGGGCCGCGGCCGACGGCGACGAGGCAGACCTCGGCCTCGAACTCCTTGCCGTCCGCGAGGGTCACCTTGACGCCCGAGTCGGTCTCCTCGACCTTGTCGAAGAACGTGCCCAGGTTGGTCTTGATGCCCTTCTTCTTGAACTCGCGCTCGAGGACCTTGATGATCGCCGGGTCCTCGTTGGGGACCAGGGTCTTCAGGCCCTCGATGATGGTGACGTCGACGCCGAAGGAGTTCCACAGGGACGCGAACTCGGAGCCGATGACACCGCCGCCGAGCACGATGGCCGACTTCGGGGTGTAGTCCAGCTCGAGGGCCTCCGTGGAGGTCATGATCTTCTTGGAGATGGGCAGGCCCATGGTCTTGGCCACGGAGCCGGAGGCCAGCACGATGTTCTCCGCCGTGTAACGGGTGCCGTCGACCTCGACCTCGTTCTTCGAGACGAGCTTGCCCTCGCCCTCGATGACCTGGACCTTGCGCATCTTCAGCAGGCCGGCCAGGCCCTTGTGCTTGCCGGCGACGATGCCGTCCTTGTAGTCGCGCACCTTCGCCATGTCCACGGACTCGAGGGTCGCGTTGACGCCGAACTTGGCGGCGTTGCGGGTCTCATCGGCCACCTCGGCGGCGTGCAGGTAGGCCTTCGTGGGGATGCAGCCCCAGTGCAGGCAGGTGCCGCCGACCTTGGACTTCTCCACGAGGGCGACGGACTTGCCGTACTGCACGGAACGCAGGGCTGCGGCGTACCCGGCGGAGCCACCGCCGAGGACGAGGACGTCGAATTCCTGAGCGGTTGCCTTGTCGGCCACGGTGTTGCTCCTTGGTGCTGGGGTCGGTGGATCGTGGTGGTGGTGCGTCACCGCCACCCCCGGCCGTCGGCGGCGGGCCGCGCGGCCGGGGACGCGGTGGACATCGGGACCAACCTTACCGGGCACGCCCCTCCATGAGACCCACCAGGGTCCGCACCATCACGCCGGTGGCGTCCTGCGGGGTGTAGCCGTACGCGGCCGACTCGTTGAAGGAGGGGCCGGCGATGTCGAGGTGGGCCCAGGGGGTCCGTGCGGCGGCGTCGCCCTCCGACCGTCCGGCGTCGACGAATTCGCGCAGGAAGGTGGCGGCGGTCATCATGCCGCCGAAGCGGTCGCCCATGTTGGAGATGTCCGCGACGCGCGAAGTGAGCGAGGCGCGCAGCTGCTCCGGCAGGGGCATGCCCCACGCGAGCTCCCCGGCCGCGTCGGCCGCGGCGACGACCTCGTCGCGCAGCGCGTCGTCACCCATGACGCCCGTGTGGCGCACGCCGAGGGCGACCAGCTGGGCACCGGTGAGGGTGGCCACGTCGAGCACCGCGTCGGGTCGCTCGTCGGTGGCCGCCACGAGGGCGTCGGCCATGACGACGCGGCCCTCGGCGTCCGTGTTCATGACCTCCACGGTCTTGCCGCCGTACATCGTGATGACGTCGGACGGGCGGATGGCGGTGCCCGAGGGCATGTTCTCGGCCAGCGCCAGCCAGCCGGTCACCTTCACAGGGACGTCCAGGGCCGCGGCGGCGCGCACGACGGCGAAGACGGTGGCGGCGCCGGCCATGTCCGACTTCATCGTCATCATCGAGGCGGCGGGCTTCAGCGAGATGCCGCCCGTGTCGAAGGTGATGCCCTTGCCCACCAGCGCGATGTGCGCGGCGGCGTCGGCCGGCGCGTGCTCGATGCGCACGAGCCGCGGCGGGCGGGAGGAGCCCTGGCCGATCGCGAGGATGCCGCCGAAGCCCTCGGCGCGCAGGCGGTCCTCGTCCCACACGTCCACGCTCACGGACGAGTCCGCGAGGTCCTCCGCGACGGCGTCCGCGAACGTGGCCGGGTAGAGGTGCGAGGGGGCCGTGTTCACCAGGTCGCGCACGGCGCAGACCGCGTCGCCCACGACGGCGGCCCGGCGCAGCACGGGGTCGGCGTCCGCGGCGGCGAGCGGGGTGACGACCTCGACCTCGCGGACGGGACGGGACGTGTCCGTCTCGGCGCGGGCGCGCTCGGACTTCTGGGCGGTGAAGGCGTACGCGCCCAGGACGGCGCCCTCGGCGACGGCGGCCAGTCGGGCCGGGGTGTCGGCCGGCAGGGCCAGGGCCACGGCGTCGGTGCCGGCCAGGGAGCGCACGGCAGCCCCGGCGGCGCGGCGCAGGGACTCGTCCGCGGCCTCGCCGTCGTCGTCCAGACCGCCGACGCCGGCCAGGACCAGCAGCGGCACCGGCACGCCGCCCAGGCCCGGCAGGCGATGGACCTCGTCCTCGGCGCCCCGCACGCCCAGCAGCTCGAACGAGGCCTCGAGGGCGGTGGCCGCCTCGGCCGGCAGCGCGTCCGTCAGGAGCACGGGGCCGTCCGGGCCGGTGCCCACCCCCACCACGAGGGCGGAGGCGGTCAAGTCCTCCAGGGCGCGGGCGGTCAGGGTCGGGCGGTCCAGGGTGATCACGGACGGGCCTCTCTTCCGGGGGTGGGGGATGCGCCCGGCGGGGTGGGCCGGGCCGTCCCGCGTCATCCTAGCCAGAGGGCTCGCGCGCCCGTCCAGGGCGCGCGGGCGCGGAATAGGAGGGTGCCGTGCCGTGGTTGACTGACGCCAGAGGACAGGGAGGGATCCGCGTCCGCCGCCATCCGGGCGGCGGGGACGGCTCTCCCGCAGACGGACCACCGGAAGGGGAACGAGACGTGCAGGACGCCGCGCCGCTGTACACCCGTCATGAGGGGGCGCCCGTGCCCCCCGGCCTGGGCATGCTCGTGGCCCTGACCGGGCACATGGACGCGGGCCGGGTCGCTCGGCAGGTGCGGGCCGCGCTGCACGAGCACCTGACCCATCGGACCGTCGTCTCCTTCGACGTCGACTCGATGTTCGACTACCGCGCCCGGCGTCCCCGGCTCCGGTTCGACCGGGACCGCTACCGTGATCTGCGCCTGCCCGCGCTCGAGGTGCAGCTGGTCGAGGACCTGCTCGGCCACCCCTTCCTGCTGCTGTCCGGCCCCGAGCCGGACTTCCGGTGGCAGGCGGTGACGGAGGCCGTGCTCGGCCTCGCGCAGGAGTGGGAGGTGGACTCGCTCACCTTCCTCGACGCGGCCCCGCTGCCCGTGCCGCACACGCGGCGGCTCGGGGTCACGACGCACGGGTCCCGCGCCGATGCCGTCGAGGGGCTGTCCACCTGGAGCCCGCAGGCGGACATCGTCGCGGGGCTGCTGCAGATGCTCGAGCTGCGCGCCGAGGAGGCGGACCTGCCGACGGCGGGCTACACCGTCCATGTGCCGCACTACGTGGCCGAGGCGTCCTTCCCCCAGGCGGCCGTGGCCGCGCTCGAGTACGCGGGGGCCGCCATGGGGCTCATGCTGCCCTCGGACGACCTGCGAGACGCCTCGCGGGACATCGAGGCCGAGCTGGAGCGCCAGGTCTCCGGGTCCGGGGAGATCCAGCAGATGATCGCCGGCCTGGAGCGCAACTACGACCAGAACGCCGAGGACCAGGAGCGGTCGCTGCTGGAGACCGAGCAGGGCCTGCCCGACGGGGACGAACTCGCCTCCGCCGTCGAGGCGTACCTCGCCGCGCGGGACGCCGGCGGCGGGTCCGCTCCTGCACAGGAGGACGGACCCGGCCGTCCGTCCACCGGCGACGGGGACTGATCCCACCGCGGGCGCCCGGTCGGCCAGGGTGGCGGCATGGAAGCCCCCACCTCACTCGACGTCCCCGTCCTGCCGGCCCGCGGCCCGGAGGACCTGCTCGCCTACGTCGGCCACGCCCTCGGGCGGTTGCCCGAGGGCAGCCTGGTCCTCCTCACCCTGCGCGACGGGCGCCTGCGCGCCGTGGTGCGGGTCGACCTGCCTCCCGAGGAGGTCGACGTCGGCGCCTGGGCCTGCGCCGTGGCCGAGGTGTGCCGGCGGGACGCAGCCGCGGACGCGACGCTCTGCCTCGCGCTGCCGGACGGCGCCCGGGCCACGCTCGCCCGTCCCGGCTGGGCCGCGGCGCTCGACGACGCCCTGGCGTCCGCGGGTCGCCCCCTGACCGCGGCCTGGACGTGCGCGCGGGGACGGGCGCGCCCCTGGTGGGGGAGCGGCGTCGCCGAGGAGGGCCCGCTCGACCCCCGAGCCGCGCCGCTGTCCCTGCACCTGATGACCCGCGGTTCGGTCTGGGACCGTGCAGCAGTGCCCGACCCGGTCCCGCGCCGCGGTCCCGCGGCGGCCCGGGCCGACGACGCGCGGTGGCGGCCTCCCGAGCAGGACGCGCCCGCGGCACGCCGCGCGTGGCTGGCGCAGTGGGAGTCGGTGCTGACCGGCGCGGCTCGTGACCGCGGCGCGCCCGCACCCGCCGTGCTGGGCTCGCCGCTGACGCGTCCGGCCTGGCGCGACGGCCTGCTGCTCCATGCCGCCGCGCCGTCCGGCGCGGCCACGGGGGATCCGGGGGACGAGGAACGGATCCTCACCGCGGCCTCGGGCCGGGCGCCGGCCTGGGATCGGCTGGACGCCCTGCGGGCGGGGCTGCGCGCGCTCGTGCCCGTCGCGACGCCGGCTGTGGCGGCGCAGGCCCTGGCGCTGGCCGGGTGGGTCGGCTGGGCCCGCGGCCACGGCTCCGACGCGGACGCCCACCTGACCGCGGCGGCGGCGCTGAGTCCCGGCGACCCGTTCGTCTCCGTCCTGCGACGCATCGTGGCCGCGGGGTGCGTCGCAGGCTGGGCGACCGACCCGGCCACCGCGTGGCGGCCCGACGGTGGCCGCCCATGAGAGAATGATGCGGCTTCACGACGGCACGGCCGACCGCAGCCCGTTTCCCGGGTTCGGAATAGATCGGTCTCAGCCGTCGTTGGCACTCACGGACCCTGCAGTCGGCGGGCCCGGACGACGTCGGTCGTCCGAGGCCGCGACTTGACAGGGTCACGTGTCTATGGACTGCAAGGATCCGCGGGTGGCCGCGGACGAGACGGAAAGGCCTCGAGTGACCACTTCGACGACCAGCGGTGTGCAGGACGGCAAGGAGACCACTGCCTCCGAGGCCACGACCACGCGCACCCGCTCCACGGCAGCCAAGAAGTCGGCAGCCAAGAAGTCGGCAGCCACGAAGAGCGCCACGACCAAGGGCGCCACGACGCGGACGACCGCGACGAAGTCGGCGGCGACCAAGACCGCTGCCACGCCGACGGCCAAGAAGAAGGCGACCCGGAAGCCCACCGCGGCCAAGACCACCGCCACGGCCAAGACCACCGCCGCGAAGAAGACCGCCACGACCGGGGGCAAGAAGGCCACCGCGTCCGCCGCCTCCGCCGAGCAGGCCGAGGACGACGAGGAGCTCGTCCAGGCGCGCGAGCGCACCGAGGCCGCGGACGCCGTCGAGGAGGACGTGGTGGCGGACGAGACCGCCACCGAAGACTCTGATGATGAGGACGCGGACGGCTCGGACGCTCCGGAGCGTCCGGCGATGGACGCGGAGGCCGTGACCGGCACGACGGCCGCCACAGGCCAGAAGGTGGCCCAGTCCAAGGGCGCGTTCGTCATGGACGACTCCGAGGACGACGCCCCGGTGCAGCAGGTGGTCGTGGCGGGCGCCACGGCGGACCCGGTGAAGGACTACCTGAAGCAGATCGGCAAGGTCGCCCTGCTCAACGCCGAGCAGGAGGTGGACCTGGCCATGCGCATCGAGGCCGGCCTCTACGCCGAGCACGTCGTGCAGCACGAGGCCTCCGACGACTACCGCGAGCGCCGGGACATCCAGCTGATCATCGCGGACGGGCGCAAGGCCAAGAACCACCTGCTCGAGGCCAACCTGCGTCTGGTGGTCTCCCTGGCCAAGCGCTACACCGGTCGCGGCATGCTGTTCCTGGACCTCATCCAGGAGGGCAACCTCGGCCTGATCCGCGCCGTCGAGAAGTTCGACTACACCAAGGGCTTCAAGTTCTCCACGTATGCCACGTGGTGGATCCGTCAGGCCATCACCCGCGCCATGGCGGACCAGGCCCGCACCATCCGCATCCCGGTGCACATGGTGGAGGTCATCAACAAGCTGGCCCGCGTGCAGCGGCAGATGCTCCAGGACCTCGGCCGCGAGCCCACCCCGGAGGAGCTGGCCAAGGAGCTGGACATGACCCCGGAGAAGGTCGTCGAGGTGCAGAAGTACGGCCGCGAGCCCATCTCCCTGCACACCCCGCTCGGCGAGGACGGCGACTCCGAGTTCGGCGACCTGATCGAGGACTCCGAGGCCGTCGTGCCCGCGGACGCCGTCTCCTTCACGCTGCTCCAGGAGCAGCTGCACTCGGTGCTGGACACGCTCTCCGAGCGCGAGGCCGGTGTCGTCGCCATGCGCTTTGGCCTGACCGACGGCCAGCCCAAGACGCTGGACGAGATCGGCAAGGTCTACGGAGTGACACGAGAGCGCATCCGCCAGATCGAGTCGAAGACCATGTCCAAGCTGCGTCACCCCTCCCGCTCGCAGGTGCTCCGGGACTACCTGGACTGAGTCGCAGCGGCATGACGAAGGGCCGGACCCCCGCGGGGGTCCGGCCCTTCGTCATGCCGGGCGCGTCAGGCGCCGGCGGTGAGGCGGTCCGTCTCGTCCTGCCACAGCGCGGCCTGGGGACGCAGCGCGTCCTCGACGGCGCGGGCGTGGTGGGCGCAGAACTGGAGGGCACCGCCCGAGTGCAGCACGGCGCGGACGTAGGCCTGCGCGCCGCAGCGGTCGCAGCGGTCGGAACGGGTGAGGGCGGCCGGCTCGGCCACGGCGGTGATGGACATGGTGTCCTCCTCGGGTCTCTCGGGGCTGGAGGGCGACGACGCCGGTGGGGCGGGTCGGTCCTCCTCTTGTCCCATGGAACAGCAAGGATGGCAGGGAACTTCCCCGCGCGCCCGCCCCGCACCCGCGTTTCGCCACCCGCGTACGCAAGCAGCCGGGCCGGGCTGCCCAGGGACGTCCGGCCCGAACCCTGGCGTGTCCGGCCCGCGGAGTAGGCTGGACCGGCCGCCGTCGTCCACCGAAAGGCCCGCCCCGTGCCCGCGAACACCGAGTACAACGCCCGCCACCTCTCCGTGCTGGAGGGGCTCGAGGCCGTCCGCAAGCGGCCGGGCATGTACATCGGCTCCACCGATTCCCGCGGCCTCATGCACTGCCTCTGGGAGATCATCGACAACTCGGTGGACGAGGCCCTGGCCGGCTTCGGGCAGTCGATCGAGATCACCCTGCATCCGGACGGCTCCGTCGAGGTCGAGGACAACGGGCGCGGCATCCCCGTGGACGTGGAGCCGCGCACCGGCCTGTCCGGCGTCGAGGTGGTGTTCACCAAGCTCCACGCCGGCGGCAAGTTCGGCGGCGGTTCCTACGCCGCCTCGGGTGGCCTGCACGGCGTGGGCGCGTCGGTGGTCAACGCCCTGTCCTCGCGCCTGGACGTGCAGGTGCTGCGCGGGGGCAAGGTCCATCAGATGTCGTTCCGGCGCGGGGAGCCGGGCCGCTTCCAGGACGGGTCGCGCCCGTCGCCGGACGCCCCGTTCGAGCCGTCCACGGACGCCTCGCCGCTGGACGTCGTCGGGAAGGCCAAACGTGGGCAGACCGGCACGCGCGTGCGCTACTGGGCGGACGAGCAGATCTTCGTGAAGGACGCGACGTTCTCCGCCGAGGAGCTCCAGGCGCGGGCGCGCCAGACCGCCTACCTGATCCCGGGCCTGCGGATCACGGTCAAGGACCTGCGCCGCCGACCCGGCACGCCCGGCGCCGACGGCCCGGTCGAGGAGGTCTTCCAGTACGACGGCGGCATCTCCGAGTTCGTGGAGCACCTCACGCCCGCCACCCCGGTGACGGACGTGTGGCGGATCCAGGGCTCCGGCACCTTCAAGGAGCGGGTCCCGGTGCTCGGCGAGGACGGGCGCACCTCCATGCAGGATGTGCAGCGCACGTGCGAGGTGGACGTCGCCCTGCGCTGGGACGTCGGCTACGGCACCGTCTTCCGGTCCTTCGTGAACATCATCGCCACGCCCAAGGGGGGCACCCACCAGTCCGGGTTCGAGGCGGCACTGCTGAAGGTGTTCCGCGCCCAGGTCGAGGCCAACGCGCGCCGGCTCAAGGCCGGGTCGGACAAGGTGGAGAAGGACGACGTGCTGGCCGGCATGACCGCTGTCCTGACGGTGCGGCTCGCCGAGCCGCAGTTCGAGGGACAGACCAAGGAGATCCTCGGCACCTCCGCGGTGCGGCGGATCGTCTCCCAGGTGGTGGAGAAGCAGCTGACCGCCCGCCTCACCTCCACGGCCCGCGCCCAGAAGCAGCAGGTGCACACGCTGCTGGAGAAGGTCGTCGCGGAGATGAAGTCGCGCATCTCCGCGCGCACCCACAAGGAGAACCAGCGGCGCAAGAACGCCCTGGAGACCTCGACGATGCCGGCCAAGCTGGCGGACTGCCGCAGCAACGACGTCGCCTCCTCGGAGCTGTTCATCGTCGAGGGCGACTCGGCGCTCGGCACCGCCAAGCTGGCCCGGTCCTCCGACTTCCAGGCCCTGCTGCCGATCCGGGGCAAGATCCTGAACGTGCAGAAGGCCTCCGTCTCGGACATCCTGGCCAATGCCGAGTGCGCGGCGCTGATCCAGGTCGTCGGGGGCGGCGCGGGGCGCAGCTTCGACCTGGACGCGGCCCGCTACGGCAAGGTCGTGCTGATGACGGACGCGGACGTGGACGGTGCCCACATCCGCACCCTCCTGCTGACGCTCTTCTTCCGCTACATGCGGCCCATGGTCGAGGCCGGGCGCGTGTACGCGGCCGTCCCGCCGCTGCACCGGATCGAGGCGGTGACCCGCGGCGTGAAGGAACGCGAGGTCATCTACACGTACTCGGAGCAGGAGCTGCACGCGACGCTCGCCCGCCTGGAGCGGGAGGGTCGCTCGTACCGCGAGCCGATCCAGCGCTACAAGGGCCTGGGCGAGATGGACGCCGACCAGCTGGCCGAGACCACGATGGACCCGCGCCACCGCATGCTCCGCCGCGTGAACATCGCCGAGGTGGAGGCCGCCGAGCGCGTCTTCGACCTGCTCATGGGCTCCGCGGTGGCCCCGCGCAAGGACTTCATCGTCTCCCATGCCGACGAGCTGGACCGCGAGCGCATCGACGCCTGACCCCCCACTTTCGTTCGGGAAACGGCGGCCCCAGGAGCGTCGTCGTTCGGGAAACGGCGGGCACCGAGACGACGGCGCCGCAGGCCCCCGGCACGACGCTGCGGCCGCCGCCGTTCTCCGAACGAAAGCGGCGTGACCCGCGCCGTTTCCCGAACGAAAGCGGCGTGACCCGCGCCGTTTCCCGAACGAAAGCTCGGGACGGGCGCTCGTTCCGGCCGCGGCGGGCGTCAGCGGTCGCGGTAGTACGCCGCGACGCGGTGCAGGCCCTCGTCGATGCTCACGGTCGGCGTCCACGCGAGGACCTCACGGGTGCGACGCTGGTCGAACCAGTGGGCGGTCGAGAGCTGCTCGGCGAGGAACTCGGTCAGCGGCGGCTCGCCGTCGTCGGAGCCCACGCCCCGGGACCGCAGCCCGAACAGATCCCGCTCCCACGCCCGCTCGATCAGGGCACCGGCGCGCCGGGCCAGGCCCGCCGGGACGCGGCGTTCGGGCTCCGCGGCGCCGCCCGCCAGCGCGATCTGGCGGATCAGCTCGCCGACCGGTCGCGGCTCGCCGTTGGTGACCACGAGGGCCTCGCCGTGGTGCACGTCGGCCGCGGACACAGCCGCCACCACGGCCTCGACGGCGTTGGCCGTGTACAGCGTGTCGACCAGGGGAGCGCCCGTGCCGAGCACGGGCATCCGCCCGGCCCGCGCGCGCTGCACGATCCGGTCGGTGAGCTGCAGGTCCCCGGGCCCCCACATCAGGTGGGGGCGCAGCACCAGGACGCGGAAGTCGTCGCGGTCGGCGGCCAGGGCCAGTCGCTCGCCGGCCGCCTTCGTGCGCGCGTAGGGTCCGCGCGCGTGCTCGGGGCTGGCGGCTCCGGCGCCCTCGCCGACGATGGAGTCGCCGGCGTGCGCCACGGAGGGGGAGGAGACGTGGACGAAGCGTCGCACGCCGTGGCGCTGTGCGGCGTGCAACAGGATGCGCGTGCCCTCCACGTTCACGGCCTCGTACTCGTGCTCGGGGCCGGACACGGACACCTTCGCGGCCACGTGCACCACGGTGTCCGCGCCGGTCAGGGCCTCCTCGACGGCGGCCGGGTCGGTCACGGACCCGCGCACGTCCCGCGCACCGGGCACGCCCGACGGACGCCGCTGCAGGGTGGTCACGTCGTTGCCGGCATCGGCGAGCACCCGGGCGACGCCCGCACCCAGCAGCCCCGAGGCGCCGGTCACCAGGACGCGGCGCGACGCGAGGCGCTCGACGAGGTCGGGCATCCCGGCGGCGTCGAGGTCGACGTCGTAGCCGAAGCCGCTCACAGCGCACCCACCTTCCCGCCGGCGAGCACGGCCTCCGCCCAGTCGGCCACCCGGGCGCGGTCGATCTTGGAGTTGTGCCGGATGTCCGTGGGGATCTCATCGGCCACGAGCACCGCGGCCACCGGCAGCGGCTCGAGGGCCGCGCGCACGGCGGAGGCCAGCGCGGTCGGGGCGAGGCCCTGCTTGGGCCGGCCGTCCCGGTGGTGACCCGGGCGCCGCGCCGGGCGCGTGGCCGGCACGGCCGCCTCCACGACGACGACCACGGCCTGCGTGCCCCGGGGCCCGACGCCGACGACGGCGCTGCGCCGCACCGGCCCGAGGGCGTCGACGGTCTTCTCGGGCCCGCCCGGGCCGATCGGGCCCTCGGGCGTGGTGATCACGTGCTGGAGCCGACCCTCGAGCCAGACGCGGCCCTCGGCGTCGAAGTGGCCGACGTCGGCGGTGCGGTGCCACACCCGGCCGTCCCGCCGCCACAGCCCGTCGCGCTTGCTCTGCTGGTCGGTGTGCCAGAGCGCGTCGTAGCGGTCCTTCAGGTGGGGGGCGCTGACCACGATCTCGCCGAGGACGCCGTGGCCCCGCGCGGGGTCGAGGATGACGTCGTCGGCGCTGCCGTCCTCGAGCAGCGGCGCGATGGCCAGGGACACCGTGGGCAGCGCGGAGCCCACGCAGACGCCCTCGTCGTCGGCGGTGCGCAGGCGCTGCACCTCGTCGCCGTCGATGTCCGTGAGCAGCAGCCCCTCGGTCATGCCCCACGGCGTGTGGACCCGGGCGTTCGGCATCAGGTCCGAGACCTGACGCATCAGCTGTGGGTGCACGGGGGCGCCGGCCGAGAGCACGAGGCGCACGGCGTCGAGGGCCTCGCGCCGGGGCGCGTCGAGGCCGTCGGCGGTCGCGACCACGTTCGCCAGGGCGGCGGGGGAGGCGAACAGCACGCTCGACTGCCCGGCGATCGCGGCGTCGGCCAGCTTCTGCGCGGTGAGGGTGGCCGGCTGGGTGACGTCCATGTCCGGGGAGACGGACGCGGCGCCGAGGGCGGGCCCGAGCAGCGCGAACGGGGCGAAGCCGGCGAGCAGGGAGCCGCCCGGGCGGATGCCCAGGGTGCGGGAGATCAGCGCCACGAGGCGGCCCAGCCGCTCGTGCGTGTACACGACGCCCTTGGCCGGGCCCGTGGAGCCGGAGGTGAACAGCACCGCGGCGTCCGCGTCCAGGGCGGGCTCGGGCAGCACGGTGCCGTGCTCGTCGACGGCGTCGCCCGCGGCCGGGTCGCGGTGGCGGTCGATCATCGCGTAGAGCGAGTCGGAGACGTCGAGCAGGCGGCGCTGGGCGGCGCCCGGCTCGGTCACGGAGATCCGGGTGCCCGGCCAGGACTGGGCGCGGGCCAGCGTCAGCCCGGGGGTGCGGCCGATGATCCAGCGGGGGCGGGCCGACTTCATTGCCCGGGTCATGCCCTTGACCCCGAGGCCCTGGTCCGCCACCACGGCGACGGCACCCACGCGCAGCACGGCGTACAGGGCCGCCGACAGGTCGCGGCCCGGCGGCACGAGCATGGCGACCCGGTCGCCCGGCCGCATGCCCGCGGCCCACAGCCCGGTGGCGATGGCCGAGACCATCTCCTGCAGCTCACCCCAGGTGACGGCCACGGGTCGGCGGGCGGTGCCCACGAGCGAGCGGCCGGCCTGGGCCCCGGCCATGTCCACCAGCGCGGTGTACTCGCGGTGGTCCGAGCCGGGGGCGCCCCAGTCGCGCAGGTGGTCCCAGAGCCGGACCACGCCGGGCTCGCGGGCTCCGGGCTCCTCCCCGAGGTCCACCTCCAGGCCCGGGTCGGCGGCCGCGTCGGCGGTGGCGTGCGGGACGGGGCCCGGCAGCCCCGAGGCGGGGTCGGCGAGCTGGCCGCCGCGCAGCAGCTGGGCCCACTGCAGCAGGGGCGCGGTGATGTCGCGGTCGTCCACGAGCAGGTGCCCCGCCTGCTCGTAGCGGTGCACGCGCGCGTGGGGCAGGCGGTCGCGGAGGTCGTCGAGGTAGCGGTCCAGGAAGACCGGGTCGTCGGCGCCCCACAGGATGAGGGCGGGCACGTCGGTGCGGCCCAGGGCGGCGAGGTCCTCGCCCACCCGCTGCAGTTCGGGATGGCTGCCGTGGCCGGGGTCGGCCGGGATGTCCGCGACGAAGCCGCCGACGCCGCCGCGTCGGGCCGCCGTGTCGTAGGGCAGGTGGTAGGCGGCCCGCGTCTCGCGGTCGAGGGCCGGGGTGGCGAGGGAGGTCGTCACGGAGAGGAAGGCGTCCGTGGTGACGGTGGAGGCCGGCAGGACGGGCCCGGCGAGGGCGGCCTGCAGCGGGGCGGGGATCGGCGCCCCCGCGGGCTGGTGGACCGCGGTGTTCAGGGTCGCGACGCCGGCCACCAGCTCCGGATGACGCGCCGCCCAGCCGAGGGACACGACGCCGCCCCAGTCGTGGCCGAGCGTGATCAGCGGGTGGCCGGTGGCTGCCAGGTCGCGCAGCCCGAGGGCCGCCAGCAGGGCGTCCAGGTCGGCGATGCGGCCGCCCAGCGTGCGGTAGGTGTCGCCGGCACGGCCCATCGACGCGGCGGACGGGGAGCCCGCGTGCGCGAGGCGCTCGGAGAAGCCCATGTCCAGCTGGTCCGGCGCCACGACGCGCCACGCGGCCATGCCCCGGCGTGCCCGGCGCACGGTCTCCGCGAGCAGGGACCGCCACAGCCAGGACCACGTCGGGTTGCCGTGCACCGCCACGATCGTGCCGACTATCTCGGCCCCGGCCGCGGCGAGCACGGGACCGGTGTCCGCCACGTGCAGCGTCCGCACGGTCCCCTCCGGGTCCGCGGCGGAGCGGATCTCCACGAGGCGGGACCACGCCGGGTCCCAGCCGGGCAGTCGGTCGGCCGGCGGCAGGGCGGCGGGGGCGGCGGGGATCTGGGGCATGGCTCTGGCTCCTTCAGCTCACCATTCGATCTCGAGCATCGCGGTGTTCAGGCCCGAGCCCACGCCCAGGCAGACCACCGTGTCCCCGTCCTCCAGGGCGTCCATCTCCCGCACGAGGGTGATGGGCAGCGACGCCGGGCCGACGTTGCCCAGCGTGGGGAACGTCGTCGGGATGCGCGCCGGGTCCAGGTGGGCGGACTCCGCGATCGCGTCGGTGTGCATCTGCGAGACCTGGTGGGTGATGAACCGGTCGGCCTCCGGCCACGCCCACTCCGCCGGGACGTCGTGCCACGCGTCCATCACGAGCTCGAGACCGTCCTTGAGCAGGGCGGTGGAGTCGGTGTACATGCCGTGGTGGTCGCCCACGCACAGGCCGTGGTGGTCGGTGCCGGCGCGGGTGATCCCGCGGACGATCCGATGGGCGTCCGGGTGGTCCTCGATGCGGCCGACGACGGCGGCGGCGGCCCCGGAGCCCAGCGTCAGGGACGCGAACTGCTCCATGAAGTTGCCGCGGTGCGTGGTCTCGGCGTGCAGGTTGGCCACGGTGGCGGCCTGCACCTTCGAGGCGTCCTCGGCGGCGACCACGACCGCGTAGTCGATCTGGCCGGCGTCCACGAGGGTGGAGGCGAGCATGAGGCCGTTGACGAACCCGAGGCACGCGTTCGTGATGTCGAAGTTGGTCGCCGAGGTCGGCAGCCCCATGAGGTGATGGATCCGCACGGCCACGGAGGGCTCGAGCGTGGCCCGGGTGACCGACGTGTTCACGAGCAGGCCCACCCGCTCCCGGGGGACGCCGGCCTGCTCCAGGGCCGCGACGCCGGCGCGGGCGGCGGCCTCCTGGAAGTCCTCGGTCTCGTCCCAGTTCCGACGGCTGCGCACACCGGCCACCCGCTCCAGGAGGGAGCCGGGCAGGCGCAGGCGGGTGAGCACCTCCGCCAGCTGGTCGTCGAGGTCCCGCGAGGTGACTTCGACGGGGGCCTCCACCTCGGTGACCGCCAGGAGGGCGGCGCGGGAGTACTCGTAGCTGGCGTTGCCGGACACGTTCGTCACCAGGACCAATCTGCGGGGGGTCGGGGGAGGGGGGCGCTCACCTGCGATGAGACGACAGCCCACTGTATCGGAGGGGTCGGGCGGGGCGCCCATCCGGGGCGTCGATCGGCCCGAGGCGAACAGGCTCGCCCCGGACCGGGGTCAGTCCGCGGACACGGCCACGGCGTCGTCCTCGGCGGGCGGGACCGAGACGAGTTCGGGGGAGGCGCCGGCGCCGACGGCCTCGATGCGCTGGTCCACGGGCACGCCCGAGCCGTCCCGGCGCCCGTACTCGATCGGCAGCGCGCGGGCCACGCCGGCCCGGGAGGCCGCGAGCGCGGGCGCGGCGCCGATCCAGCCGAGCTCGAGGCCGCTCTCGCCCTTGAGCAGCCGGTGGGCGCGCACGCCGCCGGTGCCGCGGCCCTTGGCCGGATACTCCCCGAGCGGGGTGACCTTGACGGAGCCCGGGGCGGAGCCGAGCACGTCCGCCTCGCCGTCCGTCACGGTCACCACGACGGCGGGCCGCGGGTGGGCCGCGGCGTCCGCACCGGTCTCGGTGAGGGAGGCGGCGGGGGCCACCCCGAACGCGAGCACCGTGTCCCCGGCGGCCAGCCGGATGCCCGCGACACCGCCGCCGGCCGGGCCCTGGGGGCGCACGGCGGAGGCGGCGTAGCGCAGCAGCTGGCCGGTGCGGGTGAGGAAGACGAGCTGGTCGGCCTCGTCCGGGGCGGGGGCGGCCCCGACCACCGCGTCGCCGTCCTTCAGGGCGACGGCGTCGACGACCTGGCGGTTCAGGGGCCACTCCGGCCGGACGCGCTTGACGACCCCGTGGGCGGTGCCCAGCGCCATGACGGTGTCCAGGGGGACCAGGGCCACGAGCGTCTCGCCCTTGGCCAGGGGCACCAGCTCCGCGGCGGGGAGGGCCGCGGTCATCGCGGGGGCCGCGGACGGCTCGCCGGCCACCGGCAGGTCGACCGTCTGGAGGCGGTGCAGCGCGCCGGCGGAGGTGAGGGCCCCGATCTCGCCGCGGGCCGTCGTCGGGACCACGGAGGCGAAGGCGTCGTGCTTGCGGCGCCGGCCCTGCGGGGCGATCGGCGTGCGGTCCGCGGTGCGCAGCAGGCGTCCGGAGGTGGAGAGCAGGGCCCAGCACGCCGTGTCCGGGACCATCAGGTCCGCCCCGGCCTGACCGGCGCCGGCGGGGGTCGGCCCGGACGGCGCGGGCCCGGCGGCGGGGGCCGCGGCGGTCTCGGCCTCGAGCAGGACCGTGCGGCGGTCGTCGCCGTGCTCGTCGGCCACGGCCTGCAGCTCGGACGAGACCACCTCACGCAGCCGCGCGTCGGAGGCGAGGATCGCCTCGAGCTCGGCGATCGCGGCCTGCAGCTCGTCGCGCTCGGCCTCCAGCTCGATGCGGGAGAATCTCGTCAGCTGGCGCAGCCGCAGCTCCAGGATGTGGTCGGCCTGCACCTGGGTGAGGTCGAAGACGCCCATGAGGCGGGTGCGCGCGGCCGCGGTGTCGTCCGAGGAACGGATGATCTCGATGACCTCGTCGATGTCCACGAGCGCCAGCAGCAGGCCCTCGACGAGGTGGAGGCGGTCGCGGTGCTTGCCGAGGCGGTGCCCGGTGCGGCGCCGCACCACGTCCAGACGGTGGTCCACATAGACCCGCAGCAGGGGCAGCAGGCCCAGGGTCTGCGGCTGGCCGTCGACGAGCGCGACGTTGTTGATCCCGAACGTCTCCTCGAGCGGGGTGTGCCGGTACAGGGCGGCCAGCACGGCCTGGGGGTTGAACCCGGACTTGAGCTCGATCTGCAGGCGCAGCCCGTTCTTGCGGTCCGTCAGGTCCACGACGTCGGCGATGCCGCTGAGCTTCTTCGCGTCGACGCCGGCCTTGATCCGCTCGATGACCTTCTCGGGGCCGACGCCGTACGGAAGCTCGGTGACGATCAGGCCGGTGCGACGCGCGGAGACCTGCTCCACGGCGACGGCGGCCCGCATGCGGAACGTGCCGCGGCCGGTCGCGTAGGCGTCGCGGACGCCGTCGAGCCCCACGATCCGGCCGCCCGAGGGCAGGTCGGGGCCGGGGATGTGGGCCATGATCGCCTCGAGGTCCGCCTCGGGGTCCGCGAGCAGGTGGCGCGCGCCCGCCACGACCTCGCGCAGGTTGTGCGGAGCCATGTTCGTGGCCATGCCGACGGCGATGCCGGTGGTGCCGTTGACGAGCAGGTTGGGGTAGGCGGCGGGCAGCACGGCCGGCTGCTGAAGCTGGTTGTCGTAGTTGGGGACGAAGTCCACGGTGCCCTCGTCGAGGTCCGCGGTGAGCGCCAGGGCGGCCGGGGCCATGCGGGCCTCCGTGTAGCGCGGAGCCGCGGGGCCGTCGTCGAGCGAGCCGAAGTTGCCGTGCCCGTCCACCACGGGCAGGCGCAGGGAGAACGGCTGGGCGAGGCGGACCATCGCGTCGTAGATCGCCGCGTCGCCGTGGGGGTGCAGCTTGCCCATCACCTCGCCCACCACACGGGCGGACTTCACGTGGCCGCGGTCCGGGCGCAGGCCCATGCGGGACATCATGTAGAGGATGCGCCGCTGCACCGGCTTGAGGCCGTCGCGGGCGTCCGGCAGGGCGCGCGAGTAGATCACCGAGTAGGCGTACTCGAGGAAGGACGCCTCCATCTCCTCGGAGACGTCGACGTCGACGATGTTCTCCTGCTCCAGCGGCAGCGGGCGCGGGGCGTCCTGCTCGGCGGGGCGGGAACGGGATGAACGGGCCATCATGGTGGTCGGGGAGTCCTCACGGCGTCGGGGATTGTCTACAGTGATCCTATGGGTGAGACTGAAGCCGACCGCGGATATCCCTCCCATTGGGAGGCCGATGTGGTGCTCCGTGACGGCGCCACGGCCCACCTGCGGCCCATCTCGCCCGAGGACGCCGCCGAGCTGCAGCGCATGCATGCCGGGCAGTCCGAGAACTCCATCTACCTGCGCTACTTCACGTACAAGTCCGAGCTGAGCGCCAAGGACCTGGACCGGTTCACCCACGTGGACCACCGGGACCGGGTGGCGTTCGTGATCACCCGCGGCGGCCGCCTGCTCGGCGTGGGCCGCTACGACCGGTACGGGGACTCCGACGCCGCGGAGGTCGCCTTCAACATCTCCGACGCCGCGCAGGGCCGCGGACTGGGCTCCATCCTCATGGAGCACCTGGCCGCGGCCGCCCGCGAGAACGGCATCCGCCGCTTCACCGCCGAGGTCCTGCCCGAGAACCGCAAGATGCTCTCGGTGTTCCAGGAGTCTGGCTTCGAGGTGACCCGCCGGTTCGAGGACGGCGTCGTGGCCGTCGAGTTCCCCATCGATCCCACCGCCCGGTGGCGCGCCGTCGTCGAGTCCCGCGAGCACCGGGCCGAGTCCCGCAGCGTCGCCGAACTGGTCGAGCCCGCCTCCGTGGCCGTGGTCGGCGCCTCCCGCGATCCGCAGGCCGTCGGCTCGCTCGTGCTGCGCCACGTCCTCGAGGCGGGCTTCACGGGCACCGTCCACGCCGTGAACCGCGCCGCCGAGGACGTTCAGGGCCTCACCGCCCACCGCTCCCTGGCCGACATCGGCGAGCCGGTCGACCTCGTCGTCGTCGCGGTGCCCGCCGACGAGGTCGAGGCCCTCATCCCCGAGGCCGCCGCGGCCGGGGCCCAGGGGCTCGTGGTCCTCACCTCGGGCTACGCCGACGCCGGCGCCGAGGGACTCGAGGCCCAGCGCCGCCTGGTCTCCCTCGCTCGTGCCCACGGCATGCGCGTGATCGGCCCGGCCTCCACCGGTCTGGTCCGCACGGACCCCGCGATCCGCCTCAATGCCTCCCCGTCACCGGGCCTGGCCCAGCGCGGCCCCGTCAGCCTGTTCAGCCAGTCCGGCGCCGTCGGCGCCATGGTCTCCGCCGGCGTCAAGCGCCGCGGGGTGGGGATCTCCACCTCGATCAGCGCCGGCAACCGTGCGGACGTCTCGGGCAACGACGCCATGCAGTTCTTCGAGGCGGACCCCCACACCGCCGCCGTCGGCGTGTACCTCGAGTCGTTCGGCAACCCGCGCAAGTTCTCCCGCATCGCCCGGCGGCTCTCCCGCACTAAGCCCGTCGTGGTGGTCCGTTCCGACGTCACCGGGCGCTTCCTGCCCCCGGGCCACGAGACCCGCACCACCCAGGCCCCCGAGGGCGCCGTGGACTCGATGCTCGACCAGACCGGCGTGCTCGAGGCCCACACGCACGAGGCCATGCTCGACATCCTCATGGCCGTGGCCAGCCAGCCGCTGCCCACGGGCCACCGCGTCGTCCTCGTGGCCGACTCGCTCGCCCTGGACCGGCTGGGCCGCGACGCCGCGGCCGAGGCCGGGCTGGAGGTCACGGCCACCGTCGGCCTCGTCGGCAGCGAACAGGGCATCGCCCCGCCCGCCGAGACGCTGGTCTCCGCCGTCCGGGACGCCGTCCGCCACGAGCAGGCCGACGCCGTCGTGGTGCTGGCCCGCCTCGGCCTGCACCAGGCGGACGACGAGCCGGAGCGGCTGGCCCACGCCCTCGCGGACGCGACCCGGGACGCCCGCATCCCCGTGCTCGGCTGCCTGACCGACGTCGTCTCCCCGCGCTACCGCGGCGCCACGCTCGGCGCCACCGGGCCCGTGGGTGACGACGCCGAGCCCGGCTCCCTGCAGCCCGGCCTGCCCTTCTACCCGTCGCCGCAGCAGGCCATGACCGTGCTCGGCGCGCTCGCGGACTACGTCCACTGGCGCCGCCAGGAGGTCGGCGAGCCGCTCGAGCCGACCGGCCTGCACCCGCACGAGGCCGAGGAGCTCGTGGAGGCGGCCGCCGCGCGTGCCGAGGGCACCGAACTCGTCCGGCTCTCCGACGAGGAGACCGAGACGCTGCTGGGCCACTACGGGATCACCGTGCTGCCCTCGGCCCGGTTCGAGACCGCCGACGAGGCCGTGGCGGCCGCCGAGCGGCTCGGCTTCCCCGTGGCGCTCAAGGCCGTGGACCCCCACCTGCGGCACCGACTCGACCTGGGCGGCGTCCGCCTGAACGTGGTGGACGCCGATTCCCTGCGCCGCAACGTCGAGCACATGCGCCGTCTGCTCGCGCCGTTCGGCGTGCGCGAGCTCGAGGTCCAGGCCATGGCCCCCGCCGGCCAGGCCTGCATGCTCACGGCGCTCGAGGACCCGCTGCTGGGCCCCGTGGTCTCCTTCGGCATCGCCGGCGACGCCACGGACCTGCTGGGGGACTGGGTGCACCGCGTGCCCCCGCTCACGGACCGGGACGTGGCCCGCATGGTCCGCGCCCCCCGCGCCGCCGTGAAGCTGCGCGGCACCGGCGGGGTGCCCTCCGTCGACCTCGCCGCGCTGGAGGACCTCGTGGGCCGCGTCAGCGTCCTCAAGGACGACCTGCCGCAGGTCGCCCGCCTGCGCTTCGCGCCCGTGCTGGCCGCCCCCGAGGGCGTGACGGTGCTGCAGGCCGAGGTGCACGTCGCCAACGCGGCCCGCCGCACCGACTCGGCCCGGCGCGCGTTGCGCGGCCGCTGACCGGGCCGTCCACAGCGGGCCCGGACGGCCCGGCGCCGGACCCGTAGCATGGGGGACATGAGCCCGTTCCGCAGGAGTCACGAGCCAGGCCGTCCCGACCACCGCCCCGACGCCCCCGAGGCCGAGGGCCGGCAGCGCGAGGCCCGCACCCTGGACGGCAGCGGCGGCCTCGACGCCTCACTCGTCCGCGCCGGCTTCTACCCGGACCTCGTGGCGCACGCCATCGCCCTCGAGCTCGAAGGCCGCACCCCGGACGCGCACCTCGTCCACGTGGACACGCACTTCGACTACGAGGAGATCCACCGGCACATCACGGCCCTCGTGCTCGCCGGGGACACCCTGCTGGCCGTCCACCTCGACGACCACGCCGCCGACCCGGCCGGCCAGGCGGTCCTCGCCCAGGTCTCCACCGAGATGGTCCCGGTCCGCGCCCTCGGCTCCGTGGTCCTGACCACCGGCCACGCCGACCCCGCCCGCTTCCGGCCGTCCGACCCCGTGGCCGAGATGACCCTCGGGCTGATGTGGGCCGGAGGCCAGCGACTGGACCTGCAGCCCGCCGGCTGCGCCGACCCCCAGTGCGACCTCGACCACGGCTACACCGGCACCGCCACCCGCGAGGACCTCGTGATCCGCGTCGCCGCCGACGCCGACGGGCAGGGGGCCGTCGACGGCGCCCTGGCCTTCGCCCGGGCCCTGCGCCGCGCCCACCTGGCGGCCACCACGTGACGGGGCCCGCCCTCCCCGACGGCGTGGTCCCCGCCGACCGTGCCCTGCGCTCCGTCCTGACCTCCGCCGCGGCCGCCCTCGGTGTCCCGGGCTGTGAGAACGCGCTCGCGGTCCCGGCGGGCCGCCGCGTGGTCGTCGCCCTGGTGGACGGCCTCGGACGGTCCCTCCTGAAGCGCTTCGGCGGCCACGCCCCCACGCTGCGCTCGGCGATGGCCGACGGCGGCCGCGTCCTCGAGGCGGCCGTGCCCACCACGACGGCCGCGTCCCTCACGAGCCTGGGCACCGGGCTGGACGTCGGGGAGCACGGCGTGGCCGGCTACGACGTGCTCGACCCGGACCGGGACGTGGTGATCAACCAGCTGGGCGGCTGGGACGAGGCCACCGACCCGGTGGGGTGGCAGCCGAAGCCCACCGTGTTCGAGCGCGCCGCCGCGGCCGGCGTGGACGCCGTCACGGTCTCGCTGCCCGCCTTCGAGCGTTCGGCCCTGACACGGGCGGGGCTGCGTGGCGGCCGGTTCGTGGCCGGCCGCGCCCTGATCGCCCGCGCCCAGGCCGTCGAACGCGTGCTGAAGGACGCCCGCGTGCCCACGCTCGTCTACTTCTACGTCAACGAGCTGGACAAGGCCGGCCACCGGGACGGCGTGGGCTCGGACCGGTGGCTGCACGCCCTCGAGGAGATCGACGCGGCGGTGCGGCGCCTGGTGGACCGCGTGCCCGCCGGGACGGTGGTGCTCGCCACCGGCGACCACGGCATGGTCGACGTGCCGCCGTCGCGCCGCGTGGACTACGCCGCCCTGGACGAGGCCGGGGAGCTCGCCGACCCCGCGCTGCTCGAGGGGATCGCGCACACCGCGGGGGAGCCCCGCCTCGTGCAGCTGCACTTCCGATCCGACGCGGGTCCGGACGTGCGCGAGAGGGTGCGGCGCACCTGGGCCGAGCGCTACGGGGCGCACGCGTGGGTGCTCACGCGGGACGAGGCCGTCGACGCCGGCTGGTTCGGCGCCGTCGTCGAGGACCGGGTCCGTGCCCGCATCGGGGATCTGCTCGTCGCCGTGCACGGGGATCTTGCCCTCTACGACGGCCGGCGGGTGCCCCCGCACGCCTTCGAGATGGTGGGCCAGCACGGCGCGCCCACGCGCGCCGAGCGGGAGGTCCCGCTGCTCACCTGGCACCGCTGAGCCCGCCCCGCGGCCGGGGCCGGGCCGGGGTCAGTCGCCCTTGCGGCCGAAGACGATCTCGTCCCAGCTGGGCACGGACGCGCGGCGAGCGGCCGAGCGGGCCCGGGGGCGCGGCGTGACGGCCGGCATGGCAGGGCGCGCGGCACGCTCGCGAGGCGCGGGCTCCGCCCCCTCGTCCTCGACACCCGCGTCCGCGACCTCCGCGTCCGCGACGTCTGCGGCAGTGTCCTCGGCGCGGTCGGTCTCGGCGGCCGGTTCCGGCTCGTCGATGCCCGGGGCGTCGTCGGCGGTCGTCAGGGCCCCCTCGGCGTCGACCGGGGCGAGCGGCTCGGGCGCCTGGGCGGCCTCGCGCCGACTCCGGTCCTGGTGCTCGCGGGCGATCAGGTGCGCGAGCGTGTCGTCCGACTCCAGGTCCGCGCCCACACGCTGACCCCGGCGCACCCGCAGGATCTCCAGCAGATCGGCGTCGCGGTCGGCGGCCGGGGAGTGCGCACCCGCGGGGGTCACGGCGTCCTCGGCGTCCACGTCGTCCGTCACCGGTTCGGCCGCGGGGGCGCGGGGGACCAGGTCCCAGGCCTCCGCCTCGGACAGGGCGCGGGCCCAGGCGTTCTCGGGTTCGAGGTGGCGTCCGGCCGGGCGGAACGTCCAGAGCGCCGGCGGCTCCTCGCGGGTGGGCAGACTCCCCGCACCGGACACGGCGAACCGGGCGGCCACGGTCCAGCCGGCCTGGTCCTCGCGCCACGCGTCCCACTCGAGGCTCGCCTCGTCCACGCCCAGCTCGGCGAGCCGGTGCGCGGCGAGCTCACCGAGCGTCGTGGGGCCGCCGTCCTGGACGAGGTCCGAGTAGAGGTCGGGCCCGCCGACCCAGACCTCGACGGCGCGGGCCTGCCGGGCGATCCAGTCGCGCTCGGCCAAGACGGGGTGACCGTAGGTGCGGATGCGCGAGAACGCGTTCCCGCTCTCCCGGGCCACCTGCTCCACGGAGGCGCCCGCACGGATGCGCTGCTGGATCTCCCGGGGGGTGAGGGGCACGGCCTCCTGGGTCGCGGCGGCCTTGACGGACTCCTGGTCGGTCAGCGGCGCCGGGGTCGGTCCGTCCGCGGTCGAGTCGTCGGCCACGGGCCGCGGGTCGATCCGCGGGGTGAGCGCGAGGTCCTCGTCCGGCCGGGCCGGGCCGGAGGGCGCCTCGGGAGCCCGCTCGTCCTCCTCCGCGGCATCGTCGGCGTGCGTCGCCGCGTCCACCGGTCCCTCGGCGTCCTCGTCGTCCGCCCCGGGGACGTCCATCTCCGTCATGTCGTGCCAGGCCGCGGGGCCGTCCTCGGCCGGTCGCCCGTCCTCGGGCGCGGCGCCCTCGATGACCAGCCGGCGCAGATAGGGGGAGAGGGGGAGCGTGTGCTCCTCGCCCTCGGGCCCCGACAAACGCAGCGCGTCGCCGTCCTCGGTGGGTCCGGTCAGTCGCAGCTCTGCCATGGCGGTGGTCCCTCCCACATCGTGTTCTGGTCACCGGGCATGCGGACGCCCGGCCGGGCATGCCCCGATCCTAGCCGCCGGGCCGCAGACCACGGCCCGGGCGAGGGGCGCGCGCCCGCGCGAATCCGCCCTGGGCGAGCATGCCGGTCAACATTTGGCACGGGTTCGGCCATGGTGCACAATCTACGCGCAACGGCGCAGGCCGGTGATGCGTGGCCCGCCCACGACGCCGCCTGCGCAGTGCCGGCACCGGTCCCGGTGCCGTCCCCCACCAGCGGAGCGTGAAACCCCATGGCCACTGACTACGACGCCCCTCGCAAGAACGAGGAAGAGCTGAGCCAGAACTCCATCGAGGAGCTGAAGGCACGGCGCACGGACACCCAGTCCGCCGTCGTGGACGAGGACGAAGCGGAGGCCGCCGAGGGGTTCGAGCTGCCCGGCGCCGACCTCTCGGGTGAAGAGCTGATGGTGCGGGTGCTGCCCGCCCAGTCGGATGAGTTCACCTGCGCCTCCTGCTTCCTGGTCCGCCATCGCTCGCAGGCCGCGCGTGAGAAGAACGGCCTGATCTACTGCACCGACTGCGAGGGCTGAGCCCCCGCCGCCGGGGCGGTCAGCGGCCCTCGGCCGTCCCCTCCTGCCGGGCCATGGTCCCGCCGAGGGCCGCGACCAGCTCCTCCGGACGCCGGGTGCTGGTCAGCCAGTAGGGTGTGCGGTCGCGCTCGTCGGTCAGCTGGATCCGCACGACGGGCGCGATCCAGCCGCGCACGTTCACGAAGGCCAGCCCGTGCAGCAGCGGGCCGCGCTGGGCCCGGGCGTCCTCGCCGCGATACCCCGTGACCTGACCGACGTGGTGCCGTTCGATGCTGGCGCGGCCCACCTGGAGGGTGCGTTCGCGCACCACGATGCGCGGGGTGGTGGCCACCAGGATCAGGACCTCGACGGCGAAGAACGCGACGGCGGCCGCGATGCCCACCCCGAGGTCGATCGGCGCGAACACGAGTATCGTCAGCGCCGCCAGCATGAGCGCCACGGCCCAGACCCCCGGGGAGGGCGTCAACCGCTCCTCGAACAGGACCGGATCGGGTCCCGCCGCAGCGCCCTCGGGGGCGCGGCGGGAGGCATCGGCGACGGGGTGCTGCTGGGGATCACGCATGGGTCCCAGCTTCCCACATCCGGACTCCGGTCCCGCCGCGCGGCACCGGTGAGGGCGCCCGCCCGGCCGCCTCGACGCGGCCCCGGGCCGACGGGTGCTCGTGTAGGGTCGGGCCTCGTGACCGACTCCGCCGAGCTGCCCGTGCCCCTGCACGCCCTCGATCCGGGCCTGGCCCCGCCCGCCTACGCGCAGCCGGGCGACGCGGGCGCGGACCTGCGCACCGCCGTCGACGTGACCCTGGCCCCGGGTGAGCGTGCCCTCGTGCCGACCGGCGTGGCGCTGGCCATCCCGGAGGGCCACGCGGGGTTCGTGCACCCCCGCTCGGGCCTCGCGGTCCGCCACGGCCTGAGCGTCGTCAACGCCCCCGGCACCATCGACGCCGGCTACCGCGGCGAGATCAAGGTGCCCCTGATCAACCTGGACCCGACCGAGCCGATCGTGCTGCGCCGCGGCGACCGGATCGCCCAGCTCGTGCTGCAGCCGGTCGTGCGGGCCCGCTTCGAGCCCGTGGACGCGCTGCCCGACTCCGAACGCGGGGCCGGCGGCTTCGGCTCGACCGGCGGCTTCACCGCCGACACCACCCCTGGGAGGACGTCGTGATCTTCGGACGCAACCGCACCGTGCGCCACGAGCAGGTCAGCCTGCCGGCCGAGCTGCTGGAGGAGCGCGACCTCGAGATCGCCGCCGCGCCGGAGGCAGCCGACGTCGGTCCGCACGACGTCGCCACCCGCCCGGATCCCGCCGGCATGATCGACCTGGGGTCGCTGCGCCTGCGGGCGGTCCAGGGCATGAAGCTGCGCCTCGACGTCGAGGACGCGACGAAGCGGATCGTCGCCGCCACCGTCAGCCTCGGCCGCTCGGCGCTGCAGGTCCAGGCGTTCAGCGCCCCGCGCCGCACGGGCCTGTGGGACGACCTGCGCGCCGAGCTGCACGACTCCCTGTCGACCACCGCCCACGCGACCGTGCAGGAGCAGACCGGCCGCTTCGGCATCGAGATCCTCACGCGCGTGCCGGCGGCGCTGCCGGACGGCTCGCCGGGGTGGAACGTCGCCCGGTTCGTGGGCGTGGACGGTCCGCGCTGGTTCGTCCGCGGCGTGTTCCACGGCGAGGCCGCCTTCCAGCCGGAGGCCGCCGAGCCGCTGGAACAGGTGTTCTCCGACCTGGTCGTGGTGCGGGGCGACGAGCCGCTCCCGCCGCGCGAGCTGCTGCCCCTGCGTCCGCCTCCCAACGCGCGCCCGCTGCAGCGTCGCCGCCCGGCCCCGGACGAGGGCCGGGACGTGCTCGCGGACACCGCCGCCGGCCCGGGGGACGGCGCGGCACCGGAGGCCACCGCGCTGCCCGAGCGCGGTCCGGAGATCACGGAGACCCGGTGAGCCCCGCCGTCGCAGCCCGCCCGACCGGCGCCGCGGGCCGCATCGAGCGCCGCGGCGTCATCGCCTCCGTCACACTGCCCGGCGCGGACGAGGCGACCGTCTTCCGCGCGGTCTTGGCCGACCGCCTGCCCGCGCCCGGGAGCATGGCGCCCGCGGAGACGCTGCAGCTGGTCTGGCACGGGCGGCGCCGCGTGCCCGGTGTCATGCCGGGGGAGTGGCTGACGGTCCGCGGCCGCGTCACCCAGATGGATGGCGTGCCCACCCTGCACAACCCCGAGTTCGACCTGGTCGACGCGCCCGAGGCCACGCTCTGAGCACGGCCCCGAGAGGAGAGCCCATGACCGAGCCGCGTGGCCCCGTCACCGCCGCCCCGGACGGGGCCGGCCCCCTGCCGTCTCGAGCCCGCCTGGACGAGCGCGGCCGCCTCGACGCGCTGGGCAGCGTCGGTGGCTGGCGCGGCATCGTCGAGGCCTCCCTGCCCACCCTCGTCTACATGGTCGGCTACGTCGCCACCCAGCAGGTGTGGCCCTCCGGCGTGGCGGCCGTCGCGGTCGCACTCGTGCTGGGCGTCGCGCGCCTCGTCCAGCGCCAGTCGCCGGTCCAGGTGCTGGCCGGCCTCGCCGTCGTCGTCCTGTCCGTCGTGGTCTCCCTGACCACCGGCCAGGCCCGCGACTACTACCTGTGGGGCTTCGTCACCAACGCCGCCTACGGCCTCGCGTTCGCGGTGTCCGTCCTCGTGGGCTGGCCCGCGGCGGGCCTGGTGCTCGGCCTCGTGCGCGCCGAGGGCACCCGCTGGCGGGCCCACCGGCGTCGGCGCCGCGCCTACGCCGCGGCCACCTGGATCCTCGTGGCCGTGTTCGCGCTGCGCCTGGCGGTGCAGGTGCCCCTCTACCTCGGGGACGCCGTCACCGCGCTCGGGGTGGCCCGCCTGGTGATGGGCCTGCCGCTCTATGCCCTGGGGCTCTGGCTCGCCTGGTCCGTCAGCTCGCCCGGTCAGGACGACGGCGTGCCGGCGGACTCCGCCGCCTCCGAGCGTCCCTGAGCGCGGCCCTCGCCGACGAGGAGGCGACGCAGGGCCGGCTCGGCGGAGCCGGCGGCCAGGAAGAAGAGCTCGTCGCCCACCTCCAGGACCTCGTCCGCCGACGCCTGCCGGGGGGCGCCGTCGCGCACGACCGCCACGAGCGGAGCCTCCTGCGGCCAGGACACGGTGCCGATGCGCCGGCCCTCGAGCCAGTGCTCCGCCGGGACCCGGAACTCGGACAGCGCCGCGCCGCCGGCCTCCAGTCTGAGCAGGCGCACGAGGTCCCCGGTCTCCACGGCCTCCTCCACGAGCGCCGTCATGATCGAGGGGGTGGACACGGCCACGTCCACGCCCCACGACTCGTCGAAGAGCCAGTCGTTGAGCGGGTTGTTGACGCGGGCCACGGTGCGGCCGACGCCGAACTCCGAGCGGCTCAGCAGGGAGCACACGAGGTTGACCCGGTCGTCGCCGGTCGCCGCGACGAGCACGTCCGCCTCCAGGGCGCCGCACTGCTCGAGCACGGTCAGGTCGCACGCATCCCCGAGGACGAGGCGTGCGCCGCCGACGTCGGCCTTGCGGGCCGCGTCCGTGCGCGCCTCGACGACGACCACCTCGTGGCCGTGCGCGTGCAGCTCCCGCGCGATGGAGGCGCCCACGGCGCCGGCTCCGGCGATGACGGCCCTCATGCCCGTCCCTCCTCGTCCTCGTCCGTGCCGTCCGGCACGCGTGCCTCGCCCTGCAGGGCGGCCTCCACCTGGTCCCGGCGGTCCACCGGGTAGACGGCGTGCAGCACGTCGCCCTCCTGCAGGCGGTCGCCCGGCCGGGGCAGCTGGCCGTCGCCGAGCCGGGTGAGGTAGGCGATGCGCATCCCCACCGTGGACTCGACGTCGGTCAGCCGACGGCCCCACCACGAAGAGTGGGGGACCAGCTCGGTCACGAGCAGCCGGCCGGAGGCGTCGCGGTGCTCCGCGTCGGCGGTGCCGGCCGGCAGCAGCCGGTGCAGCACCTGGTCGGCCGTCCACTGGATCGAGGCGACCGTGGGGATGCCGAGGCGCTGGTACAGCCGGGCCCGGTCGGCGTCGTAGATGCGCGCCACCACGTGGTCCACGTGGAAGGTCTCGCGGGCCACGCGGGCGGCAATGATGTTCGTGTTGTCGTCCGCGGTCACGGCCGCCAGGCCCTGCGCGCGGTCGATGCCGGCGGCGAGCAGCGCGGAGCGGTCGAAGCCCACGCCGGCCACGAGCTCGCCGGAGAAGCCGGGGGCCAGCCCCTCCACGGTCCGCGGGTCGCGGTCCACGAGGGCGACGCCGTGACCGGCCGCGTCCAGCGCGGCCGCCAACCGGGTGCCCACCCGTCCGCCGCCGACGATCACGTAGTGGGCCATGCCCGTCCCTGCCTCTCGTGCGGTGCTCCGTGCGCCGGGGAGCCGACGCGCGCTCCATCCTCGCATCCGGCGGGCACGTCCGGGAGCATCCGCGTCGCCGCGGCGTCCGGGCCCGGCGGGGGTACCGTGGTGCGGTGGCCACGCTGTCCTCCCTCCTGCGCCGCGGCCTCCTCGGTCGCCCCGTGACGTCGCACGCCGCCGACGAGCCCCGCATGAACCGGTGGCGGGCGCTGCCCGTGACGTCGTCGAACGCCCTGTCCTCCCTCGCCTACGCCCCGGACGAGGTCATCCTCACCCTGGTCGCGGCCGGCACGTCCGCGCTCGCGCTCGGACCCGCCGTCGGCTGGGCCGTCGTCGCGGTGATGCTGCTCATCGTCGTGTCCTTCCGCGCCGCGGTCGCCGCCGTTCCGCACGGCGGCATCTATCACATGGCCGGCATGAAGCTGGGCCCGAGGGCCGGCGTCGTCGCCTCGGCCGCGCTCCTGCTGGACTTCGTGTTCACCGCCGCGGTCTCCGTGGCCGCCTTCGCCCACTTCGTGGCGGCGCTGGCCCCCGGACTCACCGTCGGCAGCCGCGTGCTGGTGGCCTCGGCCGCGCTCGTGGGCGTACTGCTGGCCGCGCTCCGCGGGGTGCGGCTGTCCCGGTGGGTGCTGCCCGTGCTCGTGAGCGTGTTCGTCGCCCTGACCGCGCTGCTCGTCCTGGCGGGCCTGTGGCAGGAGGGCCGTGGGCTGCTCGGCGCGGCGCCGACGGCCGGCTGGACGCAGGAGGGCGCCGGGGTCGGCGGGACCGTCAGCACCGTGGCGACGGCGCTGCTCGCCCTGCGCGCGTTCAGCGCGGGATCGGTGCTGCTCACCGGCGTCGAGGTGCCGGTCTCGAGCACCCGCCTGATGGCCCGGCCGGCCGTGCCCACGGTGCGGTGGGTGCTCACCGTGATGGCCCTCACCCTCGGCGCGCTGACCGTGGGCGTCATGCACCTGGCTCAGCGCACCGGCGTCGTCGTCGGGCTGGAGCTGGAGAACCTCCGGGACGCCGCGGGTGCCGAGGTCACGCCCGACCGCGCCCCCGCCCCCGTGCTCGCCCAGCTCGCGGACACCGTGTACGGCCCGGGCAGCATCCTGTCCGTCGCCACCATCGCGGCCACCGCCCTGCTCCTGCTGTTCGCGGCCAAGTCGGCGTTCCGCTCGTTCCCCGCCCTGGCCGCGCGCGTGGCCGAGGACGGCTACCTGCCCCGGCAGCTGAGGGTCCGCAGCGACCGGCTGGTGCACACGTGGAGCGTCCTCGGGATGGGGGCCGTGGCCCTCTCGCTCGTGCTGTTCTTCGAGGCCCGGACCGCCCTGCTCGTGCAGCTTTACGTCATCGGCGTGCTGCTGGCCTTCACGCTCGCGCAGGCCGGCATGCTGCGGCTGTGGCGCCGCCGGCTCGTGCACACACCGGGCGCCCGGGCCCGCGCGGCCGTCCGGCTGCGCCTGATCATCACGGCGGTGGCCTGGGTGGTCACGGCGCTGGCGGGCGTCGTCGTCCTGGTCACCCGCTTCACGCAGGGCGCGTGGGTGGCGCTGCTGGCGATCGTGCTCGGCTCGCTGGTGATGGGGCGGATCCGCCGCCACTACGCGGACGTGGACCGCGAGCTCGCACCGGACCCCCAGGACGACGCGCGGGCCCTGCCCTCGCGGGTCCACGTGGTGGTCGTCGTGACCACGCTGGACCGGCCGGCGCTGCGGGCGCTGGCCTACGCCCGCGCGTCGCGGCCGTCCTCCCTCGAGGCCGTCGTCGTGGACGCCGAGCGCGCCGCCACCCTGGAGGTGATCGACGCCTGGGAGCGTGCCGGCCTGCCGATGTCGCTCACCGTGATCGCCTCGCCCTACCGCGACACGGTGGCCCCCCTGGTGCGGCATGTGCGCGAGCACCGACGCCGCTCCCCGCGGGACCTGACCATGGTGTTCATCCCGGAGTACGTGGTCCGGCCGGGCTGGCGCACGCTCCTGCACAACCGGACCGCCACCCGCCAGACGCGGCGACTGCAGCGGGAGCCGGGCGTGATGGTGGGCTCGGTGCCGTGGCAGGTCCACGAGGGCCAGGGCTCTTGACCGCCCCGGCGCCCCCGGGGAGCGGCGGATGACGCCGTCCGACGGCGCGCCCACGATCGAGGCGACACAGCCGCATCGGTCTGCAAGGATGATGATGATCTGACCAGTCGATGCTCAGGGCAAGACCTGAAGCGCGCTGCGATGCGAGAGGAGCCAGACATGGCAGTCGTCGACACGTCCACAGACGTCACCGGGATCGGGAGGACCATCGAGGTGGAGGTCGGGGCCATGGCCCACGGCGGCCACTGCGTGGCCCGGCACGAGGGGCGGGTCGTCTTCGTGCGCCACGCCGTGCCCGGCGAGAAGGTCCGGGTGGCCCTGACCGAGGCCGAGGACGGGGCCCGCTTCTGGCGCGGCGACGTCGTGGAGGTGCTGCGGCCCTCCGAGTTCCGCCGCATCCACCAGTGGAAGCTCGCGGACATGCTGCGCGCCCACGCCTCGGGTCGCCCGCCCGTGGGCGGCGCCGAGTTCGGCCACATCGTGGTCCCGCACCAGCGCCGGCTCAAGGCCCAGGTCTTCCGGGACACGGTGCACCGCATCGCCGACCTCGCGGTGGAGCCGGAGGTGTGCTTCGCCGGCTCCGAGGACGAGCCCACCGGCCAGCGCTGGCGGACCCGGAACGCGTTCGCGGTGACCCCCCAGGGGCACATCGCGATGCACGCCTACCGTTCGGCGACCCTCCTACCCGTGCGCAACATGCCGCTCGGCGTGCCGGCCCTCGATGCGCTCGCCCTGTGGGACTGGGACTTCACCGGAGCCGCCCGCGTGGACGTCGCGACGCCGGCCTCCGGCTCCCGCCCCCTCGTGCTGGTGACGCCCACCCCGCAGACGCGGGCGGACGAGGTCAAGCTCGGCCGGCTGCGCACCCGGATCCGCCAGGCGGCCAATGCGTGCGGCGTGGACGTCTCCACCGGCCTGGCCCTGCCCGGCCCGAAGCAGTTCCAGCCGGTCAAGGTCGAGCGCATCACCGGCAAGACCTGGGTCGAGGAGACCGTGGAGTCCGAGCGCGGCGGCACCAAGCGCTTCCGCGTCACGGGTGACGGCTTCTGGCAGGTCCACCAGCACGCCCCGGCCACCCTCGTGGACGCGGTGCTCGAGGACGCGCGCGTCGAGCCGGGCCAGGTCGTGGCCGACCTCTACGGCGGCGCCGGCCTGTTCAGCGCGTACCTGGCGGACGCCGTGGGACCCGAGGGCCGCGTGTACTCGGTGGAGGCCTCCCGCCAGGCCTCGAAGGACGCCCGCCGCAACCTGCACGACCAGCCGCAGGCCTCGGTGCTCAACGGCCCCACGGACAAGGTGCTCGGCAGCTGGCTGAAGTACCCCGAGCGTCCCGTGGCGGACGGCGGCCTCGGCGGTGCCGCGCTGGACACCGTCGTCCTGGACCCGCCGCGGGCGGGCGCGGGGCGGCGGGCGATCGAGCGCATCCTCGCGCTCGAGCCGGGCCGCATCGTGTACGTCTCGTGCGACCCCGCCTCGTTCGCCCGCGACCTGGCGTGGCTGCGCGACGGCGGCTACGAGGTGGAGCGCGCCCGCGTGTTCGACCTCTACCCGGACACCCACCACCTCGAGTCGGTGACCGTGCTGGTGCCGGCCGCCCAGAGCGCCCCGGCCGCGGCCGTCGTCGAGATCTGACCCGGCATCCGCGTGGCGGCCTGCGGGCCGCCGCGCGCCATGCCCGCGTCACACGGGACCGGCGCGGTACCCTGGGACGCAGTGCGGCACCTGTGACGCAGACGACGCCCGTCCCGGACGGGGCGCGGTCCGCGGCCGCGGGTGACCACCCCCCACTGGACGAGCGCCCGGAGGAAACCGGGCGGGAAGAGGAGTCCTCTCGTGACCACCGTCGACAGCTTCGGCTCCAAGGGCGTCCTGGACGTCAAGGGCGCCGAGTATGAGATTTTCCGTCTGAACAAGGTCGAGGGGGCGCAGAAGCTGCCCTACTCCTTGAAGGTGCTGCTGGAGAACCTGCTGCGCACCGAGGACGGCGCCAACGTGACCGCCGACCAGATCAAGGCCCTGGCCGCCTGGGACCCGAACGCCCAGCCGGACACCGAGATCCAGTTCACGCCGGCGCGCGTGATCATGCAGGACTTCACCGGCGTGCCCTGCGTCGTGGACCTGGCCACCATGCGTGAGGCCATCCAGGACCTGGGCGGCGACCCGGAGCGCGTGAACCCGCTCTCCCCGGCCGAGCTCGTGATCGACCACTCCGTGCAGATCGACTCCTTCGGCAACGACGCCGCCATCGAGCGGAACATGGAGATCGAGTACGAGCGCAACGGCGAGCGCTACAAGTTCCTGCGCTGGGGCCAGACCGCCTTCGACGACTTCAAGGTCGTCCCCCCGGGCATGGGCATCGTCCACCAGGTCAACATCGAGAACCTGGCCCGCACCGTGATGACCCGCGAGGTCGACGGCGTGCTGCGCGCCTACCCGGACTCCTGCGTCGGCACCGACTCGCACACCACCATGGTCAACGGCCTGGGCGTGCTCGGCTGGGGCGTCGGCGGCATCGAGGCCGAGGCCGCGATGCTCGGCCAGCCCGTGTCCATGCTGATCCCGCGGGTCGTGGGCTTCAAGCTGACCGGCAGCATCCCGTCCGGCGCCACCGCGACCGACGTGGTGCTGACCATCACCGAGATGCTCCGCCAGCACGGCGTGGTCGGCAAGTTCGTCGAGTTCTACGGCGAGGGCGTCGGCTCCGTGCCCCTGGCCAACCGCGCCACCATCGGCAACATGTCGCCCGAGTTCGGCTCCACCGCCGCGATCTTCCCGATCGACGAGGTCACCCTCGACTACCTGCGCCTGACCGGCCGCTCCGAGGAGCAGGTCGCCCTCGTGGAGGCGTACACCAAGGAGCAGGGGATGTGGCACGACCCGTCCTCCGAGGTCGCCTACTCCGAGTACCTCGAGCTGGACCTGTCCACCGTGGTGCCCTCCATCTCCGGCCCGAAGCGTCCCCAGGACCGCATCGAGCTCACCGACTCCAAGGACCAGTTCCGCAAGGACCTGCACAACTACGCCACGCAGGACGAGGCCGGCGAGGGCCGCCCGTCCAAGCTCGTGGACGTGGCCATGCCGGACGGCCGCCAGTTCCAGCTGGACCACGGTGCCGTGTCCATCGCCTCGATCACCTCGTGCACCAACACGTCAAACCCCTCCGTGATGATGGCGGCCGGCGTGCTGGCCCGCAACGCGGTCGCCAAGGGCCTGAAGTCCAAGCCGTGGGTGAAGACCTCCGTGGCCCCGGGCTCCCGCGTGGTGACCGACTACTACGAGAAGTCCGGGCTGCGCGAGTCCCTCAACGACCTCGGCTTCAACGTGGTCGGCTACGGCTGCACCACCTGCATCGGCAACTCCGGCCCGCTGGAGTCCGAGATCTCCGAGGCCATCCAGGAGAACGACCTGTCCGTGACCGCGGTGCTCTCCGGCAACCGCAACTTCGAGGGCCGCATCAACCCGGACGTGAAGATGAACTACCTGGCCTCCCCGCCGCTGGTGGTCGCCTACGCCCTGGCCGGCACCATGGACTTCGACTTCGAGAACGAGGCCCTGGGCCAGGACACGGAGGGCAACGACGTCTTCCTCAAGGACATCTGGCCGGACCCGACCGAGGTCCAGCAGATCATCGACGCGTCGATCGACACCGAGATGTTCACCTCGCAGTACGCCACGATCTTCGACGGCGACGAGCGCTGGCAGTCCCTGGAGACCCCCTCGGGCTCCACCTTCGAGTGGGACGAGAAGTCCACCTACGTGCGCAAGCCCCCGTACTTCGAGGGCATGACCATGCAGCCGGACCCGGTGTCGGACATCTCCGGCGCCCGCGTCCTGCTCAAGCTGGGTGACTCCGTGACCACGGACCACATCTCCCCGGCCGGCTCCTTCAAGTCGGACACCCCGGCGGGCCGCTACCTGCTGGAGAACGGCGTGCAGCGCAAGGACTTCAACTCCTACGGATCCCGTCGTGGCAACCACGAGGTCATGATCCGCGGCACGTTCGCGAACATCCGCATCAAGAACCAGCTGCTCGACGGCGTGGAGGGCGGCTTCACGCGCGACTTCACCCAGGAGGGCGCCCCGCAGGCCTACGTGTACGACGCGGCGCAGAACTACGCCGAGCAGGGCACCCCGCTGGTGGTCCTGGGCGGCAAGGAGTACGGCTCCGGCTCCTCCCGTGACTGGGCGGCCAAGGGCACCGCGCTCCTGGGCGTCAAGGCCGTGATCACGGAGTCCTTCGAGCGCATCCACCGCTCGAACCTCATCGGCATGGGCGTGCTGCCGCTGCAGTTCCCGGAGGGTGAGAACGCCGACTCGCTGGGCCTGACCGGCACCGAGACCTTCGACATCTCCGGCATCACCGCCCTCAACGAGGGCACCACGCCGAAGACCGTGAAGGTCACGGCCACCGGTGAGGACGGCAGGGTCACCGAGTTCGACGCGGTCGTCCGCATCGACACCCCCGGTGAGGCCGAGTACTACCGCAACGGCGGCATCCTGCAGTACGTGCTCCGTCAGATCGCCGCGAAGGCCTGATCCACGGGACACCGCCCGCGCGCGGGCACCACGACGACGGCGGCCCGCCGCCCTCCGCACGGAGGGCGGCGGGCCGCCGTCGTCGTGGCCGCTGGGGCCGACCCCGGTGCACGACCGCTCTTCATCCCCCAGTTCAGAGTCCGGCTCACCCTCGGGCCAGACGGGCCTAGGGCGTGTCTGACAATGAATCCAGGGTCGGCTGGCGCCCTCGAAGACACGTCCCGGTTCCAGATGCTCCCCGCCTGCACGGGCCGGCAGGGGCGGCCGTTCGCCGATGACCGCACGAGGGTCGAAGCCATCATCCACCGGGACAGGTGCTTCGATCCCGTGGCGGGACCTGCCCGAGGTCTCCGGGCCCTGGCTGAGTAGTGTGGACCTGGCACGGCCGCATGGCCGAAGAGGGCACCTGGGACACGGTGCTGGCAACACGGACCACCTGCAGCGGATGCCGAAATCCTGATCGATTGGTCGGTCTCGGTCGACTCCACGATCGCCCGCGCCCATCAGCACGCGAGGAACACCACCCGGCTCAGAGGGGCTGGATCGAACGACAAGGAATCCGCGTGAAGAGCCCGCCGATCACGGCCTCGGGCGCTCACGGAGCGGGCTGAGCACGAAGACCCATCAGCTGGTCGACGGTGCTGGGCGAGAGGGCGTACTCATCGCGGGCGATCGGCACCCATCTGCGCGCCGGTGGCATCAAGGCCGTTCTCCCCAACCGGCTGACCAGCAGGGCCACCGCAGACGCCGCGGCTCGGCCGGCGGCCGACCCGTGGGCCTGGACTCGGAGGCTTACACGGGCCGGAACGTGATCGAGCGCCAGGACGCGCACCTGAAGCAATGGCCGGGCCTGGCGAGCAGGTACGACGAGTACGCGATCGTGTACTGGGCTGCCGTGGTCCTGAATGCTGTGCTCGCGTGGTCGACGGCATTGTCGGACACGCCCGAGTGGCGTGTTCGAACTGATCGACGATCCAGGTCAAGTGCTCGAGAAGCTCGGCGAGGCTCAGCACCGGCAGGTATGAGCGTGAGGACCTGGACAGAGAGGATCCCCCGAAATGCACATCGTGAAACAGAGTGAGCGATGTAGTGCTCTTCAGTTGGCACTGGTTGATATTGGTCGACGAGGCTTCAGCCCGGTCTGGTGATGCCCTGCGATGACTCTGAAGCCGGCTCTCGGGCGAATCCTCACATCGGGACGCCGAGACCCTGTGGGAGTCCAAGGATGGGACGTCTCGACGCCTGATCTGTCGGCGCTGCAGAGGAGCATGAGACCTGGGCCTTAAACCAGCTGAAGACCGGTCAAGCAGGTGGGGTCGTCGGGGCGGGTCGAGATGGCCTTTTTCGCGGTGCGGCCTTCAGCTGAGACAGTGAGAGTAGCGTCAATTCCACGCGGCAGCCAGACCCCGACGAATCCGTTGTCGTACGTCGTCAGCGTTTCATCGAGGAGGGTCTCCCCGGACGTCGCCTCGACCACGGTGACGTGGACGTCAGTATTGGCGAGTTCGCCGGTGCAGGTCGTGAGGCTGTGGAAGTAGCATTCGTGAGTCTGGCTGCGATACGGGGCGATAGAGACGTAGAATTCGTCTTCTGGCATCGGCAGGGTGGTCTGATTGTTCTGGTCGTCGGTCAGTACAAGCTGGTCCGGTTCAATCGACGCGATGAATTCAGACGAGCGATCTGTCACCTTCGTTGAGTCGAGGCGCTTGATGATCTCGCGAGCATTCAATCCGTCTAGATTGTGCTCGACCACCAGTGAGTGATCGGATCCTGCATCAGCGGACGGTCCCGCATCAGCACAGCCGCTGAGCAGGAGGACGGCGCTGGTCGCCAGACCGGTCAAGGCCGCGCAGATCCTCAGGCGGCTCCTGGAGGACTGGATCGGAGCAACAATGGCAAGTGGCATGCCCAACTCTTTTCTCAGGTGAACGTGTTCATGTCGTCAGGTTAGACAGAAGGCATCCCGAGTTCGCCGGTGCCAAGGGCGCGACGACGTGCAAAGCACGCCTGCCCGGAGACATCAAGAGCCTTGTCCTGATCTGGGGCCCACCGGTCCGAGGCACCCTGTGTTGACGAAATCGGATGGTGTCAGGAGCGCACGAGGCGATTGATGGCGTCGGTGGCCTCCTGGATCTTGGCGATGGCCGCGTCTTCATCGCCTTTCTTGGCGGCGTCGAGCACGCAGTGCTTGAGGTGGTCATCGAGCAGACCGGTCGCCACTCCCTGCAGGGCGCGGGTGAGGGCCGAGACCTGGGTGAGGATGTCGATGCAGTACTTTTCGTCGTCGATCATCTTCGTGATGCCGCGGGCTTGGCCTTCGATGCGCTTCATGCGGTTGCGGTAACGGTCCTTGTCACTGATGTAGCCGTGCCGATGGGCTCCGGTGTCGGCACCGGTCTCATCGGCTGCAGTTTCAGTGGTCACGAGTGCGTCCTTCACTTCTGGTGCTCCAGGACGGAGCGGGTGCTGGCATCTGGGGCGAGGTCGATGCGACGCAGCAGCTGGGCGTTGAGCGCGACGACGACGGTGGAGATCGACATCAGGATCGCGCCTACTGACATCGGCATGACGAAGCCGACGGGTGCGAGCACGCCAGCCGCGAGCGGCACAGAGAGCAAGTTGTACCCTGCGGCCCACCACAGGTTTTGCCTCATTTTACGGTATGCGGCACGGGAGAGCTGGATGACCGAGAGGACGCTACGCGGGTCGGAGCTGGCGAGGATGACACCTGCAGAGGCGATGGCGACGTCGGTGCCGGCCCCGATGGCGATGCCGACGTCGGCCTGGGCCAGGGCAGGGGCGTCGTTGACGCCGTCGCCGACCATGGCGACCTTCTTGCCCTCCTTCTGCAGCTGGTCGACCTTGGCGGATTTGTCCTCGGGGCGGACGCCGGCGAAGACCCGGTCGATGCCGAGCTCTCTTCCCACCTCGTTCGCCACGGCTTCCGCGTCGCCGGTGATCATGACGACCTCGACGCCGAGCTGATGGAGCGCATCGACGGCGTCGCGGGACTCTGGGCGAACCTCGTCGGCGAGCTTGAGACCGCCGATGACCTTGCCGTCGCGGAGGACGTGCAGGATGATCGCACCCTCTGCCCGCCATTCGTCGGCGACACCGATCTCGTCCTGGCCGGTCTCCTCGAGCAGACGGGGTCCGCCGACGCGGATCTCATGGTCGGCCACCGTCGCGGTGACGCCGACCGCCGGGGAGGAGGTGAACCCGCTGGCCGGTTCGACGGCGAGGCCCTTCTCCTTGGCGGCGGTGACGATGGACCGGGCGAGGGGGTGCTCACTGTCGGCCTCGGCGGAGGCGGCCAGGGCGAGGAGCTGTTCGGCATTCAGGCCGCCGGTCGGCTCCACGCCGGTGACGGTGGGCTCGCCCTTGGTCAGGGTGCCGGTCTTGTCGAAGAGCACCGCGTCGACCTGGCGCATGGACTCCAGGGCGAGGCGGTCCTTGATCAGGACGCCGCCGCGGGCGGCGCGCTCGGTGGCGATGGACACGACCAGAGGGATCGCCAGACCCAGCGCATGGGGGCAGGCGATGACGAGGACAGTGATGGTGCGAACGACCGCGTCGTCGGGGAGCCCGAAGAGCGTCCAGACGACGGCGGTGATCAGCGCAGCTCCGAGGGCGAACCAGAACAGCAGGGCCGCAGCCCGGTCGGCGATGCGCTGGGCACGGGAGGATGAGCCCTGCGCCTCGGCGACGAGCCTGTTGATGCCCGCCAGAGCCGTGTCGTCGCCGGTGGCGGTGATCTCTACGCGCAGGCCGGAGTCGGTGGCCACGGTGCCGGCGGTGACGTTCTCGCCCTCGCCGCGGGCGACGGGGTGTGATTCGCCGGTGATCATGGACTCGTCCATGTCGGCGCGGCCGTCGACGATGGTGCCGTCGGCGGGGACGCTGCCGCCAGGCCGGACGATGACGACGTCGCCGACGCGCAGCTCTGCCGGGTCGACCTTGACGACGTCGTCTCCCTCTATACGCTCAGCCTCGTCAGGGAGCAGCGCGGCGAGGGAGTCCAACGCCGAGGTGGTCTGGGCCAGTGAGCGCATCTCGATCCAGTGGCCCAGCAGCATGATGACGATCAGCAGCGCCAACTCCCACCAGAACTCGAGCTCGGGGTGGACGAGACCGACAGTGGCGGCCCAGGAGGCGAGGAACGCTACGGTGATGCCGAGCGCGATGAGCAGCATCATCCCCGGCTGGCGGCTTTTCAGCTCGCTGACAGCACCGGTGAGGAACGGGGTGCCGCCCCAGGCGTACATGACGGAGCCGAGGACTGCGGCGACCCAGCCCGCCCAGCTGGGGACCGAGTAGCCCAGGAGCATGGCGAACATGGGGGAGAACGCGACCACCGGGATGGCGATGATCAGGTTGATCCAGAACAGCCGCCGGAACTGGCCGACGTGGTCGCCGTGGCCCGCGTGACCACCGCCGTGATGACCGTGCCCGGCGTGGTCACCGTGTTCCATGGTGTGGTCTTCGTTCTCGGCGCGCGAGTCGTCACGGTGGCCGGACTCGGTGGTCGCGACGCCGGCGTGGTCATGGTGATGCGTGGTCGGGTCCGTCATGCTCTTCGCTTCCCCTCGTCATTCCCCGATCTTTCCTTCGATCGGGTCGTATTTCGCCGCGGACCTTCAGCGCGCCCGCGGCGATCGGCTCAGGAGGCCGGCTTGAGCTCGCTCTCGACGACCCACTTGTGGTTGGTCATCGTCATGCCGTCGGACTCGTAATCGACCATGTAGACGGTCTCCTCGGTGGAGGAGGCGATGGTCGCCTTCGCGCCCTTCATGCCTTCCATGTGTTCGGCCTCGAGAGTGACCTCGGTGCCGTCGGCCAGACGTTCATCTCCGGCGTCCTTGATCTCCTGCTGGACGACCCACTTGTGATCCTTGACCGGCTCCCCGCCTGCGGACGGCGTGAAGTCCACCGCATAGGTGTACGTGTCGTACGCGCCGGCGATCGTCGCGTTCGCACCGTCCATGCCCTCCATGTGGTCGGCGGTGAGCGTGACCTCGGTGCCGACCGGGTATGTGGGCGACGCAGCCGTCTCGATGCCCTCGGGGGCGGGGCCGCCGTCCATCGGATGCTCCATCCCGCCGCTGTCAGAGCTGCTGCCGTGGCCCTCGTGCTGGCTGGTCGTCGAGGGGGTCCCTTGGTCCTGGCCGCCGCCGGTGCTGCAGCCGGTGAACACGAGCGCTCCTCCGAGCACTCCTGCGGCGACGGTGGTCATGAGGTGCTTGCGCATGAAGTCTCCTGTTCGTTCTGGTCCAGTCAACGCTATACCCCTCCCGGGTATCAAGTCGATGTCGATCGGCGGGCGTGGAATCGCCCGGCCAAGATCCAATCGACCCGGGGTGGCAGCGCTGAGGCTGCGATGGAGAACATCGGCTCGGCGGCTCTGGTCGCAGATGGAATCGAGGCCCGAACGGACGGGCTCACCTCGCTCGCCGTCGTGACGGGATCAGCTGCGTCGTCTCGTGAACATCACCGTGGTGAGAAGACGATCCCAGTACCGCCGATCACCCAAGAGAAATTGGTCTTGTCCGGTTGCATCGTCGGGCGTCCCATCGAGACAGGGATCCTGAGAGCCGACGGAAGCTGTGCGACTATCGCCAGGCAGAGCGAAGCATGTCTCAGTACGTGCTCCGTCAGATCGCCGCGAAGGCCTGATCCACGGGGCCCGCCCGCGCGGGCCGCCGCCCGCGTCCCGCCCGGGTGCGGAGCCGCGGAGTAGGCTGGTCGCACCATGGAACATCTGCCCCCCACGAGCCCCGGCGCCCCGCTGCTGCCGCAGATCGCCCGCCCGGCGGACCTGTCGGCCCTCACGGAGGACCAGTTGACCGCGCTGGCGGCGGAGATCCGCGCCTACCTGATCGCCCACGTCTCCAAGACGGGCGGCCACCTCGGACCGAACCTGGGCGTCGTCGAGCTGACGCTGGCCGTGCACCGCGTGTTCGAGTCGCCCAAGGACGCGGTCATCTTCGACACGGGCCACCAGTCGTACGTGCACAAGCTGCTCACCGGACGCCAGGACTTCACGACGCTCCGCCAGGAGGGGGGTCTGTCCGGCTACGGCGACCGCACCGAGTCCGAGCACGACGTGGTGGAGTCCTCGCACGCCTCCAGCTCGCTCTCCTGGGCGGACGGCATCGCGCGGGCCTGGGCGCAGACCGGGCAGGGGGACCGCACCGTGGTGGCCGTGATCGGCGACGGTGCGCTCACGGGGGGCATGGCCTGGGAGGCCGTCAACAACATCGCCGCCGGCCGGGACCGGCGCGTGGTGATCGTCGTCAACGACAACGGCCGCTCGTACGCGCCCACCGTGGGCGGCGTCGCCGAGCACCTGGGCGGACTGCGCCGCGGGGTGCTGGACAAGGTGCGCACCCACCACCGCTACGAGCAGACCCTCGACTACCTCAAGCGCCGCCTCCAGGAGGCTGGCCTCGCGGGGGAGCTGGTGTACCGGCCACTGCACGCGGCGAAGAAGGGCCTCAAGGACCTCTGGGCGCCGCAGGGCCTGTTCGAGGACCTGGGCATGAAGTACATCGGCCCGGTGGACGGTCACGACCTCATCGCCATGGAGGAGGCCCTCGAGGACGCGCGGGCGTACGGCGGGCCCGTGATCGTCCACGCGATGACCGAGAAGGGGCACGGCTATCCGCCGGCGGTCGCGCACGAGGCGGACCAGTTCCACGCGATCGGCGTGATCGACCCCTCCACGGGCGAGCCCATCACCTCGTCGACGGCCCAGTCCTGGACCTCCGTGTTCGGCGAAGAGATGGTCGCGATCGCGGACGAGCGGCCGGACGTCGTGGCCATCACCGCCGCCATGCAGAACCCCGTGGGCCTGGCCCCGATGGCGCTGGCCCACCCGGACCGGGTGTTCGACGTCGGCATCGCCGAGCAGCACGCGGTCACGTCGGCCGCCGGCATGGCCTTCGGCGGCCTGCACCCCGTGGTGGCCGTCTACGCGACCTTCCTCAACCGCGCCTACGACCAGGTGCTCATGGACGTGGGCCTGCACCGTGCGGGCGTGACGTTCGTGCTGGACCGCGCGGGCGTCACCGGGCCGGACGGCCCGAGCCACCACGGCATGTGGGACCTGGCCCTGCTGCAGTCGGTCCCGGGGCTGCGGATCTCCGCGCCCCGCGACGCGGACACGCTCCGGGAGGAGCTGCGCGAGGCCGTCGCCGTCGAGGACGCGCCCACCGTGGTGCGGTTCGCGAAGGGCTCGGTCGGCGAGCCGGTGCGCGCCCTGGAGCGGCTGTCGGACGGCACGGACGTGCTCGCCCGGCGCGGCGAGGCCGGCGGACGCGACGGCGCCGAGCGGGACGTGCTGATCGTGGCGGTGGGCGCGATGGCCGAGCTCGGCCTCGACGTCGCCGAACGGCTCGAGCGGCACGGCATCAGCGCCACGGTGATCGACCCGCGGTGGGTCCTGCCCGTGGCCCGGTCCGTGATCGACACGGCCGCCCGCCACCGGATCGTCGTGTGCCTCGAGGACGGGGTGCGGGCCGGCGGCGTCGGCTCGCGGATCCGGCAGGAGATGCGCGCGGCCGGCGTGGACACCGCCCTGAACGAGGTCGGCCTGCCGGTCGAGTTCCTCGCCCACGGCAGCCGCGAGCAGGTGCTGGCCCGCGTGGGCCTCACCGCGCAGCGCATCACCCAGGACACCGTCGCCCAGGTCCTCGGCGCCAAGGTCCCGTACGCCCGGCCCGTCCCCGAGGACGCGGCCGCCCCCCACCACCAGGAGCAGGCATGAGCATCGTCCGGCTGTACCGTGATCGCGTCGGCGACGACGGCGCCCGGCTCTTCGAGTACCGCGAGGCATGGGCCGACGCGGAGGCCGGGGAGTTCGTGGTCCACCACGGCCGGGTCGGCCAGCCCGGCACCGTCGGGGAGCAGCCCCTGGCCGACCAGGCCGAGGGTGATCAGCTGCTGGCCGCGTTCGTGGCGCAGGGCGCGGAGGAGGGCTTCGCCGAGGCGGACCCCGCGACCTTCGCCGTGCTGCCGGTGGCCTACCGGCTCCGCGGCCGGGAGGCCACGGTGATCGAGCGGCGCACCGTGGAACGGCTGCGCGTCGAGGTGACCCACCAGCTGGCCTGGCGCGGTCTTGGCGAGGTCGAGGACGTCGTCGAGGAGGCCGGTGCCCTCGTGCTGCGCGTCCGGACCCCCCACGCCCGCAAGGCCGCCGCCGAGATCCCGGCGGCCGCCAAGCGCGCCGACGGCGTGCAGCCGAACAAGGTGGACGTCCGCACCGCAGAGCAGGAGGGCTGACCCGTGCGCCACACCCGTCTCGGCCGCTCCGGGCTGACCGTCTCCGTCGTCGGCCTGGGCTGCAACAACCTCGGCCGCCCCGGCACCGCCACGCTGGAGCAGGCCGGCACCGACGCCGTCGTCCACGCCGCGCTCGACGCCGGCATCACCTTCTTCGACGTCGCCGACGTCTACGGCGCCGAGCCCGGCCTGTCCGAGGAGCGGCTCGGCCGCGCCCTGGGCGCCCGCCGCGACGAGGTGGTGATCGGCACCAAGTTCGGCATGGACATGGGCGGTGTCGCCGGCGACGACGGCGGCGCGCGGGGCTCCCGCCGGTACATCGTGCGCGCCGTCGAGGACTCCCTGCGCCGCCTCGGCACCGACTGGATCGACCTCTACCAGTTCCACACCCCGGACCCGGCCACGCCCATCGAGGAGACCCTCCGCGCGCTCGACGACCTCGTGCGCGCCGGCAAGGTCCGCTACGTGGGCCACTCGAACCGGGCCGGGTGGCAGATCGCCCAGGCCGAGTACGTGGCCCGCGAGCTGGGCGTGGAGCGCTTCGTGTCCGCGCAGAACCACTACAACCTGCTGGACCGCCGGGCCGAGCTCGAGGTGGTCCCGGCGGCGGCCGAGTTCGGGCTCGGCGTCCTGCCGTACTTCCCGCTGGCCAACGGGCTGCTCACGGGCAAGTACTCGCAGGGCGACGCCCCCGAGGGCTCGCGCCTGTCCCACGTGCGCCAGCACATGGTGGCCGACGCCGACCTGGAGCAGCTGGCCGCGTTCGGCCGGTTCGCCCGGGAGCGGGGGATCACCGAGGTCCAGGCCGCGATCGGGTGGCTGGCGGCGCAGGGACCGGTGTCCTCCGTGATCGCCGGCGCCACCCGTGCCGAGCAGGTCGTGGAGAACGCGGCGGCGGCCGACTGGCTCGCCACCGCGGAGGACCTGGCCGAGCTGGACGCCCTGTTCCCGGGCCCGGAGAAGGTCGCGCTCTTCTGATGGCCGGCGCGCTGACCGGCGCGGCCGCCGCGACCCCGCTCGTGCCGACGCCGGGGGAGGCCGCCCTGGGCTGGACCGTGTCCGTCGTGGCCGGTGCGCTGTGGGTGGCCGGCTTCGTCTCGCTGGGCCGCAGCCCCCTGGACGCCCGGGCGCGCCTGCCGTGGGTCGGCCTCATGCTGCTGCTGCCGGTGCTGGGGGCGCTCATCTGGTTCTGGTGGCGGCACCGCTACTACCCGGCGCGGCGGCGCGAGCAGCCGGCGTGGGACCCCAACGACCGCTCCGCCGTCGTGGTGCCCCCGCGCCGGCGCTACGGCGCGCCGGAGGAATGAGCCGGGCTCAGAGCTTGACGACGATGCGGTCGTCGACGACGGCCGCGTCGTAGTCCATGAGGGCCTTGCGGGCCGGGCCGCCGAACGGCTTCCCCGAGGTGACGTCGAAGTGCGAGCCGTGGCAGGGGCAGGCGTAGGCCGGGCCCTCCTGCCGGTCCACGACCTGGAGCAGGCAGCCCTGATGCGTGCACACGTTGGTGAAGGCGGTCACCGTGGTCTCGTCCACGCGATGCATCATCAGCGTCCTACCCTGCACCTGCACCTCCCGGGAGGCGCCCACGGGCAGCTCGGCGGCGGGCAGCGCGTCGACGGCGTCGGAGCCGGTGTAGTGGTCCTGCGCGGTGTCCTTCTCACGCAGCCGGTCCGTGCAGCCGGCCAGCGCGAGTGTGCCGGCACCCGCGGCGGCGACGGCGGCGCCGCGGCCCAGGACGGTGCGGCGGGAGGTGTCCGGGCGGGCGTGGTCGTCGCAGCAGCCGGACCGGGAGGAGTTCGGGGTGAGGGGGGAGTCCTGCGTGGTCATCGACCCATTATCGCCCGTGGCGAGGGCGGATGCGACCGGGCCCGACGGGTGCGAGGATCGGGGGGACGGACCCCCGAGCCCCAGGAGCACCGCCGTGACCCACCCCGCCCCGCGCCCCACCGGCGCCGCCCGTTTCGACCTCACTCCCTTCGAGCGGTGGGAGGCCGTGACCCTCGACGACGTGCACGTCGGCTTCCTGCACCGGGTGCTGGAGGACGGCGTGCTGACCACCCGCATGGGCTTCGCCCCCACGCCCGCCCAGCGCGCCGCCCGCGGTGGACTGCCCGAGCGCTACCTCGCCCAGACGCAGGTCGGCTTCACGCCCGACGGGGACGGCTGGGCATGGACGACCCACGAGGACTCCGCCGGAGCCCAGCGGGTGCGCATCGACCGTGAGCGGGCCGGCATCGACGCCGCGGTGCTGCCCTCGTACGCGGAGTACCTCCTCCTCGCGCGGGTGGCCGCCGAAGGCCCGCTCGCCGTGGACCGGCTCGAGGAGGCCTCGCCCCTGCAGGGCGGGCTGCGCGTGCCCCGCGCCGAGCTGCGCCCGGCGGACGCGGGCGGGTCGGACGTGCGGGTGGCCGTCGTCGCGGACGGCGTGGAGCTGGGGGCGCACCTCGTGCGCGAGGGCGCCGTGGTCGCCTCCGACTGGGGCGGGGGCACCGCCTCGACCCCCGTGGCCGACCAGGCCGCGGCGACCGCCGGGCTCGACGCGCACGTGGTGACGTTCGCCGGGCTGCCGATCGCCTGAGCCGTGGGCCGGGCCGTCGCGGACGGCCCGGCCGGGGCCGGTCAGGCCTGCGCGGCCGGGTGGAAGCGCCGCCCGTTCACCCGCTCGGCGGCCCCGCAGTCGTCCAGGTACGGCGTGATGCCGCCCAGGTGCAGGGGCCAGTTGGCGCCGAGGATCATGCACAGGTCCACGTCCTCGGGGGCCGCGACGACGCGCTCGTCCAGGAGCAGGCCGATCTCCTCGGCCAGCGCGTCCTCGACCCGGCGCAGCAGCTCCTCGGAGGTCTGCGGGGTCGAGCCCTGCTCCAGCAGGGCCGCGGTCGCCTCCGGGATCTGCTCGCCGGTCGCGCCGGCGGCCTCCTCGTCGCGCCGGTCGGGGCGGACGTCCTTGGCCCAGATCGCGGTCTTGCCGGCGTCGATCAGGCGCTGCAGGTTCGCCGAGACCGGGAAGCGCTCCGCGCCGAAGGACGCGGAGAGGGACTCGGACACGTGCTGGGCCACGGGGATGCCGACCATGGCCAGGAGGGTGAACGGCGTCATCGGCAGGGCCAGCGGGTCCAGCGCGTGGTCGGCCTCGTGCGCGTCGGTGCCCTCGTCGAAGGAGTTCTGCACCTCGCCCATCATGCGCAGCAGGACGCGGTTGACCACGAACGCGGTGGCGTCGTGGACGAGCACGCCGGTCTTGCGGAGCCGGCGGGTCAGTTCGAACGCGGTGGCCACGACCTCGTCCGTCGTCGCCTCGGTCCGCACGATCTCCACGAGCGGCATGACCGCCACCGGGTTGAAGAAGTGGAAGCCCACGAGGCGCTCGGGATGCTCGAGGACCTCGGCCATGGCGGCCACGGACAGGCTCGAGGTGTTGGTCATCAGGATGGCGTCCTCACGCACGATGCCCTCGAGCTCGCGGAAGACGGTGCGCTTGACCTCGAGCTCCTCGAAGACGGCCTCGATGACGATGTCGGCGTCCGCGTACACCGCCTTGTCCGTGTCCGCGGTGATCAACCCGGCCAGGGCCTCGCCGTCCTCGGCGGAGAGCCGTCCACGGGAGACCATCTTCTCGACCTGCGCGCGCACGCCCGCCAGGCCGCGCTCGACACGCTCGGCGTCGATGTCCGTCATCACGACGGGCACCCGCAGGTGCCGGGCGAAGACGAGGGCGAGCTGGCCGGCCATCAGGCCCGCACCGACGATGCCGACCTTGCGGACCTCGCGGGCGAGCTCGCGGCCCGGGTCGCCGGCGGGGCGCTTGGCGCGGCCCTGGACGAGGCCGAGGAACGCGTACACGGTGCGCCGGAACTCGGGGGAGTGCAGCAGCGTCCCGAGGGCGTCCGCCTCGGCCTGGGCGGACTCGGCGCGGGTGCGCGTGCGGGCGCCGGTGAACAGGTCCTCCAGGTGACGGCGCGCCGGCAGGTGGCGTCCGGGGCGAGCGGCCTGCAGCCGCTCCAGCGCCGCCAGGGCGCGGTCCCAGGCGGCGTCGGACACGTCGCGGTCGCGGTGGGCGGCCAGTTCGGCCGCCACGGACTCGTCCCCGGCGACCAGGGCGGCGGCGAGCTCGAGGCCCGCGTCGAGGAGGTCCCCCTCCACGATCCGGTCCATCAGGCCGAGCCCGTGCGCCGCGCGGGCGTCGAGCATGCGGTTGTCGTCGAGGGGGTTCTTCAGCACGACGTCGACGGCGGCCTCCGGGCCGATCAGATGGGGCACGCGCCACACGCCGGACCAGCCGGGGATCAGGCCGAGCCGGACCTCGGGCAGGCCGAAGCCCTTCGCATCGGCGGCCACCACGCGGTGTCCGGCGGCCAGGGCCAGCTCGAGGCCGCCGCCGAGGGCGAGGCCGTTCACGAGCGCGACCGTGGGGATCTCGAGGGCCGCGAGCCGGTCGTAGACGGCGTGGCCGAGCAGGGCCAGGTCGCGGCCGACGTCGTCGGTGAGGCCCGCGATCAGGGACAGGTCCGCCCCGGCCGCGAAGGTCCCCTCCACACCGGTCACGGCCAGGGCCTGGATCGCGCCCGCGGCGGCCCGGGCGGCCTGCTCGTCGAGCACCCGGCCGAGGCCGAGGAGCGTGGCCGGGCCCAGGGTGGCGGGCCGGCGGGGTCCCTGCCCGTTGTCCAGCGTGAGCAGCGCGAGCGTGCCCGCGCCATCGGGCAGGGCGTGGTCGGTCACGGTGACGGTGGTGACGACCTCATCCGGGGCCAGGGCGGGCAGGTGGTCGAAGGAAGCAAGAGAAACGGATGTCATGCGGGTCACACTACCGGCGAGTAGCCTCGGCGTCGACGCGACGCGACGGACCGATCCGGCCGGCCGCGTCGGGGGCTCAGGCGCCGGCGGGATCGGGGTCGAGGAGCGCGACCGTGACGATCGCGCCGACGTTCTCCACCTGCCACGGGCGCGCGCCCCGCTCCGTCAGGAACGCGTCGACGGTCTCGGGGGTGATCGGGGCGGGCGGGGTCCAGCAGATCCGCCGAAGGGTGTCCGGGGTGAGGAGGTTCTCGGTGGGCATCCCCAGCTGCTCGGCCCGTCGGGCGACGCGGGCCTTGGCCGTGCGCAGGCGGCGGTCCGCCACCGGGTCCCGGTCCTTCCAGGCCCGGGGTGGGGGCGGGCCGTCCCCGGTGCGGATCTGCGCCGCGGGGGCGTCGTCCCGCTCGGCGTCCTCGACGCCGGCCCGGATCGCGGCGATCCAGCGCGGGGCCTCGCGGCTCGCGGCGCGGCCGTGGAAGCCGGAGGTCTGGCGCAGGGCGGGGACGGTGCGCGGCTGGGCGGCCGCGGCGGCGACGATCGACCGGTCCGGGATGAGCCGGCCGGGGGCGACGTCGCGGTGGCGGGCGAGGTCCTCGCGGGCCTCCCACAGGCGCTTGAGGACCGCGCGCTGCACGGGGCGGCGCAGCGTCTGGGAGCCCGAGGTGCCGCGCCAGGGGTCCTTCTTCGGCGTGGGCGGCGGGGCCGTGCGCACGTGCTCGAACTCCTGCTCGGCCCACGCGAGCTTGCCGTCGGCCTCGAGGCGCGCGATCAGGGCCTCGCGCAGCGGGACGAGCAGCTCGACGTCGAGCGCCGCGTAGGTGAGCATCGCCTCGGGCAGCGGACGCACCGACCAGTCGGCGGCCGAATGCTCCTTGGCGAGGGTGACCCCCAGCAGCTCCTCCAGGACCGCGGCCAGGCCGACGCGCGGCAGGCCGGACACCCGGGCCGCGAGCTCGGTGTCGAACAGCCGATCGGGGCGCAGCCCCTGCTCGGCCAGGCAGGGCAGGTCCTGGCTGGCCGCGTGCAGGATCCACTCGACGCCCGCGAGGGCCTCCTGCAGCGGGGCCAGCCCGTCGAGGGCTTCGGGATCGACGAGCCAGATGCCGGCGCCCTCGCGCTTGAGCTGGACGAGCATAGCCCGCTGGCCGTACCGGATCCCGGAGGCGCGCTCCGCGTCGACGGCGACGGGCCCGGTCCCCGCGGCGAGCGCCGCGGCGCAGGCCTCCAGGCCCGCGCGGGTGTCGGTGAGCCGGGGGACTCCACCGGCCGGTGTGGCGATCAGCCGCGGGGGCGCGTCCGGGGCGGCCGTCTCGGGGGCGTCGGTCATGCTGCTCCTGTTCGGGGAGGTCGGGGCGGGGACGGGCCGGGGCCCGGTGTGTCGGAGGCGCGGGCGCGCGGTCAGGGGCCGGCCGTGTGGACGTCCGCGGCGTGCTCGGGCGGCAGACCGGCGAACGCGCAGATCATGTCCGACCACGCCTCGAGATGCGAGCCGAGGTCCCGCGGGGCCGGGGTCCACGAGGCGCGCAGCTCGATGTCGGTGGTGTCCGGGGCCGCACTGAGCGTCCCGAAGCCCTCCGCGATGCTGCGCGTCGCGGTGCCGCCGGCGTGGGAGTGCTCGGCGTGGCGGCGCTCGAGCGCCTCCACGAGCCACGTCCACGCGACGGCGCCGGCCAGCTGGTCCAGTGCGACGTCCGGTTCCAGGCTCGCACGGATCCAGGTCACCGCCCGGAAGCCTCCCGGCCACCGGGCGTCCGGGGCCGGGTCGTGCAGGAGGACGAACCGCCCCGTGGCCAGCACGCCGCCGGTCGCGCCCGGCCCGTCGCACACGTCGGCGGCGAGGGCGACGGCGAAGGGCGCCTGCCCCTCGGGTGCCGGGATCTCCCGCAGCCGCACCTCGGTCCGTGGCCGCGCATCGCGCAGGTCCGCCAGGGCACGCCGGAACACCCCCGGCGGCACGGGCGCCTCGACCGCCCCGGGGGCGGCGGAGAGGCGACGGGGCCCGATCACGCTCATGCCCGTCAGCCTAGGCTGCGGGGCCCAGCGGGCCGCGGGGGCGCGCCGTGAACGCCACGGCGCTCCCGCACCGGATCAGCGCGCCCCGTCCGGGGCCGCCGCGTCGTCGGCGGGGGCCAGGCGCAGCGAGATCGAGTTGATGCAGTAGCGCAGGTCCGTGGGGGTGTCATAGCCCTCGCCCGCGAAGACGTGACCCATGTGGGAGCCGCACGCCGCGCACCGCACCTCGATCCGCTCCATGCCCAGGGTGGTGTCCTTCAGGTACTCCACCCGGTCCTCCGCGAGCGGTGCGAAGAACGAGGGCCAGCCGCAGTGCGCGTCGAACTTCTCGTCCGAGCGGAACAGCTCGGATCCGCACGCCCGGCACGCGTACACGCCCTTCACGTGCGAGTCCCAGTACTCGCCCGTGAAGGGCCGTTCCGTGCCGGCCCGGCGCAGCACCTGGAACTCCTCGGGCGTGAGCCGTCGGGCCCACTCCTCGTCCGTCAGGCGGGCGCCGCCCGGGGCGGCCAGGGTCTGCTCGGGAGCGGGGACGTCCCGCGCGGGGTCGGGGGTGGGGCCGTCATGGGGGGTGTGGGGAGTCTCGGTCATGCCCGGTGCAACGGTCCGGAGCGCCGTCGTGTTCCCGACCGGCGTCGCATTGGCGGGCGCGCCCGCCCGTGGAGGACAATGGCGCGCATGGCCGCACGACCCCGCCGTCCCCGTCCCCACCCCGCCGACCTGCCGCCCGCCCTGGCCGCCGCCGTCACCGTGGCAGCCCGGCGGGCCGGGGGTCGCGACTCCCGCGTCCGCCGAGCGGGCCGCCTGGTCCGCCGCGGAGTCACCGGATCGGTGCGCGGCGGCGTGGCCGTGGCCTCCCCGGTGGCCCGCTGGGCCCCGCCCGTGCTCAGCGTCGCCGCGGCCTCCGCCTTCGTGCTGGCCGGGGCGAGCTCGGCGCTCGCAGGCGTGTTCGCCCGCACCGTGGTGACCCCCGTGCGCCGCCACGCCGAGTCCACGCCGATCCTCGCCGTCGTCGACACGCCCGCCGGGCAGGACGTGATCCTGCAGGCCGACGAGTACACCACCGTGCCCGGCCAGTACTCCCTCACGTTCGACGACGGCGCCGGATGCGCCCGCATCGGGGAGATCACCTCCTTCGACCCCCGGGACGGCACGGTGCAGCGCGCGGTCGAGGAGGTCTTCTCCGGCGATCTGACGACGGCGACCCGGGGCCGGTTCACCGGCTTCGTCTACCCGACCCCCGCCGACGCCGGGCTCGACGCCGAGGACGTGCAGGTGCCGGTGCCCGGCGGCCACGCCCGCGCATGGCGCATCGAGCCGGACCCCAGCGAGGACGGCGAACCCCGTCCCGCGGAGGGGCTGTGGGCGGTGATGGTCCACGGCCGCGGCGCGCGCCGCAACGAGGGCATCCGCGCCGTGCCGACCGCCCGCCGCCTGGGCATGACGTCGCTGCTGATCTCCTACCGCAACGACGGCGACGCCCCGGACGCCGCCGACGCCCGCTACGGGCTCGGCACCACCGAATGGGAGGACGTCGAGGCGGCCATCCGCTACGCCCTCGACCACGGCGCCCGGGACGTCGTCCTCTTCGGCTGGTCCATGGGCGGGGCCGTGGTGCTGCAGACCGTGGACCGCTCCCCGCTGGCCCCGCACGTGCGCGGCGTGGTCCTGACGGGCCCCGTCATCGACTGGGTGGACGTGCTGCGCCACCAGGCCCGGCTCAACCGGATCCCCGAAGCCGTGGGCCTGCTCGGCCAGTGGCTGCTGGCCAACCGGGCCGGCCGGTTCATCACGGGCCTGGCCGCCCCCGTGGACCTCAAGGCCCTGGACTGGGTGACCCGCGCCGACCACGTGCGTGTGCCCACGCTGATCCTGCACTCCGAGGACGACGAGTACGTGCCCGTCGGCCCCTCGCAGGACCTGGCCGAGCGCAACCCGGACCTCGTGCGGTTCGTCCGCTTCCACCAGGCCCGCCACACCCGGGAGCAGAACGTGGACCCGCGCAAGTGGGACACCGCCGTGCGCGGCTGGCTGCGCGCCGTGCTCAGCGCCCCCCGCCCCGGCGGCCGGGGGCGCTGACCGCGCTCAGGCGGCGGCGTCCGCCAGCCCCCGACGGCGCAGCAGCGGCTCGAGCTCGGCGTCCCGGCCGCGGAACGCACGGTAGGACTCCAGCAGGTCACGCGTGTCGCCCCGCGAGAGCAGCTCGTCCGCGAACCGGCGGCCGTTCTCCCGCGTCATCCCGCCGTGCTCGCGGAACCACTCCACGGCGTCCGCGTCCAGCACCTCGGCCCACACGTAGGAGTAGTACCCGGCCGCGTAGCCGCCGCCGAAGATGTGCTTGAAGTAGCCGGTGCCGTAGCGCGGGGGCACCAGGTCCGGGTCGATGCCCGCCTCGGTCAGCACCCGGCGCTCGAACGCGGCCGGGTCGGCCGTGGCGGCGTCCACCGTCTCCTCCGTCAGCGAGTGCCAGGCCCAGTCCACGAGCGTCGCACCCAGGTACTCGACCGTGCGGTGCCCCTCGCCCCACAGGTCCGCCGCCTCGAGCCGCTCCAGCGTCCCGGCCGGCAGCGGCTCGCCCGTCTCCACGTGCCGCGCATACGCGGCCAGCAGGGACGGCTCGCGCAGCCACACCTCATTGACCTGCGACGGGAATTCCACGACGTCGCGCGGCACGTTCGTCCCGGTGAGCGAGGCGTACTCGCCCCGAGCCAGCAGCCCGTGCAGGGCGTGGCCGAACTCGTGGAACAGCGTCGTGGTCTCATCCAGCGTCAGCAGGGCCGGACGCCCCGCCGCCGGGGCCGGCACATTCATCGTGGTGAACACCACCGGGCGCTCGCCCAGGGCGTCCGCCCTGTCCCGCACCGTGTGCATCCAGGCACCGCCGGACTTGGTCGGCCGCGCGAACAGGTCCGCGACGAACAGACCCACCCCGGCACCGTCCTCACCCGTCACCTCGAACACCCGGATCCCGGGGCGGTACAGGTGTCGCGCCAGCTCCGGGCGCTCGGCGAACGTGAGCCCGTACAGCGCGGTCGCCGCCGCGAACACGCCCTCCGTCAGCACCCGGTCCAGCTCGAAGTACGGGCGCAGGGCGTCCGCGTCCACCGCGAACTCCTCCCGCGCGTACCCCGCGGACAGCGCCGGCCAGTCCCACGGGGCCACCTCGGCGTCCGCCCGGCCCGCGTGTGCCGCCGCCGTCGCCGCGTCCGCCCGCGCATTGGCCATCGCCCGCGGCGCCATCGCGGCCAGCAGCTCCTCCACGGCCGCCGTCGACGGCGCCGCCCGGTCCTTCAGCGCCTGCTCGGCCCAGCTCTGCGCCCCCAGCAGCCGCGCCTTGCGCAGCCGCAGCCGCACCATCGCCATCGCCGTCGTCAGCGTCTCGTGCTCCCCGGACCCGCCCCGGCCCGTCGACGCCTCGAACACCTCGCGCCGCATCCCCTCGTCCTGCAGGGACGCCAGCCACGGCTGCGACGTGAACAGGGACAGCGTCAGCAGCCACGGGCCCGCCGCCGCGTCCCCGTCCCCGTGCCCCGCCTCGGCGGCCGCCCCCGCCGCCGCGGCCAGGTCGTCCTCGCTCAGACCGGCCAGGCGCTCGCGGTCCGTGACGAGCACGGCGCGGGCGGCGGTGTCCGCGACGAGGCGGCGCGTGTAGGCGGCCGAGAGGGACGCCAGCTCCGTGTTGATCCCGCGCAGCTCCTCGCGCGCGGCCTCGTCCAGGTCCGCCCCCGCCAGGGAGAGGCGCAGGCGCAGCGTCTCCAGCAGGCGGGCGTCCTCGCCCGTGAGGCCGCCGTCGTCGATCGAAGCGACGCGCGCCGCCAGCCGCGGGTCCAGCAGGATCGCGTCCTCGTGGGCCGCGAGCTCGGGGGAGAGCTCCTCGGCCAGGGCCTGCCGCGCATCCGTGCCGTCCGAGCCGACGAGCGTGAAGAACATCGCGGCGGAGCGGCGCAGCAGCTGGCCGGACAGCTCGAGCGCACGGACGGTGTTCTCGAAGGTCGGCGCCGTGGCCGCCCCGAGGATCTGGTCGACCTCGGCGCGCTGGGCCGCCATCCCCGCGCGCACGGCCTCGGCCAGCTGCGCGTCGGAGACGGCGGAGAAGTCGGGCAGCCCGTAGGGCAGGTCGGAGGGGGTCGCCAGCGGGTGGTCGGCGGGCAGGACGGAGGGCGCGGAGGTGTGGGTCATGGGCGCGAGTGTAGTCAGCCGTGATCCGCGCCACCCCACCGGGCGTCGCTAGACTGGGCGGTCGAGCCAGCAGACGAGATCCAGACCTGAGGAGGCGTGATGGCAGGACATTCCAAGTGGGCGACCACCAAGCACAAGAAGGCCGTCATCGACGCGCGGCGCGCCAAGGCGTTCGCGAAGTACATCAAGAACATCGAGGTCGCGGCACGTGCCGGCGGACCCGACGTCGCCGGCAACCCCGCCCTCGACCTGGCCGTGTCCAAGGCCAAGAAGGCCTCGGTGCCCAACGACAACATCGACCGCGCCGTCAAGCGCGGCGCCGGCCTCACCGGCGAGGTCATCGACTACGCCGAGATCATGTACGAGGTCCGCGGCCCCCAGGGCTCGGCGCTGCTGGTCGAGTGCCTGACCGACAACAAGAACCGCGCCGCCGCGGACGTGCGCGCGGCCGTCACCCGCAACGGCGGCACCATGGCCGACTCCGGCTCCGTCTCCTTCCTCTTCGAGCGCAAGGGCCTCGTGCGCCTGCCCGCCGAGGGCAACACCGAGGACGGCCTGCTCGAGGCCGTGCTCGAGGGCGGCGCCGACGCCGAGGAGGTCGTCGTCTCCGGCGACTCCTTCGAGATCCTCTCGGACCCCTCCGACCTGCAGTCCGTGGCCAAGGCCCTCGACGAGGCGGGCGTGGAGTACGAGTCCGACGAGCTCGAGTTCGTCCCCACCATGAAGGTGGACCTGGACGCGTCGGGCGCCCGCACCTTCCTGAAGCTGGCCGATGCCCTCGAGGACCTCGACGACGTCCAGAACGTCTTCTCGAACGTGGACATCGCCCCCGAGGTCCTCGCCGAGCTCGACGAGGACTGATCGCGCTGAGCGCGCGCCGGCCCGCCGACGTCGTCCGGATCCTCGGGGTGGACCCGGGGCTCACCCGCTGCGGGATCGCCGTGGTGGACGTGGACGCGCGACGGCGGGCCGCGCTCGTCCACGTCGAGGTCACGGGCACCCCGCCCACCGCCCCCCTGGACCAGCGCCTCCTGCGCATCGACGAGGCCGTCTCCGCGGTCCTCGCCGCGCACCGGCCCGATCGCGCCGCCGTCGAGCGCATGTTCGCGAACACGAACACGCCGACCGTGCTGGGCACGGCCCAGGCCGCGGGCGTGGCGATCGCCGCGGCCGCGCGCGCCGGCGTCCCCGTGGGCCTGCACACCCCCTCCGAGGTCAAGGCCGCCGTCACCGGACACGGCGATGCGGGCAAGGAGCAGGTCACCACGATGGTCACCCGGATCCTCCGCCTCGACGCCCCGCCGCGCCCGGCCGACGCGGCCGACGCCCTCGCCCTGGCCATCGCCCACGGCTGGCGCGGCACCGCCCTCGGCGCGGCCGCCGGCCAGACCGGCCTCGACACCGCAGACCTCGCCTCCCGGGCGGGGCGCTCGCAGTTCGCCGCCAAGGCGCCCGCGCGCGCCCGCCCGCGGGGCCAGCTCACCGCCGCGCAGCGGGCCTGGCTCGACGCCGAGCGCTCGGCGGGCGGCGGGCGTCGCCGGTAGGCCGCTGCCGGGCCGGCGTTCGATGATATGTTCGAATCCGCGCCGACCGGCGTCCGTCCGTCCCGACAGGAGGGCCCCTCATGATCGCCTCGCTCAGCGGCACCGTGGAGCACGTGGCCCTCGACCGGGCGGTCATCGCCGTCGGCGGCCTGGGCGTGCAGTTCTCCGCCACCCCGCAGACGCTGTCCACGCTGCACGAGGGCCGGCCGGGAACGGTGCAGACCCACCTCGTGGTCAAGGAGGACGCCCTGACCCTCTACGGCTTCGCGGACCGTGACGAGCGCGAGGTGTTCGAGGTGCTCATCACGGCCAACGGCGTGGGTCCCCGGCTCGCCCTGGCGATCCTCTCGGTCCACCACCCCGAGACCGTGCGCCGGGCGGTCACCGAGGAGGACGAGAAGACCCTCACCCGCGTGCCCGGCATCGGGCCGAAGATGGCGCGCAAGATCATCGTCGAGCTCTCCGGCCGCCTCGCGCCCACCGGGGAGCCGGTGCCCGAGGCGGAGGCCGAGGCGAGCGCCGAGCCGACCGTCGAGACGGTCTGGCACGCCGACGTCGTGCAGGCGATGGCCGGCCTGGGCTGGTCCGAGAAGGAGGCGCTCAAGGCCGTCGAGGCCACCGTGGCGGCCCGCCCGGAGCTGGACGAGGGCCGCGACGTCGCCGCGCTGCTGCGCGCCACCCTGCGCGACGTCGGCATGGCCGGCGCGGTGCGAGGCGGGCGATGAGCGCGGAGTCCTCACCGCTGTCCGCGGCGGCCGTCGACCCGGAGGAGCGCCGGCTCGAGGCCGCGCTGCGCCCCAAGCACCTGGACGAGTTCGTGGGCCAGATGCGGGTGCGCGAGCAGCTGGACCTCATGCTCGCCTCCGCCCGGCTGCGGGACCGCGCCGCGGACCACGTCCTGCTCTCCGGTCCGCCCGGGCTCGGCAAGACCACGCTGGCGATGATCGTGGCCGCGGAGATGAACGCCCCCCTGCGGCTGTCCTCCGGCCCCGCGATCCAGCATGCGGGCGACCTCGCGGCCATCCTGTCCTCGCTCACCGAGGGTGAGGTGCTCTTCCTCGACGAGATCCACCGGATGTCCCGCCCGGCCGAGGAGATGCTCTACATGGCCATGGAGGACTTCCGGGTGGACATCGTGGTGGGCAAGGGCGCCGGCGCCACCTCGATCCCGCTCGAGCTGCCGCCCTTCACGCTCGTGGGCGCCACCACGCGGGCCGGCCTCCTGCCGGGGCCGCTGCGCGACCGTTTCGGCTTCACGGGTCACCTGGACTTCTACACCGAGGAGGAGCTCGAGCGCGTCCTGCGCCGCTCCGCCCTGCTGCTGGACATGCGGCTGGCCACGGAGGGGTACCGGCAGATCGCCCGGCGCTCGCGCGGCACCCCGCGCATCGCCAACCGGCTGCTGCGCCGGGTGCGGGACTGGGCGCTCGTGAAGGGGCTGGCCGAGGTCGGCGCGCACGACGCCGCCGCCGCCCTGGACATGTACGACGTCGACGGGCGCGGCCTGGACCGGCTCGACCGGTCCGTCCTCACCGCCCTGTGCACCACGTTCGGCGGCGGGCCCGTGGGGCTCAGCACGCTGGCCACCGCCGTGGGGGAGGAGGCCGAGACCGTGGAGACCGTGGCCGAGCCCTTCCTCATCCGCGAGGGCATGGTGGCGCGCACCCCCCGTGGCCGCGTCGCGCTGCCGGGGGCCTGGGAGCACCTGGGCCTCGCCGCTCCGGAGGCCACGCCGGGGCCGTGACGCCCAGGGCGGGCCCCTACACTGGACAGGCCCGCCCACCCCGAGCTTCAGGAGTCCCCCATGCCCGTCGCCGCCGCAGCGACCCTGCCCGTGATCGCCCAGCAGGCCCAGGGGGGTGGCGGCAGCATGCTCATGCTCATCGCCTTCGCCCTGCTCGCGGTGATGCTCTTCCTCTCCTTCCGCAAGGGCAAGAAGATGCAGCAGCAGCAGGCGCAGATGCGCAGCACCCTCGCCCCGGGCGTCGAGGTCATGACCGGCGCCGGCATCTTCGGCACCGTCGTGGCCGTGGACGCCGAGGCCCAGCGGGTGACGCTGGAGACCGCCCCGGGCACGCGCATGGACGTGCACCTGCAGGGCATCACCACCGTCGTGGAGCCCGAGACGGCCGCCGCGGCCGCCGCGCCCACCACGGACCCGTCGCGTCGGGATGACGCCCCCGGCACCGAGTACCGCGCCGACGACGCCGACCCGCGTCCGCGCCGCGACGACCTGGCCTGAGGCCCACCCACCCCTGCACACGCGGCCCCGCCTGGCGGGGCCGCTCGGATGTGACGGAAGCACCTGAGCAATGGCGAAGAGAACACCCTCCGGCTCCGCCGGGCGCACCCTGACCTGGCTGGCCGCCCTCCTCGTGGTCCTGGCCGCGATCCTCGGCGGGGGCGTGGCCTCCGGCGCGGCCTCCTGGGCTCCCAAGCTCGCCCTCGACCTCGAGGGCGGCACGCAGATGGTGCTGGCCCCCGAGACCTCGACGGGCGAGTCCGTCACCCCCGAGCAGCTGGACCAGGCCGTGGAGATCATCCGCCAGCGTGTGGACGGCTCCGGCGTGGCCGAGGCGGAGGTCGCCACGCAGGGCTCCCAGAACGTGGTCGTCTCCCTGCCCGGGGTCCCGGACGAGGAGACCCGCCGCCTGATCCAGGCGTCCGCGGACATGCAGTTCCGCCCCGTGCTGCAGTCCGGCCCGGGGGAGGCCACCCCCGAGGACCAGCGCCTGCCCGAAGACCAGCTGCCGAAGCCCGACGGGGAGCCGGCGGACGCCTACGACCCGAACTGGGTCACCCCGGCCCTGCTGGCCGAGTTCCAGGCCACGGACTGCACCGCCCCGCGGGACCCGGCCGCGCCCCCGCCGCCGTCCGACCGGGCGATCGTCGCCTGCCAGCCCTCCGAGGAGCTCGCCGACGGCGCCGTCACGCCGGCCCAGAAGTACATCCTGGGCCCCGTGGTCATCCCGGGCACCCAGATCAAGGGCGCGTCCAACGGCATGGCCCAGGCCCAGGGCGGCGTCTCCACCAACCAGTGGGTCGTCAACATCGAGTTCGACGAGGAGGGCACCAAGGCCTTCACGGAGGTCACCCAGAAGCTCACCCCGTACCCCGAGGGCGACCCGCGCAAGCAGTTCGCGATCCTGCTGGACGGGGACGTGATCTCCGCGCCGCAGTCCAACGTGGTCATCACCAACGGCAGCGCGCAGATCAGCGGCCCCACCCTGAACGAGCAGACGACGGCGCAGTTGGCCGAGCAGCTCAACTACGGCTCCCTGCCGATCTCCTTCTCGATCGAGTCCGAGCAGCAGATCTCCGCCACGCTCGGCCGGGACCAGCTCTTCTGGGGCCTGATCGCCGGCCTGATCGGCCTCGGCCTCGTGGCCGTGTACCAGTTCTTCCAGTATCGGGCCCTGGGCCTGCTGACCTTCGCCTCGATCATCGTGGCGGGCGTGCTGACGTGGCTGACCATCGCGATCCTGGGCTGGACGGACAACTACCGCCTGTCCCTCGCGGGCATCGCCGGGCTCATCGTGGCGATCGGTCTGACGGCGGACTCGTTCATCGTCTACTTCGAACGCATCAAGGACGAGCTGCGCGCGGGCCACACCGTGCCCGTCGCCGTGCACGAGGGCTGGAAGCGCGCCCGGCGGACGATCACCGCGTCCAAGGCCGTGAACCTGCTGGCCGCCGTCGTGCTGTACTTCGTGGCCGTCGGCAACGTGCGCGGCTTCGCGTTCACCCTCGGCCTCACCGCGATCGCCGACCTGATCGTGGTGTTCATGTTCACCCACCCGCTCATGGTGCTGTTGGCCCAGACCCGCTTCGTGGGCGAGGGACACCCGATGTCCGGACTGGACCCGTCGCTGTTGGGCGGGCCGTCCCTGTACCAGGGCGCCGGGCGCTTCCGCGAGCCCGCCACTGCCCCCCGCACCGGGCTCCCGGCGGAGGCCTCCGACGAGCCGGCCGACGCCGACGACGCGGCGGCCGCCGACGCCCCGCGCCCGCTCGCCGCGACGGGCGCCCCCCGCGCGGGCACGTCCGCCCGGGGCGGCCGCCGCTCGCGCACCGCGCCGCCCATGACGATCGCCGAGCGACGCCGCGCCGAGCGCCGCCGCCAGGAGGAGGACCAGTGAACCGCTTCGCCGACTGGGGCAACGCCCTCTACTCGGGCCGCATCTCCTACCCGTTCATCCAGCGCTGGCGGTGGTGGTTCGCCCTCGCCGCCCTGCTGCTCGTCCTCGCCGGCGGCCTGACCGCCCTGCGCGGCGGCTTCAACCTCGGCATCGAGTTCCGGGGCGGCTCCGAGTTCACCGTCTCGCAGACGGCCTCCACCGACGTGGCCGCGGGCGAGCGCGCCGTGACCGACGTGCTGGCCGACGGCCACGCCACCGTCACGAACGTCGCCCCGGGCACCGTGCGCGTCCAGACCGAGCAGCTCGACGACGCCCAGACCCGAGCCGTGGCCGCGAACCTGCAGGAGGCCTACGGCGTCGGCCAGGACCAGGTGACCTCGACCTTCGTGGGGCCGACCTGGGGCGCCGCGGTGTCGCAGCAGGCCCTGATCGGCCTGGTGATCTTCGTGGTGCTCGTGACCCTGTTCATGGCCGTGTACTTCCGCACCTGGAAGATGTCCCTGGCCGCCGTGCTCGGCATGCTCTACGTGGTCGCGCTGACCGCCGGCATCTACGGCGCCACCGGCTTCGAGATCACGCCGTCGGCCATCATCGGCTTCCTCACGATCCTGTCGTACGCGCTCTACGACACCGTGGTGGTCTTCGACAAGATCCGCGAGAACACGATCGGGGCCGAGGAGGACCCGGAGCGCTCCTTCGTCGAGAACGTGAACCTCGCGGTGAACCAGACGCTCGTCCGGTCCATCACGACCTCCGTCGTCGGCATCCTGCCGGTCGGCTCGATCCTGTTCATCGGCGCGGGGCTGCTCGGTGCCGGCACGCTGCGGGACATCGCGCTCGCGCTGTTCGTGGGCATCATCGTGGGCACCCTGTCCACCCTGTTCCTCCAGGCGCCGCTGTACGCCCTGCTGCGCCGCAACGACCCGGACGTGCGCGACCACGACGCCCGGGCCGCGGCCCGCGCCGCCCGGGAGCGTGCCTCAGAGGCGGTCACCGATCCCGACGTCGCCCCCTGGGACGACGGCGCACGGCTCTGACGGAGCCGCTGCGGCCCCGGTGGTCTTCCTGGGGCGGGGTGGGACGGGCGCGGGTAGACTCGCCGATCATCCCGGCCGGAGCGGTCGGGGCCGCACGAGTCAGGAGGCGTGGCCCATGAGCGAGCAGGACCCCACTCCCGCCCCGGCCCGTCCCGTCCCGGTCCGGCCCCGCGGCCGGATCGCACGCCTGACCGGCCGGCACGCCACCGAGTACTCGCCCCTGCTCGAGCCGCTGATGCGCACGGTGCGGCAGCGAGCCACCAAGACCGAGCTGGCCGACATCGTCCGCGCCTTCGAGGTCGCCCGCGCGGCACACGAGGGGCAGATGCGGCGCTCCGGGGACCCGTACATCACCCACCCCGTCGCGGTCGCCACGATCCTCGCCGAGATCGGCGTGACCGGCCCGACCCTCCTGGCGGCCCTGCTGCACGACACCGTCGAGGACACGGACTACTCCCTGGAGCGCCTGCGCGCCGACTTCGGCTCCGACGTCGCCCTCCTCGTGGACGGCGTGACCAAGCTGGACAAGGTGACCTACGGCGCCGCGGCGCAGGCCGAGACCGTGCGCAAGATGGTCATCGCGATGGCCCAGGACGTGAACGTCCTGCTCATCAAGCTCGCCGACCGGCTGCACAACGCGCGGACGTGGCGGTACGTCTCCCCGGAGTCCAGCGCGCGCAAGGCCCAGGAGACCCTGGACATCTACGCCCCGCTGGCCCACCGGCTCGGCATGAACACCGTCAAGTGGGAGCTCGAGGACCTCTCCTTCGCCGCCCTCAAGCCCAAGATGTACGCGGAGATCGTGCGCCTCGTGGGGGAGCGGAACCCGGAGCGGGAGAAGCACATCGCGGCGCTGCGCACCGTGATCGAGGATCATCTGCGCGAGCACCGGATCCGGGCGACCGTCACCGGACGGCCGAAGCACTACTACTCGATCTACCAGAAGATGGTGACGCGCGGGAAGGACTTCGACGACATCCACGACCTGACGGGCATCCGGGTGCTCGTGGACTCCGTGCGTGACTGCTACGCCGTGCTCGGCGCGATCCACGCCCGCTGGAACCCGGTCCCGGGTCGGTTCAAGGACTACATCGCGGTCCCGAAGCTGAACATGTACCGCTCCCTGCACACCACGGTGATGGTGCCGGGCGGCAAGCCGGTGGAGATCCAGATCCGCACGCAGGAGATGCACCGCCAGGCCGAGTACGGCGTCGCCGCGCACTGGCGGTACAAGGCCCAGGCCGCCGGCCAGGCGCCGGTGCAGGCCACGCCGGCCTGGCTGCGCTCGGTGATGGACTGGCAGGCGGACACCCGGGACCCGGACGAGTTCCTCGCCTCGCTGCGCACCCAGATCGGGGCGGACGAGGTGTACGTCTTCACGCCGAAGGGGGAGATCCGCACCCTGCCGGCCGGCTCCACGCCCGTGGACTTCGCCTACGCCATCCACACCGACGTCGGCCACCGCACCATCGGTGCCCGGGTCAACGGCAAGCTCGTCCCGCTGTCCACGCCGCTGAGCCACGGTGACACCGTGGAGGTCTTCACCTCGCGCGCCGAGGACGCGGGCCCGAGCCGGGACTGGCTGGGCTTCGTGGTCTCGCCGCGGGCCCGGTCCAAGATCCGTCACCACTTCGCCACGCAGCGCCGCGACGAGCAGGCCGACCGGGGACGCGAGTCGCTGACCCGTCAGCTGCGCAAGGCCGGCATGGCCGTGCAGCAGGTGCTCGGCGGCGAGGAGCTGGTGCAGGTGGCCACGGATCTCGGCTACGCGGACCTCGACGGGCTGTTCGTGGCCCTCGGCGACGGCCACGTGTCCGCCCAGTCCGTGCAGGAACGCGTCGCGGAGCGCCTCGCTCCGCCGACGCCGACGCAGGCCGAGCCGGAGGGCGAGCTGACCGTCGGCGAGGTGCACCTGCAGGAGCTGGTCCCGGCCCAGTCGCGGCGCGCCCCCGCGCGGGCCACCAACGACGCCGGCGTGCTCGTGGACGGCGACGGCGGCGTCATGGCCAAGCTGGCACGGTGCTGCAACCCGGTGCCGCCGGACGCCATCGACGGGTTCGTCACCCGCGGCTCCGGGGTCTCCGTGCACCGGGTCGACTGTCCCAACCTGGCGACCCTGCTCGCGCAGGAGCCGGAGCGCCGCACCCCGGTCAGCTGGGCGCCGTCGCGGGACACCGTCTACCTGGTGGAGATCCAGATCGAGGCGCTGGACCGCAAGTCGCTGCTCTCCGACGTCACACGGGTCCTCTCCGAGAACCACGTGTACATCCTCTCGGCCTCCGTGAACACCACCCGCGACCGCGTGGCGATGAGCCGGTTCGTCTTCGAGATGGGCGACCCCCGGTTCCTCGGCCACGTGATCGACGCGGTGCGCCGCATCGACGGCGTCTTCGACGTGCACCGCACCTGAGCCTCCCGGCCTCAGTCGGGGACGTCCAGCGCCGCCAGCAGCGCGCCCAGCCGGCGCCGGGCCGCCACGACGCCGGCACGGCGGGTCCGGCGGGCCAGCCGCTCCCGCAGCCCGGCGGCGCCGTGGGCGCCGATCACGGCGGCCGCGCGCCGCGCCGCATCCGGGTCGGCGCTGAGCAGCAGGTCTTCGACTGTCCGGGCGGGCGTCGTGACCCGCACGGGGCCGAAGCGGAGCACGTCGTGCTCGGCGGGGGCGACGCCCGTGGCATCGGCCGCGACGTCCGACTGCGTGAGCGTCCAGGGCAGCAGGCCCCCGCCGGCGGGGCGCCGGTGGAAGTGCGGCACGGCCGCGTGTAGCCGCCCGGGCGCCGCGCCGCCGGCCAGGATCCAGGCCGCCGACGGGCCGATCGCGGTCCAGCCGGCGGCCAGGAGCGGGCCGCCGAGGGTCCACAGGGCAGCGGCCCGGACCGCGGGATCGTCCGCGGCGTCCGGCCGCGCCCACACCCCGGGCAGCAGCGGCCGCACGGCGCCCCGCGCGCCGAGCGCCTGCAGCTCCGGCTCCGTGAAGGGGTCGCCCGCCAGCACGAGTGCCCCGGTCGGGGCGGTCTCCTCGATCGTCACGGTCGTCATGCCCGGATCCTGCCAGAGACGGGGACGCCCCCGCGGCCGCCTGTGGACAGGCGGGCCGCGGGGGCGTGCTCGAGACGGGTGGGGCTCAGCGGAGCTCGGAGGCCGAGGCCTCGAGGGCCTGCTTCCACTGCAGGCGCGCGTCGAGCGCCTCCTGGGCCTTCTTGACGGCGCGCTGGTCGCCCCGGGCCTGGGCCCGGGCGAGATCCGCCTCGAGCCCCGCGATGGTCTCCTCGAGCTGCGTGAGGGCGGAGTTCGTGCGGGCCTTGGTCTCCGGGTCGGTGCGGCGCCAGTGCTCGTTCTCCGCCTGCTTGAGGGCGTCCTCGAGCTTGCGGAGGCCCTCCTCCATCCGGCGGACGTCCCCGCGGGGCACGCGGCCGGCATCCTCCCACCGCCCGCGCAGCTCGTTGAGCGCGCGCCGTCCGGCCTTGACGTCCGTGAACGGGAGCAGCTTCTGGCCGTCGGCGAGGATCTGCTCCTTCACCTTCAGGTTGGCCCCGTACTCGCGGTCGATCTCCTGGTTCGCGGCCTTGCGGGCGGCGAAGAAGACGTCCTGGGCGGCGCGGAAGCGGGCCCAGAGGGCGTCGTCCTCCTTGCGGGAGGCCCGGGGGGCGCGCTTCCACTCGTCCATCAGGTCGCGGTACTTGCCGGCGGTCACGCCCCAGTCGGTGGAGGTGGACAGCTCCTCGGCACGGGCGATGAGACGCTCCTTGACCTGCTTGGCCTCGGCCGAGGCGGCGTCCAGCCGGGAGAAGTGGGCGCGGCGGGTCTTGTCGAACGCGGTGCGGGCGCCGCGGAAGCGCTTCCACAGGTCGTCCTCGACCGACTTGGCCAGACGCGGACCGGCCTTCTGGGCGGCCTTCCACTCCTCGAACAGCTCCGTCATGCGCTTGGACGCGGTCTTCCAGGGCATCCGCTCGGCCGGGGTCTGGGCGAAGGTCTCGGCCTCGGCGACGATGGCCTCGCGGGTGGCCAGCTGCTCGGCCTGGGCGGCCTGCCGGGCCTCCTGTTCCGCGGCGCGGTAGTCGCCCAGGAGGGTCTCCAGGGCCGCCAGGCGGGTGCGGAGGGCGTCCATGTCGCCGACCATGTGGCGCTCGTTCACCGCGGTCGTCATCTGACCCAGCGCCCGGCCCAGCTCACTCGAGGGGGCGCCGGCGGCGATGCGCTGCTCGAACAGGGCCATCTGGGCGCGCACGTCGTCGTACTTGCGCACGAAGTACGCCAGCGCGTCCTCGGTGCTCGCGTCCGGCACCTGGCCGACCGCGTGCTCCTCCTGCCCGTCCAGCAGCGTGACGTGGCCGTCCTCGCTCACCCGGGCGAACCTGGCGGCCTCCTCCACCGGGGTGGGCGGCACGGTCGGGGCCACGACGGGGGTCGGGGCGGCGGACGCGGCGGCGGGCGTCGCGGGGCGCACGGCGGCCGGGCTGGCCTTCTTCATCGCGGCCGGGGAGGGCACGGCGGGCGCCTCGGCGGGCTGGGAGGAATCACCGTGCGCCGGCGCGTCGGGGACGACCTCGGGGACGGGCCGGGCCTCGGCGGGCACGGTCGGCTCGGCGGCCTCGGCCGACGCGGGGGCGGCCTCGGTGGCGGGGGACTGCTGGTCGTCGGGCTGCATGTGATTGGTCACCGCTGGAACTCTCCCTGACTGCGCCGGCACGCAGTCGTCGAGGGATGCGGCCGGTCGGGATGGACACGAACAGGGCCAGCGTACCGGGCCGGACAGCGCCCGCGCCTAGAATGGGCCGGTGCGCCGGCGGGGGACCGTCGCGCGTCCCCGCCGTCGTCGTCTCGAAGGATCGCCATGTCCCGCAAGGCCTCCCTGTCCGGTTTCCACGAGTGGCTGCCCGCCGAGCGGCTCGTGGAGCAGCACGTGCTCGACACGCTGCGGCGGACCTTCGAGCTGCACGGGTTCGCCGGCATCGAGACCCGTGCCGTGGAGACCCTGGGCCAGCTGCTGCGCAAGGGCGAGGTGGACAAGGAGGTCTACGCGGTCTCGCGCCTGGCCGAGGACGAGGAGGTCGCCGCGGGCCTGCGCGATCCCAAGGACCCGGCCGACCCCAAGCGCCTGGCCCTGCACTTCGACCTCACCGTGCCGTTCGCCCGCTACGTCGTGGAGAACGCCGGCCACCTCGCCTTCCCCTTCCGTCGCTACCAGATGCAGAAGGTCTGGCGCGGGGAGCGCCCTCAGGAGGGCCGCGCCCGCGAGTTCACCCAGGCGGACATCGACGTCGTCGGCGACGGCGCCCTCTCGCCCCGGTACGACGCCGACGTCGCACTGGTGATGGCCGAGGCGCTCGGCGCCCTGCCGATCGGCGACTTCCTCATCCGCGTGAACAACCGCAAGCTCGCCGAGGGCTTCTACCGGGGCATCGGCCTGGAGGACACCGCCGGCGTGCTGCGCAGCATCGACAAGCTGGAGAAGGTCGGCCCGGAGGAGGTCGCGCGGCTGCTCCAGGAGGAGGTCGGCGCGAGCCCCGAGCAGGCTGCGCAGGCGCTGGCCCTGGCGGACATCCGCACGTCGGACACCTCGTTCGTCGAGCGGGTCCGCGCCCTGGGGGTGACCCACGAGCTGCTCGAGGAGGGGCTGACCGAGCTGGCCGACGTCGTCGCCACCCTGCACCGCCGCGCCCCCGGGCGCGCCGTGGCGGACCTGTCCATCGCGCGCGGCCTGGACTACTACACGGGCACCGTCTACGAGACCGTCCTGGTGGGCCACGAGCAGCTCGGCTCGATCTGCTCGGGCGGCCGCTACGACGCGCTCGCGTCCAAGGGGAACCGCGTGTTCCCCGGTGTCGGACTGTCCATCGGCGTGACGCGGCTGGTGATGCGCATGCTGTCCCAGCAGATGGCCGTGGCCTCCCGCTCCGTGCCGACCGCGGTGTACGTGGCGCTGACGGCGGACGAGGACTGGTCCGAGGCCCAGGACGTCGCGGCCCTGCTGCGGGAGCGCGGCATCCCCGCGGAGGTCGCGGTGTCCGCGGAGAAGTTCGGCAAGCAGATCAAGTATGCGGACCGCCGCGGCATCCCGTTCGTCTGGTTCATGGGTCGGGACGACGCCGGCGCGCGGGTCCACGAGGTGAAGGACATCCGCTCCGGCGAGCAGCACGCCGCGGACCCGGCCGACTGGACCCCGCCGGCCGAGGACCTGCTGCCGCAGGTCGCCCGCGCGCAGGACTGAGCGGACGCGGCCGCTGTGCCGGCCCCGGTGTGCGGCGGCGGTGGGTGTCTGCGCGTCGGTTCACCGGCCCCGGCGCCCGGCCCGCACGAACGCGCGCCCGCCCACCCCGATCAGGAACACGCCCGCCATCGCGGCCACGGACATCGGCGGCAGGCTGAGGGCGAGCAGCAGGCACAGGGCCAGGCCGAGGACGTTGACGGCGCGGGGCACGCGCAGCGGGCGCAGCGGGCGCGGCCGGGCCGGGCGGCGGCCGTCGTCGTCCCCGCGCAGGGTCAGGGCGGACAGGTTCGCCACCGCGTAGTAGACGAGCACGCCGAACGAGCTGAAGCCCACCACGGTGAGGATGTCCGTGGTGAGCAGGAGCAGGATCACGGCCGCGGCCACCGTCAGCTGAGCCGTCCACGGCGTGCCGGTCCCCGCATGGACCCGTGCCAGGGGGCGGGGCAGGTCGGACTCGCGGGCCATGGCCAGGGCGGTGCGGGAGATGCCCGTCAGCAGGTTGAGCATGGCCCCGGCCGCGGCGAGGGCGGCGCCGGCCACCGCCACCCAGCTCCAGCCGGAGCCCAGGGCGGTCTCGAGCAGGTCGCGCACGGGCGCCGGGGACCGGGCCAGCCCGGAGGTCCCGAGGCCCGAGATCAGCGCCGTGGCGAGCAGCAGGTACAGCGCCACGGTCACGGCGAGGGCGATCAGGATGGCGCGCGGGATCGTGCGTGCGGGGTCGATGACCTCCTCACCCATGGTGGCCACGCGCGCGTAGCCGGCGAACGCGAAGAACAGGACGCCCGCGCCCATGAGCACGCCCTGCACGGGGGAGTCGACGCCGAGCGCCGCGGCCGAGCCCCCGGGGGCCTCGCGCGCCAGGCCTGCGCCGATGGCCAACACGAGCACGGCGAGCACGGGCACGAGGATCGCCAACGTCGCCTGCGCGGTCCGCGTCACGCCCGCCATCGCCACCCCGGTGAGCACGACGACGGCGGCCACGCCCGTCCACCGGGCCGCGGCGGCGTCGTCGGGGAAGAGGTACAGGCCGAGGGTGGCCGCCATCGCGGCCACCGACGCGGTCTTGCCCGTGACGAAGCCCCAGCCGGCGACGAAGCCGGCCCACGGGTGCAGCTGCCGCCGGCCGTAGACGTAGGCGCCGCCGGACTCGGGGTGGACGGTGGCCAGCTGCGCCGTGGACAGGGCGTTGCACAGGGCCGCGACGGCCGCGACCGCCAGGGCCCCGTACAGCAGGCCGGGGTGGCCGCCGGTGAGCGCGGCCGCCAGGCCGATCGCGGTGAACACGCCCGCGCCGATCATCGAGCCGAGGCCGATCGCGACGGCGTGGAGCAGGGTCAGGCGGCGCTGCAGGGCGGCGGTCATGACGGGGTCCTCCTGGGCTGGGGCAGTGTGGACGGGGCACTAGACTGACGGGAACGGCGCGCGCCCGCCCCGCAGGCGTATCACACGGCGTCGACCATCACATGAACCCCGCACATCGTCCGGCGACCGGACGGAGAGGATCCTCGTGCTGCGCACCCACTCCCTCGGCGAGCTCAACGCCTCGCTCATCGGCCAGACCGTCACCGTCACCGGCTGGGTGGCGCGGCGGCGAGACCACGGCGGCGTGGCCTTCGTGGACCTGCGCGACGCCTCGGGCTTCGCCCAGGTTGTGGTGCGGGACGAGGCGGACTTCGACCCGCTGCGCAACGAGTGGGTTCTGCAGGTCACCGGCACGGTCGAGCGCCGCCCCGAGGGCAACGAGAACCCGAACCTTCCCTCCGGTGAGATCGAGCTGATCGCGGAGACCGTGACGGTGCTCAACACCGCCGCCGCGCTGCCGTTCCAGGTGGACGAGCACGTGGAGGTCGGCGAGGAGGCCCGGCTGCGCCACCGCTACCTCGACCTGCGCCGCCCGCAGCCCTCGCGCATCATGCGCCTGCGCTCCGAGGTCAACCGGACGGCGCGCGAGCTGCTGCACGGCGAGGGCTTCGTGGAGGTCGAGACCCCGACCCTCACGCGCTCGACGCCGGAGGGCGCCCGCGACTTCCTCGTCCCGGCCCGCCTGGCTCCCGGCTCCTGGTACGCCCTGCCGCAGTCGCCGCAGCTGTTCAAGCAGCTGCTGCAGGTGGGCGGGATCGAGAAGTACTACCAGATCGCCCGCTGCTACCGGGACGAGGACTTCCGCGCGGACCGTCAGCCCGAGTTCACCCAGCTGGACATCGAGGCCTCCTTCGTGGAGCAGGATGACGTGATCGCCCTCGGCGAGAAGATCGTCAAGGCCCTGTGGGCCCTCGTGGGCGTGGACGTGCCGACGCCGATCCGCCGCATGACCTACGCCGAGGCCATGGAGAAGTACGGCTCGGACAAGCCGGACCTGCGCTTCGGCCTCGAGCTGACGGACCTGACCGAGTACTTCAAGGACACCCCGTTCCGCGTGTTCCAGAACGAGTACGTGGGCGCCGTCGTGATGCCGGGCGGCGCCTCCCAGGCCCGCCGCACCCTCGACGCGTGGCAGGAGTGGGCCAAGCAGCGCGGCGCCAAGGGCCTGGCCTACGTGCTCATACAGGAGGACGGCGAGCTGACCGGTCCGGTGTCCAAGAACATCTCCGAGGAGGAGAAGGCCGGGCTGGCCGCCGCCGTGGGCGCGAACCCGGGCGACTGCGTGTTCTTCGCCGCCGGCAAGCCGAAGGAGTCCCGCGCGCTGCTGGGTGCGGCCCGCGTGGAGATCGGCCGTCGCTGCGGGCTGTTCACCGATGCCGGTGACGGCGTGGCCGCGAAGGACGCCGACTGGGCGTTCGTGTGGGTCGTGGACGCGCCGATGTTCGAGCCGGCGGCCGACGCCGTGGCCTCGGGCGACGTCGCCGTGGGTGCGGGCGCCTGGACCGCCGTGCACCACGCGTTCACCTCGCCCAAGCCGGAGTTCGCGGACACCTTCGACACCGACCCGGGCGCGGCCCTGGCGTATGCGTACGACATCGTGTGCAACGGCAACGAGATCGGCGGCGGTTCCATCCGCATCCACCGTCAGGACGTGCAGGAGCGCGTGTTCGAGGTCATGGGCTTGTCCCCGGAGGAGGCGAACGAGAAGTTCGGCTTCCTGCTCGAGGGCTTCAAGTACGGCGCCCCGCCGCACGGCGGCATCGCGTTCGGCTGGGACCGCGTGGTCGCCCTGCTGGCCGGCACCGACTCGATCCGCGAGGTCATCGCGTTCCCGAAGACCGGCGGCGGCTTCGACCCGCTGACGGCCGCACCGGCGCCCATCACCGCCCAGCAGCGCAAGGAGGCCGGCGTCGACGCGCAGCCGGAGCCGAAGCAGGCCGAGGCCGAGCCGGAGGCCTGATCCGGGTCCGCGGCGGGCCCGCCTCAGCCGCGCCGCGGACCGGCCAGCTCGTCCGAGTCCACGATCAGCGTGAACGGCCCGGAGTTGGTGAGGGAGACGTCCATCTTCGCGCCGAACACCCCGCGCTCCACGCGCACGCCGGCGGCCTCGAGCTCGGCCGTGAACCGCTCGTAGAGCGGCTCGGCCTGGTTGCCCTTCGCCGCGCGCGTCCAGGACGGCCGCCGGCCCTTCCGCACGTCGCCGTACAGCGTGAACTGGCTGACGACGAGCGCCGGGGCACCGGCGTCGGTGAGGGACCGCTCGCCGTCGAGCATGCGGAGCCCGGCCACCTTGCGGGCCACCTGGACGGCCTCGGCCTCGGTGTCGTCGACGGTCACGCCGAGCAGGATCACCAGCCCCTCGCCCTCGAAGGAGCCGACGACTTTGCCGTCGACGGTCACGGACGCGGAACGGGCGCGTTGCAGAACGGCTCTCATGCAGCCATTCTGCAACGCGCCCGGAACCGGTCCGCGTCAGCGGATCACTGACGACGGGTCGGATTCACCTCGTACACGGTGGTCGAGCCGGAGACCTCGTTGGCGACGATCAGCAGGGCGGTGCCGGAGGGGGACTCGTCGGCCGGCACGAAGGTCAGGCCCTCGGCGCCCATGTCACCCAGGCCGGCCGTGGCGTCGTCGCCCGCGGCATCCCAGTCACGGTCGTTGACGTAGTCCACGTAGGTGGCGTTCCGCGGGTCGGTGATGTCGAAGACCACCACGCCGCCGATGCGCTCGAGGCCCACGAACGCGTAGGTGCGGCCCTGGATCGTGCCCACCACCACGGACTCGGGCTCGGGGCCCTTGTCATCCGAACGGGAGTCCCCGGACGGGGTCTCGTCGTTGTTCGCGTTGAACGCGTGCTCCGGCAGCTCGCCGGCGGCCACGAGCCGGGCGATCTGCTCCTCGATCATGCCGGCGGAGTCGAACAGGCGGGTGCCGTCCGCGGTGTAGATGGAGAAGGACCGGCCGCCCAGTGTGGTCAGGGAGGAGTGGCACTCGCGCTCAGAGTCGTAGCCGAGGTCGGTGAGCACCTTCAGGCGGCCCAGGGCATCCTTCTTCTGCAGGGCCTTGGCCCCCGGGAACTCGGCGGCGCACAGGTCCAGGTCGCTGACGCGCTCGGAGTCGTTGAAGTCGCCCCACTCCCGCCCGTCACCCTCGTTGGCGGTGACGACCAGGTTCTGACCGCGCCAGCGGTACGTGTCGATGCCGTCGGGCATGGGCAGGCCGTCGACCGGCCAGTGGCCCAGCTCGATGCCGCCGTCCTTGTCCGAGGCGTCCAGCACGCCCTCGGTGGACCAATCGGTGGGCGTCAGCGCCCAGAGGTCCTCCAGCGTGGCGGACTTCAGGTCCACGACGGCGACGGCGTTGGCCTCCTGCACGGACACGTAGGCGGTGCGTCCGGTCGGGTCGACGGTGACGTACTCCGGCTCGAGGTTGCGAGCCACCCGACCGGCGGGCTCGTGACCGGCGGGCACCGCCATATCGGGGCCGGAGACGCGCACGCCGGCGGGCAGGGCGGTGCCGGCGTCGTAGGCGCGGAAGTCCACGGTGCGCACCGCGTCCTGGGTCAGGCGGGAGAACTGCCGGGCGTTCTTCGGTACGGAGACCACGGAGATCGTGCCCTCCGGGTCGACGGAGAAGTCGTCGGCCGGTTCGCCCTCGTTGGCGACCACCACGTACGCCCCGTTCGGGGAGAAGGCCAGCGAGTCCGGCAGGGCACCCACCCGCACGCCGCCGAGGTAGCGCAGGGTGGTGGTGTCGAAGAACACGACCCAGCCGTGGTCGGTCTTCTCGGCGGCCTCCACGGCGACGGCCATCACGCCGCCGGAGACGGCCACGGAGTTCACCGTGGCGCCCTTGTCCGTGACGGAGCCGTCCGCGGTGCGCAGGCCCTCGGCGGAGAGGGTCCGCTCGGCCACGGGGGCGGCGTCGGCGCCCAGGCGCATGACGTCGACGGCGCCGCGCTGCGCGTTCACCACGAACAGGCGGCCGGAGACCGCGTCGAAGGCCGGGATCTCGGCGGCGGACTCGCCGAACACGCCGGTCTCGTGGGTGCCGGCGCGGGTGAGCTCGATGCTCTTGCCGGACGGGTTGGCGGCGATGGCGGCGCGCTGGGCCGTGGCCGAGTGCGGGGCGGGCGCGCTGAGGGAGGCCGGGGCGAGGAAGGCCGTGGACAGGGCCGCGGCGGTGACGGCCGTGGCGAGGCGTGCGAGGCGAGGCATGGATGCTCCAGTCAGGGCAGGGAGGCGGAGGACGGGGTCACCCCATCGCACGGATGTGAACGGACCGTGACGTCCCGGCCAGCGCGCGGTGTCCCGCGGGTGTCGACGCCCCGGACGCCCCGCGTGCCGTCCGCCGAGGTCAGTCCTCGCTCGGCAGCCCCGCGAGCACCCGCACCGTCGTGAGGTTCCGGGCCGTGCCGCGCACCCCGAGCGCCCGGTCGAGGCGAGCCGGGGTGAGCGGGGAGTCGGCGACCCCCGCGGCGCAGCGCATCCACAGCAGCCGTCCCTCCAGGGCCGTGCGATCCGGCCCCGCGGGTCGGCCATCCCCGTGGTCGAGCGCGGCCAGGGCGGCGGCCGCCTCGGGTGCGGGGTCGTCCTCGAGCACGGTGAGCTGGGTGCGTTTCGGCTCGCCGCCGGCCCAGGGGAGCGCGTCGTGCAGCTCCAGGGCGCGCCGGAGCGTGCCCACGTCCACGAGGACCACGGGGACGTCGAGGCCGCCCTCCTCACGCGCCCGCCGCGCGAACCCCTGCCGCACGCCCTCGGCGGCCGCGTCGGAGGACGCCCGGAACAGGACGTTGCCGCTGGCCAGGTGGGTCGTGACCGCCTCCCCGCCGGCGGCCCGGGCCCAGCGGATCAGCGTGTCCTTCCCGACACGGTTGCTCCGGCCCACGTTGATCCCGCGCAGCAGCAGGACATGGGTGTGGTCGGCGCGCGGGGCGGCGGGGCTCATGCGGCCAGGATGCCACCCACGCGCCCGCGGGCCGAGGACTACCCTGGACCCGATGGACGACCTCTTCAGCGCCGCGCACAACGGGGCCGACGACGACGGCCCGGCCGGCACCGTGGCCGCCCCGCACCCCGGCGCACCGCTGGCCGTGCGCATGCGCCCGCGCACGCTGGATGACGTGCTGGGCCAGCGGCACCTCATGCGGCCGGGCTCCCCGCTGCGCAAGCTCGCTGAGCCCGATCCGGACTCCGCCGCGGGACCGAGCTCGGTCATCCTCTACGGGCCTCCGGGCATCGGCAAGACGACGCTGGCCCACGTGATCGCCCGCGCCCCCGGGCGCACGTTCACGGAGCTGTCCGCGATCACGGCCGGTGTGAAGGACGTGCGGCAGGTGATGGAGCAGGCCCAGCGCGAACGGGACCTCTACGGGCGCACCACCGTCCTGTTCCTCGATGAGATCCACCGCTTCTCCAAGGCGCAGCAGGACGCGCTGCTGCCGGGCGTCGAGAACCGCTGGGTCGTGCTGGTGGCCGCGACCACGGAGAACCCGTCCTTCTCCGTGATCGCACCCCTGCTCTCCCGGTCGCTGCTGCTCACGCTGCGTCCCCTCACGGACGACGACATCGTCGGGCTGCTGGACCGTGCCGTGACCCAGGAGCGCGGGCTCAACGGCGCCGTGGTGCTCCAGGACGACGCGCGGGACTACCTGGTGCGGATGGCCGGCGGCGACGCGAGGCGGGCGCTCACGGTGCTGGAGGCCGCGGCCGGCGTCGCCCTGGACAAGGCGCGCGAGGCCGGCCGGGCGGGGGAGGGCGCCGTCGCGGTCACGGAGGAGGACGCCGCGCAGGCGATGGACCACCACGTCCAGCGCTACGACAAGGACGGCGACCAGCACTACGACGTGATCAGTGCCTTCATCAAGTCCATCCGCGGCTCGGACGTGGACGCGTCGATGCACTACCTCGCCCGGATGCTGGAGGCGGGGGAGGACCCCCGGTTCATCGCCCGGCGGCTGATCATCTCCGCGTCCGAGGACGTGGGCATGGCCGACCCGACCGCGCTGCAGACCGCCGTGGCCGCCGCCCAGGCCGTGCAGCTGATCGGCATGCCGGAGGGACGCATCATCCTGGCGCAGGCCGTGACGCATCTGGCCACCGCGCCGAAGTCCAACGCGAGCTACACCGCCGTGAACGAGGCGATCGCGGACGTGCGGGCCGGCCACACGGGCGCGGTGCCGGCGCACCTGCGGGACGCGCACTACCCCGGCGCGGCGGCCCTCGGCCACGGCCAGGGCTACGTCTACAGCCACGACGAGCCGCACGCCGTCGCCCGTCAGCAGTACGCGCCGGACCCCCTGGTCGGGAGGGACTATTACCGGCCCAAGCCCATCGGACACGAGAAGCGGCTCACCGAGCAGGTGGCCGCGCTGCGCCGGATCATCCGCGGCGACTGAGCGCGCGCCGGGCCCGGGGGCGGACGCCTCGGGCGGCCGCGCGGAATAAAGACGCCCGGATCACCGGTTGTCCAGGGATGAGCGGGGCGGTCGACGTCGGCCCGCCGACTCCTCGCCCGCTCGCGCCCCCATGCACCACCGACGCACAGAAGGAACAGAAGGAGCCGCCCCCATGACCCAGTCCACTCCGCAGCAGTCCACCCCGCAGCACACCGCCGCGCAGCAGCCGGCCCCGTACGGCCGCCCCGGCGCCGGCGGCCCCGCCCTCCCGCAGGCCGACTACCGCATCCTGCGCTCCGTCCCGGCCTACGCCGAGGCCCAGGCCCTCGTGGACCAGCTCTCCGACGCCGGGTTCCCCGTGGAGCGCGTGCGCATCGTGGGCACCGGGCTGCGCTCCGTGGAGCAGGTCCTGGGCCGGATGACCACCGGCAAGGCCGCCGTCCGCGGCGGGCTGCAGGGCCTGTGGTTCGGCCTCCTGCTCGGCCTGCTCTTCTCGATCTTCGCCCCCGGCTTCGGGTTCCTCTGGATCCTGCTGATCTCCCTGGGCCTGGGCGCCCTGTGGGGGGCGGTCTTCGGGGCGATCGGCCACGCGGCCACCGGCGGCAGGCGCGACTTCACGTCCCTGCAGACCATGGAGGCCGAGTCGTACGACGTGCTGGTCGAGGCCTCCCACCTGGACCAGGCCGGTCAGCTCCTCGGCGCGGACCCCGGCACCGCGGCCACGCCGCGCGCCTGAGCCCCGGCCCGCCCCGTCGTCGTCGCTCTGGTAAGGTGGACCGGTCTGGCAGGCGCTGCGCCCCGGACGCATCCCCCTCGCTCGGATCCCCGCGGACGCCCGCGTGCCCGGGCGAGGGACGCGCAGCGCATCAGTGGATGACGGGCGGCGGCACGCCCCTCAGCTCTCCTCAGGATCGCGGGGAGGCCAGGTTCGAGGCCCCTTGACCCGTGCGCCCCGGCGCCCGGACGAGACCTCGAGACAAACCCGAACCGTGCCGCACGTCAAGGAAAGGCAGGTCCACCATGAGTGGCAACCTTCGCACCCGCCGCACCGTGCGGCACTCCCGCGCCCTGGGCATCGCGCTGACTCCCAAGGCCGAGAAGTACATGGAGCGTCGTCCGTACGGCCCCGGCCAGCACGGCCGTGCCCGCCGCAAGCAGGACTCGGACTACGCGGTGCGCCTCAAGGAGAAGCAGCGTCTGCGCGCCCAGTACAACATCCGCGAGGCCCAGATGCGCCGCTACTTCGAGGAGGCCAAGCGCACCGCCGGCCTGACCGGTGAGAACCTGGTCGAGCTCCTCGAGCAGCGCCTCGACGCCCTCGTGCTGCGTGCCGGCTTCGCCCGCACCATCCAGCAGGCCCGTCAGCTCGTCGTGCACCGCCACATCATGGTGGACGGCAAGCGCGTGGACGTCCCCTCGTTCCGCGTGAAGGAGGGCCAGATGATCCACGTGCACGAGCGCTCGGAGAAGATGGTCCCCTTCCAGCTGGCCGCCGCCGGCGCCCACCAGCAGGTCCTGCCCGCCACCCCGGGCTACCTGACCGTGGAGATCGACAAGCTGCGCGCCACCCTCACCCGTCGCCCGAAGCGCTCCGAGGTCCCCGTGACCTGCGAGGAGCAGCTCGTGGTCGAGTACTACGCGCGCTGATCCGCCGCGGCCGGGTCCGTCCCGGACGACGGCGCCCCGCGCGTCCCGCAGGCCCGGTCACCTCTCGGAGGTGACCGGGCCTGCGGCGTCCCCCGGGCCCGCCGCCGGGGATCGGCGCCGCGCCCGGTAAGGTGGGGCCGGAATCCCTGCCGTCCGAAGGAGGCCCCCGCCATGCTCCGCTCGCTGCTGCTCGTCGGCGCCGGCGCCGCATCCGGCTGGTTCGCACACCGCGCCCTCGGCGACCGTGCCCACCCGGCCACCGACGCGACCGACGCGCCGACGTCTGACCCTGGCTCCGCGGGGGGGCGCGCGGGGTTCTCCGCCCGCCTGGACCCGGAGCGTCTGGCCCGCCAGGCCGGTGAGGCCGCCGCCGACGCCGCGGCGGCCGCCCTGCAGGACGGTGCCCGGCGCCTGGCCGAGCGCGTCCGCGCCGAGGCCCCCTGGGCCGCGCCCTACCTGCCCCACACGGGGCCGATCATCTCCGGGGAGACCGTGGAGCCGCCGTCGCACGGCGCCGCCCGCCCCCAGACCACCACCACGCAGAAGGACACCCCCGCATGAAGTCCCAGGAGATCGCCCGCCGCTGGACCGCCTTCTTCGAGTCCAGGGGGCACCGCGTGGTGCCGTCGGCGTCGCTCGTCTCGCCGGATCCGTCGCTGCTGTTCACGGTGGCCGGCATGGTCCCGTTCATCCCGTACTTCCTGGGGGAGCAGACCCCGCCGAGCCCGCGCGTCGTCTCGGTGCAGAAGTGCATCCGCACCGCGGACATCGAGGAGGTCGGCAAGACCGTCCGCCACGGCACCTTCTTCCAGATGTGCGGCAACTTCTCCTTCGGCGACTACTTCAAGGAGACGGCCATCCCGATGGCCTGGGAGCTGCTGACGTCCTCGGTCGAGGACGGCGGCTTCGGCCTGGACCCCGAGCGCCTCTGGGTCACCGTGTACCGCGAGGACGACGAGGCCGAGCGCATCTGGCGCGAGGACGTGGGCGTCCGTCCAGAGCGCATCCAGCGCATGGGCAAGGAGGACAACTACTGGCACACCGGCCAGCCCGGCCCGGGCGGCCCCTGCTCGGAGATCTTCTACGACCGCGGCCCCGCGTACGGCGTCGACGGCGGCCCGGCCGCGGACGACACCCGCTACATCGAGATCTGGAACCTCGTGTTCATGCAGTACCGCCTCTCCGCGGTGCGCTCGAAGGACGACTTCGACGTCGCCGGCGAGCTCGAGCACAAGAACATCGACACCGGTCTCGGCCTCGAGCGGCTCGCCATGATCCTCCAGGGTGTGGAGAACATGTACGAGACGGACCAGGTCCGCCCCGTGCTCGACCGCGCCGCGCAGCTGGCCGGTCGCTCCTACACCTCCACCGAGGACCCGGCCGACCCGCACTACGACGACGACGTCCGCCTGCGCATGGTGGCCGACCACGTGCGCTCGGCCCTGATGCTGATCAGCGACGGCGTGCGTCCCGGCAACGAGGGCCGCGGCTACGTGCTGCGCCGCCTCATCCGCCGCGTCGTCCGCGCCCTGCGCCTGATGGGCGTCACCGAGCCCGTGTTCCCCGAGCTGCTGCCGGTCTCCCGGGACGCGATGAAGGGCACCTACCCGGTCGTCGCGGACGAGTTCGAGCGCATCGCCCGGATCGCCTACGCCGAGGAGAAGGCGTTCCTGCGGACCATCGCCGCGGGCACGGCCCGCCTCGACGCCGCGGTGGGCCAGGCCCGCTCGGCGGGCGGCGGCATCGCCGGCCCGGACGCGTTCGAGCTGCACGACACCTACGGCTTCCCGATCGAGCTGACGCTGGAGATCGCGGAGGAGGCCGGCGTCGCCGTGGACGAGGCCGGGTTCCGCGCCCTCATGGCCGAGCAGCGCGACCGCGCCCGCGCGGACGCCAAGGCCAAGAAGTCCGGCCACACGGACACGGCCGTGTACCAGCGCCTGCGCGCCGAAGGCCAGACCCACTTCACCGGCTACACCGAGCACACCACCGAGTCGGTGGTGCGCGGCCTGCTGCAGAACGGCGAGGAGGTCCCGTCCGCGGGCGCCGGCACGGAGCTCGAGCTCGTCCTAGACGCCACGCCGTTCTACGCGGAGTCCGGCGGCCAGGCCGCGGACACCGGCCTGATCACCGGCGACGGCTTCCGCCTCGAGGTGCTCGACGTGCAGGCCCCCGTGAAGGGGCTGTCCGTGCACAGGGTCAAGGTCCTCGACGGCGAGGTCGCCGCCGGCGCGCAGGCCCTCGGCGCGATCGACCTGCAGCGCCGCCTTGACGGCGAGAAGGCCCACTCCGGCACCCACCTGGTGCACGCCGCGCTGCACCAGATCCTCGGCCCCGAGGCCACCCAGTCCGGCTCCTTCAACAAGGAGGGCTACCTGCGCTTCGACTTCCGCTGGGCCGAGTCGCTCTCGGCCGGGGCCCGCTCCGAGGTCGAGGACGTGGTGAACATCGCCATCCGCGACGACCACACCGTGCTCACCCAGGAGATGAGCCTCGAGGAGGCGCGCGCACTCGGCGCGATGAGCCTGTTCGGCGAGAAGTACGGCGACCGGGTGCGCGTCGTGGAGATCGACGGCGCCTGGTCCCGCGAGCTGTGCGGCGGCACCCACGTGGGCCGCACCGCGCAGATCGGCTCGCTGACCCTGCTCGGCGAGCAGTCCGTGGGCTCGGGCAACCGCCGCGTCGAGGCCCTCGTCGGCCTGGACTCGTTCCGCCACCTCGCCGCGGAGCGCACCCTCGTCTCCGAGCTCTCGGAGATGTTCAAGGCCCCGGCCGAGGAGCTCAAGGACCGCATCGGCGCCACCCTGGACCGGCTCAAGGCGGCCGAGAAGCAGGTCGCGGAGCTGCGGGCCCAGGCGCTGCAGGCCCAGGCCGGACAGCTCGCCGCGCAGGCCCGGGACGTCACGACGTCCGGTGGGACGTCGGTGCGGGTGCTGGCCCACCACGCCGGCGACGTGGCCGGGGACCAGCTGCGTTCCCTCGCGCTGGACCTGCGCGCCCGGATCGAGTCGGCCGGCGGCAACGCGGCGGGCACGCCCGTGTTCGTGGCCCTCACGGCCGAGGCCAAGGGCCGGCCCCTCGTGGTCGTGGCGACCAACGAGGCCGCCCGCGCGGCCGGCCTCAAGGCGGGCGCCATGGTCAAGACCGCCACCGGCGTGCTCGGCGGCGGGGGCGGAGGCAAGGACGACGTCGCCCAGGGCGGCGGCCAGGACGTCACGCGCGTCGGGGATGCGCTCGACGCCGTCGTCGCCGCGGTGCGCGCGGCCTGAGGCGGACGTGAGCGCAGGTCAGGACGGGGCCAACGCGGCAACCGACGCCGTGCGCCGGGGGCGCACCCTCGGCGTCGACGTCGGCCGTGCCCGCGTGGGCGTCGCGTCGGCCGACCCCGACGGCCTGATCGCCACCCCCGTGGCCACCCTGCGGCGGGATGCGCGTCGACGTCGTGACGTGGACGAGCTCGTCGCCCACGCACGCGAGCTCGACGTCGTCGCCGTGTACGTCGGCCTGCCGGTGAATCTACGGGGCGAGCACACGCCGTCCACGCAGGACGCCCTCGACTACGCGGACGCCGTCGCCGCCGCCCTGGCCGAGGCGGGCCACCCTGTGCCGGTCCGGCTCGTCGACGAGCGGCTCAGCACGGTCTCCGCGCAGGCCGGACTGCGGGCCGCGGGCCGGTCCGTCAAGGACAGCCGCGGCGTGATCGACCAGGCGGCCGCCGTCGCGATCCTGCAGGCCGCCGTGGACGAGCAGCGCCGCACCGGGCGCTGGGCCGGCCAGGACCGGGAGCCGATCCGGTGACCGGCGACCACCAGCACGCTCGGCGTGAGGACCACTGGGACGATCTGCTCGACGACGAGGCCGACGTCCACGACGACCTCGACGTGTTCGGCTTCGCCCACGAGGAGGCGGACGAGGCCGACGTCGGCGCCCCGTCCCAGCCGGTCGGCGCGGCCGGCCCACGCCGGCCCCGCACGTTCCTGCGCCGCCGGGGCACCGGGTCCCACCCGGCCTCGCGGGTCGACCGCGGCGCCGGCCGGCGGCGGACCGCGCTGGTGCTGGGCACGGTGCTGGTGGCGTTCGCCGTCGTGGTCGGGCTGATCGTGCGCGGCTTCCTGAGCGGCCCCGACCACACGGCCGTCGAGGGCGACGAGGTGACGTTCTCGGTGGAGCCGGGCGAGGACCTGGGCTCCGTGGCGGCCCGCCTGGACCGGGCCGGCATCGTGGGCTCAGCCCGTGCTTTCGAGCGCGCCGCCAGGGACACGGGCAGCGGTCTCGTCCGTTCGGGGGACTTCGTGCTGCGCGAGCGGATGCCCGCGGCCGAGGCCCTCGCGGTGCTCCAGGGTGCCACGGACGGGGCCGTGCACTACGTGCTCGTGGAGCGCGGGCGGCGACTCACCGAGGTGCTGGACGCCGTCGCCGAGGCCACGGGGCTGCCCCGCGAGGAGCTCGAGGCCGCCGCCCAGGACCCGACCCGCTACGGCGTCCCCGGGGAGGCGGGCACGCTCGAGGGCTGGCTCGACGCCGGGGAGTACCGCCTCCCCGTCGACGCCACCGCCGGGCAGGTGCTCGACGCCCTGGTCCGGCCCACCCTCGCCGAGCTCGAGGCCCTCGACGTCCGCGACCCGGCCGAGCAGCAGCGCGTGCTCACGATCGCCTCCATCCTCGAGGCGGAGGCCCTGCCCCAGGACTACCAGCAGGTCGCCGGCGCCATCGAGAACCGCCTCGCCCCGGACAACACCGAGACGCACGGGCTCCTGCAGATCGACGCCACCGTCACGTACGGCCTCGGAGTGCGCAGCCTCAGCTTCACCTCGGGCCAGCGGCAGGACGCCTCGAACCCCTACAACACGTACGTGCACCCGGGCCTGCCGCCGGGTCCGATCGGCATGCCCTCCGACGCGGCCGTCGAGGCCGCCCTCGACCCGGCCGAGACGGACGCCTACTACTGGGTGACCACGGACATCGGCACCGGCCACACCGAGTTCTCCCGCACCTATGAGGAGCACCAGCAGCACGTGCGCACCCTGCAGCGCTACTGCGCGTCCAATCCGGGGGTGTGCTGATGCGCCCCGTGCTGCGCGCGGCGGTCCTGGGCCGGCCGATCGCCCACTCGCTCTCCCCGGTGCTGCACGCGGCCGCCTACCGGGTCCTCGGCCTCGACGTCGACTACGGCCGCCGTGACCTGGGCGAGGACGAGGTGCTGGCCTTCGCGGCCGAGCACCTCGGCGCCCCGGGCGCGGCCGACGGCGGCGCGGCCGCGGCCCGCGGGCAGGACTGGCTCGGCTGCTCCGTCACCATGCCGCTGAAGCGGGCGGTCGTCGCCGCCGCCGGGCACGTCAGCGACCGCGTCCGGCTCCTGGGCACCGCGAACACCCTCGTGCGCGACCATCCCGCCGCCCCCGGGGTCGTCCACGCCGAGAACACGGACGTGGACGGCATCCTCGGCGCCCTCGCCGCGGCCGGCCTCGACCGTGCCGCCCGGGGCGGGACCGTCGGCGTCCTCGGGAACGGGGGGACCGCGACGGCGGCCGTCCTCGCCGCCGCCACGCTCGGCGCGAACGCGGTGCTCTTCGGCGTCCGCGACGCCGCCCGCGCCGCCGAGGTGACGGCCCTGGCCGACGCGCTGGGGCTGCGCTGGGCGACCCTGACCCAGGCGGATCTGCTCCGGCGGGCGCCGGGGCTGCGTGCCGTCGTCGCCACCCTGCCGCCGCGCGCCGCGGACGCCCTGGCCGCGCACGTGCCGGCCGACGCCGCCCTGCCGCCCCTGCTGGACGCGGCCTACGACCCGTGGCCCTCCGTGCTGGCGGCCGCCTGGTCCCGGGAGGGCGGTCCGGTGGCGTCCGGGCTGTCCATGCTGCTGCACCAGGGCGTCGAGCAGGTGCGGCTGTTCACGGCCCGGCCCCGCGCCGCGGCCGGGATGCCCGAGCCGGACTGGGCGGCGGTGACGCGCGCCGCGGCGGACGCCCTGGGGCCGGCCGCCGGCTGAGCGCCGGACGCCGCATCCGGCGCGTCCCGTCCGGTCACACGCGGCGGCGCGGTGCCCCGTGCGTGAGAGACTGCACGCCATGGTGCGCTGGTTGACAGCGGGGGAGTCTCACGGCCCCGCGCTCACAGGAATCGTTGAGGGACTGCCGGCCGGGATCCCGGTCACGACGCAGGACGTGCAGGACGCGCTCGCGCGCCGCCGCCTGGGGTACGGGCGCGGCGCGCGCATGAAGTTCGAGCAGGACGCGGTGACGATCCTCGGCGGCGTCCGCCACGGCCGCACCCTCGGCTCGCCCGTGGCGATCCAGGTGGGCAACACGGAATGGCCCAAGTGGGAGAAGGTGATGGCCGCCGATCCCGTCCCCGCGGAGGAGCTCGACGGTCTGGCCCGCAACGCGGCGCTCACCCGCCCGCGGCCCGGCCACGCCGACCTGACCGGCATGCAGAAGTACGGCTTCGACGAGGCCCGCCCCCTCCTCGAGCGCGCCTCCGCCCGTGAGACCGCCGCCCGTGTGGCCCTGGGCACCGTCGCCCGCGCCTTCCTCGGCGAGCTCGGCGTGCGGATCGTCTCCCACACCGTGGCCTTCGGGGAGGCCGCCCTGCCGGAGGGCCACCCGTTCCCCGTGCCCGAGGACGAGGCCCGCCTCGACGCCGACCCGGTCCGCTGCCTCGACCCGCAGACCTCGGCGGCGATGGTCGCCGAGGTCGACGACGCCCACCGCGCCGGGGAGACCCTCGGCGGCGTCGTGGAGGTGCTGGCGTACGGCGTGCCGATCGGCCTGGGCTCCCACGTGCACTGGGACCGCCGCCTCGACGCGCGGCTGGCCGGGGCGCTCATGGGCATCCAGGCGATCAAGGGCGTGCAGGTCGGCGACGGGTTCGCCACGGCCGCCCGACGCGGCTCCGCCGCCCACGACGGGATCGCCCGCGGCGCGGACGGCCGCCCCCGGCGCACGAGCGACCGGGCCGGCGGCATCGAGGCCGGCATGTCGACGGGCGAGCTGCTGCGCGTGAGCGCCGCGATGAAGCCGATCGCCACGGTGCCGCGCGCGCTGCCCACGGTCGACGTCGCCACGGGCGCGGAGACCACGGCCCACCATCAGCGCTCCGACGTGGCGGCCGTGCCCGCCGCGGGCATCGTCGCCGAGGCCATGGTCGCCCTCGTCCTGGCCGACGCGATGCTCGAGAAGTTCGGCGGCGACTCCGTGGCCGAGACGCGCCGCAACCTCGAGGCGTTCCAGGCCGCGGTCCCCGCCCTGCCGGAGCCGGCCGCCGACGTCGTGGCGGACGGCCCGATGGGCGACCCCCTGCCGTGACCGACACCCCCGGGACCGCGCCGGCCCCGGGACCGGACCCGAGCACGCGTCCCGTCCCCGGCCCCGTCACCGTGTGCCCGTGGGAGGGCATGACCGGTGCCCTCGAGGCGCGCCTGACGGCCGCGGCCACGGTGGCCGCCGCGGCCGACGAGGACCCGGCCGCGCGCCCGGCCCGCCGGGTCGTCCTCGTCGGCCCGATGGGGGCCGGGAAGACGACGGTCGGCCGGGCCCTGGCCGCCGTGACCGGGCTGCCCTTCGTGGACTCCGACGAGCTGTTCACCCAGGTCCACGGCCCGATCCCGGAGTTCTTCGCCGAGCACGGCGAGGCCGCGTTCCGGGCGGAGGAGGCGCGCGTCATCGGCCATGTGCTCGGCCGACCCACCCCGTGCGTCCTCTCGTGCGGCGGCGGCGCCGTCCTGCATCCGGGCACCCGCCGCGCGCTGGCCGGGCCGGACTCCGACGTCGTCTACCTCGCGGTCGGAGAGGAGGAGGCGCTGCGCCGCGTGGGCGGCGGCGCGGGCCGCCCCGTCCTGGCCGGCGACCCCGCCGGGACCTGGCGGCGCATCCTCGCCGAACGCGAGGGGCTGTACCGCGAGGTCGCCGACCTCGTGCTCGACACCACAGGCCTGACGGCCGCCGAAGCGGCCTGGCGTATCGTGGGGGACGCCCACCGCCCCCGAAGGAGTGAGTCACACCCATGACCGACCGTGAGCCGGACATCACCGAGCAGGAGACACCGGGGGCGGCGCCCGCGGCCGCTCCGGCCGCACCCGAGGACGTGACGGTCATCCCCGTGGCCGGCGGCCACGAGGCGGCCGTGCACGGCGGCTACGACGTGGTGGTGGGCCGGGGCCTGCTCGCGCGCCTGCCGGACCTGCTCGGCCCGACCGTCCGACGCGTGCTGGTCATCCATCCGCGCGCCCTCCGGGCCACCGGCGACGTCGTCAAGAACGACCTCGAGGCCGTGGGCCTGACCGCACTGACCGCCGAGATCCCGGACGCCGAGGAGGGCAAGCACCTGCAGGTGGCCGGGTTCTGCTGGCAGGTGCTCGGCCAGAACGACTTCACCCGGTCGGACGCGATCGTCTCCGTGGGCGGCGGCGCCGTGTCCGACCTGGCCGGCTTCGTGGCGGCCACGTGGCTGCGCGGCATCCGCGTCGTGCACATGCCCACCACCCTGCTGGGCATGGTGGACGCGGCGGTGGGCGGCAAGACCGGCATCAACACCGCCGAGGGCAAGAACCTGGTGGGGGCGTTCCACAATCCGGCCGGCGTGCTGGCCGACCTGGACACGCTGCTCACCCTGCCGGCCAACGAGCTGATCTCCGGCCTGGCCGAGGTCGTGAAGTGCGGCTTCATCGCCGACCCCGCGATCCTCGACCTCATCGAGGAGGACCCGGCCCAGGCCCAGAACCCGCACTCCCCGCGGCTGCGCGAGCTGATCGAGCGCTCGATCCGGGTCAAGGCGGACGTCGTCTCCCGCGACCCCCGCGAGTCGGGCGCCCGCGAGGCACTGAACTACGGCCACACGATGGGGCACGCGATCGAGCTCGCCGAGCGCTACCAGTGGCGCCACGGCGCCGCGGTGTCCGTGGGCCTGGTCTTCGCGGCCGAGCTGGCCCGATCCCTCGGCCGGCTCGACGACGCCACCGCGGACCGGCACTGGTCGGTGCTGACAGCCCTGGGCCTGCCCGTCTCCTACCGCGGGGACCGGTGGCAGACCCTGCTCGAGGGCATCCGCCGGGACAAGAAGAACCGCGGCGACCAGCTGCGCTTCGTCCTGCTGGACGGGCTCGCGCAGCCCACCACCGTGGACATCCCGGACGCGTCCCTGCTCTTCGCGGCGTACCAGGAGATCGCGGAGTGAGCCGCCGCTGACCCCGGCCCCGCGCGGGGCCTCCCGTAGACTGGCCCGCGCACATCCAAGACCCCACCCACTGCAGGCGGACCCGTGACGGTCCGCGAGACCGATTGGGAGCACACACGTGGCAACGAGCAACGACATCAAGAACGGCGCCGTCCTGAAGCTGGAGGGCCAGCTCTGGAACGTCACCGAGTTCCAGCACGTCAAGCCGGGCAAGGGCGGCGCGTTCGTCCGCACCAAGATGAAGAACATCACCACGGGCAAGGTCGTGGACAAGACCTTCAACGCCGGCGCCAAGGTCGAGTTCGCCACCGTCGACCGCTCCGACTACCAGTACCTCTACCAGGACGGCGCGGACTACGTGTTCATGGACGTCAAGGACTACGACCAGATCACCGTGCCCGGGGCCGTGGTCGGCGACGCCGCGAAGTACATGCTCGAGAACACCCAGGTGGTCATCGCCCTGCACGAGGGCACGCCGCTGTACCTGGAGATGCCGGCGTCCGTCGTCCTGGAGATCACTTACACCGAGCCGGGCCTGCAGGGGGACCGCTCCTCCGCCGGCACCAAGCCCGCCACCGTGGAGACCGGCGCCGAGATCCAGGTGCCGCTCTTCGTGGAGCAGGGCACCCGCGTCAAGGTCGACACCCGCACCGGCGACTACCTCGGCCGCGTCAATGACTGAGCGGGCCTCCGCCGGCTCCGGTGCCAAGCGGGGAACCACGGCGCGCAGCCGCTCCCGGCAGCGTGCGGTGGAGATCCTGTTCGAGGCCGAGCAGCGCGGCTCCACCGTGCTGGAGGGCATCCGCACCCGCCGCGAGAGCACCGACCTGCAGGTGAACGCCTACACCCAGCGGCTCGTGGAGGGCGTCATCGCGGACCAGGAGCGGATCGACGAGGCCCTGAGCTCCTACTCCCGCGGCTGGTCCCTGGACCGCATGCCCGCCGTCGACCGGGCGATCCTGCGCGTGGGGGCCTGGGAGCTGCTGTTCCAGGACGACGTGCCGGACGCCGTCGCCATCTCGGAGGCCGTCGCCCTGGCCGCCCAGCTGTCCACGGACGACTCGCCCGAGTTCGTCAACGGTCTGCTCGGCCGCCTGCAGCAGGTCAAGCCGACGCTGCTCGCCTGAGCCGCCGAGAGCTCCGTCACGAGGCCCGTTTCGCACCGCGTCATCCGCGCCGTGGGGCGGGCCTCGCTGGTAGAGTCGGCGACGTCCCGCGCGGGGGCCCACCGGCGCCCCGGGACGAACCACGCATCCTTTAAGAGCCGTCCTGTGAGGCGGGGAAGGAGGCGCCGGCATGGGAACTGACCCCGCCGCACCTCGTGCTGCCCGGACCGTGCTGTCCACGTCCGAGATCGACCGGGCGCTGACCCGGATCGCCCACGAGATCCTCGAGTCCAACAAGGGCGCCGAGGGTCTCGTCCTGATGGGGATCCCGCGCCGCGGGGCCCCCCTGGCCCGGCGGCTCGGCGCCCTGCTGGCCCGCATCGAGCCGGCCTTCGACCCCACCGCCGCCGTCGGTGAGGTGGACGTGACGCTCTACCGGGACGACCTCCGCCGCGGCACGGCCCGCACCCCGATGCCCACCCGCCTGCCCGAGGTCCCCCTCGACGGCGCCGTCGTCGTGCTCGTGGACGACGTCCTCTTCTCCGGCCGCACCGTCCGGGCCGCCCTCGACGCGATCGCCGACCTGGGCCGCCCCGCCGCCGTGCGCCTGGCCGTCCTCGTGGACCGCGGGCACCGCGAGCTGCCCGTCCGGGCCGACTTCGTGGGCAAGAACCTGCCGACCTCCACCGCCGAGCGCGTCCAGGTCCGGCTCATGGAGGTCGACGGCCCCGAGGGCACCGGCGAGGTCACTGAGGACGCCGTGAGCATCGTCGACCGTATCGCGACCCGGGAGGGTTGAGCCGTGCGCCACCTGCTGTCCACCGCCGACCTCTCCCGCGCCGACGCCCTCGCCGTCCTCGACACCGCCGAGGAGATGGCCGCCGTCAACCAGCGCGAGGTCAAGAAGCTGCCCGCCCTGCGCGGCCGCACCGTGGTGAACCTCTTCCTCGAGGACTCCACCCGCACCCGCATCTCCTTCGAGGCCGCCGCCAAGCGGCTCTCTGCGGACGTGATCAACTTCTCCGCGAAGGGATCGTCCGTCTCCAAGGGGGAGTCGCTCAAGGACACCGTCCAGACGCTCGAGGCCATCGGCGCGGACGCCATCGTGATGCGCCACTGGTCCTCGGGCGCGGCCCGCCAGCTGGCCGACTCCGGCTGGGTGCGCTCCGCCGTCGTGAACGCCGGCGACGGCACCCACGAGCACCCCACCCAGGCCCTCCTGGACGCCTTCACCCTGCGCCGGCGCCTCGCCGCGGCGACGGGAGAGGACCTGGTCGGCCGGGACCTGACCGGCATGCGCGTGGTGATCGTGGGGGACATCCTGCACTCGCGCGTGGCCCGGTCCAACGTGTGGCTGCTCAGCACGCTGGGCGCACAGGTCACCCTGGCCGCGCCGCCCACCCTGCTGCCCGTGGGCGTGGCCGCGTGGCCGTGCCAGGTCACCTACTCGCTGGACGAGGCCCTCGACGCCGGCCCCGACGCCGTCATGATGCTCCGCGTCCAGGCCGAGCGGATGGGCGGCGCCTTCTTCCCGTCCGCGGGGGAGTACACCCGGACCTGGGGGCTGACCGACGACCGCTTCGCCCGCCTCACCGCCGGCCGCGGCGCCCTGCTCGACGAGCCCGTGGTCATGCACCCCGGCCCGATGAACCGCGGCCTGGAGATCAGCCCGGCGGCGGCGGACTCGCCCCGCAACACCGCCCTCGAGCAGGTCGCCAACGGCGTGTCTGTCCGCATGGCGGTCCTGCACCTCGTCCTCAACCACGACCAGGAGGTCCGCCCGTGAGCGCCCCCAGCCCCGCCCCCCTGCTGCTGCGCAGTGCGCGCCTGACCACGGGTGAGACCGCCGACGTGCTCGTCGCCGAGGGCCGGATCGCCGCCCTCGGCCCGGACGCCGCGGCCCACGCCGCCGGCCTCGACCCGGCCCCCGAGGAGGTCGACTGCGCCGGCCTGGTGCTGCTGCCCGGGCTCGTCGACCTGCACACCCATCTGCGCCAGCCCGGCAAGGAGGATGCAGAGACGGTCGAGACCGGCACCCGCGCCGCCGCGATGGGCGGCTTCACCTCGGTCCACGCGATGGCCAACTCGACGCCGACGGCGGACACCGCCGGCGTGGTGGAGCAGGTGTGGCGGCTGGGCCGGGACGCGGGCTGGTGCGATGTGCACCCCGTGGGCGCGGTGACCGTGGGCCTGGCCGGCGAGGCCCTGGCCGACCTCGGCGCGATGGCCGACTCGCAGGCCCGCGTGCGGATGTTCTCCGACGACGGCATGTGCGTCCACGACGCCGTGCTGATGCGCCGTGCGCTCGAGTACGTGAAGTCCTTCGGCGGCTTCGTGGCCCAGCACGCGCAGGAGCCGAACCTCACCGCCGGCGCCCAGATGAACGAGTCCGAGCTCTCCGGCGTCCTCGGCCTGGCCGGCTGGCCCGCCGTGGCGGAGGAGGCCATCATCGCCCGTGACGTGCTGCTGGCCCAGCACGTGGACTCCCGCCTGCACGTGTGCCACGTCTCCACGGCCGGCTCCGTCGAGCTGATCCGCTGGGCCAAGGCCCAGGGCGTGGCCGTGACCGCCGAGGTCACCCCGCACCACCTGCTGCTCACCGAGGAGCTCGTCCGCTCCTACGACCCCGTGTTCAAGGTCAATCCGCCGCTGCGCCGCGAGTCCGACGTGATGGCCCTGCGCGCCGGGCTGGCCGACGGCACCATCGACACCGTGGGCACCGACCACGCCCCACACACCGCCGAGACCAAGCAGTGCGAGTGGACGGTCGCGGCGATGGGCATGACGGGCCTCGAGACCGCCCTGTCCGTGGTGCAGCAGGCGATGGTGGACACCGGCCTGATGGACTGGGCCGGCGTCGCCCGCGTGATGTCCACGGCGCCGGCCCGGATCGCCGGCCTGACCGACCAGGGCCAGGCCGACGAGCGCGGCGTCCCGCGCGTCGGCGCGGTGGCCAACCTCGTGCTCGTGGACGCGCAGGCCCGCCGCACCGTGGACCCCGAGCAGCACCTGACCAAGTCCCGCAACAGCCCGTACCGGGGCATGGAGCTGCCGGGCGCGGTGCGCCACACGGTCTATCGCGGTGCCCGCGTCGTCGCCGACGGCGCCCCCGCCCGGCCGTACCGCCACCCGGCCCTGACGGAGACGGGGGAGCGCGCGTGAGCATCACCTCCCTGGCCGCCGCCCTGGCGGCCCGTCCCGTCCCGCCGCGGACCCCGACGAAGGACTACGCGGACGTGTGGCTGCCGGTGACCCTGGGCACCCTGGCCGTCGTCCTCGTGCTGCTCGGCCTGCTGGCCCTCGGGTGGCGGGCCCGCCGCCGGGCGCAGGCCGGGATCCCGGCCCCGGCCCCCGTGCCGACGGCCCTCTACGACGCCGAGCCGACGCTGTCCGCGGAGGGCATGCACGTGGGCACGGTGCGCGGCGAGGACCGGCTGGACCGCGTGGCGGTGCACGGCCTGGGCCTGCGCTCGCGCGCGGTCCTCGAGGTCCACGACGCCGGCGCCCACCGCGGCCTGCTCGTGCTCCGCCCCGGGGCCGCCAACCTGTTCATCCCCGCGGACGACCTCGTCGAGGCCGGCCTGTCCGCGGGGATCGCCGGCAAGTTCGTCGAGCCGGGCGGGCTCGTCGCCTGGGGCTGGCGCCTCGGCGACGTCGAACTCACCTCCGCCTTCCGCCCCGACCGCCCCGAGGACCGCGACCGGCTCCTCGCCGCCCTGCAGACCATCATCGACCCCGCCCCGGCCGACCCGGCCGGCCGCGCAGGAGAAGGAGACCCCCGATGAGCACCCCCACCGACGACCTGGCCCTGCTCGTCCTCGAGGACGGCACCGTCCACCGCGGCCGGGCCTACGGCGCCCGCGGCCGCACCCTGGGCGAGGCCGTGTTCACCACGGGCATGACCGGCTACCAGGAGACCCTCACCGACCCGTCCTACGCGGGGCAGATCATCGTGCAGACCTCCCCGCACATCGGCAACACCGGGGTCAACGACGCCGACCGGGAGTCGCGGGCGATCTTCGCCGCCGGCTACGTGGTCCGCGACGCGGCCCGGCGTCCGTCCAACTGGCGCGCCGAGCGCACCCTCGACGAGGAGCTCGAGGCGTTCGGCGTCGTCGGGATCCGCGAGGTCGACACCCGGGCCATCACCCGCCTCCTGCGCACCGAGGGCTCGATGCGCGCCGGCGTGTTCTCCGGCGAGCACGCCGCCCGCCCGGAGGCCGAGCTGCTGGCGGAGGTGCGCGCCCAGCCGTCGATGGCCGGCGCCCGCCTCGCGGAGTCCGTCACCACGGAGCAGCCGTACGTCATCGAGCCGGCCGAGCACGGCTGGGAGGGCGAGCCGATCGCCGAGATCGCCGCCCTCGACCTCGGCATCAAGGCCGCCACGCCGCGGCACCTGGCCTCCCGCGGCATCCGCGTGCACGTGCTGCCCGCTGCCACGGACCTGGCCGGCATCCGCGCCGTGGACCCGGACGGCGTCTTCCTGTCCAACGGCCCCGGCGACCCGGCCACGGCAGACGCCCAGGTGGAGCTGCTGCGCGAGGTCCTCGACGCCGGCCTGCCGTTCTTCGGCATCTGCTTCGGCAACCAGATCTTCGGCCGCGCGCTCGGCTTTGACACCTACAAGCTGAAGTTCGGCCACCGCGGCCCGAACCAGCCGGTGCTGGACAAGGCCACGGGCCGCGTGGCCATCACCTCCCAGAACCACGGCTTCGCCGTGGACGCCCCCCTCGGCGAGCCGATCGAGGCGCCGGAGTCGCGCTTCGGCCGCGTCGAGGTCTCCCACTGGTCCCTGAACGACCAGGTCGTCGAGGGCCTGCGCCTGCTCGACCGGCCCGCCTTCTCCGTGCAGTTCCACCCGGAGTCCGCGGCCGGCCCCAACGACACCCTCGACCTGTTCGACCGCTTCGTGCAGCTGCTCACCGAGCACCGCGCCGCCACCACCCCCGCCACCGAAGGAGCCTGATCCATGCCCAAGCGCACCGACCTGAAGTCCGTCCTGGTCATCGGCTCCGGCCCCATCGTGATCGGCCAGGCCGCCGAGTTCGACTACTCGGGCACCCAGGCCATCCGCGTCCTCAAGGAGGAGGGCGTCCGCGTCGTCCTCGTCAACTCCAACCCGGCCACGATCATGACCGACCCGGAGCTGGCCGACGCCACCTACGTCGAGCCCATCACCCCGGCCGTGGTCGCCAAGATCATCGAGAAGGAGCGCCCGGACGCCCTGCTGCCCACCCTGGGCGGCCAGACGGCGCTGAACACCGCCATCGCCCTCGACAAGGACGGGGTGCTCGAGCGCTTCGGCGTCGAGCTGATCGGCGCGAACATCGAGGCCATCGAGCTCGGCGAGAACCGCGAGCTGTTCAAGGGCGTCGTGGAGCGTGCCGGCGGCGAGTCCGCCCGGTCCCACATCGTGCACACGATGGAGGAGGCCCTGGCCGCCGTCGAGGACCTGAAGTACCCCGTGGTGGTGCGCCCCTCGTTCACGATGGGCGGCCTCGGCTCCGGCATGGCCTACGACGAGGCCGACCTGTACCGCATCTGCGGCGCCGGCCTGCAGTACAGCCCGACCTCCGAGGTCCTGCTCGAGGAGTCCATCCTCGGCTGGAAGGAGTACGAGCTGGAGATGATGCGGGACAAGAACGACAACGTCGTCGTCGTCTGCTCCATCGAGAACGTGGACCCCGTGGGCGTGCACACCGGCGACTCCATCACCGTGGCCCCGGCCATGACGCTGACGGACCGCGAGTACCAGAAGCTGCGGGACATCTCGATCAACGTCATCCGCGAGGTCGGCGTGGACACCGGCGGCTGCAACATCCAGTTCGCGGTGAACCCCGTGGACGGGCGCGTCGTCGTCATCGAGATGAACCCGCGCGTCTCCCGCTCCTCGGCGCTGGCCTCGAAGGCCACCGGCTTCGCGATCGCCAAGATCGCCACCAAGCTGGCCCTGGGCTACACGATGGACGAGATCCCCAACGACATCACCCAGAAGACCCCGGCGTCCTTCGAGCCGGTCCTGGACTACGTGGTCGTGAAGGTCCCGCGCTTCGCGTTCGAGAAGTTCCCGGCGGCGGATCCCACGCTGACCACCACCATGAAGTCGGTCGGCGAGGCCATGGCCATCGGCCGCAACTTCACGGAGGCCCTGCAGAAGGCCCTGCGCTCGCTCGAGCAGAAGGGCTCGGAGCTCGCGTTCCCGCAGGACGCCGACCCGCAGGCCCTGCTCGCGGCGGCGAGCACGGCCACCACCGACCGGCTCTCCCAGACCCAGCAGGCGCTCTACGCCGGCGCCACGATCGAGGAGGCCTTCGAGGCCACCGCGATCGACCCGTGGTTCCTGGACCAGTTCGTGCTCATCAACGAGGTCGCGGACGAGATCCGCGACGCCGAGGTCCTCGACGAGGCCCTGCTGCGCCGCGCCAAGCGGCACGGGTTCTCCGACGCCCAGATCGGCTCGCTGCGGCACATGGACGCCGCGGTCGTGCGCGGCGTGCGTCACGCCCTGGGCGTGCGCCCCGTCTACAAGACCGTGGACACCTGTGCCGCCGAGTTCGAGGCCTTCACCCCGTACCGGTACTCCAGCTACGACCTCGAGACCGAGGTCGCCCCGCACGAGGGCGAGTCGGTGATCATCCTCGGCTCGGGCCCGAACCGGATCGGCCAGGGCATCGAGTTCGACTACTCGTGCGTGCACGCCACCATGGCGCTGCGCGAGGCCGGCTACGAGACCGTGATGGTCAACTGCAACCCGGAGACGGTATCCACGGACTACGACATCTCCGATCGCCTCTACTTCGAGCCGCTCACGCTCGAGGACGTCCTGGAGGTCATCGCGGCAGAGGAGGCCTCCGGCGGCGTGCGCGGCGTCTTCGTGCAGCTCGGCGGCCAGACCCCGCTCAAGCTGGCCCAGCAGCTCGCCGACGCCGGCGTGCCGATCCTGGGCACCTCGCCCGCGGCCATCGACCTGGCCGAGCACCGCGGTGAGTTCGCGCTCGTGCTCGAGCGCGCGGGCCTGGTGGCGCCGAAGAACGGCACGGCCGTCTCCTTCGACGACGCCAAGCGCGTGGCGGACGAGATCGGCTACCCCGTGCTCGTGCGCCCCTCCTACGTGCTCGGCGGCCGCGGCATGGAGATCGTGTACTCCGAGGAGGCGCTGGCCCACTACGTGGCGCACGCGACGGAGATCACCCCCGACCAGCCGATGCTCGTGGACCGCTTCCTCGAGGACGCGATCGAGATCGACGTCGACGCCCTCTACGACGGCACCGAGCTGTACCTCGGCGGCGTCATGGAGCACATCGAGGAGGCGGGCATCCACTCGGGCGACTCCGCGTGCGTGCTGCCCCCCGTCACCCTGGGCCCGGACGTGCTCGAGCGCGTGCACCGCGCCACCGAGCGGATCGCGGCCGGCGTCGGCGTGCGCGGCCTGATCAACATCCAGTTCGCGCTCGCCTCGGACGTGCTGTACGTGATCGAGGCGAACCCGCGCGCCTCGCGGACCGTGCCGTTCGTCTCGAAGGCCACGGGCGTCCAGCTGGCCAAGGCGGCCGCGCGGATCGGCGTCGGCGAGAGCATCGCCGACCTGCGCGCGGCCGGCATGCTGCCCACGGCGTACGACGGCGGCACCCTGCCGATCGGCGCGCCCGTGGCGGTCAAGGAGGCGGTGCTGCCGTTCACCCGCTTCCGCACCGCGGAGGGCCGCGTGGTCGACTCGCTGCTGGGCCCGGAGATGCGCTCGACGGGCGAGGTCATGGGCATCGACAAGCACTTCGACACCGCGTTCGCCAAGTCCCAGTCCGCCGCCGGCGGCCCGCTGCCCACCTCGGGGCGCGTGTTCGTGTCGGTCGCGAACCGGGACAAGCGCACCCTCGTGGGCCAGGCCAAGCGCCTCGTCGACCTCGGCTTCCAGGTGGTCTCCACCGGCGGCACCGCCGAGGTGCTGCGGCGCAACGGCATCCCCGCGGAGGTCGTGGCGAAGATCGCCGACGCCGGGCACGAGGACGGCGCGGGCACCGTGCTGGAGCAGCTGCACGCCGGCACCGTCGATCTCGTGCTGAACACGCCCTCCGGCGGAGACGCCCGCACGGACGGCTACGAGATCCGCGCGGCCGCGACGTCGCTCGGCGTGCCGGTGATCACGACCACGGCCGAGTTCGGGGCGTGCCTGCAGGCCATCGAGGCCATGCGGTCCTACGAGTGGTCCGTCACCTCACTGCAGGAGCACGACGCGCGCCTGCAGCAGGCTGTCGCCGGTCCGGAGGCCGCGGCGTGACCACGACGGCGACGGGCGGCGCGGGGCCCCGCGCCCCCTTCGGGCGGCGGCTGGCCCACGCCATGGAGACGGCCGGTCCGCTGTGCCTCGGCGTGGACCCCCATCCGGGCCTGCTGCGGCAGTGGGGCCTGAGCGACACCCCGGCGGGCCTCGAGGCGTTCTCCCTGACCGCCCTCGAGGCGGCGGTGGGTCCCGAGGGGCCCCGCGTGGCGGCGATCAAGCCCCAGGTGGCGCTGTACGAGCGCCACGGATCGGCCGGCCTGGCGGCCCTGGAGCGGCTGCTCGCGGCCGCCCGGGACGCCGGGGTGCTCACGATCGCGGACGCCAAGCGCGGTGACATCGGCTCCACCATGGACGGCTACGCCGCCGCGTGGATCGCCGACGCCTCGCCCCTGGCCGCGGATGCGGTGACGCTCAGCCCGTACCTGGGTTTCGGCACCCTCGTGCCGACCATCCGCGCCGCCCACGAGGCCGGCCGCGGCGTGTTCGTCCTCGCGCTGACCTCCAATCCGGAGGGCCGCGAGGTCCAGCACGTGGGCGAGGGGTCGGCCGAGGGATCGGTCGCCCGGCGCATCGCCGCGGCGGCGGCCGCCGAGAACGCGGCCCTGCGCGGCGACGACGCGTGGGGGCCGGTGGGACTCGTCTTGGGCGCCACGGTGGCTGCCGAGGCGGACCGCCTCGGCCTGGACCTGCCGGCCCTCGGCGGGCCCCTGCTGGCGCCCGGGTTCGGTGCCCAGGGCGCCACGGCCCGGGGCATGCGGGCCGACTTCGGGACGGCCTGGCCGCAGGTCTTGGCGACCTCGTCCCGCGGCATCCTGAGCGCGGGCCCGTCGGTGGCCTCGCTGGTGGACACGATCGAGGAGAATCGCGCCGCCCTGCGGTGACGCCCGCGTCCTCCCGGCGCGCCCGTGCCGTGTGGACGGGATGGTATCTTCCCTTTCGATCGGCTGTGCTCGTCGTCCTTGACCATGGAAGGGTCACGACGGGGCCGGTGGGGAACGAGAGGCATCGAGGTCAGACCCATGGCGTTGCGGCAGCTCAGTGTGCAGGAGAGGGCGGAGGCCCGGAGGAAGGCCCTCCAGGCCCGCCAGGCGCGGGCGGAGCTCAAGGCGGCCTTCGCCGCCGGTGAGGTCGGCCTGGCCGACATTTTCGCGCGCGCGGACGCCGACGACGCCGTCGCCCGTCTGCGGACCGTGGACCTGCTGCTGGCCCTGCCGGGCGTGGGCGAGGTCCGGGCCCGGGAGGCGATGGCGGGGTGCGGCATCTCGCCGCGGCGTCGGCTGGGCGGCCTGGGCCGTCGTCAGCGCGAGGCGCTGATCGCCTATATTGGCCGGTGACCCCCACATCCCGGCGGGTCGGCGCCGGCCCGGGTGACGGGTCTGCGAGGCCCGTCCCACCAGGAGGATGCGTGACCGACACGTTCGACCCCGGACCCGCCCCCGCCGTCCCGGTGGCCCGCACCGCCGTCCAGGAACGCCCCCCGGGCCCGGGCGTCACCGTCCTGGCCGGCCCCACCGCCGTCGGCAAGGGCACCGTGTCGGCCTATGTCCGCGAGCACTACCCCGAGGCCTGGCTGTCCGTCTCCGCCACCACCCGCCCGGCGCGCCCGGGCGAGGAGGACGGGGTGCACTACTACTTCACGACGCCGGAGGAGTTCGACTCCCTCGTCGAGGCGGACGAGATGCTGGAATGGGCCGTCGTGCACGGCGTCCACCGCTACGGCACGCGGCGCGACCGCGTGATGGAGGCCGTGGCGCAGGGCCGCCACGTCCTGCTGGAGATCGACCTGCAGGGAGCGCGCCAGGTCCGCCGTGCGCTGCCGGAGGCCACCTTCGTGTTCCTGGCGCCGCCGAGCTGGGAGGAACTCGTGTCCCGGCTGCTCGGCCGCGGCACCGAGAGCCCGGAGGAACAGCGCCGCCGGCTCGAAACGGCTAGACTGGAACTCGCCGCGGAACCCGAGTTCGACGCCGTCGTCGTGAACGACCGCGTGGAGCGGGCCGCCGAGGAACTGGTGAGACTCATGGGGCTGGACCCCGAGCGCCGTCCGACCGAGGCCTGAGGACCGGCCGCACCGACGCCGCACCCGGCGCCGACGTGACAGTGAGATGAAGACTTTGGAGACCCCGTGACCGAACAGTACGAAGGCATCGTCAACCCGCCCATCGACTCCCTGCTGGAGCGGGTCGACTCGAAGTACGCCCTGGTGCTCTTCGCCGCCAAGCGGGCCCGGCAGATCAACGCCTACTACTCGCAGCTGCACGAGGGGCTGTTCGAGTACGTCGGCCCGCTCGTGGACACCCAGCTGAACGAGAAGCCGCTGTCCATCGCCCTGCGCGAGATCGAGGCCGACCTGCTCGTGTCCCGCGAGGCCGTCGAGGCCACCCCGGAGGCCGACCTGGCCGCCGAGGACTTCGGCGACTTCTCCCTGCCGGGCGAGGACGACCCGTTCGCCACCCTCGAGTCGGCCGACGCCCACCAGCCGATGGGCGATCCCGCCGCCATCGAGGAGGCCGCCGAGACGGTGCGCGCCGAGGAGGGCACCTCCGAGGACGCCCCGGAGGCCTGAGCCCGTCATGGAGATCGTCCTCGGGGTCGGCGGCGGCATCGCGGCCTACAAGGCGGCGCTGCTGCTGCGCCTGATGACCGAGGCCGGCCACGGCGTGACCGTGGTGCCCACCGCCAACGCCCTCGAGTTCGTGGGCGCGGCGACGTGGGAGGCCCTCTCCGGTCGCCCGGTCCGCACGGACACGTTCGAGGCGGTCGACGAGGTGAACCACGTCCGGCTCGGCCGGCGTGCGGACCTCGTGGTGGTCGCGCCGGCCACCGCCGATCTGCTCGCGCGCACCGCCGCGGGGATGGCGCCCGACCTGCTGGGCAACGTGCTGCTCACCGCCACGTGCCCCGTCGTCCTGGCCCCCGCCATGCACACCGAGATGTGGCACCACCCCGCCACGGTCGCCAACGTCGCCCTCCTGCGCGAGCGCGGCGTCACGGTCGTGGACCCCGCCGTGGGCCGGCTCACCGGGGCCGACTCCGGCGCCGGGCGGCTGCCCGAGCCCGCCGAGATCTGGGAGCGTGCGCAGGCCGCCGCGGCCGCGGGCGCCCCGCGCCGTCCCCGGGCCTCCGGGTCCGACGCCGAGCCGACACCCGGCCCGCTGGCCGGTCGCACCGTGGTGATCACGGCCGGGGGCACCCGCGAGGCGCTGGACCCGGTCCGCTACCTGGGGAACCGCTCCTCCGGCAAGCAGGGGGCCGCCCTGGCGCGCGCCGCCCTCGAGGCCGGCGCCACCGTGCGGTTCGTCGCCGGGTCCATGTCCGTCCCGACGCCCGAGGGCGTCGAGCGCGTCGTGCCCGTGGAGTCCACGCAGGACCTGCTCGAGGCCGTGCTGGCGGAGGCCGCCGACGCCGACGTCCTCGTGATGGCGGCGGCCGTCGCGGACTTCCGACCGGCCGAGGTCTCCGACGCCAAGATGAAGAAGGGCGACGACGGCGGCGCGCCCGTCATCGTGCTCGAGCGCACCCCGGACGTGCTCGCCACGGCCGTGCGGACCCGCTCCGAGGGCGGGCCCATGGCCCCGCTCATCGTCGGCTTCGCCGCGGAGACCGGCGACGCGACGTCCTCCGTGCTCGAGTACGGCCGGGCCAAACTGGCGCGCAAGGGCTGCGAGATGCTCGTGGTCAACGAGGTCGGTACGGACAAGGTGTTCGGCCGGGACGAGACCGCCGTGACCATCCTGTTCGCCGACGGCCGCCCCGCCGTGGAGACCGTGGGCTCCAAGGACCAGGCGGCGGCCGCCGTCGTGCAGGCGATCGTGGATGACCTCGCCGGTCGCGACCCCGCAGGCGCGTCGGGCCGCTGACCTAGACTGTGCGGCATGACCGATGCCGCCTCGCTGAGCCCCGCCCGCCACGCCGACCCGTATTCGGGGGTGGGCGGCGGAGAGCTCCGTCTCTTCACCTCCGAGTCCGTCACGGCGGGCCACCCCGACAAGATCTGCGACCAGATCTCCGACGCCATCCTGGACGCGATCCTCGCCGCCGACCCGTCGGCGAAGGTGGCCGTGGAGACCCTGACCACCACGGGCCTGGTGCAGGTGGCCGGCGAGGTGAACACCTCGGCGTACGTGGAGATCCCCAAAATCGTGCGCGAGACCATCCTGGACATCGGCTACGACTCCTCGGCCAACGGCTTCGACGGCGCCCAGTGCGGCGTGAACATCTCCATCGGCCAGCAGTCCTCGGACATCTTCGCCGGCGTCTCCCGGTCCCTCGAGACCCGCGAGTACGGCTCGGCGGACGAGGTGGACGAGCAGGGCGCGGGGGACCAGGGCATCATGTTCGGCTACGCCACGGACGAGACCCCGGCGTACATGCCCATGCCCATCTACCTCGCGCACCGGCTCTCCGAGCGGCTCACCGCGGTGCGTCGGGCGGAGAACACGCCCATGCCGTACCTGCTGCCGGACGGCAAGACGCAGGTCACCATCGGCTACGCGCCCGGCCACGTGCCCACCACGGTGGAGGCCGTGGTGGTCTCCACGCAGCACCACGAGTGGGTCACCCAGGAGCAGCTGCGGGCGGACGTGGAGGAGCACGTGATCCGACCCGTCATCGAGCGCTCCGGCCTCGACACCTCCGGCATGCGGATCATCATCAACCCGGGTGGCAAGTTCGTCATCGGCGGGCCCGTGGGCGACGCCGGCCTCACCGGTCGCAAGATCATCGTGGACACCTACGGCGGCATGGCCCGGCACGGCGGCGGCGCCTTCTCCGGCAAGGACCCGTCCAAGGTGGACCGCTCCGCCGCCTACATGCTCCGCTGGGTGGCGAAGAACGTGGTGGCCGCCGGCCTCGCCTCGCGCGCCGAGTTCCAGGTGGCCTACGCGATCGGCTCGGCCCGGCCCGTGGGCCTGTACGTGGACACCTTCGGCACGGCCACGGTGCCGGAGGAGAAGATCATCGAGGCCGTGAACGCGGTGTTCGACCTGCGTCCGGCCGCCATCGTGAAGGAGCTGAACCTCCTGCGGCCCATCTACCGACGGACCGCAGCGAACGGCCACTTCGGCAGGGACGACGCCGACTTCACGTGGGAGCGCACGGACCGCGTCGAGCAGCTGCGCGCTGCCGCCGGCCTCTGACCCGGGGGCGGGCATCACGGACGCGCTGTTCGCCCTCCCGGAGCCGGAGGACGCACCCCGGCTGCCGGAGCGGGCCGAGGGGTGGCCGGAGCGGCCGATCGCACGCGTCCTGCTGGACTCGCCCGTGCCGCACCTGGACCGCGAGTTCGACTACCTCGTGCCCGTGGCCCTGGACGCTCGGGCGGTCCCCGGCTCCCGCGTGTCCGTCCGCTTCGGCGGACGGGCCATGACGGGCTGGCTCGTCTCGCGGGAGCAGGAGCCGGCCACCGGCGCCCAGCTCACCGAGCTCACCGGCGTACTCACCGTCATCCCGCCGCTGACGGAGGAGGTCCTGGCGACCGCTCGCGCGGTGGCCCGCCGCCAGGCCGGCGTCGTCACGGACGTCCTGCGGGCCGCGGTGCCCCCGCGCGTGGCGCAGGTCGAGAAGGCCGCCCTGGCGGAGGACGCGGAGGCCGCGGCGGACCACCCCGTGACGCTGACCGGAACGGACGCCGAGCGTCCGGAGCCGCCCGCGGCGGAGGAGGGCCTCGTGCCCACGGTGTGGGAGTCCCTCGAAAGGGGCACCGCGTTCGTGTCCGCCGTGCTGGCCGGGGACGCCGCGCGGGCGGCCGCCGTCGTGCCCTCGCGCCTGTTCGAATGGGACGAGGCGGGCGCGCTGGCCGCCCTAGCGCGCACGGTGGCCGCCTCGGACGGCGGCGTCCTGCTGCTGGTGCCCGACCACCGCGACCTCGACCGGCTCTGCGCCGCCCTCGACGAGCACGTGGGGGAGGACGCCTACGCGCGGATCGGCTCCGAGGACGGCAACACGCCCCGGTACCGCGCCCACCTGGCCGCGCTGCGCGGCACCCGGCGCATCGTGGCCGGCACCCGGGCCGCCGTGTGGTCGCCCGTGCGCGACCTGCGGCTGGTGGTGCTCTGGGACGACGGCGACGACGCGTGGGCAGAACCCCGCGCGCCCTACTTCCATGCCCGAGAGGTCGTGCTGGAGCGAGCCCGCGCGACCGGCGCGGCGCTGCTCTTCGCCGGGCCCTCCCGGTCCGTCCCGGTGCAACGGCTCGTCGAGTCGGGCTGGCTGCTGCACCTGGGCCCCTCCCGTGCGGCCCAGCGCGAGCTCGGGCCACGGGTCGTCTCCACCGCCGACGCCTGGGAGACGGCGCGCGACCCGTTCGCGCAGCGGGCGCGGCTGCCGCAGGCCGCCTGGGCCGCCGCCCGCGCCGCGCTGCTCGGACCACGGCCGGGCCCGGTGCTCGTGCAGGTGGCCCGGGCCGGATTCATCCCCGCCCTGGTGTGCGAGCGGTGCCGCACGCCCGCCCGCTGCCGTGTCTGTGCGGGGCCGCTGGGCTTCCGCGACGCGCGGGCCGCCCGGCACGGGGAGGTGGCGTGCCGGTGGTGCGGCACCCGGGAGCGCGGCTTCCGGTGCACCGAGTGCGGCGGCACGACGCTGCGGGCCGGCGCCCGCGGCGTGGACCGCACGGCCGAGGAGCTGGGCCGGGCGTTCCCGCGCGTGCCCGTGCACGCCTCCTCAGCGCAGCACATGCTCGGCTCGGTGCCGCCCGGGCCCTCCCTGGTGGTGGCGACCGTGGGGGCCGAGCCGGTGACGCCCGACGGCTACGCGGCCGCCCTGCTGCTCGACGGGGACAGCCAGCTCCAGCGCGAGGGCCTCGAGGTGCCGGGCCGCGTGCTCGCCCGCTGGCTCGCGGCCGCCTGCCTGGTCCGCCCCGCCTCCGACGGGGGCGTCGTGGTGGTCACCGCGGACGCGTCGGAGGCGGTGAACGCGCTCGTCCGCCGGGACCCCGACGGCTTCGCCGCGCGCCAGGTCGCCGAGCGGCGCGAGCTGCACCTGCCTCCCGCCGGCCGACTCGCAGAGGTCTCGGGGGACGCCGCCGCCGTCGCGGAGTACCTCGAGCTCGTGGAGGCCGCCCGCCGGGAGCGGCCGGACGAGGACATCCACGAGGATCCGCACTCGGCCCCGCTCGACGGCGGCCCGGCGCGACTGCCCTGGATCGGGCCGGTGCCGGACCCCGCCGACGAGACCCGCTCCCGCGCCCTGCTGATCTTCCCGTACGCGGCGGCCGAAGCCACCGTCGGCGCCCTGCGCGCCGCCCGGTCCGCGGCGAGCGCCCGGCGCGAGACCGCCCCGGTGCGGGTGCGGCTCGACCCGGCCGGGGTGCTCTGAGGGGGCGGCTGGACCGACCCGCAGCCCGATGGACAGGAGCGCGGCGATGCCGGGGCGATGACGGCGTCAGCGGCCGGCGCGGCGGAGCCAGTCGCGGATCAGCGCCGCGCAGGCGGCCGGGCGTTCGTAGTGCAGCAGATGCCCGACGCCGTCGAGGACGTGCAGCTCCGCCGTGCCGCCGCCGGCGTCGATCGCCGCGGCGAGCGCCTTCTGTGCCGGCACCGAGCCCAGCGGATCCTCTCGCCCCGCGACGAGCAGCACCGGCAGGGTGAGGCGGGCGGCGACGTCGGCCACGGAGCCCGTGCTCGAGGCGCGGTACGCCTCGGAGAGCATGCGCGCGGAGGCGAAGCCCGAGAAGTGACGCCGGTGCTGGTCATGGGTGTACGCGAGGACATCCCTGTCCCTGGTGCGGGTCATGGCGAGCGTGGTCACCCACACCACCGGCGGCGCGCCCAGCAGCAGCCGCGCCGGGCGCTCGGGCAGGCGGGCGGCGACCTCGTAGTACCCCTCGGCGACGGCCGCCAGCACCCGACTCGACACGGACGCCGACGCCTCCAGCGCGGGTTCGGCGATGGGGTTGAGCAGGACCAGCCGTCCCCACCGGGACGGGTCCCGCGCGACCAGCTCGGCCGCCACCGTCGTCCCGTAGGAGTGCGCGACCAGCACGGGGGTCGCCCGCAGACCCAGGGCGGCGACGACGGTGGCCACCGCGTCCGCGTGATGGGCCACGGTGTGCTCGGCGTGGGGGAAGGGCTCCGAAGCCCCGAAGCCGGGCAGCTCGATCGAGTGGATCGGATGCTCCGGGAGCGCGTCGGCCAGCAGGGCGAGGCCGTGGTGGTCCCCGCGGAAGCCGTGCACGAACACGAGCGGGGCAGCGGCCGCGTCCCCCTCGGGTGCGCCGGGCGATCCCGGCGCGGCCACCGGAACGGGGGTGTACTCCCACACGGCCACGGACGACCGGATCCCGCTGACGGGGTCCGGGACGGCCAGGGTGTGCCGGCGGGGCGTCCGGGCCGGGTGGCCCGTGAGCACGCGGGGATCGGCGGGCGCCGCGGGCGGGCGCAGCAGATCGCGCAGGCGGACGGGCGGGCCCGGGGCGGCGGACGGCGTCGGGACAGGCACGTCCCCACCCTAGCCAGGCCGGTGTGGAACCTCACCGACGTCACCCACGCCTCCCGCACGCTGCTGCTGGACCTGAGGCCACGCTGCCCGGAACCCGGCGACGCCTGGTCCTGGCCACGATGGCGCGCGCGTGCCTACCGTACTCCGGCCCGTCCTCGGTCCCGGGGCCCGCACGGGCGCACCCCGTCCCCCACGAAAGGCCCATGCGTGCAGCACCCCGTCGCGCTCAGATCCCTGAAGATCGCCCTCGCCTTCGTCGGCCTGCTCGTCGGCGCCGGCTTCGCCACCGGCGCCGAAGTCATCCAGTACTTCGTGGGCTTCGGCTGGATCGGCGTCGTGGGCGCGGGACTGGCCGGCCTGCTCGTCACCGCCGGCGGCGCCGTCATCCTCCAGCTGGGCAGCGTGTTCCTCGCGGCCGACCACAAGGTCGTCTTCCGCAGCGTCTCGCACCCCGTGATGGCCCGGATCCTGGACGTCGTGGTGACGGTGACGCTCTTCGCGATCGGCGTCGTCATGCTCGCCGGGGCGGGCTCGACGCTCGCCCAGCAGTTCGGCTGGCCGACGTGGGCGGGCTCCACCCTGATGACCCTGCTCGTGCTCGTGACGGGCATGCTGGACGTGGAGAAGGTCTCCGCGATCATCTCCCTGATCACGCCCCTGGTGGTCGTCGCGGTCGTGGCCGGGTTCGTCCACGTCCTGGTCACCCGCGACGGCGGCTTCACCGCCCACGAGTCCCTCGCCGTCCAGGCCACCACGCCGGTGGACCCGTGGTGGCTGTCCTCGGTCAACTACTTCGGCCTCGTCGTCGTGATGGCCGTGTCCATGTGCCTCGTGATCGGCGGGTCCATCACCCACCCCCGGGAGGCGTTCCTCGGCGGCCTCACCGGTGGCCTGATGTACACCGCCCTGCTCCTGATGGCCTCCACGCTGCTCTACCTCGGCTACGCCGAGATCGGCCGCGCCGACGTCCCCATGCTGCGGCTGTTCGCCTCGATCGCGCCCTGGCTGGGCTGGGCGATGGTCGTGGTGATCTACCTGATGATCTTCAACACCGCGATCGGCATGTTCTACGCGCTGGGACGCCGCCTCACGGCCGACCGCCCGGGCCGCTACCGGCCCGTGTTCGCCGGCGTCACGCTGCTGGCCTTCGCGGTGAGCTTCGTCGGCTTCGGCGACCTGATGAACGTCGTCTACCCGGCGCTGGGCCACCTGGGGATCGTGCTCGCGCTCGTGCTCCTCGTCTGGTGGCTCACCCACCGCCGGCAGATCTCCGCCGAGTCGGGGCTGCGTCTGCGCCTGCTCGCGCTGCTCCGCCTGCGTGAGCATCCGGAGAAGACCTTCACGGCCCAGCACGCAGTGCAGCTGCAGGAGGCGGTCGGGGACTCCGTGGCGGCCCCGGACGCGGTGACGGAGGCCCTCGAGGACGAGGTCGCCCAGGTGCTCGAGGAGGACGACGCGCTCACCTCCGGAGGGGCGCGCCCCGGTCCCGACGCCGGGCCCGAGCGTCCGGCAGGCGGCAGCCACTCCGCCTGAAACCGCGTGCCCGGCCGGGCACGGCGTCTCGGAGCGGCCCTGCGGCCGGGCCGGGGCGCCGTCGCCGTAGGATGGGGTGGCCGGCCGTGCCGCCGGCCCCGTCCGCGCCGCCCGAGGGCCGGCGCCCCATCCCGACTGCGTGAGGACTCGAACCGCCGTGAGCCAGACCCCCGACAGCGCCGTGCCGGCCACCCCCAGCATCCCCGCCGACGCGGAGTACTCGTTCCGTGACGTGGAGGCCCGCTGGGCCGGGTACTGGGAGCAGGCCGGGACGTTCGCCCCGCGCGAGGACGGCTCCGAGACCCGCACCGTGGTCGACATGTTCCCGTACCCGTCGGGCGACCTGCACATGGGGCACGCCGAGGCGTTCGCGATGGGCGACGTCGTCGCGCGCCACTGGATGCAGCGCGGCTTCGACGTGCTGCACCCCATCGGCTGGGACTCCTTCGGCCTGCCGGCCGAGAACGCCGCCATCAAGCGCGACGCCCACCCGGCCGAGTGGACCTACGCGAACATCGAGACGCAGAAGCGCTCCTTCCAGCGGTACGGCATCGCCGTGGACTGGTCCCGTGAGCTGCACACCTCGGACCCCGAGTACTACCGGTGGACCCAGTGGCTGTTCCAGCAGCTGTACCGCAAGGGCCTGGCGTACCGGAAGGACTCCCCGGTCAACTGGTGCCCCCAGGACCAGACGGTGCTCGCCAACGAGCAGGTCGTGGACGGCCGCTGCGAGCGCTGCGGAACCGAGGTCACCAAGCGGACCCTGAACCAGTGGTACTTCCGCATCACCGAGTACGCGGACGCGCTGCTGGACGACATGGACCAGCTCACCGGCCACTGGCCCGAGCGCGTGCTCGCCATGCAGCGCAACTGGATCGGCCGCTCCGAGGGCGCCCACGTCGACTTCCAGGTCGAGGACGGCCCCGTCGTCACGGTCTTCACCACCCGGCCGGACACGCTGCACGGCGCGACCTTCATGGTGGTCGCCGCCGACGCGCCGCTGGCCGCCGAGCTCGCCGGCGACGACGTGCGGGCCGAACTCGAGGCGTACCGGGAGGACCTGAAGAAGGTCTCGGACATCGACCGCCAGGCCACGGACCGCCCGAAGAGCGGCGTGTTCCTGGGCCGCCACGCCGTGAACCCGCTGACCGGTGAGCGCCTGCCGATCTGGGCCTCGGACTACGTGCTGGCCGACTACGGCACGGGCGCCATCATGGCCGTGCCGGCCCACGACCAGCGCGACCTCGACTTCGCCCGCGCCATGGGGCTGCCCGTGCGCGCCGTGCTGGACACCGGCGAGGAGGACCCGGCCGTCTCCGGCGTCGCGACGACCGGCGAGGGCATCCTGGTGAACTCCGGGGAGCTCGACGGCCTGGACAAGACCGCGGCCATCGCGCGGGCCATCGAGATCGTGCAGGAGCGCGGCACCGGCCGGGGCACCACCACGTACCGGCTGCGCGACTGGCTGCTCTCCCGTCAGCGCTTCTGGGGCACCCCGATCCCCGTGGTCCACTGCCCGGACTGCGGCGAGGTGCTCGTGCCGGAGGACCAGCTGCCGGTCACCCTGCCGACCGACCTCAAGGGCGAGCAGCTCGCCCCCAAGGGCCAGTCGCCCCTGGCCGCGGCGACGTCGTGGGTCGAGGTGGACTGCCCGCAGTGCGGCGGCCCCGCGCGACGGGACACCGACACCATGGACACGTTCGTGGACTCGTCCTGGTACATGCTCCGCTACGCGTCCCCGAACGACGACGCCCGCGTCTTCGACCCCGAGGCCCTGCGCCGCTGGCTGCCCGTGGACCAGTACGTGGGCGGCGTGGAGCACGCGATCCTGCACCTGCTGTACGCCCGCTTCTTCACCAAGGCCCTGCACGACCTCGGCCTGGTGCCCTTCACCGAGCCGTTCCGCGCCCTGCTCAACCAGGGCCAGGTGCTCAACGACGGCAAGGCCATGTCCAAGTCGCTGGGCAACGGCGTGGACCTGGGCGACCAGCTGGACCAGTTCGGCGTCGACGCCGTGCGCCTGACCATGGTGTTCGCCTCGCCGCCCGAGGACGACGTGGACTGGGCCGACGTCGCCCCGGGGGCCGCCGGCAAGTTCCTGGCCCGCGCGTGGCGCCTGGCCCGCGACGTCCGCGCGACGGGCACCCCGGCCGGCACGGACCCGGCGGACGGGGCCGTGGCCCTGCGCCGGGTGACCCACCGGACCGTGCACGAGGCCCAGCAGCTGCTGGACGACGGCAAGTTCAACGTGGTCGTCGCCAAGACGATGGAGCTGGTCAACGCGGCCCGCAAGGAGATCGACGCGGGTGCCGGCGCGGCCGACCCGGCCGTCCGCGAGGCCGCCGAGGCCGTGGCCGTGCTGCTCTCCCTCGTGGCGCCGTACACGGCCGAGGACATGTGGGTGCTGCTCGGCCACGAGCCCTCCGTGGTCCGCGCCGGCTGGCCCGCGGTGGACGAGGCGCTGCTGGTCGAGGACACCGTCACGGCCGTCGTCCAGGTCAAGGGCAAGGTCCGCGACACCCTCGAGGTGCCCGCGGACATCACCGCCGAGGACCTCGAGGCGCGCGCCCGCGCGTCGCAGAAGGTGCGGAACTTCATCGGGGACGCCGAGATCGTCAAGGTGATCGTGCGGGAGCCCAAGCTCGTGAACCTGGTGATCCGCTGACCGCGTGAGACCGGCCCCGACCGAGCCGGGGGAGAGGAGGCAGGCCGTGGCGAGCATCGAGCAGTGGCGCGACGACGCGCTCGTCCGCCTGCGCTCCCGCCGCTCCCAGCTGGCCGGGCGGGCACGCTACGGGCTGCGCCCGCCCCGCCGGGACCGCACGGCCGTCGTCACGGACTCGGCCGCGGCCCTGCCCGGCGCCGTCCTCGGACACGGTCTGGCCGCGGGGATCCGCCAGGTGGCGCTGCCCGTCATGGTGGGCGAGCAGATCCACACGGAGGGCACGGACGAGCTCGCGCTGGAGCTGCCGCTGGCCCTGGCCGCCGGCACTCCGGTCCGCACCTCGCGGCCCTCGCCGGGCGCGTTCCGGACGGCCTACGCCGAGCTGGCCCGCGCCGGCTACGCACGCATCCTCTCCGTCCACCTGTCCGGCGAGCTCTCCGGCACCGTGGAGGCCGCGCGCCTGGCCGCCGCGGACGCCGAGCGCCCGGTGACCGTGGTGGACTCGCGCACCGTGGGCTTCGCTCTGGGCACGGCCGTGGTGGACGCCGCCGTGGACGCGGGGGTGGGAATGCCCGTGGCCCGCATCCGCGAGCGGCTCGAGGCCACCGTGGACTCCAGCCACGTGCTGTTCACGGTGCCCAGCCTCGAGCAGCTGCGCCGGGGCGGGCGGATCAGCGGGCTCGCCTCGCTGCTGGGCACCCTGCTGCAGGTGCGCCCCGTCATGGCCGTCGACGACGGCGCGATCGGCCTGGTCGACCGCCCGCGGTCCGCGGCCCGCGCCGTCGACCGGCTCGTGGAGCTCGCGGTCGAGAGGGCCGGAGAGGACCCGGTGCGGATCGCCGTCCACGAGTACGGCGACCCCGAGACGGCCATGCAGCTCGCGGAGCGTCTGCAGCCGATCTCCACCACACCCGTGCCCGTCGTCGAGCTGCCCGCCGTGCTCGCCGCGCACCTGGGCCTGGGTGCGCTGGGCGTGGTGATCTGCCCACTGGAATCGCCCACGGGGGGCTCGGGGGACTGAGGCCGCCCGTGCAGGAGCGCAGCGGAGACGGGCGCGTCCGTTCCTGCACACCGCCCCGGACCGCGGTGGTCATCCCCAGGCCGGGTACGGGACGCGCCCGGCTCAGACGCGGGGACGCAGACTGCCCGCATGAGCCCCAGCCACCGCCTCTGCGACGATCCGCCCGCCTTCGCCCCGGACCCCGCGGCCGTCCCCGACGTCGACACGGCCGGCCCGCACGCCGCGTCCCGGTGGGAGCGCACCCCGCCCCGGGGCCCAGTGCTGCGGTGGCGGCCGGCCCTGCTGGCCGTCACCGTGCTGCTCGTCGCCGCCGCGGCCTGGTGGGCGGTGGCCTGGCTGACCACCCCGGCGCCGCCCGCGGCGGTCCCGGCGGCCGCGGCCGGTGCAGGCATCCCGCAGACCGGCGCGCCCTCCGCCGCCTCGACGGCGGCCGGCACCGACGCGCGGACGCCCGAGGCGGGGCCGTCGGGGGAGGCGTCCGGGTCCGCCGGGTCCACCCCGCTGCGGGTGCACGTGGTGGGCGAGGTCGCCCGGCCGGGTGTGGTCAGCCTCGCGCCGGGCTCCCGGGTGGCCGACGCCGTGCGCGCGGCCGGGGGCCCGACCCGGCACGCCCGGGCGGAGCGCATCAACCTCGCGGCCCCGCTGGACGACGGCCAACAGGTCCTCGTCCCCTCCGCCCACACGCCGCAGGACGCCCTGGACCGGGTGGCCGGGGCCGCGCAGGCTCAGCCCACGCCGACCACGGGCGGGGCCGGTGCCACTGGCGAGCCTGGCGGTGCCGAGCCCCGCGGCACCGTGGACCTGAACACCGCCGACGCCGCAGGCCTGCAGACCCTGCCCGGCGTCGGCCCCGCCACGGCGGAGAAGATCATCGCCCACCGCGAGACGGTCGGCCCGTTCACCGGCCTGCAGGACCTGGACGCGGTGCCCGGCATCGGCCCGGCCACGCTTGACCGGCTCCGCGACCTCGTCTCGTGGTGAACCCGGCCCCGGGCCCGCCCAACGATCCCGTGGACCGCCGCGCCCGGCACCGCGAGGTGCCCGGCCCGCTCGAGGCCCGGTGGGTGCCCGCCCTGCTCGGGTGCCTCACCCTGGGGATCCTCGGCGTCGGCTGGGACGCCCCGGCCCGGTCGGCGGCGGCCCTCACGGGGCTGGCCGTCGCCGCGGCCGCCATCCTGGGCGCCGCCCGCTCGACCGGTCGGATACGGGGCGTGGCCACCGCGACGGCGCTGGCCGGCATGGCCGCGGCCCTGATGCTGCAGCACTCGGCCGGGCCCGCCGCCGCGGCCAGCGGCAGCGGCTGGACCGGCGCGGTGCACGCGGGCTCACCGCTGCGGCTCGAGCTGACCCTGGACGGGCCCGCCACCCGGAGCGAGGCGACCTTCGGCCCACGCTGGAGCGTGCCCGTGCGGGTCGAGACGTTCGGTCATCCGCCGCGGGCCCCCGAGGCGGCCGTGACGGCCCGACTCACGGGCGGGGGCGCACCGCCCGCGACGATCGTCGCGCCGGAGGGCGGGACGTGGGCCCCCGACGGCGGGCCGGGATCGCGGGTGTGCGTCGTGGCCCGGCCGTCGAGGTCCGGTTCCACCGTGTTCCTGGCCGCCGCGTCCGCCCCGCAGCCGGGACCCTGCCCCGGCGGGACGCAGACGGCAGGCGGGGCCACCGGCGGTGACCCGGGCCCCCCGCGGCGGGAGGCGCTGCGCGCCGCGTTCCGTCAGTCTGCGGAGGGCACGGTCGGCGCTGCGCCGGAACTCATCCCGGGGCTGGTGCTGGGCGACCGCTCCGCCCAGGGGGCCGCCCTCGACGACGCCATGAAGGCCTCGGGCCTGTCGCACCTGTCTGCCGTGTCCGGGGCCAACGTGGCCATGATCCTCGGCGCGGTCGCGATCACCCTGCGCAGCGCGCGGGTGCACCGGGCGGTGGTCCTCAGCGCCGGGCTGGCGGTCCTCGGGGTGTTCGTGGTCGTCGTGGGGCCGGAGCCGTCCGTGCTCCGGGCGGCCGTGATGGGCGCCCTCGGAGCGCTCGCGGTGTTCTTCGGCCGCGCGCGGCAGGCGTTCGGACTCCTGACGGTGGGCGGCACGGCCCTGCTCGTCGCGGTGCCGGCCCTCGCCGTGGAACCGGCCTTCCACCTCTCCCTGGCCGCGACCGCGGGCATCGTCCTGGCCGGCGCGCCCCTCGACCGTGCGCTGCACGCCGGGCTCGGCCGGATGCTGCCCGACGTCGTAGCGCGGTGGCTCTCGGCGTCGCTCGCGGTGACCGTGGCCGCCCACCTGGCCTGCCAGCCGATCATCCTGGCCATGACCGGTGAGGTGTCGGCCTACGCGGTGCCGGCCAATCTGCTGGCCGCCCCGGCCGTGCCGCCCGTGACCGTCCTGGGCACCCTCGCCGCGGCCCTCGCCCTGCCCGCGCCGGGGATCGCGGCCGCCCTCGTGGCCGTGATCCAGTGGCCCGCGGCCTGGATCGGGTGGGTCGCCCACACCAGCGCCTCCCTGCCCGGGGCGCTGCGTCCGTGGCCGGCCGGAGCCCTCGGCGCCGGGCTGGGCGTCCTGCTGGTGGCCGCGACGCTCCTCGGGTTCGCCGCCGTGCTCCTGCTCGAACGACGCCGGACCGCCCCTGTCCGGCGTGTCGGCCGCAGCGCGCCGCGGACCCGCGAGCGCCTCCCCGCCCTGGTCGTGCTCGCCGCCGCCCTGGCCGCGGCCACCACGGGGGCGGTCGGGGCGGTCCTCGTGCCGCGGTCCTCGGGCTCGGCCCCGCCGGACTGGGCGGTGGCGTTCTGCGACGTCGGCCAGGGGGACATGGCCGTGTTCCGGTCCGGCCCGCGCGCGGGGGTCGTCGTCGACGTCGGGCCCGAGCCGGGGCTCGCACGTCGCTGCCTCGACGACCTCGACGTAGACCGGGTGGACGCCGTGCTGCTCACCCACCTGCACGCCGACCACGCCGGGGGACTGGCCGGCGTGGTCGACCGCGCCTCCCGCGGGGCGGTGCACTACGCGACCCGGGACGCACCGGCGCAGGGCCGGGAAGGGCGCGGAGGCGAGGCGGACGGCGTCGACCCGCTCGCCGACGCGGCACGGCTCCGCACCGGCGCGACGGGCACGGCCGGGCCGGTGCGGTGGCACGTGCTGCTCGCCGACGCGCGGGCCCCCGAGGAGAACGACGCCTCCGCCCAGGTGCTGGTCACCGTCGAGAGCGGGGCCGGTCCGGTCACGACGCTGGTCACCGGCGACATGGAGGAGGACGCCTCCGCGGCGTGGGTCGCGGGGCGCCGGTCCGATGCCGCCGCACCGCCGCGCGTGGACGTGCTCAAGGTCGCCCACCACGGGGCCCGCAACGGTGGGACGGCCGTGCCGCGCGCGGCCGGCGCCCGCCTGCACGTGGTCTCCGTGGGCGCCGACAACCCGTACGGCCACCCCCACCGGGCCACGGTGGACGCGCTCGGCCGCCTCGGGCCGGTGGCCCGCACGGACCTGCACGGCACGCTGGCCCTCACGGCCGCGGACGGCCCCGACCCCGACGGCGCGCCCGAGATCGCGGTCCACACCGTCCGCCCGCCCTCGAGCGTCCGCACCGGACCTTAGGATGGGACGCATGTCCGCCGCCCGCAGCCCCCGTTCCGGCCGAGCCGGCCGCACCGACCCGCTGGCCTGGCGGAGGGCCGAGCCCGCCCCGCTCATGCTCCTCAAGGGGCCCGAGGACCATGCCGCCCGCTGGGTGACGGACCGCGTGACCCAGGCTCTGCGCGAGCGTCACGGTCAGCTGGAGATCCACCGGCTCCGCGCGGGGGAGTACCAGCCCGGCCAGCTGGCCACCGCGGCCAGCCCGTCCCTCTTCGCCGAGCCCACCCTCATCACGGTCGAGGGCCTCGAGGCCATGAACGATGCGTTCCTCGAGGACGCCCTGCGCCTCGTCCAGCAGGGCCCCGGCGCGGACGACGTCACGCTCGTGCTGCGTCACACCGGCGGCACCCGCGGCAAGAGGCTGCTGGATGCCGTCGCGAAGGCCGGCACGGTGGTCGAATGCGTGTCGCTGAAGAAGGACGAGGAGCGGCTGGCCTTCGTGCAGGCCGAGTTCCGCGACCGGCGTCGGCGCATCGACGAGGAGGCGGCCCGCGCGCTCATCCGCGCCACCGGCGCCTCGCTCACGGAGCTCGCGGCCGCGTGCGCCCAGCTCGTCGACGACACCGAGGGCGTCGTCAGCGTCGAGACCGTGGACACGTACTACAGCGGCCGCGTGGAGGCCACGAGCTTCGCGGTGGCCGACGCGGCGCTCGAGGGGCAGGCGGCGAGGGCCGTCTCCCTCGTGCGGCACGCGATGGCCACCGGCGTCCACCCGGTGATGATCACCGCGGCACTCGCGCTCAAGGCGCGGCAGGTGGCGCGGATGATCGACGCCCGCCGGCCCGCCGCCGAGCTGCCGTCCCTGCTCGGGGTGGCCCCGTTCCAGGTGCGCTACATCCAGCAGGCGGCGCGGCACTGGACGGCGGCCGGCATCGCGCAGGCCGTGGAGTGGATCGCCCAGGCCGATGCCGAGGCCAAGGGCGCCTCCCGCAACCCGGAGTTCGCCGTCGAGCGCGCGGTCATCCGCGTGGCCACCGCCGTCAGCCGCTGACGGCGCCGCCGGACGGCATCCCTCGGGGGCAGCCCGGACACGACGCGGCCCCCGCACCGATCGCTCGGGGCGGGGGCCGCGGTCACAGCCGGGGGGCGTGGATCAGCCGAGGAGGGCCTTCACGCGGGCGGCGATGCCGGACTTGCGGTTCGCGGCCTGGTTCTTGTGGATGACGCCCTTCGAGGCGGCCTTGTCCAGCTTGCGGGAGGCGGTGCGCAGCGCGGCGGCGGCGGCCTCGGGCTCGCCGGCGGCGACGGCCTTGTCCACGGCGCGGATGGCGGTCTTCAGCTCGGACTTCACCGCGACGTTGCGCTGGCGCGCCTTCTCGTTGGTGAGGATGCGCTTCTTCTGGGACTTGATGTTAGCCAAATCGGGTCCTTCGTCGTCGGCGGCGCGGACGAGGGTCCGGGCGCCGCATGAACAGGGGGTCGTGGAGGGTGCCCGGATCCGTGGACTGAGCGGCGTGGGGAACACCGATGATGACCCGTTCCGGGGGTGCCCGTCGACCGGCGGACACAATGCGGACGATCCTACCACCCAGACCCTGCGATCCGCGCGGCCGACTCAGCGCCCCCGCCGCCGGGCGCGGGCCAGCGCGGCCGTGACCCGGTCGAAGGCCGCCCGGTCCAGGACGCCGCCCTCCCGGCGCACCGCGGCCGGATCCACGCGGACCACCCGGTCCAGCTTCACCTCCGAGGCGCGGCCGGACCGGTCCCAGGCGCCCGCGCCCACGTCCACGTAGTCCTCGTCGCGGGCCAGGGCGTTGTTCCGGTCCCGGCTGGTCAGCATGAGCCCGAGCAGGTGCGCCCCGTCCCGGCCGATCAGGAGCACGGGGCGGTCCTTGCCCCGGCCGTCCATCTCCTCGTACGGCACCCAGGTCCACACGACCTCGCCCGGCCCGGCCGTCGGCCCGGGCACGGGCGCGTACTCGACGCGGACGGTGCCGGTGAAGTCCGGCAGGGACACGTGGCGGCCGGCGTCCTGTCGCCGGGGCCGGCGCTCCTGCCCGGGCCCGGGCATCGGCCACGAGTCGGTGGGCTCCGTGGGGTCCCACGCGGGCCCGGGAGGCCCGGGCGGGCCCGGGAAGGGCGACGGGCCGCTCCGGTCGCCGGCCCGTCGACCGGCCTCGGAGGCGGCCCGGCGCGGCCGGGCGTCGTCGCGGAGGGCGCCGATCAGGCGTGCCGTCCGGCGGCCGAGGGACAGGGCGCGATGCAGGTCGAAGGCCATGGGCGTGAATCTAGTGGACGCGCGGGCCCGGCGTCCGGGTCGGGTCGGCGGCGGATCATGAGAGACTAGGCGGTCAGAGTCCCGTCCCCGTCACCCGTAGAGGAAGTGCCCGTGTCGCCCCTGGCGTCGAACCCCCCGGTGCCCGCTGCCACCGACCCCTCGGTGATCCGCAACTTCTGCATCATCGCCCACATCGACCATGGCAAGTCCACGCTGGCGGACCGCATGCTGCAGGCCACCGGCGTCGTGCAGCCCCGCGACATGAAGGCGCAGTACCTGGACCGCATGGACATCGAGCGTGAGCGCGGCATCACCATCAAGTCCCAGGCCGTGCGCATGCCCTGGTCCGTGGACGGGGTGGACTACGCCCTGAACATGATCGACACCCCCGGGCACGTGGACTTCACCTACGAGGTCTCCCGCTCGCTGGCCGCGTGCGAGGGGGCGATCCTGCTGGTGGACGCCGCCCAGGGCATCGAGGCGCAGACCCTGGCGAACCTCTACCTCGCCATGGAGCACGAGTTGGAGATCATCCCCGTGCTCAACAAGATCGACCTGCCCGCCGCGGATCCGGACCGCTACGCGGCCGAGCTGGCCTCCCTGATCGGCTGCGATCCCGAGGACGTGCTGCGCGTGTCCGGCAAGACGGGCGTCGGCGTCGAGGAGCTGCTGGACCGCGTGGTCCGCGCCGTCCCCAGCCCGGAGGGCGACGCGGACGCCCCGGCCCGCGCGATGATCTTCGACTCCGTGTACGACACCTACCGGGGCGTCGTCACGTACGTGCGCGTCGTGGACGGCCGGCTCTCCCCGCGGGAGAAGGTCCGCATGATGTCCACGGGCACCACCTACGAGCTCCTCGAGATCGGCGTCTCCTCCCCGGAGCCCGTACCCACGAAGGGCCTGGCCGTGGGCGAGGTGGGCTACCTCATCACCGGCGTGAAGGACGTGCGGCAGTCCAAGGTGGGCGACACGGTCACCAACCACGCCCACCCGGCCGAGCAGTCCCTGGGTGGCTACGAGGACCCCAAGCCCATGGTGTTCTCAGGCCTGTACCCCATCGACGGCTCGGACTATCCCGTGCTGCGTGACGCCCTGGACAAGCTCAAGCTCAACGACGCCGCGCTCGTCTACGAGCCGGAGACCTCGGTCGCGCTGGGCTTCGGCTTCCGCGTCGGCTTCCTCGGTCTGCTGCATCTGGAGATCGTGCGCGAGCGCCTCGAGCGCGAGTTCGGGCTCGACCTCATCTCCACCGCGCCCAACGTGGTCTACGAGGTCACCCGGGAGGACCGTGAGGTCGTCACCGTGACCAACCCCTCCGAGTTCCCCGAGGGCAAGATCCTCGAGGTGCGCGAGCCCATGGCCTCGGCCACGATCATCGTGCCGGCCGAGTTCATCGGCGCCGTCATGGAGCTGTGCCAGGCCAAGCGCGGCAACCTCAAGGGCATGGACTACCTCTCCGAGGAACGGGTGGAGATCCGCTACTGGATCCCGCTGGCCGAGATCGTGTTCGACTTCTTCGACCAGCTCAAGTCCCGCACCAAGGGGTACGCCTCGCTGGACTGGAAGGCCGACGGTGACCAGGCGGCCGACCTCGTCAAGGTGGACATCCTGCTCCAGGGCGAACAGGTGGACGCGTTCTCCTCCATCACCCACAAGGACAACGCCTATACGTACGGCGTGATGATGACGGGCAAGCTCAAGGAGCTGATCCCGCGCCAGCAGTACGAGGTGCCGATCCAGGCCGCCATCGGCTCGCGCATCATCGCCCGCGAGAACATCCGCGCGATCCGCAAGGACGTGCTCTCCAAGTGCTACGGCGGCGACATCTCCCGCAAGCGCAAGCTGCTCGAGAAGCAGAAGGAGGGCAAGAAGCGCATGAAGATGGTGGGCCGGGTCGAGGTCCCGCAGGAGGCCTTCATCGCCGCCCTGTCCTCGGACGGCGCCGGCGCCGACCAGGCGGCGAAGAAGTAAGTGCCCGCCCTGCCCCTCGGCGAGCCGGTCCCCGACGACGGCCGGCTGCCGGCCGACGTCGGGCAGCGGGTGCGCGCGGCCGCCGGCGACGGCGCGGCGCGCACCTTCAGCCTGTACGTCCACGTGCCGTTCTGCACCGTGCGCTGCGGCTACTGCGACTTCAACACGTACACGGCCGTCGACCTCGGCCCCGGCGCGGGCCGCGGCGACTACTGGGAGTCGGCGGTCGCGGAGCTGGACTTCGCCGCGGACGTGCTCGCGTCCTCGGACGTGCCCGCCCGCCCGCTGCACACGGTGTTCTTCGGCGGCGGCACGCCCACGCTCCTGCCGGCCGCGGACCTCGTGCGCATCCTCCAGGCGGCGGTGGACCGGTTCGGGATCGCGCCCGGCGCGGAGGTCACCACCGAGGCCAACCCGGACACCATCACTCCGGAGTACGCCCGTGAGCTCGCGGCCGGCGGCTTCACCCGCCTCTCCCTGGGCATGCAGTCCGCGGTGCCGCACGTGCTCGCCACGCTCGAGCGCACCCATCGGCCCGAGTCCGTCCCCGCCGCCGTCGCCGCGGCCCGCGAGGCCGGCCTGGAGGTGTCCCTGGACCTGATCTACGGGACCGCGGGAGAGTCCCTCGCCGACTGGCGGGCCACGCTCGAGGCCGCCGTCGCCCTGGCCCCGGACCACGTGAGCGCGTACTCGCTGATCGTGGAGGAGGGCACCAAGCTCGGGGCCCAGGTGGCCCGCGGCGAGGTGGCGGACGTGGACCCCGACGACCAGGCGGACAAGTACCTGCTCGCCGAGGAGCTGCTCGGCGCCGCCGGCTACCGCTGGTACGAGGTGTCCAACTGGGCGCGCGACCCGCAGGGCTCCGGGGTCCACCGCGCGCGGCACAACGTGGCGTACTGGGAGGACCAGGACTGGTGGGGGATCGGCCCGGGAGCGCACTCGCACCTCGCCGGCGTCCGGTTCTGGAACGCCAAGCACCCCGCCGCCTACGCGCAACGGCTGGCCACGGGGGTCACCCCCGCCGTCGGCCGCGAGCGGCCCGACGCCGACGCGCGGCGACTCGAGCGCATCATGCTCGCGGTGCGCACGGTGGACGGGCTCCCGACCGCGGAGCTCGTCTCGGAGACGCCGGGGGAGGCCGCGCGGATCCGCGGGGCGATCGCCGAACTCATCGCCGCGGGCCTGCTGGACGGGCGTGCCGCCGTCGACGGGCGCATCATCCCCACGCTCGAGGGGCGGCTGCGCAACGACGCGATCGTCCGGGCGCTGGCCGGCTTCTGACCGGCCGGCCCCGGGTCAGCGCAGGATGCGCAGGTTGAACGGGTACCGGAACGGACGGCCCTTGGACACGTGCGAGGCGCCCATCACGCCGTAGACCGCCATGGCGGCCCACGTGAGCGCGCCGAGGATCGCGAAGATCGGGCCGACCACCGGCAGCAGGGACAGGAAGAAGAACAGGAGCGTGATGAGCGTGGGCGGCCCGGAGAAGTTCAGGGCCTCGCGCGACTCCTGCGAGGTGAACGGGCCGCGGTCGCGGTAGAGCAGCCACACGACCAGCGGGCCGAGCACGCCGAACGCCAGACTGAGGTGGGCCAGCGCCGCGCGGTCACGGTCCTGCTTCGCCGTGAGCGGGGCGCCGCGGCCGCCGGCCGAGACGAGCCAGGCGGGCGGGCCGTGGCCGGTGCGGCCGGCGTCGGGCTGCGCGCGGGTGTTCACGAGGGGCTCCTCCTGGATCGCGGGACCCGCGCGCCGGGGACCGGGCGCAGGGCATGGGCCAGCATAGCGCGGGCGGGCGGGGGCTGCGCCGAGATCAGTGCTCGGGTGCGGCGGTGAGGAAGTCGATGAGCTCCTCCACGCGGCCCAGCAGGGACGGCTCGAGGTCCGCGTACGTGGTGACGTGGGAGAGCAGCCGCTTCCACCCCAGCCCCGTGGCCTCCTTGCTCCCGTGCGGCCAGCCCAGTCCCCGCAGGATCCCCGTCTTCCAGTCCTGCCCCTTCGGCACGACGGGCCACGCGGGGATGCCGAGGACGGAGGGCTTGATGACCTGCCAGACGTCCACGTAGGGGTGACCGAGGATGAGCACGTTGCCCGCGGCCCCCGGCACGCGCATGGCCTCGGCCGCGAGGCGCTCCTCCTTGGACCCGGTGACGAGATGGTCCACGAGGATCCCGAGCCGGCGCCGCGGACCGGGGGCGAACGCACGGATCGCCCCGGCGAGGTCGTCCACGCCGTGCAGGGGCTCCACGACGATGCCCTCGAGGCGCAGGTCCTCGCCCCACACCTTCTCCACCAGCTCGGCGTCGTGCACGCCCTCCACCCAGATGCGAGAGGCGCGGGCGGTGCGGGCCCGCGCCCCCTCGACCCGTCGCGAGCCGGAGGCGGTGCGGGCCGGCGCCGCCGGGGCCGCGGCGGTCGGGGGGACCAGGGTCACGGGCTCGCCGTCGATCCAGAAGCCGCCGCCGAGGGGGAAGCCGCGGCGCACGCCGCGGCGGTCCTCCAGGACCACCACGTGCACGCCGCCGGAGCGCTCGATGCCGATCACGGCCCCGGTGAACCCGGAGGCCACGTCCTCGACCACCGTGCCGGGGGTGGCGGGCACATCGGGGACGGTCCGGGCGGGGCGGCGCGTCAGGTCGTCGTGGCCCGCGGGGCCCCAGCTGCTCCAGTCCATGGGAGAGCACGGTAGCAACGGGGGCGGGCGATCACCGTGAGCGAAGCCGTGCGGGCCGGTCGGGTCGTCCCCCGGGTCGGACGGTAGCATTGGCACTTGACCCGCCGGAGTGCCAGCCAGGGGCACCTCCGGGGTCGCCCCGGATCCCGACGGACCAGAGGAGGACCGAGATGTCGGAGCAGCCCCGCCGCCTGCAGGTGCTCCAGGCGATCGTGGAGGACTACGTGGCGCTGCGCGAGCCCGTGGGCTCCAAGGCGCTCGTGGAACGGCACGCCCTGGGCGTGTCCTCCGCGACCGTGCGCAACGACATGGCTGCGCTCGAGGAGGAGGGCCTCATCGTGGCCCCGCACACCTCCGCCGGGCGCGTCCCCACGGACAAGGGCTACCGCGTGTTCGTCGACCGCCTCTCCGAGGTGAAGCCGCTGTCCCCGGCCGAGCGCCGGGCCGTGCGGACCCTGCTGGACCCGGAGACGGACACCGAGCACATGATGGAGTCCACGGTGCGCCTCCTGGCCCAGCTGACCCAGCAGGTCGCCGTCGCGCAGTTCCCCCACGAGGACGGCTCCACGATCCGCCACCTCGAACTGGTCTCCCTCGCGCCCACGCGCGTGCTCGTGGTCCTCATCCTGTCCACGGGACGGGTGGACCAGCGGCACGCCGTGCTGGACCGTCCGGTCGACGAGGCGGAGCTGTCCGTGCTCCGCGGCCTCCTGCTGGACGCCCTGCTGGGGCTCGGTCCGGTGCAGGCGGCCACCGTGGTGGACGACGTCGTCACCCGGGTCCGCCCGGAGCACCGGCAGTCCGCCGCCCTCGTGGCCGCGGCCGTCCACGACCTGCTCGAGGCCGGCCGGCAGGACCGCATCGTGCTGGCCGGCACCGCCAACCTGGCCCGCTCCCCGGGGGACTTCGGCGCGTCCATCGGGCCGATCCTGGAGGCGCTCGAGGAGCAGGTGGTGCTGCTGCGCCTGCTCACGGAGATGGAGCAGGACGCCCACGGGGTGTCCGTGCGGATCGGCTCCGAGAACGCCGGATCGCTCGCGGACACCTCGGTGGTCGCGGCCGCCTACGGCCCCGGCGCCGTGGCGAAGGTCGGCGTCATCGGTCCGACCCGGATGGACTACCCGGGCACCATGGCCGCCGTCCGGGCGATCGCCCGCTATCTCTCCCGCATCCTGACCACCTGACGCGCCTCCGCGTGTCCTGGCGGGCCCCGTCCCGCATCGCCCCACGTCCCGCTCTCCCCGAGAGGAATCCCCACCGTGACCGACCACTACGAGACGCTCGGCGTCAGCCGTGACGCCAGCACCGAGGAGATCCGCCGCGCCTACCGCAAGCTCGCGCGCACCCACCACCCGGACGTCAACCCCGACCCGGAGGCGGCCGAGCAGTTCAAGCGCATCTCCCACGCCTACGAGGTGCTCTCGGACGAGGGCCGGCGCCGGGCCTACGACACGACGGGCAACGAGAACGGCCAGGCCGGCTTCCCGGGCGGCTTCGGCGGGGCGGGCGGCTTCGGGGGCTTCGCCGACATCTTCGAGACCTTCATGAACGCCGCCGGCCAGGGCGGCCGCGGCGGCCCCGCCAGCCGCGCCCGCCGCGGCCAGGACGCCCTGGTGACCGCGCGGATCGACCTGCGCGACGCCGTCTTCGGCGGCGAGCAGACGATCGAGCTGGACACGGCCGTGCGCTGCGATCGGTGCGAGGGCTCGTGCTGCGAGCCCGGCACCCAGCCGGAGACCTGCCAGACCTGCCACGGCCACGGCATGATCCAGCGCCCCGTGCGGTCGCTGCTGGGCACCGTCATGGCCACCGAGGCCTGCCCCGCCTGCCAGGGGTTCGGCACCGTCATCCCGACGCCCTGCCACGAGTGCGACGGGCAGGGCCGCGTCCGCACCCGGACGCCGCTGACCCTGCGCATCCCCGCGGGCGTGGACGACGGCACCCGCATCCACCTCGCCGGCCGCGGCGAGGCCGGCCCGGGCGGCGGCCCGAACGGGGACCTCTACGTGGAGATCGCGGTCCGCCCGGACGAGACCTTCCGCCGCGAGGGCGACCACCTGGCCACCACCGTGACCGTCCCCATGGCCGCCGCGGCCCTGGGCACCACCGTCACGCTGGACACCCTGGACGGCAAGCAGTCCGTCAGCCTGGACCCGGGCGTGCAGTCCGGCCACGTCGAGGTCCTCCACGGCCTGGGCGTCGGCCGCCTGCGCGGGCAGGGCCGCGGCGACCTCAAGGTGGACGTGGTGGTCACCACGCCCACCGATCTGGACGACGAGCAGCGCCAGCTCCTGGAGCGCCTGGCCGAGGTGCGCGGCGAGGAGGTCGTGCACGGCGCGCCCCAGGCCAAGGGCATGTTCGCCCGGCTGCGGGAGAACCTGAGGAACCTGTGACCGCCCCCCTGTTCCACCTCGAGCCGGGCGCCCTGGCCGGCGCGAGCGCGGGCGCGGAGGTCGTCTTCGGCGGTACCGAGGCCCGGCACGCCGCCGCGGCCATGCGCCTGGCCCCCGGGGAGGCCGTGCTCCTGGCCGACGGGTCGGGCACGCTCGGCCACGGCACCGTGCTCGCGGCCGCCCCGGACGCGGTGACCGTGCGGCTGGACACGGTGGCGGAGGAGCCGGCGCCCACCCCGGCGCTCGTGCTCGTCCAGGCCCTCGCCAAGGGCGACCGGGATCTCATGGCGGTCCAGGCCGCCGTCGAGCTCGGCGTGGACGCCGTGGTGCCCTGGGAGGCCGAGCGCTCGATCGTCCGCTGGAAGGGTCCCAAGGCCGCCAAGGCCCGCCAGAAGTGGGCGGACACGGCCCGCGCGGCCGCCAAGCAGGCGCGTCGCGCCCGGGTGCCCGCGGTCCGGGACCACGTCTCCGGGACGGCGGTCGCCGGGCTGGTCCGGGACGACGACGGCGGCCGGCTCGTCCTCGTGCTGCACGAGGACGCGGAGCACGGGGTGTCCGCGGTGCCCGCGGAGCGGCTCTCCGCGGCCGCCGAGATCGCCGTCGTCGTGGGCCCCGAGGGCGGGATCGGCCCGGCCGAGCTCGAGGCCTGCGTGGCCGCGGGGGCCGTGCCGGTGCGGCTCGGCCCGCACGTGCTGCGCGCCTCCACGGCCGGCCCCGCCGCCCTCGCCGTGCTCCAGCACCGGCTCGGCCGCTGGTGAGCCCCGGCAGGACGACGCGCCGACGCCTAGACTGGACGGGACGTCCCGCCCCCACGACCCCGAGGTGATCCGCCCCATCGTGACCGTGCCCCCCACGACCCCGACCCCGCCCGCCACCGCGCACGAGGGGGTCGCGTTCGAGACCGCCGACCTCATGGTCCGCACGCTCGGACCGCAGGACGCCCTGTTGCGGATCCTCGGCGGCGTGTTCCCCACCGTGGACGTCACGGTCCGCGACCAGCGGCTGGACCTGGCCGGGCCGGTGGCCGACGTGGCCTCGGTGCGGCGCGTCGTCGAGGACCTGCGCTCGATCGCCCGCCGCGACCAGGCCGTCACCCCCGAGGTGATGGGCCAGGTCGTCCACCACGTCCGCGATGCCGCCACCGGGCGCGGCGCGGGTCAGCTGCACCTGGACTCGATCCTCTCGGGCCGGGGCCGCCGCATCCGCGCGAAGACCCTGCACCAGCAGGACTACGTGGAGGCGATCGACCGCTCCACCGTCGTCTTCGGCATCGGCCCGGCCGGCACCGGCAAGACCTACCTGGCCATGGCCAAGGCGGTGCAGGCGCTGCAGGCCAAGGAGGTCAACCGGATCATCCTCACCCGCCCGGCCGTCGAGGCCGGCGAGCGGCTCGGGTTCCTGCCCGGCGGGCTCTCCGAGAAGATCGACCCGTACCTGCGCCCCCTGTACGACGCGCTGCACGACATGATCGAGCCCGAGTCGATCCCGCGGCTGATGGAGGCCGGGACCATCGAGGTCGCCCCGCTGGCGTACATGCGCGGCCGCACCCTGAACGACGCGTTCGTGATCCTCGACGAGGCCCAGAACACCACCGGCGAGCAGATGAAGATGTTCCTGACCCGCCTCGGCTTCGGTGCGCGCATGGTCGTCACGGGCGACACCTCGCAGGTGGACCTGCCGCGCGGCACCCAGTCCGGCCTGGCCCAGGCCGTCGAGGTGCTCGAGGGGATCGAGGGACTGGAGATGGTCCGCTTCGACTCCTCGGACGTGGTCCGGCACTCGCTGGTGAGCGCCATCGTGGACGCCTACGACGCCGCCCGCGGCCCCGCGGAGCGGTCCCAGAAGCGAGGAGGGGCCCGCCGTGGCCGTTGAGATCCTGAACGAGTCGGGGCTCGAGGTCCCCGAGGACGCGCTGCTGCGCATGGCCCGGCACGTGTACGCGCGCCTGCACGTCCACGAGCGCGCCGAGACGGCCGTGACCGTCGTGGACGCCGCACGCATGGCCGAGCTGCACGAGGAGTGGATGGACCTGCCCGGGCCCACCGACGTGATGAGCCTGCCCATGGACGAGCTGACCCCCGGCTCGCCCGAGGCGCCGGCCGAGGGCGTGCTCGGCGACGTCGTGCTCTGCCCCGAGGTCGCCGCCGAGCAGGCGGCGCGCGGCGGGCACTCCCGTGACGACGAGCTGCTCCTGCTGCTCACCCACGGCATGCTCCACCTGCTCGGGTACGACCATCTCGAGGACGCCGACCGCGAGGAGATGTTCGGCCTCCAGGACCGGCTCGTGTCCGAGGTCCTCGGCCGTCCGGCCCCGGCCCCCACCGTCGAGGACTGAGGCACCGCCCATGCTGACGCCCACCCTCCTCTTCGCCCTCTTCCTGGTCTTCCTTGGCCTGACCTGGACGCTGTCCCTGGCCGAGTCCGCGTTCTCCTACCTCTCCCGGCGGGACGCGGAGGACATCGTCCGCGAGCAGCCCGGCTCCAAGGCACTGGAGATCGCCCGCGAGCGGGAGAGCCACCTCGGGGCCCTCCGGGTCTGGCGGTTCGTGGCCGAGGCCCTGTCGGCCGTCTGCCTGACCGCGGCCGCCGACGCGGTGGTGGACGACACGTGGCTCGCCGTGGCGATCGCCGCGGTCGTGCTCGTGGGCGTGGCCGCCCTGCTGGGCGTCTGGAGTCCGCGGCCGATCGGCTCCCGCAACGAGGCCGCCGTCGCCCGCCGCCTCGGCGGTCTGGTGTGGGTGCTCCGCCGAGCCCTGGGCCCGCTCGCCGCCCGCCTGGACCGGGACCGGCGCCGTCGCGAGGTCGAGCCGGAGGACGAGGACGACTTCCAGGAGCGCCACCTGCGCGAGTTCGTCGCCCGCGCCCACGACGCGGACGTGCTCGCCGACTCCGAGGCGGAGCTGATCCAGTCGGTGTTCTCCATGAACGACACCATCGTCCGCTCCGTCATGGTGCCGCGCACCGACGTCGTCACGATCGACGCGGACCACACGCTCGGCCAGGCCATGGCCCTGTTCCTGCGCTCCGGCAACTCCCGCATCCCGGTGATCGGCGAGGACGCCGACGACATCCGGGGCATGCTGCACCTCAAGGACGTCACCCGCGCCCTGCACCACGACGGCGCTGCGACCGACACCCCCGTCACCGAGGTCATGCGCGACGTCCGCTTCGTCCCCGAGTCGAAGTCCGTGGCGACCCTCCTGCAGGAGCTGCAGCGCGACTCCACCCACGTCGCCGTGGTGGTGGATGAGTACGGCGGCACGGCGGGGCTCGTGACGCTCGAGGATCTCATTGAGGAGATCGTCGGCGAGATCTACGACGAGGACGACCACCCGGACCGCCCCGAGGTGGAGTTCGTCGCGCCCGGCGTCTACTCCGTCGACGCGCGCATGGGCATCCACGACTTCCGCGAGGAGTTCGAGCTGCCGGAGGAGGACGAGGACGACGACGTCGACACGGTCGGCGGCCTCCTCGCCAAGGAGCTCGGCCGCGTCCCGATCCAGGGCTCGCGCGTCGTGGTCCAGGGGATCGAGCTCGTCGCGGACACCCTCGAGCCCCGCCGCAACCGGGTCGCGCGCCTGCGCGTCTCCGAGACCCCCGACCGCCCGGTGCGGCTGCGCCGGCGCGAGGAGCAGGCCCACGGCGCCGAGCCCGCCGACCCCGAGGCCTGAGCCGGCCGCCCCACCCCACGCCCCGCCTGACAAGGATGACCCCATGACCGATCTCGTCGATCCGGCCCGCGCCGCGGACGGCTTCCGTTCCGGCTTCGTCTCGCTCGTGGGCCGGCCGAACGCCGGCAAGTCCACGCTCACCAACGCGCTGGTGGGGGAGAAGGTGGCGATCACCTCCTCCAAGCCCCAGACCACGCGCCACACCATCCGCGGGATCGTCCACCGCGAGGACTTCCAGCTCGTGCTCGTGGACACCCCGGGCCTGCACCGGCCCCGCACCCTGCTCGGCGAGCGCCTCAACGACCTCGTGGCGGAGACGCTCAACGAGGTCGACGCCGTGGGCATGTGCCTGCCGGCCGACGAGGCGATCGGCCCCGGCGACCGGTTCATCGCCCAGCAGCTCTCGTACCTGCACCGCACCCCGGTGGTCGCCGTGGTCACCAAGACGGACAAGGTGGGCCCGGAGCAGCTCATGGCGCAGCTCGTGGCCGTGACCGCGCTGGGCGACGAGGTCCTCGGGCCGGAGAACGGCGGGGAGGGCTTCGCGGCCGTCGTGCCGGTCTCGGCGGTGGCCGGCCACCAGGTCGACGACGTCCTGGGCGTCTTCGCGGGCCTGCTGCCGGCCGGGCCGCCCCTGTACCCCGACGGCGAGCTCACGGACGAGCCGGAGGCGGTCATGGTCGCCGAGCTCATCCGGGAGGCGGCCCTGGAGGGAGTGCGCGACGAGCTGCCGCACTCGGTGGCCGTGGTGGTCGAGGAGATGTCCCTGCGCGAGGACCGCCCCGCGGATCGGCCCCTCATGGACGTGTGGGCGAACGTCTTCGTCGAGCGGGACAGCCAGAAGGGCATCATCATCGGCAAGGGCGGCTCCCGGCTGCGTGAGATCGGCGCGCAGGCGCGGGCGGGCATCGAGCGCATGCTCGGCACCAAGGTGCACCTGGACCTGCGGGTCAAGGTCGCCAAGGAGTGGCAGCGCGACCCCAAACAGCTCGGCCGACTCGGCTTCTGAGCCGGAGGCCCCGGCCCGGGCGCGCACGCGCCGGAGCGGGCCGCCGTCGTCGTGCGTCACACGGGGACGGCCTCCTGTGGCCCGGCCCACCTCGGTGCTAGGGTCGGGGGCATGTCCCTCCGCCTCGCGACGACAGCGCCGGCCACGGCCCGCCTGCTACTTCCCGGCCGCACGGGGTCCCCGTGCCAGGCCGTGATCCACGCCGCCTGAGCGCATGCGGAGGCAGGACGCCTCCCACCGGACCGGACACCCCGTGCGGAGCCCCTGACCTCCCGGTCCGGCCACCGACCACCCACCTTTCGCGCGCCCGCCGCGCGCACGTCGAGGGAGAACACGCATGAGCGCCCACCTGCAGAAGTCGTCGGGGATGAAGTTCCACAAGTACGTCCCGTTCCAGGACCAGATCGAGGTCGCCCTGCCGGACCGCACCTGGCCGGACAAGGTCATCGAGAAGGCGCCGCTGTGGTGCGCCGTGGACCTGCGCGACGGCAACCAGGCCCTGATCGACCCCATGGGCCCCGAGCGCAAGTTGCGCATGTTCCAGCTGCTCGTCGGCATGGGCTTCAAGGAGATCGAGGTCGGCTTCCCCTCCGCCTCGCAGACCGACTACGACTTCGTCCGCCAGCTCATCGAGGGCGACCACATCCCGGACGACGTCACCATCCAGGTCCTCACGCAGTCCCGTGAGCACCTGATCGAGCGCACCTTCGAGGCGCTCGAGGGCGCCGACCGGGCCATCGTGCACCTGTACAACTCGACGTCGGTGCTGCAGCGCCGCGTGGTGTTCCGGCAGGACGAGGACGGGATCGTGGACATCGCGACCTCCGGCGCGCGCCTGGTGAAGAAGTTCGAGGAGCAGCTCAAGGGCACGCAGATCACCTACGAGTACTCGCCCGAGTCCTACACGGGCACCGAGCTCGAGTTCGCCCGGCGCATCTCGGACGAGGTGGCCACGGTCCTGGAGGCCTCCACCGACCGCAAGATGATCCTGAACCTGCCGGCGACGGTGGAGATGTCTACCCCGAACGTGTACGCCGACTCGATCGAGTGGATGCACCGCAACCTGGAGCACCGCGACTCGCTCCTCCTCTCCCTGCACCCGCACAACGACCGCGGCACGGGCGTGGCCGCCGCCGAGCTGGGCTACCTGGCCGGGGCGGACCGCATCGAGGGGTGCCTGTTCGGCAACGGCGAGCGCACCGGCAACGTCGACCTGGTGACGCTGGGCATGAACCTGTACTCGCAGGGCGTCGACCCCATGATCGACTTCTCCGACATGGACCACATCAAGCGCACGGTCGAGTACTGCAACCAGCTGGCCGTGCCCGAGCGCTCGCCGTGGGGCGGCGACCTCGTCTTCACGGCCTTCTCCGGCTCCCACCAGGACGCCATCAAGAAGGGCTTCGAGGCCATGGAGGTCGACGCGAAGGCGGCCGGCACGGACGTGGACGGCATCCCGTGGGCCGTGCCGTACCTGCCCATCGACCCGAAGGACATCGGCCGCTCGTACGAAGCCGTCATCCGCGTGAACTCGCAGTCCGGCAAGGGCGGCGTCGCCTACCTGCTCAAGTCCGAGCACAACCTGGACCTGCCGCGCCGCGCGCAGATCGAGTTCTCCCACGTCATCCAGGATCTGGCCGACGCCCAGGGCGGCGAGGTCTCCGGCGCCGACCTGTGGCGCGTGTTCCAGGACGAGTACCTGCCCGCCGACGCGGCCGAGGCGCAGTGGGGCCGCTACCGGCTCCGCTCGGTCTCCTCGGCCTCCGGCGAGGACGGCGCGTTCCGGATGGAGGCCGAGCTCGAGGTCGACGGCGTCACACAGACCCGCGCGGCGCAGGGCAACGGCCCGATCGACGCGTTCCTGCGCATCCTCGGCGAGGAGGGCGTGGACGTCCGCGTCCTCGACTACTCCGAGCACGCACTGTCCGAGGGCGGCGCGGCCATGGCCGCCGCCTACGTGGAGGCGGCCGTGGGCGACCGTGTCCTCTGGGGCGTCGGCCTGGACCACAACACCACCACCGCCTCGCTGAAGGCCGTGGTGTCCGCGGTGAACCGCGCCCTGCGCGCGTGAGCGGCTCCGGCTCCTCTTGGCGGGGTGCGCGGCACGGCGGCTACGCGGCGAACTCGTTCCGCACCGAGGCCATCGTGCTGCGCACCCACCGTCTGGGGGAGGCCGATCGCATCGTCGAGGCGCTCACCCCCGAGCACGGCCTGGTCCGGGCCGTGGCCAAGGGGGTGCGCAAGACATCCTCCCGGCTGGGCTCGGTGGTGGAGCCGTTCATGCACTCCACGCTCCAGCTCGCACGCGGCCGGGGCGAGCTGCACACCGTGAGCCAGGCGCAGCTGCTGCACCCGTACGCGACGATGCTGGCCGCCGACTACGACGCCTACACCGTCGCCGGCGCCCTCGCCGAGGCCGTCGAGCGGGTCCCCGCGGTCGACGACGACGGCCGGCGCGCCCAGTACCGCCTGTTCCACGGCGCGCTGGCCGCGCTGGCCCGTGGCGCGCACGACCCGCGGCTGATCCTGCACTCGTTCCTGCTGCGCGCGCTCGCCCAGGCCGGCTGGGCCCCCACCTTCGACCGGTGCGCCCGCTGCGGCGCCCCCGGCCCGCACACGGCGCTGCACGTGGGCCTCGGCGGGGCCTTCTGCCCGGAGTGCAGGCCACCCGGTGCCGCGCACCCGGCCCCGGAGACCTTCGATCTGCTCTCGGCCCTTGCAGCGGGGGACTGGGCCACCGCGGACGCCTCCGGGGGCCCCGCCCGCCGAGAGGCGGCCGGTATCGTGGCGGCGTACCTGCAGTTCCACGCCGAGCGGCGCCTGGTGTCCCTGTCCGTCCTGGACCAGGACCTCGGCCTCCCCGCCCCGCGCGTCGAGAGGAGACCATGAGCGCCGACCGTGCCCCGCAGCCCCCGCCGCCGCACCCCTCGGGTGCGGTCGCCCCGCGGATCGATCCGCGTTTCGTGCCCCGGCACGTGGCGATCGTGATGGACGGCAACGGGCGGTGGGCCAACCAGCGCGGCCTGCCCCGCACCGAGGGCCATCGGGCCGGCGAGGCGGCCCTGCTGGACGTCGTCGCCGGGGCGGTGGAGCTGGGGATCGGCCACGTGTCCGCGTATGCGTTCTCCACGGAGAACTGGCGGCGCTCGGCGGAGGAGGTGCGCTTCCTCATGGGCTTCTCCCGGGACGTGCTGCGCCGGCAGCGGGACACCCTGCACTCGTGGAACGTGCGGATCCGGTGGAACGGGCGGGCCCCGCGCCTCTGGACCCCCGTGATCCGGGAGCTGCAGGAGGCCGAGGAGCTCACGCGCCACAACACCGGCACCACCCTGCACATGTGCGTGAACTACGGCAGCCGGGCCGAGATCCTGGACGGCGTCCAGGCGATCGCCGAAGAGGTCCGGGCCGGCCGGATGCGGCCGGGGGAGATCAGCGAGGACGTCATCACCCGCTACCTCGACCGCGGTTTCCGCACGGGTCAGGACGTCGACGTCGTCCCGGACGTGGACCTGTTCCTGCGGACCTCGGGGGAGCAGCGCCTGTCCAACTATCTGCTGTGGCAGTCCGCCTACGCGGAGCTGCTGTTCCTGGACGTGCTGTGGCCGGACGTCGACCGGCGGACCCTGTGGGCCGCCGTCGAGACCTACGCCCGACGGGACCGCCGCTACGGCGGCGCCGTGGACACCCCTCAGCCGGCGCCGTCGTCCGGCGCGCCGGACTCGGCCTCGGACGCCGACGGCGGCGCGTAGGCCCCCAGCCACGTGAGCGTCGCGGCACCGGCCGCCTCGCGCACCGACGCGGGGGAGGCGAACACGTCGTGCAGCGCGTCGGGGAGCCGGTGGACGGTCACCCGGTCGCCGAGCCGCAGGGAGCGGCGGGCCATGGCGTCGGGGTCCAGGACGATGTCCGAGGTCAGCATCGCCTCGGCGTAGGACGTGCCCCGATGCCCGCGCGCGGAGACGAGCACGAGGATCGGCACGGTGACGTGGAGCCGCCCGGCCACGGCCCGGTGCCCCGAGAGGACCGCGCTCAGCCAGGCGGCCGGCACCTCGAACGCGTGCGGGGGACGCCAGAGCGGGTGCAGGTCCCATTCGCCCTCGGCCTGGTCCGAGAGGGTGCGCCAGTAGTGGTCGATGCGCGGCAGTGTGAGCATGGCGTAGGGCTTCATGGCGGAGACGGGCCCCACGATGGACTTCGCCAGCAGGCGCACCCCCGCGCTGCCCTGCATCTCCAGCCACGGGCTGTTGAGCACGAGCGCGGCGAGGCGGCCGGGATTCCGGTCCGCCCACAGCGCGGCGATCAGCCCGCCGGTGGAGTGTCCCATGAGGATGGGCGGCAGCGGGTGGTCCTGGGCGATGGTCTCGAACGCGGCCTCGAGGTCCGCGTCGTAGCGGGCCAGGTCGTCCGTCCAGCCGGGCGTCTGTCCCGCGCGCAGCGAGCGGCCGTAGTGGCGGAGGTCGACGGCGTGGAAGGCGTAGCCGGCGGCCTCGAACGCGCGGGCGAGCGGGGCGTTGTAGAAGTAGTCGCTCCAGCCGTGCACCGAGAGGATGGGTCGCCGGGCCGGGTCACGGGCGGCGTCGGTGCGCGGACGCACCACTGTGACAAGGTTCTGTCCTTGTTCATCGGTGTCGAGGCCGAGCGTGCATCGTTCGAAGCCCGGCAGCCCGTCCGGGACCCAGCCCAGGCCCGGCGGATCGTCGAGGAACGGGCGGGTGTCCTCCTCCGTCGGTCCGCCGGCGGGTGCGCCGTGCGGGGCGGAGGGGTCCGGGGGCGGCGGCTGGAGCGGGTCACGGGCCATCCGACCACTGTAGGAGGACCCCGGGCGGGCGGTAGGCCCGTGCGAGGATGGGGGCATGCAGCTGCCTGATCCCAAGTCCGCCGTCGACGGCATCCTGACCTCCCGCGCGCCTCGCCTGTACCCGCCCTTCTTCCGTGCCGTGTTCGGCGGCATGGACGCGGAGCAGGCGCACCATCGGGGCTTCGACGCGATCCGGCTGGTCGAGCGCACCGGGGCGTCCGCCGCCCTGCGCGCCGCCTTCCGCCCGGACCCGCTGCTCGCGCGCACGGTCATGGGCCTGCGGTTCCCGACGCCCTTCGGCCTGGCCGCGGGGTTCGACAAGGACGGCCGGGGGACCGCCGCCCTGGCCGACCTCGGGTTCGGCCACATCGAGGTCGGCACGATCACGGCGCAGCCGCAGCCCGGCAACCCGCAACCGCGACTGTTCCGTCTCGTGGACGACCGGGCGCTGGTCAACCGCATGGGCTTCAACAACGACGGCGCGGCGGCCGTCGCCCCCCGCCTGGCGCGGACCCGGCAGACACTGGAGCGCCGCTTCGGCCCGGCCCGGCCGGTCCTGGGCGTGAACATCGGCAAGACCAAGGTGGTCCCCCTCGAGGACGCGGCGGACGACTACCGGGCCTCGACCCGCCTGCTCGCGCCCCACGCCGACTACCTGACGGTCAACGTGTCCTCGCCGAACACGCCGGGGCTGCGCCAGCTGCAGGAGATCGACGCGCTGGAGCCGATCCTCACGGCGGTGCGCGAGGAGGCCGACCGTACGGTCCCGGACCGTCGCGTGCCGCTGACCGTGAAGATCGCCCCGGACCTGGCGGACGACGACGTGCGCGCCGTCGGGGCGCTCGCCGAGCGCCTTGGGCTCGACGGCGTCATCGCGACCAACACGACCGTCTCCCGGGAGGGCCTGCGCACCCCGCGTGCCGACGTGGACGCCCTGGGCGCGGGCGGCCTGTCCGGCGCCCCGCTCCAGGAGCGGTCGAGGCGGGTGCTGGAGGTCCTGCGGACGGCGCTGCCGACGGGCACCGCCGTCGTCAGCGTGGGCGGGGTGACGGACGCCGACGACGTCCAGGCCCGGCTCGACGCGGGCGCGGACCTCGTCCAGGGCTACACCGCGTTCCTCTACGAGGGGCCGTTCTGGGCCGGCCGGATCACCGCCGGGCTGGCGCGGTCCCTGCGGGGCTGACGGTCTGCTCGCCGGGGCCGCGACGGCCCGGACCCACCGGGGTCCGGGCCGTGGCGCGGTGTCGTGTCAGGCGGGGTACTCGCCCCGCTTGACCTGGGGCTTGGGCAGACGCAGGCGGCGGAACTGCAGGGCCCGCATGATGCCGTAGAAGCCGGTCCCGGGCTCCGGCGTGCCGAAGCGCTCCGTCAGGCCCTTCTTGATGTGCCGGCTGACCAGGAAGCTCTCGATGAGCACGAGGGCCACGAGGACGTACAGGCTGATCATCAGGATCAGCTGCGCCTCGCGGCCGGGGATGAACATGAGCAGGACGTAGGCGAAGACGACGGGCATGAGCCACTCGCCGATGCCGGTGCGCGCGTCCACGTAGTCACGGACCCAGCGCTTCTGCGGTCCCTTGTCGCGTGCCGGGAGGCCGCGCTCGTCCCCGGTCTCCAGCGCGGCGCGCTGGCGCATCCGCTCCTGGGCCATCGCCTGACGCTCGGCCTTGCGGGCCGCCTTGCGATCTTCGGGGACCAGGGTGCGACGGCGCGCGGCCTCCTGGTCGCGGCGCCGTGGAGTCGGGCCCTTCTTGCCCTGCGAGCGGTCGCGCGGCCCGGCCTCGGCCACGGCGGCGCCCTCGGCGGGAGCGGCCGAGGAGCCGTGAGTCGAGGGGGCGGGCGCGGTCTCGGGGGTCTTGTCTCGCTTGAACACCCGTCCAGTCTAGTGGTGGGGCGCGTCCGGCCTGGCCGGAGGCGCGGCCCTCGGCCCGGCCGCCGTCTACGCTGGCCGTCATGACTGACATCACCTCCCGTGCGCCGCAGGACGCGGCCCTCGTCTCCGCCGTCCGTGAGGCCGTCGAGGCCCGTTTCCCGACGACCCTCCAGACCCTCACCGACCTCGTGGCGATCCCGGGCATCGCCTGGGACTCCGCGGACCGCGCCCAGCTCGAGCGGTCCGCGGAGGCCGTCGCGGGCCTGCTGCGCGAGGCGGGCCTGCAGGATGTAGAGATTGTGTCCGAGATCCGCGACGACGACCGGCCCGGCGGGCCGGCGGTGATCGGCGAGAAGCCCGGCACCTCTGACAAGCCCACTGTCTTGTTTTATGCCCATCATGACGTGCAGCCGATCGGGGACGAGGACCTCTGGGACACCCCGCCGCTCGTGGCCACCGAGCGCGGCGGGCGGCTGTACGGCCGCGGCGCCGCCGACGACAAGGCCGGCATCATGGTCCACCTCGCCGCCCTCGCCGCCCTGCGGGACGTCCTGCCCGACGCCGGCGTCGGCGTCCGCGTCTTCATCGAGGGCGAGGAGGAGGCCGGCTCGCCCACCTTCCGCACCTTCCTGGAGAAGCACCGGGCGCGCCTCGACGCCGACGCGATCGTGGTCGCGGACTCGTCCAACTGGGCTGTGGGGGAGCCCGCGCTGACCACCTCCCTGCGCGGGCTGGTGGACGGCACGGTGACCGTCCGGGTGCTCGACCACGCCGTGCACTCCGGCATGTTCGGCGGGCCGGTCCTGGACGCCGTCGTCCTGCTCTCGCGGCTGATCGCCACGCTCCACGACGCGGACGGCGCGGTCGCCGTGCCCGGCCTCGAGCCGCGGCAGACCGCGGGCCTGGACTACCCCGAGGACGTCTTCCGTGCGGACGCGGGCGTGCTGGACGGGGTGACCCTGGCCGGCCGCGGCCCGGTCGCGGACCGGCTGTGGAACGCTCCCGCGCTGAGCATCATCGGGATCGACGCGCCCTCGGTCGCGGAGTCCTCGAACACGATCCAGCCCGCGGCGCGCGCGAAGTTCTCGCTGCGCCTGGGCCCCGGCATGGAGCCCGCGGAGGCCTTCGAGGCGCTGCGCACCCACCTGGAGGCGCAGTCCGCGGCGGTGCTCGGCGCGGAGATCACGGTCACCGAGGGGGAGTTCGGTCAGCCGTTCACGACGGACACCTCGGCCCCCGCCGCGGCCGCGATGATGGCCGCCCTGGAGGACGCCTGGGGCGTCGAGCCCCGGGCGATCGGCATGGGCGGCTCCATCCCGTTCACCGCGGACCTCGCCGAGGTCTTCCCGGAGGCCACCCTCCTCATCACGGGCGTGGAGGACCCGGACACGCGGGCGCACTCGGCCAACGAGTCGCTGCACATCGACGACTTCAAGCGGGCCGTCGTGGCCGAGGCGCTCTGGCTCGCGCGGCTCTCCGCGTGAGCGCCGCCCGGCCCGTCGGTGCGGCGGGCCGGGAATGCCCCGTGGGCGGCTAGTGTTGCCCGGGAGACCACACGCGCGTGACGGCCCCGTCCGCGCCCCATGATCTGAGGAGGTCACGATGGCTCTGTCCGCAGAGGAGACCGGCGTCGAGATCGGCGCAACCCAGGACGCCGAGGGCCTGCCCCCGCACGAGGTCGAGCTGACCGACGTGGCGGCCGGCAAGGTGCGCTCGCTGCTCGAGCAGGAGGGTCGCACGGACCTGCGGCTGCGCGTCGCCGTGCAGCCGGGCGGCTGCTCCGGCCTGATCTATCAGCTCTACTTCGACGAGCGCGTCCTCGACGGCGACACCGTCCGTGACTACGACGGGGTCGAGGTGATCGTCGACAAGATGAGCGTGCCCTATCTCATGGGCGCGACCATCGACTTCGAGGACACCATCTCGAAGCAGGGCTTCACGATCGACAACCCCAACGCGGGCGGCTCCTGCGCCTGCGGCGACTCCTTCCACTGATCTGCGGGCGCCCGGAGCGCCTCGGACCACGAACCGGCGGGTCGGCCTCGGTCGGCCCGCCGTCGTCGTGCCCGGGCACCGTGCCCAGGATGCTCGGACCCGACTCCCAGACACGATCGGCACGTGTCACGGTGCGGAGAATCCGCGCGTTTCGGCGTAGACTGGCTCTGAATCATCAGGGCATACCCGTGCTCCCTGCGAGGACGCTGCGAGAAGTCGCCGAATCGCCGGGGGAGCGGGGACGCCCCTCGCACACGAGATGAAGAGGAAGGCCGTCTGTGAGAGCACAGAATGACGCCGGACGTCGGACTCGCCGCCGCTGGACCGCCGGTGCCGTGGGCACCACGGCGCTCCTGGTGCTGACCGGCTGTTCGGCAGAGGTCCAGCGCGGCTGGTACCCCGGCACCCGGGACACCACCAACCACAACGCCCAGCTCACCGACCTGTGGGTGAACTCCTGGATCGCGGCCATGGTCGTCGGCCTGCTCGTCTGGGGCGCCATGATCTGGTGCATGGTGGCCTACCGCCGCCGCAAGAACGACCAGGGCTTCCCGAAGCAGACGGCCTACAACGTGCCGCTCGAGACCATGTTCACGGCCATCCCGATCCTGACGGTCTTCACCCTCTGGGGCTTCACCGACCGCGTCCAGACCGAGGTCGACCGCCCCGTGGACGACTCGCCGCTGACCGTCACCGTGTACGGCAAGCAGTGGTCCTGGGACTTCAACTACTCCTACGAGCAGGAGAACGGCGAGGTCATCGAGGCCCACTACTCCGGCATCCAGGCCCAGCTGGACGGCACCGAGGGCGTGCGTGACACCCTTCCGGTCCTGTACCTGCCGAACGACGTGCCGGTGCACTTCGAGCTGAAGTCCCGCGACGTGGCGCACTCCTTCTGGATCCCGCAGTTCCTCCAGAAGCGCGACATGATCCCCGGCAAGACCAACCACCTCTACCTGACCCCCCAGGAGCTGGGCAGCTACGACGGCAAGTGCGCCGAGCTGTGCGGCGAGTACCACTCCGAGATGCTCTTCAACGTCGAGGTCGTGGACGAGGCCGAGTTCGTGGACCGCCTCGAGGAGATGGAGCCGGGTCAGGTGGGCGAAGAGTACAGCCGCAACCCCAACAACAACCCTGACGGCGCCGGGACGATGGAGCGCGATCTCCAGACCCCCCGCGGTGGAGGTAGCCACTGATGACCACTTACGAGTACGCAACGGATGAGGTGCGCTCACAGGCGCAGCCTCGTGTGGTGCCCCGTTCGCTGGGCAAGATCGTCGTCAGCTGGCTGACGACGACCGACCACAAGGTGCTCGGGTACATGTACCTGATCACGTCCTTCATCTTCTTCTGCATCGGCGGCGTCATGGCCCTCATGATCCGCGCGGAGCTCTTCGAGCCCGGCATGCAGATCCTGCAGACGAAGGAGCAGTACAACCAGCTGTTCACCATGCACGGCACGCTCATGCTGCTCATGTTCGCGACCCCGCTCTTCGTGGGCTTCGCCAACGTGCTGGTGCCGCTGCAGATCGGCGCTCCGGACGTGTCCTTCCCGCGTCTGAACGCCCTGGCGTTCTGGTTCTTCCTGTTCGGCTCGCTCATCGCGACCGCCGGCTTCCTCACCCCGCAGGGTGCGGCCTCGTTCGGCTGGTTCGCCTACGCCCCGCTCTCCAACACCACGTACTCGCCGGGCGTCGGCGGTGACCTCTGGGTGTTCGGTCTGGTCCTCCAGGGCTTCGGCACGATCATGGGCGGCGTCAACTTCATCACCACGATCCTGACGATGCGTGCTCCTGGCATGACGATGTGGCGCATGCCGATCTTCACGTGGAACACGCTCATCACCGGCATCCTGATCATGATGGCGTTCCCGCCGCTGGCCGCCGCGCTCTTCGCGCTGGGCCTGGACCGTCGCTTCGGCGGCCACATCTTCAACCCGGAGAACGGCGGCGCCATCCTGTGGCAGCACCTCTTCTGGTTCTTCGGCCACCCCGAGGTGTACATCATCGCCCTGCCGTTCTTCGGCGTCGTGTCGGAGATCATCCCGGTGTTCTCCCGCAAGCCGATCTTCGGTTACAAGTCCATCGTGTTCGCGACGACGGCGATCGCCGCGCTCTCCGTGACGGTGTGGGCGCACCACATGTACGTGACCGGCGCCGTGCTCCTGCCGTTCTTCTCCGTGATGACCATGCTCATCGCGGTCCCGACCGGCGTGAAGTTCGTGAACTGGATCGGCACCATGTGGCGCGGTTCGATCACCTTCGAGACCCCGATGCTGTGGACGCTCGGCTTCATGGTCACCTTCCTGTTCGGTGGCCTGACCGGCGTCATCCTGGCGTCGCCGCCCCTGGACTTCCAGGTGTCCGACACGTACTTCGTCGTGGCGCACTTCCACTACGTCGTCTTCGGCACCGTGGTGTTCGCGATGTTCGCCGGCTTCTTCTTCTGGTGGCCGAAGTTCACCGGCAAGATGCTGAACGAGCGTCTCGGCAAGATCCAGTTCTGGATGCTGTTCGTGGGCTTCCACGGCACGTTCCTGATCCAGCACTGGCTCGGTGTCATCGGCATGCCCCGTCGCTACGCGGACTACATGGTGGAGGACAGCTTCCAGGCGATGAACGCGTTCTCCTCGGTGTTCTCCTTCGTTCTCGGCGCGTCGCTGATCCCGTTCTTCTGGAACGTCTACATCACCTCGCGCTATGGCAAGAAGGTCACCGTGGACGACCCGTGGGGCTTCGGCGCCTCGCTCGAGTGGACCACTTCGTGCCCGCCGCCGCGGCACAACTTCCACTCCCTGCCGCGCATCCGCTCCGAGCGTCCGGCGCTGGATCTGCACCACCCGGAGCTCTTCCCGCACTCGCCTCAGAACACGTCTGAGGCCTTCGGAGAGAAGGTCGCCCAGTGAAGGTCGCAGCCAACATCTTCTGGATCATCGGCCTGTTCTTCATCGCAGCCGCCACCCTCTACGGGTTCTGGGTCGAGTGGACCGAGTGGGCAGGCATCCCGGCCATCTACGCCGTGGGCGGGATGTCCTGGATGATCGCGTGGTACCTGAACGTCACCGAGCGGAAGTACGGCGTCGGGCCCGCCGATGATGCGGACGGCCAGATCGCCGACTACGCCGGCACCTACGGCACCTTCGCTCCCTGGAGCTGGTGGCCGCTGGGCCTCGGCCTGGCCTGCGCGATCATCGTGACCGGTCTGGCCGTCGGCTGGTGGATCTTCATCATCGGCGTCATCGCGGGCGCCTACTTCACCTTCGGGTGGGTCTACGAGTTCTCTCGGGGCAAGTACGCCCACTGACCCGACCGTCGTCGAACGCCGCAGGCCGGACCCCTTGGGGTCCGGCCTGCGGCGTTTTCATGCCGCGTGTGCTGCGGAGCGACACGGCGCCGTCGCGGGCAGCCAGCTCCTGCGCCGCGGGGCCGGTCACGGCGACCGGCCTACTCGCCGCTCGGGGGCCAGGCGTGGTGCCCGGGTGAAGGGTTCGCCTGGTGGCCCGTCCCGCTGTCTCGTGGTCTGCGTAGGCCCGGGCATCGACCGCCGCGCAGAGTCAGCGGCGCGCCAGGAGCGCCTCACCGCGCTGCCCATGACGACGTCTGCGTGCCGCGGCGGCACTTGAATGGGCCGTCCCGTCGCGCGTCCCGTTGATGCCCGTGCCCGCGACTCCTACGCCGCTCTCAGCGGCCGGAACGAGCCTCGTCACGTAGAGACCGGGCAGGGGAGTCGCACGGGGTGCAGGCCAGCAGGGCCGTCGCTTGTGACGGTCCACGTGGCGAGGTGAGGGTGACACTTTCGGTGGGCGCCGGACGAGGCCCCCTCCGCCCCCTCTGCACCGTCCGAGGGGGCGGGGCCGGCCCGGCCTCCGGAGAGCCCGTGGCCGCGTCCGCACGGGCACCTGCCACGCACTGTCGACAGCTCCTCGGTCAGGAAGAAAGGGCTGGCCGGTGGTTGCGGCGATGGGCCTCATCATCACCATCGGTGCATCGGTGCATCGGTGCATCGGTGCAGCGGAGTACGGCTTGGCTCTGCACCGGTGCCCACCATGTTGACCGTGACGCCGTGGCCTGCATCCGGGCCGTCGTCCATCTCGGGGCCCAGGGGTGGCGGATGGCCACCCTGCCGGGACAGCCCCCGCCGCCAGGACACACCGTCGGGCACGGGCCCGCGGCACCTGGGAGTCCGGAACCGGGCACGTGGCCGTCAGCAGGGGCCGGGCACGTCCCAGGCTGGCGGGAAACGCTGGGCAGGCCCACGGGGGTGGCCCGGGACCGGCGGGCCTGAACCCTTCGCCGTCCATGCGGGCCGATGCGCGCCGCGGCGTCGGGGCTGCTCAGGGCAGCGCGTCCTCGAGGTCACCCTGGGAACGTCGAAGGGCCCCACGCACCATGGTGCGTGGGGCCCTTCGTCAGGGAATCAGCCGCTCGGGATCAGCGATCCAGGTGAGGGGCGTGCGAGCCGTGCTCGAGCTCGACGGGGTGCTCCTCGTGGCCGTGCTGGCCGTGGGTGCGGGCCTCCACCAGCTCCTCGCGGGAGACCGGGGCGACGCGATCCTGGTAGAACATGCGGTTCAGGCCGGCACGGGCCTTCTCCAGCATGCCCACCTTGCCGTTGCGGCCGGGGATGGCCGGCACCGGGCGACGATCCTCGAAGGACACCAGGCGGTACAGCTCGTAGTCGGTGAGCTGACGGTGCCGCTCGTGGAAGCCGCCCTCGGGGGACATCTCGATGACACCGGCCTCGTGGCCGTGGAGCACGAGCTCACGGTCCTTGCGCTGCAGGGAGAGGCAGATGCGGCGGGTGACGATGAAGGCGATCACCGGGCCGAGGAAGAACAGCGCGCGCAGCACGTACAGCACGTCGTTCAGGGAGAGGCGGAAGTGGGTGGCGATGAGGTCCGAGGACGCGGCCGCCCACATGACGCAGTACCAGACGACGGCGGCCACGCCGATGCCCGTGCGGGCCGGGGCGTTGCGCGGACGGTCGAGCAGGTGGTGCTCAGTGTTGTCCTTGGTGATCCACCGCTCGATCCAGGGCCAGGTGCACATGCCGACGAGCAGGACGCCGACCGGGATCAGCGGCACGAGCACGCCCATGGGCAGGGACACCGAGGAGCCCCACGGCATCGGGATGTTCCAGAGGAAGGAGTAGTCGCCGATCATGCCCGGCATGAGGCGCAGGGCGCCGTCGAACACGCCGATGTACCAGTCGGGCTGGGTGCCGGCCTGCACCGGGGACGGATCGTACGGGCCGTAGTTCCAGTTGGCGTTGATCGTCACCGTGGAGGCGATGAGCGCGAGCACACCGAACACGATGAAGAAGAAGCCGCCGGCCTTGGCCGCGTACACGGGGCCCACCGGGTAGCCGACCACGTTGTCCTCGGTGCGGCCCGGGCCCGGGTACTGGGTGTGCTTGTGCACGACGACCATGAACAGGTGGATGCCGATCAGCAGCAGGATGGCGGCCGGCACGATCATGATGTGCAGGGCGTACAGGCGGCCGATGACCGAGTGGCCGGGGAACTCGCCGCCGAAGAAGAAGGCGGAGAGGTACGTGCCCACCAGCGGCAGCGACTTCAGGATGCCGTCGATGATGCGCAGGCCGTTGCCGGAGAGCACCTCGTCGGGCAGGGAGTAGCCGGTGAAGCCGGCGGCCCAGCCGGCCATCAGCAGGAAGCAGCCGACCAGCCAGTTCAGCTCACGCGGGCGACGGAACGCGCCGGTGAAGAACACGCGCAGCATGTGGACGGACATGGCCGCCACGAACATCAGCGCCGCCCAGTGGTGCAGCTGGCGCATGAACAGGCCGCCGCGCACGTCGAACGAGATGTCCAGGGTCGAGGCGTAGGCCGCGGACATCTCGATGCCGCGCAGCGGGGCGTAGGCCCCGTCGTAGACGACCTCCGACATGGAGGGGTCGAAGAAGAGGGTGAGGAACGCGCCGGACAGCAGCAGGATGACGAAGCTGTACAGGGCGACCTCGCCGAACATGAACGTCCAGTGGTCCGGGAAGATCTTGCGGCCGAAGAACTTCACGATCGGCGACATGCCCATGCGGGTGTCGACGAAGTTGGCGATGCGGCCGGTCGTGGTCGCCGGCTGGAACTCATTCACGGTGGTGCTCATAGGTGTCAGCCACGCTCCCAGTAGACAGGCCCGACGGGCTCATGGAAATCGCTCTGGGCCACGAGGTAGCCCTCGTCGTCCACGGTGATCGGCAGCTGCGGCAGCGCGTGGCTGGCCGGGCCGAAGATGACCTTGCACTCCTGCGTCAGGTCGAAGGTCGACTGGTGGCAGGGGCAGAGCAGGTGGTGGGTGTGCTGCTCGTACAGGGCGATCGGGCAGCCCACGTGCGTGCAGACCTTGGAGTAGGCGAAGATCCCGTCCACGTTCCAGTCCTCGCGACCCGGGGTGATCTTCACCTTGGCCGGGTCGAGGCGCATGAGCAGGACGACGGCCTTGGCCTTCTGGTTGAGCTTGTCAGGGCCCAGGTCGTTCAGGCCGTCGGGGATGACGTGCACGGCGGAGCCGAGCGTGACGTCCGAGGCCTTGATGGGGGAGCCGGTGGGGTCGCGCACGAGGCGCACGCCCTCGGCCCACATGGTGTGGCGCAGACGCTCAGGGCCGAAGTTGTGAGCCTCCTGGTCCGAGAAATTGTCCGAGTCGTCCAGATCGCGGAACACGGCGATGAACGGCAGGGGGGCCAGCAGGGCGGCGCCGATCAGGGTGTTGCGCAGCAGGGGGCGGCGCTTGATCTGCGACTCGTCCAGGATCTCGGAGATCATCCCGGTGGCGGCCACGCGGTCGTCCTCCGAGCGGATCTCGTGACGGTCCTCCACGGTCTCGTGGTCCGGCATCAGGGTCTTGGCCCAGTGCACCACGCCGATGCCGATGCCGAACATGGCGAGGGCGGTGCCCAGGCCGAGCAGCAGGTTCTGCAGGTAGATCTTGCTGAACGCCTCACCGTTGCCGATCTGCCCCACACCGAAGTAGCCGATGAAGAAGAGCACCGTGCCCACGATGGAGATGAGGAACATGACCGAGACCTGACGCTCGGCGCGCTTCGCGGCCTTCGGATCCTCATCGGCCAGGCGCGGACGGTGCGGAGGCAGGCCCGGGTTGTCGATCGCGTACCGGGGCGCGTCCTCGCCGGCGTGCTCGAGGGAACCCGAGCGGTGCTCGGTCCCTTCAAAGCCTTTCTCGCCCATATGTCCTGTTTCCTTTACTCGAGTGATGAATGTCGATGACGGGTGGTCGGCGCGCCTGCGCCGATGGGATCAGGAGGATCGGCTGGTGAGCCAGACCATGAAGCCGATGATCAGCGCCAGGCCCGCGGTCCAGATGAACAGGCCCTCGGAGACGGGGCCGAGCGAGCCGAGGGTGAGGCCGCCGGGGGAGCCCTGGTTCTCGATGGTCTTGAGGTAGGCGATGATGTCGCGCTTGTCCTCGGGCTTGATGTTCGAGTCGGAGAACACCGGCATGTTCTGCGGGCCGGTCTCCATGGCCTCGTAGATGTGCTTCTCGTCCACGCCCTGCAGAGACGGGGCGTACTTGCCGCGGGTGAGCGCACCGCCGGCCGCAGCCGCGTTGTGGCACATGGCGCAGTTGATGCGGAACAGGTCGCCGCCACGGGTGATGTCCACGTCCTCGTGGTTCACATCCAGGTACTCGTCCTCTGGGATGGCCGGGCCGGCGCCGAGGGAGGCGACGTAGGCGGCGAGCTGAGCGGTCTGCTCCTCGTTGAACTGGTTCGGTTTGGCCGGGGCCTGCGGGCCGTTCATCTGCATCGGCATGCGGCCGGTGCCCACCTGGAAGTCGACGGAGGCGGCGCCGACACCGATCAGGGACGGGCCGGAGGGACCCCCCGCGGCACCCGTGCCGTGGCACGAGGCGCAGTTCGCGTTGAAGAGCTTCTCGCCCTCGGAGATGTCATCAGCCGAGGCGGCCGCGGTGACCTGCGTGGCCGCCTGCGCCTGGTTCACGGTGCTCGCGACGGAGTACAGTCCGCCGGTCACCAGGAGTCCCAGCAGGAGGAGCGCCAGCCCCATCAGGGGATGGCGTCGGTTCTGCGAAAGTGCCTTCACGAGGGTTTCCTATCGTTCTCTTCCGGGGCGGGCCGCTCATGCTGCCGGCCCTGGCCTGAAGTCGGTGCGGTGAGTGGGGGTCGTCTTACTTCAGGAAGTAGACGATGAAGAACAGGGCGATCCAGACGACGTCCACGAAGTGCCAGTAGTAGGACACGACGATCGCCGACGTGGCCTCGTGGTGGCCGAAGCGGCGGGCCATGTAGGCGCGGCCGATGATGAAGAGGAACGCGATCAGGCCACCGGTCACGTGGATGGCGTGGAAGCCGGTGGTGATGTAGAACGCCGAGCCGTACGCGTTCGCCGCGACGGTCACACCCTCGGAGACGAGGACCGCGTACTCGTAGGACTGCACCGCCACGAAGATCGAGCCCATGATGAAGGTCAGGATGAACCACTCGACCATGCCCCACTTCCCGAACTGCAGGAAGCCGCCGGTGCGGCGGGGCTGAAGGCGCTCGGCGGCGAGGACGCCGAACTGGGCGGTGACGGAGGAGAGCACCAGGATCGTCGTGTTCACCGCGGCGAGCGGGACGTTGAGGATCGCGGTGTGCTCGGCCCAGAGCTCCGGAGACGTGGAGCGAAGGGTGAAGTACATGGCGAAGAGCCCACCGAAGAACATGAGCTCGCTGGCAAGCCACACCATGGTCCCGACCTGCACCATGTTCGGCCGGCTCGGGAGCCCCGTGGTGGGCTGATGGAGAGTGGGGTTAGCTGTGGTCACCCAGCCATTATGGCCCCAAACACCGCCCGGGCGGTAAATCGAACCTACCGTGTCGCAGGACAGGTCGTCAGCACCGTCGGGGGGTTTCAGTGTCAGTCGGGGGCTGGCGTCCAGGGGATGTCCAGGTTCACGGCGGGCGGCGCATGACACGACGCGGTGCCGGGTGCGGCCGGGCCGCTAGGCTCAGTGCGTGAGCACCCCCGAGAACACCGCAGCAGTCCTGGGGACCTCCTGGCCGGAGGTCTTCCGCGCCCTCACCGTCGGTGAGGACCTCAGCGACGACGTCGCCGCGTGGGCCATGGGGGAGATGATGGCCGGCGATGCCACCGAGGGGCAGGTGGGCGGATTCCTCCTCGCCCTGGCCGCCAAGGGGGTGACGGTGCCGGAGCTGCGTGGCCTGACCGAGGCGATGGTGCAGGCGGCGAACCCGGTGCACGTGCCGGGGGAGACCCTCGACGTCGTGGGCACGGGCGGCGACCGCCTGGGCACCGTGAACCTGTCCACGATGTCCTCGCTCGTGGCCGCCGGCGCGGGCGCGCGGATCGTCAAGCACGGGAACCGCGGCGCCTCGTCCACGGCCGGCGCGGCCGACGTGATCGAGGCCCTCGGTGTGGACCTGTCCATGCCGGCCCGGAAGGCCGAGGAGTGCGCCGAGGCCGTGGGCATCACGTTCCTCTTCGCCCAGAACTACCACCCGTCCATGAAGTACGTGGCCCCGGTGCGCAAGCAGCTCGGCGTGCCCACCGTGTTCAACTTCCTCGGCCCGCTGAGCAATCCGGCCCAGGTCACCGCCCAGGCCCTGGGCTGCTCGAGCGAGGCCATGGTCCCGCTGCTCGCCCAGGTGCTCGCGGACCGGGGGGTGCGCGGCTTCGTCTTCCGCGGGGCGGACGGCCGGGACAAGATCACGACGTCGGGGCCGTCGACCGTCATGGAGGTCCGGGACGGTGTGCGCACCCACGAGCTCGATCCCCGGGAGCTGGGCATCGACCTGGCCCCCGTCCAGGCTCTGGCCGGGCGGGACGGCGCCTACAACGCGACCCTCGTCCGCGCTCTGCTGGCGGGGGAGAAGGGCCCGATCCGCGACGCCGTCCTCCTCAACGCGGCCGCGGGCCTGACGGCCTGGGACCGCGACGCGGACGCTCCGCTGATGGAGCGACTGGCGGCCAACATGACGCGGGCCGCCGAGTCGATCGACTCCGGCGCCGCGCGTGACGTCCTGGACCGCTGGGTCGCCTTCTCCCGGTCCTGATGGTGCGACCACGGGCCCTCACCGGCGAGGTGGGGCCCGTCGTCGAGAGGATGCTCAGGAGTCGAAGCCGAGCGCCCATCCCTCGCCGAGGTCCTCGGACGAGTAGGTCCGGAAGGCCAGCATGGTCTCGGTGTCCTGGATCCCGTCGACCTTGGAGAGGTGGTCGGCGATCACGTCGGCGAGGTCCTCGTAGCGGCGCACCGTGACCATCGCCACCAGGTCCCACGCGCCGGTCACGGAGTAGACCGACCCGACCCCCTCGAGCGCGGCGAGGGTCTCGGCGGTCTCCGGGATGCTGGATTTGTCGGTCTTGATCAAGACGATGGCGGTGACCACGGGCGGTCCTCATTTCCTCGATGCTGCGGGTCCGGTGTCCGCGATGATCCTAGCCGCGCGCCGACCCCTCACCTCCGGGTGCGGCGCACCAGCCAGGCGGTCACGGCCCGGCGACCCAGGAGCAGGACGCCCAGCACCCCGAGCGCCACGAGCACGAAGGACACGGGTGCGCCACCGAGGCCGAAGGCCACGCGCAGGACCATCCCGACGGCGACGGTCCCCAGCCACACGATCACGCCGTGGGGCCACACGCGGGCCCAGGTCCGGTGTCCGGAGGTCAGCCCGGTCATGAGCAGGAGACCCGCGAGGAACGGCGCCGCCGTGACCAGCAGCCCCAGCGGCCCGCGCTCCGTCGCGTGCTGCCCCTGGCCCAGGGCCACGAAGAGGAGGGTGAGCAGGAGGTCGACGGACAGCGCCGGCAGGGCGCCGCGCGGGTCACGGTGCTCGGCGGGCACGGCACGACGGGCGGAGGGGGAGGACGTCATGCATCCAGTCTGGCCCACCGACTCGTCCGGACGCAGCGTCCGGCCAGGGGCGGCTCGGCGGACGCGCCCTACGACAAGACAGGACAATTGTCAGAGATAGGCTCTCTGTATGGTGTCCGTGCATCTGGTGCCCATCCGACCGACCGCCGCCACGGCCGACGACGCCCGACGTCTGGCAGCGGCGCTGCTCGACGATCCCCGCCCGGACGCGGCTGTGACCTCGGCGGCGTGGCGTGTCGACCAATCCGACCCGGACGGCGAGGCGGCGTCGCACGACGGCGAGCTGGCCGTCGTCCTCGACGACATGACGGCTGCGGTGGGCCTGGCGCTGTGGGCCGTGCGGACCGGGTCCTGGGCGGTGCTGCTGAATCCCGAGGGTGCCTCCGACAAAAACTCATCGTTATCACACCTGACTCCAGCCGAGCGACGACGCGCCCGGCGGGCACCGGGACGGCTGGTGCTGCCGCACGGACGTGGCCCGGGCCGCGCCGCGGAGGCCGGCGGAGAGGCTGATCTGCGCTGTGCGGAGGCCACCCTGCAGCTGGTCGCCACGGTGGAACGGCGCCGGTCCGGTGACCAGCATGCAGCGGGGCGGCTGGTCGAAGCCGGTGCCAGTCAGCGAGAGGCGGCGGCGGAGCTCGGGATCAGTCAGCAGGCCGTCCATTCCCGGTTGCGGCACGGGCTCTGGCACGAGAGCCGGACGGCGGTGTCGGCTGTCCTGCCGTTGCTGGAAAGGCTGTCTGCAGACCCGGGGGAGTGAACCCCGGCACGCGGCGTCTGTACCGCCCGGCGCGGCCACCTTGCCCAGCTTACGACGCAGCGCGTGCCACGCAGGGTGGCGCTCGAAGGGGAGGCGAAGAACGGGCTAGTTGACATAATGTACATTATCGGCGCACCACAGAACGGCAGGCGGGGCGCCGCGCGGCGGGTCTCGCGCGTAGCCTGGACCCATGACGATCATGACCGACCAGCGCGTCCACCGTGTGGGCGGTGTTCTGGGTGAACCTGCTCACCGGGTGGACCGTCCTCGGCTGGTGCATCGCGCTGTACATGTCGCTCACCAGCCATCGCCGGCTGCGGTTCTGGGGCGGTCCGCGCGGCCTCTGACCGCGCGGACCGCCCCTCAGGAAAGGCGCGCGACGACGGCCCGCACACCGTCTCCCTCGGCGATCAGGCATCGCGGGCCGTCGACGTCCGCCTCATCCGTCTCCGACAGCTCGACCGGCACCTCGAGCTCCCCCGTCGCATCGGCGCCGATCACGCGGAGGGTGAGGTCCGGGGCGCGCGTCTCGAGGTAGGTCCCGGACTCGTCGTGCATCTCGAGTCGGGCCTGCGGGATCTCGCCGCGCACGCCCGCCGCGAGGATGCGGCGCGCGTCCGGGTCGGTGGCGGCGTCCACGACCCAGCGGTGTCCCAGGACGGAGTGCTCCGCCTCGGCCACGACGTCCCCCTCGAGGGGTGCGTCGCCTCGGTAGGCGAACGCGGTCTGATACAGCTGGTCCCCCACGCGCACGAGCATCGACTCGACGCCGATCTCGCCGGCGGGATCGTCGAACCGGTACGAGCCGACCTTCTCGGCGGTCACGTCCGCGGGCAGTCCGTGCGCCACGAGGCGGCGGCGGATCCATTCGGGCTTGTCCGGGTCCAGGCGTGCGGTGTAGATGAGAGCCATGCCCCGACCGTAGCCCCGACGTCGCTCGCCCGCGAGGGCCCGCCGGCCGGCGGCGCGGCTCAGCCCTGCACGGCCCGCACGGCGTGGTCCATGGCCCGGTAGGCGTCGAGCTCGCGGGCTTCGGCCGCCCCGCCGATCAGGCGCACCGCCTCCGGCGCGTAGCCCGCGGCCACGAGGTCCTCGACGAGATCCGTCTCGGACACCTGCCCGGCGCACACGACGACGTCCGTCACGTCCAGGGTCAGCGCCACGCGGGCCTCGGGGTCCTCCGGCGACGGCGCGGTCACGCGCAGACCGTCGGGGCCGACGCCCTCGTAGGTCACACCGGAGTGCAGCTGGACCCCGTGCTGCCGCAGCTCGGCGCGGTGCACCCAGCCGGTGGTGGGACGCAGTCGGGCGCCGATGGGTCCGGGGCTGCGCTGGAGCAGATGGACCTCGCGTCCGGGGCGGGCCGCGGCCGGCTTCGCGAGCTGGCCCGGCGTCTCCGAGGTCAGGGCCACGCCCCAGCGGGCCCGCCAGTGCGCCTGCGTCTCGGGTGTCCCGTCCGGCCGTTCGGTGCCGGCTGCCAGGGCCTCGGCGACATCCACGCCCACGCCGCCGGCGCCGATCACCGCGACGCGCGGGCCGACGTCGACGTGCCCCAGGACCACGTCGTCGTACGCGTGGACGGCGGGCGCACCCGGCTCCCCCGTCCCGGGTAGAGCGACCGGCCGGGGCCGCACGCCGGTGGTGAGGAGCACCTCGTCGTAGCCCGGCCGCCCATCGTCCGTCAGGAGTGCCTGTGCGGAGACCTCCTCCCCGGTCACGAGCGTCACCCCGGATGCCTCAGCGCGGGCCGCCAGGTGCTCCAGCGCCGGACCGAACTCCTCCTTGCCGGGAATGCGGCGGGCGAGCCGGAACTGCCCACCGGGCTCGGCGTGCCGGTCGAACAGGGTGACCTCGTGCCCGAACCGGGCCGCACGCTCCGCGGCCGTCAGGCCCGCCGGCCCGGCACCGACCACGGCGATCCGGCGCCGGCGACCGAGGGCCACCGGGACGGGCGCGGCGTACTCCGGCTCCGTCTCCCGCCCGGCGCGGGGGTTCATCAGGCACGAGACCTTGGCCCCGGTGAACACGTGGTCGAGGCAGGCCTGGTTGCAGGCGATGCACGGGGTCAGGGTCCGAGCGCGCGGGTCGCTGATCGCGGCCATCCACTCGGGGTCCGCCAGCAGGGGCCGGGCCAGCCCGACGAGCGCGGCGGCCCCGGACGTCAGCGCCTCCTCCGCCTCGGCGGGGGTGGTCAGCCGGTTGGAGGCGATCACGGGGATGTCGACGGCGGCGGTCAGGTCAGCCGAGGCGGCGAGGAACGCGGCGCGCGGCACGGAGGTCACGATGGTCGGCACACGCGACTCGTGCCACCCGATGCCGGTCATCAAGACGTCCGCTCCGGCGGCCTCGAAGGCCCGGGCGGTGTCCGCGATCTCCGCGCGCGTCTGCCCGTCGGGGACGAGGTCCGCCGCCGAGGTGCGCACCGAGAGCACGCCGCGCTCCCCCAGCGCCTCGCGCACGGCCGCGACCACCGCGACCGGGAACCGGCGTCGGCGCTCGGCGTCGCCCCCGTACTCGTCGGCGCGTCGGTTCGTCGCCGGGGCGAGGAACTGGTTGAGGAGGTAGCCCTCCGAGGCCATGATCTCCACGCCGTCGTATCCGGCCTCCAGGGCCAACGTGGCCGCGCGTGCGAACGCGTTCACGGTCCGCTCGATGTCCGCGGCCGTCATCTCCCGGGGCGTGTGCCGCGAGATCGGGGCGCGCACCGCGGAGGCCGAGACCAGGTCGGGGCTGGGGGCGTAGCGTCCCGCGTGCAGCAGCTGGGCGAGGATCCTGCCCCCGGCTGCGTGGACGGCGTCCGTGACGACGCGATGGGCGCGCGCGTCCTCCTCGCTGGCGAGCATCCCCCCGCCCAGCGTCACCGTGCCCTCGGGGACGACGCCCAGGCCGCCGGTGACGATGAGCCCGACGCCGCCGCGTGCCCGCTCCGCGTAGAACGCCGCCAGCTGCGGCAGGTCGTCGTGCCGATCCTCCAGTCCCATGTGCATCGAGGCCATGACCACCCGGTTGGGCAGCCGGAGGGGGCCCAGAGTGATCGGCTGGAGCAGGGGCGAGACCGCGACGGGTGAAGATGTCATGCCGCTCACATTACCGGGCGGTAGCCCCCTCCTTCCAGGACCGCCTGGGGACACGCTGTGTCCGGCGCCACTGCGTAGGGCAGGATGGGGATCACACGTCGACGCGCGGCAGACCCGTCCGCGCACCCGACACGGAGGGGAGCGCACGCATGGAGTGGATCGAGGCGAACGCGGGCTGGCTGTGGCTGGTGCTGGCCGCCGGCCTGGCCGGCGTCGAGCTGCTGACCCTCGACCTCGTCTTCCTGATGATCGCCGCCGGGGCCGGCGCGGCGGGGGTGGTCGCGCTCGTGGGCGGCCCGCTGGCGCTCCAGCTCGCGGCGTTCGCCGCCGTCGCCCTGCTGATGCTCGCCGCCGTGCGCCCCGTCGCCCTGCGCCACCTGCGCAAGGACACCGGCGCCGGTGCCTCCTACCTGGACACGCTCCCGGGGCGCCGCGTCGCGGCCCAGGGAGCGATCACCGGCGACGCCGGCACGCTCGCCGTCGACGGCGACACCTGGTCCGCCCGCGTCGAGCCCGGGGCGCCCGAGGTCGCCCCCGGCGACGAGGTGACCGTCCTGCGCATCGACGGGGCCACCCTGGTGGTCCGCCCGCTCCCCCGCATCGACTGGGAGGCGGACGGCGCCTGAGCCGCCCCACGTCCTCGTTCCGACCGCACCGACCCCAGAAGAAGGGACCCCGATGGAAACCCTCATCGTCCTCGTCGTCCTCGCCGTCCTCGCGGCGGTGATCGTGGCCTCCTCGGTCAAGATCATCCCGCAGGCGCGGACGGCCAACATCGAACGCCTCGGCAAGTACAACCGCACGGCCGGCGCCGGGCTGACCCTGATCATCCCGTTCGTGGACCGCATGCTCCCGATGGTGGACATGCGCGAGCAGGTCGTCTCGTTCCCGCCCCAGCCGGTGATCACCGAGGACAACCTCGTCGTCTCCATCGACACGGTCGTCTACTTCCAGGTCACGGACGCCAAGGCCGCGACCTATGAGATCGCCAACTACATCCACGCGGTGGAGCAGCTCACCACCACCACCCTGCGCAACGTCGTGGGCGGCATGAATCTCGAGGAGGCCCTGACCTCTCGCGACTCCATCAACTCCCAGCTGCGCGGCGTGCTGGACGACGCCACCACGCGCTGGGGCCTGCGGGTCTCGCGGGTGGAGCTCAAGGCCATCGACCCGCCCATGTCCATCCAGGACTCGATGGAGAAGCAGATGCGCGCCGAGCGCGACCGTCGCGCCGCCATCCTCACCGCCGAGGGCACGAAGCAGGCCGCCATCCTCACGGCCGAGGGCGAGCGCCAGTCCCAGATCCTTTCCGCCGAGGGCGAGGCTCAGGCCCGCGTGCTGCGCGCCAACGCCGAGGCGGAGGCGATCGAGGTGGTCTTCGACGCCATCCACTCCGGCGGCGCCGACTCCGAGGTCCTGGCCTACCAGTACCTGCAGTCCCTGCCCAAGATCGCCGACGGCCAGGCCACCACCATGTTCGTGGTCCCTGCCGAGCTCACCCGCGCCCTGCAGGGCCTCGGTGAGGCGTTCGCCCCCGGCGACGGCGGCCGCCCCACCCCGGAGCACGCACCCCGGCGTCGGGACTCCGGGGACCGCGCGGGCGAGTCGGGAGCCGAGCACGCCGGCGTCACCCCGGAGCGCGCGCGGCGGCCGCGTGGGTCCCGTCCCACCACCGCCGATGCCCTGCGCGCCAGTGGCGTCATGGACGCGATGACCGCCGGTGCGGTGACGGCGGAGGACATGCCGCAGACCTCGCTCGACGAGGCCCTGGCCACGCCGCAGGAGATCGAGCCCGACCCGTCGGCCGGCCGCACCCCCGGCACCCGTCCGGCCGGCGAGGCCGACGGGAATGCTGTGGGACACTGAATGGTTCCATCAGTGAGGACGACCCGCCGCGCCTCGATCGGCCCGCGCCCCCGCGCGGGCCTCGGCGCGGCCTGACGAGGAGGAAACGTGAGCGATCGCAGCCTGCGGGGCATGCGCCTGGGCGCGCAGTCCCTGGAGTCCGAGGCCGGCGTCGAGCCCGCCGCCCGGCAGCGGGTGGAGTACCGCACGGAGGACGGCGAGCAGGTGTTCGTGACCTTCTCCGTGGAGGCGGACGTGCCGGCCACCTGGACCTCGAAGACCGGCAAGGAGGCGTTCCTCGTCAGCGGCGAGAAGCCGGCTGAGACCGAGGGCAAGCCCGTGCGCACCCACTGGGACATGCTGCGCGAGCGCCGCAGCCTCGAGGAGCTGGAGGAGACGTACAAGATCCAGCTCAACAAGCTGCGCGCCAGCCGCGGCGAGGACGTCGACGCCTGACCCGCCGCTCCCCCACGCACGACGGGGCCGGATCCGCCATGGATCCGGCCCCGTCGTCGTTCGGGGGCTGTGCGCCTCAGAGGCCGAGGCGGGCGCGCAGGCCCTCCCAGCGCGCGGCCAGGCCCCACCGGGTCACGTTGACCACGGCCTCGCCGACGATGCCGCCGCTCATCTTGGACTCGCCGAGCTCACGCTCCACGAACGTGATCGGGACCTCGACGATCCGCTTGCCGAGGCGGGCCGTGCGGAAGGTCATGTCCACCTGGAACCCGTAGCCCTTGGACTCGATCGCGTCGAGGTCGATCGCACGGAGCGTGTCGGCCCGGTAGGCGCGGTAGCCCGCCGTGATGTCCGTCAGGTTGAGGCCGAGCATGATCCGCGGGTACAGGGATCCGGCCCACGAGATCATCTTGCGGGAGGTCGGCCAGTTCACCATCTTGCCGCCCGGCACGCGGCGCGAGCCGATCACCAGGTCCGCGGTGCGGACGGCCTCCAGCAGGCGCGGCAGCTGCTCCGGCTGGTGCGAGCCGTCTGCGTCCATCTCGACCAGGACGTCGTAGCCGCGCTCCAGGCCCCAGCGGAACCCGGCGATGTAGGCGCCGCCCAGGCCGTCCTTGGTGGTGCGGTGCAGCACGTGCACCGAGGGGTCCTCGGCGGCGCGGGCGTCAGCCCAGTCGCCCGTGCCGTCCGGGGAGGCGTCGTCCACCACGAGAACGTCGGACTCCGGGACGGCGTCACGGAGTCGGCCGAGGGTCAGCGGCAGCGACTCGATCTCGTTGTACGTGGGGATGATGGTCAGCACGCGCATGTGCGGTTCTCGCCTTCCGGCCGGGGTCGTGGGGGCGGCCCGCCGGTCGGACGGGCCATCGCATCCGTTCGAGTATAGGAAGCGGAGGTCTCAGACCGGCGTCGCGGCGTCGCGCGCCACGTCCTCCGCGGCGATCCGGCCGTCCACCCAGGTGGCCCGCCAGCGGGGCAGGGTGGTCTCGGCATCGAGGGCCGGCAGCAGCGGCGTGCCGGCCCGGGTGTCCGTGCTCCACGCCGCCACCCGGCCGTCCGGCGACTGCACAGCCACCGCGTCCGCGTCCCAGACGCCGAACACGGCCGGGGCCGACACGGTCAGGCGCGGGGCGACGGACAGGCCGGCCGCCGGAGCGTCGGGCAGCGCGCGCAGCGGGGTGCGGGTCGCGGCGGCGAAGGCGGAGCGGGCGGAGATGCGCTCGTCCGGGTCGGGGTGGGACAGCGCCGACCGGACGGCGGCCCACGGGTCCCCGGCCGGGCCGGCACCGAGGCACACGGAGACGGCGTCGGCCAGCAGGCTCGCCACGGGTGCGTGCAGCACGCCGTCCGCGTCGGGCACGACGGTGGCACTGACCCCGGCGGCGGCCAGGAAGGCGCGGTCCTCGGCGGTGACCGGGTGGGTGACCACGAGCCGATGGCGCACGCGCCCCAGGGCGGCGGTGCCGAGTTCCTCTGCGACCGAGCGCAGGGCGGTCAGGGCCACGTCCTGGGCGCCGGGCCCGGCGTCCGCGTCGTCGTCGGGGACGAGGTAGGCCTGCTCCCCCGCCTGGGTCGAGGCCGTCAGGAGAGCGGCGAGCGTGGCGGGGTCGGTCCCGATGGGCAGCCACACCCCGGCCGCCTCGGCGTCCACGCGGTCCGCGTGCCGGTAGACGACCGTCTGGACGTCCTCGTCGGCAGGCGCGGCGCCCGTGTCCTCGGGCGCGGCCAGGACCGTCACGACGGCGGTGCCGCGACTCAGCGCGTCACGCGCGTCCGCGGGCCGGGCCAGCGGCTCGACGAACACCGGCACGACGACGGCGCCGTCGAGGTCGCGCCGTTCGTCGCCCGGGTCGGCCACGCGGTCCGCGGAGTCGTCCGCGCCGAGCCAGGCGATCATCCCGTCCCGGACCAGCAGCGCCTGTGCGTACGGGTCCGTCGTGGAGTGGATGATGCCGCGGGTCAACAGGTGTGCGCTCACCCGCCCACCCTAGCCCGTGTCAGTCCTCGTCCGCGCGCGGCGCCGAGGCCGCCGGCAGCGAGGTGGCCACGACGCCGCGGGAGACGAGGTCCGCGGCCCGGCGGCAGGCACGGCTGCGACGGGTGTCCCCGGGGACGTTGGCCAGCTGGCCCAGCACGTCGATGACCTGCCGCGCCCAGCGGACGAAGTCGCCCGCGGCGAGGTCCGCGCCGTCAAGGGTGCGGCGCAGGGTGGCGCCCCGCACCCAGCGGTGCATGGGTGCCACCAGCCCGGGGTCCGTCCGGGGCGTCGGCTCGAGCCGGGCCTGGGCCTCGTCCGTGCGCAGGCGCTCCTCGATGCGCTCGGCGGCCTCCGCGACGCGCGCGAGCCGGGGGGTCGGCATCGGGACCAGTCCGGGCTCGGTCTCCCCCTTGCCCTGGTACACGAGCAGCGCGGCGACGGCGGCCCACTCCTCCGGCGTCAGGCCGTCCATGGCCGGATCCTGCAGCACCAGCGAGGTGAACAGGTCCCGCTCGCCGTAGATCCGGCGCAGGGCCTCGCCGCGCTCCGTGAGCGCCGCACGGGGTGAGGGCGCGTCCTCCTGCACGTAGCCGTAGGCGCGCAGCAGACCGACCACGCGGTCGAACGTGCGGGCGATGGTGTTGGTGCGGCCCGCGATGCGCTCCCTCAGGACGGAGACCTCCCGCCGCATGGCCCACCAGCGGTCGCCCCAGCGGGCGTGCTCCTCGCGGTCCTGGCAGCCGTGGCACGGGTGGCGGCGCAGCGCCCGGCGCAGCTCCTCGACCCGGGGCGCGGCCGGGTCCTCCCGGAGGCGGAAGCCCGCCGTGCTGCGGCCTCCGGCGGGCGGGCGGCCCGTGCGCACGGCCTCGCGCATGAGCGCGGCGACGTCCTTGCGCTGCGCGGGCGTCTTCACCTGCACCACCTGGGGCAGGGCGGCGCCTGCCACCGGCTCGACCGGCCCGGCGACGTCGTCCACCGTGATGCGGCGCAGCTGCGCCTTGTCCGTGACGACGCCGACGCGCGGATTCTGGGGGTTGCCGGCGGGGAACACGACGACGGCCCGGCCGAGTGAGCGGCCGGCATCGAGCTCGACGACGTCCCCGACCGCGAGGTTCGCGAGCGAGTCCTTCACGGCGGCCAGGTGGGCTCGACGGCGTCCCTGCGAGCCGGACTTCTCCGCGGCCGCGAGCTCCTTGCGCAGGGTGAGGTACTCGGCGAAGTCGCCGAGGTGACACTGCATGGCCTCCTCGTACTTCTCGAGGCTGGCCTGCTTCGAACGGAGCTCGCGGGCCAGGCCCACCACGGAGCGGTCCGCCTGGAACTGGGCGAACGAGGACTCGAGGATGCCCCGCGCCTGCTCCGCGCCGACCTGCGCCAGCAGATTCGCGGACATGTTGTAGGTGGGCCGGAACGAGGAGCGCAGCGGGTACGTGCGGCGCGAGGCCAGGCGCGCGACGGCGGCCGGGTCCAGCCCGGGACGCCACATCACCACGGCGTGGCCCTCGACGTCGATGCCGCGGCGGCCCGCCCGGCCCGTCAGCTGGGTGTACTCCCCCGGCGTGATGTCGACGTGGTTCTCGCCGTTGAACTTGACCAGCTTCTCGATCACCACGGAGCGGGCCGGCATGTTGATGCCGAGGGCGAGGGTCTCCGTGGCGAACACGGCCTTGAGCGCGCCGGCGGTGAACAGGTCCTCGACGGCCTCCTTGAACGGGGGCAGCATGCCGGCGTGGTGGGCCGCGAAGCCCCGGGACAGGCCGTCCCGCCACGCCCAGAACCCGAGGATCTCCAGGTCCTCGACGGGCAGCAGGCGCGCCGCCTCCTCGACCCGCTCGGCCACGAGCGCCTTCTCCCGCGCCGTGGTGAGGTCGAGCCCGGCCCGCAGGCACTGCTCCACGGCGGCGTCGCAGCCGGTCCGGGAGAAGATGAAGGTGATGCATGGCAGCAGCCCGTCGCGGTCGAGGACCCGGATCATCTCCGGACGCGACGTGGACAGCCGCGGTCCGCGCCGCGGGCCGCCGTCGTGACCGCCCGGCCGACCAGAGACCGGCCGCTCCCGGTCCAGTGCGGACGAGCCGGTCCGGCCCCGGCCGCCGTCGCGACCCGTGTGCCGGCCGCCCCTGGCCCGCCCCTTCGTGCCGCCCCCGCGCCCGTCGCGGTGCTGCTGCCGCCCGGGGCGCCCCCAGTCGGCGCGCTGGAACCGGCGCTCGGCCTCCTCCCCCAGGCGCTTGAGCTCGGGGTTGAGCAGGGCCTCCCCGTCCCGGTCCGCGGCGTCCTCGAAGGCGATGTCCTCGGCGAACAGGTCGTAGAGCCGGCCCCCGGCCATGATGTGCTGCCACAGCGGCACCGGCCGGTGTTCCGAGACGATCACGGTGGTGGCGCCCCGGACCGTGTCGAGCCAGGCGCCGAACTCCTCGGCGTTGGACACCGTGGCGGACAGGGAGATCAGCTGCACGTGCTCGGGCAGGTGGATGATGACCTCCTCCCACACCGGTCCCCGAAACCGGTCGGCGAGGTAGTGGACCTCGTCCATGACGACGAAGCCGAGGTCGATGAGGGTGTCCGACTGCGCGTACAGCATGTTGCGCAGCACCTCGGTGGTCATCACGACGACGGGCGCGTCCGGATTGACGGAGGTGTCCCCCGTGAGCAGGCCGACGTTCTCCGCGCCGTGCACGCGGGCGAGGTCCGCGTGCTTCTGGTTGCTGAGGGCCTTGATGGGGGTGGTGTAGAACGCCTTCGTGCCGCGGGCCAGGGCCAGGTGGACGGCGAACTCGCCGACCACCGTCTTGCCGGCACCGGTGGGCGCCGCGACGAGGACGCCGTGGCCGTCCTCGACCTCGGCGCACGCGCGGCGCTGGAAGTCGTCGAGGGGAAAGCCCACGCGTGCGGCGAACCGGCCGAGCTCGGAGCCGGCATGGTGCCGGGCCGCCCGGGCACGGGCGTAGCGCTCCGCCGGGCTCAGCTCGGGTTCGTCGTGCGGGGTCGCGGACGCGGGATGGTGGGCCATGGCCCCACCCTACTGGCGGGTCCGGACGCCGTCGTGGTCGTGCGTCCGGGCGTGAGGGCTGCGGCGTACGACGCTCAGATCTGATCGAGCGGCTTCGGGCCTTCGGCGAGCTCCGCCTCGACGTCCACCTCGCGCTGCCCCGAGCGGCGGTCGCGACGACGGTCCCCCCACAGACACAGGACGATGGCCACGCCGAAGAGGACGACGAGCGGGATCGCCATGTAGAACATGGAGATGGCGTCCGCACCGGGGGCGGCGATCGCGGCGATCAGCATGATCACGAAGACGGTGATGCGCCAGTGGTGGACGATCGTGCGGCCCGGCAGGATGCCGAGCATGTTCAGTCCCACCAGCAGCACCGGCAGCACCATGGCCACGCCGAACGCGAGGTAGAGACGCGTGACGAAGCTGATGTACACCGACGCCGTAGGGAGATTCGCGCCGCCCTCGGGAGTGAAGCCCACGAAGAACTGGACGGCCTGCGGCATCACGAGCCACCCCAGCGCGATGCCGAAGATGAACAGGGGCACGGCCGCGGCGATGAAGCCCAGGGCGTACTTCTTCTCGGCCTTCTTCAGACCCGGCACGATGAATGCCCAGATCTGGTAGAGCCAGACCGGGCTGGACAGGATGAGCCCGATGAACATGCTGACCTTGAGCATGAGGTCGAACGGCGAGGCCACCGTGTCATAGGCGACGGCCGCCGTGTGTCCCTGGCTGGCGATCTCCTTGACCGGGCGGAACAGCTCCGCCATGACCGGCTGGTAGACGAGGAAGCCGATCACCATGCCGACCGCGACGGCGAGTCCCGACTTCAGCAGTCGGTTGCGCAGCTCCGTGAGGTGCTCGCGCAGCGGCATCTCGCCGGTGGGGTTGTCCCGCCGCTTCCGGCGGCGCCGGGTGCGGCGGGCGACCTCGTCGACCTCGGTCATCGGGTGGGGGTCCTTCCGGCTCAGCGCGGGTCGCGCGGGTCGGTCTCGTCACGCTCGACGACGCGGCCCTCGACCGGCTCGTCCGCGGCGGTGGAGCCGGCGCCGGAGCGCTCGTCCGTGGTGCCCTTGCCCTCGGTGCGCATCTGCTTCACCTCGGAGGAGAAGATGCGCATCGACTGGCCGAGGTTGCGGGCCATCGCGGGCAGCTTCGGGGCCGCGAAGAGCAGGATCGCGAGCAGGATGATGATGACGAGCTGCCAGCCCTGGAGTCCAGCCATGATGAGGGGTCCTTTCGATGGGGTTCCGGGGTCCAGGCTACCGCGCCGGCAGGGCCGCGAGGGCATCGCCCAGCGCGTCCGCCACGGACGCCCGGAGGTCGGCGGGGGCCAGCACCTGGACGGCGCCGCCGTGGCGTCCGACCAGCGCGGCGGCCACGGCGGCGTCGGTCAGATGCACCCGGGTGAGGCGGTCGCCGTCGGGCAGGTCGGCCTGGGCGTCCGGGCGGTAGCCGGCGGCCGCGTCGCGGACGGGATGGGCCCAGCGCAGCAGCACGGGCACCCCCGCGGCGTCGTCGGGGTGGACCCGCCAGCGTGCGGGCCGGGCCCGGGGCGCGAACGTCTCCCCCGTGGGTGCGGGCGCGCTGATCCGGTCCACCCGGAACACCCGGTGGTCCTCGGCGCGACGGCACCACGCCTGCAGGTAGAGGCGCGCCCCGTCCTGCACCAGGGCCAGCGGCTCCACGTCCCGCTCGGTGAGGGCGTCGGCATGCACGGAGCGGTAGGTCAGGTGGACGACGGTCCGCTCCGCCACGGCGGCCAGCAGGGTGCGCACCGTCGCGGGGTCCACGGCCACGTCCCAGTGGGCGGCGACGGCGACCGGGGGCTCGCCGGCGGTGTGCGCCTCGGCCTCCTGGAGGGCGGCGTCGTCCGCGTCGTCCGCGTCGTCCGCGTCCGGGGCCCCCGCGTCCAGGACCGCGGCGCGGATCCGGCGCTGAGCGGAGCGGGCGGCCTCGCGGTCGGCCTCGTCCAGCACCGGCAGGTCCGCGACCGTCTGCAGGGCGGCGACGAGGCTGTGCGCCTCGGGGCGCGTCAGCCGCACGGGACCGGCCAGGTCGGCGGCGCGCTCCACGTGGACGCGGCCGGCCACCTCCGCCACCTCGAACTGGAAGCCGGGGAAGTCGCGCTCGGGCATGCCGCAGTAGCGCAGCGTCTCGAGGTCGGCGTCGAGGCGCTCGTCGGTGATGCCGAGGCGGGCGCGCAGCTCCGCCCGGTCCACCCCGCCGGCCCGGTTGGCCAGCCCCACGATGTCCAGCAGGCGGCCCACGAGGTCCTCGCTCGAGTCGCGGGCGCGGCGCCGGACGGGCGCGGCGAGCGCCACCTCGAGCAGGGCCGGGTCGGCGGGGCCGGCGTGGGACTCCGCCGCGGCGGCCAGGCCCGCGCGGACGCGGTCGGTCAGGTCCGGGTGCGCGGCCGAGGGCACGGCGAGGCCCAGCAGGCCGCCGATCTCCGCGGCGAGGCCGTCCTCGCGCGGTCCGGCCGGGGCCTCCCAGAGCTCCCAGCCGGGTCCCGGTGCGGCGCCGTCCTCGGCGCGGGGCTCGGCGGGCTCACCGACCGCGCGGACGCCCTGGCCCCGGCCGGGCGCGAGCCACACGCGGACCCGCTCGGCGTCGGCCTGCCCGGCCAGGCGCGCCACGAGGCCGGCGTGGTCGTGGTCCTCGGGACGGCCGGGGGCGTCCGTCGCCCGCTCGAGGCGGCGTGGCTCCCCCTCCATCCGGGTGAGCCGGAAGCTGCGCTCGGCGCCGCGGTCGAGGTCCCAGCCGGTGAGGTACCAGCGGCCGCGCACGAGGGTGAGGAACCAGGCCCGCACGGTGCGCCGGGTGGCCCGCCCCCGCGCGTCGCGGTAGGGGAAGCGCAGCACGGCCTCGTCGGCCACGGCCTGGGTGAGGGCCTCGAGCCGGGGGTCGGCCCGGGGCATGAGGGTGTGGTACCCGGCCAGCTCGTCGTCGCCCGTGAGGTCGGTGGCCGGCTGGAACAGCAGGCCCACGGCGCGGACGACGTCGGCGCGCAGCGGCGAGTCGCCCCACAGGCGCCGCGCCCGCACGAGGGCGCGGCGCTCGTCCACGGTGAGGTCGAGGTCGCGCAGCAGCAGCGCGTCGCGGACGACGCGGTGCCGCACCCCCGCCTCGCCCTCGTCGAAGCCGGCGGGCTCGAGCGTCTCCAGCGGGACCCCCACGGCGCGCAGCACGCGGCGGTCCCGCTGGAAGAGCTTCTCGAAGGCGGCGTCCGTGAGCCCCTCGTAGCCGACGACCTGCCGTCGGATCCGGTCACGCTCGAGGCCGTGCGGCGCCGAGAGCAGCAGCCACAGCAGCGAGATGATGCGCTCGGCGGCCTCGTCGCCGGCGCGCCGCGGGGCGGGTGGGGTCACGGGGCCCGGGGTCAGTCGACCGAGACGAGGTCGCAGACGAAGATGAGCGTCTCGTTCGGCCCGATCGCGGAGCCGGCGCCGCGGGCGCCGTAGCCCAGGTGCGGCGGGATCTCGAGGCGGCGGCGGCCGCCGACCTTCATGCCGAGCAGGCCCTGGTCCCAGCCGGCGATGACCTGGCCGACGCCGACGGTCAGGGGCAGCGGGGTGCCGCGGTTCCACGAGGCGTCGAACTCCTCGCCGGTGGACCAGGCCACGCCCACGTAGTGGACCTGCACGCGGGAGCCGGCCTCGACGGCCGGGCCGGAGCCCTCGATCAGGTCCTCCACCACGAGCTCGGTGGGCGGGGTCTCGCCCGGGAAGTCGATCTCGGGCTTGGTGCGGTCGTAGTCGCGCTGTCCGAAGGACACGGTGCTCTCCTCTTGGGTTCTCGTGGACGGGGTCAGTTCGCCGACGGGGTGGCGGACGCCTGGGCGTCCAGGATGTCCACCACGAACAGCAGGGGCTCGTTCTCGCCGATGGCCGGCGGGCTGCCCTGCTCACCGTAGGCCTTCTCGGCCGGGATCGACAGGAGGACGCGCGAGCCCACCTTCTGGCCGGCCAGACCCTCCTTCCAGCCCTCGATGACCTGGTTGAGGGAGAACGTGATGGCCTGGCCCGTCTCCCAGGACGAGTCGAAGACCTCTCCGTCGGACCACGTCACGCCCTCGTACTGCACGGTCACGGTGTCGTCCGCACCGACCTCGCGGCCCTCGCCCTGGATCAGAGGCTGGACCACCAGCTCCTGGGGCGCCTCGCCGTCGGGCTTCGCGATGCTCGGCCGGCCGCTCTGCTCGTCCACGGTGACGTCGGGCAGGCGTTCGTCCCGCTCGGTCACCTCCTCACCCTCGGCCTGCTTCGGCAGGATGGCGTCGATCTTGTAGACGAACAGCTGGGCGGGCTGCGTCTGGGTGGAGGGGGAGGCACTCGGCGACGCGCTCTCGGTCTGCGGGACGGAGACGTCGTACTGGGGGCTGTACGCGGCGACGATCGTGCCGGCACCGCTGCCCACCAGCATCTCGTGGATCTCCGGGTTCATGGACTTGAGCTGGTCGTCCACGGGCACGGCCTCCGGTTCGCCGCTGAAGTTCTCGGCGACCACCTCGCCGCTGGCCGGATCGACGACGGCGATCGACATCTTCAGGACGTCGCCCTCCTGCACCTGCTCCCCCTCGCCGGCGGTCAGCACCCGCGTGGTGGGCTGGTCGGTGTCGATCTCCCCGTCGATCTCGACCGTCGGCGCCCCGCCGTCGCCCTCCGTGAAGGTGACACCCGTCAGGGCGTCCGGCTCCCCCTGGCCCTCGCCGACGGCCGCCCGCTCGGGGGCGGCCGACGTGGAGGCCGACGCGGTGTCGCTGTGGCGCTGGTCCGCCCCGTCGTCGCCGGTGGCGCAGGCGGTGGCCAGCATCAGGCCCGCGGCGCCGAGGGACAGCAGCGGCAGCAGGCGGCGACGGCGGCGGGCCGTCGGGGGCTGGGGGGTCTGGGACGAACTCATGCGTGTCACCCTAACGGCGCGTCCTGGACGCGCGCTGTCAGGGGATCCGCTCGAACAGCCGGTCGACGGCGGCCGACGACGTGTCGAACGGGTCCTTCGTCACGATCGCGTGCAGCGGATGGTCCGTGAGCTTCAGGGTCGTCCAGTCGACGGCGTAATCCAGGCCGCGCTCCCGGGCGCGGGCCACGAAGTCCGCGCGCACGCGGGCCCGGGTGGTGGGCGGGGCGGTCTCGACGGCGGACCGGGCGGCGTCCTCGGGCAGCAGGCGGGCGACGGCGCCGCGCCGGAGCAGCAGGCGGAACAGCCCCCGGTCGGGGTCGATGTCGTGGAAGGCCAGGTCCAGCTGGGCGAGGCGGGGCGCCTCCCAGCCCAGGTCGTGGCGCGCCCGGTAGTCCTCCAGCAGGCGCAGCTTGATCGCCCAGTCGATGCGATCCTCGATGCGGGACCGGTCACCGGTGCGGACGGCGTCGAGCACCTCGCCCCACAGGGTGAGGACCTCCCCCACCCGGTCGTGGTGGGCGCCCTCCGCGGCGACGAAGGTGCGGGCCCGTTCGAGGTAGTGCTCCTGCAGCTCGAGCGCGGAGGCCTCCCCCTCCCGGAGCGCGATGCGGGCCGTGCCGGTGAGGTCGTGGGAGATCTGCCGGACCGCGCGCGTGGGGTGGGCGACGACCCGGTCCCCGAGCGGGAAGCCCGCCTCGATCATCCGCAGCAGCAGGTCGGTGGCGCCGAAGCGCAGCAGGTGGGTGTGCTCGGAGAGGTTCGTGTCCCCCACGATCACGTGGAGGCGCCGGTACTCGGAGGCGTCCGCGTGCGGCTCGTCCCGCGTGTTGATGATCGGCCGGGACCGCGTGGTGGAGGAGGACACGCCGTCCTGCACGAAGTCGGCGCGCTGGGAGAACGCGAAGTGGGCCGGACCCTCGCCCTCGGGCCACGTGCCGGCGGGCACGACGCGGCCCGCGCCCACGAGGATCTGCCGGGAGACGAGGAACGGGACGAGCGCCTCGGTGAGCCGCCGGTACTCGGTGCGCCGGCGCAGCAGGTAGTTCTCGTGGGAGCCGTAGGAACTGCCCGAGGAGTCGGCGTTGTTGCGGTAGAGGTGGATCCGGCCGCCGACCCCGTCCGTGGCCATGCGCTCCTCGGCCTGGACCACGAGGTCATGCAGCAGCAGGTCCCCCGCCCCGTCCGAGGCGATGAGCTCGTCGAGCGTCGAGCACTCGGCGGTCGCGTACTCGGGGTGGGAGCCGACGTCGAGATAGAGCCGGGAGCCGTTGGCCACGAACACGTTCGAGGACCGCCCCCACTCGACGACGGGCCGGAAGAGGTAGCGGACGACCTCTTCAGGACTGAGCGCGCGCCCCTGCGGGTTCCAGTGCTGGACGCCGTACTCCGTCTCCAGCCCGAAGATCCGGCGGGCGCGGTCCGCGTCGGTCACTGGCCGCCCTTCTGGACGAAGCCCTTGACGAACTCCTCGGCATTGGACTCCAGCACCGAGTCGATCTCGTCCAGCAGGCTGTCCAGGCCCTGGTCCTGGGCCGCGGGCTTCACGTGCGCCTGGCCCGCCGCGGCGCCGGTCTCGTCGTCGCCGCCGGACGGGCGTGGGCGGATCTGCTCCTGGGACATGGTGGCCTCCTCGTGCGTCGACGCGGTCGGTGTGCTCCGTCCGCGTCCACCCATCCTGCCCCACGCGCGGGCCACGTTTCAGCCCCACGTCCCCGGGCTGCCCCACGCTGGCAGGATGGGGGCATGCGCCTGTGGACCCTTCATCCCCGCCACCTCGACCGCCAGGGCCTGACGGGCGCCTGGCGCGAAGCCCTGCTCGCCCAGGCCGTCCTGGCCGGCCGCACGCGCGGGTATCGGGACCACCCGCAGCTGCTGAGGTTCCGGGAGCACCCGGACCCGTCCGGCGCCGTCGGCGCGTTCCTCTCCGGCGTCGAGGCCGAGGCCACGGCGCGCGGCTATCGCTTCGACCACTCCCGGATCGACCGGCCGTGCCCCGCCCCCGACGGCGCGGTGCGCATCCCGCCCGCCGGTCTCGCACCGATCCCGGCCACCACGGGCCAGCGCGACCTGGAGTGGCGTCACCTGTGCGCCAAGCTGGCCGCGCGCAGCCCCGCCTGGCTCGAACGGTGGTCGGACACGCCCGTCCCCGACGTGCACCCGCTGTTCACGATCGTCCCGGGGCCGGTCGCCTCCTGGGAGCGCGCCTGAGGGCGGGCCACGGTCGGGCCCGGTCTGGCACCGTGGGGGCATGATCCGCGACGAGAGCATCGAGAGCTATCTGGGGCGCCTCGCCTCCGGCGAGCCCACCCCCGGCGGCGGCGCGACGGGCGCGCTCGCGGTCGCCGAGGGCGCCGGACTGCTGGCCATGGCGGCCCGGTTCAGCGCGGCCGAGGAGGACGCCCGGGCATCGGAGGGCCTGATCGCGGCGTGCCTCGGCCTCGCCGACGGCGACGAGCGGGGCTTCGGCGCCGTGGCCGAGGCGTTCGGGCTGCCCCGCGACACCCCGGAGGCCCGGGCCCGGCGCTCGGCCGCGATCCAGGCCGCCCTGGCCGAGGCCGTCCGGCCACCCCGCGGGATCGTCGACGCCGCCGAGCGTGCACTGGACCTGGCCGAGCGTGTGCTGGACGCGGCGAACCCGAACGTGCTCTCCGACGTCGGTGCGGCGCTCGGCTGCATCCGGGGCGGCCTCACCGCCGCCGCGGTCACCCTCGAGACCAACCTGGGCCCCCTCCGCGACGAGGGCCTGGAGGGCATCCTGCGCACCGACGTCGACCGGGCGGACCGTCTCGTCGCGCGGGCGGACGCCCTGCTGGGCCGCGTGCGCGCGGCCGTCACGGGCTGAGCGCCCGCCCGCACCTTCAGGCCCGCGCGCCGAACAGCGGCGGCAGCGTGGCCGCGAGCGTCTCGTCGTCGGGCCGGGGCGCGGCGGCGTCCTCCCACCAGCCGGGCAGGTCCTCGGCGGCGCCGACCAGCGGCTCGGCCAGGTGCAGCCGGTGCACCCGCTCCCCCGCCCCGCGCAGCAGCAGCGTCTCCCACGCGGCGCCGGCCACGCGGTCACCGTGGCGGCCCACGAGGTTGCCGCGGATCCACGCACGGGTGGCCCGCGGCGGCGTGGCGACGGCGGCACGGATCTCCGCCTCGTCGGCGAGCGTCCGGAGCGCGCCGGCGGCCACGAGCCGGCGGTGCAGGGAGCGGGCCGGGCGCAGGTCGGCGTACTGCAGGTCCACCATCGCGAGGCGGGGGTCGGTCCAGTCCGCACCCGCGCGGGCCCGCAGGCCCTCGAGGACGCGCAGCTTGGCCGCCCAGTCGGCGCGGTCGCTCAGGGACAGGGGATCCGCGGTGGCGTCGTCGAGGTCGATGGCCCAGGCCTCCAGCACCTCGCGCGTCTGCGGATCCGTCACCCCGAAGGCGGCGCAGTGGGCGCGGGCCGCGTCCAGGTAGGACCGCAGGATCTGCAGCCCGGTCCAGTGCCGGCGCACGGGACCGTCCGCGGTGTGTTCGAGCAGCGGCACCGTGGCCCGCAGGCCCGGGTCGTGGCTGATCGTCTGCAACGCGGCCACCGGGTCGTCCAGGGTGAGCCGGGGTGCCGTCCCGCCCTCGGCCATCGCGAGGACGAGCGCGGTCATGCCCATCCGCAGCCACGTGGCGTGCTGGCTCAGCGTCGCGTCACCGATGATCACGTGGAGTCGGCGGTAGGCCTCGGGACGGGCGTGCGGCTCGTCCCGCGTGTTGACGATCGGCCGGTGGATCGTGGTCTCCAGCCCCACGGGCTCCTCGAAGTAGTCGGCCCGCTGGGACAGCTGGAAGCCCGGCCGCTCCCCCGCCGGGCCGAGTCCCACGCGGCCCGCGCCCACGAGCACCTGCCGCGCCGCGAAGAACGGCAGCAGGACGGCGGTGAGCTCCTCGAAGTCGAGGGACCGGGCCACGAGGTAGTTCTCGTGCGCGCCGTAGGACTGGCCCTTGCCGTCCACGTTGTTCTTGTAGACCAGCACCTCCGGGGCGCCCTCGGCCTGGCCGATGTGCTCGGCCGCCGCCTGCGCGACCAGGTCCCCGGCGGCGTCCCAGACCATGGCGTCCCGCGGGGTGGTCGTCTCCGGCGACGAGTACTCCGGGTGGGCATGGTCCACGTACCAGCGCGCGCCGTTGGCCAGCACGGTGGACAGCAGCAGGTGCACGGGCTCCCCGTCCGGGCCCACGAGCGCCTCGTCGGTCAGCTGCGAGGGATGCGCCGCCGAACGCGGCAGCCGCCAGCCGCGCGCGTCCACGAGCGGCGACTCCCCCGTGTAGTCCCACTCCGTGCCGGCCACCGCCGAGCCGGACCGGGTCACCAGGTCCGCGTACGCGTTCACGAGCTCGACCGAGAGCACGCTGTGGTGCGCCCCCGGGTTGGCCGGCGCGTGGATGCCGAACTCGGTCTCCGTGCCCATCACCCGGTGCACGCCCCAGCCGGCGGCGTCCCGCCCGTTCGGGGGCACGGCCGCGCCGTGGAACAGCCGACGCTGGCCCTCGAAGGCGGGGGTCGGGCCGACGTCGACGGCGGCGGCCCGGGCGAAGCCGTCCGCGGCCCCGCGGCCGAACGCGCTCATGCCTCGACCCCCCGGACCATGCGCAGCGAGCGCAGCCGAGGACCGCGCCAGCCGGAGGTGCGCGCCCACTCGGCGGGCGCGACCGTGGCCAGCAGGTCCGTCTGGTCCTCCAGCACCGCGGCCACGGCCTCGCGCAGGTGGCCCTCGCGGACGCCGAGCGCGGCCGGGGCCTGGCCGGCGGCCAGGTAGTCGCGCACCGCGTGCCGCTTGGCGCGGTCCACGACGTCGGCCACCACGGCGCCCGAGACGAGGTCGGCCAGGTGCAGGGCGTGGGTCGTGCCGGACACGTCCGTCAGCTCCGCCAGGGCGGTGTCCGCGCCGCGGTCGTAGAGGGCGGCGACCGTCCGGGCGATGAGCGTCGCGCGGGCCGCGTCCGCAGAGCCGGCCGCCGCGACGTCGTCGGCGTGCAGGGGCACGTCCGCGGTGAGGTGCTTGGCCATGATCTCCGCGGCGCCGGCGGCGTCGGGACGGTCCACCCGGATCTTCACGTCCAACCGGCCGGGGCGGAGCACGGCCGGGTCGATCATGTCCTCGCGGTTGGAGGCCCCGATGACGATCACGTTCTCGAGGGCCTCGACGCCGTCGATCTCGGTGAGCAGCTGCGGGACGATCGTGGTCTCCACGTCCGAGGAGACGCCGGAGCCGCGCGTGCGGAACAGCGACTCCATCTCGTCGAAGAAGATGACCACGGGGAAGCCGGCGTCGGCCTTCTCGCGGGCCCGGTCGAAGATGACGCGGATCTGCCGCTCGGTCTCGCCCACGTACTTGTTCAGCAGCTCGGGTCCCTTGACGTTGAGGAAGAACGAGCGCTCGCCGTCCGCGCTGCGGGCCGAGAGGGCGTTGGCCACGGCCTTGGCGAGCATGGTCTTGCCGGTGCCGGGCGGGCCGTACAGCATGATCCCCTTGGGGGCGCGCAGGCCGTGCTCGCGGTAGACCTCGGGGTGCAGGAACGGGATCTCGACGGCCTCGCGGATCCGGTCGATCTGCGGGCCGAGGCCGCCGATGTCCTCGAATGTGACGTCCGGGACCTCTTCCAGCAGCACCTCGTCCACCTCGGACAGCTCGACCCGCCGCAGCGCCCATTCGACGCGGGCGTCCACGGTGACGGCGTCCCCGTGGCGCAGGTCGACGCCCTCCAGCGCGGGCGCGCGCCGCACCACGCGCTCCTCGTCCGCCGTGCCGGCCAGGACGAGGCCGCCGTCGGGCAGCGCCTCCTTGACGCGCAGCAGCTGACCCGACCCCGTGCCCGGGGCGACGCCGACGATCGAGCTGGACTCGTCCAGCAGCACCTGGGCGCCGGGGGTGAGGCGGGCGGCGTCGAGCAGCGGGGAGACCGTCACGCGCAGCCGCCGGCCGTTCTGCACGACGTCCGCTCCCCCGCGCACCACGGCGCCGGTCTCCACGCCCTCCTCGGGCTCGCGCGGGGCGTGGACGGCCTCGAGGGTGGCGAAGGTGAACGGCGGATGCGTGACGGCGTCCAGGTTCTCCTTGAGCGTCGTGATCTCGGCGCGCGTGGCCTCGAGCAGCTCGACCATGCGCCGGTTGTTGCGGGCGGCCGTCTGCGTCTGGGCCTCGGCGGCCCGACGGCGTTCGCTCAGGCCGGCGGCGTGCCGCTGGGCGGACTGCAGCTGGTGCCGCAGCCGTTCGGCCTCGGCCTGGGATTGCCGCAGCAGCTCCCGTGCCTCGGCGAGGCGCTGCTCGGCGTGCTCCGTGCCTGATTGCGCGTGGTGGTCCACCGGTGCTCCGTCCACTCAGTCCTGCTCCCCGGTCGGGGTCCTCCCACCGTACGCGTCCACGCCCTGCTCGGCGGCGCGTGACCGCGCGGCCATGAGGCGGGCCTCCTTCGCCGCCTTGCGCGCCTTCTTGTCTGTGATCGGCCGTTCGCCGAGGGCCTCGGGCGTCCACCGGGCCTCGTCGGCCGGCTGCCAGGCCTCGACGTCCTCGGCTCTGAACTCGGAGACCTTGGAGCGCTTCTTCAGGCGCAGCGCCTCCTCGCCCGAGGCCAGGCGGCGGGCCGTGAGGAGGAAGCCGGTGTGCGCGACCATGCGGTGGTCGGGGCGCACGGCGAGCCCGTCCAGGTGCCAGCCGCGCACGAGGGTCTCGTTGGCCTCGACCTGCGTGAAGCGGCCCGAGTCCCGGATGGCCTCGGCCACGCGGGAGAGCTGGGTGGCGGTGGCCACGTAGTTCAGCCACACACCGCCGGGGGCCAGGACCTCGGCGACGGCGTCGAGGCACTCCCAGGGGGCCAGCATGTCCAGGACCACCCGGTCCACGGAGCCCGGCTCGTGGACCTTGGGCATCTCCTCCTGCGCGTCGCCGAGGTGCACCGACCAGGCGGGGTGCTCGGCGCCGAAGAAGGCCTCCACATTGGCCCGGGCGACGTCCGCGAACTCCGGGCGGCGCTCGTAGGAGTGCAGGCGCCCGTGGTCGCCCACGGCGCGCAGCAGGGACATGGACAGGGCGCCGGAGCCCACGCCGGCCTCGACCACGACGGCGCCCGGGAAGATGTCCGCCTGCTGCACGATCTGCGCCGCGTCCTTCGGGTAGACCACCGTGGCGCCGCGGGGCATGGACAGGACGAAGTCGTTCAGCAGGGGGCGCAGCACCTGGTACGGCTGGCCGGCCGAGTTCTCGACCACGACGCCCTCGAAGCCGCCGATCAGGTCGTCGTGCCGCAGCACGCCCTGGTAGCTGTGGAACTCCCCGCCGGGCAGCAGGGTGATCGTGTTGAGGCGGCCCTTCGCGTCCTTGATCTGCACGCGCTGGCCGGCCCGCAGGGGGCCGCGGCGCGCGCTCACGCCGGTGGGTTCGGTCATGGGGGGCTCCTTCGGTTCAGGGACGCCGCGTCGCGTCGACGGCGGCGAGGATCGTCTCGCGGGGCACCACGGAGCGCACGAGGCCGTGCGCGTCGGTCAGCACCCACACGGGGGTCTGGGGGTCGGCCAGGCGGGCGGCCAGGTCGGGACCGGCGGCGGGGACGTCGTCGCGGACGAGGACTGCCCCCGGGGCCAGCGCGACGGCGACCGCGGCCAGGGCGGTGGTCGTGCGGCGCTCCGGGGTGAGGCCCGCCGCGGCCGCGAGGTCCAGCACGCCGCGGGGCCGACCGGCCCCGTCCACGGCCACGACGGCGCGGCGGCCGTCGTCCGCCTGGGCCAGGGCCTCGGCGACGCTGAGGTGCTCGGGCAGGGCGACGGCGGGCGCCTCGACCTGTTCGAGCCGCAGGGTCTCCAGCCGGCGGCTCCAGCTCCCGTGGCGTACGGCGTCGTCCGCGCCCCGCCACAGGGTGAGGGCGACCCAGGCCGCCAGGACGACGACGAACAGGTCCGGCGCGCGGCCCGCGAGGATCGGGGGGCCGAGCACGGCCGCGAGGACGCCCACCGCGACGACGCGCCCGGCCCAGCCGGCCGCCTCGACGCCACGGGCCCGGGAGCCGGTGGCGGCCCAGACGGCGGACTCGACCATGCGGCCGCCGTCGAGCGGGGTGCCCGGCAGCGCGTTGAACGCGGCCAGGAGGAGGTTGGCCCACACCGTGACCTCGAGCAGCAGGGCGGGAACGGACGGGCCGGCCACGGCGCGGGCCGCCAGATGGGCGAGGCCCGCGAGCACGAGGTTCGCGGCGGGGCCGGCCATCGCGGTGAGGACCGTGTCCAGCGGTCGAGCGGACGGGCTGCGGAACTGGGTGTGCCCGCCCCACAGGGTGAGCGCGATCTCCTCGGTGCGCTGGCCGAAGGCGCGGCCGGTGAGGGCGTGGGCGGCCTCGTGGACCAGGACGGAGAGGGCCAGGAGCACGGCGTACCCCAGGGCGACCCCGTAGGCGACGCTGCCGATCGCGGGCAGCGCGCGCTGGACCTGCGGGCCGAACGCGAGGGTGATGGCCGCGGCGATCAGGAGCCAGGACCAGGACAGACGCACCGGCGCGCCGGCGATCGTGCCCAGCCGGACGGAGGCGGGCCCGCTCATTCGGCCCCGTCCCCTCCGGGCCCGCGCGCGGCGGCGATCTGACGGACCGCGGCGAGGTCGGCCGGCGTGCGGCCGGCGAGCGTCGTCCACTCGACGGTCGCAAGCCCCGCCGGCAGCGGCAGCACGCTGGGCACGCCGACCGTGGGCAGGCCCGCGGCCACGGCCGCGCCGACGCCCACCGGGGAGTCCTCGATCGCCACACAGTCGGCGGCCGTCAGCCCCGGTGTCCGCTCGGCCAGCAGCTGCAGGCCCAGCCGGTACGCCTCCGGGTCGGGCTTGCCCCGGGAGACCATGTCCCCCGAGACGACGACGTCCAGCGTGCCCGCCGGCGCCCGCTCGGCCAGCGCGCGGGCCAGCGGGGCGTGGGACATCGTCACGAGGGCGCCCGGCACGCCGGCCTCGGCGAGCGCGACGAGCAGCTCCCGGGCGCCCGGCCGCCACGGCACCCCGCTGACGACCCCCTGGACGACCTCGTGCATCGTCAGGTCGATGATCCGCTGCACGGGCAGGTCCAGCCCGGCCTCCTGCAGGCGGCGCGCTCCCTCGTCGAGGGGGCGTCCCACGAGGGAGGCGGCCAGGTCCTCCGACCAGGTGCCGCCGTGCTCGACCACCAGCCGGCGCTGGACGGCGTTCCACAGGGGCTCGGTGTCCACGAGGGTGCCGTCCATGTCCCACAGGACGGCGCGCGGCAGGCGGCGGGCACGGTCGGCCGGGGCGGGCGCGGGGTGGCGGGACATGGAGTGCATCCTATCGAGCGCCGCCGCCGGGGCGTGCCGGGCGGGTCGCGGGCCGTGACCCCGTCGTCGGGCCGTGTCTAGGCTGGCCGCCATGACCGACGCTACCTCCGAGGACCAGCCGGACGACGCCCTGGGCCCGCTGCGGACCCACCTGACGGCGACCGTGGACGCGCTCGAGGCCGGGCGGCGGGCCCCCACGGTCCTGCTGCTGGCCTTCGAGGGCTGGAACGACGCCGGGGAGGCCGCGACCGGGGCCCTGGGCGCGCTGCGGGAGCAGTGGGACGCCGCGGACGCGGGACGGGTGTGCGACGGCGAGTTCTACGACTACCAGGTCACCCGGCCCCTGGTCCGGCGCGACGCGGACGGGCTGGGCACGCTGGACTGGCCGGCCGTCACCCTGCACGAGGCGTTCCTGGACCGGGAGGGCCGGCCCGTCGCGGCCGAGGCCGCCCCGCCGGACGGGGTGCGCGTGCTCCTCGCCGTCGGCGTGGAGCCGAACGTGCGGTGGCGTGCGTTCCTCGAGGAGCTGTTCACCGCGGCCGACGCGCACGACGTGGACGCCGTCGTGACGCTGGGCGCGCTGCTGGCGGACGTGCCCCACACCCGGCCCCTGCGCGCCCGCCCGACCTCGCCGCTCGTGGACGTGCGGGTGGCCGTCGGTGCGGACCGTCCGGTCTACGAGGGGCCCACCGGGATCATCGGCGTCATCGCGGACGAGGCCGCGCGCCGCGGCCTGCCGAGCCTCTCACTGTGGGGGACGGTGCCCCACTACGTGGCCCAGGCGCCCTCCCCCAAGACGCTGCTCGGGCTGGTCGAGGCGGTCGAGGACCTGCTGCACGTGAGCGTGTCCACGCGCGGGCTGGAGGACGACGCGAGGGCCTGGCAGCGCGGCGTGGACGAGCTGGCCGCCGAGGACCCCGACGTCGCCGCCTACGTCCGGCAGCTCGAGGAGGCCCAGGACACCCAGCAGCTGCCGGAGGCCTCGGGCGAGTCGATCGCGCGGGAGTTCGAGCGCTACCTGCGCGGGCGCGGCGGACGCTGACGCCCGGCCCCGCCCGGCGGGGTCAGCGCAGGCGCAGACCCAGCAGCGCCGCCACGACGTCGACCACCGGCACCGGGTCGGCGGCGGCCTCCGCCAGGCCCGGCAGGGTGCCGGCCGCCCATGCGTCGAGGGCCTCCAGCGCGCGGGGGGCGTCGAGATCGTCCGAGAGCGCCGCGTGGACCGCGTCCAGCACGGCGATGCCGGCGGCGGCATGCGGTCCGTCCAGGGCGGCGCGCCAGCGGGCGACCCGCGCCTGGGCGTCGGCCAGCACCTGCTCGGACCACTCCCAGTCCGACCGGTAGTGGTGGGCGAGGATCGCCGCCCGGACGGCCACCGGCTCGACGCCCCGCGCCCGCAGGCGGGAGACGAGTTCGAGGTTGCCGAGGGACTTGGACATCTTCTCGCCGTCCAGGGCCACCATGCCGGTGTGCGCGTAGGTGTGCGCGAGCGGCAGGCCGTCGACGGCGGTGGCGTGCGCGGCGGAGAACTCGTGGTGCGGGAACCGCAGGTCGGAGCCGCCGCCCTGCACCGTGAACGGCGCCGGCAGGTGGGCCCGGGAGATCACGGAGCACTCGATGTGCCAGCCGGGCCGGCCGGAGCCGAGCGACCGACCGTCCCAGGCCGGCTCGCCCTCGCGGTGCACGCGCCACAGCAGCGGGTCCAGCGGGTCGCGCTTGCCGGGGCGGTCGGGGTCGCCTCCCCGCTCCGGGAACACCGCGGCCATCTCGTCCAGGCCCATCGCGGAGACCTGGCCGAGACGCCAGTCGGTCGCGGACTGGGCCGCGCGGACGTCGAAGTAGACGTCCCCGTCGGGCTCGCCGTCGCCGCCCGGCACCCGGTAGGCCCGGCCCGCCGCCAGCATCGTCTCGACGGCGTCCACCACCAGGCCCACCGCCTCGGTCGCGCCGACGTAGTGGTCCGGGGCGAGCACCTCGAGGGCGGCCATGTCCGCACGGAACAGGTCGGTCTGCTCCTGGGCGAGCGCGCGCCAGTCGACGCCGGTCGCCTCGGCCCGCTCGAGCAGGGGGTCGTCCACGTCGGTCACGTTCTGGACGTAGGCGACCTCGAGACCGGCCGCGCGCCAGTAGCGGTGCAGCAGGTCGAAGGCCACGTAGGTGCTCGCATGGCCGAGGTGCGTCGCGTCGTACGGGGTGATCCCGCAGACGTACAGCGAGGCGCGCTGCGCGTCGTTGCCCGGATGCCGGGTCCGTCCCGTGGCGGTGTCGTGCAGCCGCAGCCGGTCGGGGCGGCTCGGCACGGCGGGCGGGGCGGGGGTGCTCCAGGACTTCACGGGACTCCTCACATCGGGGTGGTTCGGCGGTGCCGGGCCGTCATGCCCGGCGGCGGGAGCGGGCTCAGGCGCTGATGACGCCCGCGCCCAGCAGGGCGAACAGCACTCCGCCCAGGAGGATGCGGTACCAGACGAACGGCAGGAACGAGTGGGTGCTGATGAAGCGCATGAGCCAGGCGATGACCGCGTAGCCCACCACGAAGGCGATCCCGGTCGCCACCAGCGTCTCCCCCATGCCGTACGGGCCCTGCGTGCCAGGATCGGTGAGCGAGGTGTACAGCTTGTACAGGCCGGAGGCGAACACGGCGGGCACCGCCAGCAGGAACGCGTAGCGGGCGGCGGCGGGCCGGGTGTATCCCATGGCCAGGCCGGCCGCGATGGTGCCGCCGGAGCGCGAGACGCCCGGGACCAGCGCGAGGGCCTGGGCCAGCCCGTAGAGCACGCCGTCCCGCACGGTGAGCTTCTCGAGCGGCTTGGTCTGACGACCGAGCCGGTCCGCCAGGGCGAGCAGGACGCCGAACACGATGAGCATGGTCGCCGTGATCCACAGCGACCGGAACTCCGTGTCGATCCAGTCCTGCAGCAGCAGACCCAGGACCGCGATCGGGATCGAGCCCACGATGATCAGCCAGCCCATGCGCGCATCGGGGTCCGAGTGCGGGATCCGCCCCGTGACCGCGGCGCACCACCGCCCGATGATGCGGGTGATGTCGCGCCAGAAGTAGATGAGGACCGCCAGCTCCGTGCCGAGCTGCGTGATGGCCGTGAAGGCCGCCCCCGGGTCGGCCCCGGAGGGCAGGAACTCGCCCACGATGCGGATGTGGGCGGAGGAGGAGATGGGCAGGAACTCCGTGAGGCCCTGCACCAGGCCCAGGATGATGGCTTCGATCCACGTCACGGAGGGTCACTGTACGCCACGGCCCCGGGTGGGAACCCGGGGCCGTGCGGTCCGTCACGAGCGGGACGGTCAGTCGTCGTCGTCCTCGTCGTCGAAGAGGTCGAGCGGGGTGACCTCCTCGGTGTCCGCGTACAGGGCGTCCTCGTAGGCCTCGAAGGCGTCGGCCACGGCGAAGAACGCGGCTTCGACGGCGGGGTCGTCCTCGCCCCGCTTGTTCTGCGCGGCCACGAGGTGTTCGTTCAGGGCGGTGGTGAGGGCCTCGAGGGCCATGCGGGCGTCAGAGCTCATGGGTGAACGGTAACCCGGTGGCCGGTGGCGCGGCCAGGGATGGGCCGTGCGGGGCCGGCCGCCGGACCCGACGTCGTCTGCCAGGATGGGCGGGTGCGTGAACAGCTGATGTCCTCGACCCTCGACGCGATCTCCCGCGGACAGAAGTGGGAGTACCTGGTGATGACGGTCGCCCCCCACGAGTCCCTCGCCGACGCCCGTCGACGCCTCGTGGAGCACGCGGAGTACGGCCAATGGGAGCTGCAGCGCTCCGTGCACTACCGCGACGGGGCGCGCCGTTACTGGATGCGCCGCCGCGTGATGCGCGTGGCCTCGACCCTGCAGACGGTCTGAGGCGCGGGCGCGACGACGGCGCCCCGGCCGTCGTCGCGCCCGCGGCCCGGATCAGCGCGGCTCCAGCATCCGCTCGAGCACCCGGCAGCCGAACTCGAGCGCGTCCACGGGCACCCGCTCGTCGATGCCGTGGAACAGGGACGTGAAGGCCAGGTCGGCGGGCAGGCGCATGGGCGCGAAGCCGTAGCCGGTGATGCCCAGCCGGGAGAGGGACTTGTTGTCCGTGCCCCCGCCGAGCATGAACGGCAGCACCTGGGCCTCGGGGTCCTCCGCCTGCAGCGAGGCGATCATCAGCTCCACCAGGTCCCCGGAGAAGGGGGTCTCCAGGGCGACGTCCCGGTGCTCGGGTGCGATGGTCACGTCCGGACCGGCGAGCTCGGCGATCGTGGCGAGGGCGGACTCCTCCTCCCCGGGGATCAGGCGCACGTCCACGGTGCCGGTGGCCGAGGACGGGATGACGTTGTGCTTGTAGCCGGCGGTCAGCCCCGTCGGGTTGGACGAGGTGCGCAGGGTGCCGGCCACCCAGGAACGGGCCTGCCCGAGCGCGTCGAGCTGCGGCGTCGGGTCCGTCTCGTCGAAGTCCACGCCCATGATCTCGGCCACCTGTTCGAGCAGCGCGCGCGTGGTCTTGGTGTACACGAGCGGCCACTCGTGCCCGCCGATGCGGGTCATGGCGCCGGCCAGCCGGGTGACCGCGTTGTCCGGGTGCGGGGCCGAGCCGTGCCCGGGGGCGCCCTCCGCAGTGAGGTTGAGCCAGGCGAGCCCCTTCTCCGCGGTCTGCACGAGGTAGGCGCGCGAGCCGTGCACCTCGGTGGAGAAGCCCCCCACCTCGGAGATCGCCTCGGTGCACCCGTCGAACACCTCGGGGTGATGGTCCACGACCCAGCGTGCGCCGTAGACGCCGCCGGCCTCCTCGTCGGCGAAGAACGCGACCGTCAGGGGTCGCCGCGGCCGGCGGCCCGTGCGGGCCAGGTGCAGCAGCACCGCGAGCACCATGGCGTCCATGCCCTTCATGTCCACGGCGCCGCGCCCCCAGATCATGCCGTCCTTGAGCTCGGCGCCGAACGGGTCCACGCTCCACTCGTCCGCCTCGGCGGGGACCACGTCCGTGTGCCCGTGGATGACGAGCCCCGGCGCCTCCGGATCCCAGCCCGGCAGGTGCCCGACGACGGAGACCCGGCCCGGCGCCGACTCGAAGAAGCGGGGGGTCATCCCCGCCTCGGTCATGAGCCGGGCGCAGTACTCCGCGGCCTCAGGCTCACCGACGGAGACGTTGCCCCCGCGGTTGGTGGTGTCGATCCGGATGAGGTCGCGGCAGATCTCCACGACGCGGTCCTCGGGGCGCGAGCGGGCGGGGTTCTCGATGTTCTCGACCATGGTTTTGAGCCTAGCCCGAACCCGTGCTATCTTTCTCGAGTTGCCCGGAGCGGGACGGACCGGACAGGACCGGAACGCGGTGGGCGACGGAGCCTCTCCCAGGGCTCCACCGATGAGCGCGAGTGGCGGAATTGGTAGACGCGCAGCGTTGAGGTCGCTGTGTCCGCAAGGACGTGGGGGTTCAAGTCCCCCCTCGCGCACCGCTCGTCGAGCAGCAGGGCCCCGGTCGTCACGACCGGGGCCCTGCGTGTTCCCCGGACCGGCGTCCCCTCTAGAGTGGTGTCTGTGCGACGGCAGGCGCCGTCGGTGGAACCGCACGACGGCATGGAGGACCTGATGGCCCTGGAAGCCCCCGCACTGCTGCACCGGCTCGCGCGAGCCCACGGGGTGCAGCCCGAGTACGTCGGGCAGGACGGCTCGGCCCAGACCGTGCCGGACGAGGCCCTCGTGAAGGTGCTCGCCGCCCTCGGGGTGTCGGTCCGTCCGGACGGGGTCGCCGCTCTGGCCGAGGCGCTGGAGGAGGCGGAGACGGCCCCCTGGCGGGACGTGCTCCCGCCCACCGTGGCCGCCCGGTCCGGTCACCGCCTGTCCGTGCCGTGCCACGTGGCCGCGGGCGAGCCGGTCGTGGCCCGCGTGCACACAGAGGACGGGCGGACCCTCGAGGTGAGCGTGAGCGAGCCGGTGTCCGAGGTCCGCCTGGTCGACGGCGTCGAGCGCGAGCGCGTCCACGTTCAGATCCCCGCCGACCTCGCCCCGGGCTGGCACCGGCTGGAGGTGACCAGCGGCTCCGGCTCCACCGCCTCCGCGGTCCTGGTCTGCGCCCCGGCCCGGCTGAGCACGCCGCGTCCCTTCCTCGAGCGCCGCGGCTGGGGCGCGGCCGCGCAGGGCTACTCGGTGACCTCGGCGGACTCGTGGGGCATCGGCGACGCGGCGGACATGGGGTCCCTGGCCGAGATCGTCGCCCGGCACGGTGCCGACTTCCTGCTGCTGCACCCCCTGCATGCGGTCGAGCCCGGCCCCCATCCGGCGGACTCCCCCTACTCCCCCGTCTCCCGTCGGTTCCTCTCGGCGCTGGTCGTGCACGTGCCCTCGATCCCCGAGTTCGCCGACCTGCCCGCCGCGGAGCAGGCGGAGCTGCGGTCGGCCGGCGCCCGCGTCCAGGCGGAGCTGGAGCGCACCGGCCGGATCGACCGGGCCGCCGTCGCCGCCGTCCTGTGGCCCGCGCTGCGCCGCGTGCACGAGGTGCCCCGCTCCCCCGAGCGCGAGGCCGCCTACGCGCGGTTCCGCGCCGAGGCCGGCCCGGGCCTGGACGACTTCGCCCTCTGGTCCGTCCTGCGCCTGGACGGCGACGGCACCGGGCCCGATCTCGCCGACCCGGCCTGGGCGCCGGGCGGGGTCGAGGCCGAGCGGGTCCGCGTCGAACGCGCGACCGACGTCGACCTGCACCGCTGGGTGCAGTGGATCGCCGCCGAGCAGCTCGCCGGCGTGCAGGAGCGGGCCCGGGCGGCCGGCATGCGCATGGGCGTCATGGTGGATCTGGCGGTCGGGGCCACCCGCGAGACCGCGGACGCGTGGATGCTCGGGGACGTGCTGGTGCCGACCATGTCCGTCGGCGCGCCGCCGGAGCTGTTCAACCAGCTGGGCCAGGACTGGTCGCAGCACCCCTGGCATCCGCGCCGTCTGGCCGAGACCGGCTACGCCGCGTTCCGGGACATGCTGCGCACCGTGCTGCGCGGCGCGGGCGGCATCCGGATGGACCACGTCCTGGGGCTGTTCCGCCTGTGGTGGATCCCGGAGGGCGCCGGCGCCACCCAGGGCGCGTACGTCGAGTACGACCACGAGGCGATGCTCGCCGTGCTCACGCTCGAGGCCGAGCGGGCCGGCGTCGTCGTGGTGGGCGAGGACCTCGGCACCTTCGAGCCGTGGGTGCAGCGTCGCCTGGCCGAGGCCGGCGTGCTCGGCACGTCGATCCTCTGGTTCGAGCAGGAGGACGGCGAGCCCACCCCGCCGGAGCGCTACCGGCGGCTGGCCATGGCGGCGGTGAACACGCATGACCTGCCGCCGACGGCCGGCTACCTCGAGGGCGTCCAGGTGGACCTGCGCGAACGGCTGGGCCTCTACACCGTGGACGTCGCCCAGGAACGCCGCCGGTCGGCGGAGGAGGTGCGCGCGTTCCTCGCCGCCGCGGCCCGGCGCGGGCTGCTCGCCGAGGCGGACGTGGACGTCCCCGACGCCGGCCCCGAGGTGCGCGAACGCCAGATCGTGGCCCTGTACCGCCTGCTCGCGCAGGCGCCCTCGGCCCTGCACAGCGTGGCGCTCGTGGACGCCGTGGGCGAGCGGCGCATCCAGAACCAGCCCGGCACTCTCCAGGACCAGTACCCGAACTGGACCGTGCCGCTCGGCGACGGCGCCGGACGGATGGTCTCCGTCGAGGACCTGGCGGACTCGGCGTCGGCGGCCCGGCTGTTCGACGCCGTGGACGCCGAACTGCGGGCGTCCGTGCCGGTGGGGATCGGGGTCAGCCTGCACACCTCCCCGCTGGCCCAGCCCGGCCGCGGCGACGCCGGCGGCATGAACGTCTACGTGCGGCAGGCCGCCGTGGCCCTGGCCCGCCGGGGCGTGCGGATGATCCTGCTGACCCGGGCGGAGGAGCCGGTGGGGCCGGACGGCGCACGGGTCCGGATGCTGGACGCCGGCGGGCAGGCCCCGCCGGTCACGGTGGTCGACCTCGCGGCCGGGCCGTCCGCTCCCGTGGCCAAGGCGGATCTGGCGGGCCTCCGCGACGAGTTCACCCGCGCGGCCCTCGACTGGCTCGCCTCGGACGCCGTGCCGGGCGGTCCCGTCCTCGGTGGAGCGGAGGCCCCCCCGGTCGCGTTCGTGCACGGCCACTACTGGCTCTCCGGGTCCACCGCCGCGGCCCTGGCGCGGGCGGCGCACGCCCCGTACCTGCAGACCATGCACACCACGGCGGCGGCGAAGATGCTCGAGGACCCCGAGCTGCGCGAGCCGGCCGCCCGGATCGAGGCCGAGCGTGAGATCGTCGGGCGAGCCGACCTGCTCGTGGTCAACTCCGCCGCCGAGGTCGCCGACCTGCGCGAGCTGCTGGACGTGCCCCGCGCCCGCACCCGGGTGCTGCCCCCCGCGGCCGACCTCGAGACGTTCACGCCGGACGGTGCCGCGCAGTGGCCGGGCGCACCGGACGACAACGGAGCCCTGCGGGTTCTGTTCGCCGGCCGCGTGCAGCGGCACAAGGGCCCGCACCTGCTCGTGTCCGCCCTCGGGGTGCTGCGCGAGCGGGCCGGTGGCAAGGGCGCCGACCCGGGCGTGCGCCTGCACGTGAACGGCGCCGATTCGGGGGACGACGAGCTGGACCTGGCGAGCCTGGCCGTGCAGGAGGGGGTCGCCGACCTGGTGACGTTCTCCGCGCCGGTGCCCGCGCCCGCCCTGGCCGCCCAGTTCCGGGCGGCGGATGTCGTGGCGATGCCGAGCGCGTCCGAGACCTACGGCCTGGTCGCCCTCGAGGCACAGGCCTGCGGCACGCCCGTGCTGGCGCACCGGGTCGGCGGACTGGTCTACGCGGTCCTCGACGGCGTGTCCGGCCACCACGTGACGGCGGGCACCCCTGAGGCGTGGGCCGATGCCCTGGCCGAGATCCTGGCGGATCGTGACGCCTGGGCCGCGCTGGGGCCCGGCGCCGTGCGTCACGCCGCCGGTCACTCGTGGGAGGCCTACGCGGACGGGCTGCTCGAGGCCGTCGCCGCCGTGCCGCGGCGGTCGCCCGGGCTGGACGCCTGAGCCGCCGCGGTCACCGGCCCGCCGAGACAGCGAGTCTCGGCGGGCCGGAGCGCGGGTCCGGTGGCCATCAGGGCTCGAGCGGAGTGATCTCCCCGGAGAAGTGCGGGCGCCGGCGCCGCGCATCCCAGCCCCACACGCGCGTGCCGCCGTCGGGCCCGGGCGCGTAGCGGACGGCCACGGTGGTCGGCAGCACGACGGGTGCCTCGAAGTCGATGTGCCAGCGGAACCCGGCGCCGGCCGGCTCACGGCCCTCGAGCATCCGGGCGGCCAGGAACATCCCGTGGGCGATCGCGCCCTTCATGCCGAACAGTCGGGCCGAGACGCCCGTCAGGTGGATCGGGTTCCAGTCTCCGGAGACGCCCGCGTACCGGCGTCCGGCCCCCGTCCCGAAGCGCCACTGGGCGGTCGGCGTCGGGGGCACGAAGTCCTCGCGGGCGGGCCGCTCGGGACGCAGGCCGGAGAGGTGGACGCCCTTGGCGAGGTACCGGGAGACGCCCTCCCACAGCAGTGCCTCCTCGCCGTCGTCGCCGGGCCCCTCGACGGTCACGACGACGTCCACGGCGGTGCCTGCGTGGTGCGGGACGAGGCCCACGGCACGCGCGGTGACGCGCAGCGGGGTCTCCGCCGCGACGGGCCGGTGGTGCAGGACGGTGTTGCTCAGGTGCACCAGTCCGGGCAGGGGCAGTGGGAACTCGGGGTCGGCCATCAGCTCCATCGCCGCACCGAACACCTGGGTGTGCACCAGGACCGAGGGCAGGTCCGCCGGATCCGCGGACCCGACGGCCCCGCGCCACGCGGACACGGCCTCGGCCGGGATGCGGTGGCCGGTCACGACCACCTGACGGTCCGGGAGCTCGCGGGGACGGCGCCGACGGACGACGGCGTCCGTGGCGGCCTGCCTGGCGGCCCGGGCGTAGAGCCGGGCGAGGGAGGGCGGGGCGGACAGCTGCGTGGTCTGCATCCTCACGCCCCCAGCTTCGACTGGCCGCAGACCCGCAGCGTGGCCCCGTTGGTGCCGCCTGCGGCGTCCGAGGCGAGCCAGGCCACCGTCTCGGCCACGTCCTGCGGCAGGCCGCCCTGCTGGAGCGAGTTGAGCCTCCGGCCCACCTCGCGCGTGGCGAGCGGGATCTTCGCGGTCATCTCGGTCTCGATGAAGCCCGGGGCCACCGCGTTGATCGTGCCCCCACGGGCCGCGAGGACCGGTGCGGAGGCCGCGGTCAGGCCGATCACCCCGGCCTTGGATGCCGCGTAGTTCGTCTGGCCGCGGTTGCCCGCGATGCCGGAGATGGAGGCCAGGCCCACGATGCGCAGCCCGTGGCCCGCCACGTCCCGGGCGTCCTCGGCGAGGAACGCCTCGTTCATGGCCAGCTGGGCCGTGGTGTTCACAGCGAGGACGGAGTCCCAGCGCGCGGCGTCCATGTTGGCCAGCATCCGGTCCCGGGTGATCCCGGCGTTGTGCACCACCACGTCCATCCGGCCGTGCCGGGTGCGGCAGTGCTCGAGGATGCGCGCGCCGGCGTCCGGCGCCGTGATGTCCAGGGCGAGCGCGGTGCCGCCCACCTCGTTCACGACCTTGGCCAGCGTCTCGCCCGCCGCCGGGACGTCCACGCCGACGACGACGGCCCCGTCGCGGGCCAGCGTCCGGACGATGGCGGCGCCGATGCCGCGGGCGGCGCCCGTGACCACGGCGACCTTGCCGGCCAGGGGGCGCGCCGCGTCGGCGGGGACCGCGCCGTCGGCGGTGGAGACGGGCACGAACTGGCCGGAGACGTACGCCGCGCGACCGGAGAGCAGGAACGCGAGCGCGCCGGCCGCACCGGGGGCAGTGAGCGGCACGCCCTCGCCCAGGACGAGGCCGTTGGCGGTGCCGCCACGGCGCATCTCGTGCGCGATCGAGCGGGTCAGGCCCGTCACGCCCTGGCGGGCGGCGCGCAGGGCCGGGTCCGTGGCGGCCTCGGGGTCCTCGAACACGGTCACCACGCGCGAGGAGGAGCCCAGCGAGCGCAGCGCGCCGCCGATCTCCAGCGCCACCGCGCCGAGGTCCGCGGGCGTGGCGACCCCGTCGAAGCACGCGACGATCGCCGCGTGGCGGGCGCCCTCCCGGGGGGCGTCGGCGACCTCGAGGCCCCACGAGGCCAAGAGGGTGCGGGCGTCCGCGGCTGCGGGGGTCGCGCCCAGGACGAGCACGGAGCCGGGCAGCACGGGGTCGCCGGGGGTGTGCCGGCGCAGCTCGACGGGCTGAGGCAGGCCCAGGGCGTCGGTGAGGCGGCGGCCCAGGGGCGAGGCGACGAAGGTGCCGTAACGGTCGGTCATGGTCGGTCCTCTCGGGTCGGGTCGGTCGGGGCTCAGCGGCCGCGGAGCAGGGCGACGATGCCCTGGCCGCCGGCGGCACAGACGGAGATGAGGCCGAGGGAGCCCTCCCCCTTCTCATGCAGCATCTTGGCCAGCAGGGCGACGATGCGGCCGCCGGTGGCGGCGAAGGGGTGACCGGCCGCCAACGAGGAACCGTGCACGTTGAGCCGGGCGCGGTCCACCGAGCCCAGCGCACCCGGCAGCCCGAGGCGCTCGCGGCAGTACTCCTCGTCCTCCCAGGCGGCGAGGGTGGACAGGACGGTGCCGGCGAACGCCTCGTGGATCTCCACGAAGTCGAGGTCGTCGAGGGTGAGCCCGTGCCGGGCCAGCAGGCGCGGGACGGCGTAGGCCGGGGCCATGAGCAGGCCCTCGTGCCCGTCGACGAAGTCCACGGCGGCGTTCTCCATGTCCACGAACTCGGCGAGCACGGGAAGCCCGCGCTCGGCGGCCCACTCCTCGGAGGAGAGCAGCACCGCGGAGGCGCCGTCGGTGAGCGGGGTGGAGTTGGCGGCCGTCATGGTCGCCTCGTCCCCCAGCTGGCGACCGAACGCGGGCTTCAGGCCGGCCAGCTTCTCCGGCGTGGAGTCGGGGCGGAGGTTGTTGTCGCGGGCCAGGCCGTGGAACGGGGTCACCAGATCGTCCATGTACCCGGCGGCGTACGCGGCGCCGAGGTTCCGGTGGGAGGCCGCGGCGAGCTCGTCCTGGGCCTGACGGGTGATGCCCCACTTGTGGGTGGTCAGGGCCTGGTGCTCGCCCATGGACATGCCGGTGCGCGGCTCGCCCGCACCGGCCGGCTCGGGCACGAGCTGCCCGGGGCGCAGCTGGGCGAGGGCGCGCAGGCGGTCCTTCATGGTCTTGGCGGTGTTCAGCTGCAGCAGCACGCGGCGCGCACCGTCGGAGAGCGAGACGGGTGCGTCCGAGATCGAGTCCACGCCGCCGCCGATGGCGGAGTCGAGCTGACCGAGCCGGATCTTGTTGGCCAGGGTGCCCAGGGCCTCCATGCCGGTGGCGCAGGCCACCTGGACGTCGGCGGCCGGGGTCGCGGCGGAGAGCGCGGAGCCCAGGACGGCCTCGCGGGTGAGGTTGAAGTTGCGCGGGTGCTTGAGGACGGCGCCGGCGGTGACCTGACCGAGGCGCTCGCCCTGGAGCCCGAACCGCGCGACGAGGCCGTCGAGCGTGGCCGTGAGCATCTCCTGGTTCCCGACCTCGGCATAGGCGGTGTTGGCACGGGCGAAGGGGATGCGGTTGCCGCCCAGGATGACGGCGGGGCGCAGCGCTCCACCGGCGACGGCGGGGCGGGAGGCGGTCTCGGACGCGGGGGTCTCGTGGTGGGTCATGACGGTCCTCTCGACGGCGGGCCCACCGCCGACGCGGCGGGGGCGTTGTCACCCCGGACGATACGGACGATACGGACGTCGGCGGGGTGGGTGACTGTGATCCACAGTACCTGATACGCTCGGTTTCGTGAATCCCGTCACGTCCACCGCCCGGGACGGTCGCAGCGTCCGCTGGGACCGGCACCGCGCCGAGCGCCGTCTGGAACTGGTCCGGGCCGCCCGGTCGGCCGTGCACGCCCTGGGCGCACACGCCTCGATGGAGGAGATCGCGTCCCACGCGGGCACCTCCAAGACCGTCTACTACCGCTATTTCGGCGACCGCGAGGGCCTGCGCCTGGCGGTGTCCGAGCGGGTCACCGCCCACATGGAGCGCCGCCTGCTCGAGGTCGCGGACGAACCGGTCTCCGAACCCGAGGCGCTGCGTCGCATGGTCGAGGTGTACCTCACGGTCGCGGCGACGTCGCCCGAGGTGTACGCGTTCGCCGTCGCCCCGTCCCCCGCCGCGGCCGAGGCCCCTGTGCTGGGCCCGTTCCTCGAGCGCGTCTACGCCATGCTCGAGTCGGGCCTGGCGCGCGGGATGGCCGCGCGGGGCCACGCCCCGGCGCCGGCGGACCCGCTCGCCCTGTGGCCGCGCGCCGCCGTCGGCCTCGTCCGGGCCGCCGCCGAGACCTGGCTGCGGACCCCGGCCGCCGGTCGCATCCCGGTCGAGGCGATGGCCCGCGCCATCGCCGACTGGCTGCTCACCGGCCTCATCGGCGCCGCGCCCGGCGCCGCCCTCGAACCCGCGGCGGCGGACGCCGTCCGCGCCCGCCCCCACTCACGAACAGGAGCATCGTCATGACCGTCCACGAGAAGCTCGCCCCCCAGTCCTCGACGCCCAGCACCGAGGTTCCCTCCGACGTCGCCGAGATCGCGCCCGAGCGGCCGACGCCCGGCTCCCTCGACGCCGCGGCCCTCGAGGAGGCCCTCCTCGGCCGCTGGGCCGCGGAGCGCCGCGAATCCCGCGAACTGGTCAAGGATCCCGCCCTGTGGCGCGACCCGCTGCTCGGCATGGACGAGCACCGCGCCCGCGTCCTGCGGCAGCTGGGCGTCCTCGTGGAGCGCAACGCGGTCCACCGCGCCTTCCCGCGCGAGTTCGGCGGCGAGGACAACCACGGCGGCAACCTCGCCGCCTTCGGTGACCTCGTGCTCGCCGACCCCTCCCTGCAGATCAAGGCCGGTGTGCAGTGGGGCCTGTTCAGCTCGGCGATCCTGCACCTGGGCACCGCGGAGCACCACCGCCGGTGGCTGCCGGGCGCGATGGACCTGAGCGTCCCGGGCGCCTTCGCCATGACCGAGATCGGGCACGGCTCGGACGTCGCCTCGATCGCGACGACCGCCACGTACGACGAGGCGACCCAGGAGTTCGTCATCCACACCCCGTTCAAGGGCGCCTGGAAGGACTACCTCGGCAACGCCGCGCTGCACGGCAGGGCGGCCACGGTCTTCGCGCAGCTGATCACCCGGGGCGTCAACCACGGCGTGCACTGCTTCTACGTCCCCATCCGGGACGAGGAGGGCGCCTTCCTGCCCGGCGTGGGCGGCGAGGACGACGGCCTCAAGGGCGGACTGAACGGCATCGACAACGGCCGTCTGCACTTCACTCAGGTCCGCATCCCGCGCACCAACCTCCTCAACCGCTACGGCGACGTGGCCGAGGACGGCACCTACTCCTCGCCCATCGCCTCCCCCGGGCGTCGCTTCTTCACGATGCTCGGCACGCTCGTCCAGGGCCGCGTCTCCCTGTCCCTCGCCGCCACCACGGCCTCCTTCCTCGGCCTGCACGGTGCGCTGGCCTACGCGGAGCAGCGCCGCCAGTTCAAGGCCTCCGACCCGCAGCGGGAGGAGGTGCTGCTGGACTACCAGAACCACCAGCGCCGCCTCATCGACCGCCTGGCCCGCGCCTACGCGGACGCCTTCGCCTCCAACGAGCTCGTCGAGAAGTTCGACGACGTCTTCTCGGGCCGCTCCGACACGGACGTGGACCGGCAGGAGCTCGAGACGCTCGCCGCGGCCGTGAAGCCGCTGACCACGTGGCACGCCCTGGACACCCTGCAGGAGGCCCGCGAGGCGTGCGGCGGCGCCGGGTTCCTCGCCGAGAACCGGGTGGCCCAGATGCGCGCCGACCTGGACGTGTACGTCACGTTCGAGGGCGACAACACGGTGCTCCTGCAGCTCGTGGGCAAGCGTCTGCTGACCGACTACTCGAAGGAGTTCGGACGTCTCAATGTGGGCGCCGTCTCCCGCTACGTGGTCCATCAGGCCTCGGACGCCCTCCACCGTGCGGGCCTGCACAAGGCCGTCCAGTCCGTGGCCGACGGCGGGTCCGAGCGCCGCTCGGCGAACTGGTTCAAGGACCCCGCCGTCCAGCATGAGCTGCTCACCGAGCGCGTCCGTGCCAAGACCGCCGACATCGCCGGCACCCTCTCGGGGGCCCGGGGCAAGGGCCAGGCGGCGCAGGCGGAGGCGTTCAACACGCGCCAGCACGAGCTCATCGAGGCCGCCCGCAACCACGGCGAGCTGCTGCAGTGGGAGGCCTTCACCCGCGCCCTGGAGGGCATCACGGATGAGACCACGAAGACCGTCCTGACGTGGCTGCGCGACCTGTTCGCGCTGCGCCTCATCGAGGACGACCTCGGCTGGTTCGTGGCCCACGGCCGCGTCTCGAGCCAGCGCGCCCGGGCCCTGCGCGGCTACGTCAACCGGCTGGCCGAGCGGCTGCGCCCCTTCGCCCTCGAGCTCGTCGAGTCGTTCGGCCTCGAGCCCGAGCACCTGCGCATGGCGGTGGCCACGGACGCCGAGACCCAGCGCCAGGAGGAGGCCCACGCCTGGTTCACGGCCCGCCGGGCCGCCGGCGAGGAGCCGGAGGATGAGAAGGCCGTGCGCGCCCGCGAGAAGGCGGCGCGGGGTCGCCGCGGCTGACCGTGGCCGTCCCCGGACGCACACGGGCCCCCGTCACCTCGCGGTGGCGGGGGCCCGTGTGCGTGGTCGGGCGGGCTCAGCGCAGCACGGCCTCGTAGACCTCGATCGTGCGCTCCGCGATGGTCTCCCACGAGAAGTGCTCGATCGCGCGGGCCCGGCCGGCCTCACCCATCGCGCGGGCGCGCTCCGGGTCCTCCACGACGCGGGTGAGCGCGGCCGCGAAGTCGGCGGCGAACCTCTCCTCGTCCACGGGCGCCCCCGTGCCGTCGTCGACCTGCTCGAAGGGGACGAGCAGGCCGGTCTCGCCGTCCTGCACGACCTCCGGGATGCCGCCCACGGCGGAGGCGACGACGGCGGTGCCGCACGCCATCGCCTCGAGGTTGACGATGCCCAGCGGCTCGTAGACCGAGGGGCAGGCGAACACGGTGGCGGCCGTGAGGATCTCCATCACCTCGTGGCGCGGGATCATCCCCTCGATCACGACGACGCCCTGGCGGGTGCGCCGCAGCTCGGAGATCAACTCGTTCACCTCGTGCGCCAGCTCCGCGGTGTCCGGGGCGCCCACGCACAGCACGAGCTGGACGTCCTCCGGCAGCCGCAGGGCCGCACGGAGCAGGTGGGGCACGCCCTTCTGGCGCGTGATGCGGCCGACGAACGCGACGGAGGGCTTGTCCGGGTCGATTCCGTACTTCTCCAGTGCGGCGGTGCCGGTCTGCGGGGTCCAGACCTGCGTGTCGATGCCGTTGTGGACCGTGTGCACCTTCGCCGGGTCCACGTCCGGGTAGCAGGCCAGGATGTCCCGGCGCATGCCGTCCGAGACCGCGATGACCGCGTCCGCCCCGAGGTACGCCGTGCGCTCGGCCCAGCTGGACAGGGCGTAGCCGCCGCCGAGCTGCTCCGCCTTCCAGGGGCGCAGCGGCTCGAGGGAGTGCGCGGAGAGGACGTGGGGGGTCTGGTGCAGGAGCTTGCCGAGGTGGCCGGCCAGGTTGGCGTACCAGGTGTGGGAGTGGATGACGTCGGCGCCCTCGAGGTCGCCGAGGATCGTGAGGTCGGTGGCCAGGGTCTGCACGGCCCCGTTGGCGGCGTCGAACCCGGGCGGGTTCGGGTACGTCAGGACGCGGGCCCCGTGGTAGTCCGGGTCGCGCGGCGCGCCGAAGGCGTGCACGCGGACGTCGGCGCGGGAGGCCAGGACACGGGTCAGCTCGGCGACGTGGACGCCGGCACCGCCGTAGATGGACGGGGGGAACTCTTTGCTCACGATGTCGATGCGCACGCCCCCAACCTAGTTCAGCCCGGCGGGGGTCGATAGTCTGGCGGCACGGATGCCCCGCACGCCCCGAGCACGCGTGCGGGTCGCGACGACCCGGCTCACGAGGAGTGACGCAGATGGTGCAGAAGAAGGTCCTCTCGGTCGTGCTGGCGGGCGGTGAGGGCAAGCGCCTGATGCCGCTGACGGCCGACCGTGCCAAGCCGGCCGTCCCGTTCGGCGGCACGTACCGCCTCATCGACTTCGCGCTGTCCAACCTGGTCAACAGCCGGTACCGCGAGATCGTCGTGCTGACGCAGTACAAGTCGCACTCGCTGGACCGCCACATCTCCGAGACGTGGCGGATGTCCACGCTGCTGAACAACTACGTGGCCTCCGTGCCGGCACAGCAGCGCCGGGGCAAGGACTGGTTCACGGGCAGCGCGAACGCCATCTATCAGTCCATGAACCTGATCCACGACGCACGGCCGGACATCGTCGTCGTCATCGGCGCGGACCACGTCTACCACATGGACTTCCAGCAGATGGTGGACCAGCACATCGCCTCGGGCGCCAAGGCGACCGTGGCCGCGGTGCGCCAGCCGCTCGAGCTGGCCTCCTCGTTCGGGGTGATCGAGACGGACCCACAGGACAGGACGCGGATCTCGGCGTTCGTGGAGAAGCCGGAGACGACCCCCGGCCTGCCGGACGACCCCACGCAGTTCCTGGCCTCGATGGGCAACTACGTGTTCGACACCGACGCCCTCGTGGCGGCGCTGAACCAGGACGAGGAGAACCCCGAGTCGAACAACGACATGGGCGGGGACATCATCCCGCTGTTCGTGGAGCGTGGCGAGGCCGGGGTGTACGACTTCACCGCCAACGAGGTGCCCGGGGGCACGGCCGGCAAGCACTACTGGCGGGACGTCGGCACCCTGGACTCCTACTACGACGCGCACATGGACCTGGTGCAGCCGTGGCCGGAGTTCAACCTCTACAACCGCGAGTGGCCGCTCTACACCCGCCAGTCCGTCTCCCCGCCCGCCAAGCTCGTGCGCTCATCCACCCGCCGCCCCGGCTCGGCGAACGACTCGATCCTCTCCCAGGGCGTGGTCATCTCCGGCGGCACCGTGGCCCAGTCCGTGCTCTCCACGGACGTGCGCGTGCACAACGAGGCGTGGGTGGAGCAGTCGGTGCTGTTGGACTCCGTCGTGATCGGCGAGGGGGCCCACGTGCGCAACGCGATCCTGGACAAGAACGTGGTCGTGCCCCCGGGAGCGCGCATCGGCTTCGACCGCGCCGAGGACGAGGCGAACGGCTACACCGTGACAGAATCCGGCCTGACGGTGCTCTCCAAGGGCCAGCCCGTCCCGAAGCCGCACTGACGCGGCCCCGGGCCGCCGGTCCCGGACCACCGCCGACGCGCGGGCACGCCCCGGTGTGTCCGCGCGTCGCCGTCCCCGCTGGATCCCCGACCGGAGGCTCGCCTTGACCGACACCACCCCCGACCTCGACGCCACCAACGTCACCCGCGCTGAGGCCGCGGACCGCTCCCGCCTGCTCACGGTGCAGGACTACGTCGTGGACGTGGACCTCTCCGACGCCCGGGACGCCGCGACCGACACCTATCCGGTCCGCACCGTGATCCGCTTCTCGTGCGCCGAGCCGGGCGCGGACACCCACCTGGACTGGATCCACGGCGGTGTGGAGTCGGTGACCCTCAACGGCACGGCACTGGACGTGGCCGAGGTCGTGGGCGAGGCCCGGGTGCTGCTGCCCGACCTGGCGGCGCAGAACGTGGTCGAGCTGGTCGGCCGGTCCGTGTACTCCCGGTCGGGCGAGGGCCTGCACCGCTTCACGGACCCCGCCGACGGCGAGGTCTACCTCTACACCCAGTACGAGCCCGCCGACGCGCGCCGCGTGTTCCCGGACTTCGAGCAGCCGGACCTCAAGGCCGCCTTCACCTTCTCCCTCACCGGACCCGAGGACTGGGTGCTGGCCTCGAACCGGCCGGAGGTCTCCCGGACGCCGACCGGGGACGGTGTCGTCCGGGTGGAGTTCGCCCCGACGCTCCCCCAGTCCACCTACATCACGACGCTGCTCGCCGGCCCCTATGCGCAGTGGGAGGACGCCTGGGACGGTCACCCGGCCAGCGGTGCGCAGGCCGTGCCGCTGCGGCTGTTCACCCGGCGCACGATGGCCGACGCGTTCGACCCCGAGGCCGTGTTCGACGTGACGAAGCGGGGGCTGACGTTCTTCCACGACCTCTTCGGCGTCGCGTACCCGTGGGGCAAGTACGACCAGGCGTTCGTGCCCGAGTACAACCTCGGCGCCATGGAGAACCCGGGCCTCGTGACCTTCACCGAGGACTTCGTGTTCACCTCGCGGGCCACCGCGGTCCAGTACGAGGGCCGCGCCAACGTGATCCTGCACGAGATGGCGCACATGTGGTTCGGCGACCTCGTGACGATGCACTGGTGGGACGACCTGTGGCTCAAGGAGTCGTTCGCGGACTACATGGGCGCCCTCGGCGTGGACGAGGCCACCGACTTCCGGACCGCGTGGGTGACCTTCGCGTCCCGCCGCAAGGCCTGGGCGTACGTGCAGGACCAGATGCCGACGACGCACCCCATCGTCGCGGACATCGTCGACCTCGAGGCCGCCCGTCAGAACTTCGACGGGATCACCTACGCCAAGGGCGCCTCCGTGCTCAAGCAGCTGGCCGCCTACGTGGGCCGTGACGCGTTCCTCGACGCCGCACATCGCTACTTCGCCGCCCACGCGTGGGGCAACGCCTCCCTCGCCGACTTCATGGCGGTCCTCGAGGCCGCCTCGGGGCGGGACATGCGCGCGTGGGCGGACGCGTGGCTGCACACCTCCGGCGTGCCCCGGCTGCGGGTCGACGTCGACGGCGACGCCCCGGTGCTGCGCCAGGAGGGCGCGGACCCGGTCACGGGCGGGCCGATCCTCCGCCCGCACGTGCTGAAGGTCGGCGTCTTCACGCCCGGGCAGGACGGCGTCCTGCGCCGCACCGCCCAGGTCACCGCCGATGTGCCGGGTGGGGCGGAGGGCGCGGCCGTGCCCCTGCCGGACCTCGAGGTGCCCGGGGGCGTCCGCCTCGTGCTGCCCAACGACGAGGACCTCACCTACGCCGCCGTCGCGCTCGACGCGGGCTCGCTGCGCGCGGCCCTGACGCACCCCATCGCGGACCCGCTCGCGGAGGCCACCGTGTGGGCCGCCCTGTGGTCGATGACCCGCGACGGCGAGCTGCCGGTCGCCCGGTTCCTGGACGCGGTGGCGACGCTGTCCGCGCGGATCGCGACCGTGGGCGTGCACGCGCAGGTGCTGGCGCAGGCCGCCGCGGCCGTGGGCCAGTACGCCCGCGCCGAGGACCGGGACGCGCTGCGCGCCCGGCTGGGCGAGGTGCTGGCCGAACAGACCCGGACGCTCGAGGCCGGCTCCGACCGCCAGCGCACCGCGGCCCGCATGTGGGCGACGCTGGCGCGGGCCGACGTCGGGATGGCCGCGGCCCTCGAGGCCGCCCTGCTCGGCGAGGACGCGGCGACGTCGGCGCCGGGCCTGGCGATCGACGCGGAGCTGCGCTGGCTCGTGCTCCAGGCCCTCGCCGCGACCGGCCGGGCCGACCAGGACCGCCTGGACGCGGAGCTCGAGGCCGGCCGCACCGCCCAGACGGTCACGTGGCATCGCCTCGCCACGGCCGCCCGCCCCGATGCCGAGGTCAAGGCCGCGGCGTGGGAGGCGGTCATGTCCGGTCGCACGGCCACCGGCACGGAGCTGTCCAACGACCTGCTCTCGGCCACGGCGGCCGGCTTCGCCGCGGGCGAGGTCGAGCTCCTCGCCCCCTACGAGTCCGGCTTCTGGCCGCGCCTGACCTCGGTGTGGGCCTCACGATCCAACGGGCTGGCCTCGCGCGCGATCGGCGGGCTGTTCCCGGGCCGCCAGGACGCGGTGGCCGGCGACGCGGACGCGCAGGAGTCGCACCCGACGCTGGCCGCGGCCCAGCGCTGGCTGGACGAGCACCCCGACGCCCCGGGGGCCCTGCGGCGCCTGGTCGTGGAGCACACGGACGCCCTGCGGCGGTCCCTGCGCGTGCAGGCGGCGCAGCCGGCGGGCTGAGCGGTAAGTCCTCCCGCGCAGAGTGGTCACGACACGCCGCCTCCCCTCGGGCGAGGCGGCGTGTCGTGACCATTCCAGCTCAGGGCGCGGCGACGCGGAGCACGCGTTCCCGGCCCACCCGGCGCAGGCCCACGGCGTCGGCGGCGCGCTGGGCGTCCCGGTCGCGCATCCCCACCCGCTCGACGACGACGGGCCGCGTCTCCAGCACGGCCGTCAGTTCGGCGTGGCGCGCCACGTGCGCGGCCCCGCCGTCCGGGTCGAGGGACAGCGCCTGCCGGTCGGCCGCGTGGAGCCAGGCCGCCGACACGTCCTCCACCGGGCGGCGCAGGTGCGCGCCGAGGGAGGCGTCGTCGAGCAGGTCGGAGACGTCGGCGTCCGCGAGGCGGGCCACGAGTGCGGGTGGCCCGGCGACCACCGCGGTCGTGTGCAGCAGGACCACGTGCAGCAGCTCCGGGCCGGCGTCCGCGGCGGGCGCGAGCACGACGCCCGGGTCCTCCCACGCCGTCGGCGCGACGCCGAGTCCCGCGGCCAGCCCGGTCCGCAGCGCGGCGGTCGCGTCGGCGCCCAGCACGTCGGCCGGCGCGACCGTGCCGAGGGCCAGCGGGTGGACGCCGAGCAGCCGGTTCAGGGCGCGGGCCTCGCGGTGCGCCCGGTCCACGAGGGCGGCCAGCTCGGGCGAGGTCTCCCCCACGAGCGGCAGCTCGCGCAACGTTGCGGCCCCCACCGGCACCCCGGCCTCGGCCGCGACCGCTGCCAGCGCGTCCCAGTGTCGCGTCTCCTCCTGGGCAGGCGTGCGGCCGCCGCCCGGCTCGTCCAGCCGCGGTCCGTGAGCAGAGGCACGCGGCGGCCGGAGGCCAGCTCCAGCTCGAGGGCGCAGTGGACGTCCACGGTCGACCGTGGGCGCCCCGGGGCGTCGGAGCGGGCGATCAGGCGGACGGGGGCGTCGTCGTCGGGGGTCATGGTCCGATCCTGACAGAGCCGCCCCGCCACACCTCGACGCGTCGGGGGCGGTTTCGGGCGGTACTCACGTCGAATACCACCGCAAACCGCCCCCGGACGGAAGCGTGCCGGACGGTGCCGGGACGCCGTCAGGCGGCTCAGGGCACCCGCGCGGTCCACTCGGGGGTCGTGAACTTGGTGCGGGCCAGCTGCTCGGCCTCCTCACGGGTGGCCTCGTCCAGCTCGACGCGGCGGGCGCCGTAGCGCTCCTCGAAGGTGGTCATCATGGTCTCCCAGATCTCGGCGCGGGAGACGCCGGTCTGGCGCCGGAGCGGGTCCACGCGCTTCTTCGCCGAGGTCACGCCCTTGCCGCGCAGCTTCTCCCGGCCGATGCGCAGCACCTCGAGCATCTTGTCCGCGTCGATGTCGTAGCTCATCGTCACGTGGTGCAGGAGCCCGGCCGTGCCCACCCGCTTCTGCGCGGCGCCGCCGATCTTCCCCTGGTCCGTGGCGATGTCGTTGAGCGGTTGGTAGAACGCGTGCACGCCGAGTCGGGAAAGCGCGTCCATGGTCCACTCGTCCAGGAACGGGTAGGTCTCCGCCGTCTCCAGCCCGTCGACCAGCGACGACGGCACGTGCATCGAGTACGTGACGCAGTTGTCCGCCTCCATGAACATCGCGCCGCCGCCGGAGATCCGCCGCACCACGTTGATGCCGTGCCGCCGCGCCCCCTCGGGGTCCACCTCGTTGGCGAGCGACTGGAAGGCGCCGATCACCACGGCCGGCTCGTTCCACTGCCACAGGCGCATGGTCGGCTTGCGACGTCCCTCGGCCACCTGCCGGGTGAGCACCTCGTCCAGGGCCACGGTCAGCGCGATCGGCATCGGCTCCGGCCCGATGACCTCCCACTCGTGGTCCCCCCACGTGGTCGCCTTGCCGAGGGCCCGACGCACGGCCGAGGCGACCGCGAAGGCGTCCACGCCGAACAGCTCGGCCTCGGAGCGCAGCCCCCGCTCGACGGCCTCCCGGATGACCCGGTGCTCGGCGTCCGCGGACAGCCCGGTGACCGCCGCGTTGAGGTCCTCGAGCGCCTCGTCCGGCTCGAGGAAGAAGTCGCCGTTGATGCTGGCGGTCGCGATCCGGCCGTCCGCGAGGGTCAGGTCCGCCGCGACCAGCTTGCCGCCGATCACCTTGTATTCACCGTGGAGAGTCGTCATGCCCGTCAGCCTACGGGCGACGCGACGGGCCCCGCACCGCCCGGATCGCTCCGGGGGCGCGGGGCCCGTCGTCGTGGTGGGCGCGCGGCTCAGGCCGCCGCGGTCACTTCTTGCCGCCGAAGCCCTTGAAGCGGGCGTTGAAGCGCTCGACGCGGCCGGCGGTGTCCATGATGCGCTGCTTGCCCGTGTAGAACGGGTGCGAGGCGGCCGAGATCTCGACGTCGATCACCGGGTAGGTGTTGCCATCGGTCCACTCCGCGGTCTTCTCGGAGTTCGCGGTGCTGCGGGTGAGGATCTTCTCACCGGAGGCGAGGTCGTTGAAGATGACGTAGCGGTAATCCGGGTGGATCTCAGACTTCATGGTGCATCCTTCGTTTCAGCCGCCTGATTGGGACCAGGGGCGCGAGAGGTGTGGTCAGGGGGTCCGCCGGACGGCGGGCCAGCCGCCCACTCTACCGCACCCGGGCCGGTCAGCGCGCGCGCAGCTCCCACAGCGCGACCGCCGCGGCCGCGGCCACGTTCAGCGAGTCGACGCCGGCGGGCATGGGGATGACGACGTCGGCGTCGGTCTGGGCGAGGGTGTCGGGCCGGACCCCCGGCCCCTCCTGGCCGAGGACGAGGGCCAGGCGCTCGGCGGTCCGCAGCGGCTCGATCCGAGCGGAGTCCAGGCCCACGGCGCGCTCCGTCACCTCGAGGGCGGCCACCGCGAACCCGGCCGCCCGCAGCGCGGGCAGCGACTCGGCGACCGGACCGGGCAGGCGCGCCCACGGCAGGCGGAACACCGTGCCCATCGAGACGCGGATGGCGCGCCGGTACAGCGGGTCGGCGGCCTGCGGGGTGAGCAGCAGTGCGTCCCAGCCGAGGGCGACGGCGGAGCGCACCACGGCGCCCAGGTTCGTGTGGTCCACGAGGTCCTCGGCGATGAGCACGCGCCGGGCGCCCGCGAGGACGTCGGCGAGCGGCCGGGGCGCGGGGCGGTCCATCGCGGCCAGGGCGCCGCGGTGCAGGTGGAAGCCGGTGAGGGCCTCGAGCACGTCGTCGGGTCCGGTGAAGACCGGGACGTCCGGATGGGCGGCGAGCACGTCCGCGAAGGACCCGCGGTAGCGGTCCCCCAGCAGGAAGGAGCGCGGGGTGTGTCCGGTGTCCAGTGCGCGGCGGACCACCTGTGAGGACTCGGCGAGGAAGACGCCGTGCTCCGCGTCGACGCGACGGCGCAGGGCCGCGTCCGTCATGGTCGTGTAGGGGGCCAGGCGGGGGTCGGCGAGGTCCTCGATCCGCTCCAGGCGCACCTCGCGGGTCCCGACCTCACCCACCCGAGACCTGCCGCATCACCATGACCACCAGCCCGGCCAGGCCCACGATCACGATGGTGACGCGCAGCGCCGTCGGCGAGATGCGCCGGCCGATCCGCGCGCCCACGAGCCCGCCCACGAGCGAGGAGAGCGCGATCAACAGGACGGCCCGCCAGTCGATGCGGTCGAAGGCGAAGACCAGGTAGAACGCGGCGGCGGTGAGGTTGACCACCAGCGACAGCCACGTCTTCACGGCGTTGGCGTGCACGAGGGTGCCGCCCACCAGCAGCACGCCGAAGATCGCCATGAGCATGACGCCCTGGGCGGCCACGAAGTAGCCGCCGTAGATGCCGGTCAGGAACACGAGCGTCCACAGCGTCGGGGTCACGGGGCCCACCGGCACGGGAGAGTCCGCGCCGGGGGTCGGTCCCTGGTCCTCCGCCCGACGCCGGACCCACCGCTGGATGCGCGGCTGCAGCACGACGACCGTCAGGGCCACCACGAGCAGCACCGGCGCGACGTAGCCGAACACGGCCGGGGGCAGCGTGGTGAGCAGGGCGGCGCCGATGACCCCGCCGAGCAGGGACGCGACGGTCAGCTTCGGCAGGAGCGCCCGGGACTGGGCCAGCTCGCGGCGGTACCCGTACGTGCCGGAGAAGCCCGAGGCCACCAGGCCCATCGCGTTGGAGACCTGGGCCGTCACGGGCGGGAACCCGACCGCCACGAGCGTCGGGAAGGTGACGAGCGTGCCCGAGCCGATCACCGAGTTGATCGTGCCGGCCCAGAACCCCGCGAGCAGCACGAGCAGGACCTGCCACAGGTCCATGCCCAGCAGCTGCGCGGTCAGCAGCCCCGTCACCGGGCGACGGCGGTGTACCGACCGCCGGTGCGGGTCACCTTCAGGTCCGTGCCGAACGCCGCGGAGAGGTGCTCCTCGGTGAGCGTCGACTCGATGGGCCCGGCCGCCACGACACCGCCGTCCCGCAGCAGCAGGGCATGCGTGAAACCCGGGGGCACCTCCTCGAGGTGGTGCGTGACGAGGACCAGCGCGGGCGCGTCCTCGTCCGTGGCGAGCGCCGTCAGCTGGCGCACGAGGTCCTCCCGCCCGGCGAGGTCCAGGCCCGCGGCGGGCTCGTCCAGCAGGAGCAGCTCGGGATCGGTCATCAGGGCACGGGCGATGAGCACGCGCTTGCGCTCACCGTCGGAGAGGGTGCCGAACGCGCGGTGCGCGAGGCGGGAGAGCCCCCAGGTCGCCACGAGGCCGAGCGCGCGGGCGCGATCCTCCGTCTCGTACCGCTCGCGCCACGTGCCGGTGATCCCGTAGGCGGCGGTGACGACGGCGTCCTGCACGGTCTCGTTCGCGGGCACCTGGGCGGCGAGCTGGGCGGAGGACAGGCCGATGCGCGGGCGCAGCTCGAACACGTCGACGGCGCCGAGCACCTCGTCCAGCACGCCGACGTCGCCGGCGGTCGGGTGCAGGCGGGCCGCGGCCAGCTGGAGCAGCGTGGACTTGCCGGCGCCGTTCGGGCCCATCACGATCCACCGCTGCCCCGCGCGGACCGTCCAGTCCAGGGGGCCGAGGATGTCGGTGGTGCCGCGGCGCACGCGCACGCGGCGCATCTGCAGCACGGCGTCCTCATCCGGGAGGAACCAGTCGTCGGGAGGCGCGGGGGTGGTCATGGGGGCCAGCCTAGTCCGGCCGGCCGGCGCGTCGCCGATGCGACGCACGCCCGGCCGCGCCCGCACCCCCGCCTAGGATGCCGCGCATGAGCACCCTGCGCCGCCTCGTCGTCACCGCCGACCCCGCCCTCCTCGTCACGGACGCGCCCCCGGCCGGCGTGCCCGACGACGCCGAGCGGCTCACCGACGACGGCCTGCTGGGCTGGCGCTTCGCCGCGGACGAGTGGGCGGCGGCCCCGGAGCCGGGTTCCGGGTGGGACGTGCTCACGGTGCCGGCGACGGTCGCCGCCGCGCCGGCGCCCCTCGTGGTGACGGACGTGGACTCCACGCTGATCCGGCAGGAGGTCATCGAGCTGCTCGCCGCCCACGCCGGCCGCGAGGCCGAGGTCGCCGAGGTGACGGAGCGGGCGATGCGCGGTGAGCTCGACTTCGCCGCCTCGCTGCACGCGCGCGTCGAGGCGCTCGCGGGGCTGCCCGTGGGCGTCGTGGCGGACGTGGTGCGGGCCATCCGGCCCACCGACGGAGCCCTCGCGCTGATCGAGGCCGTCACCGCGGCCGGCGGCCGGGTGTGCGCGGTCTCCGGCGGCTTCACCCAGGTGCTCGCCCCGCTGGCCGAGGCGTGGGGCGTGCACGCCTACTGCGCCAACGAGCTCGAGGTGCGGGACGGGCACCTGACGGGGAAGGTGCTCGGCGACGTCGTGGACCGCGCGGCGAAGGCCGCCATGCTGCGCGCCTGGGCCGAGGACGCGGGGCTCACCCCCGAGCAGGCCGTCGGCGTGGGCGACGGCGCCAACGACATCGATCTGCTCGAGGCGGCCGGCTGCGGCGTGGCGCTGTGCGCGAAGCCGATCCTCCGGGAGCACGCGGACGTCGTCGTCGACGTGCCCTCCTTCACCCCCCTGCGGTGGCTCCTCGGTCTCTGAGGCGTCCGCTCCCGGAGGTCACGAGGGCCGGATCCCACGGATCCGGCCCTCGTCGTCTGGGGTGTGGTGGGGTTCAGTCCTGCCCGAGGAAGTCCTCGGCGCCGCCCACGAGCTCGGTGTGGCCGACCTCGAGGCCCTCGCGGCCCACGAGGGAGGCGATCTCGGCGGCGAACTCCTCCACGGTGTAGAGTTTGCCGGCGGCCTCGCGGCGGGCCTCGATGGCACCTGGCTCGGCGCGGTCGAGCAGGGTGGCGGTGATGGTGCCCTCGATCATGTCGCCGGAGACCACCACGAAGCCCACGCCCTTCTCGGTGAACGCGGGGATGCGCTCGCGCAGGGCGTCCTCGCCGGCGCGCTTGGAGCGGGCCACGGGCTCGTAGGAGTCCATCGTGGCGACCTCGTCGATGAAGTGCGCCTGGTGGGAGGTCACGAACACGATCTGCCCGCCGGCACCCATGCGCTCGAGCGCGGCGTCGGCCAGCGCGGCCTGGGCGTCACGGTTGAGCTTCAGGGCGTAGTCCTCGCCGAACTGGGACTCCATGCCGCCCGAGGCGTTGAGCACGAGCACGTCGAGTGAGCCGAAGTGCTCCACGGCGGCGTCCAGCAGCGCGGCCCGATCCTCGGCGACGGTCACGTCGCCGCCCACGGCCACGGCGCGGCCGCCGGCCTCCTCGATCTTCTGCACCACCTTGTTCGCGCGCGGCGCCTTCTGGCGGTAGTTCACCACGACGCCCGCGCCGCGGGCGGCCAGCAGCTCGGCGGTGGCGGCTCCGATGCCGCGGGAGGAGCCGGTGACGACGACGCCGCGTCCGGCCAGGTCCTGCTCGGTCATGTTCTGTGCTTCCTGTCTGCTCAGCGGTCGGTGGTCGTCAGTGGCCCATGCCCAGGCCGCCGTCCACGGGGATCACGGCCCCGGAGATGTACGCGGCCTCGTCCGAGGCCAGCCAGCGCACGACGCCGGCCACCTCCTCCGGGTCGGCGAAGCGGCCGGCCGGGATGGACGTCTTGTACTGGGCCTTGAGCTCGTCGTCGAGGGACTGCGTCATCTCGGTGTCGATGTAGCCGGGGGCCACGACGTTCGCGGTCACGCCGCGCGCGCCGAGCTCGCGCGTGATCGAGCGGGCCATCCCGACGAGGCCGGACTTGGAGGCGGCGTAGTTGACCTGGCCGGGCGAGCCGAGCAGGCCCACCACGGAGGAGATCAGGACGATGCGGCCGCGCTTCAGGCGCATCATGCCCTTGGTGGCGCGCTGCACTACGCGGAAGGCGCCGGTGAGGTTCGTGTCGATCACCGAGGTGAAGTCATCCTCGGACATGCGCAGCAGCAGCTGGTCGTGGGTGATCCCGGCGTTGGCCACGAGCACCTCGACCGGGCCGTGGGCCTCCTCGACCTCGCGGAAGGCCGCGTCCACGGAGGCCGCGTCCGTCACGTCGGCCCGGACCGCGAGGACCCCCTCCGGCCCCTCCCCCGAGCGGGAGGTGATGGCCACGCGGTCGCCGTTCGCGGCGAACGCCCGGGCGATGGCCAGGCCGATGCCGCGGTTGCCCCCCGTGACGAGGACGCTGCGGCCGGCGGCCTGTGCGTCCGCTGCGGGCGTGGTGGTCTGATCGGCCATGGGAACACCTTCCGGACGGGACGGGACTAGACTGGAGCACCGGCGCGGCGCCGTCGACGCCGTCCTGCGGGACGCCGCCGAGGGCGATCGCGCCGGCATGTGAACCACCACTCTACGTCCGCGGCCGCGCGGGGGCCCTCCGCAGGGCGCGACGTGCCAGGAGGATGCGCCATGACCAGCTCCGCCGCCAGCTCCCGAGCCGGCCGTCCCGCCCGCGCCGGGCGCGGGACGACACCGGAGGTCCAGGGGGTCACCACCGCCGCCGCCGGCCGCAGCGCGGACCGGGAGGCGCGCATGAAGGTCTACCTGGTCCAGATGCTGCTCCGCACCGCCTGCTTCGTCGCCGCGCTCTTCACCCACGGCTGGTGGCAGCTCGGGTTCATCCTCGGCGCGGTCGTGCTGCCCTACGTCGCCGTCGTGCGCGTGAACAACACCGGCCCGCAGCAGGCCGGCACCCTGCGCGCCGTGCCCACCCAGGGACCGGCCCTGGCCCCCCGCCCCGACGACACGGCGGCGCCCGAGCCGGTCGTGCTCACCGGCGACCTCGTGGACGACCCGCGCGACCGTGCGCCCCGGGCGCTGGGCCGAGGGTCCTCGTCCGCCGGCGGTCCCGGCCTGCCTGGACGGGGCGCCGCGTGATCGGGGCGGGCCCGGGCGAGCCGGACGTGGACCTGCTGGGCGCCCTCGCGGCCGGCCGCCTCGACCCCGCCGCGGGTGCCTCCGCCACCCGATCCCCGCACGCCGCCGCGGACGGGCCCGAGCGGCCGGTCTGCTCGCGTCGCGGCTGCACCGCGGAGGCGACCTGGGCCCTGGAGTGGAACAACCCGCGCGTCCACGCCCCGGACCGGGTGAAGACCTGGCTGGCCTGCGCGGACCATCGGCCCTTCCTGGACGACTTCCTGAGCGCCCGCGGCTTCCTGCGGCGCTCCCGCCCACTCGACCCGCCCGCCACGGAGGCGCCCGAGGTCGAGACGCCCGAGACCCCGCAGGAGCCCCCGCGCCCATGAGCACCCCCGCCCCCATGACGGCCCCGACCGCCCGCGACGCCGAACGCCTGCCTCCCCTGCGCTTCGGCTTCCTCGCCACCGGCCCGTGGATCCTCGGCTTCGTGGTGTGCATCCTCTTCGCGTTCCTGTGCCACGCGCTCGCCCAGTGGCAGTGGGACCGCCGCGTGGAGGTCCAGCACCGCGTCAACCGCGTCCTGGAGAACTACGACGACGACCCGGTCCCGTTCGCCGAGGCCTCCCGGCTGTTCACCGCGTTCCAGACCGAGGACGAGTGGACGCCTGTGACACTGACCGGCGAGTACCTCGTCGACGAGACGCTCATCGTCCGCAACCGTCCCCGCGCCGGCCAGCCCGGCTACGAGGTGCTCGTGCCGTTCCGGACGGACGAGGGCCCCGTCGTCGTGGTGGACCGCGGCTGGCTCCCGGTGGGCAACACCCCGGGTCAGCCGGACGCCGTGCCGGCCCCGCCCGCCGGCCACGCCGAGGTCGTGGTGCGGGTCAAGCCCGGGGAGCCGGCCCTGGACCGCGACGCCCCGGACGGCCAGGTGCCCTCGATCGACCTCACCGAGATCGCCGACACCGTGGGCGGGCCCGTGGCCGGGACGGCCTACGGGATCATGGTCACGGAGGACCCGGCGGTGGAGTCGATGCCGCAGAAGCTCGTCGAGCCCACCCTGGACGAGGGCCCGCACCTGTCCTACGCGATCCAGTGGTACCTGTTCGCGGCCATGGGCTTCGGGGTGTGGGGGTACTCCGCGTGGATGCGCGCGCGCAACGACCGGGCCGACGCCCTCGACGACGCCGCGGACGACGGGCTGCTCTCCGCGCACCGGGTCCCCCGCGCCAAGCCGGCCCGGCGGCGGCGCGACGGGCGGCTCACGGACGAGGAGGCCGAGGACGCGCTCTTCGACTGAGCCGGCCCTCCGCCTCGGCGGCCCGCGGACTCAGGCGAGGGTGATGAGGTCCCTGTAGTCGTCGTTCCAGAGGTCCTCGACCCCGTCCGGCAGCACCACCACGCGCTCGGGGTCGAGCGCCTCGACGGCGCCCTCGTCGTGGGTCACGAGCACCACGGCGCCCTCGTACTGGCGCAGTGCGTGGAGGATCTCCTCACGGCTGGCGGGGTCGAGGTTGTTCGTGGGCTCGTCCAGCAGCAGCACGTTCGCGCTCGAGGCCACGAGCGTGGCCAGCGCCAGGCGGGTCTTCTCGCCGCCGGAGAGGACGCGGGCGGGCTTGTCGACGTCGTCGCCCTGGAAGAGGAACGAGCCGAGCAGCGTGCGCGCCTGGGTGTCGCCGAGCTGCGGGGCGGCGTGGCGCATGTTGTCCAGGACGGACGCGTCCTGGTCCAGGGTGTCGTGCTCCTGGGCGAAGTAGCCCAGCTTGAGCCCGTGGCCCGCCTGGACCTCTCCGGTGTCCGGGGTCTCCTCCCGGGCGAGCATGCGCAGCAGCGTCGTCTTGCCGGCGCCGTTGTAGCCCAGGATCACCACGCGCGAGCCGCGGTCGATCGCCAGGTCCACTCCCGTGAAGATCTCGAGCGAGCCGTAGGACTTGGAGAGGTTCTCGGCGCGCAGCGGCGTCTTGCCGGAGGCCTGCGGGGTGGGGAAGCGGATCGCGGCCACGCGGTCGACCGCGCGCTCGCCCTCGACGCCGCGCATGAGCCGCTCGGCGCGCTTGATCATGTTCTGCGCGGCGGTGGCCTTGGTCGCCTTGGCGCGCATCTTCTCGGCCTGGGCCATGAGGGCTGAGGCCTTCTTCTCCGCGTTGGCGAACTCCCGGCGGCGGCGCGCCTCGTCCTGCTGGCGCTGGGCGAGGTAGTTCTTCCACGTCATGTTGTAGACGTCCATGGTCTGCCGGTTCGCGTCCAGGTAGAGGACCTTGTTCACGGTCATCTCCATGAGCTCGACGTCGTGCGAGATCATCAGGAGGCCGCCGGAGTAGGTCTTCAGGTAGTCGCGCAGCCACACGATCGAGTCGTGGTCGAGGTGGTTGGTGGGCTCGTCCAGCAGCAGGATGTCCGCGTCGGAGAAGAGGATGCGGGCGAGCTCCACGCGGCGGCGCTGGCCGCCGGAGAGGGTGTGCAGCGGCTGGTCCAGGACGCGGTCCGGCAGGCCGAGGTTGGACGTGATCCGGGCGGCCTCGGACTCGGCCGCGTAGCCGCCGCGGGCCTCGAACTCCGCCTCCAGGCGGGAGTAGCGGTTCATCGCCCGCTCCCGCTCGGCGTCGTCGACGGCGGCCATGCCGGCCTCGGCCTCGCGCATGCGGCGGATGGTCTGGTCCAGGTCGCGGGCGGAGAGGATGCGGTCGCGGCCGGACTGGTCCATGTCCTCGACCTTGGGGTCCTGGGGCAGGTAGCCGATGCGCCCGGTCCGGGTCACGGTGCCCGCCGTGGGCTGCCCGCCGCCGGCCAGGACCTTGGTCAGCGTCGTCTTGCCGGCGCCGTTGCGCCCCACGAGGCCGACCTTGTCCCCCTTGTCCACGCGGAAGTTCACCTCGTCCATGAGGAGACGGGCGCCCACGCGCAGTTCGACATCGGTGACGGTCAGCATGGGGGTGTCAGACTCCAGGGGTCGAGGGAAGAACAGGGGTGCATCGGCGGGGCCCGGCCGATCTCGACGGGCGGGGGCCAGTGCGGTGCCGGGCCAGTCTAGTCCGTCTACACTCTGGCCCCATGAGCTTCAACGAGAACGTGCAGATCGACGCCGGCCGGGCCCGATCGGGCGGTGGCGGCGGGCTGGGGGGCCGGGGCATCGCCATCGGCGGTGGCGGCGGCCTGCTCGCGTTGCTGCTCGCGATCTTCGCCCCCGGGCTGGCCGAGCAGCTCGGGATCGACACGGGCGGCGGGTCCGTCGGCCAGAGTCAGTACCAGCAGCAGACGGGCTCGGGCGGCCAGAGCCAGCCCCTCTCGGACGAGGCGTGCGCCAGCGGTGCGGACGCCAACCAGAACACGGACTGCCGCGTCGTCGCGACCACCGAGGCCGCGGACGAGTTCTGGGGCGAGTACCTCGCCCAGTTCTCGGACATCCAGTGGCGCCAGCCGCAGCTGACCCTGTTCCAGGGCGGCGTGAGCACCGGCTGCGGCAGCGCCTCCTCGGCCACGGGCCCGTTCTACTGCCCGGCGGACGAGTCCATGTACTTCGACACCGCGTTCTTCGAGACGCTGCAGACCGATTTCGGCGCCGAGGGCGGACCGCTGGCGGAGGAGTACATCGTGGCGCACGAGTACGGCCACCATGTCCAGCAGGTCACCGGCTACCTGCAGCACTCGAAGGACGGGACCACCGGCCCCACCTCCGGCGCCGTGCGCGCGGAGCTGCAGGCCGACTGCTTCGCCGGCATGTGGGCCGGGCACGCCGCCTCCACCGTGGACCCCGAGTCCGGTGCGCCGTTCCTGAAGCCGATCTCGCAGGACCAGCTGCGCCAGGCCATCGACGCGGCCTCCGCCGTGGGCGATGACCGCATCCAGTCCACCCACACCGGCCGGGTGGACCCCGAGGCGTTCACGCACGGCACCTCCGAGCAGCGCATGGCCTGGTTCATGCGCGGCTACCAGAGCTCCCAGCAGGAGCCGGACATCCGCCAGTGCGACACGTTCCGGGCCTCCTCCCTGGACATCTGAGCCCGGAGCGCCGGGGCGCCTGCCGGCCCGTCCGCACTCCCCCACCACGACGGCGGCCCGTCACCTTCTGCGCTAAGGTGACGGGCCGCCGTCGTCGTCCGGACCGGATCAGATGTTGAAGCCAAGGGCGCGCATCTGGTCGCGCCCGTCCTCGGTGATCCGCTCGGGGCCCCACGGGGGCATCCAGACCCAGTTCAGCCGCCACTCGTCCACCATGGTGCCGATCGCGCGGGAGACCTGGTCCTCGATCTCGTCCGTGAGCGGGCAGGCCGCGGTGGTCAGGGTCATGTCCACGAGCAGCGCGCCGTCGTCGGCGTAGTGCAGCCCGTAGAGCAGGCCCAGGTCCACGACGTTGACGCCCAGCTCCGGGTCGATCACGTCCTTGAGGGCCTCACGGATGTCCTCCGTGGGCGCCTGGTTCGTGGTCTCCGTCATCTCAGGCCCCCGCCGCGGCCTTCTCGAAGCGGGCGTAGCCCTCGGCCTCGAGCTGCTCGGCGAGCTCCGGGCCGCCGGACTCGGCGACGCGGCCGTCCACCAGCACGTGCACGTGGTCCGGCTTGATGTAGTTGAGGATCCGCGTGTAGTGGGTGATCAGCAGGGTGCCCATCTCGTTCTGCGCCTGGGCGCGGTTGACGCCCTCGGAGACGATGCGCAGCGCGTCGACGTCGAGGCCGGAGTCGGTCTCGTCGAGGATCGCGAACTTGGGCTTGAACAGCTCGAGCTGGAGGATCTCGGCGCGCTTCTTCTCGCCGCCGGAGAAGCCCTCGTTGACGTTGCGGTTCATGAACGCCGGGTCGATCTGCAGGGCCTCGAAGGCGCCCTTGACGTCCTTGGTCCAGGTGCGCAGCGAGGGGGCCTGGCCGTCGAGCGCGGTCTTCGCGGTGCGCAGGAAGTTGGTCATGGTGACGCCCGGGATCTCCACGGGGTACTGCATGGCCAGGAAGAGGCCGGCCTGGGCGCGCTCGTCGACGCTCATCTCCAGCACATCCTCACCGTCGAGGGTGATGGAGCCGGAGGTGACCTCGTAGCGCGGGTGGCCGGCGATGGTCGAGGCCAGGGTGGACTTGCCGGAGCCGTTCGGGCCCATGATCGCGTGGGTCTCGCCCGTCTCGATGGTCAGGGAGAGGCCCTTCAGGATCTCCTTGGGGCCGTTCTCGGTCGCGATCTGCACGTGCAGGTCGGTGATCTGCAGGGTTGCCATGGTGGTTCTCCTCGGGTGGAAGGCGGTGGGGTCTGCGGGGCGTCGGTCAGAGCTGCGCGATGCGGAGCTCGTCCTCCATGACGGCGGTCAGCTCGTCCTCGACGTCGCCGACACCGATCTTCTGGATGATCTCGTTGAGGAAGCCGCGCACGATCAGGCGGCGGGCCTCGGTCTCGGGGATGCCGCGGGCCATCAGGTAGAACAGCTGGGTCTCGTCGAAGCGGCCGGTCGCGGACGCGTGGCCCGCACCCTCGATCACGCCGGTCTCGATCTCCAGGTTCGGCACCGAGTCCGCGCGCGCCCCGTCGGAGAGCAGCAGGTTCTGGTTCTTCTCGTACGTGTCCGTGCCCTCGGCCTCCTTGCGGATCAGCACGTCGCCCACCCACACGGTGCGCGCGTCCGTGCCCTGCAGGGCGCCCTTGTAGAGCACGTTCGAGACGCAGTCCGGCTGGTTGTGGTCCACGAACAGGCGGTTCTCGAGGTGCTGCCCGGCGTCGGCGAAGTACAGGCCGTACATCTCGGCCTCACCGCGCTCGGCGGCGAACCGCGCGGTCGGGGTCAGCCGCACCACGCCGCCGCCGTAGGACACGGCCACGTGCTTGAAGTGCGCGTTCGTGGCGACCGAGGCCTGCTGGGCCGAGACGTGCACGGCATCGCCCTCCCAGGCCTGCAGCGCGACCACGTTCAGGCGGGCGTCGCGGCGCACGTCGAACTCGACGTTCTGGGCCAGCACGGCGGTGCCGCGGTGGGCGATCACGACGTCGGCCTGCGCGTTCTCCTCCACGAGCACGGTCAGGTGCATCGCGGCCGGGTCGGCGGAGGAGCCGACGACGTCGATGCGCACCGGCTCGGCGACCTCGCCGGAGATCGTGACGACGGTGGCCTCGGAGACCGAGTTCCAGGCCGCGGCGGACACGCGGTCGTCGGGGGTCAGGACGGAGCCGACGCGGGCGTCGTCGCGGGCCACGGTCTCCACCGTGACGCCGGCCTGCTCGGCCACGGCCACGGCGGGCGCGGCACCGGTCAGGCGCGCGTCGTCGCCCTCGGGCAGGTGCAGCCCGCCCAGGCGCTTGAGCGGGGTGAAGCGCCAGTCCTCCTCGCGCCCCGTGAGCACGGGGAAGTCGGACAGCTCGAAGGAGCTGAGGCGATCGGCGCGCGAGCCCGCGGCGTTGCGCTCCCGGCCCCCGGCCCGGGCGGCCGGGTTCTGCGCGACGGTGAGCTTCTCGCCCTCCTCGCCCATGCCCGGGATCATGGTCCGCTGGGTGTTCTCCACGGTGTCGGTCATGTCAGCCCACCGATCCTTCCATCTGCAGTTCGATCAGCTTGTTGAGCTCGAGCGCGTACTCCATGGGCAGCTCGCGGGCGATCGGCTCGATGAAGCCGCGCACGATCATGGCCATGGCCTCGTCCTCGGACATGCCGCGGCTCATGAGGTAGAAGAGCTGCTCCTCGGACACCTTCGAGACGGTCGCCTCGTGGCCGAGGGTCACGTCGTCCTCGCGGATGTCGATGTACGGGTACGTGTCGGAGCGGGAGACCGTGTCCACGAGCAGGGCGTCGCACACCACCGAGTTCGCGGAGCCGTTCGCGCCCTCGGCGATCTGCACCAGGCCGCGATAGGCGGCGCGGCCGCCGCTGCGGGCCACGGACTTGGACACGATCGAGGAGTTCGTGTGCGGGGCCATGTGCACCATCTTGGAGCCGGTGTCCTGGTGCTGGTCCTTGCCCGCGAACGCGACGGAGAGGGTCTCGCCGGTGGCGTGCTCGCCGGTCAGGTACACGGCCGGGTACTTCATGGTCACCTTGGAGCCGATGTTGCCGTCGATCCACTCCATGGTGCCGCCGGCCTCGACCACGGCGCGCTTGGTCACGAGGTTGTACACGTTCGTGGACCAGTTCTGGATGGTGGTGTAGCGCACGCGGGCGTTCTTCTTCACCACGATCTCCACGACGGCCGAGTGCAGCGAGTCGGACTGGTAGATCGGGGCGGTGCAGCCCTCGATGTAGTGCACGTACGAGTCCTCGTCCGCGATGATCAGCGTCCGCTCGAACTGGCCCATGTTCTCCGTGTTGATGCGGAAGTAGGCCTGCAGCGGGATCTCCACGTGCACGCCCTTGGGCACGTACACGAAGGAGCCGCCGGACCACACGGCCGTGTTCAGGGAGGCGAACTTGTTGTCGCCGACCGGGATCACGGTGCCGAAGTACTCCTCGAAGATCTCCGGGTGCTCCTTGAGCGCGGTGTCGGTGTCGAGGAACACGACGCCCTGCTCCTCCAGGTCCTCGCGGATCTGGTGGTAGACGACCTCGGACTCGTACTGGGCGGCGACGCCGGCCACGAGACGCTCGCGCTCGGCCTCGGGGATGCCCAGGCGCTCGTAGGTGTTGCGGATGTCCTCGGGCAGGTCCTCCCAGGTCTTGGCCTGGCCCTCGGTGGAGCGCACGAAGTACTTGATGTTGTCGAAGTCGATGCCGGACAGGTCCGGGCCCCACGCCGGCATCGGCTTGCGCTCGAAGTACTTGAGGGCCTTGAGGCGCAGGTTGCGCATCCACTCCGGCTCGTCCTTCTTGCCGGAGATGTCGCGCACGACGTCCTCGTTCAGACCGCGGACGGCCTTCTCGCCGGCCGCGTCGGAGTCGGCCCAGCCGTACTGGTAGGCGCCGATGGCGTTGAGCTCGGGGTTCTTGTCGAGGATCTCCTGGATCACGCCGGGGTCGGCGGTCTCCGCGGAGTCCCGCTGGACGATCTGGTCGGTCATCTCAGCCTCTCTCACTAGTCACTGCAGTCGGGGTCGGTCGGGTGGTCGGCGGGAGCCGGAGCGAGGCCCGCGCGGCTCAGTCGCGGCCCAGCGGCACATGTGTGGTGCACACGTGGGCGCCGGCGGCGAGGGTCGAGAGCCGGCGCACGTCCACCTCGAGCAGGCGGGCGAACAGCGCGGTCTCCTCTTCACAGAACTCCGGATGGCGGGCGGGAATTCCCTGGAACGGGCAGTGCCCCTGGCAGACCTGGTCCGCGCGGAGGGTGGGCGCCAGGCCCGCGCCGAAGTGGCGCAGCGTGCCGGCGTAGCCGGCCTCGTCGAGGACCCGGGCGAGGATCCGGGTGCGGTCCTGCAGCGCGGTCTCCCGGCCGCCGACGGCGGCCGTGAAGCGCTCCTCGATCTCACGGAAGGCGTGGCGCGCGGCGCGGCGCACCTCCTCCTCCCCGCCGAGCTCCTCGAGGCGGGCCAGGGTGTCCAGGGCGACGGCGAGGTGGTCCTTGGGCAGGTGCTCCTGCGCGTGCGAGGTGACCACGTAGCGGCGGGAGGGCCGTCCCGCGCCGCGGGCCGCGGTGACCCGCTTGACCTCGACGAGCGAGTCCTCCTCGAGCGCGTCCAGGTGGCGGCGCACGGCAGCGGCGGTCAGCTCCAGCTCGCGACCGATCTCGGCCGCGCTCACGGGTCCACGCGTCAGGACCAGCTGCAGCACACGCTCGCGCGTGCCCTCGGCCGGGGCCGGAGCGGGGGGCGACGCAGACTGATCCGAATACACCACGCCATCATGACCTATTGATCTGGAACGGTTCAAGTGAGGCTCGCCTGGCTTGATGACGCCCGCGGCGGAACGCGCGTCAGACCGGGCGCCCCCGGCCCCACGAGCCGGGGTCGCAGGGCCCGAGGACTAGACTGGCACAGTGCCCCGACCTCCCCTGACCCCGGATCCCGTGCCGCGCGACGAGCCCGTCCTGCGCCTGAGCGACGTCCACCGGAGCCTCGGCCGCGGCCGGTCCCGCACCCCCGTCCTGCGGGGCGTCGACCTCACCGCCCGTGCGGGCGCCGTCACGGTGCTGCTCGGCCCCAACGGGGCCGGCAAGTCCACCACCCTGGGCCTCTGCCACGGCATGGACCGGCCCGACGCCGGCTCCGTGCGCGTGTTCGGCGCAGACCCGTGGCGGGCCTCCGCCGACCTGCGCGCCCGCATCGGCGTGATGTGGCAGGAGGGCGGCCTGCCGCCCGCGATCCCCGCCCGCCGCTTCGTCGGCCACGTGGCGTCCCTGTACCGCGACCCGCTGCCCGTCGAGCCGCTGCTGGAGCGCCTGCTGATCGCCGACGTCGCCGGCCGCCCCCTGCGCCGCCTCTCCGGCGGCCAGCGCCAGCGCGTCGCGCTCGCGGCCGCCCTCGTCGGCCGGCCGGACATGCTGTTCCTCGACGAGCCCACCGCGGGCCTCGACCCGGAGACCCGGCCCGTCGTGCACGACGTCGTGCGGGAACAGACCGACCGCGGCGCCGCCGTGCTGCTGACCACGCACCTGCTCGACGACGCCGAGCGGCTCGCGGACGACGTCGCCATCCTGCGCGCCGGCCGCGTGGTGCGCTCCGGCTCGCTGGCCGAGCTCACGCGCGTGGCCGAGGGCGACGTCGTCGACGTGGACTTCGGCGACGCCTCCCCCGAGGCCGTCCGCGCCTGGGCCGACACCCTGCCCGCGCCGCTGCGCGCGGCCGGCCTCGGCGAGTCCGCCCGCCTGCGCGTGGCCGGCGTCCGCGGCCCGGACGACCTGGCCGTCCTCGCGGCGAGCTGGCGGGAGCACGCCCTGATGCCCACCCGATTCGAGCGCGCCGGACTGCGCCTCGAGCAGATCCTCCGGGAGACCGCCGCATGAGCACGCCCGTCGTCGACCACCGCGCCCCGGCCGGCACCGGAGCCCACGCGGGCGCCGCCCCGCTGGCCGCCCGCGTCCTGCGTCAGGCCGGCTACGAGACCGGCACCGCGCTGCGCAACGGCGAGCAGCTGCTCGTGACCGTGGTGCTGCCCCTGCTCGCGCTCGTGGGCGTGCACGTCACCGGCCTGCTCGACGCCCCGGGCCGATCGGGCCTGGACGTGGCCGTGCCCGGCGTGCTCGCCCTGGCCGTGATCAGCTCCGCGTTCACGGCCACCGCGATCGCCACGGGCTTCGAGCGTCGCTACGACGTGCTCGCCGCCCTGGCCACCACCCCGCTGGGCACGCTCGGCCTCGTCGCCGGCAAGGCCCTGGCGGTGGTGGCCCTCCTGCTGGTGCAGGTGAGCGTGATCGGCGGCGTCGGCCTGGCGCTCGGGTGGCGTCCGGACCCCGAGGGGATCCTGCCGGCCCTGGTCGCCCTCGCACTGGGGGCCGCCGCCTTCACGGCCCTCGGGCTGCTGCTCGCCGGCACGGCCCGGCCGGAGGCGACCCTCGCCGTCGCCAACCTGCTGTGGGTGCTGTTCGGCGCCGTCGGCGGCACGGTGTTCCCCGCCCGGGTCCCCGGCGTGGACCTGCTCCCCTCCGGCGCGCTGGGCACGGCCCTGCGGGCCGCCCTCCTGGACGGGTCCTGGTCGCCCGTCCCCCTGCTCGTGCTCACCCTGTGGGGCGCCGTGGCCGTCGCGGCCGCGCTCCGCTGGTTCCGCTGGCGGCCCTGAACCGTTCCCCGTCCCCCTGCATCGAACGATCGGAAGGACACCGTGTCCACCACCACCCCCGCGGCCCGGACCGCCCCGGCCGGACTCGCCGCCCGTCTGCCGCAGCGCCTCTCGAAGGCCACCATGGCCCTCGCCGTGGCGTCCCTGGCGTCCGAGATCGGCATCATCGTCACCGGCGGCGCCGTGCGCCTCACCGGCTCCGGCCTGGGCTGCCCCACGTGGCCCAAGTGCTCGCCCGAGTCCCTCACCAACACCCCGGAGATGGGCATCCACGGCTACATCGAATTCGGCAACCGGACGCTGACGTTCGTCCTGGTGGTCATCGCCGCCGCCATGTTCCTGTCCCTGTGGAACCTGCGCGGCACCCACCGGAGCCCCTTCTGGCTCTCCGTGGGCCTGCTGGCCGGCATTCCCGCGCAGGCCCTCGTGGGCGGCGTCGTGGTCCTGACGAATCTGAACCCGTGGTGGGTGGCCGGCCACTTCATCGTGTCCTCGATCATGGTGGCCGTGGCGACCCTGCTCGTGGTGCGCATCGCCGCCGAGCGCCGTGCCGGCCGGGCGGGGGTGCCCCTCGTGGACGGCGCCACCACCGGCCGGTCCCGTGCCGCCGCCTGGGCGGCGTTCGCGCTGACGTGGGCCGCCGTGTACCTGGGCACCGTGGTGACCGGCACGGGCCCGCACTCCGGCGACCCCGGCTCGCCGCGCCACGAGTTCGACCCGCTGCTGGTCACGCGTGCCCACGTGGTCCCGGTGTACCTGCTCCTGGCGGCCACCCTCGTCCTGTTCTTCACGGTGCGCCGCGCGGCCGGCGCCTCCCGCCTGCAGCGCGCCGCCGTGCTGCGGCTCCTGCTCGCCCTCGTGTTCCAGGCCGCCGTGGGCTACACCCAGCACTTCACGGGCCTGCCGATCGGCGTGGTCCTGCTGCACATGCTGGGCTCTGCCCTGCTCGTGGCCGCCGCGACGGAGACCTGGGACCGCCAGGTCGCCCGCTACGTCACGGCCGGGCCGGGTGTCCCGGTCGAGGCCGCCGCCCCCACGCGCACCGTCGCCGCGGGCTGACGCCCCGCGCACGCGAACGGCCCCGCACCGTCTGGTGCGGGGCCGTCGTCGTCGGCGTCCCGGGGAGCGCTGGGGGCGGACCGGCGCTCAGGCGCCGAAGTGCATCAGCGGCGCGCCCACGAACGGGTCCACGGCCAGGGCGATGAACAGCAGCGTCAGATAGGTGATGGAGAGGTGGAAGACCTTCATGGCCTTGCGGTCCTCGAAGTCCTCGCGCTGGGCCTGCACCTGCAGCACATGGGACTCCCAGATGAACCAGGCTCCGACGACGAGCGCGACCGCGGTGTACACGATGCCGGCCCAGCCCATCGGCACGAGCAGGAGGGAGCACGCCACGGTGGCCCACGCGTAGAGCACGACCTGGTTGGAGACGTGGCGCGCGGAGGCGATGGCGCCGAGCATCGGCACGTCGGCCTGTTGGTAGTCGCGCTTGTACTTCATGGACAGCGGCCAGTAGTGCGGGGGCGTCCACAGGAAGACCACGAGGAACAGCACGATGGCCGGCCACTCGACGGTCCCGCGCACGGCCGCCCAGCCGATCAGCACGGGGAAGCAGCCGGCGATGCCGCCCCACACGATGTTCTGCTCCGTGCGGCGCTTGAGCACGAGCGAGTACACGACCACGTAGAAGAAGATGGCGGCCACACCCAGGCCGGCCGCCAGCCAGTTGGCGCCGAACCCGAGGATCAGGATGGACACGACCGTCTGCACCCACGCGAACACGAGGGCCTCGCGCGGGGTGACCTCGCCGGTGACGAGCGGCCGGTTCTCGGTGCGCTTCATGACCCGGTCGATGTCGCGGTCGATGTAGCAGTTGAAGGTGCCGGAGGCGCCGGCGGCGAGCGCACCGCCGACGAGCGTGGCGATCATGGTGAGCACGTCCGGGAAGCCGCGCTGCGCGAAGATCATGGTCGGCAGCGTGGTCACCAGCAGCAGCTCGATCACCCGGGGCTTCGTCAGCTCGACGTACGCCCGGACCTTGCGGCGCAGGGGCAGCGGGGACCGGTCGACGACGCCGGGCTCGGCGGCGGCGACGCGGGCGGCGGACGGCGACTCCAGGGAGGATGACATCTGCTTCTCACGGTGAGGGGACGGTGGGCGTGCCCGTCCCGGGGTTCGGATCGGCCACTCGGGCGGTCCGCCTGCGGGCAGGCCTTGACCCAGTCTACTCGTGTCAACGGCTGTTCGCCCGGGGGCGAACCATGTCATGGGGCGCTCGGTCGGGCCCGCCCCGCCGTCGCGCGGCTAGGCTGGGACGACGGCCCCGCGCCGCGACGCCCCGGCGTCGGCCGGGGCCGCACCCCGACGCTCCCGATCCGCCAGGAGAGAACCCGTGACCGACGCCGCGCAGCCGTCCACCCCCCCGACCCTGGACCGGGTGGCCCCGGCCCGCGGGTTCGTCTACTCGGAGCAGGACCGCCGGATGGTGGACACTCTCAAGGCGCTCTCGGCGGACGCCGTGGAGAAGGCCGGGCACGGCCACCCCGGCACCGCGATCTCGCTGGCCCCCGTGGCGTGGCAGCTGTACCAGAACGTGATGCACCTGGACCCCACGGACGACCGCTGGGAGGGCCGGGACCGCTTCATCCTCTCCGCGGGCCACGCCTCGCTCATCCAGTACCTGCAGCTGTTCGCCGCGGGCGCCGGGCTCGAGATCGAGGACATCCAGGCGCTGCGCACCGAGGGATCCAGGACCCCGGGCCACCCGGAGTACGGCCACACCCACGGCGTCGAGGTGACCACGGGTCCGCTGGGCCAGGGCCTGGCGATGGGCGTCGGCTTCGCGTATGAGCAGCGCCGTGTGCGCGGGCTGATGGACCCCGACGCCGCCCCCGGCACCTCCCCGTTCGACCATCACGTGTTCGTGCTCGCCTCCGACGGGGACATCCAGGAGGGCGTCGCCGCCGAGGCCTCCTCGCTGGCCGGGCACCAGGAGCTCGGGAACCTGGTCGTCGTCTACGACGCGAACCGCATCTCGATCGAGGACGACACGGACATCGCGTTCACCGAGGACGTGGTCCGCCGCTACGAGGCCTACGGCTGGCACGTGCAGGAGGTCGACTGGACCAACGGCGCCCAGGGCCACGCCGTGACCGAGTACACGGAGGACGTGGAGGCCCTGTACGACGCCCTCGTCGCGGCCAAGGCCGAGACCGGCCGGCCCTCGCTGATCAAGCTGCGCACCGTGATCGGCTGGCCCTCCCCCACGAAGCAGAACACCGGCGGCATCCACGGCTCCAAGCTCGGCACGGACGAGGTCGCCGGCCTCAAGGAGAGCCTCGGGCTGGACCCGACCACGACCTTCGACGTCGACCCCGAGCTCCTGGCCCGCGCCCGGTCCATCGCCGAGCGCTCGGCAGAGTACCGCCGCGGCTGGGAGGCGGCGTTCCAGGCCTGGCGCGAGGCCCACCCGGAGAAGGCTCGCCTGTACGACCGACTGGCCGGACGAGAGCTGCCCGCTAGCTTCGCGGACGCGTTCCCGTCCTGGGACGCGGACGAGAAGGGCCTGGCCACGCGCGCAGCCTCCGGAGAGGTGCTCACGGCCCTCGCGCCGGTCATGCCCGAGCTCTGGGGCGGCTCGGCCGACCTCGCCGGGTCGAACAACACCACCATGAAGGGCGAGCCCTCCTTCATCCCGGCCCACCGCTCCACCGCCACCTGGCGGGGCGACGAGTACGGCCGCACCCTGCACTTCGGCGTCCGCGAGTTCGCGGCCGGGGCGATCGTCAACGGCATCACGATCGGCGGCCTGACCCGCGCGTACGTGGGCACGTTCCTGACGTTCTCCGACTACATGCGCCCCGCCGTCCGCCTGGCCGCCCTCATGGGCACCCCGAGCACGTACGTGTGGACGCACGACTCCATCGGCCTCGGCGAGGACGGCCCCACGCACCAGCCGGTGGAGCACCTGGCCGCCCTGCGGGCCATCCCCGGGCTCGACGTCGTCCGCCCGGCCGACGCCAACGAGACCGCGTGGGCGTGGCGGACGGTGCTCGAGCACCGGGACCGCCCGGCCGGGCTCGTCCTGTCCCGGCAGAGCCTGCCCGTGCTCCCCCGGGACACGGACGGCTTCGCCCCCGCCTCGGGCGTGGCCCGCGGCGCCTACGTCCTCATCGACGCCACGGATGCCGACGGCGCGCCGACGCCGGCCCGCGCGCTGCTGATCGCGACCGGCTCCGAGGTCTCCGTGGCCGTGCGGGCCCGCGCGCTGCTGCAGGCCGACGGCGTCCCGACCCGCGTCGTCTCCGCCCCCTGCCTCGAGTGGTTCGCCGAGCAGGACGAGGCCTACCGGGCCGAGGTCCTGCCCGACGGCCCCGACGCCCCGGTCCGCGTCTCCGTCGAGGCCGGCATCGCGATGCCGTGGTTCGAGCACACGGTGACGGCCTCCTCCCCGGGCGCCCGCGTGAGCCTCGAGCACTACGGCGAGTCGGCCGACGGCGCCCGCCTGATGGAGAAGTACGGATTCACTGGCGAGCACGTCGCCGAGGTGACCCGCGGCCTCCTCTGAGGCCCGGCGCCCACGGCGCCCCGAGCACGTCCACCCCGAAGGGAAGGCACCCGCAGACCATGAGCACCCCGCAGAACCCGAACACCGCCGCGCTGGCCCAGGCCGGTGTGTCGATCTGGCTCGACGACCTCTCCCGCACGCGGCTGGACGAGGGCACGCTCGAAGAGCTGATCGCCACCCGCTCGGTCACCGGCGTCACCACGAACCCGTCCATCTTCGCGGTCGCCCTCGCGGACGCGGGCGCCTACCAGGGACAGCTGCGCGAACTCGCCGCGGCCGGCGCCTCGGTGGACGAGGCCGTCGTCGCCCTGACGACCGAGGACGTGCGCCGCGCCGCCGACGTGCTCGCGCCCGTCCACGAGCGCACCGGCGGGGCGGACGGCTTCGTCTCCCTTGAGGTCGATCCGCGCCTGGCCCGCGACGCCGCCGGCACCGTGGCGCAGGCCCGCGAGCTGGCGGCGGCCGTCGACCGTCCCAACCTCATGGTGAAGATCCCCGCGACCGTGGAGGGCCTGTCCGCCATCGCGGACGTGCTCGGCGCGGGCATCAGCGTGAACGTGACCCTGATCTTCTCGCTGCCCCGCTACCGCCGGGTGCTCAACGCCTGGCTCACCGGCCTGGAGAAGGCCCGGGCGAACGGGCACGACGTCCGCCGCCTCCACTCGGTGGCCTCCTTCTTCGTCTCCCGTGTGGACACGGAGGTCGACGCGCGGCTGCGCGCGATCGGCACCCCCGAGGCCGAGGCGCTGACCGGCCGGGCCGCCGTCGCCAACGCGCGCCTGGCCTACCGAGCCTTCGAGCAGGCCCTGGACTCGGAGCGCTGGCGCCTGCTCGAGGCGGCCGGCGCCCCCGTGCAGCGGCCCCTGTGGGCCTCCACCGGCGTCAAGGACCCCGCCCTGCCGGACACGCTGTACGTCACCGAACTCGTGGCACCGCACACCGTGACCACCCTGCCGGAGAAGACCCTCGAGGCGGTCGCCGACCACGGGGTGATCGCGGCGGACACCGTCACGGGCGCCTACGCCGAGGCCGATGCCCTGCTCGACGCGGTCGGCGCGGCAGGCGTGTCCTACCAGGACGTCGTGGACGTGCTGGAGACTGAGGGCCTGGAGAAGTTCGAGGCCGCGTGGGACGAGCTGCTCGGCTCGGTCCGCTCCGGGCTCGACGCCCATCGCTGACCGCACCCGCCCCCCGACCCCGCCGCCCGCTCGCCACGCGCACGGAAGGACCCCCCATGAGCACCCTCGGCCTCACCGCCACCGGAGCCGCCCTCGAGGCGATCGACCGCCATCTGCCCGCCCTCCTCCAGGACCGCGTCGCCTCCCGCCTCGGGGCGCAGGACGCCGACCTGTGGGGGGCGCCGGCCCGCGACGAGGCCGCCAAGCGGCTCGGCTGGATCGACCTGTTCGAGGACTCCCGCGCCCTCGTCCCGCACATCGCCCAGCTGACCCGGGAGCTGCGCGCCGAGGGCGTGGACCGCGTGCTCCTGGCGGGCATGGGCGGTTCGTCCCTGGCCCCCGAGGTGATCGCGGCGACGGCCGGCGTCGAGCTCGAGGTCCTGGACTCCACGGACCCGTTCCAGGTCTCCCGTGCCCTCGAGCGCGACCTCGTGCGGACCGTGCTGGTGGTCTCCTCCAAGTCCGGCTCCACCGTGGAGACCGACTCGCAGCGCCGCGTCGTCGAGGCCGCGTTCCGCGACGCCGGGATCGACCCCCGCACCCGCCTGGTCGCCGTCACGGACCCGGGCTCGCCGCTGCACGCCGCGTGCGAGTCCGCCGGCTGGCGCGCCGTCTTCACCGCGGACCCGACCGTGGGCGGGCGCTTCTCGGCTCTCACCGCGTTCGGCCTGGTCCCCACCGGCCTGGCCGGGGTGGACGTCGCGGCCCTGCTGGACGACGCGGAGGCCGTGCTCGACCTGCTGACCGCCGACGACGAGGACAACCCGGGCCTGCAGCTCGGCGCGGCCCTGGGCGGCACGCAGCCGCTGCGCGACAAGCTCGTCTTCGCCGACCACGGGTCCGGCATCGCCGGACTGCCGGCCTGGATCGAGCAGCTGATCGCCGAGTCCACGGGCAAGGACGGCACCGGGCTGCTGCCCGTCGTCGTCGCCCCCGGCGACCCCGAGACCGTGTGGGACGCCCCCGACCTGCTGCAGGTGCAGCTCGTCGGCGAGGACGACGTCGCGGCCCCGGGCCACGGCGTGCAGGTCGCCGGCTCGCTCGGCGCCCAGCTGCTGCTGTGGGAGGTGGCCACCGCGGTGGCCGGCCGCCTGCTCGGGATCAACCCCTTCGACCAGCCGGACGTGGAGGCCGCCAAGGCCGCCGCGCGCACCCTGCTGGACGGCCCCGCCGCCGAGCGGACGGCCGACGGTGAGGTGGAGGGCGTCGAGGTCTCCGGCCCGGCGTCCGTGACCTCTGCCCCGGACCTGGCCGGCGTGCTGCGCGCCACGGCCGCGCTGGTGCCCGAGGACGGCTACCTGGCGGTCCACGCCTACCTCTCCCGTCATGACGACGCCGAGCTCGAGGAGCTGCGCGCGGACCTGGCAGAGCTGGTCGGCCGCCCGGTCACGTTCGGCTGGGGTCCGCGGTTCCTGCACTCCACCGGACAGTTCCACAAGGGCGGCCCGGCCGTCGGCGTGTTCCTCCAGATCACGGGCGACGCCGGCCTGGACCTCGAGGTGCCCGGACGCCCGTTCTCCCTGGGCAGGCTCATCGCCGCGCAGGCCGCGGGCGACGCCCGGGTGCTGGGCGATCTCGGCCGCCCCGTGGTCACCCTGCACCTGCGCCGCCGCGACGCGGGCATCGAGGCCCTGAGGAACGCCGTCCGTGGCCGGTGAGTCCCGGACCGTCCCCCGCAACCCGCTGCGCGACCCCCGTGACCGGCGCCTGACCCGCATCGCGGGTCCGTCGGCCCTCGTGCTGTTCGGCGTGACGGGCGACCTGGCGAAGAAGAAGCTCCTGCCGGCCATGTACGACCTGGCCCAGCGCGGCCTGCTGCCGCCGGCGTTCTCCCTCGTCGGCTTCGGCCGCCGCGACTGGTCCGACGAGGAGTTCGCCGACTACGTGCGTGCCGCCGTGGAGGCCTCCTCCCGAACCACCTTCGACGAGACCGTGTGGGACCAGTTCCGGGGCGGCCTGCGCTTCGTCTCCGGCGCGTTCGACGACGAGGCGGCCTATGTCCGTCTCGACGAGGTGCTCGCCGAGCTCGAGACCTCACGCGGCACGCGCGGGAACACGGCGTTCTACCTCTCCATCCCGCCGGACTGGTTCGAGGCCGTCTCCCACCACCTGGCCGACCAGGGCCTGGCCGACCGGTCCCAGCCGGCCGACGGCCCGTGGCGCCGCGTGGTCATCGAGAAGCCCTTCGGCCACGACCTGGCCAGCGCGCAGGAGCTCAACGCCGTGATCGAGCGCGTCTTCCCCTCGGACGCCGTGTTCCGCATCGACCACTACCTCGGCAAGGAGACGGTGCAGAACATCCTCGCGTTCCGGTTCGCCAACCGGATGTTCGAGCCGCTCTGGAACGCGGAGCACGTGGACCACGTCCAGATCACGATGGCCGAGGACATCGGCATCGGCGGACGGGCGAGCTACTACGACGGCGTGGGCGCGGCCCGCGACGTCATCCAGAACCACCTCCTGCAGCTGCTCGCGTTCACGGCGATGGAGGAGCCGATCTCGTTCGACGCGGACCACCTGCGCGCGGAGAAGGAGAAGGTCCTCGAAGCCGTGACCGTCCCGGACACGCCCGAGGGACTCGCGGGGGCCTCCGCCCGCGGCCAGTACACCTCCGGCTGGCAGGGCGGCGAGCAGGTCACGGGCTTCCTCGACGAGGAGGGCTTCAACCCGGCGTCCGTCACGGAGACGTACGCCGCGCTCAAGGTGGGCATCCGCACGCGCCGTTGGCAGGGCGTCCCGTTCTACCTGCGGGCCGGCAAGCGCCTCGGCCGGCGGGTGACGGAGATCGCCGTCGTCTTCAAGAAGCCCCCGCACCTGCTGTTCCCCGTCCACGACGGGGACGAGTTCGGGCAGAACGTCATCGTCATCCGGGTGCAGCCGGACGAGGGCGTCACCATCCGCTTCGCGTCCAAGGTGCCCGGCACGCAGACCGAGATCCGCGACGTCACGATGGACTTCGGCTACGGCCACGCCTTCACCGAGGACTCCCCCGAGGCGTACGAACGGCTCATCCTCGACGTACTCCTCGGGGAGCCGCCGCTGTTCCCGCGTCAGGCCGAGGTGGAGCTGTCCTGGCGGATCGTGGACCCGTTCGAGGAGCACTGGGCGAGCCTGGGCACCCAGCCCGAGCCCTACGCCCCGGGCACGTGGGGCCCGCCCTCGGCCGACGCCCTCATGGCCCGCGACGGACGAAGCTGGAGGCGCCCGTGAAGATCCGCATGCAGGACACCACCACCTCCCAGGTGGCCAAGCGCATCACGCAGCTGCGCGAGAAGAGCGGGGTCGTGACCCTCGGCCGCGTCCTCACGCTCGTGATCAGCACGGACGACGCCGGCATCGAGTCCGCCGTCCAGGCCGCCAACGCGGCCTCGTTGGAGCACCCGTGCCGCATCATCGTCCTGGCCCTGGGCGACCCTGCGGCACCCACCCGCCTGGACGCCGAGATCCGGGTCGGCGGCGACGCCGGCGCCTCCGACGTCGTGGTGCTGTGGTGCGCCGGGGAGAACGCCCACGCCGATGAGTCGCTCGTCTCCGGGCTGCTCCTGCCCGATGCGCCCATCGTCGCGTGGTGGCCCGGGGTGCCGCCCGAGGTCCCCTCGGCGACGGCGCTCGGTCGCCTGGCCCACCGCCGGATCACGGACACGGCATCGGCGTCCGCGGCCGAGCCCGCCCTGTGGGCTCTGCGCGCGGGCCACCATGAGGGCGACACCGACCTGGCCTGGACGCGCCTGACGCTGTGGCGGATCCAGGTGGCCGGGATCTTCGACACGCTCGACGTGGCCACCCTGCGCTCGGTGACGGTGGACGGGGCGCCGGACTCCCCCAGCACCATGCTGCTCGCGGCGTGGCTCACCCTGACCCTGAAGGTGCCCGTGACGATCGCGCACTCGAAGGTCGGCCACGGGATCCGTGCGGTGCGCCTGCGGTGCACGGACGGGGACGTGGTGCTCTCCCGCTCGCAGTCGCAGGTGGCCCGGCTCTATCAGCAGGGCCGGCCGGTGCAGCGCATCTCCCTGCCACGCCGGACGATCCAGGACTGCCTGGCCGAGGAGCTGCGCCGCCTGGACCCGGACGAGGTCTTCGGCGCCGTGCTCCACCAGGGCCTGCCGCGCACGGACCTCTCCCCCGTGCAGGCCTCCGAACGCTGAGGGGCCCCCGGCGCCCCACCGGTCCGGGACGCGCGAACGCCCCGCACGGATCTTCCGTGCGGGGCGTTCGCGTCGGGGCCCGGCGGGGCGGCCTCAGGACTCCATGGTCAGTCGCGGCAGGACGCCGAGCAGGGCGATCACGACACCCCAGGCGACCACGGAGCCGACGGTCAGGCGGGTGAGCAGACGCTGGGCGGAGCCCGAGGAGCTCATCGAGCTGGTCACGCCGCCGCCGAACATGTCCGAGACGCCGCCGCCGCGGCCCTTGTGCAGCAGGATGAGCAGCACGATGACCACGCTGAGCACGACCACGAGGATCTGCAGGGCCAGGGTCAGGACGTCCACGGGAGGGCTCCTCGGGTCGAGGTGCGGCCCCGGCGCGCGCCGGGGCCGTCACGGAGAATGCGGTCGGTCGGGCCGGACGGATCAGGCCTGGTCGAACCGGACGATCTTAGCAAACTCGTCCGCGTCGAGGCTGGCGCCGCCCACGAGGGCGCCGTCCACGTCCGGCTGCGCCAGCAGCGCCGGCGCGCTGGAGGACTTCACGGAGCCGCCGTAGAGGATCCGCAGTCCGGCGGCGACGTCGTCGCCGTGCAGTGCGGCCACGCGGGCGCGCAGGGCCGCGCACATCTGCTGCGCGTCCTCGGGGCCGGCGACCTCGCCCGTGCCGATCGCCCATACGGGCTCGTAGGCGACGACGACGCCGGCCACGTCCTGCGCCGACAGGCCCGCGATCGAGCCCTCCAGCTGGGCGAGCGTGTGCTCGACGTGCCGGCCGGCCTGGCGCACCTCCAGGCCCTCGCCCACGCAGATCACCGGGGTGAGGCCGTGGCGCAGGGCCGCGGCGGCCTTGCGCGCGACGAGGGCGTCGTCCTCCCCGTGGAGGGTGCGGCGCTCGGAGTGGCCCACGATCGCGTAACGGCACCCCAGCGCGGCCAGGAACGCGCCGGAGACGTCGCCCGTGTAGGCGCCGGCGTCCTCGGGCGAGAGGTCCTGCGCGCCGTAGACGAGGTCCAGGCGGTCGCCGGTGACGAGCGTCTGCACGGACCGCAGGCCCGTGAAGGGCGGGAACACCGCGACCTCCACGGCCTCCTGGTCATGGTCCGCGTCCGAGAGGAGCCACGTGAGGCGCTGCACCAGGGTGACGGCCTCGAGGTGGTCCAGGTTCATCTTCCAGTTGCCCGCGATCAGCGGCACGCGCGTGGTCTGCTCCGCCATGCTCACGCCCGCCCCTCGCCGGCCAGGGCGGTGACGCCCGGCAGCTCCTTGCCCTCGAGGTATTCGAGGGAGGCGCCGCCACCGGTGGAGATGTGGCCGAACGCGTCGTCGGCGAAGCCGAGCGTGCGCACGGCCGCCGCGGAGTCGCCGCCGCCGACCACCGACAGGCCGCCGGCCGCGGAGGCCTCGGTGAGGGCCTGGGCCACCGCCCGGGTGCCCTCCGCGAAGGCCGGGAACTCGAACACGCCCATGGGGCCGTTCCAGAACACGGTCTGGGCGCCGCGGATCTGCTCGGCGAACGCCCGGGCCGTCTCGGGGCCGATGTCCAAGCCCATGGCGGACGCGCCGTGCGCGCCCGAGGTGAGGGCGTCCGCGGCCAGGACCTCGTGCTCGGCGTCGGCCGCGAAGCCGGAGGCCATCACGATGTCCGTGGGGAGCACGATGCGGGCGGCCCCGGCCTCGGAGCGGCGCAGGTATTCGCGAACGGTGTCGAGCTGGTCCTCCTCGAGCAGGGAGGCGCCCACCTCGTGGCCCTGCGCCTTGAGGAAGGTGAAGAGCATGCCGCCGCCGATCAGCAGCATGTCGGCCTTGTCCAGCAGGTTGTCGATCACGGCCAGCTTGTCCGAGACCTTCGACCCGCCCAGCACGACGACGTAGGGCCGCTCCGGGGACTCGGTCAGGCGGGTGAGCACCTCGAGCTCGGCGGCGACCAGCGGGCCCTGGTAGGCCGGCAGCTGCGCCGCGACGTCGAACACGGAGGCGTGCTTGCGGTGGACCGCGCCGAACGCGTCGCCCACGTAGGCACCGTCCGCGCCGGCCAGGGCAGCCATCTCCCCGGCGAGTGCGGCGCGCTCGGCATCGTCCTTGGAGGTCTCGCGGGCGTCGAAGCGCACGTTCTCCAGCAGCAGCACCTGGCCGTCCTGCAGGGCGGCGGCGTGGGCGCGCGCGTCGTCCCCGGTCACGTCTGCGGCCAGGGCGACGTCGGCGCCCAGCAGCTCGGCCATGCGCGCGGCGACCGGACGGAGGGAGTACGCGGGGTCGGGCTCACCCTTGGGGCGGCCCAGATGGGCCATGACGATCACGCGGGCCCCGGCCTCCGCCAGGTCCCGGATCGCGGGCAGCGAGGCACGGATGCGGCCGTCGTCGGTGACGGTGTCCCCGTCCAGCGGGACGTTCAGGTCGGACCGGATGAGCACGGTGCGGCCGGCGACGCCGGCCTCGAGCAGATCGGTGAGGGTCGGTGCGGGCATGATGCCTCCTGGGGTGCCGGAGCGGGGTCGGTTCACGGTGCAGTCTAGGCGGACGGCCCGGGCCGACGGAGGAACCGTCGGCCCGGGCCGTCGGGCGCCGTGCGGGCTCAGAGCTTCGAGCCGATGAGGTCTGCGAAGTCCATGAGCTGGGAGGTGTAGCCGTACTCGTTGTCGTACCAGCCGATGATCTTCACGGTCTGGCCGATGGACTTGGTCAGCGGGGCGTCGAAGGTGCACGCCGCCGGGGAGGTGATGATGTCCGAGGACACGATCGGGTCCTCCGAGTAGACCAGGCGGCCCTGCAGCGGACCGGACTCCGCGGCCTTCTTGAACGCCGCGTTGATCTCCTCGACCTCCACGTGGCGCGTCAGCTCCACGGTCAGGTCGGTGGCCGAGCCGGTGATGGTGGGCACCCGCATGGCGAAGCCGTCGAGCTTGCCCTTCAGCTCCGGGATGACCTCGCCGATGGCCTTGGCCGCGCCCGTGGAGGTGGGCACCATGTTCTGGGCGGCGGCGCGCGCCCGACGGCGATCCTTCTTGTGCACGTTGTCGTGCAGGTTCTGGTCGCCGGTGTACGCGTGGATCGTGGTCATGATGCCGTCCACGATGCCGAACTCGTCGTTGAGGACCTTCGCCATCGGGGCCAGGCAGTTCGTGGTGCACGAGGCGTTCGAGACGATGTGCATCGACTCCGCGTCGTAGGTGTGCTCGTTCACACCCATCACGAAGGTGCCGTCGACCTCCTTGGCGGGAGCGGAGATGAGGACCTTCTTGGCCCCGGCGTCGAGGTGGGCCTGCGCCTTGGGGCCGGTCGTGAAGATGCCGGTGCACTCGATGACCAGGTCCACGCCGAGCTCACCCCACGGCAGCTTCGTCGGGTCGGCCTCCTGGAAGAACGCGACGTCGCGGCCGTCGATGCGGAACCCCTTCTCGGTCCGCTCCAGCTCGCCCGGGTAGCGGCCCAGGATGGTGTCGTACTTGGTGAGCCAGAACAGGTCCTCGGGGTCGGCGAGGTCGTTCACGGCGACCAGCTCGAGGCCCTCGTGGCCGCGGTCCCTGAGCACGCGCACGATGTTGCGTCCGATGCGGCCGTAGCCGTTGATGGCGATCTTGGTCATGGTGGTCTCTCTCGTTAGTTCGCGTTGCGTGGTCCCCGTGGCGGTGGGTCCGGGGCGGTACGGTCGAGCGGTCGCGCCCGGTCCGGGCGCGCGGTGGGGACAGGGCCGGAGCGCCGAGCCCCTCCCCGCATCGGGGCGCTGACGTCGTGGGGCCACGACATCAGCGCCCCGGTGCGCGGTGTGGATCAGGCCGGGAGGATCAGGCCGGAGGCGCCGGCGCGGGCGGCCTCGAAGCGGGCCTGCACGTCGGCCCAGTTCACGATGTTCCAGATCGCCTTGACGTAGTCCGCCTTGACGTTCTGGTAGTCGAGGTAGAAGGCGTGCTCCCACATGTCCAGCTGGAACAGCGGGATGGTGGCGACCGGCACGCCGTTCTGCTGGTCGTAGAACTGCTCGATCACCAGGTTGCCGCCGATGGGCTCGTAGGCCAGCACGGCCCAGCCGGAGCCCTGGATGCCGAGGGCGGCGGCGGTGAAGTGGGCCTGGAACTGGTCGAACGAGCCGAAGTACTCGTCGATGGCGGCGGCCAGCTCGCCGGTCGGCTTGTCGCCGCCCTCCGGCGAGAGGTTCTTCCAGAAGATCGAGTGGTTCGTGTGCCCGCCCAGGTTGAAGGCGAGGTCCTTCGACAGCTGGTTCACGGAGCCGAAGTCGCCGGCCTCACGCGCGGCGGCCAGCTTCTCCAGGGCGGTGTTCGCGCCCTTGACGTACGTGGCGTGGTGCTTGGAGTGGTGCAGCTCCATGATGCGGGCCGAGATGTGCGGCTCCAGCGCGGCGTAGTCGTAGTCCAGCTCCGGAAGGGTGTATTCGGTCATGCTTCCTCCTTGGTCAGGCGAGGCTGCGGGCAGGACGCCCTCGGCCTCCACCTCGGGCAACCTCGCGTCTCGGCGGCGTATTCCGTCCGTCTCCATTGTGATCGGGGGCGGAGCGCCGGGGCCAGATCCCGTCGACGGTGATCCCGCGCTCAGCCCTCGGAGGCCGCGTCCGTCCCGGGGATGCCCCGCTCGGCGGCCCGCTTGTCCGCCATGGCCAGCAGCCGGCGGATGCGCCCGGCGACGGCGTCCTTGGTCATCGGCGGGTCCGCGAGGCGGCCGAGCTCGTCGAGGGAGGCCTGCTTGTGCTCGAGGCGCAGCCGTCCCGCGTAGCGAAGGTGGTCGGGCACCTCGTCCCCGAGGATCTCGAGGGCCCGCTCCACCTTCGCCCCGGCCGTGACAGCGGCCTGGGCGGAACGGCGCAGGTTGGCGTCGTCGAAGTTCGCGAGGCGGTTGGCGGTGGCCCGGACCTCTTTGCGCTCGCGCCGCTCGCGCCAGAGGGTCGCGGTCTGCTCCGCGCCGACGGCGGCGAGCAGCGTGGCGATCGCCTCGCCGTCGCGGACCACGACGCGGTCCGACTGACGCACCTCGCGTGCCTTCGCCGCCACGCGGAGCCGACGCGCGGCCCCCACCAGCGCGAGCGCGGCCTCCGGGCCCGGCGTGGTCACCTCGAGGGCCGCCGAGCGGCCGGGCTCGGTGAGGGAGCCGTGGGCCAGCAGGGCCCCGCGCCACACGGCGGCGGTGGCCGCCGTCGTCCCGCTGACGAGGACCGGCGCGAGGCCACGCACGGGCCGTCCCCGCTGGTCGATGAGCCCGGTCTGCCGGGCGAGGTCCTCTCCCCCGCGCACGACCCGGAGCACGTACCGCTGACCACGGCGCAGGTTGCCGCCGGAGACCACCACGATCTCCGGGGCCAGGCCGTACAGGTCGGTGATGGCGGCGCGCAGGCGGCGCACGCTGGCGCCGTGGTCCAGCTCCGCCTCCACGACGACGCGGCCGGCCACGAGGTGCAACCCCCCGGCGAACCGCAGCATCGCCGCGGTCTCCGCCCGCCGCTCCGGGGTCGCGGCGACCGGCACACGGGCCAGCTCCTCCTTGAGGGTCATGGTCAGCGCCATGCTCGTGCTCCTTCTCGGCGAGGTGCGCGCGTCAGTGGGTCATCGCCTCGTCGATCGCGACGGCCAGGCGCAGCGGGTCGTGGACCTGGGGATCCTGGGCACTGCTCACTCTACTGAACGCCACGCGCGCGCCCATCCGGGCCGCCTCGGCCTCCACCGCCGCCCGGTCGGTGACCGCGTCCACGTCGGCGATCACCACGTCCAGCCGGAGGTCCGGCGCATAGGAGCGCAGCACCTTGAGGTGGTCGGCGTGGGTGAGGCCGGTGGTCTCCTGGTCTCCCGTGCGCAGGTTCAGCACCATGAGGCGCCGGGCGGCGGTGGCGGCGAGGGCCGCGCGCACGTCCGGCATCAGCAGGTGCGGCAGCACCGACGTGTACAGCGAGCCGGGTCCGAGCACCACCCAGTCGGCCAGCTCGATCGCCGAGAGCGCCTCCGGGGTGGCGGGGGCGTCGGACGGGCTCAGGCGGACGTCGGTGACGCGCCCCTCGAACGCGGCGACCGCGAGGGCCACCTGGCCCTCCACGCATCGGGTGCGCAGGCGGCCGTCCGGGCCGGCGCTGAGCACGTCCCCGCCGATGGTCAGCGGCACCCGCGAGACCGGCAGGACCTCGCCGTGCGCCCGCAGCAGGGCGCCGGCCCAGCGCAGCCCGTCCACCGGGTCGCCCAGCAGCTCCCAGAGGGCGACGATCAGGAGGTTCCCGAGCGCGTGGTTGTCCAGGGTGGCCTGGTCCGCGGGCACCTCGGTGGAGCGGAAGCGGTGCTGCATGACGTGGGCCCAGGTCCGACCCCAGTCGGTGTCGTCGCACAGGGCGGCCAGCGCCATGCGGAGGTCGCCGGGCGGCAGCACCGCCATCTCCCGGCGGATGGTGCCGGAGGAGCCGCCGTCGTCCGCCACCGTGACGACGGCCGTGAGGTGCCCGGCCACGTGCCGCAGGGCCGCGAGGGACGCGGAGAGGCCGTGGCCGCCGCCGAGGGCGGTGACCCGGGCCGTGGGGCGGGACATGCCGGCGCCCACCCCGCGCCCTTCCGAACCCATCCCGGGCGGCAGGGGCAGCTGGCCGGTGAGCGGGGACGTCATTCGCGCCCCATGTCCCGGTGCTGGACGTGCACCGTGACGTGGGGCACCTGGGCCAGGCGCCGGGCGAGCTCCTCGGCGACGGCCACGGAGCGGTGCTTGCCGCCCGTGCAGCCGATGGCGAGCGTGGCGTAGTGCTTGTTCTCCCGCCGGTAGCCCTCGAACACCGGCCCCAGCATGGCGACGTACGCGCGCAGGAAGTCCTCGACACCGGGGCGGGAGAGCACGTAGTCCGCGACCGCGGCCTCCGTGCCCGTGTGCGGACGCAGCGCCGGCACCCAGTGGGGGTTGGGGATGAAGCGCATGTCCGCCACGAAGTTCGCGTCCGCCGGGACGCCGTACTTGAACCCGAAGCTCATGATGGTCAGGCGCAGCGTGACGGGGCCGGACTCCGAGAACAGCTCGGTGATCTCCGTGGCCAGGCCGTGCACGTTCAGCTCGGTGGTGTCCACCACGACGTCGGCACGCGCCTTGAGCGGCTCGACGACGTCCCGCTCCGCGCGGATGCCGTCCAGCAGCCGGGCGTTGCCCTGCATCGGGTGGGGGCGGCGGCCGGCCTCGAAGCGTTGCAGGAGGACGTGGTCCTCCGCATCGAGGAACACGGTGCGATACTCCACTCCGCTGTTGGCCAGGTGCTGCAGGGCGGCGTACAGCTCCTCGAAGTAGGAGCGCGAGCGCACGTCCACCACGATCGCCAGGCGCGGGAACGCCTCCGGCGAGCGGGCGATGAGCTCGGCCAGCGTGCCGAACAGGGCCGGCGGCATGTTCTCCACCACGTCCCAGCCGTGGTCCTCGAGCGCGTGCGCGGCGGTGGTCCGTCCGGCGCCGGACATCCCGGCGATCACGAGCACCTCGGATGTCGGCGGCTTCTCCGGCTGGAGGGTCTCCTCGATCATGACTCCACTGTATCCGCGGGCGTGTCGGCCGTGAGCGCCGTGTGGACGGCCTCGGCCAGCCGCGGCCCGATGCCGGCGACCTCGGTCAGCCGGTCCACGCCGGCGGCCCGGATCTCGGCGACGGAGCCGAAGTGGTTCAGCAGCGCGGTGCGCTTGGCCGGGCCCAGGCCCGGGATCCCATCCAGGGCGGAGACGGTCATCGCCTTGGACCGCCGGCTGCGGTGGCCCGCGATCGCGAACCGGTGCGACTCGTCACGGATGCGCTGGAGCAGGTACAGGCCCTCCGAGGTGCGCGGCAGGACCACCGGGAACTCGTCGCCCGGCAGCCACACCTCCTCGAGCCGCTTGGCCAGCCCGACCACGGGCAGGTCGTCCAGGCCCAGCTCCTCGAGGACCGCCGCGGCCGCGGCCACCTGGGGCGGGCCGCCGTCGACCACCACGAGCGAGGGCGGGTACGCGAAGCGGCGCCCCGCCTCCTGATCGTCCCCCTCGACCTGGCCGGAGAGCGGGGCGCCCTCCGCGCGCTCCTTGGCCAGGCGGGCGAAACGACGCCGCAGGACGTCGCGCAGGGACGCCGTGTCGTCCCGGGCGGCCTCCCCCGTGACGTTGAAGCGGCGGTAGTCCTTCTTCTTCGGCAGCCCGTCCTCCATGACGACCATCGAGCCGACCACGTTGGTGCCCTGGGAGTGGGAGATGTCGTAGCACTCGATGCGCAGCAGGGGCTCGGTGATCTCCAGGGCCTCCTGCAGCTCCCGCAGGGCGGCGGAGCGGGTGGTGAGGTCCCCGGACCGCCGCGACTTGTGCAGCTTGAGGGCCATCTCCGCGTTCTCCCGGACGGTCTCCATGAGGTCCGCCTTCGAGCCCCGCCGGGGCACGCGCACGGCGACCCGGGACCCGCGCAGGCCCGAGAGCCACTCGGTGAGCTGTGCGGCGTCGTCGGGCTCGACCGGGACGAGGATCTCGTGCGGGATGCGCTCCGGCCCCTCGAGGTCGCCGTAGACCTGCTGGAGCAGGTGCGCGACCATCTCCGGCTCGGCGACGTCCTCCACGCGCTCCATGACCCAGCCGCGCTGGCCGCGGATGCGACCCTGCCGGACGTGGAACACCTGCACCGCGACCTCCAGCTCGTCCGCGTGCAGGGCGAAGATGTCCGCCTCCGTGTTCTCCGGCAGCACCACGGCGTTGCGCTCGAACACGCGGCGCAGCGCGGCGATGTCGTCCCGCAGCCGGGCCGCGTCCTCGTAGCGCAGCTCCTCGACGGCGCGGGCCATGGCCTTCTCCAGCTCGCGGATGAACCGGTTCGCATCCCCGGCCATGAAGTCGCAGAAGTCCTGGGCCAGCGCGCGATGGTCCGCCGGGCTGATCCGGCCCACGCAGGGCGCCGAGCACTTGCCGATGTAGCCGAGCAGGCACGGCCGGTCCTGGGCGCGGGCCCGCTTGAACACGCCGGCCGAGCACGTGCGGACCGGGAAGACGCGCAGCATCAGGTCCACGGTCTCCCGGATCGCCTTGGCCGGGTGGAACGGGCCGAAGTACTTCACGCCGGGCTTCCGGTCGCCGCGCATCACCTGGACGCGCGGGAACTGCTCGTTCATAGTCACGGCCAGGTAGGGGTACGACTTGTCGTCCCGGTACATGATGTTGAACCGGGGGCGATACTCCTTGATCCACGTGTACTCGAGCTGGAGCGCCTCCAGCTCGGAGCCGACGACGGTCCACTCGACCGCGGCCGCCGTGAACACCATGGTCCGGGTCTTGGTGGCCAGCCGAGCCGGGTCCTGGAAATAGGAGCTCAGGCGGGCGCGCAGGTTCTTCGCCTTGCCGACGTAGACGACGCGTCCGTCCGCGTCGCGGAAGCGGTAGACGCCGGGCGACGTGGAGATCTCGCCCGGAGCCGGGCGGTAGGAGGCCGGATCAGCCACGGGCGCCCGGGGCGGCGTTGTAGGCGTCCACGCGCTCCTGCCCCGAGAGCGCGCCGATGGCGTCCATGATCGCCGCCGTCGCGTCGCGGCGCTGCGGCAGGGTGTGTCGACGCCCGGGGTGGCCGAAGTCCAGGGGCGCGCCCACGCGCACGGAGAACCGGTGGGGACGGAAGCCGTTCGTGTCCGGCGGCTGGAGGTGCTGCGTGCCGACGAGGCCCACGGGCACCACGGGTGCGCCGGTGGCCAGGGCCAGCCAGGCCGCACCGGTGCGGCCGCGGTAGAGGCGGCCGTCGCGGCTGCGGGTGCCCTCCGGGTAGATGCCGACGCCCTGGCCGGACTCGAGCAGGCCCACGAGGGACTCGAGCGCGGCCACGGAGGCGGCCTGCTCGCCCCGGCGGACGGGGACGGAGCCCACGGACTCGAAGAACCGCCGCCGGACGCGGCCCCGCAGGCCCGTGCCCGTGAAGTACTCCTCCTTGGCGAAGAAGTGGACCGGGCGGGGGGCGAGGGCCTGGAGGATCACCGAGTCGACGAAGGACAGGTGGTTGGAGGCCATGACGAAGGGGCCCCGCGCAGGGACGTGCTCCATGCCGACGACCTCGGGGCGGCAGGTGAGCCGCAGGAGCGCGGCGGCGCTCCTGCGCACGGGCTCCGACGTCGCCATGGCTCTCCTTCGTCCGCGTCCTGCGTGGGCGGGGTCCATGCTACGCGAGCAGTTCCGCGAGGAACCGGCCCGTGTGGCTCTCCGCGACGTGTGCGACCTCCTCCGGCGTGCCCGCGGCCACGATCGTGCCGCCCCCGGAGCCGCCCTCGGGGCCGAGGTCGATCACGTGGTCGGCACTCTTGATCACGTCGAGGTTGTGCTCGATGGTGAGCACCGTGTTGCCCTTGTCCACGAGGGACTGGAGCACGTGCAGGAGCTTGCGGATGTCGTCGAAGTGCAGCCCCGTGGTCGGCTCGTCCAGCACGTAGATGGTGCGGCCGTTGGAGCGCTTCTGGAGCTCGGCCGCCAGCTTCACGCGCTGGGCCTCGCCGCCCGAGAGCGTGGTGGCGGGCTGGCCCAGGCGGACGTAGCCCAGACCGACGTCGACGAGCGTGTCCAGGTACCGCGAGATGCGGGTGTACGCGCTGAAGAAGTCCGCGGCCTCCTCGATCGGCATGTCGAGGACCTCGGCGATGTTCTTGCCCTTGTAGGTGACCTCGAGCGTCTCCCGGTTGTACCGGGCCCCGTGGCACACCTCGCACGGCACGTAGACGTCCGGCAGGAAGTTCATCTCGATCTTCAGCGTGCCGTCGCCCGCGCACGCCTCGCAGCGCCCGCCCTTGATGTTGAAGGAGAACCGGCCCTGCTGGTAGCCCCGGACCTTCGCCTCGGGGGTCTCCGCGAAGAGCTTGCGGATCGCGTCGAACACGCCCGTGTAGGTGGCGGGGTTGGAGCGCGGCGTGCGCCCGATGGGGCTCTGGTCCACGTGGACCACCTTGTCCAGGTGCTCGAGCCCCTCCACGGACCGGTGCCGGCCGGGCACGAGCTTGGCGCCGTTGAGCCGGTTGGCCAGGACCTTGTAGAGGATCTCGTTGATCAGCGTGGACTTGCCGGAGCCGGACACGCCCGTCACGGCGGTGAGGACCCCGAGCGGGACCTCCACCGAGACGTCCTTCAGGTTGTTCTCCTGGGCCCCGCGGACCGTCAGCATGCGCCCCTTCTCCGGGACGCGACGCCGCTCCGGCACCGCGATGGAGCGGCGGCCGGAGAGGTAGTCGCCGGTGACGGACCGCGTGTTCGCCTTGAGATCCGCCAGGGAGCCCGAGTGCACGACCTCGCCGCCGTGCTCGCCCGCGCGAGGACCGATGTCCACGATCCAGTCCGCCTCGGCGATCGTGTCCTCGTCGTGCTCGACGACGATGAGGGTGTTGCCGAGGTCCCGCAGGCGCAGGAGGGTCTCGATGAGGCGGCGGTTGTCCCGCTGGTGCAGGCCGATGGACGGCTCGTCGAGCACGTAGAGGACGCCGACCAGCCCGGAGCCGATCTGCGTGGCCAGGCGGATGCGCTGGGCCTCGCCTCCGGAGAGGGTGCCGGCCGGCCGCTCCAGGTTGAGGTACTCGAGGCCGACGTCCAGCAGGAACGCCAGCCGGGCCAGGATCTCCTTGAGCACCTGGTCCGCGATCTGCCGCTCGCGGTCCGTCAGTCGCAGCCCCGAGAAGAACTCCATGGCCTCCCGCATGGGCAGGCGGGTGGCGTCCGCGATGGACAGGCCGCCCACGAGCACGTTCAGGACCGTGGGGTTGAGGCGGGCCCCGTGGCACGCCGGGCACGGGATCTCCCGCATGAACGACTCGTAGCGCTCGCGGGCGCCGTCCGACTCGGTCTCCCCGTGCTTGCGCATCACGTAGGGGATGACGCCCTCGAAGCCCGTGGTGTAGCGGCGCTCGCGCCCGAACCGGTTGCGGAACGTCACCTCCACCTTGAAGTCCTTGCCGTTCAGGACGGCGTCGCGCTCCGCCTCCGTCAGGTCCTTCCACGGGGTGTCCAGGGAGAAGCCCATCTCCTTGCCCAGCCCGCCGAGCACGCGCAGCCAGTAGTCCGAGGTGGACTTGCCCAGCGACCACGGCACCACGGCGCCCTCACGCAGGGACAGCTCGTCGTTGGCGACGACGAGGTCCGGGTCCACCTGCAGGCGGGAGCCGATGCCGGTGCACTCGGGGCACGCGCCGAACGGGTTGTTGAAGGAGAACGAGCGCGGCTCGATCTCGTCCACGGTCTGCTCGTGCCCGTTGGGGCAGGAGAGCTTCTCGGAGAACGAGCGGTACCGGGGGTTGCCCTCGGCGTCCCGCCCGCCGAACTCCGCGGTGTTCTTCTTGGCCTTCTCGGCGACCGGCTCCACGTCCACGAACTCGGCCACGACGAGGCCGTCCGCCAGCTTCAGGGCGGTCTCCACCGAGTCGGTGAGGCGCTGGCGGATGCCCTCCTTCATGGCGAGGCGGTCCACGACGACGGCGATGGTGTGCTTGACCTGCTTCTTCAGCACGGGCGGGTCCGAGAGCTGGACGGTCTCCCCGTCCACGACGGCGCGGGCGAAGCCCTGCGTGGACAGGTCCTGGAACAGGTCCACGAACTCGCCCTTGCGGCCGCGGACCACGGGCGCGAGCACCTGGAAGCGGGTGCGCTCGGGCAGCTCCTCGAGCTGGTCCACGATCTGCTGCGGGGTCTGCCGGCTCACCGGCTCCCCGCACTGCGGGCAGTGCGGCACCCCGACGCGCGCCCAGAGCAGGCGCATGTAGTCGTAGATCTCGGTGATGGTCCCCACCGTGGAGCGCGGGTTGCGGTTGGTGGACTTCTGGTCGATGGACACGGCCGGGGACAGGCCCTCGATGAAGTCCACGTCCGGCTTGTCCACCCGGCCCAGGAACATGCGGGCGTAGGAGGAGAGCGACTCGACGTAGCGTCGCTGGCCCTCGGCGAAGATCGTGTCGAAGGCCAGGGAGGACTTGCCCGAGCCGGACAGACCCGTGAACACGACCATGGCGTCCCGCGGGAAGCTGACGTCCACGTCCTTCAGGTTGTGCTCGCGGGCGCCCTGGACGACGATGCGGTCCCGCTCGCCCGAGCGCGCGCCGCCGGGGCCGGAGGCGAGGCCGCCGGCGTGGGTCTCGACGGCGGAGGAGACGGTGGTGGAGGAGTTCTTGGGCACGCGGCCAGCATAGGGGCGGCACGGACACGACACCGGGGTCTCGCCTATGGGCGAACCCACCGCGGGCTGGGCCCGCCCTGGCGCCTCGCCGCCCCGTCCGTACACTGTTGCGCATGCCCGAGACCGCCCGGAACCGCCTCCTGCACGATCTGCCCGCCGTCACGGTGCGCACCTGCTCCGTGTCGGAGATGGACAACAACGTGTACCTGCTCACCTCCAAGACCACGGGGGCGCAGGTGCTGATCGACGCCGCCGACGACGCCGAGGCCATCCGCGACCTCATCGCCTCGGCCGCGGACGACACCCCGTGCGAGCCGCGCCTCGAGATGATCGTCACCACGCACCGGCACTGGGACCACGTGCGCGCACTGCCGGTGCTGGCGTCCCTGACCGGGGCCCGCACGGCGGCCGGCGAGGACGACGCCGACGCGATCGCCGAGGCCACGGGGGTCGCCCCCGACGTGCGCCTGCGCCACGGGGACACCGTGGGGGCGGACGGGCTCCGGCTCGAGGTCGTGGCCCTGCGCGGCCACACGCCCGGGTCCATCGCGCTGGTGTGCCGCCCCGAGGCGGACGAGCCGGCCGTGCTCTTCACCGGCGACGCCCTCTTCCCGGGCGGGGTGGGCAACACCGAGGGCGACGACGGCCGGTTCCGTCAGCTGTTCACGGACGTCACCGATCGGATCTTCGACGCGTTCGACGACGACGTGGTGGTCCACCCCGGCCACGGCGCCTCCACGACCCTGGGCGCCGAGCGCCCCCACCTGCCGGAGTGGGCCGAGCGCGGCTGGTGACGGCCCGCCCGGGCACTCCCGGGCCCGGCGTCAGGCCGGCTTCTGCCCGACCATGAACAGGCGCCGGGCCGGGAAGATCGTGACCGGGCCGCCGTCGTCGGCCGTGACGCCGGGCACCGGCGGGTACGCCTCGCGCATGGCGGCGCGGTACCGGTCCACGAACGCCTCGAGCAGCCCGGCGCCCTCGGCGGCGCCCTCCTCGGCGTCCCAGCGGGCCAGAGCCTGCAGGCTCGGTCGCAGGGCCGCGCCGGAGGTCCATCGGAACACCGGGTCCTCGCCCGTCAGCACCTGCTGGTACTCCGTCTCCCAGACGACCGGGGACCACCCCGCCTCGAGGAACAGCCGCGTGTACTCCTCGGGCGGCGCCACGGTGCGGGTCGTCGCCACCCCGTGCAGCGGCTCGGAGAAGGCCGGGTCCTCCGCCAGCGCCACGATCGCCGCATGGGAGGGCTGCTCGTAGGGCCGCGGGATCTGCGCCGCGAACCACGCCCCCGGCGTGAGGTCCCCGAGCCAGCGCCGGATCAGGCGACGGTGCGTCGGGATCCACTGGAGCATCGCGTTGGACACCACGACGTCCGTCGCCCCCGACGGGCGCCACTGCGAGGCGTCGACCGCCTCGAAGCGCAGGTTGGCGGGGGCACCCGTGCGGGCCGCCTGCTCTCGGGCCCGCTCGAGCATCGCGGGCGAGTCGTCCAGACCGATCACCTCGGCGTCCGGCCAGCGCTCGGCCAGCGTCCGGGTCAGGGTCCCCGGGCCGCAGCCCAGGTCCACCACGACGCGCGGCGCCTCGGCGCGCACGCGCCCCACCAGGTCGTGGAAGGGGCGGGCGCGGTGCTCGGCGAAGCCCTCGTACTGCGCGGGATCCCAGGTGAACCCCCCGCCCTCTCGGCCGGTCACGTCCCCCACGACGGCGTCGGTGTCCGGGTGCGGGCTCTCGGGCGCGATCTGACTCATGGCGGCACCGTATCGCGCGGAGCGGCCGATACCCTGGGGGCGATGACTTCTGCCGCCACGAACCCGCCCTCGCTGACCGACCGCATCGACGCCCTCCCGCCGACCCCGGACGCCGACGACGTCTTCGGGGCCTTCGCGGCCTGGACCGAGGACCGCGGCATCGCGCTCTACCCCGCCCAGGAGGAGGCCGCCCTCGAGCTGGTCCAGGGCCGGCACGTGATCCTGGCGACGCCCACCGGCTCCGGCAAGTCCCTGGTGGCGCTGGCCGCGCACGCCGACGCGCTCGCCCACGACGCCGTCTCCTACTACACGGCGCCGATCAAGGCGCTCGTCTCGGAGAAGTTCTTCGCGCTGGTGGACGTGTTCGGCGCGGAGAACGTCGGCATGGTCACGGGTGACTCCACCGTCAACGGTGACGCCCCCATCATCTGCTGCACCGCCGAGATCCTCGCCAACCGCGCGCTGCGCGAGGGCTCGGGCATGGAGATCGGCACCGTGGTGATGGACGAGTTCCACTACTACGCGGACCCCTCCCGCGGCTGGGCCTGGCAGGTGCCCCTCCTCGAGCTGCCGCAGGCCCGGTTCCTGCTGATGTCGGCCACCCTCGGCGACACGACCCGCCTCGAGGCGGACCTGACCGAGCGCACCGGGCGCGAGGTCGCCGTCGTCGCCCACGCGGAGCGCCCCATCCCGCTGACGTTCGAGTGGTCCGAGGTGCCGCTGCAGGAGAAGGTCGAGGAGCTCGTGAGCACCCGCCAGGCACCGGTGTACATCGTGCACTTCTCGCAGCTGGACGCCGTGGAGACGGCCCAGGGGCTGTCCTCGATCTCGGTGACGTCCAGGGAGGAGAAGGAGGCGATCGCCGCGCGGATCGCCGGCTTCCGCTTCTCCGCGGGCTTCGGGCACACGCTCAACCGCCTCGTCCGGGCGGGCATCGGCGTGCACCACGCGGGCATGCTGCCCAAGTACCGCCGCCTCGTGGAGAAGCTGGCCCAGGACGGGCTGCTCAAGGTCATCTGCGGCACGGACACGCTCGGCGTCGGGATCAACGTGCCGATCCGCACCGTGCTGCTCACCGCGCTCTCCAAGTTCGACGGCGAGAAGACCCGCCTGCTCCAGGCCCGCGAGTTCCACCAGATCGCCGGCCGGGCGGGCCGGGCCGGCTTCGACACCTCCGGCACCGTGGTGGTCCAGGCCCCCGAGCACGTGATCGAGAACAAGGCGGCCGAGCGCAAGGCCGCGGCGAAGTTCGCGAACGTCAAGGACGAGGCCGAGCGGGCCAAGCGCATGAAGCAGTCCGTGAAGTCCGGCAAGCGCAAGACCCCGCCGGCCGGCTTCGTCTCGTGGGGGCCGGCGACGTTCGAGCGCCTCGTCTCCGCCGAGCCGGAGCCGCTGGTCTCCCGCATGCGGATCACGCACTCCATGCTGCTGAACATCCTCGACCGGCCCGGCGACCCGGTCATCGCGGTCCGGCGCCTGCTGCGCGGCACCCACGAGACCCCGGCCCGCCAGGCGGTGCTCATGCGCCGCGCGCTCGGGATCTTCCGGGAGCTGCTGGCCACGGGCGTCGTCGAGCGTCTGCCCGAGCCGGACGCCGAGGGCCGCACCGTGGACCTCACGGTGGACCTGCAGCCGGACTTCGCGCTCAACCAGCCGCTCTCCCCCTTCGCCCTCGCCGCGCTCGACCTGCTGGACCCGGCCGATCCCGACCACGCGCTCGACGTCGTCTCCGTGATCGAGGCGACCCTCGACCCGCCGCGCCAGGTGCTCTCCGCCCAGGTCAAGCACGCCAAGGGCGAGGCCGTGGCCGCCATGAAGGCCGAGGGCATGGACTACAACGACCGCATGCGGGCCCTCGACGAGATCACCCACCCGCGGCCGCTGGCCGAGCTCCTCGAGCAGCAGTTCGAGCTCTACCGGCAGGACGCCCCGTGGCTCGCGGAGTTCGAGCTGACCCCCAAGTCCGTGGTGCGCGACATGTTCGAGCGGGCCATGGGCTTCGGCGACTACGTGCGGTTCTACGGGATCGCCCGGTCCGAGGGCGTGCTGCTGCGCTACCTCACGGACGCGGTCAAGGCACTGCGCCACACCGTCCCCGAGGCGGCCCGCACCGAGGAGCTCCAGGTGCTGCTGGACTGGCTCGACGAGATGGTGAAGCAGACCGACTCGTCCCTCCTGGAGGAGTGGGAGGACCTGGTGGCCGGGGACATCGACGAGCTGCGCCGGGACATGGAGGCGCTCGAGCCGCCGGCCCCGCCTCGCCTGACGGACAACGAGCCCGTGTTCCGGGTGATGGTCCGCAACGCGATGTTCCAGCGGGTGCGCCTGTTCGGCGACGAGCGGGACGAGGCGCTCGCGCGCCTGTCCGGCGAGCTGTCCGCCGACGACTGGGCCGACGCCCTCGACGCCTACTTCGACGACCACGAGGACATCGACGACGGCCCCGCCGCGCGCGGCCCCGAGCTGTTCCGCGTGGCCGCGGCCCCCGACGTCGCCGCCCCGCTGGAGCTGGCCGGCCCGCGCTGGTGGGCGGTGCGGCAGGTCCTGAAGGACCCGGACGGGGACCTGGACCACGGGATCAACGCCGTGGTCGACCTGGACGCCTCCGACGAGGCGGGCCATCCCGTGATCCGGGTGGTCTCCGTGGGCGCGCCCGAGTCCGGGTGGGGCCTGTGAGCGCCGGGGACGCTCGGGCGGCAGGACGGCCCGTGGCGGGCGACCCGCGCGGCTTCGCTCCCCTCGAGCCGGCCCGCCACCGCGTGGGCGAGCGCACCGAGCTCTACGACGGCACCGTCACGGTGGACCACTGGTTCTCGATGCCGATCGACCACGCGCTGGGCCTCGCCGAGGCCGAGGCGCAGGACGCGGCGGGCACCGGCGTCGGGCCGCACGGGCGCGGCACGCTGACCGTCTTCGCCCGCGAGATCCGGGCGAAGGACGACCCCGAGGGCGAGCGCCCCTGGGCCCTGTACCTCCAGGGTGGCCCCGGCAGTGCCGGGCCCCGCCCGGCGCGCCTGAGCGGCTGGCTCGGCGCGCTGGCCGAGAGCCACCGCGTGCTGCTGCTGGACCAGCGCGGCACGGGGCGTTCGACCCCGGCCACTGTGGCGACCCTGACCGCCCCGGGCGCCTTCGCCACGGACGAGGCGCGCGCCGAGCACCTGGTGCACCTGCGGGCGCCCTCGATCGTGCGGGACGCCGAGATGCTGCGCCTCGCCCTCGGCGCCGGGCCGTGGACCACACTGGGCCAGAGCTTCGGCGGGTTCTGCACGCTGAGCTATCTCTCCTTCCACCCGGAGGGCCTGCAGCGCAGCCTGGTGACCGGCGGCCTCGCCCCGCTCACCGGCCACGCCGACCGGGTCTACCGGGCCACCTACGCCCGGATGCGCGCCCGCACCGAGGAGTTCTTCGACCGGCACCCGGCCGACCGCGACGCGTGGTCGGAGGCCGTGGGGCTGATCCGCGCCGCCGAGGCCGCGGGCGCCCCGATCCCCCTGCCCGGCGGCGGGCCGCTCACCGTGGGACGGGCCCAGGGTCTGGGCATGCTGCTGGGCGGCAACACCCGCGTGGACCGCCTGCACTGGGTCCTCGCCGAGGCCGTGGACCGCACCGGACCCGCGCCGCGCCTGTCCGAGACGTTCCTGGCCGCCGTCGCCGACCAGGACGACCGCCTCGTCAACCCGCTCTACACCGTGCTGCACGAGGCGATCTACGCGCAGCCGGCGGACCTGGCCGGCGGCCGGGCGGACACCGGCTGGTCGGCGTCCCGGATGCTCGCCGAGCACCCGGACTTCGACCCGGAGGCGACCACGGTCCCGCTGCCCACGGGCGAACACGTCATGCCCTGGTCCGTCGAGGTCGACCCCCGGCTGCGGCCCCTGGCCGGCACGGCGCGGCTGCTCGCCGAGCGCACGCAGTGGGGCCCGCTCTACGACGTGGCTGCCCTGGCGCAGAACACCGTCCCCGTGGCCGCCGCGGTCTACGCCGACGACGTGTACGTGGACCGGGACCTCTCGCTCGAGACGGCGCGGCGCGTCCGCGGCCTGCAGGTGTGGGAGACCGACGCCTTCCACCACGACGGCATCGCCGACGACGGGCCGGCGATCCTCGACCGGCTCCTGGCGATGACCGCGGCGGACGGCGCCGGGACGACGACGGCCCCCGACCCGGTCGACTGACCGGCCCGGGGGCCCGGGCGCCGGCGGAGCACTCCCCCGGTGCCGTGATCGGCTCAGACGGTGGGCCCGTCCTGTCGCACGATCTGCTCGGAGACCCCGCGCGCGTCGTCGTCACGGGGATCGGCGAGCCGGGTCTCGTGGGCCGTGCGGATGATGGCCGACCACGCGTCCTTGTGCTCGAGCAGCTGGTCGCGCCAGCGCTGGTCCAGGGCCTCGGCCCGGGCCGTCCAGCGGTCCATCAGGGCGGCGGCGCGCTCGCGCTCGGCCGGGTCGGCGTCCTCGGCCAGCTTCGAGTACCGATACGAGTACTTCTCGGCGTTCTGCAGCGCCCGCAGGGCCTGGCCCTTCGGCGAGGCCAGGGAGATCGCCACGGTGATCGCCAGGATCACGACGACGACCACGAGGGACAGCGTCGTGGGGATCTCGACGACGGGCACGTTCTCGCCGCCGTTGATGAACGGCAGGTTGTTCTCGTGCAGGGCGTGCAGGATCAGCTTCACGCCGATGAACGCCAGCAGCGCGGAGAGCCCGTAGGCCAGGTAGACGAGGCGGTCGAGCAGGCCGTCGATCAGGAAGTACAGCTGGCGCAGGCCCATGAGCGAGAACGCCGTGGCGGTGAAGACGATGTACGCCTCCTGGGTCACGCCGAAGATCGCGGGGATGGAGTCGAAGGCGAAGAGGATGTCCGTGGCGCCGATCGCGATCATCACGAGGAGCATCGGCGTCATGAGGCGCTTGCCGTCCACCGTCGTGAAGAGGCGGTCGCCGTCGAACTGCTCGGAGGCGGGCAGGAACCGCTTGACGAGGCGGACCATCACGTTGTCCGCCTCGTCCTGGGCGCCCTCGGCGTCGCCGGACATCTCGCCCTTGAGCTGGCCGCCGGCGATGATCAGCAGGAACAGGCCGAAGAGGTAGAACACGTCCGACCACGCGGCGATGACGGCGGCGCCCAGCAGGATGAACAGGGTGCGCGAGATCAGCGCGAACGTGATGCCGAACAGCAGCACCTTCTGCTGGTACTCGCGCGGCACCCGAAAGCTGGCCATGATGACCAGGAAGACGAACAGGTTGTCGACGCTGAGCGCCTTCTCCAGCAGGTAGCCGGTGTAGTACTCGACCGCGTGCTGGGTGTCGCCGAAGGCGAAGAACACGAGGCCGAAGACGAGCGCGAGGCCGACGTAGACGCCGGACCAGATCGCGGCCTCCCGGATCGACGGCGTGTGCGCCTTGCGGACATGGGCGAAGTAGTCGAACGCGAGGAGCCCGACGATCAGCGCGATCGTCAGGCCCCAGGTCAGGCCGTTGATTTCCACGGGTCACCTCTCGGCGTCAGGGGTCAGGACGGTGCCGCAAGTCTCTCCGCCCGCCGCGGCCGCGGCCCGGGCCCCTGTGTCCGGCCGGCGGCGCGCTCTCGGCGGCCGCGGCGTGCTGACGTCCACAGTGTTCGGGATACTCCCCTACGTCGCCGGTCAGTCTACCCGGTCGCACGACGACGCCCCGACCCGCGGCGGGCGGAGCGGGGCGTCGTCGGGCCCGCTGGTGCGGGCCCATGAGGGCGAAGATATTGGCGGTCAGGACGATGAACCAGTTCTGGGTGAGGCCGAAGATCGCCGGGATGGAGTCCACCGCGAACATCACGTCCGTCAGGCCGATCGTGATGAACACGACCACCATGGGGGTGAACATGCGCCGGCCGTCCACGGTGGTGCGCAGTCGGTTGCCGTCGTAGTCCGGCGCCACGTTGAGGCGGCGGGTCAGGCGGGCCACGACGCCCGGCTCGGACTCCTCGTCCCCGCCGTCGTCCTTGAGCTGCTGCCAGGCGGTCCAGAGCAGGAAGGCGCCGAAGATGTAGAACTCCCACGTCAGGTGCTCGATGGCGACGGCGCCGACCGCGATGAACACCGCGCGGGCGATCAGCGCGATGATGATGCCCACCATCAGCACCTCCTGCTGGTAGCGGCGGGGCACCTGGAACTTGGCCATGATGATGAGGAACACGAACAGGTTGTCCACGCTGAGGCTGTACTCGGTGACCCAGCCGGCGAGGAACTCGGTGCCGTGCTGCGCATCGCCCAGGGCGAAGAGCAGCCCCGCGAAGACCAGCGCCAGCGCCACGTAGAACCCGATCCACAGGCCGGCCTCCTTCATGGAGGGCTCGTGGGGGCCGCGCCAGTCTAGACGGGTGCGGTCCCGCGCGCGGATGCGGGTGGGCCCGGTCTCAGGCTGCGCCGGGGGCAGTCAAGCCGAGGGCGAGCCAGACGACGACGGCGCCGGCGGCGGCCAGGCCCCAGCTGGCGAGGGAGCCGATGAGGAACTCCTCCGCGCGCGAGCCGGCTCCGCGGTCCGCCGAGATCTCCGGGAAGCGCACGATGCCCTTGGCCGCCATCAGGGCCGCGATCACCGGATAGGCCTGCGCGAGCCCCAGGACGACCATGAGCAGTCGCTCCATGGGCCCGATGTAGCGACCGCCGCGCAGGCCGTCGGCCGCGGGGTCCGTGGGCGCGGCGGACGGCACGGTCGTGGGCTCCGCCGCGGGGTCCTCCGCCTCCTCGTCGCCCCCGTCGGCGGACCGGCCCGCCAGGGCGAGGACCGCGCGGGTGACCCGGTTGCCGGTCTCGGTCAGCGCCACCGTCACCGCCAGCAGCGTGAGTGCCGGGGGCGCGGAGCGCAGACCCGCGGGCGCCAGGGTCGACTCGAGCACGGCCACCAGGCCGACCGCGGCCGCCACCGCGACCACCCCGAGCGGCCGGTCCGGGTGCAGCCACGTCCAGCCCATCAGCAGGCCGAGGGCCACCAGGCCGCCGCCCACCGCGACGGAGATGCCGGTCGGCGCCAGGACGGCCACCAGCACCGCGGCGAGGACGGCGGCCACCGCCGCGCCGGCCCGGGCCAGCCACCGCCGCCGGGGGGTGGGCCAGGCGCCGGGCAGGACGGCGTCGAGCAGGTCGTGCAGCCCCAGCGCGAGCAGGGCGAGGGCGGTCACGGCGCGACCTCCGTCGCCGCGGCGGCGAGCTCGGCGTCCAGCTCGAGCAGCCGGTCGATCCCGGACCGCGCGACGGCCTGTGACACCGCGGACTGCGTGATCCGCTCCGCCCGTGCCGCCTCCGCCTGGGTCGCCCCGCCCAGCAGGGCGGCGGCGATTCGGCGTTCGCGGGCCTTGAGTCGGCCGAGGACATGGTCGCGCAGCAGGACGAGCCCGTCCACGGCGGCGGTGAGGGACGGGTCCGCGGCGCGGAAGGCGGTCGCGGCTCCGACAGCCCGCTCATGCGCGCGCTCGACGGCCTCGCGGGCCCGATACCAGGCCGGTCCGTCCTCGATGCCGTCTCCGCCGGCGTCCAGGGCCCGCCGCTGCCCCAGGCCGATCCCGAAGCGCAGGTCCAGGCCCGGGGGCAGGGCGAGCGTGACGCGGACGGTCAGCCGGAGCGCGTCCGGCCAGGTGCGGTGCAGCGCCTGGAACTCGTCGCCGACGCTGGCCCAGGCGGGACGCAGCGGCGGGACGTCCTGTTCCGCGGCCGCGAAGGCGGCCAGGATCTGCTCCTGCGCGCGGTCCCGGTCCGGGAGGGCGCGGGAGCCGACGATGTCCGCGATCACGGCCGCGACCGGGGGTGCTGCGCTCATGGCGTCACACTATCACTGATATGAAGATATTCATCAGTGTTTTCATAACACCCCGGGGCGCGGAACGCGCCGGGCGGTCACTGCTCCCGCTTCATCTGCCGCAGCTCCTTCTTGAGCTCGCCGACCTCATCGCGCAGGCGGGCCGCGAGCTCGAACTGCAGGTCCGCCGCCGCCTGGTGCATCTGCTGCGACATCTGCTCGATCAGATCGGCCAGGTCCTTGGCGGGCAGCGACGCCGGGTCCACCGCCGGGGCCTCGGCACCCTCCCCCGTGGCCGGGGCCCGGTCCAGTGAGCTGAGGCCGCGGTGGCCCATGCCGAAGTCGAACCCGGACTTCACGCCCCCCATGCCCTTGAGGAAGTCGGCGGTGTCCGCGTCCTCCCGGGCCAGCTGGTCCGTGATGTCCGCGATGCGCTTGCGCAGCGGCTGGGGGTCGATCCCGTGCTCCTCGTTGTACGCGATCTGCACGGCCCGGCGCCGCTCGGTCTCGTCGATCGCCCGCCGCATGGAGTCCGTGACGTTGTCGGCGTACATGTGGACCTCGCCGGAGACGTTGCGGGCGGCGCGGCCGATGGTCTGGATGAGGGAGGTGGTGGAGCGCAGGAAGCCCTCCTTGTCCGCGTCCAGGATCGCCACGAGCGAGACCTCGGGCAGGTCCAGGCCCTCGCGCAGCAGGTTGATGCCCACCAGCACGTCGAAGGTGCCCTTGCGCAGCTCCCGCAGCAGCTCCACGCGGCGCAGCGTGTCCACATCCGAGTGGAGGTACTCGACCTTCACCCCCGCCTCGAGCAGGTAGTCCGTGAGGTCCTCGGCCATGCGCTTGGTCAGCGTGGTCACCAGGACGCGCTCGTCCTTGGCCGTGCGCACCCGGATCTGCTCGAGCAGGTCGTCGATCTGGCCCTCGGTCGGCTTGACCACCACCTGCGGGTCCACCAGCCCGGTGGGCCGGATGATCTGCTCGACGTAGCCGTCCGCCTGGCCGAGCTCGTAGGCGCCCGGCGTCGCGGAGAGGTACACGGTCTGCCCGATCCGTTCGAGGAACTCATCCCACTTCAGCGGGCGGTTGTCCATGGCCGAGGGCAGGCGGAAGCCGTGCTCCACGAGGGTGCGCTTGCGGGACATGTCCCCCTCGTACATCGCGCCGATCTGCGGGATGGTCACGTGGGACTCGTCCACCACGAGCAGGAAGTCGTCCGGGAAGTAGTCCAGCAGGCAGTGCGGGGCGGAGCCGGCGGGACGGCCGTCGATGTGGCGCGAGTAGTTCTCGATGCCGTTGCAGTAGCCCATCTGCTGCATCATCTCGAGGTCGTACGTGGTGCGCATGCGCAGCCGCTGCGCCTCGAGGAGCCTGTCCTGGGACTCCAGCTCCTGCAGCCGCTCCCGCAGCTCGTCCTCGATGGTGGTGATCGCCCGGCCCATGCGCTCGTCGCCGGCCACGTAGTGCGAGGCCGGGAAGATGTACATCTCCTCCTCCTCGCGCACCACCTGGCCGGTGAGCGGGTGCAGGGTCTGGATGGACTCGATCTCGTCCCCGAAGAACTCGATGCGCACCGCGAGCTCCTCGTACATGGGGATGATCTCCACGGTGTCCCCCCGCACCCGGAAGGTGCCGCGGTGGAAGTCGACGTCGTTGCGCACGTACTGCATCTGCACGAACCGCCGCAGGAGCACGTCCCGGTCCATCTCCGCACCGCGGCGCAGGGTGACCATCTGCTCGATGTACTCCTCGGGCGTGCCGAGGCCGTAGATGCAGGAGACGGTGGCCACCACGATCACGTCCCGCCGGGTCAGCAGCGCGTTCGTGGCCGAGTGGCGCAGCCGCTCGACCTCCTCGTTGATGGAGGAGTCCTTCTCGATGAAGGTGTCCGTCTGCGGGACGTACGCCTCGGGCTGGTAGTAGTCGTAGTAGGAGACGAAGTACTCGACCGCGTTGTTGGGCAGCAGCTCCCGGAACTCGTTGGCCAGCTGCGCCGCGAGCGTCTTGTTCTGCACCATCACCAGCGTGGGCCGCTGGAGGCGCTCGACGAGCCACGCCGTCGTCGCCGACTTGCCCGTGCCGGTGGCGCCCATCAGGACGACGTCCTTCTCCCCCGCCTCCACGCGCTCGGCGAGCTCGGCGATGGCCTTCGGCTGGTCACCGGAGGGCTGGTAGGGGGAGATGACCTCGAACGGGGCGACGACGCGGTTGATCTTCTGGGCCAGGCTCATGGCAGAACCCTACGTCGCGCCCCGGACACCCCGGCGGTCAGTCCGCCGAGGGCTCAGCCGCGCCGGGGGCGAGGAACCGGTCCCACACCTGGTTCGCCACGGACGCGAGCCGCTCGAGGTCGGCGTCGTTGACGATGACCACGTCCGCGACGGCGCGCCGCTGCTCGTCCGTGGCCTGGGCCGCGATCCGCGCCTCGGCGTCCGCGCGGCTCATGCCGCGGTCCTCCACCATCCGGCGCAGGCGCTCCTCGAGCGGGGCCTCCACCACGATCACGAGGTCGAACGCGTCCGCCTGCCCGGTCTCCACCAGCAGCGGCACGTCCTGGACCACGACGGCGTCCGGCCCGGCCTCGGCGACGATGCGCCGGGCCGCAGCCCGGATCCGGGGGTGCACGATGCGGTTCAGGCGCTGTCGGGCGCCCTCGTCCCCGAAGACGATGCGGGCCATCTCGACGCGGTCGAGCTCACCGTCCGCGGTGATGACGCGGTCCCCGAACTCGTCCTGGACGGCGGCCAGCCCGTCGGTGCCCTTCTCGAGGACCAGCCGGGCGAGGGCGTCCGAGTCCACCAGGAGCGCGCCACGCTCCTGCAGGACACGGGCCACCGCGGACTTGCCGGCGGCGATCCCGCCGGTCAGGCCCACATGGACGCGCGGCCGTTCGGCCACCGGGTCGGTCTCGGTCATACGCGCTCTCCTCGGGCGGCCTCGAGCTGAGGCTGGATCTTGGCCTCCCAGTATGCCCGGACGGCCTCCTGCAGGTCCTCGAGCGAGCCGTCGTTCTCGATCACGGTGTCCGCGATCTCGGCCCGCTCCTCGTCCGCCGCCTCCTCGTCGATGAAGGCCCAGGCCCGCTCGCGGGTCATGTCGTGGGACTCCATGAGCCGGGCGACGCGCACCTCGGCGGGAGCGGAGACGGCCAGCACCTGGTCGAAGTCCTGTCCGGAGCCGGTCTCGGCCAGCAGGGCCAGGTCGACCACCAGCACGGAGTCCTCGCCGATCTCGCGGGCCCGGCGGTTCGCCTCGTCGCGCACCGCCGGGGAGACGATCTCGTACATGCGCGTCCGGGCGGTCGAGCTCTCGGTGGTGAGCCGGTTGAGGGTGCGCGCGTCCAGGGTGCCGTCCGCGCGGACGATGTCCTCGCCGAAGACCGAGCGGAGCTCCTCGAGCACGGGGTTGCCGGGCACGAGGATCTCCCCCATCAGGTCGTCGAACTCCACGACGACGGCGCCCAGCCGCTCGAGCTCCGCGCCGACCTCGGTGCGGCCCGCGGCGATGCCGCCGGTCAGGCCGACGGTGACGAGGGCCTTGGCCGCGTCGATGCGCTGCTGGTGCCACGTCTTCGGGGTGTGCGTGTCGTTCTCCGGCTCGGTGCCGACCTCGAACTCGGGGCGGATCACGAAGTCCGAGACGTCCACGCCGTCCTCGGTGGCGCGGCGGCGGTACTCCTCGACCGGCAGCACCTGCTTCCACTGGCGGGTCCGCATGGGCCGCGCGGCACCCGCGTCCTCGCGCAGGGCCTGCAGCAGCAGTGCGGCCTGCGTGACGGTGATGAGCAGGATGGGCAGGCCGATCACGATGATGACCTCCTGCAGCGCCGCCAGGCCGTTCTCGCCCGCGGTGAGGATGATGGCCGCGCAGACCGCGCCGATGGACACGGCCCAGAACACGGACTGGCGGCGGGGCGCGGCATCCTCGTGGCCATTGGCCATCGCGTCCATCACGAGCGCGCCCGAGTCGATCGAGGTGATGAAGAACAGCGTGATGACCACGAGCGCCACGACCGCGGCCACCGTGTAGAGCGGCGTGCCCTGCAGGTGCTGGAACAGGGCGGCCTGGACGTTGCCGTCGGTGACGATCGTCTGCGTGAGGTCACCGCCCTGGCCCGGCGCCGGCGCGGTGGCGCGGTCCGACTGGAACGCGGAGTAGCCGTAGATGCCCATCCAGATGATGACGAACGCCGTGGGCAGGCCGAGGCCGGCCATGATGAAGGAGCGGATGGTGCGGCCGCGTGAGATGCGGGCGAAGAACATCCCCACGAAGGGCGCCCACGTCACGGTCCAGGCCCAGTAGAAAACGGTCCAGTCACCGGACCACTGGCCCGAGTTGTACGTGTCGTTGTAGGTGGAGAGCACGGGCAGCATGGAGGCGTACTCGCCGATCGCCTGCACGGTGCCGCGGATGACGTCCATGCTGGAGACGGCCCACATCAGGACGTACACGAGCAGGGCGATCGCCAGCAGGATGTTGGCGTAGGACAGCCGCTTGACGCCCTTGTCCATGCCGACCAGCACGGAGGCCGTGCCCACGGCGGTGACGACGGCCAGGATGAGCGCCTGGACCCAGCCGGCCACGGGGGTGCCCAGCACGTAGTTCATGCCCGCGTTGATCTGCAGGGCGCCCAGGCCCACGGACACGCCGAGGCCGAACACGGTGGAGACCACGGCGATGATGTCGATCGTCTTGCCGATGGGGCCGTGGATGCGATCGCCGAGGAGGGGCTGGAAGGCGGAGGACACGCGCGGGGGCAGCTTGCGCTTGTACGTGAAGTAGCCGAAGCACAGGCCCGGGACGAGCAGGATCGCCCACATGTGGATGCCGAAGTGGAAGTTCGCGATCGCCATGGCCTCCGAGGCCGCGCGGTCGGAGAACGGCTCCGTCCCCGCCATGGGCGGGTTGGCGTAGTGGTTCATCGGCTCCGCGATGCCCCAGAACATCAGCACCGCGCCGACGCCGGCGGCGAACATCATGCCGAACCAGGTCAGGCCGGAGTACTCCGGCACCGCGTCGTCGTCGCCGAGCTTGACCCGGCCGTACCGGGTCACGGCGAGGATGAACAGGAACGCCACCAGCAGGGTCAGGCTGAGGGTGTAGATCCAGCCGACGTCGTAGCGCAGCCAGCTCGAGACCACGCCGAAGGCCGCCTGGACCGGGCCAGGGAACAGGCCCATCGCGGCGGTGAAGAGCACGACCGCGGCGGCCGAGCCGAAGAAGATCGCCGGACTCGTGCGGAGCCCCAACGTGTCGTGCAGGCGAGTGAGCGGGGAAGTCATGAGTCTCCCGGGACAGGGTCATGGGAGGCCCGCGGCGGCACGCGTGCTCGCTCACCGGTGGGCCGGTGCCGGGTGGCACGGTCTTCCACTGTACCGAAGCTCACGTCGGGGCTCGACGGCGTGCCCGTCCTCGGCCAGCCCCTAGGGTGGGGTCATGCCCGATCCCGCCCCCGCCCCGACCGCGCGCTGCACGGTCCTGCCGGCGTCCGCCCGCGACCCCGACGGCTGGCTGGAACGGGAGGTGGAGATCCGCCGCAGCCGCTTCCTCACCTACCTCGGGCGCGTCGAGGACGAGGCGCAGGCGCGCGAGATGGTCGCCGTCCTGCGGCGCCGGCACCACGACGCGCGGCACGTGTGCAGCGCGTTCGTCCTCGGCCCCGCCCGGGACCGGATGCGCTCCAGCGACGACGGCGAGCCCGCCGGCACGGCCGGCGTCCCCATGCTCGAGGCCGTCCTCCAGCGCGAGACCGCGCCGGGCCGGACCGACCTGACGGACGTGTGCGCCGTCGTCGTGCGCTGGTTCGGGGGGATCAAGCTGGGCGCCGGGGGCCTGGTGCGCGCCTACTCGGACTCGGTGTCCGGGGCACTCGACGCCGCCCCGCTGCGCACCCGCTCCCGGCTGGCCCTGCTCGCGGTGGAGGCGCCCCACACCGACGCCGGCCGGTGGGAGAACGAGCTGCGCGCGGCGGGCGTGTCCGTGCTGGAGGCGAGCTACGGCGCCGCGGGGGTCCGCCTGACGGTCGGCGTGCCGGACACCGAGGAGGCCCGCGCGGCGTTCGCGGCGCGGCTCGCGGACGTCACGGCCGGCGCGGGGCATGCGGAGCGGATCGGAGAGGACTGGGTGGACCATGAGTGAGCCGTTGCCCCGGGGGGTCACCCCCGATGTCGCCCGTGGCGGGCTGCCGGACGACCTCACCGCGGGCGTGGACTTCGCGGCGCTGGATCGGTGGCCGCTGCCGACCGAGCCCGACCGCCAGGCCCACGACGCGGCGGACCTGCTCCTGCTCGACACCCTGGCCGGGTGGATCGCGAGCGGGCACGTCCCCGGCCCGGTGGCCGTCCTGGAGGACCGGCACGGCGCGCTGACCCTGCCCCTGCTCACGGCCGGCCACGACGTCCGGATCCACCAGGACGACGCCTCCGCCGAGCGCTCGCTGGACGCGAACCTCGCCGCGTGGCGCGCCGCCGGTCGCCTCGGCGGGGAGACGGGCGAGCTCGAGCGAACGGCCACGCCTGAGGAGGCGGCCCGGGGCGCCCGGACGGTCCTGCTGCCGCTGCCCCGCTCGCTCGACGAGCTCGACCGGCTGTCCCGGATCGTCGCAGCCGTGGCCGACCCCGGCGTGGTCCTGCTGGCCGGCGGCCGCGACAAGCACATGAGTCCGCGCATGAACGCGGTGCTCGGCGCGGCGTTCGAGGACGTCGTCGCCGGACGGGGACGCCGCAAGGCGCGCGTGCTCACGGCCCGGGGCCCACGTCCCGGCGTGACCCCCCGGCCGCCGGAGGAGGCCGACCGCGACGTCCCCGGCGTGGGGCGCCTGCACCTGGTGGCCCACGCCGGCACCTTCGGCGGAGCCGCCGCCGACCCGGGCACCCGTCTGCTGCTCACCTCGCTCGCCGACGACCCGCGCCCGCCGGGGCGCGCCGTGGACCTGGGGTGCGGCAACGGGCTGCTCTCGGTCGGGGCGGCGCGGCTGTGGCCGCACGTCACCGTGCTGGCCACCGACCAGTCCGCCGTGGCGGTCGCCTCGACGCTCGCCACGGCCCGCGCGAACCGCGTGGCGGACCGCGTCCGGGCCGTGCGCGACGACGCCCTGACCACGTGGCCGGACGGGACGGAGGAGTGCGTGCTCCTGAATCCCCCGTTCCACGACGGCAACGCCGTGGACCCCTCCGTGGCCCACCGGCTGGTGGCGGCCGCGGCGCGGGTGCTGGAGCCGGGCGGCCGGCTGTGGTGCGTCTGGAACTCGCACCTGCGGTACCGGCCGGTGCTGGAGGACCTCGTCGGGCCGACCCGGCAGACGGCGCGCGACCGCACGTTCACCGTGACGGTCTCCGAGCGCCGCTGAGCGCGGCCGTCGGGTCCCGTCCGCTCCCCCACGGCCAGCCCCCCGGGACGCGACGACGCCCCGCCCCTCCGGAGGGAGGGACGGGGCGTCGGGTGCTCGGCGCGGGCCGTCAGGGACGGTCACGCACCGCGGCGATCAGTTGCCGGTGAGCTTCTCGCGCAGGGCGGCGAGGGCCTCGTCGGAGGCCAGGGTGCCTCCGTCCGAGGACGGGGCCTCGGAGGAGTAGGACGAGCCGCCCAGGCCCGCACCGGCGTCGGCGCCGGCGGTGGCCTCCTCCTGGAGGGAGCGGCGCACCTGCTCCTTGTGGGCCTCCCAGCGGGCCTGAGCGTCGGCGTACTGCTGCTCCCAGGCGGCGCGCTCGGTCTCGAAGCCCTCCATCCACTCGTTGGTCTCGACGTCGAAGCCCTCGGGGTACTTGTAGTTGCCCTCCTCGTCGTACTCCGCGGCCATGCCGTAGAGCGCCGGGTCGAACTCGGTGCCCTCGGGGTCCACGCCCTCGTTGGCCTGCTTGAGGGACAGGGAGATGCGGCGACGCTCGAGGTCGATGTCGATGACCTTGACGAACAGCTCGTCGTTGACCGACACGACCTGCTCGGCGGTGTCGATGTGGCGCGAGGCCAGCTCCGAGATGTGCACGAGGCCCTCGATGCCGTCCTCCACGCGGACGAACGCACCGAACGGCACGAGCTTGGTGACCTTGCCCGGCACGACCTGGCCGAGGGCGTGGGTGCGGGCGAAGAGCTGCCACGGGTCCTCCTGGGTCGCCTTCAGCGACAGGGAGACACGCTCGCGGTCCATGTCCACCTCGAGGACCTCGACGGTGACCTCCTGGCCCACCTCGACGACCTCGGACGGGTGGTCGATGTGCTTCCAGGACAGCTCGGAGACGTGCACGAGGCCGTCCACGCCGCCCAGGTCCACGAAGGCGCCGAAGTTGACGATGGAGGACACGGTGCCGTTGCGGACCTGGCCCTTCTCCAGCTTGTGGAGGAAGTTGGAGCGGACCTCGGACTGGGTCTGCTCGAGCCAGGCGCGGCGGGACAGGACCACGTTGTTGCGGTTCTTGTCCAGCTCGATGATCTTCGCCTCGAGCTTCTGGCCGATGTAGGGGGCCAGGTCGCGCACGCGGCGCATCTCCACGAGGGAGGCCGGGAGGAAGCCGCGCAGGCCGATGTCGAGGATGAGGCCGCCCTTGACCACCTCGATGACGGTGCCCTCGACGACGCCGTCCTCCTCCTTGATCTTCTCGATGTCGCCCCAGGCGCGCTCGTACTGGGCGCGCTTCTTCGAGAGGATCAGGCGACCCTCCTTGTCCTCCTTGGTGAGGACCAGGGCCTCGACGGTGTCGCCCACGGCCACGACCTCGTCCGGGTCCACGTCGTGCTTGATGGACAGCTCGCGGGACGGGATGACGCCCTCGGTCTTGTAGCCGATGTCGAGCAGGACCTCGTCGCGGTCCACCTTGACGACGGTGCCCTCGACGAGGTCGCCATCGTTGAAGTACTTGATGGTCGCGTCGATGGCGGCGAGCAGGTCCTCGGCAGAGCCGATGTCGTTGATGGCGACCTGCGGGGCGTTGGAAGTGGTGGTCATGTAGGAGGGACTCCGTTGGGATCGGGGGTCACGTCGGGATCGATGCCGCCGGTGGGCGGCATCCGGGCACCAGAGGGGCCCCACCCGGCGTGGGTCGTGATGGACATGTATCAAACGCGCACGAATGTGCTCGTCCAGCGTATCAGAAGCCGACGAGGGTGTGCAGGGGTCGGCTGGGTCGCACAAGCCCGTCGAACGCCTCCGCCGCGCCGGCCCGCAGCTCCGCCACGACACCGGCCTCCGCCAGCACCGCGGCGCCGGCCCCGCGGGAGTGCCCGCCGAGCCAGAGCGCGGAGAACCGGGCCGCGTCGAGCCGGAGCCCCGCGCCCATGCGGACGGCGTCGGCCGCGGGGCCCAGCCGCTCGGCGGCGCCGCGCCCCTGGCGGACGGTGAGCCGCCACGTCCCGTCGATCGCGCCGAGCGCGTCCTCGACGGCGACGACGACCTCCCCGTCGCCCGCCCAGCCACGGGCCGCCATGGCGGCGGGCAGGTTCAGGACCCGCAGGTACAGGTCGTCGGAGCCGCGGTGCCGGCTCACCCGCCGCTCGTCGACGAAGAGCGCCTCGAGCCAACCGGGCTCGGGTGCGCGGCCCCACTCGATCCGCTCGACCAGGTCCAGCCGGGCCAGGTGGTGGACGAGCCCGCGCCGCGCGTCGGCGGTCGCCGCGAGGAACGCGGTGACGGTGATCGTGGGCGGCTCCTTCTCCCAGCCCTCGAACCGATACAGCGCGACGCCCTGGACCCGCCCGTCGTCGTCGCGGTGGACCGCCGCGTACAGCCCCGAGCCGCGCCCCTCGTTCCGACTCGCCTCGCGGTCCTCCCAGCGAGGCACGCTGAACGAGGTCCGCTGGACCGAGCCCGGGGTGGCCGGCAGCACCCGCCCGTACAGCTCGTCCACGAGGCCGGGGATCTCCCGCGGCTCCTCGACCGTGACCCGCCCGCCGGCCGGGGCGCCCGTGAACGCGGGGGCGCCCGAGACGTCGATCCGCACGGCGTGCCACCGGGTGGCGGCCCCGAAGCCGAAGCGGCCGTAGATGGCGGCCTCGGTCGCGGTCAGGGCGGCCGCGCACAGGCCGGCGTCGCGGGCGTCCGCGAGGGACCTGAGCATCATGGCCCGCAGCACGCCGCGCCGGCGGGCGTCCGGCGAGACGGTCACGTCGGTGATCAGCCAGGCGTCGACGGTGCGGCCGGGCGACGTGGTCAGCGGCTGCACGAAGTCCTCGAAGGTGGCGGCGGGGCGGCGGGCCGCCGGGTCGTCCCCCGGCGCGTAGACGCCGAGCCGGCGCCGTCCGTCGGCCGCGTGGGCCTCGAGCTGCTGGCGGAGCGCGGCGCCCGTGGGCACCGTCTCGTAGAAGCCCCGTTCGACCGCGGCCGCGAAGTGCGATGCGGCGGGGTCCTCGGGGCCGAGGACCCCGAGGTCACGCAGCGCGAGGCCGTGCTCGCCGAGCCGGTCCTCGGCGGCGTCGGCCAGCCGCCGCAGCGACGGACCCTCCGGCGCGTCAGTGTGCGGCGTCATGCCAGCTCCTTCCCTGGCCGACGTGCACGTCGAGCGGCACGGAGAGCTCGGCGGCCCGGCCCATCCGCTCCTTCAGGAGCGCCGTGGCCTTCTCGAGCTCGGCGGCCGGGACCTCGAGGATGAGCTCGTCGTGGACCTGCAGCAGCAGGCGCGAGGCCAGCCCGTGCTCCTCGAGGCCGGCCTGCACGTCGAGCATCGCGCGCTTGATGATGTCCGCGGCCGAGCCCTGGATGGGGGCGTTGAGCGCGGCGCGCTCGGCCATGTCCCGCAGCTGACGGTTGTCCGAGCTGAGGTCCGGGAGGTAGCGGCGGCGCCCCTCGATCGTCGAGGTGTACCCGTCCTGTCGGGCCTGCGCGACGACGTCGCGCAGGTAGTCGCGCACGCCGCCGAAGCGGTCGAAGTAGCCCTTCATGAGGCCGCGCGCCTCGTCCACCGAGATCTTCAGCTGCTTGGACAGCCCGAAGGAGGACAGCCCGTAGGCCAGGCCGTAGCTCATCGCCTTCACCTTGGCGCGCTGCTCGGCGGTGACGTCGTCCGGGTCCACGCCGAACACCTGCGAGCCGACGAACGAGTGCAGGTCCTCGCCCTCGCGGAAGGCCTGGATCAGCCCCTCGTCCTCGGACAGGTGCGCCATGATGCGCATCTCGATCTGGGAGTAGTCGGCCGAGAGCAGCACGGCCTGCTCGCCGGCCACCTCGTCCGCCACGAACACCTCACGGATGCGGCGGCCCGCCTCGGTGCGCACCGGGATGTTCTGGAGGTTCGGGTGCAGCGAAGACAGCCGGCCCGTGGCGGCGGCGGTCTGCGAGTAGGTGGTGTGGATGCGGCCGTCCGGGGCGACGGTCTCGAGCAGCCCCTCCACGGTCTGCCGGAGCTTCGTGGCGTCACGGTGGGCCATCAGGTTCTCGAGGAACGGGTGCCGGGTCTGCTCGAGCAGGTCCTGCAGCGAGTCCACGTCCGTGGAGTAGCCGGTCTTCGTCTTGCGCGTGCGCGGCATGTTGAGCCGCTCGAACAGCACCTCCTGCAGCTGCTTGGGCGAGCCGAGGTTGACCTGCATCCCGCCGGTCTCCTCCGCGACGGACGCCCACGCGGACTCCTTGGCGGCGTCGGCGGCGTCGGTGAAGTCCTCGCGCAGGCCGGTCAGGGCGTCGACGTCGACGGCGATGCCGGTCAGCTCCATCCGGGCGAGCAGCCGCGAGAGCGGGATCTCGAGCTCCTGCAGCAGCCGCTGGGCCCCGCGGTCGAGCACCTGGGGCGTGAACTGGGTCGAGAGACGGCGCACCACCCAGGCGGCCCGCACGGCGTCCGCGGCGCGGTCCGCCCGTTCGGCGGCGGCTTGACCTCCGTCGAGGTCGAACGACCCCTGCGCCCGCTGCTGAGCGGACTCGCGCGGGGCGGTGAGGGGGGTGTGCAGATGCGCCTCCGCCAGCGCCTCGAGCGAGGTGTCCCGCCGGTCCGGCTGGATCAGGTAGGCCGAGAGCAGCACGTCGTCCACCACGCCGTCCAGGGCCGCGTCCGGGCCGAGCCCGTCGCCCTCGGTGGGCGCGGCCAGCGCCTTGAGCGTGCGCTTGAGGTCGTGCACGGCCTTGGCCAGTCCGCCCTCGCCCAGGGCCTCGCGCACGGCGGCCACCAGCGCCGGGTCCGGGGCGTCGCCGTCGAGGGTGACGTGCAGGCCCGCGTGCTCGCCCACCAGCGCGACGCCGACGGGCGTGCCGAACGTGCCGGGCACGGGCACCTTGCGGCGGGGCAGCAGGGCCGGGCCCTCGACGTCCACGTGGACGCCGAGCAGGTTGCCGGCCTCGGCGGCGAGGAAGGATCGCACGTCCTCGGCCGTCGTCGCCTCGGTGAACTCCGGGGCGGCCTCGACCTCGGGGGGCGGCGCGTCCTCGCCCACCCGCTCGCCGAACACCTCGAACACGCGCTCCCGGATGCGGTTGAACTGCAGCGCGTCGAACAGCTCCTCCACGGGCTCGCGCTCGGGCATCTCGAGCCGCATTGCCTCGAGCCCGATCGGCAGGTCGAGGTCGCGCACGAGGGCGTTGAGGCGGCGGTTGCGGCGCACGTCCTCGAGATGCTCGCGCAGCGCCTCCCCCTTCTTGCCCGTGATCTCGTGCGCGTGTGCGAGCACGCCGTCGAGGTCCCCGTACTGCTTCAGCCATTTCGCGGCGAACCCGGGACCGACGCCGGGCACGCCGGGCAGGTTGTCCGCGGCCTCGCCGACGAGGGCCGCGAGCTCGGGGTACTGGGCGGGGGCGACCCCGTACTTGGCCATGACGGCGTCCGCATCCATCGGCGGGATGTCGGAGACGCCCTTCTTGGGGTAGAGCACGGTGGTGCGCTCGGAGATGAGCTGGAACGCGTCCCGGTCACCGGAGACGACGACGGCCTCCCACCCCGCCTCCTCGGCGCGCGCGGACAGAGTGGCCACGATGTCGTCGGCCTCGTAGCCCTCCAGCGTGAGCGTGGGGATGCCCAGGGCCTCCATGACCTTCACGGTCAGCTCGATCTGGCCCGCGAACTCCGCGGGCGTCTCGGAGCGGCCGGCCTTGTACTCACCGTACTCCTCGGAGCGGAACGTGGGCCCGGAGAGGTCGAACGCCACGGCCACGTGCGTGGGCCGCTGCTGCCGGATCATGGTCAGGAGCATGGCGGTGAAGCCGTACACGGCGTTCGTGTGCTGGCCCGTGTCCGTGGCGAAGTTCTCGGCGGGCAGCGCGTAGAACGCGCGGAACGCCATCGAGTGCCCGTCCAGGACCAGCAGCCGCTGCGGGGCCTCTGGGGTCGGATCTGCCGCCATGGGTGCTCACGTCTCCTCTCGGCGCGCGGCGCGGGGCGCGCCGGTCGCGTGTGCCAGCCTAGTGCTCATGAGTGAGCACACCGAGACCACCCCCGCCGCCTCCGAGCGCGTGTACCGCCCCGGCGTCACCCCCGAGCTGAGCCCCGCCGAGCTGGAGGCGGCCTGCGCCGAGGCCGGTCTGACGCCCGAGCTTGTCACCGCCCTCGGCGGCGCGGCGATCAGCCCCCTCGCCCAGAAGATGGGTCTGCGCTTCCTCGAGCTCACGGCCGAGCGAGCCGTCGCCACCCTGCCCGTGGCGGGCAACGAGCAGCCCGTCGGGCTGCTGCACGGCGGCGCCCACCTCGTGCTCGCCGAGTCCCTGGGCTCGATGGCCGCGAAGATCCACGCCGGGCCGGACCGCAACGTCGTCGGGGTCGAGATCAGCGCCACGCACCACCGGGCCGTCCGCTCGGGCCTCGTGACCGGCACCGCGACCGCCGTCCACCTGGGCGGCACCCTCGTCACCCATGAGGTGGTGATGACGGACGAGCAGGGCCGGCGGCTCTCGACCGCCCGCATCACCAACCTGGTCCTGGCGCCGCGCCCCTGAGGCGGCACGGCCCGCCCCGGGAGACGGGACGGGCCGGGCCGACGCCGCGTGCGGGCGGTCTCAGACCTCGTCCGGCGCGCGGGGAGCGGGCTCGCCGTGCTCGCGCCCCGGGGTGTCCTCGGCGAGCTCGTCGTAGTGCCCGGGGTTCATGGGCACCCCCGTGAGATAGGCCGAACGGGCCAGGGCCATCGTGGCCACCGAGGCCGAGCCCAGCTGCAGCACCACGATCAGGGCCACCTTCACGAACGCGGCCACCCCCGGGGCCAGTAGCAGGGCGCCCACCACGATCAGGATCATCCCGACGCCGCCGGCGGTGCCCACGGCGGAGACGCGGGTGTAGGGGTCGGGGAACCGGATCAGACCGAGTCCCGCGGTGACGAACGCAAGGGCTCCGATCACCACGAGCACGGAGCCGGCGGCGGTCAGGACGACGTCCACGGGTGCGACCTCCTCAACGCTTGCCGCGCGTGAGCGCGCGGGCCAGGGACATGCCGGACAGGAAGGCCACGACCGCGGCGATCAGGACCAAGTCGAACGTCCACGGGTTGTCCGCCCGGACGCCGAACAGCACGAGCATCCCGAGCACGCTGAACGTGAGCAGGTCGCCCGAGACCGCGCGGTCCGCGTCGAGCGGGCCCACCACGATCCGGTACGCGGACACGAGCGCCGACACGGTCAGCAGCGCGATGGCCAGGTCGATCCCCACCAGGGACCAGTCGTAGGCGAAGGGCATCATGCCACCCCCGTCTTCCGCATCGCGTGGAGCATGCGCGCCTCCATGTCGTGGATCTCCGCGCGCAGGGCGTCGGCGTCGTCAGCGTACAGGCCGTGCACGTAGAGCAGGCGCCGCGCGTCCGGGTCACCGTCCTCGTCACCGACGGCGCCGGCACGCCGGGTGCCCAGCGTCAACGTGCCGGGCGTCAGGGTGATCAGCGCCGAGAGCAGGGTGACCTCGGCGTCCGTGCGGCAGTTGCTGCGCACGCGGGCGATGCCCGAGCGCGCCTGGACGCCGGGGGTGACGAGGTCCTTGATGACCGCCTTCGAAGAGGTCACCAGGGCCCACGCGTACCAGCACCAGAACACGAGCCACCGCCAAGGCCAGGACACGGCGGAGGCCGTGCCGGGCGCCAGGTCGACGGTCCCGTCGGCGGGGGCGACGGTGTGCATGGGGGCGTCTCCTTCCGGAGGCTGCGGGAGTGCGGTGCTCATGGGTTGAGCACCGCCTCGATGTACCTGCTGGGGTCCATCAGGCCCTGAGCCGCGAGGTCGGTGACGGTCCACAGGGCCTGACCGCCGAGCCCGAGGGCGAGGGTGGCCATAGCTAGGACGACGGCGGGGGCGGCCAGCCGGCCTGGGATGCGGGAGCGCGTGACGTCCTCGTCCGGATCCACGGTCACCGGCAGCACGCCCGTGGGCGGATCGAGGGTTTCCTGCGAGGCCCACGACTCGGTGCGCTCGTGGTCGGTGCTCGAGCCGCGGCCGGAGGGCGACGGCACGGAGCCCGCCCGGCCCACGATGGGCATGGCCGCGGTGGCCAGGCGCTCGCGGTGCCCGTGTGGGGCCGTCGGAGCGCCCCAGAACCAGGCGTCCCACACCCGCAGCAGAGCCCACAGGCTCACCAGGGAGGCGCCCAGCACCAGCGCAGCGGTGACACCGCGGCCGGCGTCCAGGCCGGCGCTGACGAGCATGAGCTTGCCCACGAACCCGGAGAAGGGCGGGATGCCGACCAGGGAGAGCAGGCCCACGAAGAAGGCGACGGCGATCAGCGGCTCGCGCCGGGCCAGGCCCTGCAGGTCCGCGAGACGGCCGGTGCCGTAGCGCACCTCGATCGCGCCGGCCGCCATCAGGAGGCAGCCCATCGCCACCATGTGGTGCACGAGGTAGAACAGGCCCGCCGCGAGACCCAGGCGCGTGGAGAGCCCGAGTCCGACGAGGATGCCGCCGATGCCGCTCACCATCTGCCACGACAACACGGCGCGCACACCGTGCTCACCGACCGAGGCGAGCGCACCCACCACGAGGGTGGCGAGGGACAGGACCAGGATGAGCGGCAGCAGACGCGCATCGCCGTCGTACATGACGGAGTAGATCCGGTAGAGCCCGTACACGGCGACCTTGGTGTGCAGGGCGGCGAAGAGGGCCGTCACCGCCGGGGAGGTCGAGGAGTACGCCCAGGCCAGCCAGCCGTGCAGCGGGGCCACCGAGGCCTTGATGGACAGTGCGAACAGCACCATGCCCGCGGCGATCGCGATGCGTGGGTCCGCCGCGGCGGACCCGGCGAGCATCGCGAGGTTCACCGAGCCGGTCAGCCCGTAGACGAAGCCGACGCCGACCAGGAGGATCGTGGAGGTTAGCAGGTTGAGGGTGACGTACAGCCGCGCCCCGTCCACTCGGCGCAGGGGCTCACGGCGGTTGGCGGAGAGGACGTAGAGGCCGTAGCTGGGCACCAACATGACCTCGATGAACACGAACAGGTTGAACAGGTCCGCCGTCAGCAGGGCGCCGTTGACTCCGCCGATGAGGATCAGGAGCAGCGGGGCGAAGAACTGGGAGTTAGCGACGCGGGAGCCGTAGGCGAACGCCGCGCCCACGATCGTGAGGGCGCTCGTGAGCACGAGCATCAGGGCGGACAGCATGTCCGCTGCGAAGCCGATCCCGATGCCCCCGGGCCAGCCGCCCAGCGAGGTGGCGAGCACGGACCCGTCGAGGGCGTGGACGCCCAGGGCCAGCCCGCCGGTGGTGACGAGTCCGAGCACCGCGAACAGGACTGCCCGGTGGAGGCGGGGACGCTCCCCCGCCAGCACGAGCAGACCGGCGGACAGCAGCGGGACGGCGGCGAAGAGGGGCAGCAGCTGGCCCAGCGGGACGGCGCTCATCGACGCACCTCCGGGCCCTGGCCGGCGTAGTGCTGCGCGATCCGGCCGGCCGCGGCGTGCCGCTCCTCGCGCGGGAAGCGTGCGTCGGCGGCGGCCTGCTCCAGGGAGTCGCGGGTCTCCCCCGGCGAGGCCACCGCGTCGTCCGCGCGCCCGGTGACGGCCAGCGCGAGCAGCAGCACGGTGATCGCGAAGGCGATCACGATAGCGGTCAGGACGAAGGCCTGCGGCAGGGCATCGGCCTGCACCTCGACGTCTGAGGTCCCCGCGAAGGGCAGCCCGCGGCGGTCGGTGCCGCCCGCGGCGATGATGGCCAGGTTGGCGGCGTGGCCCAGCAGGACCATGCCGAGGATCACGCGCAGCAGCTCGCGCTTGGAGAACAGGTAGAACGCGCCGAAGGTCAGAAGTCCCACGGTAAGGGCGACGGTCATCGGGTGACCTCCTCTCGTGCAGTCGTGGTGGTCGGGGCCGAGGGATCGGAGGACGGGGCCGCCGGCGCGACGCCGGGGTCACGGCTCGAGGCGCGGAGCGGGTCCTCACCCGGCCGCTCGGGGCCGAGCAGGGAGAACGCGGCCACGATCAGGCCGATCACGGCCAGGTACACGCCCATGTCGAACGCGAGCGTGGTGGAGAGCCCGTAGTCCAGGACCTTCACTCCCGCGGCTCCGAGGAAGCCCTTGCCGGTGAGGTAACCGACGATCCCCGTCGCGGTGCCGACGGCGATGCCCGAGCCGATGAAGGCCAGGTACGGCCACCGCAACTCCGGGGCCGTGTCCGAGTCGGCGGCCAGGTAGAGCAGGGCGTAGCCGGCACCGGCGACCAGTGCGGCGATGAAGCCGCCGCCGGGCTCGTAGTGCCCGCGCAGCAGCAGGAACGCGGACAGCAGGATGATCAGCACGCCGAAGACACGGCCGAACACCCGGATGTGGACGAGGTTCTCGCGCACGTGGGCGAGTGGGGAGCGCATGTCCACGGCGGAGGGCTGTGGAGGCGTCGGCCGACGGTTGAGCAACAGGGCCGCGATGGTCAGCGCCGTCGCCCCGAGCACGGTCATCTCGCCCCACGTGTCCACGGCGCGGAAGTCCACGAGGATCACGTTCACCACGTTGGTCCCCCCAGCCTGGGCATAGCTCTGGGTCAGGTAGAAGTGGGCGATCTCCGACATGCTGGAGCGGCCGGTGAACGCGAGCACGCCCAGGGTCGCGGCGACGCCGGCGACGGAGGCGGCGAGGACCGCCTGCATCCTGCGCGGGGTCGGCTCGTCGCTGAAGCGGGCGGGCAGGCGGCGCAGCAGCAGCACCATGACGCACACCGTGAGCACCTCGACCATCAGCTGGGTCAGGGCCACGTCCACGGCGCCGAGGGTGAGGAACCACAGGGTCATGCCGAACCCTACGACGCCGACCACCACCATGGCGGCGATGCGCGTCTTGGCGCGGATGGTGGCGATCACGCCGGCACCCACCAAGACGACCAGCACCCAGTCGTGCCAGCGCGAGGGCTGGCCGACGACGGCGGGCAAATCCTCGATCGTGGCGACACCGGCCACGGCGAGGAGCCCCAGGACCAGGGCGGGGATGAGGAGGTGGGGGCGGGGAGCCAGGGTGCCGGAGGCGCGCGAGACGACCGCGCCGACGCCGATCAGCCGGTGCCGAACCTCGTCCACCGCATCCAGGGCGGAGAACGGCAGGGCGGCGTGGGAGGCCACGCGCTCCACCGGGCGGCGCAAGGCCACCAGCAGCAGACCGAGCACGATGATGGCGGCGGAGACGAGCAGGGCCGTGTTCACGCCGTGCCACAGCGCCAGGTGCGCGTGCACCTCCGCGCCGGAGGCGGCCTCGGCCGCGTAGGAGACGGGGGTGTCCAGCACACCGGGCAGCAGGCCCAGGGCCACGCCCGCGGCCGCGGCCAGCACGGGCACGCCCCAGAAGGTGGCAGGAGCCTCGTGGACCTCGTCCTCCCGGCCGGTCGGCCACGAATGGGCGGCCCCGTCCGGGCTTGGACCCCAGAGGCCCAGGGCGCCGAGCACGAGACGGCCGGAGTAGGCCACGGTGAACACGGAGGTCAGGGCGATGCCGGCGGTGACGAGGACGGGGAGCCATGCGGGACCGGGGGTCCCGAGAGCGGCCTCGACCAGGCCCTCCTTGGAGATGAAGCCGAACAGCGGCGGGATGCCCGCCATCGACAGGGCGGCGACGGCGATCGCCGTGCCGGTGACCGGCATGCGCACGTGGCGGGCCGCGAGCTCTCGCAGGTCGCGGGTGCCGGCCTCGTGGTCGACCACGCCGATCAGCATGAACAGCGCCGACTTGAACAGCGCGTGCGCCACGGTGTGCACGATCGCCGCGGTAAGCGCGACGGGGGTGCCGATGCCGATGGCGGTCACCAGCAGGCCCAACTGGCTCATCGTGGAGTAGGCCAGCAGACCCTTGAGGTCGTGGCGACGGATCGCGGAGACGGCGCCCAGCAGGGCCGTAATGAGGCCCGAGCCGATCAACAGCGCGGACCACACCGGGTTCCCGGCCAGGACCGGGCTGAACACCAGCAGCAGGAAGATGCCGGCCTTGACCATCGCCGCGGCGTGCAGGTAGGCGGAGACCGGGGAGATGGCCACCATGGAGTCCGGCAGCCACGCCTGGAACGGGAACTGGGCGGACTTGGTGAACGCGGCCACCGCCAGCAGGACGGCGACCGTGGTGGTGAAGCCCGCCTCGGACCACACGTCCGAGGCCAACACCCCGGACAGCGAGGCAGTGCCGGTCCGCACGGCCATGAGGGCGACGGCGGCCAGCAGCGCGAGGCCGCCGCCCACGGTCACGAGCAGGGTCCGGATCGCGGGGTCGCGGGCGTGGTCCCCCGAGCGCCCGATGAGGAAGAAGGAGGTGAAGGAGGTGAACTCCCACGCGACGAAGAGGACCACGATGTTGTCGGCGAGCACCAGCAGCAGCATCGACGCCGCGAACGCGGTCATCAGCAGGTAGAAGGAGCCGGGGCGGCTCTCCGCGCGGTCCCGGCTGAGGTACCGGCTGGAGTAGGCGAGGATCGCCGCGCCGATGACGAGGACGATCATGGCGAACACGAGGGCCAGGCCGTTCAGCCGGAGGTCGAGGTCCACCCCGACCGCGGGGATCCACGGATGGTGCTCCGTCCGGACGCCGCCCGTCCACGCCGCGATCAGCACGCCGGCCGCGGCCAGCAGGGGTGCGGCCAGGACCCAGCCCGCGTCCCTGCCCAGCGCCCGGGAGGCCGGGACGGCCGCCACCACCGAGAGGAGGGTCAGCAGGAGGCTGGTCAGGAGCACAGGACACCACTCATCTCGGGTCGATCGGTCACGGACACGGCGCCCACGGCGGGTGGCCGCGCGCCGACGGTGCCCGAAGTGGGACTCGAACCCACACGCCTCTCGGCACCGCATTTTGAGTGCGGCGTGTCTACCGATTCCACCATTCGGGCAGTGCCGCCCGGAGGCGGGACTCGATCACCCTATCAGCGCCCCGACCCGGCGTCCCCGGCCTTCCGGCGGGGGGTCCCCGCCGCCGCGCCCGCGCCGCGCCCATGGCGCACGGTAGCCTGGTGGACCACCAGCGGCGCCACACCGACGCCGTCCCGGCCCGCACGAAGGAGCTGCCGTGTCCACGCTGACGCCTCCCGAGGAGACCGGCCTGCGGGCCGTCGTCGCCGAGGACGAGACCCTGATCCGCCTCGACCTGGTGGAGGTGCTCACCGGGGCGGGATACCGGGTGGTCGCCGAGGCCGGCGACGGCCGCGCCGCCGTCGAGGCCGTGCGCGAGCACCGCCCGGACATCGTGGTGATGGACGTGAAGATGCCCGTGATGGACGGCATCGCGGCCGCGGGCGAGATCGCCGGGGAACGGCTCGCCCCCGTGGTCATGCTGACCGCCTTCAGCCAGCGCGAGCTGGTGGAGCGCGCCCGGACCGCCGGGGCCATGGCCTACGTGGTCAAGCCCTTCACCGAGGCCGACCTGGTCCCCGCCATCGAACTGGCCGTGGCCCGCTTCGACGAGCTGCGCAGCCTCGAGGCCGAGGTGCGGGACCTGGGCGACCGCCTGGAGACCCGCAAGATCGTGGACCGGGCCAAGGCGCTGCTCCAGGAGCGGATGCGCCTGACCGAAGCCGAGTCCTTCCGCTGGATCCAGAAGACCTCCATGGACCGGCGCCTGACCATGCGGGAGGTCGCGCAGGCCGTCATCGACCAGGTCGGCTGAGCGGCGCCCGCGCGCTCGTCAGAACGGGGAGCGGGCCGGCCAGAAGCCGACCGGCTCGCGCGTCTGCGGCGAGGCGGCGGACGAGCCGCCCGCGGCGTCGTCGCCCACGCGGTGCACGCGCAGCGTGTTCGTGGAGCCCACGGCCCCGGGAGGGGACCCGGCGGCGATGACCACGAGGTCGCCGTGCTGGGCGATGCCCTCCGATGTGAGCGACTGCTCCACCTGGAGGGTCATCTTGTCCGTGGAGTCCTGGAACGGGACCATCTTCGGGTAGACACCCCAGGTCAGGCACAGGATGTTGTGCGTGTGCTCGTGGTGGGTGAACGCGTAGATCGGCTGACGCGGCCGCAGGCGGCTGAGCCGACGGGCCGAGTCGCCGGACTCGGTGAACGTGGCGAGGAACGGGATCTCGAGCTGGTTCGCGACCTCGACGGCGGCCCGGGTGATCGCGCCGCCGCGCGTGCGGGGACGCGAGCCGAGCGGGTGGATGAGCTCCAGGCCGTGGGTCTCGGTGGACTCGATGATCCGGGCCATCGTCTGGACCGTCTCGACCGGATATGCGCCCACCGAGGTCTCGCCCGAGAGCATGACGGCGTCCGCGCCGTCGAGCACGGCGTTGGCGCAGTCCGAGGCCTCGGCGCGCGTCGGGCGCGGGCTGTCGATCATCGACTCGAGCACCTGCGTGGCCACGATGACCGGCTTCGCCCAGCGGCGGGCGAGGTCCACTGCGCGCTTCTGCACCACGGGCACGTCCTCGAGCGGCAGCTCCACGCCGAGGTCGCCGCGGGCCACCATGATGGCGTCGAACGCGTCCACGATGGCCTCGAGGTTCTCCACCGCCTGGGGCTTCTCGATCTTGGCGATGACCGGGACCCGGCGCTCCTCCTCGTCCATGATCTCGTGCACCCGGTCCACGTCCGCGGCGTCCCGCACGAAGGACAGCGCCACCATGTCCACGCCGGTGCGCAGCGCCCAGCGCAGGTCCCGCTCGTCCTTCTCGGACAGGGCCGGCACGTTCACCGCCACGCCGGGCAGGTTGATCCCCTTGTTGTCCGAGACCATGCCCGGCACCTCGACCTCGGCCAGCACGTCCGTGTCCGTGACCTCGACGGCGCGCAGGCGCACCTTGCCGTCGTCCACCAGGAGCACGTCACCGGGGGCGACGTCCCCGGGCAGCCCCTTGTGGGTGGTGCCCACCAGCTCCCGGGTCCCGGGCACGTCCCGGGTGGTGATGGTGATCCGATCGCCCCTCTCGAGCAGATGCGGGCCGTCGGTGAAGCGGCCGAGGCGGATCTTGGGGCCCTGGAGGTCCGCGAAGATCGCGACCGGGCGCCGCTCCTCCACGCTCAGCCGACGCACCCGCTCGTAGGACGTCTCATGCACCGCGTGGTCGCCGTGGCTCATGTTGAGGCGGACGACGTCCGCCCCCGCGCGGATGATGGCGCGGGTGGTCTCGTCGGAGTCGGTGGCGGGGCCAAAGGTGGCGATGATCTTCGCGTGTCGCATGCGACCCACGATAGGGGGCGGGCCCGCCCTCGGTGGAGGGCGGGCCCGCGTGGCGTCGGAAGATGAGACGGAGGACTCAGCCGAGGACGAGGCCGCGGTCGTCCGGGTCCACGGGGTGCGGCAGTCGGGACCAGCGCTCGAGCGACTCGTCGACCTCCTGCGCGCACGCACGCCCCTCGGCGATGGCCCAGACCACCAGGGAGGCGCCGCGCCCGGCGTCGCCGCACGCGAACACGCCCGGCTCGTCGGTCTCGTACCCGTCCTTCCGGGCCACGAGCCCGCGTGTCACGTGCACGCCGAGCTGCTGCGTGAGCAGCCCCTCCTCGATGCCGGTGAAGCCCAGCGCCAGCAGCACCAGGTCCGCCTGGACCTCGCGCTCGGTGCCCGCCTTGGGCCCGCGCGTGCCGTCCTCGCGGTACTCGGTCTCCGCCACGCGCAGGGCGCGCACGCGGCCGTGCTCGTCGCCGAGGAACTCGACCGTGGAGGCAAGGTGCGCGCGGGCGCCGCCCTCGGCGTCGGCCGTGGTCTGCTGGTGGACCTTGGGGATCGTGGGCCACGGCTGGTGGACGGGGCGCTCGACCGGCAGCTGCTGGCCGATCGCCAGCGTCGTCACGGACGCCGCCCCCTGGCGGTGCGCGGTGCCGATGCAGTCCGCGCCAGTGTCGCCGCCGCCGAGGATCACCACGTGGCGCCCCTCGGCGGAGATCTGGTCCGGGACCTCGTCGCCGGCGACCGCGCGGTTGGACTGCACGAGGTAGTCCATGGCGAGGTGGATCCCGTCGAGGCCGCGGCCGGGGACGGGCAGCTCGCGGGCCACGGGGGCGCCGGTCGCCACGATCACGGCGTCGAAGCGGGCCTTGAGCTGGTCCCAGGGCAGGTCGACGCCGATCTCCACGCCGGTGCGGAACCGGGTGCCCTCGGCCTCCATCTGCGCCAGGCGCCGGTCCAGGACGTCCTTCTCCAGCTTGAAGTCCGGGATGCCCAGCCGCAGCAGGCCGCCGAGGCGCTCGTCGCGCTCGTAGACCACCACGGTGAAGCCGGCGCGGGTGAGCTGCTGCGCCGCGGCCAGTCCCGCCGGGCCCGAGCCGACGACGGCCACGGTGTGGCCGTTCAGGCGGGCCGGCACGACCGGCTCGAGCCAGTCGTTGTCGAAGATCTGCTCCGCGATCGCCACCTCGGTCTGCTTGATGGTGACCGCGGGCTGGTTGATGCCCAGGGTGCAGGAGTCCTCGCACGGGGCGGGGCAGATCCGCCCGGTGACCTCGGGGAAGTTGTTGGTCGAGTGCAGTCGCGCGGCGGCCTCGTCCCAGCGTCCCCGCCGGACCAGGTCGTTCCACTCCGGGATGAGGTTGCCCAGCGGGCACCCGGAGTGGCAGAACGGGATGCCGCAGTCCATGCACCGGCCGGCCTGGGTGCGCACGATCGCCTCGTCCTGGCGGACGTACACGTCCTTGAAGTCCATGATGCGCACCGGCACCGGACGCGTGGGGCGCTCGACGCGCTCCCGGTTCTTCAGGAATCCGCGCGGATCAGCCACGGGTCACCTCCAGCAGTCGGTCCCAGACGGCCTCCCCGTCCGGGTCGAGTCCCTCGGCCGTCGCGGCCTGACGGGTGCGCAGCACGAGGTCGTACTGCCGGGGCAGGACGGTCGTGAAGCGGTCCCACGCGGCGTCGGCGGCGTCCCCGCCGGCCCGCAGGTCGGCGAGCAGCGCGGCGGCGACGGCGGAGCCCGTCTCCGCGCGGTGCAGCTCCAGCAGCTCGGCGATCCGCAGCCGGTCCTGCGCGGACGGCGCCTCGAGGATCAGGGCGTCCTCGCGGACGGCGAGTGGGTTCAGGTCCTCCCGGTCCAGGTCCAGCACCCAGGCCCGCCCGCCGGACATGCCGGCGGCGAGGTTGCGGCCGGTCTCGCCGAGGATCAGCGCCTCACCGCCGGTCATGTACTCCAGGCCGTGGTCGCCGATGCCCTCGGCCACCGCGGTGGCGCCGGAGTTGCGCACGAGGAACCGCTCCCCCACGCGGCCGCGCAGGAACAGCTGGCCCGAGGTGGCGCCGTAGCCGATCACGTTGCCGGCCACGGTGTTCTCCTCGGCCACGAACGGGGCCTCGGCGTCGGGGCGGACGATCACGCGTCCCCCCGACAGGCCCTTGCCGACGTAGTCGTTGGCGTCGCCCGAGAGCCGCAGGGTGACGCCGGCGGGCAGGAAGGCGCCGAGGGACTGGCCGGCCTCGCCCGTCAGGCGCACGGTGATCGTGTCGTCGTCCAGCTCGTCGGCGAGCCGCGTGCTCGTGACGTGGTAGCCCAGCAGCGTGCCCACGGACCGGTCCGTGTTCACGACGGCCTCGTCCATCACGACGGGCGTGCCCGTCGTGAGCGTGTCCCCCAGCCGGGCGATGAACCGGTGGTCGATGTGGGAGGCGAGGTCGTGGTCCTGCTCGGTGGTGCGGCGCATGGGCGCGTCCTCGTGGCCCGGACGCCGGCCGACGGAGGGGTCCGCGAGGATGCCCGAGAGGTCCAGGCCCTCGGACTTCCAGTGGTGCAGGGCCGCGTCCACGTCGAGCAGCTCGCGGTGGCCGATCGCCTCGTCGAGCGTGCGGAAGCCCAGCTGCGAGAGCAGCTCGCGGACCTCCTGCGCGATGAACTCGAAGAAGTTGACGACGAACTCGGGCTTGCCCGTGAAGCGCGCGCGCAGCTCGGGGTTCTGGGTGGCCACGCCCACGGGGCACGTGTCCAGGTGGCACACGCGCATCATGATGCAGCCGGAGACCACGAGCGGGGCGGTCGCGAAGCCGAACTCCTCGGCCCCGAGCAGTGCGGCGATCACGACGTCCCGGCCGGTCTTGAGCTGCCCGTCCACCTGGACGGTGACGCGCTCGCGCAGGCCGTTGAGCATGAGCGTCTGCTGCGCCTCGGCCAGGCCGATCTCCCACGGGGTGCCCGCGTGCTTGAGGGAGTTCAGCGGGGAGGCGCCCGTTCCGCCGTCGTGGCCGGAGATGAGCACGACGTCGGCGCGCGCCTTGGCGACGCCCGCGGCCACCGTGCCCACGCCGGACTCGGAGACGAGCTTGACGTGGACCCGCGCGGTCGGGTTGGCCCGCTTGAGGTCGTGGATCAGCTGCGCCAGGTCCTCGATCGAGTAGATGTCGTGGTGCGGCGGCGGCGACACCAGGGAGACGCCCGGGGTCGAGTGCCGCGTGCGGGCGACCCACGGGTACACCTTGGTCCCCATCAGCTGGCCGCCCTCGCCGGGTTTGGCGCCCTGGGCCATCTTGATCTGCAGGTCGGTCGCGGTGGCCAGGTACAGGCTGGTGACGCCGAACCGGCCCGAGGCGATCTGCTTGATCTTCGAGCGGCGCTCCGGGTCCAGCAGGCGCTCGGGGTCCTCGCCGCCCTCGCCCGAGTTCGAGCGGGCGCCGAGGCGGTTCATGGCGATCGCGAGGGTCTCGTGCGCCTCCTGCGAGATGGAGCCGTAGGACATCGCGCCGGTGGAGAAGCGGCGCACGATCGACTCGACGGGCTCCACCTCGGAGACGGGCACCGGCGGCCGCTCGCCCGTGCGCAGGCGCATGAGCCCGCGCAGGGTCATGAGCTCCTCCGCCTGGTCGTCCACGCGACGCGTGTAGTCCTTGAAGACGTCGTAGCGCCGCTCCCGCGTGGAGTGCTGGAGGCGGAACACGGTCTCGGGGTTGAACAGGTGCGGCGCGCCCTCGCGCCGCCACTGGTACTCGCCGCCCACCTCGAGCTCGCGGTACGGGTTGATGTCGTTGCCGTCCGGCGGATACGCGAACTCGTGGCGCGCCTGGATCTCGGCGGCGACGACGTCGATGCCCACGCCGTCGAGCGGGCTCGTGGTGCCCACGAAGTAGCGGTCCGCGAAGCGCCGGGACAGGCCGAGCGCCTCGAACGTCTGGGCGCCGGTGTAGGAGGCGACCGTGGAGATGCCCATTTTGGACATGATCTTCTGGACGCCCTTGCCGAGCGCCTTGATCAGGTTCGCCACGGCCTGCTCGGCGGTGACGCCCGAGACCTCTCCCGTGCGCACGAGCTCCTCGGCGGACTCCATGGCCAGGTACGGGTTGACCGCGGAGGCCCCGTAGCCGAGCAGGACGGCCACATGGTGGACCTCGCGCACGTCGCCCGCCTCGACGATCAGCGAGCTCTTGGTGCGGTTGGCCGAGGCCAGCAGGTGGTGGTGCACGGCGGAGGTCAGCAGCAGGGACGGGATCGGCGCCCACTGGGCGGTGGCGCCGCGGTCGGACAGCACCACGTACTCCACGCCGCGGTTGACGGCGGCCGAGACCTGCTCGCAGATCGCCTTCAGCTGGGCGCGGAGCTCCTCGACGCCTCCGGCCACCCGGTACACGCCGTTCACCTTGAGGGTCAGGCGGGTGCCGTCGGCGTCGCGCAGGTGCTGGATGCGGGCCAGCTGGTCGTTGTCGATCACGGGGAACGGGACGTCGACCTGGCGGGTGCGCACCTGCTCGAGGGAGAGCACGTTGCCCTGCGGGCCGATCGCGGTGCGCATCGAGGTCACCTGCTCCTCGCGGATCGCGTCGAGCGGCGGGTTCGTCACCTGGGCGAAGGACTGCACGAAGTAGTCGAAGAGCAGCCGGGGCCGCTTGGCGAGGACGGCGATGGGCGTGTCCGTGCCCATCGCACCGAGCGGCTCGGCGCCCGTCTGGGCCATCGGCCCGACGAGGATGCGCAGCTCCTCCGAGGTGTACCCGAAGATGCGCTGACGCTGCAGGATCGACTCAGAGGTGTGGCGGACGTGCTCGCGCTCGGGGAGCGACTCCAGGTCCAGGAGGTTCTGGCGCACCCAGTCCTCCCACGGCTGGGCGGAGGCGACCTCGGCCTTGATCTCGTCGTCGCCGATGATCCGGCCCTGCTCGGTGTCCACGAGGAACATGCGCCCCGGGGCCACGCGCCCCTTGCGCACCACCGCCGAGGGCTCGATCGGCACGACGCCGACCTCGGAGGCCAGGACGACGAGGCCGTCGTCGGTGACCCACCAGCGGGCGGGGCGCAGGCCGTTGCGGTCCAGCACGGCGCCCACCTGGGTGCCGTCGGAGAAGGCGACGGCGGCCGGTCCGTCCCAGGGCTCCATGAGCATGGAGTGGTACTGGTAGAAGGCGCGGCGGGCCGGGTCCATGGTCGCGTGGTTCTCCCACGCCTCCGGGATAATCATCATGATCGCCTGGGTGAGCGGGCGCCCGGAGAGCATGAGCAGCTCCGCGACCTCGTCGAAGGAGGCCGAGTCCGAGCCGATGGGGCTGATCAGCGGGAACAGGTCCTCGGGGACCTCGCCGAGCATCGGGTGCTTGAGCTGGCCCTGACGGGCGCGCATCCAGTTGCGGTTGCCCTTGACCGTGTTGATCTCGCCGTTGTGCGCGATGGTGCGGAACGGCTGGGCCAGCGGCCACGAGGGGAAGGTGTTGGTGGAGAACCGCGAGTGGACCACGCCCAGCCGGGTGGTGAACCGCTCGTCGGAGAGGTCCGGGTAGAACGGCTCCAGCTGGGCCGTCGTCAGCATGCCCTTGTAGACGATCGTCTGGGACGAGAGCGAGGGGAAATAGACGCCGGCGCGGGACTGGGCGCGGCGGCGCACCCGCCACGCCCGCACGTCCAGCGACTGCCCCGGCTCGGTGCCGTCCTGACCGTCCGCCAGGGACAGGAACAGCTGCTCGAACGCGGGCATGGCCGCCCGGGAGCCGACGCCCAGGGCCGAGGGGTCGGTGGGCACCTCGCGCCACGCCAGGACCTGCAGCCCCTCCTCCTCGGCCAGCCGCTCGACGGCCTCCTTCGCCTCGGCGCGCTCGCCGTCGACGGGCGGCAGGAAGGCGGTGCCGGCGACGTACTCGCCCACGGGGGGCAGCTCGGCGTCGACGACGGCACGGAACAGCTCGTCGGGGATCTGGGTCAGCAGGCCGGCGCCGTCGCCGGTGCCCTCGTCGGCGCCCACCGCCCCGCGGTGCTCGAGCGCGCGCAGGGCGGTCAGCGCGTGCTGGACGATGTCGTGGCCCGGGGTGCCCCGCAGGGTGGCGATGACGGCGAGGCCGCAGTTCTCGGTCTCCCGGGACGGGTCGTAGAGGCCCTGGGCGGCGGGGACGTCCGCATAGCGGACGAAGGGATCCACCGGTCCCCCCGCGCGGGGGGCCGAGGCGGGCGAGGATGCCACGGGCATGGTGCCGTCCTTTCCGGAGAGCAGGGTTCGGACGGGGACGGCGCTGGCCCCGACGCTCGGGGCCGACGGCCCCGAGGTGGAAGAGACGCTACCGGGCGCGACGTCCCACTGTGCGGAACCGGACGTTCTGTGACACGCCGAATGTCCACCATGTGGGACACCGGGGCCCCGGGCGCCCCTCGCGGGCGCGCCGGGGAGCGGGTCAGCGCCGGACGGCGTCGTCCTCCGCCGCGCCCACGGCGTGGGACCCGGAGCGGCCCGCGGGGACGGCGGCGCCGTCGTCGCCCTCGGGGGCGTGCCCGGCGCGCCACACGCTCTGGTGGGCGTGGGGGCCGGCGGCCGCGCCGCGATGGCGCAGCAGGATCCCGACGATGAACGCGAGGGCGATGACGAACACCAGCAGGGACGTCCACACGTTGAGCCGCTGGGTGACGCCGAAGAGCGTGACCATCTCGGCGTCGTCGATGCGCAGCATCTCGATCCACGTGCGGCCCGCGGTGTACCAGGCGACGTAGGACCACAGCATGAGGCCGTGGCGCAGGTGCAGCGCGCGGTCCACGAGGAGCAGCAGCGCGACCCCGGCCAGGTTCCACAGGCACTCGTAGAGGAACGTGGGGTGGAACAGCGTGTCCGGGGCGTAGCCGGCCGGGAAGTTCGGGCTGGCCGGGTCGACCTCGAGCCCCCAGGGCAGGGTCGTCGGGCCGCCGAAGAGCTCCTGGTTGAACCAGTTGCCCCACCGGCCGATGGCCTGGGCCAGCAGGATGCCCGGCGCGACGACGTCGCCGAAGGCCGTCAGCCGCAGCCCGTAGCGGCGGCACGCGATCCACGCGCCCACGGCGCCGAGGGCGATCGCGCCCCAGATACCGAGTCCGCCGTTCCACACGTACAGGATCTGGATCGGGTCGCCCGTGCCGTCGAAGCCGGGCCCGAAGTACCGGTCCGGTGAGGAGAACACGTGGTAGAGCCGCCCGCCCACGAAGCCGAACGGGATGGCCCACAGGGCGATGTCGAGCACGCGGTCCTCGGGGCCGCCGCGGGCGCGCCACCGGCGCTCGGCGAGCCACAGGGCCAGGACGATGCCCAGGATGATGCACAGCGCGTACGCGTGGATCTTCACCGGGCCCAGCTGGAACCCGTCCCACCCGGGGGCGGGGAAGGCGGCGAGCGGGGCCAGGGCGGCGGTCACCCTCAGCCCTCTCGGACCGTGCCGGCCGCGAGCTCGCGGGTCAGCGTGCCCACGGCCTGCGGCCCGCCGTCCGTCAGCGCGCGCACCAGGGCCGTGCCGACGATCGCGCCGTCGGCGTAGGCGCCGATCTCGCGGACGTGCGCCGCCTGGGAGACGCCGAGGCCGACGCACACGTGCTCCGCCCCGGCATCCTGGGCCCGGCGGACCACGGTCTCGGCGACGGTGGACACCGCGTCGCGGGTGCCGGTGACGCCCATGACCGACACCGCGTACACGAAGCCGCGGGAGGAGTCGACGGTGAGGCGCACCCGCTCGTCCGTGGACGAGGGCGCGGTGAGGAACACGCGGTCCAGGCCGTGACGGTCCGAGGCCTCCATCCAGGCGCCGGCCTCCTCGGGCACGAGGTCAGGGGTGACGAGACCGGCGCCCCCGGCCTCGGCGAGGCGGCGCGCGAACTCGTCGACGCCCATGCGGTCCACGAGGTTCCAGTACGTCATCACCAGCACCGCGGCGTCAGTGCGCTGGGTCACCCGTCGGATGATGTCGAAGACGTCGGCCACGTGGAAACCCGCCTGCAGGGCGGCCTGGGTCGCGGCCTGGATCACGGGGCCGTCCATCACGGGGTCCGTGTAGGGCAGGCCCAGCTCGATGACATCGGCGCCGTTGTCCGCGGCGGCGACGACGGCCTCGACGCACTCGTCCACGGACGGGTAGCCGGCCGGCAGGAAGGCGACGAGGCCGGTGCGGCCGGCCGCCTTCGCGGCATCCAGGGCCGCGGCGGTCTTGGAGTGCACGGTCATGCCGGTCACTGCTCCTCTCCGGGGGTCATCTCCTCGAGCGGGTCCTTCTCCTCCGTGGCCGTGCCGAGGCCGAACCAGGCCGCCGCGGTGGCGACGTCCTTGTCCCCGCGGCCGGAGAGGTTCACGATGATGATCCGCTCCTGACCCTCCGGGGCGTCCGGCCCCACGAGGCCCTCGTCCGCCCAGCGGCGGGCCAGGCGCAGCGCGCCGGCCAGGGCGTGGGCCGACTCGATGGCGGGCGTGATGCCCTCGGTGCGCGTGAGCCGGAGGAAGGCGTCCATGCACTCGGTGTCCGAGACCGGCTCGTAGACGGCGCGGCCCGTGTCGTGCAGGAAGGCGTGCTCCGGGCCGACGGCCGGGTAGTCCAGGCCCGCGGAGATCGAGTGGGAGTCGATCGTCTGCCCGTCCTCGTCCTGCATCAGGTACGTGCGGGCGCCGTGCAGCACGCCGGTGCGTCCGAGCGTGATGGACGCGGCGTGGCGGCCGGTCTCGAGGCCCTCGCCGCCGGCCTCGAAGCCGTAGAGCTCCACCCCAGGGTCGTCGAGGAAGCCGTGGAACAGGCCCATCGCGTTGGACCCGCCGCCCACGCACGCCGCGACGGCATCCGGCAGGCGGCCGGCCTGCGCCAGGATCTGCTCGCGGGCCTCTTCGCCGATCACGGAGTGGAAGTAGCGCACCATGGCGGGGAACGGGTGCGGGCCCGTGACCGTGCCCATCAGGTAATGCGTGGTGTCCACGGAGGCGACCCAGTCCCGCAGGGCCTCGTTGATCGCGTCCTTGAGGGTGCGGGCGCCGATCGCCACGGGGATCACCTCAGCGCCGAGCATCTGCATGCGGGCCACGTTCAGGGCCTGGCGGCGGGTGTCCTCCTCCCCCATGTACACGGTGCACTCCATGCCGAACAGCGCGGCCGCCGTCGCCGTGGCCACGCCGTGCTGGCCGGCGCCGGTCTCCGCGATCAGACGCGTCTTGCCCATGCGGCGGGCGAGCAGCGCCTGGCCGATCACGTTGTTGATCTTGTGCGAGCCGGTGTGGTTGAGGTCCTCGCGCTTGAGGAAGATGCGCACGCCGGGGGTGTCCGCGGCGAACCGCGGCACCTCGCTCAGCAGGGAGGGCCGGTTCACGTAGTCCCGGAACAGGGTCCGCAGCTCGGCCTCGAAGGCGGGGTCCTGCCGCGCCTCCTCGTAGGTGCGGGTGAGCTCCTGCAGCGCGGCCATGAGGGACTCGGGCATCCACTGCCCCCCGTAGTCGCCGAAGTAGGGCCCGGCCTGACCCTGATACGGCCCCTCGAACTCGATCGCGGGCTCGGTGCTCGGACGGTCGGCGCTCATGGCGACCACGCTCCTCGGGTCTGGTTCGGTCAGCGGACGGTGAGGGACGCGGCGCGGAACGCGCGCAGCGCCTCCTCGGGGGCGCCGTGGCGCACGAGGGCCTCGCCCACGAGCACGACGTCGGCGCCCGCGGCGGCGTAGGCCTTGATCTGCTCCTCGGACTCGACGCCCGACTCGGCGACCCGGACGACGTCCTCGGGCAGCCCGTCGGCCAGCGCGGCGTAGCGGGCCGGGTCGACGTCCAGGGTCTTGAGGTTGCGCACGTTGACGCCGAGGATGCGGGCGCCGGCGGCGACGCCGCGCTCGATCTCCTCGGGCGTGTGGGCCTCCACGAGGGCGTGCATGCCCAGGGACTCGGTGAGCTGCAGGAAGCCGGCCAGCTCGGCGTCGTCGAGGGCGGCCACGATCAGCAGGACCAGGTCGGCCCCGTGGGCGCGGGCCTCGTGGATCTGGTACTCGGTGACGGTGAAGTCCTTGCGCAGGACCGGCAGATCGACGGCGGCGCGCACGGCGTCCAGGTCGGCCAGGCTGCCGCCGAAGCGGCGGGCCTCGGTGAGCACGGAGACGGCGCTGGCGCCGCCGCGCTCGTACGCGCGGGCCAGGGTGGCCGGCTCGGGGATCTCGGCGAGCGCGCCCTTGGAGGGGCTCGCCCGCTTCACCTCGGAGATCACCCGGATCCCCGCGGGGTCGGTGCGTCCGCCGTGCAGGGCCGCGTGGGCGTCACGCGGCGCGGGGGCGGCGGCCACCAGCTCGGCCAGGCGCGCCTCGGGCAGGGCACGGCGACGTGGCTCGAGGTCCTCGCGGACGCCGTCGATGATCTCCTGGAGGACGGACACGCGGATCAGTGACCGTGCTGGCCGCGACCCGCGCCGGCCTTGCCGGCGACGATGCCCACGACGACGCCCACGGCCATCAGGGCCACGCCGATCCAGACGACGACGCTCCAGTCGGCGAGCAGGCCGACGCAGCCGGCCACGAAGCCGACGAGCACGAGCGCCACCATGGCCCACGCGCCGGGCGAGTTGCCGTGGCCGGGCAGCTCGAGGTGGGTCGGGTCGTTGAGCACCAGGCCGTCCTCGGTGACGACGACGTCCTCGACGGCGCCGCGGCGGGCGGCGCGACGGGTGGTGGGCTCGGTGTGCGCGGTGTTCGCGGTGTGGCTCATGGCTGTCCCTCACTGGTGCGTGGTGTACATGACGACTGTCCCTCATTGTGCCATGCGGGCACGGGGCCGGGCCCGCGTGACCCGGGACGACCCGGGCGGTGCGGGGCGGTCCGAGAGACGGGCGCTCACGTGGGGTCGTTGCCGCGGGACAGCTCGTCCCACGCGTCCATCTGGTCCACGCGCCGGCGCTGGGCCGCCTCGCGGGCGGACTGCGCGGGCTGCTCCCCGGCGGCGGCCGGGCCGGGCTCGGAGGCCGCAGGCGCCTTCTCGTAGCGCCGGGACGAACGCCAGCCACGGCCCGCCAGTGCCGCCACGACGCCGCACAGCGCCGCGAGGACGCCGCCAGCCGCCGCGACCCACGGCCACGCCGTCACGGCGTAGTCCTGCGCGAGCGCAGTGGTCCCGGTCGCGTCGGCGACCGCGGCGGCCGCCGTCGTCGCCGGATCCAGGGCGGCGGTGACCGAGGTCGAGGCGATCACGACCCCAGCCAGCGCCATGAGCACGCCGACGATCACGGCGCCGAGGCGCCGGGCGGTGGTCAGGGCGAGGGCACCGGCCATCACGACCAGGGCCATGGCGGTGGCGACGGGCGCGGCGGCGCCGCCCGACGTCGTCGCCTCGGAGGCGATCCCGCCGGACAGGCCCGTGGCGGTCACCCAGGTGCGGCCCGCCGTGAGCAGCACGAGCGCGCCGGCGGCCAGCGCGGCGAGGACCACGGTGCGGCGGCGCATCACGCCTGCCCCAGCTCGCCCGCGGTCAGCACGGACCGCAGCGGCGCCGTCGCCTTGGTGACGGTCTCGGCGGTCTCGGCGTCGGGATCGGAGTCGGCGACGATGCCGGCGCCGGCCTGCACATGTGCCTGGCCGCGGTGCAGCGTGGCCGAGCGGATGTTGATCGCCATGTCCATGTTGCCCGCCAGGTCGAAGTAGCCGACGACGCCGCCGTAGGGCCCGCGCTCGGTCGGCTCCCACTCGTCCAGCAGCTGCAGGGCGCGGGGCTTCGGGGCACCGGACAGCGTGCCAGCGGGGAAGGCGGCGCGGAGGACGTCGAGCGCGTCGACGTCGTCGCGCATGCGGCCCTCCACATGCGAGACCAGGTGGAGGATGTGGCTGAACGCCTCGAGCTCCATGAACTGGGTGACCTCGACGGTGCCGGGGCGGCACACGCGCGAGAGGTCGTTGCGGGAGAGGTCCACGAGCATGAGGTGTTCGGCCCGCTCCTTCTCGTCCTCCAGCAGGTCCTTGCCGAGGAGGCGGTCGTCCTTCTCGGTGGCCCCGCGCCGCCGTGAGCCGGCGATCGGATGGGTGACCACGCGGCGGTCCCGCACGGTCACGAGCGCCTCGGGCGAGGAGCCCACGATCTCGTACGGCTCCCCGTCCGGGGTCTCGAAGGAGAAGAGGTACATGTAGGGGCTCGGGTTCACCATGCGCAGGACGCGGTACACGTCCAGACCGGTGGCGTCCGTGGTGACCGAGAGGCGGCGGGAGACGACGGCCTGGAACACCTCGCCGTCGCGGATCGCCCGCTGGGCCTTCCCGACGGCCTCCCGGAAGCCTTCGGCGCCCCACCGGTCCTCGGCCTGGGCGGCGACCTCGTCCGCGTCCGCCTCGAGCCAGCGGCGCGGGACGTCGCTGACCGGGTCCGCGGCCGGGGCGGTCAGGCGCTCGACCATGGCGTCCAGACGGGCGAGCGCGTCGTCGTAGGCGCGGTCCGCGCCGGTGGCCAGGCCGTTGCCGTTCACCGCGTTGGCGATCAGCGTCACGGTGCCGTCCAGGGCGTCGTGCACGGCCAGGTCGGTGACGAGGTTCATCGCGAGGTCGGGCAGGCCGAGGTGGTCCTCGGGCGGGTGCGGCAGGCGCTCCCACGCGCGGACCGTGTTCCACCCCAGGAAGCCGGCCATGCCGGAGACGAGATGCGGCAGGACGCCTCCGACCTCGGCGCGCACGTCCGTGCTCAGCAGGCGCAGGCACGCCGCGAGCACGTCCAGGGCGCGGCCCTGCGTGGGCAGCCCCTCGGGCGGGGTGCCCTGCCAGTGCGCCTCGCCGTCCCGCGAGGTCAGGGTGACGGCTGAGCCGGCCCCGATGAAGCTGTACCGGGACCACGCCGCGCCCGGGGTGGCGGACTCCATCAGGAAGGTGCCGGGGCGGGAGCCGGCCAGGCGCCGATGGATCGCCAGCGGCGTGAGGCCGTCCGCCAGCACCGTGCGGACCACGGGGATCACGCGGGCGGTGTCCGCCAGACGCAGGAACTCCGCACGGGAGGGAGTGGTGGCGGCGGTCATCGGGCGGCCTCCTCAGGGTCGACGGCGGCCGGCGGCATGACGAGCTCGCGGCCGGTGAAGCAGGTGCGGGTGCCCGTGTGGCAGGCGGGGCCGGTCTGGTCCACGGTGAGCAGCAGGGTGTCGCCGTCGCAGTCCGCGTGGACCGCGCGCACCCGCTGCAGGTGGCCCGAGGTCTCCCCCTTGCGCCACAGCTCGCCGCGCGAGCGGGACCAGTAGGTGGCCCAGCCGGTCTCGAGCGTCGCGCGCAGGGACTCCTCGTTCATCCACGCCATCATGAGCACCTCGCCGGTGCCCTCCTGCTGGGCGATGGCGGGCACCAGGCCCCGGTCGTCGAAGGTCACGGTGGCCACGAGGTCGTCGGGCGGGGAGATGCTCATGGAGGTCCAGTCTAGGGAGCCGGAGATGGGCGTGGCCGACGGGGTCAGCGGACGGTGTGCCCCGCCTGCCGCAGGGCGTCCTTGACGCGGGCGAGCATGTCGTCCGGGCCGAAGTGGAACAGGGAGGCGGCGAGCACCGCGTCCGCACCGGCCGCGACGGCGGGCGGGAAGTGCTCGGGCTCGCCGGCGCCGCCGGAGGCGATCAGCGGCACCCGCGTCACGGCGCGCACGTCCCGGATCATCTCCAGGTCGAAGCCCTCGCGGGTGCCGTCCGCGTCGATCGAGTTGAGCAGGATCTCCCCCACCCCGCGCTCGGAGGCCTCCCGGCACCAGGCGACGGTGTCGATGCCGGTGCCCCGGCGGCCGCCGTGGGTGGTGACCTCATAGCCGGAAGCGCATCCCGGGTCCTCCGTGCGCCGGGCGTCGAGGGAGAGCACGAGGACCTGGGACCCGAAGCGCCGGGTGATCTCCGTGATCACCTCGGGCCGGGCCACGGCCGCGGTGTTGACGGAGACCTTGTCCGCCCCCGTGCGCAGCAGCCGGTCCACGTCCTCGACGGTGCGCACGCCGCCGCCCACGGTCAGCGGGATGAAGACCTCCTCTGCCGTGCGGGTCACGACGTCGTAGGTCGTGGCGCGGTCCGAGGTGGAGGCGGTGACGTCGAGGAACGTGATCTCGTCGGCGCCCGCGGCGTTGTAGCGGCGAGCGAGCTCGACCGGGTCGCCCGCGTCCCTCAGGTTCTCGAAGTTCACGCCCTTGACCACGCGCCCGGCGTCCACGTCCAGGCAGGGGATGACACGCACGGCGAGGCTCACGTCGGCTCCTTCGTCTCGGGGGGCTCGGGCGGGACGGCGCGGGCCGTCAGAGGCGGATCGCGTGGATCGCGGAGATCAGGATGCCGCGGGCGCCCAGGGCGTACAGCTCGTCCATGACGCGGTTGGCGTCCGGCTTGCGGACCATGGAGCGCACGGCGACCATCGTCTCGTCCCGCAGCGGTGAGACCGTCGGTGACTCCAGCCCCGGGGTGACCGCGGTGGCCGCCTCCAGCAGGTCACGGCGGATGTCGTAGTCGATCATGACCCAGCGGCGGGCCACGAGCACGCCCTTGAGGCGGCGCAGCAACACGTCGAGGCCCTCGGGGCGCTCCCCTGCGCGGCCGATCAGCACGGCCTCCGAGTCGAGGATGGGCTCGCCGAAGACCTCCATGCCGGCGGCGCGCAGAGTGCTGCCGGTCTCCACGACGTCGGCGATCGCGTCCGCCACGCCGAGCTTGACGGAGGACTCCACGGCGCCGTCGAGGTGGACCACCGTGGCGTCCAGGCCGGTGCGGGCCAGGTAGTCGGAGAGCAGGCCGTCGTAGCTCGTGGCGATGCGCTTGCCGGCGAGCTGCTCGGCGGAGGTGAAGGAGCCGACGGGGGCAGCGAGACGGAACACGGAGCGGCCGAAGCCGAGCGCCATGATCTCCTCGGCGGTGTCCCCCACCTGCGCGTCGCAGAACAGGTCGCGGCCGGTCAGGCCGACGTCGAGGGTGCCCTGGCCGACGTAGACGGCGATGTCCCGGGGACGCAGGTAGAAGAACTCGACGTTGTTCTCGGGGTCCACGAGGACGAGCTCGCGGGAGTCCCGGCGTTGCCGGTAGCCGGCCTCGGTCAGGATCTCGCGGGCGGACTCGGACAGGGCGCCCTTGTTGGGCACGGCGATGCGCAGCACGCGTCGGTCTCCTCGGGGTGCGGTGGGGCGGGCGGGGAACGGGGCCGGCGGCCTCAGAGGTGGCGGTAGACGTCCTCGAGGCTGATGCCGCGGGCGATCATCATGGTCTGCACGTGGTACAGCAGCTGCGAGATCTCCTCGGCGGCGGCCTCATCCGACTCGTACTCGGCGGCCATCCAGACCTCGGCCGCCTCCTCGACGACCTTCTTGCCGATCGCATGGACGCCGGCGTCGATCTGGGCCACGGTGCCGGAGCCCTCGGGGCGCTCCTGCACCTTGCGCGTCAGTTCCGCGTACAGCTCGTCGAAGGTCTTCACGGCACCACCCTAGCGACCCGGCCCCTCCAGCCTGGACCGCAGTCGGTCATTGTGACGGACGGGACGGCGAGGCCCTCGCCACGCGCTGCACATGTGAGCCCACGTGGGACGTGCCGGCCGCTCAGCGTCCTCCCCCTCCCATGTCTGCACGTTCCTTCACTCCCATCGGGGCACGCGCGCGAGGCGGCCGTGGACGTGGGGATGACGGGCTGAACGTGCCCGTCCGGTCCGCACGCATGGCCCGGGCGACCTCCGACAGGTGGGCACGACACGCTCGTTTCTGACCCCAGCGACGACACCGCTCCTTGCACACCTGAGACACCACCAGGTCGATCACTGCCCCGAACCCCGCCCGGGCCCACCGCACCAGATCTCTTCCGCGACGCACACATCCATCTCGTCGACTGTCCACGCGTCCGGGCCTCGGGTCCAGGCCCTGGAGGTCACCGGCGGGCGGCGCGGCCGCGCCCACGTCGCCGACGGGGAACAGGAATGATGCGGCGAGAGGATCTGGGGGTAGCCGTCGTGGCCCTCCTCCCCCTCCCGGACGAGGAGCAGAGCCCCGCGCTCGGACCCGCGAACTGGAGCATGACCCACCACGATGAAGGCGACCCATCCCGTCCCGCACACCGAGTGAGCGCCCGGTTGCAGCGAGCGCAGAAGATCCTCTCCCGCTGGCGGGTGGCCACGGGCAATGCGGTGGAAGGCATGGAATGGGAGCGGGATCCCGGTGATGCGCAGCTCGTGGAGATGGCTCGGCTGCCCAGCAGTGCCGAGCTGCCCAGCGCTGGAGCCTGGCTTCCGGGGCTGGAGATCCTCATGGGCCTTCGTCGCAGACCTGGTGCCGGGCCCCCTCAACCACCGGCTCGCCACGTGCTCGTTCTATCGGGAGAAGGCTTCGGCGCCCGTCCCCTCGGCGCGTCGCCATGCTCGCCCTGACGTGAGCCGACGTTCGTGGGTGCGGGGCGTCGGCCGACTCCCACGGGGGTGGCCTCACACGCACCCGACGGTCTGTCCCACCACGTCTCAGACCCTCCGACACTTCTGTCCAACAGCTCGGTTTGGGACCGTTTCTGTGGACTTGATCAGTAAGTGGCGTGCTTCTGTGAGTCAGTAGGTGGCGCTAGCCGGTGACCAAGGTGCTGGCGGCAGCTTCGATGACGTCGTCGGTGATGGTGTCGAGTTGGTTGATCTTCAGGACGCGGCCGATCTGAGGGAATAGCCGTTCGAGGAGGCGGAAGTTGCCGCGGGTGATGCGTTCGATCGCGGCGATGGCCTGCGCGTCGGTGAAGTCTTCGGGGTCGAGGGTGCGGCCGAGGCGTTTCCAGTGACGAGTCAGAACGAACAGCAGCTCCTCTTGTGCGAGGGCGCGGTAGCGGTGGGAGAAGCCGAGGCGGCTGTAGAGCTGGGGGTAGTGGCGGAAACGCTGGTCGATGCCGGGCATGCCGATGAACATCAGGGCGACGTGGTGGCGATCGTGGAGGTCCCGTAGGAGCTCGAGTGCTGTCGGGGTGAGTCGCTCGGCTTCATCGATGATGATCAGTTCGGTGAAGTCGATGGTGCGGGGCACCACCGTGGTCGTGATCTTGCCGATCTCGCAGAGGTGTTCGTAGATCAGGATTCCCACTTTTGCACGGTAGAACTCGATATCGCGCATGAGGTCACGGTGCTTGGGGAGGACCTCGGGGGTGTAGAAGACGGTGCGGGAACGGTGGGCGGCCGCGTAGTGCTTCAGGTCGGCATCGCTGCGCGGCCCCCAGTCCTGGATGAAGGGCTCGAGCATGTCCCAGTGGGCGTATCTGCGGGCCGACTGGGTCTTGCCGACGCCTGCCTCCCCATGGCAGATGCCGATGGTGACGTCCTTGCGGATGGCGCCTGCGAACTCGGTGAAGCGGCGGTGCTCCTTGGTGACGATGAAATCGCGACTCATCTACTCGTCCTCTTCGTAGGTCCGTAGCTGCTTCCGCTTCCGCTGTGCGGGAGGTGGTGGCGCGGGTGGTTCTGGCTGGGATCGATTGGCGGCGGGGATGCGGTCGTTGATGCCCCGGCGGAGTTCTCGTCGGCGGGCCCGGCGCGCGGTCTCTATGTCATGGAGGCTGTACCGCTGGTTGGGGTGGGCTTCATCGATCGCCGTGCACACGAAGGTGTCGTGGTCATAGACACGGATCTCGGAGAGGTCGCGAGGGTCATAACGGATGGTGATGGTGCGCCCGACGAAGGGGGCGAGCGTGGGTGAGAGGTAGCGCTGTCCTTGGAAGTGGATGCCGTCCCGCTGGATCGTGCGGTGCTTGGAGACTCGCAAGAGGAGGCCGTCGAGCTCCTCGAGGCTCTCGGGCATCCTCGGCATCCACCCCTCACCGATCCAGGCCGCTTTCGGGCTCGTACGAATTGCAGCATGCGTGCGCTCGTTGTACTGGCCGACAAACTCCCCGATCGCTCGGTCCAATCCGGCCAGCTCCAGGGCGGGCACAGCCTGAGGGTGGCCCGGGGTGAGATGTCCAGGCAAGGTCGCGAGCACTTCGGTGTTGACGGTCTGGAAGAACCGCTCGATCTTGCCTCTGCCTTGGGGCCGGCCGACGGTGGAGTGGATGATGCGGATCTTCAAGGCGATCGCCGTGTATTCGAGATGGTGACTGGTGAAGTCACTGCCGTGGTCGACGTAGAGAGCGTCGGGGATGCCGCACATCGACCAGGCCGGATCGTTCTTGGGCCAGATCGCCTGGCGTAGCGCCAGTGCGGTGTTCATCGCTGAAGGGGCTCCCTCGAAGACCATGTACCCGCAGATCGCCCGCGAGTAGTCGTCCATGATCGTGGTCAGCCAGGGCCGTGAGGGTCTCCCGCTGGGGTCCTTGATGAGGATGTCGAGCTCGGTGTGGTCGGCCTGCCACAAGGCATTGGGGTGTTCGGCACGGTGGAGGTACACGAGTTCGTGGCGGTCCCGGTAGGAGGCTGGGCCCTCGAGTGCGAGGGTCACCATGCCGGGATCCAGTGCCTGCACGATCGAACGCACCGTCGCGTAGCTCGGGGGCTTCTTGCCTGTTCTCGAGGCCTCGGCCGCTGCCAGGCGATGCAGTGTGGCGATGCTCGGGCGTGGTCTGGTCAGTGCCAGGTGCTCCACGAACACCACCAGCTCAGGCGCAGTACGCCGTGCGCCGGCGTCGGCGCGCGGTGTCCGTTCGAGAGCGGCGACGCCACCGGCTCGATAGGCGGAGTGCCAGCGTGAGAGCGTGCGTGTGCCGATCCCGGTCTCGCGCGCAAGGCTCGCTAAGGGGATGCCGTCTTCGATGTGGAGCCGCAGAATGTTCCACTTCTGCGGCCCGTCCATGTCAAGCCTGCTTGACACTCTCGCGAGCGGCCGTGTTCCGCTGGTGGCGGTAGAGCGTCGCCCGTGACCACCCCACGAGACGCGCAGCCTCCTCGGCCGTGCGCCCCTTCGCCCGTTCTTCGGCGGCGATTGCGAGCTTGCGATCTACGACCTCGGGGTTCACGGGCGGTCGACCGAACTTCGTTCCCTGGGCCCGGGCCGCGGCGATGCCGGCGTTGACGCGCTCGGTGATCAGCTCCCGCTCATACTCCGCCAGCGTTGCCAGCATCCCGAGCATCAGCCGTCCCGACGAGGTCTCGGGGTCGATCCCATCGGAGACGGATTGGATCTTCACGCCGCGGTCTCGCAGCAGGTTCACGGTATTGAGCACGTCGATCAGAGATCGCCCCAGCCGATCGATCCTCCACACCACGACCGTGTCCTCAGGCTCTGCGTAGGACAGGAGCTTCTTCATGCCCGGACGCTCTGCCGCGCTCTTCGCGCCGGACGTTACATCCGAGAACACATCCCGCCGCTGCACCCCAGCCGCGAGGAGAGCGTCGAGCTGCAGCGCGGGATCCTGCCCCGCCGTCGACACCCGTGTGTACCCCAGAAGCCTCATGACGTGATCATGCCTCATAAATCATCTTCACCGGAAGGTCTGAGACAGAACGCGGCGCGACGACTTCGCGAGACACTCCCGGCCTCCCGTCGACCCAGCTCGCGCCGGCCCCGTGGTCGCCAAACACGGCGTCTCGTAAAACTGTTGGTTTTGGAGACGCTGGTCGCTGCTGCTTGCGCACGCGCGCCGGGTTCGTCCAGCTGTCGTGGAGACGGTTTAGGAGCCGGGATGGAAGAGGTGCTCGATTTTTTCTTTCTTGGCGAGGAGGCCGAGCATGTTGTGTTCGCGTTCGTTACCGAGGTAGGCGGCGGAGGAGCTCCAGCCGCCGTCGACCACGATGTCGGTGCCGGTGATGTAGGAGGAGTCGTCGCTGGCGAGGAACAGCGCGGTCGTGGCAATCTCTTCAGCCTTGCCTGCCCGGCGAAGGAGGATGGTGTTCTCCATCGTCTTCTTGAACTGGTGGTGCATCAGCGGGTTCGCGGTCATCGGTTTGGTCATGTCGGTTTCGATGAAGCCGGGCTGGATGACGTTCACTCGGATGCCCCAGTCGGAGAGCGTGTACGCGGCCGAGCGGGACAGCCCTTCGAGGGCCCATTTTGAGGCGCTGTAGGCGGCGGAGAAGGTGCCTGTGATGCCAGCGACGGAGCCGATGTTGATGATCGATCCGCCCCCGGAGTCCTTCATTAGAGGGGCGCAGGCCTGCATGCCGATCAGGGTGCCGTTGACGTTGACCTCGAAGATGCGGTTCCACTCGGCGACGTCGACGTGGGGGATGACGGTGAGGTCGTTGCTGCCGACGATGTTCAGCAGCACGTGCAACGCTCCTGTTTCGGCCTTGATGGCGGACACAGCAGCATCCCATTGGTCCTGCTTGGTGGTGTCGAGTTCGACGAAGTGGGCGCGGCCTCCGGCGTCGGTGATCTCTTTCACGAGGTTGTTGCCGGGCTCGGGGCGCCGGGCGGCGACGAACACGGTGCCGCCTTCCTTCGCGAAGAGGCGGGCGCTGGCGCGACCCATTCCGCCCGTGCCGCCAGCGATCAATGCGGTCTTGTTCTGCAGTCGCATAAGAGTTGACCTTCCTTTCGTGTTGCCAGTCCGGTCCACCGGAGCTGGTGGGTCTATCGGGCTACGGACAGAGTGAATTGCGGAGACTGCAGCGCCGTCAGGACTCCAAAGAACAGGTGGAAGGCGTGCTCGGTGCCGACCGCTGTTTCCACTCCTCCCAGGTCGAGGATGTCCTGGTCCGACCACCCCAGATCATGCAGGAGCTCACGCACCGTCGCCTTGGCGTCGGGGTCGTCGCCAGAGACGAAGACCATCGGGTTCGCCACCGTGTCGGCAGGGTCGGTCATCATGCTCGTGTTCATCGTGTTCAGGGTCTTCACGACCCGCAGGGCAGGGAAGCGCTCCTGGACGCGGCGGGCGAGGCTGTCGCCCGGGAACAGCAGTTGCCCGTCTGCGCCGACCGGCACCGACGGGTCGAGCAGAATCTTCCCGGTCAGGGCGTCATCGCCGAGAGCATCGAGCGTGTCGAGCACCGCGGCGCCGGGGATCGCGGTGATCACGATGTCCGAGGCTGACACTGCGTCTTGCTGAGTGGCGCTGCCGCTGGCAGGTTCTCGGGAGCCGTAGACGAGGGTGTGTCCGCGGGAGATGAGGCGCTCACCGAGCGTGGTTGCGACACGTCCGGTGCCCAGGATTCCGATCTTCATGGGTTTGTCTCCTTCAGGTCGTGCGGTCGTCTGAGGGTTGCGCGGCGTGCGCCGAGAGGGTGGGCTATTCGATGGTGGATTCGGGCACGTGCATGCTGGGGCGGCTCCGGAAGTGACCGACCAGGGCGAGGATCACGCCGAGCGCAACCCAACCGGTGAGCGTCCACCACTGCTGTGCGCTGCTGGCGTCCGGGAAGTAGCTGAGGGTACGGATCAGGGTGCTCGAGGCGCCCGGCACGAGGAACTGGCCGATCGCCCCCCACGGGGCGGCGAGGAACTGCCACGGGACCGCGGCCGCGGAGAGCGGGATGCCGATGAAGATCGTGACCACTGCGCCGATACCCATGCCGACCCGGCCGAACAGGGAGGTGCAGCCGACGATGAACGCCGAGGTCGCGAGCATCGTCAATCCCATTGCGAGGGCGTTCAGCCAGAAGTCGCCCTGCAGGTAATGGAACCAGGTCTGCATGATGAACGCCAGGATCAACCCCGCAGCCACGGCGAAAGCACCGACCGCGGCAAGGCGGCGCACCGCCCCGACGACGAGCAGGGAGATGAGTACGCCGCCGAGCATGCCGCCGATCGCCAGCGGGAACGACGCGGCCGCGAGCCCGGCGCCGGTGGGATCGGAGCCAGACAGGGGCACAACCGGGGTGACGGCCACCTTGACGGTGGAGGCGTCTCCGCCGGCGGCGGCGACCTGCTCCGCCATCTGCGCCTGCAACTGCGTCGCCACGCCGGTGAGCAGCTGTGCGGCGACCGCGCTGCCGGCCGGTGCGGTCAGCACCTCCGGCGCATCCGCGGGGTTGTCGCCGAGGACGATCGCCCCGTAGGTCTCGCGCGACTCGATCTGCGCCACGGCCTCGTCACGGTCGGCGGCCTCGACGAAGTCGAACGTCCCCGTCTCCCCCAGTGCCGTCTCGAGCGCGGTGACGGATGCGGCGGGACCGGCGACGCTGACCGGCAGGTCGTGGGTGCCGGAGGTCTTGCTCGGCCACAGGAACGCCAGCACCACCACGGCGAGAAGCACCGACGCGACGACGCCGATCAGTACGGCAGCGGGCCATTTCGTGTGCGGTGGGGGCGAGGGGATGGCACTGTCCATGAGGCTGTCTCCAGAGAGTGGGAACGAGGTTGATGCGGCTACCCTAGACCTAATTCCACGCCTGAGGAAATCCTCAGACGTGGAGTACACTGACGCGGTGACCCCGGTGAACGACGACACGACCAGGAAGCGGCCAAGCGGGCGCCGCTCGGGCGACAGCGGCACCCGAGACGCGATCCTCGACGCCGCGAAGGAACTGTTCGCCGAACTCGGCTATGAGGGCGCATCCGTGCGGGCCATCGCCGGTGCCGCCGGGGTCGACCCCGCGCTGATCCGCCACTTCTTCGGCGACAAAGTAGCTCTCTTCGCCAGCACCGTCGCCGATCGGACGACGATCCCGCAGCGGATGGCCGCCGCCCTCGAGGGCGACCCTGCCCAACTCGGCGCCCGCATCACCGACAGCTACCTGCGGATGTGGGAAGAGCCCGACACTCGCGCGATCCTGCTCTCGCTGGTCCGCTCCGCGACGACCTCCGAGCACGCCGCGACCATGCTCCTCGACATCCTCGGAGCACGCCTCCGTGACCAGACGTCAGCGGCCGACGACGAGCGGACGCAGCGCATCGCGATCTCCGCATCGCACCTGCTCGGTGTCGCGATGGCTCGCTACATCGTGAAAGTTCCCCCGATCACGGCGATGTCGCACGACGAGCTCGTGGCACACATCGCCCCGACGATCCAGACCTACCTCACCGGCACCACCACCGCAGTAGACCAGCACAACTAGGAGAACACCATGTCGAAGAAGCAGACCGTTCTACGCACCGGCCTCGGGACCCTGTTCATCGGAGCCGGCATCATCCAAGCCACTCACCGCGAATTCTTCACCGCCCTCATCCCGGAACAGATCGCCGAACATGGCGACCAAGTGCAGGGCGCCGCGACCGTCACCCTCACCGGGATCGGGGCAAGCTTCCTCATCCCGCCCCTCAACCCCATCGCTCGTTGGGCCGCGACCATCATGCTCGCCGGAACTCTTCCCCCTGCGATCGATCAGCTCCGCAACCCCGAAGCGACGGAGAAGCTCGGCATCCCGACCGCCGTCGTCGCACTCCGCATCCCAGCGCAGGTCCTGGTGATCATCGGCGCCTGGTACGCCACCCGCAAATCGAGGTAGCAACCTCCACGCGCGTCTGGGCGACCAGTCATGACGGCGTCAAGCGCCAGACAGCGACCACAAGATGCCGCCACACAAAGATCAACTCCACAGGACCGTTTCTGACGTGATGCTCTCGTGGGCGGACGGGGCGTGTAAAGGGGTATACCCGGCTGGACATCCTGGCGGGCAGATGCCCGATGTCGGCGGCGAGGCCACACCCCACCTTGCCCTGCGACCGGTTACCGGTGGTAATGTGCCGCCATTATTCATTCGACCCCTTATGGAGCCCCTGAATACATGAGCGACGGCCCAGCCGCCTGCCCTGGTGACAGTCCGAGCGTCACCCCCACCCCACCCCGCAGCTGGCGGGGTCGCCTGCACCTCGTGGGGAGGTGACTCAGGCATGGATCCAGTCCTGACACTGATCCTCGGATCCCTCATCATCCTGGCGATCATCGCCGCCAACGGCTTCTTCGTGGCCCAGGAATTCGCGTACATGTCTGTAGACCGCGTCCGCCTGCAGACCGCCGCCAAGGCCGGCGACCGCGCCGCCGCCCGCGCACTGCAGGTCACTCGCCGCACCTCCTTCATGCTCTCCGGCGCGCAGCTGGGGATCACGGTCACAGGCCTCATGGTGGGCTACGTGGCAGAGCCGATGGTGGGTGCGGCCCTGACCGAGTTGCTCGGCGGCACCGCACTGCCTTCTGAAGTGGTCATCGCCATCTCCACGCTGGGCGTACTGGTGGTGGCCACCCTGGTGCAGATGATCATCGGCGAGCTGTACCCCAAGAATTTGGCCATCGCCAACCCCGAGCCCCTGGCCCGCGCTCTGGCCCGGCCCACACAGATCTACCTCGGCCTGTTCGGCTGGCTCATCTGGGTCTTCGACAAGGCGGCCGAGGTGCTGCTCAAGCTCCTGCGCATCGAGCCAGTGCACGACGTCGACAGCACCGCCTCCGCCGAGGACCTGGACCGCATTGCCCTGGACTCCAGAGCTTCCGGATCCTTGCCCGCGGAGGTCTCCGTCCTGATCGACCGGGTGCTGGACTTCCCAGACCAGGACGTGCAGCACGCGATGGTGCCCCGCTCGCGTGTGGACGAGGTTCAGCCCCAGACCTCCCTGGCTCAGGTGCGCGACCTGATGGCCACCGGCCACACCCGCTACCCGGTGATCTCGAACGAACACGAACCGCTCGGGGTAGTCCACCTCACCGACCTGCTCGGTGAGACCCGGATGGCCCCGGACACCCCCGTGTCCGCCCTGATGCGCCCTGCACTGGTGCTGCCCACGATGATGTCCCTGCCCGACGCAGCCCGGGAGCTCGACGGCTCAGGGCAGCAGATGGCGTGCATCGTGGACGAGTTCGGCGGCTTCGTCGGCGTGCTCACAGTGGAAGACCTCGCGGAGGAGCTCGTGGGCGAGCTCACGGACGAGCACGACCTGCACCCCCAGGAGGAGATCACCGCCACAGGCCTGCACTCCTGGGTCCTGAGCGCAGAGGCCCACCTGGACGAGCTCGAGCGCCTCGTCGGGCACCCCCTGCCCGTGACCGAGGCCGAGTCCGCCGCCGGTCTGACCATCGACGCTCTGGGCCGTCTGCCCCGGGAAGGCGAGGTCATCACGATCGACCTGCCCGAGGACCCACGAGACTTCGGGGCTGAGGAGGTCTACGACCGCCACCTGCAGGTCGAGGTCCTCTCCATCCAACGCAGGGTCCCGGCTCGACTGCGGATCCACCTCATCGAGGTGCCCCGCTCTGACACCGCCGGCAGCCATGCCGCCCACGAGGCCCAGCCCGACGCCACCACGGACGAGGAGCGATGATGCACGGTCCACTGATCGTCATGCTCGTGACCACAGCGCTGATCGTGCTCAGCGCGATCTTCGTCATCATGGAGTTCTCCCTGCTGGGCGCCCGCCGGCACCGGCTAGAGGCCGAGGCAGGACGCAGCCGCGCCGCGCGGGCCGCTCTCAAGGGAGTCGACGAGCTGACCCTCATGCTCGCCGCAGCCCAGTTGGGCATCACCTTGTGCACCTTCGCCCTGGGGGCGATCACCAAGCCGGCCGTCGACGCATGGCTCGGCCCCGTCCTGGAGGACTGGGGCATCCCCGCAGCGGCAGCCGGAACCGCCTCCTTCGTCCTGTCCTTGCTGGCCGTGACCTTCCTTCACCTGGTCATCGGGGAGATGGCCCCCAAGTCCTGGGCCATTGCCCACCCCGAGACCGCAGCCAAAGCCGTGGCCGTGCCCGCACGCGCCTTCGTCTGGACCGTTCGCCCCCTGCTGCTGCTGGCCAACCGGCTGGCCAACCGCCTGGTGACCCTCAGCGGCGTCACCCCCGTGGACCAAGCCGCCGTGGGCGGCTACGACGCAGCGGCCATTCGTCAGCTGGTTGAGCACTCCGCCGCCGCCGGCACCCTGGACCGGCAGAACCATGAAGCCTTGGCCGGTGCCCTGGACCTTCAGACCCTCACTCTCGGGGACCTCCTCCCCCAGGGTCAGCACCCGGTCAAGGTCGCCCCCGACGCCGACGTCGAGGCGGTCCAGAATGCCGCTGCGTGCTCAGGGCACTTGCGTATCCTGGTCCAGCCGGACCATACCCCTGAGAGCGTTCCGGGCGTCGTCCACGTGCGGGACACCCTCACGATGGAGCCTTCTGCGCCAATCCAGCCGCTTATCCAGCAGGCTCTGACGCTGCCCTCCACCACACCGTTGCACGAAGCACTTGCCTCCATGCGCCGCAACAGCCGCCAGCTGGCCGCAGTGACCCAGGACAACCGGTTCACTGGGGTCGTCACCCTCACCGACGTCTTGCGCGGAGTGTTGCCCCGCGCGGCTTGAGTCCACACCTCGGCAACACCACCGCGGGGGCCGCTGAAACGGCCCCCGCGGTGGTGTGGACAAAGAATCAGAATCGGCACAGTGGCCTCGCCCCCCATTCCGGCCTCAATGGGCTCAGTCATGCTCCGACTCACGGGCGTGTAACGGCTAAATCGGTCGTTTGTGGCGGCTGCTCGGTGTGCCGCCCGGTGTCATGTGTGGCTTGCGCCGCTATATGGCGGGGTTCTGTCGGAGCTCAGTGGCGGCCTCCAAGCACGCGGGCAAGAGGGCGCTGCGAGTGAGGCTCACGTTCCGCAAGCCGATCCTTCACCGGGACAGCGGCCGACGGCAGGCCGGAGGAATAGGCGTCGCGATAGGGTGCACCCCGCGCAACAGAACCGTTGCGAAAGGTCTAACACCCCAACGCAACAGAGTGGGCCGCCATGCGCTGCCACGGGCCCGTGACTTCGGTGTCACAGGTAGCGGCAGACATCCTCGGGGGAGCACATGGCCGGGTCGCCGGCGGCGGCGTCCTCGCGCAGGTCGGCGATCGTGGTGCGTAGCTGCGCGAGCTCGGCGAGTTGCCGGTCGATCACATCAAGGCGGGTGTCGAGCAGGTCGGTGACGTGCCGGCAGGGGGCCTGCCCCCGGTCGCGGATGTCCAGCACCTGACCGATCTGGGCCAGGGTCAGCCCGGCCGCTTGCCCCCGGCGGATGAAGTCCAGCCGGTCGAGCACCTCGGCGCCGTAGTCCCGGTAGCCCGCCGGGGTGCGGTCCGCGGCGGGTAGCAGCCCGACCTCCTCGTAGTACCGCAGGGTCTTGCTCGTCGTGCCCGACGCCCGAGCCACCTCACCGATCCGCATGCCACTCATTCTCCCCCTTGACCTTCCAGTGCACTGGAAGGTCGATCCTGAGGGCGATGAAGGAGGAGTTCATGACGGCAACGGCTAACAGCAGGTCGTATGACCTGGCAATGATCGGGTCCGGTGGGGCGGCGTTCGCGGCCGCGATCCGCGCCACCAACCTCGGCAGACGGGTGGTGATGATCGAGCGTGGCACCGTCGGCGGTACCTGCGTGAACACCGGGTGCGTGCCCTCCAAGGCCTTGCTCGCGACCGCCGAGGCCCGCCACGTCACACTCGACGCCTCCCGGTTCCCCGGCCTGCCGCTCCCCGAAGTCCGGCCGGTCGACATGCCCGCCTTGATCGCCGGCAAGGATCGGCTCGTCGGGTCACTGCGTGGCGAGAAGTACCTGGACCTGGCCACCGAGTACGGATGGGATCTCCACCCCGGGGACGCCACGTTCGTCGGCACACCCAGCGAGCCGGCACTGCGCGTCACCGGCCCTGACGGCACGGTGGAGACGGTCCGGGCCGCGCACTACCTCATCGCCACCGGCTCCAGGCCCTGGGCGCCGCCGGTCCCCGGCCTGCAGGAGGCCGGTTACCTGACCTCGACCACCGCGATGGAACTGGACCACGTCCCGGAGTCGCTGCTGGTCATCGGCGGCGGCTACGTCGCGATGGAGCAGGCCCAGCTCTTCGCTCGGCTCGGCGTCCGGGTCACCATGCTGGTCCGCTCACGGCTGGCGTCCCAGGAAGAACCCGAGGCGTCCACCGCCCTGGATGAGATCTTCACGGACGAAGGCATCCAGATCATCCGCGGCGCGGTGCCCAGCGCGGTCCGCCGCGACCCGGCCACCGGCGAGGTCACGGTCACTGCCACCACCACTGACGGCTCACAGGAACTCCGGGCGGCCGAGGTACTCGTCGCCACCGGGCGCCGCCCGGTCACCGCCACGCTCGGTCTCGACACCGTCGACGTGCGCACCGGCGACCACGGCGAGGTGGTTGTCGACAGCCATCTGCGCAGCACCAACCCGCGCGTCTGGGCTGCCGGTGACGTCACCGCCCACCGTCAGTTCGTGTACGTCGCCGCGGCCCACGGCGCCCTCGTCGCCGACAACGCCCTCACCGGCGCCGGCCTCGAGGTCGACTACCGCCACCTGCCCCGGGTCGTGTTCACCAGCCCCGCCCTGGCCGCCGTCGGGATGACCGAACGGCAGGCCTCCGCTGCCGGGATCCGCTACGACAGCCGTGTCCTGTCACTCGCGCACGTCCCACGCGCGATCGTCAACCGCGACACCCGCGGGTTCATCAAGATGGTCACCGACGCCGACACCGGCCGCATCATCGGCATTACCGCCCTGGCCCAGGACGCCGGCGACCTCGCCGCCGCCGGGGTCTACATGCTCGAGGCCGGCATGACCACCAGCCAGGTCGCCAACCTCTGGAGCCCCTACCTGACCATGGCCGAAGGCCTCAAGCTCACCGCGCAGGCCTTCACCACCGACATCGCCAAGCTCTCCTGCTGCGCGGCGTGAACCTGCCCCGCACACAGGGACACCGATAGGGGACCGCCTCGCCCCGGGGCGCGAGACAAGAAAATGGGCGCCGATCAGCCCTACTTACTGGCACCCCTGCGTATCGGACCTGCAACCACCGGGGAGTTCAGTCGATGCAAGAACTCCCGTCCCAGGCCTATATCTGGACGTCTTCACGACCTCTACGTGCTCGACCCGACGAGGACAGCACTGGACGACGCGATGACCGCCTTGCGGCGCCGCCATGAGGCCGCGGTCCGTTTGGGCCGCGTCACCGCACCACCATGACCACGATCGTCACCACGTAAGCCGCGGCGACCAGACCGATCCCCAGCAGGGTGAGCACCACCCCGCGCCGGGCCGGCCGCTGGCCCTCGTCCGGCCCGGGGCCCTTGCCGTGCTTCGCGGTCATCGCGCGCTCCTAAGACGTTGCTCAAGCATGTGCGGCTCTCGCGAGCGGGCTTCCGTGCCGAGTGCTACCAGCTCAGGTCGTGACAGCCGTCGCTGCCGGCGCCCTCCACCTGCAAGGTGGCATGGGCGATACCGTAACGGTCGCGCAGCACCCGGCGCGCGCCGGCAAGCACGGCGCCGTGGTCCGCGCCCTGGTCAGCGACCAGGTGGGCCGTGGCCACGTTCATCCCCGACGTCAGGGTCCACAGGTGCAGGTCGTGGACCTCCTCCACCCCCTCGACCGCGTCCAGGTCACCGGCGACGTCCTCCGGGTCCACCCCTTCCGGGGCGTGCTGGCCCAGCACCGCGATCACCTGCCTGCCCAGAACCACCGCCCGGATGATGACGAAGACCGCGATGAGCGCCGCGACCACGACGTCCCAGATCGGCTGGCCGGTGAGAATGATCAGCACGCCGGCGACCATGACACCCACCGACCCGGCGGCGTCGGCGATCACCTCGTAGTAGGCGCCCTTGACGTTCAGGCTGTCCTTGGCCCCGCTGCGCAGCAGCAGCATGGAGATGATGTTGATCACCAGGCCGGCGAAGCCGACCGCGAGCATGGCGCCGGAGGCCACCTCCGGCGCGTCGCCCAGCCGGCTGATGGCCTCGACCACCACGTACACCCCGACCGCGAGCATCGCCAGCACCGCCAACGCCGAGGCGAACACCTCGGCCCGGTAGGAGCCATAGGTGCGTCGCCCCGTGGAGTCCGGCCGGCTCGCGATGCGCGTCGCCAGCAGCGCCGCACCCAGCACCACCACATCGGCAGCCATGTGCCCGGCATCCGACAGCAGCGCCAACGACCCCGACACCAGCCCCGCGACCAGCTCGATCAGGAAGAAGCCCGCCGTCAGGGCGAACGCCCCCGCCAGCCGCCGACGGTAGCGGCCACCGGCATGCCCGGTCGCCGGGGCATGGCTGTGTCCCGCCCCCATCAGCCCTGCCCCTCGTGGCGGGCGTGCTCACGGGAGACGTCCAGCAGCATCCGCACATGCCCGTCAGCGAGGCGGTAGTACACCATCCGCCCCTCCCGGCGGTTCTCGACCACCCCAGCGGAACGCAGCACCCGCAGCACCTGGGACACCGACGCCTCCGCGACATCGACCGACGCCGCCAGGTCACACACGCACAGCTCGCCGGCCTCCAGCAACGCATACAGCACCCGGGCACGGCGCGGGTCCCCCAGGAGCTTGAACAGCCCGGCCAACCTGCCGGCCTCGCGCTCGTCGGGGATCCTCTCCCGGGTCAGCGCCACCTTCTCCGGATGGACGGCGGTGACCTGACACGAATCCAACGGCGTCACACTCATGCCACGACCATACACCTATGCAGATATCAGCAGCGGGAGCCACACACGAGAGGTCAGCAGGTTCTGTATGGTCAGCGCATGCTGACTATTGCTTCGCGGCTGGACGTGATGAACCGGCTGGGCCGGGCGATGGCCGACCCGACCCGCTCCCGCATCCTCATGACACTCCTCGAGGGCCCGAGCTACCCGGCGGTACTCGCCCGCGACCTAGGGCGTGTCTGAGAATAGATGCACGAGTCAGCTGAGACCCTGGGGACATGTCCCGGTTCCAGATGCTCTCTGACACCCAATGGGAGTTGATCGCCCCGATGCTCCCGACCCGGACCGGCCGCGCCGGCAGGCCGTTCGCCGACGCCCGCGCCATGGTGGAGGCGATCATCTACCGGTACCGGTGCGGAATCGCTTGGAGGGATCTGCCCGAGGTCTACGGGCCCTGGCAGACCGTGTGGACCTGGCATCGGCGCTTGGCCGAAAAAGGCACATGGGACACGGTGCTGGCCACGCTGACCGCCGCCGCTGACGCCGAAGGCCTGATCGATTGGTCGGTCTCGGTGGACTCCACGATCGCCCGCGCCCACCAGCACGCGACGAACATCACCCGCCACACAGGGGGATGGATCGAACTACAAGAATCCGCGTGAGGAGCCGGCCGATCACGGCATCGGGCGCTCCCGTGGCGGGCTGAGCACGAAGATCCATCAGCTCGTGGACGGGACCGGGCTGCCGCTGGTCAGCCTGATCACCCCCGGCCAGGCAGGGGACTCCCCGATGCTGCTTCCTCTTCTGGAGCAGCTGCGCGTGACCCGGCCAGTAGGGCGGCCCCGGACCCGCCCCGAGGCCGTGCTGGGCGATAAGGCGTACTCCTCCCGGGCGATCCGCACCCACCTACGCGCCCGTGGGATCAAAGCGGTCATCCCCGAACCGGCCGACCAGCAGGGCCACCGCAGACGGCGCGGTGCCCGCGGCGGGCGCCCCGTCAGCCTCGACGCGGACGCCTACAAGGGCCGCAACGTCATCGAGCGTCAGTACGCTCACCTGAAGCAGTGGCGGGGTCTGGCGACCCGGTATGACAAGTACGCGATCATCTACAGGGCCGCTGTGGTCCTGAATGCTGTGCTCGCATGGTCAAAACGATTGTCAGACATGCCCTAGGTGTTGTGGGTCATGAGGTTCTTGCCACGGGGTACGGGCTGAGATGAGACGAGCGGGCCTCTCCCGCAGGATGGAAGTTCCTCAACAACCCACCTGCCAGAAGAGACCCGCTCATGACTCACGCTAACGCACCCCTGACCCCGACCGGCCGTCTCAGGATGGTCCACCGCCACCTGCACGACGGGATCCCGCAGTCCCACGTGGCCGCCGAGTTCCGGGTGAGCCGGCCCACGGTGGCCACCTGGGTGGCCCGCTACCGCGCCGAGGGCGAGGCCGGGCTGCTCGACCGGCCCAGCCGTCCGCGCCGTTCACCTGCCCAGCTCGACCCCGAGGTGGTGGCCCAGATCCAGACCCTGCGTCGCAGGGAGAAGTGGTCAGCCCGCCGCATCCATCACCACCTCGTCTCTGAAGGCCACCAGCTGTGCCTGCGCACTGTGGGCAGGTGGCTGCACCGACTGGGCATCTCCCGGTTGCCAGACCTCGCGCCCACGGGTGAGGACCTGCGCCAACGACCGCAGAAGATCACCGCCCGCGGCCCGGGGCACATGGTGCACCTGGACGTGAAGAAGATCGGGAAGATCCCTGACGGGGGCGGCTGGCGTGCTCACGGACGTGAAAGTGAAGCAGGCCGTGCTTCCAAGCGTGGTGCAGGCCGGCGGGTCGGGTACACCTATCTGCACTCGGCGATCGACGGGTTCACCCGCCTGGCGTACACCGAGGCGTTGGAGGACGAGCGGGCGGCCACGACCGTGAGCTTCTACTGCCGGGCGAGGGCGTTCTTCGCCGCCCACGGGATCCGGATCGACAGGGTGATCACGGACAACGGCAACAACTACCGGGCCGCGGACTTCACCGCCAAGGTGGTCTCGCTCGGGGGCCGGCACCACCGGATCCGCCCCTACACCCCGCGCCATAACGGGAAGGTCGAACGCTACAACCGGCTGATGGTCGATGAGGTCCTCTACGCCCGCCCGTATACCTCAGAGCAAGCTCGGCGTGAGGCCCTTCAGGTGTGGGTGAACCACTACAACTATCATCGGCCTCATACCTCCTGCGGAGACGCCCCTCCGGCCTCACTGGCACCGACCCGAGTCAACAACGTCATGCCCTCCTACAACTAGGGCTTCGATGACCGCGGCCTGGCTGGGCGTTGCCGGGTTCGTGGCGGCCTCTCGACGCACCGCGTCGCGGATCGCTTCGGGCACTCGCACGTTCAGGGCCACGGTCGGCGCCCCACGCCGCGCCAGGGGCGCATACCCACCGGCCGGGTCCGAGGTCGTTGCCGGTTCTGCGGGGATCACCGCTCCGGGAGCCGGGGTCTGGGGGGCCGGGGTGGGCTTGCGTCGCTGTGCTCGCAGACTCAGGTCGGGCTCAAGCTGCTTCTCGTTCATGCGGTGATCCTTTCGAAGATGAGGCCGGCCAGGTCGGCGTAGGCGGAGGCGACGGGTTCGCGCTTCTCATAGTGGCCCAGCCAGTCGCAGGCCAGACGTGCACCGGGGACGATGGAGCGGGCCGGCACCAGGGGGGTGAGCAGCAGCCCGGTCTCGCGCAGCTCCCAGCAGGGCCATGGACTGTTTGAACGCGGCCACGCTGCGGCAGGCTCCGTGCACCCCGACGCAGTCGTCCGAGGCGGGGCGGGCCGCATAGATCACCCGTCTGCGGCGGTGAACGCGTTGGGGGTCAACGGCCCGCCCTGACGGTCGGGGCAGTGGACGACGAGCTGTGGATGCCGCGAGCGAGACGAAGGGCGGGGGCTTCGCGTCTCCGCCTCTATCGTCGGGTCCCCGCGCCCTCCGGCCGACCCCATCCATGACGGCGCGGGGCTGCCGGCGTTCCGGACGGGCCCGGTTGACCGGCCTGCGATCACCCCACCGGCCCCGGGGACAGGGTCCACGTCGAGAGCAGCCGACCCAGCAGGCAGCCCCGCCCGGCCACCCTCAGTCCCGTGGCGTGACCGAGCGCAGCGCGAGCTCGGTGAGGACGGCCGCCTCGAGGGCCTCGCGTCCCTTGTCCTCTCGGGATCCGGGCAGGCCCGCCCGGTCGCGGGCCTGCTGGTCGGTGTCCACGGTGAGCACGCCGAAGCCCACGGGAACGCCGGTGCGCACCGAGACCTCCGTCACGCCCTGGGTCACGGACTGGCACACGTAGTCGAAGTGCGGGGTGTCCCCGCGCACCACGACGCCGAGGACCACGACGACGTCGAATCGCTCCGCCAGCCGCGCCGCGGCGACGGTGAGCTCGACGGTGCCGGGCACGCGCACGAGCACGGGCTCCAGGCCCAGGTCGGCCGCGGCGGCCTGCGCCCCGGCGATCAGCCCGTCCATGATCTCCGTGTGCCACTGGGCGGCGACGATCGCCACGTTCAGGCCGCTCGCAGCGGCGGGGTCGGGGGTGAAGGTCGGGGCTCCGGCGCCGCTCATGGGGTGTCCTCCTGGTGGGTGGGGTGGGTCGGGTCGGTGGTCGGGTCATCGGCCGGCGTGGCGGGGCCGCCGGTGGCCGTCGGCGGTTCGAGCACGCGGTCCGCCAGGGCGTGGGCCATGCGGTCCCGCTTGGTGCGTAGGTAGACGACGTTGTGCTCGGTGACGGGCGTGGGGGCCGGGACACGCTCGACGACGTCGATGCCGGCCGCCCGCAGCCCCGCGACCTTCGCGGGGTTGTTGGTGACCAGGCGGATGCGCCGATGGCCGGCGGCCGTGAGGACGGCGGCGGCCCCGGCCCAGTCGCGCGCCTCGGCGGGCAGACCGAGGGCGAGGTTGGCCTCGACGGTGTCCATCCCCTCCTCCTGGAGCCGGTAGGCGCGGATCTTGTTGGCCAGGCCGATGCCGCGTCCTTCGTGGCCCCGGAGGTAGAGGACGGCGCCGCCCTCGGCCGCCGCGCGGGCGAGGGCGTCCTCGAGCTGGGGGCCGCAGTCGCAGCGCAGGGAGCCGAGCACGTCGCCGGTGAGGCACTCCGAGTGCACGCGGACGGTGAGGGGACGCTCCGGGTCGGTCTCCCCCGCCACGAGCAGCAGGTGCTCGGCCCCGGTCTCGGCGTCCACGTGCACGCTCACGCGGAACAGGCCGTGCCGGGTCGGCAGGGTGGCCTCGGCGGGGACGGCGGTCAGGGTCGGCGTCGTCTCCTCCAGGTGGGCCACGAGGTCCTCGATGGAGATCAGCACGAGGCCGTGCTCGTCGGAGAACTCCCGCAGGGCGGGCAGGCGCATCATGGTGCCGTCGTCGTGGACGAGCTCGGCGATGGCGGCCACGGGCGCGACGCCGGCCAGGCGGCACAGCTCGACGCCGGCCTCGGTGTGGCCGCGGCGGGCCCGGACGCCGCCGGGGACGGCGCGCAGAGGGAACACGTGACCGGGCCGGGTCAGGTCACCGGGGGCGGCACCGGGGTCGGCGAGCACGCGGAGGGTGCGGGTGCGGTCGGCGGCGGAGATGCCGGTGGTGACGCCGGCGGCGGCGTCCACGCTCACGGTGTAGGCGGTGCCCTTGGGGTCCTCGTTGACGGTGGTCATGGGCGGCAGGGCCAGGCGGTCGGCCAGGCCGGCCGGCAGGGGCGCGCAGATGACGCCCGAGGTGTGGCGGACGGTGAAGGCGGTGACCTCGTCGGTGGCCAGGGCGGCGGCGTAGATCAGGTCGCCCTCGTTCTCGCGGTCGGCGTCGTCCACGACGACGACGGGCCGGCCGGCGGCGATCGCGGCGATCGCCGCGGGGACGGGGTCCAGACGGATGTGCTCGCTCACGGGCGGGCCTCCTCGGTGGGTGCGGCGGGGGCGGACGGGATGAGCGCGAGACGCTCGGCGTACCGGGCGAGCACGTCGGTCTCGAGGTTGACGCGGTCGCCCGGCCGCAGGGCGCCCAGGGTGGTGGCCTCGAGCGTGGCCGGGATGATGCCGATCTCGAACCAGTGCGCGGCCGCGCCCGGGTCGGAGACGGCGGTGACGGTGAGGGAGACGCCCTGCAGGGCGATGGCCCCCTGCGCGGGGACGTAGCGGGCCAGGCGGGCGGGCAGGCCGATGCGCAGGGTGGTCCAGGCCCCGTGCGGGGTGACCGCGAGGACCTCGCCGGTCCCGTCCACGTGGCCCTGGACCACGTGCCCGTCCAGGTGGTCGGTGGGGCGCAGGCAGCGCTCGAGGTTGACCCGGTCCCCCGGGGCGCGGTCGCCGAGGCTGGTCATCCGCAGCGTCTGGCCCATGAGGTCGGCACGGAACACGCCGGGGCGCTCCGTGGGTCCGTCGAGGGCCGTGAGGCACACGCCGTCGACGGCGAGCGAGCCGCCGGCGGGCAGCCCGTCGAGGGCGCGGCCGGCGTCGAGGGTCAGCAGGGCGGTGTCGGCGGCCGCGTCGTGCTCGAGGGCGACGACGGTGCCGAGATGGGTGACGATGCCGGTGAACACTCAGTCCTCCTGGAAACGGGTCGGGGCGGGGGCGGTGGGCAGGCGCGGGGCCGGCACCGGGCTCAGGTGGGTCCAGACGTCGTCGCCGAGGGCCCGGGCGGGGCCGCCCTCCGCGGGGTCGGGGTGCCAGCGCGGTCCCTCGGACAGCGTGGCGACGTCCAGGCCGGCGACGGCGGCGCGGCCCGGGCCGAGCAGCAGGGGCGCGGTGTAGACCATGAGCTCGTCCACGAGGCCGGCGCGCAGCCACGCGCCGAGCACGCGGGGCCCGCCCTCGATGAGCACGTGCTCGGCACGGCGGCCGTGGGGCCAGGGCCCGGGATGGGCGGCGAGCGCGGCGAGGACGGCGTGCGGGTCGTGGTCCGGCACGTGCAGCAGGACCGGGTGAGCGCGCAGGGCGGCGCCGTCGGGCACGGGCCGGTGACCCTGGACGACGGGCACGGGCTGGTGCGCGAGTTCGGCGCCGGCGGCGTCACGGGCGGTGAGGCGAGGGTCGTCGGCCAGCACGGTCCCCGTGCCGACGACGATGGCGTCGACGCGGGAGCGCACCTCGTGGGCGTGGACGCGGGAGTCCGGGCCGGTGATCCACTGGCTCGTGCCGTCGGCGGCCGCGGCGTGGCCGTCGAGGGACTGGGCGAGGTGTCCGGTCACCCACGGGCGGCCTGCGTCGCGGGCCTCGCGCCAGCGGGCGGTGAGCGCGAGGGCGGCCACCTCGCCGGTGGGGCCGGTGACGCGCACCCCGTGCGCGGCGAGGCGGGCCGCGCCGCCGCCGTCGTGGCCGGTGGGATCCGCGACGGCGTAGCGCAGTGCGCCGACCCCCGCGTCCAGGACGGCCTGCGAGCAGGGGCCGGTGCTGCCGGTGTGGTTGCAGGGCTCGAGGGTGACGTGCAGCGTCAGGCCGGCGGGGTCGAGGGCGGCCAGGGCCGGATCCGTGGCGCGGGCGGCCCGCCAGCGGGTCAGGGCATCGACCTCGGCGTGGGCGGTCCCCCGTCCGCGGTGGTGGCCGACGGCCAGGACGCGGCCGGCCTCGTCGGTCAGGACGGCCCCGACGAGGGGGTTGGCGCCGCGCACACCGCGCAGCGCGGCGCGGACGGCGAGGTCCATGGGGTCGGCGGACGGGGTCTCGGCGGCGCTCATCGGGCGACGTCCCCCTCGGGGCCGTCCGGCAGCAGCGTCTCCACGGCGGGCTTGTCCCGGTCTGTGGCGCGCAGCCACACGAAGAAGCCGATCAGGGTGAAGGCGCCGTAGAACGCGTACATCACGGCCGAGGCGTAGTAGCCGGTGCTCCACAGCAGGGGCACGCCGACGACGTCCACGGCCACCCAGATCAGCCAGAACTCCACCCAGCCGCGCGCCATGCCGTAGGTCGCCAGCAGCGATCCCACGAACGTCCAGGCATCCGCCCACACCGGCTCCCACGAACCCAGCGCGCGGAACACCGGGGTGAGGGCGACGGTGCCGACCGCCATGGCCGTCACGAGGAACACGCGCCCGCGCCAGCCGGCCCACTCCGGGGTGATGGCGGGAGCGTCCTCGGCGTGGCCCCGGCGGGCCCGACGCCAGCGCGCCCAGCCGTAGACGGAGACGGCGATGAACATGACCTGTCGGCCGGCCTGGCCGAGCAGGGTGGCGTGATCGGCCCCCGTGAACAGGGAGGCGAGGAAGACCGTCAGCAGGATGAGGTTGCCGAGGATGCCCACGGGCCAGGCCCAGACTCTGCGCGCCATGCCGCCCAGGGCGGAGGCGAGGCCGAAGACGTTGCCCAGCACCTCGCGCATGAGCAGGCCGCCGCCGGCGACCGGGATGGTCCAGTTGAACGCGTCCACCAGCCAGTCCATGACCGTGACGCCACCTCCTCGGATCGGGACTCCGAGGGGTGCGCTCCGCAGCCCTCCCGCGCAGGGCGCGGAACGGCTCCGCCGCGTGCCTCTCCCATCCCGACTGTACGGTCGGCACCGGAATTCCACCGGTCAGGCCGCTCGGCACCGCCTCGGATGAGGACGGGCCGCGCGGTTAGCGGGCTGTCACCGCCGGTGCGGACTTCCACCGCATCTCGGAGCACGTTGCTGTCCAGCAGTATCGCACGCCGGGCCGGCCGGGAGCGCCGGACGACGCCGGGCGACGTCCGGCGCGGCGGGCGGGCGACCGCGTCGCCGGGCTCAGTGGCAGGCGCGGGCGGCGGCGGTGCGCAGGCCGACGAGCGCGGCGTCGGGGTCCGCGGCGCCGAACACCGCGGAGCCGGCCACGAACACGTCCGCCCCCGCCTCGGCCGCGCGTTCGATGGTCTCCCGGTTCACGCCGCCGTCGACCTGGAGGGCCAGCGGGGCGGGCCCGCCCTCGAGGGCGCGGCGGGCCCGGCGGATCTTCGGCAGCACGACGTCGAGGAACGCCTGCCCCCCGAAGCCGGGCTCCACGGTCATCAGCAGGAGCATGTCCAGCTCCGGGAGCATGTCCAGGTAGGGCTCGACCGCGGTCGCCGGCCGCAGCGCCATGCCGGCCTTCGCTCCGGCCGCGCGCAGCTCGCGGGCCAGTCGGACGGGCGCCGCCGAGGCCTCGGCGTGGAAGGTCACGGACTCGGCCCCCGCCTCCGCGTAGCCGGGCGCCCAGCGGTCGGCGTCCTCGATCATCAGGTGGAGGTCCAGCGGCAGGTCCGTGGCGCGGCGGATCGCCTCGACCACGGGCAGGCCGAGGGTGAGGTTCGGGACGAAGTGGTTGTCCATGACGTCCACGTGCACCGCGTCCGCGCTGGGGATGCGGGCCAGGTCGTCGGCGAGGCGGGCGAAGTCCGCGGACAGGATCGAGGGGTGCAGGCGCGGGGGGCGGGCAGTCATGGTCGGGTCCTCTCGGTCAGGCGCCGGGGGCGCGCAGCAGGGCCAGGAACATGGCGTCGGTGCCGTGCCGGTGCGGCCAGAGCTGGGCCGTGCGGGCGACCACGTCTCCCGGCTCCGGCGCGCCGGCGGGTTCGGCCTCGTCCAGGCGCAGGTCGTCGAGCGCGACGGCGTCGAGGGCGGTGCGGGCGTCGAGCAGCTCCAGCTCGGGGTGGCGGCGCACGAGGTCCTGGACCTGGACGACGGTCTCCGCGACGTGCGGGGAGCAGGTCACGTAGGCGAGCACCCCGCCGGGGGCCAGGACGGCGACCGCCGCGTCGAGCAGCTCGGCCTGCAGGCCGGTGAGCTCGGCGAGGTCGGCCGGGGTGCGGCGCCAGCGCGACTCGGGTCGGCGGCGCAGCGCACCGAGGCCGGTGCAGGGGGCGTCCACGAGGACGCGGTCGAACGCCGGGGCCGCCTCGGGGGCGTCGGCGATCGTGCGGCCGTCCCCGGTCCGGACGGTCCAGGCGCCGGCGGGCACGGCGGCGAGTGCCTGCCGGACGAGGTCGGCGCGGTGCGGGGCGACCTCGTTGGCCACGAGCGTCGCCCCCCGCTCGGCGGCGAGGGCGGCCAGCAGGGCCGCCTTGCCGCCGGGGCCGGCGCACAGGTCGAGCCAGCGCTCGGCCCGCCCCTCGGCCGCGGGGACGGGTGCCTGGGCCAGGGCGCGGGCGGTGAGCTGGGAGCCGGCGTCCTGGACGCGGAGCACGCCCTCGCGCACCCCGGGCAGACGGCCGGCGTCGCCGCCGGAGTGCAGGGCGGAGTCCGGGGCCAGCGGCCCGGGTTCGGCGCCGTCGTCGAGGGCCGCGGCGAGCGCCTCGGCCCCACCGGCCACGGGCAGGGCGACGAGGTTGACCACGGGCGGGGCGTTGTCCGCCTCGAGCAGGGCGGCCAGCTCGGCGTCGCGGTCGGCGATGTGGCGGGTGCCGCGGTGAGCGGCCAGGGCCTGGCGCAGCGCGCGGACGATCCACACCGGGTGCGAGGTGCGGACGGCCAGGGCGGCGTCGCCGCCGTCGGCGGGGGCGACGTCGGCCAGCCACTCCTCGAGGGGGCGTTCGGCGACCCGACGCAGCACCGCGTTCACAAACCCGGAGGCGCCGGCCCCGATCTCGGCGCGCACGAGGGAGACGGTGGCGTCGAGGGCGGCGTGGGCGGGCACGCGCATGCCCAGCAGCTGGTGGGCGCCGAGCCGCAGGGCGTCGAGCACGGGTGGGTCGATCTTCTCGAGCGGGCGGTCCACGCAGCGGGTCAGGATCGCGTCGTACAGGCCGAGCCCGCGCAGGGTGCCGTAGGCGAGTTCGGTGGCGAAGCCGGCGTCGCGCCGGTCGAGGCGGGCCTGGCGGATGCGCGCCGGGAGGACCAGGTTCGCGTACGCGTCCTCGGCGTGGACGGAGCGGACCACCCCGAACGCGACGCGGCGCGCCGGGTCGGCGGTGCGGGAGCGCTGCGACGGCGCCTGCGCCGAGTACTTCCGCCCGGCGCCGGAGCGACCCCGGTTGCGGGTGCGCCCCTGCGCATCCCGGCGGTCCTGGGGGTCTGGCCGGGGTGCGCGGCCGCGTTCTCCGCGGGCCCCTCGCTCGCCCCGGCCCTGTCCTGGCTGTCTCTCGCGGCTCATGCGCGCGCCTCCTCGTCCTGTGCCGTGGCGTTCCGCGCGGCCTCGCGTGCCGCGGCCCGGGCGGCGGCCTCCCGGCGGGCCTGTTCTTCGTGGTGGGCGAGCGCCTCCCCGGCCAGCAGCGCGGCCCCGGCGGCGGCGCCGCGCGCCCAGTCGGCGGCCGGCATCAGCTTCCTGCCCGCCGGCTGGACTCGGGAGAGCCGGACGGCCCCGCCGGCGGTGCGCAGCCAGGCGGCCTTCGCGGCCACCAGGATCTGCCCGGGAGCCGCGGCATCGAGGGCGGAGGGCCAGCCGTCGTCGCCGGCGCTGACCGGGGCGACGCCGTCGAGCTTGAAACGGGCCGGGGCGGCGCCGTCGTCGGCGGTCAGCCAGCCCCAGGCGCCGGGCTCGGGGGTGACGCCGTTGATCCGGGCGGCCACCTCGGCCGCCGGGCGGGCGGGGTCCACCAGGCCGTCTGCGGCCGTGAGCTTCGGCGCGTGGGTGGGTTCGCCGCGCTGGGGCGTGGCGGTCGCGGTGCCGTCCGCCAGGCGGTCGAGCACGTCGATCACGAGCGGGCCGCCGCGCTCGGCGAGGTCGGTGAGCACGGCCCCGGCGGTCTCGTCGGCCGCGACGGGGCGGGTGAGCCGGGCGAAGACGGGCCCGGTGTCCAGGCCCTCTTCGAGCTGGAACACGTCGGCGGCGATCTCGGTCTCCCCTGCCATCACGGCGCGCTGGACGGGGGCGGCGCCGCGGTAGGCCGGCAGCGCGGAGAAGTGCAGGTTGAGCCAGCCGTGGCGGGGGGTCTGCAGGGCCTCGGCGGGCACGAGCGCCCCGTAGGCGACGACGACGGCCACGTCCGCCTCGAGGGCGCGGATCGCCTGGAGGGCATCGGCGCCCTCGGGTCCGCGGAGTCGGTCGGCCTTGAGCACGGGCAGGCGGGCCTCCTCGGCCACGACCGCGACCGGCGACGGGGTCAGCACCCGCCGGCGCCCGACCGGGGCGTCCGGCCGGGTGAGCACGCCGACGACCTCGTGGGGCGAGTCGAGCAGGGCGCGCAGCACGGGCACGGCGGTCTCGGGCGTGCCGGCGTAGAGCACGCGCAGGGGCGTCGGGGCGGTCATCGGGCGGCTCCTGTTCCGGCGGCGGGGACGGCGGGGGCGCCGAAGACCGAGCTGACGGCGGCCGCGCGCGCGGCCCCGATGCGACGAGCGGCGCGGTCCACCTCGCCGGCGCGCATGCGGCGGCGGGCCTCACGGCGTTCCTCGCCGTCGAGGCGGTCGACGTAGAGGATCCCGTCGAGGTGGTCGGTCTCGTGCTGGAGGCAGCGGGCGAGCAGGCCGGTCCCCCGGTGCTCCACCGGGTTCCCGTCCACGTCGGTGCCGCGGACGACGGCCTCCGCGGCGCGCGCCGGGTGGTAGCGCAGCCCGGGCACGGACAGACACCCCTCGCCCGGCTCCCGCAGCGCCTGCCCGGCGGTCTCGAGCACGGGATTGACCACGTGCCCGGCGACGCCGGCGACGTCGAACACGAAGACCCGCAGACCCACGCCCACCTGGGGCGCGGCCAGGCCCACGCCCCCGACGGCGTGCATCGTCTCGATCATGTCCGCCACGAGGGCGCGCACGTCCGCACCCGCGGGCACGGGCGACGCGGCGGTGCGCAGGACGGGGTCGGGGATGGTGCGGACGGGCAGGACGGTCACGCCGTCACCCTATCGCCGCCCTCGGCAGACGCCGGGCGCGACGACGACCCGTCGGGCGCCACGGCCGGGGCGGCGTGGGAGCCGCCGCCGAACGCCGCGGCGCGCACGGCCTGCAGACCGGTGGCCGCCGACACCGGGACCGACGGCGGAGGCGGGCCGATGACACGGAGCGCGGGGCCGGCGTCGTCCACGGCCTGCGCGTGCTTCCAGAGCTGGCGCAGGGCCCAGAACTTGTGCCAGTGGCGGGGCAGCACGCCCGGGTTGGCCTGGTGCACGGCGACCTCGGTCTCCCCCAGGGCGACGCCGAGCAGCATCTCGGCCTGCCCGTGCCGCCACTCCTCCCAGGTGCCGGCCTCGGGATCCACGAGGGACTCCTCCGCCTTCAGGCCGGCGGTCAACTGCATGACCACCTTGGGGTCGAGCGCCTTGACCCGTCCGTCCCGCCCCGTGCCCTTCGTCTTGTAGTCGATCAGGCACAGCCGGCCGCCGATTCGGGCGACGAGGTCCAGCGTGCCCGCGTAGCCCACCGTGTGGTTCCAGACGGTGATCTCGGCCGCGATCGGCCGGACGTCGTAGAGGTCCCACCACTCGTCGAAGCGGTCCGCGTAGGCGCCCTCGCCGTGCTCGATCAGCCGGGCCCGGGCCTCCGCCATGGTGTGGGGGCGGCCGAGGGCGCGCTGGGCCACCTGCTCGGCGTAGTCGTGCACGCGGTCCCCGCGCTCGGCCGCGGCGTCCCGGTAGCGGGCGGCGGCGTCGGCGGACTGGCGGGCCACCTGCTTCAGGCGCGCCGCGGAGCCCACGGATTCCGCCAGGCGCGGATCCTGGGTCACGGACTGGGCCGCCATCCACCCGACCCAGCCGTCCAGGTCCGTCTTCTCCATGCCGATCACGGTGGTGATGGACGGGACCTCGGGCAGGCCCGAGAGGGAGCGCGCGTACATGCGTCCGTGGGGGGTCTGATGCGCGAGGCGTGGCTGGGTCATGGTCAGCCATTCTGGCAGGGTCCGCGGACCCCCGACGGGGTGGCCCGACACGCCTGCCGACGCCGATTTTGCATCCGGGCGGAGATGGCCTAGAGTTCTTTCTCGTTGGAAAACGCAGGTGAGCGGCTCGGACGAGCGGATCCCGGCGGCACCGACACGCGGATGTAGCTCAGTTGGCTAGAGCGCCACCTTGCCAAGGTGGAGGTCGCGAGTTCGAATCTCGTCATCCGCTCGCTCAACCTTCACCCCTGGTCGGGTGGCCGAGAGGCGAGGCAGCGGCCTGCAAAGCCGTATACGCGGGTTCGAATCCCGTCCCGACCTCGCAGGCTTCTCCGACCGGGAGTGGCGGCATGTTCACCACCTCCTCGGAGGTGGACGAGCGCGATTGGCGCAGCGGTAGCGCGCTTCCCTGACACGGAAGAGGTCACTGGTTCGAACCCAGTATCGCGCACGGAGACGATCCGTGAGGATCGACTCAGGCGGATGTAGCTCAGTTGGCTAGAGCGCCACCTTGCCAAGGTGGAGGTCGCGAGTTCGAATCTCGTCATCCGCTCCACACACGAAGGGCCCCTCCTGGCGGAGGGGCCCTTCGTCGTTCCGGGGCGTGCGGTCGGCCTCGTGCTCGGAGCACGGACGCCGACCGTCGGACGGGATCAGAGCCGCGGGCCGTCCACCCGCCAGTAGCCGCTGAACATGATCGCGCGCTTCGGTGCGATGCCGCGGCGGACGATCACCCGCCGCGCCGCCGTCGCGAGCGACTGCTCGCCGCACGTCCACACGTGGTCGCGGGGCGCGGCGGGGAGGTCCTCGAGGTGCGGCGTGAGCAGGGCGCCCGGCACGGCGTCTCCGCGGTGCAGGACCGTGAGCGTGGCGCCCTCCGGGACCTCGAGGGCGGGGACGTGGTCACGGCCGGGCACCTCCAGGACGACGTCCATCCGGCCCCCGTGCGGCGTGCGACGCTGCGCGGCGAGGGCGGCGGCGATGCTCGGGACTGCGGTCTCGTCCCCCACCACGAGGTGCGACTCCCCCGCCGCCGGCAGACGATAGGCGCCCGTCCCGGTGCGGAAGCCGGCGACGTCGCCCGGACGTGCGGTGCGCGCCCACGTGCCGGCGGGGCCCGCATGGTCGTGCACGACGACGTCGACGTCGATCTCACCGACGGAGGGCCGGTGCTCGGCGACCGTGTACCACCGCAGATCCGGCCGCACGTCCTCGGGGATCCGCCCGACCGCTCGCCGCGCATTGAGCGCCGCGGGATCGGGCATCACGAGCGCCCGCCCCGGGGGCGGGGTGAGCAGCCCGAAGTACTCGTCGCAGCCCTGCGGGGTGAACGTGCGGAACTCCTCCGCGGCGAACGTGAGACGACGCAGCCGGGGGGCGAGCAGCCACGTGGCGCGGACCGTCATGGTCCACTGCGGATACTCGTCGCGGTCAACGGGCATCGCCTGGCCGAGGGCCGCGAGCCCGCGGTAGGCCTTCATCTGCAGGGCCTCGACACGCGAGGGACGGGCGGCAGGCGGGGGGAGGACGGAGGAGCTCGTCATCCGGTCAGCATAGGTGAGCCTCACCTTTGCTGGAGTCCTCCCTTTGAATACGTCACGTCATTGTTGCGTATTTGCTTTCTTAGGTAAGGCTTTCCTACTGTGCGGGACGTCCGTGGCGCACGCCGCCCGGAGCCGACGACCCCCTCACGGAAGGCCCTCCCATGCTCCCTCGCCTGTTCGGACTCGGCGATCCCGCCGCCTACCTCGACGCCACCGGCAGGGCGGCCCGGGTGGCCGTCGACACCGCCTACGACCGCGCGGGGGTCCACCCGGACACCCCGTCGACGCACCTGGCCGACGCCGTCGGCGCCGTCGACTTCTCGCAGCCGACGGGCAGCCTCGACGACGCCCTCGCCGAGGTCGCGGAGCTCTACGCCCACCAGACCACCGCCTACCACCACCCGCGCTATGCCGCTCACCTCAACTGCCCGGTCCTGCTCTCCAGCACCGCAGCGGACACCGTGCTCGGGGCGCTCAACACGGCGGTCGAGTCCTGGGACCAGGCCCGCTCCGCGGCGCTCATGGAGCAGCGGCTCCTGGCCGAGGTCGGACGCTGGTGCGGGTTCGCCGCGGGCGACGGCGTCTTCACCTCCGGAGGGTCGGCCTCCAACCTGCAGGCCATGACGCTGGCCCGCGGCCGCGCCGTGCAGCGCCTCACCGGCCACGCCGGGCTCGCCGACCTGCCCGCCGAGGTGCTCGGCTCGCTGCGCGTCTTCGTCAGCGCCGCCACGCACTACAGCATCGCCAAGGCAGCCGGCCTGCTCGGGCTGGGTCGCCACGCCGTGGTCGTCGTCCCCACCGACGCCGCCGGGCGTCTGGACCCCGGGGCCCTGGCCGAGGCGGTCGAACGTGAGGTGGCCGCCGGTGCCGTGCCGATGGCCGTCGTCGCGACGCTGGGGACCACCGACCGCGGCGCCATCGACCCGCTGCCGGCCATCGCCGACGTCGCCGAACGCCACGTGATGTGGGTCCATGCGGACGCGGCCGTGGGCGGGATCCTCGCCGCGAGCGCGGCGACGCGCCACGAGCTGCCGGGGCTGCACCGTGCGGACTCGGTGACGATGGACTTCCACAAGACGTTCTACGTGGGGCTGGCCTGCAGCGCGCTGGTGGTGCGGGACGCCGAGAGCCTGCGCCATGTGACGGTGCATGCGGACTACCTGAACCCGGAGGACAGCGTCCATCCGAACCTGGCGGATCGGTCCTTGCAGACGAGCCGCCGGTTCGACTCGCTCAAGCTGTGGCTGACGCTGCGTGAGCATGGGGCCGAGGCGGTGGTGTCCCTGTTCGCGGGGGCGCGCGAACGCACGCGGCAGGCGTGCGGGATCCTGCGGGCCCGGCCGACGTTCGCGGTGCTGGAGGATCCGACGCTGGTGACAGTGCTGTTCCGGGTGCGGGCCGAGGGACTGTCGGAGGAGGAGTGCACGGCGGTGCAGGCGGCGACGCACCGGGAGCTGGTGGCCGGCGGGCGCGCGCTGATCGCGACGACAGTGGTGGACGGGGTGCCCCATCTGAAGTTCACGATCCTGAACCCCGCGGTCACCTCGGGCGAGCTGGAGGAGCTGGTCGACGTCGTGGAGGAGGCGGCGCTGCGGCACGTCGACGCGGTGCGGGCGAGCCGTCATCGGTGTCGCGGGGTGGCGCGGACCCGTCCGCATGGCCCGTCGGTCGCCGTGTCCTGCACGCTCCCCGCTTCGGCGGGGCCACGTCCGTCCGCGGCGCGCGTGGACGAGCACGGAGAGCAGGTGTGCGCATGAGCCCGGCGTCCACGTCCCCCCGCCGCGTGCTCGCGATCGGGCTGGGCCCGTTCAACCTGAGCCTGGCCGCGCTGGCCCACCCGCTGCCCGACGTCGAGGTGGAGGTGGTGGAGAGCCGCGACGCGTTCGTGTGGCACCCGGGCATGATGCTGCCGGGCGCGCAGATCCAGGTGCCGTTCCTCGCGGACCTGGTGACGTTCGCGGACCCGACCTCCCCGTACTCGTTCCTGGCGTATCTCAAGGCGATGGGCCGGCTGCACCGCTTCTACATCCGGGGTTCCTGGTACCCGCTGCGGCGGGAGTTCTCGGACTACTGCGCGTGGGTGGCAGCCCAGCTGCCCGGCATCGCCTACGCGACCACGGTGACGGCGGTGCGGTGGGACGATCAGGCGGACGAGTTCGTGGTGGAGGCGGCCTCCGCGGCCGGGACCAGCACGCACCGGGCCGACCACGTGGTGGTGGGCACGGGCACGGTGCCGTCCCTGCCCGCGCCGCTCGCGCGCGTCGCGGAGGAGTCGGCCCGGGTCGGCGCGTCCCCCGTGGTGCACACGGGTGAGTACATGGGCCGTCGCGAGGACATCGCCGGGGCCGGGTCGGTCCTGGTAGTGGGCAGCGGCCAGTCGGCGGCGGAGTGCGCCCTGGACCTGCTGAACGCGGGCCACCCGGACCTCACGTGGGTCACGCGCTCACCCCGGTTCTTCGGCATGGAGGTCGGCCAGCTCACGCTCGAGCTGACCTCGCTGGACTATGAGCGGCACTTCGCCACTCTGCCCCGGGCGCGGCGGGATGAGATCAACGCATCCCACCGGTCCCTGTACAAGGGGATCAGCGAGTACACGATCGAGGACGTCTACCACGCGCTGTACGAGCGCCAGGTGGGTCCGCTGGACCCGGCCCGGCTGTGGCCGGGCACGTCGGTGGCGGACGCCCGCCTGGTCGCGGGCCCGGGTGCGCCCCGGGTGGAGGTCACCCTGCGCGACGAGGAGACCGGGGTGACCGGGCGGCACGTGGTGGACCGTGTCGTCGCGGGCACGGGCTACCGCCACCCGGACCATCCGTTCCTGGAGCCGGTGCGGCACCTGCTGCGCGCGGAGGACGGTCGGACGACGGCGAACGCGGACCACGCGATCGACGTGAGCGGCCGCCGGATCTTCGTGCACAACACCGCCGAACAGCCCCTGGGGCTCACCGGCCCGGACCTGGGCATGGCGGCGGAGCACAGCGGCCGCATCCTCAGCACGATCGCCGGCCGTGAGGTCTACGCGCAGGCCGAGTCGATCGCGTTCCAGGACTTCGGTGCCGTCGCGGCGGGCGTCCGGTGAGCGCCGTGACGCCGCCGCAGACCACCGTGGACGGTGCGGCCGCGAGCGCGGCCCGTCGTGTGGAGCTCCGTCCCGTGGGCGCGCAGGACCATCCGCTGCTGCACCGGTGGGTGACGTCCCCGCACGCCGTGTACTGGGAGATGACGGAGGCGGGTCTGGCCGACGTCGTGGCCGAGTACGAGGCGATCGCCGCGCACCCGCACCACCACGCGCACGTGGGGCTCGTGGACGGGACTGCGACCTTCCTGGTGGAGGTCTACGACCCGGCCCACTCGGAGCTGGCCGGACGGTATGCGGGCGCGCCGGGCGACGTCGGCCTGCACGTGCTCGTCGCCCCGACGGACACCCCGGTGCCCGGGACCACGGACCTGGTGATGGCCGCGGTGGTGCGCTGGTGCCTGGCCCAGCCGGGGGCGCGGCGCGTCGTCGTCGAGCCGGACGAGCGCAACGCCGCCATCCGGGCGAAGAACCTGGCCGCCGGGTTCACGGAGCTCGGTCCCGTGGCGCTGGGATCCAAGACGGCGATGCTCTCGATCGCCACGCCCGAGTCCTTCACTGCCAGCCGGATCGGCGTCCTCGCCGCCGGGCTGGACCTCACCCTCCCCGAGCCCCCGCTCCTCCTCACCCCCGACAGGCAGGTGTCCGCATGACCCCCGTCCCCCCGTCCTCCCCGTCCCGCCTGGACGCGCTGACGGCGCCGACCGCCCGGCACGCCCACCGGCTGCTCGTCGCCAAGGCGATCCGCGAGTTCACCCATGAGCGGCTCCTGACGCCGGTGCGCGGCGAGCGGGTCGACGACGCCGGCCGCCACGCCTACACGCTCACCCTGGGCGGGGTGCGGTGGACGTTCACCGCGCGTGCCCTCCCGCTCGAGCACCTCGGCGTGGATCCGGACTCGGTGTGCCGTGCCGGGGATCCGGACGCGGTGGCCGTCGACCGCTTCGTCCTCGACGCGGCCGAGGTGCTCGGGCTGGCCGGCGAGGCGCTGGACGTCTATCTCGAGGAGCTCGCCTCCACCTTCGCCGCCCGGTGCCACACCCTGGCCGGCGAGCGCCCGTCCGCCGCCGACCTGGTGGACGCGGACTACACGGCGGTGGAGGCCGCCATGAGCGAGGGACACCCGGGCTTCGTGGCCACCAACGGCCGCATCGGCTGGGGGGCCACGGAGTACGCGATGTTCGCCCCCGAGGGCGGGCGGGCGCTGCACCCGGTGTGGCTCGCGTTCCCCTCCGAGCTCGGGGGACGGTGGACCTGGCCCAAGACCGCGAGCGCGGGCGCCGCCGTGCCGGCGCCGCCCCCGCCGATCACCGAGGCGGTGGCGGGCCTGTGGGCGGAGCGGGCGGCGGCGCTCGACGTCGATCCGGAGGCGTACACGCTGATCCCGGTGCACCCGTGGCAGTGGGAGCACCGGATCCAGGTGGCGTTCGCCCCCGACCTCGCCGCGGGGCGGCTGGTGCACGTGGGCGAAGACCCGGACGCGTTCACGGCCATGCAGGCGGTGCGCACCCTGTTCAACGCGAGCGACCCGCACGCCCCGCAGCTGAAGACGGCGTTGTCCGTGCAGAACATGGGGTTCGTGCGCGGCCTCTCCCCCGCGTACATGTCCGTCACCCCGGCGATCAACGCGGTGGTGGCCGACCTCGTGGACTCCGACCCCCTGCTCGCGAGGTGGGGCTTCGGGGTGCTGCGGGAGTACGCCTCGGCCGGGTACACCGGGGACGCCTTCCATGCCGTGGGCTCGAAGGGTCCTCACACGAAGATGCTCGCCGCCCTGTGGCGGGAGAGTCCGCTGCCGCGCCTGGCGGAGGGCGAGCGGGTCATGACCATGGCGGCGCTGCTGCACCGGGACGGCGGGGGCCGCTCCGTGGCGGGGGCGCTCGTGGAGCGCTCGGGGCTGACGGCGGCGCAGTGGCTGCACGGGGTGGTGACGGCCTACGTGACCCCGCTGGTGCATCTGGCCGCCGCCTACTCGACCGTGTTCATGCCCCACGGGGAGAACATCGTGCTCCGCCTGCGGGAGGGACGGGTCACCGGCGCCTTCCTCAAGGACATCGGGGAGGAGGTGGTGGTCGGCGCGGACGGCGTCCCGCTCACGGAGCAGACCCGGCGCATCCGCATCGACCTCACCGACGAGGACCTCTCCCTCTCCTTCTTCACGGACATGCTGGACGGCGTGCTGCGCCATCTGGCCGACGTGATGGACGCGGACGCCCTGCTGCCGGCGGAGGAGTTCTACGCCGTGGTGGGGCGGGTCCTCGCCGAGTACACGGCCCTGGGGCTCGCGGATGTGGAGCGCCTCGGCCTGGACGCGGAGGACTTCGCGCACTCGTGCCTGAACCGGTTGCAGCTGCGGAACGCCACGCAGATGGTGGACCTGACGGACCCGTCGGGCTCGCTGCTCTACGCCGGTCGCCTGGCCAACCCGGTGGCCGCGCCGCTGCGCCGCGCGCTGGCGGAGCTCCGGCAGGACGCCGCGGCATGAGCGCGGACGCGTGGACCGGGACGGCGACGGGTGACGTGGCGGGCCGTTGCCACCGGGACGCGCACGGCGTGCCGACGCTCGTGGCCGCGTCCCTGCCCGAGCTGGCCTACCTCCAGGGGTGGCACGTGGCGACGGAGCGGGCCTGGCAGGTCGACTGCGAGCACCGCCGGGTCACCGGCATGAGCGCCGAGGTGTTCGGCCCGCCGGCGGTGGCGAACGACGTCGCCGCCCGGCAGATGGACCTGGACGGCGCGGCCCGCCAGGCGTTCAACGCCCTCGACGACGCGGAGGACCGGGCCTGGTTCACCCGGTTCGCCGACGGCGTGAACGCGGGGCTGGACGCCGGGGCCCGGCGCGCGCCCGAGTTCGCCGCCCACGGGGTGAAGCCGCTGCCGTTCGACCCGCACACGGCGCTCGCCCTGCACCTGGGCTACAACGTCTGGCTGACCAACGCGCCGGCCGCCCTGTTCCGCACCCTGCTGGCCGAGCGCTTCCCCGCGCTCGCCGCGGCGCTGATCTCGCCGCGCCCCGACGCGGACGGCTCGAACGCCTGGGCGGTGCGCGTCGGCGCCGAGGGCGCTCCGCTCGTGGCCGCCGACCCGCACCGGCTGCTCGAGCTGCCCGGCGTCTACCAGCAGGTGCGCCTCGTGGTGGAGGCCGAGCGTCCCCGGGACCGCGTCGACGTCGTCGGCCTGGCCTTCCCCGGTGTGCCGGGCGTCCCGCATGTGGGGCAGTCCGAGCACGTCGCGTGGGTGACGACCTCGGCGATGGTGTCCTCGCTCGAGATGGTCCTCGAGGACGCCCCCGAGGGGCCGGAGGTCCTCGACGCCCGGACCGAGCGGGTGCACGTGCGCGGCGGCGACCCCGTGGACTTGCGGGTGGCCCACACCCCGCGCGGGCGGCTCGTGGACGTGCCCGGCGCCGGCCCGGTGAGCATGCGGTTCCCCGCCTGGGACCGCGCCGACACCGGCCTGCCGAGCGCGCGCCGGCTGCTCACGGCCGCGAGCGCCGCGGAGGCCTGCGCGGTGCTGGACGGGCACGTCGAGCCGGTCAATCGCGTGATCGTCGCGGACCGGCGGACGGTGCTCACCCGGCACGCCGGGGCCGTGCGGCGCCGGGATCGACGCTCGGCCTGGGGTGCGGCGCGGGCCTCCGCGCTGGGCCGGGGCTCCGCCGACGGGTCCCTCGATCAGCGCTGGGTGCGCTGGCCCGCGCCGGCCGCGGCGGACGACGTCGTGGTGGCGGCCAACGAGCCCCACCCGGACACCGCCTGCCTCACCGTGGACGCGTGCGCGCCGTGGCGGTCCCGCCGCATCCGGGAGGCCCTCGAGGCGCTGGCACCGCAGGAGCGGACCGTGGACGCGATGGCCGCCCTGCAGACGGACACCCGGACCCCGGGCGCGCCGCGGGCCTGGCTCGCCGACGCCGTCGACGCGCTCGTCGCGGACGGCGTGCTGGCCGCGGAGTCCGTCCCGGCGTGGGCCGGCGACGCCGCCGCCGGATCGGCCGCGGCCCGCTGGTGGCTCCTCGTGGAGCACGAGGTGGCCGCCGCCCTGATCGCGCACCTGCCGCCCGCCTCGCGGGCCCTGCTCGGCGGCCCGTGGGCACCGTGGGGCGACGCCGCCGCATGGGTCGGCGCGGCGCTCGCCGAGCGCGGGCCGGAGCCGCTGCGCGCGGCCCTGGGGGTCGCAGCGTCGACGAGGGACCTCGTGCGGGCCGCCGTCGCCGCCGTCGGCGACGCCGCTGAGCCGCCGGGCCCCGACGACACGGCTCGGACGTGGGGTGCGGCGCATGCCCTGACCCCGTTCCTGTTCACGCACGAGCATCCCGGCGGGCCGGATGTGCCGGGGCTCGCCGACGTGCTCGACACGATCGGGTCCGTCCGGGTGGGCGGCACCGCGGACGCGGTCTGCGCCACCTCGCACGCCCCCGGCCTGGCCGTCGGCACCCACCGCGGGCCAGTGGCCCGGGTCGTGTTCGACCTCGGCGACCGCACCCGCAGCCGGTGGGTCGTCCCGTTCGGCGCCTCCAGTCTCGGAGGCGGGCACGTGACGGATCAGCTGGACGCGTGGGCCGCCGGCCGCCTGCTGCCCGTGCCGTCCGGTCCCGTCCCCCCGTCCGCCGGCAGCGGCGTCGCACCCGCCCGCTCCGTCCCCGGCGGGGCCCCTCCGGGACGCATCGTGGCCGAGGTCGGCGTCGGGGCGTTGGGCCTGACCATGACGCGCGTCCGCCCGGCCCTGGACGCCCCGCTGATCCACGCACTCGTCACGGAGCCGCGGGCGGAGTTCTACGGGATGCGCGGGCACAGCGTGCAGGACGTCGAGGAGGTCTACGACTTCCTCGAGTTCCAGCCCACCCACGCGAACCACCTCGTGTGGCACGGCGGGACCCTCGTGGCCCTCGTGCAGACCTACGACCCTCGCGCGGAGGAGGTCGGCGGCGCCTACGAGGTGCGGGACGGGGACCTCGGATTCCATTTCATCACCGCCCCCGGCGGCCTGCAGGGGCGCGCCCGCGCCACGGCCTACCGGAGCATTGTGGACTGGTTGGGCGCACGCCCCGGCACGCGTCGGCTCGTGATCGAGCCGGACGTCCGCAACACGCGGGCCGTGAAGACCGCCCGGGCTCTGGGCTTCACGGTGGACCGGGAGGTCGAGCTGCCGGGCAAGCGGGCGGCGCTGTGCTTCCGCGCCGTGCACTGACCCTGCCCCGCACACGGCGACGGCGCGCACCCGTCTCGGGTGCGCGCCGTCGTCGTGCCGGTCAGGGGCGGTGGCTCACTTGTGCTCGGCCACGCCCGTCTGGCCCTCCCGGACCAGGGCGGTCATGCGGGAGACCGTGCGGAAGTACTTCTTCATGTAGCCGCCGTGCATCATCTCCTGCGTGAACAGGGCGTCGAAGGGCACACCGGAGGCGAGGACGGGCACGTCCTTGTCGTACAGGCGATCCGCGAACACCACGAAGCGCAGGGCCGTGGCCTGCTCCGTGATGGTGTGCACGTCGTGGAGGGCGAGCACGTCCACGTCCTTGACGAGCTCGCGGTAGCGGGAGGGATGCACGCGGGAGAGCATCGCGGTGAGGTCCGCGAAGTCGTCCACGGCGAGCACACCCGCGTCGGGGAAGTTCTCCTGGGCGGTGGCCTCGACGGCGGCGTCGTCCAGCGGCGACGGGGCGGCGGAGAGGCCGCGGTGGCGGTAGTCCTCGCCGTCCACGCGGATGACCTCGAACTGGTCGGCCAGGACCTGGATCTCGCGCTTGAAGTCCTGCGCCGCGAAGCGCCCCTCGCCGAGCGAGCCCGGCAGGGTGTTGGAGGTCGCCACCAGGCGCACGCCGGCGTCGGCCAGCTCGCGCATGAGGCGGGACATCAGCACGGTGTCCCCCGGGTCGTCGAGCTCGAACTCGTCGATGCACACGAGGGTGTACTCCTTGAGCTCGTCCACCGCCTTGCGGAAGGACAGGGCGCCCACGAGGTTGGTGTACTCCACGAACGTGCCGAACGCCTTGGGCCCGGGGGCCGCGTGCCACGTCGAGGCCAGCAGGTGGGTCTTGCCGACGCCGAAGCCGCCGTCGAGGTAGATGCCGGCCGGCCCTGCCGCCCGCTTCTTCCCGCCGAACAGGCCGCCGAGGAACCCGCCGCCCGAACCGCCCCGGCCGAGGTCTGCCGCGAACCGGCGCAGCCGCTCCACGGCCTGTGCCTGCGAGGGGTGCGCGGGGTCCGGGATGTAGGTGTCGAAGGACACCGTGCCGAAGCGGTACGACGGGTGGAAGCCGGCCAGCAGCTGGTCCGGGGTGACCTGCGGCGAACGGTCGGCGAGGTGGACGATCTGAGCCACGGGACACTCCCAGGGTCGACGACGGGGATTCCGGGCCATGCTATCGGGCCGCGGACCCGACCCATGTGACCTCGCGTGTCCCGGACTGAGGGGCCCCTACCCTCTTACGTGACACCGATGTGCCGTAATCTGTCGCGCAGGGCACGGACACGGAACCCGCCGTCGTCGTGCCGCCCGCCCCGGGCCCGTGCGGGCCCGCCCGACGCGAAGGAAGGCAGTGCCATGACCGATACCGCCGCGAAGTTCTCCGAGTACGCCCACCCCGAGAAGCTGGTGTCCACGCAGTGGGTCGCCGACCATGTCGGCGACGAGGACGTCGTGGTCCTCGAGTCCAACGAGGACGCTCTCCTCTACTCCACCGGCCACATCCCCGGCGCCCAGCGCGTCGACTGGCACACCGAGCTCAACGACCCCGTCACCCGCGACTTCGTCGGCCCCGAGGCCTTCGCCGAGTTCGCCGCCTCCAAGGGGATCTCCCGGGACACCACCGTGGTGTTCTACGGCGACAAGTCCAACTGGTGGGCCGCCTACGCCCTGTGGGTGTTCACCCTCTACGGCCATGAGGACCTGCGCCTGATGGACGGCGGCCGTGACAAGTGGATCGCGGAAGGACGCGAGACCACCCGCGAGGTTCCGACCGTGGCCCGCGCCGAGTACCCGGTGATCGAGCGCGACGACCACACCGAGCGCGCCGCCCGCGAGGACGTCCTCAAGGCCATCGGGACCACCCCGCTGATCGACGTCCGCTCCCGTCCCGAGTACACGGGCGAGACCACGCACATGGCCGGCTACCCGCAGGAGGGCACCCTGCGCGGCGGCCACATCCCCACGGCGGCGTCCGTGCCGTGGGCGTCCGCGGCCAACGAGGACGGCACCTTCAAGTCCCGCGCCGAGCTGGAGCAGGTCTACCGCACCGGCGCCGGCCTGCAGGAGGGCGACGACGTGATCGCCTACTGCCGCATCGGCGAGCGGTCCTCCCACACGTGGTTCGTGCTCAAGTACCTGCTCGGCCACGAGGACGTCCGCAACTACGACGGCTCCTGGACCGAGTGGGGCAACGCCGTGCGCCTGCCCATCGCCGTCGGCGAAGAGCCGGGCGAGGCCCCCGCGCGCTAAGCCCCCGGCACGGCGTGGATCACTAGACTGGGACACCATGACCGAGAACCACGCCGTGCCCGCCGCCCTGGCCGAGATCATCGACGACTTCGCCGGGGTGCCCGATCCCGAGAAGCTCGAGCTGCTGCTGGAGTTCTCGGACGAGCTGCCGGCGCTGCCGGAACGCTACGACGGCCACGAGGCCGAGATGGAGCAGGTCGTGGAGTGTCAGACCCCGCTGTTCCTGGCCGTCGAGCTCGGGGGTGAGCCCGGCCCGCAGGCCCCGGTCCGCCTCTTCATCACCGCTCCCCCGGAGGCGCCCACCACGCGCGGCTTCGCCTCCGTGCTCACCCAGGGCCTGGACGGGCTGAGCGCCCTCGAGGTCCTGGACGTGCCCGAGGACATCCCCACCCGCCTCGGTCTGGCCAAGGCCCTCACCCCCCTGCGGCTGCGCGGCATGTCCGCCATGCTCGGCCGCATCAAGCGCAACGTGCGCGAGCAGGCCGGGATCGCCTGAGTCCGCCGTGGGCCAGCGCAAGAAGGATCGCGGCGCCCGGCACGGGGCGGCCACGCCGGCCGTCGCCGCACTCGAGGCCGCCGGGGTCCCGTACCGGCTGCACACCTTCGACGTGGCCCTCGACGCCGGCGGCGAGCGGTTCGGCGTCCAGGTCGCCCGGGCGCTCAGCGTGCCCGCCGACCGACTGTTCAAGACGCTGATGGTGGCGGACCCCGACGGCGCGCTCGCCGCATGCGTGGTGCCCGTGTCCGGTCAGCTGGACCTGCGGGCCGCCGCCGCGGTGCTGGGCGTCAAGCGGCTCGCCCTGGCCGATCTGGCGGTCGTCGAACGCCGGACCGGCTACGTGCGGGGCGGCGTCTCGCCCCTGGGCCAGCGCCGGCCCCACCCCGTCGTCCTGGACTCCTCCGCTCTCGACGCGGAGCTCATGTACGTCTCCGGCGGGCAACGCGGCCTGGATGTGGAGATCGCGCCCGCCGACCTCGTGCAGGTGACGGGCGCCGTCGTCGCGGAGATCGCGGCGGACTGACGGGCGGGTCCTGCGGCCGGGCCGGTCAGGCGTCGTCGCGCGCCTGGCGGCGCACCACAGCCATGCGCTGGCCGACGGTGACCAGGGAGGCTGCGGCGAGCAGCCCCAAGGTGACGGCCAGGACGACCGGGGGCAGACCGAGGCCGGTGAGGCCGGCGACCACGAGGGTGGCCACGAGCCGTTCGGCGCGCTCGGCGATGCCCACGTGCGCGTCCCAGCCGAGGGCCTCCGCCTTGGCACGCACGTAGGAGACGAGCATGCCCAGGGCGAGGCAGGCCCCGGAGAGCGCGCCGACCGCGGGTGCGGCGCCGACGCCGAAGCCCCACAGGCACAGCCCGAGGAACACGGCCGCGTCCTGCACGCGGTCCAGGGTGGAGTCGAGGAACGCGCCCCAGCGGCCGGTGGACCCGGCCTCGCGCGCCATGATCCCGTCCACCAGGTCCGAGAACACGAACGCGGTGATGAAGAGCGTGCCCCAGAACAGGTGCCCCAGGGGGAAGAGCACGAGCGCGCCCAGGCTCACGCCGAGTGTGCCGACGACCGTCACGGTGTCCGGACTGACCCCGGCCCGCAGGAGCGCACGGGCCACCGGGGTGAACAGGCGGGTGGTGACGCCGCGCGCGTGACGGTCCAGCATCAGGCGGAGTCTCCGGCCCCCGGGCGAGGATGCTCGGCCGCGGCACGGGCGTTGGCCGCCTGGCGCGCGGCGTGGTCCCGGGCGGCCCGGTCCCAGACGTCCGCGAGGATCTGCCGGGTCTCCCCCAGGGTCTGCGACATGTTCTTGGTCCGGGCGATGATCGGCAGGAAGTTGCCGTCGCCGGTCCACCGGGGCACCACGTGCTGGTGCAGATGGGCCGCGATCCCGGCGCCGGCCACCGCCCCCTGGTTCATGCCGAGGTTGTAGCCGGACGCGCCGGCGGCCTGGCCGAGGGCGAGCATCGCCGTCTGGGTCAGCTCCGCCATCTCGGCGGCCTCCTCCGTGGTGGTGTCCGTGTACAGGGGCACGTGGCGGTAGGGACAGACGAGCAGGTGGCCGGGGTTGTACGGGTACAGGTTCAGCACCACATAGGCGGTGCGGCCGCGGTGGACGATGAGGGAGTCCTCATCGTCGCGCTGCGGGGCCGCACAGAACGGGCAGGTGTGCTCGTCCTTGACCTGGCCCGTCCCCTTGGACACGTACGCCATGCGGTGGGCGTTCCAGAACCGCTCGAAGGCGTCCGGGGCGCCGGGCAGCTCGAAGCCGTCCGTGGCGGCGGCGTCCGCCGACGCGCGGGCCTGCGCCCGCGCGTCGGATCCGCCGGTGCCGGGGCTGGTCATGGGGTGACCTCGCGCTCGCGCACCGCCTTCACGATGCGTTCGATCGCCTCCTCCACCGGCACGCCGTTGTCCTGGGTGCCGTCGCGGAAGCGGAAGGACACGGCGTTCGCCTCCCTGTCCTCGCCGCCGGCGATCAGCACGAACGGCGCCTTCTCCTTGGCCGCGGTGCGGATCTTCTTCGGGAAGCGGTCCGAGGAGTCGTCCAGGCGCGCCCGGATCCCCTCGGCGCGCAGCTTCGCGACGACGTCGTCCAGGTAGTCGTTGAATGCCTCGGCCACCGGGATGGCCACGACCTGCTCCGGGGCGAGCCAGGCCGGGAACGCGCCGGCGTAGTGCTCGGTGAGGACGCCCAGGAAGCGCTCGATGGAGCCGAAGAGGGCGCGGTGGATCATCACGGGGCGCTGACGGGTGCCGTCGGCGGCCTGGTACTCGAGGTCGAAGCGCTCGGGTAGGTTGAAGTCCAGCTGGATGGTGGACATCTGCCAGGTGCGGCCGATGGCGTCCCGGGCCTGGACCGAGATCTTCGGGCCGTAGAACGCGGCGCCGCCCGGATCCGGGACGAGCTGCAGACCGGAGGCCTCGGCGACCTCGGCGAGGGTGCGGGTGGCCTCCTCCCAGATCTCGTCGGAGCCGACGAACTTCTCCGGGTCCTTCGTGGAGAGCTCGAGGTAGAAGTCGTTGAGGCCGTAGTCCTTGAGCAGGTCGAGAACGAAGTTGAGCGTGGTGGTCAGCTCCTCCTTCATCTGCTCGCGGGTGCAGTAGATGTGGGCGTCGTCCTGGGTCATGCCGCGCACGCGCGTGAGCCCGTGGACCACGCCGGACTTCTCGTACCGGTACACGGAGCCGAACTCGAACAGCCGCAGCGGCAGCTCACGGTAGGACCGGCCGCGGGAGCGGTAGATCAGGTTGTGCATGGGGCAGTTCATCGGCTTGAGGTAGTAGTTCTGCCCCTGGCGCGTGATCTCGCCGGTCTCGGGATCACGGACCTCGTCGATGTGCATGGGCGGGAACATGCCGTCCGCGTACCAGTCGAGGTGGCCGGACACCTCGTAGAGGTGCTGCTTGGTGATGTGCGGGGTGTAGACGAACTCGTAGCCGGCCTCGGTGTGGCGCCGACGGGAGTAGTCCTCCATCTCCTTGCGGATGATGCCGCCGCGCGGGTGGAACACGGGCAGGCCGGAGCCGAGCTCGTCCGGGAAGGAGAAGAGATCCAGCTCGGCGCCGAGCTTGCGGTGGTCGCGGCGCTCGGCCTCGGCGAGGCGCTCCTGGTAGGCCTTGAGGTCGTCCTTGCTGGCCCACGCGGTGCCGTAGATGCGCTGCAGCTGCTTGTTCTTCTCGTTGCCGAGCCAGTAGGCGGCGGCGGAGCGGGTGAGCGCGAAGCCGTTGCCGATGAGCTTGGTGGAGGGCAGGTGCGGGCCGCGGCAGAGGTCGCACCACACGGCGTCGCCGGTCTTGCGGTCCACGTTGTCGTAGATGGTGATCTCCCCGGCCCCGACCTCCACGGAGGCGCCCTCGCCGGCGGTGTCCGCGGCATCCTTCTTGCCGAGCAGCTCGAGCTTGTAGGGCTCGTCCGCCATCTCGGCGCGGGCGGTCTCCTCGTCCACGACGCGGCGGCGGAAGGTCTGGCCGGACTTCACGATCTTCTGCATGAGCGAGGAGATCTGCTTGAGGTCCTCGGGGGTGAAGGGCTCGTCGACGTCGAAGTCGAAGTAGAAGCCGTCCGTGATGTACGGGCCGATGCCGAGCTTGGCGCCCGGGCGCAGCTGCTGCACGGCCTGGGCCATCACGTGGGCGGTGGAGTGCCGCAGCACCTCGAGGCCCTCGGGCTCCGTGATGTCCACCGCTTCGACGGACGCGCCGGCGGGGATCTCCCGGGCCAGGTCCCAGAGCAGGCCGTCCACCCGCATGACGGCGGTGGTCGGCTTCTCGCGGAAGAGGTCGAGGCCGGTGGTGCCGTGCGTCACCTCCCGCAGCTCTCCGTCCACGGTCAGCAGGATGTTCTTCGGCTCCGACACGGTGCTCCTTCGAGGTCTGGCTTCGGGATCGGTGGCGTACGGGGGCCACCGTCGGCCGCGTCCCATTCTAGGGGTGCGGCCGGACGGCGGGGCACGGAGGCGGACGGTCTCATCTGTCCGGGGTGGGCAGCAGCTCCCACGTCTCCGGGTGGGGCACCGGGATCGGGGGGTGCTCCGGCGCGGGCCGACCCGGTGCCGTGCGGCCGGGGCGGGCCCCGCCGGCCGGCCCGACGTCGGTGCGCACCTTCACGGGCCAGCCGCCCGTGCCGTGGTGCGGGATGTCCGGCAGGGGCTGCGCTCCGGTGCCCGCCCGGCCGCTGCGGCGCGCGGCGGCGGCTCGGCGGTCCGCCGCGAGCCAGTCCCGCCACTGCTGCCGGGTGGCGTCCAGGTAGTCGGGGTCCGGGAGCGTCTCGGGCCGGTGCAGGTCCCAGGCGCGCACGGCCTGGACGGACACGGCCCGGTCGCCGGTGCGCCGGACGGTGCCCTCGATCAGCAGGAGGCGGGCGGAGAAGAGCATCTCCCCGGAGGCGTGCTGGGCCTCGGTGAAGAAGGAGGCGTCCACGCAGCCGGTGCCGTCGTCCACGGAGAGGAACACCACCCGCTTGCCGCTGCGCATGGGCGGGGTCTGGGTGGCCACGCGCACCCCGGCCACGAGCACCCGGGACTGCGTGCGCAGCCCGAGCAGGTCCTTCGCCCGGGTGACGCCGAGCGCGTCCAGGTACGGGGCGTGGGAGTCCATGAGGTGGGCGGTGACGTCCAGGGCGGTGAGCTCCAGCTCGGTGCGGACCCGGGCGGCCGGGCCCGGGTCAGGGAAGAGCGGGGCGAGGGCGGTGAGCTCGGTGTCCGGCAGGTCCAGGGCCAGCTGGCCCTCCACCTGCCGCGGACGGGCGGACCGCGAGCGCGGGGCGGTGCGGCCGGGGGCGGTGCCGCGGGTGGTGGAGTGCTGGAGTTCGAGGTGGTGGACGAGGTCGGTGCGGGAGGCGCCGCCGGGTGGGAGGAGGCAGTCGAGGGCGCCGAGCTGGGCGAGGCGTTCGAGGTTGCGGGCGGTGGGGCGGGCGCGGTCGCGGACGTCGGCGAGGGAGCGGTAGGGGCGGCCGGCGTCGAGGCGGTCGGTCTCGGCTTCGCTGAGTCCGGAGAGGCTGGTGAGGGGCAGGCGGATGCCCCAGCGGCCGGGGGCGCCGTCGTCGACCTCGGGGTGGGCGGGGACCCACTCGACGTGGACGTGGCGCGAGGAGGCGTTGACGTCCACGGGCAGGACGGGGATGCCCATGCGGCGGGCCTCGGCGACCATGAGGCGGGCGGGGTACATGCCGGGGTCGTGTTCGAGGATGGCGGCCATGAAGGCGGCGGGGTGGTGGGTCTTGAGCCAGGCGGAGTGGTAGGTGGGGACGGCGAAGGCGGCGCCGTGGGCCTTGCAGAAGCCGAAGGAGCCGAAGGCGGAGAGGGTGGCCCAGACCTCGTCGATGACTTCGAGGGAGTAGCCGCGGGCGAGGGCGCCGGTGCGGAAGGCCTCTTCGACGAGGTGTTCCTGCGGGCCGCCGAGGAGGCGGCGGTGCTCGTCGGCGCGGGCCAGTCCGCAGCCGGTCATGACGTCCATGGTGCGTAGGACCTGTTCGTGGAAGACGGTGACCCCGTGGGTCTCGGCGAGGACGGGCCGCAGGTCGGGGTGCGGGTAGTGGGCGGGTGCCCAGCCGTGCCGCTGTTCGAGGAAGGGCCGGACCATGTCGGACTGCATGGGGCCGGGGCGGAAGAGGGAGATGTCCACGGTGAGGTCGTTGAACTCGCGGGGGGCGAGTTTGCCGACGAGTTCGCGCTGGCCCGGGGACTCGATCTGGAAGCAGCCGAGGGTGTGGGTGGTGCGGATCATCGCATAGGTGGCGTCGTCGTCCAGGGGCACCTGTTCGAGGTCGATGCGCTCGCCCGTGGTGCGTTCGACCTCGGCGATCGTGTAGGCGATGGCGGACTGCATGCGCACGCCGAGGATGTCGAGCTTGAGGAAGCCCATGGGGTCCATGTCGTGCTTGTCGAACTGGCTCATGGGCAGGCCCATGCCGGAGGGCTGGACGGGGGTGCGGTGCAGCAGGGCGGCGTCGCCGAGGATGACGCCGCAGGGGTGCATGGAGATGTGGCGGGGCAGGCGGTCGAGGCGTTCGGTGAGGTCGACGAGCAGGTCCAGCTGGCGGTCGCCCTCGGCGCGGCCGGACTCGATGCGGCGGGAGAGGCCGCCGAGTTCGGGCATGCGCTGGAGGGCCTCGCGGAAGTTCGAGGCGGAGAAGCGCCAGAGCTGCTTGGCGATGGCGTCCACCTCGGGTTCGGGCATGCCGAGGGCGAGGCCGGCGTCGCGGACGGCGCCGCGGGCCCGGTAGGCGTTCTGCATGCTCATGAGGGTGGTGCGCTCGGCGCCGAAGCGCTCGACGACGGCATGGTAGATCTCGTGGCGGCGGGCGGACTCCACGTCGATGTCGATGTCCGGGAGGGTGGAGCGGTCGGTGGAGAGGAAGCGCTCCATGATCAGGCCGTTGGCCATGGGGTCGACATGGGAGATCCGCAGGGCGTGGTTGACGAGGGAGGAGGCGCCGGAGCCGCGGGCGGCCACGCGGATGCCCATGCCCTCGATGAGGTCGACGACGGCGGCCACGGTGAGGAAGTAGGAGGAGAAGCCGAGTCGGGTGATGATGCCGAGCTCGTGTTCGGCGCGGTCCTGCAGGTCCCGGGCCGCCTGGCTGGTGCCGGGGAGGCCTCCCCCGGTGTGGAGGTGGGGGTAGCGGGCGAGGAGGCCGGTGCGGGTGCGCTCGCGCAGCACGTGCTCCGGGGGGCCGTCGATGCCGATGACGGCGGCCTCGGGGACGCGGGGCACGCCCCAGCCGAGGTCGGTCTCGGGGTCGAGCGCGCAGGCCTCGGCGAGGCGGCGGGTGGCCTCGAGCAGGGGGGCAGGGCGGTCGTCGGCGGCGGCGGCGACCTCGTGGGCGATGCGGTGCATGGCGGCGGTGGACTTGAGCCAGCCCTGCCCGTTGGGTTGCAGGTCGTGGAGGGCGTCGAGGGAGCTGAGGGCACGGACGGCGTCGAGGACGTCCGCGGTGGCGGCACCGTCCGGGGCCGCGTAGCGCACGGCGTTGGTCAGGACGGCGGGGATGCGGGCCTGGCGGGCGGCGCGGAGGGTCTTCACGGCGTGCCCGGTGTCGAGGCGGCGGCCGGGGGCGGAGAGGTGGGTGACGACGTCGGCGTGGGGGCTGCCTGCGGGCAGGGCCGCCTTCCAGCGGTGCAGGGCGGCGAGGCCGGCCGCGTACCGGCGGCGGGCCAGGTGGCGGCCGACGTCCGAGTCCGGGCCGAGGAGGACGAACAGCTCGGGGGTGGACGGGTTGTCCCGGTTGGCGGCGGTGGGGACTCGGCCGGCCGCCGCGGCGGCGAGCTCGGCGACGCTGGCCCAGGGGCTGCCGCCTGCCGCTCCCCCGGTGGTGCGGGCGTGGGCGGCGGAGACGAGCTCGCACAGGGAGCGGTAGCCGGAGCCGTGGCAGCCTCCTCGGGCGAGCACGACCACGCGGCCGGCGTCCTCGTCCTCGCTCCACCGGACGGCCAGGTCCACGCCCACGATCGGGGTGATGCCGTGGCGCAGGCAGGCGCCCACGTGCTTGGCCATGCCGTAGAGCCCGTCCCGGTCGGTGCAGGCCAGCAGGTCCATGTCCGCGGCCGCGGCGGCGGCCACGAGGTCCTCGGGCCAGCTGACCCCATGGTGGGCGCTGAACGCGGAGGCGACGTGCAGGTGGGCGAAGGGTGCGGCGGTGCGTCCGGCCGCGGCGGCCTGGCTCATGCCGACCGCCTCAGGTCCTGGGCGTGCTCGTGGACGCGCACGAGCCGCCACCGGCCGGAGTCCAGGTGGTGGGCGACGTCGAGGGTCTGCAGGGGCGCGGCGCCGGCCCGGGCCAGGCGGACCTGCAGCCGCCACATCTCGTGGTCGACGAGACCGGCGCCGCGGCCCTTCTCCGCGCGGACCTCCTCCGCCCACCAGCGGCGCCGCTCGAACCAGCGCACGGGGCGCTCTGCGAGGACGTAGTCCCGCCCGTTCCAGCGCAGCCCCTGCGGGGTGCCGTCTGCCCCGCACTCCACCGCCACCGACTGTGTGAGGACTCCCATTCTGCTTCTCTCCCTGTGCACTGCTGACCGGACCGACGACGGGGTGCCGTCGGGCGATGGGAGCGCGGCCCGTCCGGCGGACCGGACGCGGGGAAGAAGTGGGAAGGTGGGGCCGCACCCCCGATCGTACTCGAACATGTGTTCGAATGCGATGAGTGCGAAGGTAGGGTGGCCGCCGGACACGTTAAGGACGCATCGCCCCGAGACGAGCGAGGCCGGGAACGCCCTTTTCGTGAGACCGGCTGGCCGAGTCCTGGCCGGGGACCTCGAATCCGACCCTGGAGCGCACATGCACGAGAAAATCGTCTCTTGGGCCGGAAGAAGTGCGTCGGCACGGCCCTGTGGACAATGCGAGCAGGACCACAATCCGTCTGCGTATACTCCGAACCAACCGGGCCTCGCATGCCACGGGCACCGCGCTGCGGGATCAGCGCGGGAGGCGCGGACACACGACGGACGTCCAGTTGGAGGGGAAATGTCTCTCACCGCACCCGGGCGCGCCCTGCGCCGCCACCGATTCGCCCAGGCCGGCACGCTCAGCGTGGCCTTGGCGCTCGCACTGACCGCCTGCGGCGGGCAGTCCGAGCCCGCCGAGTCGTCGACGACGTCGCCCTCGTCCGCCAAGCCCGCCGTCGAGACGTCCGCGCCCGCGAGCACGAGCGAGACCGCGAGCACGAGCGAGACCGCGGGCGTCAGCTCATCCCCCATGGCCACGGAGAGCGGGTCCGGCGAATACGTGCCCGCGTCTGCCGACGGTCCCGCTCAGAACGTGCCCAAGCCGGAGATGCCCGCCGCCATGAAGGAAGAGACCAAGGAGGGCGCCGAGGCGGCGATTCGCTATTTCTGGGACGTGCACTACTACGCCGAGCAGACCGGAGACACGGAACTCCTCGACTCTCTCTACAGCGAGTATTGCGAGTTCTGCCAGTTCAGCTCGAACGACCTGCAAATGATCTACAAAGACGGGGGGTGGTACACCGGCACTGAGGTACAGATCGATTCGATTCTGACTCATCGATCCGAAACCGGGTATGTCTCGACACTCCTTGTCACTACGGGCACAGGAACGGGATACACCAAGGGCGGGGTTGTTCCCGAGAACGGAGATGTTGAAGCGGCCTCCAAGCAGCCTTGGATCGCGGAGGTCTCGTTTAACCCCGAATCTTCACACTGGATTGTTGATGAGATGTCATATGAAGGTTCGATCGGATCTAACTGATGGGGCGCACCTGGATTGTATTAGTGGCATTATTGATCAGCCTCCTATTCGTGCCTACCACTGCCGCCGCCACCCCTTCACACGCACGAGACATCGAGTCGTGCACTTCTTCGAAGAGCCACTACTCAATAAATAAAAAGGGCATTGCGGCGAATAAGAGATGCTCAGATAGACACTCAGCAACCTCGAGTTCAGTTGTTGCAACTGATTACTCAGCGACCGCCGCCCGCCCGGACCCACACCTAGAGCACAAAACGGTCAGTGCATGCTTCTCGGGGCAGCTGGGCAATCCGGATTTCGAGAGTTGTCGAGAGCAAGAGGCGAACTTCTGCCCCGAGGGTTCGTGGATCCGGGCGCAGACCGTAGACACTCGTCAGCCTGATGCTAATCCCGCCTATGGCGCCCCTAAATGTTGGACGGCCAAGGCCTCCAGCAACGGCGCCCCGCCCGTCTCCATCGACGAGGTCCGCACGCTCCTCGTGCTGGAGCCTGAGATCCGGTCGGACAATGGCGGACGCGGGATCCGCAATGCGGAGACCAACTTCTACGCAGACGCCGAGACACGCACGCTCGTCACCACCCTCAACGGGGTCGAGGTCGAACTCCGCGCCACGCCGGTGAGCTTCCACTGGGACTACGGGGACGGCTCCCCCACCAAGACCACCTCGGTCGCAGGCCAGAGCCAGCCGGAGTTCAACGTCCCCACCCCCACGAGCCACGTGTACGAGGACACCGGGCAGTACACGGTCCGCCTCACCACCGTCTACATCGGCGAATACCGGGAGGCCGGGGGCGAGTGGGTGCTCATCCCGGGCACCATCAGCCTCGACTCGGCCCCTGTCACCGCGAATATCTGGCGCACCATCACCCGCAATGTCGCCGATGACTGCAGCGTCGACTCCTCAGCCTGGGGCTGCACCGGCCCCATCGAATCCGCTCCGGCCGGCTGAGCACAGACCGCGGGGCGGCCGACGGTCTCCCGTCCACCGCCCCGCGGCCCCCTCGTCGGCCGGGTGTGTCAGACCCGGCGCACCCGCCCCCGGGCCATGAGCACGAGTCCCGCGCCGAGGGCCGCGAGCGCTCCGAGCGCGCCCGCCGGAACCTCACGCCCGGTCTCGACCGTGTCCGGGGTCGTGTGGGCGTCCTCCCCCGCCGGCACGTTCAGGGCCCGGGGCTTCTGCCCATCCGCGAGCGACTCCACGAGTGCGAAGACGTCGGACCGCTCCGCGTCCTGGGTGATAATGACGTCCTCACTCCTGGTCACCCCGTCCAGCGACCAGTCGCGAACGAGGCGGTCGTCGGTCGGGTATGTCGCGTCGGCGAGGTAGTGAAACCCGGTGAAAATTCCAACGCGGTGTCGCGCCAGAGGGTGCCCCAGCGCGGACCCCACGAGAGTTCCGCGACCGACGCGTCGTCGCCCTGGCGCTTGGACCACAATGGCAGCTCCACGCCCGGCTCGGCGTACTTCAGCGCGAGGACCCGCTCGGGGTAGTCCCCAAACACGGGGTCGGCCCGGCTGTGCTCGCCCCACGCGTAGACGAGCCCGGCAGAGGGGCCTCTGTTGCCCTCCGGAATGCCGGCGGTCTCGTCGTCGAGGGCGGCCACCGGGGTGCCGCCCACGGACAGGGTGAACAGGAGATGACCGTCTCCGGCCTCACCGCGGCACCGCGCTTCCGCGTCTCACGGGCAGGTCATCCCCGTCGCCCCGTCTCTCAGAGCAGCGTTCCCTGCTGCTCTCTCATCTCCTGGATCAGTTCTGGCCCGTTGTTCCGGACGTTCCCCACGGCGCTCCCCACGGGCCGCAGCGACCAGCCCGCCGCGACGTCGTACGCGCCGGCGCACACCTGGCCCACGAGGGCGTCGGCTTCTTCGGCAGACCCGAGCGTGTCCGGAGCGAGCCACCGGTCCATCGTCTCGGCATCCATGGGCACGGGCAGCCGGTCGTGCAGCTGGCCGAGCGCGGCGAGCACCGGATCGTCGTCGTCCGCGTCGGGCGCGGCCATGGTGAGGATCGTCGTCGAGAGGACCCAGGCGTCCTCCCCCGCGGCCTTGGCCTCGGGGTCCTGCCACCACTCGTACAGGCCGGCGAACCAGATGACCGGCCCCTCGCCGTCCCCGGCCCCGGCCGGGTGCACGTAGTAGGGCTGCTTCTTCGCGGCCCGCCCGTCGGGACCCTTGGCGCCAGGCTCCGGCGTCTTCCACTCGTAGTAGCCCTCCACCGGCACGGCGCAGCGTCGAGCGCGGACGGCGGCCCGGAACGTCGGCTTGGAGGCCACGGTCTCCGAGCGCGCGTTGAACGCACGGGACCCCACGGACAGCTCCTTCGCCCACGGCGGCACCAGGCCCCAGCGCGCCACGTGGATCCGCCGGGTCACTCCGGCGCCGACGTCGTCCGCATGCGCCACGAGGATCGGCACCTCGGCTGTCGGCGCCACGTTCCAGCTCTGGCGCAGCACCAGCTCCTCATTCGTCTCGGCATCGCCCAGGGCCACCAGGTCGCTCGTGGCGCGGGCCATCACGTAGCGGCCGCACACGTCAGCGGTCCCTCCCGTCCCGGCCACGATCGACATACATCCACGCGATGCCGAGGGCGAAGCCCATCATCGCGCAGCCGAGCACAGTGCCCCAGGGACTCTCGGTGCCCAGTCCGAACACCACTCCCAGGCCGACGCCGATCAGCAGCCCCACCAGCAGGATGCGCCACTGAGCGAGCGTGCCGGCACCGGCCGGAGCCCCGGCTGGAGCCTCCGGAGCCTCGTACGCCTCGTCCTCGTCTCTGCCATGTCCTGCCACGGTTCGCCCCTCCGTTCACATCGGTGTTGCGGGTCAGGTTGCAGTCTCCCCCGGCCGCCATGGTGACGCCATACACCAGGCCCCCCGGCTGCTCACCGATGCGTCGCACAGGGTCCTGTGATGGGATGGGCAGAACGAGCCCGCCCGCCGCGCCGCCTCACGCATGCGCGGCCTCGGGCAGATCCCCACCACCAGGAGGAACAACGTGTCCCAGAAGGTCCGCGGCGTCGTCGCCATGGCGAAGGACGCCCCCGTCACCATCGAGACCATCGTCATCCCCGATCCGGGACCCGGCGAGGCCGTCGTCGACATCAAGACCTGCGGCGTCTGCCACACGGATCTGCACTACCAGCAGGGCGGGATCGGCGACGAGTACCCGTACCTGCTCGGCCACGAGGCCACGGGTGTGGTCTCCGCGATCGGCGAGGGCGTCGACCACGTCCAGGTCGGCGACACCGTGATCCTCAACTGGCGCGCCGTGTGCGGCGAGTGCCGCGCGTGCCGCAAGGGCGAGCCGAAGTACTGCTTCAACACCCACAACGCGACCCAGAAGATGACCCTGGAGGACGGCACGGAGTTGTCCCCGGCCCTGGGCATCGGGGCGTTCGCGGACAAGACGCTCGTCCACGCCAAGCAGTGCACCCAGGTCGACGGCGTCGACACGCCCGAGGAACAGGCCGCGGTCGGCCTGCTCGGCTGCGGGATCATGGCCGGCATCGGCGCGGCCATCAACACCGGCGAGGTCAAGCGCGGCGAGTCCGTGGCCGTGATCGGCTGCGGCGGCGTCGGCGTGGCCTCGATCGCCGGGGCGAAGCTCGCCGGCGCCACCACGATCATCGCGGTGGACATCGACGCCAAGAAGCTCGCCAAGGCCAAGGAGCTCGGCGCCACCCACACCGTGAACTCGAAGGACGAGGACCCCGTGGAGGCCATCCGCGCGGCGACCGGCGGCTTCGGCGCCGACGTGGTCATCGATGCGGTCGGCCGCCCGGAGACCTACGAGCAGGCGTTCTACGCCCGGGACCTGGCCGGCCGCGTCGTCCTGGTGGGCGTGCCCACCCCCGGCATGGAACTGAAGCTGCCCCTGCCGGAGGTGTTCGGCCGCGGCGGCGCGCTGAAGTCCTCGTGGTACGGCGACTGCCTGCCGGAGCGCGACTTCCCCATGCTCGTGGACCAGTACCGCCTGGGCCGCCTGCCGCTGGACGAGTTCGTCACGGAGACCATCGCCCTGGACGAGGTGAACGAGGCCTTCGAGACGATGAAGTCCGGCGACGTCCTGCGCTCGGTGGTGGTGCTCTGATGGCGCGCATCGATCACCTGGTCACCTCCGGCACGTTCTCCCTGGACGGGGAGACGTTCGACGTGGACAACAACGTGTGGATCGTCGGCGGCGCGGAGCAGTGCGTCGTCATCGACCCGGCCCATGACGCCTCGGCCGTCTGGAAGAAGGTGAACGGCCGCCAGGTGCTGGCCATCGTCCTCACCCACGGCCACGACGACCACATCCGCCAGGTCCAGGAGTTCCGCCAGATGGTGGACGCCCCCGTGCTGCTCCACCCCGCAGACCGCATGCTCTGGGACGACGTCTTCCCCGACGAGGAGCCCGACGGCGCGCTCGCCGAGGGCGACGTCCTGCGCGTGGCCGGCGTCGAGCTGCGGGTGCTGCACACCCCCGGCCACTCCCCCGGCTCGGTCTGCCTGTACGCCCCCGCGCTGGGCGAGGCCGGCGACGACGGCGCCCCGACCGGCGTCGTGTTCTCCGGCGACACCCTGTTCCAGGGCGGGCCCGGCGCCACCGGCCGCTCGTACTCGGACTTCGACACGATCATCGAGTCCATCCGCGAGCGCCTGTTCCCGCTGCCGGAGGCCACCGTGGTCCACACCGGCCACGGCGACTCCACCACAATCGGCACGGAGAAGCCGCACCTGCAGGAGTGGATCGACCGCGGCCACTGAGGACGCGCCGAGGTGGGGAAGAATGGTCCCCCGTGACCATCCTCCCCGCCTCGCCCCCTCCCTCCGTGATCCTGCTCGGCGGCGCGTCGGGCTCCGGCAAGTCCTACCTGGCCCGGCGGCACGGCCGGCCCCACCTCTCGCTCGATGCGTTCTACCGTCCGCAGTCCGACGACGGCGCCGCGGGCGGGCCCGGCCCCGTGTTCCCGCGCACCCCCTACGGTGAGATCGACTGGGACCACCCCGGAACGTGGGATGAGCAGGCGGCCGTGGACGCCGTCGTCGAACTGCTCGAGGAGGGCGCCACGCGCGTGCCCGACTACGACATCTCCACGTCCTCCGTCCGCGGGCACAGCACCGTCGCGCTCGAGCCGGGCGGGGTGATCGTGGCGGAGGGCATCTTCGCCGAGCGCATGCCCGCCGCCCTGGACCGGGCCGGAGTCCGCTACGCGGCCTGGTACATCGACCAGGCGCGGACCACGACGGCGGCCCGCCGGTTCGTGCGCGATGTCGCCGAACGCCGCAAGCCGGTGCCGTTCCTCGTGCAGCGGGGCTGGTCCCTGTACCGGACGGACGCGGCGCGCCGGGCGGCGGCCGTGGCGGCCGGCTTCACCCCGCGACGCAAGCGGGAGATCATCGCGGATCTCACGGCCTGACGGCCCGCCCGCAGCCAGTCCGTGCCCTCAGCCGGAGGTGCGCGCGCCGAGGACGGCGAGCTGCTCGGCCACGACCTCGATCCCGGCGGCGGCCGCCCACGCCGTGTACTCCTCCCGCAGGGCCGCGGCGAACGCGGGAACGCTCACCCCGGGACGCACGTCCTCGGCCGCGCCCGCCGTGCGGGGGTCCATGTCCAGGCCGAGCTCCCGGTAGACGTCGACGAGCACGGCCCGCAGCGGAGCGGGGTCGGACACCACCACGTGGGTGGAGAACAGGAACGCCCCCTTCACCACGCGCTGCGCGGAGCCGGCCAGCTTCACCGGGTACGTCGGCGCAGGACCCTGCACGGAGAACTCGCCCGGGCAGTACTCCCCCGGGATCTCGCCCACGGAGGCGGGCACGTCCATGCGCGCGAACGCCCGCACGAACAGGTCGGCGAACTCGGCGAACCGGGCCTGCTGGGTGAGTGCCGCGTCCTCCTGCTGGCTCAGGTGGTCCACCACCAGGCAGCCGTGATGGTAGGCCGCCGCCCTCCCGCCGGCCCGGCGCACCGCCGGCGCGAAGCCGTGGGCCCGGGCCGCCGCAGCCGCGGCCGCGAAACCGGGCAGCCGCGCGTCGCGCTGGCCGAACGCGACCGTCGGTTCGGGCACGTAGACGCGGATCAGATCGTCGAGGGCCCTTCCCTCGGCCGCGGCGGCGCGGAAGACGGCCAGCTCGCCCATGGCCCAGTCGAGGTCTTCGACGGCCCCGAGGGTCCGCTCCTGCACAGCCCAGCGCAGCCGGGGAGCTGCACTCACAGGCCGCCCTCGACCGGCCAGGAGCGCAGGGTGAGGGTCTGCTCGACGTGGGCGAAGGGGCCGTCGTCGTCGTGGAGGACGGTGCTGGTCAGGCCCACGCCGTCCGGGCCCACCGTGACCTGCCCCGCGAGGCCGAGCCAGTGGCCGGTGGGCTCGCGGTACAGGTGGATCTGCAGGTCCACGTTGGGGAAGAACCACCCGCCCGGCTTCGCCGGCAGGGCCGGGGCGATCCCGTTGGCTGCGTCGGTGAGGCTGATCAGGCGCACCAGGTCGCTCGTGCTCTCCCCCGCCACCATCTCGCGGTCCGTGGTGAGCCACACCCGGCCGTGGCCCGGCCCGTGGCCGGGCAGGATGACGCCGTCGAGGGAGGCGATGTACCCGCCTCCCCATCCGTGGAGCGCGTTGTGCGACTGCGCCTGCGAGCGCGGCGGGAGGGGCTCGTCCGGCAGCTGGGCGACGGCGGAGGTGTCCGAGGTGGACAGCAGCCAGGCCCGCAGGGTCAGCACGGTGCGGCCCCGGGCGTGGAGCACGGACTCGACGAGCTCGATGGTCCGGCCCGGACGCAGGGTGCGCGTGACCACCTCGAGCTCGCCCGACCAGAGCGTGCCCAGGATGTCGTAGGAGAGCCGTCCCACCCGCAGCCCGGGAGTGGTCTCGTGCGCGGCGACCTCGTGCAGCAGCAGGCCCGAGACGGCGGCCATGTGCATCTCCTCTTCCCGCCATGCGCCCTGGGCGTGCACGGTGGAGCGCACGCGGGAGGTGCGGACGCCGTCGGCGTCCACGGTGGGCTCGCCGAGGCGGACGTAGAAGGCCAGGGGATCGTCGGCGACGGAGGTCGCGGGGGTGGAGGTGATGTCGGTCATGGGCCGAAGTCTGCCAGAACGACGACGGCCGGTGACGTCCCCGCGGGGATGTCACCGGCCGTCGTCGTGCGGACCGAGCCGGGGTTCAGCGGCGCATGACCTTGCGGGCGATGCCGTTGCCGATCAGCTGCAGCGCCTGGACGAACACGATCACCACGATCACGGCCAGCCAGGTGACCTCCGGACGGAACCGGTTGTAGCCCTCCACGATGGCGAAGTTGCCGACGCCGCCGCCGCCGATGATGCCCGCCATCGCGGACATGTCCACGAGCGAGATGATCACGAACGTGAAGCCGAGGATCAGCGGGCCGAGGGCCTCGGGCAGCACCACGGCGCGCACGATCCGCATGCGGGAGGCGCCCATCGCGCGGGCGGCCTCGATCACGCCGGGGTCCAGCGAGACGAGGTTCTGCTCCACGATGCGGGCGATGCCGAACGTGGACGCCCAGATCATGCAGAACACCACGGCGGTGTTGCCGATGCCGGTGCCGAGCACCGCGATGGTCAGCGGCTGCAGGGCGGCGATGAGGATGACGAACGGGATGGGCCGGATGAGGTTCACGATGAAGTTCGTGACCAGGTAGACGGCACGGTTGGCGAAGATGCCGCCCGGGCGCGTGGTGTAGAGGACGAGCCCGACCAGCAGGCCGAGGATGCCGCCGAGGATGAAGGACCAGCCGACCATGTAGAGGGTGTCCCCCACGGCGGTCATCAGCTCGGGGCCGTAGTACCCCCAGTCGAGGTTCTGGAATCGGTCGATCACTGGTGCACCTCCTGCACGTCTCCGGCGCCGGCCAGGTCCGCGACAAACGCGTCCACCGCGGCGGCCTCGCCCGTGAGCGCCACGGTGAGCAGGCCGTACGCGGAGTCCTTGGTGGCGGACATGCCGCCGTGGACGATCTCGAAGCCCACGCCGCGCGTCGATGCGGTGCCGAGCACCGCCGAGACCGCGGCGGAGTCCTTGAGCGAGACCATGATCAGCCGACCCTCGGTGCGCGCCCGGATGCGGGCCACCTCCTCGGCATTCGGCCGGTCCTTGAGCGCCGTGGCCACGAAGGACGCGGCGTCGGCGGAGTGGGCGGGCCGAGAGAAGAGGTCGTAGACCTTGCCGGACTCCACCACGCGGCCGGTGTCCATCACGGCGACGCGGTCGGCGATCGAGCGGATGACCTCCATCTCGTGGGTGATGGCCACGATCGTGACCCCGAGCTCCTCGTTGACGCGGCGCAGCACGGAGAGCACCTCGTGCGTCGTCGAGGGATCCAGGGCGCTGGTGGCCTCGTCCGCGAGCAGGATCTCCGGCTCGGCGGCCAGGGCGCGGGCGATGCCGACGCGCTGCTTCTGGCCGCCCGAGAGCTGCTCCGGGTAGTGCTTGGCCTTGTCCGCCAGGCCGACGAACTCGAGCAGCTCCGCCACGCGAGCGCGGCGCTTGGAGCGTGGCCAGCCGGCCGTGTCCAGGGCGAACTCGATGTTCCCGGCCACCGTGCGGGAGGTCAGCAGGTTGAACTGCTGGAACACCATGCCGATGCGGGTGCGCAGCGGACGCAGCTTCGCCTCGGACAGGTGGGAGACCTGCTGGCCCAGCACCGTGACGGTGCCCGACGTCGGCTTCTCCAGCCCGTTGATCATGCGGATCAGGGTGGACTTGCCGGCGCCGGAGAAGCCGATCACGCCGAAGACCTCGCCGCGTCGCACGGAGAGCGAGACGTCGTCCACGGCCGTGACGCCGCGGCCCTTCTTGGCGGCGTAGACGCGGCTGACGTGGTCGAAGACGATGACCGGCTCCCCCGGGGCGCCCTCAGAGTGGCGCCCCGGGGTGACCGCGTCACGGTCGGACGTATGGGAACCTGCCATGGATCAGGCGTCCTGCTTCGCGATCGCGTCCTGGTACTGCTTCAGGGTCTCGTCGATCTGGGCGGCGTCGAGCTGCACCGGCACGCTCGTGTCGGAGGAGAGCTTCGCGGACTCGTCCAGCACGGCCTGCTCGTGGTACAGGGCCGCGACCTTCTTGTAGGTCTCGTTCTCGCGGTCCGCGCGGCGCACGGCGAAGCCGTTGACGAACGGCTTGGCGGAGTCGGCCTGGGGGTCGTCCTTGAACAGGGCGGTGTTCGTGTCGATGCCGGCGTCGGCCGAGAACGTGTTGTTGATGACCGCGCCCTGCACGGACTCGAGCGCGTTCACGGTCTGCTGCGCGGCCACGGGCTGCACCGTCACGGTGGAGGCGGCCTCGTCGATGTCGCGGACCTCCGGGCGGATGGTCTCGTTGGACAGCTTCAACAGGCCGGCGGCGACGAGCACGTTGATGGCGCGGGCCTGGTTCACGGTGTCGTTCGGGATGGCGACGGTGTCGCCCTTCTTGAACTCGGAGACGTCTTTGTACTTCTTGGAGTACAGGGGCAGCGGGATGATCTCGGTGGTCCCGATCAGCGTCAGGTCCTTGCCGGAGGCCTGGTTGTAGTCGGCCAGGTAGGCGATGTGCTGGAACCAGTTCATGTCGATGTCGCCGTTGTCCAGCGCCGGGTTCGGCTGCGTGTACTCGGTGAAGTTGCGGATCTCGACGTCGATGCCGTGCTTCTCCTTGGCGAGCTTCACCAGGGCGCGGTGCGTCTCGTTCTCGGACACGACGCCGATGCGCACGGTCTGGGCGCCGTCGTCGCCCTTCTTCTCGGCCTGCGAGTTGCAGGCGGTCAGGGCGAACGCGCCGACGGCGGCCAAGGACAGGCCGGCGAAGGAGCGGCGGGAGATGTTCGAGGGGGTCGTCATGGGGTTCTCCTTGGAGGACGGTGCGACGTCGCCGGCGCGGGTGGGCACGGCGGGTGCGGAACGGTGCGGGGTGGGCCGTGCGGTGGGTGATTCCCCGCGGGGCACAGCACGGCGGGCGGGGGGCGAGAGACGCCCCGAGCCGGAGGCCGGGATCCTTTCGAACGCTGCTCTTGCCCGTCCCCCAGTCACCGCGGGCTCCCCTCGAGGGGTCTGCACGCAGCGGAGGCGGGCCGCTTCTCGGTCCGTTGCCACCCGTGAACATGGGGTTGGCGAGCGGCTCGTCGTGGGACCACGTGGACCCGCCGAGGCGGGGTCCACAGCCGCTTCTCCTGAAGCTGGGCCCAAGCCTATCGCAGCGTGTGCGCTCCATCGGGCAGGGCGGTGACGCGCAGCGTCATACTGCGGGGCCCGGGGCCGACGTGTGATGCCCCCGCGAGACGACGACGGCCGGGCGCCTCCGCGGGGAGGCGACCGGCCGTCGTCGGGACGGGGCTCAGGCGGACGGGATCAGAAGTCCCAGTCCTCGTCCTCGGTGTTCTCGGCCTTGCCGATCACGTAGGAGGAGCCGGAGCCGGAGAAGAAGTCGTGGTTCTCGTCCGAGTTCGGGGAGAGCGCGGAGAGGATGGCGGGGTTCACGTTCGTGGTCTCGGCCGGGAACATGGGCTCGTAGCCCAGGTTCATCAGCGCCTTGTTCGCGTTGTAGTGCAGGAACTTCTTCACGTCCTCGGCCAGACCGACGGCGTCGTAGAGGTCATGGGTGTACTCGACCTCGTTCTCGTACAGCTCGAACAGCAGCTCGAAGGTGAACGCCTTGAGCTCCTCCCGCTTCTCCTCCGGCAGGGTCTCGATGCTCCGCTGGTACTTGTAGCCGATGTAGTACCCGTGCACCGCCTCGTCGCGGATGATCAGGCGGATCAGGTCGGCGGTGTTGGTGAGGCGGGCGTGCCCGGAGAGGTACATGGGCCAGTAGAAGCCCGAGTAGAAGAGGAAGGACTCGAGCAGGGTGGAGGCGATCTTCTTCTTGTACGGGTCCTGGCCGTCATAGCGCTCCACGATCAGGCGGGCCTTGGCCTGCAGGTTCCGGTTCTCACGGGACCAGCGGAACGCCTCGTCGATCTCCGGGGTGGAGGCCAGCGTGGAGAAGATCGAGGAGTACGACTTCGCGTGCACCGACTCCATGAACGCGATGTTCGTGAGGACGGCCTCCTCGTGCGGGGTCATGGCGTCCGGGATGAGGGAGACGGCGCCCACGGTGCCCTGGATCGTGTCCAGCAGGGTCAGGCCCGTGAACACGCGCATGGAGAGCAGCCGCTCCTCATCCGTGAGGTGGGACCAGGACTGGACGTCGTTGGACAGCGGCACCTTCTCCGGCAGCCAGAAGTTGTTGACGAGGCGGTTCCACACCTCCACGTCCTTCTCGTCCTGAATGCGGTTCCAGTTGATCGCCTCGACGAGGTGGGACTGCTGGGTCTCGGTCACGGCAGGGCACATCCTTCAGAAGAATTCGTTGAGAATCCGCGGATTCCGGGGGCTCTCGAGAGCACGGTCAGCGGGGCGCGGGTCCGGGACAGTCTAGGCCCGCAGGGGCAGCGGCAGCCACTCGGGCAGGTCCGGGCTCACGACGTCGTGGGCCCGCCCCGCCCGGCCAGGCGCGCCGCTCCACTTCGCGGCGGGAAATCGAGCGCACCTGCGCTCAGAAGCGCGGAATACGCCGGATTTCCCGCCTCGAAGGGCTGGCTGTCAGAGCATGCAGCTGACGCAGCCCTCGACCTCGGTGCCCTCCAGCGCGAGCTGGCGCAGGCGGATGTAGTAGATCGTCTTGATGCCCTTCGTCCACGCGTAGATCTGCGCGCGGTTCAGGTCACGGGTGGTGGCCGTGTCCTTGAAGAACAGCGTCAGGGACAGGCCCTGGTCCACGTGCTGCGTCGCCGCGGCGTACGTGTCGATGATCTTCTCGTAGCCGATCTCGTACGCGTCCTCGTAGTACTCGAGGTTCTCGTTGGTGAGGTACGGCGCCGGGTAGTACACGCGGCCGAGCTTGCCCTCCTTGCGGATCTCGATCTTCGAGGCCACCGGGTGGATCGAGGAGGTCGAGTTGTTGATGTAGGAGATCGAGCCCGTCGGCGGGACGGCCTGCAGGTTGCGGTTGAAGATGCCGTGCTCCATGACGGAGGCCTTCAGCTCACGCCAGTCGTCCTGCGTGGGCAGGGCGATGCCGGCCTCGGCGAACAGCTCGGCGACGCGCTCGGTGGCGGGCGCCCACTCCTGGTCCGTGTACTTGTCGAAGAACTCCCCCGAGGCGTACTTCGAGTCCTCGAACCCGCCGAACCGCTGGCCGGTCTCGATGGCGATCCGGTTCGAGGCCCGCAGCGCGTGGAACAGCACCGCGTAGAAGTACATGTTCGTGAAGTCGATGCCCTCCTCCGAGCCGTAGTGGACGCGCTCGCGCGCCAGGTAGCCGTGGAGGTTCATCTGCCCCAGGCCGATGGCGTGGGAGGCCGCGTTGCCCTTGGCGATGGACGGCACCGACTGGATGTCGGACATGACCGACACGGCCGTCAGCGCACGGATCGCGGTCTCCACGGACCGGCCGAAGTCCGGCGAGTCCATGGTCTTGGCGATGTTCATCGAGCCGAGGTTGCAGGAGATGTCCTGGCCCACGTGGGCGTAGCTCAGGTCCTCGTTGTACTCGGAGGCCTCGGAGACCTGCAGGATCTCGGAGCACAGGTTGGACATGGTGATGCGGCCCTTGATCGGGTTCGCGGCGTTCACGGTGTCCTCGAACACGACGTACGGGTAGCCGGACTCGAACTGGATCTCGGCGATGGTCTGGAAGAACTCACGCGCGCTGATCTTGGTCTTCTTGATCCGCGCGTCGTCGACCATCTCGTAGTACTTCTCGGTCACGGAGATCTCGGAGAACGGCACCCCGTAGACGCGCTCGACGTCGTACGGCGAGAACAGGTACATGTCCTCGTTCTTCTTCGCCAGCTGGAACGTGATGTCCGGGATCACGACGCCGAGGGAGAGGGTCTTGATGCGGATCTTCTCGTCCGCGTTCTCGCGCTTGGTGTCGAGGAAGCGGTGGATGTCCGGGTGGTGCGCGTTGAGGTACACCGCGCCGGCGCCCTGGCGCGCGCCGAGCTGGTTGGCGTAGGAGAAGGAGTCCTCGAGGAGCTTCATCACGGGGATGACGCCGGAGGACTGGTTCTCGATCTGCTTGATGGGCGCGCCGTGCTCGCGGATGTTGGTCAGCGAGAGGGCCACGCCGCCGCCGCGCTTGGACAGCTGCAGGGCGGAGTTGATGCCGCGGGCGATCGACTCCATGTTGTCCTCGATGCGCAGCAGGAAGCAGGAGACGAGCTCACCGCGCTGCTTCTTGCCCGAGTTGAGGAACGTGGGGGTGGCCGGCTGGAAGCGGCCGGCGATCATCTCGTCCACCAGGTGGGTGGCCAGCTCCTGGTCGCCCCGGGCCAGGTGGAGGGCGACGACGGCGACGCGGTCCTCGTAGCGCTCGAGGTAGCGCTTGCCGTCGAAGGTCTTCAGGGCGTACGAGGTGTAGAACTTGAACGCGCCGAGGAAGGTCGGGAAGCGGAACTTGGCCTTGTAGGCACGATCGAACAGGCCCCGGATGAACTCGAAGGGGTACTGCTCGAACGTCTCGGTCTCGTAGTAGTCGTTCTTCTGCAGGTAGTCGAGCTTCTCCTCCAGGTCGTGGAAGAACACCGTGTTGGTGTTGACGTGCTGCAGGAAGTACTGGCGCGCGGCCGCGTGGTCGGCCTCGAACTGGATGCGACCGTCGGCGCCGTAGAGGTTCAGCATGGCGTTGAGCTCGTGGTAGCCGAGGTTCTGCCACTCGGCGGGCATGTTCTTCGCCTGGCGGATGAGGTCCGCCTCGGTGGGTGCGGTGGTGGTCATGTCCACAGTCCTTCCAGGCCGCCGCGGACGCGTTCGACGTCGTCGGGCGTGCCCATCAGCTCGAATTTGTACATGAGGGGCACCTGGCACTTGCGGGAGATGATGTAGCCGGCCAGGCAGTAGCCCTCATGGAAGTTGGTGTTCCCGGACGCGATCACACCCCGAATCCAGTGACGGTTCTCCGGGACGTTGAGGAACTTGATCACCTGCTTCGGGACCGCGCCCGGCCCGCTGCCCCCGCCGTAGGTGGGGGTCATCAGGACGTACGGGGCGGTGGCCCCGAGGGTGGGCTCCCGGGTGATCAACGGCAGTCGAGCCACCCGGTCCTCGGGCAGCTCGAGCTTCTCGACGAAGCGGTGCGTGTAGTTGGAGGCGGAGGAGAAGTAGATCAGTCCCGCGTCGGTGGGGACGAGCCCCTGCGCCTCGGCCGAGCGGATGTGGCTCGGGTCCGCGGCGACGGTCATGTCGACTCCGGTCAGGCCACCGATGCCGCGGCGGACTCGGCGAGCTCGGCGATCTTGTCCGGGCGGAAGCCGGACCAGGAGTCGGTCTCGGTGACGACGACGGGGGCCTGCATGAAGCCGAGGGCACGGACGCGCTCGAGGGCGGCGGGGTCCTGGGACATGTCCACGACCTCGTAGGCGATGCCCTTCTTGTCCAGTGCACGGTAGGTGGCGTTGCACTGCACGCAGGCCGGCTTGGTGTACACGGTGACGGTCATGGCGATCCCTGTTCCTTCGTGGTCTCTGGTGGTCTGCGGGTGTCGGCGCGGCGCCCGCGAGGTGAATCACGGGGCGTGCCGAACATCTGCGTCGATACTACATCTAGTGATCACAGCCGGGAACCATCCCTACATGTAGTAGTCACACCGCTGTAGTTACGTATCCCCACCCTCTGCCCATCCTGTCCACACCCTGCTGTGCGAGACGATCCGCGCGGACATGCGGGACACGCCGGGACCGAGGTCGACTGTCCACAGCCGGTGGAGATCTCGGGGCCGGGTTCCCACAGCCGGAAAGTCGGGTTCGCCACGTCCGCGAGCGGCGTGTCCGGCCCCCGCGGACCACTACATGTAGGAGCCCGCCGCCGGCCGGCGTCGGAATACCCCGTGACCACCGGGGGTTGCCCCGGCATGAGCACCTCCCCCACCGTCACCCGCAATGACGCCGAGTCCCGCTACGAGCTCCACGACGGCGGCACACTGCTCGCCGTCCTCGACTTCCGGGACAACGGCGCGGCCGTCTCCCTGAACCGCGCGTTCACCATCCCGGTGCACCGCGGCCGGGGCCACGCCGCCGCGCTGACCGCGGGCGCCGTCGAGGACATCGCGACGAACGGCGGCCCCGCAGGGGGCCGCCGCATCGTGCCGATGTGCTGGTACGTCGCCCAGTGGTTCGACGAGCACCCGGAGAAGAGCGCGCTGCTCGCGCCCCGCTGACCGGCGCGGTCAGGCCGCGACGCGGTGCCGGCGCACCACGGCCAGGACGCCCGCGGCCAGCACCGCGACGGCGACGGGCCACGCCGCCGGACCACGCCCGGTCTCGACCGTGTCCGGCACCGTGTGCTCGCCGTCGGCCGGATCCGCAGGGGTCTCGGGCTCCGCCGGCGAGGTGGGAGTGTCGGGATCGGCCGGCTGGCCCGGAGCGTCGTCGAACGGGCCGGCCACGGGGAAGGTCACGAACCCCGGGATCCGCCCGTTCTCCCAGTCGTAGAGGTCCACGCGGGGATCGCCGAACCGCACGGTCACCGTCCGCGTCGTCGTCACGCCGTCCCTCGTGGCCCGCAGGGTGACGGTGTCGGATCCGGTGAAGCCCTCGGGCGCCTGGTACACGTAGCCGCGCGGCCCGCCGGTCTCCTCCTCCGTCACCTCGACGACCCGACCCTCGGCCGGGCCCGCGACGAGCGTCAGCGGCGCCGCCTCATCGCCCGTGTACGAGGAGATGAACACGTGTCGCTCCCCCGGCGCCGCGAGCAGGGTGGTGTCCCAGGCGGTGGGGAGCATGTGGAAGCCGAGCTCATGACGCTGGTCGGCGCGCAGCGGCTCGCCCGGGTCAGCGTCGGTGAGGTCGGCGTCCGGACCGTAGGTGAGGGCGGCCACCTCGCCGCCCAGGACGTAGAGGGTGTAGACGACGGGACCGGTCCCCGACTCGCCCAGGCTCCGCCGGGCCGCGGCGACGTCGAAGTCACCGCGCTCCAACTCGTCGTCGTACGTGAACGGGACCTCGGTCTCGGCGCCGCGGGCCTCCCCCTCCAGCACCGGAGCCACCGTCAGGCGGACGTCGGACTCGTCCACCTCGAACTCGGTGCCGAAGGAGGCACCGGTCTCACCCTCCGCGCCGGCCACGAGGAAGGATCCGCCGGGCAGGCCGTGCTCGGCGGTCCATCCAGCGGGGTGGGCGGGTGAGGCGAGGGCAGGGGTCGCCCCCAGGCCGGTGAGAAGGACGCCGGCGCCCAGGGCGGCGGCAAGGCGGGTCGGTCGGGCGGTGCGCATCGTGCTCCTCCAGGGGTGCGGTGCTGCGACGGGCCGAAGGGTTCTCCGGCTCGGACGCCCGAGGTCGACCGGATGCCGCACTCGCCGCTTCGGCACGAATCTACGCCGCGCGGACGTGAGGCGGGTCACTGTCCGGTGACGAAGCGCTATCGACTCGGTCACGGCGACGCGCGATGCGGATCGGGCCGGCCGGCGCCGCGCGTCAGCGGGACGCGCTGGGCGAGGGGCTCGCCCCGGAGGAGGGGCGCGGGGTGGCCTGCGCCGTGTCGGCCGGGCTGGGCGACGGGCTCGCCGACGCGGCGTCCCGCCCCCGCTGGTCCTCGGCGTCCCGGCCGGAGGCGCTGGCGGAGCCCGACGCGCTGGAGGAACTGGGCGAGCTCGACGACGGCAGCACCGGCTTCTGGGTGGCGCGGAAGTTGCGCACCCGCTGCAGCGGCTCCGGGACGAAGTCCGAGGGGACGGAGCCGCCGTCGGCGCCGGTGCCCTCGATCTTGATGGGGCCGGTGAACCCGGACGGTTCCGCCGTGCGCGCCCCGCTCGACCCGATCACGCCCATCTCCGCGAGCGTCGCGGCCAAACTCTCCAGCTCCTTGCGGTGGCCCTCGACCACGCTGGAGGCCAGCTCCTTCGCCGCGTCGTCCGAGCCGTCCTCCGCCTCCGTGGCGGAGATCGTCAGCGCGCCCTGATAGAGGCGGCGCATCTGGAGCAGGTAGATCCGTCCTGCCTCCTCCGGCTCGGCGGCGGCCAGCACGTTCTTCTCCCGGTCGGACAGGAGTCCGGCGCGCAGCTCGTCGCCCACGATCTCCGCCGGCTCCGCGTCCTCCGTGGACTCGGGCTGCGCAGACGGGGTCGCCTCGGCACCCGCACCGCGCACGTCATCCGAGGGGACGCCCCAGCCCTCGAGCATCGACTCGAGCCGGCCCGCCCGCTCCTCGTGCTCGGACTTCATCCGTTCGGCGGTGGCCCGGATCTCCTGGTCCACGCCGTCCTTGCCCAGCACCTGATCGGACTGCTGGATCGCGTCGCGGTGGTTGCGCAGCAGCAGACCCGCGAACTGGATGTCCGCCGCGAGCGGGTCGGCGGACGTCTGGCTGGGGCTGGCCAGCACGCCCTCCAGGTAGGTGTTCCCCGCCTCCGTGCCACCGGTCTGTCCGGGCTCCTCGGCGACGCTGCAGCCGCCGGTGGCCAGGGTGATGCTCAGGAGCGCCCCTCCGACGGCCACGCTCCAGCGGCGGGGGTGCACGCGGGCGGGGGCGATGTCGGCTCGGCTCATGGGCGCAGGTCCTCTCGGCGGTCGTCACCCGGTCACGGGGTCAAGGGCGGTCCGACGCGGTCGGCCGCCCCGGCCTCCCCAGGGTACCCCTCCGGCCTCCCGGCCCCGGGGTCGCCGCGGCCTCAGGCGACGCGGGTGGCCTGCACCACCCAGTTGTTGAAGGCGTTCCCGGCCATCCCGGTGCCCGGCACGAGGTCGCACGTGATCAGCGTGACCTTCGCGTCGTCGCCCCCGGGCTCCCATGCCCAGCGGTGCGACGGATCCTGGGTGAGCGCCTCCTTCTCCACCGAGACCGCGTCCGCGTCCGCCTCGAAGGCGGCCTGCGTGCCGTCGTCGTATGTCACCACGACGACGGCACCCGCGCGCACGTCGCCCAGGTTCCAGAACACGTCCCGCACGCCGTGGTAGACGACGTGCCCGGCCAGGACCCCCGCGTACCGGGACCGCTCCCCCGGCGTGGTGCCCCACTGCGGCGGGCCGTACCAGCCGACCGTCTGTGGCTCCGGGTCCAGGTCGCCGCCCTCATCCAACTGCGTGAGGTCGATCCCCGCTCCGACGATCTGCTCGCCGTCCTGGTGGACGTCCACGTGCACGGGCGTCGCCGTGACCTCGTCCCACGGGGCGGCGGGGCCGGAGAGGTGGGCGGCCGCGGCGGGGGTCGGCTCCTCGGACGGTGCCGGCTCCTCGGACGGCGCCGGCTCCTCGGTGGGGGTCGGCTCCTCGGACGGCGTGGGTGTGCCGGCGAGCTCCTGGGTCTCGACGGGAACCGCCGCCTCCCGCGTGGGTGACGCCGAGGACGGGCTCGGCGTCGGGGTCGGGGTGGCCGTCGTTGCGGGGCTGGGCGTGAAGCGTGCCGAGGACGGCGACGGCGACGGCGACGGGGTCGCGGACGCCGTGGCGCTGAGGGTGGGGGCGGCGCTGATCGGCACGGCGCCGACCGCCAGCACCCCGCGCAGCGCGAGGAACACGAGTCCCAGGCACAGCAGCACCAGGACCACCCACAGGGCGCGTCGGACGGTGGTGTTCATCCGGGTTCTCCCCTCGTGTGCATCGACGCGGCCCGCCCGGGGCCGCGTCCGACGACGGCATGGTCTCACGCGCTCCGGCCTCAGCGCGGCGCGTCGTCCCCGGGCTCGGCATAGCGGTCCCGGACGAAGGCCTGCAGCCGACGGGCGATTTTCTCCAGCGTCGCGGTGGCGAAGTGGTCCTCCCGCCACGCCGCGTGCAGTCGCACCGCGAGCGCCCGCCCCTGCGCGATGACCCGCACCGGCGTCAGCTCGAAGGCCGGGTCCTCGGTGACGACGGCGACGCCCGCCCCCGTCGCGACCAGGGCCTGGGCCACCCGCCCGGAGTTCGCCTCGACGAGGGCCGGCGGCGTGAGGCCCGCCACGGCCACGGCGCCGTCGAGGACGCGCCGCGCCATGAAGGTGCGGGCGGGTGCGACGACCGGCTGGGCCACGAGGTCGTCGAGGGACACCCGCGTCCGGCCCGCCCAGGGGTGGCCCGGGGCGACGTACGCCCAGACCGGCAGGTCCATCAGCGGCAGCGACGCGACGGAGGGCGGCGGCACCGTCGGCATCACCACGAGGTCGTGCCGCGCGACGGCGTCGAGCAGCGAGTCGTCCAGCTGGGTCTCCGCGACGCGCGGGCGCGGGTCCTCCTCCCCGAAGGTGGCCACGAACGGCAGCACGACGTCGATGAGGGTGGTGCCCGGTGCGGCCACGGCCACGTCCGTGAGCCGACCGGAGGCGAGCGTGCGGGCCGCCTGCTCCGCCCGGCGATGGGCGACGAGGACCTCGCGCGCCACCGGGAGGAACGCCTCGCCGGCCGTCGTCAGCTCGAGCCGGCCGCCGACCCGGGCGAACAGTGGCAGGCGCAGCTCACGCTGAAGCCGCTGCAGCTGCCGACTGAGCGCGGACTGCACGAGATCCAGGCGGATCGCGGCCCCCGAGACCGTGCCGACCTCGGCCACCGTGACGAAGGCCCTGAGCAGTTTCTCCTCCATGCCGGATAAGCATAGCCTCCATGCCGGATCATCACTGGACGGCATGGCCTCGACGCCCCACCATGGGAGGACGCGGCCCGACGCGTCGTCGTCGTGCCCACCCGTCGTCCCCGCTCCCCGTGAGCCGTCCCCAGGAGGCATCCCCATGACCGCCACCCCCGACCTCGAGCAGACCCGCCATCTGGCCACCGAGCTGCCCGGCCCACGCTCCCGTGAGCTCGCCGAGCGCCAGAAGCGCGCCGTCCCAGCCGGCGTGGCCACCACGATGCCGGTGTACGCGGCCCGCGCCGCGGGCGGCATCCTCGAGGACGTGGACGGCAACCGCCTGATCGATCTGGCCTCCGGCATCGCCGTCACCTCCGTGGGCGCCTCCCACCCGCGCGTCGTGGCCGCCGTCCAGGAGCAGGTCGCGCAGTTCACCCACACCTCGTTCATGATCACGCCCTACGAGGGCTACGTGGCCGTGGCCGAGCAGCTGGACCGCACCAGCCCGATCCCCGGCGAGACCCGCACCGCCCTGTTCAATTCCGGCGCCGAGGCCGTGGAGAACGCCGTCAAGGTGGCCCGCGCCTACACCGGCAAGCAGGCCGTGGCCGCGTTCGACCACGCCTATCACGGCCGCACCACCCTGACGATGGCGCTGACCGCCAAGTCCATGCCCTACAAGCACAGCTTCGGACCGTTCGCCCCCGAGATCTACCGCGTGCCCGGCTCCTACCCGCTGCGGGACGGCCTGTCCGGCGCCGAGGCCGCGCAGCGCGCCATCTCCGCGCTGGAGAAGCAGATCGGTGCCGACAACCTGGCCGCCGTGATCATGGAGCCGATCCAGGGCGAGGGCGGCTTCATCGTCCCGGCCGAGGGCTTCCTGCCGGCCGTGGTCGAGTGGTGCAAGGCCAACGACGTCCTGTTCATCGCGGACGAGGTCCAGTCCGGCATCGCCCGCACCGGCGCCTGGTTCGCCTCCGAGACCGAGGGCATCGAGCCGGACCTGATGGCGACCGCCAAGGGCATCGCCGGCGGCATGCCGCTCTCCGGCGTCACCGGCCGCGCCGAGGTGATGGACTCCGTGCACCCGGGCGGCCTCGGGGGCACCTACGGCGGCAACCCCGTCGCCACGGCGGCGGCGCTCGCCGTGTTCGAGGCCGTCGAGGAGGACGGTCTCCTGGAGAAGGCCCGCCGGATCGAGCAGGTCATCCGCGAGCACTTCGCGCAGAACGCCGACGACCGCATCGCCGAGGTCCGCGGCCGCGGCGCGATGATGGCGATCGAGTTCGTGGACCCCGCCACCGGCGAGCCGGACGCGACGCTGACCGCCACCGTGGCCGCGGCCGTGCGCGCCGCCGGCGTCATCCTGCTCACCTGCGGCACCTACGGCAACGTCGTCCGCTTCCTGCCGCCGCTGACCATCGGTGAAGACCTCCTCAAGGAGGGCCTGAGCGAGGTCACGAAGGCGCTGCAGTCCGCCTGAGCCCCCGCCATCGGCGGACCGACGACGGCCCCGCATCCCTGCCCGGGATGCGGGGCCGTCCGCCTGTCGGTGGAGGACTCAGATGTCGTCCTCGTACGCGGGGCCGCCTTCGTTCTCCAGGGCCTCGAGGCGCCGGGACTTCTCGGCGGTGAAGATCCGGCGGACCCCCGTGCCGCCGAACTCGTCCTCCGGGACCAGCCCGACGCCGTACTTCCGCAGGGCCTTCTCCAGACGCAGACGCTCGTCCACCCGCAGGTCGGCCAGCCCCTTCTCGAAGCGGCGCAGCTGCTCCTTCTCGAGGCCGGCCGCGGTGGCCAGGGTGCGGACACTGACCTGGGCGAGAGCGCGGCCGGCGCGCGCCACGTCGAAGGTAATCGGGGTGGGGTACATCAGACATTCTCGATTCTGCAGTTCTCGACGGGGATCCGGTCCATGATGGCCACGCCCCGGATGAAGGGACAAGGGCGCGCCAGCCTAGAACCCGCTGTGTGACAGGCGCGTCACTGACGGAGACGGCCCCGGCCGACGATCGGGGAGAATATGGCGGTCATCACTTCCCCACCCCCCGAGAAAGGGGGCTCCATGAGCCACGTGACCTCCTCCCCGCCCGCGACAGGGCCGGGTCTCAAGAAGACCCTCTCGTCGCTCGACGCCTACGCCATGGGCTTCGGCGCCATGATCGGCTTCGGCTGGGTCGTCCTCGTGGGCGGCTGGCTCAAGGACGCCGGCACCATGGGCTCGATCATCGCGATCGTCTCCGGCGGCCTGATCATGACCGTCGTCGCGCTGGTGTACGCCGAGCTCGTCGCAGCGATCCCGAAGGCCGGCGGCGAGCATCACTACCTGCTGCGTGGCATGGGCGCGCGGTGGAGCTTCCTCGGTTCGTGGGGCATCACGGGCGGCTACATCTCGATCGTCGCGTTCGAGGCCGTCGCCCTCCCCCGCACCGCCGCGTACATCTGGCCCGAGATCGAGTCGATCCCGCTGTGGAACGCCTTCGGCTCGGACGTCTACCTCGTCTGGGCGCTGGTCGGCGCCGGGGCCGCCGTGGTCATCACCTGGATCAACTACATCGGCGTCAAACTGGCCGGCATCGTGCAGACGATCGTCGTCGCCACGCTGCTCGTCATCGGCGCTCTCCTGGTGTTCGGGGCCGGAACGGGTGGCTCCGTCGCGAACTTCGAGCCCCTCTTCACGGACGCCCGGGGCCTCTTCACGGTGATGGTCGTCGTGCCGTTCCTCTTCGTGGGCTTCGACGTCATCCCGCAGTCGGCCGAGGAGCTCAACATGCCCCCTCGCCGCATGGGCGTGATGATCATCGTCTCGGTGGCCGCCGCGACCCTCTGGTACATCATGGTGATCCTGACGAACGCGTCCTCGATGCCCCGTGAGCAGCTCGTGAACTCCGACCTCGTGACGGCTGACGCCATGGCGGCCCTGTTCCACAGCCCGGCCATGGCCAACGTGCTGCTCGTGGGCGGCATGGCCGGCATCCTCACCTCCTGGATCGCCCTGCTCATGGGCGCGGCTCGCCTGCTCTACGCGATGGGCGTCTCGGGCATGCTGCCCCGCTGGTTCGGACACATCCACCCGAAGTACCGGACCCCGTCGAACGCGGTGCTGTTCATCGGCGTGCTCTCCATCGCGGCGCCGTTCTTCGGCGCGGGCGCCCTGGGCTGGTTCGTCGACTCCGGATCCCCGTCCATCGTGTTCACCTACATGATGGTCTGCGTCGTGTTCCTGCTCCTGCGCCGCCGCGAGCCGGAGATGGACCGCCCCTTCCGCGCGGGCGGCGCGACCGCCGGGCGAGTGCTGGGCGTGACCGGTGTGATCCTCACTGCGGGGCTGCTCAGCCTCTACATTCCGGGGATGCCCGCCTCCATCGCCCCGATGGCCTATGCCTTCTTCGGCCTGTGGTGGCTGCTCGGCTTCGTTTTCCTGTTCCGCATCCCGCGCGGGATCACCCCGGGCGAGGACGCAGAGGAGCGTCTGCTGGAACGTCTGGCGCGTCGCTGACCCACTGCTCCCGCCACGCCGGCGGGACGCGGACGGGCCCGCCTCCGGTCACCGGAGGCGGGCCCGTCGTCGTCGTGGGGTGTCAGTCCTGGACGAAGTACGTCTGCTTGTTGACGAACTCGTCCATGCCGAGCGGGCCGAGCTCGCGGCCGAAACCGGAGCGCTTGACGCCGCCGAACGGGATCTCCGCCCCCTCGCCCGCCGGCGTGTTGACGTTGGCCATGCCGACCTCGAGCTGCCGGGCGATCCGCTCGGCCTTGGCCTCGTCCTGGGAGAACACGGCGCCGCCCAGGCCGTACTGGGAGTCGTTGGCGAGGGCGAGCGCCTCGTCCGCGGACTCCACCTTGTAGACGACGGCGACGGGGCCGAAGAGCTCCTCGCGGTAGGCGTCCATCTCGGAGGTGACGCCCGTGATCACGGCCGGGGCGAAGCGGGCGCCCGCCTCGTCCGTGACGGTCCCGCCGACGTGGACGGTCGCGCCCTGCTGACGGGCCCGCTCCACCTGCTCGGCCAGGCCCTCGGCGGCACCGCGCGAGGACAGCGGGGTGAACACCGTCGGGTCCTCGTCGGCGGCCTCCCCGGGCTTCATGGCGTCGGCCAGGGACACCAGCTCGGCCACGAAGGCGTCATGGATGTCCGCCGAGACGATCATGCGCTTGTTGGAGTTGCAGGCCTGGCCCATGTTGTACATGCGGGTCGCCCACGCGGTGCGGGCGGCCTCGGCCGGATCCTCGGCGTCGAGCACGATGTACGGGTCCGACCCGCCGAGCTCGAGGACGGCCTTCTTGAGGTGCTGGCCCGCGAGCGCGCCGATCACGGAGCCGGCCCGCTCGGAGCCGGTCAGGGAGACGCCGGCCACGCGCGGGTCGGCGATGAACTCGGCGATCTGGTCGTGCGTGGCGAACACGTTGGTGTACACGCCGGCCGGCACGCCGGCGTCGTCCATGATCTGCTGCACGGCCAGGGCCGAGCGCGGGCAGATCTCGGCGTGCTTGAGCACGATCGCGTTGCCGAGCATGAGGTTCGGCGCGGCGAAACGGGCGATCTGGTAGTACGGGAAGTTCCACGGCATGACGCCCAGCAGCACACCCAGGGGCAGGTGGCGGATCATGGCGCGGCCGCCCCCGTAGGTCTCGATGGGGCGGTCCGCGGCGAGGGTGGGGCCCTTGTCCGCGAAGTAGCCGAAGATGGCCGAGCTGAACTCCGCCTCCTCGACGCCCTCGGTCACGCGCTTGCCCATCTCGGTGGCGATGATCTGCGCGAGCTCGTCTTTGCGCTCCTCGAAGAGGTCCGCGACCTTCTGCACGATGGTGGCGCGTTCCTCGATGGGGCGGGCGGCCCATGCGCGCTGGGCGGTCTCGGCGGCGGCCAGCACCTGGTCGACCTCACCGTCGGCGAGGGCGGGGAAGGTCTCCACGACCTGGTCGGTGCTGGGGTCCTGCACGCGATAGCCGGTGGGGGTGCTCATGAGTGGGTCCTCTCGTTGGGGTCCCGGACCACGGCAGTGCCGTCGTCGTCCGGACGGATGATCGGGATGGGTCGGGTCGAGTCCGTCTGCGGCAGGGTCTCGCCACGGAAGTAGGCCGGGTGGCGCAGCCGCGTCCACATCATCAGTACCACGCCGATGGCCAGCACGCCCATGCCCAGGATGAACACGGCGCCGACACCGAACACGGAGGAGCCGGAGCCGTAGTCGGGGTCGGTGGAGTCCATCGCGGTCACGCAGAACATCACCAGCAGCACGAGGCCGCCGATCAGCGGGAACAGGAAGGTGGTGAGGGCGTTGCCCACCGAGGTGAACCACTCGCGGCGGAAGTACCAGACGCAGGCCAGGGCGGTGATGCCGTAGTAGAAGCAGATCATCAGGCCCAGAGCGGTGATGGTGTCCCACAGGGCGTTCTCGGAGAGCAGCCGCGTGACGACGTAGAAGAGGCCGGCGAAGCCCGCGCACACCCAGGTCGCGAAGGCCGGGCTGTTGAACCGGGGGCTCAGCTCGGCGAAGCGCGCGGGCACAGCCCGGTAGAAGCCCATCGCCAGCAGGGTGCGGGCCGGGGAGACCATGGTGGACTGCAGGGAGGCCAGGGAGCTGACGAGGATCGCGCTGGACATGATCACGGCAAAGGGGCCCAGGATCGGGCCGGCGAGGACCGCGAAGATCGACTCCTGGTTGTCCGGGTTGCCCGCGCCCAGGCCCTCGGAGCCGATGCCCGCCCAGGAGATCACGGCCAGGGCGGACAGGATGTAGACGGCGATGATGACGAACACGGTGACGGCGGCGGCCCGGCCGGGGGTGCGCTCGGGGTCCTTGGTCTCCTCGTTCATCGTGAGGGTCACGTCCCAGCCCCAGAACAGGAAGATGGACAGGGAGACGCCGGCCGCGACCACACTGAAGTCGCCCGCGGTGAACGGGTTGAACCAGTCCAGCTGCACCGGGGTGGGGTCGAAGCCCGCGCCACGGGAGGACTGCGTCAGGGCGGCGACCGCGAACGCACCGAGGGCCAGGATCTGGAAGGCCACCAGGATGTACTGCAGGTGCTTGGTGGTCTCCATGCCGCGGTGCGAGATCCATCCGGCCAGGGCCAGGTACACCAGGGTCAGGGGGATGTTGACCCACAGGTTGCCGGCCAGGTCCGCGATGGCCTGGCTCCCGGTGATCTGGGCGAGCAGCAGGAACGTGAAGTCGACGGCGACGGCCGCCAGGTTGGACAGCACGATCACGGAGGCGGCGATGAGCCCCCAGCCGCCCATCCACCCGACATACGGCCCGAAGGCGTGCGTGGCCCAGGTGAACGACGTGCCGGAGTCCGGCACCCGCGTGTTCAGCGCCCGGTAGCCGAGGGCCACCAGGAGCATCGGGATGAAGCCGAGCAGCAGGATCGCGGGCACGTGGGTGCCGACGGTGCTGATGGTCGGCCCGAGGCCCGAGGTCAACGTGTAGGCGGGGGCGACGACGGAGACGCCGATCACCACCGCCCCGAGCAGGCCGACCTTGCCGGCCTGGAGCCCCTTGTTGCTCACCCCGCCCGGGTTGAGCAGGTTGACCTGCTCGATGGCGGAGGTGGTCGGGTACACGTGCTCGTGTCCCTCATTGTCGACGACGCGGCGTCGTGGGGTGGATGCGCTCATGAGGATGTCCTTGTCCGTCGGGCCGGTCAGCCGGTGGGCTGCCCCGCGTCGGTGGCTTCCCGCTCGGCGATGGCCAGGGCGGCGGCCTCGCCCATGCGGATCGCGCCGTCCACGTGCTGGTAGCCCTCGGCTGCGATGTCCGAGCACGCGTAGTGGATGGGACCGGTCGGGCGGTTCTGGAGGTGGCCCCAGCGGGAGAGCCCGCCGAGGTCGTAGCTGGTGGCGTAGGCGCCTCGGGTCCACTCCTCGGCGGCCATGTCCGAGAGGAAGAACGCGATCGGCTCGAGGGTCCGGGGGCCGAGGTACTCGGCCATGGCGCCGAGGATCGCGGCCTTGCGCTCCTCCTCCGGCAGGGCCCACATCTGCTCCGCGTACACGTCGGACACGAAGCCGACGAGGGTGCCGTGCGGGTCCTCCTTGCCCGGGGCGCCACCGGCCAGGTTCTCGCCGCGGTTGGTGTTGTCATAGATCTCCTGGACGAGACGGCCCCCACCGAAGCACGTGCCGGACAGGCCCTCCTCGCGCCAGAACGGGGTCTCGTACACGGCGTGCACCTTGATGACCAGGCCCATGGAGATGTGCTGGTGCGCGATCTGCTGCTCGCGCGGCATCGGCGGCTCGAAGGAGATGCGGCTGTAGAGGTTCGGCGGGACGGCCAGGACCGCGTAGCGGGCGTGCACCTCGTAGTCGTCAGTGAGCGCCACGACGTCGCCGGCGGCGCCGTCGTGCGCCACGCCGTTGCGCACGTCCGCGGCCACCCCGTTCTTCTCGTCCGCGGTGGACGGGTCCGGCTCGGCCCAGCGCAGGGTGCGCACCGGCTGGCCGAGGACGACGTCGTCGCCCAGCTCGGCGGCCATGGCCAGGGACACGGACTGCATGCCGCCCTCGACGCGCTTGTCCAGGATGAAGTCCTCGTCCACCAGGTTGCGGAACGACCCGGCCGAGGCGGACATGAGCAGCGCCTGGAGCAGGGAGAAGGTGTGGGAGGGCTTGGTCAGCATGCCGGAGGCGATGTAGATGGAGACGTTGTCGATGGCCTCCGGGTCGTCGGACTGCTGCTCCAGCCAGTGCCGGAAGGAGATCTTGTCCAGCTCGGCGGCCCGCGGGTGCTCCCACGGGGCGGCGGCGTCGATCTCGGCGGTCAGTTCGTCGATCTTGGCGATCAGGCGATCCATCTCCCGGTCCGTCTTCTCGGCCACCGGGAAGTCGAGGCCGTCGTAGACGTGGCGTTCTCCGCGCGGGTCCACGTAGACGTTGCGACCGTCGCGGAAGCGGGAGAACGTCGGCAGGCCGAGCTCCTCCACCAGGGAGATGAGGCGGGTCTGGTCCGGGGAGATCCACTGGCCGCCGATCTCGATGAAGTGGTCCTTGCCGTCGGCGCCCTCGACCAGGCCGTTCCAGGTGCGGCCGCCGACGCGCCGGCGAGCCTCCAGGACGGTGACGGACAGGCCCTGGGCCTTCGCGGTGCGGGCGGCCATGAGGCCGGCCGGGCCGGCGCCGATCACGACGACGTCGCTCGTCCGGCGCTCGCGGCCGGCGGTGGCGGGGGCGGTGGTCATGGGGTGCTCCTCTGGCGGGGACGGGGCATCGGGCGGGGCCCGGGTGAATGCCGTTCATTTAGAGTGTCGGCGCTCACTGTACGGGCCGCGCGCCGGGAAGGGAAGGCTGGTCCGTAGCCGGCCTGACACCTCCTGCCCGTCCGACGGGTCAGAATGGCCGGATGGACGAGACCACTGAACCGCCCCGGGCGCGCCGCCGCCGCGGACGACCTCTCTCCCCCGCTCTGAGCCGCGAAGCGATCGCGGACGCGGCGCTCGCGGTCGCCCGCACCGAGGGATACGAAGGGCTCACCATGGCGGCGGTCGGCCGTCGCCTGGGCGTGGCGCCGAGCGCGCTCTACAACCACATCAGCGGCAAGCATGAGCTGCTCGTCCTGCTGCAGGACGCCGTGATGGGCGAGGTCTCGCTCGTCGAGCTGGAGGCCGCGATCCGGGGCGAGGTGCCCGTCGTCGCCGCCCTGCGGGCGTGGGCGCGCTCCTACCGCGACGTCTTCGCGGCCCATCCGCCGCTGATCCCGCTCATCGCGACCCTGCCGATCGAGGGAGCCCCGTCGACGCAGCGGGTCTACGAGACGGTGTGCGCGGTGTTGGCCCGGACCGGTCTGGCGCCGGAGCAGGTGCTGGCCCGGGTGATCGCGCTCGAGTCGTTCATCTACGGGTCTGCGTACGACGTCGACGCTCCGGCCGACATCTTCGAGGTGGCGGGGGCGCAGGAGCGCCTGCCCGCGCTTGGCGCGGCCGCCGAGGCCTTCCGGGCGGGCGGGGGCACGCGCGCGACGGGGGCGCGGAACCCCTATGCGGACGCACCCTTCGAGGAGGGACTGGACCTGCTGCTCGCGGGCCTCGGCGACTGACCCGCGGACTGCCGGCCGCGTGTCAGGCCGGCACGGACGCGCCGCCCCTGTGTGTGAGAGGGGCGGCGCGTCGACGGGGCCGTGTGCGGCGGGCCGTCAGCGGGTCAGGCCGAGACGACGACGCGCCGCGACCAGCACCCCCGCGGCGGCGGCGCCGAGGCCGGCCAGCCACCAGCCGGTGGACTGCCCCGTCTCGACGGTGTCCGGGGTCGTGTGCTGCTCGTCGGCGTCGCCCTCGACCGGAGCGGTCTGCTCCTCCTCATCCTCCGGAGCCGGGGCGGCCTCGTCGCCCCGGAACGCGGCGAGCGCCGCTGCGGTGTCCGGGTCGGTCAGGTCGAGCGGCTTCCCGTTGAGGACGCCGTCCTCGGCATCGAGGAAGCCGTCGTACGCGGCGGAGATCTCCTCGCCGACATGCACGGTGACGGTCTGGACGTGGGCGACGTGGTCGCTGTGGAAGTCGACGGTGAAGGTGTCCGTACCGACGAAGCCCTCGTCGGGGATGTACCAGGCACGGAGCTCGGAGTGCTCCGAGTCACGGAACGCGAAGACCTCACCGTGGGCCGGTTCGGCCACGACCGTCGCGTAGGTGTTCTCCATCGTCGGCGCGGCGACCAGGTGGACGATCTCGGCGCCCGCCACCCCGGGTGCCAACTGCACGGCCGAGTCCCAGGCCAGGGGCCGGTCCCCGAGGTGGGCCATCTGCGGGCCGTCGACGGCGTGCACGGCCGCCCCCTGATCGTCGGCGAGGTCGGCGTCCGCCTGGAGCGTGATGCCCATGTTCAGCATCTGCCCGTCGGCCACGACGTCGTACCGCACGAGGCCTTCACCGGCCGCGCCGAGCGCGCGGCGGGTCTCCAGGACGTCCACCGCGCCGCCGTCGATGACGTCCAGGCCGGTGAACTCCACCTCCTGGCCGCCCTCCAGGCGGGTGCCGTCCTCGGCCACCGGGGTGAGCGTGAGCGTGAGGTCCTCCGGGTCGTAGCCGTCGTAGGTCTGGAAGAAGGCGGCGGTGACGTTCTCGTGGTCGACGGCCTGGAAGTAGCCGGCCTGGGGGCCATGGGCGTCGTCCCAGGCCGCGGCGGGGCCGGCGAGGGCGACGGTGGTGATGAGGCCGGCGGCGGCGACGGCGGCGGGCAGGTGACGGAGGGAGGGACGACGGGTACGGATGACGGACATGGCAGCTCCTCACTGAGTCAACCGGACAGGGCCGGCGGCCCCCGCCTCTGCAGCACCGGTGGTCCGGGCTCCACGGGTGGAGACGCCTCGAGTCTGTCCGCCGAGAGCCTGCCGTGAAAGGGCTGTGCGACGTCGATGCGTGATCGACGCTGGACCGCAACCCGGTCGTGACCGGTGGTTCTCGACGGCGAGCTGGCCGTCACGACGACGAAGGCCCGGTCCGCACGGACCGGGCCTTCTGACTGGTGGAGGTAAGGGGATTCGAACCCCTGACCTTCTGCATGCCATGCAGACGCGCTACCAACTGCGCCATACCCCCAGGTGGGTGGTGACTCCGTTTCCGGCGGACCGGCCGGAGCACCTGAACAGAATACCCGGCCTGCGGCAACCGCGCAAACCGGCCGGGCGGCGTCGATGGACCGCCGCGACGCCACGGCCTAGCGTGCAGGAGACGCCCCCATGCCCCCCCGCCAGCCCAGGAGGTCCTGCATGTCCCGCACTGACGCACCGATCCGCACCGCCCTGATCGGCTACGGGTTCGCCGGGAAGACGTTCCACGTCCCCCTGCTCCACGCCACGGAGGGACTCGCTCTCACCCATGTCGTCTCGAGCCGCCCGGACGCGGTGCACGCGGACCTGCCGGACGTCGTCGTGGTGCCTGACGTGGACAAGCTCCTGGCTCGCCACGACGTGGACCTCGTGGTGATCGCCGCCCCGAACGACCAACACGCGCCGCTCGCGCGCACGGCCCTGAGGGCGGGTAGGCACGTGGTGGTGGACAAGCCCTTCACGCTGAGTCTCGCCGAGGCGCGGGAGCTTCGCGACCTCGCGGTCGAGACCGGGCGGGTGCTGCGGGTGTTCCAGAACCGCCGCTTCGACAGCGACTTCCTGGGCATCGCCGAGCTGGTCCGCTCCGGCCGGCTCGGGGACGTCGTCCACCTCGAGTCCCGGATCGACCGCTTCCGCCCGACCGTCCGGGACCGCTGGCGGGAAGCCGCGGTGCCCGGGGGCGGCATCTGGTTCGACCTCGGACCGCACCTGGTCGACCAGGCGCTCCTGCTCTTCGGTGTCCCCGAACGCGTAGACGCCGACCTCGCGGCCCTGCGTCCGGGCGCCCCGGTCGAGGACTGGGCGCACTGCGTGCTGCAGTACCCGGGCCGGCGCGTGGTCCTGCAGGCGTCGATGCTCGTGGCCGGCGGCAGCCCGCGCTTCGCGGTCCACGGCACGCGTGGCTCCGCGGTGAAGAAACTGCCGGATCGGCAGGAGGTTCAGCTGCGCGCTGGTCTGCTCCCCGGCGCCGAGGGCTGGGGCGTCGATCCGGACCCGATCCTCCTGCACGACGGGGAGGGGAACACCGAGCGCGTCCCCGCGCCGATCGGAGCCCAGCAGCGGTCCTACGCGGGCGTGCGCGACGCGATCCTGGGCCGCGCGAGCAGCGACGCCGCCACCCCCGACCAGGCCGTCGCCGTGATGGCGGTGCTCGAGGCCGCCGTCGCCTCGGCGCGGGAGGGCCGTGCGGTGGAACCCGCACTCACGGCGGCGGAGCGCGCAGCGTACCCCGGCGTGTCCCCCGCACCGACCGCGGCGGAGCGACATCACCGCAGTGCAGAACCGCGGTGATGTCGCGGGGCGGCGGTCGCCTCCCGGCCCCGCACGGGAGTCCGACGACGACGAAGGCCCGGTCCGTGTGGACCGGGCCTTCTGACTGGTGGAGGTAAGGGGATTCGAACCCCTGACCTTCTGCATGCCATGCAGACGCGCTACCAACTGCGCCATACCCCCAGATGTGGGCGCCACCCGCGATCTTCACGCGCCGTTTCCGGCCCGTTCGCCTCGCTGGCAACTCGACCAGCGTACACGGTCCCCGTGCGGGCGCCAAATCGGCGTCCAGGCCGGGGCGCCCTCAGATGCCGTAACCCTCGAGGGTCCAATCGCCCCAGCCCTCGGCCCCGGTGTCGGCAGTGAACGCGCCCTGCAGCACGGCGGCGCGGGCGTTGCCGATCCGTTCCATCGCCGCGAAGGCCTCGCCCTCGTGACGCAGGAGCAGCCCCGTGGCCGCGCGGATCAGCGCACCGTGGGCCACGACGAGCAGGGTGTGGGCACCACCGTCGCGCGGGGTGTCCGCCCAGTGCGGGGGAACGTGTCCGCGCAGCGCACGCAGGGCCCGCTCGCCGCCCCCGCGCAGGGTCTCCCCGCCCACGGGGCCGGCGTCGAGCGCCGGCTCGGCCCGCCAAAGGCGGTGCTCGTCCGGCCAGCGTTCCGCGATGGCACTGAGCTCCAGGCCCTCCCACTCTCCCCCGGCCAGCTCCATCAGCTCCGGGTCGACGGCCACGGACGCCGCGCCCACCCGGGCCTGGAGGACGATCTCGGCCGTGCGCCGCGCCCGGGCCAGCGGGGAGCAGACGGCCACGAGCTCCTCCGCGACCTCGATCAGGTCGCCCACGGGGCCGCCGGCGGCGCGGCGCGCCTGGCGCTCCCCCTCGGCGTTCAGCTCGATGTCCGTGTGCCCCTGGTAGCGGTCCAGGGCGTTCCAGTCGGTCTCGCCGTGACGCAGCAGGATCAGGCGCATCTCGCGACCGCGCTCAGGAGGCGTGCGAGGCGGAGGCGCCGTCGTCCTGGGCGGCCGCGTCCGGTCGGGTGCTCTCCTCCGGCAGGCCGAGGTCGATCGCCGGGGTGTCCTTCCACAGGCGGTCCAGCGCGTAGAACTCGCGGTCCTCGCGATGCTGGACGTGCACCACGAAGTGCCCGTAGTCGAGCAGCACCCAGTGGCCGTCAGACCGGCCCTCGCGACGCAGCGGCTTGAGCTGCTCGTCCTTCAGCAGCGCCTCCTCGACGCCGTCGACGATCGCGTTGACCTGACGCTCCGAGGCGCCGGAGGCGATCAGGAAGGCGTCGGTCAGGCCGAGCCGCTCGGCGACGTCGAACGCGACGATGTGCGTGCCGAGCTTGTCCGCGGCGGCGGCCGCGGCGGTGGTGAGGGCGTCCAGGGTGGTCTGGGGAACGGTCACGAGGTCTCCTCTTCCGAGACGTAGAGGTGGTGCTTGGCGATGTACTGGACGACGCCGTCCGGGACGAGATACCAGACGGGCCGGCCCCGGCGGACGCGCTCCCGGCAGTCCGTGGAGGAGATCGCCATGGCGGGGATCTCCATCAGGGACACGTCATCGCCCAGGCCCATGTCCGAGAGGTCGTGGCCGGGACGGGTGACACCGACGAAGTGCGCCAGGCCCCAGAGTTCGTCCACGTCCTTCCACGTGAGGATCTGGCCCATGGCGTCCGCGCCGGTGATGAAGAACAGCTCGGCGTCCGGGTGCAGGCGGCGCAGGTCCCGCAGCGTGTCCACGGTGTAGGTGGCGCCGGGGCGGTCGATGTCCACCCGGGAGACGGTGAACCGGGGGTTGGAGGCGGTGGCCACCACGGTCATGAGGTAGCGGTCCTCGGCCGGGGAGACCTGCCGGTCCGACTTCTGCCACGGCTGACCCGTGGGGACGAAGATGACCTCGTCCAGCGCGAACTCGGCGGCCACCTCAGAGGCGGCCACGAGGTGCCCGTGGTGGATCGGGTCGAAGGTGCCGCCCATGATGCCGAGGCGACGACGGCGCACGCCCCCGGCGGTGGGCTCGGGGACGGGGGTGCGGGAGGCGACGGTCATGCGCTCAGGAGACGAACGGACGGCCCGCCGCGTCGCCCCCGGCGGAGGCGGCGACGCGGCGGGCCGGTGAGACGTCAGTGACCGGAGGTGTGCGAGCCGCGGCCGGTGCCGTGGTGCTGGACCGCGGTGGTGGGCTCGGGCAGGCGCAGCGCGCGGGAGCGCATGGACATGGTGGCGGCCAGGGCGGCCATCAGCAGCGCGAAGACGAGCAGGCCGTACCAGATGGGGTCCATCGGCAGCTCGTTGACGACGTGGTGGCCCTCCTCGGCGGCGGCCAGGATCAGGGAGGTGTTCAGCATGGATGCTCCTCGGTGCAGCGGGTCAGACGGCCGGGCCGGGGCCGGGCCGAAGGGGTCCTGGTGTCCATCGTAGCCCGGCTCAGCGGCGGATCTGCCCGTCGCCGCGCAGGATCCACTTGGTGGTCGTGAGCTCCTCCAGGCCCATGGGCCCGCGGGCGTGCATCTTCTGGGTGGAGATGCCCACTTCGGCGCCGAGGCCGAGCTCGCCGCCGTCGGTGAAGCGCGTGGACGCGTTCACGATGACGGCCGCGGCGTCCACCTCGGTGATGAACCGCTCGGCCGCGGCCAGGTCGTTCGTGACGATGGCCTCGGTGTGGCCCGTGGACCACCGGCCGATGTGCTCGATCGCCTGGTCGAGGGAGTCCACGACGCGCACGGCCATCTCCATGTCCAGGTACTCGGTGCCCCAGTCCTCCTCGGTGGCGTCCACGGCGTCCCGGGCGTGGTCGCCGCGGTCGGCGAGCGTGGGCAGCCAGGCCCGCGCGGCCTCGTCCACGTGCAGCAGCACGCCGGCACGGGTGAGGGCGCGCAGCACTTCTCGGCCCACCTCCTCCGCGTCCCGGTGGAGCAGCAGGGTCTCGGCCGCATTGCACACGGAGGTGCGGTGGGTCTTCGAGTTGAGCACGATGTCCACCGCCATCTGCTTGGGTGCGGAGGCGTCCACGTACAGGTGCACGTTGCCCTCACCCGTCTCGATCACGGGCACCCGGGCCTCACGGACCACGCGCTGGATCAGCTCACGGCCGCCGCGCGGGACGAGGACGTCCACCGCGCCACGGGCGGCCATCAGGGCGGCGACGCCAGGACGTCCGAGGTCGTCGATGCCCTGGATGATGTTGGGGTCGAAGCCCTGGTCCACGAGCGCCTCCCGCAGCACCTGGATCAGGACCGCATTGGTGGACTCCGCGGCCGAGCCGCCGCGCAGGATCACGCCGTTGCCCGACTTCAGGGCGATGCCGGCGATGTCCACCGTGACGTTCGGACGGGCCTCGTACACGGCGCCCACGACGCCCAGGGGCACCCGCACCTGGCTCATCCGCACGCCGTTGGGCAGCGGGCCGCCGCGGACCACGGTGCCCACGGGGTCCGGCAGGCCGGCCAGGGTCTCCAGGGCGAGGGCCAGCGCCTCGACGCGCGCCTCGTCCAGCTTGAGGCGGTCCAGCATGGCCGCCGAGGTGCCGGCCTCGCGGCCGCGGCTGCGGTCCTCGCGGTTGGCCGTGATGATCGCGGCCGCGTTGGCGCGCAGGGCCTCGGCCATGTGGCGCAGGACGGCGTCCTTGCGGACGCGGCCGGCGGTGGCCAGCTCGGGCACGGCCTGACGCGCCCACTCGGCCCGTTGGCGGACGGCCTCCTCGACCTCGGGCGTCGGCGCCTCGGCGTCCTGGCGGCCGGACTGATCCTGGGGTGCGGTGCTCTCGGTGGTCTGCATGCCCCCAGCCTATCGAGCGCCCCGGACGAGGCACGAGGCCCCGGTCCGTCGCCGCGGCCGGAGCCCGTGCCGGTCAGCGCTGCGGCGGAGCCAGGCGCACCCAGTCGTCGGCGTGCACGACGACGCCGTCGTAGCCCGCGCCCAGGTCCTCGCGGAGGTCGGCGGTCGTCCGCCCGAGCATGGCGGGCAGCTGCGACGAGGAGTACTGCACGAGGCCGCGCGCCCGCACCCGGCCGTGCGCGTCCACGATCTCGACGACGTCGCCCGGCGTGAAGTCGCCCGTGCAGCCGGTGATGCCCGCGGCCAGCAGGGAGCGGCCGCGGTCGATCGCCCCGGCCACCGCGCCGTCGTCGATGACGAGCCGGCCCCGGACCTCCGCCGTGAGGCCGAGCCACGCCGCGCGCGCGGACCGGCGGCGGCCGGTGGCGGAGAACCACGTGCCCACGTCCTCCCCCGCGAACGCGGCGCCCGCGTTCGCGGCCGAGGTGAGCAGGGTCGGGATGCCGGTGGTGGCCGCGATGCCGGCCGCGTCCACCTTGGTCACCATGCCGCCCGTGCCCACGCCCGCGGAACCGGGCACGCGCACGTCGACGCCGGCCAGATCGTCGTCCGAGGTGACCTCCGGGATGCGCCGTGCGTCCGGGTTCGAGGGGTGGCCCGTGTAGAGGGCGTCCACGTCCGAGAGCAGGACCAGCAGGTCCGCCTTGCAGAGGTTGGCGGTGAGGGCCGCGAGGCGGTCGTTGTCGCCGAAGCGGATCTCGCGCGTGGCCACGGCGTCGTTCTCGTTCACGATCGGCATCACGTCGAGCGTGAGCAGCCGCGACAGGGCGCGGTGCGCGTTCGTGTACTGGGTGCGCCGCATGAGCTCCTCGGCGGTGAGGAGCACCTGCGCCACCTCCGTGTCGTGCCGGCCGAAGCTCGTGGTGTAGTGCGCCATGAGCTTGCTCTGGCCGACCGCCGCCGAGGCCTGCTGGGTGGCGGTGTCCTTGGGGCGTCGGCCCAGCCCGAGGTGGGGGAAGCCGGCCGCGACGGCACCGGAGGACACGAGCACCACCTGGGTGCCCTTCTGCCGCTCGGCGGCGAGGACGTCCACGAGCCGGTCGATGGCCTCCACGTCCAGGCCGTCCGGGGTGGTCAACGAGGACGAGCCGATCTTCACGACCACTCGGCGTGCGGCCTGCATCGTCTCCCGCGAGGTCACGGGGTTGGCCCGCGGGTCCTCAGAGCCGCGCGTGGCGGGGGTCGGATAGCGGGTGACGACGGTGCGCCGCACGGACATGGATCATCCCTCTCGATCGTCGGTGTCGGTCCACAGGCCGGAGCGTCGCTCGGCCTCCATCTCGGCCCGGGTCGCCGCACGGGCGGCCCGGCGGGCATCCTGCTCGGCGCGCTTCTCCGCGCGGGTCGCGCGGGTGCGCTCGTCGAGCCGCAGGTCGGTGCCACGGGGCCCGGCGAGCAGCTCGGCTCCCGCGGACAGCGTGGGCTCCCAGTCGAAGACCACGCCCGTGACGTCGTCGCCGATCACGACGGCGTCGCCCGGCCTCGCACCGGCCTTGAACAGGCCGTCCTCGACGCCGGCCCGCTGGAGCCGGTCCGCAAGGTAGCCGATCGCCTCGTCGTTCTGGAAGTCCGTCTGGGCGACCCACCGCTCGGGCTTCTCGCCGCGCACGCGGAACAGCGGCTCGAGGTTGCGTTCCTCGCGGCGGATCGTGAATTCGGCCCGCTCGCCACGGCGGCGATGCCGGCGCGGCACCTCGACGGGCGCGGCCGGCGCGGGCTCGACCACCCGGGAACGGGCCTCCGCCACGAGCTCGGCCATGGCGTACTTGAGGGCGTCCAGGCCCTCGCGGGCCAGCGCGGAGATGTCGAAGACCCGCAGGCCACGGCCCTCGAGCTCGTCGCGGACCATGTCCGCCATCGCGGCGCCGTCGGGCAGGTCGGTCTTGTTCAGGGCGATGAGGCGGGGCCGCTCGTTCAGCGGTACGACGCCCTCCCCGCCCTGGGAGAAGACGGGCTCCACCGCGTAGGCCTCGAGCTCGGCCTCGATGGCCTCGAAGTCGGCGATCGGGTCGCGGTCGGACTCGAGGCTGCCGCAGTCGAGGACGTGCACGAGCGCGGCGCAGCGCTCGACGTGGCGCAGGAACTCCAGGCCGAGGCCGCGGCCCTCCGAGGCACCGGGGATCAGGCCCGGGACGTCGGCCACGGTGAAGCGCACGTCGCCGGCCTGCACGACCCCGAGGTTGGGCACGAGCGTGGTGAACGGGTAGTCCGCGATCTTGGGACGGGCCGCAGACAGGGCAGCGATGAGGGAGGACTTGCCGGCCGAGGGGAAGCCCACGAGCGCGACGTCCGCCACGGTCTTGATCTCGAGCGTCAGGTCCCGGCTCTCCCCCGGCAGGCCGAGCAGCGCGAAGCCGGGCGCCTTGCGCTTCACGGAGGCCAGAGCCGCGTTGCCGAGGCCGCCCTGACCGCCGGCGGCGGCGACGTAGGTCGCGCCCTCCCCCACGAGATCGGCCACGATGTTGCCCTGCTCATCCTTGACCACCGTGCCGTCCGGCACGGGCAGCACGAGCGACTGGCCTTTCTTGCCCTCGCGGTGGTCGCCCATGCCCGGCTGGCCGTTCTCAGCGGACCGGTGCGGGGCGTGGTGGTAGTCCAGCAGCGTGGTGGTCTGCGAGTCCACCACGAGGGTGATGTCGCCGCCGTCGCCCCCGTCGCCGCCGTCGGGGCCACCCAGGGGCTTGAACTTCTCGCGATGCACGGAGACGCACCCGTGCCCGCCGTTGCCGGCGGTGAGGTGGAGGACCACGCGGTCCACGAAGGCTGCCATGGGAGTGCTCCTAGGGGCTGGAGGGATCGGACTCAGACGGCCCAGGGGCCGGAGACGCCGACGGCGGGGGCGGGTCCGGTGGATGCCGGGCCCGCCCCCGCCGGGGCGTCAGGGGGTGCGGGTGTCCTCGCCGGGCGAGGGTCCGCACGCAGACCGCACGAGTGTCAGATCACTCCGCGGCGGGGACGATGTCCACGACCTTGCGGCCGCGGCGCTGGCCGAAGGCCACGGAGCCCGCGGACAGCGCGAAGAGGGTGTCGTCCTTGCCGCGGCCGACGTTGCGGCCCGGGTGGAACTTGGTGCCACGCTGGCGGACGATGATCTCGCCGGCGTTGACGTCCTCGCCGCCGTAGCGCTTGACGCCGAGGTACTGCGGGTTCGAGTCGCGGCCGTTCTTCGAGGAACTGCCGGCCTTCTTATGTGCCATTGCTGTTGCCTAACCTCTCGGATGCTCGGTTTCGCCGGTGCCGGTGACGGCTCAGGCGATCCCGGTGATCTTGACCGTGGACAGCTCAGAGCGGTGGCCCTGGCGCTTCTTGTAGCCGGTCTTGTTCTTGTACTTCATGATGACGACCTTCTTGCCACGGGAGTGGGAGACGACCTCGGCGGTCACCTTCACACCGGCGGCATCGGCGCCAGCCTTGACCTCGTCCCCGTCCACCAGCATCAGAGCGGGCAGCTCGACGGAGCCACCGGTCTCAGCGGGAACGCGGTCAAGGGTAACGAGGTCTCCGACGGAAACCTTCTCCTGGCGGCCGCCAGCGCGGACAATCGCGTACACCACTTGGGACTCACTTCTCTCGACGTTTCAATGGATCAGATCGGGTTCTGCTCGCCCGCACCTCGACCGCGGCTGCGTCCGGGTCCGGCGGTCCCTCACCGGGACATGCGGGAGCGTGCGGGCGGTGAACACCGATGGTCCAGCATACTCGCTGCCGGGCATCCGGACCAAACAGAGGCGTGTCGGCGCGTCGCCGCCGCCCTGGGCAGGCCCGGGGCGGCGGCACCGACGACGGTCAGCGGCCGCGACGGGCCAGGTCGGCGGCCTTCACGCCGACGCCGAGCATCACCGGGGCGGCACCCTGCGGCTCGGCGGGGGTGGACGCCTCGGCCACGGCCGCCGTGAAGCGGCCGCCCTGGGCGCCGCTGGGCGCGGCCTGGACCTGGACGTGGACGCCGTCGGACGACACGGCACGACGCGAGCGCCGGCGCGGCGATCCGGGCGCCGGGGCCGCCTGGGCCTCGGTCGGGGCGTCCGCGGCGGACGCCTGGTCCGCGTCCGCCGTGGGCTCCGCCGTCGGCTCGGTCGCCGCAGGCTCCACCATCACGGCCTCCTCGACGGCGGCCGGGGCGGCGGGCTGCTCGTGGACCTCGGTGGCGTCCGTGGACTCCTCGGGCGAGGGCTCGGTGGCCTCCACCGGAGCCGCGTCCGTGCGGTCGGCCGTCCGCTCGGCGGACGCGTCCGCACCGGCGGCCGGACGGACGACGCCGTCGCTCGAGGCCCGGCGGGACCGGCGGCGCCGGGGCGCCAGGGCATCCTCGGCGGGCACGGGCGCCGAGGCATCCTCGACCGGCTCCGATGCGTCCTCCGCGGGCGCGGCCGCCGAGGACTCGGCGTCCGCGGCGTCGTGCCGCGACGGCGTCGCGCGCTCCGCGCCCTGGTCCTCGGCGTCGGTCTCGGTCGAGGCCGCCTCGCCGTCCCGCCGGGACCGCCCACGGCCACCCCGACGACGCCGGGACCGGCGGGGACGGTCGTCCTGCGCGTCCGCGTCCTCCGGGGACTCGGCCTCCTCGGCCTGCGCGACCGGGTCCTGGTGCTCGGGGGCCTCGGCGGCGGCCGGCTCGGCCTCCTCCTCCGTCTGACGGGGCTGATCGGCGGACTCGGCGGGGCCGTCGTCGTGTGACCGCGCGGCATCCTCAGAGCCCGCGACCTCGGCGCCGGTGTCCCCCGACTCCTCAGCGCGGCCCCGGCTGCGGCGGCGGCCCCGACGACGCCGGCGACGCGGCGTCTCCTCCTCGTCCGTCCCGGCCGGCTGCCCGGCCTCCGCGGGCCCGGCCGACGCGGCCTCGACGGCCTCGGCCGCGGAGTCCTCGGCGGCGTCCGCCGCCTGCTCGGCGGGGGCGGACTCCTGGGCGGGGGCCTCGTCCTCGGCCACCTTGCCGGAGGCCTTCGCGATCGAGTGCAGGGCGACCCGGGCGGCCTCGGCCCGCTCACGGCGCTGCCGCTCGTCCTCCGAGTCGGCGTGCTCGGCGCCCGTCGTCGTGGCCGCGGCGGCGTGGGCGTGCTCGCCCTCGCCGTCGCCCCGACGCCGGCGACGACGGCGGCCCTCCGCCTCGCCGCGCTGCTCACCGCCGGAGCGGCCCCGCTCGACCGGCGTGTCCTGGATGAGGATGCCGCGGCCGGCGCAGTGCTCGCAGGTCTCCGAGAACACCTCCACGAGCCCGGTGCCCATGCGCTTGCGCGTCATCTGGACCAGGCCGAGCGAGGTCACCTCGGCGACCTGGTGCTTCGTGCGGTCCCGGCCCAGGCACTCCACGAGACGGCGCAGCACGAGGTCGCGGTTGGCCTCGAGCACCATGTCGATGAAGTCGATGACGATGATGCCGCCGATGTCCCGCAGGCGCAGCTGCCGGACGATCTCCTCGGCGGCCTCGAGGTTGTTCTTGGTGACGGTCTCCTCGAGGTTGCCGCCGGAGCCCGTGAACTTGCCGGTGTTCACGTCCACCACGGTCATGGCCTCGGTGCGGTCGATCACGAGCGAGCCGCCGGAGGGCAGGTACACCTTGCGCTCGAGCGCCTTGTGGAGCTGCTCGTCCACGCGGTGGGTGGCGTACAGGTCCTCGCCGTCGTGGTCCTCCGGCACCCAGTGGTGCAACCGGTCCAGCAGGTGCGGGGCCACGTAGGTCACGTAGGCCTCGATGTTGTCCCACGTGGCCTCGCCCTGCACGAGCATGGCGGAGAAGTCCTCGTTGAAGACGTCGCGGACCGTCTTGATGGTCAGGTCCGGCTCGGCGTAGAGCAGCTCGGGGGCGAGCACCTTGGTGCCGGACGCCTTCTCCTGGATGCCCTCCCACTGGGCGCGCAGACGGTTGATGTCGTTCTGCAGCTCCTGCTCGGAGGTGCCCTCGGCCGCGGTGCGCACGATCACGCCGGCGTCCTGCGGCAGGTGGTCCTTGAGGATCTTCTTCAGACGCGAGCGCTCCACGTCCGGCAGCTTGCGGGAGATGCCGGTCATCGAGCCTCCCGGCACGTACACGAGGTAGCGGCCGGGCAGGGAGACCTGGCTGGTCAGACGGGCGCCCTTGTGGCCCACCGGGTCCTTGGTGACCTGGACGAGCACGGTGTCGCCGGACTTGAGCGCGTTCTCGATCTTCCTCGGCTTGCCGTCCAGCTGGGCGGCGTCCCAGTTGACCTCGCCCGCGTAGAGCACGGCGTTGCGTCCGCGGCCGATGTCCACGAACGCGGCCTCCATGGACGGCAGCACGTTCTGGACCTTGCCCAGGTACACGTTGCCGATCATCGAGTCCTGCGTGGTGTGCGAGACGAAGTGCTCGGCCAGCACGCCGTCCTCGAGCACGGCGATCTGGATGCGCTGGTCGCGCTGGCGCACCAGCATCTTGCGGTCCACGGCCTCGCGGCGGGCCAGGAACTCGGCCTCGGTGATCACGGTGCGGCGACGCCCGCCCGAGCGGGAGTCGCGGCGGCGCTGGCGCTTCGCCTCGAGCCGGGTGGAGCCCTTGACGCTCTGGACGGTGTCCGAGGCGGTGCTCACGGCCTGGCGCGGCGCGCGCACGCGGGTGACGGTGTGCTCGGGATCGCCGGCCTCGCCGCCGTCGAGCTCCATGTCCACCTCGCCGCGGCGGCGTCGGCGGCGCCGGCGGGAGACCACGGCGCCCTCGGCCCGGTCCTCGGACTCTCCGGCGTCCTCGTCCTCGGAGCGCTGCCGGGACGTGGTCTCGGTGCGCAGGACCTCGATCAGGTTCGCCGGCACGGCGAACGGGTCGGTCGGGTCGACCTGCAGCGTCGGCGCGCTCGGCTCCTCGGGCGCGTCCGCGGCGTCGTCGGACGCGGGGGTCCGCTCCGGCTGAACCGCCCCGGCGGCGGTGTCCGCCGCGGTCTGCGTCACGGCCTGCTCGGCCGTCTCCTCCACGCGTTCGTCTGCGCGGGTCGTGTCCTCGTTGTTGGCCGCCATGGCAGCACCTCCCGCCGACCGACGACGCCACACTCGCCGCCGCCCGGCGTGTCCGCGTCCGCCGCCGGCCGCGTTGCCCCGGGCGCCGTGCGCCACGGGTGCGCCGGGAGGCGGACTCCGAGAAGTCATCGGGTGGACCGCGTCGACCGTCAGGGCCCGGCGCGGAACCGCTGCGCCCTCGAGATCGGGGCCTGGGCGTCACGTGCCGTCCGCCGGCCGGCGCACGGACGCGCACGGGCGAAGCCCGGCGTCCACCTCCCGCACGATGCTCGACGCGGGGGCGCCTCGGCGGCGGCCCGACGTCGGGCGCGCAGCGGGCTGCCCCGCGGTGTGGCCACGGGACGGCCAGGGCCGATTCTCTCACATCCGCCCCGGGCACGCGCCTAGAATCGTGTCCATGCCTGCGACCCCGCTGACGGACGACATCCGCCTCTCCCCCGCCGACGACATCCCCGCCGAGGAGGCCCGGCTCACCTGGTACGCCCGGCCCGCGGGCACGGCGGCGCTGCTCCTGATCACCTCGCTCGTGGCGCTGACGGCCACCATCATCATCATCGTCGAGCGCGCCCTCCTCACCGCGGACCCGACGCACCGCACGTCCTGCGACCTCAACCCGTGGGTGTCCTGCGGCCAGGTGATGCAGTCGTGGCAGGCCCACACCTTCGGCTTCCCGAACACGTACATCGGCGTGGTCGCGTTCTCCGTGCTCATCACCGTGGGGATGTCCCTGCTCGCCGGCGCCCGCTTCGCCCGCTGGTACTGGCTGCTGATGAACGCGGGGATCCTGGCGGGCTTCGCGTTCTGCGTGTGGCTCTGGTACTCGGCCGTCTACAGCATCGGCACGCTCTGCCTCTACTGCATGATCGTGTGGGCCATGGTCATCGCCCAGCTCGTGCTTGTGACGTCCCGGAACCTGCAGACCGGCACGCTGCCGGCCCCGGCCGGTCTCGTCCGCCTCGCCCGGGAGCTGGCCTGGCCCGTGATCGTGCTCCTCTACGTCCTGGTGTTCGCCTCGATCCTGCTGGAACTGGGCCTCGGGGTCGTCGGGATCGACTGAGCCTAAGCTCCCCCACCGGACACGACGACGGCGGCCGGTCACCCCACCAGGGTGACCGGCCGCCGTCGTGCGGGCCCGGAACGGGCTCAGCCGAACCAGATCGCGAGCTCGCGCTCGGCCGAAAGGGTCGAGTCCGAACCGTGGACGAGGTTCTTCTGGACGGCCTCGCCCCAGTCCCGGCCCAGGTCGCCGCGGATGGTGCCCGGGGCGGCCACGGTGGGGTCGGTCTTGCCGGCCAGCGAGCGGAACCCCTCAATCACCGAATCGCCCGTGACGCGCGCGGCCACCACGGGGCCGGAGGCCATGAACGCCACCAGCGGCTCGAAGAACGGCTTGCCCTGGTGCTCCTCGTAGTGGCGCTCCAACATGGCGCGGGTGGGCGTGAGCATCTTCAGGTCGGCGATCACGTAGCCCTTGCGCTCGATGCGCGCGAGGATCTCGCCGACCAGGTTGCGGGCCACCCCGTCCGGCTTGATGAGGACGAGGGTCTCTTCGGTGTGGTGCGTCATGGGGTGTGCTCCTAGCGTCGTCGGACGGCCGCGAGCGCGGCCCGGTTCCCGCTCCACCCTAGTGGGGCCCGGGACTCAGCGTCCGTGCTCGGCCTCCCAGGCGGCCTCGAGGCGGTCGCGCTGGGCGTTCTCGACGTCCATGGCACCGCCCTTGATCACGGCGTACGCCCACGTCAGCGCGAAGAGGGCCCCCACCACGAACATCGAGTACTCCCAGAAGCCGGAGGCCAGCAGGACGGCCTGGATCGCCCAGCCGATCGCGATGCCGACGGGCTTGCGCACCAGGGCGCAGGTCAGCACCGCGACGACGGCCAGCGCGGAGTAGCCCGCCACGAACCACCAGGCGCCCGGCTCGTCCCGGTGCATGCCGAACAGCATGAGCCCGAGGAAGAAGATGAGCACCGCCTCGAGCATGAGGATCGTGGAGGTGAACAGGGCGCGCACGGAGCGGCGGCGCCGACGAGTGCCGGGGCGCCACTGCCGCTGGGCTCGCGTCTCGCGCTCGGGGCGCCAGGACTCGTCGCCGAAGCGCCCCTGCTCCGGGGCGCCTCCGGTCTCCGGCTGGTCGGGGCTCATCGGTCCTCCTCCGTCCGGCGGCGGGCGCCGGCGTCGTCGCGGTCCTCGAGCAGCTCGAGGATCTCCGGGTCCAGGTCGTCCTCGTCGGCGTCCGCCAGCCCGACGGCGTCGAGCAGGTCGGCGGGGTCGAGGCCGCGGGCGGCCACGGTGACGGGGCCGGCATGGCGGGGCTCGCCCACGAGGGTGCGGACCTCGGCGGCCAGGGTGATCGAGCCGAGCACGAGCACACCGCCGCCGGTGCCGGAGGCCAGTTCGTCCGCGCTCGTCTCGAGGGCCTCCGCGCGGCCGACCGCCCACTCGAGGGCGTCCGGCACGGACTCGGTGGCGTACACGTCGTCCTCGGGCCAGCCGGCGTCGACGGCCATGCGGGCCAGCTCCCCGGCCGGGATGGCGCGGGCCGAGGAGGACTGCGTCACCGCGAGGTCCTCCACGTCGTCGCCGAACGCCCGGTAGAGCGCCGCGAGCATGCCCGGCGCGTCCTTCTCCTGGAGGATCCCGACGACCAGCGAGAGGCGGGTGAAGCCGAACGCCTCCTGCACCGCACGGGCCGTGGCCCGCACGCCGTCCGGGTTGTGGGCGGCGTCCACGATGAGCGTGGGGGCGGTGCGCAGCACCTCGAGCCGGCCGGGCGAGGTGACCTGGGACAGCCCCTCGCGCAGCAGCTCCTCGTCCAGCGGTCGCTCGCCGCCGCCCAGGAACATCTCCAGGGCCGCCACGGCCACCGCGAGGTTCTGCGCCTGGTGCTCCCCGAGCAGCGGCAGGAACAGGTCCCGGTACTCGGCCGCGAGGCCACGCACGGACACCTGCTGGCCGCCCACGGCCAGGGAGCGCTCGAGCACGCCGAACTCGACGCCCTCGAAGCGGAACGGCACGTCGGCCGCCTGCGCCGCCTCGAGCAGCACCTGGGCGGCGTCGCGCTCCTGGGCGGCGGAGACGAGGGCGCCGCCGGGCTTGATGATGCCGGCCTTCTCCTCGGCGATCTCGGCCTCGGTCTCCCCCAGCAGGTCCGTGTGGTCCAGGGAGATGGGGGTGACCACGGAGACGACGGCGTCCGCGACGTTGGTCGCGTCCGTCACGCCCCCGAGGCCCACCTCGAGGACGACGACCTCCACGGGCTCGTCCGCGAACACCGCGAAGCCCAGCGTGGTGACCGCCTCGAAGTACGTCAGCGGGACCTCGCCCGCGGCCTCGAGCTCCGCGTCCACGGTCTGCACGATCGGGAGGATCTCCCCCCACACGCGCACGAAGGTCTCGTCGGCCACCGGGGCGCCGTCGATGCTGATCCGCTCCGTGACACGCTGCAGATGCGGCGAGGTGTAGCGCCCGGTGCGCAGCCCGTAGGCGCGCAGGACGGCCTCGACCATCCGCGCCGTGGACGTCTTGCCGTTGGTGCCGGTCAGGTGGATCACCGGGGCCGCGTGCTGCGGGTCGCCGAGCAGCGCGAGCACGCGCCGCATCGGCTCGAGCCGCGGCTGCATCTTGTTCTCCGGGGCGCGGGCGAGCAGGTCCCGGTAGACCTCCTCGACCGTGCCCGGGGCGTCCCCGCGCATCACGCGTCCGCCTTCGCGACGGTGACTGCCACGGTCTTCATGGCGTCGTCGGCCGGGTCCTTGCGCGGGTCGGCCGCACCGGAGTCCACGAGCTCCAGGTCCACCGTGAGGGTCTCCTCCGCGACGAGGCCGCGGTGGGCCTCGAGCGCCGCCACGACGGCGGTGGGGCCCTCGATCCGCGTGCGCACGCGGTCGGAGACGTCCAGGCCGGCGTCCTTGCGGGCCGCCTGGACGGCGCGGACCACGTCCCGGGCGGTGCCCTCGGCGGCCAGCTCCGCGGAGACCTCGGTGTCCAGCACGAGGAAGCCGGCGGTGCCGGGCAGCACGCCCACCGCGGTCCCCTCGGGGGCGCCGGTGGAGACGGTGCGCAGCTCGTAGAGCGCGGGGGCCAGTGTCACGGTCTCGCCGTCGGCGAGCGTGACCGCCAGGCCCTCGGCCGTCTCCTCGTACGCGCCGGCGTCGACCGCCTGCTTCACGAGCGGCACCTGCCTGCCGAACGCCTTGCCGAGCTCGCGGAAGTTCAGCTTCAGCTCCGTGCCGATGCCGTAGCGGGCGATCGCCTCCTCCGAGAGCTCGGTGAGCTCGACGTCCTTGAGGTTCAGCTCGTCCGCCACGATGCGGGCGTAGGTGCCCTCGAGGCCCGCCGCGTCCGGGACGACGACGGACAGGCGGGGCAGCGGCAGGCGCACCCGGCGCCCGGCCCCCTTGCGCAGGGCCGAGCCGGCCGAGCTGATGCGGCGCACCGCGTCCATCCGGGCCACGAGGGAGTCCGCCTCGGGCCCGTGGGGGAACAGGTCGGCGTCCGGGTAGTCGGTCAGGTGGACCGAGCGGCCACCGGTGAGGCCGCGCCAGATCTCCTCGGCGATCAGCGGCATCAGCGGTGCGGCGGCCCGGGTGAAGGCCTCGAGAACGGTGTAGAGGACGTCGAAGGCGACGGTGTCCTCGTCGAAGAACCGCTCCCGGGACCGGCGGATGTACCAGTTGGTCAGCGTGTCCATGAAGCCGCGCAGCGCGTCCGTGGCGTCCGAAACCTCGTAGGCGTCCAGGCCGGCCTTGACCTCCCGCAGCATGCGGCCCGCGGCGGCCAGGATGTACTGGTCCAGGGGGTCCTCGGCGGTGTGCCGCTCCTGCGCGCGGTACCCCTCGGGGCGGGCGCCGCCGTCGTGCGCGGTGTTCGCGTACAGGGTGAAGAAGTGGTACGCGTTCCACGCCGGCAGCAGCACCTGGCGGACGCCCTCGCGGATGCCCTCCTCCGTGACGATCAGGTTGCCGCCGCGCAGGATGGGGCTGGCCATGAGGAACCAGCGCATGGCGTCCGCGCCGTCGCGGTCCAGGACCTCCGTGACGTCCGGGTAGTTGCGCAGCGACTTGGACATCTTCTGCCCGTCCGAGCCGAGCACGATGCCGTGCGAGATCACGTTGGAGAACGCCGGCCGGTCGAACAGCGCCGTGGCCAGGATGTGCATGGTGTAGAACCAGCCGCGCGTCTGGCCGATGTACTCCACGATGAAGTCCGCCGGGTTGTGCGTGGGGAACCAGTCCGCGCGCTCGAACGGGTAGTGCACCTGGGCGTACGGCATGGAGCCGGAGTCGAACCAGACGTCCAGCACGTCCTCGACCCGGCGCATGACCGCACCCGCCGCGGCGGCCTCGGGGTCCGGGTGGGGGCGGGTGAGGTCGTCCACCCACGGGCGGTGCAGGTCCACCTCGCCCTCGGCGTTGCGCGGCAGGCGGCCGAAGGCCTCCTCGATCTCCGCGAGCGAGCCGTAGACCTCCTGGCGGGGGAAGTCGGGGTGGTCGGACTCCCACACCGGGATGGGCGAGCCCCAGTACCGATTGCGGGAGATGGACCAGTCGCGCGCGTTGGCGACCCACGTGCCGAACTGCCCGTGCTTCACGTTGCCGGGGATCCAGGTGATCTCCTCGTTCAGCTCGAGCATGCGCTCCTTGATCTGGGTGACCTTGACGTACCAGGACGTCACCGCGCGGTAGATCAGGGGCGTGCGGCACCGCCAGCAGTGCGGGTAGGAGTGCTCGTAGGAGGCTTCGCGGGCCACGCGGCCCAGGGCGCGCAGGGCGCGGATGATCGTGCGGTTGGCCTCGAAGACCTGCACGCCGGCGATCTCGCGCAGGTCGCCGCGCCCGACGTCCTCGCGGGCGAACAGCGGCAGGAACCGGGCACCGGAGTCCACGGAGAGCAGCACGGGGATGCCGTTGGCCTCGCACACGCGCTGATCGTCCTCACCGTAGGCCGGCGCCTGGTGGACCACGCCGGTGCCGTCCTCGGTGGAGACGTAGTCGTCCACGAGGATGCGGTGGGCGCCCTCGACGCCGAGGTCACGGCCGTTGACGGTGAAGGTCTCCCCGCGGTGGGCGTCGAACACGTCCGTGAACAGCGGCGCGTAGGCCAGGCCGCCGAGGCGGGCGCCGGGGATCGTCTCGGTGACCGCGGCGCGGGCGGCGTCGGCATCGGCGTAGCCGAGCTCCCTGGCGTGGGCGCCCACCAGGTCCACGGCCAGGAGGAAGCGGTCCCCGTCCGCGGTCGCGCCCTCGGGGCCGGCCGGCACCACGGCGTACTGGATCTGGGGGCCGACGGCGAGGGCCGCGTTGGTCGGCAGCGTCCAGGGCGTGGTGGTCCAGGCCAGGACGTGGACGCCGGCCAGGTGCGCGGCGAGCGCCGCGTCGGCGCCGCCGTCGGGCACGAGGGCGGGGTCCGCCGGGAGGCCGGTGATCGGGAACGTGACGGTGACCGAGGGGTCCTGGCGCATCTTGTAGACGTCGTCGTCCATGCGCAGCTCGTGGTTGGACAGCGGGGTCTCGTCGTTCCAGCAGTAGGGCAGGACGCGGAAGCCGCGGTAGGTCAGGCCCTTGCGGTGCAGCTCGGAGAAGGCCCAGATCACGGACTCCATGAAGTCCGGGGTGAGGGTCTTGTAGTCGTTCTCGAAGTCGACCCAGCGGGCCTGGCGGGTCACGTAGTCCTGCCACTGGTCCGTGTACTTCAGGACCGAGGAGCGGCAGGCGTCGTTGAACGTGTCGATGCCCATGGCCTCGATCTCGGACTTGTCCGTCATGCCCAGCTGCTTCATCGCCTCGAGCTCGGCGGGCAGGCCGTGGGTGTCCCAGCCGAAGCGGCGCTCCACGCGGCGGCCCTGCTGCGTCTGGTAGCGGGCCACGAGGTCCTTGACGTACCCGGTGAGCAGGTGGCCGTAGTGCGGCAGGCCGTTGGCGAAGGGCGGGCCGTCGTAGAAGACGAACTCGTTCTGCGAGCCGTCCTCGTTCCGGGTGGGACGCTGGTCGATCGAGGCCTGGAAGGTGCCGTCCTCGTCCCAGTACGCCAGGATGCGGCGCTCGATCTCCGGGAAGCGCGGGGAGGCGGGGGTGCGGCCGTCAGGGGCGGAGGAGGCGAGGGGGTACACGGGGGTCCTTTGCGTCCGGGGCGTCGGTTCCGTGCAAGGACGCCCGAGGGCCCGACCCTCCGGCCGGCCGCGGACGCGGTACCACCTTGCTTGCCGGCGTCGGGAGGTCCCCGGGGTGCCGGCCGCTTGATGACTGCTGTGACGGGCTTACCCGTCCGGTTCTACTGGGGCCGTGCGGCCCGTTCTTCCGGAGGCTCGCCGGTGATGGCCGGGTCGACGCCTGTGCCCGCCAGTGTAGTGGACGCTGCGCCGGCCCGGGGCCGCGGGGCCGGAGCGCGTCAGAGGGCGGTGCGCACGGCCGCCGACGCGTCGCCGTCGATCTCCACGTGCACGGCGTCCCGGCCCGAGGCCCAGAGGAGGAGCTCCCCGACCTCGCCGGTCACCGTGACGGGCGCCCGCAGCGCCACGGCCCCACGGGTGACGGTGACCGGGGCGCGACCCGGGCCCTGGAGGACCACCGGCGCCGTGGACGTGCGCAGGAACAGCGGGGCCATGCGACGCAGCGAGCGGTAGAGGGCGTCCTCCTCGTCCGGGGAGAACGGGCGCGGGGCGGGCAGCGAGCCGCCGGTCGCGGACTCGCCGCGCCGGACGTCCTCGAGGTGGATGAAGTGCTCGGCCGCGTTCACGTGCCTGTCCGCCGCCCGCATGGGGTTCAGCGCCGACGGGCCCGCGGCCCACTCCCGCACGACCTCGGCGTAGTCGCGGCGCTTGGTGTCCGCGGTCAGGCGGTCGAGGTGGCGGGACAGCGGCGGGATGAACAGGGCGGCGAAGGCGTCGGGCCGGCTCTCCCGCAGCCAGAGGTGGGCGGCGAGGTCGCGGGTGCTCCAGCCGCCGCACAGGGTGGGCGCGTGGGGGCCCTTCTCGAGCAGGAGGTCAGCGAGACGGGCGCGTTCGGCTGCGGCGAAGGTGGTCATGGGCACCACGGTAGGGAGCGGGCCGCGGCGCGGGCGAGGGGTGGGCCGCGCCGCGGCCGCGAATCCGCCCGACGGGAGGACTCAGCCTCCGGCGCCGAGGAGGACGCTCTCCCGGGAGATGCGGGTCATCTCCTCCCGGTCCACGACCTTCACCCGCTCCCGCGCCACCGGACCGGCCTGCGTCGCCTGCGCACCCAGGGACTTCTCATGGTCATCCAGAGCATGCCAACCGGCCCACGTGGTGTACGGGACCTCACGGGACTCGAGCAGCTCGATCACCGACTCCTCGGAGGGCTCCTGGGCCGTCCACAGCCCCGGCTCGTCCTCGATCAGATGCTTGATCGTCTCCAGGGAGTCACCCTTGGTGTGCCCGATCAACCCCACGGGGCCGCGCTTGATCCAGCCGGAGGCATACAGGCCGGGGACGGGGGCGCCGTCCGCGTCGAGCACGCGGCCCTGCGCGTTCGGGATCACACCGCGCACCTCATCGAACTCCACCCCCTCCACGGGCGAACCGAAATACCCCACCGCCCGGTACACCGCCTGCACCGGGTAGTCCACGGTCTCCCCCGTCGGACGGACCCCACCGGAACCGTCCAACTCCATCCGGCGCATCCGCAGGCCGTCCACCCGGCCGTCGCCGTCCTCGTCCAGGAACTCCTCCGGGGCCTGGAGGAAATGCAGGTGCAGCCGACGCGAGGCGCTCTGCTGACGGTCCTCCTGCTCCATGAGCCAGTTCGTCAACGTGCCCACCATGGTGCGGACCTGGTTGTTCTCCTCGATCGCCTTCTCCGAGGCCTCATCGAAGTCGAAGTCCTCCTCGTACAACACGATGTCCACATCCCGGGAATGCGCCAGCTCCCGCAGCTCCAACGGGGTGAACTTCACCTGCGCCGGCCCACGCCGGCCGAACACGTGCACATCCGTGACCGGGGAAGCGGCCAGATCCCGGTACACGTTGTCCGGGATCTCGGTGGGCAACAGGTCCTCGGCATGCTTGGACAGGATCCGGGCCACATCCAGGGCCACGTTCCCGTTGCCGATCACCGCCACCTGCGTGGCCTCCAACGGCCAATGCCGCGGCACATCCGGGTGCCCGTCATACCAGGACGCGAAGTCCGCGCCACCGAACGAGCCGGCCAACTCCACCCCCGGCACGTCCAGGGCAGCGTCCCGCACCGCACCGGTGGAGAACACGATCGCGTCGTAATGCCGACGCAGATCCGCCAGGCTCAGGTCCGTGCCGTAGTCCACATTCCCCAGGAAACGGATGTCCCCGCGGTCCATGACCTTGTGCAGCGCGGTGACGATGCCCTTGATGCGCGGATGGTCCGGGGCCACCCCGTAGCGGATCAGGCCGAACGGGGCCGGGTACCGGTCGAACAGGTCGATGCTGACACGGAAGTCCCGTTCCTCCTTGGTCAGGATGTCCGCCGTGTACACCCCGGCGGGTCCGGCACCGATGATGGCGATGCGCAACGGGCGGTCAGGCCTCGAGGGGGTCAGGGTCATGCTCGTGCTCCTTCGGAGGTCGGGTTCAGGGTCAAGATCGGGGCAGGGACACCGGCTGCAGGCGCGCCGGTGGCGTAGGGGCTCAGGCGCACGACGTCGCCCACGACGATCACGGCGGGGTTCTCCACACCGACGGCGGCCGCCTGCGCGGCGATGGTCTCCACCGTGCCCACGGTGACCCGCTGGTCCGGCATCCAGCCGCGCTCGATGATCGCCACGGGCGTCGCGCCGTCGAGGCCGCGCTCCGTCAGTCGGCGCGCGGTGTCCGCGAGCCGGCGCACGCCCATCAGCAGGACGAGCGTGTGGTCGGCCCGGGTGGGCACTTCGGCCAGCTCTTCGTGGCCGGTCACCAGCGTGAAGCCGGTGGCGACGCCGCGATGGGTGACCGGGATCCCCGCGGCGGCGGGCACCGAGACGGCGCTCGTGACACCGGGGACCACCTCGACGTCGACGCCATGGGCGCGGCAGTGCGCTGCCTCCTCGCCGCCGCGGCCGAGCACGTACGGGTCGCCGCCCTTGAGCCGGACGACGAGGCGGCCGGCCCGGGCCTCCCGGACCAGGACGGCGTTGATCTCGTCCTGCGTGGCCAGGTGGTTCCCGGGGGCCTTGCCGACCTCGATCACGGGCACCGCCGGGTCCAGCTCGGCCAGGAGGGCGCGCGGGCCCAGCCGGTCGGCGACCACCACGTCGGCCTCCGCGAGCAGCTGTCGGCCGCGCACGGTGATGAGCCCGGAGTCGCCGGGGCCGCCGCCGACGAGGGCCACGCGGCCGGGCTCGGCGGACGCGCGCCGCCGGCGCAGCGGCAGCCGCCCCGTCGACAGGGCGAGGGTGATCGCATCCTTCAGGGCGCGGGCGCGGCGAGGGTCTCCCCCGGCGTTGACGGCCACGGTCACGTCCCCGGCCCGGACGACGGCGGGCGTCCAGGCGGCGGAGGACTCGGCATCGGAGGCGTCGACGCACCAGACGCGGCGGGCCTCGGCGTCGGAGGCCACGGCCCCGTCCACGGCCCGGTCGCCGGTGGCGGTCTGGGCGAACCAGACCCCGTCGAGGTCGGACGGGCGGTAGGGGCGGCGGTGCAGGGTGATCAGGCCGGCCGCCGCGAGCCGCTCCACCTCCTCCCCCGGCTCCGGGGCCACCACGGTGACGAGCGCGCCGGCGTCGAGGAGGGCGCCCATGCGGCGGCCGGCCACGCGCCCGCCGCCCACCATCAGGACGGGCCGGCCGAGCAGACGCAGGGAGGTGGGGTACAGATCGGACGCGGTCATCGCGTGCTCCCTTCCAGCAGCCCCCGGCGGCGCAGCATGCGCCGCTCGACGGGGCCGAATACGGCCAGTTCGACGAGGACGCCGACGGCCAGGATGGTCAGGACGGCGCAGAGGACGACGGCGAGGTCGGACGCGGCACGTCCCTCGTGGAGCAGGGTCCCGAGTCCCACGCCCATGGGCCCGCCGACGGCGATGATCTCGGCGGCCATGAGGCCTCGCCACGCGAAGGCCCAGCCCTGGCGCAGGCCGGAGACGAAGGCGGGCAGGGCGGCCGGGAGGACCACCAGCAGGGCGGTCTCGAGACGCGAGGCGCCCAGCACCCGGGCCGCGCGACGCAGCTGCGGCGGCACCTGGTCCGTGCCGGTGGTGAGGCCGGCGACCACGGCGGGGACGGCGCCGGTGAGCATCACGAAGTACGCGGTGGCGTCGCTGAGGCCGAACCACAGCACCGCGAGCGGCACCCAGGCCACGTTCGGCAGCACCATCAGGGCCGTGAGCAGCGGGCCGAACGCCCGCCGCAGGACGCTGACCTGTCCGAGCACCAGGCCCAGCCCGACGCCGACGACCACGGCGAGTGCGAAGCCGACGACGGCGCGGCCCACCGACGTCGCCACTGCCTGCTGGACGAGGCCCTGGGCCCACAGCGTCCCGAAGGCCCCGACGACGTCGCCGGGACCGGTGATCGGCTCACCGCGCGCACCGGCCAGCCACGCGAAGGCCTGCCAGATCGCCACGAGCAGGACGACGGCGGCCACCGGGAGCAGGACCCGGCTCCAGTCCCACCCGGCCAGACCCGTCCGACGGGTCGAGTCGACGGCCTGGAGCGCGTCGAGGCCGCTGTCGAGCTCGCGCAGCTCGTCGTCGGTGGCGGCCCCCGGCGCGCGGCCGGGGGCGTCGAGGGTGGGGGTGTCAGTGCGCATGGCGACGGATCTCCTGACCGAGTCGGGCGGTGATGGCGGCCGTGAGGGCGGCCGCGGCGGGCGCGTCGTGGCGGGCGGCCGCGGGCACGTCCCATTCGGCGACGACGCGACCCGGACGTGAGGACAGCAGCAGCACCCGCTGGCCGAGGCGGACGGCCTCGGCCACGTTGTGGGTGACGAACACGACCGTCCGACCGGTCTGCCGCCACACGCGCTCGAGCTCCCCATGCAGCAGGTCGCGGGTGATCGCGTCCAAGGCCGCGAACGGCTCGTCCATGAGCAGCAGGGGGCGGTCCTGGGCGAGGGCCCGGGCCAGGGCGACGCGCTGGCGCATGCCGCCGGAGAGCTGGTGGGGTCGCAGGTCGGCGGCGTCGTCGAGGTGGACGAGGCGCAGCAGCTCCCCGGCACGCTCCCGACGCTCCCCCGCGGCCACACCGGCGAAGCGGAGGGCGAGCTCGATGTTGCCGCGGGCGGTGAGCCACGGGAAGAGGGCGGCGTCCTGGAACATGAACGCGGCCCCATCCCGGGGGGTCTTGACGACGCCCGCGGTGGGCGCCTCGAGCCGGGCGACGAGGTTCAGCAGGGTGGACTTGCCGCACCCGGACGCACCGAGCAGGCAGACGAACTCGCCCGGCTCGATCCGCACGGAGACGTCCTCCAGCACGGGCGTGGGCCCGCCGAAGCTCTTGCCCACGTCCTCCATCACCACCGTCATGACCGCTCCCGTCGCGCCGTCGTCATCCGGATCAGGCCTCGTCGCCGCCGCGCACCATGCCGGCGGCGAGCGTGGCCCCGTCGTGGGGGTCGATCACGAGGAACGCCCCGGTGCGCCGATGCACGGCGTAGGGCTCCACGGGCAGCGGCGCGGCCAGGTGCAGGCGCACCTGTCCGATGTCGTTGAGCCCGAGGGTCTCGGCCGGGTCGAGCCGCAGGGTGTCGAGGTCGAGCCGGCCGGCCACCTCCTGGACGAGCGCCCGGACGACGGCGGTGCCGTGCTTGACGAGGACCTGCTGCCCGACGCGCAGCGGCGCGGCGGAGAGCCAGCACAGCGCGGCGGCCACCTCCGCGGTGGGGCGCGGGGCGGTGTCCGCGGCGGCGATCGTGTCCCCGCGGGCCACGTCCACCTCGTCGGCCAGGCGCAGGACCACCGACTGCGGGGAGGAGGCCTCCTCGAGGGACTCGCCGGCGGCGTCCACGCCCACCACGGTGGTGGTGCGCACCGGCTGCCCCGGGGTGAGGACGGCGACGGCGTCCCCGGGCCGGACGGTGCCCGCCACCACCTGCCCGGCGTAGCCGCGGTAGTCGCGGAAGACCTCGGGGTCGAGGCCGGGGGCCAGGGCGCCCTGGGGGCGCACCACGAGCTGCACCGGGAAGCGGAAGGAGGCCGCGGCGTCGTCCTCGGCGTCCGCCCCGGGCAGGGACTCGAGCAGCTCCATGAGCGTGGGGCCGGTGTACCAGTCCGTCCGCTCGGAGCGGGTGACCACGTTGTCGCCCTGCAGGGCGGACACCGGGACGCTCACCGCGTCGGAGAGGCCGAGCTCCCGGGCCACGCGCCGCACGTCCTCGGCGATCGCGGTGAAGACCTCCTCGGCGTAGTCCACGAGATCGATCTTGTTGACGGCGACGATCACGTGCGGCACCCGCAGCAGGGCCACCACGCTGAGGTGGCGTCGGGTCTGCTCCACCACGCCCTTGCGGGCGTCCACGAGCAGCACAACGGCGTCGGCCGTCGAGGCGCCCGTGACGGTGTTCCGGGTGTACTGCACGTGCCCGGGGCAGTCGGCCAGCACGAAGGTGCGCCGGTCCGTGGCGAAGTACCGGTACGCGACGTCGATCGTGATCCCCTGCTCCCGCTCGGCGCGCAGGCCGTCGGTCAGCAGCGCCAGGTCCAGCCCGCCCTCGGCGCCGCCGAAGCCGCGCTCGGCGGAAGTGCGGGCCACGGCCTCGAGCTGGTCGGCCAGGACGGCCTTGGAGTCGTGCAGGAGGCGGCCCACGAGGGTGGACTTGCCGTCGTCGACCGAGCCGGCCGTGGCCAGGCGGAACAGGGTCCCGGCGGGGGCGCGCCGGTCCAGCAGTGCGGTGCTCATCAGAAGTACCCGTCCTTCTTGCGATCTTCCATGGCCGCCTCGGAGATGCGGTCGTCGGCGCGGGTGGCCCCGCGTTCGGTCAGGGTGGAGGCGGCGACCTCGAGCACGACGTCCTCGACGGTGGCGGCCTCCGAGAGGACGGCGCCGGTGCAGGACATGTCGCCCACCGTGCGGTAGCGCACCGTCCGCGTGGTGACCTCCTCGTTCTCGGCCGGGCGGGAGTGCTCCCCCACGGCGCGCCACATGCCGTCGCGGCGGAAGACCTCCCGCTCGTGCGCGTAGTAGATGGAGGGCAGCTCGATGCCCTCGCGGGCGATGTACCGCCACACGTCCAGCTCGGTCCAGTTGCTGATGGGGAACGCGCGGACGTGCTGGCCGGGGGTGTGACGGCCGTTGTAGAGGTTCCACAGCTCGGGGCGCTGGTTGCGCGGGTCCCACTGGCCGAACGCGTCCCGCAGGCTGATGATCCGCTCCTTGGCCCGCGCCTTGTCCTCGTCACGGCGGCCTCCCCCGAAGACGGCGTCGAACCGGTTGGTCCGGATCGTGTCCAGCAGGGGGGTGGTCTGCAGGGTGTTGCGGGTGCCGTCGGCGCGCTCACGCAGCTCGCCGCGGTCGATGTACTCCTGCACGGAGCCCACCACGAGCCGCAGGCCGAGCCGCTCCACCGTGCGGTCGCGGAACTCGAGGACCTCGGGGAAGTTGTGGCCGGTGTCCACGTGGACCACCGGGAAGGGGATCCTGCCCGGCCAGAAGGCCTTCGCGGCCAGGTGGAGCATCACCACCGAGTCCTTGCCGCCCGAGAAGAGCATGGCGGGGCGCTCGAACTCGGCCACCACCTCGCGGACGATGTGGATCGCCTCGGCCTCCAGGGCGTCCTGGACGTCGGGCCCGGCGGGGCTCACGGTCCCCGGGTCGGGGGCATGGGTGAGGGTCATCGTGTCTCCTTGGTCTGTCTCGGGTGCGGCGCTCAGACGTGGATGCCGCACTCGGTCTTCGCGGTCCCGGCCCAGCGCCCGGCTCGGGGGTCCTCCCCGGGGGCGACGGGGCGGGTGCAGGGACGGCAGCCGATCGACGGGTAGCCGTTCTGCAGGAGCAGGTTCACGGGCACGTCGTGGTCCGTGGCGTAGCCGACCAGGTCGTCGAAGCTCCACGGGGCGACGGGGTTGACCTTGACCATGCCGTGGGCCTCGTCCCAGCCCACCAGCGGGGTGTTCGTGCGCGTCGGCGCCTCGTCCCGGCGGACGCCGGTGAACCACAGGTCGTATCCGGCCAGCGCCCGGTTGAGGGGCTCGACCTTGCGCATCGCGCAGCACAGCCCCGGGTCACGGGCGAACAGGTCCTTGCCGTGGCGCTCGTCCTGCTCGGCCACGGTCAGCTCCGGCAGCACGTCCACCACGGTGACGTCGAGGCGGCGGGCCACCTCGTCGCGCGTCGCGAGGGTCTCGGTGAAGTGATAGCCGGTCTCCAGGAAGAGGACGTCCACGCCGGGCATTCGCTGCGCCACCAGGTGCGGCAGGACGGCGTCGGCCATGGAGCAGGCGACGGCGGCCCGGCGGAGGTCCACATGGCGGGCGGCCCAGTCGACCACCGCCGCGGCGGGGGCGTCCCAGCCGAGCTCGGCGGCGCCGGACTCCGCGAGCGCCTGCAGGCGCTCGAGGTCCTCGGTCGGACGGGTGGGGGGAACGGTGCTCATCGGAGGGCCTCCTCGTCGACTCGGTGCGCCCACCGGGCGAAGGTCTCGCCCGGCTCGCGCTGCTCGTCGTACCGGCGGACGAGGCGCTCGACGTAGTCGACCAGCCCGTCCGCGCGGACCTTCAGGCCGCGGACGCTGCGTCCGAGGCCGGCCTCGGCGCGGTCCACGGAGGCCAGGCCGCCGCCCAGGTGGACCTGGAAGCCGGGCGTCTGGCCGCCGTCGTCGTCCGGGAGCAGCTGGCCCTTCAGGCCGATGTCCGCGGTCTGGATGCGGGCGCAGGAGTTGGGGCAGCCGTTCACATGCAGGCTCAGCCGCTCGGGGAGGCGGTCGGCGAGGTCGGCCAGGCGCTCCTCGAGCTGGGCGATCGCGGCGGTGGCGGTGTCCTTCGTGTCCACGATGGCGAGCTTGCAGAACTCCAGGCCCGTGCAGGCGATGGTGGAGCGGCGGAACACGGACGGCTCCGGGTCCAGTCCCAGCTCCTTCAAGCCGGCCACGACGGCGTCCACACGGTCCCGCTCCACGTCCAGCACCACGATCTTCTGGTGCGGGGTGGTCCGCAGCCGGGTGGAACCGTGGGCCTCGAGCAGGTCCGCGAGGGCGGTGAGGGTGGTGCCGCTGGAGCGGCCGACGACGGGGGCGGCACCGATGTAGAAGCGGCCGTCCTTCTGCTCGTGGACCCCCACGTGGTCGCCGGGGCGGGTGGGCGGGGCCGGGGCGGGTCCGTCGGGCAGGGCGTAGCCGAGGTACTCCTCCTCCAGCACGGTGCGGAACCTCTCCGGCCCCCAGTCCTCGAGCAGGTACTTCATGCGGGCCTTGTTGCGCAGGCGCCGGTAGCCGTAGTCACGGAAGATGCTCACGACGGCGTGCCACACCTCGGGGGCGCGCTCGGCCGAGACGAAGGCGCCGATCCGGTCGGCCAGGCGGGCCTTCGTGGACAGGCCGCCGCCGACCCACAGGTCGTAGCCGGGGCCCAGCTCGGGGTGCACGACACCGATCAGGGAGACGTCGTTGATCTCGTGGACCACGTCCTGGGAGGGATGTCCGGTGATGGCGGTCTTGAACTTGCGGGGCAGGTTGGAGACCTCGAGGTCACCGATCCAGCGGTCCGCGATCTCCCGGATCACGGGCGTGGGGTCGATGATCTCGTCCGCGGCGATCCCGGCCACCGGTGAGCCGAGGATCACGCGCGGCACGTCGCCGCAGGCCTCGGTGGTGGACAGGCCCACGGACTCCAGGCGCCGCCAGATCTCGGGGACGTCCTCGACACGGATCCAGTGCAGCTGGACGTTCTGCCGGTCGGTGATGTCCGCGGTGTCACGGCCGAAGTCGGTGGAGATCCCGCCGATCACGCGCAGCTGCTCGGTGGTGAGGTCGCCGCCGTCGATGCGCACGCGCAGCATGAAGTAGCGGTCCTCGAGTTCGTGGGGCTCCAGGGTGGCGGTCTTGCCGCCGTCGATCCCCTGCCGGCGCTGGGTGTACAGGCCCCACCAGCGGAAGCGGCCGTGCAGGTCGTCCGAGGGGATCGAGTCGAAGCCCTCCCGGGCGTAGACCTGCTCGATGCGCTCGCGGACGTTCAGGCCGTCGTCCTGCTGCTTGAACTCCTCGTTGTGGTTCAGGGGGGTGGTCCCGTCCACCTTCCACTGGCCGTGCGGCTTGGCGGAGGGACGGCGCGGGGTGCGCGCCGGCCTCGACGTCTCGTTCACCTGGGTCATGGCCGCCACGCTAGGAACCCGGCATGCCGACCCCAAGATCGTCGACGCGGTTCGTCACGTTCCCGGGGCCGGCCCGCGGTCGGGGCCCGGCCCAGCCCCGGCCGTGTGACGAGCGGCTCAGCGGCCTCCGGCGGCTCCCCTCGGGGCCTCGGCGAGGGCGGACCGCAGCCGGTCCAGGGCGATCCGCGCCACCAGCGGATGCGGCAGCAGGGGGTCGGTGACCGCGTCCGCGCCGCTCTCGCCGAGTCGGTCGTGGAAGTGCCCGGGGGCCAAGAGGTGGGCGGCCACCACGGCGCGACGGCCGGCGGCGCGCACCCGGGAGACGGCGTCGGGCACACGGGGGGTGGCCGCCGCCCCGAACGCCGCGGTCACGGGCAGTCCCGTGGCCCGGGCCAGGGCCCCGGCCAGGGCGTGCACCTGGGCCTGGCCGTCCGCGGCGCGGGTGCCGGCCGCCGCCAGGATGATGTCCGATGTCGCGGCCTCACCGGCCGGCACCGCCTGGGCCACCCGCTCGGCCAGAACGGTCACCAGGCGCGGCTCGACGTCGTCCCCGGCCCCGGCCAGCGGTGCGGCGGCGATCGTGCCGGGTCGGGCGGCTGCGGCGTGGTGGATGTCGTGGTGGACGTGATGGCCCAGGGACAGCAGCAGCGGCACGATCACGGCCGGCTCCCCCGGGGGCAGGGCCGCCACGACCTCGTCGAGGGAGGGGCTCTGCACGTCCACGTAGGCCTCGTGGACCTGGGCGCCCGGCCCCTCGGCGGCCAGGAGGGCCGCCAGGTCGGCACGGAGGCCGTCGATCACGTCGCGGCCGGCCGCGTCGTGCGTGCCGTGGGCGCAGGCGATCACGTGCAGCACGGGCGCGCTCATGCCGAGCCCACCGCGTCGGCCCACACGTTCTGCGGCCCGCCGCTCACCGGCGGATCACCTTGTGCTGGGCGGCCTGGGCGACCGGCCGCATCACGATCTGATCCAGGTTCACGTGGTGGGGCAGCTCGACGGCGTGGACGCACACCTCGGCGACGTCCTCGGCGGTGAGCGGCTTCTCCACGCCCGCATACACGGCGTCCGCGGCGGACTGGTCGCCGCCCAGGCGGTTGCGGGAGAACTCCTCGGTGTGGACCATGCCCGGGAGCACCTCGATCACCCGCACGTTGTGCTCGGCCTCCTCCAGGCGCAGCGCGCCGGTGAGCCCGTGCTGGCCCATCTTCGCGGCGTTGTAGCCGGCGCCGCCCTCGTAGGCGGTGACGGCGGCGGTCGAGGTCAGGTTGAGCACGGTGCCCTCGCCGTGGGCGCGGAGCATGGGCAGGAACGCCTGGCACATCGTCAGGGTGCCGAGCACGTTGACGCGGTACATCCACTCCCAGTCGGCGCGGTCGCCCACGCCCACCGCGTCCGTGCCGAGCGCTCCGCCGGCGATGTTGACGAGGGTGTCGGCGCCGCCGTCGGCCTCGACGCGCGAGGCCAGCGCGGCGACGGCGGCCTCGTCCGTGACGTCCAGGGCGGCGGGGACGACGTCGCCGCTCACGCCCTCGGCCCGGGCGTCGGCAGCGAGGGTCTCGAGGCGCTCGGCCCGGCGGCCGACGGCGTACACGCGCCAGCCGCGGCGGGCGAGCTCGAGGGCCGTGGCGCGGCCGATGCCGCTCGTGGCCCCCGTCACGACGGCGGCGCGGGCGGGGTTCTTCGCAGGTTCATGGGTGTGGCTCACGCCTCCGACCGTAGCCGAGCCGTGCCGTTCGGAGCACCGCCCGGATCACCTCCGCCAGGTCGACCGACTGCAAGGGCGGGACGTCCCGGGCATCGTCGCAGGCCCGGCCCGCCGCCCCGGTCATGGGAGGATGGCGGGCATGGCTGAGAACACGCAGGGCACAGACACGCCCATCGACGCATCGACCCCGTCCACCCCCGCCGCCGGCGCCGTGGCCGTGCCGGACAAGCCGGCCCTCGAGGGCCTCGAGGAGAAGCTGACCGCCCGCTGGGCCGACGAGCGCACGTACGCGTTCGACACGCAGACCACCCGCGAGCAGGTCTACTCGATCGACACTCCCCCGCCGACCGCCTCCGGCTCCCTGCATGTGGGCCACGTCTTCTCCTACACGCAGACCGACGTGCTCGCCCGGTACCAGCGCATGAACGGCAAGAACGTGTTCTACCCGATGGGCTGGGACGACAACGGCCTGCCCACCGAGCGCCGTGTGCAGAACTACTACGGCGTCCGCTGCGACCCCGCCAAGCCGTACGTGGAGGGCTACCGCCCGCCGGAGAAGCCGGCGAAGAACCAGCGCGACTGGGACGTGATCTCCCGCAAGAACTTCATCGAGCTCTGCGAGGAGCTCGCCGTCGAGGACGAGAAGGTCTTCGAGGACCTCTTCACCCGCCTCGGCCTGTCCGTCGACTGGGACATGACCTACCGGACCATCGACGACGTCTCCCGCGCCGTCTCCCAGCGCGCCTTCCTGGCCGGCATCGCCTCGGGCGACGCCTACCTGGCCGAGGCCCCCACCATGTGGGACGTGACCTTCCGCACCGCCGTGGCCCAGGCCGAGCTCGAGGACCGCGAGGTCCCCGGCGCCTACCACCGCTACGCCTTCACCGCTGCGGACGGCGAGCAGGTCTTCATCGAGACCACCCGCCCCGAGCTGCTGGCCTCCTGCTCCGGCCTGGTCGCCCACCCGGACGACGAGCGCTACCAGCACCTGTTCGGCACGACCGTCACCTCCCCGCTGTACGGCGTGGAGGTCGAGGTCTTCCCGCACCCGCTGGCCAAGCCGGACAAGGGCTCCGGCATCGCCATGGTCTGCACCTTCGGCGACCTCAACGACGTCACCTGGTGGCGCGAGCTGCAGCTGCCGACCCGCACCCTGATCGGCCGTGACGGCCGCTTCGCCGCCGACACCCCCGAGTGGATCACCACGGACGCCGGCCGACAGGCCTATGCGGACACCGTGGCCGGCAAGACCGTGTTCTCCGCCAAGCAGGGTGTGGTGGACGCCCTCACCGCGGCCGGCCTGCTGGACGGAGAGCCGAAGAAGATCATGCACGCCGTGAACTTCTACGAGAAGGGCGACAAGCCGCTCGAGGTCGTCACCTCCCGCCAGTGGTACATCCGCAACGGCGGCCGCGACGCCGACCGCCGCGCGGAGCTGATCGAGCGCGGCCGCGAGCTCTCCTGGCACCCGGAGCACATGCGCCACCGCTACGAGAACTGGGTCGAGGGCCTCAACGGTGACTGGCTCGTCTCCCGCCAGCGCTTCTTCGGGGTGCCGATCCCGGTCTGGTACCCGCTGGACGCGGAGGGTGAGCCCGACTATGAGAACCCGATCCTCCCGGCCGACGAGCAGCTCCCCGTGGACCCGGCCGCCGAGGCCGCCCCGGGCTACTCCGAGGACCAGCGCGACGTCCCCGGCGGCTTCACCGGCGACCCGGACGTCCTGGACACCTGGGCCACCTCCTCGCTGACCCCGCAGATCGTGGGCCGCTGGTCCCGTGACGAGGCGTTCTTCAACAACGTCTTCCCGTTCGATCTGCGCCCGCAGGGCCACGACATCATCCGCACCTGGCTGTTCTCCACCGTGGTGCGCGCCCACGCCCTCAACGGCTCCGTGCCGTGGACGGACACCGCGCTCTCCGGCTGGATCCTCGACCCGGACCGCAAGAAGATGTCCAAGTCCAAGGGCAACGTGGTGGTCCCGACCGACATCCTGGACCAGTTCGGCTCGGACGCCGTCCGCTACTGGGCCGCCTCGGCCCGCCTCGGCGCGGACACCGCCTACGAGGTGGCGCAGATGAAGATCGGCCGCCGCCTGGCCATCAAGCTGCTCAACGCCGCCAAGTTCGTGCTGAACCTGGGCGCCACGCAGGACGCCGTCATCCGCACGGCCGACGACGCCGCGGCCGTCACCAACCCGCTGGACGCCTCCCTGCTGACGCGCCTCGCGGCCACCGTGGAGCAGGCGACCCGCGCGTTCGAGGCCTACGACTACGCACGCGCCCTCAACGTGACCGAGCAGTTCTTCTGGGCCTTCACGGACGACTACGTGGAGCTCGTGAAGGACCGTGCCTACGGTGGCCACGGCGAGGCCGAGCAGGCCTCGGTGGTGACCACGCTGGCCACCACCCTGGACGCCCTGCTGCGTCTGCTGGCCCCGTTCCAGCCGTTCGCCACCGAGGAGGTGTGGAGCTGGTGGCGCGCCGGCTCCGTGCACACCGCCGCGTGGCCGGGCGCCGCGGACGAGGTGGCGGCCCTGTCCTTCGCCGCCTCCGCCGGTGACGCCGAGGTCCTGCCCACCGTGGCGCAGGTCCTGGGCGGCGTCCGCAAGGCGAAGTCCGAGGCCAAGGTGAAGCAGCGGACCGAGGTGCGCTCCGCCGTGGTGACCGGACCGACCGAGTGGCTCGAGAAGCTGCGCGGCGGCCTGGCGGACCTCAAGGCGGCCGGCAACATCGCGGACCTGTCCCTCACGCAGGGCGAGGCCGGCGAGTCCGCGCCGCTGACCGTCTCCGACGTGCAGCTCGCACCGGTCGAGGACGACTGATCCGCGCCGCGCGTTCCCGGACGGTGTCTCGGGAGCGCACGCGGCACGACGACGGCCCCGTCGCCCATCACGGGCGGCGGGGCCGTCGTCGCGCCCGTGCTGCGAACCCGAGTCTGCCCGTCAGCGTGGGATGTTCGTGGCCGGGATCCGGTAGGGCACAGCGCACGTCGGCAGTCCGCCGCCGGATCGGAGTTCGTCGGGAGGCGGCCCTCCCGGGGGTGTCGTGGTGCACCTCCCGGTCGTGCTCCTGCCGCATGTCGCAGTGCGGTCACCGCGGCAGGGGTGGACACTGAGAGGATGAGACCGACACCCGATCCCGCCCCGGCCGGCCGCCGCGCCTGCGACTCCTCCGCCCGGCGGATGTCCGCCGCCCTCGCCGCCATGGGCGTGCTCCACTTCGTCCGACCTGAGCCCTTCGACGGGCTGATCCCGCCGTTCCTGCCCGGCTCGGCCCGCGCGTGGACCCACGGCTCCGGCGTGGCCGAGCTGGCCGTGGCGGGTCTGCTGGCCGTCCCGCGCACCCGGCGCGCGGGCGGACGCGCCGCGCAGGCGCTCTTCCTCGGCGTGTGGCCCGGCAATGCGTGGATGGCCTGGCGGTGGCGACGCCGGCCCTGGCCGGCGCAACTGGTCTCCCTCGGGCGGCTGCCCCTGCAGGTCCCCCTGATCCGCGCGGCCGGCAGAGTGGCGCGCAGCTGACCCCCGCCGCCCCGCACCCCGACGACGCCGGCCCCACACCTTCGCGCTGAAGGTGTGGGGCCGGTCTCGTGCGAGCCGGGGGCTCAGTCGAACTGCGGATCCGTGGTGCGGGCCCGCTTGATCTCGTAGAAGTACGGGAAGTCGGCCAGGGCGACGGCGCCGTCGAAGATGCGGCCCGCCTCCTCGCCGCGCGGGATGCGGGTCATCACGGGACCGAAGAAGGCCGTGCCGTTGAACGCCACGACGGGCGTGCCGACGTCGTTGCCCACGAGGTCCTCCGCCTCCTTCTGGCTGGCGCGCAGCTGCTCGTCGGCCACGTCGGTGCGGGCGGCGTCCAGGATGTCCGCGTCGTGGCCCAGCTCCTCGAGGGCCTCGGCCACCACGGCCTCGTAGTCCGTGCGGCCCTGCTCGTGGATGCGGGTGCCGACCGCGGTGTACCACGGGCCGAGCGCCTCGGCACCGTGCCGCTCGCGCACCTGCACGGCGGCGCGGGCCGGCAGCCAGGCCTTCTCGAGGCGGGCCAGGTAGTCGGGGTCCAGGTCGCGGCCCTCGTTCAGGACGGCGAGCGACATGATCTTGAAGACCACCCGCACGTCGCGCACCTTCTGGACCTCCAGGATCCACCGGGAGGTGATCCAGGCGAACGGGCACGTGGCGTCGAAGTAGAAGTCGACGGTGGGCTGCTGCGTGGTGTCGGTCATGCTGTGCTCCTTGCGGTCAGGGAGCCGTCTCGGCTCCGGTCGGTCCTGCTGGGCGACGGCGGTCAGGCGCTCCGGCCGCGTCGACGTCGTTCCACCTCGGCCGGGATGAGCGTGGGCTCGGCCTCGCCGCGCACCACGTCCCCGGAGATGACGACCGTGCCCACATCCGAACGGGAGGGCAGCTCGAACATCACGGGCTTGAGGACGTTCTCCATGATGGAGCGCAGGCCGCGGGCGCCGGTGCCGCGGGCCTCGGCCTGGGCGACGACGGCGTCCAGGGCGTCCTGCTCGAACTCGAGCTCCACGCCGTCCATGAGGAACATCTTCTGGTACTGCTTGAGCAGGGCGTTCCTCGGTTCGGTCAGCACCCGCACGAGCTGTTCGTGCGTGAGGTCCTCGACAGTGGTGATCACGGGCAGGCGGCCGATGAACTCGGGGATGAGGCCGAACTTCAGCAGGTCCTCCGGCCGCACGTCCGCGTAGGTGACGTCCCCCGCGCCCAGGTGGTTCAGGGGCGCGCCGAACCCGATGCCCTTGCGTCCGGCACGGGAACCGATGATCTCGTCCAGGCCCGCGAACGCGCCCGCCACGATGAACAGCACGTTGGACGTGTCGATCTGCAGGAACTCCTGGTGGGGGTGCTTGCGCCCGCCCTGCGGCGGCACCGACGCCACCGTGCCCTCGAGGATCTTCAGCAGGGCCTGCTGCACCCCCTCGCCGGAGACGTCCCGGGTGATGGAGGGGTTCTCGGACTTCCGCGAGATCTTGTCGATCTCGTCGATGTAGATGATGCCCTGCTCGGCCTTCTTCACGTCGTAGTCCGCGGCCTGGATGAGCTTGAGGAGGATGTTCTCCACGTCCTCGCCCACATAGCCGGCCTCGGTGAGGCTGGTGGCGTCCGCGACCGCGAACGGGACGTTGAGCCGCCGGGCGAGGGTCTGCGCGAGATACGTCTTGCCGGAGCCGGTGGGGCCGACCATGAGGATGTTCGACTTGCCGACCTCGACGTCCGCGAGGTCGTCCCGCTCGGTGAGGCGGTCGGCCAGGTCACCGCCCCGCGCCTGCGGCCCACGCACGCGCTTGTAGTGGTTGTACACGGCGACGGCGAGGGAACGCTTGGCCGCCTCCTGACCGATCACGAAGCTCTCGAGGTGGTCGAAGATCTCCTGCGGGGTGGGCAGGACGGTCTCGTCCGCCTCCGCCGCCTCGCCGAGCTCCTCCTCGATGATCTCGTTGCACAGCTCGATGCACTCGTCGCAGATGTAGACACCCGGGCCGGCGATGAGCTTGCGCACCTGCTTCTGGCTCTTCCCGCAGAACGAGCATTTCAGCAGGTCAGCGCTCTCTCCGATACGCGCCATGGTGGTACTCCTCGAAGGCCGGGCGGAGACGTCCGCCCCGCGCGGGCGTCGTCGCTGTCAGATTCCGTCCAGCATACGGCCGTGGACGGACACGTTAAGGGACCGGGTCCCCGGTCGGCGCCGAGGGGCCCGGCCGCGCGGCCGGACCCCTCGGCGGGCGTCGTCGGTCAGGCAGACGGGCGGGTGATCTTGCGGGAGGCGAGGACCTCGTCCACGAGGCCGTACTCGAGGGCCTGCTCGGCCGAGAGGAACTTGTCCCGGTCGATGTCCTGCGAGACCTCCTCGGGCGTGCGGTTGGTGAGGGAGGCCAGCGTCTCCTCCATCCACACGCGCATCCGGTTGATCTCCTGGGCGTGGATCTGCAGGTCCGTGGCGGTGCCGCGGTCGCCCTGCATCGCCGGCTGGTGGATCAGCACGCGCGCGTTGGGCAGCGCCAGACGCTTGCCGGGGGCGCCCGCGGCCAGCAGCACGGCCGCGGCGGAGGCGGCCTGGCCCAGGCACACGGTCTGCACCTCGGGGCGGATGAACTGCATGGTGTCGTAGATCGCCGTCATGGCCGTGAACGAGCCGCCCGGCGAGTTGATGTACAGGGTGATGTCACGTTCGGAGTCCATCGCCTCGAGCACGAGCAGCTGGGCCATCACGTCGTCGGCCGACGCGTCGTCCACCTGCGCGCCGAGGAAGACGATGCGGTCCTCGAAGAGCTTGGCGTAGGGGTCCTGACGCTTGAAGCCGTAGGGGGTGCGCTCCTCGAACTGCGGGAGGATGTAGCGCGCGTCCGGCGTGGGCAGGGAGGGCATCCCGGTGGGGAGCCCGGCGGGGAACTGGGTCATTCTTGGTCTCCTGGAGAGGGTCGGGACGGTCCGGGCCGGGCTCAGCCCCGGACGCCGCCGCCGCCGGTCACGGACGCGGCACGGTCGGCGATGTGGTCGATGAAGCCGTACTCGAGGGCCTCCTGCGCGGTGAACCACTTGTCACGCGCGTTGTCCTCGAGGATGGTCTCCACGGACTGGCCGGTCTGCTCGGCGGTCAGCTCCGCCATCACCTGCTTCATGTGCAGGATCAGCTGGGCCTGGATGCGGATGTCCGACTCGGTGCCGCCGATGCCGCCGGAGGGCTGGTGCATCAGCACGCGGGCGTGGGGGGTGGCGTAGCGCTTGCCCTTGGTGCCGGAGGCGAGCAGGAACTGGCCCATGGACGCGGCGAGGCCGGTGGCCACCGTCACGACGTCGTTGGGGATGTACTGCATCGTGTCGTAGATCGCCATGCCCGCGGTGACGGAGCCGCCCGGGGAGTTGATGTACAGGTAGATGTCCTTCTCCGGGTCCTCGGCCGAGAGCAGGAGCAGCTGGGAGCAGATCGCGTTGGCGTTGTCGTCACGGACGTCCTCGCCCAGCCAGACGATGCGCGACTTCAGCAGCTGGGTGTAGAGGAAATCCTCGCGCTGCGCCGGGTCCACCGAACGCATGCTGGGGGTGATGTCGGTCATCACTTCCGCCTTCCTGTCGAGATGTCCACGGGCCTCCCGAACGGCGGCCGCTCGCGCGGACGGACGGGTCCCTGATCGAGTCCGACACTAGCCGGGCGTCCGGGCCAGCGCGCGGGACGCCGTCGGCGTTTCGCTGTTGGCGCAGGTTGTCGCGGACCCCGCCCGGGGCCGCCCACCGGGGCCCCGGGACGACGACGGCGCCCCCACCGGCGTGGGCGGGGGCGCCGTCGTCGTGGCTCGGCGGGGGTGCGTCCCCACCGGCCGGGATCAGGCCTGCTCGGCCGCCTCGGCGTCGTCGGCCTGCTCGGCCGGGGCCTTCTTGGCCGTCGACTTCTTCTTGGCCGGGGCCTTCTCGGCGGGCTTCTCCTCCGCCTCGTCGGCGCCCTCGGCCTCGGCGCCCTCGGCCTCAGCGTCGAGGGCCTCCTGGCCGCCCGGGGTCACGAACGCCGTCAGGTCCACGGCCTTGCCGTCGGTGTCGGTGACCTCGGCGTACTCGAGGACCTTGGCCAGGGCCTTGCGGCGGCGGACCTCGCCCATGATCATCGGGATCTGCCCGCCCTGGTCGAGCATCATGGCGAACTGGTTCGGGTCCATGCCGTACTCGGAGGAGGTGGCGATGATGTACTCGATCAGCTCACCCTGGTCGACCGTGACCTCCTCGGCCTCGGCGACCTCGTCCAGGATGACCTCGTTGGCGAACGCCTCGCGGGTGTTCTGCTCGAGCTCGGCACGGTGCTCGGCGGTGTCGTGGTCGTCGCCCGCGGTGTGGCCGCCGGCGGAGAAGTGCTGCTCGACCTGCTCGGCGATGACGCCGTCCGGCACCGGGACCTCGACGAGCTTGGCCAGCTCCTCGAGGACCTTGTCGCGGGCCTCGACGCCCTGGCGGTTCACGGCCTCCTCGGCGGCCTGCTTCTTCAGGTCCTCCTTGAGCTCGGCGATGGTGTCGAACTCGGAGGCCAGCTGGGCGAACTCGTCGTCGGCCTCGGGCAGCTCGCGCTCCTTGACGGCCGTCAGCTCCAGCTTGACCACGGCGGTCTCGCCGTCGTGCTCGCCGCCGTTGAGCGTGGTCTCGAAGGTGGCGTCCTCGCCGGCGGACAGGCCGTCGAGGGCCTCGTCAATGCCCTCGAGCATGGTGCCGGCGCCCACCTGGTAGGACAGGCCCTCGGCCTGGTCGACCTGCTCGCCGTCGACCGTGGCGGTCAGGTTCATCGTGACGAAGTCGTCCTGGGCGGCCGGGCGGTCCACATCCTTGAGGGAGCCGAAGCGCGAGCGCAGGGCGTCGAGGGCCTTCTGCTCGTCCTCCTCGGTGGCCTGGGCGGGCTCCACCGTCACCTTGAGGCCCTTGTAGTCGGGCAGCTCGATGGTCGGGCGCACGTCGAACTCGGCGGTGAAGGCCACCGGGCCCTCGGCGTTCTCCGCGTCCGGGGTGGCGGTCACGTCGACCTCGGGGCGGGAGATCGGGGTGAGCTCGGCCTCGGCGATGGCGGCGGAGAACCAGGTGTTCAGGCCCTCGTTGACGGCCTGGTCCACGACGATCTCGCGGCCGAAGCGCTGCTCGATCAGACGTGCCGGGATCTTGCCCTTGCGGAAGCCCGGGATCTGCACCTGGTTGGCGATGTCCTTGAACGCCTTGTCCAGGGCGGGCTTCACCTCCTCGAACGGCACCTCGACGGTCAGCTTGACGCGGGTCGGGCTGAGGTTCTCTGCGGTGGACTTGACCACGGATGACTCCTGTTGGTGGTGGTGGATGGTCTTGACGTCGAGTCGGGGTGACAGGATTTGAACCTGCGGCCTCACGCTCCCAAAGCGCGCGCTCTACCAAGCTGAGCTACACCCCGCCGTCGTCCCCGACGCCGGCGGGCTCACGCGGTGGAGGCTCGCCGGGCACCCGAGGGACTGCCCGAGGGCAGACTGTGGAATCCTAGCGCGCCGTCTCGCGCCCCGCGAAAAGCCGCGACCGCCGGCCCGTGAAGCCGTCCATCGTGGCGTTGACCCCGAGGACGTCCATCGCGAGGTCGAAGACGGGCGCCGGCAGGGCGCGCAGGGGCGCGATCAGACCGACGGCGCGCGGCAGCAGCAGGCGGGTGCGGCCGGCCTCGACGGCGTCCAGCACCTCCTGCGCCACGTGGCGCGGATCCAGCACGGGCAGCAGCCAGGGCACCCGGCTGCGCACGCCCGCGAACATCCCGGTGTCGATGTAGAAGGGGCAGACGGCGAGGGAGGTGACGCGGCTGCCGTCCTTGCGCAGCTCCGCGGCGAGGGACTCGGCGAAGCCGACCGCGGCGTGCTTGGTGGCGGAATAGTCCGTCTGGCGCGCGACGCCGACCAACCCCGCGGCCGAGGCCACCGTGACCACGGCCCCGCGGTCCCGGGCCCGCATTCCGGGCAGGACCGCCCGGGTCAGCCAGTACGGCGCGAGTGCGTTCACCTCGAAGGTGCGGCGGATGCCCTCCTCCGTGGCGTCCTCGAGGCGCACGCCCGTCACGACGCCCGCGTTGTTCACGGCGACGTCCACCTCTCCGGCGCGGGCGGCGGCGGCCTCGACGGCGGCCGCGTCCGTCACGTCCACGCGCTCGGCCTGGGCGTCCGCGCCCTGAGACCGGATCTCGGCGGCGACGGCCTCAGCCCCCTGCAGGTCGAGGTCCCAGACGACGACGCGGCCCGCGCCGCGGCGGGCGGCCCCCAGGGCGATCAGTCGACCGATGCCGGACGCGCCGCCCGTCACGAGGACGGTGGCGCCGCGCAGGGACAGGGGACGACGGCCGGCGAGGGCGGACGCGGCCCTGCGGAGGGCGGGACGGGAGCCGTGCATCATGCCTCTTCCCCCACGGCCGACGCGGGCCCGCCGTGATACGGTGTCAGCCGCTGGTCCGCGCCGAGCGCGGCCCCGCGGGGATGTAGCTCAATGGTAGAGCCCCAGTCTTCCAAACTGGCTACGCGGGTTCGATTCCCGTCATCCCCTCCGGACCTCATGAGCCGGGTCATCGTGTGCACACGATGGCCCGGCTCATGGCTTTCTCGGGTGCGTCGTCGTCCGCGCCGGTGCCTTGACCGCTGTGCCCGGTCGGGCCTGCTACAGGCCCCTCAGCTCTGACAGGTGAGGCACCGGTAGAGCTTCCGGGCCGCCATCTCCTCCACCACGATCGTCTCGCGCCCGCACACGAGGCAGGCCAGGCCCTGCCGCTGGTACACGTAGTTCGCGTGCTCGGGCCAGGCCGATTCGGCAGGGATCCCCGGCCGGTGCTCGGGCCGCGTGGTGACGATCCGCCCGAGCCGCACGCCCTCCCGCATGAGCGCGGCGTTGTCCGCCCAGAGGAATGCCAGGTCCGACGCGGAGACCTCCCGGGCCGGCCGCCACGGGTCGATGCCGGCGCGGAACAGCGCCTCGGCCCGGAAGATGTTGCCGATCCCGCTGACGGCCGCCTGGTCCATCAGCACGACGCCGATCGGCCGCCGTGTCCGCCGGGCGAGGTCGTAGAACGGCGCGGGATCGTCGTCGCTCAGCGGATCCGGGCCCAGGCCGGCGACGACGTCGGCAGCCTCGGCCGGAGTGAGCGCGCGGCACCGGCTCGCGCCGATCAGGTCGGCCCAGCCGTGCTCGGCGCGCAGTCGCAGCCGGACCGTGGCGGCCGGCGGCGGGGGCTGGACCCAGCCGTCGGCGTCGCGAGCGGGCTCGGCGGCCGGGGCGCCGTCGTCGTGGACCTCCCGCTCGCCGATCCGGCGGGGTGCGCCGATCGAGGACGCGGCCGCGAAGTCCTGATCCCCGCCGAAGGTCCACGCCCCGTACATGCCCAGGTGGACGTGGAGCACGTGGCCGCCGGAGACGTCGGCGAAGAAGTGCTTGCCGTGGGCCCGGGCGCGCTTCAGGACCTGGCCGTCGAGCAGGGCGGCCCCCTCGGCGAAGCGGCCCTGCGGACTCGTGGCGCGGATCCGGCGGCCGCCGAAGACGTCGGTGAACTGGCGCGCGAGACGGTGGACGGAGTGGCCCTCAGGCACTCACATCAGCACCTCTCCGGTGGTCTCGTAGTGCGCGATCTTCCCGATGCGGCGCACGTGGCGCTCGTCCTGGGAGAACGGTTCGGCCAGGAACGCCTCGATGAGCTCGGTGGCCTCCTCGAGCGAGTGCTGTCGACCGCCGACGGCCACGACGTTCGCGTCGTTGTGCGCGCGGGCCAGCCGCGCCGTGTCCAGGTTCCAGGCCAGGGCGGCTCGGACGCCGGCCACCTTGTTGGCGGCGATCTGCTCGCCGTTGCCGGAGCCGCCCAGCACGATGCCGAGCGAGTCCAGTCCCTGCTCGCGGTCGGCGACGACGGCGCGGGCGGCGTTGATGCAGAAGCCCGGGTAGTCGTCCTGCGCGTCGTACTCGGTGGGTCCGTGGTCCACCATCTCGTAGCCAGCGGCGGTGAGGTGCTCCACCAGGTGGGCGGACAGCTCCATGCCGGCGTGGTCGGTGGCGATGTGGACGCGCATGCGCAGACTCCTTAGGGGCGGTGGCTCGGGGTCCCCGCCAGTCTAGTGAGGGGCGGGGCATCCAGAGGCCGACGACGACGTCCGGGCCAGGTGGCACACTGGGGAGCACCGTGCCGTGGCCCCCATCACAGGTCCCGGCCGTGCCGCATCCGCCCGACCCCAGGAGGAGTCCGACCGTGACCACCGCCGCCGCCATGAACATCACCCGCGAAGAGGCCGCCGCGCGCGCGGCCGCCCTCACCGTGGACGCGTACGAGGTGAGCCTGGACCTCACCCGTGGAGCGGAGCACTTCCACACGGCCACCACCGTGACGTTCGCGGCCGCGCAGGACGCGGTGGGCACCCACACGTGGATCGACTTCGTGGCCGGGCAGGCCCCCGCGGTGACCCTCAACGGCGAGGCGCTGGACGTGGCGGACTTCGACGGCGCCCGACTGCGGATCGGCCCGCTGGCGGCGCAGAACACCCTCGTGGTCGACGGGCTCGGGGACTACAGCAACACCGGCGAGGGCCTGCACCGGTTCGTGGACCCCGTGGACCAGGAGGTCTATCTCTACACCCAGTTCGAGGTGCCCGATTCCCGCCGCATGTTCGCGGTGTTCGAGCAGCCCGACCTCAAGGCCGCGTTCCGCTTCACCGTGACCGCGCCGGCACACTGGGCTGTGGTGTCCAACCAGCCGGAGGACTCCCGCCGCACCCTCGGCGTCGTGGCGAACGAGGAGAACCTGCAGGGCGTGGACGCCGCGGTCTGGGAGTTCACCCCCACCCCGCGCATCTCCTCCTACATCACCGCGCTCGTCGCCGGCCCGTACGCCTCCGTGCATTCGGAGCTGACCAGCGCCGACGGCCGCACGATCCCCCTCGGCGTCTACTGCCGCGCGTCACTGGTGGAGCACCTGGACGCGGAGAACGTCTTCGAGCTCACCCGCCAGGGCTTCGAGTTCTTCGAGGCCCAGTACGGCCACGCCTACCCGTTCGAGAAGTACGACCAGCTGTTCGTGCCCGAGTTCAACGCCGGCGCGATGGAGAACGCCGGCTGTGTGACCTTCCTCGAGTCGTACGTCTTCCGCGGGACCGTGCCGGAGGCGCTGATCGAGCGCCGCGCCATCACCATCCTCCACGAGCTGGCCCACATGTGGTTCGGCGATCTCGTGACCATGCGCTGGTGGAACGACCTGTGGCTCAACGAGTCCTTCGCCGAGTTCATGTCCACGCTCGCCGCCGCCGAGAACACGCAGTACACCAGCGCCTGGACCACCTTCTCTTCCATGGAGAAGAACTGGGCCTACCGCCAGGATCAGCTCTCGTCCACGCACCCCATCAAGGCCCGGATCCGCGACCTCGACGATGTGCTCGTCAACTTCGACGGCATCACCTACGCCAAGGGCGCCTCCGTGCTGCGCCAGCTCGTGGCCTGGGTGGGCCAGGAGAACTTCATGGCCGGCGTCCGCGCGTACATCGCCCAGCACGCGTGGGGCAACACCGAGCTGCCGGACCTCATGTCCGAGCTCGAGGCGGCTTCCGGCCGCGACCTGTCCGAGTGGACCCGCGTGTGGCTCGAGACCTCGGGCGTGAACACGCTGCGCACGGAGGTGGAGACGGATGAGGCCGGCACCATCACCGCGCTGCGCCTGCGCCAGAGCGCCCCGGACGGCTCGCCGTCGGCGCCCGGCGACGACGTGCTCCGCCCCCACCGCCTGGCTGTGGGCTTCTACGACGTGGACGAGGCCACCGGCCGCCTGACCCGCACCGAGCGCTTCGAACTCGACGTGGCCGGTGAGGTGACCGAGGTCGCCGAGGCCGTCGGCCGCCGTCGTCCCGCCGTGATCCTGCCCAACGACGACGACCTGGCCTACGCCAAGCTGCGCCTCGACGACGCCTCGTGGGAGGCCGCGTCCACCCGCCTGAAGGACGTGGACGGCTCGCTGGCGCGCACGCTGCTGTGGGGGGCGGCCTGGGACACCGTGCGCGACGGCGAGGCCTCCGCCGCCTGGTTCGTCGACCTCGTCCTCGCCAACGTCGGCCACGAGCGGGACTCGTCCGTGGTGCAGACGCTGCTGCGCCAGCTCGCGACGGCGATCGGCCTGTACCTGCCCGAGGACCAGGCCGAGGCCGTGCGGGTCGCGGCGGCCGACCGTCTGTGGGGCCTCGTCGCGGAGGCCGAGGACGGCTCGGACAACCAGCTGCAGTTCGTCAAGGCGTTCGCCCTGCACGCCCGCACCACGGCGCAGCTGGACCGCCTGGCCGCCCTCGTCGACGGCACCTGCACCGTGCCCGGGCTGGACCTCACCACGGACCTGCGCTGGGAGCTGCTCACCGCGCTGGTGGCGGCCGGCCGCGCCGGGGAGGCCGAGATCGCCGAGGCCGAGCGCGCCGACGCGACCGCCACGGGCGCGCTCGCCGCGATCCAGGCCCGGGCCGCCGTGCCGACGGCCGAGGCCAAGCGCGCGGCCTGGGACCGGGTGATGGCCGGCGAGCTGTCCAACACGGAGCAGCGCCAGGCCCTGATCGGGTTCGCCCGGGCCCACGACGCCGCGCTGATCGCGCCCTTCGCAGACGCCTACTTCGAGGGCGTCGAGGCGATGTGGGACTCCCGTTCCCACGAGATGGCCGAGACCGCCGCGACGCTGGGCTACCCGACCGCCCAGGTCACCCCGGAGATCGCCGACCGCGCCACCGCCCTGTCCGAGCGGCTGGCCGACACCCGCGCGGGGCTGTCCCGCGTCCTCGCCGAGGGTCGGGACGAGACGGTCCGCGCCCTGGCCGCGCGCGAGCACGCGACGGCGCACGTGCATCAGGTCCACGCCGGGGCCTGAACCGGGCGGGGGCTGGTGGGCATTCCACGAAGGTGCCCTCCAGCACCGCCCCCGCCGCTGTCGAGGCGCGGGCTGGCTAGGCTGGAACCCATGAAGCACACCTTCTCCCTGCGCACCGAGTGGACGGGCGACCGCGGCTCGGGCACCTCCGGCGTCCGCGACTATGACCGCTCCGTGGTGATCCAGGACGCCGCCGTCGGCGAGATCCAGGCCTCGGCCGCCCGCCCCTTCCGCGGCGACGACTCGAAGTGGAACCCGGAGACCCTCCTGCTCGGCGCGCTCGCCGAGTGTCACGTGCTCTCGTACCTCCATGTCGCGTCGACCTCCGGGGTCGTGGTCACGGGGATGACGTGCGGGGTCGAGGGTGAGCTCGAGGTGGACGGCGACGGCGCCGGGCGGTTCACCGCGATCACGCTGCGGCCCGAGGTCACGCTGCAGGACGAGGCCGACCGGGAGCGGGCCGAGGCCCTCCACGCCGAGGCGCACCGGCTGTGCTTCATCGCGAACTCGCTCTCGGCCCCGGTCGCCGTCGAGCCGGTCCGCCCCGAGGCCCTGCCCACCGGCGCGCCGACGCTGCCGGACCACTCCGCGCGCCTGGGCGCCCCCCTGGCGGTGCTGCGGCCGCGCGTCGCCAAGGGCCCGTCCCGTGTGACGGGCCTGGCGGAGCGGCCCACCGAGGTCGAGCCGGTGATGCAGGAGGGCACACCCGCCCCGGTGGAGCAGGTGCGCGCCCGCGACGCCGCGGCGGGCCCCGCCGGTGCGACCCCGGGGACCCCGGCCGCGCCCGGTCAGGCCGCCAGCTTCTACGACGCCGTCGGCGGCCGCCCGACCTTCGACCGGCTGACCGCCGAGTTCTACGCCCGCGTGCGCGAGGACGAGATCCTCGCCCCGATGTATCCGCAGGACGACTTCGAGGGCGCCCAGCGCCGGCTGCTCATGTTCCTGGAGCAGTACTGGGGCGGACCGCGGACGTACTCCGAGGAGCGCGGCCACCCCCGCCTGCGCATGCGCCACGCCCCGTACCGGATCGACCCGGCCGCGCGCAACGCGTGGCTGCGGCACATGCGCGCCGCCGTCGACACGCTGGAGCTGTCACCGCTGCACGAGGCCGAACTCTGGGACTACCTGGAGCGGGCCGCCCACTCCCTGCAGAACTCGGCCTGACCGGCCCGCGGTCCGCGCCCCGACATGGGGCGCGGGCTCACACCGCCATGGCGGGGCGGCCCAGCACGAAGCCGCCGGGGGTGTCCAGGCGCGTCCACGGCCCCGCCGTGCTGAGCCGGGCGCGGCCGCCGGGCCGCAGGAAGCCCAGCGCGTGCGCGCCGAAGGCCATGCCGGCCGGGAACTGCAGAGCGTCGCCCCCGAGCAGGGGTCCCCACATCTGCGCCCGGATCTTGCGGACCAGCGCCTCCCCCGGGTTCTCGGGCAGGGCGTCCCACACGGCGTCGGCGCCGCGTGTGGCCACCTCGGTCAACTCCTCATCGGCGACCTCGGCCACGGGCGTCCAGCCGCCGCGGGGCGGGGTCAGCGCGGTCCAGGTGACGTGCTCGCGGCCCGGCGGCACGGCGAACGCCAGGTCGACGGGGTCCTGGCCGCGCATCCGGGCGGTGCGCTCGGTGACGGAGCCCAGGGCGACGACGGCGTCCAGGTCCGCCACGCCGTCGGCGGTCGCCAGGGGCACGGTGCGCAGCCCCAGGACGACGGGCACCCCGTCTCCGAGCCCGGCCGGCTGCAGCACGGAGACCCACTGGGCGAGCATCGGGGTGCGGGAGCGCCCTGCCTCAGGCACGACGTGCAGGCGCATCCCCGTGTCGGCGACGCGACGGGCGCGGGTGGCCAGCTGCTCGAGGTCCCGCACAGCGCGGTCGTCGACGAAGCGGAGGACTGGTGCGGCGGCGGAGTGCTCGGTCATGCAAGCATTGTCCCAGGTCCGTCGCGTCCCGGGCCGCCCCGCCGTCGCGGGGTCCATCCACGTCGAAGGAGCCGTTCGTGCCGCAGCGCCATCCCCGTCCCCGCCCCGGTCGCGCACCGGCCCGCCCGGCCTCGGCCCCGAAGGACCCCACCGACGTGCTGCGCGGGATCCTGGAGCTGACGCCGGCCGCGCCGGACCCGGTGACGGGTCAGGTCCGCTTCACGGGCACGACCCCCCGCCAGACGCACGGCCGGGTGTTCGGCGGCCAGGTGCTCGCCCAGGCTCTGGCGGCCGCCTCCCGCACGGTGCCGGCCGCCCGCCCCGCCCACTCGCTCCACGGCTACTTCATCCGCCCCGGGGACGCGCTGCAGCCCATCACGTTCACCGTCGAGACGCTGCGGGACGGCCGCTCCTTCTCCGTCCGCCGGGTGCTGGCCTCCCAGAACGAGAAGGCCATCCTCGCCCTGACCTGCTCCTTCCAGGAGCCCGCCGGCAGCGCGCTGGACCACCAGGTGGCCATGCCGGAGGGAGTGCCCCGGCCCGAGGACCTGCCCACGACGGCGGACGTGCTGGGCGGCATCAACCACCCCGTGGCCCAGGAGTGGGCCTGGTCCCGACCGTTCGACATCCGCCACGTCACCCCGGCCATCTATGTGGACCCGGCCGCGGAGACCGAGAACCGCAACATGGTGTGGATGAAGACCTTCACGCCCCTGGCGGACGACCCCGCGCTGCACCTGGCGGCGCTCACCTACGCCTCGGACTACACGCTCCTCGAGCCGATCCTGCGGCAGCACGGCGTGGCCTGGATCCAGCCCGGCATGTCCGCGGCCTCCCTCGACCACGCGATGTGGTTCCACCGGCCCGCCCGCGTCGACCAGTGGCTGCTCTACGTCCAAGACTCCCCCAGCGCCCAGGGCGCGCGCGGCCTCGGCACGGGCGCCGTGTTCACCGAGGACGGGACGCTCGTGGCCACGGTCGCCCAGGAGGGCATGGTCCGCCTGCCCGAGGGGGCCGCCGCCCGGCGGGCGCGGGTTCGTGGCGCGGCCCAGCGCATGGCCATGCGGACGGTGCTGCGCCGCAGCTGGCGGCGCTGACCCCGCCCCGGCACGACGACGGCCCGTCGCGATCGCGTGATCGCGGCGGGCCGTCGTCGGCGCGGCGCCCGGGGGCGCGTCGGTTCAGTCGCGCGTGAGCTTGCGATGCGTCACGCGGTGCGGGCGGGCGGCCTCGGGGCCGAGCCGATCGACCTTGTTGGCCTCGTAGGACTCGAAGTTGCCCTCGTACCAGTACCAGTTGGCCGGGTCCTCCGCGGTGCCCTCGTAGGCCAGCATGTGGGTGGCCACGCGGTCCAGGAACCAGCGGTCGTGGGAGACGACCACCGCGCAGCCCGGGAACTCGAGCAGCGCGTTCTCGAGGGAGGTCAGGGTCTCCACGTCGAGGTCGTTGGTGGGCTCGTCGAGGAGCAGCAGGTTGCCGCCCTCCTTGAGGGTCAGGGCCAGGTTCAGGCGGTTGCGCTCACCGCCGGAGAGCACGCCGGCCTTCTTCTGCTGGTCCGGGCCCTTGAAGCCGAACGCGGACACGTAGGCGCGCGAGGGCATCTCGACGTTGCCGACCTTGATGTAGTCCAGGCCGTCCGAGACGACCTCCCACAGCGACTTCTCGGGGTCGATGTTGGAGCGAGACTGGTCCACGTACGAGATCTTCACGGTCTCGCCGATCTTCAGCTCACCGCCGTCCAGGGGCTCGAGGCCGACGATGGTCTTGAACAGGGTGGTCTTGCCGACGCCGTTCGGGCCGATCACGCCGACGATGCCGTTGCGGGGCAGGGAGAAGGACAGGCCGTCGATGAGGACGCGGTCCCCGAAGCCCTTCTTCAGGTCCTTGGCCTCGATCACGACGGTGCCCAGCCGCGGGCCCGGCGGGATCTGGATCTCCTCGAAGTCCAGCTTGCGGGTCTTCTCGGCCTCGGCCGCCATCTCCTCGTAGCGGGCCAGGCGGGCCTTGGACTTCGCCTGACGGCCCTTCGTGTTGGAGCGGACCCAGTCGAGCTCCTCGGCCAGGCGCTTGGCGAGCTTGGCGTCCTTCTTGCCCTGCACCTCGAGGCGGGCACGCTTGGTCTCCAGGTAGGTGGAGTAGTTGCCCTCGTACGGGTAGAGGCGGCCGCGGTCGACCTCCGCGATCCACTCCGCGACGTGGTCGAGGAAGTACCGGTCGTGGGTGACGGCGATGACGGCGCCCGGGTAGGAGGCCAGGTGCTGCTCGAGCCACAGCACGGACTCGGCGTCCAGGTGGTTGGTGGGCTCGTCGAGCAGGAGCAGGTCGGGCTTCTCCAGCAGCAGCTTGCACAGTGCGACGCGCCGCTTCTCGCCGCCGGAGAGGTTCGTGACCGGCTCGTCCCCCGGGGGCGTGCGCAGGGCGTCCATCGCCTGCTCGAGCTGGGAGTCGATGTCCCACGCGTCCGCGGCGTCGATGGCGGACTGCAGCTCGCCCATCTCCCCCATGAGGGCGTCGAAGTCCGCGTCCGGGTTCGCCATCTCCTCGGAGATCTGGTTGTAGCGCTGGATCTTGCCGTAGATCTCGCCGACGCCCTCCTGGACGTTCTCGAGCACCGTCTTGGACTCGTCCAGCTTGGGCTCCTGCATCAGGATGCCCACCGAGTAGCCGGGAGAGAGCCGCGCCTCGCCGTTCGAGGGCTCGTCCAGCCCGGCCATGATCTTCAGGATCGTCGACTTGCCGGCGCCGTTGGGGCCGACCATGCCGATCTTCGCCCCGGGGTAGAACGACATGGTGACGTCGTCCAGGATCAGTTTGTCGCCCACCTTCTTGCGGGCCTTGACCATCGTGTAGATGAATTCCGCCATGCGGCCCAGGCTAGTCGGTGGCCGCGGGATTCCACTCATCGTGCCGATCCCGCGACCACCGAGCCCGCTCCCCCTCCGTGCTCCGTGCCGCCCCGTGGTCAGGCGACGCCGGCCGCCGCCGGCTCGCGCCCGGGGGCGCCCGCGTCCGACTCGTCCGGGCCGGGCGAGGCCGGGGCGTCGCCACCCTGGAACCCGTCCGGCAGGCCCGCGCTGAACCCGTCGCCGACCGCGCCGGCCCGCCCGCCCGACGCGTCGTCGTCGCGCGGGGCCGACTCGGGGCGCGGCACGGCCGCGCGCTGGCTGCGCTGGAACGCCGCCGAGCCGAAGCCCAGGTCCAGCCCGACGGCGTCCGCCACCACGTCCACGGACGTGCCGGAGCGCTCGCCCGAGGACCAGTCGCGGACCCGGAGTCGACCGGTGACGATCACGGGGTTGCCCTTCTTCACGGACTGGGCGGTGTTCGAGCCGAGCTGGCCGAACGCCGAGATGCTGTACCAGTTGGTGTGGGCGTCCACCCACTCGGCGGTCTCGCGGTCGAAGCGCCGCTCGGTGGTGGCCAGGCGGAAGCCGGTCACGGCGGCCCCCGATGCGGTGTGGCGGGTGGCGGGGTCCGTGGCCACGAAGCCGCGCACGGTGATGAGGTCCTGCATGGTGTGCCTCCTGGGCTGGGCCCCGGTGGGCGCCGGGGCGAGTCGTCGGCGCATCGGCTGATCCGCCATGGCCAGACAACCCCACCGCGGGGCACCCCGGCAGGATCGGGGCCGGTCTGGGGACGCGCGGAGGTCCCCGGGCGACTGTGCAGGAGCCGACGGCGCCGCGGCCGGCGGCCGTTAGACTGACACGGCCCAGCCCCAGTAGCTCAGCTGGACAGAGCAGCGGCCTTCTAATCCGCCGGTCGGGGGTTCGAATCCCTCCTGGGGCACCCAGACCAGGGGCGGAGCCGTCCGAGCACGCCCGACGACCGCCCGAAGGAGACCGTCCTGGACCGTCTGCGCTCCTGGCTCCGCGCCCCGCGACCCGCCGTCCCCGAGGTCCGTGTGACCCGTCGCGAGGGCGTCCAGCTGGCCGCCCTGCTCGTCACGGCCGCGGCCCTGTACGTGACGCACTCCTTCCTCCGGTACGCCACCTACGAGGCCAAGGGCTACGACCTGGGCATCTTCGACCAGGTGGTGCGGCAGTACGCGCTGTTCAACGCCCCCCTCAGCTCCGTCAAGGGCGTGGACTTCCACATCCTCGGCGACCACTTCCACCCGATCCTCGCGCTGCTGGCGCCCTTCTACTGGGTATGGCCGGACCCCCGCATGCTCGGCGTGGTCATGGCGCTGGCCCTCGCCGCGTCCGCCGTGCCGGTGTACCTGTTCGCCCGTCGTCGCGCGGGACACGGGGTGGCCCTGGCCGCCGTCGCCGCCCTGCTGCTCTCCTGGCCCTTCCAGGCGATGGTGAACTGGGACTTCCACGAGGTCACCCTCGGCGTGCCGATCCTCGCCTGGCTCGTGTGGGCCCTGGACGGGCAGCGGGCGTGGCTCGCCACCGGCCTGGCGGCGCTGCTGCTCACGGTCCGAGAGGACATGGGCGTGACCCTGCTGGCCGTGGCCCTGGTGATGGCGATCCGTCGCTTCTGGCCGCAGGCCGCGGTCACCGCCGTGCTGGGCGTGCTCGGCTACTGGTTCGCCACGTCCGTGGTGATCCCCCACTACTCCCCCACCGGCGCGTTCGGCTACTGGCAGTTCACCGCCCTGGGCCCGGACATGCGCAGTTCGGTCCTGTTCCTGCTGACCCAGCCGTGGAACGCCGTCGCGGTGCTGTTCGACCACCCGCTGAAGGTGGCCCTCTGGCTCCTGCACTTCGTCCCGCTGCTGTTCCTGCCGGTCCTGAGCCCGCTCACGCTGATGGCCCTGCCGATCCTGCTCTCGCGGCTGTTCAACGACCGCCTCAACGTGTGGGCCCCCGTGTACCAGTACGACGCGATCCTCGCCCCGCTGCTGCTCATGGCCGCGCTCGAGGCGGCCCACCGGCTGGCCGGACGCCGGGACACGCTGCGCCGGCTGCCCGCCGTCCTCGTCTCCGCGGCACTGGCCGCCGGTCTGATCGGCACCGCGTTCTTCCCGCAGGTGTACCCGCTGCACCGCACGATCGCCGGCGACATGACGATGACGCAGCACGCCCGCGACCTCGACCACGCGGTCGGGCTGATCCCGGACGGGGTGTGCGTCGAGGCCGCCGACAACGCCGTGCCGCACCTGACGGCCCGCACCCACGTCGGGCTGCACGGGGACATCGGCGACGAGCTGGCCACGTGGATGATCGTGGACACCTCGGTGCCCGAGCTCGGCGGCTGGGACCCCCTCACCCCGGAGCAGGCGCTGGCCCGCGCCGAGCGGCTCGGCTTCGAGCGGGTCTGGTCCGCGGGCGACGTCGTCGTCCTGCACCACCCGGACCGCGCGGTCTCGCCCACCTGCACGACGTACCTCGAGCACCGCTGAGCGGAACCCCACGGCGCCGGCGGACCCGCTCCGCCGTCAGCGGCCCGCGGACTCGCCGAGTGGCTGCAGGCCGAGTCCGGCCGGGGGCAGGAGCAGTCGGTCACGGGCACCGGTGAAGACGCCGGCGTGCGGGTCCTCGGCCACCCCCGGGGCGATCTCGGGGGCCCCCTGGTCGAGTGCGGTGCGGCGCACCGGGTCGCGGACGGGGTCCAGGATGTCCTTGACCACCGTGGTCATGAGCCACACGAGGGCGACGATGTGCGCCACGATCCCCGAGGCATACCAGGCGGTGATCCACCAGGCGCCGCCGGCGAACGCCCCGTCGGAGGTGATGCGCGCCGACTCCATCCACACCCCGCCCCAGTGGTAGACCTCCACGGCCTGCCAGATCCAGAACGCGCGCCACCGCGGCGTCGCGAGGACCACGAGCGGGATCAGCCACATCACGAACTGCGGCGAGTACACCTTCCCCCACAGGATGAAGGACGCCACGATCAGGAAGCACAGCTGGGCCATGCGCGGACGGTGCCGCGCCGCGAGGGCGAGGTAGGCGATCCCCACGCAGCACACCAGGAACAGGCCGTTCTGAAGCGTCGTGAACGTCTCCCCGGACCATCCTGTCCAGGCCAGCGCCAGCCAGGTCGAGGAGAAGGAGACCGCGCGGTCCCCCGAGAACGTGTAGAAGCGCGACCACTGGTCGAACGCCGTCAGCATGAACGGGAGGTTCACCGCGAGCCAGGCCGCGGCCCCGGCCAGGGCCGCCTTCACGAACCCGGCCCAGCGGCCCGTGCGCAGCGCCAGCACGAAGATCGCGCCGAAGAAGAACAGCGGGTAGAGCTTCGTGGCGGTGCCGAGCCCGATGAGCAGGCCGGCGAGGGTCGGACGGCCCGCCGTCCACGCCCACAGGGCCAGGGCGGCCAGCATCACGGCCCACAGGTCCCAGTTGAGCATCGAGGTCAGGATGATCCCCGGGGCCAGGGCCACGAGCAGGGCGTCCCGGGAGCGACCGCGCGCGGTGTACGCGGTCGCGACGACCAGCACGATCCAGCACAGCACCACGCCGATCGCGTTCACGTCGAAGTAGGTCACGGTGCGCTCGTGCAGGTCGCCGGAGGCGGGCACGAGCCACATGGTCACACCCGCGACCACGGCCAGCAACGCCGGGTACTCCATCCACTGCTCGGGCGGCAGCGGCGTGTAGAAGGGGAAGTGGCCGTCCGAGAGGCCCCGCGTGGGGAACAGCTGGGCGAAGTCCGAATAGCACATGTGCGCGTGCACGCCGGGGGCCGCCCAGCCGTTCACGCGGCACCACTGCTTGGTCAGCACGCCGACGGCGGCGGCCACCACGGTCAGGCCGACGAGCAGGCCGACCCAGCGGCCGCTCGGACGGGACGGGGCGGGACTGCGGGGGTGGGAGGTCACGGTCTCTCCTGGGGGATGCGGGTGGACGAGGAGGCGGGGTGCGCGGCGGTCGACGGCGGCCCGTCGGGCGGCGCGTCCGGCGGCACGCCCGCCTCCGGAGGCGTCGGCGACGCCGCCGCGGCCCGCGGCTCGACCACCTCCAGGGGAGGACGCCGCCGCCCGGGGAACAGGGGCGCGGTGACGGGATCGCGGTGGATGATCCATCCGATCCCCGCGAGCATCAGGACCAGGGTGAACACGCGGACGGCCAGGACCGGCAGCCACTGCGCCACGGAGAGCTGGTCCACCACGCCGACGCCGGTGAGCAACAGGACCGCGAGCGCGGTGACCCACCCGAGCCAGCGGGGATGGTCGGCGCCCCACGGCAGCGGGCGGAGGGCGCACGCCAGCAGCGGCAGGACCCAGAGCAGGTACCACGGCTGGACGATCGGGGCGGTGGCGACGGCCACCACGAGCACGGCCGCCGCGCTGAACACCGGGTCCAGGGGCCGGCGGCGCAGGGCCAGCCAGGCCGTGAAGCCGAGGGCCGACACCGTCATCGCGGTGTAGAAGGCCGCGGCCACGTCGCGCGCCCCCAGGGGCGTCACGGCTTCGACGACCGCGCCGAGCAGCAGGCCGAGCAGGCCCACGGGGGCATACGGGAACGCCGCGTCCCCGCTCGTGAGCATGGCCGGGACCCAGCCGAACCAGAGGCCGGAGCCGGCGCCGAGGATCGTGAGGACGGCCAGGGAGATCACCGCCGTCGTGAACCACGGGCCGAGCCGGTCCCGCCGGCGCAGGCGCGGATCGGCCGCGCGGAACCGGGCCCAGCCGGTGGGCAGGAGCAGGGCCACGAAGGGCAGCACCAAAGCTGTCAGGGGCTTGATCGCAACGGACAGGGCGATCAGCACGATCCCCCACAGCGCATGCACGCGGCGGCGGGGCGGGCGGACCATGAGCAGGATGCCCGCGAGCATCAGCCCCGACATCAGCGCGTCGTTGTGGGCGCCGGCGATCATGTAGAGCAGGAACAGTGGGTTCGCCACGGCCACCCACGTGGCCCACACCCCGCATCGGCCCGCGACGGCGGCCAGCCGCGGCACCGCCCACAGGCACAGCGCCAGGCCCGCGAGCGCCAGGAGCCGGAACGCCGTGACGGAGAGCTCGATGTTGCCGCCCGTGGCCCGCCACGTCGTCTCGGCGAACAGCAGGAACAGCGGCCCGTAGGGGGACGGGGACTCGGCCCAGATGGAGTCCGCTCCCTGCATGAACCAGCCGGGCAGGGCGGACACGCCCTGGGAATACGGGTCGAGACCCGACGCGAGGAGCCGGCCCTGCTGGAGGTAGGAGAACACATCGCGGGAGAAGATCGGCAGCGCGAGCATCAGCGGGGCGGACCACCACCAGGCGGCCCGGGCCACCAGGCGGCCGTGCTCCTCCCAGCGGCCCCGCAGCGCGCGCCCCAGCTCGAGCCAGGATCGGACGAGGAGCAGCGAGCCGGCGGCCAGCAGCACGGTGCTGAGCAGCACGCCGGGAAGGTAGACCCGCAGCGGGTTGAGCAGGGTGGTGCCGGAGAACACCGAGTCGGGCGTCATCGGCAGCCACCCCACGCCCCAGGAGCCCACCGTGATGAGCACGGACGCCCACGTGCCCCGGCGGACGGCCGCCTCCGGCTCGGGCTGCGCCGCCACGCGGCTCGGACGGGGCCCTCGGGCGCCGGTCGTCGCGGGGGCGGCGGGCCTCACTCCCCCGGCTCCACGGGTCGAGGGGCGCCACGGAGCCGGGCCAGGCCGGCGCGCACGGCGGGGCGCACGTGCCAGTGGTCCTTCACGAACCGGCTGGTGCGGCGGTCCACGACGAGGATCCACAGCAGACACACGGCGGAGACGATCAGGGACACGGCCTTGACCTGGTCCGCGATGTCCAGGAACTGCCAGGTGAAGAGCTGGTCCGACGCGCCGAACGCCAGGAAGTAGCCGACCGTGAACACGACCCACTTGATCTGCCAGTTGTCCCGGATGCCGATCACGGCGAAGAACGGGAGCAGCCACAACAGGTACCAGGGCTGGATGATGGGCGAGAGGATCACCAGCGCGGTGAACGCCCAGGTCATGCGCGTCATCACGCGGTCCTGGCGGCCGAGGAACATCAGGGCCAGCACGATGAGCACCGAGAGCACGCGTCCGGCGGTCTTGTACACCCCCTCGACGGCCTGCACGTCCGCCCCCTGCCCGAGGAGCTCGCTCGCCCCCACCGTGATGAGGGACAGCATGCCGATCGGCCCCCACGGCACGGTGCCCGTGCCCGTGCCGACCATCACGGCCACCCAGCCGAAGCCGAAGCCGTTGAGCACGCCCACCAGGGCCATGAGGCCGAAGGAGATCCCGGCGGTGAGGGCCCAGAAGGCGAACCGGCGCGGCCATCGGGCCGTCGGGCCGGCCCACAGCAGGCCGATGAACGGGAGCAGCACGAGGGTGATGGGCTTGATGCCCAGGGATAGGGTGACCAGCACGACGCCGGCCACCCCCCACGCGACGGACTGCCCGGGCCGCTGGGGGCGGAGCGGATGCCCGGCGCGCAGCGCGCACCACGTGCCGGCCAGGGCGAGGCCGACCATGAGGGCGTCGTTGTGCCCGGACGCGACGAAGCTGATGGTGAAGAGCGGGTTGGCGACGCTGATCCACTGCGCCCACGCATCGTTGACGCCCATCCTGCGGGCGAGCAGCGGCACGAAGACCATGATCAGCGCGACGCCGGCCACCGCCACCAGGCGGAACAGGAAGATCGCCAGGTCCGGGTTCATGTCCCCCGAGATCGCGACGACGGCCTGCTCGATCCACAGGAAGATCGGACCGTACGGGGTCTCGGAGTCCGCCCAGGTGGCGTCCGCTCCGAGCTGGAACCAGTTGGACAGCGAGGAGATCGTGTCCACGTAGGGGTCCTGCCCCGCCTCCATGAGACGGCCCTGTCCCACGTAGGCGAAGATGTCCCGGCTGAAGATCGGCAGGGCCACGACCTGGGGCAGGCACCACAGGACGGTGGCGAGGTTGACCGTGCGCAAAGCGCCGCGGCCGAAGGGGCGGATCGTCTGGCCCAGCCGCAGCCAGGCCCAGAACATCACCCAGCAGCCGAGGGTGAGGAGCGCCGCGCCGGCGAGCACGCCGGTCTCCTGGGTGCGCCACGGGATCAGCCACTGCCAGCGATTGATCGGGGAGGCCGAGGCCAGCCAGCCGACGGAGTACGAGCCCACCACCAGGAGGAGGGAGCCGAGGGTCCCCACCAGGATGGGCCACCAGTCCGCGCCGGCGACCTGGGGGTCCGCGCGGAGGCCGCCGACGCCGACGTACTCCGGCCGGTGGGCCGTGGACCCGGACGGACGCGGGGTCGACACGCTCATGCGACGGGTCCTTCCGTGCGGTCCTGCGTGGGCGCGCGAGGGCGCGGCTCGCTCGAATCTACCATCGTGACACGCGAGTAGCCTGGGGGCATGAGCGAGACGAGCACCCCCGCGCCGGAGAGCGCCCCCCTGGTCTGGATCGACTGCGAGATGACCGGCCTGCACCCCCAGGTCGACGAGCTCGTCGAGGTGGCGGTGCTCATCACGGACGCCGAGCTGAACATCCTGGACGAGGGCATCGACCTGGTGATCCGTCCCTCCGCGGCCGCCCTCGAGCAGATGGACCCGTTCGTCCGGGACATGCACACCACCTCGGGCCTCCTGCCGGAGCTCGCGGAGGGCCTCGAGCTCGACGACGCCGCCGCGCGCGTCCTCGAGTACATCGCCGCCCGCGTGCCCGCCGGCAAGGGCCTGCTGGCCGGCAACACGGTGGGCCAGGACAAGCTGTTCCTCGCCCGCTACATGCCCGCCGTCGTCGACCACCTGCACTACCGGATCGTGGACGTGTCCACCGTGAAGGAGCTGGCCCGGCGCTGGTACCCGCGCGCCTACTACCAGGCCCCCGCCAAGACCGGCGGCCACCGCGCCCTCGGGGACATCAAGGACTCCATCACCGAGCTGCGCTACTACCGGGCCGCCGTCATGGCCCCCGCCCCCGGCCCCACCACGGAGGAGGCCCGCGCCATCGCGGAGGTGGTGTCCGGGGCGCAGGCCTGAGCAGGCACTCCCGGCCCCGCCGCCCCGATTCGGCGCTGCGCGGGATCTCGTGTACTGTGGACCCCGCTGCGCCGCGCGGATCCGTCCGTGTGAAGCAGGCATGGTGGGCGTAGCTCAGTCGGCAGAGCGTCTGGTTGTGGTCCAGAAGGTCGCGGGTTCAATCCCCGTCGCTCACCCTACTCGAAGCCCCCGGAATCATGCAGATTCCGGGGGCTTTCTCGTTCCCTAAGCGTGTCCGTGGTTGCGTCCATGGTTGTGTTCGGCACCCCGCGGGGCCGGATCGGCCTCCGCGTGAGCGACGGGATCGAGGAGAGCGAGTCATGGCAACCATCAGCACGCGCACGTCGAAGAAGGGCGTGACCACCTTCCGGGTGGGTTACTACGAGGGCGGACGCTTCCGGCAGATGCCTGCCATGCTCTCCGAGACGGGGGCGCGCCGCATCAAGGCGATCATCGAGGACCCCGCCCAGGGCCCGGACGTCGCCCGCCGCCTGCTCGAGGCCCACGCCGACGGCGCCGAGGACGTGCCCACGCTCGCGCAATGCCTGGACCGCTACGTCGAGGCCCGCGCCGTGCGCTGCAGCGAGGGCACCCTGGCCGGCTACCGCCGCGAGGCCGCCCGCACCTTCCTCCCCCGCCTCGGGCAGCTGCCCGTCACCGCGATCGACCGGCCCGCCGTCCAGGACTGGATCCGCTGGCAGATGACCCAGCCCACCGCGCGCTCGCGGGCCGCGGCCGAGCGCGCCGCGGTGGACGCGATCGGCTGGCGGCCCGCCCCCGGCGCCTCACCCCCTAGCACAGCGAGAGGCCCCGTCCAGCTGACTACTGGCCGGGGCCTCTCTTGCGCTTCCCTTCGCGAGGTCCACGCTCCCCGAGGGGGGCGGTCACGTTAAGCGGCCGTCGCGGTCACGGTCCCGTGACGACGGCGTCGCACTCCACCGAGGGCAGGTCGCCGGCCTCGCTGGTCTCTCGGTCCAGGGGTGTGCGCGCGTTCAGCACGGTCAGGCTGCAGGCCACCCGGCCCTCGCCTAGAGCATCGTCGGCATACGCCGCCACCTGCACCCGGTCTCCCAGCTTTACCTGCGGCACGTCCAGGATCAGCCACTGGCCAGGCCCGGCATGGTTGGACGGGATCCGATCATTCGGCGGCGTGGTCATGGTGGCGAGCTCGCCGTTGACTGCAATGCTCGCGCGGACCCTGATCGACCGCGTCACGCTCGGGTCGTCGGGCACCCACTGCAGGAGTGCAGAGACTGACACGGGGCCCAGCGAACGCGTGGGCTCAGCGGCTTCCGCGGCGCGCGAGGTGGATGGGGCAGGGCTGGCCGAGGTGGCCGCTGCACTGGTCGTGGGGCCGGGGGTGGTGGGAACATCAGCTCCGCATCCCGTGAGCGCGAGGCCGAGTGCGACGCACAGGGCGGCCGCGCGGCTGCGGATGGAGGACATGGACGGCCCCTTCGTTAGGTGAGAGTGCTCACAGCGTAGATCAACCTTCGGAGGCCACCGGCGCCCGCATCGCGCGCTCGCGGGTCTGCCGAGCCTCCCGGGCTCGCCGCGTGATCACCGGGTAGGTGGCGATGGCCACCGGGTCCTCGGCCAGCACCGCCACGCGCATCGTCAGCGCCGTTCCCCGCAGCCCGAGCAGATGCTCAGCTGCCCGGTCACACGCGGCCTCGTGCCGCCACCGCGGCCCCCACAGCTGCAGCACCATGTGGTCACGCACGGACAGGTGGCCCGCGCTCGCGGGCGCCTGGGTGGTGGTGGTCATGTCGGGACGGTACGTCCGGGGACGGGCAGGCTAGACGGTCTCGCGGTGCTCGGGGATCTGGGCGGCGAGGTGCTCGCGCTCGGTCCGGGTGAGTCCGGCGAGTTGGTCGGTGAGCACGAGCAGGGTCCCCCACAGTTCGTCGGCGAGCTCGTCCAGGCTCATGGACCAGGGCAGGGCGTCGGCGAGCTGCTCGAGCGTGATGAGCTGCCGGGCCGCGGCTGCGCGCACCGCTTACTCGATGGTCGGAGGCTGGCAAGCGCGGTGGCCGTGCTCGAGGCGCACGAGCGCGTGGGTGAGCGCGCACCGCCGCTCGGCCTGCCTCATGCGTGGGTCGAGCCAGATTATCGTCGCACCATCGGTCGCGGCCGGCGCCGTCGGGTGCGGGCAGGCCCAGACCATGACGACGTGCGTCAGCGCGCAGCGCCCTCCAGGGGTGGAACATGCCGACATGGTCAACGTGGCGGCGGGCACGTTAGGTCACCGCCCGACAAAGCACCCGCCTGCCGTGTGCGACTATGGCAAGCATGCGTGAACAGGTGTGGATCATGGGCCATGGCTACGAGGGGCGCACGATCGACGAGTACATCGGCGACCTGTACGCCTGGCACGCCGACGTGGTCGTTGACGTCCGCCTCAACGCCATATCCCGCAAGAAGGGCTTCTCCAAGACCGCTCTGCGCGCCGCGCTCGCGGACGCTGGGATCCGCTACGAGCACCGCCCGGAGCTCGGAAATCCCAAGGACAACCGAGGCGGCTTCTGGGAGCCAGGGACTCCCGCCCACGGCGACGCACTGGTTCGATTCGAGGAGATGTTGCACGGAGCCGCTGCTGCAGAGGCGGTGCGCGACGTAGCGGAGATGGCACGTACGGAACGCGTCGTCCTGCTGTGCTTCGAGGCGTCCGAGCGGTGCTGCCACCGTCAGGTAGTCCTAGAGCGTGTGCGAAAGCTCACAGCGCGCCAACTGGTGACGTCCGTCTAACCGAGGGACCGATAGACGCCCAGAACGGTGAATCCGCGCGGCGCCTGGTGCTGATTGCCTACGAAAAAGAGCGGCCCGCGCGCCGAGTCCGCCATCTCGTCGAAGAATCGGGTCCTCAACGCCGCGGCGGCGACCGCATCTGAGTCGTTCGCGTGCCAGCGTCGCACCAGCTCCGCGGCCTCCCAGTCGATGAGGCTCTGCTTGTGCCCGGCGCAACCCGGCTCGTCACACACGTAGTGATAGTGGGCGGTGAAGCGCGGGGCTTGGAGGGGGGTTGGCTGCCCCGCCCTATCGTCGAAAAGATCGAGTTGGTTCGCGGCTCGGTCGATCTTCCGCTGCTGGTCCGCTGTCCATCCCGGGTGGGGCGTGACAACGAGATCATCTACGCGCCGGGGACGCACCACCGCGAGACTGGGGTAAGCCTGCTTGGCGCGAGCCGTGGCGAGGATCCGGCACATGGTCCACTGGTCGGTAAGGGGGCGCACGTACTCGTGCCGCGGCTTCCACGGGGGAAGATGGTCGACGACAACCAGAGACCCACGGTCGGGCCGATAGCTCTCGGAGCGGTAATCATCCGCCGCAGGGGTAACCCGGACGTCCACGACGTCGTACTTCTTGAAGCGTTCGAGCTCTGCCATCGACCGGAAGGGGATGGGGTAGAGCCGGATCCACTCCGGTCCTGAGCCCTCGCGCATGCGGATGCCAGCGACGCAAACCGTGTCCCCGTACTTCTCGGACGGCTGCGGCGCCGCCTTTACCGTGATGAGCACACGCGCAACCTCGGGCCGATGGCCGCGTTCCTTCTCATACAGAGCCCGCCCCTCCCCGGTAAGCGGGAGCACGTCGAATCCACTCACGCGCCCTCCCCGCCCATGTCCAGGTTCTCTTCCCCGACGTCGCCCCACTCCCGGGCCTGCCGGTCGCGGGCCGGCTCGAGGTCGGCGTGTGCTGCCAGATCGAAGTCGGCCGGCGCGCCGGCCGCGGCGGTCTTCTGTTCAGCGCCAGCGTCACCGCCGCGCGCTCCCCCGCGCTCGGCCGTGCCGCGCTCGCGGTCCTGATCCTGGTCTGCGTGGTCGCGCTCGTCATGGTGGTCCGTCCTACGTCGGTCGAGCATGACCCGCAGGACTGCAGCGAGCAGCTCCTGGTCATACGTCGATAGGTCAGGGGATTCCTGAACGACGTCGAGGACCGACGGGTGAAGAGCCGAGTCGAGCTCCACTCCTATGGACTCCAGCGCTGCGGTGACCACGTGGGCCACGGGCGCCCTCAGCACGAGCGCGAGCATCGTGATGTTCTCGCCCTTGATCGAGGTGACCGGGGTGGACTTGAGCCGCGCGAAGCTGGCGTGGCTCATGTCGTACCCCGCGCGGTCGGCGCGGGCAGCGAGGTCGCTGAGGGACCAGCCGTTCCGCTCCTGGGCTGGGGCGATCAGTCGGCCCAGCGAGTGCATGTCGTTCATGGCGACCAATCTGCGGTGCGATGCCAAGGGGAGCAACCGACCTCGGACACCCGCTGTTGCGTGGAAGTGGACACCGAAACGGTAGCAACAAAGGGGGTGTTGTGCCGCAGGGCGGCGCGGATACGGGGCGATCAGCGCGGACCCGGTGAGGAAGAGCCGCTTGCGACCCCATCGGTCCGCGAGGTTGCCGGTGGAGAGCAACAGGGCGGCCAGCAGCACGGCATAGAGGCTGTTCACCCACTGCGCGTCAGTGAGGTCCAAGTGCAGGTCGCCGATGATGGCGAGCGGGACCGCCCGAGGTCCCACGGCGGCCGGTTCCACGGCTCAGCGTCGCAGGGACGACGCCGCCGGGCATCAACCGCTCGACGGATCCCCGGTCCGCTGCCTGGCGTAGAGTCGGCCGGTGAGGGCGTCGACCCGACGCCGCACCCCCGCCGACGAGGAGGCCAGCCCATGTCCGTCGTGAAGATCAACGCCATCAGCGTCCCCGAGGGCGCCGGCCCGGAACTCGAGAAGCGGTTCGCCGCCCGCAAGCACGCGGTGGACCAGGAGCCGGGCTTCGAGGGCTTCCAGCTGCTCCGGCCCACCGCGGGCGAGGACCGCTACTTCGTGGTCACGACGTGGGCGTCGGAGGAGGACTTCCGGCGCTGGCGGGACGGGCGCATGCCCGCCGCTCACGCCGCCGAGCAGGGCGGCCGCCCGGCGCCGGTCGCCACGGGCGCCGACCTGCTCGAGTTCGAGGTCGTGGACCTGGGCTGACCCGGGCGCCGCAGCAGGCGCATCGCGTTCACGATGACCAGCAGCACGGACGCCTCGTGCACGAGCATGCCGACGGCCATCGTGACGCCGCCGGCGAAGACGCCGGCCAGCAGGGCCACGACGGTGACGAGGGAGATCGCGATGTTCTGCCGCATCACCCGCACCGTGCGCCGGGCCAGATCGAGCGCCTGCGGCAGCCGCTCGAGCCGGTCGCCCATCAGGGCGATGTCCGCGGTCTCGATGGCCACACCGGAGCCGGCCGCGCCCATGGCCACGCCGATGTCCGCCGTCGCCAGGGCCGGGGCGTCGTTGACGCCGTCACCGACCATCGCGACGACGCGGCCCTCGGCCTGCAGGGCCTCGATCGCCTCGAGCTTGTCCTGGGGCAGCAGGCCCGCCCGCACGTCGTCGACGCCCACCTGCCGGGCCACGGCCTGCGCGACGCCGGGATGGTCGCCGGTCAGCATCACGACCTCGCGGACGCCGATCCCGTGCAGCGCCCGGATCATGCCCGCGGCCTCGGGCCGGAGGGTGTCTGCGATGGCGAGGACGCCGAGCGGGATGCCGTCGACGACGACCGCCGCCGGGGTCCGGCCCGCCTCCGCGAGCTCGGCCGCGACGGTCTCGACCCGGTCGGTCGCGGCCGGATCCACGCCGCGCTCGCGCAGCATCGCCACGTTGCCCACGGCGACGACGCGGCCGTCCACCTCTCCGGTGAGCCCGCGGCCGAGGACGACGTCCACATCCGTGGCCAGCGGGCCGTCCAGCAGGCCGCGGTCCCGGCCTGCCGCGACGATCGGCGCGGCCAGCGGGTGGTCCGAGGCCGCCTCGAGCCGTGCGGCCCAGCGCAGCACCTCGTCCTCGGCCCCGGGCTCGAACGCGACGACGTCTGTCAGCTCGGGGGTGCCCGACGTGAGGGTGCCGGTCTTGTCGACGGCGACGGCGTCGACCTTCGCGGAGCGCTCAAGGAACTCCCCTCCCTTGATGAGCACGCCGTCCTTGGCGCCGCGGCCGATCCCTGCCACGATCGCGACCGGGATGGAGATCACGAGGGCGCCCGGGCAGCCGATGACCAGCAGGGTCAGGGCCAGGGGGACGTCCCGCGTGATCAGGCCGGTAGCGAAGGCCAGCACCATGATCGCCGGGGTGTACCAGCGGGAGAAGCGGTCCATGAACTGCTGGGTCCGCGCACGGGCCTCCTGCGCCGCCTCGACGCGGTGGATGATGCGCGCCAGCGTGGTGTCGGCGCCGACGCCCCGGGCCTGCACCTGCAGCAGGCCGGCCGTGGCGACGGTGCCCGCGTACATGGCGTCACCGTCGGTCTTCTCCGCCGGGATGGACTCGCCCGTGATGGATGCCTCGTCCACGGCGCCGACCCCGGTGAGCACCACGCCGTCCACCGGCACCCGAGCGCCGGCCTTGACGAGGACGGTCGCGCCGGGGGCCACCTCGTGGGCAGGCACGGTGCGCTGGGTCCCGTCTGCGTCCACGACGACGGCGGTCTCGGGCGCCGTGGAGACGAGGTCCGCGAGCGCCGAGCGAGTCTGAGACAGGGTCGCGTCCTCGAGGGCGTGGCCGAGGGCGAAGAGGAAGGTCACCGCGGCGGCCTCCCAGAAATTGCCGAGCAGTGACGCGCCGATCGCGGCGGTGGCGACGAGCAGGTCGATGCCGACGGTCTTCACCCGCAGGGCGGCGATCGCGTCGCGCGCGATCGGCAGGCCGGCCACGACGGCGGCGGCGAGCATCAGGCCCGCCGCCACGAGGTGTCCGGTCCCGTGGGCCAGCTGCTCGGGCGCCAGCACGAGCGAGACGGCGATCAGCAGGCCGGCCACCACGGGGCGCCGCCAGCGGCGGGACAACGCGAACCGGGCACGAGGGCGGCCCGGACGTGTGACGGCGGGGGTGGACATGGCGGACTCCGTTCGTCGGGGGCGGGGCGGTGTCAGAAGGCCGACGGCCGGGCGGTGTAGCCGACCTTGGCGACGGCCTCGACGAGGTCCTGGGCAGTGGTGGTCTGCGGGTCGTGGTCGACCTCGATGCGCTGGGTCTCGAAGTGGACCTGCGCGCCGGTCACGCCGGGCAGGGCGTCGAGGGCCTTCTCGATCTTCCGGACGCACGAGGGGCAGCTGAAGCCCTCGGCGCGGAGCAGGATGTGCGTGGTGGCGGTCATGGTCACTCCTGTGGGTCGTCACCGGCGCGGCCGCCGATGAGGCTGAGCGGACGGGCGGGTGCCCGGTCCGATCCCCGGCCTCCGGGGATGTCACTGACGCTACGAAGGGGACGGCGGGCCCGCCTTGACCGCGGTCAAGCCGCCGTGTGGGAGGCTGATGGCGTGCGTATGGACCTGCCCCTCGCCCCCATGGACGAACCAGAGCCGTGCGCGGCCCGGGTCCCGCTGTTCACCGGGCTGGATCTGGAGCAGCTGCGCCGGGTCTCCGCCCTGGCGCGGCCGCTCGTGCTCGAGGCCGGCGATGCCCTGCACCTGGCCGGTGACCGCACGGACCGCCTGTGCGTCGTGCACAGCGGCCGCCTGGCGCTGACGCTCGGCTCAGCGACCGGCCGGGAACGCGTGGTGCGGATGGTCGAGCCCGGCGACTCCGTGGGCGAGCACGAGTTCCTCACGGGCGAGCCGGCCCGGCACGGGGCGCGCGCCGTGGCCGCGACCCGCCTGTGCACCTTCTCCCACGCCGAGGTCGCCCGACTCCTGGCCGAGCATCCGGGCATCGGGGGACGCGTGATGCGGACGCTGGCCGTCCGCCTGGCCGAGGCTGAACAACGGCTGGCCCGGGAGCATCAGCCTGTCACCGCGCGGATCGCCGGACATCTGCTCGGCCTGCCGGCCCTTCGGGACGAGGCCGACCTCGTCGTGGTGCTGGCCGCGCCGAAGAAGGACGTCGCCTCGCTGCTGGGCACCACCCCCGAGGCGTTCAGCCGTGGGCTGCGCCGCCTCGCCGACGACGGCCTGATCGCCATCGAGGGCCCGCGGGTGACGCTGCTGGACCCGGATGCGCTGGAGGCCCTCGCCGCGGAATGACCGCCGTCGTCGTGGTGTCCCCGGCGGTAGGCTGGGGACTCCCCCGTCCTCCTACCCACGCAGGCCCGCAGCCCGGGCCGGGAAGCGCAGTGCCATGGCCTCCATCCGTCCCGTCACCGTCTACGGCGAGCCCGTGCTGCACAGGCGCGCGGCCGAGGTGGAGGTGATCGACGACGAGATCCGCGAGCTGATCGAGGACATGTACGTCACGCAGGAAGCCGCGCACGGCGTGGGCCTGGCCGCCCCGCAGGTCGGGGTCGGGCTGCGGATCTTCACGTGGACGTTCCCGGACTCCGGCGACGCGCCGAACGTGGGCCACGTGATCAACCCCGTGCTGACCCACCTGGACAAGGCGCCGCGGGAGGAGCCGCACCCGGACGAGCACACCGAGGGCTGCCTCTCGGTGCCCGGGCTCGGCTTCCCCCTGCAGCGCCCGACCCGCGTGCGCCTGTCCGGCCAGCGCGTGGACGGCGAGATGTTCGAGTTCGAGGCCGAGGGCTGGTTCGCGCGCATCATGCAGCACGAGTACGACCACCTCAACGGCACCCTCTACGTGAACCGGCTCGAGGGCAAATGGCAGCGGCGCTGGAAGCGCGCGCAGCGGGCCGAGCGTCTGAACGTGCCCGGTGTGACGTGGCTGCCCGGCACGGACGAGGACCCCTTCGGCCACGACGCCGACGACCACGAAGACCACGAGCACGGCCCCGACGGCGACCACGGGGACGACGAGGCCTGAGCCTCGGCTCCACGTCCGACCCGGTCGGCACACGACGACGGCCCGTCCCCTCCGCGGGGACGGGCCGTCGGTCATCGGCGGGTCAGGCCTGCGGGAAGGCGGGGACCTGCTGGCCCGCCATCTTCTCCACCACGCGGATCACCTGGTGCGAGTAGCCGTACTCGTTGTCGTACCAGACGTAGAGGATCGCGTTCTTGCCGTCGTTGTTCACGAGGGTCGCCAGGCCGTCCACGACGCCGGCGCGGTCCGAGCCGACGAAGTCGGTGGACACGACCTCCGGGGAGTCCACGTAGCCGACCTGGCCGCGCAGGGGGCCGGTGAGGGACTCCTGCTTCAGGCGGGCGTTGAGCTCCTCCACCGAGGTGGGCTTGGTCAGCTCGAGATTCAGGATGGCCATGGACACGTCCGGGGTGGGGACGCGGATGGCGTTGCCGGAGAGCTTGCCCTTGAGCTCGGGCAGGGCCTTGGCCACGGCCTTGGCGGCGCCGGTCTCGGTGAGCACCATGTTCATGCCGGCGGCACGGCCACGACGGGCGCCCTTGTGGAAGTTGTCCACGAGGTTCTGGTCGTTGGTGTAGGCGTGCACGGTCTCCACGTGGCCGTGGTCGATGCCGTAGTCGTCCTGGATGACCTTGAGCACCGGGGTGATCCCGTTGGTGGTGCAGGAGGCCGCCGAGATGATGGTGTCCTCGGGCGTGATGTCGTCCGAGTTCACGCCGTACACGATGTTCTTCATCTCGCCCTTGCCCGGGGCGGTCAGCAGGACCTTCGCGGCGCCCTTGGCCTGCAGGTGCTGGGACAGACCCTCGTCGTCGCGCCAGCGTCCGGTGTTGTCGACGACCAGCGCGTCCTTGATGCCGTAGGAGGTGTAGTCCACCGTGGTCGGGTCGTTCGAATAGATGACCTGGATCTCAGTGCCGTTGGCGGTGATCACGTCGCGGTCCTCGTTCACCACGATCGTCCCGTCGAACGGGCCGTGGATCGAGTCGCGGCGCAGCAGGGAGGCGCGCTTGATCAGGTCGTCCTCCGAGTTCTTGCGCACGACGACGGCACGCAGGCGCAGCTTGGAGCCACCGCCGGCGTGGTCGAGGAGGATGCGGGCCAGCAGGCGGCCGATGCGACCGAAGCCGTAGAGCACGACGTCCTGGGTCTCGCCCAGGCCCTCACCGGCCTTGCCCTTGACCTCGGCGAGCTCGGCGTCCAGGAAGGCCTGGACGTCCTGCCCCGAGGCCTTCTGCTTGGCGGCCAGCTCGGCCAGGTCGATGGTGGCGGCGCCCAGGTCCATCGCAGCCATGGCCTCGACCAGGGGGTAGGTGGACTCGACGCTCAGCGGGGCCTCCTGCACGCGGCGGGCGTAGCGGTGGGCCTTGATGATGTCGATCACGCCGCGGTTCACGAGGGAGCGCCCGTAGATCGAGGTGACCACGTTGTGCTCGCGGTACAGGGTGCCCAGCAGGGGGACCATCTTCTCCGCGAGCTTCTGCTGCGTGTTCCACTCAGGGGTCTGGGTCGAGGCGGTGTCTGCCACGGGAGTCCTTCCTTGAAACCTGGCGGGGCCGTCCTGGGCAGGCCCCATCCCCCGACCTCGTTGTCGGCGGACTCCGCCATTCTAGGCGAGGACACGTCCGGAGCGGCCCTGCGGTCGCGACGGGGCGTACACTGGTCGGTCGGGACGGATCGGCGGACGGCCGCGTGCCCCTGCGGGGGTGCGAGGAAAGTCCGGGCACCGCAGAGCAGGATGGTGGACAACATCCACCCGGGGCGACCCGCGGGCCAGTGCCACAGAGAGAAGACCGCCTCCGCGCCGTGTGCGCGGCGGTAAGGGTGAAAGGGTGGTGTAAGAGACCACCAGCGGCCCCGGTGACGGGGCCGGCTCGGTAAACCCCATCCGGTGCAAGGCCGAACAGGACGCGTCACGAGGGCTGCTCGCCCCAGCGTCCGGGTTGGCCGCTCGAGCCCGTCAGCGATGGCGGGCCCAGATGGATGGCCGTCACCTCGCGCGGGGCAACGCGCGCGAGGCACAGAACCCGGCTTACAGCCGGTCCGTCCCGCCTCACGGCCCCGGGCTGGGGTCAGAACCCCTCGTCGTCGAGGATTCGTTCGAACTCGAGCTCCACCACGTGCTCGCGCTCCCGCTTGTCCAGCAGGCGGTACCCGTACGACTCGCCGATCGAGACGACCTTCGCCAGACTCGGGCGTCGCCGGTCCCGCGGCCATTCGAGCGTCACCCGGTCCTGCCCCGTGAAGGTGCGCTCCCGCAGGCGCTGCTCCACGGCCGAGGCGTGCGTGCGCTCCCGCCCACTGGAGCGGATCCCGAGCCACACGGCGGCCGCGATCACGAGCAGGACGAACGGGTACACCACGCCGAACACGTTCATGGCGGTCATCGGGCGACTCCTGGGATGCGGGGCGGCTGTGCGGACCCCACCACTGTGCCAGGTCCGGACGACGACGTCGGCCCGGGGCGCCTGGCTAGGCTGGCCCGGTGCTGATCCTGCTGCCGCCCTCCGAGGGCAAGACCGCGCCCCGCTCCGGGGCCCCGCTCGACCTCGATGCCCTCGCGTTGGCCGATGACGCCGCGGTGACGGGCGCCCGCGCGGACCTGCTCACGCGGCTCGCCGCGGTCTCGGCCGCCCCGGATGCCCTGGCGGCTCTCGGCGTCGGGGCGTCGCTCACCGGCGAGGTCGAGGCGAACACGCGCCTGGCCTCGGCCCCTGCCGCGCCCGGTCACCGGGTGTTCACGGGCGTGCTCTTCGATGCGCTCGACCACGCCTCCCTGTCCGCGGCGGCGAAGCGCCGCGCCCGCGCGTCCGTGCTGGTCTTCTCCGCGCTGTTCGGCGCCACCGCGCTGGCGGACCGGATCCCCGCCTTCCGGCTGCCCGTCGGCGCGAAGCTGCCGGGGCTGCCCGGGCTGGCCGCGCACTGGCGCCCCGTCCTGACCCCCGCCCTCGACGCGCTCGCCGCACGGGACGGCGGGCCCGTCGTCGACTGCCGCTCCGGCGGCTACGCGGCCCAGTGGCGGGCACCGGCGGAGCGGACCCTCGCGGTCGACGTGTTCCAGCTGCGCGACGGCGAGCGGACCGTCGTCTCGCACTTCGCCAAGCACACCCGCGGCCTCGTGGCCCGCGCGCTGCTGGAGGCGGGGGCGCGGGAGACCTCGACGCTGGAGCGCGTCGCGGACGTGGTCGCGCGGGCCGGGGACGGCCACGGCTGGGAGGTCGAGCTGGCCCGGCCGTCCGGCGCGAAGCCCGGCGCGCTGCGGGTGATCCTGCCCGAGGGGTGACCCCGGGCGAGGCGCGGTCTGCCCGGACGCGGCCTCAGTCCTCGACGGCCACCAGCTCCACCTCGAAGCCGTCCGCGGTCTCGAGGTAGGCGGCGTAGTGGTCCGCTCCCCCGGCGTGCGGGTGGCGGTCCTCGAAGAGCAGGCGGAACCCCCGGTCGCGCGCGGCGGCGGTGAGCTCGTCCACGCGGGCGCGCGATCCGGCCCGGAAGGCCAGGTGGTTCAGGCCCGGGCGGGTGCGCTCGTGGGCGCCCGCGGCGACGTCGGGCCCGGCCTCGAGCACGAGGTACTCCCCCGCCCCCTGGTACGTCCGGCCCTCGGCCCACCCCTCGCCGGGCACGTAGCCGAGCTCGCCGAACAGCCAGCCGAGGCTCGCCTCGGCCGCCGCGAGGTCGGCGACCCAGATCTCCACGTGATGCAGCCGTCCCGTGGGCGCGGGCACCGGGGTCGCATCCTCCGGCGAGGCGACGGCGTCGGGCCCGTCCGCCTCCGCGGCCCGGACGTCCGCGTCGGCCTCGAGGCCGGACCCGGCCACCGCCGACGCGGAGGTCGTGGACGCCTCCGCGGCGGTCGACCCCACGGCCGTGGGGGCCGCAACGGGCACCTCTGAGGCGCCGGCGTCCCACTGCCCGCCCCGCGCGCCGGCGTCCATGGCCTCGTTGGAGAGGCGGTCGGCGTCCTTGTTCCGGTTCCGCGGGATCCACTCGTAGCTGACGCGCTCGAGGGGCAGCACGGCCCGGGCCTCGGCCGCGAGGCGCCGCATGTCCTCGTGCTTGATCTTCCACCGCCCGGACATCTGCTCCACCACGAGCTTGGAGTCCATCAGCACGTGCACCCGGGCCTCCGGGTCGAGGTCCCGGGCCATCCGCAGCCCGGCCACGAGCCCGGAGTACTCGGCCACGTTGTTGGACGCCTTCCCCAGCGGAGCGGCGTCGGTCCGGAGGATCTCGCCTGTGGCCGGGTCGCGCACCAGGGCGCCGTAGCCGGCGACGCCGGGGTTGCCCCGCGACCCGCCGTCGGCCTCCACCTGCAGGACTCGTCCGCTCACCGTGCGCCTCCTCGTGTCCGTGGTCGCGCCGTCCGACGCGGCCCCCCACTCTACTGACCGCGCCGGGGGCGGAGCCCGGGGTCAGTCCCGGATGAGGATGGCGCCGGACTCGGGGCAGCGGGCGACGGCGGCCGGCGGGAGGGCTCGGATGCGCGCGACCTCCGCCGGTGACAGCTCCGTGCCCGCGGCCGCGGACCGGTTCCCGACGAGCCGGGCCGCGCCGATGCCGCCGTTGCGCTCCCGCGCCTGCTCGTACAGGGCCAGCAACGACGCGGGAAACACGGCGGCCAACGCCGCCCGGCGCTGGGTGAGGTCCCGGCCACGCTGGGTCACGACCTGCCCCTCGCGGCGCACCTCCGCCGCGCGGGCCTCGACCTCGGCCCGTGCCTGCTCCAGAGCGGCGTGGCCCTTCGCGAGCCGGGACTCGGCGGCGTCGGCGGCCTCCATGGCCTCGAGCGCCGCGGCCTCGTGGTCATCGAGCAGTGCGGTGAGCGTGTCGTCCTCGTGCTGCATGGCCTGCAGCTCCTTGGACCCGCCCTGGCCCGCTTCGAGCCGCTCCCGGGTCCGGTCCCGACGGGCGCGGGTGGCGGCGGCCTTCTCGGTGGCCTCGGCCCCCGCCCGGTCGGCGGTGCGTGCGGCGTCCTGCAGACCGGGCAGCGCCTCCTCGAACTCCTGCGCACGGGCGCGCAGCCGGGTGTGCTCCGGGTCCGCCTTGAGCCGACGGACGGCGGCGCGGGCCTGGTCCAGGGCCGTGTCGAGCTCCTGCAGCTCCAGCAGCCGGGCCTGGACGGCCGGCGGTGCGGTGACCTCACTCATGCGTGACTCCCCTCGTCGGCCCGCTCTCCCCCGACCAGGAAGTCCCAGGGGTCGCTGCGGTGATCTGAGAACAGGGTGGTGACGCCCAGTCCCCGCTCCGCCAGGGCGGCCTCCAGGGCGCGGGCGCCGTGCTCGAGCCACAGGGACTCGCTCGCCCAGTGCGAGACGTCCACGAGCGCGGGACGTCCATCCCCCGACACCGCCGTCTCCCGGGCCTCCGAGGCCGGGTGGTGGCGCAGATCGGCGGTCACGTAGACGTCCGCTCCGGACGCGCGGACCGCGTCGAAGAGGCTGTCTCCGGCGCCGCCGCACACGGCGACGCGGCGGATGCGCTGGGCGGGGTCGCCCGCCACGCGCACGCCGCCGGCCGTGGCGGGCAGCGCCGCGTGCACGGCGCGGGCGAAGGCGGCCAGGTCGGTCTCCTCGGGCAGGTCGCCCACCCGGCCGATGCCTTCGGCCCCGGTGCCGGCGGCGGAGGTCGTCAGGGGCGAGAGCGCTCCGGTGACGCCGACGGCACGGGCCAGCACGTCCGAGACGCCGCCCACGACGGCGTCGGCGTTGGTGTGCGCGGCGAGCAGGGCGATGCGGTGCTCGATCAGGGTGTGCAGCAGGCGTCCCTTGGCGGCGGCGGCATGCCCGACGGCGGCGACGGACGAGGTCCCGCGCAGCAGGAGCGGGTGGTGGGTGACCACGAGGTCGGCCCCACGGGCGACGGCCTCGTCGGCCACGGCCTGCACGGGGTCCAGCGCCCACAGGACGGTCCGCACCGGCGCCTCCGGGCGCCCGGCCACCGGCCCGACGGCGTCCCACGGCTCCGCCAGCTCCCGCGGCCACAGCCCCTGGACGACCTCGAGGACGTGCCCGAGCGTCGGTGGGGCCAGGGCGTGCTCCGGCGAGGCGGGGACGGCGGGACGGGACACGGCCATACCGGCCATGATGGCCCACCCGGCCCGGGCACGCACGACCCGGCGGCCCTGGGTGAGGGCACGGCGCGGCGCCGTCGGGAATGAAAAGCGCGGGCCGCGTTGCTGTGCCTGCCATGACCGACTCCCCCCGTACCGAGCCCCTCGGCGCCTCCGGCGCGCCCGCCGACGTCCGCGAGCTGACGCTCGCCGGCGGCTGCTTCTGGTGCCTCGACGCCGTCTACCGTCGCGTGCGGGGCGTGCTCGCCGTCGAGTCCGGCTACACCGGAGGCGACGACCCCGCCCCGAGCTACGAGTCCGTGTGCACCGGGACCACCGGCCACGCCGAAGCGGTCCGTGTGCGCTTCGACGCCGCCGTCGTGCCGCCCGAGGTGATCATGGATCTGTTCTTCACCGGCCACGACCCCACGTCGTTGAACCGCCAGGGGGCCGACGTCGGCACCCAGTACCGCTCGGCCGTCTTCGCCCACGACGAGGCCGAGGCCCGGTTCTTCGCGGACGAGATCGCCCGGGCGCAGGCGAACTATGACAGCCCCATCGTCACACGCGTCGAGCCGGCGTCCGCGTGGCACCCGGCCGAGGACATTCACCAGGACTTCTATGCGCGGCGCCGTTCCAATGGATACTGCCGTGTGGTCATCGATCCGAAGCTCGCGAAGGTGCGCCGGAACTACTCCGCGTGGCTCGTGGACGCCTGAGCGGCGCCGCGGCTCGATAGCCTGACGCAGGAACACCCACTAGATCGCCCGCGCCCCGAGGCGCACCACCACCCCCCGGAGGTACCACCATGGCCCGCATCCTTGACGACATCACCCAGGCGGTCGGCGGCACGCCCCTGGTCCGGCTGAACCGCCTCGCGAAGGACCTGCCCGGCGACGTCGCCGTGAAGGTCGAGTTCTACAACCCGGCCAACTCGGTGAAGGACCGCATCGGCACCGCCATCGTCGACGCCGCGGAGGCGGCCGGCGAGCTGACCCCCGGCGGCACCATCGTGGAGGGCACCTCGGGCAACACCGGCATCGCCCTGGCCATGGTCGGCGCGGCGCGCGGCTACCGCGTGATCCTGACCATGCCCGAGACCATGTCCACCGAACGCCGCGTGATGCTCAAGGCGTTCGGCGCCGAGATCGTGCTGACCCCCGGTGCAGACGGCATGCGCGGGGCCCTCGAGCGCGCCCAGGAGATCGTCCGCAGCACCCCGAACTCCATCTGGGCCCAGCAGTTCGCGAACCAGGCCAACATCCAGGCCCACTACACGGGCACCGGCCCGGAGATCTGGGACGCGTCCGAGGGTGCCGTGGACGTGTTCATCGCCGGCGTCGGCACCGGCGGCACCATCACGGGCGCGGGCCGGTACCTGCGCGAGCAGAAGCCGGACGTGAAGCTCATCGCCGTCGAGCCGGCCGACTCCCCCATCCTCTCCGGCGGCCAGGCCGGCCCGCACAAGATCCAGGGCATCGGCGCGAACTTCGTGCCGGAGATCCTGGACACCGACCTCTACGACGAGGTCTACCCGGCCACCTTCGAGGAGTCCATCGAGACCGCCCGTCGGCTCGGGACCGAGGAGGGCATCCTGGGCGGCATCTCCACCGGCGCGATCATCTCGGCCGCCCTCAAGGAGGCCGCCAAGCCCGAGTCCGAGGGCAAGCTGATCGTCGCCATCGTGTGTGACTTCGGCGAGCGCTACATCTCCACCGCCCTCTTCGAGGACATCCGCGGCTGACCGCCGCCCGCTCACCGACCGCACCGACCCGAAGGGGCCGCCCGTGGGACTGTTCTCCCGCATCAAGGAAGACATCGCGACCGTCCGCAGCCATGACCCAGCGGCGCGCGGTGACCTCGAGGTGGCCCTCGTCTACTCGGGTCTGCACGCAGTGTGGGCGCACCGCGTCGCGCACCGGATGTGGCGGCATGACCGGCTGAAGATGCCCGCCCGCGTGCTCTCGCAGGTCACGCGGGCGGCCACGGGCATCGAGATCCACCCCGGCGCGTCGATCGGTCGTCGGTTCTTCATCGACCACGGCATGGGTGTCGTGATCGGCGAGACCGCGGAGATCGGCGACGACGTGATGCTGTACCACGGGGTCACCCTCGGCGGCCGCTCCCTGGCCAAGGTGAAGCGGCACCCCACGCTGCGCGACGGCGTCGTGGTGGGGGCCGGCGCCAAGATCCTCGGACCCGTCGAGATCGGGGAGGGAACGGCGGTGGGCGCCAACGCCGTCGTCGTGAAGGACACCCCCGCCGACGCGATCGCCACCGGCGTGCCGGCCACCGTCCGACCGCGCAAGGGCCCGTCCGAGGGCAAGCCGCTCGTGGACCCCGCGGAGTACGTGGACCCGGCCCTCTGGATCTGAGGGCCGGGTCCACGCCGGGTCAGTCCTGCGTGGGGTCGCCCTCGGTCGGCTGCGGCATGACCACGGGCACGCCCTCGCCGTCGACCTCGGTGCGGTCGCCGGACCACAGCGTGTGGAACGAGCCCTCGCGGTCCACGCGCAGGTAGGTGTGGGCGCCGAAGTAGTCGCGCTGGCCCTGCACGAGGGCGGCCGGCAAGCGGTCGGCCCGCAGGCCGTCGTAGTACGCCAGGGCCGAGGAGAACACCGGGACCGGCACGCCCGCGGCGACGGCGGTGCCGACGACGCGGCGCCAGGCCGGCAGGGCCTCGGCGATCGCCTGGGCGAACTCGGGGGCGAAGAGCAGGTTGAGCGGCTGGCCGGGGGCGCGGGTGCCCGGCGCCGGATGGCGGGAGGTGTCGCGGCCGCCGAAGGCCTGCATGATCACGTCGAGCAGGTCGGCGCGGATGATGCAGCCGTCCCGCCACAGCGAGGCGATGGTGCCCAGGTCCAGCGACCAGCCGTACTCCTCGGCGGCGGCCGCGAGCATGTCCATGCCCTGCGCGTAGGCCACGAGCTTGGAGGCGAACAGCGCCTGGCGCACGTCCTCCACGAACGCGTCCGTGTCCTGCGGGGCGCGCTGCGCCTCCTCGTCGACGCCGGCCGCGAGGGTCTCACGGGCGACCTCGCGCACCGCGCGCTGAGAGGACAGCGAGCGGGCGAAGACGGACTCGGCGATCGCGGCCACCGGGGAGCCGACGTCGAGACCCGAGATCGCGGTCCAGCGGCCGGTGCCCTTCTGCCCGGCCTCGTCCACGATCACGTCCACGAGCGGGCGGCCCGTGGCCGCGTCCACCTGCGCGAGCACCTCGGCCGTGATCTCGATGAGGTAGGAGGCCAGGTCGGTCTGGTTCCACGCCGTGAACACCTCGGCCTGCTCGGCGGGCTCGAGGCCGCCCACACGGCGCAGCAGGTCGTAGGCCTCGCCGATGACCTGCATGTCCGCGTACTCGATGCCGTTGTGGACCATCTTCACGTAGTGGCCGGCGCCGTCCGTGCCGACCCAGGCGCAGCACGGCTCCCCCTCGAACTGCGCGGCGATCTTCTCGAGCATCGGGCCGAGGGCCTCGTAGGACTTCTCCGGACCGCCGGGCATGATCGCCGGACCGTGCAGGGCACCCTCCTCGCCGCCGGAGACACCGACGCCCACGAAGTGCAGGCCCTTCTCGGCGAGGGCCGCCTCGCGGCGGCGGGTGTCCTCGAAATGGGAGTTGCCGGCGTCGATGACGATGTCGCCCTCGTCCAGCAGGGGGACGAGTTGGTCGATGACGGCGTCCACGGGGGCGCCCGCCTTGACCATGATGAGCACCCGGCGCGGCACGGCGAGGGACTGCACGAGCTCGGCGAGCGTCTCCGTCGCCACGAACGCGCCCTCGTCACCGTGCTCGGCCACGAGCTGGTCCGTGCGGGCCCGGCTGCGGTTGTGCAGGGCCACCGTGTAGCCGTGGCGGGCGAAGTTGCGCGCGAGGTTCGCGCCCATCACCGCCAGGCCCGTGACGCCGATGTCGGCGGCGCCGACGGGGACGGTGGTGGTCTGCTCGGTCATCGCGGGGGCCTCCTGTGGCTCGGACGGTGGGACGGGCCGTGCCGGACACGGACCCGCCCCCAGCCTACGTCGACCGCGGTCAGTCCCCCACGGCGTCGCGGCCGCGGCGCACGATCAGCGGGTCCGGGGTGCCGACGACCTCGTGGTCCTTGCCCTCGTACTCGAACTGGGACAGGAAGTAGCGCATCGCGTTGAGGCGGGCCCGCTTCTTGTCGTTGGAGCGGATGGAGATCCACGGGGCGTGGTCCGTGTCCGTGTGGAGGAACATGGCCTCCTTGGCCTCCGTGTACGCCTCCCAGCGGTCCAGGGACTCGAGGTCCATGGGCGAGAGCTTCCACTGGCGGACCGGGTCGATCTGGCGGATCGCGAAGCGCGTGCGCTGCTCGGTCTGTGTCACGGAGAACCAGAACTTGGTGAGGTGGATGCCGTCGTCCACGAGCATCTTCTCGAACAGCGGCACCTGGTTCATGAAGCGGCGGTACTGCTCGTCCGTGGCGAAGCCCATCACGCGCTCGACGCCGGCGCGGTTGTACCACGAGCGGTCGAACAGCACGATCTCGCCCGCCGTGGGGAAGTGCTGGATGTAGCGCTGGAAGTACCACTGGCCGAGCTCGCGGTCCGAGGGCTTGTTGAGGGCCACGACGCGGGCGGTGCGGGGGTTCATGTGCTCGGTGAAGCGCTTGATGGTGCCGCCCTTGCCGGCGGCGTCGCGGCCCTCGAAGACGATGATGTGGCGCTGGCCGGTGTCCTCGCCCCAGTACTGCAGCTTGAGCAGTTCGATCTGCAGGCGGTACTTCTCCAGCTCGTACTCCTCGCGCGTCATGCGCGTCTCGTACGGGTAGTCCTCTTTCCACGTCTCCACGGCACGGCCCTGCGGATCGATCAGGTCGGGATCGTTGGTGTGGCCGTCCGAGACGGTGTAGCCGCCGTCGCGCAGCTTGTCGATGAACTCGCGCAGGTTCTCGCGGGGGGCGTCGGGCTGCAGCAGCTCCATGGACCGTCTCCTTCACTGGGTGCGTCACCGTGCCCGCCCGTCCCCTCCTCGGTACGACGGAGGCGGGCCGCGGCCTGTGCTCTTCACACCATTATGGGTGGGCGGCGGACGAGGAAGCCGGGCCCGGCAGCGCAGCCGCGTGAACAGCAGGTGAACCCTGGGAGGCGAACGGTCGCGGCCCCGGGCCGACGAGTGTCGGCCTGCTCAGCCGCGCGGGCCGACGCCCAGGAGCTCGTCGATCGCCGCGACGGCGGCACGCGCCGCGTCGACGTCGGCGAACTGCGCGACGGCGTCGTCGTACCGGCGGTGCCCGGGAAGCTTCAGGCCGACGGAGGCGCCGTCCGTGGCCGGGAGGATCCAGATCCGGCCGCGCGGCTCGACGTCGCGCTGCTCGGCCACGTCGGCCTCCTCGAACTCGCGGTCGTAGCCGGCCCACTCGACACCGGGCCTCGGGGTGTCGGCGCCGTCGAGGACGTCGCGGCCGCCCATGCGCAGACAGGTGACGGACTGCAGGAGCGCGTCCAGGGTGCGGGCGGCGGCCTTGCCGGCCAGCTCGTCCTGGAAGAGGGCGAGGATGGACCACTGCCCGTCCTGGAGGAAGAGCATGGTCTGCTGCGCCTCGCCCCCGGTGATGACGGCGAGGTGACGGGCGGCGCCGTCGGGACGGGCGGGCAGCTTCCAGAAGCCGAGGGGGGTCGCGGACATGCGCTCCACCCTAGTGCGCCCGGATGCTGACGACGCGCCGCCGCCCGGCCCCTGCCCCGCATCCCGGGTTGAGTTGTCGCGGGTGCGCGGGCCCGTCACCCGCGACAACTCAACCCGGGATGCGGGAGGGTGGGCCGATGGGCCTGCTCCGCGACCTCCTCACCCGCCGCTCCGCCCGCGACCGCTCCTCCGACCCGCCGGCGACGCTCGGCCGACACCTCGACAACGCCGCGGCGATCGTGGCCGCCGCACGCCGGGCGGACGTTCCCCTCGCGGTGGCGGCGGCCCTGGCCGAGCTCGAGTCCGGCGGCCGGAACGTCTTCGGGCACGACGCCGGCGGTGTGCACAGCGCCCCGCGCGGGACGGACGTCCTCGTGACCCGGGAACGCTACGAGGAGCTCGTGGCCCGGGTGGCGCAGGGTGAGAAGTCCAACGGCGTGGGGCCCGCGCAGATCACGTGGCCGCCGTACTTCGCGCAGGCGGCGGAGCACGGCCTCCACCTGTGGGAGCCGGAGGACAACCTGGCCTTGGGGCTGGAGATCCTGCGCGGTCACCTGCGCGGCGACCTCTCCGCGGAGGGGATCGCCCGGGCGGGGACGCTCTACAACGCCGGGACGCTGTCAGACGGGGTCACCGCCTACGGCCGGCGCCTCGCCGCGGCGACCCGCGCATGGGCCGAACGCCTGGGCGAATCCGCCCCGCCGCCGGTCAGGCCAGGTTGACCAACAGCACGTACGCCAGCGTGCCGGCGGCGATCGAGACCAGGGTCCGCCGCCCGGCCAGCAGATGCACGACGACTGTCACCGCCGCCGCGATCAGCGCGTGGGCCACCCGCGTCCCGTCCACGGGCTCTCCAGGGGCCAGCGCCGCGGCGTCGAGCAGCATCACGAGGGCCAGGATGGTCAGCACGCCGGCAGGCATCCACACCGCCAGCCGCGCGGCGAGCACGGACTCCCGCAACGGCTGCAGCAGTGCGAACGGCAACGCGCGCAGGCAGAAGGTCACGAGGCCCGCGACGACGGCCGCGGCCACCAGGTACGCGGCGCCGGTCATCGGGGGTCCTCCTCGACGCCGGGCTCGGCATCCGTGACGGCCCGCTCCCCCGCCGCGGCGACGACGGGCACCGGCCCGGTGACGGGCACGGGCTCAGGCAGCGGCAGGGCGGTCCCGCGCGCGGCGAGCACGTGGAACGCGATCAGCACCGCGGCGTAGAGGGCGAAGGCGACGACGAGCACCTGCGCGGGCGCGAGCAGCAGAGCCACCCCGACGGCGACCGCGGCCGCCAGCACGAGGGGCAGCTGGGCCCGCGTGCGGGCGGCGTCCATGGCGAGCACGATGAAGAGGGCGACGAGCGCGAACTCGAGGCCCTCGACCGGCACGGGCAGCAGCCACGCGACGGCCACCCCGGCGAGGCCCCCGAGCACCCAATACGCATGCAGCGCGATCTGCATGGCCAGCAGCCGGGGCGCCGTCCAACCGCGGGGCTGGGCGGCGGCGATGGCGTAGGCCTCGTCGATCAGGGCGCCCATCGAGTAGATCCGCGCGAGGCGCCCCCGGACCACGCGCAGCGGGAAGCTGAACGCATAGAACACGTGGCGGAAGTTCACGAGGAACACCGTCACGGCGATCGTGAGCAGCGGCGTGCCCGCCACCACCAGCGAGACGAGCAGCAGCTCGACGGACCCGGCGAACACGACCACGGAGAACAGGGGTGCGACCCACGCGGGCAGCCCGGCCTGGACCACGAGCATCCCGAAGGCCACGCCCAGGGGGAACAGGCCGAGGCCGGCGCCCAGCGTCACGGCGACGCCGGAGCGCACCTCGGCCCACCGCGAGGACGGAGCGGAGGCGCGCGAGGACGCTGACGAGGAGCCCATGATGGTGAGCATGCTCTCATAGGCGCCTGACGGGCGGTCGGCATGACGGAGCCGCGGCGTCACGCCGTGTCATGGCCCCGCGATCGGTGCACCCGGAGGGACTCGAACCCCCGACCCTCTCGGTGTAAACGAGATGCTCTGACCAACTGAGCTACGGGTGCCGGTGTCCGTCCAGGCTACCGGTGAACGAGCAGGTCGCGCGTCGCCGCCTCGTGCTCGCTCCGGGTGCGTGCCTGTCCCGGGGCGGCGACCACGCGCGCGGCCTCGACCCCGTCCGCGTCGAGCAGCACGGAGACGCGGCGGGGCCGCCCGGTCTCCGCGTCGAAGACGTCGAGGGCACGGCAGGCCGCGCCGTGGGGCCAGAAATCGGAGAGCAGGGTGAGCGGCTCCGGCAGTGCCAGCTCCTCGCGGACGCGGCGCAGCACGGGGGCGGCGTCACACGAGACCACGCGGACGGCCACCTCGTCGACCGCCACGTCCTCGGCGAGCGCCCCGAGCCAGCCGAGCTCGCCCGTGCACACCGGCGTGAACGCCCCGGGCAGGAAGACGAGCCACGTGCCCCGCGGCGCGGCGGCGTCCTCGGGCCCGCGCGTCGGCGGCCACGGCCACCTCTGGCCGTGGTCGTCGCGCAGCGCGGGGACGACGTCGGCGCCCCGCGTCCCGCCGGACGGGGGCTCAGCCACCGCGCTTCTGGACGAGCTTCTGAGCGGCCCAGTCCTCGGAGGCACCGGCCCCGGTGGTGGCGTGCAGGCCCGCGGTGGAGGCGGCCTCGGCGACGTCCGCCGGGCTGACGTGGCCGGGGCGCCCCTTGCGGGGGGTCATGATCCAGACGGGGCCGGCATCGAGGGAGCGCTGGGCGTCCACGAGGGCGTCCGCGAGATCCATGACGTCGCCGTCGTCCGCGCGCCACCAGAAGAGGACCGCGTCCGCCGGCTCCTGATCCTCCTCGGTCAGCAGCTCCTCGCCGAGCGCGTCCTCGAGCGCGTCACGGAAGGTGACGTCGGCGTCGTCGTCGTACCCCCACTCCTGCACCAGGTCGCCCCTCGAGAGGGCGAGCTCCGCCAGCAGGGCGCTGTCCGTCGAGGTCGGCGTCGACCCAGCCTGCATAGTGTCCGGTCCTCCTTGATGGTGGCGGGCACTGCGGCCCGCGCCGTCGAGCGGGTGATGATGACCACCATACGCCGTGGACGCCGCCGTTCCGGGGCCTCCGGCCGGGCGGACGCGGCGGCTCCGGTCTACTCTGGGGAGGAACAGACGCACTCTCCGGGCGACGCGCCCGGCTCGGCGTCGCGGGCCCGGACCGGATCGTCTGCCCGCAGCCCACCGCGGAGCACCCCTCCGCACGAGAACCAGGAGGCACCGTGAGCGCAGCCGAAGAGAGCTCGCAGATCCGCAGCGGTCTGACCGACCAGCTCCCGGACAAGGATCCCCAGGAGACGTCGGAGTGGATCGAGTCCCTCGACGGACTCATCGAGGAGCGCGGCACGGAGCGGGCGCAGTACATCATGCGCTCCCTCATGCAGCGCGCGAGCGCCCAGTCCGTCGCCCTGCCCTACGTGACCACCACGGACTACGTGAACACGATCCCGGCGGACCAGGAGCCGGAGTACCCGGGCGACGAGGAGCTCGAGCGCCGCTACCGCAACTACCTGCGGTGGAACGCCATGGCCCTCGTGCAGCGCGCCCAGCGCGACGGCGTCGGCGTCGGCGGTCACATCTCCTCCTACGCGGGCCAGGCGACCCTCTACGAGGTGGGCCTGAACCACTTCTTCCGCGGTCAGGACCACCCGGGCGGCGGCGACCACATCTTCTTCCAGGGACACTCCTCGCCCGGCAACTACGCCCGCGCGTTCCTCGAGGGCCGCCTGACCGAGCAGGACCTCGACGGCTTCCGCCAGGAGAAGTCCCGCCAGGGCCACGCCCTGCCCTCCTACCCGCACCCGCGGATGATGCCGCACTTCTGGCAGTACCCCACCGTGTCCATGGGTCTGGGGCCGATGAACGCCATCTTCCAGGCGCAGACCAACCGGTACCTGCACAACAACGGCATCAAGGACACCTCCGACCAGCACGTGTGGGCCTTCCTCGGCGACGGCGAGATGGACGAACCGGAGTCGCGCGGCCAGCTGCACATCGCGGCCAACGACAAGCTCGACAACCTCACCTTCGTCATCAACTGCAACCTGCAGCGTCTCGACGGGCCGGTGCGCGGCAACGGCAAGATCGTCCAGGAGCTGGAGTCCTACTTCCGGGGCGCCGGCTGGAACGTCATCAAGGTCCTGTGGGGCCGCGAGTGGGATCCGCTGCTCGAGGCCGACGACGAGGGCGAGCTCGTGCGCATCATGAACGAGACGCTCGACGGCGACTACCAGACCTACAAGGCCGAGTCCGGCGGCTTCGTGCGCGACCACTTCTTCGGCCGGTCCTCCGTCACCAAGGAGATGGTGGCGGACATGACCGACGAGGAGATCTGGGGCCTCAAGCGTGGCGGCCACGACTACAAGAAGGTGTACGCCGCCTACAAGGCCGCCATGGAGCACAAGGGCCAGCCCACCGTGATCCTGGCCCACACCATCAAGGGCTACGGCCTGGGCAAGTCCTTCGAGGGTCGCAACGCCACGCACCAGATGAAGAAGCTGACGGTGGACGACCTCAAGGTGTTCCGGGACCGCCACCGCATCCCGATCTCGGACGAGCAGATCGAGAAGGACCCGTACGACATCCCGTACTACCACCCGGGCGCCGACGCTCCGGAGATCACGTACATGATGGAGCGGCGCAAGGAGCTGGGCGGCTTCGTGCCGGAGCGGCGCAGCGACTACCACGCGATCCCGCTGCCCCCGGAGTCCGCGTACAAGCAGGCCCGCAAGGGATCGGGCAAGCAGCAGGCCGCCACGACCATGGCGTTCGTGCGCCTGCTCAAGGACCTGATGCGGGACAAGAACATGGGACCGCGCTTCGTGCCGATCATCCCGGACGAGGCCCGCACCTTCGGCATGGACTCGTTCTTCCCGACCGCGAAGATCTACAACCCCAAGGGCCAGAACTACCTGTCCGTGGACCGGGACCTGTTCCTGTCCTACAAGGAGTCCCCGCAGGGGAAGATCTACCACGTCGGCATCAACGAGGACGGCGCCACCGCGGCGTTCAACGCGATCGGCACGGCGTACTCCACGCACGGCGAGCCGATGATCCCGGTGTACATCTTCTACTCGATGTTCGGCTTCCAGCGGACCGCGGACAACATCTGGGCCGCAGGCGACCAGCTCGCGCGCGGCTTCATGATCGGCGCCACCGCCGGGCGCACCACCCTCGCCGGCGAGGGCACGCAGCACATGGACGGTCACTCCCCCGTCCTGGCGTCCACGAACCCGGCCGTGAAGCACTACGACCCGGCGTACTCGTACGAGATCGCCCACATCGTGCGCCAGGGCCTGGAGGACATGTACGGCGACCACGACCGCGGGGACGACGTCCGCAACGTCATCTACTACCTCACGGTGTACAACGAGCCGATCACCCACATCGAGGAGCCCGAGGGCCTCGACGTGGAGGGCCTGCTCAAGGGCATCTACCGTCTCTCCGAGGGCCAGGGCGACGGCCCGAAGGTCCAGCTCCTGGGCTCCGGCGTCTCCGTGCCGTGGGCGCTCGACGCCCAGCGGATCCTCTCCGAGGAGTGGGGCGTGAACGCCTCCGTGTGGTCGGTGACCTCCTACAACGAGCTGTACCGCGACGCCGTCGCGGCGGAGAAGGACGCCCTGAAGGACCCGTCCGCCACCCCGCGCGTGCCCTACGTGACGCAGGCGCTGCAGGGGGCCGAGGGCCCGATCGTGGCCACCTCGGACTACTCCACCTCGTGGACGAACCAGATCCGCCCGTTCGTGCCGAACCGCTTCTCGGCGCTCGGCGCCGACGAGTTCGGCTTCGCGGACACCCGCGCCGCCGCCCGTCGGTACTTCCTCATCGACACCCACTCGATGGTGGTCCGCGCGCTGCAGCTCCTCGAGGAGGAGGGCCAGGTCGAGCGGGGCACGGCCGCGAAGGCGCACGAGAAGTACCGCCTGGACGACGTCAACGCCGGCACCACCGGCATCGCGGGCGGCGACGCCTGACCCGCACGACGCGGGGAGGCCGACGCCCTCCCGACCCGACGCCGGCCGCCCGCCTCCGCCACGGAGGCGGGCGGCCGGCGTCGTCGCTGTAGGAACCCCACAACACGCGCCTAGGATGGAGCGCATGCCCGAGCCCCGCCCCGCCGCCCCTCGCCCCGTGAGCACCGACGGGCTGGCCCGCCTCCGGAGCCACCTGGGGGCACTGAACACGGCGGTGCTGCAGCGGCTGGACGCCACCCTGCCCTGGTACCGCCGACTCACCCCGGACGAGCGCAGCGCCCTCGGGCTCGTGGCCCAGCGCGCCCTGCAGGGCTTCCTCACGTGGTTCGAGCGGCCCACCTCCACGGGCCACGTCCTGCAGGACGTCTTCGGGCCCGCGCCCACCGATCTCACCGGGGCGATCTCGCTGCAGCGGGCCCTCCAGCTCATCCGGACGATGGTGGACGTCGTCGAGACGCGGGTGCCGGAGCTGCTGGCCGAGCGCGACCAGGCGCCCGTCCGCGAGCACATCCTCCACTACTCGCGCGAGGTCGCGTTCGCGCTCGCAGACGTGTACGCCCGGGCCGCGGAGATGCGCGGAGCGATGGACTCGCGGCTCGAGTCGGTCCTGCTGGACGCGGTGCTGCGCGGGCAGGACCCGGACGAGATCCGGCACCGGGCCACCGCGCTGGGCTGGCGTGGGGACCACGACGTGATGGTCATGGCGGGTCTCGCCCCGGGGCAGGACAAGCCCGCGTTCATCCCGGACCTGCGGCGGGCCGCGGCGAGGCTCGACTGCGACCTGCTCGTGGGCGTGCAGTCCGAACGGCTCGTCCTCGTGGTCGGCTCGGTGCGGGACGCGCGGGCGGTGGGCGAGGCGCTCGCGCCCTGGTTCGCGCCGGGACCGGTGATCGTGGGACCCGTCGTGGACTCGCTGGTCTCGGCGCACGTCTCGGCGCGGCACACCCTCGCCGGGCTCAGCGCCGCGGCCGCCCATCCCCGGGCGAGCCGGCCCACCCCGGCGGAGGACCTGCTGCCCGAGCGGGCGCTGCTGGGCGACCCCACGGCCCGGGAGGCCCTCGTGGACGGGGTGTTCACGCCCCTGGCCGACGCCGGCACCTCCCTGCTGGAGACCGTGGACGCGTACGGCGCGCTGGGCCACTCGCTCGAGGGTACGGCCCGCGAGCTGTTCGTCCACGCGAACACCGTGCGGTACCGCCTCAAGCGGGTGGTCGAGGTGACCGGCTGGGACCCGCTGGTCCCCCGCGACGCGTACGTCCTGCAGACCGCGATCACCCTGGGCCGGCTCGCGGGGGCGCGGCAGACGACCGGGGACGGGTCGGACTGAGCCGGGGCGGCGCACACCCCCGCTTGTAGAAACCCTCCAAACCGACTCGCCGTGCTTCGTGGCGCGATCTGCCCGGGATGGCGGCCGATCCTGACACGATGGAGGAATGCTTGCCATCGTGTGCCCCGGACAGGGGTCCCAGACGCCCGGCTTCCTCGCCCCCTGGCTCGAGCTGGACGGGACCCTCGACCTGCTCGCATCCCTCTCCGACGCCGCGGGCGTGGACCTGATCCGCCACGGCACCGAGTCGGACGAGGAGACCATCAAGGACACCGCCGTCGCCCAGCCGCTGATCGTGGCGGCCGGCCTGGTGGCCGCCGCGGCCCTCGAGGCGGACGCCGCCGCACCGAAGTCGACCGTCGTGGCCGGCCACTCCGTGGGCGAGATCACCGCGGCCGCCGTCACCGGCGTGCTGTCCCCCGCCGAGGCCCTCTCCCTGGTGCGCGTGCGCGCCACCGGCATGGCCCGGGCCGCCGCGGCCACGCCCACGGGCATGGCCGCCGTCGTGGGTGGGGACCAGGACGAGGTCCTCGCGGCCATCGACGCGGCGGGCCTGACGCCCGCCAATGTCAACGGCGCCGGCCAGATCGTCGCCGCCGGCACCGCGGAGGCCCTCGGCGCGCTCGCCGAGTCCGCCCCCGCCCGCGCCCGCGTGATCCCGCTCAAGGTGGCCGGCGCGTTCCACACGGAGCACATGCGCCCCGCCGTGGACGACCTCGCGGCCCACGTCGCCGACCTCTCCCCCTCGGACCCGCGCCTGCCCCTGCTGTCCAACCGGGACGGCGAGGCCGTCGAGTCCGGCACGGACGTGCTCGCCCGGATCGTGGACCAGGTCACCCGCCCGGTCCGCTGGGACCTGTGCATGGCGACCATGGCCACGCGGCAGGTCACGGGCGTCCTGGAGCTGCTGCCCGGTGGCACACTGACCGGACTGGCCAAGCGCGGTCTCAAGGGCACCGCGCAGCTCGCCGTGAAGACCCCCGAGGACCTGGACGCCGCGCGGGCGTTCCTGGCCGAGCACTCGGCCTGAACCCCGCGCACCGCCCGGCAGAGAGAGGCACCATGACCGTCACCCTGAAGCAGCACGAGCGCCCCGCGGCCAGCCGCATCGTGGCCGTGGGCGCCTACCGCCCGGCGAACCTGGTCCCCAACGAGGACCTCGTCGGCCCCATCGACTCGTCGGACGAGTGGATCCGCCAGCGCACCGGCATCGTCACGCGCCAGCGCGCCACGGCGGAGGAGACCGTGCCCGTCATGGCCGTGGGCGCCGCCCGGGAGGCCCTCGAGCGGGCCGGCCTGCAGGGCTCGGACCTGGACGCCGTGATCGTCTCGACCGTCACCTTCCCGCACGCCACCCCCTCGGCCGCGGCCCTCGTGGCACACGAGATCGGGGCCGCCCCGGCGCCCGCCTACGACGTCTCCGCCGCGTGCGCCGGCTACTGCTACGGCGTGGCGCAGGCCGATGCGCTCGTGCGCTCCGGCACCGCGCGGCACGTGCTCGTGGTCGGCGTCGAGCGCCTCTCCGACGTCGTGGATCCCACGGACCGCTCCATCTCCTTCCTGCTGGGCGACGGCGCGGGCGCCGTGATCGTGTCGGCCTCGGACGAGCCGGGCATCTCCCCCTCGGTGTGGGGTTCGGACGGGGAGCGCTGGTCCACGATCTCCATGACGCACTCGCAGCTGGAGCTGCGCGATGCCGTGGAGCACGCCCGCACCACGGGCGACGCCTCGGCGATCACCGGCGCGGAGGGGATGCTCTGGCCCACGCTGCGCCAGGACGGGCCCTCCGTCTTCCGCTGGGCCGTGTGGTCGATGGCGAAGGTGGCCCGCGAGGCCCTCGACGCCGCGGGCGTGGAGCCCGAGGACCTCGCCGCGTTCATCCCGCACCAGGCCAACATGCGGATCATCGACGAGTTCGCCAAGCAGCTGAAGCTGCCGGAGTCCGTCGTCGTGGCCCGGGACATCGCGGACGCCGGCAACACGTCGGCCGCGTCCATCCCGCTGGCCATGCACCGTCTGCTGGAGGAGAACCCCGAGCTCACCGGCGGCCTGGCCCTGCAGATCGGCTTCGGCGCCGGGCTGGTCTACGGCGCCCAGGTGGTCCGCCTCCCCTGAGGCGGCGCCGTCTGATTCACTGATCACGTACACCCCACACCCCTACCGAAGGAGACGCCCCATGGCTTCCAAGGAAGAGATCCTCGCCGGCCTCGCCGAGATCGTGAACGAGGAGACCGGCCTCGACACCGCCGAGGTGCAGCCGGAGAAGTCCTTCACGGACGATCTGGACATCGACTCGATCTCGATGATGACCATCGTGGTCAACGCCGAGGACAAGTTCGGCGTGAAGATCCCGGACGAGGAGGTCAAGAACCTCAAGACCGTCCAGGACGCCGTCGACTTCATCGACGGCGCCCAGGCCTGATCGGCCCACGACGGCGGCGGGCCCGGCCCGTCCCGTCCCCTCGGTGAGCGCCGGGGGCGCGTGAGCGCCCCCGGCCCCCGACACCCTCGACTTCCGGCACCCCGGCGCGCGCCGCGCGTCGTGCCGACGACACCCCTCCGCCCGATCCCCACTCGAGACCCAGAGGCAGCAGACCCATGACCCGCACCGCAGTGATCACCGGCCTCGGCGCCACCACGCCCATCGGCGGCGACGTGCCCACCTTCTGGTCCCACGCCCTGCAGGGCGTCTCCGGTGCGCGCACCATGGAGCACGACTGGGTGGAGAAGTACGAGCTGCCCGTCACCTTCGCGGCCGAGCTGGCCGTGCCCACCTCAGAGGTCCTCTCCAAGGTGGAGCAGAAACGCCAGGACCCGGCCACCCAGATGGCGACCGTCGCCGCGCGCGAGGCCTGGAAGGACGCCGGCCTCGAGGGCGCGGAGGTCGACGGCGACCGGCTCGCCGTGGCCTTCGGCACCGGCATCGGCGGCGTGTGGACCCTCCTGGACGGCTGGGACACCCTGCGCGAGCGCGGCCCGCGCCGCGTGCTGCCCATGACCGTCCCGATGCTCATGCCCAACGGCGCCGCCGGCGCGCTCTCCCTCGAGTTCGGCGCCCGTGCCGGCGCCCGCACGGTGGTGTCCGCGTGCGCCGCCGGCACCGAGGCGCTCGAGACCGCGCTGCTGCTCGTCCGCTCCGGCCAGGCCGACGTCGTGATCTGCGGCGCCGCCGAGGCCGCCGTGCACCCGCTGCCGATGGCCGCGTTCGCCGCGATGCAGGCGCTGTCCAAGCGCAACGACGACCCACAGGCCGCGTCCCGCCCCTACGACGTGGACCGCGACGGCTTCGTCCTCGGTGAGGGCGCCGGCGTCATGGTGATCGAGTCGGAGGAGCACGCGAAGGCCCGCGGCGCGCGCGTGTACGCCGAGCTGGCCGGCGCGGGCGTCAGCTCCGACTCCCACCACATCACCGCGCCCGAGCCCGAGGGCCTGGGCGCGACCCGTGCGATGCGCGCCGCCCTGAGGTCGGCCGACATCACCCCCGAGGACGTGTGCCACGTGAACGCCCACGCGACGTCCACACCCAAGGGCGACGCCCCGGAGTACCTGGCCATGCGGGCCGTGTTCGGCGACCACCTGGACCAGGTGCAGGTCTCGGCCACGAAGTCCCAGACCGGCCACCTGCTGGGCGCCTCAGGCGCGATCGAGTCGATCCTGTCCGTGCTCGCCGTGCACCACGGCCAGGCGCCCGTGACCATCAACCTGGACCACCAGGACCCGGAGATCCCGCTGAACGTGGTCACCGGCTCCCCCGCCCGCCTGCCCGAGGGGCCGCGCGTGGCCGTGAAGAACTCGTTCGGGTTCGGCGGCCACAACGCGGTGGCCGTGTTCCGCAGCGTCTGAGCCGGAGCGCCGCCGGCCGGGCGAAGGCTCAGACAGCGCGGTGCAGCCAGCGCACGTTGGCGTGGGCGGCGGCCAGCCGGAACGGCTCGAGCTCATCGTCCCAGGCCTCGCCGAGCGCGAGGGAGAGTTCGTGCATCAGCACGCTGGGGTCGCCCGCACCGGCCTCGTAGGCGTACCGGATGCGGTCCTCGGAGACCATGATGTTGCCGGAGACGTCCGTGGTGGCGTGGAAGATGCCGAGGTCCGGGGTGTGGGACCAGCGCGAGCCGTCGACCCCGGCGGACGGCTCCTCCGTGATCTCGAAGCGCAGGTGCGGCCAGCCACGCAGGGCGGAGGCCAGACGCGCGCCGGTGCCGGCGGGCGCCGTCCAGTGCACCTCGGCGCGGTGCTGGCCGGGCGCGACCGGCTGACCCTCCCACTCCACCGAGGTCGCGGGGCCGAGCACGGAGCTCAGCGCCCACTCCACGTGGGGGCAGAGGGCGGTGGGGGCGGAGAGGATGTGGACCACGCCGCGGGTATGGGTGCTGGTCATGGATGCCTCCGAGGGTGCGATGCGGTGCGTCTTCCCCTACGACCACGTCGCGGCTCCGGTGGATCCTGGGGCCATTGTGCACCAGGGATGCTGGGCCGGCAACGAGGCGGCGCGGCGCCCTGCGTGTCGTGGCGGCGCAGGGGACGGGCCGGGGGTGCTCCGGGGAGGCGTCAGGCGCGTGGGTGGGCCTGCCGGTAGCCCTCGCGGAGGCGATCGATCGAGACGTGTGTGTAGACCTGCGTGGTGCGCAGGGACGCATGCCCCAGCAGCTCCTGCACGCTGCGCAGGTCGGCGCCGCCGTCGAGGAGGTGGGTCGCGGCCGTGTGGCGCAGCGCGTGCGGCCCGCGCGCCGCGGTGTCCCCCAGGCCCTCGAGTGCCCGGTCGACGACGGTGCGCGCCTGGCGCACCCCCAGCCGGCCGCCGCGCGCGCCGAGGAAGAGGGCGGGGCCGGAGTCCGGCCGGGCCAGGCGGGGGCGACCGAGCCGCTGCCACTCCTGGAGGGCGCGGCCCGCGGGTGCGCCGTAGGGGACGGTGCGCTGCCGGTCTCCCTTGCCGGTCAGCCGGACGACGCCGCGGCCGGCCTCGAGGTCGTCCACGTCCAGGGCGGAGAGTTCGGCCACCCGGGCGCCGGTGGCGTAGAGCAGCTCGAGCAGGGCGGCGTCCCGCAGGGCCAGCGCGTGGGCGGCAGGGTCGTCGCCCGCGGCGGCGGCGTCCACACGCTCCTGGGCAGCCGCGAGGAGCCGGGTCGCCTGCTGCTCCTGGAGCACGTGGGGCAGCGTCCCCTCGGGTCGGGGCGAGCGCAGCCGCAGGGCGGGGTCGTCCGAGCGCAGGCCCTCCCGGCGCAGCCAGGCCGTGAAGGTGCGGACGGCGGCCACCCGGCGGGCCAGGGTCGCGCGGGCGAGGCCGGCCCCGCTCATGGCCGCCAACCAGCCACGCAGGTCCTCGATGTCCAGCTCGGCGAGGACGTCCGGTGCGCTGGGCACGTGGCGAGCGGGGGCGTCGTCATCCACGGCGGGCGCCGCCGCGGTGCCGGCTGTGCCGGCGACGTGGTCGATGAGGGCGCGCAGATCGGCGAGGTACGCGCGCACGGTCTGGGGGCTGCGGTTCCGCTCGTGGCGCAGGTGCTCCTCGAACGCCTCGAGCCAGGCCGTGTCCCGGGGCGAGGGGGCGCGCGGGACCGGGACGGGACGGACGGAGGACGACGGGGTCATCCCCCCACTCTGCCATCCGCCCCAGGGCGGCGCCGCCCGGGAGCACGCGGCCGGAGGTCATCCCCGCCGCCACCGGTCCTCGACCCGTTCGGCCAGGCCCGCCCGCTGCAGCCGGGACAGGCACGCCAGGACGGTGGGCAGCGCGAGCCCGGCGCTGACGGTGATCCGGTCGACGGGCACCGCCTGGCGCAGGGGCAGCGCCTCGTGGACGAGGGCCTCCTCCATCGTGAGCCCGTCGGTGGGCCGCGCGGCGGACTCGGGAGCTGCCCGGGTGGAGGTCCTCCCGCCCGCGCCGCCGCTCCGGGCGGGCCCCTGGCCGAGCAGGGCGAGGGCCTCCTGCTCGGTGGTCACGAGACGGGCGGGGCTCTCCTGCAGCAGACGGTGGCAGCCGGCGGAGCTGGGCGAGGTCACGGGGCCGGGGACCACGCCCACCTCGCGGCCGAGGCCGAACGCGTGGCCCGCCGTGTTCTGCGCTCCCGACCGCCAGCGCGCCTCGACCACCAGCACGGCCCCCGCGAGCGCGGCGATGACCCGGTTGCGCTGCAGGAACCGGTACCGCGTGGGACTCGCACCGGGCGGCATCTCGGACACGAGCAGCCCGGCGGCCATCACCGCGCGAAGCAGGTCCTCGTGGCCGGCCGGGTAGAACCGGTCGAGGCCGCCGGCCAGCACCGCCACCGTGGGCGGGACGCCGCCGCGATCCGCCGCGTCTTCCGGTGCGGCGGGCGCCTGCAGCGCGGCCCGGTGGGCGGCGCCGTCGATGCCGTACGCACCGCCGGAGATCACGCACGCGCCCTGCTGGACGGCGTGGGCGGCGCAGCGGGCGGTCACGGTCCGTCCGTACGCGGTCGCCTCCCGGCTGCCGACGACGGCGAGCATCCGGTCCGCGGGAGGCAGCGTTCCGGAGCCGCGGAACCACAGGCCCAGGGGCGCCTCCTCGCCCAGGTCCGCCAGGGCGGCGGGCCAGGCGTCGTCCTCGGGGATCAGCAGGCCTCCCCCGAGCCGGTGCAGAGTCACGAGGTCACGCTCCGGCTCCAGCCGGGCGGCCCGGGGCGCCCAGCGGGCCAGCCCCGCGGCCCAGCGCCGGGGCAGCGTGTCGGGCGCGCCGGCGAGATCGGCGAGCAGATCGCGCTCGGCGGGCTGGATCGTCTCCCGGCCCGTGAGCAGGGCGAGCGCCCGCTCCGGCCCCAGCGCCGTGACGGTCTGCACCGCGAGCGCGTCCCCGGGCTCGACCAGCCGGGTCAGGGCGGCGCGGGCGAGCCGGGCGGCGTCCGGCCGGCGCGGCCCGGCGACGTGGTCTGCCGCCGGGGTGACGTAGGTGGTCATGCGTCCTCCTCGTTCTGGTGGCGCAGCGTGAGTGCCACGTCGGTGTCCTCGGGTGCGGGCCGTTCGGCGCCGCGCAGGTCTGCCAGGGTCCAGGCGAGGCGCAGGACGCGGGCGTGGCCGCGCGCGCTCAGCAGGCCCTGGTCGACGGCGTCGTCCGCGGGCCGGCGGGCCGCCCGGGGCACGGCGTACGGGCCGTGCCGCAGCACCCCGGCGGGGACGTGCGCGTTGCGGCGCAGCCCGGACGGGGCGAGCCCGCGCTCGGCGGCGGTGGCCCAGCGCCGGGCCTGGCGGTCGGCGGCCGCGGCGACCCGGGCGGCCACCTGCGACGTGGTCTCGGACGCGGGCGCCCCCGTGAGCTGCCGCGCTTCGACGGGCCGCACGGTGACCTGCAGGTCGACGCGGTCCAGCAGCGGCCCGGAGAGCCGCTGGGCGTAGCGGCGGCGTTCGGGCACGCTGCACCGGCACTCGACGCCCGTGCCACCGCCCTTGCCGCACGGGCAGGGGTTGGCGGCCAGCACGAGCTGGAACCGGGCCGGGTAGACGACGGCGCCGAGGGCACGGTGCAGCAGCACCTCCCCGGACTCGAGGGGCTGGCGCAGCGCCTCGAGGGTGCGCCGTTCGAACTCGGGGGCCTCGTCCAGGAACAGCACGCCGCCGTGGGCGAGGGAGGCCGCTCCCGGCCGGGCGAGGCCGCTGCCGCCGCCCACGAGGGCCGAGCGGGACGCCGAGTGGTGGGGTGCCTCGAACGGCGGGGTCCGGTCGATGTCGCCGTCGAACCCCTGGGACGTCCCGCCCCTGCGCCGGACACGGGCGTCGCCGCCGCGGAGAGAGCGCAGGGCAGCGCATTCGAGCGCGGTGCGCCGGTCCAGGGGCGGCAGGATTCCGGGCAGGCGCTCGGCGAGCATGGTCTTGCCCGCCCCCGGGGCGCCCATGAGCAGCAGGTGGTGGGCGCCGGCAGCGGCGACCTCCAGCGCGAACCGGGCCTCGGCCTGCCCGGCGACCTCGGCGAGGTCGGGCACCGCACGGGCCGGCTCCGGTTCCGGGGCTGTCACCTGCCGCCGGGTCGGGCGGCGGGGCGCCTCTCCGTCCGGTTCCCCGCCGAAGGCGCGGATGACGTCGTGCAGATGGGCGAAGCCGCGGACTTCAGCGCCGGGGACCAGTCGGGCCTCGGCCTCCGCGTCCTCGGCGACGACCACCTCGGAGCACCCCGCGTCGACGGCGGCCATCACCATCGCCACGGTCTCCGGCGAGCGGTGCAGGGCGCCGTCGAGGCCGAGCTCGGCCAGGAACACGGGCCCCTCGACGTTCCGCACCCGCCCGTCCGCGGCGTAGGCCGCCAGGACGATCGCCAGGTCGTGGCAGGCGCCCCGCTTGTGCACCCCCGCCGGCAGCAGGTTCACGGTCAGGTGCCGCCGGGTCAGGGGCAGTCCGGCGTTGCGCGCGGCGGAGCGGATGCGGTCCCGGCTCTCCTGCAGCGCCTGGTCCGGCAGGCCGAGGAGGGTGAACCCGGGCAGGGACTGGGCGATGTCCGCCTCGACGTGCACGACCTCCCCGCGCAGACCCGCCAGCGTGATGGAGCGGGTGCGTCCGATGCCGCTCACGGCCGCACGTCCTGCAGCAGATCGAAGCGGATCCCGCCCGTGCGCGGCACCAGCACGGCGACGGCGTCGACGCGCCAGGGCGTTCCCCGGCGCTCTCCGGCGTGGGTCCGCACCCATGCCGCGGTGAGGCGGTGCAGCCGGGTGAGCTTGCGCCGGTCGATCGACTCGAACGGGTCGCCGAAGGCCAGGCCCGAGCGGGTCTTCACCTCGACGCCCACCCACCAGCCGGCGTGGTGGGCCACGATGTCCAGCTCTCCGGCCTCGCCCCGCCAGTTGCGGTCGGCGATCACGTAGCCGCGCTCGGCGAGCCAGCGTGCGGCGGCGTCCTCGCCGAACCGGCCCAGCGCCGTGTGCGCGCGGCTGGCGCGCCTGTCTCCGGGCGGCTGCGCCCCGATCCGTTCCGCGGTCCCCGTCATCCCGACCACCTCCTGGGCACCAGGGTGGTCCCGAGCAGGGTCGCCGGGTCGGCGACGGCGGGGATTGTGCGGGGCCGGACGCCTGTGCAGGAGTGGACGTCGGCGTCCCGCCCTCGGGGCCGATCAGGCGTGGGTCAGCTCGGCAGCTGGCCGTCCGGCGGGACCGTCAGGTCCTCGGTGGGCAGCTCCTCGATGTTCACGTCCTTGAAGGTCAGCACCTTCACGCGCTTGATGAACCGCTGCGTGCGGTACACGTCCCACACCCACGCGTCCTCGAGCAGGATCTCGAAGAACACGTCCCCGTCCGCCTGGCGGGGCGTCAGCCGCACGTCGTTGGCGAGGTAGAAGCGCCGCTCGGTCTCCACGACGTAGCGGAACAGGCCCACCACGTCCCGGTACTCGCGGTAGAGCAGCAGCTCGGCCTCGGCCTCGAAGTCCTCGACGTCGTCTGCGCTCATGACATGCCTCCTCAGTGTTCGCCGCGCACCCGCGACAGTCCGGGCACGCACGGCCTCCATCCTCCCCCGTCCGGGGGTCGCACGTCGAACGGGCGGCCTCGCCCGGCCCCGGGGGCTCAGTCGAACAGCGTGGGCGGCGCCTGCGCGGGCGCGCCCGGCAGCCCGAGGTTCCAGCTGTGCCGGTGCTGCTCGCTCGCCCCGCGCTCGGCCAGGGCGGCCCGGTGCGCGGCCGAGCCGTACCCCTTGTTCCCGGCCCACCCGTACCCGGGGTGCTCCGCGTCGAGGGCGATCATGACGTCGTCGCGGGCCACCTTCGCGGCGATCGACGCGGCCGCCACCGTCGCGCACCGGTCCTCGGCCCGCACCAGCATCGTGGGCACGGGCGGCAGCAGACGCGGCGCGGGGCCGGCGTCGGGATCGGAGCGACTCAGCCAGTCGTCCCGGCCGTCGAGCACGAGGGCGACCGGCTCCTGCCCCACCGCGGCGCACAGCGCCGCCCAGGCCCGGCGCCCGGCGAGGCCGAGGGCCGCCGAGATCCCGAGCGCGTCGATCTCCGCGGGGCTGGCCTCGCCCAGCGCCACCCCGGCCGCCCAGTCCTCGATCTGCGGGACCAGGGCGCGCCGGCGTCGGTCCGTGAGCGCCTTCGAGTCGCGCACCGCAGGGATCTGCCCCGCGGCGGGCAGCCGCGCGGCGCACACCCCGACGACGACGGGCCCGGCCAGCGCGCCCCGGCCCACCTCGTCCATGCCCGCCACCAGCACCCGGTCCACTCCCCGCGCGGCGAGGACCGGCGCGGCCAGCCCCGCCTCGACGTCCAGGCCGGCGCGCACCGTCGGCCGGCCACCGCCCCGGCTCGCGGTCACGTGCGGGCCTCCGGCGCGGGCGCGTCCGGCACGGCGGCGAACGCGTCGGGGTCGGTGCCGGCGCCGCCGACCCGGTCCAGCGGCCAGACCACGAACCGGGCGCGGCCCACCACGTCGTCGAGGGCCACGAACCCGCCCCCGGGCCCGGCGCGGTGCGCGCGGGAGTCCGCCGACGCCGAACGATGGTCGCCGAGCACCCACAGCCGCCCCTCGGGGACGGTCACCTCGAACGCCTCCTGCGCGGGCGTCTCCCCCGGCGCGAGGTACGGCTCCTCGACGGGCACCCCGTTCACGCGCAGCGTCTCCTCGCCGGGCGTCCAGGAGACGATGTCCCCCGGCAGTCCGACGGCCCGCTTGATCACGTGGCCGCCCCCGGGCAGCCAGCCCTTCGTGTCCTCGAAGACCACCACGTCACCGCGGCGCACCGGGAACGGATCCGGGGTGAGCAGCGTGGCGACCACGCGGTCGCCGGCCCGCAGCCCGGGCTCCATGGACGAGGACGGGATGGCGTACATGCGCGCCAGGAAGGCCCACGCCAGCACGCAGGCGAGTACGGTCACGGCGGCCGCGATCAGCGCGGTGCGGCGCCCCGTCACGGCGTGTCCCCGGAGGGGGCGTCCACGGTCCCGCGGCGGGACAGGGGCCACACGATCTCCGCGGCCCGGCCCTCGACCCGCTCGAGCGGGATCAGCCCGCCGCCGGGGGCGCCCAGCAGTGCGCGGGAGTCCCGGGAGGCGGCGCGGTGGTCGCCCAGGACGACCATGCGCCCGTCGGGCACCTCGAAGGACCAGGTCCCCGCCGCGGCCGGCTCGTCTGCGGTCACGGGCCTGCCGAGATACGGCTCGTCCAGCGGCTCGCCGTTGCGCAGCAGCCGGCCGTCCGGGGCGCAGCACTCGAGGCGGTCCCCCGGCAGGGCCAGCACGCGCTTGACGAAGACGTCCTCGGCCGCGCCGACGCCCCACCACCGGGCGACGTCCTCGAGGCCGCGCTCGAGCGATCCGGCCGAACGGTACGGCGCCAGGCTGCCGGCGCCGTCGAACACCACCACGTCGCCGTGGTGCAGGCCCTGCCCGCCGGCCGCGGCGGCGTCCACCCGCACGCGGTCGCCGGGCTGCAGGGTCGGCTCCATCGACCCGGAGGGGATGAGGTAGACGGGGCCGGTGAGGGCTCGCAGCACCGCGGCCACCACGACGGCGGCCACCACGGTCAGGCCGAGCCACGCCCACCAGCGGCTCGTGCCGGAGGCGGGGGCCGCCGTCGGGCCCGAGGAGGAGCCGGCCCCGGACGCGACGGAGCCCCGTGACCGGCGGGGGTCACGGGGCTCCGAGGTGCGCATGGGTCGATCACCGGTCGGCGGGGCCGACCGGGATGATCACTTGGCGTCGGCGCGCTTCTCGCGGATGCGGGCGGCCTTGCCGTGGCGATCGCGCATGTAGTACAGCTTCGCGCGGCGCACGTCGCCCTTGGTGACGACCTCGATCTTGTCGATGACCGGGGAGTGCACCGGGAACACGCGCTCCACGCCGATGCCGAAGGACACCTTGCGGACGCGGAAGGTCTCGCGCACGCCGTAGCCCTGACGGCCCATGACGTAGCCCTGGAACACCTGGACGCGGGCGGTCTTGCCCTCGATGATGTTCACGTGCACCTTGACGGTGTCGCCGGGGGCGAACTCCGGGATGTCGTCGCGCAGCGTCTTCTTGTCGAACGAGTCGAGAATGTGCATGTCGTCTCTCCTGGCGGATGCCACAGGTCAACCGCGTGGTATGCGGGCGCACGGTCCGTCCACGTCCGCATGACGAGGGGGCCGGGTCCCGAGCCGAGGGCCGGGCTCCGCACGTGGGGTGCGGTCCCGGGGTCCGATCCGTTGACGCGCGCCCCCTGTGGCAGGTCGGGCGTCCGGCGGACACGAGGATCCATTATGCCACAGCCGATGACGCCGCGACGCCCCTCCGGCCCGTCGGGCGCGGCGGGTCAGTCCTCGGAGTCGTACGCCGCCCACAGGTCCGGTCGCCGCTCGCGCGTGCGCTCCTCCTGCTGGGCCCGACGCCAGGCCGCGACCTTGCCGTGGTCGCCCGAGAGCAGCACGGGCGGCACCGCACGGCCCCGCCAGTCCGCGGGCTTGGTGTAGACCGGGTACTCCAGCAGGCCGTCCTCGTGGGACTCCTCGACGAGCGAGGCCGGGTTGCCCACGACGCCCGGCACGAGGCGGCCGACGGCCTCGATCATCGCCAGCGCCGCGACCTCGCCGCCGTTGAGCACGTAGTCGCCCAGCGAGACCAGCCGCACCTCGAAGAGCTCCTCGGCCCAGCCGAAGACGCGCTCGTCGATCCCCTCGTAGCGGCCGCACGCGATCGCCACGTGCTCCCGGCCCGCCAGTTCCCGGGCGAACCGCTGGGTGAAGCGCTCCCCCGAGGGCGTCGGCACGAGCAGCACGGGGCGGTCCCCCGGCTCCGCCGACGACGACTCGGCGGGGGCCGGTGACACGGGCCCCTGGGCCGCCACGTGCTCGAGCGCGAGCGCCCACGGCTCCGGTTTCATCACCATGCCGGCGCCGCCGCCGTAGGGCGTGTCGTCCACGGTGCGGTGCCGGTCGACGGTGAAGTCGCGCAGGTCGTGGACGTGCACGTCCACGAGGCCCTCGCGGCGGGCACGGCCCAGCAGCGAGACGTCGAGCACCGCGAGGTACTCGGGGAAGATCGTGACGACGTCGAAGCGCACCGCTCAGTCCTCCGCATCCGCATCGGCGGGCCCGTCTGCGGCGTCCTCGTCCTCGCCGGTGGCGAGCTCGAGCAGCCCCGGCGGCGGGGTCAGCACGAGCACGCCGGCCTCGGGGTCGATCTCCGGGACGATCTCCTCGACGAAGGGCACCAGGGCCTCCTCCTCGACGCCGTCCAACGCGACGTGCAGCAGGTCCTGGACCGCCCCGGTGGTCAGGGCCGTGACGACGCCGACGCGCTCGCCCTCGACCCGCACCTCGAGGTCCACGAGGTCCTCCTCGTACCACTCGTCGGACTCCTCGGGCGCGGCGGGAACGGCGAACAGCTGGGCGCCGCGCAGGGTCTCGGCGACGTTGCGGTCCGGCGACTCGGCGAAGCCGACCACGAGGATCTGCTTGTTCCACCGGGCCCGGGTGACGGTGAGCTCGGCGGGAAGGCCCGGGGCGCCGTCGCGCACCACGAGGCGCTCTCCGGGGGCGAAGCGGGCGTCCGGGTCGTCGGTGAAGACCTGCACGGTCACCTCGCCGCGGATGCCGTGCGGCTTGCCGATGCGGGCGACGCGGACGAGGTCGTCCTGGGCTGCGGGACTCATGGGCTCTCCTGGGTGGGACGGTCGGTGACGGGAGGGGGCGGGGCCGCAGACGACGACGGCCCGCCGGCCCGGTGAGGGGCGGGCGGGCCGTGCGTCACGGGCCGTCAGGAGCGGCGGTCGGTCTCCACCACGTCCACGCGGACGGGGTGGCCGGCCAGGCCGTCCAGCACGGTGCGCAGCGCGGTGGCGGTGCGACCCTGGCGGCCGATCACGCGACCCAGGTCCTCGGGGGCCACGCGGACCTCCAGCATGTCGCCGCGCCGCTGGGAGCGGGCGTCCACGCGGACCGCCTCGGGCGTGTCCACGATGCCGCGCACCAGGTGCTCGAGGGCCTCGGTCAGCATGGTCACTCGGACTTCTCGGCGTCCTCGGCCGGGGCCTCAGCGGCCGGAGCCTCGGCGGCCTGCTCGGACTCGGCCGGGGCCTCCTCCTGCTTCGGCTCCTCCGGCAGGATGACCGAGCCCTTCTCGGGGGCCACGAAGGCCTCCTTCTCGGACTTGGACTTCAGGGTGCCCTCGGCGCCCGACTCGCCCTTGAACTTCTGCCAGTCACCGGTGACCTTCAGCAGCGCGGCGACCTGTTCGGTCGGCTGGGCGCCGACGGAGAGCCAGTACTGGGCGCGCTCCGAGTCGATCTCGATGAACGAGGGCTCCTCGGTGGGGTGGTACTTGCCGATCTCCTCGATGGCACGGCCATCGCGGCGGGTGCGCGAGTCCATGACGACGACGCGGTAGAACGGGGCGCGGATCTTGCCGAACCGCTTCAGACGAATCTTGACAGCCACGAGTGTGGTTCTCCTTCAGTGGATCTGGGGGGCCGGGGCACGACGCCGCGTGGGGGCAGCGGGCGTCGACGACCTGGCACACGGAACGGAGCGCAGCGGAGGATAGAGGGTCGTCCGGGCTCACGCTCAGTACCGTGCCATTCTGCCAGATCGGGCGGGCCGGTGCACACCCGGCGCGCCGCGACCGGGCAGCGGGCGACTCAGCGGTCCTTGAGGTACTTCTCGAAGCCCGCCGGCAGGTTGAGGGTGGACGGGTCGAAGCCGTCCATCCCCGCGCCGTCGCGGCCGAACACGGCCCCGGCCTGTGCCTGGGCGGCGCGGGCGCGCCGCTCCTCGATCGCCTTGCGCTCGGCCGCGGCCTTGGCGGGGTTGCCGGACTTCACGCGATCGCGCTTGGCGTTCTTGCCCTTGCCCTTCGCCTTGCGGGAGGCGCCGCCCGACATGCCGGGCATGCCGGGGATGCCACCGCCGGCGGCCATGCGCTTCATCATCTTCTGCGCCTCGGCGAAGCGCTCGAGCAGGCCGTTGACCTCGGACACGCTCACGCCCGAGCCGCGGGCGATGCGGGCGCGGCGCGAGCCGTTGATGATCTTGGGGGCCACGCGCTCGTGCGGGGTCATCGAGTGGATGATCGCCTCGACGCGGCCGATCGACGACTCGTCGAACTGCTCGAGCTGCTGCCGCATGCCCTGGGCGCCCGGCATCATCATGAGCATCTTCTTCAGCGAACCCATCTTCTTGAGCTGCTGCATCTGGGCGAGGAAGTCGTCGAGGGTGAAGTCCTCCTGGTCCGCGAACTTGCGGGCCATCTTCTCGGCCTCGGTGCGGTCCCAGTTCTGCTCGGCCTGCTCGATCAGGGAGAGCACGTCGCCCATGTCGAGGATGCGCGAGGCCATGCGGTCCGGGTGGAAGACCTCGAAGTCCTTCAGGCCCTCGCCCGTGGAGGCGAACATGATCGGCTTGCCGGTCACGTGACGGACGGACAGCGCGGCGCCGCCGCGCGCGTCGCCGTCGAGCTTGGTGAGCACGACGCCGGTGAAGCCGACGCCCTCGTTGAACGCCTGGGCCGTGGCCACGGCGTCCTGGCCGATCATCGCGTCGATGACGAAGAGCACCTCGTCCGGGTCCACGGCGGCGCGGATGTCCGCGGCCTGCTGCATGAGCTCGGCGTCCACGCCGAGGCGGCCGGCGGTGTCGATGATGACCACGTCGTGGTACTTCGTGTTGGCCTCGGCGACGCCGTCGCGGGCCACCTGCACCGGGTCGCCGGTGGCGGCCTCGAACTCGGAGGAGACGCCGGGGTGCGGCGCGTAGACCGGGACGCCGGCGCGCTCGCCGCCGACCTGCAGCTGCTTCACGGCGTTCGGGCGCTGGAGGTCGCAGGCCACGAGCAGCGGGGTGTGGCCCTGGGACTTGAGCAGGTGGGCGAGCTTGCCGGCGAGGGTCGTCTTGCCGGCGCCCTGCAGGCCCACGAGCATGATGACGGTGGTGCCCGTCTTGGCGTGCTGGATGCGCCGGGTCTCGCCGCCGAGGATGCCCACGAGCTCCTCGTTGACGATCTTCACGACCTGCTGGCCCGGGTTCAGGGCCTGGGCCACCTCGGCGCTGAGGGCGCGCTCCTTGATCTGCGCGATGAACTGGCGGACCACGGGCACGGCGACGTCGGCGTCCAGGAGGGCGCGGCGGATCTCGCGTGCGGTGGCGTCGATGTCCGCCTCGCTCAGCCGCCCCTTGCCCTTGAGGCTGCGGAAGGTGGCTGTGAGGCGGTCGGACAGGGAGTTGAACACGGCGGGTGTGATCCTTCGAAGCGGGGTCGACTGATCCGGACGCGGTCGGTCGCGGGCGCCGCGGCTTCCACCGCGGCGCCCGTCAAGCCTAGCAACCCGGCTGGAGGGGTCAGCCGGCGGCGCCGCCCCGATGGGCCTGCGCGTCGGCCGGGACCGGGACGCCGCCGAAGCCGACGTCGTAGTGGTAGGCCGACTCGTCGTGCAGGGTGAGGTCCACGCCGCGCTCCTCGTCCTCCTCGCTCACGCGCAGGCCCAGGGTGGCCTTGAGCACGAGCGCGATGAGGAAGGTGAGCACCGCGGTGAACACCACGGCCACGACGACGGCCACCGTCTGGGCCAGCAGCAGACGGCCGTCCCCGCCGTAGAACAGGCCCGCGGGGCCCTCGGAGGGCAGGGCGAAGAAGCCGATGAGCACGGTGCCCAGGATGCCGGCGGTCAGGTGCACGCCCACCACGTCGAGGGAGTCGTCGAAGCCGAGGCGGTACTTGAGGTTCACGGCCAGGGCACTGGCCGCGCCGGAGGCCACGCCGATCACCAGGGCGCCGAGCGGGCTGACGAAGGCGCACGCCGGAGTGATGCCGACGAGGCCGGCCACGATGCCGGAGGCGGTGCCGATCGAGGTCGGGCGGCCGCGGCGCACCCACTCCACCACGACCCAGCCGAGCATGCCGGCCGCGGCGGCGGCCAGGGTGTTGATCCAGATCAGGCCGAGCTGGCCCGTGTCGCCGGCGGCGCCGCCGTTGAAGCCGAACCAGCCGAACCACAGCAGGGCGGCGCCCAGCATGGTGAAGGGCACGTTGTGCGGCTTGTGGCCGGGGTCCACGCCGAAGCCCTTGCGCTTGCCCATCATCAGGGCCAGGACGAGCGCCGCCACGCCGGCGCTGATGTGCACCACGAGGCCGCCGGCGAAGTCCAGGGCCTCGCCGAGGCGCGAGCCGATGGCGCCCTCCTCGGCGAGCAGGCCGCCGCCCCACACCATGTAGGCCAGCGGCGCGTAGACCAGGGTCACCCACACCGGCACGAACACGCACCAGGTGAGGAAGCGGGCGCGGTCCGCGACCGCGCCCGAGATGAGGGCCACCGTGATGATGGCGAAGGTGGCGCCGAAGCCGGCGGCGATCAGACCGCCCTCCTCCATCGCGGTGGTGAGGCCGGGGTCGGCCAGCGGGCTGCCGACGAGGCCGAGCCAGCCCTCGCCGCCGGTCATGCCGGAGACCCAGAGGATCCACACGACGCCGACCAGGCCCATCGAGACGAAGGACATCATCATCATGTTCAGCGCGGACTTCGAGCGGGTCATCCCGCCGTAGAACAGGGCGAGCCCCGGTGTCATCAAGAGGACGAGGCCTGCGCTCACCACCATCCACACGGTTCCGGCGTCCAGGGTCATCTCGTTCATGGGCGTCTCCTCGGTCTGAGCCGGACGCCCGCCGCGTCGACGCCGTTCGTCCGGCGTCGTCGCCCGGTCCAGGATCGGACCGTTGCTCAAGGAGCGTAGCGGAGCGTGAGGCGCGGCACGGTGGCGCGCACGGAATCGGACGCAATGTGACGCGCCGCGCCGCCGGGGGTGACCGGGGACGCAGCGGGCCCCTCCCGACGACGTCGGAAGGGGCCCGGTGCGCGGCGCGGCGGGTCAGTCGGCCAGCAGCGCGTCCACGAAGCCCTCGGCGGTGAAGGGGGCGAGGTCGTCCGCGCCCTCGCCGAGGCCGATCAGCTTGACCGGCACCCCCAGCTGGCGCTGGATGGCGACGACGATGCCGCCCTTGGCGGTGCCGTCCAGCTTGGTGAGCACGATGCCGGTGACGTCCACGACCTCGGCGAACACCTTGGCCTGGGTCAGGCCGTTCTGGCCCGTGGTGGCGTCGAGGACGAGCAGGACCTCGTCCACCTCCGCCTGCTTCTCGATGACGCGCTTGATCTTGCCCAGCTCGTCCATGAGGTTCGACTTGTTCTGCAGGCGGCCGGCGGTGTCCACGAGCACGACGTCGGCCTCCGCGCGGATGCCCTCGGCCACGGCCTCGAACGCCACCGAGGCCGGGTCGGCGCCCTCCTTCTCGGAGCGCACCGTGGGCACGCCCACGCGGGCGCCCCACGTGGCCAGCTGCTCGGCGGCGGCGGCACGGAAGGTGTCCGCGGCGCCCAGGACCACGTCGCGGTCCTCGGCCACGAGCACGCGAGCGAGCTTGCCCACGGTGGTGGTCTTGCCGACCCCGTTGACGCCCACGACGAGGGTCACGGCAGGGCGGCCGTCCCGGCGGGTGGCCGCGAGGCGGCGGTCCATGGACGGGTCCACCATGGCCACGAGCTCCTCGCGCAGCAGCGCGCGGACCTGCTCGGGGTCGCGGGTGCCCTCCACGGTGACGCGGGCCTTGAGGCGGTCGACGAGCTCCATGGTGGGCTCGGTGCCGAGGTCCGCCATGAGGAGGGTCTCCTCGATCTCGTCCCAGACGTCCTCGTCGATGCGGTCCTGGGAGAGCAGGGCCAGCAGGCCCTTGCCGAACACGTTGTTGGACTTGAGCAGCCGGGCGCGCAGGCGGGACAGACGCGAGCCGGCGGCCTCGGGGCGCTCCAGCTCGGGGGCCGCGGGGGCGGTCTCGACCTCCTCGACGACCTCTGGCTCGGCGACGTCGACCGTCGCCTCCTCGGCGTCGGGACGCTCCAGGACCGCGGTGGACCCGCCGGGCGCCGCGTGGCGGGGCCCGGGGCGCGGGTCGTCCGCGTCGCGCACCCCCTGGTACGAGCCCTTCGGCGGGGCGGGCCGGCGGTCCAGCAGGCCGACGATGAGACCGCCCACCAGCAGGGCGAGGACGACTGAGATGATGAGCACGATTTCCACGTGCCCAGTCTCGCACACGGGTTCTCACCGGGCCCGGGGGGATCCCCCGGGCCGCGCCCGGGGCTCACGGCAGCCGGGTCGGCGTCCCGTCCGCGTCGATCCCCACTCGCGCCGTGCCCTCGGCGCCGCGGACCACCAGGGTGAGCGTGCCGTCGTCGTGCTGTTCGACCTCGACGCCGACCTCGTCCTCGGACCCGGCCGGGATCAAGACCGAGACCAGGCCGGCCTCGGGCCCGGCCGAACGGAAGGCGACCTGGGTGGCCTCCTCCCGCACCTGCTCCGCCGGATAGTGCCAGCCGCGGTGCAGGTGGCCCTCCGGATCCATCCGGCCTCGGTGGATCGCCAGGTCGTCCTCCCCCACCGACGCCCCGTCCAGGCGGACCTGGACCAGAGTCGTGGCCTCACCCGAGGCGGATTCGACGGCGCGGACCGTGTCGGGGGCGATCCGCTCCGCAGTGAACTCGGTCGGCAGGTTCCACAGGCTCTCCACCACGTGGCCGGCGCGCCCGTCCTCGATCCGGGTGCGGTCCACCACCACGGCGGCGTCCGGCTCGGTGAGCACCAGCACGGACCGACCCCGCTCCCCGCCCGCGGTCAGTGCCTGTCGGGCCGAGGCGCCGTCGGCCGAGCCGTCCGGCGACACCGTCAACGAGGTCCGCTCGGCCGCACCGTCCCCGGGGAACTCTTCGAGGGTGGGCAGGTGGATCACGTTGTGCGCGGTGGGACCGAGACCCCAGGGCCGCCAGTCGTCCGTCACGATGCCGGGGTGACCGCCGTCCTCGATGACCTGACGACCACGCGCGGTGTACAGGAACTGCAGCAGGTCCCCCCGGTGGGCCTTCTTCTCGGTTCCCGTGCCGGAGCGCAGCATCCAGCTCGCCGCCTGCCGGAAGCCCTCCTCGGGGGTGCCCCAGGAGGAGCGCCCGAACACGGGGCCGTTCTCGAAGGCGCGGACACGGTCCGCGGGGGCGACACCCTCGGCGCCCTGGGTCGCGGCGTAGCGCAGACCCTCGCTGATCCCGGTGAAGGGCTTGACCGGATACTCGGCGCTGTCCCCGTACTGCCAGTAGGAGCCGGTGGAGTCCACCATGTGGGGCAGCGCCTCGCCCATGGCCTCGACACGGCCCTCGAAGGCCTCCGACGGGACTCCACAGGCGGTGCTCGTCGTGTCGATCGCGTGAAACAGGGTGTAGTTGAACTGGGCGTAGTGGGGCGCCGCCTCGTTACTCAAACCCTCTTCGTCGATCTGGTACGGCAGATCCGCCTCCACGCGCTGCATCGCGTGCCGCATCCACTTCGGACGGTCCAGGACGCAGCCGGCCCCCAGCAGGCCCCGGTTCTCCATGGAGCCGTGGTTGTGCCGGGCCGAGTACCGGGCCATGTTCTGGTCCGCGTGGCGGCCGATCAGCTCGTCCACCCACGCGTACTCCTCCGGCACCGTCCCGCCCTCGCGCTGCAGGACCACGCTTCGGAAGCAGAGGAGCACGTTGAGCCGGTGCGTGTTCGCCTCGAGGTCGTCGTGGTCCTCCGCCCAGCCCTGCTCATGGTCGGCGGCCCAGTCCGCGATGAGTCGCTCGGCCACCGCGAAGGCCTCCTCATCCCCCTCGCGGGCGGCCTCGATGCTGGGGCCGATCCACCGCAGGGAGGCCAGCCACAGGCGCCACCCCTCGTCCTCGTAGGGGTCCGCGTCCCAGTCGACGTCGCCGTGCCCGTCGCCCACGGCCACCGGCTCGAAGACGTGCCAGGCGTACACGTCCCGGGCGTTGGACTCCACGGTGTTGTGCCGGGGCACCCGGCCGTAGCCCTGGCAGGGGTAGAGCTCGGCGCGGGCCAGCTCGGCGGTGCTCGCCGAGGCCGAGGCGGGATCGGCCGGCGCCGCGGCCCCCGAGGCCGTCGGCGCGGCCGACGGCGGCGCCGGGGACGCGGTCACCGTGGGGGGCTCCCGCGGCTCCTCGACCCCGTCGGGAGCCGTGCAGCCGGTCAGCACGAGACCGGCGCCCAGGGTGACCGCGAGCGCCGCGGACCGGGCACGCGCACGGGGGAGGACACGGAATCCACGGGGACGGCTCATGCCGCCAACCTACCCCTGCCGTGGATCGTGTGAGGTGGGAGGATGGCGGCCATGCCCTCCTCTCCTCCGGCCGCACGCGTGCCCCTGCCGACCGAGATCAAGGTGATGGTCGCGGCGGCGTTCGTGATCGCGATCGGCTTCGGCATCATCGCGCCCCTGCTGCCGCAGTACGCGGAGATGTTCGCGTCCGACTTCGCCAACCCGGCCACCGCCGTCGCCGCCGTGGTCTCCGCGTTCGGCCTCACCCGCCTGCTGTTCGCGCCCGTCTCCGGCCGGCTCACCAACCGGCTCGGCGAGACGCCGGTGTACATGACGGGCGTGCTGATCGTGGCCGCCTCGATGTTCCTGATCGCCTTCGCCCAGGACTACACGCAGCTGCTGCTGTACCGCGCGCTCGGCGGCGTCGGCTCCACGCTGTTCACGGTGTCCGCCATGGCGTTCCTGGCCAGCAAGTCCCCGCCGACCATCCGCGGGCGGGTCTCGGGCGCCTACGCCTCGGCGTTCCTGATCGGCAACATCGTGGGGCCGATCGTCGGCTCCGTGCTGGCCGTCTTCGGCTTCCGGGTGCCGTTCCTGATCTACGGGACCTCGCTCGTGATCGCCGCCGGGATCGTGTTCGTCATGCTCCGGGACACCCGCCTGCAGGACCGCGCCCGCGGGGAGACCCGGCCCGTCATGCCCCTGCGCGCGGCGCTGGGCCACCGCTCCTACCGCGCGGCCCTGACCTCCATGTTCGCCAACGGGTGGGCGACCTTCGGGGTGCGCAACGCCATCACGCCGCTGTTCGCCGCGAGCGCCTTCACCGGGACGGCGCTCCTGGGATGGGGCATCACCGAGGAGAACCGCCAGCTCATGGCCGGACTGGCGCTGTCCGTGTTCGCGGCCGGCAACGTCCTCGCGGTGGCCTCCAGCTCCCGGCTCTCCGACCTCCACGGGCGCAAGCCGCTGATCCTCGTGGGACTGGCCGTGATGGCGGTGTTCACCGGGGCGATCGGCTGGCTGGAGTCGCCCCTGCTGTTCCTCGTCTCCTGCGCGCTGGCCGGTGCCGGCACCGGCACCCTCAACGCCCCGCAGCAGGCCGCCGTCGCGGACCTCGTGGGCCAGGACCGCAAGGCCGGTCCGGTGATGTCCGCTGCGCAGATGTCCGGTGACCTGGGGGCCATCCTCGGCCCGCTGCTCGTGGGCCTCGTGGTGGACGCGGCCGGCTACGGCTGGGGCTTCGTGGTGACGGGGGCGGTGATCGCCGTCGGCGCCCTCGCCTGGGCGCGGGCTCCGGAGACCAACCTGCCGGTCGCCCCCGGCGGACCGCGGACCGGTTCCCTGCCAAAGGTCGACCCGGACGTGGACCCGTGCCGGATGGAGGGACGCGAGCTCGGCTGAGCGCCGGCGTCCACCGAACGACGACGTCCCCGGACCTGGCAGGTCCGGGGACGTCGTCGTCGGGGGGCTCAGGCCGGCATCCACTCCCAGCCGTACCACTGGTCCGCGAGCGCGATGCGCCACAGGTGGCGGGCGAAGACGCGCCGCTCCATGCCCTCCGGGGGGCTCACCGTGCCGTGCAGGGCGGACTCGACGACGGCGGTGAGGATCGGCTCGGACAGGTGGTCCTGGAGCACGTCCGGATGCGGACTGTCCATGAGGCCGCGGCACAGGGCCAGGAGGGTCCTGCCGGAGAACTCGCCCACGCGGCGCGGGCCGGTGCGCGGGACGGGCTCGACCGTCGGCAGCGGAGCGGTGCGGGCTGCGTGATGCGGGCCGGACCAGTCCGGGTCGGGCCCGTCGTGCTCGAAGGCCCAGGAGTTGTTGCCCAGCGGGACGGCCATGACCTCGGGCCAGATCCGGGCCATGGCGCCGAACAGCGCACGCTGCGACACCTTCTCGGACAAGGAGAGGGCGTCCGCCACGGCACCGACCTCCGCGTCGCCGAGGGGGTAGGCGATGGTCGCGTCCCGGCCGTAGTGAGCGATGTGTGCGTGCAGGTAGGGGCCGGCGGAAGTGGCGGGCGTAGAGGTAGAGCTTCTCCTCCCGGCTCTGCGCGGGGAGTTCGTGGAACCACCGCTCGAGGGCGGACTCCACCGGACGGCGGCGGTGCTCCGTGAGCAGCTCGGGGGCCGAGCGGGCCTTGATGCGGCGCAGCGCCTGCGAACCCGTGTAGGTGAGGCGCTGGGCCATGCCGCCCTTGAGCAGCGGCCACTGCCCCAGCATGATGCCCTCCCCCGGCGTGGCCGGGTCGGGTCCCCGGTAGCGGGCCGTCTGGGCCTCGGAGAGCGGCTGACCGCCGGCCTGCCGGAGGGTGGAGAGCATGTGCTCGCGTGGCCCCGCCCCGTCCAGGACGGTCGGCTGCGTGACCTCGTGCGGCATCCCGAGGGCCTCGGTCATCATGCGCGCCACCACGGCGTCGGGCTCGTGCTCCTCACCGAAGGTGACGGCCCGTGCGTCGACGTCGCGACCCTTCAGCAGGGCGAGCAGGGTGCGGGAGTCCTTCCCGCCGGAGAGCCGCAGCTGCACAGGGCGGCCGGCGAGCACGTCCTCGACCCGATCCATGGCCGCGGTGAGGGCGGCGGCCGCCGCCTCGGCCCCCTCCTCCGGCGTGTGGTCCTCCGTCAGCGTCGAGCGCAGGCCCGGGGGGACCTCCCCGAGAGAGGCGGCGCCCCCCACGATCTCCAGCGACCGGTCGATCGGCAGTCGCGCGACGCCCTCGAACGGGGTGACGTCCTCGAAGCTGTACCCCGAGTACAGGTAGTGGGCCAAGTAGCGCTCGTCCCGGCGCACGCCCGGCCGGTGTCCGGCGGCCAGGGCGAGCGCCACCAGGAGCGGCCGGTTGGAGACGTACACGTGCTCCGAGTCCTGCGCCCAGTAGAGACCGTCGAAAGCGGGCACGGTGGCCCACGCGGTCACCCGGTCCACGTGGCGTTCCACCATCACGGCCGCGTACTGACCCCATACAGGGCGGTCGTACCCGAGACGGGAGCCGACCCGGCGGACATTCCGGATCAGCTCATCCCACACGGGATGGCCGCCGGTGACGGCCCACCGGTCCCCCTCGGCAGCGGCAAGCGCGGGGCCACCAGTGCGCTGGAACACGAGGGCGACGGTCGTGACGGAGGGCTCCACGATCACAGGCTCCTGGTCGTGGGCCGGGCCCACGAACGGTGCGTAACCGTCAGCGACCGCGCGCAGGCGGCTCCGGGTGAGGTCGAGGGTGAGACCCCGGCGGGGCCGACGCGGGACGGCGAGGAGGAACTCGGTCACGCCGGATCCCCCCCGTCGAAGGCCGGCAGCCGCTCGCCCACGCCGAGCAGCTCGGCGATCGCCGAGACCGTGCGCTCCGCCGCGCGGCCGTCGCCGTAGGGGTTCACGGCCTGGGACATCGCGGTGTACGCGGCCTCATCCGTCAGCAGGCGGGTGACCTCGGTGACCACGACCTCCTCGTCCGTGCCGATCAGACGCACGGTGCCGGCGGTCACGGCCTCGGGACGCTCGGTGTTCTCGCGCATCACGAGGACGGGCTTGCCCAGGGACGGGGCCTCCTCCTGGACGCCGCCGGAGTCCGTCAGCACGACAGTGGCCACGGACAGCAGGTGGGTGAACTCGCCGTAGGCCAGGGGCTCGGTCACGAGCACGTTCTCGCGGCCCTCGATCTCCGGCAGGATGGCCTCGCGCACCACCGGGTTGCGGTGCGCCGGCAGCACGAAGGTGACCTCCGGGTGGTCCGCGGCCAGGCGGGCCAGGGCGCGCCCGACGCCGCGCATCGCGTCGCCCTGGTTCTCGCGCCGGTGGGTCGTCACCAGGACGACGCGACGGCCGGACGCCTCCAGCTCGGCCAGACGCTCGTCCTCGAACGGCACCTGGTGGCCGACGGCCTCCAGCAGCGCGTCGATCACGGTGTTGCCCGTGACGTAGATATCCTCCGCGGCCACGGCCTCACGCAGCAGGTTGTCCCGGCTCACGGTGGTCGGGGGCAGGTGCAGCGCCGAGATCTGGCTGGTGATCTTGCGGTTGGCCTCCTCCGGGAACGGGGAGAGGATGTCGAAGCTGCGCAGGCCCGCCTCGGCGTGGACCACGGGGATGCCGCGGTTGAAGGCGGCGACGGCGCCCGCCGTCGAGGTCGTGGTGTCGCCCTGGACGACGACGGCGTCCGGCCGCTCCTGCTCGAGGACGGCGTCGAGCCCGTCGAGGGTGCGGGCGAACACGCCGTTGAGGGTCTGGCGCGGCTGGATGATGTTCAGGTCGTGGTCCGGGACGATGCCGAACAGCTCGTTGACCTGGTCCAGCATCTCGCGGTGCTGCCCCGTGACGGTCACCACGCACTCGAACCGCTCGTCGGCCTGCAGCGCCTTGACGATGGGGGCCACCTTGATGGCCTCCGGGCGGGTTCCGTAGATGGGCATGACCTTGGGCACAGTTGCTCCTCTTGACTGGACGACGGACCGCGGCCGCGGCCCGATCAGGCTCGACGCGGGCGCGAGCTGGCGCCAGTCTACTGACGGCGCCGCCGCACCGCCGGTTGCTAGAGTGGCGACTCGCGGCGGGCCGCCCCGGCCCGCCTTCCCGCCTGCATGAAGAGAGGCCGCGACGGCATGTCAGACACCGGCGACCCCCGCGTCCCGAGCGGCACCGCGGTCCTGACCGTGGACGGAGCCACCCTGCGCCGAGTGGGCGCCCGTCCGGGCCTGGCGCGCTACCTGGCCTCCCTCTGGGAGTACCGCTCGTTCATCCTGTTCGACTCCCGCTCCCGGATCGCCGGGGCGAACTCCGTCAACGCGCTCGGCCGCGTCTGGATGGTCCTCAACCCGATCCTCGACGGCGCGGCGTACTTCCTCGTGTTCGGGCTGCTGCTGGGCACCGGCCGCGGAGTGCCGAACTTCCTCGGCTACCTGATCATCGGCGTGTTCCTGTTCCGCTACACCTCGAGCGCGATCACGGCGGGGTCGCGTTCGATCTCGACCAACCTCTCCATCGTCCGCGCCTTCCGCTTCCCGCGGGCCACCCTGCCGATCGCGACGAACATCCGCGAGCTGATGCTCTTCGGCCCGACGCTGGTGGTGATGCTGGTGCTGGTCCTGGCCATCCCGCCGATGGAGCAGATCACGTGGCGCTGGCTGCTGCTGATCCCGCTGCTGGCGCTGCAGACGCTGTTCAACGTCGGCGCCTCCCTCCTGCTGGCCCGCTACGTGGCCCGCTGGTCCGACCTGTCCAACCTCATCGCGTTCGGCACCCGGATCTGGCTCTACGTGTCCGCCGTGTTCTTCAGCGCCGACCGCTTCGCGGACTTCCCGCCGATGATGACCGCCATGCATCTGAACCCGCTGTTCTGCGTCCTGGACATCGCGCGACAGTCCCTGCTGTACGCCTCCGACGCGGACCCCATGCGGTGGGTCGTCCTCGCGGCGTGGACGGCGGCCCTGCTCGTGGTGGGGACCGTGGTGTTCTGGCGCGCTGAGGAGACCTACGGGGAGGAACGATGAGCGCGGACCCGCTGACCCCCTCCGTCGTCGTCGACGAGGCGTCCATGACCTACCGCGTCCTCTCGGCCGAAGCGGTCCAGCCCCGCCGGGGCCTGCGGGGTCGGGTCCGCGCCGCCCGGGGCGTTCGCACCACGGAGGTCCAGGCGCTGCAGCCGCTGTCGTTCGTGGTGGGGCGCGGCGAGTCCGTGGGCGTGATCGGCACGAACGGGTCCGGCAAGTCCACCCTGATGAAGCTCATCACCGGCCAGATGCGCCCGACCACCGGCCACATCTACGCGACCTCCACGCCCGTGATGCTGGGCGTCAACGCCGCGCTCGTGCGCCAGGTCTCCGGTGAGGACAACATCCGTCTGGGCTGCCTGGCGATGGGGATGTCCCGCGCGGAGGCGGAGGCCAAGCGGGACGCCGTCGTCGCCCTGTCCGGTCTCGACGACCACGCGCTCCAGCTGCCGCTCAAGGCGTACTCCTCGGGCATGGCCGCGCGCCTGCAGTTCGCGATCGCCACCTCGGTGGACCCGGACATCCTCGTGATCGACGAGGCGCTCAACACGGGCGACGCCCAGTTCCGCGAGCGCACGCGCCAGCGGCTCGACGAGCTGCGCGAGCAGGCCGGCTGCGTGTTCCTGGTCAGCCACTCCCTCAGCACCATCCAGGAGATGTGCCAGCGCGTGATCTGGATCGAGCGGGGCGTCCTGACGATGGACGGCAGCCCTCGCGCCGTGACGCGCGGCTACAACCTCTACGCCCGGGCCATGGCCCAGGGGCGGACCGAGGAGGCCCAGGAAATCCTCGAGCGCAAGCAGTCAGAGCTCGTGCGGGAGCGCATCGCGTGGAGCGGCGGCGAGCGGCCCACCGGGATCACCGCGCTGTGAACGTGGCCGGGGCGCGGCTGCGTCGCTGGGCGGGCCGGGCCCGCATCGTGGGCGAGCGCGCGGCCGCCACGGCCGGCGACGCCGGCGCCTCGGCCCTCCGCGCGGCGCGCGGCGCCCGGGGCCTGGCCACCCTCCCGGAGCGCACCTGGCGTGCGGCGGACGTGCACGTGCCGGACGCGTCGGCCGCGCTCCCGCTCCCGGCGGCGGCGGTGCTGCGCCGCGCCCTGACGGGTGCGCGCGTCCCCTCCCTCGACGCGTTCTCCCCCCTCGGGCCCCGGCCGGCCGCCGCGCCGGCCGTCCTGCTCCTGCCGGTGGACGAGCCGGCCGCGCGCGGCTGGTCCGTCGAGGCGGCCGCCGAGCTGGCCGCCCGGCGCTGCGCGGACCTGGAGATGCCCGCCGGCGCGCCCGGCCTGCACACGGTGCTGATGTCTGACCCGGCCTCCCGCCGGGCCCTGACCGCCGCCCTGCGCACCGCCGGCGGCCGCCTCCCCGGGGTGCTCGTCGTCGCGTGCCCGGACCCGGCGACGGCGGCCGGCCGGGCGCGGGTCCTGGCCGCACTGGGGCTCGTCGACGCGGTCCTCGCCCCGGAGGGAACCCGGCTGGACCCCCCGCTCGCCCGCGCGGCCGCACGCGCGGGCCGCGCCGTGATCGGACCGGACCGGGCAGCTGAGACGTGGGAGCGCCTGGCCGCCGCTGGCCGGGCGGCGCGACTGGACGCGCTCACGCCCGCCGAGGCCGCCGGCCCACCCGCCGCACCGGCCCCCCGGGTGCGGGTGACCGCAGAGCCGCGGCGCGTCGTCGTCGCGGGCCACGACCTGAAGTTCGCGGGCGCGCTGATGGACCGGCTGCGCGCCGACGGGCACGAGGTGCGCGTGGACGCCTGGCGCGGCCACGCCCGCCACGACGTCGAGCGCAGCCGCGCCCTGGCCGCGTGGGCGGACGTGGTGCACTGCGAATGGAGCCTCGGCAATCTCGCCTGGTACTCCCGGCACCTGGACTCCCCGCACCGCACCACGCGGTTGACCAGCAGGCTCCACCTGCAGGAGGCGGGCACGGCGTTCCCGTCCCGGGTGCGGCAGGACGCCCTGGACGAGTGGGTGTTCGTGGCCGAGCACGTGCGCGCCCAGGTGCTGCGGGACACCCGTTTCCCGGCGTCGCGGACCTCGGTGGTGCCGAACGCGGTGGCCGTGCCGCCCACGCTCCCGGACGGCGACGACGACCGGCGCTTCGTGCTCGGGCTGGTCGGCGTGCTGCCCGAGCGGAAGGGGCTGCACCGCGCCCTCGACCTGCTGGCGGCGCTCCGCCGGGTCGAGCCCCGCTACACGCTCCGGATCCGTGGCCACCACCCGGAGGAGGTCGGCTGGATGGCGCAGCGCCCCGCCGCGGCGGCCTACTACCGGGCGCAGCTGCGCCGCATCGAGACCGACCCGGTGCTCGCCGGAGCCGTGACCTGGGACCCCCACGGGCCGGACATGCCCGCGTGGTACGCCCGGGTGGGCGTCGCGCTCTCCGTCTCGGACTTCGAGTCGTTCCACTTCACGCTGCCCGACGGCGCCGCGCACGGCTGTCTGCCGGCCGCGCTCGCGTGGGCGGGCGCCGACCTGCTCTACCCCGCCGCGTGGCTGAGCCCGGACGTGGCCACCATGGCCGAGGCCCTTCGCCGGGCGACGGCCGACGCGCGGGCCTGGCGGTCCGCCGTGGCCCAGGCCCGGCGAGACGTGGCGCACACCTATGCTGAGGAGGACGTCGTGCCTGCCCTGGTCCGTCGGATCCTGGGGGGCGCCGCCGCCTGACCCCGCCGAGGAGGAGCCCCATGGCCGTCGCCACGCCCGCCCCCCGCCGACCCCGGATGGCGATGCTGGTGGGGAACCAGGTCGTCGGAGACTCTCGCGTGGAGAAGGCCGCGGTCTCTGCGGTGCGCGCCGGCTACGAGGTCGTCGTGGTGGGCGTCTCGCACCGCACCACGTTCAACCTCGGCCGGTACGGGTCCGTGCCCATCCTGCGCGTGCCCGTGACGTTCCGGCGGCACCTGGCGTGGCAGACCCTGCACGGGACCGCCCGGCCGGACGTGACGGACTGGTCCGCCGTGCTGGACCCCGAGGAGGCTGCGGCGATGACCGCCTGGGACCTCGCCCACGAGGTCGGGGCGGGCCTGCTCCAGGCCGTGGTGCGCGGGCTGTCGCCCCACGCCCTGCCCGACCGGGCCCGCGGCCGACTCGGCCGGGCCGCCCGTCGCCTGGGCCGCCTCGGCCCGGCACGGGGCCGCCGGGACCCGGCAGCAATGCGGGGCCGGCGCGCGCTGAAGAACTTCGCCGCCGGGCGGACCGGCGCCTGGCGCGAAGTCTGGCCCCTGATCGCGGACTACGAGGACGGCTTCCTGCGTGCCCTGATCGACCTCGCGCCCGACCTCGTCCACGTGCATGACCGCCATCCCCTGCCCGCCGCGGCCGCCTACGACCACTACCGCGCTGCGCGCGGCCTGCCGCCGGTGCCGTGGGTCTACGACGCCCACGAGTGGCTGCCCGGCCAGATGATGCCCGGGCCCGTGGACCAGCGCATCGCGTGGAAGGCGGCCGAGGCCGAGCTGATCCACGAGGCCGACGCCGTCGTCGCCGTCACGGACGAACTGGCCGAGCGGATGCGCGAGTACCACGCCCTGCAGGAACGCCCCGTGACGGTGATCAACGGGCCGTGGGGCACGCAGCTCCCGATGGGCCCGGCCGAGCGCCTGCCCCTGCGCACCGAGCTGGGCCTGTCCGACGACGTCCCGCTGCTCGTCTACCTCGGCAAGCTGGCCGCGGTCCGCGGCGTGGGCACGCTGGTGGACGCCCTGCCGCTGCTGCCCGGCGTCCACATCGCGTTCGTGGGCTCCCCCGACCCCGACGCCCGGCAGGGCCTGCGCGACCGGGCGGCCCAGCTCGACGTCGCCGACCGGATGCACATCGTCGACTACGTGCCCTCGGCCTCGGTGACGTGGTACGTCTCCTCCGCCACCGCGGGCGTGAGCCCTCTGCTCCCCACCCCGGCCCACGAGAGCGCCGTCCCCACCAAGCTGCGTGAATGCCTGCTGGCGGGTCTGCCGCTGACCGTGTCGGACCTGCGCGAGCAGGCCCGTTTCGTCCGGGAGCAGGGGGTGGGGACCGTGTTCGCCCCCGGGGACGCCGCAGACCTCGCCCGGGCGGTGCGCGACCTCCTGGCGCGACGGACCGAGCTGACCGCGGCCGCGCGCTCTCCGGAGATCGCCGCGCGCCACGGGTGGGAGGCCGCCGAGCGGGCGCTGCACGGCCTCTGGCGACGTCTCGTGCCCACGCCCGCCGCGCCGCCGCCCGTGGAGATCGCCCCGGACCCCGCGCGCGAGCCCCAGCCCCGTGGGCTCCTCGTCGTGGGCGACCCGCCCACGGTCCGGCCCCTCGCGGACGCCTGGCCCGCCGGCGCCGGCCCCGTGACGCTGCGGCCGCCACGGGATTTCCCCGAGGGCCGCGGCCTCGTCGTGGGCGGCCCCGAGGCGGTCTGGGGGGTCCTGCAGGACTGGGTCACGGACGACCGTGCCCACGGCACGGTCCTCATCGGGGGCGAGGGGCCGCTGTGGGGCCGGGCCGAGCAGTCCCCCGTCCATGAACTGCTCTCCCTCCGGGCTCGCGGACGCCAGGTCGCCCTCGTGGCGGGCGAGCGGATCCTCGCCGGCGTCGAGCGGAGATTGGCGGCCGTCCCCGGTCACCCCTGGGGAGGGCTGGACCCGGACGCGCGGGCGGCGCTGGACCGCCGCATCCGGCGTCAGGGCCGCCCGTTCCAGGCCGCCCTGGCCGCCGGAGTCCCCGTGCTCTCCCACCGGCGCGTGGAGGCGCTGCTGACGCCGGGCGTGCTGTGGCTGCCGGCACCGATCCCGACGCCGACGGACCGGGGACCCGGTCGTGACGGCGCGTCTGCACCCCGCAGCGTGCTCATCCTGCCCGGGGACCGCACCTCGGCCGAGTCGGCGGCGGTGGACGAGCTGGTCGCGGAACTGGCCGCACGCGGGATCCCGGTCGAGGCCCCGTCGGGTCCCCGGTTCCGCCGTCGACCCGACGCGTTCCACGGCGACGTCGTCGTGGCGCCGCTGCACACGGAGGACCTGGAGGTCGCGGCCCTGCAGGCCCTGGCCGCAGGCAGCGCTGTGGTCGCCGGGCCGCCGGTGACTCCCGCACCGGACGAGTGCGCCCCGCCGGTGACCGAGACCGACGACGCCACGCTCCTCGCCACGGTGCTGGGCCTGCTGGAGGAGACGTCGGCGGCCGCGGGGGAACGGCGGGAGCGGGCGCGCGAGCACCACGCGCGGCTGCACGCGCCCGAGGCCGTGCTGGTGAGGCTGCAGGCCCTGCTCAGCCCTGCGGAGACGACGGACGGGCCCGCCGCGGTGTGATCCGCCGCGGGCCCGTGCCGGGCGCCCCGGTGGGGCCGGGACTCAGTCTTCGAGAGCTGCCCGGGCGGTGGCCACCCGGACGGCCCAGGACTGCGAGCGCTGGGCCTCGGCCATGCCGGGCGCCCCGTCCCGCACGAGCGTGACGATGCCGGCGCGGATCGCCTCCGAGGAGCGCGCGACGCCGAGGCCCACGCGGTTGCGCTCGAGGAAGTCCGCGATCCCCATGTCCGCGAAGCAGAGCACGGGGTAGCCGCGCTCGATCAGGGACATGGTCTTGTAGGGGAAGCTGAACCGGGCGTACTTGCCGCCCAGCAGCACCACGCCCACCACGGTCCTCGTCGCGGGGACGTACCACTCGAGCGGGACCGTGGTGATCCGCAGCCCGGGCCGGTCTGCCAGGCCGTGCTCGGCCAGCATGTCCTCCAGCACGGAACGCTCCCCCGCGCGCACGACGAAGTCGAGTCGCACCTGCGGGTCGAGCGTCCCGACGGCGGTGAGGTACTGGCCCAGGCCGTAGATCCCGCCCACGCCTCCGGCGTACAGCAGGGTGACGCCCTCCTCGCCGATCGCCGGGGCGTCGGCGGGGACGGTGTTCGCCGGAGACACGGCAGGCGGCAGCGGCAGCCAGTCCACGGGCCCGCGGCCGTGCCGGGCCAGCAGGGCGTCGAAGCCCGCCCCGGACTCCGCAGACGGAGCCGCCAGCCGGTACGCGGCCTCCGCCATCGCGTCGAACTCGGCGAGCCCACGCTCCTGGACGTCGCGCCGCGCGTCGGCGTCCTCGAGGTACCCGTCGATCTCGTCCAGCCAGTGCAGGTCACGCACGAACCAGACGCTTGTACCGCCACCGGCCGAGAAGCGGGCCATGACGTCCGCGAGGGCGGCGGTCACCCGGTCGACCGGGATCGGCGACGTCGAGTTCTCGCCGTAGAGGAGTCCGAGGGGACGGCCGGCGGCGAGCGCCTCGTCCAGGACCCGGAGCCGCCGGTCGAAGACGCCCGGGACGGAGGAGAGCCGCAGCGCCGCGGCAGGCTCGGAGAGGGCGTCGTTCATGTTGCGCACCCGCTGGGGACGGGCCCCGTCGGTGCGGTCCTCCAGCGGCGAGGTGGAGAAGAACACGTCCAACGGGCCGTCGTGCCGCAGCACCGCGAGGTCCTCGAACGTCCTGTCCACGCGACCGGTCATCGCCGCGCGGTAGGCGGCGAGCAGGTCGGTGGTGCCGGCATCGACGGTGTCGACGGCGGAGTGCGGCTCGGGCCTCCCGCGCAGGGCCGCGGCGAGCTCCGTGACGAGGCGCAGCCCCCGCCCCGTCCGCACGCCCGGATGGCCCGCGGCCCACGCGCCCGAGCCGATGGTGTCCTCCACCACCAGCCGTTCCGCGAAGCCGGTGCCGACCAGGAGTTCGCCGACGGCCGTGTGGTCGCGCGACGAGCCCACGAGGACCACGTGCGTGGCGCCGCCGAGCCGAGTCGCCGCGACCGCGTCGAACGCGCGTCCTGCGGCGAGGTCGCGGGTGCGGTAGAGGGCGGAGGCCGAGAGGCTGCGGAGCGAGGCGCCCGGCACCGTGTTCACCGCGGTCTGGAGCGCCTCCATCTGCGCCGCGAGGCGGTCGGCGTCGACGTGTTCGGGATGGAGGACGACGACGCTCGGCGTCTCGAATTCCTCGGCCAGCGGAGGCAACAACTCGGGCCGCAGGGCTCGACGTGGATGGCGGAGATGGGCGCTCCACGACCCCTTTGACAGGGCCTTGTCGAACTCCCATTCGTCCTCGAGGAACAGCCGGTCGGCCGCCCGCGTCAGGGCCGCGAAGTCCTCCTCGGCGTGCCGTCGTGCCGCGGAGAAGTCCAGGTCGCCGCGGTGGAGCAGGGGGATGAACTCCTCCTCGACATGCCGGGCGGCGAAGCCCGCGGCGCCGAGCCCGGAGGCGAGGATCGCGTCGTAGGCGCCCGCGGCCGTGACCCGGCGCATCGCGCGCGCGATCTGGGCCCCGGCAGCGCGCAGGGCGTGGGTGCCGGTCCACGGGTAGAGCGGGGCCGGGGCAAGGCCGGGTCGCCGGCGCAGCCAGGCGTGCGAGGCGACGTCGAGGACGTCGACCACGTGGCCGCCATCCCGCAGGTCCTGCAGCAGCAGACCCTCCGCCGGGCCCGTGCCGGCCGTCAACAGCAGCACGGCGCTCATGCGTTCTCCTCCCCTCGCCCGCCCGGGCCTGCCGCCAGACCCATCAGCGCCATCTCCTGGTCCACGGTGTGCTCCGGCGAAGTCTGCGCGCGGACCCGGGCTGCCGCGGCCCGGGACATCCGGAGGAACAGGTCCGGGTCCTCCATCAGCCGTCGCAGGCCGTCGGCCAGCCCGGCCACGTCCTCGACGTCGGCGATCATCGCGCAGTCCTCGTCCACGAACTCCCGGACAGCGCCGGCGTCATTGGTCACGGGCACGAGTCCGGAGGCCATCGCCTCGTCCCGTGAGACCCCCTGGGAGTCGAGTCGGGTGGGCACCAGGAACACGCCGTGCTCCCGGTGCAGGGCCGCGATCTCCTCCTGGACCACGAAGCGGCGCTCCACCGTGACGTTCGCGTCGTCCGCGAAGGCCTCCTCGAAGAGACCGAAGTGCTTGCCGTCGCCGATCACGGTGACCTGCATGCGGTCCCACAGGGGCGTGTCCCGTAGGCGCTCGAGGGCCCGCACGGCGAGGTCCGCGCCGTAATTGAGGTTCGCCGCAGAGCGGACCCACAGCACACGGAAGCGCTGCTCGGGGTCCTTGGGCACGAAGCGGAACAGGTCCGTGTCGATCACGTTGTGCACGATCGCCGTGCGTTGCCCCGGGAAGACAAGCTCCATGTCCTCCTGAGCCGCTCGGCGCCACCAGCGGGAGACGAAGACGAACCGCTCGGGGCCGTGCGGGTGGTCGAGCACCTCGCGCCAGAAGCGCTGGCGTTCCAGGGTGTCGACGATCGCGTCGTCCACCTGCCCCTGGGTCCGGTGGTTGCGCACGGTCCGGATCCACCGGCGCGACTCGAAGCCATGCATGTACGCGAAGAAACGGTGCCCCGCCAGCGCGTCCTGGATCGGCTCCCAGAGGGAGCGGACGAGGAAGTGGGCCGCCACGGACTCGTAGTGCCGCGTGCGCAGCAGCTCCGCGGCCTCCGCTCCCCGGCCCACCAGCACGTGGACGCCGTCGTACTCGTAGGAGCGGGGTTCGGCGGACCGATCGATCACCGCCACGTCGACGCGGACGCCGGCGGCCTGGAAGTACTTGACCCGGCGGTGCACGAAGCCGTTGCCGTAGGGGTTCTCGAGGGTGGGGTACACGCCCACCACGACCAGGTGGCGCGGCGCATCGTCGCCGAGCTGGGCGGCGTCCGCCCGTGCGAAGTGGTCGGCGACCCGCCTCGGCGCGGCGGCCAGGTCCTCCTCCTCATGGCCCGTGGGGGCCAGCGGGGGTGCCGGCTCCGCGAACAGGCGCCGCTTGAGCACGGCGTTCTCGAGCTGCAGCAGTGTCGCTGCCTCCTGCGAGGTGTAGGTGTCCCCGACGTCGGCAAGGTGAAGGTAGCCGCGATAGCCCGGGGTGGTGTCGCGGGCGGGCGCGGCGGGGCGGGGCGGGGGCGTGCCGCGCCGGCGGGGCGGGGCGGCCACTGACCTGATCCGACGCACCGCGGCCGAGTCCTGCGGGAGGGTGTCGAACACCGCGCGAAGCACGCTGGGTCCGGGCTCGGGCAGGGCTCGCGCCCGTCGGGCCGCCGCGCGGACGGCCCGGCGAGCGTGGCGTCGCCAGTCCCCCGCGCTCACAGCGTGATGCTCTCACCCGTGCGGGCCGACGCGATCATCGCCTCGGCCACGCGCAGCGTGTCGAGCCCCTCCGCCATGGACACGTGCTCCTGCCGGACTCCGAGGATCGCGTCCCGGAACGCCTCGTGCTCGGTGTGCAGCGGCTCGGGCTTCTCGATCGCTAGACGGGTGACGTCCCCCTCGGAGACGCCACGGAACGCGGACACCGCGTCCCAGCGGGTGCGCACCGATCCGTTGGCCTGGAAGGTCAGGTCCGCGTGCACGGTGTCGGCCACGAACGCGCCGAGCTCACCGGTGACGACCGTCTGGCGGATCTTCACCGGCGAGAGCCAGTTCACCACGTGGCTCGTGATGACCCCGCACTCGAGGCGGCCGCTGGCGACCACCATGTCCTCGTGCTCACGGCCGGAGTTGGTCATGGTCTCCGCGGCCACGCGCGTGAACGGGCTGTCCGCCAGCCACGCGGTCAGGTCGATGTCGTGCGTGCCGAGGTCCTTGACGACCCCGACGTCGGCGATGCGGGCGGGGAAGCCGCCCTGGCGCACGGTCATGATCTGCAGGACCCGGCCCAGCTCACCGGCCCGGATCCGGCGGCGCATCTCCTGCAGGGCGGGGTTGAAGCGCTCGATGTGGCCCACCGCGCCGACGAGGCCGGCCTCGTCGAAGGCGCGGACCAGGCGGGTGCCCGCCTCGGAGCTGTGCGCGATGGGCTTCTCGACCATCACGTGCACGCCGGCCTCGGCCAGGGCCATGCCGACCTCCTCGTGCAGGCCGGTCGGGACCGCGCACATGACGGCGTCCACGCCGTGGTCGATGAGCCCCCGGACCGAGTCGTAGAGGGGCAGGTCCCCCGCCACGCCGTGCGGATCACCCATCGCGTCGGCGACGGCGACCAGCTCGGTGCCCTCGATGGAGCGCATCACGCGGGCGTGGTGGCGTCCCATCATGCCCAGGCCGATCAGTCCGGTGCGCAGCACGCTCATGCAGCGGCCTCCGCCACCACGGTGTTGACGGCCTCGACGACGCGCGTGACGTCCGCGTCCGTCAGGGACGGGTGGACCGGGATGGAGAACACGGTGGACGCGGCCGCGCGGGTGTTCGGCAGGTCCGCCTCGACGCCGAAGGAGGGCAGCTCATTGGTGGGCACCGGGTAGTAGACCCCCGTGCCGACCCCGAACTCGTCCTTCAGGCGGGCGAGCACGTCCGCCCGCGTCCCGGCCAGCTCCTCGGGCAGGCGGACCGTGTACTGGTGGTACACGTGCTCGGCGCCCTCGAGCACCGTCGGCACGGTGACCCCGCGCAGCTCGGCGTCGAAGCGGGCGGCGATCTCCTGCCGGCGCCGGGTCCACGCGCCGACCTTGGTCAGCTGCACCCGGCCGATGGCCGCGTGGATGTCCGTCATGCGGTTGTTGAAGCCCACGAGCTCATTGCGGTACTGGACCTCCATGCCCTGGTTGCGCAGCAGGCGCAGGCGACGGGCGACGTCCTCCTCCCCCACGGAGACCATGCCGCCCTCGCCCGAGGTCATGTTCTTGGTCGGGTAGAGGCTGAACATACCCCACACCCCGAAGGTGCCCACGGGGCGCCCCTTCCAGCGGGCGCCGTGCGCCTGCGCCGCGTCCTCGAACAGCTGGAGGCCGTGCTCGCGGCAGATCGCCTCGAGCTCGTCCATGCGGGCCGGGTGGCCGTACAGGTGCACCGGCATGACGGCGGCGGTCCGCTCCGTCACCTTGGCGCGCACGTCCTGGGGGTCGAGGGTGTATGTCTGGAGGTCCACGTCCGCGAAGACCGGGGTCGCCCCCGTGAGGGCGACGGCGTTGCCGGTCGCCGCGAAGGTGAAGGCGGGCACGATGACCTCGTCGCCGGGGCCGATGCCCGCGGCCAGCAGGCCCAGGTGCAGGCCGGAGGTGCCGGAGTTGACGGCCACGCAGGCCCGGCCGTCCACCATCGCGGCACCGAACTCCTCCTCGAAGGCCGCGACCTCGGGGCCCTGCGCCACCATGCCGGAGCGCAGGACGCGGTCCACGGCCTCACGCTCCTCGTCGCCGATGAGCGGTTTCGCCGCCGGGATGAACTCAGCCATGGTTCTCCTCCTCCTGCGCGGGCCCGGCCGGGCGCAGCGCCCCGTCCCGCTCGATGAACGTCTCCCCGGTGTCCGGGCACACCCAGACGCCGTCCTGCTCCTCCAGCCGGCGGCCTGTCCGGCCGACCCAGCCGATGCGCTTCGCGGGCACTCCGGCCACGAGGCCGAAGTCCGGCACGTCGCGGGTGACCACCGAGCCGGCCGCCACCAGGGCCCAGGCGCCGATGCGCACCGGCGCGACGCACACCGACCGCGCGCCGATCGCGGCGCCGTCGCCGATGTCGACGCCCACGGCGTCCCAGTCGTCCCCGGACTTCTGGGACAGGTCCGGGTTGACCGCGCGGGGGTAGGTGTCGTTGGTCAGGACGACGCCGGGTCCGATGAACACGCCGCGGCCCAGACGGGCCGGCTCGTAGACGAGGGCGAGGTTCTGGACCTTGCAGTCGTCGCCGAGCTCCACCCCGGTGCCGATGTAGGCCGCGCGACCGACGATGCAGCGCTCGCCGAGGCGGGCCTGCTCACGGACCTGCGCGAGGTGCCAGACCTTGGTGCCGGCGCCGAGGACGGCGTCCTCGGCCACGTCGGCCGAGGCGGCGGTGAAGACGTTCCCGCTCACCGGGTGGCCTCGGCGTCCTGCGGCAGGCCGATGACCCGACGGGTCACGCCCGCCCAGGCGTCGGCGTCGGTGACGTTGCGGCCGTCCACGAAGGTGCGCACGCCCGGCAGGTCGGCCGGGGTGAGGGCGCGGTACTCGGCGTGGTCCGTCTGCAGGATGGCGGCGTCGACCTCGGCGCCCGCAGTGTGCGGGGTGAAGCCCAGCGCGGTGAGCTCCTCGTCCGTGTACATCGGGTCGTCCACGGTGACCTCGGCGCCGCGGGTGCGCAGGGCGCCCACGGTGGCGAACACACCGGAGAACGCGGTCTCCTTCACTCCGCCGCGGTAGGCGGCGCCGAGGACCACCACCCGCTGACCGGCGAGGTCCCCGTGCGCCTGGGCGAGCAGGTCCACGGCGAAGTCCGGCATCGAGGCGTTCACGGCGCGCGCGGTGCGGACGATGTCCGCGGCCGGGTCGTTCCACAGGTACAGGCGCGGGTAGACCGGGATGCAGTGGCCGCCCACGGCGATGCCCGGGCGGTGGATGTGGCTGTACGGCTGCGAGTTGGAGGCCTCGATCACCCGGTAGATGTCGATGCCGTTCGCGCCGGCGTAGCGGGCGAACTCGTTCGCCAGGCCGATGTTGACGTCGCGGTAGGTGGTCTCGGCGAGCTTGGCCATCTCGGAGGCCTCCGCAGAGCCGAGGTCCCATACGCCGTTGGGACGGGACAGGTCAGGACGCTCGTCGAAGTCCAGCACGGCCTCGTAGAACTCGCGGGCGCGCTCGGCGCCGGCCGGGGTCAGGCCGCCGATCAGCTTGGGGTAGCGGCGAAGGTCCTCGAACACGCGGCCGGTGAGCACGCGCTCCGGCGAGAACACGAGGTGGAAGTCCTCCCCCTCGGTCAGGCCCGAGCCCTCCTCCAGCATCGGCTTCCACCGGGTGCGGGTGGTGCCCACGGGCAGCGTGGTCTCGTAGGAGACGAGGGTGCCCGGTGTCAGGTGCTTCGCCAGCTCGGTGGTGGCGCCGTCCATCCAGCCGAAGTCGGGGCGGGCCTCGTCGTCCACGAAGAGCGGCACGACGAGCACGACGGCGTCGGCCCCCGGGACGGCGTCGCCGTAGTCGGTGGTGGCGCGCAGGCGGCCGTCGGCCACCGTGGAGGAGAGCTTCTCCTGCAGGTGGGCCTCGCCCGGGAAGGGCTCGGTCCCCGCGTTGACGAGGTCCACGACGGTGGCGTTGACGTCCACGCCGACCACCTCGTGTCCCTTGCTCGCGAACTGCACGGCCAGCGGCAGGCCGATCTTGCCCAGGGCGACGACGGCGATCTTCATGCGGGTCCAGTCTTCCTTCCGTGCACGGGCCCCACGCGGCGAGCGTCGGGCGGGCGTCGAGGAGGCCTCCGGAACACGAGAGTGCGGGAGACCCGGCGCCCGCGTCACTGTATCAGCGCGGGTGGACGCCGAGCCGGTCATAGAGCGTCCGATAGCGGCGCGCGTTGGCCTCCCAGGTGCGCGTCTGCAGGGCCCATTCCCGGCCGGCCGCGCCGAGGCGCGCCCGCTCGGCCGGGTCCCCCGCGAGCCGGTCGAGGGCGGCGGCCAGCGCTGCGGGATCCTCCGCGGGGACGAGCAGGCCGGTCCGCTCGTCCTCGACGAGCTCGGCCAGGGCCGGCAGGTCCGAGGCGACGACGGGCCGGCCGGTGGCCGAGGCTTCGACGGTCTTCATCGGCGTCACCGCGCGGGTGACGGGCAGGTCCCGGCGCGGGACCGTGAACACGTCCAGGGCGGCGTGGTGCAGGCGCGCGTCCTCGCGGTCGACCCGCCCGGGGAAGGCGCACAGCTCCGCGATGCCGAGCTCCGCGGCCAGGGCCTGCAGCCCGGGCCGGGCGACGCCGTCGCCGGCGATGTGCACGCGCAGCCCGGGACGGTGCGGGGCCAGCCGCGCGGCGGCACGCAGCAGGATGTCCAGGCCCTCGTAGTCCACGAGGCTCGAGACGGTGCCCACCACGAAGGCGTCGGTCGGCAGGTCCCAGCCCAGCCGGGCGCGTGCCTCGTCGCGGTCCACCGGCTCGGCGACGAAGGCCGGGCCCACGGCGTTGGGGCAGAGCACGACGGCGTCCTCGGCCACCCCGGCCGCGACCAGGCGGTCGCGCATGCCCGCCCCGAGCGTCACGACCCCGTCGGCGCGGCGGGCGGCCTCGGCCTCCCGCTCCTGGAAGAGCCGGTACCGTTCCGAGGCCAGGGCCTCGGGACCGCGCACCGCCGCCCATGTGTCCGCGAGCTGCCCGCGGACCTCGTACACCCACGGGATCCCGAAGGCCCGCGCCACGGCCTCGACCGCGAGCGCGTTCACGAAGTGCGTGGTCGTGTGCAGCAGGGCGGGACGGTGTCGTCGCACGTGCGCGGCCAGCAGCTCGGCGTGCTGCTGGATGCGGGCGGCCTGGCCCTGGGCGAGCCGGGCCGGCAGCAGCCGGGCGTAGCCGATCCCGTCCACGACGTCCCGCTGTGCCGCCCAGGGCACGCCGATCTGCACGGGGTAGCCCGGCCGCGTCACGGCGGCGACATCGAAGCCCTCGTCCCGCAGGGAGGTGAGGATCGCGTGGCTGCGCTGGGCGTACCCCGACCCGGTGTGGGGCAGGGAGTTGGTCAGCACGTGCAGCACCCGCCCCGGGACCGGGCGGTAGCCGGGCTCAGTCGGCACGGTCGGGGCGACGCCGCGGAACGCGTCCCGCTCCCCCGCCATGCGGCGGGCGAGATGACGGTTGCGGGGATGCCGCGCGGCGAGCGCGGCCGCGCCGCCCAGGTCGCCGCGGTGCGCCGCCAGGCGTGCGGCGGCGGCCGTCCACGCCGCGCCGCGATGCTCCTCCGGCACGCTGCCGAGCAGCGTCTCGGCGACGTCGGGCCGGCCCATGCCGAGGGCCGCGTCGGCCCGGTGGACCAGCCCGCGGCCGCCGCCCGCCCCCGGACGGGACGCGCGGACGGGCCGGCCGGCCTCGTCCACGCCGAGGGCGGCCAGGGCCGCCGCGCGCTCGCCCCGCATCTCGTGGCCGAGCGCGGGCACGACGCCGTTCCGGCCCAGGCGGGTGAGGACGCCGGCCGCCCCGCCCGCCACCGCGGGCGGAAGTCGACGGGAGACCTGCAGGGCCAGCAGCACCGGGTCGTCCGTCACGTGCTCGCGGACGGTCTGGGCGGTCAGGGCCAGGGAGCGCAGCAGCGGGCGGCGGGACGACGCGGGGCGCTCGCGTGCGGTCATCGGTGCGGGCTCCTGTCGGCGGGGCGGGCGGGGCGCGGGCCGCGTCGGGTCAGAGGGACGGGCCGGTGCGCCACTGGCCGCGCGTGTCGATCACGCGCTTGTCGGCCACGCGGTCGCCGAGGTCGGCGAAGGCGGAGTGGTCCACCAGCAGCACCACGATGTCGGCGGCGTCCAGGGCCTCGTCGGCCGCGACCAGGCGGACGTTGTCCTTGCCCTGCAGCGCGGCCGGCAGCTCCGTGACGTGCGGCTCGACCACGAGCACGTCGGACCCGGAGAACTGGCCCGCCAGCTCGGCCGCGATGTTCAGAGCCGGGGATTCACGCAGGTCGTCGATGTTCGGCTTGAAGGCCAGGCCGAGGGCAGCGACGACGGGCGCGCGGCCGGTGGCCTGCTGGACATCGAAGGCAGCGGCCTTGACCTGGTCGATGACCCACTGGGGCTTGCCGTCGTTGATCTCCCGGGCCGCGCGGATCAGCCGGGCGGTCTGCGGGGCGGCGTCCACGATGAACCACGGGTCCACGGCGATGCAGTGGCCGCCCACGCCGGGGCCCGGCTGCAGGATGTTCACGCGGGGGTGGTGGTTGGCGAGCTCGATGAGCTCCCAGACGTCGATGCCCTGCTCGGCACAGATCACGGACAGCTCGTTGGCGAAGGCGATGTTGACGTCGCGGAAGGAGTTCTCCACGAGCTTGGCCATCTCCGCGGTGCGGGTGTCCGTCAGCAGGATCTCGCCCTCGCAGAACGTGCGGTAGAGGTCGCGGGCCCGCTCGGCCGCGCGCCGGGTGGAGCCGCCGACGATCCGGTCGTTGGTTACGAGCTCGACCATCACGCGGCCCGGGAGCACCCGCTCGGGGCAGTGGGCGAAGTCCAGTTCGGCCTCGCGCAGCTCCGGACGCTCGGCGAAGATCACCTCGGCCATGTGCTCGGTGGCGCCGGGGGGCGAGGTGGACTCGAGGATGACGAGCTCGTCGCCGGTCAGCTGCGGGGCCAGGCCGCGGGCGGCGGCCTCGATGTAGCCCAGGTCCGGGGAGTGTCCGTCCTTGAACGGGGTCGGCACGGCGACGATGTAGGCGTCCGCGGCCGGCGTCGTCGTCGAGGCGCTGAGCAGGCCCTTCTCGACACCGCGTGCGACGAACCCGGCCAGGTCCGGCTCCACGAAGGGCACCGTGCCCGCGTTCACGGCGTCCACCGTGCGGTCCGAGACGTCCACGCCGAGCACCTTCACGCCGTTCTCGGCGAGGATGGCGGCGGTGGGCAGGCCTATGTAGCCCAGGCCGATGACGGCGACGGTCTCGATCTTCTTCACGGGGTCTCCTCAATGGGGAATGGTTCACGGCGGCGGCCCCAGGCACCGGCGGGCGGGGGCGGACGCGTCCCACCCTACCGCCGTCGCCCGGCCTGCTTCAGTCCAGCCCCAGCGCCTCGCGCCACAGACCGGCCACGACGCGCTCGTCGTACGCGCGCACCCGTTCCCGGGCCAGGGCCGAGAGCGCGTCCCACCGCGCGTCGTCGGCGACCGCCTCGAGCACCCGCCGCGCCGCGGCGTCGGTGTCGTCGAGCACGAACTCGTCGCCGAACACGCCCCTCGCGCCGGGCCGGTCCCAGACGAGCGGGACCGCGCCCGAGACCATGCCCTCGGCGGGCGCGAGGTGGAAGCTCTCGGTGGTTGACGGCGAGAGCACCCAGCCGATCTTCGTCAGCCACGAGCCCATGTCCGCCCCGAAGGGCTCGAAGGCGACGGCCTCGCGCAGCGGACCGGCGCCGAGGCGGGCGAACAGGTCGAGGTAGCCCTCGCGCTGGAGGGGCTTGCGCCACTCGTGCGGGTACTCCCACGGCATGCGGCCGCGCACGTGCAGGGTGAACCGTTCGTCATGGGCGCGCAGGATCTCCAACAGGTCCACGGCCCGGTCCAGGCGCTTGCGCAACGGCACCACGCCGACGAGGCCGAGCCGGAACCGGCGACCGGGCAGGCCGGGACGGTCCAGGTCCGCCACGGACACGGCGTTGGGGATCACCGTGACCCGCGTGGGCTCGATGGGAAGATGCTCGCGCACCAGGTCCCGGTAGAGATCGGAGACGGTCACGAGGCGGTCCACGGCCTCGGTCTCGAGCGCGGAGAGCCAGCCGCCGCGCAGCTCGAACATGTGCAGGCGGACCACGAGCCGCTGGCCGGGCCGCTTGTGGCGGGCGTACCAGACCGCGTTGGGGCCCGCCCACTCGCACACCACGACGTCGGCCCACTCGACGAGGCGGCGTGAGGCGGCCTCGTCGTGGCGGTGCAGACCCTGCCAGTGGTCGATGCGCAGCTCGACGCCCGGGTCGTCCCGCAGCAGGTCGACGAGCTCGCCCGCGAACTTCAGGTCGTGGCCGGCCAGGACCACGCGGGTGCGTGACCCGCCGCGGGCGGGCCGTCGGTCGAGCAGACCGAGCCGGTCCATGACGCCTGTCAGGGCGCGTGCGCGCGCGGCCATGCGGTAGGGGGCGGCGGCCTCGACGACGCGTCGCGAGAGGGCCGGCAGGTCGTGGCGGGCGGCCGCGATGCGGGCGGCCACGTCCCGGGCTGAGTCCCTCACCCCGTCCACGAACAGGGGGTAGTCGGCCCCCAGCAGCTCCTCGTGCGCCACGGTCCGGTTCAGGAGCGGCGGCACTCCGACCGCGCAGCTCTCGAGCACCTTCGTGGAGATCTCGAGCGAGAGGTCCAGGGCGGGGGCGCGCCAGCCCAGAGAGACGTCCGCGGCCGCGGTGCGGGCCATGGACTCCTCGCGGGAGAGCGCTCCGGTCCACTCGAAGTCGGGCCGCTCGGCCTCGAGGCGGGAGCGCATCGCCGCGGCCCAGCCGGGCCGGTCCCGCTCGGGGTGGACCTTGTCCCCCACCATCGTGAGCGTGGCCGGGACGCCGGCCTCGTGGAGGGCGGTCAGCACGTCCGGCATGAGGTCGGTGCGCCAGTCGTGGGCGAACTTGCCCGTGTACACGAGACGCACCGGGCCGTCGGCGGGCGCCTCGGCGCGTTCGGCCGGAACGAGCCCGTCCGGCACCATCGGCGAGAGCAGCTCGGTGCGCCCGGCGGCGGCCGGGACCATCGCCTCGAGCACGGCGCGAGCCTGGGGCGTCTGGGCCAGCATCAGACGGCTCGCCGCGGCGATGCGGCCGAGCTCCTCGACGCGCCCGGCCGGGAAGCCGTCCTCCACGTAGCCGTACTCGGTCACGTAGGACCACAGCCGCCCCGGGAAGGCGCCGCGGTCGGCGAGCTCGAGGCAGGCGTGGATGCCGCGCACGAGCACCACGTCGTACCGGGACTCCTCGTCCCGGCGGGCCAGCACGTCCGCGGCGCGGGAGGGGGTCATCCCCCCCTGCCCGGCCGCCGGCTCGGCGGTGAGCACGCGCACCCCCGTCAGGGCGCGCAGCGGAGCGGTGAGCAGGTCCCGGCGTTCGACGGCCTTGAGCTGGACGTCCACGCTCGCACCCGTGCGGGCGAGGGTCTCGGCCAGGGAGGGCAGCCACGTGGCGGAGCCGTCGATGACGTTCAGGTCGACGTCGCCGTAGAGCAGGACGCGCACGCCGGCGGCGTCGGTCAGGCGGTCGGGGTGGTGCGTGTTCATGCGCTCTCCTCCGGGCAGGCGGCGAGGACGTCGGCGATCCCCTGGGGCGCGTCGCCCGGGTCCTCGGTGAAGTGCAACGGCGTCCGGTCCGCGCCGGCCTCGACCACGATGACGTCCTCGGCGTGCAGCAGGGCGAGGGCCCCGAGCCGGTGCTGGTGACGGCCCCGGGAGAGCACCCAGACGGTGACCCCGCGCGCGGCGGCCGCGCTCACGGCACCTCGCAGCTCGAGGTAGAGGGCCGCGCCGGCGGCGTCGAGGGCCCCGGCCCACGGCCCGTCCACGCCGTCCACATCCACGACGACGGCCTCCACGCGTTCGGCCACCGCGGCCGCGGTGCCCGGCACGAGCGGCACGACGCGGTGCCCGGCGGCCGCGAGGGCCGCGCGCACGTCCGGGGCGGCGACGACGCCGACGGCCCGCCCGCCCCGCTCGGTGCGGGACGTGTCGGCCAGGCCCAGGACCCGCTCGAGACGGGCCGCGGCCTCCGGATCGGCGCCGACGGCGGCCGCACCGCGGCCGGTGAGGGAGGCGCTGCCGGGGCGGGTGCGGGCCGGACCGCCCGCCAGGCCCAGGGCGTCGGCCGGCCGGGCGTGCGCCGGACGGTCGCCCCAGCGGATGCCGAACACGCCGCGGACCTCCTCGGCCACCTGCGGCGGCAGCCTGCGCAGCAGCGCGCCGCCGGTGCGGCGCACCCGACGGCGCTGTTCGGGCGGCAGCAGGCGAGCGCCCGCGCGCGCGACCCGACGGATGGACTTCCCAGCTGGCATCAGAACTGTTCCTCGGTGTCCCGGTGGAGTGCACCCGGCCGGGTGCGGCGGCGTCAACCCTAGCAAGGGGCCGACGTCGGGCTCAGCGACCGGCGACGCGGCGCAGCAGTCGCTCGTAGCGGCGGGCCACGGCCGGCAGGTCGGCGTGGCGGCGCACCCAGTCGCGTCCGCCCGCGCCGACGTCGGTGCGGTGCGGGTCGTCCGCGAGCGCCGTCAGGTGCCGCACCAGGTCGTCCACGTCCGGGCCGATGACGTCGGCGCCACCGGCCGCCTCGAGCGTGCGGGCGGCCTCCCCCGTCACCAGGCCCGTGACGTGCCGGCCGACGGCGAGCACCTCGTAGGTCTTGGAGGGCACGGTGTGCCGGAAGCTCGGCCAGTCGGGACGCAGGGCCACCACCAGCGTGTCCGCCCACGCGTACTGCTCGGCCACGGCCGCGCCGTGGACGGGTCCGAGGATCTCGGCCGGCGAGCCGAGCTCGGCGTTGCGGGCCTCCAGCGCCGGACGCCGGGTCCCCTCCCCGACCAGCCGGACGCGCACCCCCGGCCGGGTGCGCCGCAGCGTCGCCGCGGCGTCGATGAGCCGCTCGAGCCCCTGGCTCTCGCCCATGTTGCCCAGGTACAGCACGTGGAGCTCACCGGCGGCCCGCTCTCGCCGCGGCGCCACCGCCAGGCGGGCCAGGTCCACACCGTTGCCCAGGGTGCGGACCACCCGCACGCCGCGCCCGCGCAGCGTCTCCGCGAAGCCGTCCGTGACGGTCACCACGAGTCGGGCCGCGCGCTGACCGCCGGTCACGACACGCTCCATCGCGGCGCCCAGCAGGCCCTGGTGCACCCCGGCCTCGTGGGCGAGATCCGGCCAGGCGTCACGCATCTCCAGCACGAGGGGGCGGCGCCAGAGGCGGGAGAGCACGACGCCGGGCACCACCACGGGCAGGGCGGGCACGGTGGCCACCACCACGTCCGGGCGTCGGGTGGCCATCCCACGGGGGATGGCGAGCAGCGCGTGCACCACCGCTTCGGCGAAGCGGCCGTTGCGGCCGGCCTCCCCCAGGGGCAGGCGAGGCGTGGGCAGGACGTGTTCGCCGTCGGGCCCGGCGAAGGGGCGCACACCCCCGGGCGCGACGACGTCGACGTCCCAGCCCGCCGACCGCAGCGCCGCCACGACCGCGCCCCAGCGACGCGCGGGAGGGGTGCGCTCGGGCCGGTAGGAGTGGGAGACCAGCAGCAGGCGGGGGCGGCGCGACTCAGTCGTCACAGGGGTCCTCCCCGAGGGCGGGTGCGGGCGTGGTGCCGGTCAGCAGGGTCAGCACGGGGGCGGGCCCGCCGGCGGCCTGGGCCTTCTTCTCCTTCTGGGGCTCGTGCTCGTCGACATAGCGCTGGACGTCGTCGTCGGCGAGGGCGGAGCGCAGGTCCGCCAGCTTGTCCTCGTCGAGCTCGACGATGGCGTCGCCGTTCGGGCCCTCCGCGAAGCCCTTGCGAGGCACCGTGAACATCTCGACGTCCTCGCCGCGGACGTCGCGCAGCTGCCACGCGAGCGAGGCGATCACGCCGGACGTGAGCCCCTCGTCCACACCGAGGTGGTCGGAGAACGTGGCGACGACCTCGGTGGTGCGGGCGGGATTGCCCAGGATCTGCGGGCTGAGGAAGCGGTCCATCGCCCCGGCCAGGTAACGCTGCTGGTTCTTCACGCGGGTGACGTCGCCGTCGTCGAAGGCGTGCCGTTCGCGCACGTAGCGCAGGGCGGCGGTGTCCTGCAGCAGGATGTGTCCGCGCGGGTAGTACGAGGGGTTGGCCTGACCGGAGGAGAAGGCCTGCGGGTTGCAGACCTCGACGCCGCCCAGCGCGTTCGTCACGCCCCGGAAGCCCTGGAAGTCGACCTCGAGGACGTGGTGGATCGGCACTCCCAGCAGCAGCTCCACCGTGTCCACGGCGAGGGTGTAGCCGCCCGTGTCGAAGGCCGAGTTGATCTTCGCCTCACCGTGGCCGGGCACGGTGACCCATGAATCCCGCAGCACGGACATGACGTAGACCTGGCGTCGGTCCGCGGGGATGTGCACGAGCATCATGGTGTCCGAACGCTGGCCCATGTCCTGCTCGCTCTCGCCCTCGCGGGAGTCGGAGCCCAGGACGAGCACGTTCAGCGGGCCGTCCCCGGCCGCCTGCTCGAGCGCCCCCACGTCCACCGTCTGCCGGTGGTCGTCGAAGGTGCGCCCGAGCGAGCTCGTGTACCAGGCGCCCAGGCCGAGCAGCGCCGCGAGCAGGACGGCGAGCAGGCCGACGACCCACGGCCAGCGCCGGCGGCGCCGCGCGACCGGCGGCGCGTCGTCGCGCGGGGGCTCGGGGCGCGGCAGGGGCTCGGGCGTCCAGGACGCGGCCGGGGGATGGCTCACTCGGGTCTCCTGCTCGAGGTCGGGGGTCAGCCCAGTCTACGGACGCCTCGTCAGGCGTCGGCCGCCGCGGCCCGGCGACGGCGCGGCGTGGGCTGGCAGCGCGGGCACAGGTGGCTCGCACGGTTCATGAACGGCACGCGGACGATGCGGGAGTCGACCCCCTCGGCGGCGCAGCGGCGACACGGCTGCCCGGTGCGCCCATAGGCCGCCAAGGAGCGGGCGAAGTAGCCCGATCGCCCGTCCACGTTGACGTAGAGCGCGTCGAAGCTCGTGCCCCCCACCTCCAGGGCCCGGCGCATCACGTCCTGGACGGCCGCCAGGAGGCGCAGCGTGTCCGCCCGTCGCATGCGCTCGGTCGGGCGCTCGGGGTGCAGGCGGGCGCCCCAGAGGGCCTCGTCTGCGTAGATGTTGCCGATCCCGGAGACCAGCGACTGGTCCAGCAGCGCGCGCTTGAGGGTGGAGCGGCGGCGCGTCAGGCGCGCGTGCACGGCCACGGGGTCGAACAGCGGGTGCAGCGGGTCCAGGGCGATGTGGGCGGCCGTGGTGGGGATCCGCTCGCCCCCGGCGGCGTCGTCGGGCCGCAGCGCGTCGAGCCACCAGCCGCCGAAGATCCGCTGGTCCACGAACCGCAGCTCGCGGGCGGAGCCGTCCGCCGCGGTGACGGGCAGGCGCAGGCGCAGGTGTCGCTGGTCGGCGGCCCCCGGTTCGTCCACAAGGATCTGCCCGCTCATCCCCAGGTGCACGACGACGGCGTCGTCGCCCTCGGCCAGGGGCAGCCAGAGGAACTTGCCGCGGCGAGCCGGCTCGGCCAGCCGGGCGCCGCGCAGCCGCTCCCGGAGGGCGTCCGCGCCTCCGGGGCTGCGGCGCAGCGAGCGGGGGTCGAGGACCTCGAGATCCGCGGCGACGGCGTCCGTGGCCCACCGGGCCAGGCCGCGCCGGACGACCTCGGCCTCGGGCAGCTCCGGCACGGGCTCAGCGCCCCGCGGCCGGCAGGCCCGCCTCGAGGGCGGGCCATGAGGCGGCCGCGGCGTCCCGCTCGGCCTGCTTCTTGGAGCTGGCGACGGCGGAGCCGTACTCGCGCTCGCCGACGACGAGGGTGGCCCGGTAGCGGGGGTCGTGCGCGGGGCCCTGACCCTCGATCGCGTAGCGGACGGCGCCGAGACCGTGGCGGCTGGCGGCCTCGGCCACGACCGTCTTCCAGTCGGTGCTCTCGCGCAGCAGGTCCGGCTCGTCCAGCAGCGGCACCACGTGGCGGTGCACGAGTGCGGCCGCGGCCACGGCCCCGTGGTCCACGTAGACGGCGCCGATGAGCGCCTCGAGGGTGTCGGCGAGGATCGAGTCCTTGTCCGCCCCGCCGGTGCGGCGCTCCCCCGTGCCCAGGCGCACGAACGGGCCGATGCCGATCCGGCGCGCCACCTTCGCCAGGGCACGCGTGGACACGACGGCGGCCCGGCGGCGGGCGAGATCGCCCTCGGCCAGGTCCGGGTACACCGTGAAGATGTGGTCGGTGACCACGTAGCCCAGCACCGAGTCCCCGAGGAACTCGAGGCGCTCGTTGGTGGGCAGCCCGCCCTGCTCGTAGGCGAACGAGCGGTGCGTCAGAGCGCGTTCGAGCGTCCCGGCGGTGATGTGCACGCCGAGACGCTCGAACAGCTCTTCTGGCTCGGGCGCGGGCTCAGGCCCGCGGCGAGCCGATGGGGACGCCATCTCAGGCGTCGGCGACCTTGCGGCCCTTGTACTCGAAGAACAGGGGGGTGCCGGCGGCGTCGGTCTTCAGCTCGGCCTGGTGGGGCAGGCGGTACGAGACGCGACCGTTCTCGACGGACTTCACCAGGGCGGGCGCGGTGGCCTTCCACTGCGACCGGCGGGCACGGGTGTTGGCACGGGACATCTTCCGCTTCGGGACTGCCACGACTATCTCTCTTCTGTCTCGGTGATGGAGGTCTCTGAGGTGCCCGCGAGGTGGGCCAGGGCGGCCCAGCGCGGGTCCACGCGCTCGTGGGCGTGCCCCTCGGGCGCGTCCTCGAGGCGGATGCCGCAGTCGGCGCACAGGCCCTCGCAGTCCGGCCGGCACAGCGGCTGGAACGGGAGGGCGATGACCACGGCGTCCCGGAACACGGGTTCCAGGTCCACGGTCTCGCGCACCACGAGCGGCTGCTCGCCGGCGTCGTCCTCGGACGTGCCGGTGAGGTACAGCTCCTGCAAGTCCACGGTGATCCCCTCGTGCAGCGGGCGCAGGCAACGGCCGCACTCGCCCTTCAGGGTCGCGTCCGCGGTGCCGGTGACGAGGACGCCCTCGTGCACCGACTCCAGACGCAGGTCCAGTTCGACGGGGTCCCCCTCGGGGATCCCCAACAGCGGCGTGGAGACGCCCGCAGGGGCGCGCCACTCGGCCGTCAGCTCGCGCTGGACTCCGGCCCCGCGCGTCAGATCGCGCACGGGGATCACCCACGGCGAGTCGGCGCCGTGGTGCTGGATGCTGTCCATGGTCGCTCCTCTCGGCGGGTGGGACGGCGGGGGTACACGGCCCGTCCGCACGCCCTCTGCGGGGGTGCGATGCGGCCTGGACACGGGTCCAGCCACGACGGACCGACAGCCCATCCTACCGGGTGGGTCCGCCTCGGCCAAAGCCGGCGGCGGCCCGCGCGTCGCCTGCCCGGCTCAGAGCCCGGCGGTGAACTCCCGGAGCCAGGCCCGCAGGTCGGCCCCGAGGTCCTCGTGCCGCGTCCCGAACTCGATGACCGCCTGCAGATAGCCGAGCTTGTCCCCCGTGTCGTAGCGGCGGCCGTCGAAGACGACGGCGTGCACGCCGCGGCCCTCACCGTCCTCCGTGGCCAGCCTCTGCAGCGCATCGGTGAGCTGGATCTCCCCGCCGCGGCCGGGCGGGGTCTCGTCCAGCACGTCGAACACCTGCGGGGCCAGCACGTAGCGGCCGATGATCGCGAGGGTGGAGGGGGCGTCCTCGCGGGCCGGCTTCTCCACGAGGTCGGTGACGCGGACGACGTCGTCGCCCTCCCCCGGCACGGCCTGCACCGCGGCCACGCCGTAGGCCGAGACGGCCTCCTCCGGGACCTCCATGAGGGCGATCACGGAGCCGCCGAGGCGCTGCTGCACGTCGATCATGCGCTCGAGCAGCGCCTCGCCGTCGCCGATGATGTCATCGCCCAGCAGGACCGCGAACGGCTCCTCGCCGACGTGGCGGCGTGCGCAGTTCACGGCGTGGCCGAGCCCGAGGGCCTCGCCCTGACGGACGTAGTGGATGTCCCCCACCAGGTCCGACTCGTGGATCTGCGCGAGCCGCTTGGTGTCGCCCTTGTGCTCCAACGCGGCCTCCAGCGCGGGATGGCGGTCGAAGTGGTCCTCGAGGGCCCGCTTGTTCCGGCCCGTGATCATCAGCACGTCGGCGAGGCCCGCACGCCGGGCCTCCGTCACCACATACTCGATGGCCGGCCGGTCCACCACCGGCAGCATCTCCTTCGGCATGGCCTTGGTGGCCGGCAGGAAGCGGGTGCCCAGGCCGGCGGCCGGGATGACGGCCTTGCGGGTGCGGGGGCGGGAGGGGGGCGGGACGGTCATCGGCGGTTCTCCTGCGGTTGATGCGGTGGGACGAGCGGAAGGGTGGCCCGCGGGTGGGCCGGGCGGGGTCAGGCCCCGCCGTCGAGGCCGCGCAGGACCGCGGCCGGGACGAACTCGGCGACGTCGCCGCCGAGTCCGTGGACCTCCTTGATGAGCGAGGAGGACACGTGGGTGTACCGGGTGTCGGCCGGGAGGTAGACCGTCTCGACCCCGGTGAGGTGGCGGTTCATCGCGGCCATCGGGGCCTCGAACTCGAGGTCGGCGCCGCCGCGCAGCCCCTTGACGATCGCATCTGCACCGATCTGCCGGCAGAACTCAGCCAGCAGGCCCGGGCCCATGGGCCGGACCGCGACACCGGCGAGGGACGACACCGTCGCCTCGATCATGGCGATGCGCTCGTCCACGCTGAAGCGGTACGTCTTGGCCGGGTTGGCGGACACGGCGACCACCACCTCCTCGAAGAGGTTCGCGGCTCGCGCGATCACCTCGACATGCCCCTTGTGGAGGGGATCGAACGAACCAGGGCAGACGGCACGACGCATGGGTGCCAGCCTAGCGGGGGCCGCGCCGGGCGGCGACGGACGCCCGTCCGGTCCGGCTCCGGCGCGTCGCGGTCCTGCCGGGCGCGGCGTGCGCCGCCGTGTGCGGTCCGCGGCGATGGGTACAGTGCGGCCATGGACGGAACCCAGCCCACCCCCGGAGCAGCACCGCACGACGTCGACGTGGACGCGCCGTGGCGTCGCACGGCGGCGGCCGCGGGCCTGCTCGGCGACGCCGGCCCCGTGCCCACCGTGTTCGAGACGATGACGGGCCTCGCCGTCGAGCACGGGGCCGTGAACCTCGGCCAGGGCTTCCCCGACGCCGACGGCCCCGACGCGCTGCTGCGGCTGGCGGCCGACGCCGTGCTGGCGGGCCCCAACCAGTACGCCCCCGGCACGGGCGACCCCGCGCTGCGGCAGGCCGTCGCGGAGCACCGCCGGCGCCACTGGGGCGTGACGGAGGACCCCGCCACGCAGGTCATGATCACCACGGGTGCCACCGAGGGCATCGCCGCGACGGTCCTGGCGTTCGTGCGCCCGGGCGACGAGGTCGTCACGGTCGAGCCGTTCTACGACTCGCACGCCGCCACGATCGCCCTGACCGGCGGCCGGCACGTGAGCGTGCCGGTGGAGGCACCGGACTTCCTGCCGGACCCGGCACGGGTGGCGGACGCGATCACCGACCGCACGCGCCTGCTCATCGTGAACACGCCGCACAACCCCACGGGCGCGGTCTATCCCCGGGAGCTGCTCGAGGAGCTCGTGGCCCTGTGCCGGTCCCGGGGCGTGCTGATCCTCGCGGACGAGGTCTACGACCACCTCGTCTACGAGGGCGAGCACGTCAGCCTGCGCTCGGTCGCGGGCGCCGAGGACATCGCCCTGACGGTCTCCAGCGCGGGCAAGGCGTTCGCGGTCACCGGCTGGAAGGTCGGCTGGCTGACCGGCCCGGCCGAGCTCGTCGGGGCCGCGCGCGCCGTCAAGCAGTTCCTCACCTACTCCTCCGGCCCCGCCTTCCAGCGCGCGCTGGGTGCCTACCTGCCCACCGACGACGCCGAGCGGCACCTCGCCGGCCAGCGCGAGCGGTACCGCGACGCCCGGGATCGGCTCGTGGCGGGCCTGCGGGAGGCGGGCCTGGACCCGGTCGTCCCGGCGGCGGGCTACTTCGTCGTCGTGGACCTGGCCCCGTGGGGTGTGACGGACGCGGCCGAGGCCGCGGTGCGGTGGACGCGTGAGGCCGGCGTCACCGGCATCCCCGTGGGCGCGCTCTGCCGCCCGGACGGGGGCCACCTGCGGTCGTGGCTGCGGCTGGCGTTCTGCAAGTCCCCGGATGCGATCGACGAGGCGATGCGCCGCCTGGCCGAGGCGGCCCCGCGGCTGCGCGCGGCCTGACCCCCGACGCTTTCGTTGACGAAACGGCGGCCCCCAGAGCATTTTCGTTCGGGAAACGGCGGTCCCCGGAGCACTTGCGTTCGGGAAACGGCGGCCGCCGTGCTCGCGGTTCGGTGCTGAGCACAGTCCGTTCCGCCCTCTCGTCGCCCCAATGAGAACGGGACGAGACGCCGCCGTTTCCCGAACGAAAACGGGCCGAGACGCCGCCGTTTCCCGAACGAAAACGGGTGGGTGGGGTCAGCGCTCGTCCTGCCAGAGGTACAGGGCGGTCTCGCCGTAGACGCGCACCTCGACCTCCTCGAGGCCGCGCGGCCGGCGCGGCGCCGCGTCCCGGGCCGCCCGCTCCAGCACGAACAGCCCGCCCGGGGCAAGCCGCCCGGCCGCCGCCTCCAGCACGGCCTCGAGCGGCGCGCCGGCCACCGGGTACGGCGGGTCGGCCAGGATCAGGTCCACGGGCGCGGCCTCCGCCGCGAGCGCCTGCTCCACGCTCCCGGCGCGCACGCGCACGACGTCGGCCCCGCGCGCCCGGTTGACCAGCGCGGCGTTCGCGCGGCACGCGGTCACGGCCTTCCGGTCCCGCTCGACCAGCAGCACCGATGCCGCTCCGCGGCTGGCGGCCTCGCACCCCAGGGCGCCGGAGCCGGCGTAGAGGTCGAGCACGGCCGTCCCGTCCAGCCAGTCGCGGGCCTCGAGCCACGAGAACAGGGCCTCCTTGGTGCGGTCCGTGGTGGGGCGCGTGCCGGTGCCGGGGACGGCGGTCAGGGGCCGCCCGGCGGCCGCGCCGGCGATGATGCGGGACATGGCTCAGCCCTTCTCGAGGTAGTCGGCGGCGGTGAGGTGCTCGGCCTCCCAGCGGGCCACCTCGGCGGCGAGCGCCGGGTGGGCGGAGAGCCCGGGGCCGGCCGCCATCACGCGCGTGACGGCGTCGGCGGCCACGGCGATCAGCGGGGCGTCGGCGATGACGTCCACGTGGCGCAGCCCCGAGGCCAGCCCGGACTGGGCGGCGCCGAGCACGTCGCCGACGCCGCGCTGCGCGAGGTCCTCCTGCGCGATGCGCATGCCGTCCTGCTCCTGGGCCAGGACCTCGAGCCGGCGCAGCGACGGGTGCCCGTCCGGCAGGCGCGTGGCCAGCAGGCAGACCGCCGCCCCGGGCCCGCGGCCCACGCGGCCGCGCAGCTGGTGCAGGGTGGACAGGCCGAAGTCGTCGGCGTCGAGGATCGCCATGACCGTCGCGTTGGGCACGTCCACACCCACCTCCACGACGGTGGTCGCCACGAGCACGTCCGTCTCCCCGCGCGCGAAGGCCTGCATCGCCGCGTCCTGCTCGGCCTGGTCCATGCGCCCGTGCACGGCGTCGATCCGCAGCCCCGCCAGCGCCGGGAGACTCCGCAGCCGGGGTGTCATCTCCTCCACGTTGGCGTGACCCGGGTCGGCGTCGTCGGGGTCGATGCGCGGGCACACCACGAACGCCTGGTGGCCGGCCGCCACGTGCTCGGCGATCAGCTCCCACACCCGGCCGATCACGCGCGGGCCGTGGGCCATCCGCGCCACGTGCGTGGTGACCGGCTGTCGCCCCGAGGGCAGCCCCTCGAGCACCGACAGGTCCAGGTCGCCGAACACCGTCATCGCCACGGAGCGCGGGATGGGCGTGGCGGACATGACGAGCAGGTGCGTGCCGGGGTTGGCCCGCCGCAGGGCCTCGCGCTGGTCCACGCCGAAGCGGTGCTGCTCGTCGACGACGGCCAGGGCCAGCTCGGCGAAGCCCACCTTCTCGGAGAGCAGGGCGTGCGTCCCCACGGCGATCCCGGCCTCGCCGGAGGCCAGGGCCAGCAGGGCCTCGCGGCGTGCGGCGGTCTTGAGCGAGCCGGTGACCAGCACGACCCTCGTGGCCGGGCCGTCGCCGGCCCCGAGGGTGCCGGCCTCGGCGAGGGGGCCCATCAGGCGCAGCAGGGCACGGTGGTGCTGGGCGGCGAGCACCTCGGTGGGCGCCACCAGGGCGGCCTGGCCGCCGGCGTCCACGACCTGCAGCATCGCCCGCAGGGCCACGAGCGTCTTGCCCGCGCCCACGTCCCCCTGCAGCAGCCGGCTCATCGGGGCGTCCCGGGCCAGCTCGGCGGACAGCTGCTCCCCCACCGCCACCTGGCCGGGCGTCAGCGCGAACGGCAGGCGGGCGTCCAGGGCCTCGAGCAGGCCCCCGGGCCGCGGCGGGCGGGGCACAGCGGGCACCGCCCGCTCCCGGTCCCGGCGCCAGGCGAGCGCGGCCTGGACGAGCAGCGCCTCACGCAGGGCCAGCGCGGTCCGCGCCGGGCCGGTGGCGGCGACGTCGTGAGGGGCGTGCAGGTCCCGGTACGCCTGGGCGGTGCCCGGCAGCGGCGCGTCCAGGTCGAGCGCCGCGGCGGCCTCCGCGCGGATCCGCTCGGTGAGCAGCTCGGGGATCCGTCCCAGGTCGACGGTCTCGAGCACCCGGGCGACGGCGGAGCGGACCGTCCACGACGGCAGCTTCCCCGTGGCCCGGTAGAGCGGGACCGGTCGCACGTCCACCTCCCCCGGGGCGACGTCGTCGTCCAGGAGGGCGAAGTCCGGGTTGTTCAGCGTGATCCGGCCGCGGTACTCGGTCGTGCGGCCCTGGAACATGGCGGTCATCCCGGGGGCGAGGCGGCGGCGGGCGTCGTGGCCGTTGAAGAAGGCCATGGACAGGCTCGCCCCCGGCACGCCGGCCACGGACGGGTCAGCGACGGTGACGTCCACGATGAACCCGGGCCGGCTGTGCATGCGCCGCGTGGTCACCGACTCCACGACGGCGACGACGGTCACCTCGGCGTCGTAAGGCAGCGCGGCGATGGGGGTGAGCTCGCCGCGCTCGATCCAGCGGCGCGGCACGTGGTCCAGCAGCTCCCCGACCGTGGTCAGCCCGAGCTCCTTCTCGAGGCGGGCGGGCAGCTTCCCGCCCAGCACCTCGGACAGGGGCAGGTCGGTGACGGGGGCCTCAGCGGCCATGGCACCCATCCGGTGCGGCGTCGTCGCCGTGCGACGGCTCGGCCAGGTCGGTGACGGCCAGGCCCTCCACGTCGCCGGCGGCCCGCAGGGGGCCGATCGCGTCCTCGGCGCGGGGCACGTGCACGTGGACCCGCCACGGCACCCGGCCCTGCGCGTCACGGGCGGTCCCGACGGGGGCGAGGATCACGGCGTCCCCCACGTCGGTCAGCCGTCGGCGCAGCTCGGCCGCGGCGAGCGGGGTGAGCGTCAGGGTGCCCATCACCTCGACGGCCCCCTCGGCCGACGCCTCCGCCTCGGCAGCGGGCTCGCCCTCCGCGGCGTGGACGCCCTCGACGTAGCCGGGGAGGGCGGTGGCCAGCTCCTCGTCCACGGGCGTGCCCGTGACGACGGCGCGCAGCGCCTCGAACACCCAGAGCAGCCCGACGGCGCCGGCGTCCACGACGTGCGCCCGGGTCAGCGGGGCGAGCAACGACTCGGTCTCCTCCACGGCCTGCACGCAGTCGGCCAGCATGACGGTCACGGCCGGGCCCAGCCGCACGGCCGGGTCCGCGTCCCCGGCCACCGCGGGCGTGTCGGGGGCCTGGGTGGACGAGCGCGCGAGGCTGCGGGCGGCCGCGGAGAGCACCGTGAGGATCGTCCCCTCGCGCGGATCCGACAGGGCCTGCCGGGCGGCCCGGTCGGCGGCTCCGAACGCCGCCGCCAGGGCGAACGCGTCGACGCGCTCCCGGCCGCGCAGGGGCTCGGCCATCCCCGCCAGACTGACCGCGAGCAGCATGCCCGAGTTGCCCCGGGCCGAGTCCAGCGCGGCCGCGCCCGCGTGCGCGAGCACGGCGCCGACGTCGTCCTGTGCGGGGCAGGCGTCGGCCGCGGTGCGGGCCGCCGTCAGCGTGGCGAGCATGTTCGTGCCCGTGTCCGCGTCCGGGACCGGGAAGAGGTTCAGGGCGTCGAGTCGCGGCGCGGCCCGGCCCACGAGCTCCTCCGCGAGCGCGAGCCAGTGCCGTACCAGTGACGGCCGGGACGGCGTGCTCACTGCGCGACGGCCTCCCCCAGGGTGCCGGTGCGGATGCCCTCGCCGAGGCGGGCGATCGCCGCCCAGTCCGGCCACACGACGTCCTCGCCGGTGTCCGTGTAGCCCACGCCCACGGACGGCACCGTGCTGGTCACGATCGGGGCGTCGCGCGCGTCGCGCAGGGACCACGCCAGGTTCGCGAGGGTGCTCGAGTCGAGCTCGTCGTCGAGGGTCAGGAAGGGGGCGAACTCCTCGACGGCGGCCTGCACGCGGCTCGGGTCCGAGAGGGTGTCGCGGGAGAGGAACGCGGCCACGATGGCCTTGACCAGGCGCTGCTGGTTCTCCACACGGTCGAAGTCGCTGCGCGGCAGGTTGTACCGCTCCCGCGCGTAGGCCAGGGCCTTGTCCCCGTCCATCTGCACGGTGCCCGCGGGGAAGTCGATGCCGCCGGTCGAGACGAAGGCGCTGGGGTTGTCCACGCTGACGCCGCCCAGGGCGTCCACGAGGCCCTTGAAGCCGGCGAGGTCCACGGCGATCACGTGGTCCACGCGTGCCTGGAACATGTTCTCCGCGGTGGCCACCGTCAGCGGGATGCCGCCGTACTGGTAGGCGGCGTTGACCTTGTGGTCCCCGTGTCCCGGGATCGGCACCCACATGTCGCGCATGATGGACATGACCTGGATCTCGCTGCGGTCCCCGGGCACGTGGACCCACATGAGGGTGTCCGACCGGCCGGCGGAGTCACGGCCCTCCGCGCCCGCGTCCTCGCCGACGAGCAGCACGTCGAGGGCCTGCTCGTCCGCCTTCTCGTCCGCGTCCGGGGCGACGGGGCCCTGGGCGCCCTCGGCGGCCTGGTCCGCGTCCATGCCGGGCGGCGGCGCGGTGGGCTGCTGGGCGGACGCCCCCGCGGCGCCCGGGCGGCCCGACTCGGCGGGGAACGCGCCGCCGTCGAAGCGCTGGGTGTCCTGGTCGATGATCCGGGCGATCCCGCCGACGTACACCGCCGCCGCGATGCCCACGGCCAGCAGCGCCACGAGCACCACCGCCAGGGCGATCAGCCACGGGCGGCGACGACGACGGCGCCGCCCGACGGCGACGTCCTCCTGCGGGGGGCGGGGGCGGGGGTCCGCGGTGCTGCTCACGTGGGCTCCTGAGGCGGGGACGGGAACGGTCCCGCCCATGCTAGGGCACGGGCCCCCGCGGGTCCCGGCGCCGCACGTATCCTGGGCGGATGGAATCCCGCCGTCTGCGTCGTCTCGTGCCCCTCCTGACCGCGATCGCCCTCGGCGCCACGGCCTGCACCGGACGGGTGGCCACGGTGGAGGCCGCGCCCCACGCCGCTGACCCGGCGTGTGCCCCGGCCATGGTGGCCATGCCCGACGCCCTGGGCGACCTCGACCTGCGCCCCACCGACAGCCAGGCGACGGCCGTGTGGGGTGACCCGGCCGCCGTCGTCCTGCGCTGCGGCGCCGAGGTCCCCGGCCCCACCACGGACCGCTGCATCTCCGTGGACGGGATCGACTGGGTCATCCGGGACGAGGACGAGAACTGGCGGATCACCACCTACGGCCGTGACCCGGCCGTGGAGGTGCTGTTCGGCAAGGACCAGGCCAGCTCGGACACCGTGATGGTGGGCCTGTCCTCGGCGGTCGCGCAGATCGAGCCCAGCGGCGGCTGCGTCAGCGTGCAGGACGCCACACCCGTCGGCTGAGACCGGCGCGGGCCGGCCGCGGGCCGCGTCAGTGCAGGCCGACGCCCCGCTCGAGGGCGAGGTCCAGCAGCTCCGAGATCAGATCGTCGTAGGACAGGCCCGTCCGCTCCCACATGGCCGGGTACATGCTGATGGGCGTGAAGCCCGGCATGGTGTTGATCTCGTTGACCACCCAGCGCCCGTCCGGGGTGAAGAAGAAGTCGCAGCGGCCCAGGCCGGACGCGTCCACGGCCTCGAAGGCGCGGATCGCCAGGGCGCGCAGCCGCTCGATCTCCTCCCCCGGCAGCTCGGCCGGGCAGGACAGCTGGGTGCTGCCGGTGTCCTGGTACTTCGACTCGAAGTCGTAGAACTGCGTCTCGCCCTCGTCGTGGGCCACGACGATCTCCCCCGGCAGCGAGGCGCGCGGGGCGGCGGCGCCGTGCCCGTCGAGGACGGCGCACTCGATCTCGCGGCCGACGATGCCCGCCTCCACCACGACCTTGGGGTCGAAGCGACGGGCCTCCTCGACGGCGGCGCGCAGACCCGCGGGCTCGGTGACGCGGGTGATGCCGAAGGACGAGCCGGCGCGGGCGGGCTTGACGAACAGCGGGTAGGCGAGCGCCCCGGCGCGGGCGAGGGCCGCCTCCGGATCGCGCGCCCAGTCGCGGGCGGTGATGGTCTCCCACGGGCCGACCTCGAGGCCGGCGGCCTGGAAGGCGACCTTCATGAAGTGCTTGTCCATGCCGACCGCGGAGGCGAGCACGCCGCAGCCCACGTAGGGCAGACCCAGCGACTCGAACATGCCCTGGAGGGTGCCGTCCTCGCCCCAGGGGCCGTGCAGCAGCGGGAACACGACGTCCACGGGGCCCAGCGAGGAGCCGTCGGCCGCGGTCAGCTCGACGGTGCCGTCCGGCAGGGCGCGCAGGCTCACCGGGGCCTCGGGCTCCGGCACCTCCGGCAGGACGTCGCCGTCCAGGCGGAACGAGGCCACGTCCAGCTCGTCGTGCGACCACAGGCCGGAGCGGGCCACGCCCACCGGCACGACGTCCCAGCGCTGACGGTCGGCCGCGTGCAGCACACCCGCCGCGGTCACGCAGCTGATGGGGTGCTCGCTCGAGCGGCCGCCGAAGAGCAGGAGCACGCGGGGACGCGCGCCGGCAGCGGCCTCCGGGGCGGGGATGGCGGTCATGCGGTGCGTCCTTCCGACTTCAGGTCACGGGCGAGCAGCAGCTCGGCGAGGCGGTCCACGGCCACGTCCCCGGCGACCACCCGGTCCATCAGCTCGCTGATGGGCATCTCCACACCGTGGGCGCGGGCGGCGTGCACGATGGCGGAGACGGACTTGATGCCCTCGGCCGTCTGGCTCATGGCGGCCACCGCCTCCTCCGCGCTGAGGCCGGTGCCGATGTGGCGGCCGGCCGTGCGGTTGCGGGACAGGGGCGAGGCGCACGTGGCCACGAGGTCGCCCAGGCCGGCGAGCCCGGCCATGGTGGCCGGGTCGCCGCCGAGCGCGACGGCCAGCCGGGTGGTCTCGGCCAGGCCCCGGGTGATGACGGAGGCCTTGGAGTTGTCCCCCAGCCCCTGCCCGTCGCAGATGCCCACGGCGAGCGCGATGACGTTCTTCACCACGCCGCCGATCTCCACGCCCACGACGTCCGTGTTCGTGTAGGGCCGGAAGGTCCGGCCGGCCGTGAGGGCGGCGATGCGCTCCGCCGTCGCGCGCGAGGCCGAGGCGACCACCGTGGCGGTGGGCTCGCCGCGCGCGATCTCGAGGGCGAGGTTGGGTCCGGAGACCACCGCGAACCGGTCCGGGCTGAGGCCCAGCTCCTCGGCGCAGACCTGCGACATCCGCGCGTCGGTGCCGCGCTCGAGGCCCTTGACGAGGGAGACCACGACGGCGTCCGGGGCCAGGTCGGCGCGCACGGTGCGCAGCGTCTCGCGCACGTGCTGCGCGGGCACGGCCACCACCACGACGCCGGCGCCCCGGACCGCCTCGGCGGCGTCGGTGACGGCGCGCACGCAGGTGGGCAGGGTGATGCCGGGCAGGTACTCGGGGTTCTCGTGTCGCTCGGTGATGGCCTCGGCGACCTCGGCCCGCCGGGACCACATCACGATCTCGGACGCGCGGGCGGACTCGGGGCTGGTGCTCAGGCCCAGGACGCGGGCGAAGGCCGACCCCCAGCTGCCGGCCCCGAGGACGGCGACGGTGCGCGGATCGCTCATGCCCCGATCACCCGCGCTCCGGTCGCGGGATCCCAGCGACCCTCCGGGGCCGGTTCTCCGCGCAGCTCGGCGACCAGGTCGGTGATCGCGGCCATCATGCGGCCGGTGCCCTCGCGCAGGGTCGCCGCCGTCACGGGGCCGTCCCGCAGGTCCGCGAGGTCGACGGGCGCGCCGACCCGGATCCGGGCGGTCTTGCGCGGGAGGACGCGGAGGGAGCGGCCGCCGTACGGCAGCAGCTCCTGGATGCCCCACTGACCGACGGGGATGAGCGGGGCGCCGGTCTGCAGGGCGAGGCGCACGGCCCCGTTGCGCCCGGCCATGGGCCAGCCGTCGGGATCGCGGGTGACGGTGCCCTCCGGGTAGACGATGATCGCCCGGCCCGTGGCGACGGCCTCGCGGGCGGCGGCGAGCGAGCGGCCGCCGTCGCGGGTGCGCTCGACCGGGATCATGCGGGTGGCCTCGAGGACCTGCTTGAGCACGGGCACCTTCCAGAGCTCGGCCTTGGCGAGGAAGGTCGGCAGCAGGCCCTGGTTGTAGACCATGTGGGCCACGGAGAGCGGGTCCACCTCCGAGATGTGGTTGACGGCGAGGATCGCGCCGGTCTCGGGCAGGTGCTCGGTCCCCTCCCACACCTGGCGGACGAGGGCCCGCATCGCCGGTCGCACGATCACCCCCGGGATCACGTAGGGGGCCCGCGCGGCACGCGTCGGACGACCCCCCGCGGCGGCAGGGCTCTGCGCGTCCACGCCGCTCACCGGTCGCGTTCGGTCAGCTCGACGTCGGCGCCGAGGCCCTCGAGCTTCGCCATGAAGTGCTCGTAGCCGCGGTTGATGATCTCCAGGCCCGTCGCCGTGGAGGTGCCCTCGGCGGTGAGGGCGGCGATCAGGTGGGAGAAGCCGCCGCGCAGGTCCGGGATGTCGAACTCGACGCCGTGCAGCGGCGTCGGGCCGGAGATCACGGCCGAGTGCAGGAAGTTGCGCTGACCGAAGCGGCACGGCACGGAGCCGAGGCACTCGCGGTGCAGCTGGATGGAGGCGCCCATCCGCACGAGGGCGTCGGTGAAGCCGAAGCGGTTCTCGTACACGGTCTCGTGCACGATGGAGACCCCCTTGGCCTGGGTCAGCGCCACCACGAGGGGCTGCTGCCAGTCGGTCATGAAGCCGGGGTGCACATCCGTCTCGAGCACGAGCGGGTTGAGATCGCCGCCGGCGTGCCAGAACCGGATGCCGTCGTCGACGACGTCGAACTCGCCGCCGATCTTGCGGTAGGTGTTCAGGAACGCCGTCAGGTCGCGCTGTTCGGCGCCGCGGACGTAGATGTCCCCCCGGGTGGCCAGGGCGGCGGAGGCCCACGAGGCGGACTCGTTGCGGTCGGGCAGCGCGATGTGGTTGTAGCCGCGCATCTCGCTCACGCCCTCGATGCGGATGGTGCGGTCCGTCTGCACGGTGATGATCGCGCCCATCTTCTGCAGGACGGCGATGAGGTCGTGGATCTCCGGCTCGACGGCGGCGCCCTTGAGCTCGGTGATGCCCTCGGCCTTCACAGCGGTCAGCAGCACCTGCTCGGTGGCTCCGACGGAGGGGTACGGCAGCTCGAGCTTGGCGCCGTGCAGGCCCTTGGGGGCGGAGATGGAGATGCCGCCCGGGCGCTTGTCCACGACGGCGCCGAAGTTGCGCAGCACGGCCAGGTGGTAGTCGATCGGGCGGTCGCCGATCTTGCAGCCGCCGAGGTCGGGGATGAAGGCCTCCCCGATCGCGTGCATGAGCGGGCCGCAGAAGAGGATCGGGATGCGCGAGTCGCCGGCGTGGGCGTCGATCTCGGCGGTCAGGGCCGACTTCACCCCGGCCGGGTCCATCGTGATCCGCCCGGTCTCCTTGTCCCACTCCACGGACACGCCGTGGATCTCGAGGAGGGAGCTGACGACGTCCACGTCCTTGATCTCGGGGATGTTCCGGAGCACGGACGGCGAGTTGCCGAGCAGGGCGGCCACCATGGCCTTGGGCACCAGGTTCTTGGCGCCGCGCACGGTCACCTCACCGGTCAGCGGCTTGCCGCCATGGATGGTCAAGAGCTTCGCCATGCGCGTCCTTCCTCAGCGCGGCCGCAGGGCCACGGTCTCGGCCACTCCGCCGGAGCGGGGAGGTCTCTGAACGGGACCGCCCGCCGTGTGCGGCGGGCGGTCCCGGAATCGCCTCCCAGCATAGGGCGTCGCCGGGCACGCGCGGCAATGGTGCGCTCCCGGCGGCGGCCGGTCAGCCGGCCGTGCGGGCCGGCAGGGTGGTGGGCTTGTACGCGGGGCGGTCCGCCTCGTAGGCGTCGATCTCGGCCTGGTGCCCCAGGGTGACGGCGATGTCGTCCAGGCCCTCGAGCAGCCGGTGACGGGTGTCGTCGTCGATCTGGAAGGGGGCGGTCACATCCCCGCACTCGACGGTGCGTGTGACGAGGTCCACGGTGACCGGGGTCCCGGGACGGTTCTCCAGCTCCTTCCAGATGCGCTCGACGTCCTCCTGCTCCACCTGGGCCGCGACGAGCCCCTGTTTGGCGGAGTTGCCGCGGAAGATGTCCGCGAAGCGCGGGGAGATCACGGCGCGGAAGCCGTAGTCCTTGAGCGCCCACACGGCGTGTTCGCGCGAGGAGCCGGTGCCGAAGTCCGAGCCCGCCACGAGCACGGTGCCTCCGCTGAACGGCTCGGTGTTCAGGATGAAGTCGGGGTCCTGGCGCCAGCCGGCGAACAGGGCGTCCTCGAAGCCCGTGCGGGAGATCCGCTTGAGGTACACGGCCGGGATGATCTGGTCCGTGTCCACGTTCGAGGCGCGCAGCGGCACGCCGACGCCGGTGTGGGTGGTGAACTTCTCCATGGCTCAGGCCTCCTGGGGGGTGAGGGCGGGCAGGTCGGACGGGCTGGCGAGGCGGCCCAGCACGGCGGTGGCCGCGGCGACCACCGGGGACACCAGGTGGGTGCGCCCGCCCTTGCCCTGCCGGCCCTCGAAGTTGCGGTTGGAGGTGGACGCGCAGCGCTCCCCCGGGGAGAGCTGGTCCGGGTTCATGCCCAGGCACATGGAGCAGCCGGCGAACCGCCACTCGGCCCCGAAGTCCTCGAACACCCTGTCCAGGCCCTCGTCCATGGCCTGCAGACGCACGCGCGCCGAGCCCGGCACGACCATGACGCGCAGCCCCTCGGCCTTGCGTCGGCCCCGGACGACCTCGGCGAACGCCCGCAGGTCCTCGATGCGGGAGTTGGTGCACGAGCCCATGAACACGGTGTCGACCTCGACCTGCTTCATCGGGGTGCCGGGGGCCAGGTCCATGTAGGACAGTGCCTTGCGGGCCGCCTCCTGGGCCACCGGGTCGGCGAAGTCCTCGGGCGCGGGGACGGTGTCGTTCAGGCTCACGCCCTGCCCCGGGTTGGTGCCCCACGTGACGAACGGCTCCAGCGTGTCCGCGTCGATGACCACCTCGGCGTCGAACTCGGCACCCTCGTCCGTGGCGAGGGTGCGCCAGTGCTCGACGGCGGCATCCCAGTCGTCGCCCTCGGGGGCATGGGGACGGCCCTTCAGGTAGGCGAAGGTGGTCTCGTCCGGGGCGACCATGCCGGCGCGGGCGCCGGCCTCGATGGACATGTTGCAGATGGTCATCCGGCCCTCCATGGAGAGGTTCCGGATGGCCTCACCGCGGTACTCGAGCACGAAGCCCTGGCCCCCGCCCGTGCCGATCTTCGCGATGACCGCGAGGATGATGTCCTTGGCCGTCACACCCGGGCGCAGCGTGCCGTCCACGGTGACCGCCATGGTCTTGAAGGGCTTCAGCGGCAGGGTCTGGGTGGCCAGGACGTGCTCGACCTCGGAGGTGCCGATGCCGAACGCCAGGGCGCCGAACGCGCCGTGGGTGGAGGTGTGGGAATCGCCGCAGACCACGGTGAGGCCGGGCTGGGTCAGACCCAGCTGGGGGCCGACGACGTGGACGATGCCCTGCTCGGCGTCGCCCAACGGGTGCAGGCGGACGCCGAACTCGGCGCAGTTGGCCCGCAGGGTCTCGATCTGCGTGCGCGAGGTGGCATCCGCGATCGGCTGGTCGATGTCCAGCGTCGGGGTGTTGTGGTCCTCCGTGGCGATGGTCAGGTCGGGCCGGCGCACCGGACGCCCGGCCAGACGCAGCCCCTCGAAGGCCTGCGGGCTCGTCACCTCGTGCACGAGGTGCAGGTCGATGTAGAGCAGGTCGGGGGTGCGGGAGGCGCCCTCGCCCTCGCCACGCACCACCACGTGTTCGTCCCAGACCTTCTCGGCCAGCGTCCTGGGCCGCGTCGTCGCCGTCGTCATGTGCCGCACCTTCCTGCTCACGCACCTGTCGGTCGTCGCCCGGCGCGGGGCGCCGGTGCTCACGGACCACTGTGGGGCGCGGCGGGGCCGTTCTCGACCACGCGGCGCGATATTCCATATCGTGAGATTTCGTCTCACATGCCGGACCTGGCCCCGGCCGGCCCGGTCACATGCGACGCACACCGACACCCCCGGTCCGTCCGAGCAGTGAGACGACTACGATCACCCCATGACCACCGAGCCCGTGCGCCCGCCCACCGAGGACGACCTCATCGGCCCCTCGCTCCACCGGCATCCCAGCGGCGTCGGCGTGGTGGACAAGTCGGTGGCGATCCTCGACGCGCTCGAGTCCGGCCCGGCCACGCTCGCCCAGCTCGTCACCGCCACCGGGATCGCGCGGCCCACGCTGCACCGGCTCGCGGCCGCCCTCACGCACCACCGCATGGTGGGCAAGGACCTGCAGGGCCGCTACGTGCTGGGCACCCGCCTGGCCGAGCTCGCCTCCGCCGCCGGCGAGGACCGGCTCACCACGGCCTCCGGTCCGGTGCTGCTGTGGCTGCGCGACGCCACGGGAGAGAGTGCCCAGGTGTTCCGTCGGCAGGCGGACGCCCGCGTGTGCGTGGCCAGCGCGGAGCGGCCCTGGGGCCTGCGCGACACCATCCCCGTGGGCGCCCGCATGTCCATGAAGGCCGGCTCCGCCGCGCAGGTGCTCCTGGCCTGGGAGGACCACGAGCGGCTCGTCGAGGGGCTGGCCGGCGCCGTGTTCACACCCACCGTCCTCGCGGCGGTGCGGCGGCGCGGCTGGGCCCAGTCCCTGGCCGAGCGCGAGCCCGGGGTCGCCTCGGTGTCCGCACCGGTGCGCGGCCCCAGCGGACGCGTCATCGCGGCGGTCTCGATCTCCGGCCCCCTCGAACGGCTCTCCCGGCAGCCGGGCCGGCTGCACGCGGACGCCGTCGTCTCCGCCGCGACGCGGCTCACCGAGCTCATCCGCGCCGGCGAGGCCTGAGGCCCGCCCGCGCCACCGACGGGACGCGCCGCGGAGACACCCCGTTCTTCCCGCGTTCACCCGCGGGGCCTAGCGTCAACCAGGTCCCCGACCGCCGCCCCCCGCACCACCGAGGAGTCCGCTGTGACCGAGACGACCGCGCCCGCCGCCCCCGCCGAGCAGGAGGCCGCGCCGCGGCTGTCCGTGATCGGCACGGGCTATCTGGGCGCCACACACGCCGCCTGCATGGCCGAGCTGGGCTTCGAGGTCCTCGGCGTGGACGTGGACCCGGCCAAGATCGAGCGCCTGGCCCGCGGCGAGGTGCCCTTCCACGAACCCGGCCTGCCCGAGCTGCTGCGCACCCACGTCGCCTCCGGGCGGCTGCGCTTCACCACCGACGTCGCGGAGGCGGCCCGCTGGGCGGACGTCCACTTCATCGGCGTCGGCACCCCGCAGAAGGTGGGCGAGACCGCGGCGGACCTGAGCTATGTGGACGCCGCCGTCGCCTCCCTCGCCGCGGCGATCGACCGCGACGCACTGATCGTCGGCAAGTCGACCGTGCCCGTGGGCACCGCGCGCCGCCTGGCCGAGCTCGTGCGCACCGTGCGCGCCGAGGCCGGACTGCCGGGCGAGGTCGAGCTCGCCTGGAACCCCGAGTTCCTCCGGGAGGGCTTCGCCGTGAGGGACACGCTCACCCCGGACCGCCTCGTCATCGGCATGCACGGGCCCCGCGCCGAGGGCATCCTGCGCCGCGTCTACGCGCGGCAGCTCGCGGCCGACACCCCGTGGATCAGCACAGACCTCGAGACGGCCGAGCTGGTGAAGGTGGCCGCCAACGCCTTCCTGGCCACGAAGATCTCGTTCATCAACGCGTTCTCGGAGATCACCGAGAACGTGGGCGGGGACATCGGCACCCTCGCGGACGCGATCGGCCACGACGCGCGGATCGGACGCCGGTTCCTCAACGCGGGCGTGGGCTTCGGGGGCGGCTGCCTGCCCAAGGACATCCGCGCGCTCCAGGCCCGCGTCTCCGAGCTGGGCCTGGACCGGACCATGCGGTTCCTGGCGGAGGTGGATGACATCAACCTGCGCCGCCGCGACCGCGTGGTGGACCTGGCGGTGCAGGTGCTCTCCGCGGCTCGCGACGGCCGCATCCGCCGGGCCGAGGCCTCCGGGCCCGCCCCCACCCCGGCGAGCGTGCAGGTGCTCAACGGCACGCGGATCGCCGTGCTGGGCGTCACGTTCAAGCCGGACTCCGACGACGTCCGGGACTCCCCCGCCCTCGACGTCGCCAACCGTCTCTACACGGCCGGCGCCGACGTCCGGGTGTACGACCCGGAGGGCAACGCCAACGCGGCCGCCCGCTTCCCGCGGCTCGACTACGTGGACTCGCTCGAGGCGGCCGTGGACGGCGCCGAGCTGACCCTGCTGCTGACCGAGTGGCGCCAGTTCCGCGAGATGGATCCGGACGCCGTGGGCGCACGCGTGGCCTCCCGCCTGCTGATCGACGGGCGCAACGTCCTGGACGTCGCCGCGTGGCGCGAGCACGGGTGGGACGTCATCGGCCTCGGCCACCGCTTCGACCCGGAGCGACTCCTCCGCGCGGCCTGACCCGCCCGCGGACCCCGGCCCGGGCGTTCAGCCGGCGAACGGGTCCCAGCCGGACTCGGACAGGGGCCGGTGCCCGGCCGGCGGCCGGGCCCCGGCCGGCACGAGCCGGCCGATCCGCGTGAACCCCCGGGGCAGCTCGGTCTCGGGCCACGCCAGCCCCAGGAGGCCGTAGTCCTCGCCCCCGCCGGTCACGAGCGCCTCCGGGCTGGCCCCGGCCAGGGCGGCCACGCGGCGCAGGGGTGCGGCGGCCTCCGCCAGCCAGGCCTCGTCCAGCCACGGTGCCGGCGCGGGGCCGGTCCCGCCGGTGGCGGCCGCCATGCGGTGCGCGTCCTTGCCCAGGCCGTCGGAGACGTCCATGAGGGTGAGCAGGCCGGCCGTCACCGCGGCGGGCCCGAGGGCCAGCGGCGGGCGGGGTCGCAGCTGGGCGCGGACGGCGCGGGCGAGCTCCCGCGGTGACGGCCGGTCGGCGGCGGGGAGGGCGTCCGCCCGTCGCTCCAGCTCCGCGCGGTCGGTGAGCAGCAGGGTGAGCCCGGCGGCGGCCCACCCCGGCCCCGGAGGCGCGGCGGCCCGGGGACCGTCCGGCACCGCCTGGGCATGGACGAGGTCGGCGCCCTCGGCGAGCACGCGGTCCCGGTCCGCCGCGGCCGGCGTGCGGCACAGCTCTCCGCCGGGGTGCGGGTCCCCGAGCACCGTCACCGCGGCGTGGACCCGTCCGCCGGTGCCCAGGTCGCCCCCGGCCACCCGGCAGTCCGGCGCGCCGAGGTGACGCACCGCGCCCACGATGCCCGCGGCGAACGACCGCACCCAGGCGACCGGCGTCGTCGGCGGCAGGGTGAGGGCGGTGACGAGCGCGGAGGCGGTCCCGCCCATCGCGTTGACGTCCGAGAGGTTCTGGGCGACGGCCTTCCAGCCGGCGTCGTGGCCGCGGGTGCGGGGGCCGGCGGGCCAGCGGTGCAGGAAGTCCGTGCCCTCCCCCATCGCGTCGGTGGAGATGAGCGTCCCGCCGCGGGGCGCCGGCACGAGGGCGGCGTCGTCGCCCGGGGCGACGGTGCCGGCGGGCCAGTGGCCGTCCCGGACGGCGGGAGCGAGCCCGGTCAGGACGACCTCCAGCAGCTCGGCCTCCGTGAGGTCGCCGACGGTCGCCCCCGCCGCGGCCGCGGGGTCGCGCACCGTCATCGGCGGCCCCGCCGGACCGGGGCGCCGGAGGCCCGGGCGAGGGCGTCGCGGAAGGCGCGGAAGCGGTCCACCTCGGCGCGCACCGGGTCGACGACGAGCCGCCGGCCGACGTCGGTGGTCGCCTCCTCGAGGCGGCGGCGCGCGTGGCGTCCCCGCGCCGCGGCGGTCCACCGGGTCAGGGGGATCGCCAGCAGGGCCAGGAGCACGCCGAGCGCGAGGCCGCCGACGAGCAGCAGCGTCGGGAGGGGGAAGCCCTCGACCGTGGGGGCGGGCGGCAGGGGGAACTGCAGGTACCCAGCCAGGGCGAGGACGCCCAGCCAGCCGGCGCCGACGACGGCGGTGAGGAGGGCGAGCCACTGCAGCACGTCCAGCACGGGGTGCCACCAGCTGCCCCGACCGGCCCCGAGGTCGGTGGCGGCGATCGCCTGGTCCACGGCGCCGGGGAGCTCCTCGGCGTGCTCCCGGCCCGCGCGGCGGATGGCGGCGGCCCACGGCTCGGAGGCTCCCGCGCCGGCCGCGGCGGCCAGCGTGCGGACCGCGCCGTCGACGACGGCCCGCTGGGTGCCCGAGCGCTCGGGCAGGGAGGTGCGGTGCAGCGCGGGGTCGCGGGCGACCTCGTCCCGGTCGCGGCGGGGGGCGGCGCTCTCGGGCATCAGGTGCAGGCGCCGCAGGGGGTCCGCGCGGAAGGAGTGCATCCAGCGCAGCACGGGCCAGCTGGTGCGCTTGGCCGAACGCAGCCGGTACGAGCCCTCGACCGCCCGGACGACGGCCGGCACGCCGCCGGCCACGGCCAGCTCGCGCCCGAGCCGCTGCTCGTCCCCGGGCCCGACGCCGGCCGGCTCGCCCTCGCCCGAGGCGGCGGCGAGGTCCGCGGCACGGGCCGCGACGTCCGCGCCCAGGCGTTCGGCGGCCGCGCCGCGCTGGGCGACGATCGCCGCGACCTGCCGGCCGACCTCCTCCAGGCCCTCCCCCGTGCGCGCGGACACGGGCAGCACCCTGACATCGCCGAGGCCGTGCCCCGAGAGCATCCGGCGCAGCGAGGCCAGCACGACGTCCCGGTCACGCACCGAGAGCCGGTCCACCTGGTTGAGCAGCACGAGGGTCACGGCCGCGTGCGAGCCCATGGTCGCCAGGAACTCGCGGTGCAGCACAGCGTCCGCGTACTTCTCCGGGTCCACGACCCACACCAGCACGTCCACGTGGCCGGCCAGCCGGGAGGTGATCTCGCGGTTGCCCCGCTCGACCGAGTCGATGTCCGGCAGGTCCAGCAGGATCAGGCCGGTGGCGTCGGCGCCGTCACGGCGGCCGAAGCCGAGGAAGCCGGGGCGGCCGTCGTCGAGCACGGGCGCCTCGTCCAGCAGGTGGCGGCGGCGCACGCCGAGCCAGTCGAGCAGCGCGGCCGCACCGCCGCCCTCGCCGGTGCCGTCGCCGTGCTCCGGGTCCAGCCCCTGTCCCCGGCCCACGCCCCAGACCGCGGCGAGCGGCTCGGACGTGGTGGGCCGGGTGGCGGCCACGCGGGCCAGGTCGCGGCCGGTGAGCGCGTTGAACAGGGAGGACTTGCCGGAGCCCGTCGCCCCGAAGAACCCGACCACGGTGTGCTCCGCGGAGAGTGCCTGGCGCTCCCCGGCCGCGCGCACGACGGCGTCGGCCCCGGCCACGACGTCCTCGGGCAGGCGACCCGCGGCCAGCTCGGCGGCCTCGCCGAGGGCGTCCAGGCGGGGGGCCAGGGCGGGGGTGTCGCTGCGGCTCATCGGGGCTCCTCCCCCGCCTCGGCGGCGGACGGGGCGTGCTCGGGCCCGGTCGGGCCGTCGACGCCGGCGGCCACCCCGCGGCGCAGCACCGGCACGAGGGCGCGCAGCTCCTCGGTGGCCTGCGGCTCGCGCTCGAGGTGGAGCAGCGGCAGGAAGCGGTCCGCGAGCACGGTCTCGAGGAAGGCCCGCACGCGGCGCTCGAGCAGCTCATCGGCACGCCGGGCCATGCGGCGCACGGCGTCCTCGCCGAAGATCGACTCGAGCAGCTTCTGACCGACGACGGCGGCGCCGCCGGCGATGCCGACCTCGATGCCCGCGAGTCCGCCGGTGGAGGCGAACGAGATGATCATGAGGGCCACGGCCGCACCGTTCACGCCGGTGGCCGCCAGGCGGGCGCGCGTGCGCTTGCCCGCACCCTCCTCCTGGATCAGCGCCAGCACGTCCGACTGCCAGTCCCGCACGACGTCGGCCGCCCGCGCCGACGCATCCGGCGTCAGGGCGCCCAGGTCGCGCCCGGCCACGAGGGCCCGGCCCGCCGGCTCGGACGCCCAACGCCGCTCGATCTGCTCGGCGGCCGCGGCAGCCGCCTCGACCATCACGGCGTGCAGGCCGGTCTCGAGCGCGGTCTCGACCTCTTCGGGCGGGGCCGGGCCCCCGCGCACCAGGGCGCCGAGGCGGTCCCGCAGCCGGCCGATCGTGGTCTCGACGCCGCGGAAGAACTCCCCCGTGCCGACGAAGTCCTGCCAGCGGGAGAGCACCTCGCCGCGCAGCAGCGTGCCGTCCGAGGTGGCCTCACGGACCCGGCCGACGGCCTGGTCCGTGGAGTCCCCCACGATCCGGGCGAGCAGGTCCGCGGCATGCCGCTGCTCCTCCTCGGCGCGGGCCAGGTCGGCGACGCGGGCGGCCAGCTGGCCCAGCACGCCGTCCACGGTCCGGCGGGCGACAGCGCCGCGCGCCTGGGCGTCGGCGGCGAGGGTCTCGAGCCAGGCGCGCAGGCCCGCGACGTGCTCCTGCGGGAGCAGACCGCGCTCGTCGAAGCGGGTCTCGGGGATCACGTGGATCCGGGCGTCGGCGAGGCCGCGCTCGGTGAGCATGCGCCGCAGGTCCGGGGTGATGTCCTCCGCCGCGCCCTCGGGCACGCGGCCGAGCACGACGGCCACGGTGATGTCGCGGGCGGCGGCCTCGTCCAGCAGCTGCCAGGGCACGGCGTCGGCGTAGCGGTGCGCCGTCGTCGTGAAGATCCACAGGTCGGCGGCTTCGAGGAGCTGCCGGGCCAGCGCGCGGTTCTGGTCCGCCACGGAGTCGATGTCCGGGGCGTCCACGAGGGCGATGCCTGACGGCAGTGCGGGCTCGGCCACGAGCGCGACCGTGTCCATCGCGGACTGGTCGGGTTCGACGGGGCCGGCGGCCGCGTCGCGGTGCACGCTGACGCGGGCGAGGTCGGGCAGCACCCGCGGGCCCGTGAACCAGTGGGCGTCGGCGGGGTTGTGCAGCAGCAGCGGCTGCCGCGTGGTGGGCCGCAGGGCGGAGGAGCGGGAGACCTCGTGGCCGACGAGCGCGTTCACCAGCGTGGACTTGCCCGCACCGGTGGAGCCGCCGACGACGGCCAGCAGCGGCGCGTCGAGCGAGTCGAGGCGGGGCAGCACGTAGTCGTCGATCTGGTGCAGGGTGCGCTCTCGCTCGGCGCGGTCCTGCCCTGCGGTGACGGTCTCGAAGGGCAGCTCGAGCGCGGCGAGGTGCTCGCGCACGCGGCGGACGGCCGTGTCGACGCCGAGGTCTGGGGCGTTCTGATCCGTGTGTGGCACGTGGGCCATCGTCTCACGGGCGCGCGCCGGCCGCCCATCCCGCCGGCCCGGCGGACGGAGACGACGGAAGCCCGGTCCGCAGGGACCGGGCTTCCTGTCACTCGGGTGACCCCAGCGGGATTTGAACCCGCGTTACCGCCGTGAGAGGGCGGCGTACTAGGCCGCTATACGATGGGGCCGAGCGCGCTGTCCGCGTGTGCGGAAGCGATGCCGTGGAGACCTTCTGCTGCGCCTGCGTCTCCTGTTCAGGCGACGGATGCGTTCATCCGCCCGTGCCGTTCCGGTCCGAGGACCGGGCGGCGACTGCGTGACCCCAGCGGGATTTGAACCCGCGTTACCGCCGTGAGAGGGCGGCGTACTAGGCCGCTATACGATGGGGCCGTGCGCCACGTCCGAGCGTCTCCGCCCGTGCGCGTTCACTGAGTCCGAAGACTCGCTGGGGTACCAGGACTCGAACCTAGAATGACGGTACCAGAAACCGTTGTGTTGCCAATTACACCATACCCCACTGTCGGTCAAGCATGCCTGACCGATGTGCATCATATTCATGAGCTCTGTGTTCCCGGATCTCTCCGGCAACGAGTAAGAACTCTACACCCTCCGGGCGACGTGTGCAAAATCGGCGGGTCAGGCCGCCAGCCAGGTCCGCAGCCCGCCGATCGCCCGCATCCGCCAGCATGCGTGCTCCTCGTCCCAGAGCGGCTCCTCCGCCCCGCCGTGGGCGGGGGCGTCGGGGCTCATCCACACCGGAACGAGCCCCGCCGACCGGGCCCCCTCGACGTCGTGACGCAGGCTGTCCCCCACCATGAGGGTGCGTCCCGGGTCCGTGCCCAGGCGGGAGCAGCCGGCCAGGAAGGGGGCCGGGTCCGGCTTCGGGGCCCCGGCCGTGTCCGAGCCGATCAGCACCTCGACCCACTCCAGACCGAGGGCGTCGGCCTTGCCGCGCTGGTAGGCCTCCACGTTGTTCGTGACGATCCCCACGCCACGGCCTGTTCCCCGCACCTCGGCGAGGACGTCGACGGTCGCGGGGAACAGCGCCCAGTGCCCGCGCACGACCTCTTCGTAGTCGGTGGTCCACAGGCCGTCGAGCGGGGTCGCCGCGTCCTCGGGCACGCCGAGCGCGCGCAGGGCGTCGGCCACGCGGGCCAGCCGCTGCTCCTCGAACGTCAGCTCCCCGGCCACGTAGCGCCCGTAGTGGCCGCCGGCGTCGGACGCGAAGGCGTCGGTGGCCTCAGCCAGCACCGCCGGGTCGACGTCGGCGGCCCCGGCCCACTGCCGGCGCACCGTCGCGTCGAACGCGGCGTGCTGGGCGGAGCGCAGATCCAGCAGCGTGTCGTCCAGGTCGAAGAGGACGGCGTCCCAGGCCGGCGGCGCGGGCGCGCCCGCGGACCCGCCGGCCGGCGTCGTGCTGGCGCCCCGGCTCATGCGTCGGTGGGCCGGTCCTGGTCCAGGCCCTGCTCCGCGGCGAAGCGGTCCAGGCGGGCGAGCGCGGAGTCGCGGCCCAGGATCTCGAGCGACTCGAAGAGCGGCGGGGACACCTTGCGGCCGGTCACCGCGACGCGCACGGGGCCGAACGCCTGGCGCGGCTTGAGGCCCAGGCCGTCGATGAGGGCGGCCCGCAGCGCCGCCTCGATCCGCTCGGTGGTGAACTCGTCTTCGGGCAGGGCGGCCAGCGCCTCCCGGGCCGCGGCGACGGCGGCCCCCAGGTCCGCCGGCATGCCCTTGAGGGCGCCCTCGGCCGTCCGGACGTCCCGGTCCGCCGTGAAGAGGAAGGCGAGCATCTCGACGGCCTCGCCGAGCAGCTGCACGCGCTCCTGCACGAGCGGGGCCGCGGCGGTGAGGATCTGCATCTCCCGCTCCGTCAGGTGCTCGCCCACGAGGCCGGCCGCGTGCAGGTAGGGCACGAGACGGTCCCGGAAGTCGGCCACGTCGAGCATGCGCACGTGCGTGCCGTTGATCGCGATCGCCTTCTTCTCGTCGAAGCGGGCGGGGTTGGCCAGCACCTTGTGCACGTCGAAGTGCTCCACGAACTGCTGCGGGGTGAAGATGTCCTCGTCCGCGGAGAGGGACCAGCCCAGCAGGCCGAGGTAGTTCAGCAGGCCCTCCGGGATGAAGCCGTTGTCCCGGTGCAGGAACAGGTTGGCCTGCGGATCGCGCTTGGACAGCTTCTTGTTGCCCTCGCCCATCACGTAGGGCAGGTGGCCGAACACCGGCATGTACCGGGCGACGCCGATCGCGTACAGGGCGCGGTAGAGCGCGATCTGGCGCGGAGTGGAGGAGAGCAGGTCCTCGCCGCGCAGCACGTGGGTGATGCCCATGAGCGCGTCGTCCACCGGGTTCACGAGGGTGTACAGCGGCGAGCCGTCCGCGCGCACCACCACGAAGTCCGGCACGGAGCCGGCCTTGAAGGTGATCTCCCCGCGCACCAGGTCGGTGAAGGTGATGTCCTCGTCCGGCATGCGCAGCCGCCAGACCGGCGCGCGGCCCTCGGCCTCGAAGGCGGCGATCTGCTCGTCCGTGAGGTCGCGGTCGTGGCCGTCGTAGCCGAGCTTGGGGTCGCGGCCGGCGGCCCGGTGACGGGCCTCGGTCTCCTCGGGGCTCGAGTAGGACGGGTAGATGTATCCGCCGGCCTTGAGCTTCTCGATCACGTCCGCGTAGATCTGCCCGCGCTGGGACTGACGGTACGGCTCGTGCGGGCCGCCGACCTCGACGCCCTCGTCCCAGTCGATCCCGAGCCAGCGCATCGCCTCGAGCAGCTGCTGGTAGGACTCCTCCGAGTCGCGCTTGGCATCCGTGTCCTCGATGCGGAACACGAGGGTGCCGCCGGTGTGCCGCGCCCAGCCCCAGTTGAACAGGACGGTGCGGATCAGCCCCACGTGGGGGGTGCCGGTGGGCGAGGGGGCGAAGCGCACGCGCACGGGGGTCTCGGCGTCCACCTGGGGGACGTCGGCGAAGGGGGCGGGGGCGTTCTCGGACACGGGAGCGGTGGCGTCAGTCATGATGCCCCTGAGTCTACGCGGGGCCCGGGCGCCGTCGTCGGGCGCCCGCGTCAGCGGCGGAAGACGGTGGCGAGGACGCCGATGCCCTCGACCTCGGCCTCGACGCGCTGGCCCTCCTGGACCGTCCCGACCCCGCCCGGGGTGCCGGTCAGGATCACGTCGCCGGGAAGGAGGGTGAACATCTCCGAGGCCGCGGCCACGAGCTCGCGGACGCCGAAGACCATGTCCGCCGTCGTGCCGTCCTGGCGGGTCTCGCCGTCGAGCCGAGACGTGATGCGCAGGCCGCCGGCCGGCTCCACGTCCAGCTCGGTCTCGATCCACGGGCCCAGCGGGCAGGCGCCGTCGAAGCCCTTGGCGCGGGCCCACTGCAGGTCGGTGCGCTGGGCGTCGCGGGCGGTGAGGTCGTTGCCCACGGTGTAGCCGAACACGACGTCGTCCACGCGGCTCACCGGCACGTCCTTGCAGATGGTGCCGATCACGACGGCGAGCTCGGCCTCGTAGGAGACCTCCTCCGACCAGCTGGGCAGGGTGACCGGCTCGTTCGGACCCACCACGGAGGTGTTCGGCTTGAGGAAGAACTGCGGGGACGTGGGCACCTCGTTGCCGAGCTCCTTGGCGTGGTCCGCCCAGTTGCGGCCCACGCCCACGATCTTGGAGCGCGGGATGATCGGCGCGACCAGCCGCACGTCCTCGAGGCGGTGGGTCGTGCCGGTCGGCTGGATCCCATGGAAGAACGGGTCCCCCTGCAGGGCGGTGATGCTCAGCTCGGAGAGGTCGGCGTCCGCCGGGCCCTCCACGATGCCGTAGGTCGGTTCGGCCTGGTCCACGAAACGGGCGATGCGCATGGCCGCCAGCCTAGTGGGTGAGCGGCGGGCGCCGTCGCCGGACACCCCACCCGATGCCGACCCCGCTGACGCCGCGAGCCAGACGATTCGGCCGCGCCCGACGGCCCGGGGCGACCGATTCGTCTGGCTCGCGGGCGGATTCGTCTGGCTCAGCGCGGTGCAGCGCGGTGCGGAGCGGGGCGGGTCCAGGCCGCTCAGCAGCAGCGGCTGCCCGGATTCTCCTCCTGGCGGGCGTACTCGGCCCGCCAGAACTCCCGCTCGGTCATCGGCGCGCGCTCCGGATGGTGGGCCCGGTGGTGGGCCACGTACGCGTCGTACTTCCCCTCTCCGGAGAGCTGGCGGACCCACCAGCGCACCCGGGCCCACACCCCGGGCCGAGACGGGCCGGCCGGGCCCTCCGCGGTGGAGGGCCCGGCCGGCGTCGCGCGCGGATCGGCCACGTCAGTGACCCCGCACCGGCTGCCGGTCCGCCGGCAGGGCGTCCCACTGCCGCTGCAGCTCCTTCTCCTCGGCCGTGGCGAACAGCCCGGCCGGGGCGAAGCGCTGCGAGGGCACGTACGGGTCCTGGTGATCGATGACCTCGGTGCCGCGGAAGGCGCGCACCGTGGCGAGCACCGACGTCGTGATGACCACGAGCGCCAGCACGAGGAACACGATGGACAGCGTGCCCTGGATGAAGGTGTTGCGGACCACGGCCTCCATCGCCGGCACGGACTTCGCGGCGCCGAAGCTCGTGGCGCCCGAGGCCAGCGCGTCCTTGAACGCGTTGTGCTGCGCCCAGTAGCCCACCGCCGGGACCGACGAGAAGATCTTCTGGAAGCTCGCCACCGTGGTGACCACGGTGATGAAGCCCAGCGGCAGCGCCACGATCCACAGGCCCCGGAAGTGCCGGCGGCCGGCCACGATCGCCAGGACCACCGCGAGCGCGATGGCCGCCAGCAGCTGGTTGGCGATGCCGAACAGCGGGAACAGCGTGTTGATGCCGCCCAGCGGGTCGGTCACGCCCATGATCAGCACGGCGCCCCACGCGGCCACCATGATGCCGGTGCACACCCAGGCGCCCACGCGCCAGCCGGTGTCCTTGAAGCGCGGGACCACGTTGCCCAGGGAATCCTGGAGCATGAAGCGGGCCACGCGGGTGCCGGCGTCCACGGCGGTGAGGATGAACAGCGCCTCGAACATGATGGCGAAGTGGTACCAGAAGCCCATGAGGGCCTCGCCGCCGATCAGCTGGCCCATGATGATCGAGAGCCCGACGGCGAGCGTCGGGGCGCCACCCGTGCGGGAGACGACCGTGTCCTCGCCCACGAGGTTCGCCAGCGCGGTGAGCTGCTCGGGCGTGACGTCCACGCCGGCCAGGCCCAGGCTCATCACCCAAGCGGCCGCCGTCTCGGGGGTGCCGCCGGTGAGCGCGGCGGGGGCGTTCATGGCGAAGTAGATGCCGCGGTCGATGGACACGGCCGCCACGAGCGCCATGACCGCCACGAAGGCCTCCATGAGCATGCCGCCGTAGCCGATGAAGCGGGTCTGCCGCTCCTTCTCCACCATCTTGGGCGTCGTGCCCGAGGCGATCAGCGCGTGGAAGCCGGAGAGCGCACCGCACGCGATGGTGACGAACAGGAACGGGAACAGCGAACCGGGCCACACCGGGCCGGTCTGGCCCGAGGCGAACTCGGAGAACGCGGGGGTGCCGATGCGCGGCTGCACGACGACGATGGCCAGCGCGAGACCGGCGATCACGCCGATCTTCATGAAGGTGGACAGGTAGTCGCGCGGAGCGAGCAGCAGCCACACGGGCAGCACGGCCGCGACGAACCCGTAGATGATCACGGCCCAGGCGATGGTGGTGCGGTCCAGGGTGAACAGGGCCGCGCCCCACTCGGTCCCGGCCACCCAGCCGCCGCCGATGATGGCCGCCAGGAGCAGGACGAACCCGATCACGGAGATCTCGGTGATGCGGCCCGGGCGGATCCAGCGCAGGTACACGCCCATGAAGAGCGCGATCGGGATGGTCATGGCCACGGAGAACACGCCCCACGGGGACTCACCCAGGGCGTTGACCACCACGAGGGCCAGGATGGCCGTGATGATCACCATGATCAGCAGGGTCGCGACGATCGCGGCGGTGCCCCCGACGCGGCCCAGCTCGTCCCGGGCCATCTGGCCGAGCGAGCGGCCGCCGCGGCGCATCGAGAAGAACAGGACGAGGTAGTCCTGGACCGCGCCGGCCAGGATCACGCCGACGATGATCCAGATGGTGCCGGGCAGGTAGCCCATCTGCGCGGCGAGCACGGGGCCCACGAGCGGACCGGCGCCGGCGATGGCCGCGAAGTGGTGGCCGTAGAGCACGCGGCGGTCGGTGGCCACGTAGTCCCGGCCGTCGGCCCGGTACTCGGCCGGGGTGGCGCGGGTGTCGTCCGGGTGGACGATCATGCGCTCGACGTACTTCGAGTAGAAGCGGTAGCCGATCGCGAACGTCGCCACGGCGGCGAACACGAACCAGATCGCGTTGATCGTCTCGCCGCGGTGCAGGGCGAGCATGGTCCAGGCGACGCCGCCGAGCAGGGCGACGGCCACCCAGACGGCGATCTTCGCGGGCGTCCAGCGGGGCCGGCCGGCGGCCTCGGTGGGCGGGAGGTCTTCCGGCGTCGTGGCCGGGAGTGGGGCGCCCTCGGCGGCCGCGGAGGAGCGGTGCGAGCTCACGGGGGTCTCCGTTCGTGGGGTGGGGTCAGACGAGGCGGTGCAGCCAGCCGTGGCGGTCCTCGACGCGCCCGGTCTGGATGCCCTCGAGCTCGGTGCGGATCTTCAGGGCCACGTCGGCCCCGCCGGCGGACTCGATCACGTCGTCGCCGTCGAGCAGACGGCCGATCGGGGTCACGACGGCGGCGGTGCCGCACGCGAAGACCTCGGTGATCTCGCCCGAGCGGACGCCCTCGGCCCACTCGGCGAGGGTGACGCGACGCTCCTCGACGGTCAGGCCCATGTCCCGGCCGAGCTGGAGGATCGAGGAGCGGGTGACGCCCTCGAGGATCGTGCCGGTGAGCGCCGGGGTGACGAGGCGGCCGTCGGCGTGCACGAAGAACACGTTCATGCCGCCGAGCTCCTCGATCGCGTCGTCGTGGTACTGGTCGAGGAACACGACCTGGTCGGCGCCCTTCGCCGCGGCCTGCAGCTGGGGCAGCAGCGAGGCGGCGTAGTTGCCGCCGGTCTTGGCCGCGCCCGTGCCGCCCTTGCCGGCGCGGGCGTAGTCACGCGAGACCCAGATGGTCACCGGCTTGAGCTCGCCGCCGAAGTAGTTGCCGGCCGGCGAGGCGATCACCATGTACCGCACCTGCCGGGCCGGGCGGACGCCGAGGAACGCCTCGGAGGCGAACATGAAGGGGCGCAGGTAGAGGGACTGGCCCGGGCCGGTGGGCACCCAGGCCCGGTCCGCCTCGAGCTGGGCCCGCAGCGAGCCGAGGAACAGCTCCTCGGGCAGCTCCGGCAGGGCCAGGCGGCGGGCGGAGCGGTTCAGGCGGGCCGCGTTGGCCTCGGGGCGGAACGTCCACACCGACCCGTCCTCGTGCCGGTAGGCCTTCAGGCCCTCGAAGATCTCCTGGCCGTAGTGCAGCACGGCGGCCGCGGGGTCCAGGGACAGCGGGCCGTAGGGCTCCACGCGGGCGTCATGCCACGCGCCGCCGTCCTCGTCCCAGGTCCAGTCGATCGAGACCATGTGGTCCGTGAAGACGTTGCCGAAACCGGGGTCCTGGAGGATCTCGACGCGCTGCTGATCGGACATCGGGGACAGATGTGGTTGCCGCGTGAACACGGTCTCGGACACGGTGGGATCACTCCTCGTGACGGGTGACGGATGGGGACGGCTCCGGTGCCGGGCACGACGCGCGGGGGCCACGGCGCCGGGCGTGGCACACGCCACAGGCCGTCGCCCCATCCTAGACCCGGCGTCGACGCGCCGGGCCCGCGCGTCAGACCCGCGCGGCGACGTCGGCGCCCACCTCGGCGGTGGTGCCCCGCGCGCCGTCCACCCGGTCCTTCAGGTGCGCCCACACCGCGGTGCGCACGCGCGCCGCGGCGCCGGTCTCGCCCACGTGCTCGAGCAGCAGGGCGGCGGAGAGGATGGCGGCCACGGGGTCGGCGATCCCCTGGCCCGCGATGTCCGGAGCGGAGCCGTGGACCGGCTCGAACATCGACGGCGCCGTGCCCTCGACGTTGATGTTGCCGGAGGCGGCGAGCCCGATGCCGCCGGTCACGGCCGCGGCGAGGTCCGTGATGATGTCCCCGAACAGGTTGTCCGTCACGATCACGTCGAAGCGGGCCGGGTCCGTCGCCAGGAAGATCATGGCGGCGTCGACGTGCATGTAGTCCCAGGTGACCGCGGGGAAGTCGGCCCCCACGGACTCCACGGTGCGGCGCCACAGGTGGCCGGCGTGGACCAGGACGTTGTGCTTGTGCACGAGCGTGAGGCGCTTGCGCTCGCCCGCGTCGGCGCGACGGAAGGCGTCCTCGACGACGCGGCGCACGCCGAACGCCGTGTTCACGGAGACCTCCGTGGCGATCTCGTGCGGGGTGTCCACGCGGATCGCACCGCCGTTGCCCACGTACGGCCCCTCCGTGCCCTCGCGCACCACGGTGAAGTCGATCTCGCCGGGCGCGGCCAGGGGGCTGACGGCGCCGGGCAGCAGGGTGGCCGGGCGCAGGTTCACGCCGTGGTCCAGCGCGAAGCGCAGCTTGAGCAGCATGCCGCGCTCGATCAGCCCGGACGGGATGCGCTCGTCCCCGGGCGCGGCGCCGACGGCCCCGAACAGGATCGCGTCGTGGCGGCGAAGGGACTCGAGGACCTCGTCCGTGAGCGCCTCGCCGGTCTCGAGCCAGTGCTCCGCACCCAGCGGATACGGGGTGAGCCGGGCCTCCGGACGCCCCTCGGCACGCAGCGCCGCCTGCAGGACGGCGGCGGCCTGGTCGGTGACCTCGGGGCCGATGCCGTCGCCGCCGATGACGGCGATGTCCAAGGGGTCTGCGGAGCTGCGTGTGGTCTCGGTCATGGCCCTCAGGCTACGCGCGGCACGCGTGAGGACCACATCGTGTGACACCCGGTCTCACCCTCCGGACGGACTCAGTCCTCGGCGGGCTCCTCGTGCCGCGGGAAGACCGGCTGCGGGGCGGGCAGCGGGGTGCCGGGGACCAGGTCCTCGTGGAACGCGGCGAAGGACCGCGGGCCGGTGCCGGACGCGCCGGTGCGGCCGGCGTCGCCCTCGGCGGGGACGCCGAGCAGGTCCAGCAGCCGCGAGGCCGAGCCGGGCATCACCGGCTGCGCGAGCAGGGCCACCCGGCGCACGGCCTGCAACGTCACGTACAGCACCGTGCGCATGCGCGGCTCGTCCGTCTTGCGCAGCACCCACGGGGCCTGGTCCGCGAAGTAGGCGTTGATCTCACCGAGCACGCGCCAGGTCTCCTCGAGCGCGTCGTGGAAGTCCTGCACCGCGTACGCGGACCGGGAGCGCTCCAGCAGGGCGTCGACCTGGGCCAGGACGGCGCGGTCCGCCTCGGTGAACTCGCCCGGCTCGGGCACGGCGGCGCCGCAGTTCTTGGCCACCATGGACAGCGAGCGCTGGGCGAGGTTGCCGAGGTTGTTGGCCAGGTCCGCGTTCTTGCGGCTCACCACGGCCTCGTGGCTGTAGGAGCCGTCCGCGCCGAACGGGAACTCGCGCAGCAGGAAGAAGCGAATGGCGTCCAGGCCGTACCGGGCCACCCATTCCCGCGGGTGCACCACGTTGCCCAGGGACTTGGACATCTTGGCCCCGTTGTTGTTCAGGAAGCCATGGATCATGACGCGGCGCGGCAGCTCGAGGCCGGCCGACATGAGGAACGCGGGCCAGAAGATGCAGTGGAACCGGGAGATGTCCTTGCCGATCACGTGCAGGTCCGCCGGCCAGTAGCGCGCGAACGCCTCCGGGTCCTCCGCCGGCCAGCCCGCGCCGGTGAGGTAGTTCGTCAACGCGTCGACCCAGACGTAGGTGACGTGGTCGGCGCGCCGGTCGGCGTCGGCGGCGTCGGGGTCCGCGGGCGCCGGCAGGTCGATGCCCCACTGGAAGGAGGTCCGGGAGATGGACAGGTCCTCGAGCCCGGCCTCCACGAAGCGGATGACCTCGTTGAAGCGGTACCGGGGGGCGGCGAAGTCCGGGTGCTCGCGGTAGTGGTCCAGCAGCGGCTGCTGGTACTTGGACAGGCGGAAGAAATAGGACTCCTCCTCCGTCCACGTCACCTCGGTGCCGGTCTCGACGGCGCGGCGCACCCCGTCCTGACCCACCTCGGTCTCGTCCTCGCCGAAGTAGCGTTCGTCCCGCACGGAGTACCAGCCGGCGTAGGAGCCGAGGTAGATGTCCCCGTTGGCCTCCATCCGCCGCCAGATCTCGCGGACGGCCTCGGCGTGGTCCGTGTCCGTGGTGCGGATGAAGCGGTCGTAGGAGATGTCCAGGACGTCGTCGTCCATCTCCTTGAAGACGGCGGCGTTGCGCGTGGCCAGCTCGAGGGCGCTCACGCCCTGCTGCTGCGCCGTCTGCTCCATCTTCTGGCCGTGCTCGTCCGTGCCGGTCAGGAAGCGCACATCCCGCCCGTCGAGCCGCTGGAAGCGGGCCATCGCGTCCGAGGCGATGTACTCGTAGGCGTGGCCGATGTGCGGCTCGCCGTTCGGGTAGGAGATGGCCGTGGTCAGGTAGTACGGGGCGCGGGCGTCAGTCACAGTCGTCGAGTCTAGCCGCGGGGCCGGGGCCCGCGCCGAGGACGACGTCGTCCGCGCCGGCGTCCGGGACGCCGTCGGCGGTCACCTGCAGATGGCCCGGCGCAGGCCGCAGGTGGAGGTGGGCCCACGGGGCCACCACGAGCACGGACGCCCCGATCATCTCGGTCAGCTCCTCCGCGTGGGTCGCCACGTGGTAGGCCAGGGTGCTGCGCCCGATCCCGAAGACGAGCGGCACCGCCTCGAGGACGATCGCGCCGAAGAAGAACACCGCGCCGCCCGCCACCGTCAGCGCTCGGGTCCGGCGGGGCAGGGCGACGGTGCACAGCGCGAGCAGCCCGAGGACGACGATCGCGGCCGGCGCGCCGAGGATCAGCCACTGGAACGCGGGCAGCGGGTTCTCCCCCGCGAACGGCAGAACCTCCCACAGCTGGCCGGCCTGCTCGTGGATCTGCGTCGACTCGTCCAAGCTCATGGCCGCCAGCAGGGCCGCGGGGGTCAACCACGCGAGCAGGCTCCGCCGCCGATCCGCCCCCAGCGCGCGGCGCACGAGACCCACCGTGGTGAAGCCCGCGGCCCCCAGCAGGAGCAGGCCCGAGCTCCACCACGCCGTGAGGTTGGCCTCGTGGTTCACGTCGAAGACCTCGCGCCACCACGGCACCTGCCGCGGGCCCAGCCCGAACACGAAGGGGAGGGCGAACGACCAGGCGGCGAGCAGGACACTGACGCCGATCAGCCCGCCCGCCGCGCGCCGGGCCCAGCGGCCCTGCACGCCCGGAGGCGTGGCGGGGCGGGCCGCTGCGGCGCGCGCGGTCGGGGCGGGGCTCGGCTGGACGCGACATGGACACCATCTCAACACAGGGCGACGCGCGCCGGCCCCGCGTTGCCCGCCCGGGCGTCGACGGGTCAGACGGAGAGGTCCACCTCGGCCGCACGGGCGGCGCCGATGGCCGCGGCCAGCGTGGCCGCGGTGTCTCCGGACAGCGCCCCGTCCAGGGTCAGCACGGCCAGGGCGGCGCCCTCGTCGTCGCGCGAGACGTCCATGCCGGCGATGTTCACGCCCTGCACCCCGAGGGCCTGGCCCAGGACGCCGATCACACCCGGGCGGTCCTGATAGGCGAACACGAGCAGGTGGTCGGCCAGCGGCACCTCGAGCTCGTGCCGGTCCACGCCCACGAGCTTCTGCACCTGGCGCGGGCCGGTGAGTGTGCCGGTGACGGCGGTCTGGGCGCCCTGCGCGGTCGCGGCGCGCACCGTGACGGTGTTGCGGTAGGACTCGGACACCGCGGTGGTGGTGAGGCGGCACTCGACGCCGCGCTGCTCGGCCAGCACGGGGGCGTTCACGTAGGAGACCTGGTCCGAGACGATGTCCGTGAACACGCCCTTCAGGGCGGCCAGGCGCATCGCGGAGACGTCGTGCTCGGCGATCTCACCGGCGATCTCCACCTCGACGGCCGTGATGGACTGCTCGCCCACCAGCGCGGTGAGCACGCGGCCCAGCTTCTCGGCCAGCGGCAGGCCGGGGCGCACGTCCTCGTGGATCGCGCCGCCGGCCACGTTCACGGCGTCCGGCACGAGCTCGCCGGAGAGGGCCAGGCGCACGGAGCCGGCGACGGCGACGCCCGCCTTCTCCTGGGCCTCGGCGGTCGAGGCGCCCAGGTGGGGGGTGACGACGGCGGAGTCGTGGGCGAAGAACGCCAGGTCCGTGGCCGGCTCGGAGCTGAAGACGTCGATGCCGGCACCCCCGATGGTCCCGGCCTCGAGCGCGCGGGCGAGGGCGTCCTCGTCCACGAGGCCGCCGCGGGCCACGTTCACGATGATCGCGGTGTCCTTCATGCGGGCGAACTGCTCATCGCCGATCATGCCGACCGTCTCGGGGGTCTTGGGCATGTGGATCGTGACCACGTCGGCGCGCTCGAGCAGCTCGTCCAGCTCGACGAGGCTCGCGCCGAGCTGCTGCGCGCGGGCGGTGGTCACGTAGGGGTCGTAGGCGAGGATCTCCATGCCGAACGCCTTCATGCGCTCGGCCACGAGCGCGCCGATGCGGCCCAGGCCGATCACGCCCAGCCGCTTGCCGTACAGCTCGACGCCCGTGTACTTCGAACGCTTCCACTCCCCCGCCTTCAGCGAGCCGTGGGCGGCCGCGATGTTGCGGGCGGCGGCCAGGATGTGGCCGCAGGTGAGCTCGGCGGCGGAGATGATGTTCGACGTCGGCGCGTTGACGACCATGACGCCGGCCTCGGTGGCGGCGGGCACGTCCACGTTGTCCAGTCCGACGCCGGCGCGCGCGATGACCTTCAGCTGCGGCGCGGCGGCGATCGCCTCGGCGTCCATCTGGGTGGCCGAGCGGATCAGCACCGCGTCGACGTCGCGCAGGTCCTCGAGGAGGCGGGCGCGGTCGGCGCCGTCCGTGCGGCGGATCTCGAAGTCGGGGCCGAGGGCCTCGACGGTGGCGGGCGAGAGTTCCTCGGCGATCAGGACGACGGGCTGGGCTGCGCTCACGGGTGCTCCTGGAGGTGTGGTGCGGTGGGATGGAAGGCGGGCCGGCCCGCGCTCCGGTCCGAGCCTAGACGCGTGACCGGACCGTGGCCGGAATGCGACGCCGGCCCCGAAGCGCGATGCCCGGGGCCGGCGTCGGGGGCTCAGGCGGCTCAGCGGGCCGCAGTGCCCTCGGTGTAGTCGTCGTCCGCGTCCTTGAGCCAGGAGAACATCTGGCGCAGCTCGCGGCCGGTCTTCTCGATCGGGTGGGCCTCGCCCCGGGCGCGCAGCTCCTTGAACTCGGGCGCACCGGCCTTCTGGTCGTCCATGAAGCGCTGCGCGAAGGCGCCGGACTGGATGTCGGCGAGGACCGCCTTCATGTTCTCCTTCACGTCGGGGGTGATGACGCGGGGGCCGGAGACGTAGTCGCCGTACTCCGCGGTGTCGGAGATGGACCAGCGCTGCTTGGCGATGCCGCCCTCGACCATGAGGTCGACGATGAGCTTCAGCTCGTGCAGCACCTCGAAGTAGGCGATCTCGGGCTGGTAGCCGGCCTCGGTGAGGGTCTCGAAGCCGTACTGCACGAGCTGGGAGGCGCCGCCGCAGAGCACGGCCTGCTCGCCGAACAGGTCGGTCTCGGTCTCCTCGGTGAAGGTCGTCTCGATGACACCGGCGCGGGTGCCGCCCACGGCCTTGGCGTAGGACAGGGCGAGGGCGTGGGCCTGGCCGGAGGCGTCCTTCTCGACGGCGATCAGCGCGGGCACGCCGCGGCCGGCCTCGAACTCGCGGCGCACCACGTGGCCCGGGCCCTTGGGGGCGACCAGGGCGACGTCGACGCCCTCGGGGGCCTGGATGTAGCCGAAGCGCACGTTGAAGCCGTGCGCGAAGAACAGGGCGTCGCCCTCCTGCAGGTTGCCGGCGATGTGCTGCTCGTACACGTCGGCCTGGACCTGGTCCGGGGTGAGGATCATGATCAGGTCGGCCTCGGCGGCGGCGGTGGCGACGTCGACGACGCGCAGGCCCTCGGCCTCGGCCTTGGCGCGGGACCTGGAGCCCTCGGCGAGGCCGATGCGCACGTCCACGCCGGAGTCGCGCAGCGACAGGGCGTGGGCGTGGCCCTGGGAGCCGTAGCCGATGACGGCCACGGTGCGGCCCTGGATGATCGACAGGTCGGCGTCGTCGTCGTAGAACTTCTTCACGGTCATGCTGTTCTCCTCACGGGATGGGTGGATCGGGACGGGTCAGCGGGCCAGGGCGCGGTCGGTCATGGACCGCGGCCCCCGGGCGAGGGCGAGGGTGCCCGAGCGGACGAGCTCACGCACGCCGTAGGGCTCCATCATCTCGAGGAAGGCCTCGAGCTTGTCACGGGTGCCGGTGGCCTCGAGGGTCAGGGACTCCGGGGCCACGTCGACGACGTGGGCGCGGAACAGGTCGGCCGCCTGGACGACCTGACCGCGGGTGGCGGCATCGGCGCGCACCTTGACGAGCAGGTGGTCGCGCTGAACGGAGGAGTCGGGCGTGAGCTCGACGACCTTGATCACGTTGATCAGCTTGTTCAGCTGCTTGGTGACCTGCTCGAGCAGGTCCGTGTCGGCGTCGACGACCACGGTGATCCGGGACAGGCCCTCGACCTCCGTGACGCCCACGGCCAGCGAGTGGATGTTGAACGCGCGCCGGGCGAAGAGGCCGGCCACGCGGGTCAGGGTGCCGGGCACGTCCTCGACGAGCACGGACAGGGTGTGGCGTTCCATCGGTTGCCCTCCTCAGTCTTCCTGGTCCCAGTCGGGCGTCATGCCCCGGGCCACCTGGATCGCGTCGTTGCTGACCCCCGCGGGGACCATCGGCCAGACCATGGCGTCACGGGAGACCACGAAGTCCACGATCACGGGGCGGTCGTCGATGGCGAGGGCCTGGCGGATGGTGTCGTCCAGGTCCTCCCGGCGGTCGCAGCGCAGGCCCGCGGCGCCGTAGGCGTCGGCGAGCTTGACGAAGTCCGGCACCCGGGCGGTGTCATGGCCCGTGTTGAGGTCCGTGTTCGAGTAGCGCCCGTCGTAGAAGAGGGTCTGCCACTGGCGCACCATGCCCAGCGAGGAGTTGTTGATCACCGCGATCTTGATGGGGATGCGGTTGATCACGCACGTGGCGAGCTCCTGGTTGGTCATCTGGAAGCAGCCGTCGCCGTCGATGGCCCAGACCACGCGGTCGGGTTCGCCCACCTGCGCCCCCATCGCGGCGGGGACGGCGAAGCCCATCGTTCCGAGGCCGGCCGAGTTGAGCCACTGGCGCGGACGCTCGTAGGCGACGAACTGGCTGGCCCACATCTGGTGCTGGCCGACGCCGGCCACGTAGGTGGCCTCGGGACCGGACAGGGCCGACAGACGCGAGATCACCTCCTGGGGCGCGAGGAGGCCGTCCTCGGTCTCGGTCCAGCCCATCGGGTAGGTGTCCTGCAGGCGCCGCAGCACCGCCCACCAGTCGGCGAGGTCGGGCAGCGCCTCGGGGTCCGTCGCGAGCTCGGCCACCAGGTCCGGGATGATCTCCTTGACGTGGCCGACGATCGGCACGTCCGCGGTGCGGTTCTTGGAGATCTCGGCCGGGTCGATGTCCGCGTGGATCACGCGGGCGCCGGGGGCGAACGAGGGCAGGTGACCGGTCACGCGGTCGTCGAAGCGGGCGCCGAGCGTGATCAGCAGGTCGGCCTGCTGGAGCGCGGCCACGGCGGGGACGCCGCCGTGCATGCCCGGCATGCCCAGGTGCTGGGGGTGCGAGTCGGGGAAGACGCCGCGGGCGGTGAGGGTGGTGACCACCGGGGCGCCCGTGAGCTCGGCGAGGGCGCGCAGCTCCTCGTGGGCCTCGCCGCGGGCCACGCCGCCGCCCGCATACAGCACGGGGCGCCGGGCCTCGCGGATCAGCCGAGCGGCCTCGCGGATCTGCCGGGGGTGGCCGCGCAGGACGGGGCGGTAGCCGGGCAGGTCGATCCGGGGCGGCCACGCGAACTCGAACTCGCCCTGCTGGGCGTCCTTGGTGACGTCCACGAGCACGGGCCCGGGCCGGCCCGTGGCGGCGATGTGGAACGCCTCGGCGAGGGCCTGGGGGACGTCCTCGGGCCGGGTCACGAGCCGGGAGTGCTTGGTGATGGGCATCGTGATGCCCACGATGTCCGCCTCCTGGAAGGCATCCGTGCCGATCGCGGCGGAGGAGACCTGGCCGGTGATGAACACGACCGCCTGGGAGTCCATGTGGGCGTCCGCGATGGCGGTCACCAGGTTGGTGGCGCCGGGACCGGAGGTGGCGATGGCCACGCCGACCTTGCCGGTGGCCAGGTGGTAGCCCTGCGCCGCGTGACCGGCACCCTGCTCGTGGCGCACCAGGATGTGGCGGATCCGATCGGAGTCCATGAGCGGGTCGTAGGTCGGCAGGATGGCGCCGCCGGGCAGCCCGAACACGTCCGTGACCCCCAGCTCCTCCAGGGAGCGGATGATGCCCTCGGAGCCGGTCATCCGGGTCGGCTCGACGCGGGAGCCCTCGCCGGGCACCCGCGGCTCGACGATCTCGGGCCGGGGGGCCGGACGGCGCTCCTGGACCCGGGCGGTCTCCGTCGGGCGGGAGGCCGGCGTCGGGACCTGCGGGACCGCCGCGCGGGCGTCGCGGGGGGTCGTGCTCATGGGGTCACCTCACTGCGTTCGTCGCTGCGTGTCCGTCGCGGGGGCGTCGGACGGTCGTCGTTCGGATCCGTCGGGCGTCGGGGACCGTGGCCGCGTCGATGACGGATCGGGCCGGCGTGGCGGAGTCTGAGGTGGGGACACGGGCCGCCGGGTCCTTCGGGGTGGTCTCAGTATCGACAGCCGTGCGCCCCGTCCGCCATCGACCACCCGCCTGTCTCGCAATGTGAGATAAAGCGTCACATCGTGAGACGACCGGGCGGTCGGGGTCGGATCCCGGGCCTGCGCCCACCCTAGTCAGCCGCCGCGGGGGCGGCCGCCTTCACCCACGTTCCGTGATGGAGCACCCCGCGCACCTCGAGCTCGGGGCCGAAGACGACGGCGTCCGCTCGGCTCCCGGCTCGGAGCCGGCCGACGTCGGGAAGCCCCAGGGCGTCCGCGGGCGCGGCCGTCGCCGCCCGCAGCGCGGCGTCGAGGTCGACCCCGGCGACGACGGCGGAGCGCACCGAGCCGGTGACCGTGGCCGTGGACCCGGCGATGGCCCCGGCTGCGCCGTCCGCGCCGACCACCCGCGCGACGCCGTCGTGGACCCGGACCCGCAGCGGCCCGAGGGGGAACTCGCCGTCGCCGCAGCCGGCGGCGGCCATGGAGTCCGAGACGAGGATCCACCGCTCCCCGGCCTCCCGGGCGACCCGCCGCACCGTGGCCGCATGCAGGTGGACGCCGTCCACGATGGTCTCGATCCCCACGCGCGGGTCCTCCAGCAGGGCGACGGCCGGCCCGGGCTCGCGATGGTGGGTGGGCCGGCACGCGTTGTGCAGGTGCGTGGCCATCCGCGCCCCCGCGTCGATCGCCGCGCGCGTGGTCTCGTAGGAGGCGTCCGTGTGGCCGATCGCGACGACGACGCCCGCCTCCGCCAGCCGGCCCACCGCGTCGAGGGCCCCGGGCAGCTCGGGGGCCAGCGTGACCATCGCCAGGTGGCCCGCGCCGACCTCGACGAGGCGAGCGACGTCCTCGGGCTCCGGCGCCCGCAGCGACGCGGCCCGGTGCGCGCCGCGGTGCAGGGGCGAGAGCCAGGGACCCTCGAGGTGCACGCCGGCCAGCACCCCCTCTGCGCACAGGGGCGTCAGGGCCGTCAGCTGCGCCGCGAGCGCGTCGACCTCGTCCGTGACGAGGGAGGCCACCACCGTGGTCGTGCCCGCGCGAACGTGGGCCGCGGCCGCCGCGCGTGCCGCGGCCGCGCCGGACTCGAAGGCGTGTCCGCCGCCGCCGTGGCAGTGCACGTCCACGCAGCCGGGAGCGAGGAGGGCGTCGCCGAGGTCGTGGACGGGGCCGTGGGTGCGCGGCGGGTCCCCGCCCCCGACGGCCACCACCCGGCCCTCGGCCAGGGCGATCCAGCCGGGGCCGCCGAGGCGCTCACCGTCATGGACGCGGTCCGCGCACAGCACCGACGGGGACGCGGCGGCCGGCGACGCCTGCTCGGCGCGCGGCCGGTGAGGGACCGAGGCGGGCACGGATGCACCTTCCGGGGTGGGCGGGTCGATGGACGAGGGGCGCTCAGAGGCCCTGCCAGGACGGCTTGGCCTCCCACATGTGGCGGTACTCCCCCGCGAGCTCGAGTCGCCCGGCGGCGGCCTCGTCCACGAGGACGGTCACATGCGGGTGCAGCTGCAGGGCCGTGACCGGCCAGCGCGCGCTCACGGGGCCCTCCACGAGCTGCCGCACCGCCTCGGCCTTTCCCTCGCCCCGGGCCAGCAGGACCAGGTGCCGGGCGTCGAGGATCGTGCCGACGCCCTGGGTGAGGCAGTGGGTCGGCACCTGGTCGAGGTCGCCGTCGAAGAAGCGGGCGTTGTCCCGCCGGGTCTGCTCGGCGAGCACCTTGATGCGCGTGCGGGAGGCGAGGGAGGAGCCGGGCTCGTTGAACGCGATGTGCCCGTCCGTGCCCACGCCGAGCAGCTGCACGTCCACGCCGCCGGCCTCACGCAGCGCCTCCTCGTAGGCGGCGCAGGCGCCCGGGACGTCCGCCGCCCCGCCGTCCGGACCGTGCACGGCCTCCGGGGCGATGTCCGTGCGCGCGACGAACTCCCGCTCGATCACGGTGCGGTAGGACTCGGGGTGTCCCGCGGGCAGGCCGACGTACTCGTCCAGCAGGAACGCGCGGCAGGAGCGCAGGGACAGCTCCCCGTCCCGGACCCGGCGGGCGAGCTCGGCGTAGACGGGCAGCGGCGAGGAGCCGGTGGCCAGCCCCAGGACGGCCTCGGGACGGGCCGCCACGTGGGCGGCCACCGCGTCCGCGCCGTGCCGGCCCAGGGCGGCGGCGTCGGGCAGGATGACGACCTCCATCAGCGCGCCTCCCGCCCGGGACGCGGCGGGGTTCCCCCGGCCCGGGCGTCGGTCTCGTGCATGCTCATCCTCTGCTCGTCTCGGCGTGCGGGCCGACCGGCCCTCAGCCCAGGTAGGCGCCCTCGGCGGCCGAGTGCACCAGCTTGGCGTACTTGCCCAGCACGCCCGTGGTGAACTTCGGCTCCACCGGCTTCCAGGACTCGCGGCGGGCGGCGAGCTCGGCCTCGTCCACGAGCAGGTCCATGGTGCGTCCGGCGATGTCCACGCGGATGCGGTCGCCGTCCTGCACCAGCCCGATCGGCCCTCCCTCGGCGGCCTCGGGGGCGATGTGGCCGATGCACAGGCCGGTGGTGCCGCCGGAGAAGCGCCCGTCGGTGATCAGCAGGACGTCCTTGCCCAGACCCGCCCCCTTGATCGCGCCGGTGATCGCGAGCATCTCGCGCATGCCCGGGCCGCCCTTCGGCCCCTCATAGCGGATGACCACCACGTCGCCGGCGGCGATGGTCCCGTCCTCGAGGGCGTCCATGGCGGCGCGCTCCCGGTCGAAGACGCGCGCGGTGCCCTCGAAGACGTCCGCATCGAAGCCGGCGGACTTCACGACAGCGCCCTCCGGGGCCAGCGAGCCGTGGAGGATCGCGATGCCGCCGTTGGGGTGCATCGCGTCGTCCATGGTCCGGATGACCTTGCCGTCCACCGGGTCCGGATCGAGCGCGGCCAGGTTCTCGGCGAGGGTCTTGCCGGTGACGGTGAGGGTGTCCCCGTGCAGCAGGCCCTCGTCCAGCAGGGCCTTCATGACCACCGGGACGCCGCCGATGCGGTCCACGTCCGTCATGACGTACTGACCGAACGGCTTGAGGTCGGCGATGTGCGGGGTGCGGTCGGCGATGCGGTTGAAGTCGGACAGCTGCAGGTCCACGCCCGCCTCCCGGGCGATGGCGAGCAGGTGCAGCACGGCGTTGGTGGAGCCGCCGAACGCCATGGTCACGGCGATCGCGTTCTCGAACGCGGGCTTGGTCATGATGTCCCGGGCCGTGATGCCCTGGCGGAGCATGTTCACCACGGCCTCGCCGGAGCGGCGCGCGAAGGCGTCGCGGCGGCGGTCCGCGGAGGGGGCGGCGGCGGAACCGGGCAGGGACATGCCGAGGGCCTCACCGATGGAGGCCATGGTGTTGGCGGTGTACATGCCGCCGCAGGCGCCCTCACCCGGGGCGATGGACTTCTCGATGCGGAGCAGGTCCTCCTCGGACATGAGACCGCGGGCGCAGGCGCCGACCGCCTCGAAGGCGTCGATGATGGTCACCTGCCTCTCGGTGCCGTCGGTCAGGCGGGCCACGCCCGGCATGATCGAGCCTGCGTAGACGAACACGGACGCCAGGTCCAGGCGGGCGGCGGCCATGAGCATGCCCGGCAGCGACTTGTCGCAGCCGGCGAGCAGGACGGAGCCGTCCAGGCGCTCGGCCATCATCACGGTCTCCACCGAGTCCGCGATCACCTCGCGGGAGACGAGGGAGAAGTGCATGCCCTCGTGGCCCATGGAGATGCCGTCCGAGACGGAGACCGTGCCGAACTCCAGCGGATATCCACCGGCGGCGTGGACGCCGTCCTTCGAGGCCTGGGCGAGGCGGTCCAGGGAGAGGTTGCAGGGGGTGATCTCGTTCCAGGACGACGCGATGCCGATCTGCGGCTTGCCGAAGTCCTCGTCCCCCATGCCGACCGCGCGGAGCATGCCGCGGGCGGCGGTGCGCTCCATCCCGTCGGTGACGTCGCGCGAGCGCGGCTTGATGTCGGGAGCGGCGGACGGGGTGCTGGGAGTCGACGCGGCGGAGTCCATGCCGCGGAGTCTAGTGAGCACGGCGCCACCGGGCCGACGCGACGTCCCCGTGTGACGGGTGCCGCGGCATGACACGTGCGGACGGGTCCGCGTACGTTGGGGCCATGGACACGCCCACCCTGCACAGACGGCTGCGCCGCGTCTTCGATGCGCGCGTGTTCAACCATGGCGACTACAACGTCGTCTACGGCCAGCCCTCGGGCTCCTCCTCCCCCCTCGTCATCGGCTACCGCCACCAGCCGCTCGAGATGCTGCTGTGCCCGTTCGACCCCACCTCCACCCCGGACGACCACGACCGTCGCGCGCCGGGCGTGGCCGAGGACGACCCGCACGGCCCGGTGACCGAGGCCTCCGCGGACCGCGCCGACGTCGTCGAGGTGGGCCTGGCCAACATCGCCACCGTGGCGGACACGGGCAGCGGCTATCAGGTGGAGACCGTCACGGGCTTCCGCACGTGGTTCGACGTCCCGGAGCACACGCGCGTCCCGGTGGGCGACCTCACGGAGGACGGCACCGCAGAGCTCGACCAGGCCGAGGACGCCACCGACTTCCACGCCTTCATGACCGCGTTCATGGATGAGCTGGACCGCCTCTACGCGGCCCCGGAGCCGGACACGACGGACGTCACGCCCCCCGATTTGCGCGGCGTCTGAAACCCCTGGTAGGGTTTCACCTCGTTGCACGGCGCACCGGAGCGATCCGAGAGGCGGTGCGGCACCTGCACCTCTAGCTCAACCGGTAGAGCATCTGACTCTTAATCAGCAGGTTCCGGGTTCGAGTCCCGGGGGGTGCACCACACGAAGCGAAGGCCCCGTCTCCACGGAGACGGGGCCTTCGTCGTCTCCGCTCCCGGCAGGCCCCACCGTAGGCTTGGGCCCATGACCGACACGACCCAGCACCGCCTCCAGCCCGGCGACACGGCACCTGCGTTCACCCTCCAGGACCAGGAGGGCCGGCCCGTCTCGCTGCGTGACAGCGCGGGCAAGCACACGATCGTCTACTTCTACCCGGCCGCGTCCACGCCCGGCTGCACCACGCAGGCCTGCGACTTCCGGGACAGCCTCGCCTCCCTCACCGCGGCCGGTTACGTCGTCCTGGGGATCTCCCCCGACCCGATCGGCAAGATCATCCGGTTCGCCGAGCAGGAGGGCCTGACGTTCCCCCTGCTCTCGGACGAGGACCACGCGGTGGCCGAGGCCTACGGCGCCTGGGGCGAGAAGAAGAACTACGGGCGGACCTTCGAGGGTCTGATCCGCTCCACGATCGTCGTCGGCCCGGACGGGAAGGTCACCCACGCGCAGTACAACGTGAAGGCGACCGGCCACGTGGCCCGACTGCGCCGCACCCTCGGCCTCGACGAGGCCTGATCCGCGCCCGCCGCGCCCGGGCACCGCACGGTAGGATCGGGCCTCGCCCCGTGCGCGGGGTGTGCGCGGGCGTGGCGGAACTGGTAGACGCGCTGGATTTAGGTTCCAGTGTCCTGGACGTGGGGGTTCGAGTCCCCCCGCCCGCACTCCCCGGGCCCGCCCGACCCCGACGTCACCTGCCAGAGGAGGCCGCCATGCAGCCCACTCGCCGCGCCTTCCTCGGCGGGGGCCTGGGCCTGCTCGGCCTGGGCGTGGCCGGCTGCACGACGTCGCCCGCGGCGCCGTCCTCGGCCGCCCCGAGCTCCTCGGGCCCGGGCCGGCTGCTCGTGGTCGGCGCCCCGGCGCGGGCGCTGACGCGGGACCCGGCCCGCGCGCTGGACGTCGAGTCCTTCCGTCTGATCCGCCAGGTCTTCGAGACGCTGCTCGGCGTGGACGCGGACACCGGCGCCCCCACGCCCCGCCTCGCCGAGCGGCACGAGGAGTCCGACGGCGGCCGCCTCCACACGTTCCACCTGGTCTCCGGGGTGGTGTTCGACGACGGCGAGCCGTGCGATGCCGCCGCCGTGGTCGCGAACATCGAGCGGTGGGCCGCCGCACCTGCGCCCGTGGACGGGACCGTCTCCCCGCCCTCCTCGTTCGTCTCGGCCTTCGGCGGATACGCCGGGGACGCGGACTCCGCCTTCGCCGGCGTCGAGGCGCACGGAGAGCTCGAGGTGCGGCTGCGCCTGCACTCCCCGCGCCGTCACCTCGCGGCCGCGCTGGCCTCGCCGGCCTTCGCGATCTCCTCGCCGGCCTCGTGGGACCGCACGGTCGACGTGGACGGCTCCGAGGTCACCACCCCCGCCGGCACCGGCCCCTACCGCTGGGCCGACGCCGCGGAGACCGCCGAGCTCACGCGCGCCCACCCGGGTGCCTCGGGCGCAACGTTCCTGGTCCCCAGCGCCCGCCACCGCGGCTCCGATCCGGCGGCGCATCCGGTGGCCGTGCAGGCGTGGGGTCGGGCCTCCGTGCGCCTGCGGGAGCTGCGGCGCGGCACGGCGGACGTGATCGACGTCGTCGCCCCCGGCCAGCTGCGCCCCCTCGTCGAGGCCGGCACCCAGGTGCTGCCCCGGGACCCCCTGGGCGTGCTCTACGTGGGCATGAACCTGGACCATCCGCTCGTGCACGCGCAGTACCTGCGCCAGGCGATCGCGTACGCGGTGGACCGCCCGCGCATCGCCGGCAGCGACGTCTTCCTCGAGGGCACCCGCCTGGCCCACGACCTCGTCCCCCCGTCCCTCGGCGTCGGCGACGAGGAGGCTCGGCGCTACGACGTCAACCCGGGCCGGGCCCGCGAGTTCCTCGGCCTGGCGGGATACGACGGGGAGCCGTTGGAGTTCCTCTACCCGGCTGGCACGGCCCGTCCCTCCCTGCCCGAGCCTGAGCGGGTCTACGCGATGGTCGCCCGCGACCTCGGCGCGGTGGGGATGCACATCGTGCCCGTGCCCGTGCCGGAGGACCAGGACTACCTGCACGCCGTCGTCTCCCGACCCACCCGAGCCCTGCACCTGATGGGCCGCACCGGCGACTACCGAGACCCGCACGCGTTCCTCGAGCCCTTCGCGCGCTCGGGCCGCGCCGAGACCGGCTACCGCAACCCGCGCGTCGTCGAGGACGTGGACGCGGCGGCGGCCGAGACCGACGACGACACACGCCGCGCCCTGTTCCGCCGCGTCGTCCGGGCCATGGCCCTCGACCTGCCGGCGCTGCCGCTGGTCTATCCGATCTCGGCCCTGGCCACCGGCCCGCGCGTGGCCTCCTACCCGACGTCGCCGCAGCTGGACGAGCCCTTCTCGCGCGTCAGGCTGACCGAAGGCTGAACGCACCGGTAGTACAGTGGGAGATCACGGCGCCCGGCCCGACCGCCACTGCTCGGCCTGGTCGCACTGCGCCCACCCGCCGTCGTTCTGCTTCAGGAGTTGACCGTGCCCACCACCTCGTCCACCGCCACCCACGACGTCGTCCTGATCGGCGGCGGCATCATGAGCGCCACCCTGGGCGTGCTGCTGCAGAAGCTCGAGCCCACCTGGTCCATCGCCCTGTACGAGAGCCTCGATCAGGCCGGCCTGGAGTCCTCCGACCCGTGGAACAACGCGGGCACCGGCCACGCCGCCCTGTGCGAGCTGAACTACTCGCCCATGGACAAGAACGGACGGGTGGACGTCACCAAGGCGCTGGGCATCAACGAGCAGTTCTGGACCACCCGCCAGTTCTGGTCCTCCCTGGTGGCGGACGGCACGCTCAAGGACCCCAAGTCCTTCATCAACCCGCTGCCGCACATGTCCTTCGTGTGGGGTGACGACCACGCGGACTACCTCCGCACCCGCTATGAGGCCATGTCCGCCCAGCCGCTGTTCGCCGGCATGGAGCACAGCGAGGACCCGGAGCAGATCCGTGCCTGGGCCCCGCTGCTGATCGAGGGCCGTGAGCCGGGCCAGCGCCTGGCGGCGTCCCGCAACACCGGCGGCACCGACGTCGACTTCGGCTCCCTCACCCGCCAGCTCATCACGGCCATGGCCGGCGCCGGCGCCGAGGTGCGCTTCGGTCACAAGGTCACCGGCCTCACCCGCGGCACGGACGGCCGCTGGGAGGTCAAGGTCAAGAACAAGGCCGCCGGCTCCGAGCTCGTGGACCGCGCCCGCTTCGTCTTCGTCGGTGCCGGCGGCGGCGCCCTGCCCCTGCTGCAGAAGTCCGGCATCCCCGAGGCCAAGGGCTTCGGCGGCTTCCCGGTCTCCGGCCAGTTCCTGCGCTGCACGGACGAGTCCGTGGTCAACCAGCACATGGCCAAGGTGTACGGCCAGGCCGCCGTCGGCGCCCCGCCGATGTCCGTGCCCCACCTGGACACCCGCTTCGTCAACGGCAAGCGCTCCCTGCTGTTCGGCCCCTACGCCGGGTTCTCCACGAACTTCCTCAAGACCGGCTCCTACCTGGACCTGCCGCTGTCCGTGCGCCCGCACAACCTCAGCACGATGCTGGACGTGGCCAAGGACAACATGGACCTGACCAAGTACCTCGTGACCGAGGTGCTGAAGTCCCGGGACAAGAAGATCGACGCGCTGCACGAGTTCTACCCGGAGGCCGACGGCGGCGAGTGGGAGCTGATCACCGCGGGCCAGCGCGTGCAGGTGATGAAGCGCAAGGGCCGCTTCGGCGGCGTCCTGCAGTTCGGCACCGAGGTCGTCACGCACGCGGACGGCTCGCTCGGCGGCCTGCTCGGCGCCTCGCCGGGCGCCTCCACCGCGGCCCCCATCATGGTGAAGCTGCTCGAGCGCTGCTTCCCCGCGAAGATGGCCGGCTGGGACGGCACGCTCAAGGAGCTCATCCCGTCCCTGGGCCACACGCTCAACGACGACCCGGCGCTGCTGGACGAGGTCCGCACCGTCACGGACGCCGCACTGAAGCTGGCCTGACGCCCCGATGGGAGCGCTCGCACGGTTCTCACTCGGTCGGCGGGCGCTCGTGGCGCTCGTCACCGTGTTCATCGCGGTGTTCGGCGTCCTCTCCGCCGGGCAGCTCAAGCGGGAGCTGATCCCCCCGCTCGAGCTGCCCGTCATCTCCGTCTCGACGCTCTACCCGGGGGCGTCCCCCGAGGTCGTGGACGCTCAGGTGGGCGAGCCCCTCGAGACGGCCCTGCAGGCCGTGGAGGGGCTCGAATCCTCGCGGTCCACGTCGCAGTCCGGCTTCAACGCGGTCCAGCTGGAGTTCGCCTACGGCACAGACCTGAACCGGGCCCGGTCCCAGGTGGACCGCGTGGTGGCCAACCTGGGGCCGCAGCTGCCGGAGGAGGCGGAGACCTCGTCCTTCGCGGGCTCCGTCTCCGACTTCCCGGTGGTCTTCCTCGCCCTGTCCGGGGACGAGGACCTCAACACCCTGCGCCGCCGCGCCGAGGACGTCCTGGCCCCGCGGCTGCAGAAGATCGACGGCGTCCGTGGCGCCGACGTCCTCGGCGGCACGGACGAGAACGTCTCCGTGGTCCCGGACCCGGCCGCGCTCGCCGCCGCCGGGCTGACCACCTCCGACATCACCGACGCACTCGAGGAGAACGCCGGCCTCTTCCCCGTCGGCCAGGTCACCGAGGGGGCGACCACCTATCCCGTCCAGGCGGGCGCCGCCGTCGAGGACCTCGAGGGCCTGCGCGGGATCGTCGTCGCTCCCTCCGGCGACGGCGAACCGCGCACCCTGGACGAGGTCGCCGACGTCACCCTCGTGGCCGCGGCCCCCACGTCCCTGACCCGCACCGACGGGGTGCCGACGCTGTCCGTCTCCGTGACCGCGACCCCGGACGCCGACCTCGTGGCGGTCTCGCAGGCCGTGCGCGACGCCCTGCCGGAGCTGGCGTCCCTGGTCGGCGGCGGCGCGGACCTGACCGTGGTGTTCGACCAGGCCCCGTTCATCCAGCAGTCCATCGACACGCTGTTCCAGGAGGGCCTGCTGGGCCTGGCGTTCGCCGTGCTGGTGATCGCCGTGTTCCTGCTCTCGGTGCGCTCCACCCTCGTCACCGCCGTGTCCATTCCGCTGTCCCTGCTGGCCGCCCTCATCGGGGTGGCGGCCTTCGGCTACTCCCTCAACACGCTGACGCTCGGGGCGCTGACGATCTCGATCGGCCGAGTCGTGGACGACGCGATCGTGGTGGTGGAGAACATCCGCCGGCACCTCGGCCTGGGTGCCGACCGGCGCACCGCGATCCTGGACGGCACGCGCGAGGTCGCCACCGCGATCACCGCCTCCACCCTCGTCTCCGTGGCCGTGTTCCTGCCCATCGCCTTCGTGGGCGGCCTGGCCGGCGAGCTGTTCCGGCCCTTCGCCGTGACCGCCACGGTCGCCCTGCTGGCCTCCCTCGTCGTCGCCCTGACGATCGTGCCGGTGCTGTGCTGGTGGTTCCTGCGCTCCCCGCGGCGCGGGGCCGAGACCACGGCCGCGCCCGCCGTCCCCGGCGACCGGCCCGTGGCGGCCGGCGGATGGCTCACCCGGGCCTACCGCCCGGTGCTGCGCTGGACACAGCGGCACACCGTGGTCACCCTCGCCGCCGCCCTGGCGCTGCTGGCCGGCACGGCCGCGCTGGTCCCGCTGATCCCCACGAACCTCCTGGGCGACTCGGGACAGAACTCGTTCGTCGTCACGGCGGAGCAGGAGCCGGGGACGTCGCTGGAGACCACGGCCGCCGCCGCCGAGCGCATCGAGCGGGTGCTGCTGGACACCGACGGCGTCGAGACGGTCCAGTGGACGGCCGGCACCGCCGCCGGTCCGATGGGGGCCTTCGGCGGCTCCTCGGCGGACCGGGCGCGGTTCACGGTGGTGACCGACCCGGATGCGGACCAGGTGGCCCTCCAGGACGGGGTGCGCGCCGAGCTCACGGGTCTCGACGGCGTGGGCGACGTGTCCGTCTCCACACAGCAGGGGCCGAGCGGCGGCCAGGACATCGAGGTGGCCGTCTCCGCCCCCGACCCGCAGGCCCTCACCGCGGCCGCCGATCAGGTCGCCGAGGCGCTGCGGCCCGTCGAGGGTGCCCGCGAGGTGACGACGCCGGCTTCGGACCTGCGCCCGACGTTCCAGGTGGACGTGGACACCGTCGCCGCCGCCCGGCTCGGCCTGACCGAGGAGGCGGTGGCCGGCCAGGCCGCCGCCGCCCTGCAGGCCGTGCCCGTGGGCGACGTCCGCTTCGGGTTCGAGAGCTTCGCGGTGCAGCTGGGTGACCCGGAGCCGGTCGAGTCCCTCGACGCCCTGCGCCAGGTGCCCGTGGAGACGGCCGAGGGGCCCGTGCCGCTGGGGGACCTCGCCGAGGTCTCGCGAGTGCCGGTGCCCGCCCGGGTGACGTCCTCGAACGGCGAGCGGACCGCCGTCGTCACGGTGACCCCGGACGACGAGGACCTCGGGGCCGTCTCGCGCCGGGTCACGCAGGCCGTGGCGGAGCTGGACCTGCCCGAGGGCGTCACCGCGGCCGTGGGCGGCGCGGCGGAGCAGCAGGCGCAGACGTTCCGGGACCTCGGACTGGCGCTGCTGGCTGCCGTGGCGACCGTGTACGTCGTGATGGTGGCGACGTTCAACTCGCTGCGCCAGCCGCTCGTGCTGCTCGTGTCGATCCCCTTCGCCGCCACGGGCGTGTTCCTGGCGCTGCTGGCCACCGGCACGCCGCTGGGACTGTCCACGATGATCGGGCTGCTCATGCTGGTGGGCATCGTGGTGACGAACGCGATCGTGCTGATCGACCTGATCAACCAGTACCGCCGCGACCGCGGCATGACCTTGGACGAGGCGATCGAGGTGGGCGCGCTCAACCGCGTGCGCCCGGTGGTGATGACGGCCCTGGCCACCATCCTGGCCATGACCCCGATGGCCCTGGGCATCACGGGGCACGCGGGGTTCATCTCCCAGCCCCTCGCGGTGGCCGTGGTGGGCGGCCTGGTGTCCTCCACCCTGCTCACGCTCGTGCTCGTGCCCGTGCTGTACCGGCTCACCGAGGTCCGCGGGGAGCGCCGCCTGCAGGAGGAGCGCCGTGTCGCGGCCGAGCGGGAGGCGCAGCGCGTCGCGGCCGAGCGCGCGGCCGAGCAGGCGCGCCGGGCTGAGGAGCGTTGGGCGGCCCCGTCCGAGCTCGACGCCGGACGCCTCGGCCGACTCCGGCAGCGCCTCCGCCGGCGGTGGCGCCGGGCCTGACCTCACGCGTGGCGCGGGCCGGGGCGGCGGGGCGCACCCCCGTCGCTCAGGCGCCGTCGTGCACCGCGAGGCTCGAGCCGCGCCGGTCCTTGCGCACCTCGAGGCGCACGCCGATCTCCTGCCTCATCCGTTCGACGTGGGAGACGAGGCCCACGGTCCGGCCACCGGTCCGCAGGGTGTCCACGACGTCCAGGACGTCGTCGAGGGTGTCCGCGTCGAGCGAGCCGAAGCCCTCGTCCACGAAGAGCGTGTCCAGTTCGATGCCGCCGGCTTCGGCCTGCACGGTGTCCGCGAGCCCCAGGGCGAGGGCGAGGGAGGCCATGAAGGTCTCGCCGCCCGAGAGCGTGGCCGGGTGGCGCGTCTCGTCCACGTAGTGGTCCCGGATGACGAGTTCGAGGCCCTTGTTCCCGCGCCCGCCCACGGCGTCGGAGTACTCGATCGAATACCGCTGGTCCGTCATGGCGAGCAGACGCTCGGTGGCCGCGGCGGCGACCTCCTCGAGCCGCCCGGCGAGGACATAGCTCGTCAGGGGCATCTTGAGCAGGTTCTCCCCGCCGCCGCGGACGAGGTCGAGCAGCCCCCGCACCCGCGTGTGCTCGGCGATGAGCCCGGCGGACCGCTCCAGGACCTCGGTCAGGGCGGCCGACTGCCGGCGCACCGTGGCGACGAGCGAATCGAGCCGCCCGACCGCCGTCGCCCGGGACGAGCTCGCGGCCTCGGCCGCGGCGAGCGCCTCGGCGGCGGCGCGGGTCTGCTCCTCGGTCGGCGGCTCGACGCCCGCCTCGGCGAGGGCGCGGCCCCGGCGGACGGGCTCGCTCGCCTCGAGCTCGGCGAGGCGGGCCCGTTCGGCGTCCCACTCCTGCACGGCGGCCGTGCGGTCGGCGGCCTCCGTCTCCTCGAGGCGGGCCGCGCGCGCCGCGTCGACGTCGTCGAAGCGCTGTTCGGCCAGCGTGGCGGTGAGCGCCTGTCCGGTCTCGTCGGCGACCGCCCGGGCGCGCGCGTCCTCGTCCTGCGCCGCAGCGAGGGCGGCCAGGACCCGGCGTGCGGCGGTGACCTGGTCGCGGCGGGCGTCGAGGGTCTCGGCGTCGCCGCGGGCGGCCTCGACGGCGTCCCGCAGCTCGGTCAGCCGGGCGGCGCGGTGGGCGGCGGCCTCGGCGAGCCGGCCGTCCTCGGCCGCGAGCGCGGCGGCGGTCTCGTCGGCCCCGGCGAGCGTCTTCTCGGCGGCGGTCAGCCGGCGGCGGTCCGCGGCGAGGTCCTTCGCCGCCTGGTCCAGCGCGGCCCGTTCGGTCTCGGCGCGCTCGAGCGCCTCCCGCGCGGCCTCGGGTGCGAGCCCGGCGGCGGCCTCGCCCGCCGAGCGGAGGGTCTGCTCGGCGGCGCGCAGGGCGGTCTCGGCGTCGGTCGCGGCCCGGTCGGCCGCGGTCCGGGCCTGCTCGGCGTCCCGCACGTCCGCCTCGGTCACCGCGGTGTCCGCGGTCGCGGCCGGGGCCGGGTGCTCGGGCGAGCCGCACACGGCGCACGGCTCGCCGGGCACGAGCCGCTCCGCCAGTTCGGAGGCGGCCTGCTCGTACCGGGCACGCAGCAGACCGACGTGCCGTTCGGCGGCCTCACGTCGCCGCTCCTGTGCCTCCCGGTGGGCCCGGGCCGCGGTCTCGACCTCGACGGCGCGGGCGGCCGCGGCCTCGGCGGCCGTGCGGCGAGCGGCGGCCTCGGACACGGCGCGGTCCACGGCCTCCCGGGCGCCGAGACGCTCGGTGCCGCGTTCGACGACCGCGCGGTGTGCCGCGACGGCCGCCTCACGCTCGGGGCGGGACTCGACCAGGGCGGCGCGGTCGCGGTCGATCTCGGCCCGACGCTCCGCCGCGGCGGCCGCCTCCTGCTCCAGCTCGCGCATCCGGTCACGGTCCCGGACGGCGCGCGCCACCGCCTCCGCGGCGCGCTCGGCCTCCCCCAGCGCCTGGCGGGAGGCGGGCGCATCGGCGGCCCCGTCCGCCCGGGCGGCGGCGAGCCACGCCGCCGCGGTCGGCTCGTCCTCGACGTGCGCCAGGGCCTCCGTCACCGCCTCCGACGCGGTGCCGGCGGCGTCCGCCGCCGCGGAGGCCCGCTGGGCGGCCGCGAGCACCCGCCCGGCGCGCTCATGGGCGTCGACGGCGCGGCGCCGCGCCGCGGCGGTCTCGGCCTCGGCGTCGTGGTCGCGTCGACGGCTCGCCCACGCCTCGGCCGCGGCCAGGTCCCGCCCGCGGGTCTCCAGCTCACGCGCCGTCACCCGGGCCCGCTGCTCCGCGGCGCGGGCCGTGGCGAGGTCGGCCCGCGCGTCCTCGTGGGCGCGACCTGCGCGCTCGGCGGCGAGGGCGAGCAGCCGGTCGTCCGTGTCCGGTGACGGCTCCGGCGCATGCCAGTCCGGGCCGAGCGCCTCGTGGAGCGCCTCGGCCAGCTGTGCCCGCGCGGTCCGGGCCACGTCCGCGTCCACGGCCACCGCGGTGTCCAGCCGGGCCGTCTCGACGCGCAGGTGCTCCTCGACGCCGTCGAAGCGCTGCGTGCCGAAGAGCCGCCGCAGCAGGACGCGGCGCTCATCCGACTTCGCGGTGAGGAACTGGGCGAACTGTCCCTGGGGCAGCAGGACCACCTGTATGAACTGCTCGGCGTCCAGGTGCAGGACGGCCGCGATCTGCTGGCCGACCTCGTCCGCCCGGGTGAGCGGCGCCGTCCATTCCCCGGCCACGCGTTCCCGCAGGGAGACCGTGGCCTGCGTGGTGACGGTGGCGCCCCCCGCTGCGCTGCGTCGCCGGCGGGGCCGCTCGTGCTTGGGTGAGCGGACCACCTCGAAGCGCCGGCCCTGCACGGTGAACTCGACCTGCACCTCGGGGATCACCGCGCCCGGCTCGCGCAGCGTGGTCACGAGCGACTCGGCCGACCGTCCGCCTGGCACGGTCCCGTAGAGGGCGAAGCACAGCGCGGCCAGCACCGTGGACTTGCCCGCGCCGGTGGGCCCGTCCAGCAGGAACAGGCCGGCCGCGTTGAGCCGGTCGAAGTCGACGTCCTGCGCCTGGGCATAGGGCCCGAGCCCCTCCAGGCGCATCCGATGGATCCTCATGCGCGCACCTCCGCCGCACGGGCGGCCTCGAGGGCGTCCCGCAGCAGGTCCTGCTCCGCCTCGCTGGCCGGCCGCTGCCGGACGTGGTCCACGAAACCGACCGCGAGCGCGTGGTCCGAGGGTGCCTGCCGCAGGACCTGGGCGTAGGTCCGCTCCCGGGCCCGCCTCCCGCCGGCCGGTTCGTGGCGGAAGACGAGCACGGAGGGGAACCGGGTCTTCAGGCGCTCCAGGGCCCGCTCGGGGCGTTCGTCGTCGGTGACGGTGACCTGCACCCAGCACTGCTCCGCCCACGCGAACTCCGGGGACTCCAGCAGGTCCTCGATCGGCCCGGACAGCACCGCCAGGCGCCGTCCGGCGTCCCAGTCCACGGCCTCGACGTCGGTGACGGCCCCGCCCGTGACGTGGACGAGCCAGCCGCCCTTGCGGTGGCCCGCCTCGGCGAAGGAGTACGGCAGCGGTGAGCCGGAGTACCGCACGTGCTCTGCCAGCCGCTGGCGGCCGTGCAGGTGGCCCAGGGCCGCGTAGTCGAGCCCGTCGAACACGGAGACCGGCACCTGCCCCAGCGTGCCCACCAGCATCTCGGGCGGGGCGTCCGGCTCAACGTGCTCGCCCTCGCCGATGTCCCGTTCGGACTCGGAGCCGTGGCCCCCGGCCGCGAACAGGTGGGCCAGCACGACGGCGGCCACCGGCTCCGGCGTCTCGGCGCGGCGGGCGGCCAGATCGGCGTGGACGCGGCGGACCGCCTCCGTCAGCACGGCCGTGTGGTGGGGCTCCACGCCCCAGGCCGGTCCCTGGTGGCGCGGTTCGAGGTAGGGGATGCCGTAGACGGCCACGGTCTGGCCCGCACCGCCGTCGACCCCGGGCTCGGTGAGCAGCACGGGGCGGTCCAGCTCCGCCGCGTCCGCGCGCACGTGCACGCCCGCGGCCGCCAGGAGTCCGCCGCCGAAGCCGAGGCGCACCGCCGAGTCGTGGTTGCCGCTCGTGAGCACCACCTGGGCGCCGGCCGCGTGCAGCCGGGTGAGCGTCCGGTCCAGCAGCCGGACGGCGTCCGCCGGCGGCAGCGCGCGGTCGTACACGTCCCCGGCCAGCAGGACGGCGTCCACGCCGCGCTCCGTCACGGTCGCGACGAGGGCGTCCAGGACCTCCTCCTGGGCCTCGAGCAGTCCGGTGCCGTGGAACGACCGGCCCAGATGCCAGTCCGAGGTGTGCAGCAGGATCATGCGGCCCACTCTAGGGAGGGTGTGGACGGGATAAGCACGACGCGGTGCAGCTCGTACGATGGCGGCATGTCCGCCACCGCGCCCGAGCCCACCGCCTCCTCGTCCACGCCCCTGCCCGGCCCCGAGCACGCCGACCGGGTCCTGGCCCTCCTCGCGGCCGGTGCCGCCGGGGACGCGCTGGGCGGCGTCGTCGAGTTCACCCCCGCGTCGGGGATCGCGGCGGTGCACGGCCCCGCCGGCGTCACCGACGCCGCGGACCTGCTCGCCCAGCAGGGCGCCCACGCCCTGCCGATCACCGACGACACGCAGCTGACGCTGTACGTGCTCGACGGCCTGCTCGAGTGGATCGAGTGGCAGAACGACGGCGTCCCGGCCGATCCTGCGGCGTGCGTGTGGCTCGCGTGCCTGCGCTGGTTCGCCACGCAGGACGGCGCGCTGCCCGAGGGCGCTCCCCCGGCCCCGCCCCGCTGGATCGACGCGCACGCGGAGCTGAAGGTGCGCCGCGCGCCGGGCACCGCGTGCCTGAGCGGGCTCGCCGAACCGGGGATGGGCCTGCCGGGCGACCCGCACAACCCGGGTTCGAAGGGCTGCGGGACGGTCATGCGCTCGGCCCCGTACGGAATGGTGCCGGGGCTCGAGGACCCGCACGTCGTGTCCCTTGCCCGCCAGGGGGCCGTCCTCACGCACGGCCACCCCACCGCGTGGGTCGCGGCGGCCGCGTACGCCCTCGTCATCGCGGCCCTGCTGCGCGGCCTGGACCTGGCCGCCGCGGTCGCGCACGCCCGCGCGTGGCTCGACACCCTGGGCGAGGAGGCCGAGGAGACCCGCGCCGCCGTCACCGCGGCGGTCGACCTGGCCGGCACCGTCGACGCCGACCCCGGCGCCCCCGGCGCCCTCCCCACCGCGCTCGGCGAGGGCTGGGTCGCGGAGGAGGCCCTGGCCATCGCGCTGTATGCCGCGCTCACCGCGCAGGCGGCGCACCCGGCCGATCCGGCGGCGGCGCTCGCCCTGGCGCTGCGGATCGGCGTGAACCACGACGGCGACTCCGACTCCACGGCCTCGCTGGCCGGGCAGGTGCTCGGCGCGGCGCACGGCACCGCCGTGTTCGGCGCGCACGACCCCGCGGACCGCGCCGCGGCCGAGGCCTCCGTCCCGGGGTGGATCGCCGAGCGCGAGGTCGTCCTGGAGGCCGCCCGGCGCTGGAGCGCCGCGACCACCTGAGTGGTTCAGCGCGCGGCGTCCGGCCAGTTCCCGTCGAGCATCTGCAGGAACTCCCCCTCGGAGACCAGGGCGATGGCCTGCCCACGGTCCCGCCGGCGCAGGGCGTCCCGCGTCTTGCGGTGCGCCAGCGCCGTGGTCACGGCCTGCGGTGCCCCGTCCTCGGCGCGCGGGCGGTGCAGGTCCGCGGCCTCGAAGCCGTCCCCCACGACGAGCATCGTGGTGGCCGCGCCCACCCGGTTCGCGGTCTGCGCGCCGTGCGCGGCCGCGCGCGTCTTGGCACTCTGACGCGACATGCCGATGCCGCCCGTGAACACCACGGTCTGGCCGAACAGGGGGTGACCCGGGTCGGCGGTCGGGTTCGGGGGCGGATTGACGCCCTCGTCCGGCCAGCGCATGAAGTCGGGCATGGCGCGTTCGTCCCGCAGCGGGACCCGCGCGTCGAAGACGCCCTCAGTGCGCCGGGCCTGGCGGGTGGCCTTCGACTCGGCGCCCGATCCCGCCGCCCGGGGGGCGAGGACGCTGACGCCCAGCCCCTGGGCCCGCATCAGGCGGTCGACGCCGCGGCCGGCCGGCGCGTCGGTCAGCCCGGGCAGAATCTCCGCGTCGGCCGGCGGCGCCCCCAGCACGCGCCGGCCGATGTCCACGAGGATGGCCGCGCAGGCCTCGGCGTCGGCCAGTGCGTCGTGGTGGCGTCCCGGGGTGAACCCGGCCTCGCGCGCCGCGGAGGGCAGGGCGTACGAGGGCAGGTCGTAGACGCGGCGCGCCAGCACCAGGGTGCACACGAACTCCAGGCCCGGCACGTCCCGGCCGGAGACCTCGAGGCCGGACTCGATGACGCCGACGTCGAAGCCCGCGTTGTGCGCCGCGAGCACGTCCGTCCCCACGAAGTCCGCGAGCTCGTCGTACACCTGCGCGAACCGGGGGGCGTCCAGGACGCGGTCCTCGGTGATGCCGTGGATGCGCACGTTGCGGGGATCGAACCGGTCGAAGCCGACGGGCGGACGGATCAGCCACTCCGCACGGTCCACCATGACCCCGTCCCGCACCCGGACGGCGCCCACGGCACACGGGGAGCCGCGGAAGCCGTTGGCGGTCTCGAAGTCGATCGCGGTGAAGTCCAGCCCCGGCACGGGGGCGCGCCCGCCGCTCACGGGCGCGCGTCGAGCGCGTCCACCAGGTAGGGCAGCAGGGCGCGGAAGGCGTGCCCCCGGTGGCTGATCGCGTTCTTGTCCTCGGGGCTCAGCTGCGCGGTGGACACGTCCCGGCCCTCGGGGCGCAGGATCGGGTCGTAGCCGAAGCCGCCGTCCCCCACGGGCTCGCGCAGCAGGGTGCCGGGCAGGCGGCCGTGCTCGACGTGCTCGACGTGGATGGCCCGGGCGCCCGCGGCGTCCGGGCCGCTGGGGACCGCGAGCGCGGCGGCGCACACGAACTGGGCACCCCGATGCTCGTCCGGCACGTCGGCCAGCTGGGCCAGCAGCAGCTCGAGGTTGGCACGGTCGTCCCCGTGGCGCCCGGCCCAGCGGGCCGAGAAGATCCCGGGGGCGCCGTGCAGCACGTCCACGGCCAGACCGGAGTCGTCCGCGACGGCGATCAGCCCCGTGTGCGCGGCCACGGCGCGGGCCTTCTTCAGCGCGTTCTGGGCGAACGTGACGCCGTCCTCGACGACGTCCGGGGCGCCCACGGCGCCCGCGTCCACCACCGCGGCCTCCACGTCGAGGCCGGGCACGGCGCCGGCGAGCAGCTGCCGCAGCTCGCGCACCTTGCCCGCGTTGTGCGTGGCGAGCACGACGCGGGCGCCCTCCGGCAGGCCTGCCGACGAGGAGGCGGGCGCGCTCACGCCCGGTCCTCCGTGGCGGCGGCCAGGGTCTCGGCCTGGACGCGGGCCAGCTCACCCGTGCCGATCAGGGCCAGGTCCAGCAGGGTGTCCAGCTCGGCGCGGGTGAACGGCGCGCCCTCGGCGGTGCCCTGCACCTCCACGAACTCCCCGGCCCCGGTGACGACCACGTTCATGTCCGTCTCCGCCTTCACGTCCTCCACGTACGGCAGGTCGAGGACGGGCACCCCGTCCACGATGCCCACGGACACCGCGGCGACGGAGTCCTTGAGGACGGCGGCGCCCTTCGCGAGGATCCCCTCGCGCCGCGCCCAGGCCACCGCCTCGGCGAGGGCGACGTAGGCGCCCGTGATGGCGGCGGTGCGGGTGCCGCCGTCGGCATCGAGGACGTCGCAGTCCAGGACGATGGTGTTCTCCCCCAGGGCGGACAGGTCGATGACGGCGCGCAGGGACCGGCCGATCAGGCGGGAGATCTCGTGGGTGCGCCCGCCGATCCGGCCCTTGACGGACTCCCGCTGGCTGCGCTCGTTGGTGGCCCGCGGGAGCATCGCGTACTCGGCGGTGACCCAGCCGGTCCCCTCGCCCTTGAGCCAGCGCGGCACGCCCTCGGTGAAGGAGGCGGTGCACAGCACGCGGGTGTTCCCGAACTCGATCAGGGCCGAGCCCTCCGCCTGCCGGGACCAGCCCCGGGTGATGGTGATGGGGCGCAGCTCGTCGACGGCGCGGCCGTCCGGGCGGGGGGCGGTGGGGGCGGGAGAGCTCATGGCCTCCAGTCTAGGCACGCCCTCAGACGCCGTAGCTCAGCCCCGAGACGGCGACGGCCAGCGGGCCGTCGTACACCGCGCGGGCCTCCTGGACGGCGCGCTGCGGATCGTTCCACACCGGCAGGTGTGTGAGCAGCAGCTTCCGGGCCCCGGCCTGCGCCGCCGTCTCGCCGGCCCGTCGGCCGGTCAGGTGGACGCCGTCGATGCCGTCGTCCCGGCCCTCGTGGAAGGCGGCCTCGCACAGGAACACGTCCGCGTCCCGCGCGGCCTCGACGAGCCCCTCACACGCGTCGGTGTCCCCGGAGTAGGTGAGCACGCGGGTGGTGACGTCGCCGTCGTCGTCGACGCGGTCCACCTCGACCCGGATCGCGTAGGCCTCGTCGATGGGATGGCGCACGGGGACCGGGGTGAACCGGAACGGACCGAGCCGCTCGGGGCGGCCGGCGGCCCAGCACCGGAACTCGAAGTCCTGGTGCATCCCCGGCTCGGGGTCCATCCCGTACGCCTCGGCGATGCGGTCGGCGGTGCCGGCGGGTCCGTAGACGGGCAGCCGGCCGCGTCCCCAGCCGGCCGGGTTCCAGCGGATGGCCACGTGCATCCCGCACAGGTCCATGAAGTGGTCCGGGTGCAGGTGGGAGAGCAGGATGCCGTCCAGGTCCTCGAGCTCGACGTAGCGCTGCAGCACGCCGAGGGCGCCGTTGCCGAGGTCGAGCAGGATCCGCCACGTGCGCGGGGTGACGCCGTCCTCGGCCACGCCCTCGGCGGTGAGGAGGTAGCACGAGGCGGGCGAGCCCGGGCCGGGGAAGGACCCGGAGGCCCCGATGATGGTCAGCTTCACGTCACACCCTCCTGCTCGGGGCCCGGCCGGACGGAGGCCGCCGAGCGCGTCGGGACCGGCGCGGCCGCGGGGCGGGGCGCGCCGATCGTCTCCAGGCGTCGCACGGACTCGACCTCGGGTCCGAGGAAGCGGCGCGCGAGGGCCTGGAAGTGGTCGGGGTCGCCGGTGGCGGCGAAGCGGTGGCGGGTGGCCTGGCCGGAGCCCGCGGCCGAGTGGGGGTGCTCGAGGCCGAGGCGGACCAGTTCCCGGTAGAGGTCCTTGGCGGTCTCCTCCGCGGAGGAGACGAGCGTGACGTCCTCCCCCATCACGAGGGAGAGCGCGCCGGTCAGCAGCGGGTAGTGGGTGCATCCCAGCACGAGGGTGTCCACGCCCGCCGCACGCAGCGGGGCCGTGTACTCCCGGGCGGTCTCCAGCAGTTCGGGGCCGGTGGTGATGCCGGCCTCCACGAACTCCACGAACCGCGGGCACGCGACCGAGGTGATCTCGAGGTGCGGGGCGGCCGAGAACGAGTCCTCGTAGGCGCGGGACCCGACGGTCGCCTCGGTGCCGATCACACCGATCCGGCCCGTGCGGGTGGCTGCCACGGCGCGGCGCACGGCGGGCTGGATCACCTCGATCACGGGGATGCCGTGGCCTCCCGTGTAGCGCTCGCGGGCGTCGCGCAGCACGGCGGCCGACGCGGAGTTGCACGCGATCACGAGCGCCTTGACGCCGCGCGCGACGAGCTCGTCCATGATCGCCAGGGCGAGGGCCCGTACCTCGGCGATGGGCCGCGGGCCGTACGGCGAGTGCTCCGTGTCGCCCACGTAGAGGATGGACTCGTGGGGCAGCTGGTCCATGATCGCCCGGGCCACGGTCAGCCCGCCCACGCCCGAGTCGAACACGCCGATGGGCGCGGCGGCGTCCACGGCGGCGCGCTGGCCGCTCACTGCTCGCCCTCCGCGTCCCCGGCGCCCGGCGCGGACTCGTCCGAGCCCTCGGGCAGCTCGCTGAGCATCTCCGTCATGAGCGTCTCCAGCAGCCACGAGGTGAAGTTGTAGAGCAGGGCCATGGTGGACTCGACGTCCTCCGCGCTGCGCCAGTCGTCCACGGCGTGCACGCGGGCGGCGTCCTCCTCGGTCTCGACGCCCAGGCGGGCCGCGAGGACGAGGCGCACGTCGTTGAGCGCGCGGCCGAAGGCCGGCGCCTGGTCGTGCGGGACCTCCACGCGCGTCGAGCGCAGCAGCTCGAGTGCCAGGCGCGCGTCCGCGAGCTTCCCCTCCGACAGGGCGTCCTCGGTCAGGGCCCGGTGGGCGCCCTGTTCGGCGGCGCCGGCCTGGGGCATCGCATCCGGCAGGAGGCGTGCGACGGCCGGGTCGGTGGGGGCCGAGCGCTGCGGCTCCGGGTCCTGGCTCAGGTGCAGGCCGGAGACCAACCCCCAGAACGCGGCGTCGGACGCGTCCAGCCCAGCCACGGGGCCCGCGTCCTCCGCGGCGGACACGGACGGCGGCGCCGCCGGGGGATCTTCGGGCGTGTCGACGCCGTCCTCGGCGGCCGGGGCCTCGGCGGGGTCCGCCTCGGCGGGGCGCACGTCCGCGCGTCGGCCCTCGAGCAGGGCGACGACGTCCCTGACCAGCCCGCGCAGCAGGCGCACCTCCGGCAGCTCCAGCTGCGCCGTGTACCCCCGCCGCGTCCAGCGGAACCGTTCTGCCATGCCCCTCCTCAGTCCTCCGCCTGCTCCAGCGTGGCCCACAGCCCGTAGCCGTGCATCGCGCCCACGTGCAGCTCGGCCTTCTCCTTGGTGCCCGTCGCCACCACGGACCGGCCCCGCTCGTGGACCTCGAGCATGAGCCGCTGCGCCTTGGCCGCGGAGTAGCCGAAGTGCGTGCGGAACACGTAGGCGACGTAGCTCATCAGGTTCACCGGGTCGTTCCACACCACCACGTTCCACGGCCGGTCCCGGGCTGTGTCCTCGTGAGGCCGCTCCAGCAGGGCGGTGTCGGTGGCGCCGGCGGGGACGGACTCAGCCGGCGCCGGACGCACGGCGCGCGGCGCGGACGGATCGTGGCGGGTCAGCACGGACATGCGCCCCAGTGTACGAGGCGGGCGGGCCAGGACCGGCCCCGCCACGGTCCACTAGGGTGGGCGCGTGAGCCAGAACCCCGTGCCCAGCGCCCCGCGGACCGCCGACGACTGGCAGATCCCCACGGCGCTGATGACCGACCACTACGAGCTGACCATGCTCCAGGCCGCGCTGAAGGCCGGCACCGCGCACCGCCGCTCCCGCTTCGAGCTGTTCACCCGACGCCTGCCCAGCGGCCGCCGCTACGGCGTGGTGGCCGGCGTGGGCCGCGCGCTGGAGGGCCTGTCCCGCTTCCGGTTCGACACGCCCGAGCTCGACTTCCTCGCGGACACCACCGCCCTCGACGACGCCACGCTGGCCTGGCTCGCCGACTACGAGTTCACGGGCGACATCGTGGGCTACGCCGAGGGCGAGGCCTACTTCCCGCACTCCCCCCTCCTGCAGGTGGAGTCGACGTTCGCCGAGGCGTGCATCCTGGAGACCTACCTGCTCTCCATCTACAACTACGACTCCGCCGTGGCCTCCGCCGCCTCCCGCATGACGGCCGTCGCGGACGGCCGCCCGTGCGCCGAGATGGGCTCGCGCCGCACGCACGAGGAGTCCGCCGTGGCCGCCGCCCGCGCCGCGGCCATCGCGGGCTTCACCGCCACCTCGAACCTCGAGGCGGGCCGCCGGTACGGCATCCCGACCGTCGGCACCGCCGCCCACTCCTTCACCCTGCTGCACGACTCGGAGCGCGCCGCCTTCGAGGCCCAGGTCGCCGCGCTCGGGGCGGACACCACCCTCCTCGTGGACACGTATGACGTGGAGCAGGGCGTGCGCACCGCGGTCGAGGTGGCCGGCCCGGCCCTGCGGAACGTCCGGGTCGACTCCGGCGACCTCGTGATCCAGGCCCACCGCGTGCGCGAGCTGCTCGACGAGCTGGGCAACACCGAGACCGGGATCATGGTCACCTCGGACCTGGACGAGTACGCGATCGCCGCCCTGCGCTCCGCCCCCGTCAGCTCGTACGGCGTGGGCACGCGCCTGGTCACCGGGTCCGGCGCGCCCACCGCCTCCATGGTCTACAAGCTCGTGGCCCGCCAGGACGACGACGGCACGTGGGTGGACGTGGCCAAGGCCAGTTCCGGCAAGGCCAGCCGGGGCGGCCGCAAGGAGGCCGCGCGCCGCCGCGACCCGCGGGGCCGGGCCACCGCCGAGGTGATCGGCGTCAACCGCAGCGCCGCGCCCGACGCCGACGACCGTCCCCTGCTGCACCGTTTCGTGCACACCGGCGAGCTGGCCGAGGGCTGGACCGGCCCCGAGGCCGTCACCCGCGCCGCCGAGCGGCACGCCGCCTCCCTGCGCGAGCTGCCCGCCTCGGTGGGCCGCCTGCAGCCGGGCGACCCCGCCATCCCGACCATCTTCCTGGAGGACTGACCCATGGAGAACCTGAACCGCGCCCTGGTGATCGTGGACGTGCAGAACGACTTCTGCGAGGGCGGCGCCCTCGGCGTGACCGGCGGCGCCGCCGTCGCGGCCGGGGTCAGCGAGCACCTGGCCGAGCACGCGGACGCCTACGCGGCCGTGGCCGCCACGCGCGACTGGCACGTCGACCCGGGCACGCACTTCGCCGCGGCCACCGGCGCCGAGCCGGATTTCCGCACCACCTGGCCGGTGCACTGTGTGGCCGGCACCGCCGGCGCCGAGCTGCATCCCGACCTGGACGCCGAGCACCTCGACGCCGAGTTCCTCAAGGGCCTGCACACGGACGCCTACTCCGGCTTCGACGGCGCCCTCGGCGAGCCCGACGCCGTCCCGACCGGGGCCGCGGGCGAGCGCCCCTCCGGGACCGTCGGCCCGTACGGGGCCACCGCCGTGGCCGCGGCCGCCATCGAGGCCGGTGCCCCCGGCCTCGACGAGTGGCTCCGCGAGCAGGGCGTGGACGCCATCACCGTGGTGGGCATCGCCACCGATCACTGCGTGCGCGCCACCGTGCTCGACGCCCTCGACACCGGCTACGAGGTCACGGTGCTGACCGACCTGGTGGCCGGCGTCGACGAGGCGGCCGCCCAGGCCGCGCTCCACGAGATGGAGGCCGCCGGGGCCATCCTGGCGACCTCGTGAGCGGGTTCGGCCCCGGCGGGCGTGCCGGAGCCGGTGCCCGACGCAGACGAGGAGAGCAGCCATGACCGACTCCCCCATCGCCGCTGACCGGGACGGCATCCGCTACCTCTCCGGAGCGATCCCGGCCGCCGACGACGTCCGCGCCCTCTACGACGCCGTGGGCTGGTCCGCCTCCACGGCGGACATGGACACGCTCATGGGCGGGCTGCAGGGTTCGGCCACCGTGGTGACCGCCTTCGACGGCGGCCGTCTGGTCGGCCTGGCCCGCGTGGTCTCCGACGGACACACCATCGCCTACCTGCAGGACATCCTCGTGCATCCGGTGCACCAGCGCCGCGGCATCGCCTCCGAGCTGCTGCGCCACGTCTTCGCCGGTACGGCCATGTCCGTCAGCACGTGCTGCTCACGGACACCGAGGAGCGCCAGCGCGCCTTCTACGAGACCCATGGCTTCCGCGAGTCCCGTGACGTGGAGGGCGACGAGCTGCGCGCCTTCGTGCGCGTCCAGTCCCGGGACGGCTGAACCCGGCGCTCAGGTCGGCACGGCCCGCCGGCGCCCGCCGCGCCCGACGGACCTCAGGCCCGGCCGACGAACCACCCGCGCAGGGTGCTCAGCCGCTTCTCCAGCTGCTCGCGGGAGGCCTGGGCCACGGCGGGGCCGCCGGAGATCTCCCGCAGGCGGTTGTGGATCACCCCGTGCGGCTGGCCGGAACGGGCCGCCCAGGCGGACACCGTCTTGGACAGCTCGGAGCGCAGCTCCTTCATCCGCCGGTGGTCCACGACGTCGGCGGGCTCGGCCGCCTGCGCACGCGGCCGGCGCTGGATCTGCTCGGCCTGCCGCTGCCGCAGCAGGGCGGAGACCTGCTCGGCGTCCAGCAGGCCCGGGATGCCGAGGAAGTCCTGCTCCTCCTCCGAGCCGACCGCGCCGCCGAGGCCGAACTCGCCGCCGTCGAAGAGCACCTTGTCGAAGCTGGCCCGGGACTCGAGGGCCTCGAACTTCTCCCGCGTCAGCGCGTCCGAGCCGCTCTCGGCCCGGTTGGCCTCCGCGATCAGGTCCTCCTCGGGGGCGTCCTCGAGGTCCTCGACGTCGACGGCGCCCTCCTTGCGGTCCAGCGCGTGGTCCCGCTCGAGCTCCATCTCGTTGGCCAGCAGCATGAGCGCGGGCACGGACGGCAGGAACACCGAGGCGGTCTCCCCACGCCGCCGGGAGCGCACGAAGCGGCCCACGGCCTGGGCGAAGAACAGGGGCGTGGACGTGGACGTGGCGTACACGCCCACGCACAGGCGGGGCACGTCCACGCCCTCGGACACCATGCGCACCGCCACCATCCACCGCTCGTCCGACGCGGCGAACTCCTCGATGCGGTCCGAGGCGCCCTTGTCGTCCGAGAGGATCACGGCCGGCCGCTGGCCGGTCAGCGCCTCGATCTGTGCGGCGTACGCGTGCGCGTCCTGGTGGTCCGTGGCGATCACGAGGCCGCCGGCGTCGGGCACGTTGCGGCGCACCTCGCTGAGCCGCCGGTCGGCCGCGCGCAGCACGGACGGGATCCACTCGCCCGCCGGGTCCAGCGCGGTGCGCCAGGCGGAGGCGGTGATGTCCTTCGTGGCGGCCTCGCCGAGCTGAGCCTCCATGACCTCACCGGTGGAGGTCTTCCAGCGCATCTGCCCGGAGTAGGCCATGAAGATCACCGGGCGCACCACGTGGTCCCGCAGCGCCGGGCCGTAGCCGTACGTGTAGTCCGCCTTCGACCGCTCGATGCCGTCCGCACCGAGTTCGTAGCGGACGAAGGGGATGGAGGCGGTGTCCGAGCGGAACGGGGTGCCGGTCAGGGACAGACGCCGCGTGGCCGGCTCGAACGCCTCGCGGATGCCCTCGCCCCAGCTCAGGGCGTCGCCGCCGTGGTGGATCTCGTCCAGGATCACCAGCGTCTTGGCGGCCTCGGTGCGGTTGCGGTGCAGGACGGGCTTGTTCGCCACCTGGGCGTACGTCAGCGCCACCCCGCGGTACTCGGCGCCGTGCCGCCCGTCGGCGTTCTTGAAGTTCGGGTCGATGGCGATGCCCACGCGCGCGGCGTTGTCCGCCCACTGGCGCTTGAGGTGGTCCGTGGGCGCGACGACGGTCAGCCGCTGCACCACGCCGGAGTCCAGGAGGATCTTGGCCACGCGCAGCGCGAACGTGGTCTTGCCCGCGCCGGGGGTCGCGACCGTCAGGAAGTCCTGCGGGGCGGTCTGGAGGTAGCGCTCCAGCGCCTCCTGCTGCCACTGGCGCAGCTTGGGGGCCGTCCCCCACGCCGCGCGCTCGGGCATGGCGGGGGGAAGGTCCTCGCCGATGTGGAACAGGTCGTGCTGGACGCTGCCGTCCAGGGTGCCGCTCGTCAGGGAGCGGCCGTCAGCCACGGCCGCGGCCTCCGAACCAGCCACCGCGCTTGCCGCCGCCGTCGCCGTCGCCGCCGTCCTGCGGCTCGCGCAGGCCCTCGTAGATCTCCTTGCACGTGGGGCACACGGGGAACTTGTTCGGGTCCCGGCCCGGCACCCACACCTTGCCGCACAGGGCGATCACGGGGGCGCCGGTGACGGCGGACTCCGTGATCTTCTCCTTGCGGACGTAGTGGGCGAAGCGCTCGTGGTCGCCCGGCTCGATCTCCTGGCGCAGCTCCTCACGCTCGAGGACGGACGTGCCGCCGCCGGCGGGCGCGAAGGGGTCGTTCAGGTCGGGTTCGCCGGTCACACTCATGCGGGCCAGTCTAGCCGCGCCCCTCAGAAGGCGGCCACGGCCTGGTAGGTCTCGGCCTGCGCGCGGTCGTACCAGCGCGCCCCCAGGCGCACACCCAGCCACAGCGCGACGGCGCCCCACGCGAACCCGAGGGCCACCGTCACCCAGCCCCACACGGCGGCCCCGGTGACGAGCCAGACGACGAAGGGCGCCAGGAACGGCACCGCGAGCGCGAGGCTCACCAGCAGCGAGGCGCCCTGGACGAGCATCGTGCGCATGGCCGCGCCCTGCGGCGTCTTGAACGGGCTGTCTCCCGGCTTCGGCACGGGGTACACGAAACGGGCGGAGACGAGTGCGGACAGCCCGGCGGTCGTCCCGAACAGGCCAAGGGCCAGGCCCAGCATCGGCGCCAGGAGGGACCAGTCCCCCGCCGCCGCCACCGTCGCCGTCGTCACGAGGAGGATCATCGGCACGCCCCAGCCCGCCAGGCCCAGGACGCGGCCCCAGCGGTCGTCCACGCCCCGCACGCCCGAGACGACGTGCAGGTGGAACGCCGTGTGGTCGTAGGCGATGTCCGCGGAGATCGAGTAGGCCAGGGACCAGGCGGTGATCGGCCCGAGGACCAGCAGCAGGCCCAGTCCGGGACCCCCCTCCGCGGCCATGCCCCCGGTGAACCACAGCAGGACAGCCATGAGGGGGATGATGATGAGCCCGGCCGCGTACCGCGGGTCGGTCAGCCAGTAGCGCTGGGCGCGGGCCGCGATCGCGGTGCGCGGGCCCGTGGCCCGTCGGCCCAGCCAGCGCAGCGGCATCGGGTCCGCTCCCGCGGCGACGCGGCGGGACCGACCGCCGCCCACGGCCACCGGCTCCACGGTGCGGCGCACGGCCAGGTGCCACAGGGCCAGGGCGGCCAGGCACCAGGCCGCCGCCACCGCGAGGTGGAGCGCGACGGCGGCGCCGCGGCCCTCGGCGGCCGCCCACGCCGCGGCGGGGCCCGCCCCGAACGGGGTCCACGCCGCGCCGCGGGCGACCTGGGGCGCGATCGCCAGGAAGTCCTCGAACGATGCGATGGCCTGCGAGAGGGCGACGCCGCCGAGCATGAGCGGGATGAACAGCAGGACGGAGACGACGTCCCGCACCCGACGCCGGCTCGCGTAGGCGGCCAGGAGGCCGGCGAGGCCGGAGCCGATCGCCACGGCGGTCACCGCGGTCAGCGCGCCCCCGGCCAGGCCTGCCGCCAGCGCGGCCGGCCGGTCCCACCAGCTGGCCCCCAGGCCCACCAGCACGGCCAGCGTGGCGAGCCCGACCGGCGTCGTGAAGGCGCTCAGGACCAGCCCGGCGATGAGGGTGCGGGCCGGGACGGGGAAGAGCACGAAGCTGTGCGGGTCGAGGGTGGCGTCCACGCCCGTGACGAACGGCGGGATGACGAGCCAGGCGAGCACCACGACGGCGGCGGCCAGCACGGTCGTGGCGCCGCGGGCCTCGTCCGGCAGGGCGGGCAGGCCCGTGACGAGCAGCGTCACCGCCACGGCGGCCATGCCGAGCACGTACAGCGCGCCGAGCACGCTCATCACCAGGGTGAACGGGGACCGCCGCCACTGGTTCAGGGTCAGCGTCCAGCGCAGTCGGACGAGCGTCAGAGCCATGCCAGCCCCTCCGAGCCGTGGCGGCCGCCGACGAGGTCCACGAAGCGGTCCTCGAGGTCGTGCCCGTCCCGGACCTCCTCGAGCGTGCCGGCGGCCCGCAGCGTCCCGGCCGCGATCACGGCGACGTGGGTGCACATGCGCTGGACGAGGTCCATCACGTGGCTCGAGACGATCACGGTGCCGCCCCGCTCCACGTACGAGTGCAGGATGTCCCGGATGTTCGCGGCGGAGACCGGGTCCACGGCCTCGAACGGCTCGTCCAGGACGAGCAGGTCCGGGGCGTGGACCATGGCGGCCGCCAGGGACACCTTCTTGGTCATGCCGGCGGAGTAGTCGGCCACGAGCTTGCGGCCGGCGTCCTCCAGGTCCATCACCCGCAGCAGGTCCGCGGTCCGCTCGGCCACGGTGTCCGCGTCGAGGCCATGCAGCAGCCCGGCGTAGGTCACGAGCTGCGCGCCCGTGAGGCGGTCGAAGGTGCGCACGCCGTCGGCGAGCACGCCGACCCGTCGCTTGGCCTCGAGGGGCTGCTCCCACACGTCGACGCCGTGGATCCAGGCGCGGCCGTGGTCCGGGCGCAGCAGCCCGGTGGCCATCGACAGGGCCGTGGTCTTGCCCGCACCGTTCGGCCCGACCACCCCGAAGAACGACCCGGCCGGGACGTCCAGATCCAGCGCGTCCAGCGCCAGCTTGTCCCCGAACCGTTGGGTCAGCCCGCGCGTGACGAGGGCAAGGTCCGGATCGGGGGCGTCCACCGCGCGCCGACGGGTGGCGGCGGCGAGGTGGGTGGGGGCAGGCTCGGACGCATGCGGAGTCATGCCTGGGACGTTACCCACTGTCAGGCGGTCACGGCGTCCTCCTCAGGGATGAACCGTGGGTCCCTCAGAACAACGCTGCGGCCAGCCGGCGCCGCGAGGCCTGCACGCGGGGGTCGTCCGTGCCCACCACGGTGTAGAGGTCCACGAGGTGGGCGCGCGCCGTCTCACGGTCGTCGCCGGGGTGGAGGGCGATGAACCGCACGAGCCGGTCGAAGGCGTCCTCCACGTGGCCGCCGAGCACGTCCAGGTCGGCGACGGCGAGCTGGGCGGCGACGTCGTCCGGGCCGTCCGCGGCGGCCGCGCGCACCGCCGCGGCGTCGGCGTCGCGGGTGCGCAGCATGAGGCGGGCCGCGGACAGGCCCTGCTGGGCCACGGCGTCCGCGGGGCTGTCGGCCAGCGCCGCCTCCCACGCCGAGACGGCCCCGGGCAGGTCGTCGGCGGCGAGGGCCTCATGGGCGGCCCGGTGCAGCGGCGGCACGGGCGGGGCCTCCGCGGCCGCGGCGTCGGCGTCCTGGCGCGCCGGGGCGACCGCGGGCACGGTGCCGGCGACGCCGTTCTGACGGGCCACCTCGAGGATCTCCCCCATGAGCTGGCGCAGCGTCTCCTCCGGGACCTCCTGATTGACCAGCGGCACCGGCTGCCCCGCCACCACGGCCATGACCGCGGGGCCGGCCCCCAGGCCCAGCGCCTGCAGCACGGCGGGCTCCTTCGCCACGTCCAGACGCGCGAGTACGAGCCGTCCCGCCTGCGCGTCGACCGCGTCCGCGAACTGCCGGTACAGCGCCTCGCTCGCCGCGTCCCCGGGCACATGCAGGTGCAGCAGCACCGGCACCTGGGCGGAGAGCTGGACCAGCTGCTGCAGCAGACCCTGGTCGGCGTCCGCGATGACCCACGAGCCACCGCCGGCGCCGGCGTCGGCCCCCGGCGCAGTGCGCCCGGCCGAGGCCGGGGTGCCGAGCGAGGACAGGTCGACGGCGCCGCGCAGGTGGGACGGGGCGTCGGAGGGGGGCTGGGCGGTCACGTCGGTCACGATCCTTCCGGTCCGGGTCCGCCCCGTCGTCGGGGCGAGGGGCGTTGTCGCTGGGCACCACGGTAGCCTCCCGGGCGCGGCGCGGTCAGGACCGGGGCGCTGTCGTACGCTGAGCGCGTGGAGGAGAAGGAACCCGCGTCCGGTCCGGACGCCCCCAGCGTCGCCGACGTCCGTGCCCCGGCCGAGCCCGAGGGCGCCGAGCAGCAGCCCGTGGGCGGCATCCCCGTGGAACCGGTCGGGGCGGCCGCCGCGCCGCCGCCGCACGGGCCGACGCCCGCCGGGCGCCGTCAACGGCTCCGCCTGGGCTCCGTCCTGCGGCGGCGCCGGCCCTTCCTCGAGGAGGACCGGGTAGACCCCGGGCCGGACCCCGCCGACGGCGCCGAGGATCCTGCGGTCGCGGCCGTGGCCCTCGAGTCCCCCGTTCTGACCGGCTTCCTGCTCGCGGTGGGCGTGACCCTGGCCATCGGGATCGTCTCGGTGCTGCGCACGAACGGGCAGCTGATCGTGTGGATCGCCGCGGCCCTGTTCATCGCCCTGGGCCTGGACCCGCTGGTGCGCCGGGTCGAGTCCTGGGGCGCGCCCCGCTGGGTCGGCGTGCTCACGGCCGCCCTCGGCCTGGCCGCCGTGGCCGGGGCGTTCGTCGCCCTCCTGGTCCCCACGGTGATCGAGCAGTCCACGCAGCTGGTCCAGGACCTGCCGGCCATCATCGACGGGGTGATGCGGGCCGAATGGTTCGTGCAGCTCGACGAGGAGTTCCACCTCCAGGAGGCCGTCCGTGCCCAGACCGAGCGCCTCGCCGCCGACGGCGTCGCCATCACCGACCTGTTCGGCGGGCTCCTCGGCCTCGGCCAGACCGTGCTGAACGCCGTCTTCTCGGTGCTCGTGGTGGTCGTGCTGACGCTGTACTTCCTCTCCTCCCTGCCGCACATGAAGTACTGGGCCTACCGGCTCGCACCGCGCTCGCGCCGGCCGCGCATCGAGGCGCTGTCCGAGCAGATCACCTCCTCGGTCGGCCACTACGTGATGGGCCAGTCCTTCGTGGCCGCCCTCAACGGTGCGGTGGCGTTCACGGCGCTGGCCATCGCCGGTGCCCCCTTCGCCGTCCTGCTCGCCGCGATCGCCGCCTTCATGGCGTTCATCCCGCTGGTGGGCGCCGCGATCGGCGGCACGCTGCTGACCCTCGTGAGCCTGCTGATCTCGTGGCAGACCGCCGCCGTGTTCGCGGCCATCTACTTCGTCTACCTGCAGATCGAGGCCTACGTCATCTCGCCGCGTGTCATGGCACGCGCGGTGTCCGTGCCGGCGGCCGTGGCCGTGATCGCCGTGATCGCCGGTGGCGCGCTGCTGGGCGTCCTCGGCGCCCTCATGGCGATCCCGCTCGCCGCCGCGCTGGCGCTTCTGGTCCGCGAGGTCTTCATCCCCCGCCAGGACGCCCGCTAGCCCACGACGGCGGCGCGGCCCGGACCGTCGCGGTCAGCGGCTCGGGCGGGTGCGCCAGCACACCGGGTGCCAGTGCCGCCGGTCCTCTCCCGCGTCCTCGTCCCCCATGATCCAGTCGGCGCGCCAGGCCACGAGGTGCGCCTGGCCCTGCCGGATCACCCGGCCGCAGCCGGGGCACGTGTAGTCCTTCACCGCGCGCCACGCGGGGATCTGCCGGACGTGCCAGCCGCCGTCGGACCCGGACTGGCGCGAATAGCCCGCGTCCAGGCCGAGGAGCTCCTGGAGCGGGTCGGACCGCCCCGGCGACGGCCGGGACCGCCGGGAGGCGCCGGAGGCCCCGCGCTCGCTGCGCCGAGGCGCGGACGAGCGGCGGGGGCGGTTCGAACGGGGCATGCCCCCATGCTGGCACACGAGCCGGTGGGCGCGGTCCGCCTAGGATGGACCGGTGCGACTCGTCATTGCCCGCTGCTCCGTGACCTATGAGGGCCGCCTGAACGCCCACCTGCCCACCGCCACCCGCCTGCTCATGGTGAAGGCGGACGGCTCGGTGCTGGTGCACTCCGACGGCGGCTCCTACAAGCCCCTCAACTGGATGTCGCCGCCCGCGACCCTGCACGTGGAGGAGCCCTCCCCCGACCAGGCCGACCAGGGAGTGACGCAGGTCTGGCGCGTGCAGGCCAAGAAGTCCGACGACCGGCTCATCGTGCTCATCGAGGAGGTCGTGGCGGACGACTCCTACGAGCTCGGCGTGGATCCCGGCCTCGTCAAGGACGGCGTGGAGGCGGATCTGCAGCGTCTGCTGGCCGAGCAGATCAGCCTGCTCGGCGACGGCCACACCCTCGTGCGCCGCGAGTACATGACGGCGATCGGCCCCGTGGACATCCTGGCCCGCGACGCCGACGGCGGCACCGTGGCGGTCGAGCTCAAGCGCCGCGGGGACATCGACGGGGTCGAGCAGCTCACCCGCTACCTCGAGCTGATGAACCGGGACCCGCTCCTGGCGCCCGTGCGCGGTGTGTTCGCGGCCCAGCAGATCAAGCCCCAGGCCCGCACCCTCGCCGAGGACCGCGGCATCCGCTGCGTCACCCTCGACTACGACGCGATGCGCGGCGTGGACGACGCCGAGTCCCGCCTGTTCTGAGGCGCCGTGCGGGCTCAGCGGCGCCAGAAGGACGACGCCGCGGACGGCCCCGCCTCGCTCCAGGCGCGCAGGGCGCCGGCGTCGTCGGGGTCGACGACGACGCGCACCGGACGTGCGCCGGCGCTCAGCTCCAGGACGGTCCGGCCGGCCTCGTCCGCCGGGAGACGGTCGATCTGCAGGCGGCTCCGATCCGCGCTCCAGCGCTCCCGCGAGAGGCGCCAGCGCCCGGTGAGGCGCAGACGGGACTCGTCGTACACGCCGATCACACGCTCACGCCCCAGACCCTCCCGCTCCAGGACCGCCGGGAAGGCGGCCGTGACACGGGCGAGGGCCCGGCGCCGCATCACCAGGGCGAGTGCCGACAGCACGATCACTGCCGCCACGGTCGCCGAGGCGATGAGCACCGGGCCCTGCACCGTCAGGTCCTGCCGCGCCGCGTCAGACCGCGGCGGCGTCGCCCAGCCGGGCGGACGTCGCGGCGATCACGACACGGTCGTGGTCCACGGAGAAGAAGCCGCCATGGGCCTGCGCAGTGACGGTGCCGCCGTCCGTGGTGCGCACCACGACCTCGCCGTCGCCGAGGACGGCGAGCATCGGGGTGTGGCCCGGGAGGATGCCGATCTCACCGTTGACGGTGCGCGCCGACACGGCCGACGCGGCGCCCGACCAGATGGACCGCTCCTCGGAGACGATCTCGACGTTGAGCTCAGCCATGATCGATCAGCCCTCGGCCTGGATCTTGGCCCACTCGCGCTCGACGTCGTCCAGGCCGCCCACGTTGTAGAAGGCCTGCTCCGCGACGTGGTCCAGGTCGCCGTCGGCGATGGCCTTGAAGCCCTCGACGGTGTCCTTGACCGGCACGGTGGAGCCCTCGACGCCGGTGAACTGCTTGGCGGTGTAGGTGTTCTGCGAGAGGAACTGCTCGATCTTGCGGGCGCGGCCCACGGTGATCTTGTCCTCCTCGGAGAGCTCGTCCACGCCGAGGATCGCGATGATGTCCTGCAGCTCCTTGTTCTTCTGCAGGATCTGCTTCACGCGGATGGCCACGTCGTAGTGCTCCTGGCCCACGTACTGCGGGTCGAGAATGCGCGAGGTCGAGGCCAGCGGGTCCACGGCCGGGTACAGGCCACGGGACGCGAGGTCACGGGTCAGGTTGGTGGTCGCGTCCAGGTGCGCGAACACGTTGGCCGGGGCCGGGTCGGTGTAGTCGTCCGCGGGGACGTACACGGCCTGCATCGAGGTGATGGAGTGGCCGCGGGTCGAGGTGATGCGCTCCTGGAGCACGCCCATCTCGTCCGCCAGGTTCGGCTGGTAGCCCACGGCGGAGGGCATGCGGCCCAGCAGCGTGGAGACCTCGGAGCCGGCCTGCGAGAAGCGGAAGATGTTGTCGATGAACAGCAGCACGTCCTGGTTCTGCACATCGCGGAAGTACTCCGCCATGGTCAGCGCGGACAGGGCCACGCGCAGACGCGTGCCCGGCGGCTCGTCCATCTGGCCGAACACGAGGGCGGTGTCCTTCAGGACGTCCGCCTCGTCCATCTCGACCCAGAGGTCGTTGCCCTCACGGGTGCGCTCACCGACGCCGGCGAACACGGAGGTGCCGCCGAAGTTGCGGGCCACACGGGTGATCATCTCCTGGATGAGCACGGTCTTGCCCACGCCGGCGCCGCCGAACAGGCCGATCTTGCCGCCCTTGATGTAGGGGGTCAGCAGGTCGATGACCTTGATGCCGGTCTCCAGCATCTCGGTGGAGCCCTCGAGGGAGGCGAAGTTGGGGGCCGGGCGGTGGATCGGCCAGCGGTCCTCGGCCTGCAGCTGCGAGGTCGGCATGTCCAGGGTCTCGCCGAGCACGTTGAAGATGTGGCCCTTCACGGCGTCGCCGACCGGCACCGAGATGGGGGCGCCGGTGTCCACGACGTCGGTGCCGCGCACCAGGCCGTCGGTGGACTGCAGGGAGATGGCGCGGACCATGTTGTCGCCGAGGTGCTGGGCGACCTCGAAGGTGACCGTGCGGCGCTGGCCGTTGAGGTCGATCTCGGTGGTCAGCGCGTTGTAGATCTCCGGCATCGCGTTGGCCGGGAACTCGGCGTCGATCACGGGGCCGATGACGCGGGACACGCGTCCGGTGGCACCGCCGGTGGGGGTCCCGGTGCCCTGGTCAGTGATGGTGGCAGTCATCTCTCTCACTTCTATCGTGTGTGGATGGCGAGTCTGGTGAGTCCCGAACGGGCTCAGGAGTTGTTGAGCGCGTCCGCGCCCGCGATGAGCTCGGTGAGCTCCTGGGTGATCTCGGCCTGACGGGCGTTGTTCATCAGGAGGGTGTAGTCCTTGATGAGGCTCGTGGCGTTGTCGCCCGCCGACTTCATGGCGCGCTGACGGTTGGCGAGCTCCGAGGCCGCCGACTGCAGCATCGCGTTGAAGATGCGCGACTCGATGTACTTGGGCAGCAGCGCGTCGAGGACCTCCTCCGCGTCCGGCTCGTACTCGTAGAGCGGCAGCACGTCCTCGGCGGTGGCGGCCTCCTCGTCGACGACCTCGAGGGGCAGCAGGCGCACCACGTGGGGGTTCTGCTTCACGAGCGAGACGAACTCGGTGAACACGACGTGGATCTCGTCCACGCCGCCGTCGGCCGTGTCCGTGAGGAACGCGTCCACGAGCACCTCGCCGATCTCGGCGGCGCGCTCGGCGACGGGGGCGTCCGTCTGACCGGTCCACAGCTGCTTGTAGCCGCGGCCACGGAAGTCGAAGTACGTCTGCGCCTTGCGGCCGACGACGTACACGTCCACGTCCTTGCCCTCCTCACCGAGGCGGGTGAGGAGCTGCTCGGCCTTGCGCAGCACGTTCGCGGAGTACGCGCCGGCGAGGCCGCGGTCCGAGGACATGATGAGCACGGCCGCCCGGGTCGGATTCTCGGGCTCCGTGGTGAGGACATGATCGATGTCGTGCTGGCTCGACACGGCCGAGACGGCGCGGGTGATCGCGTTCGCATACGGCAGCGACGCGCTGACGCGCTCACGTGCCTTGGTGATGCGAGACGTGGCGATCAGCTCCATCGCCTTGAAGATCTTCTTCATCGACGACGTCGACGCGATCTTCTGACGGTAGACCCGGATCTGGGCTCCCATGGTGGTCCTTTCCCTGGCGGGAGGGCAGCCCGGCGTCGTCCCCGTGGGGCCCGACGCCGGACCGCTCCCTCACCGACCGGCGGTCAGCGCTTCTGCTTGGTGATCTGCTCCTGCGCGACCTGGTCCTGCTCGATCGCGCGATGCTCCTCGTGACCGGCCCGCACGCCGCCCTCCTCGGAGGACTGGAAGCCCTTCGAGAACTCGGCGACGGCCGACTCGAGCGCGGACACGGTGCCGTCCTCGAGCTTGCCGGTGGAGGCGATGTCGGTCAGGACGGAGGTGTGGCGACGCAGGTGGTCGATGAACTCGCGCTCGAAGCGCAGCACGTCCTGCACCGGCACCTCGTCGAGGTGGCCCTTGGAGCCGGCCCAGATGGACACGACCTGCTCCTCGACCGGGTAGGGCGAGTACTGGGGCTGCTTGAGCAGCTCCATGAGGCGCTCACCGCGGGCGAGCTGGCGGCGGGTGGCCGGGTCCAGGTCCGAGGCGAACATGGAGAACGCCTGCTGGTCGCGGTACTGCGCCAGGTCCAGCTTCAGCGTGCCGGAGACCTTCTTCATGGCCTTGACCTGGGCGGCGCCGCCCACGCGGGACACCGAGATGCCCACGTCCACGGCGGGACGCTGGTTGGCGTTGAACAGGTCCGACTGCAGGAAGATCTGGCCGTCGGTGATGGAGATGACGTTGGTCGGGATGTAGGCCGAGACGTCGTTCGCCTTGGTCTCGATGATCGGCAGGCCGGTCATCGAGCCCGCGCCCATCTCGTCCGAGAGCTTGGCGCAGCGCTCGAGGAGCCGGGAGTGCAGGTAGAAGACGTCGCCCGGGTAGGCCTCGCGGCCCGGCGGGCGGCGCAGCAGCAGGGAGACGGCGCGGTAGGCCTCGGCCTGCTTCGACAGGTCGTCGAAGATGATCAGCACGTGCTTGCCGCCGTACATCCAGTGCTGGCCGATGGCCGAGCCGGCGTAGGGGGCGAGGTACTTGAAGCCGGCCGGGTCGGACGCCGGGGAGGCCACGATCGTGGTGTACTCCAGGGCGCCGTGCTCCTCCAGCGTGGCGCGGACGCCGGCGATGGTGGAGGCCTTCTGGCCCACGGCCACGTAGACGCAGCGGACCTGCTTCTCGACGTCGCCCGACTCCCAGTTGGCCTTCTGGTTGAGGATCGTGTCCACGGCGATGGCGGTCTTGCCGGTCTGGCGGTCACCGATGATCAGCTGACGCTGGCCACGGCCGATCGGGATCATGGCGTCGATGGCCTTCATGCCGGTCTGCAGCGGCTCGTGGACCGACTTGCGCTCGGTCACGGTCGGCGCCTGCAGCTCGAGGGCGCGGCGGCCCTCGGCCTCGATCGGGCCCAGGTCGTCGATGGGCTGGCCCAGCGGGTCCACCACGCGGCCCAGGAAGGCATCGCCCACCGGGACGGAGAGGATCTCGCCGGTGCGCTGCACCTCCATGCCCTCGCGGATCTCCTGGAACTCGCCGAGGACGACGACACCGATCTCGCGGGTGTCGAGGTTTTGGGCCAGGCCCTGGATGCCGTTCTCGAAGCGCAGCAGCTCGTTCGCCATGACGGAGGGCAGACCCTCCACACGAGCGATGCCGTCCGCCGCGGAGATGACACGGCCGACCTCGGTGCGATCGGTGCCCGACGGTTCGTACGATGCCGCGAATTCGTTCAAGGCATTGCGGACATCGTCAGCGTTGATGGTCAATTCGGCCATCTGCAGTCCCTGCTCTCTGTGCTTGGTGATCATCGACGTGACGATGATGCTTACGTTCGTGGGTGTTCCGGATGCGGGCGGGGGCCGGCGTCAGCCGGCCATCCGCCGCTGGAGGTCGTGGAGGCGCGAGGCCATGGACCCGTCGACGACGTCGTCGCCGACCTGGACGCGGACGCCGCCCACCACGTGGGGGTCCACCGTCACGTCCATGACGAGATCGCGGCCGAAGGCGCGGCGCAGGCCCAGGGCCAGCCGCTCCTGCTGCTCGGCCTCGAGCGGCCGGGCCACGGTCACCTCGGCGATCCACTGGCGCTGCCGCTCGGCGACGACGTCCGCGGCCTTGCGGATAGCGGCGGACGGCTTCAGGCCGCGCGGGGCCGAGACGGCGCGCTCGACCAGCAGTCGGCCGGCCGGGCTGGCCGACTCGCCCAGGAGACGACCGGCCAGAGCGGCCCGCGCCTCGAGGGGTGCGTGCTGATCGGTGAGCGCCCGCTGCAGCTCGTGCGAGTCCTCCACCGTGCGGTTGAAGGCCAGCAGCTCGCCCAAGAGGGCGGCCAGGCCCGCGTGTCCGCCGCGTGCGGCCTCCGCGGCGGCCGCGTGCACGGCCACCGTCTCGAGGGCGTCCCCGAGATCGCGCTCCGCGGACCAGCGGCGGCCGGCCAGGTCCTTGAGGACCTGCAGTGCACCGGGGGTCACCCGGGCGCCGAACAGCGAGTCGACGAGGCCGTGACGGCGCTCGGTGGTCCAGGCGGGGTCGGTCAGGGCGCGGCGCAGGGCGCCGTGCTCGTCCACCACGTCCAGCGCGCCGAACAGCTCGCGTGCCAGGGCCACGCCGCCCTCGTCCAGCACCGGACCGACGGCCTCCAGGGAGGCGGCCAGAGAGTCCCTCGATGCGCCCGTCATCATTCGGCGACACCTGCGCTCTGGTGACGGTCCAGGTCAGCCAGGAAGCGGTCGACCACGCGCTGCGAGCGGGCGTCGTCCTCGAGGGACTCGCCCACGATCTTGCCGGCCAGGGTCGTGGCCAGCGAGCCGACCTCGCCCTTGAGCTGCGCGGCGGCCTGCTGGCGCTCGGCGGCGATCTGCGCCTGCGCCTGCTCGGAGATGCGCCTCGCCTCGGCGGTCGCGCGCTCGCGCGCCTCGGCCACGATCTCGGCGGCCTCGGTGCGGGCATCCTCGCGGATGCGGTTCGCCTCGGTGCGGGCGTCCGCCAGCTGCGACTCGTAGTCCGCCATCATCGCGTTCGCCTCGGCCTGGGCCTTCTCAGCCTTGGCCAGACCGCCCTCGATCGCCTCGACACGGTCCTGGTAGGACTTCTCGAGGGTCGGGACGATGAACTTGATGACGATGAACATGAGCAGGGCGAAGCCCACCACGACGACGAGGATCTCCCACGGGTTGGGGATCAGGGGGTTGGCCCCCTCAGCTGCCGCGAGGATCAGTCCGTTGCTGATCATGTTTCAACCATCCTTCGGTCAAGAGTCCTATGGAGATGGAGCACCGACGGTCTCACCGTGCGGGCGCTCCGTGGACGCGGCGCGTCAGGCGCCGATGACGAAGGCGAAGACGAGGCCCAGGATGGCGAGGGCCTCGGCGAGCGCGAAGCCCAGGAGGGCGATCGGCTGCAGGATGCGCTGGGCCTCCGGCTGACGGGCGACGCCGTTGATGTAGGCGGCGAAGATCAGGCCCACGCCGATGGCGGAGCCGATGGCGGCGAGGCCGTAGCCGATCATGTTGAGCGAACCGTGCAGTTCCATGGTGTTCCTTTCACGAGGCCGAGGTGTCCGGCCGGGTTGTGGAGGGTCGGCCTCCCGGGTGGTCCTCCTGCGGAGGGCCGGGAAGACTGGTGGCGGGCTCTCCCGCCGTACCGCGGCCGCCTGGGTCGTGCCCGAGGCGGCCCCGGAAGATCAGTGGTCGTTCGCGTCGATCGCGCCCTGGATGTAGATCGCGGTCAGCAGCGTGAAGACGAAGGCCTGCAGGTACATGATCAGCAGCTCGAGGAAGTACAGGGCCACCGAGCCGAGGATGACCAGGATGCCGGTGCCCTGCAGGGCCAGGCTGCCGGTCTGCGTGATCAGGTAGGCGGCACCGGCGCCGGCGAGCATCACGATCATGTGGCCAGAGAGCATGGTGGCCATCAGACGCAGGGAGTGGGTCAGCGGGCGCACGATGAAGTTGGAGATGATCTCCAGCGGCACGAGCAGCGGCAGGATCCAGCCGGGCACACCCGAGGGCACGACGGCCAGCTTCAGGTAGCGCACGCCGTGGCGCTTGATGCCGACGCCGATCCAGATCGCGTAGACGATGAGGGCCAGGCCGTAGGCGGCGCCCGCGTGGGAGAAGGTCGGCAGCTGCAGCACCGGGATGGCGCCGAACAGGTTGTTCAGCAGCACGAAGAAGAAGATGGCGAAGAGCAGCGGGACCCACTGCTTGAAGTTCTTCTCGCCCAGGATGTCCTTCGCGATGTCGTTCCGGACGAAGGAGTAGCCGGACTCGGCGAGCCACTGGGCCTTGCCGGGCACGAGCCGGGGACGGCGCATAGCCCACGCGAAGAAGGCGGTGATGAGCACTACGGAGAGCAGGACGAGCAGCATCTGCTTGCCGAAGCCGGTGCCGTACTCCGCACCCCAGGGGAAGATCTCCGGGAGGTGACCATCAGAGATGGTGGGGGGCACGAATGATGCGTTGGCCAGCACGAGGGTCAGCACGCGGTTCCTCTCCGAAGTGATGCAGTCGACGGGACCGCAGCCTCGTCCCCGGACCACAGGCGGGCGCCGCGACATTGCGGGGGTACCGGTGCGATGCGAGACACGGATGGCGGCAGGTGGGCGCCGTCGAAGTGTTCGCCGCCAACGATACCAAACGGTGACCCGTGCTCCGTACCGCAGACGGGGCCCATCGCATGGCCCCCGGCTCGGTGTCTTCGCCCCTCGGGCGGGTCAGTCGGCGTAGATCCCGCGGCGGGTCCGCGCGAAGACGAGGACCTCCGCGGCCTGCCAGACGAGGATCGTCACGAGGGCGGCGATCGCCGCCGCGTCCGCCCGGACCCAGCCGGGGCGGGGCAGGACCCCCAGCAGCACCGCGAACACCGCGATCTTGAGCACGAACAGCCCCACGCTGACCGGCAGCGCCGCCTCGCGCGCCCGGTCCCACACGAGTGCCGTCGTCGCCCCGGTGAGCGCAGAGAGCGCGAGCACCGCGCCGCCGCCCAGCAGGGCGCTGCCGGCCGCCTCCCCGCCGGCGGAGAGCAGCCACGCGGCGCACGTGATCGCCAGGGCAGCCCCCGCCGCGGCCAGGGACCACCCGAGGATCCCCCACCAGCCGCGGCGGTTCTCCCAGCGGCGCCGGCGTCGGCGACCGCCCGCCCCGGTCACGCGTCCCCCCGCTCGTCCGGGTGGGCCGCGGCGTCGTGCCGGTCCGCGCGACGGCGCTCCACGATCGGATGCAGGGTGAGGTAGCCGGCTCCGGCCAGGGCCACGGCGAGCACGGGCAGGACGATCATGGGGTCCACGAAGTTCAGGGACACCGCGCCCCAGGCCACGAGGAACGCCCAGAGCCAGAGCAGCGCGACGGCCTGCGCCTGGGTGTAGCCGCCGTCCACGAGCTTGTGGTGCAGGTGCCCGCGGTCCGCCGAGAAGGGGCTGGTGCCCTTGGCCGTCCGGCGCAGCACGGCCAGGGCCAGGTCCGCGAGCGGCAGGGCGAGGACGGCGACGGGCAGCAGGATGGGCATGTAGGCGGGGACGTTGCGGAAGCGCATCCCGTCCAGGGCGTTCACGTCGGCGGTCACGGCGACCGCGGCCGCCGCCATCAGCAGGCCGATGAGCATGGCCCCCACCTCGCCCATGAAGATGCGGGCCGGGGACAGGTTCCACGGCAGGAAGCCCACGCACGCGCCGACGAGCAGGGCCATGAGCAGGGTGGCGAGGTTGGCGTAGTCGAACTGGTTGATGGTCCGCGTCAGCAGATACGAGTAGACGAAGAAGGCCGAGCCGCCGATCAGCGCGACGCCCGCCGCCAGGCCGTCCAGACCGTCCACGAAGTTGATCGCGTTCATCGTCAGCACCACGGCGAACACCGTGAGGATGACCTGCGTGGTCTCGTTCCCCACCGGGATCCAGCCCACCGGCATCGCCTCGATGCGGATCCCGCCCAGGGCCACCGCGAGTCCGGCCAGCACCTGGCCGGCCATCTTCACCCACCAGCGCAGGTCCCACATGTCGTCGGCGATGCCCACGACGAGCACGACGGCGACGGCAACCAGGAGCCCGCGCATCGCGGCGTCGTCCGCGTAGATCCCCTGGAGGAACGGCACGACTCCCCCGACGGCGAATCCCACCAGCACGGCCGCGGCCATGGCCACGCCGCCCAGCTTCGGCACGGGGTGCCGGTGCACGTCCCGCTGGCGCAGCGGGGTGAACACGCGCGCGCGCAGCCCGAGCCGGCGCATGAGGGGCGTCAGGGACCCGCAGGCGACGGCCGTGACCATGACCAGGACGAGATACGCGCGCATGGCGGCCGGTCAGGCCTCCCGGTCGGCGGGACGCGCCGCGGCGGCGTCGTCGGCGGCCGCGATCCGCTCGGCGGCGACCGGCGGCTCCTCGCCCTCGGCGAGCAGGTCCGGCACCACCGCGCGCAGCTCCTCCAGGGGCACGGAGCCCTGCCGGGCCACGCGGAACGGGGTGACGGTGCAGTCCACGATCGTCGAGGGATCCCGGCTCTCGCGGGGGCCGGCGTCGAGGTAGAGGGCCACGGACTCCCCCAGCATCGAGCGGGCGGCGTCGGCGGTGGTGGCGGCGTCCATGCCGGTGCGGTTCGCGCTGGAGACGGCCATGGGGCCGACGGCGTAGAGCAGCTCGCGGGCCACCTCGTCGTCGGGCACGCGCAGGGCGACGGTGCCGCGGGTCTCGCCGAGGTCCCACGTCAGCGTGGGCTGGGACTTGAGGATGAGCGTGAGGGCGCCGGGCCAGAAGCGCTCGGCGAGGGCCTCGGCCTCCTCCGGCACGTCGTACGCGAGGCCCGCCATGACGCGGCGGTCCGCGATGAGCACGGGCGGCGGCATGGTGCGGCCACGGCCCTTGGCGGCCAGCAGCACGGCCACGGCCAGCGGGGAGAACGCGTCCGCTCCGATGCCGTAGACGGTGTCCGTGGGCAGGACCACGCAGCCGCGGTCCGCGAGGACCTCGCGGGCGCGGGCCACGGCATCCTCGAGGGCGGCCGGATCCGAGACGTCGATGAAGTCACTCACGTCGGTCATTCTTCCACCTCCGCGCCCGCCGCGGCTTCGCCGGACCGGCGCGCCGTCAGGAACCGGTCCCGTCCGGTGAGGTCCTGGTGGACTCGTTCGCCCGTGAACCGGGGGTCCGCACCGAGGGCGGACAAGAGGGCCGGGCCCTGCGTCTCGTGGTGCTCCATGGCGAACAGGCCGCCCGGGGCGAGCAGGCCCGCCGCCCGGTGCGCGATGGCCCGCGGGATCCGCAGCCCGGGCGTGTCCCCGCCGTAGAGCGCCCGCGCCGGGTCCAGTCGGGCCTCCGGTTGGGCGGGCACCTCGGCCTCGGGCACATAGGGCGGGTTGCTCACGACGACGTCCACGCGGCCCTCGAGGTCGGGGCATGCGACAAGGGCATCACCTTGTCGCAGGTCGACCCCGCGCGGGGCGAGGTTCCGCCGGGCCCAGTCGGCCGCCGTCGGGTCGAGCTCGACGGCGGTGACGGCGAGCGGGCGGCCCCGCGCCTCGCCCCACGCCGCGACGGCCGCGGCGATCGCGCCGGAGCCGGTGCACAGGTCCACCACGACGCCCGCCGCGGGCCGCGCGGCCAGGTCGGCCACGACGGTCTCCACGAGCCGCTCGGTCTCCGGCCGCGGGATGAAGACGCCCGGGCCGACCGCGAGGTCGAGCCCGTGGAAGTGCGCGACGCCGGTCAGGTGCTGGACGGGCTCGCGGGCGGCGCGGCGCCCGATGAGCGTCTCGAACGCCGCCGCCTGCGCGGGCTCGGCCACGGCCCCGGCGAACACCCGGGCCAGCAGCGCGCCGCGGTCGAGTCCGAGCACGTGGGCCAGCAGCAGCTCGGCGTCCACGCGCGGCGAGTCGATGCCCGCCGCGGTCAGGCGGGCGGCGGCGTCGCGCAGCAGCGCGGACCAGGCCGGTGCGCTCACGCGTCCCCGCCCAGCGCGGCGAGCCGCCGCTGCTCGTCGAGGGCGAGGCAGGAGGCGATCACGGCCTCGAGGTCGCCGTCGAGGACCGCGTCGAGGTTGTGCGCCTTGTAGCCGGTGCGGTGGTCCGCGATCCGGTTCTCCGGGAAGTTGTAGGTGCGGATGCGTTCCGAGCGGTCCATGGTGCGCACCTGCGCGGCGCGCGCCGCGGAGTCCTCGGCGTCCTGCTCCGCCCGCTGCCGCTCGAGCAGCCGCGACCGCAGCACGCGCAGCGCGGCCTCGCGGTTCTGGATCTGGGACTTCTCGTTCTGCATGGAGACGACGATCCCCGTGGGCAGGTGCGTCAGGCGCACCGCGGAGTCGGTCGTGTTGACGGACTGGCCGCCCGGCCCGGAGGAGCGGAAGACGTCCACCTTGAGGTCGTTCGGATCGAGGTGGACCTCGTCCGGGGCGTCCACCTCGGGCAGCACGAGCACGCCGGCGGCGGAGGTGTGGATGCGGCCCTGGGACTCGGTGACGGGCACGCGCTGCACTCGGTGCACGCCGCCCTCGAACTTGAGCCGGGCGTAGACGCCGTCGGCCGGGTCGGCCGCGCTCCCCCGCACCGCCACGTGGACGTCCTTGTAGCCGCCCAGGTCGGAGTGCGTGGCGGAGAGGACCTCCGTCTTCCAGCCCCGGGAGTCGGCGTAGCGCAGGTACATGCGCAGCAGGTCGCCGGCGAACAGGGCCGCCTCCTCGCCGCCCTCGCCGCCCTTGATCTCGAGGATCACGTCACGCGCGTCGTCGGGGTCGCGCGGGATCAGCAGCCGGCGCAGCCGTTCGGCGGCCTCGGCCTCGGCCGCCTCCAGACCGGGCACCTCGGCCGCGAAGGCCGCCGCGTCGTCGTCGCCGGCCGCGGCCAGCTCCCGCGCGTCGGCCAGCTCCTCCGCGGCCGCCGACCAGGCGCGGTGCGCCGTCACCACGGCGCCGAGCTCGGCGAACCGCCGGTTCAGCCTCCGGGCGAGCGCCGGGTCCTGGTGCACCGCCGGGTCGGACAGGCGCGCCGTCAGCTCGCGATGCTCCGCCAGGAGCCGATCCACGGCCTCGCGCCGCTGCTCCGAATCGAACACGTGCGTGCCTCTCCTCCTCCGGCCTCAGCGGGCCGGGCTGTCCGACGCGGACGGCCCCGCCCCGTCCGGCGGAGACGAGCTCCCCCGGGCGGGACGGGGCCGTGCGACGGGGCGGTCAGTCGTCACCCTTGGACCCCAGCGTGGTCTTGGAGACCAGCATGAGGAACTCGGCGTTGGACGCGGTGTCCTTGATCTTGTTGGTGAGCAGGTCGAGGGCCTGCTGCTGCTCGAGGCCGGAGAGCACCCGGCGCAGCTTCCACATGATCTTGACCTCCTCCTGCGAGAGCAGGGCCTCCTCGCGGCGGGTGCCGGACGCGTTGACGTCCACCGCCGGGAAGATGCGGCGCTCAGCGAGGTGGCGGGACAGGCGCAGCTCCATGTTGCCGGTGCCCTTGAACTCCTCGAAGATCACCTCGTCCATGCGCGAGCCGGTCTCGACCAGCGCGGTGGCCAGGATGGTCAGCGAGCCGCCGTTCTCGATGTTGCGGGCGGCGCCGAAGAACTTCTTCGGCGGGTACAGAGCCGAGGAGTCCACACCGCCGGAGAGGATGCGGCCCGAGGCCGGGGCGGCCAGGTTGTAGGCGCGGCCCAGGCGGGTCATGGAGTCGAGCAGCACGACGACGTCGCGGCCCATCTCCACGAGGCGCTTGGCGCGCTCGATGGCCAGCTCGGCGAGGGTGGTGTGGTCGTCCGCCGGGCGGTCGAACGTGGAGGCGATGACCTCGCCGTCCACCGACCGCTGCATGTCGGTGACCTCCTCGGGGCGCTCGTCCACGAGCACCATCATGAGGTGGACCTCGGGGTTGTTCGTCTTGATCGCGTTGGCGATCGACTGCAGGATCATCGTCTTGCCGGCCTTGGGCGGGGAGACGATGAGGCCGCGCTGGCCCTTGCCGATGGGGCTGACCAGGTCGATCACGCGGGGGCCGATCAGCTTGGGATCGGTCTCCAGGCGCAGGCGCTCCTGCGGGTACAGCGGCACGAGCTTGCCGAACTCCACGCGCTGCGGGTGCTCGACGGCGGGCTGGCCGTTGACCGAGGAGATCTTCACCAGGGCGTTGAACTTCTGGCGGTTGGAGCCGCCGCCGTGGTGCTGCTGCTTCTCTCCGTCGCGCGAGGCGCGGATCGCGCCGACGACGGCGTCGCCCTTGCGCAGACCGTACTTCTTCACCATGGCCAGGGAGACGTAGACGTCGTTCGGGCCCGGCAGGTAGCCGGAGGTGCGGACGAACGCGTAGTTGTCCAGCACGTCGAGAATGCCGGCCACGGGCTGCAGGACGTCATCCTCGGTCAGCTCGGTCTCGTCGACCTCGGGGCCGCCGCGGCCACGGCGGTTGCGGCCGCGCTCGTTGCGGTTGCGGCGGTTGCGACGGTTGCGGCCGCCCTCGTCGTCGCGGTCGTCGCGGCGGCTGCGGTCCCCGCGTCCGCCGTCGCCCCGGCCGCCGTCCTCGGACTTGTCGCCGCGCTGCTCGCGCGAGCCGTCACGGCCGTTCTCACGGTCCCGATTGTTCTCGCGGCCGTTCTCGCGGTCACGGCCGTTCTCACGGTCACGCCCGTTGCGGCCGTTGCGGCCGCGGCCGTTCTCGCGCCCGTTGTCGTCACGGTCCTCCCTGTCGCCGCGGCGGTCCGCGCCGTCCTCGCCCCGGGCGCCGTCGGAGCGACGGTCCTGACCCTGCTGGGCGTCGTCGTCGCCGGCGCGGCGGCCGCGGGAGCGGCGCTCGGACTGCGGGCGGCCCTCGCCCTCGTCGCGGGTCTCGGACCCCTCGGACCGATCCTGGTCCGAGGCGGTCTCCCGGGGGGCCTGCTCCGTCTGGTCCTCGCGGGCCTCGGCCTGGGGCTGCCCGTCCTGGGCGGCGGCCGGAGCCGAGGTGTCGGCATCGGCGCGGCGCGAGCGGCGGCGGGCCGGGCGCTCGGCGGCCGGGGCGGCGTCCTCTGAGGACGCGGCCGCCGGGGCGGCCTCGGCGGCGGGGGCCGCGGTGGTCTGGGCCGCGCGCTCGGCGGCGTCGCGGTCCGCCACGGAGCCGCCGCGCTGGTGGTCGGAGATCGCGGTCACCAGGTCGGCCTTGCGCATGCGCGAGCCGCCGGCGATGCCGAGCTGGGAGGCCAGGGCCTGGAGCTGGGCGAGCTTGAGCGAGGCCAGGCCACCGCCGTTCGTCGGCGTGGTCTGTTCCGTGGATTCGGTCACGAAGGTTCCTTCTCCCTCGAATGCGGCCCGGCGGCGCGTGGCGCGTCGGGCTGCGGTGTGCATCCGGTCGGGCCGCGCAGCGGCGCCCCAGAAAACCGGGTTTCATGGTGTGAACTCAGCAGTGGCGCCTCCCCTGATCGTGCGCAGTCGCTGCGTGACGGGGCGGAGGCGTCCGGACTCGACCGAGCCGGAAGGGGTCCCGCACGCCGGCCGTGCGCAGCACGGGATGGATCGCGGCGGGGTTCCGGCCGACGGCGCACGGTGCGTCCGGCCGTCACTGGCCCGGGCACCGGAGACCCGGGCCGCGCGAGGCGGTGGGGTCAGCCGTGGTGGAGTGATTCCACCCTAACACCGTCCACGGCCACGCACGGCACCAGCACGCGCCAGGAGGCCGCCCCGTCCGCCGTCAGAGCACGCGCCGCCTCCGCGGCGTGCTCGGCCGCCTGGACGCCGTCGCACAGCGCGAGCACCGTGGGACCTGCGCCGGAGACGACAGCGGCATGGCCGCGCTCGCGCAGCCCCGCGACCAGTGCGGCGCTGGCCGGCATGGTCACGGCGCGCGGCTCCTGGTGCAGCCAGTCCCGCGTGGCGGCCAGCAGCAGCGCGGGGTCCTCCGCCAGCGCGTGGACGAGCAGCGCGGCACGGCCGGCCTGGGCCGCCGCCACGGCGTGGGGCACCTCGGCGGGCAGCACGCCCCGGGCGACGTGGGTGGACAGCTCGGTGTCCGGGATCGCGACCACCGGCACCACGCGCTCGTGCAGCCGCAGCCGCGCCGTGGCCGGGCCGGGGACGTCGTCACGGGTCCAGGAGACGGTGGCCCCGCCCACGAGCGCGGGGGCGACGTTGTCCGGGTGCCCCTCGAAGCGGGTGGCCGCCTCGAGCAGGTCCGCGGGCGCCCGGCGCAGCGCGGCCGGCAGCAGGGCCTCGGCCGCGGCGTAGGCCGCGACGACGGCGGCCGCGGACGAGCCGAGCCCGCGGGCGTGCGGGATCCGGTTCACGGCGCGCAGGTGCAGCCCCGGCGCGGTGAACCCGCGGTCCCGCAGGTGCTCGCGCGCCAGGCGCAGGATCAGGTGCGCCCCGTCCCGCGGCAGGGTGGCCTCCCCCTCCCCCTCGACCTCCGCGACGTCGGGACCCGCCACGACCGTGAGCGTCACCTCGTCGCGCAGCTCCAGGGCCAGGCCCATCGAGTCGAAGCCGGGGCCGAGGTTGGCGGACGTGGCGGGGACGGAGACGGACGCGGCGGTCCCGGGCGCCAGCGGCTGCGGTGCGGCCATGGCTCAGCTCAGGCCGAGGGCCTGGGCGACGGTGACCACGTCGAACGGCACCGAGCGCGGGGTCACGTCGGCGCCGTCGGCGCCGCGCAGGGCCCACTGCGGGTCCTTGAGGCCGTGGCCGGTGACGGTGATGACCCAGCTCTTGCCGGCCGGCACGTTCCCGGCGGCGTGGTGCTTGAGCAGCCCGGCGACGCCGGCGGCGGAGGCGGGCTCGACGAACACGCCCTCCTTCGCGGAGAGCCAGCGATGGGCCTCGAGGATCTCCTCGTCCGTGACGGAGTCGATCATCCCGCCGGACTCGTCGCGGGCGGCCTCGGCCTGCTCCCACGAGGCCGGGTTGCCGATCCGGATGGCGGTGGCGATCGTGTCCGGGTCCGTCACGGGGTGGCCCTGGACGATCGGGGCGGCGCCCGCGGCCTGGAAGCCCCACATCACGGGGGTCTTCGTGGCCACCGCGGGCAGCTCGGCGTCCGAGGCGCCCTCGTGCGGGTTCACGTAGGGGGCGGCGTACTCGCGGTAGCCCTTCCAGTACGCGGTGATGTTGCCGGCGTTGCCCACGGGCAGCAGGTGGTAGTCCGGGGCGTCGCCGAGGGTGTCCACGACCTCGAACGCGCCGGTCTTCTGCCCCTCGATGCGGGCCGGGTTGACGGAGTTCACGAGGAACACGGGGTAGTTCTCGGCCAGCTTGCGGGCCACCTCGAGGCAGTCGTCGAAGTTGCCCTGCACCTGGAGGATCTCCGCGCCGTGGGCCACGGCCTGGGACATCTTGCCCATCGAGATCTTCCCCTCAGGCACGAGCACGGCGCACGTGATCCCGGCCTGCGCGGCGTAGGCCGCCGCCGAGGCGGACGTGTTGCCGGTGGACGCGCAGACGACGGCCTTCGCGCCGTCCGCGACGGCGGCGGTGATCGCCATGGTCATGCCGCGGTCCTTGAAGGAGCCGGTCGGGTTCATGCCCTCGAACTTCACGTGCACGGTGCCCTGCACCAGCTCGGAGAGGTGGGGGGCGTGGATGAGCGGGGTGCCGCCCTCGCCGAGGGTGATCACGCGCGTGTCCTCGGTGACGGGCAGGCGGTCGGCGTACTCGCGGACGACGCCGCGCCACTGGTGGGCCATGGGTCAGTTCCCTTCGACTCGGAGGACGGACGCGACCTCGTGGACGACGTCCAGGGCGGCGAGCGCCTCGACGGTGGCGTCGAGGTCGCGCTGCCGCGCACGGTGGGTGATCAGCCGCAGGGACGCGCCGGGGGCGTCCTCGCGCTCGGACGGGACCTGGCGCAGCGTCTCGATGGAGACGCCGTGCTCCTCGAACACCCCGGCGACGCGGCGCAGCACGCCGGGCTGGTCCGCCGCGCGCAGCACGACCATGAAGGAGGTGTGGGCCTCGGCCGGGTCCAGGGCGGGCAGGGCGGTGACGGGGGTCCGCAGGCGCGCCGGGCCGCCGCGCACGATGCGCTGGGCGATCGAGACGACGTCGCCCATCACCGCGGAGGCGGTGGGGGCGCCGCCGGCGCCGGGACCGTAGAACATGAGCTCGCCGGCGTTCTCGGCCTCCACGAAGACGGCGTTGAACGCCCCGCGCACGGAGGACAGCGGGTGCTCCCGCGGCAGCAGGGTGGGGTGCACGCGCAAGACCGCACCCTGGGCGCCGTCGGCGGCGCGGCCGCGCTCGGCGATCGCCAGCAGCTTGATGACGTAGCCCGCCTCCGCGGCGGCGGCGTTGTCCTCGGCCGTGATCGCGGTGATGCCCGCGACGGCCACCTGGTCCAGGGTGTACGGCGCGCCGAACGCGATGGTCGCCAGGATCGCGGCCTTCGCGGCGGCGTCGTGGCCCTCGACGTCGGCGGTCGGGTCGGCCTCGGCGTAGCCGAGCCGCTGGGCCTCGGCGAGGGCGTCGTCGAAGTCCGCCCCTTCGGAGTCCATCCGGTCGAGGATGAAGTTGGTGGTGCCGTTGGCGATGCCCATCACGCGGGTGACGCGGTCGCCGCCCAGGGAGTCGCGCAGCGGGCGCAGGATCGGGATGGCGCCGGCGACGGCGGCCTCGAAGCTGAGCTGCGCGCCGGTGGCGGCGGCCGCGGCGTACAGCTCCTCGCCGTGCTGGGCCAGCAGCGCCTTGTTGCCGGTCACCACGGACGTGCCGGCGGCCAGGGCGCGCAGGATCAGGGTGCGGGCCGGCTCGATGCCGCCCATCAGCTCGATGACGACGTCCGCGCCGTCCACGAGCGCCTCGGCGTCGGTGGTGTAGAGCGCCGGGTCCGCCTGCCAGTCGCGCGTCGCGCCCGTGTCCCGCACCGCGATGCCCGTGAGCTCGAGGTCGGCGCCCACGCGGTCCCGCAGGATGTCGGCGTCCTCGGTGAGGATCCGGGCGGTCTGGGACCCCACGGTCCCGCCGCCCAGCAGGGCGACCTTGAGGGCGGTGGGGGCGTCGGTGTGCTGGGGCATGGTCCTCCGGGGTCAAGGATCGGGGTCGGTGCCGCGCGATCGCGCGGTTCGGCTGGCCTCGAATCTAGCGCGGCGCCCCGGCTCGTCCCGCCGCGCGACACTCGGTGTCCGCAGAGCGGGACGCCCGCACCCGGCCCCGAGGCCGGCGGCCGGGTGCGCTTCGCCCGCTGCCTCAGCGGCCGAGGCGCGGATCGGCCTCGCGGGCGAACAGGTCCTCCTGCGTCTCGCGGCGGATGATCACCCGCGCCTGCCCGTCGGAGACCGCGACGACGGCCGGGCGGGCCAGCGCGTTGTAGTTCGAGGACATCACGTGCGTGTACGCGCCCGTGGCCGGCACGGCCAGCAGGTCGCCGCGGCCCAGGTCGGCCGGCAGGTACACGTCGCGGACGAGGATGTCGCCGGACTCGCAGTGCTTGCCCACCACACGGGAGAGCACCGGCTCGGCCTCCGAGGTGCGGCGCGCGGAGACGGCGGTGTAGTCGGCGTCGTAGAGGACGGGACGCGGGTTGTCGGACATGCCGCCGTCCACGGCGACGTAGCGGCGGGCCGCGGTGCCGCCGTCGGGGGCGTCCACGTCCACGGTCTTGGTCACCCCGACCGTGTAGAGGGTCAGCCCCGCGGGGCCCGAGATGGCCCGCCCCGGCTCGAGCGAGATGCGCGGGCACGCCAGGCCGAGGCGCTCGACGGTCTTCTGGACGTCGTCGGCGAGGGCGTCGGCGATCTCCGCGGCCGGACGGGGCTCGTCCACGGCCGTGTAGGCGATGCCGTGGCCGCCCCCGAGGTCGAGCTCGGCCAGCTCCACCCCGTGCTCGGCCTTGACCTCGGCGAGGAACTCGAGCACGCGTCCGGCCGCCAGCCCGAAGCCCTCGGCCTCGAAGATCTGGGACCCGATGTGGCAGTGCACGCCCAGCAGCTCGATCGACTCGGCGGCCAGGGCCGCGGCCACGGCGACGGCGGCCGGCGAGCGGCCGGCCACATTGCCGTCCCGGTCGGTGGAGGCCGGGGCCAGGGAGAGCCCGAACTTCTGGTCCTCGTGCGCGGTGGCGATGAAGTCGTGGGTGTGCGCGTGCACGCCCGGGGTCAGCCGGAGCATCACGGGGGCGCGGCGGCCGGCCTCGGCCGCGAGCGCGGCCAGGTGGGTGAGCTCGTCGAGCGAGTCCACGATGATCCGACCCACGCCCGCCTCCAGGGCCGTGCGCAGCTCGGCGTCCGACTTGTTGTTGCCGTGCAGGCCGATGTGGGCCGGGTCGATGCCGGCGGCCAGCGCGATCGCCAGCTCGCCGCCCGAGGCGGTGTCCACGCGCAGGCCCTCCTCGGCGGCCCAGCGGGCGGTGGAGAGGGTGAGCATGGACTTGCCGGCGTAGTAGACGTCCGCTCCCCCGCACAGGTCGGCGAAGGCGGCGTCGAAGCCCTTGCGGAACGCGCGGGCGCGGGCGCGGAAGTCGTCCTCGTCCACCACGAGCAGCGGCGTGCCGAACTCCGCGGCGAGCGCGCTCGCGCGCAGGCCCTGGACGGTGAGCTCGCCGTCGGCGGCGCGGTCCACGCCGGCGGCCCACAGGCCGGGCACGAGCGCGTCCGGGTCCCCCGGTGCGGGGAGCCAGGCGGGGGCGAGCGGGGAGGCGGGGGCGGGCTGCGGCGTCCTCATCCGGGCGCTCACATCTTCTCCGGGGCGGTCACGCCGAGCAGGCCGAGACCGTTGGCCAGCACCTGGGCGGTGGCGTCGTTGAGCCACAGGCGGGTGCGGTTGAGGGTCTCCACGGGACGCGGCGTCCCGTCGTCGGTGGGCATGGGCACGATGCGGCAGGCGGCGTACCACGAGTGGTAGGCCCCGGCGATCACCTCGAGGTGGCGGGCCACGCGGTGGGGCTCGCGCAGGCGCGCCGCCGCGCCGACGACGGCCGGGAACTCCGCCAGCTGGGCCAGCAGCTCCGACTCGGTGGCGTGGGTGAGCAGGGCGGCGTCGAACTCGGAGCGGTCCACGCCGTGGGCCTGCGCGGTGCGCGCCGCGCCCGAGGCGCGGGCGTGGGCGTACTGCACGTAGTAGACGGGGTTGTCGTTCGTGGCGGAGCGCAGCAGCTCGGGGTCGATCGTCAGGGGCGAGTCCGCGGGGTAGCGGGCCAGGTCGTAGCGCAGGGCGTCGCGGCCGAGCCACTCCACGAGGTCCTTGAGCTCGATGATGTTGCCGGCGCGCTTGGAGAGCTTCGCGCCGTTGACCGAGATGAGCTGGCCGATGAGGATCTCGATGTTCGTCGCCGGGTCGTCGCCGGCGGCGGCGGCGATCGCCTTGAGGCGGTTCACGTAGCCGTGGTGGTCGGCGCCGAGCAGGTACACCTTCTCCTCGAAGCCGCGGTCGCGCTTGTGGAGGTAGTAGGCGGCGTCGGCGGCGAAGTAGGTGGGCTCCCCGTTGGCGCGGATGAGCACGCGGTCCTTGTCGTCGCCGAAGTCGGTGGTCTTGAGCCACACGGCGCCCTCGCGGTCCTCGATGTGGCCCTGCTCGCGCAGCCGCTGCACGGCCTGGCCGATCGCGCCGGAGTCGTGGAGCGTCTGCTCCGAGGTGAACACGTCGAAGTGCACGTCGAAGGCGGCGAGCGTGTCCTTGATGTCCTGCATCTGGAGCCGGTACGCGGCCTCGCGGACCACCGGGCGGGCGGCCTCGTCCGTCAGCTCGCGCACGTCCGGGTGCTCGAGGGCGACGGCGTCGGCCAGCTCCTGCACGTACGCGCCCGGGTAGCCGCCCGCGGGGACGTCGCGGCCGTGCAGGCGGGCGAGGACCGAGTCGGCGAACACGTTCATCTGGTTGCCGGCGTCGTTGACGTAGTACTCGGCGGTGACGTCCGCGCCGGAGGCGCGCAGGAGGCGGGCGATCGCGTCGCCCAGCGCGGCCCAGCGGGTGTGTCCGATGTGCAGCGGGCCGGTGGGGTTGGCGGAGACGAACTCCATGTTCACGGTGTGCCCGGCCAGGGCGTCGTTGCGGCCGTACTCCGGGCCGGCCTCGACGATCTCGCGGGCCAGGGCGCCGGCCGAGGCCGCGTCCAGGGTGACGTTGAGAAAGCCGGGGCCGGCGACGTCGACGGCGGCGATGCCCGGCTTGTCGGTCAGGCGCTCGGCTACGAGCCCGGCGAGGTCGCGCGGGGCCATCCCGGCCTTCTTGCCCAGCTGGAGGGCGACGTTGGTGGCCCAGTCGCCGTGCTCGCGGCTGCGGGGTCGCTCCACCTTCACGCGCGCGGGGGTGATCTCCTCCCGCAGCGCGGCGGGGAGGTCACCGGCATCGACGGCGTCGGTGAGGACAGCGGACAGCAGGGCGGAGAGGTCTTCGGGCTTCACCCGCGCAAGTCTACGGAAGGGCCGCCGCGCCCGTGCGCGTGCGAACGAACCCTGCGAGATGGCCCCCTCCGGCCCGCGGTGGGGGCCATCTCGCAGGGTTCGTCGGGGTGGGGGTCAGGCGGGCCAGGCGGCGAGGCCGCCGGCGAGGGACAGGACGCGCCCGCCGGCGCTCGGGTCGGCCCCGACGACGGCGTCCCGCGCCCGGGCCGACCGGGCTCCGGCGGCGCAGTAGACCACCAGGACGCGGTCCTGCCCGGGCGCGAGGGCCGCCGGCTCCGCGAGGACGGCCTCGAGCGGGACGTGCCGATCGGCCACCGTCGCGGGGGCCTCAACCCGGCGCAGGCGGCGCTCCCAGTCCTCGCGGACGTCGAGCAGGGTGAGGGACGCGGCCCGGGCGGGGTCGGCGAGCAGGGCGGCCAGCGCGGCGGGGGCGATCTCCCCGCCCGCGGCGCCGCACGCCTCCGCCGAGCCGGGGGCGCCGGCGTCGTCCGGGCGGGGGGCCTGGTCCGCGTGGGCGGACAGGTCCGTCACGGGGGTCCGCTCGGGGTCGGGCACGAGCCGCAGCTCACGGAAGCGCATCGTCAGGGCGTCCACGGAGAGCAGCCGCCCGACCAGGGGCTCACCCACCCCGGAGAGCAGCTTGATCGCCTCGGCCGCCATGAGGGAGCCGATGATCCCGGGCAGCACCCCGAGCACTCCGGCCTGCGCGCACGAGGGCACCTCGCCGGGTTCGGGCCGCTCCGGGAACACGTCCCGGTACAGCGGCCCGCCCGGGGCGAACACGCTCACCTGCCCCGCGAACCGCAGGATCGCGCCCCACACCACGGGCACGCCCGCGATCTCGCACGCGTCGGCCACGAGGTAGCGGGTCGCGTAGTTGTCCGTGCCGTCGAGCACGAGGTCCACGGCGCCGACCCGTTCGAGCGCGTTGGCCGCGGTCAGGCGTTCGCGGTGCTCGACCACGCGCACCTCGGGGTGCAGGCCGCGCATCGTCGCGGCGGCGGAGGCGGTCTTGGGGCGGCCGAGGTCCGCCTCGGCGTGGATCACCTGGCGGTGCAGGTTGGAGCGGTCCACCACGTCGTCGTCGATCACGTGGACCTCCCCCACGCCCGCGGCGGCGAGGTAGGTCAGCACGGGCGCCCCGAGGCCGCCGGCGCCGACCACGAGGACGCGGGAGCGCAGCAGCGCCAGCTGGGCCTCGGGGCCGAAGCCGTCCAGGCTCAGGTGGCGGGCGAAGCGCTCCAGCTGGGTGTCGGACAGCGCGGTGAGGTCGCGGGGCTCGCGGGCGGCGGGGTCCAGGGCGGCGGTCACCGCTCGTCCTCCTCGGCCGTGACCCGCCCGGCCATCGGCGAGGAGGCCAGGGCGTGCTCGCGGCGCGGGATGCGCCCGGCACGGCGGGCGTGGAAGCCCGCCTCGAGCGCGAGCCGGCACGCGTGGGCCATGCGGGCGGGCTCGGCGGCGCGCGTGATCGCCGAGGCGGCGAGCACGGCGTCGCAGCCGGCCTCCATCGCCAGGGCGACGTCCGAGGCGGTGCCCACGCCGGCGTCGAGCACGATCGGCACGGAGGCGCGGGAGACGATCAGCTCCAGGTGTGCGCGGTTGAGGATGCCCAGCCCCGAGCCGATCGGCGAGCCCAGCGGCATGACGGCGGCGGCGCCGGCCTGCTCGAGGCGCAGCGCCATGGCGGGGTCGTCCGAGGTGTAGGCCAGGACGGTGAAGCCGTCGGCGGCGAGCCGCTCGGTGGCCTCGAGGGTCTCGACGACGTCGGGCAGCAGGGTGCGCTCATCGGCGATGACCTCGACCTTCACGAGGTCGGTCTCGAGCGCCTCCCGGCCGAGCCGGGCGGTGAGCACGGCGTCCCGGGCGGTGTAGCAGCCGGCGGTGTTGGGCAGCACGTCGATGCCGAGGCGGTCCAGCAGCGCGACCAGGCCGTCACGGGTGTCCGCGGACCAGCGGCGCAGCGCCACGGTGGTGAGCGTGGTGCCGGAGGCGACGAGGGCGCCCTCGAGGGCGGTCAGGTCGGTGATGCCGCCCGTGCCCATGATGAGCCGGGAGGCCAGGTCGTAGCCGCCGATCCGCAGCGGCGGGATCGCGGGGGCGGCGGGCGGGGTGCGGTGCTCGGCCATCGCTCAGCCCCCCTGCACCGCGGTGACGACGTCGACCTCGTCCCCGGCGGCCAGCTCCCGGGTGGCCCAGGCCGACCGGGGCACGACCTCGCCGCCGACCGCCACGGCCACGCCGAGCCGCCGCCCATCCGCGGCGGCGCCGTCCTCGCCGATCGCGCGCCCGGTGACGTGCGCGACGACGTCGCGGACGGTGGCCACGGCCAGCTCGGCGGGCTCTCCGTTGAGGGTCAGGGGGAGGGTGCTCATGCGATCTCCTTCAGGCGGGCGTGCAGCAGCTCGAGGATCCGCCCGGCCGCCCAGGGGGCGAGCAGGATCCCGTGACGGTGGAAGCCGGTGGCGACGACGGCGCCCGGAGCCTCGGGCACGGCGAGCACGCGCGGGGCGTCGTCGGGGGTGCCGGGGCGGGCGGCGGTGGTGATCTCGACCAGCTCGCACTCGCGGACGGCGGGCAGGATCGCGGCGGCGTCGGCGAGCAGGTCCAGCACGGCCCCGGCGGAGGTGCCGGCCAGGCCGTCCTCGCGGGCCGAGGCGCCGACCACGAGGGTGCCGTCCGCGCGGGGCACGAGGTAGACCTGGCGCCCGTGGACGAGGCCGCGGACGGTGCGGGTGATCAGGTGCGACTCCCCCGGCAGCAGCTGCTCGGGGCGCACCCGCAGACGCAGCACGTCGCCGTGGACGGGGCGCAGCGGGACCTCGACGGCGGTGGCCGCGCCGCCGATCCCGCGGTGGCCCAGGCCCGCGGCGAGGACCGCGCCGTCGGCGGTGAGGACGCCCCCGTCGGCCAGCGTGAGGCGCACCCCCTCGCCCTCCGGGCCGGCGGCGGTGACGCGTCCGGCCACGAACCGGGCGGCGGGTCCGGCGCCGACCGGGAGCGGGCCGCCGTCGGGTCCGGTCTCGGCGCGCAGGGCGGCGACGCAGGCGGCGGCGAGCCGTCGCGGGTCCACCTGATGGTCGTCCGGGGCGTCGAAGCCGGCGGCCAGGCCCGGGGCCAGGGCGGGCTCGGCGCGGCGCAGCGCGCGGACGGAGACGGGCTCGACCCGGCGACCGAGGATCGAGGCGTGCTCGAGCACGTGGTCCCAGGCGCGGGCGTCCGAGGGGTCCGCGGCCACGATCCAGGCGCCCTGTGCGAGGAAGCCCGTCTCCACATCGGTGAAGGCGGCGAGCAGGTCCACGAGGGCCGGGTAGGCCTCCCAGCCGGCCTGCAGCAGCGGGGCGAGGTCGTCCTGGCTGAACTGGGTCTCGGCGAGCGGCGCGAGCATCCCCGCCGCGGCGTGGGTGGCCCCGGCCACGGCGTGCGGGCGCCCGGCGGCGTCCAGCTCGGGGGCGATCAGGGTGACGGCGTGGCCTGCGGCACGCAGACGCACGGCGGCGGTGAGGCCGATGATCCCGGCCCCGACGACGGCCACGTGCACGGACCGGTCCTCCTCACGGCGGCATGACCCGCATCGAGTGGTGATGGTCGGCCGCGCCGGCGCGGTGCGCCCCTGCGGCCCTCTCAGCCCGGCGTGTGCGGCCCGGGCTCCCATGGAACAGCGGCCAGTCTGCCACAGTGGGCGCATGCACTCCCCCGATCCGCTCCTGATGACCGCGGCCGGCCGCGACGACGGCGGCACCGGCCCCGGCGCGCGCCGCCGCGCCCGCCTCGCCGCCTCCCGGCTGTACGTCTGCACCGACCTGCAGCGGTTCCTGCGCCCGGACGGCACGCTCGACACGGCCGCGTTCGCCGACTTCTGCGCGGCGGCGTTCCGCGGCGGAGTAGACGTGATCCAGGTGCGGGACAAGGCCGTGGACGTGGCGGTCGAGCTGGCCGCGTTCGCCACGCTCGTCCCGCTGGCCCGGGAGCACGGGGCGCTCTCGGCCGCCAACGACCGCGCCGACGTCGCCGCCCTGGCCGGGGTGGACGTGTTCCACACGGGCCAGACCGACCTGACCACCGCGCAGTGCCGCGCCCTGCTGGGCCCGGACGTGGTGCTCGGCCGCTCGTGCCACACCGAGGCGCAGGTGCGCGGCGCCCGCGCGGAGGACGGCCTGGACTACTTCTGCACGGGGCCGGTGTGGGCGACGCCCACGAAGCCGGGCCGGGCCGCCGTCGGACTGGAACTGCCGACCCTCGCCGCACGCCTGGACGCGGAGGACCCGGCGGGGGCGCGGCCGTGGTTCGCCATCGGCGGCGTCGACGCGGACCGGCTGCCCGAGGTCCGCGCGGCCGGGGCGGAACGGATCGTGGTGGTCCGCGCCGTGACGCAGGCCGAGGACCCCGAGGCCGCGGCCCGGACCCTGCGCGCGGGCCTGCCCGGCTGACGCGCCCCGCGGGGAGGTCACGGACGGGCCGTCCTGATGGTGTAGACTCGACGAGTCCGCAACGCGCTCGACGCGTCGCGACCCCCGCCTCCGTAGCTCAGGGGATAGAGCGTCTGCCTCCGGAGCAGAAGGCCGCAGGTTCGAATCCTGCCGGGGGCACGAGCGAACAGAGCCGGACCCCCGTGGCGACACGGTGGTCCGGCTCTTCTGGGTTCTGCGGACCCGGACGCTCGAGCGGAGCGGGAGGTCCGGGTCACCGGCATTCGAGGCGGGAAATCGACCTCATGGGACGTCCCGAGGTGCGTATTCGCCGGATTTCCCGCCTCGAACGTGTCGAAGCCCGGAGGTCCCGCCCTCAGCCCCGCTGCGCATGACCGTGGTCGACGGGCCCGTGCCACGTCGGCCGCGAGGCGTCCCCGACCGCGAGCGCCTCCCCCGCCCGCATCGCGTCGGCCAGCCACGGCTTGGCCCGCTCGAGTGCGTCGTCCCAGCTCAGGCCCGCCCCGGCCAGCGTGGCCAGGGCCGAGGAGAGGGTGCAGCCGGTGCCGTGCGAGGCGCGGGTCGTCACGCGCGGGCCGCGCACCTCGTGCACGGCCCCGCCCACGCGCACGACGGCGTCCGGCACCTCCGCCGCTGCGGCCTCGGGCGCCTCGGTCTCGTCCAGGTGCCCGCCCTTGAGCAGCACCGTCACCCCGTGCTCGGCGGCCAGGCCCCGCGCCGCGTCGAGGGCGGCGTCCCAGTCCGTCGCGTCCCGCCCGGTCAGCCGGGCCAGCTCGGGCAGGTTGGGTGTCACCAGGTGCGCCACCCGCAGCAGCCGGGCCCACGCGGCGCGCCCGTCGTCGTCGCCGACCGCGGTGAGGGCGTCCCCGCTCGAGGCCACCATGACCGGGTCCAGCACGACGACGGCGGGCCGGGTCTCCTCGAGCCAGCCGGCGACGGCCCGCATGAGCTCCACCGTGCCGAGCATGCCGATCTTCACGGCGTCCACGGCGATGTCGGCGGCGACCGAGTCGAGCTGGGCGCGCACCACGTCCACCGGCAGCGGGTGGACGGCCTGCACGCCCTGCGTGTTCTGGGCGGTGATCGCGGTGATCGCGGTCATCCCGTAGCCGCCCCACGCGGCGATGGTCTTCAGGTCGGCCTGGACACCGGCGCCGCCGCCGGAGTCGGAGCCGGCGATGCTGAGCACACGGGGGACGGCGGGGGTCATGCGGGGGCTCCTTCGGGTCGGGGCGGATCGGCCGCCCGGGCCGGGCCGATCCCGCCCATGAGAATGTAGTCGCATGTCCCACGTCACAGAGAGCTCCCCCGCGCACCCCGGCCGAGCCGAGGAGTCGGCGCCGCTGCGGCCGACCTCCCCGCTCGGGATCGCCGCCACGTTCATCGGCACCACCATCGGCGCCGGGTACGCCTCGGGCAACGAGATCCTGCAGTACTTCGTGAGCTTCGGCCTCTGGGGCGGCACGGGGGCGCTCGTGATCGCCGGCGCGCTGTTCTTCCTGCTCGCGGTGATCGTGCTGCGGCTGGCGCAGAAGCTGCGGACCACGGACATCCACCGGATCGTGAACCCCACGACGTCGCGCGTGCCCACCTGGTTCGCGGACCTGTGCATCACCACGTCCCTGCTGGGGACGCTGGTGATCATGCTGGCCGGGGCCGGGGCGGCGGTGCACACCGCGTTCGGGCTGCCCTCGCTCGTGGGCTCGCTGGTGATGGCCGCCGTCTGCGTGGTCTCGGTGCTGGCCGGCATCACGGGCCTCGTGCGCGTCCAGGCCGTGGTGGTCCCCCTGATCATCGTGGTCGCCGTCGGCGTCGCGGTGTGGGGGTTGGCGAACCCGGGGGCCGCGGTGGACGACGTCGCCGCGCTCGTGACCTCGTCCCCGCTGATCAACCAGTGGTGGCTCTCGGGCGTGCTGTACGTGGCCTTCAACATCCAGCTGGCCTACGCGGTGCTCGCCCCGATCGGCGAGGAGAGCTCCTCGTCGGGCCGCTCCCTCGTCGCCGGGGCCGGGCTCGGGGCACTGGGCCTCGTGGTGATGGCCGGCGCGGTGATGGCCGCGCTGACCGTCCACGCCCAGCTCATCGGCCGTGCCGAGCTGCCCATGGTCGAGCTGGCCGCGATGATCGGCGGCTGGGCCGCCCTGCTGTACACGGTCGTCCTGCTGCTGGCGCAGTTCACGACGGCGGTCTCGTGCCTGTACGGCGGTGTGGAGCGGATCGCCCTGCTGTCCTCGATGCGCCGCGTGCCGGGCTGGGCCATCGCCGTCGTCACTGCCCTGGCCGCCACCCTGCTCTCGAGCGTCGGCTTCTCCGACCTCGTGGGCACCGTCTACCCCGTCCTCGGGTACGCCGGCATCGTCATCATCGTGATGCTCATCGTGACGTGGATCGTCGAGCGCACCACGGTGCGCCGGCGGGCGGCCCGCGCGGCGCGCGCCTGAGCGGCCCGCCGCATGGCCGCTGCCGACGGCGGTGAGGCCCCGCAGGGGACGTGCTAGGGTCGCTCGCATCCCACGGGAGCCCCACGGCACGGGGCTGAGACCGGGCTGACGCCGCCCGGAGACCGTCTGAACCTGTCCGGGTCATTCCGGCGAAGGAAGAAGGAGCCGCGGCCATGTCCGTTTCCGAGCACACCCCCCTGCCCGCAGCCGAGTCGACGGCCGAGGTCGTCGCCGAGGAGAACTACCCCACGCACCGTCTGGGCTGGCTCGAGGATGCCGAGCACGGCATCCGCGTGCCCGTCACCGAGGTCCACCAGGACGACTCCCCCGACGGCACGCCCAACGCGCCCCTGACCGTCTACCGCACCATGGGCCCGGGCTCCGTGCCCGAGCGCGGCCTGCCCGCCCAGCGCGCCGAGTGGATCCGCGCCCGCGGCGACGTCGAGGAGTACGAGGGCCGCGAGCGCGACCTGCTCGACGACGGCCGCTCGGCCGTGCGCCGCGGCGCCGCCTCGCAGGAGTGGGCCGGCGAGCGCCGCGCCCCGCTGCGCGCCAAGGAGGGCGCGCGCGTCACCCAGATGCACTACGCCCGGCGCGGCGAGATCACCCCGGAGATGCGCTACGTCGCCCTGCGCGAGGGCGTGGACGTGGAGCTGGTGCGCTCCGAGGTCGCGGCCGGCCGCGCCATCATCCCGGCGAACGTGAACCACCCCGAGTCGGAGCCGATGATCATCGGCAAGGCGTTCGCCGTGAAGGTCAACGCGAACATCGGCAACTCGGCGGTGACGTCGTCGATCGCCGAGGAGGTCTCGAAGCTGCAGTGGGCCACCCGCTGGGGCGCGGACACCGTGATGGACCTGTCCACGGGCGACGACATCCACACCACCCGCGAGTGGATCCTGCGCAACTCCCCCGTGCCGATCGGCACCGTGCCGATCTACCAGGCCCTCGAGAAGGTCGGCGGCGACCACCAGGCCCTGACCTGGGAGATCTTCCGCGACACCGTGATCGAGCAGTGCGAGCAGGGCGTGGACTACATGACCGTGCACGCCGGCGTGCTGCTGCGCCACGTGCCGCTGTCCGCGGACCGCGTGACCGGCATCGTCTCCCGCGGCGGCTCGATCATGGCCGGCTGGTGCCTGGGCCACCACAAGGAGAACTTCCTCTACGAGAACTACGACGAGCTCTGCGAGATCTTCGCGCGCTACGACGTCGCGTTCTCCCTGGGCGACGGCCTGCGGCCGGGCTCCGTGGCCGACGCCAACGACGCCGCCCAGTTCGCCGAGCTCGACACGCTGGCCGAGCTGACGGAGCGGGCGTGGGCGTACGACGTCCAGGTCATGGTGGAGGGCCCCGGCCATATCCCGTTGCACCTGGTGCGGGAGAACGTGGAGCGCCAGCAGGAGCTGTGCAAGGGCGCCCCGTTCTACACGCTCGGCCCCCTCGTCACGGACATCGCCCCGGCGTACGACCACATCACCTCGGCCATCGGCGCCACCGAGATCGCCCGCTACGGCACCGCGATGCTCTGCTACGTCACGCCCAAGGAGCACCTGGGCCTGCCGAACCGGGACGACGTGAAGACGGGTGTGATCACCTACAAGATCGCCGCGCACGCCGCCGACGTCGCCAAGGGCCACCCCGGCGCCCGCGACCGCGACGACGCCCTGTCCAAGGCGCGCTTCGAGTTCCGCTGGCGCGACCAGTTCGGCCTCGGCCTGGACCCGCAGCTCGCCGAGGAGTACCACGACGAGACGCTGCCGGCCGAGCCCGCCAAGACCGCCCACTTCTGCTCGATGTGCGGGCCGAAGTTCTGCTCCATGCGCATCAGCCAGGACATCCGCAGCGAATTCGGCGGCGCGTCCGAGCAGGCGCGGATCGCCGAGGCCGGCATGGCCGCCAAGTCCGCGGAGTTCCGGGCCGCCGGCGGGTCCGTGTACCTGCCCGAGCCGAGTCTGCGCCGGCCCGAGGGGGACGCGGTGCTCGCGAGGGACTGAGCGGCCCGTGCCGCGGCGCGGGGGCCAGGGTGCCGGCCTTGAGCACCTCCCCCGCGCGCGGCGCGAGCCTGCCCTCGCCGGTCGGCCTGCCCTGGGCGCGCTCCCGGCTGGCGTGGCCCCGACCGCGGTCGCCCCCAGCATCTCCCCCCCTCGCCGCACGTGCCGCTGCGGGCCGGGCGGCTCGAGTGACGAGGTCCGGCCGCGCCTCCTGCACAGGTGTCCGCAGACGGCGTTGCGTCCCCGGGCGTCGCGTTCCGGCTCCGGATGTCCGGGGCCGCTCTTAGGCTCGGGTGCATGAGCGCGCACCACGCCGACGACGGCCTCCCCGCCCCCGTCTCCACCCTCGCCGAGGATCCACCGGCCGACGGGCGACAGGCGCCGCCGAGTGGCGTCGTCGTGGGTGAGGACGGGCGGGCCCGCCCGCCGTGGGCGGCACGGGATCCGCTGCTGCGGGAGTACTACGACACGGAGTGGGGCCTGCCCGTCACGGACGAGCGGGGCCTGTTCGAGCGCCTCGTGCTCGAGGCGTTCCAGTCGGGCCTGAGCTGGCGGACCGTCCTGGCCAAGCGGCCGCGGTTCCGGGAGGTGTTCGCGGGCTTCGACCCGGACGCCGTCGCGGCGTTCGGGGACGCGGAGGTCGAGGCACTGCTGGCGGACCCCGGCATCATCCGGAACCGGCGCAAGATCGAGGCCGCGGTCGCGAACGCACAAGCCGTCGTCGGGATGCGCGGCGAGCGGTTCGCCCCGCTGCACCCGGGCTCCCCCGGCGCGGGCCCCGCCTGGCACGGCGACGGCGACCGTCCCGCCACCGGCCTGCCGGGGCTGGTCTGGGCTCACCAGCCTGCCGCGACCCCACGGCCGGAGACGGTGGCGCAGGTCCCCTCGACCTCGGACGAGTCGCGCGCGCTCGCGAGGGCGCTGAAGGCGCATGGCTGCCGATTCGTGGGGCCGACCACTTGCTTCGCCCTGCTGGAGGCCGCCGGGATCGTGGACACCCACCTTCTCGGCTCGTGGCGAAGAGGGGCGTCCGGGATCTGGGAGTGAGCGGGGGCCTCCGGCAGGATGGGGAACTCAACGCAGGACGTCCACACGAAAGGGTGACGACTGATGACCACCACCTCCGCCTCTCAGGGCTACCGCACAATCAACCCGGCCACCGGGGAGCTGCTGAAGTCCTTCGACAACGCCACGGATCAGCAGATCGCCGACGCCCTCGACGCCTCGCAGGCCGCCTACGAGCAGTGGTCCCGGAAGTCGGTGGCCGAGCGCGCCGCCGTCGTGAAGCGGATCTCCGAGCTGCTGGCCGAGCGGTCCAAGGACATTGCCGCGGTGATCACCACGGAGATGGGCAAGTCCCTCGGCGCGGCGGTCGGCGAGGTGCGCTACAGCGCCCAGATCTTCGGGTACTACGCGGACGAGGCCGAGGAGCTGCTCGCGGACCAGCCGATCAAGCAGTTCTCCGGGCAGGAGGCGTTCGTCCAGCGGCTGCCGATCGGCCCGCTGCTGGGGATCATGCCGTGGAACTTCCCGGTGTACCAGGTGGCCCGTTTCGTGGCGCCGAACCTCATGCTCGGCAACACCATCCTGCTCAAGCACGCCGAGATCAACCCCCAGGTGGCGCAGCTGCTGGAAGAGCTCTTCACCGAGGCCGGACTGCCGGAGGGCGTGTACCAGAACGTGTTCGCCACCCACGACCAGATCTCCACGATCATCGCCGATCCGCGCGTGCAGGGCGTGTCCCTCACCGGTTCGGAGCGGGCCGGCGCCGCCGTCGCCGAGCAGGCCGGCCGGCACCTCAAGAAGGTCGTCCTCGAGCTCGGCGGCTCCGATCCGTACATCGTGCTCTCCGCGCCGGACGCCCGCGCCGCCGCCCGCGACGCACTGGCCACCCGGATGGGCAACTGGGGCCAGGCCTGCAACTCGAACAAGCGCATGATCGTCATGGAGGACCTCTACGACGACTTCGTGGACGAGCTGGTCCAGCGCTCCTCGGCGATGAAGCCCGGTGACCCGACCTCGCGTGACGCCGACGTCTACGGCCCGCTGTCCTCCGAGTCCGCGGCCGACGGGCTCGCCGAGCAGATCGCCGCGGCCAAGGAGGCCGGCGCCACCGTCCACGTGGGCGGCGAGCGCGTCTCCGGCCCCGAGGGCGAGGGCTTCTACGTCTCCCCGGCCGTGATCACGGACGTGGACCAGGAGAACCCCGCCTACACGCAGGAGCTGTTCGGCATGGCCGCCGTGGTGTACAAGGTGTCCTCGGCCGAGGAGGCCGTGGCCCTGGCCAACGACTCCCAGTACGGTCTCGGCGGCGCCGTCTTCTCCACGGACCTGGACGAGGCCAAGCGCGTGGCCGACCAGCTCGAGGTGGGCATGGCGAACGTGAACCTCGCCTCCGCCGCCGGCGCGAACCTGCCCTTCGGCGGCGTGAAGCGCTCGGGCTTCGGCCGCGAGCTCGGCCCCATGGCCGTGGACGAGTTCGCCAACAAGCGCCTGTACGCGGTGCAGGGCCCGCTGGAGGGCTGACCCGGGGCCGGGTCGGCCCGGCGGGTCTCCCGCTCCGGCCGGCCCGTCGGCCCCTCAGCCGCGCAGCGGGACGGTCGCCAGCACCTCGTGCAGCGGCCCGCCGGACCGGCCCTCGCCGAGCCGGGACGCCACGACCTCGACCTCGTCGGCGGTCCACTCCGGCCCGCGGTACACGGCGAGCGCGCGCACGGCCTCGGCCAGCAGGACGGTGGCCGGCGCCGGCGGACGGGGCTCGCCCCGCCTCCGACCCCGAGGTCGGAGCGCGGCCCCCGAGACCGGCGCCACGGTGAGGTGGGCGCGCCGGCGGTCCCGGCCGTCGTCGTCGGCGAGCCAGGGCTCCGCCAGGAGCGCGCCGAGCTCCCGGACCTGCCCACCCACCCCCACCCAGAGCGTGCGGTGCGAGAACTCCCCCGCTCCGGCCAGGTGCAGGTCCAGCGGGCCATGTCCCGCCGCGATGCGGCCGGCGACGGCGACGACGTCGTCCACGGCGCCGGCGGGCACCTCCGGGTGGAACGCCAGCGTCAGGTGCCGCTGCTCCGGCTCGGTCCAGCACAGCGCGCGTCCGGCCCGGTCCCGGACGCCGTCGAGGGCCGGCTCGAGGTGGTCGAGCGCGGCCCTCGGCGGACGGATCGCGAGGAAGAGCCTCACGCCTGCGCGCGCGGATCCGCGGCGGCTGCGGTCGAGCCCCCGGCGGCGTCGCGCGTCATGGCGGCCGGGGCCACGTCCGGGTCCGGCTCGCGGCCGGCCACGATGTCGATCGCGCCGGTGAACTCGGCGTCGATCCGCCGCTGCACCCGGCGCGAGCGCTGGGTCACGAGGGACACCACCACACCCACCACGAAGGCGGCGACGAAGCCCGGCAGCAGCTCGTACAGGCCGAACCACTCCCACGTCTCGGCACTGGCCTCGGACCACACCCAGGCGACGGCGGCGCCGGTGACCATGGCGGCCATCGCCCCCCACGAGGTGAACCGCGGCCAGTACAGGGCGAGCAGGATCACAGGGCCGAAGGCGGCGCCGAAGCCGGCCCACGCGAAGGAGACGAGCTCGAGCACGGAGGAGTCCGGGTTGAGGGCGAGCAGCCCCGCCACGAGCGCCACCACCAGCACGCCGATGCGGCCGAGCCACAGGGTGAACGTCGGGGAACCGGTGCGCCCGCGCAGCATGTAGAGGTCCTCCACCAGGGCGGAGGAGCACACGATCAGCTGCGAGGAGAGCGTGGACATGATCGCGGCGAGGACGGCGGCCAGCACCAGGCCGGCCACGAACGGGTGGAACATGATCGAGGCCAGCACCAGGAACACGGTCTCCGGGTCCTCGAGCGTGGTGCCGGGGTTGGCCTGGAAGTAGGCGATGCCGACGAGGGCGACCATCACGGCGCCGAACACGGACAGCGCCATCCAGCCGATGCCGACGCGCCGGGCGACGGCCGCGTCGTGCGGGGTGCGCAGGGCCATGAAGCGGACGATGATGTGCGGCTGGCCGAAGTAGCCCAGGCCCCAGGCGAGGGAGGACAGGACGCCGATCAGCGTCGCGTTCTCGAACATCGAGAAGTGGTTCACCCCGCCGCCGGCGGCGTCGGCGGCGCGGATGCCCTCGACGACGGCGTCCCAGCCGCCCATGGTCAGGATCACGACGATGGGCACGGCCAGCAGCGAGAGGAACATGAGGACGCCCTGGGCCACATCCGTCAGCGAGGCGCCGAGGAAGCCGCCGAACAGGGTGTAGAGCACCGTGATGCCCGCGACCACGAGCATGCCGGTGAGGTAGTTGATGCTGATGCCCTGGGCGTAGAAGGAGTCGGGGCCGAAGGTCGACTCGACGAACTTGCCGCCGGCCACCATGCCCGAGGAGACGTAGAAGGTGAAGAACACGAGGATGATCAGGCCGGCCACGATCCGCAGGATGTGCGTGCGGTCCTTGAACCGGTTCTCGAGGAAGGATGGGATCGTGATCGAGTTCCCGGCCACCTCGGTATAGGAGCGCAGGCGGGGGGCGACCACGCGCCAGTTCACCCACGCGCCCACGGTCAGGCCGACCGCCATCCAGCCCTCGACCAGGCCCGCGGCGTAGATCGCGCCGGGCAGGCCCATCAGGAGCCAGCCGGACATGTCGGACGCACCCGCGGAGAGCGCCGCGACGGACGGCTTCATGTCGCGTCCGGCGAGCATGTAGTCGTCGAGGTCGGTGTTCTTGCGGGAGGCGTACAGGCCGATCGCGATCATCGCGAGGAAGTAGAGGCCGATCGCCGCTAACAGGAAGACGGTGTTCGTGTCCATGGGCTCCAGAGAATCACATCCGGACTCACAGCCCCAGTCCCAGATCCGTCCCAGATTCGCCCCGTCCGGGTCGGCCCGGGCCCCCGCGCGCCTAGGATGGAGGCCGTCATGACGCAGACTCCCCCGCCCTCCACGCCCGCCGCGCAGCCGTCGGCGACGCCCCACGACGCCGTCGCGATCACGTTCCCCGAACACCTGCCGGTGGCGGAGCGCCGTGAGGAGATCATGGCCGCGATCCGCGACCACCAGGTGGTGATCGTCGCGGGTGAGACCGGTTCGGGCAAGACCACGCAGCTGCCGAAGATGTGCCTGGCCCTCGGGCTCGGGGAGGCCGGCTCGATCGGCCACACCCAGCCCCGGCGCATCGCCGCCCGCTCGGTGGCCGAGCGCATCGCGCAGGAGCTGGGCGAGGAGATCGGGCAGACGGTCGGTTACCAGGTCCGCTTCACGGCGCAGACCTCGAAGGCCACCCGGGTCAAGGTCATGACGGACGGCATCCTGCTGGCCGAGATCCCCCACGATCCGCAGCTGCGCCGCTACTCCGTGATCATCGTGGACGAGGCCCACGAGCGCAGCCTCAACATCGACTTCCTCCTGGGCTACCTGCGCAACCTGCTGCCCCAGCGCCCGGACCTGAAGGTGATCATCACCTCGGCCACCATCGACCCGGAGCGCTTCGCCCGGCACTTCGGCCGGCCGCTGGCCGAGGGCGAGGACCATGCGGACGCGGTGGAGGCCGACGACGGCGGCCGCGTGGTCCCGGCGCCGATCATCGAGGTCTCGGGGCGCACCTACCCCGTCGAGATCCGCTACCGGCCGCTGACCGACGAGCCCTCCCCCGACGACCCCGAGGACGATGCGGACGACGCCGCCGAGACCCGCGACCCCCTCGACGCGATCGGCGACGCCGTCCTCGAGCTGGCCGCCGAGCCGCCGGGTGACATCCTCGTGTTCCTGCCGGGCGAGCGGGAGATCCGCGAGGCCGCGGACCACCTGACCGGCGTCGTCGCCGGCACCACGCGCCTGGCCGGCACGGAGATCCTGCCGCTGTTCGGCCGCCTGTCCATGGCGGAGCAGCACCGCGTGTTCGGCCGCGCCGGGGCCGGGGTGCGCCGGCGGATCGTGCTGGCCACGAACGTCGCCGAGACCTCCCTGACCGTGCCGGGCATCAAGTACGTGATCGACACGGGCACCGCGCGCATCTCGCGGTACTCGCACCGCACCAAGGTGCAGCGCCTGCCGATCGAGCGTGTCTCCCAGGCCAGCGCGAACCAGCGCGCGGGCCGGTCCGGCCGCACCTCGGACGGCATCGCGATCCGCCTGTACTCGGAGGAGGACTACCTCTCCCGCCCCGAGTTCACGGACCCGGAGATCCTGCGCACCTCCCTGGCCTCGGTGATCCTGCAGATGCTGTCCCTCGGTGTGGCCCGCACCCCGGGCGACGTCAAGGAGTTCCCCTTCGTCCAGCCCCCGGACGGCCGACAGGTCACCGACGGCGCCACCACGCTCACCGAGCTCGGCGCGCTCGAGGCCGGCGGCGCCCGCGCCGGCACCATCACCCGGGTCGGACGCCGCCTGGCCCGTCTGCCCGTTGACCCGCGGCTGGGCCGCATGATCCTCGAGGCCGGTGAACGCGGCTGCGTCCGGGAGGTCATGGTGATCGCCGCGGCCCTGACCATCCAGGACCCCCGCGAGCGCCCCACGGAGCAGCGCGAGGCCGCGGACGAGCTGCACCGCCGGTTCGCGGACGAGAACTCGGACTTCTCCGCGATCCTGAACCTCTGGGCCTACCTGCACGAGCGGCAGAAGGAGCTCTCCGGCTCCCAGTTCCGCAAGCTGTGCCGCCGTGAGCACATCAACTGGCTGCGCGTGCAGGAGTGGCAGGACCTGGTGCGCCAGCTGCGCCAGCTCGCCAAGGACGTGGGCCTCACCGTCGAGGCCGGACCCGTGGACCCGGTCGGCCGGCACGAGGCCGTGCACAAGTCCCTGCTCACCGGCCTGCTCTCGCAGATCGGCGCCTACGACGAGCGCCGTCGCGAGTACGTGGGCGCCCGCGGCACCCGCTTCGCCGTGTTCCCCGGCTCCGCCCTGTTCAAGAAGCGCCACCCGTTCGTCATGGCCGCCGAGCTCGTGGAGACCTCCCGGCTGTGGGCGCGCACGGTGGCCCGGATCGAGCCGGAGTGGGCCGAGGAGGTCGCCGGCCACCTCGTCAAGCGGACCTACAACGAGCCGCACTGGTCGCGGCGGGCGGGTTCCGTCGTCGCGCGCGAGAAGGTGACGCTGTTCGGCGTCACTCTGATCCCGGACCGCTCGGTCCGGTACGGCCGGATCGACCCGGAGCTCTCCCGCGAGCTGTTCATCCGGCACGCCCTCGTGGAGGGCGACTGGCGCACGCGTCACCGGTTCTTCGCCCGCAACCGGGCTGCGCTCGAGGAGGTCGACGCCCTCGAGACGCGCCTGCGCCGCCGCGACCTGCGGATCGGGGACGAGGACCTGTTCGCCTTCTACGACGCGCGGATCCCGGGAAACGTCGTCTCCGAGCGGCACTTCGACGCGTGGTGGAAGAAGGCGCGCCAGGATCAGCCGGACCTGCTGGACCTCGACGTCGCCGCCCTGCTCACCGCCGACGCCGAGGACCTGGACACCGACGCGTTCCCCACCACGTTCACGTATCCGATGCCCGGCGGCGACGTGGAGCTCGACCTCGAGTACACGTACGACCCGACCGGCGCGGCCGGCACCGACGGCGTGACCGTGGCCGTGCCGATCCTGCTGCTCAACCAGGTCTCGCCCGGCCCCTTCGCGTGGCTGGTCCCCGGCCTGCGGGTCGAGCTCGTCACCGCCCTCATCAAGGCGTTGCCCAAGGCCGTGCGCAAGAACCTCGTGCCCGCCCCGGACGTGGCCCAGCAGCTCGTCGCGGACCTCGAGGCCCACGCCGACCCGCTGCGGGACGAGCTGCCGGACGCGCTGTCCGCGGCCGTGCGCCGGGTGCGCGGCGTGGTGGTGGAGCCCGGACTGTGGGCCCCGGACGCGGTGCCCCTGCACCTGCGGATGGACTACCGCGTCGTGGACGCCCGCGGCGCCGTGATGGGCGCCGGCCAGGACCTGCCCGCGCTGCAGGCCCGGCTCGCGCAGGCCAACCGCTCCGCGATCGCCGCCCGGCTCGCCGGCACCGACGACCCCGCCTCGGCCCGGCCGGGGCCGCGCGGCAAGGGCCGCGGCGGCCGTGCCCAGGCCGACGCGCGGGCCGGGGCCGAGGGACGCCGTCGCCCGGAGGGCCCCGGGCGGTCCGGCGCGACGCCGGCCTTCGAGGAGCGGCACGGGCTGACCTCGTGGAGCATCGGCACGGTGCCGAAGACCGTCTCCACCGCGGCCGGGGCGCGCGGCCCCGCCATCACGGGCTACCCGAGCCTGGTGCCCGAGACCACGCCCGACGGCGGCCCCGCGGCCGGCCTGACCGTGGCCCGGTCCGCGGAGGACCAGGCGGCCTGGCACCGGGCCGGGGTGATCCGGCTGCTGCTGGCCACCCTGCCCAGCCCACAGCGCTACGTGCTGGACCACCTGGACAACAGGGAGAAGCTCACCTTCACCCAGAACCCGCACGGCTCGGTGGACTCCCTCGTCGCGGACTGCACCCAGGCCGCCGTGGACCGTCTCGTCGGGGACGAGCTGCCGTTCGACGAGGCCGCGTTCCGCGCCCTGTTCGACCGGGTGCGGGCCGACCTGATCGACACGGTCTTCGCCGTCACGTCCCTGGTGGAGCAGGTGCTCTCCCGGGCCGCGCAGGTGCGACGCCGGCTCAAGGGCTCGGTCTCGCTCGCCCTCGCGCCGGCGCTGTCGGACGTGAAGGCACACCTCGAGCAGCTCGTGTTCCCCGGCTTCGTGGCCACCACGGGCTGGGAGCGGCTGCAGCACCTGCCGCGCTACCTGCAGGGCATGCTGACGCGCCTGGACCGGTTGGACGCCGGCGGCCACCTGCAGCGCGACGGGCAGCACATGGCGGTGGTGCAGGGGCTCGAGGACGAGTTCGACGCCGCCGTCGCGGCCCACCGCGCCCGGTTCGCGGGCACGCCCGTGCCCGCGGAGCTGGAGCGGGTGCGCTGGCTCATCGAGGAGCTGCGCGTCTCGTTCTTCGCCCAGGAGCTGGGCACGGCGGTCTCGGTCTCCGAGAAGCGGGTGCGTCAGGCGCTCGCCCGGGCCACGCGCGCCTGAGTCGGGCCCGGGCGGCGCGGGCCGTCAGTCCTGCGGGACGACCTCGCCGTGGCCCAGGTCCCGCAGGGCCGCGCGGAGGCGGGCGGCGGCGTCGTCCAGGTCCGCCGGATCGGGGGCGTTGTCCACGCGAGCCAGGTCGAAGTCGGCGAGCGAGGTGGAGGGCCACACATGCACGTGCAGGTGCGGGATCTCATAGCCGGCGATCATGAGCCCGGCCCGGCGGGCGGAGAACGCCGCCACCTGCGCCTTGCCGATCTGCTGGGCGACCGTCGTCAGGTGCGTGACCAGCGCCGGGTCGACCTCCACCCATTCGTCCACCTCCTCACGGGGCACCACGAGCGTGTGCCCCGGCTGGAGCGGCGCGGCGGACAGGAACGCGACGCACGTCGGGTCCTGCCACACGAAGCGGGCGGGCAGCTCGCCGGCGATGATCCTGCTGAAGACGGTGGCCATGGGGGGTCCTCCTGGGGGTCGGCGGGGCGGGGCCCCGGGGCTCGTCAGTCCCGGCCGGACGCGCCGTAGGGCTCGGGGCCGACCGCGACGGCGTTGGACGGGTCCTGGACCCATGCTGACCACGAACCCGGGTAGAGCGCCACTCCGGGTCGCCCCGCGACGGCCAGGGTGAGCACGGCGTGCGCCGCGGTGATGCCCGAGCCGCAGTACACGGCCACGGGAGTGGCGTCGTCCACGCCGACGGCGTCGAACCGCTCCGCCAGCTCTGCGGCGGGCCGCAGGCGGCCGTCCTCGGCGATGCTCTCCGCCGTGGGCACGTTCCGCGCCCCGGGGATGTGCCCGGCCACGGGGTCGAAGGGCTCGACCTCCCCGCGGTAGCGTTCGGCCGCCCGCGCGTCGAGGAGCAGACCGCCGGAGGCCATCGCCTCGGCGCCGGCCGTGTCCACGACGGGCATGCGGCCCCACGACGGCCGGGCGGTGCCGGGCACCGGGATGACCTCACCGGGCTGCAGGGGCAGGCCCGCGGCGCGCCACGCCTCGAGGCCGCCGTCCAGGAGCACGGAGTCCCGCAGCCCCGCGTGGCGCAGCAGCCACCAGGCGCGCGCGGCGGACAGGCCGTGGTCGTCGTCGTAGACCACGATGGTGTCCCCCTCGTCGATCCCCCACATCCGCACGGTCTCCGCGAACTGGCGCGCGTCCGGCAGGGGGTGGCGCCCCGCCGCCGGACCGGCGTGGCCGGCGAGCTGGCTGGGCAGGGAGACGTAGACGGCGCCGGGCAGATGGCCCTGGAGATAGGCGGCGTGGTCCGGCCCGCCCCCCGTGGCCCGGAACCGGACGTCGAGCAGGATCACCCGGTTCGGGCGGCATCGGCCCGGCTGGGCGTAGGCCGGGCCCCCGGGCACCGGCGGCAGGTCCTCGACGGGGGCCAGGCCGAGCCAGCCGGCCAGCACGTCCACCGTCACCAGGGTGGGCGGCTCGGCGGCCTCAGGGTCGACGCCGTCGATGTCCGCGTCCGGGTCGCCGCCGGCGTCATGGGACGAGGACGGGGCCGCCGTGGGCGCCGGGACCACGCGGCCCTGCCCCTCGTCGACGACGATCAGCGGGTCGGGTCGATCGGGGGCGGCGCCGTCGCGGTCCGGGACAGGGGATGGGTCCGGGCTCTCGCTGTGCACCCGGACACCCTACTCCACGCCCCATTCGGCGCCGCTGATAACCTGGAGGATGGCCCGCGCGGACCTGTTCCGGACCGCGCGGAGGAGGCGGCAGCCGCCGCAGAAGGAGTCGTGAGCACCGTGAGCGCCCCCGAGCCCGGCCCCCGTGCCGCCCGTCCCCGGGCGACCCGGCAGAAGGCCGCCGTCGACCGAGCCCTGGACCGCATCCCGGACTTCGTGAGCGCGCAGGAGCTCCATGCCCGCCTCCAGGACCAGGGCGAACGCGTCTCGCTGGCCACCGTGTACCGGACCCTGCAGCAGCAGCTCGACGACGGGCTCGTGGACATGCTCCGCCGCGACGACGGCGAGTCCGTGTACCGCCGGTGCGAGGACGAGGGCCACCATCACCACCTGGTGTGCCGGATCTGCTGGACCACCGTCGAGGTCACCGCCCCCCACGTCGAGGCATGGGCCACCGCCGTCGCCGCGGAGCACGGCTTCACGGACGCGGACCACACGGTGGAGATCACCGGTGTGTGTGCCCGCTGCCGGGCCGAGGGGCGCACCCGCGCGGCCTGACCCCGGGCCGGGCCCCGGTCAGTGGCGGATGCCGCCCGCGGGGTCGTCCAGGAACTCCGCCGCGTCCTCGACCGCCGTGGAGGGCCCGTGCAGGGCGCCCCGGCCGTACGCGATGTCCAGGTTCTCGACCGTGAGCACGTCCCGCGGCGGGCCGGAGGCCACGACGCGCCCGCTCATCAGGACCACGTGGTCCGCCTCCGCGGCCTCGTCGAGATCGTGGGTCGTGTAGACCACGGACACCCCGCGCGTCGGCTCCTCGTGGAGGAGGTCGTCGATCGTGCGGGCGGAGACGATGTCGAGGCCCGTCATCGGCTCGTCGAGCAGCAGCACGTCGTGGTCCTGGGCGAGGCCCTGGGCCACGTAGGCGCGCTGGCGCTGGCCTCCGGAGAGCTGGTCGAGGTGCCGCCGCGCCAGGTCCGCGACCTGCATGCGCTCCATGGCGGCCCCCACGATGTCCCGGTCCTCCCTCCGGAACCGACGGAACCATCCGAGCGTGGGGTATCGGCCCATCCCGACGACGTCGCGCACCGTCACCGGCACGCCCTGGGGCACGCCGATGGACTGCATCACGAAGGAGGTGCGCTGCGAGCGCCGCCGCGGGTCCTCACCGAGCACCTCCAGCGCACCGGAGGCCGGGTCGCTCAGGCCCGCCAGGGCGGTCAGCAGCGTGGACTTGCCGGAGCCGTTGGGCCCGATCACCGCGATCAGCCGCCGGGCCGGCAGGGTGAAGTCGGAGGGTCTGACGGCCACGTGCGCGCCATGGCGCAGTTCGAGCGCCCGGGCGACCGCGAGGGGAGGCGGGGCCGCCGCGGAGTCCGCGGGGAAGGACGCGCTCATCGGGCGGCCTCCGCTCCGGGCAGGGCCACGACCGGCACCTCCTGCTCACGCTGCGCGCGCGAGCGCACGTGCCGGCCCAGGAGCGCCAGCACGGCGGCGCGGACGGCGAGCACGACGAAGAACAGCAGGATCGGCATGAGCGCCATGGTGGCCGAACCCGCCGTGCCCAGCCGGTAGCTGAGGGTGAGCCCGGTGACGACGCACGCCGCGCCGATACCGACGGAGACGAGCATCATCTGGGGGACGCTGCGCGTCAGCAGCGCCGCCGTCGCGGGCGGTCCCACGAGGAGGCCGAACACGAGCACGGTGCCCACCGCCTGGAACGAACCGATCACGGCCGCGCCGATCATCACCAGCAGCAACGTGTGCGTCAGCCCCGGTCGCATGCCCAGCGAGCGCGCCTTGACCTCGGAGAAGCTCAGCGCCAACAGGGGCCGGTAGAGCAGCAGGGCCAGGGCGATCACCACGACGGCGATGACCGCCTGGGTCACGATGCCGTCCACGCTGACCCCCAGCACATCGCCGAACAGGATCGACGTGAGCGAACCCGTGTAGGAGTCCGACTTGGAGATGATCACCACGCCCAGGGCCATCATCCCCACGAAGAGCAGGCCGATGGCGGTGTCCTCCTTGAGGGTGGTGGCCCGGTGCACCAGCGAGATGCCCGCCATCATGACGACGGCGGCCACCGCGGCACCGAGGTGGGGGCTGCCGCCGGTGACGACCGCCAGGGCGATGCCCGGCAGGACACCGTGCACGAACGCGTCCCCGAAGAAGCTCATCCCGCGCAGCACCAGCCACGTGCCCACGACCGAGCACATCACCACCGCGATGAGTCCGCCGACGAGGGCACGCTGCTGGAAGCCCATCTGGAAGGGTTCGAGCAGCCAGTCCATCCTCAGCCCTCCAGCGCGTCGGCGAGGGTGCGGGCGTTGAGGAGCATGGCCTCGGCGTAGTCCGCCTCCGGGGTGTCCTTCGGGCCGACGCCGCCCTCGTAGACCTCGATGACCGGCAGGTCGCCGGCCTCCTCGGCCACGGTGTCCACGAGGCTGTTGCGCGCGCCCACGGACGTGATCACGGCGTCTGCGCCGCCGTCGCGGATGGACCGGGCGAGCTCGGCGATCTCCTGGGAGGAGGGCTCGCCGTCGGTGGAGCCGCCCGGGACGACGACGCCGGACACGGTGAAGTCGTAGGCCTCGCTGAAGTAGCCGTAGGCGTCGTGGTCCGTGACCAGCGTGCGGCGGTCCTCCGGGACCCCGGCGAGGATCTCCCGGACCTGCGTGTCCGTCTGCTCGAGCTCCCCGCGCACGGTCGCGCCGCACTCGGCGAACCTCTCGTCACCCCGCTCCTGGGCGAGCGTGTCGCCCATCAGCTCGGCGGCCCTCGCCATGCGGGCGACGTCCATCCAGACGTGCGGGTCCTCGGACCCGTGGTCATGGCCCTCGTGGCCCGCCCCCTCCTCGGCGTGGTCATGGCCGCCGAAGGGCAGCGGATCCAGCTGGGGCGCCACCTCGACGACGGTCGCGCCGTCCGCCTCGGCGTTGGCGAGGGCGGACTCCATGCCGCCCTCGAGGCCGAGGCCGTTGGAGAACACGAGGCCGGAGGAGACCATGTCCTTCACCTGCGCGGACGAGGCGGAGAAGTCGTGCGGATCATCCCCCGGGCCCATCACCGTGACGCTGCGGGCGTCGGCGCACGCGACCACGCGGTCGAGCACGGAGCCGAGCTGCGTCGTCGTGGCGACGGCCACGGGCGCGCCCGCGGCCGAGCCGGACCCGGCGGCAGCAGAGGCGCCCGCGGCCTGCTCGCCCGCGGAGTCGCCGCTGGTCCCGCCGCACGCGGCGAGGCTCAGGGTGAGCGCGGTGAGGGCCCCGGTCAGGGCGGGCAGACGACGGCGGCGGAGCATGGGGCGACCTCGTTCGTGTCGGGAGGATGTGTGAAATCGGTTCTCAACAGTAGCACCGCGCCGCCCGCGCGACGCTCACGCGGGCCGGAACCGACGTGGCGACTGCGTCACGTCGTTGATCTCCCCGACGAGCTCCTCGAGCACGTCCTCGAGGAAGAGGATGCCCGCGGTCTCGCCCTCGGGCGTGATGACCCGGGCGAGGTGGGAGCCCGTGCGCTGCATGAGCGCGAGTGCGTCCTCGACCTCGTCCTCGAGCCGCACGTTGGCCAGCGAGCGCACGCGCGTGAGCGGGATCGGCTCGTCGTGTCCCGACGGGCCCACGGTGAGGACGTCCTTCAGGTGCAGGTAGCCGGTGTAGCCGCCGTCGGGGTCCTCGACCACGAACCGGGAGAAGCCCACGCGGCCCACGGTCCACTCGAAGTCGTGCGGCGTGATCCCCTCGGGGACGGTGACGACCCGCTCGAGCGGCACCATCACGTCCCCGGCCCGGTGGTCCGAGAACTCGAGGGCCGAGTGCAGCACGCCGGACTCGTCCTCCAGGGTGCCCGAGCGGGTGGACTCGGCCACGATCGACTGCACCTCCTCGAGCGTGTAGGAGGAGGCCACCTCGTCCTTCGGCTCGATGCGCAGGGCGTGCAGCACGAGGTTGGCCGTCCAGTTCAGCGCGGCCACGACCGGATGCAGCAGCTTCGAGAGCCACACGAGCGGCTGGGCCAGCAGCATCACGGCGCGGTCCGCGAACGAGACGGCGGCGTTCTTGGGCACCATCTCGCCCAGGGTCACGTGCAGGAAGGTGACCACCAGCAGCGCGAGCACGAAGGCGGTCACGTCCGCCGCCGCGGACGGGACCCCGAGGGCGGCCATCGGGACGACGAGCAGGTGGTGCAGCGCCGGCTCGGACACGTTGAGGATGAGCAGGGAGCACACCGTGATGCCGAGCTGGCAGACGGCCAGCATCTGGGAGACGTGCTCCATCGCGTAGAGCGCCACCTGGGCCTGGCGGGAGCCGGCCTCGGCCCGCGGCTCGATCTGCGCCCGGCGGGCGCCCATGACGGCGAACTCGCCCGCCACGAAGAAGGCGTTGGCGGCCAACAGGACCACCAGCCACAGCAGTCCGACGACGTCCCCGTTCATGCGCGCGTCTCCTCGTCCTCAGCGGCCGGGTCGAAGCGCACGCGCTCGATGCGGCGGCCGTCCATCCGCTCGACCGTCAGGACACCGCCGTCCACGTCCACCACGTCCCCGACCTCCGCCAGGCGCCCCAGTCGGGCCAGGATGTACCCGCCGACGGTCTCGTAGGCACCGTCCTCCGGCACCACGAGGGCCGGGATCTGGGTCCGCACCTCGTCGGGCCGCAGCTCCGCCGGGAAGTACCAGCGGCCGGAGGCCGTCTGCAGGACCCCCGGGGTGACGCGGTCGTGCTCGTCCGCGACCTCGCCGACGATCTCCTCCACCACGTCCTCGAGCGTGACCACCCCTGCGGTGCCCCCGTACTCGTCCACGACGACGGCCATCTGCAGGTTCGCGTCGCGCAGCTCGGCCAGCAGCTGGTCCAGGTGCACGGTCTCCGGCACGCGGATGACCTCCGTCATCAGTGCACCGGCCTCGAGGTCGGCGCGGCGCTCCCGCGGCACGGCCACGACCTTCTTCACGTGCACCACGCCGCGGATGTCGTCCGAGGAGTCGCCGATCACGGGGAACCGCGAGTAGCCGGTGCTGCGGGCCAGGTCCAGGACCTCGGGCAGAGCCTGGTCCTCCCTCACCGTCTCCACGCGGATGCGCGGGGTCATCACGTCCGCGGCGGTGCGGTCCGCGAAGCGCAGCGTCCGGTCCAGGAACGTGGCGGTCTGCGCGTCGAGCGTGCCCAGCTGGGCCGAGCGGCGGACCAGCGAGGAGAGCTCCTCGGGGCTGCGGGCGCCGGAGATCTCCTCCTTGGCCTCGATGCCCACGCGGGCCAGCACGCCGTTGGAGAACCCGTTCAGGACCAGGATCGCCGGCTTGAACACGGTGCTGAACACGAGCTGGGGCCGGGCGAGTGCGCGGCCGATCGCCATGGGCTCGGCGATGGACATGTTCTTGGGGATCAGCTCGCCGAGGAGCATCGAGAGCAGGGTCGCCACGACCATCGCGACGACGAGCGAGACGGTGCCCACCACGCCGGCCGGCAGCCCCACCTGGAGCAGCAGCGGGTCGATGAGCCGGCTGATCGCCGGGTCCATCACGTAGCCGGTGAGCAGTGTGGTCAGAGTGATGCCCAGCTGGCACGCGGAGAGCTGGGTCGAGAGTGACTTGAGACAGCGCAGCAGGGGCTCGGCGCCGCGGTCACCCGCGTCCACCATGCGCTGCACGGTGGGCACGTCGATCGCGATCATGGCGAACTCGACGGCCACGAAGAACCCGGTGCCCACGATCAGGGCCAGGCCGAGGATCAGCAGGAGCCACTCCACCCGACCTCACCCCCTCGACGGCGGGCCGGGCGGCGGTGCGGGGCACCGGGACTGGAAGGCTCCGATCCGGCCGCGTCCGCGTGGGCGGACGAGCGGTCTGGCACACAGGTGTCAGGGTGATCCATAGTCCGCCCAGTATAGGGGCGTCAGGCCCCGGCGGAACGAGCAGGGGCATGCGGCCGCCTCACCACGACGAGGCGACCGGCCGGCCCTCCTCGTAGCCCGCCGCGGACTGCAGGCCGACGACGGCGCGCTCACGGAACTCCGCCAGGTCGTGGGCGCCGGCGTAGGTCAGCGACGAGCGCACACCGGACGTGATGGTGTCCAGCAGGTCCTCCACCGAGGGGCGGCGCGGGTCCACGTACATGCGCGAGGAGGAGATGCCCTCCTCGAACATCGCCTTGCGGGCCTTGGTGAAGGCGTCCTCGTGGCGGGTGCGGTGCTGGACCGCGCGGGCCGAGGCCATGCCGAAGCTCTCCTTGTACCGCCGACCGTCCGGACCGTGCACGAGGTCGCCCGGAGACTCGAGCGTCCCCGCGAACCACGAGCCGATCATCACCGAGCTGGCTCCGGCGGCCAGCGCGAGCGCCACGTCCCGCGGGTGCTTCACCCCGCCGTCCGCCCACACGCGTGCCCCGAGCTCGCGGGCCGCGGCGGCGCACTCCAGGACCGCCGAGAACTGGGGCCGGCCCACCGCGGTCTGCATGCGCGTGGTGCACATCGCGCCCGGGCCCACGCCCACCTTGACGATGTCCGCGCCGGCCGCGACCAGGTCCCGGACGCCGTCGCCGGAGACGACGTTGCCGGCCACCACGGGCACGTCGGGGTCGAGGGCCCGCACGGTGGCGAGCGCGTCCAGCATGGTCCGCTGATGACCGTGCGCGGTGTCCACGACGAGCACGTCGACACCGGCCTCGACCAGGGCGGCGGCCTTCTCCCCCACCGCCCCGTTGATGCCGACGGCGGCGCCGACGCGGAGCCGTCCGTCGTCGTCGAGACCGGGCGTGAACAGGGACGAGCGCAGCAGGCCCGCCGCGGTGACGACCCCGCGCAGCACGGGGGCGGCGGCGCCCACTGCCGGGTCCACGACGGGGGCCATCTCCTGGCGCGCGGCGTGCAGGCGCTCGAAGGCCGCCCGCAGCGCGTCCTTGCTCGGGGCCCCGTCCGTGCCGCCGAGCTCGGCGAGCGTGAGGGTCACCGCCGGAGGGTGCATGACGGAGGCGGCCGAGGCGAAGCGGTCCACGCCCTCGCAGTCCTGGGGGCTGACCACGCCGAGCAGCCCGCCGTGCGCGTCGACCACGCAGACGGCCCCGTGGTTGCGGCGGTCCACGAGGTGGAGCAGGTCCAGCACCGTGTCCTGCGGCCCGACGGTCAGGGCGGTGTCCGCCACGGGGTGGGCCGCCTTCACCCGATGCACGACGTCCCGGATCACGTCCGCCGGGATGTCCTGCGGCAGGATCCCGAGACCGCCGCGCCGGGCCATGGTCTCGACCATCCGGCGCCCGGTGACGGCGGTCATGTTGGCGGAGACCAGGGGGACGGTGGCGCCCGTGCCGTCATCCGGGGCGATGTCCACGTCCATGCGACTGGCGACGTCCGAGTGGGAGGGCACGAGGAAGACGTCGTTGTACGTCAGGTCGACGGCCGGGTCGGTGAGGAAGCGCATGGCGTCAGTCTCCCAGACGCGGCGGACGCCGAGAGGCCCCCGCGCGTCCGCCGGGAGCGGAGTCGAGCCGAGGTCGCGGCATTCCGACCGGGGGCGTCGAAGAACTATGATGTCCCGAGGCGTTCCCGGCCCCACGCGCGCCGCGCGGGTGGCCCGGCGCAGCACATCGCATCCCAAGGCTCAGGAAGAGGCGTTACACAGTGCCAGAACTCACGTCGGACCGGCTCGCACAGGAGTTCCCGGGGAACGAACGGCTCGTGGCCGATATCTACCGGAAGTACCGCGAGGACTCCGGTTCCGTGGACCGGCAGTGGGCACAGATCTTCGCCCGTCTCGAGGCCAGCGCCCCCGCCGCCGAGACCGAGCCGAAGGCCGCCACCAAGACCGAGCCGAAGGCCTCCGCCAAGGTGACCGAGCCGAAGGCGGCGGCCGCCCCGGCCCGGGGGGCGCAGCCCAAGGAGACCTCGGTCAGCACCGGCCCCAAGCCCAAGAAGACCCCGGCGGCCCAGGCCGTGCCCTCCGAGCCCGCCGACACCACCGCCACCACCGCGGACGAGAAGCAGGAGAAGGCCACCGTCCTCAAGGGCATGGCCAAGGCCGTCGCCAAGAACATGGACGCCTCGCTGTCCGTGCCGACCGCCACCACCGTGCGCGACCTGCCGGCCAAGGTCCTGATAGACAACCGCGTGGTCATCAACAGCCACCTGGCCCGCACCCGCGGCGGCAAGGTCTCCTTCACCCACCTCATCGGCTACGCCGTGGTCCGCGCGCTCGCGGCCATGCCCTCGATGAACGTGACCTACGAGGAGCGCGACGGCAAGCCCACCATGGTGGAGCCGGCCCACGTGAACTTCGGCCTCGCCATCGACCTGCCCCGCCCGGACGGCACCCGCGCGCTCGTGGTCCCCAACGTCAAGGCCGCCGAGACCCTCGACTTCCGCGGCTTCTGGAAGGCGTACGACGACCTCGTCCAGCGCGCCCGCAAGAACAAGCTGACGATGGACGACTACGCCGGCACCACGGTCTCCCTGACCAACCCGGGCGGCATCGGCACCGTGCACTCGGTGCCCCGCCTGTCCCAGGGCCAGGCCGCCATCATCGGCGTCGGCGCGCTGACCTATCCGGCCGCCTTCCAGGGCGCCGCCGAGTCCACGCTGCACGACCTGGCGATCTCCAAGACGATCACGCTCACCTCCACGTACGACCACCGCGTGATCCAGGGCGCCAGCTCCGGCGAGTTCCTGAAGATCGTGCACGGCCTCCTGCTGGGCGAGGACGGCTTCTACGACGAGGTCTTCCACTCCCTGCGCATCCCCTACGAGCCCGTCCGCTGGGCCCAGGACGTGCAGGTGAACCCGGAGGAGCAGATCGGCAAGGTCGCCCGCATCCAGCAGCTGATCCACGCGTACCGGGACCGCGGCCACCTGCTGGCCAACGTGGACCCCCTCGAGTACTCGATGGCCTACCACCCGGACCTCGACATCCGCGAGCACGGGCTCACCCTGTGGGACCTGGACCGCGAGTGGCCCACCGGCGGCTTCGGCGGGGCGGGCAGCCTGACGCTGCGCAAGATCCTCGGCGTGCTGCGTGACGCGTACTGCCGCACCCTCGGCGTCGAGTACATGCACATCCAGGACCCGTCCGAGCGCGCCTGGTTCCAGGAGAAGCTCGAGCAGCCGTACGCGAAGCCCACCCGCGAGGAGCAGCTGCGCATCCTGGGCCGCCTCAACGCCGCGGAGGCGTTCGAGACGTTCCTGCAGACCAAGTACATCGGCCAGAAGCGCTTCTCCCTGGAGGGCGGCGAGTCCCTCATCCCGCTGCTGGACGGCATCCTCGGCGATGCCGCCGACGCCGGGCTGGACGAGGTCGCCATCGGCATGGCGCACCGCGGTCGCCTGAACGTGCTGACCAACATCGCCGGCAAGACCTACAGCCAGGTCTTCCGCGAGTTCGAGGGGGCCACCCCGGGCGGTGCCTCGGGCTCGGGCGACGTGAAGTACCACATGGGCACCGAGGGCACCTTCGTGTCCGACGCCGGCAACAGCACCCGCGTATACCTCGCCGCCAACCCCTCGCACCTGGAGGCCGTGGACCCGGTCCTCGAGGGCGTCGTGCGTGCCAAGCAGGACCGCCTCGATCTGGGCGGCCAGCGCCCGGACTCCTTCTCCGTGCTGCCGATCCTGGTGCACGGCGACGCGGCCTTCGCCGGCCAGGGCGTCGTGGCCGAGGTGCTGCAGCTCTCACAGCTGCCCGGCTACCGCACCGGCGGCACCATCCACGTGGTCGTGAACAACCAGGTGGGCTTCACCACGCCGCCGACCCAGGCGCGCTCCACGGTGTACTCCACCGACGTGGCCAAGACCATCCAGGCCCCGATCTTCCACGTCAACGGTGACGAGCCGGAGTCCGTGGTGCACGTGGCCCAGCTCGCCTTCGAGTACCGCCAGCGGTTCAACAAGGACGTCGTCATCGACCTCGTCTGCTACCGTCGCCGCGGCCACAACGAGGGCGACGACCCGTCGATGACGCAGCCTCGCATGTACAACCTCATCGAGCAGAAGCGCTCCACCCGCAAGCTGTACGTCGAGTCCCTCGTGGGCCGCGGCGACATCACGCAGGAGGAGGCGGACAGCGCCCTGAAGGACTACCAGCAGCAGCTCGAGCGGGCCTTCGCGGAGACCCACGAAGACGCGCCCACCTCCGGCGACGAGGGCATCCGCCCGGCCGAGGACCGGGACGCGGTCCCGAAGGCGCCGGCATCCACGGCCATCTCGGCCGAGATGCTGCGGGCCATCGGGCAGGCGCACCTCGACGTGCCCGAGGGCTTCACGGTCCACCCGAAGCTCGCGGCCCTGCTCGAGCGCCGCGCCAAGATGGCCGTCGACGGCGGCATCGACTGGGGCTTCGCCGAACTGGCGGCCTTCGGCTCGCTGCTCATGGAGGGCGTGCCGGTCCGCCTGGCGGGCCAGGACTCCCAGCGCGGCACCTTCACGCAGCGCCACTCGGTGTTCCATGACCGGATCACCGGCGACACGTGGGCGCCGCTCAGGCACCTCTCCGAGGACCAGGCGAAGTTCTGGGTCTACAACTCGCTGCTGTCCGAGTACGCCGCCCTCGGCTTCGAGTACGGCTACTCCGTGGAGCGCTCCGACGCCCTCGTGCTGTGGGAGGCCCAGTTCGGCGACTTCGTGAACGGCGCGCAGACGATCATCGACGAGTTCATCTCCTCGGCCGATCAGAAGTGGTCGCAGACCTCGTCCGTGGTCCTGCTCCTCCCCCACGGCTACGAGGGGCAGGGACCGGACCACTCCTCCGCCCGCATCGAGCGCTTCCTGCAGATGTGCGCCGAGGACAACATGCGCGTGGTCAACCCCTCCACGGGCGCCAACCACTTCCACCTGCTGCGCGAGCATGCCTACGCCCGCCCGCGCCGGCCCCTCATCGTGTTCACCCCGAAGCAGCTGCTGCGCCTCAAGGCCGCCGCGAACTCGGTGGAGGACTTCACCGAGGGCCGCTTCCAGCCGGTCATCCCGGACGCCGGGGTGGACGCCAAGGACGCCACGCGCGTGCTGCTGGTCTCCGGCCGGCTGTACTACGACCTGCTCGCCCGCCGCCAGAAGTCCGGTGACACCTCCACCGCGATCGTGCGGGTGGAGCAGCTCTACCCGCTGCCGCTCGATGAGATCCGCAAGGCGCTCCGCGCCTACCCGGACGCCGACGTCGCGTGGGTCCAGGACGAGCCCGCGAACCAGGGCCCGTGGCCGTTCATGGCGCTGAACCTCGTGCCGCAGCTCGACGTCCCGGTGACCCTCGTGTCCCGCCCGGCCTCGGCCGCGACCTCCGCGGGCACCAAGGGCCGCCACGACCAGGAGCTCAGCACGCTGCTGGACGCCGCCTTCGGCCGCTGACCCGGACCGACCCTGCGCCGCCGCCGCACCCTCCGGTGCGGCGGCGGCGCCGGAACGGCCGACGAAAGGACACACTGTGCACAACCGCCGGATCCGGATCGCCGCCGTCGGCGACCATCTGCTGGCCGGTGCGGGCGACGCCCGCGCCATCGGCTGGTGGGGCCGCGTGCTCGCCCGCACCCAGGCCCCCGACGTGGAGCTGGAGAACTACGTGCTGGCCGTGCCGCACGAGACCACCGAGGACCTCAACGAGCGCTGGTGGGGCGAGGCCTCACGGCGCTTCTCCGAGGAGACGGAGAACCGCCTCGTCGTGGCCCTGTCCGACGCGGACCTGGACCTGGAGGCCACCTCCACCGCCCGTTCGCGGCTGAACCTGGCCAACGTCCTGGACACCGCCTCGCAGCGGAACATCCCGGTGCTCGTGGTGGGCCCCACGCCCACCCTGGACGAGCAGCGCAACGCCCGGCTCGCTGAGCTCAACGCGGCCTACCTGGATGTGGCCGATCGGCGCAACCACGTGTACGTGGACACGTTCACCCCGCTGGTGAGCCACGAGCAGTGGCGCTCGGACCTCGCCTCCGGCCAGGGCCGGCCGGGCCAGGCGGGCCACGGGCTCATCGCGTGGCTCGTGCTGCACCGGGGCTGGTACCAGTGGCTCGGTCTGCCCGAGCCCACGGCCTGATGTGACAGAATGGACCACCGACCGACTCGTTGAAGGGAGACGTCATGAGCAAGCGTGCACGCAAGCGTCGCGACCGCCGCAGGAACGGCGCCAACCACGGCAAGCGTCCCAACGCCTGATCCGCTGATCGGCGTCGCGGACCGGCCGGGTGCCACCCGGCGACCGCAGACCACGAAGGGCCGTCCCCTCAGGGGACGGCCCTTCGTCATCGTCGGGGCGCCCGATCGGGTGCCCACGGGTCCGCATGTCGCGGTGTCAGCCCCAGGTGACGGTCGTCATCGGGGTCTGGGTGATGCGGGTCATGATGGTGGCCCGCAGCTGCGCGGGCGCCTTCTCCTGGCAGCACCGACGCACCGCCGAGCGGATGAGCTCCTCGAGCTCCTTCTGGTGTCGGCAGTCCGGACAGTCCGCCACGTGGGCGCGCACCTGCTCGATGTCCTCGGGCGTCAGGGCGCCGTCCAGGTACTGGTACAGCCGCTCCAGGGAGGCGTCCTGGGCGTCGCGGCACTCATGGCCGTGCTGGTCCACAGTCATCGCGTGGCCTCCTTCGTGCTCGTCTCGGTCTGCTTCGTTCCGCCGCGCCCGGTCTTCTTCTTCGGCTGGGCCTTGATGCCGCGCGCCGCCGCGTAGTCCGCGAGGCGCTCGCGCAGCTGCTTGCGGCCCCGGTGCAGCCGCGACATGACGGTGCCGATCGGCACGTCGAGGATCTCGGCGATCTCCTTGTATGCGAAGCCCTCCACGTCCGCGAAGTACACGGCGAGCCGGAACTCCTCCGGGATCGCCTGCAGGGCGTCCTTCACCTGGGAGTCGGGGAGCCGGTCGAGGGCCTCCGTCTCGGCTGAGCGCAGGCCACCGGAGGTGTGCTCGGCGGCCCGGGCCATCTGCCAGTCCTCCACCTCAGGGTTGTCCGCCTCGAGGGGCTGGCGCTGCCGCTTGCGGTAGAGGTTGATGTACGTGTTCGTGAGGATCCGGTAAAGCCAGGCCTTGAGATTGGTGCCGGGCCGGTACTGGTGGAACGAAGAGTAGGCCTTCGTGTACGCCTCCTGGACCAGGTCCTCGGCGTCCTGCGGGTTGCGCGTCATACGCAGCGCAGCGGAGTACAACTGGTCCACGAACTCGAGGGCGTCGCGCTCGAACCGGGCACGGCGCTGCTGTTCGGACTCGGCGGCGACGTCGATGTCGGCGCGGTCGTGCTCGGGGGCGTCCTCGGGCCGGGCGAATTCCGGCCGGCTGTTGTCAGTGCTCATCGCGGGCCAGTCTACGGTCCGGGAGGCATGCGTCAGCAGGGCGGCGCTCATGCGGGGCTCCTCTCCGGCTGCGGCCCTCGGCAAGCGGGACCGGTCCGCCGACACGGGTACGGGGTCGTCCAAGTGGAGCGCCAGCAGCGTTCCAGGTATTCCCCCGAGACAGGCCGACCCCGGCCGACAGACGCCGGATAGGCTGGTCCGGTGACCCGCCCCACGCGTGCCGCCACGCACTCCCCCGCCCCCCGTCCCGACGCCGCCGAGACCTGGCCCGCGCCCGTGGCGCGCGGCCCGGTGCGCGGAGAGGTGCGGCTGCCGGGATCGAAGTCGCTGACGAACCGGCATCTCGTGCTCGCCGCGCTCGCCGACGGTCCGTGCGTCCTGCACGGCGTCCTCGAGTCGCGGGACACGGCATTGATGCGCACGGCGCTCACCGCGCTCGGGGCCCGGTTCGAGCCCCTGTCCGACGGCGGACTGCGGGTGCATCCGATGCCGGTCGGCGAGCCGCTGGCCGGGGATGTCGCCGTGGACTGCGGACTGGCGGGGACGGTCATGCGCTTCGTCCCGTTCGTCGCCGCGCTGCGGCCCGGCCGGGTCCGCTTCGACGGCGACGCCGGCGCGCGCCTGCGCCCGATGGCCCCGGTCCTGGACGCGCTGCGCCAGCTCGGGGTGGCCGTCAACGAGGAGGGCGAGCCCGGTCGCCTGCCCTTCACGATGACGACCCGCGCGGACGCGGCCACGGTGGCCCCCGACGGCGACGTGCCGGAGGTCGCGGTCGACGCCTCCGGCTCCTCCCAGTTCCTGTCCGCCGCGCTGCTGGCGGCCGCGGGGATGCCGCGCGGCCTCCGGCTGCGGCACACCGGGCAGACCGTGCCGAGTCCGGAGCACGTCGCGATGACCGTCGGGGTGCTGCGCGCGCTCGAGGTGGACGTCGCCGAGACGGGTCCCGGGGCGTGGACCGTGGCCCCGGGGCGCATCCCGGCACACGAGGCGACCGTCGAGCCGGACCTGTCCAACGCAGGCCCCTTCCTGGCCGCCGCCGTGGCCACGGGCGGCTCCGTGACGGTGCCGGACTGGCCCACCCGCACGACGCAGATCGGCGACCGCTGGCGGCGGATCCTGCCGCAGTTCGGGGCGAGCGTGGCCCTCACGGTCGACCGCACGGACCGCTCCCGCGGCCGGCTCACGGTGACGGGGGCGGTCCACGACGACGGCGCGCCCCGCATCACCGGCGCCGGTGAGATCGCGGACACGGCCGAGCTCGCCCCCACCGCGGCCGCGCTCGCCCTGCTGGCCTCCGGGCCCACCCGCCTGACGGGGATCGGCCATCTGCGGGGCCATGAGACGGACCGGCTCGCCGCGCTCACCGCCGAGGCCGCCCGCCTGGGGATCACCGTGGACGAGGACGAGACGTCGCTCGGCTTCCCGGGGACGGACGCGTCGGGGCCGCTGTCGCCCGCCGCCCTCGAGACCTACCACGACCACCGGATGGCGACCTTCGCCGCCGTCGTCGGCCTGCGCGTGCCGGGGACCGGCATCGTGGACGTGGCGACCACCGCGAAGACGATGCCGGACTTCCCCGCACTGTGGACCGCGCTCGTGGCACCCGGCGATGCGGCCGAGGAGGCCCGCTGATGGCCCGGCGCCTCGATCCCTCCGCGTGGGACGAGTCCGATGTCCGGGTGCGCCCGTCCAAACGCGGCACCCGCCCGCGCACCAAGGAGCGGCCCAAGCACGAGGATGCGCAGGTCGGCATGGTCACCACGGTGGACCGCGGCCGGTACGCCGTGGTGCTGCCGGATCGCCTGGACGAGCGGATCACGGCGATGCGCGCCCGCGAGCTGCGCCGCACGCCGATCGCCACGGGCGACCGGGTGGCCGTCGTCGGGGACCTCTCCGGGGACGAGGGCACGCTCGCGCGCATCATCCGTGTCGAGGAGCGCAGCACGGTCCTGCGCCGGTCGGCGGACGACTCGGACGAGGTCGAGCGGGTGGTGGTGGCCAACGCCGACCTGCTGGTGATCATGGTGGCCGCGGCCAATCCGGAGCCCCGGACCGGCTTCATCGACCGCGCCCTGGTCGCCTGCTACGACGCCGGCATCCACCCGGTGCTGCTCATCACGAAGACCGACCTGCGTGATCCGGCCGCGCTGGTGGCGCACTACGAGGCCCTGGACCTGGAGGTGATGACCTCCGGTGCGGCGACCTTCGAGGCCGAGACCGGGGACACCGCCCTGGACGCCTCGCTCGTGGCCCGGGTGGCCGAGCGGCTGATCGGGCACACGAGCGCGTTCGTGGGGCCCTCCGGCGTCGGCAAGTCCACGCTGCTGAACGCGCTCACCGGCGCGGAACGGGCCACCGGCCACGTCAACGCCGTCACCGGCCGGGGCCGGCACACCTCCTCGTCCGCGCTCGCACTGCCGCTGACGGGCGACGACGGCGCCCCCCTGCCGGACACCTGGGTGGTGGACACCCCCGGCATCCGGTCCTTCGGGCTGGGCTGGGTCGAGCCGGACCGCGTGGTGGAGGCGTTCGACGACCTCGCCGGCGGGCTGGCGGACTGCCCGCGCGGCTGCACCCACACCGCCGACTCCCCCGGCTGCGGCCTGGACGCATGGGTGGCCGCGGGCCACGCCGGCCCCTCGGGAGCGGCACGCCTGGCCTCGCTGCGGCGTCTGCTCGGCAACCGGCTGGCCCCCTCGGGGGCGGAGGACGCGGCGTCGTCCGAGGACTGAGGCGGCCCGCGCGGTATAGCGTGGGCGGCATGGAGCGACCTGAGAACCCTGCGACCCGCGGCCGCGACCTCACGGAGGACCTGCGGCTGGCCCACATGCTGGCGGACAACGTGGACTCGATCACGATGTCCCGGTTCAAGGCCCAGGACCTCGAGGTCAGCACCAAGCCGGATCTCACCCCTGTCACGGATGCGGACCGCGCCGCCGAGGAGTCCATCCGCTCGACCCTGTCCCGTGCCCGGGCGCGCGACGGCATCGTGGGTGAGGAGTTCGGCGGATCTCTGAGCCGCTCCGGCCGGCAGTGGGTGGTCGACCCCATCGACGGCACCAAGAACTTCGTGCGCGGCGTGCCCGTGTGGGCCACCCTCATCGCGCTGCTGATCGACGGCGAGCCCGTCGTCGGCGTCGTCTCCGCCCCCGCCCTGCACCGTCGCTGGTGGGCCGCGGCCGGCCAGGGCGCCTTCGCGGGCACCTCGCTCACGCGTGCTCAGCGGATCACCGTGTCCGGCATGGATCGGGTCGAGGACGCGTCGCTGTCCTTCTCCTCGATCGAGGGCTGGCGCGAACGCGGCTCGATCCGCGCGTTCCTGCAGCTCACCTCGGACGTGTGGCGCGTGCGCGGCTTCGGCGACTTCTGGTCCTACATGCTCGTCGCCGAGGGCGCCGTGGACATCGCGGCCGAGCCCGAGCTCGAGCTGCATGACATGGCCGCCCTGGTGCCGATCGTGCGCGAGGCCGGCGGCCGCTTCACCTCGCTGGACGGCGAGGACGGCCCGTTCGGCGGGCATGCGCTGGCCACGAACGGCCTGCTCCACGACGACGTCCTCGCCCGCCTGCGCGCGGGTGACGAGGCCGAGGACGGCGCCTGATGGCCGCGCGGGGGGAGCCGACGGCCGACCGGAGGGGCGGGCGCGGGACAGATCGACGGCCCGGCACTGCGGGTGCGGTGGCCCTGGGCGGTGCCGCGGGCGTGCTGTGCGGTGCGGGGGTGATGAACGCGGTGACCGCGCTGGCCGGGGCGCCCAACTTCCGCGGCACGTTCGGCGCCGCGTTCGGGGCGGTCGACGTGCTCGTCCAGGCCCTGCCGCTGTTCGTGGTGAACGTGCTCGGCTCGTTCCTGCTCGGCCTGCTGTGGGCGGCCTCGCGACGCCGCGGGCCGGACTGGCGTCCACGCTTGGTGGCGGGGCTGGGAACCGGCTTCCTCGGTGCGTTCACCACCATCTCCAGCGCCGTCGCCCTGGTGCTGTGGCCGGTGCGGCTGGGCGCCGCGGTGTCCGGGGCGGGTGGCGTCCTCACCGCGGCGGCATCGGTGCTGCTGGTGCTCGCGCTGATGGCTGCGCTCTCGACGGCGGCGGCCGTGCTCGGCCTGCGCGCCGGGGGCGCCCCGGGCTCCCGCGTGGTCGGGGCGGATCGTTCGGCGGAGGACGCATGAGCGGCGCGGGATACGAGGTCTTCGCTCTCCTCCAGGTGGCCCTCCTGGCCTGCCTCGCGGCGGGCGGGGCGCTCGGCGCCCTGGTGCGCCGGCGCCTGACCGACCGGCTCGGCCCCCGGGGTCTGCTCACCGCCAACACGACGGCGGCCCTGCTCCTCGGCGTCACCGTCGGCCTGGCCGTGCCGGAGCTGGTGTACGCCTCCGAGAGCTGGGGCGACGGGCAGGGGCTCGTGCTCGTCGCGGCGGTGTCCGCCGTGGTGTCCGGGTTCTGCCACGCCCTGGGGACGTGGTCCACCGTGGCCGCTGAGGCGGCTGACGCCGCGCTCGCCCGTCGATGGGGCACAGCCGCCCGCCTGTGGACCGCGCATCTGGGGCTGGGGCTGGTGGCCGTCGTCGTCGGCTGGGGCGCCGGCCTGGGCCTGCACGCCGTCCTGGCCGGCTGAGGGGCGGGCCGCCGCACACCGGCATGGACACGACGAAGGCCCCGGAATCGGGGTGATTCCGGGGCCTTCCCGTGGTGGTGAGTGGAGCCGGCGGGAATTGAACCCGCGTCCGATGAGGTGTTGCCAGGTCTTCTCCGGGCGCAGTCTGCTGTGGGTGTTGCTCGGTCCTGGCCGTCCCGCAGACGGGCGGCCAACCCGGACCCAGCCGGATTGATGTCGGCGTCACGACCCCCGGCGAGGGTGACGCCCAGTGGCTATCTAGCTGACGCCACGATCCGAGGCGACAGCGACCTCGGGGTGACGGACTCGATCACTGATCAGGCAGCGAGAGCGAAGTCAGTGCGCTTGGATTCGGCACTTATTGGTTTGCAGAGAGCGTTTGACGAGATGACTCTGCATCCTCGGCCCGCTTCTCCCGACGCGACACACACCGTCGAAACCGATCGGCCCCAGGGGGGCGACTCCTCTATGAGGTTGTCAATCACCACTGCAGGCGGAGGGCGCGAGGCCCGCCGGTCCTGAAACCGGCCCTGCGAGAGATACAACGTAGCACGCCCCCGAGGCATTCCCAAGGGGTCCACCGCGCTCAGGCCACGCCGGCGCGCCGGTTGCGCATCCGCATGGCCCGCTGGGCCTCGCGGTTGTCCTGCTGCTCGCGCAGCTTGTGCCGCTTGTCGTATTCGCGGTTGCCGCGCGCGACGCCGATCTCCACCTTCACGCGCCCGTTCAGGAAGTACAGGGACAGCGGCACGATGGTCAGGCCCGGATCCTGGATCTGGCGGGAGATCTTCGTCAGCTCGGCGCGGTGCAGCAGCAGCTTGCGGCGGCGGCGGGCGGCGTGGTTGGTCCACGAGCCGTTGAGGTACTCCGGGATGTAGACCTGCTCGAGCCACAGCTCGTCCCGGTAGAAGACCGCGAAGCCGTCCACGAGCGAGGCCTTGCCCTCGCGCAGCGACTTCACCTCGGTGCCGGTGAGCACCATGCCGGCCTCGTACGTGTCGAGGATGGTGTAGTCGTGGCGCGCCTTCTTGTTGTTGGCGATCACCTGGCGCTCGCCGGGGGCCGGCTGCTTGGCGGCCTTGCCCTTGCTGTTCTTGCCCATGGCCTCACGTCCTTCCAGCGTCCACGGCGACGGCCGCGCCCCGATCAGGGCGCGGCCGTCCAGTCTATCCCGTGCCGGCCCGATGCCCGCCGAGGCGGTGCGCCGGGGCCGCGGGGCGGCGTCGTCGGCTCAGTCCAGCGGCGCGCCGGTGAGCGCGCGGACCTGCTCCTCGGTGATGCCGGGCGCGGTCTCCACGAGCGCCAGGCGGGGCTGTTCCGGGGTGCCGACGACGTCGATCACGGCCAGGTCCGTGATGATGCGGTCGACGACGGCGCGGCCGGTCAGCGGCAGGGTGCACTGGTCGACGATCTTGGGGGTGCCGTCCTTGGACACGTGGTCCATCATGACGATCACGCGGCCGGCGCCGTGGACGAGGTCCATCGCACCGCCCATGCCCTTGACCATCTTGCCGGGCACCATCCAGTTGGCCAGGTCGCCCGCGGCGGAGACCTCCATGCCGCCCAGGACGGCGACGTCGATCTTGCCGCCGCGGATCATGCCGAAGCTCAGCGCGGAGTCGAAGAAGGACGCCCCCGGGTTCACGGTGACGGTCTCCTTGCCCGCGTTGATCAGGTCGGGGTCCACGGCCTCCTCCGTGGGGTACGGGCCCGTGCCGAGGATGCCGTTCTCGGACTGCAGCACCACGGACCGCCCGGCGGGGATGTGGTTGGGGATCAGCGTGGGCATGCCGATGCCGAGGTTGACGTAGGCGCCGTCCGGCAGCTCCTGCGCGGCGCGGGCCGCCATCTGGTCGCGGCTCAGGCCCCGGGGGCGCCCGGTGGTCTGCTCGCTCATGCCCGCCCCTCCCCCGATGCGCGCACGGTGCGCTTCTCGATCCGCTTCTCGATGTCCGTGCCGACCTCCACGATCCGGTGCACGAAGACGCCGGGCAGGTGCACGTCGTCCGGGTCGATCTCGCCGGGCTCGACGAGCTCCTCCACCTGGGCGATGCACACACGGCCGGCCATGGCCGCGGGCGGGCCGAACTGGCGGGTGGCCTTGCGGAACACGAGGTTGCCGTGGCGGTCGCCCTTCCAGGCGTGCACAAGGGAGAAGTCGGTGACGATGGAGCGTTCGAGCACATAGGTCTCGGGCTCGTCCGGGGCCTGGCTGAGGTAGCCCTCGCCGAGCACGAACGTGTCCGTGGGCTTGGCCTGCGAGGACTTCACCACGGTGCCGTCCGCGTCGTAGCGCATGGGCAGGCCTCCTTCGGCCACCTGGGTGCCGACGCCGGAGCGGGTGTAGAACGCCGGGATGCCGGCGCCGCCGGCGCGGAGCTTCTCCGCGAGGGTGCCCTGCGGGACGAGCTCCACCTCGAGCTCGCCCTCGAGGTACTGGCGGGCGAATTCCTTGTTCTCCCCCACATAGGAGGAGGTCATCTTCCGCAGCCGGCGCGCGCCGAGCAGGAGGCCCAGGCCCCAGCCGTCCACGCCGCAGTTGTTGGAGACGACGGACAGGTCCGTGGCGCCCTGCTCGAGCAGGGCCTCGATGAGCTGCACGGGGTTGCCGGAGAGCCCGAAGCCGCCGACGGCCAGGGACGCGCCGTCCGGCACGTCCGCCACCGCCTCGGCGGGCGTGGCCACGGTCTTGTCGAGAGCCATGTCCGGGGTCCTTTCTGTCAGGGGCGGTCTGTCAGCGGAAGAGGATCAGGGCCTCGCCCTGGCCGCCGCCGCCGCAGAGCGAGACGGCCGCGCGGCCGCCGTCGCGCCGGTCGAGCTCGAGGGCGGCGTGCAGGGCCAGCCGGGCGCCGGAGGCGCCGATCGGGTGGCCCAGGGCGATGGCGCCGCCGTGGATGTTGGTCTTCTCGTGCGGGTAGCCGAGGTCGCGCAGGGACTGCACGGCTACGGCGCCGAACGCCTCGTTGATCTCGATGAAGTCAAGGTCGGCCACGTCCCAGCCCTGCTTCCGCACCGCCGCGGCGATCGCGTCCGAAGGCTGCGAGTGCAGCTGCGAGCTGTCCGGGCCGGCGGTCTGGCCGGGTGCGCCCACCGTGGCGAGGATCGTCAGGCCCTTCTCCTCGGCGAAGGCCCGCGAGGTCACCACGAGGGCGGCGGCGCCGTCGGACAGGGGCGAGGAGTTGCCGGCCGTGATGGTGCCGTCCTTCGCGAACGCCGGGCGCAGGGCGCCCAGCGACTCGGCGGTCGTGTCCGGGCGGACCCCTTCGTCCTGGGAGACGACCAGCGGGTCGCCCTTGCGCTGCGGGATCTCCACCGGGGCGATCTCGCCCTCGAAGACGCCCTCGGACTGGGCCCGGGCGGCCCGCTGGTGCGAGGCCGCGGCGACCTCGTCCTGCTCGGCGCGGGCGATGTTCCGCTCGCCGTTGCCGGACTCGGTCAGCTCGCCCATGGCCTCGTGGCTCAGGGAGTCGGTGAGGCCGTCCCACGCGACGGCGTCGAGCATGGTGGCCGGGCCGTACTTGAAGCCCTTGCGCGCGCCGGGCAGCAGGTGCGGGGCGTTGGTCATGGACTCCTGACCGCCGGCCACCACCACGTCCACCTCGCCGAGGCGGATGAGACGGGCGGCGTCGATCACGGCGGTGAGGCCGGACAGGCACACCTTGTTGATCGTCATGGCCGGGACGTTCAACGGGATGCCCGCGGCGAGCGCGGACTGGCGGGCCGGGTTCTGGCCCGCGCCGGCCTGCACGACCTGGCCCATGTAGACCATGTCCACGTCCTCGGGGGCCACGCCGGCGCGCTCGAGCGCGTGCGTGATCGCGTGGGCGCCCAGGTCCACGGCGCGCAGGTCGGCCTGCTGCGAGAGCAGCCGGGTGAAGGGCGTGCGGGCACCGCCCACGATCACGGCATCGGTGGGCTGAGGCTGGGGCAGCTCGGCGGTCATGCGGTCCTCCTGGGACGTTCAACTCGGTTCATCACGATTCACTCAAATGCAGTCTATGACCCCGGTCACAGGCGCGCCAGGGAGCGACGCGTCTGTGACGGCGCGCCGCGGCACAGGGACCACGACGGCCCGCACCCGCAGCGCGCGGGTGCGGGCCGTCGTCGGGACGTCCGGGGATCGGGCCGGAGCCTCAGAGGCCCTGGCCGGTGGGCGAGACGAGGATCTTCACGGCCGTCTCGTTGTGGTGGATGAGGGTCTCGAAGCCCTGGTCGACCAGGTCGTCGAGGCCGATCTTGCCGGTGATGAACGGCGCGAGGTCCACGGCGCCGTCCTCGACCATGCGGATGGTGTCCGCGTGGTCGTTCGCGTACGCGATGGTGCCGCGCAGGTCGATCTCCTTCATCACCAGCTTGTGCAGGGCCACGGCGGGCTCGTGGCCCCAGATGGACTCGTTGACGATCACCCCGCCGGGACGCACCGCGTCCAGCAGCATGTCCAGCACCACGTCCACCGAGGTGCACTCGAAGCCCACGTCCGCGCCCTGGCCGTCGTGCAGCTCGCGGATCTTCGCGGGCACGTCCACCTCGCGGGGGTCGAATGCCTCGTCTACCACGCCGGCCTCGAGCACCTTCTGGCGGCGCAGCTCCGAGAGCTCGGAGACGTACACCGTCAGGCCCTTGCCCTTGAGCACGGCCGCCGTGAGCGCGCCGATGGGGCCGGCGCCACCGATCACTGCCACGCCCGACGTCGGAGAGCCGGCCCGCACCCACGCGTGGTGGGCCACGGAGAGCGGCTCGATGAGCGCGGCCTGGTCGAGAGGCACGGAGTCGGCCACCGGGTGGACCCAGCGGCGCTGCACCGCGATCTGCTCGGCCAGTCCGCCGCCGTCGCCGCCCAGGCCGATGAAGTTCATGTCCGGCGCGAGGTTGTAGTCCGGTCGGTCCCGGTCCTCCTCGCGCACGATGTACGGCTCCACGACGACCTTCTGGCCGACCTCGAGGTCCGTGACGCCCTCGCCCAGGGCGGCGACGGTGCCGGACATCTCGTGGCCGAGCGTGACGGGGGCGGCGTCGCCGGAGATCGGGTGCGGGTGCCCGGCCGGCGGGATGAAGATCGGGCCCTCGAGGTACTCGTGCAGGTCCGTGCCGCAGATGCCGCACCACGCGACGTCCACGAGGACCTGCCCCGGGCCGGCCGTGGGCGAGTCGATCTCCTCGATGCGGATGTCCTTCTTGCCGTGCCAACGGGCGGCGCGCATGGTCATGCTGGTCGACCTCCTGGGTGGGAATGGAGTCTGGTGCCGGACCGGCGCGCGGGGGCGCCTGCCCGGTGCTTCGAGCATCCCACCGGGCCGGTCTCCCGGGCCAGGCCCGAGGCCCCTGCGGGGGCTTGAACGGCGACGCCGGCCGGCGCCTCACTGCGGAGGTGCGGGCCGGCGTCGTGGTGGCCTGGGCGGCGGGGCCGCGCCGTGGGGCTCAGTCCTCCTGGGCGGCCTTGACCTGCTCGGCGCGCCAGCGGATCCCGGCGTCCACGAAATCGTCGATGTGGCCGTCGAACACGGAGGAGGGGTTGCCCTCCTCGTGGCCCGTGCGCAGGTCCTTGACCATCTGGTACGGGTTCAGCACGTAGGAGCGCATCTGGTCGCCCCAGGACGCCTTGACGTCGCCGGCCATCTCCTTCTTCTTCGCGTCCTCCTCGGCCTTGCGCAGCAGCAGCAGACGGGACTGGAGCACGCGCAGGGCGGCGGCACGGTTCTGGATCTGCGACTTCTCGTTCTGCATGGACACGACGATGCCGGTGGGCAGGTGCGTCATGCGGACGGCGGAGTCCGTGGTGTTCACGGACTGGCCGCCGGGGCCCGAGGAGCGGAACACGTCCACCTTGATCTCGGACTCGGGGATCTCGATGGAGTCGTCCGACTCGATCAGCGGCACCACCTCGACCGCCGCGAAGGACGTCTGGCGGCGGCCCTGGTTGTCGAAGGGGCTGATGCGCACGAGGCGGTGCGTGCCGGCCTCCACGGAGAGGGTGCCGAACGCGTAGGGCGCGTTGACCTCGAAGGTGACGGACTTCAGGCCGGCCTCCTCCGCGTAGGAGGTGTCCATGACCTTGGTGGACCAGCCGCGCTGCTCGGCCCAGCGCAGGTACATGCGCATGAGGGTCTCGGCGAAGTCGGCCGCGTCCACGCCGCCGGCGCCCGCGCGGATGGTCACGACGGCGTCGCGCTGGTCGTACTCGCCGCTGAGCAGCGTGACGACCTCGAGTTCCTCCAGGGCCTTGCGGATGGAGGTCAGCTCCTGGTTCGCGTCGTCGAGGAGGGAGGGCTCGTCCTCCTCCGCGGCGAGCTCGACCATGGTCTCCAGGTCCTCGATGCGGCTCTCCAGGGAGGTGATGCGCTTGAGGTCCGTCTGACGGTGGGAGAGCTTGGAGGTGACCTTCTGGGCCTCCTCCGGGTCGTCCCAGAGGTCCGGTGCGGAGGCCTGCTGCTCCAGTTCGGCGATGTCCGCCTTGATGCGGTCGAGGTCCGAGACCTGCTCGATGGAGGCCAGGGTGTGGCGCAGGGAGTCGATCTCCGCGGAGAAGTCAGTGTCAGCCATGATTCGGCCAGCCTACCGCGTGGGGTGGACGCCGGTCGTGTGCCAGCGGCGGATCGCCGCCGCGACGGCCTCGGGCTCCGTGACGTGCGGCCAGTGGCCCGTGCTGACATCGACGACGGTGGCGTGCTGCGTGACCGCGTCCAGGTCCCGTTGGTGGACGTCCCGGGTGCTGCGCACGTACAGCGTCGGGACGGTGATGCCGGCCCAGAGGGCACGGGTGTCCGCGGCGAGGACGGCGGCCCAGAGCTCGCGCATCGGATGGTCCGGCGTGGCGTCCAGGTCGGTCAGGATCCGCTCGCGCCACGGCTCCGGGACGAGGAGGTCCCGCGCGAGCGAGGCGCGGAGCACGCTCCGCCAGTCCGGGCGGGCGGCGAGGCGGGCCTTGGCCGCCCGGGCGGCCAGGGCGGTGTCCGTCACCGGGACGTTCGAGTCGATGACCACGAGGGCGCGGGGCCGCACCAGCCCGTCGGCGACGGCGCGCAGCGCGATGACCCCGCCCGTGCTGTGGCCGATCAGCAGCCCCGGCACGGGGCCGGCCTGCGCCGCCCAGGTGCGGGCGGCGTCGAGGACGGGGTCCGCATCGGTCGCCGGCCGTGCGGCCCGGGGGCGGCCCTGACCGCCGGCGTCCGTGCCCGGGTGGCCGGGCAGGGCGGGCGAGGCGGCGAGGTCGGCCACGGCGCCGAGGGCGTCAGCAAGGGGCTCGAAGTGGGCGGGCCGGCCACCGATGCCGTGGAGGAAGCGGATCACCGGGCCAGGCTAGTGCGACTGCTGCCCGTCGCCTCGAGGGGGACCGACAGGGGCAGTGTCCCCGCGAACGGGCCGGTCATGGCGAACAGATCGGCCCGGGCGTCGAGGGTGACGACGACGGTGGTGCCGTCGTCGGCCACGCGGGCGTTCATCCCGCCGAGCCCGGGCACGGCCTCCTGGGCACCGACGGCCGCGAGGTGTGCGCTGGCGGAGGCGGCGACGTCGTCGTCGGAGAGCACGACGCCCGGGTCCTCCCCCAGCCGGAAGCCGAGCTCCTCTGCCCCGGCGATGGCGGCCGAGTCCGCGAGCGACTGCAGGCGGCGGTGCTGCAACTGCACGGTGGTGACCGCGAGCATGACCAGCATGAGGGCCACGAGCACGGCGCACAGGCCGACGGTGAGGACGGTGGTCTGCCCGTCGTCGTGACCCAGGCGAGCGGTGAGGCGGCGGCGCATCAGAACCTCGGCACAGTCTGCCGGGCGTCGGAACCCACCGTCACGGGGGTCAGCGACCACGCTGCCGGCGTGAGAGGGACGGGCACCCCCACGTCCACCCGCACGGCGACGACCTCGCCCGGTTCGAGCGTGCCACAGCCGCCCTGATCGCAGCCGACGGTCAGGTCGTACTGGCCGGCGCCCACGCCGTAGTCGGCCAGCGTGAGCTCGACGGTGGCGTGGGCGGCGCCTGCGCTGGGGTGATCAGCCTCGGCGACCACGGCCTTGACGGCCTGGTCAGCGGCGGCGACCGAGGCGAACGCCGCGGCCTGGACCTGGGAGACGTAGATCATCAGGTACACCACGGGGATCAACAGGACGAGGGTGAGGCCCAGGAATTCGACCGTGGCCGCTCCCCGCTCGTCGCGGACGTCATTGACGGAACGCATGACCGCTCACCTCCACGGGGATCGGGCCCGGCAGGAACCCCAGGCCGGGCAGCGAGCTCGAGACCGTGACGCGCAGGACCGGGACCCCGTCCTGGCTGGTGAGCTCCGCGGCGACGTCGGCCCCGGACTGGCCGGGCACGCCGGCCGAGAGCAGCTCCCGAGCCCGCTGGACGCCGTCCTCGGGGCTCCGGTCCGCGAGCGCCCCGTACCGGGCGCCGGCGGAGGCGGCGTCGATCATCACGTTGCGCGTGTGGATCACGACGCCGGCCTGGAGCAGCGCCGCGAAGAGCAGGACGACCAGGGTCATCACCATGGTGGACTCGGCCACCGCGGCGCCCCGGTCGTCCCGCCAGCGGACACCCGTGTGGCCGCCACGGGGCGCCTGCGCGCCGTGGGCAGCACCCCGGGGCATGCTCAGCCGCCCTGGGACACCTGGGAGATGGCCTGGTTGAACAGTCCCTGGAGCGCCGGCAGGGCGAGGGCCAGCAGGCCGGCCACGAGCACGGCGGACATGAGGGTGATCATCACCCAGCCGGGGACGTCGCCGCGCTCGTCGCGGACGTCGTCGTGGATGAGGGCGCGCAGGGCGGCCAGGACGGTGATGGCGTGGTGGTGGAGCATGGTCCCCTCCTCGGGTGGCCGGCCGCCCGTGCGGCCGGAGTGGATGGTGATCGTGGGTGGATGGATGGACTATTCAGTTGTGGGTCTTCAGAACCCCAGGCGCATCAGGGAGATGCCGGGGAAGACGGCGAAGATCACCGTGAGCGGGAGGATGCCGAACACGAGGGGCACCATCATCTGTATCTCCTTCCGGCCGGCGGCCTCCATGAGCTCGCGGCGACCCATCTCACGCACGTCCTGGGCCTGCGCGCGCAGGACGTCGGCGAGGGGCGTGCCGCGGTCGAGCGCGATGAGCACGCCCCCGATGAACCGTTCGACGGGGGCCAGCTGCACGCGCCGTCCCATGGCCTTGAGCGCCGCGGACAGCGACGCCCCGGCACGCATGTCGGCGAGCGTGGTGCGGAACTCGCCGGCCAGCTCCCCGCGCGCCGTCCCCGCGATGCGTTCGAGCGCTCCGGCGGCGCTCTCCCCCGCGCCCACCGAGAGCGCGAACAGCTCGGCCACGGACGGGAACTCGGAGAGGATGGCCTCGCGCCGCCGTCGCACCCGCAGGGAGAGCAGCTGCTCCCGGAGCAGGAACCCGGCCATGCCGCCGGCGATCACGAGGGCGACCCCCGTGATCACCGGCACGCGGCCCGTGACGGTGAGGCTGAGCGCGAGGACGGCCGCCACGGCGGCCCCCGCGGCTCCGCTCAGGACCTGCTGGGCACGGAAGTCCGTCGACGTGACCGCGAGCCCCGCGGCGGCCAGCTTGCGGTCGAGCGCCACCCCGCCCGGGGAGATGCGCTGGACCCAGCCGACTCCGGCCTGCACCACGGGATCGAGGATGCGTCCCCACGCTCCCCAGGGTGAGGCGCCCGCACGTTCCTCCTCGAGGAGGCGGGAGGCCGGGATGTGGTGGCGCAGCTGCGGTTCGACCCGTTGCTCGAGGCTGGGGCGCCAGCCCACCGGCTGGGTGACCAGGATGAGGAGCAGTCCCGCCCCGAGGGTGAGGCCCAGGAGCGCGGCCCAGATCAGCGCGGACGTCATGCGAACACCCGCTTCTCCCGGGGCAGCGCGCCGATGCGGAGCATGACGCGGTAGCAGACGACGGAGGCCACCATGCCGGCGAGGAGCACGGCCCCGCCGGCGGCGGACCGATAGGCCGCGACCGCGGCGGGCTGGGTCCCCAGCAGCAGAAGCACGAGCCACGGGGCGCACACCGCCAACCGGGCCGCGTTCACGGTCCACGACTGCCGGGCCTCGAGCTCGGCGCGGATGCGGGCGTCCTGCCGGAGGAACTCGGAGAGGGTCTGCAGCAGACGGCCGATGTCGGCGCCCCCGACCTCGCGGGTCAGGCGCAGCGAGACCACCAGGCGGTCCGCGACGGGGTCGGCCATCCGGGCCTTGAGCCGGTCCAGTGCGTCCACGAAGCGGGCTCCGGCCCGGTAGTCCCGGGCGAACTGCTGGAACGGCTCGCGCAGCCCCTCCGGCCCGGTCTCCCCGAGCTGGATGAGCGCCTCCGGGAGAGTCAGGCCCGCGCGGATGGCCGACCGGGCGTGGTCGATCGCGTCCGGCCACAGCTCGCGCAGTGCCGTGGACCGCCGGCGGGCCTGCCAGGACAACAGCAGCCAGGGCACGGCCGCGCCGAAGACGGCGAAGCACGCGGCGATGGTCCACGTACTGGTCAGCGACAGGACGAGCAGCCCGACCACGAGACCGCCGACGGCCATGGCGGACACGACGCCGGCCGGGCTGAGACGCTGGATGCCGGACTGGGCGATCAGCACACGCAGGCGCGAGTCGGGGCGGGCGGCCCCGGGTTTCTCCGTGGGAGGGGACCAGAGGGACCACCACAGCAGGAACAGGCCGCAGCCGAGCGCGAGCCCCAGCAGCGCGGCCATCAGCGCAGCCCCACCAGCTCGTGGACGTCCACGCCGCGACGGGCGAGCGCCTCGAACTCCAGGTTCGCACCCTCGTTGAGGCGCAGGTCGCCCTCGGCGTCACGCTGGAAGAGCGCCGACGTCTCGATGACCCCGCCCTCCACCCGTGAGCCGACGGTGAGGATCTCCCGCACCCGCCGGCGGCCCTGACGGTCGCGCTCGCAGTGCACGACGACGTCGATGCACGTGGCGACCGTCGGGACGACGAAGTCCCGGGAGATGTTCTCCCCGGCCAGCAGCGGCAGCGTGCAGAGCTTCGTGAGCGCGTCCGCGGCCGAGTTCGCGTGGATCGTGCACATGCCGGCCAGGCCGGAGTTCAGCGCGACGAGCATGTCCAGTGCCTCGGCCTCGCGCACCTCGCCGACGATCAGGCGGTCCGGGCGCATCCGCAGCGCCTCCTTGACGAGGCGGCGCAGCGGGATCTCGCCGTGGCCCTCCAGGTTCGGCTGGCGGCACTGCAGCCCGACGACGTCGCGCACCGGGATCTGCAGCTCGAAGATCTCCTCCACGGTGATCACCCGCTCCCGCGGGCCGATGGCCGAGGCCAGGCAGTTGAGCAGGGTGGTCTTGCCCGCCTGGGTGGCCCCGCTGACGAGGATGTTCATGCCCACGTCCACGGCCGCGTCCAGGAAGCGGGCCGCCGTCGGAGTGAGGGAACCGCCCCGGACGAGGTCGTCCAGCCGGCGCGCCCGGGCGATGAACTTCCGGATGTTCACGGCCCAGTGCCGCCGCGTGATGTCGGGGATGGCCACGTGCAGGCGCGAACCGTCCGGCAGGGCCGCGTCGACGAACGGCATCGACAGGTCCAGCCGCCGGCCCGAGGACTTCAACATGACTTCGACGAGGTCCTGCACCTCCTCCTCGGTCAGGACGATGCCCGTCAGCTCGGAGCGGCCGGACCGCGCGCAGTAGACGGCGTCCGGCGCGTTCAGCCAGATCTCCTCCACGGACGGATCGTCCATGAGCCGCTGGAGTGGCCCGAGGCCCGCGATGCGGTCGAACAGGTCCTGCCGCGCCGCCACGGGATCCTCCAGGTCCGGCAGCGAGCTGACCATCGCGCGGGACTCGTAGTCCGCCGCCGCGTCCTGGATGAGCGTCAGGACCCGGGCGTGCTCACGCTGCGGGTCAATGCCCTGCCGCCGGACGATCTCCCGGATCTCGTCCTCGAGAATGCGCACCGCATCCATGTGTCCCTCCTGTGCCCGATTCGGCGCCATCCCCAGCGCCGCACACGTCTCGATCAGGAAGATACCCCGTTCCGTCGACGCGTGTGGTCCAGGACACCATGACTGTGGACAACGTGGTGGCGGTCCCGTTCGACGGGGAGTTGTCCACAGGCCGCCCGAACCGCCATCCGGCCGTGGCAGGGTCGTCCCCAGGCGGCCGGACGGGCCGGTCGCCGTTCTCGGGAGGGAGGGGCGGGGATGGCCTGGAGCGTGCGGATCCTGGGCGGGGCCGCTCCCGAGACGTGGCGGGTGGAGCACTTCCCCGCCGACGCGGGCGAGCAGGATCGGGCGGTGCGGGAACGTTTTCCCGCCCGGTCGCTGCGCCGGTGCGCTGCCGGGCCGCGCAGCGTGACGTACGCGGAACGGGTCGGGAGTGCACCGACCCGCGGGCCGGAGCTCGCGGTGGTCACCGAGCACGGACCCGACGCCGGCCGCCTCGTCCCTCTGGGGGAGGGCGGGTTGAGCGTGGGACGCGGCGAGGCGCGGCTGTTGCTGGACGATCCCTCTGCCCCGTCGCGGCCGATGCGTCTGCGGCTCGCGCCCACCGGGCTGCACGTCCACGACGGCCCTCGGGGCACCGGACGCCTGTGGGACGGCCGCAGCCCGCTCCCTGTGGGCCGGACCGCCCTGGGCCTGGTCCGCGGGCCCGGGTCCGCCCTGCCGCGGCCGATCACACCGGAGCCGCCCGCCATCGACCTCGGATCCCCACCGGCCCGGCAGTCCGTCGTGATCCCGCTGGTGGCCGCCCTGGGCCCGCTGGTGCTCGGGGTCGCCCTGGTCCTGATGATGGGCAACCCGATGTTCCTGCTGTTCGGCGTGCTGTCCGTGACGGTGGCGCTGGTCATGCTGGCGATGCAGCGCCGCACCCGGCTGCGGCATGCGCGGCTGCTCGCCGCCCGCGCGGACGCGGTCGTCCGCCGGCGGGCTCGGGCGGCACTGAGCCCCGGTGGGGTGGCCCGCGCCGTCCGCTCCGGCGCGACGGACCGCTTCGGACTGACGGCGGGGGCCGACGAGGCCGTGGCGGTCTCGTGGGGTTCCGGCATCGGGGCGCTGTCCCTGTCGCGGGACGACCCGGACGAGGCATGGGTGGAGGCCGTCACGTCGCGGCGCACCGTGATGACGACGTCACCGCCGGAGTCGCGCGTCGTCGTGGTCGGGCCGCCGCGCGATGTGGCCGGGGCCTGCCGGTGGGCGGTGTTCCAGCTCCTGCGGCACGCGGTGGCCGCCGACGGCGCGTTCGTGGTGGAGGCCGGTGGAGTCCGCCGCACCTGGCGGTCGGGCGGGTCCGGCCCGCGGCTGCTGGTGTCGGCTCCTGAGGACGCGGCACTGGATCCGGCGTGGCGAGCGTGGCGGGCCGCCATCGGCGACGACGCGGGGACGACGCCCACGGCCCGGACGGATCTGCCCTGGACGCGGTACGACTTCACCGGGCCGTCGCCTGCGCCGGGGGACGCCGTCGTCGACCTGCGCGGGCGCACCGTCGTGGTCCCGGCGGAACAACAGCGCTTCGAGGACGTGACCGCCGACGGCCTCGCCGACGGCACCCTGGTCGCCTGGCTGACCGAGCTGGCCGACGACGTCGTGAACCTCGGCCTGCTGCCCACCGACGACGGGGACGGCACGCTCACACCACCGGGGCAGGTGGGCGCCCGTGATGCCGTCGACGGGCTCACCGTGACCCTCGCCCGGGGCGGCGACGAGACGGGCGTCGTCGAGATGGACCTGGCCGCCGACGGTCCGCACCTGCTCATCGCGGGCACCACGGGATCCGGGAAGTCGGATCTCCTGCTGTCCCTCCTGCTGGGAGCCGCGGCGCACCACCCGCCGGCCGAGGTCGCGTTCCTGCTGCTGGACTTCAAGGGCGGCGCGTCGTTCGGCTCGCTGGGCGCGCTCCCCCACACGATGAGCCTGGAGACCAACCACGTGGGAACGGCCTCGTTGCGGGCGCTGAGCGCCATCCGGGCGGAGCTGCATCGCCGCGAGGCCCTCTTCGCGGAGGCCGGGGTCAGCGACTATCCCGGTTTCCGTCGCCGCCATCCGGACGCGGCGCTGCCTCGGCTCGTCGTGGCGATCGACGAACTGCGCGTGCTCGTGGACGACCACCCGGACGCGGCCGCCGTCCTGCAGCGTCTGGCCGCCACGGGCCGCTCCCTCGGCTTCCACCTCATCCTGGCCACGCAGCGGGCCACGGGTGCGGTGGGCTCGGACCTGCGCTCGAACCTGGGCAGCACGATCGCCCTGCGCACCGCGACGGAGCAGGAGTCGTGGGACCTGGTGGGCACGGCCGCCGCGGCCCGGCTCGACCCGCGTCGCCCCGGCTCCGCGATCCTCTCGACGGCGGGGCGCCCGACGGTCGCGTTCCGCGCGTCCCAGTGGACGGTCGACGGCGGCACGCCCGTGTGGCGACGGCTGGGCGAGGCCGCGGCCGCCCCGGCCGTCGCCCCCTGGGAGGCCGTCGTCTCGGTCCTGGTGGAGAAGTACGCGGCGGGTGACTGGCCGACACCCCCGCCCGTGGTCACCCCCGCCCTGCCGGAGCGCTGGGTGCCGGACCGCGCTCGCCGGGCGGAGGCCACGGCCCTGGCCCTGCTCGACGACGCGGCCCACGGCCGGCACCGTCCCTGGCGGTGGCCGACCGGCGCGGAGGGACGCACCGCATGGATCGTCGAGGCCGCGGGCGGTCGCGCGGAGACGCTGGCCGCCGTCGTCGAAGTGGCGCTGCGCAGCGGCCGGCCGGTGGCCGTGCTGGACGGCACCGGGGAGGCCGCGGCGGCCGCGCGGTCCGGGACGCCGGTGCTGACCCCGGACGTCGAGGGGGCCGGGGAGGCCGCCCTGGCCCGCCTGCGCGAGCTCGCGGCCGCCGGCGGCACGGCGGTGATCACGGGCTGGAACGCGTGGTCCGGCCTGCGCGTCGGGGACACCTACCGCACGGTCGAGGAGGACGTGCACGACTGGCTCGGCCGTCCGACCGCCGCCGGCCTGCGGTTGGCGGTGTTCGGCGGCCGAGAGCTGGCGACGGGCCGGCTGCTGCTGCACCTGCCCCACCGCTTCTTCGTGCCGGCCGGGACGAACGCCGAGCACCGGCTCATCTGGCCACGGCTGACCGAGGTCGAGCCCCTGCCGGGGCGGGCCGTGCACATCAGTCCCGCCGTCCCCGAACCCGGCATGCCCTGCCAGCTCGCGTCTCCCGCCCCGGCGTGACCGCACTGACGGCGATTCCCGTGTGACCGCAGCGGAACGGTGGACTCAGCTCCGACGTCCACCCGGCGAGACGTTCTCCCGTCCTCCGTCGAACGTGGATGCCGTGGTCGAGGTCGCCAGGAGCAGTCGGACAGGGCGCCCCTTCGTCGCCGTCCGTCCAAAGGGGACGCCGCATCGTCCGGCGAAGACGTCCCGAAGGTCGCAAGACGGATGAAGCGAGGAGGCTGCTGTCCGGTCCTGCCTCGAGTAGCCCCGTGACCGTTCGCACGAGTGCCTCGGCACTCATGCAGAAGATTCCTCGCCGCTCGCTCGCGCAGTCTCCGGTGGGCAGGAGCCTCCTTTCCGCATCCGCACCGACAGCATGCGTCCCCGAGTCTCGCCCCCACCCAGCAGAGCACGCCCGGGGAGGAGCGCTGCAACGAGAACCCAGGGCACCGGTCGGAGAAACACTGCGCTTGCCCTCCACGCAATGAGCGGCAACTCACCCGTGGCGACAGACGCGAGCCACCTCACTTCTTCGCCCCGATCACCCACCCGCACTCTGGGGCAGCCGCTCACCGCGGTCTACGCTCTGACCCATGGCGCAGATCGTCCTCTTCCACCACGCCCTCGGTCTCACAGACGGCGTGCGCGCGCTCGCCGAACAGATCGCCAGCGGCGGTCACACCGTCCACACCCCTGACCTCTACGACGGCCGCACGTTCGCCACCGTGGACGAGGGTGTCGCCCACGCCCAGCACCTCGGCTTCGAGGAGATCGGCCGACGCGGCATGCGGGCGTGTGCCGAGCACCAGGAGGCCTCCGTCGTCGCGGGCATCAGCATGGGCGTGATGCCCGCCTGGCGTGCCGCCCAGGTGGTCCCCGGCTTCCGCGCGTGCATCGCCATGGCCGGCGTCCTGGCCCTCGACGCCTACGCCCCGCTCTGGCAGCCCCACACCGCCCTGCAGATCCACCTCGGCACCCGCGACCCCTGGGCCCTCGAGGGCGACCTCGAGACCGCCCGCTCCTATGCGGCCACCGCCGAGCACCCGGACCGCCCCGCCGACCTCTTCGAGTACGACACGGACCGGCACCTGTTCATGGACTCCTCCACCGCGGACTTCGACGCGGACCTCACCGCCATGCTGATCCGACGCATCCACGAGCTCCTGGCCTGAGCCGCGGAGCGGGCCCGACTCAGGCGGAGCGCCGCCCGCGCGCCACCGTCGCCAGGGCGGCCAGCAGCACGAGCACGAAGCCCGCGGCCGCCGCGAACACGTAGCCCGCGGACGGGGCGATGCTGTCGATGAACACGCCGGCCAGCGGGGCGCCCATCGCGGCGCCCGCGGTCATGGCCGAGCCGTAGAAGCCCATCGCCTCGCCACGCCGCTCCTCCTCCACGAGATGCGACAGCCGCGACGAGGCCGAGGCCAGGGTCGGCGCCGTCAGCAGGCCGGAGGGGATCGAGGCCAGCGCGAGCGCCCACACGCCGTCCACGAGCGCGAGCGGCACCGTCGCCACGGCGAACAGCGCCATCAGCAGGTACGGGTGCACCTGGCGGCCCCACGCCCCGTAGAACAGCCCGCCCACGGCGGAGGCGCCGCACCAGAACGCATACACCAGACCCACCGACGCCGCGGCGCCCTGCGACTCCAGCTCGGCCACCATCGAGACCTCGGTGCCGACCATGACGATCCCGGCCGCCATCGACACCACGAGCACGCCGAGCACCTCCGACCCGACCCAGGAGAAGTGGCTCCGCCGCCACTGCCGCAGCCGCTCGGCCCGGGCCCGGCGCGGCGCCGTCGTCGGCCCGGAGCCGTCCGCGGCGATCACCGGCAGCGCCCCGCTGACGATCGGGATGGCCTCCGTGATGGCCGGCAGTGCGCCAGTGGCCAGGCTGGGGGCGGCCATCTCCACGTGCATGGGCGCGGCGGTCACCGCCTGGGCGATCGCCTCCTGACGGTCCTGCTCCTCGGTGTACGGGTCCTCGGTCGCCGGTCCGACGACGGCCAGCTGACTCGACCGTGTCGGCGGGTTGAACCACATCAGCAGGATGCCGCCCAGCGCGCTGGACAGGCCCACGATGGTCAGGCCGAGGGCGCTCGACCACGTGGCCGCGACGACGGCGCCCAGCGCCGGGCCCATCATGAAGATCGTCTCCGTGACGATGGAGTCCAGGGCGAAGGCCGTCTGCCGGTCCTTGCCGCGGGTGAGCACGCCGAGTCCCTGACGGACGACGGAGAAGATCGGCAGCGAGAACACGCCGCCCAGGAACACGGCCAGGAGCATCGGCCAGAACGGCAGCCACGGGACGATCGGCCAGATCACCGCCTCCGCGATCACGGAGGGCAGCAGTGCGCGGCGCAGCCCCTTCGCGTCCACCACGCGGCCCCGCCACGGCGAACCCACCGCGATGCCCAGCGTCATCGCCGCCGCGGCCAGGCCGGCCTGGCCGTAGCCCAGCCCCAGCGTGAGCGCCACGTGGAGGGTGAGGATCACCCCGGCCGCGGTGTGCGGGAAGCGGGCGATGAACCCCACCGCCAGCAGATGGCGGATCCGAGGGTCCTGCAACAGCCGTCCGTACGCTCCGAAGTCCACCGTCGAATCCTATGGGAGGCGTCAAGGCACGCCCCGGAGGCGCCGCCGAGACGGCCGCACGTCCAGCGGACTCAGCTGGTGCTGCGCCGGTCCTTGGCCCGGATCAGGTCGAGGGCGATGGCCGTGCCGAGCACGGCGCAGCGCACCACGGGCGGCATGCCGGGCTCCAGGCGCATCTCGTACCGCGAGCGCCCGGCCAGGGCGTTCATGACACCTCCGAACCGCGCGGTCACGCGGGCGATCGGCTGCTGGCCCACGGTCATGGCGTAGTCGTGGTCCCACAGGTCGCCGATCACCGCGAAGCACGTGCCGTCCACGACCTCGACGCTCACGGACGTCCGCAGGAACGCGAACTGGCGGGCGAGGTGGGCCAGGGGCAGCCCGTCGGCGTCCAGGATCGCGAAGCGGTCGCGGCCGAACGTGGCCGGGTCGGCGAGGCGGAAGAGCACGCGGCCGTCGTCACCGTCGACCACGTCGAAGCTGCGGTTCCCCATCAGCATTCGGCCCAGGCCCCCGCCCGTAGTGACCACCGAGACGACGGTGCGCCCGTCCGGGTCCGTCACCTGGATGTCGTTGGACAGGAAGCTCGTCACCTGCTGCAGGATGAGGACGTCCGTGTGGGCGAGGCGACCGGCGTCGAAGGCGGGGCTCATGGGACCAGTCTGCCGTGTCGGGCCCTGCGGAATATTCAGGACGGGGCGGCTCGTTGTGCGGTATAGTTCATTTTTGAAGGACACGGCGACGGCGCGGCCGGCACCGTGAGACCCTCCCCCGGGCACACTGAGGAGCACACCATGCAGTTCGGCGTCTTCACGATCGGTGACATCACCGCCGATCCGACGAACGGGACCGCCCCCACCGAGCATCAGCGGATCAAGGACACCGTCAAGATCGCCCGCCACGCCGAGCAGGCGGGCTTCGAGGTGTTCGCGACCGGTCAGCACCACAACCCGCCCTTCGTGGCCCCGGGCAACCCGCCCACGCTGCTGGCCTACCTGGCCGCGCAGACCGAGACCCTCCAGCTCTCCACGGCGACGACCCTGATCACCACCATGGACCCGGTGCGTCTGGCCGAGGACTACGCGTACCTGCAGCACCTCGCCGACGGTCGCGTGGACCTGACGATGGGCCGCGGCAACACCGGCCCCGTGTACCCGTGGTTCGGCAAGGACATCCGCCAGGGCATCCAGCTCGCCGTGGAGAACTACAACCTCCTCTATCGCCTGTGGCACGAGGAGACCGTGGACTGGAGCGGCAATCACCGCACCCCGCTGCAGGACTTCACCCTCACCCCGCAGCCCCTGGACGGCGTCGCCCCCTTCGTGTGGCACGGCTCCATCCGCTCCTCCGAGATCGCCGAGCAGGCCGCCTACTACGGCGACGGCTACTTCCACAACAACATCTTCTGGAACAAGGAGCACGTCATCCAGATGGTGCGCCTGTACCGCCAGCGCTACGAGTACTACGGCCACGGCAAGGCCCATCAGGCGTACGTGGCCCTGGGCGGCCAGGCCTACATGGCGAAGAAGTCGCAGGACGCCGTGGCGGAGTTCCGCCCCTACTTCGACAACGCGCCGGTCTACGGCCACGGCCCCTCCCTCGAGGACTTCTCGAGGATGACGCCCCTGACGGTCGGCTCGCCGCAGCAGGTCATCGAGCGCACGCTCACGTTCCGCGACTGGGTGGGCGACTACCAGCGCCAGATGTTCCTCATCGACCACGCCGGCCTGCCCACGGACACCGTCCTCCGGCAGATCGACCTCTTCGGCGAGGAGGTCCTGCCCGTGCTCCGCAAGGAGTTCGACGCTCTGAAGCCGGACGACGTCCCGGCGGCCCCGACCCACGAGTTCCTCGTGGCGCGCGCCCGCCGCGGCGAGGCCCCCGTGCCCGGCGGCAAGGAGGGATCGCCGGCCCAGCTCGACCGCGCTGCGGCCGCCGAGCAGCGCGCCGCCGCCGATGCCGCGAAGGGCGGTGCCGCGAAGTGACCACCCCCGGCGCCGTCGATGCCTCCGCCCCGTTCACGCCGCAGGCCCGGCACCTCGCCGTGGTCTCCGGCGGGTCCGGGGACCCGTCCCAGACCCGCATGCTCGCCGAACGCATGGCGGAATCCGCCTCGGCCGCGCTCTCCGAGCACGGCGTGGTCCCGCAGATCCACCTGATCACGCTGCGGGAGCTCGCCGTGGACATCGCGCAGGCCCTGGTGACCTTCGCCATCTCCCCGGCCCTGCGCGCCGCCCTGGACGAGGTCGCCCAGGCCGACGCCGTCATCGCGGTCTCGCCCACGTACAAGGCCTCCTACTCGGGCCTGTTCAAGTCCTTCTGGGACCTCGCGGAGCCCACGTCCGTCGTCGGGGTGCCCGTGCTCCTCGGCGCCACCGGCGGCACCGCCCGCCACTCGCTCATGATCGACACCGCCATGCGGCCGCTGTTCGCCTACCTCAAGGCCCGCATCGTGCCGACCGCGGTCTTCGCGGCCTCGGACGACTGGGGCGAGGCGGCCGGCGTGCAGGCCTCGATGCGGACCGACCCGCTGCAGTCCCGCATCCGGGCCGCCGGACGCGACCTGGCCGAGATCACCCTGAACCGCCCCCCGCGGGCACGCGCCGCCGCGCCCGCGGACCTCGACCTGGAGGTGACCCCCTTTGAGCAGCTCCTCAACCCCGGCCCCTGAGCCCGCCACGCAGGACGCGGCGCCGGCGGAGCCCGACGGCGGCTGGTTCGGCTCCGCCTCGGAGGCGCACCGCCCGGTGGACCCGCCCAAGCGCGCCTGGCGCGCGTACTTCGAGGCCACCCAGATGCTCACGGAGGTCCTGGAGCGCCGCCTGAAACAGGACTGCGGCATGTCGCTGGCCGACTACAACCTGCTGCTGCTCCTCTACGAGTCCCCCGAGGGCCGGCTCCGGCTGGGAGAGCTGGCGTCCCGGATGGTCTTCTCCCCGTCGCGCATCACCTACCAGGTGAAGACGCTCGTGGCCCGCGGCCTGATCGACCGCCGCCCGGTGGCCTGTGACCGGCGGGGCTTCGAGGCCGTCCTCACCGACGAGGGCCGGTCCGCCTTCCGGCGCGCCGCGATCGAGCACGCCCGGCAGGTGGACGAGCTCTTCCTCGGCGACCTGGCGCCGGGCGAGGCGGAGTCCCTCACCCGGATCTTCTCCCGCCTGGGACGGCGGCTCGAGGGGCTGTGCTGACCGCGTCCCCACCTGGCCGGGGCCGCCCCGGGACGTGACGAGGCCCGGTGATCCGTGCGGGATCACCGGGCCTCGTCGTGTCGTTCGGGGCGGAATCGATCAGCCGACCAGCTGACCGCCCAGGGTCACGGTGGCGTCCGTGGCGGCGCCGGCGGCGTCGACCACGGTGACCACCACGGAGCCGCCCGCGGGCACCTCGGCCGGCACGGGCAGCCAGGCGCGGTACTCGCCGGTGAGGTCCAGGCCGTCCTGGCCGAGGACCGTGCCGTCGGCGTCGTAGGCCGTGACGGTGACGGAGGCGAAGCCGCCCTGATCCGTCTGCGCGACCACCTGGGTGCCGTAGGCGACACCCTCGGCGGGCGCGGCCACGACGTCGGTCACGCCCGGCGCAGCGGCCTCGGCGACCGGGGCCTCAGCAGCGGGGGCCGCCTCGGCGGCCTCCTCCTCCGCGGCGGCCTCGGCGCGGGCCTTGAGCTCGGCCGCGATGGCCTCCTCCTCAGCCGGCGTGAACTCGGTCAGCTCGGACTCGTCCACGGCGGGCTCGCCGCCGGTGGGCAGGTCCTCGTCGGCCACGGGGCCCGCGACGTCGGCGATCGCCGGGGCGGTCTCGGCGGCCGGAGCGGTCTCCGCGGCCGCGGCGGTCTCGGCGGCGGGCGCCGCGGAGGCGTCCAGCGCGTCGAGGGACTCGACCGGGACCATGATCGAGGACATCGCCTGGGCGTCGCAGCCCACCACGTTGCCCTCGGCGTCGAAGGTCACCGGGGCGATGCCCGAGATGACCCCGACCACCCGCTGCTGGGCGTCATAGACGGCCCCGCCCGAGTCGCCGGCGTAGGTCGAGGCGGTGTCGAGGGCAACCTGATCCGCGTACGCGTCGTCGCAGACCGTGGCGGCCTCGAAGGTCTGCGTGTGGGACACGGTGTTCGGCGCGCCCAGCGGCACGGACGAGCCGTGGGTGTAGACGGTCTCGCCCACACCGATGGACGAGGCCGGCCGCGTGGACCAGTCGCCCACGACGTCGACGTCGTCGGCCAGGGCCACGCGGACCGCGTCCACGCCCGAATCGCCGGGCAGTGCCGAGACGGTGCCGATCGCGGTGCCGTCGACGTCGCGGACGGTCGAGCCGATCTGCCACTGGCCCGCACCACAGTGGGCCGCGGTGTAGGCGGTGGCGTCGTCGACGATGGTCAGGCTGCACGCCCCGGCCGGCGCGGTGATCGCCGAGCCCTGGGTGAGCGTGGTCTGCGCGAGGGCGGGGCCGGCACCGGCCACCACCACCGCGCCCAGCGCCGCGGTGGCGACGCCGGTCAAGGTTCTGGTTCTCATGGGTACTCCTCGGAGGATGGGAGGCATGGGGCCGGCGCGCGGCGCACGGCCTCCAGGATGGGGTGGGGCCACCACGGGCCCTCCCCTCCCCCTCAACGGTACCGGACAGGCCGGGCGACCGATCAGGGTCGGCGGACCGTGATCTCCACGGAGTCGGCCCGCTCGGCCAGCAGCGGCAGGTCTGCCAGGAGGGTCTTGAGCGTGGCCGTCATCAGGCGCACCCCGGCCGCGTCGGCGTCCCGGGTGGGCATCGCGACGATCTGCAGCTCGGGCCCGGCCCCGCCTCCGTTCATCACCGCGCCGGAACCCGTGTGTGTGGCCACCCCCGACCCGGGTGCGAGGCCCAGGTTCAACAGGTTCGGGACCAGGTCGGCGATCTCGGCGATCTCGTCCGCGATCTCCTGGTCCCGATAGGCGGGGGTCCACTCCCTCTGCTGGGCGAGCGACCACACGGCCGGGCGTCGCACCACGTACGTGTGCTCGGCGCCGGCGTCGATGACGACGAGCTCACAGCCCTCGTCCACGGCGGACAGGCAGGCACGCGGCAGCCACACGGCCACGGGTCGGGCGACCGGGTTCCACGCCGTCAGCGCGGGCACGTTCGTGAACACCGGCAGCGCCTGCCGGCCGTCCGGCGCGCGCATGGTCACGAGGGCCACGTCCGCGGCCTTGTCCCCGTGCGCCGCGACGTCGTGCTCGTGGCCGGTGTGGTCGGCGTGGTCGTGGACGTCGTCCTCGTCCCCGGCGAGGGTGGGCACGACGGCGGCGAACACGCGGATGCGCGCGAGCACCTCCGTCACCTCCCGCTCACCGGCGGAGCCGTCCGTCAGGGCCGCCATGACGGCGGTCCACTCGGCCGGGCTGGTGCCGTCGTCCTCGTCGAACACGTGCAACGGGTTCGCGGAGCCGTCCACGCCGGGGCCGGAGAGGTCGCGGCCCTGCCACGGGATGCCCGCGGTGTCCGCGGTGTTCTCGCCCGCGGTCTTCTCCCGCATGCGGTCGAGTGCGGCCCGGATGTGCCCCGGCAGCTCCCGGGCCGCCGGATGCGGCACCGCGACCGTCTCGTCGATCGGACCGAGCCCGTCGCCGCGGGCCAGGCCGCCGTCGTCGTGCGAGCCCGTCACGGGGCGACCGGGCCGGGCTGCTCGGAGCGCGCCTGCTCCACCGTGGCGCCGCCGGCGACGGCCAGCGCCTGCTCCAGGCTGAAGCGGCCGGCGTACAGCGCCTTGCCCATGATCGCGCCCTCGACGCCCTGGCCGGTCATGGCCGCGAGCGCGGCAACGTCCTCGAGGGAGGAGATGCCGCCCGAGGCGACGACCGGCTTCGCGGTCTTCGCGCAGACCTGGGCGAGCAGCTCCGTGTTCGGCCCCTTGAGCGTGCCGTCCTTCGTGACGTCGGTGACCACGTAGCGGGCGCAGCCGGCATCCTCGAGGCGGGCGAGCACCTCCCAGAGGTCGCCGCCCTCCTTGGTCCAGCCGCGGGCGGCGAGCGTGGTGCCGCGCACGTCGAGGCCCACGGCCACCCGGTCGCCGAAGCGCTCGATGACGCGCGCGGTCCAGTCCGGGTCCTCGAGGGCGGCGGTGCCCAGGTTCACGCGCGCCGCACCCATCTCGAGGGCGTTCTCGAGCGAGGCGTCGTCGCGGATGCCGCCGGACAGCTCGATCTTCACGCCGATCTCCTCCACCACACGGCGCATGACCTCGCGGTTGTCACCGCGACCGAAGGCCGCGTCCAGGTCCACGAGGTGGATCCACTCCGCGCCGGCGCGCTGCCAGTCCAGGGCGGCGGTGACCGGGTCGCCGTACGAGGTGGCGCTGCCGGCCTCGCCCTGGACGAGGCGGACGGCCTGGCCGTCCTGGACGTCGACGGCGGGCAGCAGCTCGAGGGCGGGGGCGTTCGGGGTCATGGGGTTCCTCTCGGGTGGGGCGGCCGGCGCGGTCAGGCGCCGACGGTCAGGAAGGAGGCGGCGATGGCCATGCCGGCCAGCACGAGGACGATCACGATGGCCCACAGCGGCGCCTTCTGCGTGCGCATGGACCAGGCGGCGCCGAGCAGCAGCCCGCCGAGGGCGAGGTAGAGGACGGACCAGTAGGGCATCAGAGGGTCTCCAGCCAGTTGCGCAGCAGCTGCAGCCCGGCGTCCCCGGACTTCTCGGGGTGGAACTGCGTGGCCGACAGGGGGCCGTTCTCCACGGCGGCGATGAAGTCCGCGCCGTGGTGCGCCCAGGTGACCTGGGGCGGACGCATGGCGGAGATCGTCTGGTCGAACTCCCATTCGAGCACGCCGTAGGAGTGGACGAAGTAGAACCGCTCGTCCTCGATGCCCGCGAAGAGGGCGCTGCCCTCGGGCGGCCGGACGGTGTTCCAGCCCATGTGGGGCAGGACCTCGGCGGGCAGCTCGGCGACGACACCCGGCCACTCCCCCATGCCTGCGGTGCGCTCGCCGTGCTCGACGCCGGCGTCGAAGAGGATCTGGTGGCCCACGCAGATGCCGAGGACGGGTCGGCCCCCGGCCACGCGGCGGCCGATCCAGCGGGTGCCGCCGACCTCGGTCAGTGCCCGCATCACGGACGCGTACGCCCCGACGCCGGGCACGAGCAGCCCGTCGGCCTCCTGCACGGCCTGCGGATCGCGCGTGAGCTCGACCTCCGCGCCGGCCCGCTCCACGGCACGCAGCGCCGAGTGCACGTTGCCCGAGCCGTAGTCCAGGACGGCGACGCGCGGCCGCACGCCGGGGACGGTGGTGGGGCGGGCCATCAGAGGGCGCCCTTGGTGGAGGGCACGCCGGTCATGCGGGGGTCGTCCTCGACGGCGGCGCGCAGGGCGCGGGCGAAGGCCTTGAACTGCGCCTCGACGATGTGGTGCGGATCCCGGCCTCGCACGACGTCCATGTGGAGGCAGATCGCCGCGTGGTACGTGATCGACTCGAACACATGGCGGGTCATGGAACCGGTGAAGTGCCCGCCGATGAGGTGGTACTGCTGGCCCTCGGGCTCGCCCTCGTGCACGAGGTACGGCCGGCCGGAGACGTCGACGACGGCGCGCGCCAGCGCCTCGTCCAGCGGCACGGACGCCTCGCCGAAGCGGCGGATGCCGGACTTGTCCCCGAGCGCGGTCTTGAGCACCTCGCCCAGGGTGATGGCGACGTCCTCGACCGTGTGGTGCACGTCGATGTGCGTGTCCCCGGTGGCACGGACCGTCAGGTCGATCTGGGAGTGCCGGGACAGCGCGGTGAGCATGTGGTCGTAGAACGGCACGGTGGTGGAGATCTCAGCGCGGCCGGTGCCGTCCAGATCCATCTCGACGTACACGTCCGACTCGCTCGTGGTGCGCGTCATGCGCGCACGGCGTCCGGAGATCAACTCGGCTGCCACGGGTCCTCCTCGGGCTGGGTCCGCACCGGTCCGGGACGGGTGCGGGGGGATGCGGGTGCGCGCGGCCGGTGCCGGCGGGCCGGGGCGCCGCGCGCGCTGTCCCTATCCTAGGGAGCCGGGCGGACGCCGAGACTCCGGTGACGCCTCAGGACCGGTCCCCGGTCTCGCCGAGGACCTCCGCGAGAGCGGTGAGGAACGCCGTCGTCTCCGCCTCGGTGCCGGCGGTGACGCGCAGGTGGTGCGGGATGCCGACGTCCCGCACGAGGACGCCGCGGTCGAGCAGGCGGCGCCACACGTCGGACGCGTCCTCGAGGTGACCGAAGAAGACGAAGTTCGAGTCGGACACCGAGGGCCTCAGTCCCAGGCCGCGCAGGGTGGAGACGATGCGGTCGCGCTGGGCCTTGATGTCCTCCACGGTGCGCAGCAGCGCGTCCACGTGATCGAGGGCGGCCTCCGCCGTGGCCTGCGTGACCGCGGAGAGGTGGTACGGCAGGCGCACCAGGCGCAGGGCGTCGGCGACGGCGGGGTCCGCGGCCAGGTAGCCCAGGCGCGCGCCGGCCAGGGCGAACGCCTTGGACATGGTGCGCGTGACGATCAGCCGCTCACGGCCGGGCAGGAGGGTGAGGGCGGAGCGGGTGCCGGCGAGGGCGAACTCCGCGTAGGCCTCGTCCACGACGACCATGGCGCCGGGCCCGCCGGCGGCCTCGTTCTGCGCCTGCGCGGCGTACACGGCCTCGATGGTCGCCAGGTCCAGGGCGGTGCCCGTCGGGTTGTTGGGCGAGGCCAGGAAGACGACGTGCGGACGGTGCTCCCGCACCATGGCCGCCGCGTGCTCGGCGCTGAGGGTGTGGTCTTCGGCACGGCCGCCGTCCACGAACACGGTGTCCGTGCCGCCGGCCAGCAGCGGGTACATGGAGTACGAGGGCAGGAAGCTCAGCAGTGTCCGCCCGGGGCCGCCGAAGGCCTGGAGGATCTGCTGCAGGATCTCGTTGGAGCCGTTGCCGGCCCACACGTGGTCCGCCGTGAGGCCGTGGCCGAGGTAGCCGGCGAGCGCACGTCGCAGCCCCGTGAACTCGCGGTCCGGGTAGCGGTTCAGCCCCCCGGCGACGGCCGCGACCCGCTCGGCGATGGCGGTGGCGACCTCCTCCGGCACCGGATGCGTGTTCTCGTTGGTGTTGAGCATGTACGGCACGTCCAGCTGGGGGGCGCCGTAGGGGCTCAGGCCGCGGAGGTTCTCACGCAGGGGCAGAGAGCTGAGGTCGGTCATGGCCGCCAGTCTAGGAAGCGTGGAGGGCGAGGCCCGCCGTGCGTCACCGCGTGGCCGGGACGAACAGCTCCTCGCCCGGCGCGGGGGCCCGGCCCTCGAGCCCGTTGAGCTCGTCGATCGTGGCGATCACCTCGTAGACGTCCGCCTCCGGAGCCACCGTGGTGGCGATGGTCCACAGGCTGTCCCCGGGCATGACCGTGACGGACTGGGTGGCGGGCCCCGCGGTGTCCGCGGACACCGCGGCGGGCGACAGCAGCACACCCAGGAAGAAGGCGGCCGCCAGCGTGGCGGCCACGGCCGCGGCGATCACGGGGATCCCCCGCAGCACGAGGCGGCCGCGGCGGGTCAGACGGATGGTGGCCGGACGCGGCCGCGCCGTCGCGGGCGAGCCGGCGAACTGGGCGGTGGTGAGCGTCATGGTGTCCTCCTCCGGGGCGGATGCCCTCCAGGTGATCGAACATGTGTTCGAATCCGTTCGAATGCCTTTCTAGCACAGGTGTTCGAGACATGCCACGACGAGATCGAACATATCTTTGAAGGAGAGGTGGCTCTCCTCTAGGCTCGAGGCCATGCACGGACGCCCCGGAACGCCCCGGGACCGCCAAGACACAGGCAACCAGCGGGGGCGGACACGGTAAGCGTCCGGACGGCAGCCGGACGCCGGAACACGAGTCCGGCCACCATCACCCCGGGAGAACGGACGGCAGCCATGAGCACCACCGACGATCAGCCGGCGGCGCGCGCGCCGCTCACCGACCGCCAGCGGCGGATCGTGCAGACCATCCGGGACGCGATCGCCGACCACGGCTACCCGCCCTCCATGCGCGAGATCGGCGACGCCGCGGGCCTGGCCTCGCTCTCCTCCGTCACGCACCAGCTGGGCCGTCTCGAGCGGCACGGCTACATCCGGCGCGACCCCGGACGCCCGCGTGCCCTCGAGGTGCTGCTCGACGTGGACGGCACCCCGCTGGGCGAGGCCGCCTCCCCCACCGCTGCGCCGTCGTCGCGGGTCTCCGCGATCCCCGCGTGGCACACCGGCGCAGACGAGGCGGACAGCGTGCCGGTCCCCTGGGTCGGCCGCATCGCGGCGGGCGGCCCGGTCCTGGCTGAGCAGCAGGTCGAGGACGTCATGGCGATCCCGCGACGCCTCACGGGCGAGGGCGAGCTGTTCATGCTGCGCGTCACGGGCGACTCGATGGTGGACGCCGCGATCTGCGACGGCGACTGGGTGGTGGTGCGCCGGCAGGACACGGCGGAGAATGGCGACATCGTCGCGGCCCTCCTCGACGACGAGGCCACCGTGAAGACCTTCCGCCGCCGCGACGGGCACACCTGGCTCCTCCCCCAGAACACGGCCTACGAGCCCATCCTCGGCGATCACGCCACCGTGATGGGGCGGGTCGTCACGGTCCTGCGTTCGCTCTGACCCGCTCCCTCCGGCCGGGCCGACGGCCCGAGGCCGAGCGAGGTCAATCGCCCGAGGCGAGCCGTGCCAGCACCCCGCGGACGACGTCGCGGTCCGTGGTGCGCCAGAAGTCCGGCAGGGCGCTGGTGATGTAGCCGCCGTACCGCTCGGTGGCCAGGCGGGGGTCCAGCACGGCCACCACGCCGCGGTCCGTCACGGAGCGCACGAGGCGCCCGGCGCCCTGGGCCATGCGCACGGCCGCATGCGTGGCGGAGATCCGCATGAACCCGTTGCCGCCGTGCCGGGCGACGTCCCGGGTGCGGGCCTGGGAGAGCGGGTCGTCCGGCCGCGGGAACGGGATGCGGTCGATCACCACGAGCCGCAGCGAGTTCCCCGGCACGTCCACGCCCTGCCACAGGCTCATGGTCCCGAACAGGGACGTGTCCGGCTCCTCGGAGAACTGGCGCACGAGGGCGGAGAGGGTCGCGTCCCCCTGGCACAGGATCGTGGTCTTCGGCCCGAGCCGACGGCGCATCTCGGCGGCGGCGTCCTCGGCCGCCCGGCGCGAGGAGAACAGGCCGAGAGCCCCGCCCCGCGACGCCCTCAGGAGCGCCTCGAGCTCATCCAGGGACTCGGGCGAGGCCGTCCGGCCGGGCCGGGGCAGGTGCCGGGCCACGTAGAGCACCCCCTGACGCGGGTAGTCGAAGGGGCTGCCGACGTCGAGGGCCTCGAACTTCGGGGCGTCCGGGCCGGCCAGGCCCACGTCGCCGGCCACCGAGTCGAACCGGCGCTCCCCCGAGCCCACGGTGAGCGTGGCGGAGGTGAGCACCGTCGTCGCCTTGCCGAACAGGCCCTCCCGCAGCTTGCCGGCCACCGAGAGCGGGGCCACGTAGAGCTGGGGCGGGTCGGTCTCGTCCCCCGGCTGCCAGCCCACGCCGGGCTCGAAGTGGCCGGGGCGGGTGGCCCACAGCACCTCGGGGAAGTCGGCCTCGGGCCGGGCCGCGAGCATGCGCTCCACCACCTCGAGGACCTCGAGGATCCGCGAGCGCGCCATCTGCCGTCCGCCGTCGGCGTCGGCCTCCTTGTCCTTGTCCTGGCCGAGGTCGGACAGGCACTGGCGCGCGGCCGTGAGGACGCCGGTGAGGGCCTGCTCCTGCACCTCGTCCGGGCCGGCGGCGATCAGGCCGGACGGGGTGTCCGTGAACGCGCGGTCCAGGGCCGCCCCGGCCTCGATCAGATCCTCCACGGCCACCGTGGTGTGGCGGCGCAGCGAGGTGGCCGCGCCGTGCACGATCGACCCGGACAGCTGCCCGGTGACCGCACCGGTCACCCGGTCCTGGAGCTCGTGGGCCTCGTCCACGATAACGGCCGAGTACGCCGGCAGCACCGCGAGCCCCTCGAAGGCGCTGATGGCGAGCATCGCGTGGTTGGTGACCACGACGTCCGCGTCCGCCGCGTCCGCGCGGGCCCGCTCGGAGAAGCACTCCTCGGCCTGGGGGCAGCGGGACGCGCCGAGGCAGTCGACTGCGGAGACGGAGACCTGCCGCCACGCGCGGTCGGTGACGGGGACCTCGAGGTCGTCGCGGTCACCGGTCTCGGTCTGGTCCGCCCACGCCCGCAGGTACATCACCTCCTTGCCCAACAGGGAGGAGGGCCCGGCGGCGCCGTCCGTGGCGGAGCCGATCATCCCGCCGTCGTCGGCGACCGTGAAGAGGGCCTCCTCGCCCTCATCCCCGGGGTAGCCGCCGTCCACCTTGTGGCGACAGAGGTAGTTGGAGCGGCCCTTGACCAGGGCGACGACGGGCTCGCGAGGCAGCTCGTCCTTGAGCGCCTCGACCAGCCGGGGGGCGTCCCGCTTCATGATCTGGGCCTGCAGGGCGAGCGTGGCCGTGGCGACGACGACGGGGTCCTCCTGCGTCATCGCGTGCTGGATCGCGGGGATGAGGTAGGCGAGGGACTTGCCGGTGCCGGTGCCGGCCTGCACGAGCAGGTGGCGGCGCGACTCGAGGGCGCGCGCCACCTGCAGCACCATCTCCCGCTGGCCCGCGCGGTGCTGGCCGCCGGTGGCCTGCACCGCGGCGTCCAGCAGGCGCAGTGCCTCGCGCTCGTGCTCCGTGCGGGGCTGCGCGCCGCCTGCCCCGACTTCCTCCGCCCCGCCGCTCACAACGCGTCCGCCTCCACGACGAACTCGGCGAAGTCCGGCGCGATGTCCTCACGGACCAGCACGGACAGGCGGGTGCCGCCCTCCTCGTAGCCCTCGGCCAGGATCTCCGCGTCCGCCGAGTGGAGGCGGGAGACCAGCTCACCCCGGGTGAACGGGATCAGCAGTTCGAGCCGCACGTCCGGCCGCGGGATGGTGGCCGCGATGGCGCGCTCGAGCTCGTCGATGCCCTCGCCGGTGCGCGCCGAGACCACCACGGCGTGGGGCTCCTTGGCCCGGATCCGGGCGATGACGGCCGGGTCCGCGGCGTCCGCCTTGTTCAGCACGATGATCTCGGGGATCCGGTGCGCGTGCACCTCCGCGAACACGGAGCGCACCGCGGCGATCTGGCCCTCGGGGTCCGGGTGCGAGCCGTCCACGATGTGCAGGATGACGTCCGCGTCCGCGACCTCCTCGAGGGTGGAGCGGAACGCCTCGACCAGCTGCGTGGGCAGGTTCCGCACGAAGCCGACCGTGTCCGAGAGGGTGTAGCCGATGCCGTCCGGCGTCATGGCCTTGCGCACGGTGGGGTCCAGCGTGGCGAACAGGGCGTTCTCCACGAGCACCCCGGCGTGGGTGAGGCGGTTGAGCAGGGACGACTTCCCGGCGTTGGTGTACCCGGCGATCGCCACGGACGGCACCCGGTTGCGACGACGGTTGGCGCGCTTGGCCTCGCGTGCCGGCTTCATCCCGGCGATGTCCCGGCGCAGCTTCGCCATGCGGGTGCGGATGCGGCGGCGGTCCAGCTCGATCTTGGTCTCGCCGGGGCCGCGGGAGCCGATGCCCTCGCCGGCGGCGGCACGGCCGCCGGCCTGCCGGGACATGGACTCGCCCCAGCCGCGCAGGCGCGGCAGCAGGTACTCGAGCTGCGCGAGCTCGACCTGGGCGCGGCCCTCACGCGAGCTCGCGTGCTGGGCGAAGATGTCCAGGATCAGCGCGGTCCGGTCGATCACCTTCACCCGCACCACGTCCTCCAGCGCGCGACGCTGGGACGGGGCGAGCTCGGAGTCCACCACCACGGTGTCCGCACCGGAGAGCGCCACGATCTCGGCGAGCTCCTGCGCCTTGCCCTTGCCGAGGAACGTGGCCGGGTCCGGGGTGGCGCGGCGCTGGATGACGCCGTCGAGCACCTCCGAGCCCGCGGTCTCGGCGAGCGCGGCCAGCTCCCGCAGGGAGTTCTCCGCGTCCTCCGCGGAGCCCTCGGTCCAGACGCCCGCCAGCACCACGCGCTCCAGGCGCAGCTGGCGGTACTCGACCTCGGTCATGTCCTCGAGCTCGGTGGACAGGCCCTGCACGCGCTTGAGGGAGTGGCGCGCGGCGAGCTCGTCCTGGTCACCGTCGGCGTCCGTGTGCCCGTCCTCGCCCTCGTCCAGGGCGAGTGCACGGCCCGCGAGCGCGCCGGAGCGGTCCGGGGTGCCGGCGTCGGGAGCGTCCTCGTGGTCCGCGACCACACTGTCCGCGGAGCCGCGCCCGGTCGCCTCGCGCTCGGAGGCGCGGCGAGCGTCATCGGCGGCCAGGATGCGGTCGATCACGGCCTGGATCTCGTCCTCGGAGCCGTGGGCGCCCTGGGGGCCGGGGGTGTGCTGGTTCTTCTCAGTCATGGTCTCCTCTGGGCCGCCGCGGTCGGGTGGCCCGATGCTCTCAGGGTAGAGGGGTGCGCGGACGCGTTAGGCGGCTGTCCGCAGGGGGCGGACGTGACGGGTGACGCGCACGGCCGTGTGGGCAGGGGTCGGCGCCGCGCTGCGACGATCTCGCGGCGGCTCCGTTCGCGGGAGGAAGGCGAGCACGCGGCACCGCAGCCACGAGGTCTCGTCGGCGGGCGTGCAGGGGCGGACCACATCGTCCATGGTGGGATCTCCATCAGGTGCCGGGGCGCGCTCGACGGCCTCATCCGAGGCGGGCGCGCGAGGGGGCGGGGGCGGGCAGTGACGCGGGGGCGTCAGCGCAGGAAGATCCACATGGGCGTCGAGTGTACCGGGCTGCGCGTGTGGGCGACAGGGGCCCCGGCGCCCGGTTCGCCGACGACGCGCACGTATCCTGCGGGCATGACCGCGTCCCCCTCCCCTGCCCCGCCGCAGCCCGGCCGGACGGGCCGGGCGACCGTCGTCGTGATCGGCGCGGGCCAGGCGGGGCTGTCCGCCGCCTACCACCTGCGCCGCCGCGGCTTCGTGGGGCTGGGTCCGAACGACGACGGCGCCGCCGGCGTCCCCGAGGACGCCCCCGGCACGTTCGTGGTGCTCGACGCGGAGACCGCCCCGGGCGGGGCGTGGCAGCACCGCTGGGACTCGCTCACGATGGCCACCGTCAACCACATCCACGAGCTGCCCGGCGACCCGGTGCCGCCGGCCGACCCGGCCGCGCACGCCAACACCCTGCTGCCGGCCTACTTCGCGGACTACGAGGCACGGTTCGCCCTGCCGATCCGGCGGCCCGTGCGCGTGAGGCGCGTCGAGCGGATCGGCGAGCCGGGACGTGCGCGCGGGTTCTTCGTCCGCACGGACGGGGCGCCGGGCACGTGGCGGGCGGACTTCGTGGTCAACGCGACCGGCACCTGGACGTCCCCACGGTGGCCCTCGGTGCCCGGGATGCGCTCGTTCCGCGGCCGGCAGCTGCACACCCGTGACTACGTGTCCAAGGACGAGTGTAAGCGGCCATGAAAAGCTGCCCATAGGTGGCCAGGGAATGACCCGCTGACGGCCATGAGGACTGCCCAGTGATGGCCACGGGAACTGCCCGGTGCTGGCCATCTGGTTTGCCCGCGTTGCTCGTTGCCCGCCGCGTCGTGAGCCGGCGGGGGCCTCCTCCCCGGGTTGGATATCGGTGTCGAATCGAATCCAGCGAGGAAGAGGCCCTGAATGAAGGATGCCGCAGAAACCATGAAAATACTCAGTGCCTATGACCTGACCAAGTCATTGCGGGGCGCCGCCGAGCTGGCCGGTTGCTCCCATCACACCGTGGCCCGGCTGGTGCGGGCCCGCGACGCCGGCCAGACCCCTGGATCCGGAGCCAGCCGCCCGAAGGTCACCGATGTCTGGCTGCCCAAGATCGAGGAATGGGTCGAGGCCTCCACGGGCAGGATCCGCGCCGATGTCGTGCACGCCAAGCTCACCGCAATGGGCTACACCGGCTCTGAGCGCTCCACCCGGCGGGCGGTGGCCGAGGTGAAGGCCGCCTGGCGGGCCGGGAAGCGCCGGGTGCACCGGCCCTGGATCACCGAGCCGGGCGCATGGCTGCAGTACGACTTCGGCGATGGGCCGGCGATCGACGGGGCCAAGACGGTGCTGTTCGTGGCCTGGCTGGCCTGGTCCCGCTACCGGATCGTCATCGCCCTGCGTGATAGGACGGCTCCGAGTGTGTTCGCCGCCCTGGACCGGTGCTTCCGGCTGATCGGGGGCGCGCCGACCTATGTGCTGACGGATAACGAGAAGACAGTGACGGTCTCTCATGTGGCCGGGGTGCCGGTGCGTAACCAGGCCACCGTGGCGTTCGCTCGGCATTACGGCGTGGAGGTGCTGACCTGCCAGCCAGCGGATCCGGCCGCCAAGGGCGGGGTGGAGAACGCGGTGAAGCTGGCCAAGGCCGACCTGGTCCCGAAGGACACCAACCTGCGGGACCAGTACGCCTCGTTCGCTGAGCTCGAGGCCGCCTGCGCGGGGTTCATGGCCATGGTGAACTCCCGGGAGCACCGGGTGACCCGGCGCCGCCCGGACCACATGCTCGCCGAGGAGACCAGCGCGTTGCATCGGATCCCCGCCACGGCGCACACCGTGGCCTACGGGGTGGGACGGAAGGTGCCGGAGAACACGCCGATGGTCTCCTTCGAAAACGCCCAGTACTCGGTGCCCGCGCACCTGCTCGGGGCCGAGGTGTTCGTGCGCCATCACGGCACCGGACCGGACTCGATGGTGGTGATCATGCACGCCGGTGCGCAGGGGCCGGTGGAGGTCGCCCGGCACCGGGTGGCCCGGCCCGGGTCCCCGGCCATCGACGACGCGCACTTCCCCGGCCACGAGACGGACAAGGTGCCCGGGGACTACACCCCGGTGCCCCGTTCGGCGGCGGAGGCCGAGTTCCTGGCCATCGGGGCCGGAGCGAGGACCTGGCTGGTGGAGGCCGCCGCGGCCGGCACCAGCCGGATCGGTCAGAAGATGGCCGAGGCCGTCACCCTGGCCAAGCTCGCCGGCACCGACCAGGTCGACCGCGCCCTCGGGGTGGCCGCGGTGCACCAGCGCTTCGCCCACGGCGACCTGGCCTCCCTGCTCACCGCCGCCGGCCACCGCACCGGGATGCACACCGCCACCGAGGAACGGTCCCTGACCCAGGGCACCGCCGGCTGGGCCGGCCTCGGTACCTCCAACACCGAGGGGGCAGCCCGGTGAGCATCCACACCCCGAACACCGCCGCACCGGCGCTGCCGGCCGATTTGGAGGCGCTGTTGCGGCAGCTGAAGATGCCCCACGCCCGCGGTATCGCCGCCGAGGTACTGGCCACCGCCCGGGCCCAACGCTGGGAGCCGGCCGAGGTCCTTAAGGCCCTGCTGGTCGAGGAGACCACCGGTCGGGCCCGATCCATGCTCGCCGCCCGGCGCAAGGCCGCCGGGTTCCCCACCGGCAAGACCTTCACGACCTGGGATCCGGGCGCCTCCTCGATCCCGGCCCCGACCCAGCAGTCCCTGCGCACCCTGGAATGGCTCTCGCGCAGAGAGAACCTCGTGGTCTGCGGGCCCTCCGGCACCGGCAAGACCTTCTTCCTCGAGGCCCTGGGCCAGCAGGCCGTGGAGGAGGGCAAGCGGGTGGCCTGGTTCACCCTGGAGGACCTCGGGGCGATGATCCGGGCCCACCGGCCCGATGACACCATCACCAAAGCCGTCGCCCGAATCCTGCGCGCCGACCTGATCGTCATCGACGACATCGGCCTGCTGCCGGTCGCCGACGATGCCGCCGAGGGCCTCTACCGCATCGTGGACGCCGCCTACGAGAAACGCTCCGTAGCGATCAGCTCGAACCTGCACCCGGCCGGCTTCGACGAGCTGATGCCCAAGACCCTGGCCACCGCCACCGTGGACCGGCTCCTGCACCACGCCCACGTGTGCCAGACCACCGGAGACTCCGTACGGATGACCCAGGCAATGGCCGGGAAGGGAGTCATGCCACTGAACTGATCCCATCACGGTGGCCAGCACCACCACCCAAACGGGCAAACCAGCTGGCCACCAGTGGGCAGTTCTGATGGCCACCAGCGGGAAGAAACACTGGCCGCCTATGGGCAGAACTCAATGGCCCTTGACAGACGAGTTCGCCGGGCAGCGGGTGGTGATCGTGGGCATGGGCGTCTCGGCGACGCAGCTGCTGGCCGAGATCTCCACGGTCGCGGACACCCTGTGGGTGACCCGCCGCGAACCGCGGTGGCAGGACTCGGCCGCACCCGGCGCCCTGGCCGAGTCGGTGCGCGGGGTGGACGAACGGACCCGTGCGGGCCTGCCGCCGGGCTCCGTGGTCGGGGCGACCGGGATGCACCGCTCGTCCTGGGTGCGCGAGGCCGAGTCACGAGGCGTGCTGGTGCGCCACCCCATGTTCACGGCCGTCGAGCCGGACGGGGTGCGGATGCCCGACGGCTCGTTCGAACCGGCGGACGTGATCCTCTGGGCCACCGGCTTCCGGCCGGCGATCCGGCACCTCGCTCCCCTGCGGCTGCGCACGCCCGCCGGCGGCATCCGCGTGGCGGGCGGGCGCGCCCTGGACGAGCCGCGCCTGTTCCTCCTCGGCTACGGGCCCTCCCAGTCCACGGTCGGGGCCAACCGCGCCGGGCGCGACGCCGTGCGCGCGATCCTCGCGGACCTGGCCGGGCCGGCGTCGGGCTGAGGGCCGCGACGACCCGCTGGCTACCATGGTCGCCGTGAGCTCCGCATCCCACTACTTCGACGCCGACCCCTCCGCGCCCGAGCGGCGGCGCACCGTGCGGACACGCCTGGCCGGCCGCGACGTCGAGGTCCAGACGGCCAACGGGATCTTCTCCCCGGACGGTCTGGACAAGGGCACCGCGGCCCTGTTCTCGGCCGTGCCCGCGCCGCCGGCGAGGGGCCGGTTCCTCGACGTCGGCGCGGGCTGGGGACCGATCGCCCTCACGCTGGCGCTGCGGTCGCCCGAGGCGGAGGTGACCGCCGTCGAGGTCAACGACCGCTCCCTGCAGCTGACCCGCGACAACGCCGCGGCGCTGGGTCTCGACAATCTCGTGGCACTGCGGCCGGAGGACGTCCCCGAGGGCGCGGAGTTCGACCTCATCTGGTCCAACCCGCCCATCCGGATCGGCAAGCCGGCGCTGCACGCCCTGCTGGAGCGGTGGCTGCCGCGCCTGGCCCCCGGCGGCGAGGCCTGGCTGGTGGTGCAGAAGAACCTCGGCGCGGACTCGCTGCTGCCGTGGATCGGCCGGATGCTCGAGGAGCGCGCGCCCGGCCGGTTCACCGCGGAGCGGGCGGACAGCGTCAAGGGCTTCCGGATCCTGCGGGTGGCGCGGGCGCGCTGAGGCGCCGTTTCCCGAACGACAGCGGTTCGTGGCCCGCCGTTTCCCGAACGACAGCGGTCAGGCGGTGAGTTCGCCGTCGAAGACCAGCTCGGCCGGGCCCGAGAGGACCACGTGCTCGGCCCCCTCCGGGCCCGGCACGACGTCGACGGCCAGCACGCCGCCGGGCACCTCGACGAGCCACGAGTCGGTGCCCTGGTCGCCCGACCACGCGCGCATCGCCACGGCCACCGCGCACGCACCCGTCCCGCAGGACTGGGTCTCGCCCACCCCGCGCTCGTGCACGCGCATCCGCACGCGGCCGACGCCCTCGCGCACGAGCGGCTCGTGCGCGGCCACGAACTCGACGTTCGTGCCGTGCGGCGGGGCGGGGTCCACCTCGGGGGCGCGGCCCAGGTCCAGGCCCTGCAGGTCGGCGAAGGAGGCCAGCGGGACCACGGTGTGGGGGTTGCCCATCGAGACGCTCAGCGCCGGACGCGGATCGGTGAGGCCGTGGGCGAGGACCATCGAGTCCGACGCCGCCTCCTCCGCCAGCTCGGGGTTGAGGTACGACCAGGGGCCCATGTCGATCGCGTAGCCGTGCTCGAGCCGGGTCACGGCCTTCACGCCGGCGCGCGTGCCGATGGTGATCGCCCGGCCGGGGGCCAGGTCCACGAGGCCCTTCTCGACCAGGAAGTGCACGAAGACGCGCACCCCGTTGCCGCACATCTCGGCGATCGAGCCGTCGCCGTTGCGGTAGTCCATGAACCACTCGGCCTCGGGGTGCTCGGCGAGCAGCGCCTCACCCTCCGGCAGGCGTGCCGAGCGCACGGCGCGGATGACGCCGTCGGCGCCGATCCCCCGGTGCCGGTCAGCCAGCCGTGCGACGCGCTGGGCGTCGAGCTGCGTGTTGCCGTCCGGGTCGGCGATCAGCACGAAGTCGTTGCCCGTGCCATGGCCCTTCGTGAACGGCACGCGCGGCGCGCTCGCGTGGAGGGGGTCCTGGGCGGCGGGCGCCGCGGGCTGCTCGGTCATGGGCCCAGTCTAGGTGGCGTCCCCGGCGACGACGGCGAGCGCCTCCGCCACGACGTCCTCGTCCTGCGCGTCGAGCCAGACGACGCGCGGGTCGGCCCGGAACCAGGTCTCCTGGCGGCGGGCGAACCGGCGCGTGGCCACGACGGTCTGGTCGGCCGCCTCCGCCTCGGTGAGCTCGCCGTCGAGGACGGCGAGCATCTGGGCGTAGCCGATCGCGCGGGACGCGGTCGGTCCCTGCCGCAGCCCGTCCGGCCCGGGGACGTCGAGGCGGCGGACCTCGTCCAGCAGCCCCTCGGCCAGCATGCGCTCCACCCGGGCCGCGATCCGCCGGTGCAGCTCGGCCCGGTCCAGGCGCAGGCCGAGCTGCACCACGGGGGCGACCTCCGGGGCGTACGTGCGCTCCGGCATGAACGCGGAGAACGGACGGCCCGTCAGCCGGCACACCTCCAGCGCGCGCACGATGCGGCGGGCGTCCTGCAGCCGCTCCGCCGAGACCGGGTCCAGGGAGGCCAGCTCGGCCCTCAGCCCGGCCAGGCCCTCCCGCTGCGCGCGCGCCTCCAGCTCGGCCCGCAGCGCCGGGTCCGTGGGCGGGAACTCGAGCACGTCCAGCGCCGCCCGCACGTACAGCCCGGAGCCGCCCACGAGGATCGGGGTCCGACCCCGCGCGCGGATCTGGGCGAACAGGTCGCGGACCGCGGACTGGAAGGCCGCCACCGAGGCCTCCTGGCCGACGTCGAGCACGTCCAGCAGATGGTGCGGGACGCCCTCGCGCTCGGCCTGCGTGACCTTCGCCGTGCCCACGTCCATCCCCCGGTAGAACTGCAGGGCGTCCCCGTTGACCACCTCGCCGTCCAGCGCGTGTGCCAGGGCGACGGCGAGGGCGGACTTGCCCGTCGCCGTCGCCCCGACGACGGCGACGACGGGCGGCCGGGACGCGGCGGCGGACATCAGGACCGCGGGCGCAGGGTCGGCATGCCGAGGCTGGTGGGCCCGGAGCCGCCCGCCGTGCCGGGGGCGGGCGCGCCGCACGACTCGGCCTGGGCGCGGTCCCACGCGTCGCCGGCGCGGGAGCGGCGCAGGACGTAGTCCTGGGCGGTCGGGTCGGCGACGGCGAAGAACGGGTGGGCCTCGGTGACCGTCACGGTGACGAAGTCGCCGGGGCGGGGGGTCTCGGCGCCGGCGGGCACGGAGAAGTGCACGAGGCGGTTGTCGGGTGCGCGCCCGGACAGGCGGCCGCGCTCGGCGGCCTTGGAGCCGGAGTCGGCGGTGACGAGCAGCTCCTGGCGGGTGCCGACGAGCGTGGCCATCTCCTCGGCCGAGATCCGGTCCTGCAGCGCCACGAGGCGCTCGAAGCGCTCCTGGACGACGGCCTTGGGCACCTGGTGGTCCATCTCCCCGGCGGGGGTCCCCGGGCGGATGGAGTACTGGAAGGTGAACGCGGAGGAGAAGCGGGAGGCCTCGACCACCCGCATCGTCTCGGCGAAGTCCTCCTCGGTCTCCCCGGGGAAGCCGACGATGATGTCCGTGGTGATGGCGGCGTGCGGGATGCGCTCGCGCACCTTCTCCAGAATCCGCAGGAACTTCGCGGACCGGTAGGAGCGGCGCATGTCCTTGAGCACCTTGTCCGAGCCCGACTGCAAGGGCATGTGCAGCTGCGGCATGACGTTGGGGGTCTCGGCCATCGCGTCGATGACGTCGTCCGTGAACGCGGCCGGGTGGGGGCTGGTGAAGCGGACGCGTTCGAGGCCCTCGATCTCCCCGCACGCGCGCAGCAGCTTGGCGAACGCGCCGCGGTCGCCGAACTCGACGCCGTAGGTGTTCACGTTCTGGCCCAGCAGCGTGACCTCGACGGCGCCGGCGTCGACGAGCGCCTGCACCTCGGCGAGGATCTCCCCGGGGCGGCGGTCCTTCTCCTTGCCGCGCAGCGACGGGACGATGCAGAACGTGCACGTGTTGTTGCAGCCCACAGAGATGGACACCCAGCCGGAGTGCGTGGAGTCCCGCTTGGTGGGCAGGGTGGAGGGGAACACCTCGAGCGACTCGAGGATCTCGATCTCGGCCTCGGCGTTGTGGCGCGAGCGCTCCAGCAGCACGGGCAGGGAGCCGATGTTGTGGGTGCCGAAGACGACGTCCACCCACGGGGCCCTGCGCTGGATGGCGGCCTGGTCCTTCTGGGCGAGGCACCCGCCGACGGCGATCTGCATGCCCGGGTGCGCGTCCTTCACCGCGCGCAGGTTGCCGAGGTTGCCGTACAGGCGGTTGTCCGCGTTCTCGCGGACCGCGCACGTGTTGAAGACCACGAGGTCGGCCTGGGCGTCCTCGGCGACCGGGGCGTAGCCGGTGGACTCGAGCAGGCCGGAGATGCGCTCGGAGTCGTGCACGTTCATCTGGCAGCCGAAGGTGCGGACCTCATAGGTCAGACCCTCGTGCGGGCGCGCGGCGGCGCCGTCCTGCGCGAGCGGGGTGGTGCGGGGGGTGGGGTCCGTCAGAGTCACCGCACCATTCTAGGAACTCCGGGCGCGGCGCGGGGCCCGCCGCCGATCAGTCGATCGTGGGGGCATCGGTGAGCCGGTCGGCGACCCAGGCATAGAACGGGTCCGCATAGTGCATGGCCGCTGCGCCCCAGAGGTGGTCCTTGGAGGCCACGGCCAGTTCGTCCGGCACGTCGAGGATCGGCAGCCCCAGCTCTTCCAGCACCGCGAAGTAGGGCGCGAAGGCGACCTGCCACTGGTCACCGGATCGTCCGTCGGAGCGGCACACGGACTCGCCGGTGTCAGTGACGTCGGCGAAGCGTGCACGCAGGACCCAGGCGCGTCGGCCGCGCAGCCTCTCCTTCATGCGGGGGGCCAGTTCTCGGAACAGGGCGACGTGCTCGTCCGAGGCGAAGGGGATCCGTCGCCCCACCACGACGTCGTTCCACGCCGAACGGCGGAACTCATTGGACGGAGTGATGAAGCCCCCCCCGTACTCGATCACGCCGAAGCGCTCGTCGGTGAGATCGAGCAACAGGGCATCCCCTGCGTCGAGTGCGGCGGGCGCGGTGGATGCGAAGTCGTCCCGCACCATGCGCGCCTGGAAGTCCGAGGCAAGTCCGATGTCTGCGTCCGGCTCCGCCACGGGCGGGGTCAGGGCGGAGACCCAGGACGACCTCGCCGCGTATGCCGCGACCGGGGCCACGGGGTGGACGCGGAGGACGTCTCGAGAGACACACGATCCATAGATGGCCACATTCATTGGTGCGATGATACAGAAGTTAAAACGTGTGGAAGCTGTCAACGTCGTGTGACTCCCTGGATAGAAGCATCCCGGTTCCCCTTGTACATTGCTCAGAGCGTTTCAGATACTCCGCAGACAACGCACCTGCAGCCAGCTCGCTTCAAGACAACTCGTCGGCGGCGGAAGGCCCGAGTGCCCCTAGGTGTAGGAGGGCATGACGTTGTTGACTCGGGCCGGGGCCAGTGAGGCCGGCGGGGCGTCCCCGCATCAGGTATGAGGCCGATGGTAGTTGTCGTGGTTCACCCACACCTGCAGGGCCTCACGCCGAGCCGTCTCTGAGGTAGACGGGCGGGCGTGGAGGACCTCATCGACCATCAGCCGGTTGTACCGCTCGACCTTCCCGTTATGGCGCGGGGTGTAGGGGCGGATCCGGTGGTGCCGGCCCCCGAGCGAGACCACCTTCCGGGTGAACTCCGCAGCCCGGTAGTCGTTCCCGATGTCCGTGACCACCCTGTCGATCCGGATGCCGTGGGCGGCGAAGAACGCCCGCGCCCGGCAGAAGAACCCGATCGTGGTCACCGTCCGCTCATCCTCCAACGCCTCGGTGTAGCCCAGGCGGGTGAACCCGTCGATCGCCGAGTGCAGGCAGGTGTAGCCGACCCGCCGGCCAGGCCCGCGCGTGGCTGCTCGCGCGTTCTCGCAGTCCCGTCCGTGAGCACGCCAGCCGCCCCCGTCAGGGATCTTCCCGATCTTCTTCACGTCAGGTGCACCCTGTGCCCCGGCCCCCTCGCGGTGATCCTCTGGGCCGGCTGCTGGCGCAGGGTCTTCCCCGGCCGGGGTCAGGTCCCGTAGCCGGCAGAGCCCGGCCCGGTGCAGCCACCGTCCCACGGCACGAAGACACACCCGGTGGCCCTCGGAGACGAGGTGGTGATGGATCCGGCGGGCCGAGCACTTCTCCCTGCGAGGCAGGGTCTGGATCTGAGCCACCACCCCGGGGTCGAGCTGGGCAGGTGAACGGCGCGGACGCCTGGGCCGGTCAGCAGCCCGGCCTCGCCCTCGGCGTGGTAGCGCGCCACCCAGGTGGCCACCGTGGGACGTGCGACCCGGAACTCGGCGGCCACGTGCGCTTGTGGGATCCCGTCGTTCAGGTGGCGTTGGACCATCCTGAGACGGCCGGTGGGAGTCAGGGGTGCATGAGCGTGAGTCATGAGTGGGTCTCTTTGCGCGGATGGGTGGTGTAGGAACTTCCATCCTGCGGCAGAGGCCCACTCGTCTCATCTCAGCCCGGCCCCCGTGCCAAGAACCTCATGACCCACAACATCTAGGAACCTCGGGCGGGGCGCGGGGCCCGCCGCCGATCAGACGTTGCGCGGACGCCCCGCTCGTGGCAGGCGACGGGGATCCGGCGTCAGCGGTGTCGAAGCCGGCAGAAGCCCCTGGACGGCGTCGTCCGTGACAGAGGGAGTGTCAAGACGTCCACCGGCCGATCGAGGCGGAATCGGGTGATACCCGCCGGGTGAGACCTCAGCCTTCCGTCGGCAGCGCTGCCTTGATGGCGCGCAACGCCACTGCGCGTTGGAGGGTCTGATGCTCGTGAGTGCGTGCCGTCACCAGAAGGTCGGCGTTCTCCGCGCGGTAGAGCGTGCTCGAACGGATCGTGCTGATCAACTTCAGCTGCTGGGGGAAGCACCGGTCCGCCTCATTGGAGATCATGGTGAACGGTGGGACGTACCGCTCGAAGAGGAACCGGGACCAGACGTCCACCCGCTCGGGGTGGTGGCGTCGATACTCGGTGACCGTCATCCCGAGGATGCGCTTCTCGACGGCCCGTACGGCGCCGGGGAGCCAGCCGCGGAAGTCGATCTGAGGCACTTCAGCCACCGCACGGGCCCGGGCGGCGGCGGCGGCGGCGAGCGCACCGAAACCACCCAACGAGGATCCGTAGAACAGGATCTTGTCCCGGCCGAGTCCACGTTCCCGGGCATGTTCGAGGACCACGGCCGCGATCTCGCGGACCACGTCCACCTCGGGATGGATGAACCAGGCCCCGTCGAGCTCCGCGTCCTGGCGGAGTGCGGGGTCCGCGATGGTCAGGACCGCGAAGTCCGGCAGGTCCTCAGCCCACGACCAGCGGTGGAACACCGGCATGGAACGGTCCTCACGTTTGGGCGAGAGCGCTCCGGGGAGGAATACGACGAGGCCCCGGGGAGACGGGACGTCACGCACCAGCGCTTCGACGACCAGTCCTGTGGGGCCGGGCAGCGCGGTGACGTCTGGCATTGCGAGCATGGCGGTCATCGTAACGGCCAGGCGGCGCCTCGGCGTCCGTCGACGCGGTCTTGCCGGAGGAACACCTCGTCATCCCTGCTCCTGAAGTGCCTCCCGGACGACTGCGAAAGCGAGCCCTCCTCCATACCCCTTGCGCCCCAGCATGCCCACGAGGCGCCGGGTCACCTTGTCCCGCTCTGCGCGCGCGTCCGGTCCGTTGCCGGCGGGGACCCGGCGGCCGCGCAGGCGGCGGCGGACGAGCTCAAGGGCGGCGGCACGCTCGTCCTCCCCGTCGATGGCCTCGAGCGCCTCGGCCGCGACGTCCCGGTCCACACCCTTCTGCCGCAGCTCGTGGCCGATGGCCCGCCGGGCCAGTCCCTTGGACCGGTGGCGGCTGCGGACCCAGACCTCGGCGAATGCGACGTCGTCCACGAGCCGGACCTCCTCGAACCGGTCCAGGACCCGGGCGATGAGCGCGGGCTCGGCCTCGCGCTCGGTGAGCTTGGCCTCGAGCTGGCCGCGGGACCGCGGTCCCAGGGCGAGCTGCCGCAGGACGACCTCCCGGGCGGCCTCCTCCCGCTCCTGCGGGTCGGCCGGCAGGGGCGCGGGCCCCGGGCGACGGCGCGGCCGGGCCTCCTCAGGGGTGGACGCGGCATCCGCGGCGGACGGCCGGGCATTCCGACGGCGCACACGCCTCGGCCCGGACGGGGCACCGCCCCCGTCACGCGCGGGTCGTGCGTCCGTCGACCACGGCAGCACGCGCGCGGCGGCGCCGGGCGAGGGGCTGGGCAGGTCGCTCGCACGGCCCAAGAGCGAGCCCAGGTCCGGTGCCTCGGCCTCGGCCCGCGCTGGGACAGGACCGGACGGCGCTGACGCAGGGGCGTTCCCCGCCGCGGCGAGGCTGCGATCGACCGGGTTATCCGGCGGGACCGCGGGCGACGCCGTGCCCGCGTTCCTCTCCTCGACCGGCCCGTCGGCCTCGGGCACACCCGCCAGCTCGAGCCACATCCGGGCGGCGTCGGTGTCGCGCGCGTCGTCGAACGCGGACACACCGGGGGCGGAGCCGCTCCGGCCGGCCGTCTCCGACCGGTGGGCGGCCCCGCCTCCGACGTTCCGGCGCGATCGGGTCATCCGGCCGCGGTGTCCCCCGGAACCGCGGTCAGGGCCGGGGCCTCGTCGTCCTCGGCCTCCGGGGCCACGCCGATGCCGAGCTTCGTGAGGATGCGCTCCTCGATCTCGTTGGCGAGGTCCGGGTTGTCCCGGAGGAAGCGACGGGCGTTCTCCTTGCCCTGCCCGAGCTGGTCCCCGTCATAGGTGAACCACGCGCCGGACTTCTTGACGATGCCCTCCTCGACACCCATGTCGATCAGGCCGCCCTCGCGGGAGATGCCGACCCCGTAGAGGATGTCGAACTCGGCCTGCTTGAAGGGCGGGGCCATCTTGTTCTTGACGATCTTCACGCGGGTGCGGTTGCCGACGGGGTTGCCGGCCTCCTTGAGGGTCTCGATGCGGCGGACGTCGATGCGCACGGACGCATAGAACTTGAGCGCCTTGCCGCCCGTGGTGGTCTCCGGGGAGCCGAAGAACACGCCGATCTTCTCGCGCAGCTGGTTGATGAAGATGGCCGTGGTCTTGGTCTGGTGCAGGCGGCCGGTCACCTTGCGCAGCGCCTGGGACATGAGGCGGGCCTGCAGGCCGACGTGGGAGTCGCCCATCTCGCCCTCGATCTCGGCGCGCGGGGTCAGCGCGGCCACGGAGTCGATGACGACGATGTCCAGGGTGCCCGAGGAGACGAGCATGTCCATGATCTCCAGGGCCTGCTCGCCGGTGTCCGGCTGGCTGACCAGCAGGGCGTCCGTGTCCACCCCGAGCTGGCGGGCGTAGACCGGGTCCAGGGCGTGCTCCGCGTCGATGAAGGCCGCGATGCCGCCGTTGCGCTGCGCGTTGGCCACCGCGTGCAGGGCCAGGGTGGTCTTGCCCGAGGACTCCGGGCCGTAGATCTCCACCACGCGGCCGCGCGGCAGGCCGCCGATGCCCAGGGCCACATCCATGGCCACCGAGCCCGTGGGGATGACCTCGACGGGTGCCTGGGTCTGGTCCCCCAGCCGCATGACGGAACCCTTGCCGAACTGCTTGTCGATCTGGGCGAGAGCGGCCTCGAGGGCCTTCTCGCGATCCGTCACCTTGCTCATCCTTCACCCCTAGCTCTGGTGGTGCTGCCGCGGACGCTGGAGCGCCCGCCTCGGTCATGTCCGTGAATCTACGGGGGGCGGCGGACACGATAAGCGTGGCCCGCCCCGCCTGTGCACGAGATCACCCCGTCGCACTGCTGTGCAGGACTCTACCGCATGGATCGAACATGTGTTCGATCTCCGGCGAGTCGCGCGCGCCCGGCAGCCTCCGGGCCTCAGGATGTCGGTGGCTCGAGCCGACGCGCACGCCGGTCGAATCGGACCGAGCCCACGGCCCGGCCTCGCCCGTCCCGCAGGTCCAGGCGCCAGGACCCGTCATCGCCGAGCGGCTGCACGATCAGGGGCGGCACGGCGTCCTCCACCGTCGCCTCCGTCAGCCCGTCTGCCTCGATCGAGAAGTCCGCTCCGGCTGCCCGGCCGTCCGACAGCTCGGCGAGGTCCCAGTCGACGCGCACCCGACCGTCGTCGGCCCCCCGCACGGCGAGACCGGCGCTCGCGCCCTCGGCCGGCCCCGGCTCGTCTACGACCGGCGCCTCCGCAGGCTCCGGGCCCGTCATCTCCTCAGGGGAGGACCGCGCCTCCGGCACCGCTCCGGGGGCGTGCGCGACGGCTGCCGGCGGACCGGACGCCAGGCGCCGCTGGAGGGCGGAGAGCACCGCCCTCGGGCGGCCGCCCCGGCGCAGTGCGTCGAGGACGAGCAGGAGCACCGCCGGAGGAATGTCATCCTCGCCGCCGGGCCACCGCAGCACGAGGGCCGCGTGGCCGTCCCCCACCCCGTATAGCAGGGGGCCGGGCCCCGCCCCGGGGGTCCGCTGGACGACCGGCATCAGAGTCGACTGGAGCCGAGGGTCCTCCGAACCCTGGAGGACCAGCGCACGCCGTCCCGCGACGAGGGAGTCGACCCGCTCTGTGCTCGCGCCGTCGCCCTCCTCGTCCTGCGGCTCAGGACCGGCATCCGGGTTCCACGCGAGCACGGACGCCGCGTCTCCGAGCCGGCCGGCCAGCCGCAGCGCCTCGTATCCGGCGCCTCCGCCGCCCACGAGGAGCAGATCGCGGCCGGTCGCCTCGGACAGCTCGGCGAGCTCGGCCGCCGCCTCCGACACGGCCGTCTGGCCGCCGCGCACCGTCAGCGAGAACCACGGCACGGCCCTCTGCGTGAGCCACCCCTGCGCGGCCACGACCGCACGGGGCGCCGCCCCGTCCTCGTGGTGCAGACCGTCGAGGAGGACGACGAGGGATCGATCCTCCTCTGCCCGGGAGAGGTCACCGTGGAGGAAGAGGCCGCCCGGGCGCCCGGCGACGCCCCCCGAGGTGGACTCCACCGCCGTGAGCACGCGACGTGTCAGCTCTGCGGCCGAGTCCGGACTCAGGGCCAGCGGATCAGCGTTCCCCTCGCCCGATGCGGCGGCGTGCGCCGCCGCTGGCGGAAGGGCCACGACCCGTCGCCAGGGCAGGTCTTCCTGCATGCGCCCGTACACCCGTGCGAGAAACTGGTTGGCCCGGTGTCGCTCGGCGGCGCCCGCCAGAACGTCCCCCGCTTCGTCCTGGGTCGGCAGCAGCACTCGATGGAGGACGAGCCGGTCGCGCAGACCGACCGATTCGAACACCAACAGTGCGCGTTCCCACCCGGCTTCCCAGAGGGCGAAATGACGGTCCGATCCGAACGGAACCCTCTCCCCTGCGACCTTGCCGAGCCTTCCCAGCTCGGGAGACGCTGTCACCACCGCGCCGGAGGGGAGGACGACGAGCGGCCATCTCTCCTCCAGCGCGTCCAGCACGACGACGTCCGGTTGCGAGACCACGACGTCCGCGAGGAGGGTGCGGTCCAGGTCGCGGGTCAGCATCGTGCGTGCAGGGGTCGGCACCGATGCGAGGTCGACCTCCGCCACGGGAGGAGTGCCGCATCCGGCCAGGGACACGCGGGACAGGAATCCGGCCGTCGACGTCACGAAGTCCGGGTGCCTCGACAACGCGTTGAAGGTCAGCCGACTGCCGAGGACGGTGGTGCGCAGAGTCATGAGGCGGTCCTCCCGAATGAGGCCGCCATCTCCTCGGCGACCACGTGGTCCGCCCCGGACTGCGCCCGCACCCGCTCCGCGGCGGCGCGGGACATCCCCAGGTAGCGCTCCGGGTCCCGGTGCAGCGCCCGCAACGCGTCGGCCAGGCCGTGGTGGTCCTCCGGCGGGGCGAGGAACGCGCACTCCTCGTCCACGAACTCCGGGACTGCGGCGACGGCCGAGGTCACCGGGACCAAGCCCGAGGACATGGCCTCGTCGCGGCTCACCCCCTGGGTGTCGCTGCGGGTCGGGACCAGGAGCACGCCGTGGACGGCGTGCTCCCGGGCGATCTGCTCGTGCGTGAGGAAGCCGCGGCGGATCGAGACGTTGGGCAGGCCCCGCAGGGGTGCGAGGGTCTCCGCGAACAGCGGACCGTCCCCCAGGAACGTGAACTCCATCTCGTCGAACCACGGCTCGTCCTTGAGTTCCAGGACGGCGGCGACGGAGAGGTCGTTCGCATAGACGCGGGAGTGGTACGGCCGGATGGACAGGACTCGAAGGCGGTGCTGGGCGGTCTTCTCCCGGTAGGGGAAGACGTCCGCGTCGATGGGGTTGTGGATGATGCTCCAGCGGTGGTCGGGCAGCCGCACGCCGACGTCCTCGAACACCGTCTCCGCGAACCACTGGGAGACGAAGACGAAGTGCATGTCCTCGGGAGAGGACTCGAAGATCTCCCGCCACATCGTCAGACGGGTCTCCGACAGGTCCTTGGCGGCCTCCAGCTCCTCCTCGGAGGTGTAGTTGAACCGCCGGCGCCACCAGGGCTGGATCTCGAACCCGTGGATCCACACGGTGGTGGGGGGCAGCGACGGAGCCGTCTTCAGCACGTCCCAGGTCTCCGGCAGGAGGCAGTGCACGGTGAGCGAGCGCGCCTCCCCCGTGGCGAGCGTGGCGGACAGGTCAGCCGGCCGCAGCACGGCCACGTCCACGTCCTCGAACTCCCGGAACTCCGGCTGATGAGCGGTCCCCAGGGTGACGGTCTCGAGCCGGCGCCCCGCCTCGAGGTAGCGACGCAGGCGGCTGTGCACGAACCCGTTGCGGTACAGGTTCCCGTAGGACGGGTAGATGTTCGTCACCAGCACGTCCGGGCTGCGCACCAACAGCGGGACGGGCGGCGCCACGAAGGGGCCGTTCACCACACGGTGGATCACCGCACTGCCGGACCCGCTCACCCGCAGTCCCCAGCGCATCGCCACGGCGTCGTCGGGAATGGTCACCTCCACGGACTGGCGCGCCGGGATCATCGCGTGGCCGATGCGTCCTCCCGCGGAGTCGAGCCAGTACGCGACCAGCATGACGTCGAGCCCGACCCCGACGTCCAGGTAGAGGGGCTCCGTGCGGCCGAGGAGCTCCGCGTCCAGCGGCCTGACGTGCGGGTTGATCCAGTACTGGTGACGGCCCGCCTCCATCCGCGAGGTCAGCCGCGCCTCGCCGTCCTCCCACGTCATGGTCATGGCGTCGAAGGTCGTCATGCCCTCGAACAGCATGTCGAGGTCGAGGACGGGCAGGTCGTCGGAGGACTCCTCGAACACCAGCGCGTCGGCGTGGCGACGGATCTCGTCCAGTCCGAGCCCCTGGTCGAGGGGCAGCGCCGACACCGGCTCCAGGAGGGCGGCCGGGGCATGCGCCCCGCCCGCGCAGTACTCGAGCGCGGAGACGGCCAGGCCGGCAGGCGCCGTCGCCTCGGTGAGGACGCCGGACACCGCGGCCTCCGCCGCCGGGTCGAGGCGCACCAGCGACCGGTGCAGGGGCAGTCCGTCGCACGGGGTCCACGCGGTGCGCGGCTCGCGGCGCACCGGGGCGCCGCCGCCCTCCGGCACCGCGTAGTGCTCCCGGTGCCCGACGGCGTCCACGTCGGCCCACCGCAGGGTCAGCACGAGGTCCTCGAGGTAGTGCGGCCCGTACCAGTCCTGGGGCTCCAGGGTGCCGAGGGCGGTGCATCCGCGCGACCGCGCCAGCGCCGCAAGGCCGTCGGCGGACTGGACGGCGACCACGCGGTCGTCGTCAGCCGCGGCCTCGACGGCCGCCGCGTCCGCATCGTCCTCCACCAGGACGGCGAGCACCCAGTCGGTCCAGGACTGCCGCGTCCAGGACGCCAGGAGGCCGCGGACGGCCTCCTCATCGCGGCCCGGTGCATGCGGCACGATCAGCAGCGGGCGCTCGACCTCGGCCGGAGGCAGGGTGACCCCGGCGTGCTGGGCCACGAAGGAGAGCCGCTCGGCGTAGGTGTGCTCCCGCAGGACCTTGCGCAGCGCCATGGCGCGCATCCGCTCGTTGCCGTTGGAGTGGGCCTCGATCTGCTCGAGCCGACGTCGCATCTGCGTCCCCGAGTCCGTCGCCACCACGAGGTCGCCGAACATGAGCCGCAGCCCGCGGGAGAAGTTGCTGACCACCAGCGTGTTGGAGGCCAGGAGCTCGAACACCCGGCGGGCGAACATGGACTGGGACTGCTTCACGGAGTTCAGGTTGAGGTTGACCGTGTAGCCCTTGTAGGGGATGTCCAGCAGGTCCGGGGTCAGCGCGCCGCCCACGATGAACCGCTTGTACTCCTCCGGGAAGGCGTAGTCGGCGTTCCCCCGGCCCAGGTTGCGGTCGTAGATGTCGAACCGCCGGCCATCCGCGGAGAGCTGCGAGCTGAGCTCCCGCAGATCCGCCAGCCGCTCGGGGTAGCGGGCGTAGTAGGCGCCGGCGAAGGCGCACCCCTGCACCCGCTCGAAGGCCTCCACGGGATTGGAGTGGACCGGCTGGGCCGCGAACGGCAGGAAGTGCACGTTGCTGTGCCCGAGCTCGCGCTTGTAGCGCGGGACGCAGTCCAGGTCCGTGGTGAACACCGCGTCGAAGTGGCCCGCCGTGGTGAGGAACGTGTTGAAGTGCACCGGATCCTCCTTGTTCCAGAAGGCGGTGGGCACACCCCTCTCACGGCACCACCGGAGGATGCCCTCCAGCTCGGGGCCGAACCGATGGACGGTGTTCCACCAGGTCTGGCGGTGCCCGCGCCACGCGGACTCCACGAGCAGCAGGTCCGGCTGCGCCGCCGTCAGCTCGGCGCGCCAGTACTCCATGGTCAGCGGCACCAGGTCCGCCTCGCCCTCGAAGGAGGTGAAGGAGAACTCGTCCAGGATGCAGGCCACGACGAGCTTCCCAGCCCGGCCGGTGCGTCTGCGGACCGGCACCGGATCCGTCTCACGGCGCCGCGACGCGACGTCCTCGGGAACCACAGGTGCGGGGATCCGGGGGCTCATGCCTGCCCACCCTTCTTGTCGGCGCGGATGATCGAGATGAGTCGGGGCACGGCGCGGCGCACGCCGGTCAGGCTCTGGGCCTCCCGCAGCGCCTTGCCCGCCTGGAAGGTGCGCGAGGACCGCACGTGACGCAGCGTGGCCCGCGTCTGCTGGACCGCCTGCAGGGCCGACTCCTTCTCCACCGCGAGGCGTTCCAGGGCGTCCTCCATCTCCTGCAGGCGTTCCTGCGCCGCCTCCCGCTCGGACTGGGCGTCCCGCTGGTTCCAGATGCGGTCCTCGGCCTCCGCCACGAACCCCCGGAGCACGCGGAAGTCCTCCCGATTCCGGGCGACGAGCGCCTCCAGCTCCTCGACTCGACGGCGCGCCGCGTCCCGGTCCGCCTCCGCCTCCGCCAGGTCGGCTCGCATCTCCGCGCCCTCGCCGGGCTCACCGTCACCGGCCCGCAGCCGCTCCCGGAGGGCCAGCGCGGTCGAGCGCTCGGCGTACATGCGGCGCATGACCGCGTCCATCCCCGCCTCCTGCCGCTCGTCCGCGGATCGCGGGACGAAGAGGACGGTCGGCGAGGAGTTCTCCACGTCGGCCACGCGGTAGCCCAGGGGGCGGAGCCGCTCGACCGCCGCCTCGTAGGCGGGCTCGTCGAGGCACTCGATCCACAGCAGGGGCTGGCTGCGCCGGAGCGTGCGGCGGGCGCCGTCGAGCACGTGCGCCTCGAATCCCTCGACGTCCACCTTGAGCATCGCGACGAGGCGCGAGCCGACGATCTCGTCCACGGTGCGCACCGGCACCCGGTCGCCCTCGGCCTCCGGTGACCGGTCGATCGACCGCGTCCCGAGGTTGGCCGGGTCCCCCTCGCGCAGGACGGCCTCGCCCTCGCCGGCGCCTGCCGCGCAGGCGTGCACCTCCACGGCGTCCTCGACGCCGTTGAGCGCGGCGGAGCGGCGGACGGCGTCTGCGAGCCGTGCATCTGGCTCCACGGCGATCACCCGAGCCCCCACCGCGCAGGCGAGGAACAGGGTGTGGTTGCCCACGTTGGCCCCCACGTCGACGACCACGTCACCCGGCGAGAGCGCCTCGGCCATCTTCTCCAGCATCGCGGACTCGTACACCGTCCCCTCCAGCACCATGCCCTGGATGTAGTCCTCACCCGCATCGGGAACGATCACACTGTACTCTGAGCCGCGCGCCAGCAGGCGTGCGACCGGTTCATCCGAACCGGGCGTGGGCATAGGGCCTCCTCGAGGGGTGGGACGAGACATGGGTCCTCGCGCTGTCGAGAGGACGCGCGACGTGGGTCCTTCACGCGCGGCGCGCGCCGAAATCCACTGTAGCCGCCGCCACCGCCGGGCAGGCGCCGCGGCCTCCCCGGCGCGCCCCGGCGCCCTCACCGCTTCGGCGGCACGTCCCGGCCGAGACGCCGCTCCTGCGGGATCTCATGCAGGTCGCAGACCGCCAGCCACACCCGCCGCGGGTCCACGCCGGCGGCGATCGCCGCCGTCGCGGTGGTGTCCAGGCCGGGCAGGTGCAGGGAGTCTGCCACGAGGCCGGCCCGGGCGGGGCCGAACTCCTCGTCCATCAGCCGGCGGAACTCGCTCTCGCGCACGGCAGGTCCTCTCTGTGGTCGGTCGCGGGGTCAGGGACGGAGACGCAGACGGCGCGGGCGCCCCGAGACGGGGCGCCCGCGCCGTGGGGGTGGCGGGGTCAGCGGCCGGCCAGCGAGCCCAGGCTCGGGTCCGTGAGATCGTCCGGCAGGGTGTCCGGGACGACCATGCCCTCCTGCTCCACGAGCCGGTCCGAGACCTCCCGCAGCAGGTAGGACAGCGGGATGTCCAGCGCCTGGCAGATCGAGGCCAGCAGCTCGGAGGAGGCCTCCTTCTGGCCGCGCTCCACCTCCGACAGGTAGCCGAGCGAGACACGGGCGTCGTGCGAGACCTCGCGCAAGGTGCGGCCCTGGAGCTGCCGGACGTCGCGCAGGACGTCGCCGATCTCGTGGCGGAGGAGGGGCATGCTGCGCTCCTTGATGTCGGGGGCGGCCGCGCGGGGGCGGGGCTGGTCATCGACCCAGCGCGTGATTCCGTGGGAATGGACGGGATGTCGCATCATGTCTATCGCCTGCTCCTGGACTTTTCCTGAAGGGCGCCGGGCCGCGGGCCTGATCCCGCGAGGCACTCTTCTTGACTCGTTACATTCAACGTCGGGCGGGGTCGCGTTCATTCCCGAGACATGGTCTCCCCCGCCGTCGGGCCCTCGGCGGCCCCGTCGCCCTCGTGCCGCTCCGAGCGCCGATGCCGTTCCCGCAGGGAGTAGGTGGCGTTCCGGATGCGGTCGGAGTCGTCCAGGCTCGAGCCGACGGCTCCGGCCATCGTGCCCATCGACGCCGCCAGCCACACGAGCCGGACGTAGTCGCCCACGCCGCTGGGCTGCTCGAGCTCCTCCCCCAGATACTCCACGGGGATGATCATGAGCGCGACCAGCAGCAGCGTCACGAAGAGCAGCACGTAGACGACGGTGCAGGCCAGGCCCACGGTGGGCACGGTGGAGAGGTTGTCCAGCCGCGAGCTGTGCCGGTGGGCCGCACCGTGCGTCCACAGACCGTTCGTGGTGACCATCCACGCCACCAGCAACACCACGGACAGCACGCTGACCGCCGCGAGCCGCCCCGGAGACATCACGCTGGAGAGCACCCAGATGGAGCCGAAGAACACGCCGTAGGCACCGGCCGCGCTGGCCGAGGCGACCGTGAACGTCATGTCCCGCGGCATGAGCAGCGGCCGGTTGGCCATCACCATCCCGGCCAGCAGGCGCAGCGTGCCCGTCCAGCCCTTCACGTACACCGTGGACGTGCGCCGGGACCCGCCGCCCATCCCGGTGGTCGTGGTCACGTCCGCGTCGACGTCGACCAGCGGGGCGATGCCCCGCAGCGCGTCAGTGTCGGGCTCGGGGGGCTCGTCCGCCGGGGACCGGCCGCCGTCCTCCTCCACCTCGCCGGACTCGTCGGAGGACTGCACGTCCAGCTCCCCGTCCGGCGGGTCCACGTGCGGGGCGGTGTCGATGTGCTCGACGATCCGCAGCACCGTCTCCCGCAGCCGGCGGGCCGGGGTGATGACCCCCAGCGCCGGGACGCACACGACGCCGACCCGCAGCTGCGGCACGACGTCCGCCACCACGCCGCGCCGGTCGTCGAACCGGGGCAGGTCGACGACGGCGACCACCGTGTCCCATCCCTGCCCGTCCGCGAGGGAGCGGACCGGCTCCTCCAGGACCATGCCCCCGGTCGCACCGACCGGCAGCGACTCCTGGCGGGTCTTGACCCGCCAGCCGCCGGGCTGCGGCAGGCGGTCGTCGAGCCGGTCCTCGACGTCCCCGGCGGTGCGGCGCACGAGGGCCCACGGGGTGCCCGGGTCGGCCACGAGGCCGATGACGCGGGGGCCCGGGGCGTCGTCGCCGTCCTGCGGCGCACGCTCGGGCGGGGTGGGAGGCGATGCGGTCTCCATCGCGCCGAACCTACGCGGCGGGGCGGGCCGGCACCAGGGACGGGGCGCCGAGACGGGTCGGTCGGCGCCCCCATGCAGCCTCAGTGGCCGCGGCCGGCGAGCAGGCGCGTCAGGGCCTGCAGCGCCGCGGCGACGGTGGCCTCCCGGATCGCGGCCCGGTCGCCGTCGAGCCGGAGGAGGATCGCGGTGGCCGCGCCGTCGCGCTCGCCGCCGAGCACGTCCAGCGCGCTCGCGTCCGCGTCGGGCACGGCCAGGCCGAGCCACACGGTGCCCACCGGCTGGCCCTGGTGCGGCTCGGGCCCGGCGACGCCCGTGGTGGCCACGCCGACGTCGGCGCCCAGGGCCGCCCGGGCGCCGAGGGCCATCCGCCGGGCCACGTCCGCGTCCACCGCCCCGACCCGCGCGAGCAGGTCCTCCGGCACACCCAGCAGGCCGGTCTTCACGGCGTTCTGGTAGGCCACCACGCCACCGTGCAGCACGGCCGACGCCCCGGGGACGTCGGCCAGGCGCGCGGCCAGCAGGCCGGCGGTGAGGGACTCCCCCGTCGCCACCGTGCGGCCCGCGTGCGCGAGCGCGTGCACCACGTCCTGGGCGCCTGCCATGGTCATCGCCTCAGGCCCCCCGCTGGGCGGCGAGGGCGTCCCGCCGCAGGACCCACGCGTCCTTGACGTACTCCAGGCCGGTCAGCACCGTCAGCACGGTGGCGGCCCCGATGACCACCCAGCCGGCCCACGGCCACCAGCCGCCCACGACCGGGGCCAAGGGCAGGAGCAGCAGGCCGATGCCCACGGTCTGCAGCACGGTCTTGAGCTTGCCGCCGCGGCCGGCCGGCATCACGCCGTAGCGGATCACCACGAAGCGCATCAGGGTGATGCCCCATTCGCGCACCAGGATCACGATGGTCACCCACCACCACAGCTCCCCCAGCAGGGAGAACAGCACGAGGGCCGTGCCCGTGAGCAGCTTGTCCGCGATGGGGTCCGCGATCTTGCCGAAGTCGGTGATCAACCCGCGGGCGCGGGCGATGTCCCCGTCGAGCTTGTCGGTGTACATGGCCGCCGCGAACAGCGCCAGCGCGACCCAGCGGGCGACGAGCGAGTCGCCGCCCCACGGCCCGCCGGCCCACAGCGCCCAGGCGAAGAAGGGCACCATCAGGATGCGCACCGAGGTCAGGATGTTCGGCAGGTTCCAGGCGGACACGTGCTGCGCCCCGCCAGCCGCGCTCATCTGCCCGTCAGCTGCCACGCGTCCTCCGATCCCTCATCATCGTCCTCGTCGTTCCAGTCCACGGCGGCCGGGCGCGAGTCCAGGTCCTCCTGCACCAGGTCGCGCGGAGCGGCCGACGCCGAGGCGTCGCCGTCGCCGGTTCCGGCCGAGGCGTCGCCGTCGCCGGAGGTGGCCGAGGGCGGGGTGTCTCCGGAGATGGTGGCGAGCACGTCCGCGAGGTCGTCGGGCTTGACCAGCACGTCGCGGGCCTTGGAGCCCTCGGAGGGGCCCACGACGCCGCGGGACTCCATGAGGTCCATGAGGCGGCCGGCCTTCGCGAAGCCCACCCGCAGCTTACGCTGCAGCATGGACGTGGAGCCGAACTGCGTGGTGACCACGAGTTCGACGGCCTGCAGGAGCAGGTCCAGGTCGTCGCCGATGTCCTCGTCGATGACCTTCTCGGTCTTCTCGGGGATCACGTCCGCGCGGTACTGGACCTGCATCTGCGACTTCACGTGCTCCACGACGGCGTGGATCTCGGACTCGTTGACCCACGCCCCCTGCACGCGCATGGGCTTGGACTTGCCCATCGGCAGGAACAGGGCGTCGCCCTGGCCGAGCAGCTTCTCCGCGCCGGGCTGGTCCAGGACCACGCGGGAGTCCGTGACCGACGACGTCGCGAACGCCATGCGGGAGGGCACGTTGGCCTTGATCAGGCCCGTGACCACGTCCACGGACGGCCGCTGCGTGGCGAGAACAAGGTGGATGCCGGCCGCACGGGCCAGCTGGGTGATGCGCACGATCGCGTCCTCGACGTCGCGCGGGGCGACCATCATCAGGTCCGCGAGCTCATCCACGATGACCAACAGGTACGGGTATGGGCGCAGCACGCGCTTGGAGTCCGGCGGCAGCTTCACCTGGCCGGCCCGGACGGCCTTGTTGAAGTCGTCCACGTGCTTGTAGCCGAACGCCGCGAGGTCGTCGTAGCGGGTGTCCATCTCCTTGACGACCCACTGCAGCGCCTCGGCCGCCTTCTTCGGGCTCGTGATGATCGGGGTGACCAGGTGGGGCACTCCCTCGTACGCGGTGAGCTCGACGCGCTTGGGGTCCACCATCACCATGCGCACCTCGTCCGGGGTGGAGCGCATGAGGATCGAGGTGATCATCGAGTTCACGAACGAGGACTTGCCGGCGCCGGTGGCGCCCGCCACGAGCATGTGGGGCATCTTCGCCAGGTTGGCCACCACGTAGCCGCCCTCCACGTCCTTGCCGACGCCCATCACCATCGGGTGGTCGGTGCGCTGGGCGGCCTGCGAGCGCAGGACGTCGCCGAGGGCCACGACCTCCTTGTCCGTGTTGGGGATCTCGATGCCGATCGCGCGCTTGCCCGGGATGGGGCTGAGGATCCGGACGTCCGAGGAGGCCACCGCGTACGCGATGTTCTTCTCCAGCGCCGTCACCTTCTCCACCTTGGTGCCGGGGGCGACCTCGACCTCGTAGCGCGTCACCGTCGGCCCGCGGGAGAACCCGGTGACCTGGGCGTCCACCTTGAACTCGGTGAACGTGGTGGTCAGGGCGGCGACGACCCGGTCGTTGGCCTCGGAGCGCTCCTTCGGCTGGGGGCCGGCAGGGAGCAGGGCCGACTGCGGCAGCGTGTAGGATACGTCCCCGCCCAGCGGGGACTGGGTGCCGCGGGCCGGCTCGGCGGTCACCGGCGGCACCGGCGCGGGGGTGCTGGCGGGCACGGCGGAGGACGACGCGGCGGTCCCGGAGCCCTGACCTGGGGCGTCGTCCAGGGCGAACGGGGTGTCCTCCCCCGCGTCCTCCTCCAGGGATGCGGCGGCCGGGGCGGCGGCCTCACGCTGGGCGCGGGCGTGTTCGCGCACCTGCTCGAGGGCACGGTCCGCGGCCGTGGGCCGGCGCACTCCGGCGGGTGGCTGCGGCTCGGCGTCCGCGTCCTCGGGCGCGTCGTCCTCGTCCACCCACGGGTCGAAGTCGTCCGAGGCGTCCTGGTCCGCGTCCCGCGGGTCACGCGCGTCTGCGGCGGCCTGCTCGGCGTCGAACACGCCCTGCTCTCCGCGAGCGGCCCGCCGCGGGGCGGGTCGGGGCAGGACCTGGGTGGTCTCGGCCTCGGGGGCGGCGTGGGAGCCGGCCTCGGCCTCGTGGATCACCGGGGAGTCGTAGGCGGTGCCGGCGGTGTGCTCCGGGGCGGCGTCGGCGGCCTGATCCTCGCGTGCCCGGCGCCCGCCGAACAGGCGCGCGAGCAGGCCGGGGCGGGAGGCCCCGGCGGCGTGGGCGCCGGCGGCCGGTCCGTCCAGGTAGGACTGGTCGTGGTCCGGGTGGGTGCGCCCGGTCTCCGCGTCCACGGAGAGCGGGGTGGCGAGGTCCTCGGCCTCGCGGCGCACCTCACGGGCCCGGCGCCGCTCGTCGCGGCGGGCGGCCCGCCGCTCGGAGGCGCCCTCGGGGTCCTGGCCCGTGAGCCAGTCGTAGCCGCCCGCGAGCCGCTGCGGGATCGAGCCGACGGGCGTCGCGGTGAGCACGAGCACCGAGAAGAAGGCCAACAGGATCATGAGGACCCAGACGGGCACGGGTGTCAGCAGGGAGGCCAGCGGCGCCGTCGCCAGGTAGCCGACCATGCCCCCGGCGCCGAGCATGTCCTCGAAGGCCTCGGCGGCCGAGGGCACACCGCCCACGAGGTGGGCGATGCCGGAGCCGGCGACGGTCGCCATGAGCAGGCCGATGATGATGCGCCCGTTGGCGCGATGGTCCGTGGCGTGGCGGAAGCAGCGCACGGCCACGACGAGCAGGGCGATCGGCACCAGGAGGGCGAACCACCCGACGGTGCCGCCCACCACCCCGTGCACCACGCGGCCGATGGCGGTGCCGCGCAGGCCCCACCACTCCACGGCCGCGATCAGCGCGGCGAGCAGCAGCAGGAGCAGGCCGGTGCCGTCACGGCGTTCCTCGCGGTCGATGCGCACGTCCGGGCCGAGCTTGCGGAAGCCGGCACCGACCGGCGTGGCCAGCCCCATCCACAGGGTATGCAGGGCGCGCAGGGGCGCGGCGGGCAGGTCGGCCTCGGGGACGGTCGCGGTCGACCCCTTCCGTCCGGAGCCTCGGCGTCCGGCGGAGCCGGAGCGGGACGTGGCGGAGGAGGAGGACGAACGCGTGGGGGAAGTACGGGTCGCCATGCCCACCAAACTACCGCGAACCGCGGACACGGCAGGCATGGCGACCCGGAGGGGTCAGGCCTCCAGGACCACCGGGATGATCATCGGGCGGCGGCGCAGCTTGCGGTTGACCCACGTGCCGACGGTCCGGCGGACCACCTGCTGGAGCTGGTGGGCGGTGTGGTCCTTGCTGGACTGCACGGCCTCCTCGAGCGCCCGGACGATCTTCGGCTTGATTTCCTCGAACACCTTCTCGTCCTCGGCGACGCCGCGGGCGTGGACGTCCGGGCCGGACACGATCGCGCCGGTCTGCCGGTTGACCACGGTGATGATCGAGATGAAGCCCTCCTCGCCCAGGACACGGCGATCCTTGAGGTCCGAGTCGGAGATCTCGCCCACGGAGGAGCCGTCCACGTACACGTAGCCGCACTCCACCTCGCCGACGACCTTCACGAGGCCGTCGGTCATGTCCACCACGGTGCCGTTGCCGGCCAGGATGACGTTCTCGGCCGGCACGCCGGTCTTCTCCGCGATCCGGCCGTTGGCGATCAGGTGGCGGGTCTCGCCGTGCACCGGCATCACGAACTCGGGCTCGACGATGTTGTAGCAGTACAGCAGCTCGCCCTCGGAGGCGTGGCCGGAGACGTGCACCTTGGCCATGCCCTTGTGCACCACGGTCGCGCCGAGCTTCATGAGCCCGTTGATCACGCGGAACACGGAGTTCTCGTTGCCCGGGATCAGCGAGGAGGCCAGCACGACGAGGTCGCCCTCCGCCAGCTGCACCTGGTGGTCGCCGTTGGCCATCCGGGACAGGGCCGCCATCGGCTCGCCCTGGGAGCCGGTGACCATGAGCACGATCTCGTCGTCGCGGTACTTGTCCACCTTGCGGATGTCCACGAGGATCCCGTTCGGCACGTTGAGGTAGCCGAGCTTCGCCGCGATGGTCATGTTGCGGATCATGGAGCGCCCGCCGAAGGCCACCTTGCGACCGTGCTTGTGGGCGGCGTCGAGGACCTGCTGCACGCGGTGCACGTGGGAGGAGAACGAGGCCACCACGATGCGGCGCTTCGCCGTGGCGAAGTAGCGCTCGAGGGTGGGGCCGATCTCCGCCTCCGTGGTGGTGAACCCCGGCACCTCGGCGTTCGTGGAGTCGGTCATGAACAGGTCCACGCCCTCCTCGCCGAGACGGGCGAAGGCGCGCAGGTCCGTGATGCGGCCGTCGAGGGGCAGCTGGTCCATCTTGAAGTCGCCGGTGTGCAGGATGGTGCCGGCGTCCGTGTGGATGGCGACGGCGAGCGCGTCCGGGATCGAGTGGTTCACGGCCACGAACTCGCACTCGAACGGGCCGAACTCGACGATGTCGTCTTCCTTGACCACGCGGGTGCGCGGCTTGATCCGGTGCTCCTCGAGCTTGGCCTCGATCAGGGCGAGGGTCAGCTTGGAGCCGATCACGGGGATGTCGTCGCGCAGGCGCAGCAGGTACGGCACGGCGCCGATGTGGTCCTCGTGGCCGTGGGTCAGGACGATGCCGACGACGTCGTCCACGCGGTCCCGGATGTAGTCGAAGTCCGGCAGGATCAGGTCGACGCCGGGCTGGTGCTCCTCGGGGAAGAGGACGCCGCAGTCGACGATGAGGATCTTGCCGTCGATCTCGAAGGTGACCATGTTGCGGCCGACCTCCTCGAGGCCGCCCAGCTGGACGATGCGGCAGGTGCCCCGCTTGAGCTTGGGCGGGGTGGACAGGCGGGTGCCTGCGGTCATGGAACGGGTCCCTTCTAGAAGGTGATGCCGGCCTCCGCGAGGTCGGCTCGGATGACGGAGAGCTCGTCCGGCGTGGCCTGGACGAGGGGCAGCCGCACGGCTGCGGACGGGATGACGCCCTGGGCGGCGAGGACGGCCTTCGCGGCCACCGCGCCCTGGACATGGGTCATGATGCCGCGCTGGACGGGGTCCAGCGCGAAGTGGTGATCACGGGCACCGGCCAGGTCGCCGGCGTGGACGGCGTCCACGAGCTGGCGGTACAGCTCGGGGGCCGCGTGCGCGGCCACCGAGACGACCCCCACGGCGCCGAGCGCCATGAGCGGCAGGGTCGCGCCGTCGTCGCCGGAGTAGAGGTCGAGGTCCGTGTGCGCCAGGACGGTGGTGGTGGACTGCAGGTCCCCCTTCGCGTCCTTGAGCGCACGGATGTTGGGATGCTGCGCGAGCGCGATGACCGTCTCGGGCTCGATCGGCATCACGGAGCGGCCCGGGATGTCGTAGAGCATGATCGGCAGGTCCACCCCGTCGGCCACGGTCTCGAAGTGCGCGCGGATGCCGGCCTGGTTGGGCTTGTTGTAGTACGGGGTGACGAGCAGCAGCCCGTCCACGCCCGTCTCGGCCGCGCGGCGCGACAGCTCGAGGGTGTGCGCCGTGTCGTTGGTGCCGGTGCCGGCCACGACCCTGGCGCGGTCCCCCACGGCCTCGACGACGGTACGGAACATCGCCACGTTCTCGTCGTCCGTGAGCGTGGAGGTCTCGCCGGTGGTGCCGGTGACCACGAGGCCGTCGGCCCCGCGGTCCACCAGGTGCTCGGCCAGCGCGGCGGCCGCCTCGAGGTCCACGGCGCCCTCGTCCGTCATGGGGGTGACCATGGCGGGCACGACCGTGCCGAAGAGCAGCTCGGAGGGGATGACGGCGGAACGGACGGCACTCATGGGCCCCACCCTACCTGCGAGACTGGGGGCCCGCGCCGTCCGTGGCCCCTCCGCGACGCGCGGCGACCCGAGAGGAGCCCGCCCTGCGTCCCGCCCCGCCCCCCGCCGCCGTCCGCCCGGACCGGCCCGCGCGTCGCCGACTGCCCGGCGTCGACGCGGCCCGCGGGATCGCCCTGCTCGGCATGATCACCGTCCACGTCGTCGACCCGGTGACGGCGGACGGAGCACCCCACCCGGCGTTCCTGTGGTTCGCCGGCCGCGCCTCGGTGCTGTTCGTCCTGTTGGCCGGGGTCGGGCTGGCCCTGTCCACGGGGGGCGCGACGCCGGCCACGGGGATCCGGCGCGCGGCGCTGCGCCGCCGGATCGCCCGCCGCGCGGGTCTGCTGTTCGTGCTCGGGCTCGCGTGCGGGACGCTCGGGGTCCCCGTGGCCGTGATCCTGTGCCACTACGCCCTGCTCTTCCTGCTCGCGCTGCCCCTGCTGGGCCTGCGCGCCCGCACCCTGGGGGTGATCGCGGGGACGTGGCTCGTGCTCGGGCCTGTGCTGGTGTTCGCGGTGGTCGCGGCCGCACAGGCCGCCCTGGGCCGTCAGGAGTTCTTCGTGGGCGGGCGGCTCTGGCTCTCCCCCGGCCCCGCGGACCTGCTGCGTCCCGGGCTGCTGCTGGCCGATCTGACGGTCACGGGCTACTACCCCGTCCTGTCCTGGGGCGCGTTCCTCGTGCTGGGGCTGGCCCTGGGGCGGCTGCCGCTGGACCGGCCCCACGTGGCCGCCGGGATCCTCGGCGGCGGGGCCACGGCGTGGGCGGCGGCCGGCGTCGTCGGTGCGGCGGTGCTGCGGGCCCCGGGCACGCTCGGGCGGGTCGCCGCGGCGATCGGCACGGACCCGGTCGAGACGGCGCTCACGCTGCGCACGGGCGAGCCGCGGCTCGCGCTGCTGATCCCGGATCCGCTGTGGCTCGCCCTGCCGACCCCGCACTCCGGGTCCGTGGTGGCCGCCGTGCTTGCGGCGGGCTGGGCCTGCGCCGTGCTGGGCGCCTGCCTGCTGGCCCGGCCGCTGGTCGGGCACGCCGCGCTGCGCCCGCTCGTGGGTGCGGGGCGCATCCCGCTCACGCTCTACGTGGGGCACCTCGTGGTGCTCGCGCTCGTGGACGCGACCGGACTCGACCCGGCCGACGGGGCGCTGCTCGCCGCCCTCGTCGTGCTGAGCCTCGCGGCCGGGCTGGCCGCCGAGCTCAGCGGCCGACGGGGTCCGCTCGAGGCCGTGATGGCCCGGCTCTCCCGGGCGGGTGAGGAACGGGAACGGGCCGTCGGGGGGCGCTGAGCGACGCGTGGGTAGCGTCAGCCGGCGCGGTGCAGGCGGACGGCCTCCCGGGCCGCCTCGCGGGCGCGGCGGCGGTCGCCCGAGGCGTCGTAGGCCAGGGCGAGGCGGTAGCGGGCGCGCCAGTCGCGTGGTGCGGCCTCGGCCTCCACGCGGTACAGCTCGAACTGGGCGTCGGCGGCCTCCCGGTCGATCCGGCCGCCCGGCGAGCGCGGCAGGTCGTCCTCCGGCAGTCCGCCCTCGGCCTCGAGCTGGTCGGCCAGGCGTTCGGTCTGGCGGCCGAACCACACCTCGCGGGCCAGGACGGCCACGGTCACCAGCACCACGAGGATGACGCCCACGCCGATCGCCTTGGCCAGCGGCTGCGGGGCGCGCACCAGCGCGACGGACGCGTTGAGGGCGAACCCGGCGAACAGCAGCACGAGCAGGCAGACGAAGCCGACCCACACCTTGCTCATCACGGTCGAGCGGCGGGCACGGGCGGCGGGCTCGGTCGGGCCCACGGCGCCGTCGTCGGGAGTGCGGGAGGGCTCAGCCAAGGTCCAGGTATCCGTCCAGTCCGTAGGTCAGACCCGGGCGGGAGGCCACGGTCCGCAGGCCGAGGACGACGCCGGGCATGTAGGCGCCGCGGTCGAACGCGTCGTGCCGGACCACGAGCTGCTCGCCCGGCCCGCCCAGCAGCACCTCCTGGTGCGCCTCCAGGCCACGCAGGCGCACCGCGTGCACATGCACGCCGTGGACGACGGCACCGCGCGCGCCGTCCGGGTCGTGCTCGGTGGCGTCCGGGGAGACGGGCACGCCGGCCGCCTCCCGGGCCGCGCCGATGAGCTCGGCGGTCCGCACGGCCGTGCCCGACGGGGCGTCCACCTTGTCCGGGTGGTGCAGCTCGACGAGCTCGACGGACTCGAAGTACCGCGCCGCCTGCGCGGCGAACGCCGAGGCCAGCACCGAGCCGACCGAGAAGTTCGGGGCGATCAGCACGCCCACCCCCGGGTGCTCCGCCAACTGCGCCTCGAGGCGCGCGCGGCGCTCGGGCACCCAGCCCGACGTGCCCACGACCGTGTGCAGCCCGTGCTCCACGGCGAAGGCCACGTTCTCGGGCGAGGCGTCCGGCACCGTGAGGTCCAGGACGTGCGTGGCGCCGGCGTCGAGCACCGCGTCCAGGCGGTCCTGCGAGCCGAGCTCGGCCACGAGCTCCAGCCCCTCGGCCGCTCGCACCGCGGGCACCGCGTGGCGGCCCATGCGGCCATGGGCGCCCAGGATCGCGACGCGCGGGACGTCGTCGGGAGCGGACACGGCGGAGGGGGTGCGGGTCTCGGTCATGGCCTCCAGCCTACGCGGCCCGCCCCGGCGGCCGTGGCCGAGGTCAGGCCGGGGCGACGACGACGCGCGCCCGGTCCCCCGCGGCCAGGCGCGCGGCCACGGCCCGGACCTGGCCGGCGTCGACCTCGCGGACCCGGGCGAGGGAGGCCGCCAGGTCCACGTACTCCCCCGTGACCAGCTCGGCCCGTCCCAGCCGGGACATGCGGGCGCCCGTGGACTCCATGCCCAGCACGGTGCCGCCGCAGATCTGCCCGTGGGCGCGCGCGAGCTCCTCCCCGGTGACGTCGGCCTCGGCCATCCGGTCCAGCTCGGCCTCCATCAGCGCGGCCACCTCGTCCACCCGGTCCGGCTGGCAGCCCGCGTACAGGCCCCAGTAGCCGGCGTCGGAGTACCCGGCGGAGAACGAGTAGGTGTTGTAGGCCAGGCCGCGGCGCTCGCGGATCTCCTGGAACAGCCGCGAGGACATGCCCCCGCCCAGGACGGACTGCATGACGCCCAGGGCGAAGCGGTCCGGGTCCGTGGTGGACAGCGAGCGGCCGCCGACGAGGACGTTGGCCTGCTCGACCGCCTTGGTGACGGTGTGCGTGCCGGTCCGCACCCGCGAGGCCGCGGCCCCGGCGGTGTCCACGGCACGACGCGGGGCGGGCAGGGCCCCCTGGGTGAGCTCCCAGCCCGAGGCGCGCAGGGCGGCGAGGACGAGGCGGCAGACCTCGTCGTGGTCGAGGTGGCCGGCGGCGGTGACGACGAGCTCGTCCGGGCGGTACCAGTGCGTGTAGTGCCCCACCACATGGTCGCGGGTGACGGCCCGGATCGTCTCGGGCGTGCCGCCGATCGGCCGGCCGAGGGGGTGGCCGTCCAGCATGACCTCGGCGAGCTTCTCGTGGGCCACGTCCACGGGGTCGTCCGCGTCCATGGCGAGCTCCTCGAGGATCACGCCGCGCTCGGTCTCGAGCTCGTCCGGGTCGATCAGGGAGGAGGTGAGCATGTCCGTGAGGACCTCCACGGCCATCGGCAGGTCCTCGTCCAGCACGCGGGCGTGGTAGACGGTGGACTCCTTGGCCGTGCCGGCGTTGGACTCCCCGCCCACGCGGTCGAAGGCGGCCGCGATGTCCATCGCGGTGCGCGTGGGAGTGCCCTTGAAGAGCAGGTGCTCGAGGAAGTGCGTGGCGCCGTAGCCCTCGGGCGACTCGTCACGGGACCCGACGGCCACCCAGTAGCCGATGGTCACCGAGCGCTGGTCCGGCATGGCCTCGGTGAGCACGCGGACGCCGCCGGGCAGCACGGAGCGGCGCACCACGGAACCGTTGCCCTCGTCCGCCAGCACGCCGTCGAAGTCCAGGGGGATCTCACGGTGAACACTCATGACGGCCATTCTCGCCCATGCGCGACGACGGCGCCGCACCACTCGCGGGGAGGGTGCGGCGCCGTCGTGGTCACCGGGCCGGGCGGGGCGGATCAGGCCTCGATCTGCGAGGACTCGATCGCGTCCGCGGTCTCGGCCAGGGCGTCGGACTCCGCCACCACCGGGGAGAGGGACAGCTTGCCGCGGTCGTCGATCTTGGTGATCTCGACCTGGACCTTCTGGCCCACGCCGAGCACGTCCTCGACGTCGTCCACGCGCTTGCCCTCGTTGAGCTTGCGCAGCTCGGAGATGTGCAACAGGCCGTCCTTGCCCGGGGTGAGCGAGACGAACCCGCCGAACGTGGTCAGCTTCACCACGGTGCCGAGGTAGCGCTCGCCGATCTCGGGGACCTGCGGGTTGGCGATCGCGTTCACCGCGGAGCGCGCGGCCTCGGCCGAGGCGCCGTCGGTGGCGCCGATCAGCACGGTGCCGTCGTCCTCGATGGTGATGTCCGCGCCCGTGTCGTCCTGGATCTGGTTGATCATGGCGCCCTTGGGGCCGATGACCGCGCCGATCTTGTCCACCGGGATGCGCACGGAGATGATCCGCGGGGCGGTGGGGGCCATCTCGTCCGGGGCGTCGATGGCGGCGTTCAGCACGGACAGGATGTGCAGGCGCGCCTCGCGGGCCTGCGTCAGGGCGGCGGCCAGCACGGAGGCCGGGATGCCGTCCAGCTTGGTGTCCAGCTGGATCGCGGTGACGAACTCCGCGGTGCCGGCCACCTTGAAGTCCATGTCGCCGAACGCGTCCTCGGCGCCGAGGATGTCGGTCAGGGCCGCGTACTGGGTCTGGCCGTCCACCTCGGCGGAGACCAGGCCCATGGCGATGCCGGCCACGGGCGCACGCAGCGGCACGCCCGCGTTCAGCAGGGACAGGGTGGAGGCGCAGACGGAGCCCATCGACGTCGAGCCGTTGGAGCCGAGGGCCTCGGAGACCTGGCGGATCGCGTAGGGGAACTCCTCGCGGGCCGGCAGCACGGGCACGAGGGCGCGCTCGGCGAGGGCGCCGTGGCCGATCTCGCGGCGCTTCGGGGAGCCCACGCGGCCGGTCTCGCCGGTGGAGTACGGCGGGAAGTTGTAGTGGTGCATGTACCGCTTGGCCGTCTCCGGCGCCAACGAGTCGATCTGCTGCTCCATCTTGAGCATGTTCAGCGTGGTGACGCCCATGATCTGGGTCTCGCCGCGCTCGAAGATGGCGGAGCCGTGCACGCGGGGCAGGACCTCCACCTCCGCGGTCAGCTTGCGGATGTCCGTCAGGCCGCGGCCGTCGATGCGCACCTGGTCGGTGAGGATGCGGCGGCGCACGATCTGCTTGGTGAGGGAGCCGTAGGCCTTGGCGATCTCGCCCTTGCGCTCGGCGAAGTCCTTGCCCTCGCCGGCGAGCTCCTCGAGCACCTCGAGCAGGTAGGCGTCCGAGGCCGACTCGCGCTCCTGCTTGTCGCCGATGGAGAAGATCTCGGTCAGGCGGTCCGTGGCGAGCTTCTCGACGGCGGCGTAGGCGTCGTCCTGGTAGTCCTGGAACACGGGGACGTCCACCGGGTCCTTGCCGGCGCGCTTGACCAGGTCGGCCTGGGCCTCGCACAGGGCGCGGATGAAGGGCTTGGCGGCCTCGAGGCCCTCGGCCACGATCTCCTCGGTGGGCGCCTGCGCGCCGCGCTCCTTGACCAGGGTCCAGGAGTCCGGGGTCGCCTCGGCCTCGACCATCATGATGGCGACGTCGTCGCCCACCACACGGCCGGCCACGGCCATGTTGAACACGGCGCCCTCGAGCTGGGAGTGCTTCGGGAACGCGACCCACTGGCGCGTGCCGGAGCCGTCGTCCATGAGGGCCATGCGCACGCCGCCGATGGGACCGGAGAACGGCAGGCCGGACAGCTGCGTGGACAGGGAGGCGGCGTTGATGGCCACCGTGTCGTAGATCTCGTCCGGGGCGATCGAGGTGACGGTCACGACGACCTGGACCTCGTTGCGGATGCCCTTGACGAACGCCGGGCGCAACGGGCGGTCGATCAGGCGGCAGGTGAGGATCGCGTCCGTGGACGGGCGGCCCTCGCGGCGGAAGAACGAGCCGGGGATGCGGCCCGCGGCGTACATGCGCTCCTCGACGTCCACGGTCAGCGGGAAGAAGTCGAAGCCCTCGCGGGGCGACTTGCCGACGGTGGTGGCGGACAGCATCGACGTCTCCTCGTCGATGTAGACCATGGCGGCGCCGGCGGCCTGCTGGGCGAGGCGCCCGGTCTCGAAGCGGACGGTGCGCTTGCCGTACGAGCCGTTGTCGATGACGGCCTCGGCGAAGGTGATCTCAGGACCCTCCATGAGGGCCTCCTTTCAGGTGGACGGCGCCGCAGGCGTCCCTGTCCCCCTGGTCTTCGATCGAGGCCCTCGGCATCCCGCCGTGCGGCGGGGTCCGGGAGCCACTGTCGAGGACCGCGAGCGATGGGCGCGGAGCCGTCGGGTGTGTCGATGATGCGGGGATGCGCGCCATGGCGCGCCGGAGTGCCGCAGGCTGCGGCGATCTCTCCCCCGGGACACACTACGTGCGTCCGGGGGCAGACGAAAGGCGGCGCCGGCGCTCGCGGGTCTCCCGCGGGCTCCGGCGCCGCCTCCTCAGGTCACTTGCGCAGGCCGAGGCGCTCGATCAGCGCGCGGTAGCGCTCGATGTCGACCTTCTGCAGGTAGCCGAGCATGCGACGACGGCGACCGACCAGGGCCATCAGGCCGCGACGGGTGTGGTGGTCGTGCTTGTGCTCCTTGAGGTGCTCGGTCAGGTCCTTGATGCGGCGGGACAGGACCGCGATCTGCACCTCGGGGGAACCGGTGTCGCCCTCGTGGGTGGCGTACTCCTTGATGATCTGCTGCTTGACAGCGGGATCCAGGGCCATGGTGGGCCTCCTTCACTTCGGTACCGCGAACACGGGCCGCGCCCCGCCGGGGCGGACGACGCGGGGCCCACCCCACCGCGGACTGCAGGGAGGCCGAGGGTCGAGTCTACCGCATCGCCTACCCTGGCCCGGTGAGCACCCCACCGGTCCCCCACTCCCCGGCCCCGTCGTCGTTCCCCCTCCGGCCGCCCGCGCCGCCCCTGGATCTGCCGCTGATCGGCCACGGCTACCCCGCGCTGCTGCGCACGCCGCGGGCCCGATGGTGGAACCCGCTCGCGTCCTTCGGCCTCGTGCTGGCCGGCCTGGTGGGTCTCCTCGTGCTCGGGGGCGTGCTGGGCGCTCTCGCCCTGATCGCCACGTCCGGGCCCGCGCTGCTCGGCGCGGCCGACCCGACGGACGTGACCGACCTCGACCTGTACTCCGCGCCCATGGTGCTGCTGAACAACCTCCTGCTCGCCGCGCTGATCGGGGTCGCGCTGCTGGCCGTGGCGCTGGGCCACCCCGTCGCCGCCCGCTTCGTCCACTCGGTCGAGGGCCGCGTGCGCTGGCGCTGGCTGGCGCGCTGCGTCGTCGTGCTGACGCCGCTGTTCCTCGCCTACGTGCTGGGCGCGTGGGCCCTCGACGGCGCCCCCACGGCCCCGCGCGCGCAGGACTGGGTCTGGCTGCTCGTCATGGCGTTCGTGCTCACCCCGTTCCAGGCCGCGGGCGAGGAGTACCTGTTCCGCGGGTGGCTGCTGCTGGCCGTCGGCACGTGGATCCGCCGGCCGGTCGTGGCCGCCGCGGTCACCGCGGTGCTCTCGGCGGCGACCTTCTCGCTCGCCCACGGCTCGCTCGACCCGTGGATCCTGCTGGACCTCGCCGCGTTCGCCGTCGCCGCCGTCCTGCTCACGTGGCGCACGGGCGGGCTCGAGGCCGCCGTCGCCCTCCACGTGGTCAACAACGTGGTGATCATCGCCGTCGGCACGCTCGTGGGCACCGTCGAGGACAGCTACGTGGGCGCGGAGACCGCCGGCTCCCCGGCGGCCACGCTGCTCTCGGTGGCGGTGGTCGCGGTGGCCACGGCGCTGCTGCTCTGGCAGGCGCGGCGGGCCGGGATCGCCCGGACGGTCCCGGTCACCGTGGGCGCCCGCCCCTGACCGGCGCCGCCCACCAGGCCACCGTCACGTAGGGCACCTGCAGGACCGCGTCCGCCGCATGGCCCAGGTGCTCGTGCAGGTACCAGTCGAGGTTGGCCGTCATCCGGGACCGGATCCGCTCGTCCGCGCGCAGCCAGTACGAGCGCGAGGCCATGAGTCCGTGCAGCCCCGCCGCGGTCATGGGCTGCGTCCACGCCCAGCGCGCGTGCTCCTCCGCCCCGAACGGGGCGGCGAACCGGCGCTGCTCCGGCCGGGCGGCGTGCACGTCCCCGGCGTGCATGATCCGGGTGAGACGGTGCACCCACGGCACCGCCGTGTCGAGCTGGTTCCACACCGCGGCCAGGCGCCCACCCGGGCGCAGCACCCGTGCGGCCTCCGCGCTCGCCGCGGCCGGGTCCATCCAGTGCCATGCCTGGGCCGCCACCACGGCGTCGGCGCTCGCCGCCGGCAGGCCCGTGGCCTCGCCCGTGCCCGGCACGGCGCGCACCCGCCCGCCCGTGCCGGCCGCGACCTCGCGTTCCAGGACGGCGCGCATCGACGCCGACGGCTCGAGGGCCGTCACCGTCCGCACCCGGTCCGCCGGGCGGGCCGCGAGCAGCCGGGTGAACAGTCCCGTCCCGGCCCCGAGCTCCACCACCTCCGCGCCGTCGGCGATGCCCGCCAGGACGCGGTCCACCACGGCGGCCGGGTAGGAGGGGCGGACGGCGTCGTAATGCTCCCCGCCGGTCTCGAAGGGGTTGGGCCCGGCCCGACGGGCCCGGGCCGGGCGCCCCGGCAGGTTCGGCACAGCGGGGGAAGCGCCCGGCTCCGGGGCGCTCACCGGTCGGAGGGGGTCGTGGCCAGGATCGCCCGGGCCTCGTCCACGTCCTGCGTGATCTGCGCCACGAGCTTCTCGACGCCCTCGTAGGCGACCATCCCGCGCAGCCGGGCCACGAACTCGACCTCGATGTGCTGGCCGTACAGGTCGAAGTCCTCCACCCGCTCGTCATGGCGGTCGATCACGTGCGCCTCCACCACGCGGGAGACGTCCTCGAACGTGGGGTTCGAGCCGATGGAGATCGCGGCCGGCCACACGCCGCCGTGCGCGTCGTGCACCCAACCGGCGTAGACGCCGTCGGCCGGGATCATGCCCTGCACATCCGTCTCGAGGTTCGCCGTGGGGAAGCCGAGCTCGCGGCCGCGCGCGAACCCGTGCACCACCTCGCCGGCGAGCACGTGGTGCCGGCCGAGCACGGCCGCGGCCTGAGCGACGTCGCCCGCGGCCAGGGCCTCGCGCACCCACGTCGAGGAGCAACGGCGCTCCGGCTCGGCCCCGTGCTCGGCGGGGAACTCCTCGACGGCCTCGACCTCGAAGCCGTAGCGGGCCCCCAGGCGCACCATCTCCGCGACGTCGCCGGTGTTGCCCCGGCCGAAGCGCACGTCGTGCCCCACGACCACGACGGCGGCATGCAGCCCGTGCACGAGCATGCCGCGGACGAACTCCTCCGGGGACTGGTCCGCGAACTCGAGGGTGTACCGCTGCAGGAGCACCGCGTCCAGACCCGCCTCCTCCAGGAGGACGACCCGCTGCTCGGGGCTGATGATGTCCACGTGGGGCACCTCGGGCTGGTGCACGGCGCGCGGGTGCGGGGTGAAGGTCACGGCCACGGCCAGGGCGTCGCGGGCCCGCGCCAGCTCGACGACCCGGCGCAGCACCTCCCGGTGGCCGCGGTGCACGCCGTCGAAGTTGCCCAGGGTGACCACGGTGCGCGGCAGGTCCGTGGGGACCTCGTCCAGGCTGTTCCAGACCCGCATCAGAGCGCCCCCGCCTCGGCCGGGCGGGCGGGGCGGTGCGTCAGCAGCCAGATCAGGCCGACCACCGGCAGCACGAGCGGCACATAGCCGTAGCCCGCGCCGAACCGGGACCACACGGTGTCGTGGGCGAACATCCCCGGATCCAGGACGGTCCACAGGCCCACGCCCACCACGCCGGCCAGCTCCACGAGCACGGCGCCCAGCGCCACGGCCCAGGCGCGCGCGCCGGAGCGGGCGAGCGCGAACGTCGCCACGATGTACACGACCGCCGCGACCGCGGAGAGCGTGTACGCCACGGGGGCGGCGTCGAACTGCGTGAGGATCTGGAAGAGGCTGCGCGCGCTCGCGGAGAGGGCGAACACCGCGTAGACCATGACGATGATCCGGCCGAGACCCTGGTTGCGCGCGGGGGCGCCGTCGCTGGGTGCCATGTCCATCCTCCTCACCACTGCCCGAACCAGATGACCTGCATGCGATGCAGCATCACGGCGATCGTGGGCCCGACCACGGCCAGCACGAGGTTGGACCACCGGGTCTTGTCCGTGACGGCCCAGCCCACGGCGATCACCGGCACGATCAGGGCGGTGAGGATGTAGCCCCAGAACTCCCAGCCGGGGCCGTTCAGGGTGTCCCCGCCGAGCTGGCGGACGGCGGCGGCCGCCGCATAGACGAGCGTGAACAGCTCGACGGCGGCCACCGAGAGGATCGAGGCGTCCGCGGGGTGGCGGCGGATCGCCGTCATCACCACGCAGACGACGAACGAGACGGCACCGATCACCAGTCCCGTCCAGAACCAGGCGTCGAGGATCATGCGGTCCTTCCCTGTCCCGGCCCCTCGGCCGGGGCGAACACGAGCTGGGGCTTGGCGACGTCGGCGCCGCGGCGGCGCACGTCGGAGACGAGGGCGATGACGCGGCCGTCCGGCGCGCGCCCGGCGACGAGCGTCTCACCCGTGCCGGTGGGCGCCACGACCCGCCCGAAGGCGAGCTCGTGGGCCTCGTGCTCCGTCAGCTCGCGCACCGGGAAGAGCCCGGCGGCGGCCTCGGAGAGCTCGGTCATCGCGAACCGCTCCGCGAGGGCCTCGAGCGAGAGCGCGTCGGCCACGTCGAACGGGCCGACGGCGGTGCGGCGCAGCGCCGTCAGGTGACCGCCGGTCTCGAGGGCCTCGCCCAGGTCGCGGGCGAGCGCCCGGATGTAGGTCCCGGAGGAGCAGCGCACGGTGACGTCGAGGTCGACCAGCCGGCCGCCGTCGAGCCGGCGCAGCTCGTGCACCGTGAACTCGTGCACGGTGACGGGGCGGGCGTCGAGGGTGACGTCCTCTCCCGCGCGGACGCGATCGTAGGCGCGCCGGCCCGCCACCTTGACGGCGGAGACGGCCGAGGGCGCCTGCAGGATCTCGCCCGTGAGGGCGGCGACCTGCTCGGCCGCGCGCTCGGGCGTGACGGCGTTGGCCAGCCGGGTCTGCACGACCTCGCCCTCCGCGTCGTCCGTGACGGTCGACTGCCCGAGCCGGATCGTGGCCGTGTACGTCTTGTCCGTGCCCGTGATGGCGGTCAGCAGGCGCGTGGCCTTGTTGACGCCGACCACGAGCAGGCCCGTGGCCATGGGGTCCAGGGTGCCGGCGTGGCCCACCTTGCGGGTGCCCGCCAGCCGGCGGACCCGCCCGACGACGTCGTGCGAGGTCCACCCCTGCGGCTTGTCCACGAGGACGACCCCCGACGCCTCCGTTCCCGGCGCGTCGGGGGCCTGTCCCCCGGTGCTGCGTGCGCTCACCGTGCCGCGGGCCTCAGGCGCGCGGGGCGTCGTCGGCGTCGGCGTCCGGCTCCGCGGTGCGGTACGGGTCCGCGTCACCGGCGTACGACGCGCCCTCGCGCGCCTTCGCCAGCTCGGCGTCCCGCTCCTTGGCCGCGCGGAGGACGTCCTCCAGGTGTGCGGCCGCCTCGGGGACGGTGTCCGCCACGAACTCGAGGGTGGGCACCAGGCGGATGGTGAGCCCGCGGCCCACCTCGCGGCGCAGGATGCCGCGGTTGTCCTGGATGCCCTCGTGGGCGGCGGCCACCGTGGCCTCGTCGCCCAGGACGGTGTAGTAGACGGTGGCGTGCTGCAGGTCGTTGGTCACGCGGACCTCCGTCACGGTGACGGGCTCCACGCGATCGTCCTTGACGCCGCGGCGCAGCGCCTCGGCCACGAGGACCTTGATGCGCTGGGCCAGGCGGCCGGCGCGTGCCGGATCGGCCATGGTGCGGTTCCTTCCGGTGGTGATGGTTCAGAGGGTGGGACGCGGAAGGCGGGGGCCCGTGCGGGCCCCCGCCCCGGCCGTCAGACGCGCGGCTTCTCCTGCATCTCGAAGGTCTCGATCACGTCGCCCTCCTTGATGTCGTTGAAGCTGCCCAGGCCGATGCCGCACTCGTAGCCCTCGCGGACCTCCGTGGCGTCGTCCTTGAAGCGGCGCAGCGACTCGATCTTGAGGTGCTCGGAGACCACCACGCCGTCGCGCACCAGGCGGGCCTGGGCGTTGCGGCGGATGAGGCCCGAGCGCACGAGCGAACCGGCGATGTTGCCCCACTTGGAGGAGCGGAACACCTCGCGGACCTCGGCCGAGCCGAGCTCGACCTCCTCGTACTCCGGCTTCAGCATGCCCTTGAGCGCGTTCTCGATGTCGTCGATCGCGTCGTAGATCACGCTGTAGAAGCGCATGTCCACACCCTCGCGGTCGGCCAGGTCGGCGACCCGCTCGGCGGGGCGCACGTTGAAGCCGATGATGATGGCGTTGTCCACGGTCGCCAGGTTCACGTCGTTCTGCGTGATGGCGCCGACGCCGCGGTGGATGACGCGCAGCTGCACCTCGTCCTCGCCGACCTCGATCTTGAGCAGCGAGTCCTCGAGCGCCTCGACGGCACCGGACGCGTCGCCCTTGATGATGAGGTTGAGCGTGTCCAGCTTGCCCTCGGCCACGGCCTGGTCGAAGTCCTCCAGGGTGATGCGCTTGCGGCGCTTGGCCAGCTGGGCGTTGCGGTCCGCGGCCTCGCGCTTCTCCGCGATCTGGCGGGCGGTGCGCTCGTCGTCGGTGACGAGGAACGAGTCGCCGGCACGCGGCACCGCGGACAGGCCGAGCACCTGGACGGGACGCGACGGATCGGCCGCCTCCACGGCGTTGCCGTTCTCGTCGAACATGGCGCGCACACGGCCGTGGGCGGAGCCCACCACCATGGTGTCGCCCACGCGCAGCGTGCCGGTCTGCACCAGCACGGTGACGACGGCGCCGCGGCCCTTGTCGAGGTTGGCCTCGATGGCCACGCCTCGGGCGGCCTTGTGCGGGTTCGCCGTGAGCTCGAGGGCGGCGTCCGCGGTGAGCAGGATCGCCTCGAGCAGCTGGTCGATGTTGATGTTGTTGCGCGCGGAGACGTCCACGAACATCGTGTCGCCGCCGTACTCCTCGGGCACGAGGCCGTACTCGGTGAGCTGACCGCGGATCTTGTCCGGGGCGGCGGTGTCCTTGTCGATCTTGTTGACCGCCACCACGATCGGCACGCCGGCCGACTGGGCGTGGTTGAGCGCCTCGACGGTCTGCGGCATGACGCCATCGTCGGCCGCCACCACCAGCACGGCGATGTCGGTGACCTTCGCACCGCGGGCACGCATGGCGGTGAACGCCTCGTGACCCGGGGTGTCGATGAAGGTGAGGCGACGCTGCTCGCCCTCGTGCTCCACGGGCACCTGGTAGGCGCCGATGTGCTGGGTGATGCCGCCGGCCTCACCCTCGATGACGTTCGAGGAGCGGATGGCGTCCAGCAGACGCGTCTTGCCGTGGTCCACGTGGCCCATGACGGTGACGACCGCGGGGCGCGGCTCGAGGTCGGCCTCGTCCTCGTTGGCCTCCTCGGCCTCGAGGTCGATGTCGAAGGCCTCCAGCAGCTCCTTGTCCTCGTCCTCCGGGGACACGATCTGGACCTTGTAGCCCAGCTCGTCGCCGAGCAGCTGGAAGGTCTCCTCGTCGAGGGACTGGTTGGCCGAGGCCATCTCGCCGAGGGTGAAGAGCACCTTCACCAGGTCGGCGACGTCGGCGCGGATCTTCTCGGCGAAGTCGGCCAGGGACGCGCCGCGGCGCAGACGCAGGACGGTGGTGCCGTCGCCCTTGGGGACCTTGACACCGCCGATCTCACGCGTGTGCTGCTGCTCGAACTCCTGGCGCTTCGCGCGCTTCGACTTGCGTCCCCTGCGCGGGCCGCCGCCGCGCCCGAAGGCGCCCTGGGCGTTGCCGCGACCGCCACGGCCGCCCGGGCCGCCGGGACGACCCGGGCCGCCGCCGGGGCCGCCGCCCGGACGGCCACGGCCGCGGGCCGGCTGCGGGGCCGGGGTGATCTGCTTGGGCATCATGCCCGGGTTCGGACGCGGCCCACCGGGGCGGGGGCCGCCGGCGCCCGCGGCCGGGCGCGGACCGCCCGGACGGGGCCCGCCGGCACCGGCCGGCGGACGGGGGCCGCCCGGACGAGGCGCTCGATCCTCACGACCGGAGCGCATGCCCTGCGAGGGGGCGAACGGGTTGTTGCCCGGGCGCGGAGCACCGCCACGGCCGCCCGGGCGGGCGCCCGGACGAGACCCGGCGGAACCGCCCTTGGGGCTGAACGGGTTGTTGCCGGGACGCGGGGCGCCCGGCTTGGGCGCGGAGGCACCCGGCTTGGGCGCAGCGGCGCCCGGCTTCGGCGCGGGGACCTGGGCGGCCGGCGTCGGCGCGGCGGGGCCGGGGGTCGGGGCGACGCCCGGCTTGGGCGCGGCGGTGCGGCCCGCGGCGGGACCGGGCGCCGGGGCGCCGGCATTCGACGTGGGGGCCGCGGCGCGCGGCGACGGGGCGGCCGCCGGCTTCGGCGCGGCGGGACGGCCCGCGGCCGGGGCGGCGGGGGTGGAACCCGGCTTGGCGGCGGACTTGCCGGCACCCGGGTAGGCGTTGCGCAGCTTCTTGACCACCGGGGGCTCGATGGTGGACGAAGCCGAGCTGACGAACTCGCCGAGGTCCTTGAGCGTGCTCAAGGCCTCCTTCGAGGTGATGCCGAGCTCCTTGGCGAGCTCATGGACGCGGACCTTGGCCACGGTTCTCCTGTTCTGGCCCCACGGGCCGGAACGGAGCCGCTCGGGCTGTCCGTCTCAGCGCGTCCTGGGACCGTTGACGTTGCTCCAGGCCGTCGCGCGCGCCACCAGGGCACGCGCACCACGGCCTGCCTGATAGCAGGGGGTGAAGTTCATCGCTGGGCACTCATGCTTCAGTGCTCATCGGGTACGCATCAGATCTCTGACCCGCCTTCATCTGTCGGTCTGTCAGCCGGTGCCTCCGCGGTGCGGACCAGCGCGTCGGCGTCGACGGCGGACCGGAAGGCCCGCCCGAACGCGCGGCGGCGCAGGGCGAGGTGGAGGCAGTCCTCGCCGGGGTGCAGCCATGCACCCCGGCCGGGACGGCGTCGTTCCGGGTCCCAGACGACGGATGGGGGTTCCGTCGAGGAGTCCAGGGCGACGCGCACCAGCTCTTGCCGGTCCGCCCTCGATCGGCATCCGATGCAGGTGCGCACGACCGTCCGAGACGTCATGCGTTCACCCCTCACGGGCGTCGGATCGAGAAAGGACCTCATCCATCCTAGCGCGTCCGGGCCCGGATCTGTTCCCGGGGACGGTCAGCGTCCCGGGGCGGAGGTGGTGACCCCGTCGCCGACGATGTCGATCCGCCAGCCCGTGAGCTTGGCCGCGAGGCGGGCGTTCTGGCCCTCCTTGCCGATGGCCAGGGACAGCTGGTACTCCGGCACCACGGCTCGGGCCGAGTGCTGGTCCGCGTCGAGGATCTCCACCGAGACGGTCGTGGCGGGCGAGAGGGCGTTGGCGATCATCGCGGCGGGGTCGTCCACGTGGTCGACGATGTCGATCTTCTCGTCGTTGAGCTCCGTCATGACGGCGCGCACGCGGCTGCCCATCTCCCCGATGGAGGCGCCCTTGGCGTTCACCCCGGGGCGGGTGGCGCGCACGGCCATCTTGGTGCGGTGGCCGGCCTCGCGGGCCAGCGCCGTGATCTCGACCGAGCCGTCCGCGATCTCCGGGACCTCGAGCTCGAAGAGCTTGCGCACGAGGCCGGGGTGCGAGCGGGACACCGTGACGGACGGGCCCTTGGCGCCGCGCGTCGCGGAGACCACGTAGGCGCGGATCCGGCGGCCGTGGGCATAGTCCTCGCCGGGCACCTGCTCGGGCGGCGGGAGGACGGCCTCGAGGGTGCCGAGGTTCACCTGGACCATGTGGCGGTTCAGGCCCTGCTGGATGACGCCGGAGACGAGCTCGCCCTCCTTGTCCTTGAACTCGCCGAGGACCTTGTCGTCGTCCTCCTCGCGCATGCGCTGGATCATCACCTGGCGCGCCGTGGAGGCGGCCACCCGGCCGAAGCCGTTCGGGGTGTCGTCGAACTCACCGATGGGCGTGTCGTCCTCGTCCAGCTCCGTGGCCCACACGGTGACGTGACCGGTCGCGCGGTCGATCTCCACGCGGGCGCGCTTCAGGGCCCCCGGGGTGCGGTGGTACGCCATGAGCAGGGCCTGCTCGATGGTGGGGAGGAGGCGGTCCATCGGGATCTCCCGCTCCGCCTCCAGCATGCGCAGCGCGCTCATGTCGATGTCCAACTCATGCCTCCGTGTGCTCGGCCGTGTCCTCGCCCGCGGCGGCGTCGGCGTCGCCGGCCTGCTGAGCGGGGCTCCACTCTACCTGCACGATCGCCGGACCGAGGCGGTCGAGGGCGACCCGCTCGGCGGGCAGCTCCTTGGCCCTCATGCCCTTCTTCGCGGGCGGGCGCACCACGGCCAGCTCGACGTCGTCGTCCGTCACGCCCTTCAGGCGGGCGGTCACAGGCGCGGCGTCGTCGACCGAGACCTCGACGAGACGGCCGACGTTGCGGGCGAAGTGGCGGGGCTCGGTGAGCGGGCGGTCCACGCCCGCGGTGGTGACCTCCAGCAGGTACTCCCCCGCGCCGACGCCGGGCACGTGGTCGCCCAGGGCGTCGAGGGCGGCGGAGACCCGGCCGGAGAGGCGGGCGACGTCGTCCAGGCTCAGGCCCTGGGTGCCCGAGGCGCGATCGAGGACCACCTCGACGGTGCGGTGCTCGGCGGTGCCCGTGGCACGCACCTGCTCCACCACCACGTCGTCGGCCGCCAGGGCCTCCTCGACGCGGGTGCGCAGCTCGGCGAGGTCGTCGCGGCGGTCGGTGCTGTCCATGGGGTGCCTCACTCGTCGGGTCGGGGCCGCCGCGTCACGCGGGCGGGGGCCGGGGTCGGGATCCGGGGCCGAGCCTACCGGCGGCCCACGGCGGGGCCGAGTGCTCCCGACCGGGTCGGACGGGGCGGGCTCAGCGCAGCAGCGGGGCGAGGGTGTCCGCGCCGACCTTGACGATGAGCGCGGCCACCACCATGAGGTAGACCACGCGGATGAAGCCGGTGCCGCGGGCGATCGCCATGCGGGCCCCCACGTAGCCGCCCACGAGGTTGGCCGCGCCGAGCAGCAGCCCCAGGCCCAGCACCGCGTGCCCCGAGGGCACGAAGTACGCGAGCGCGCCGAGGTTGGTCGCGAGGTTGACCACCTTCGCCTGTGCCGAGGCGTGCAGGAAGTCGAACTTGAGCAGCAGGACCAGCCCCAGGATGAGGAACGTGCCCGTGCCGGGGCCGAGGACGCCGTCGTAGAAGCCCACCGCCGCGCCGAGCGCCACGGCCCGGGCCAGCGCGGTGCTCCGCCGCGGTCCCACGCCGGCGACCTGCCCGAGGCCCGGGCGCACGGCCGTGAACACGGCGACGGCGATCAACGCCACCAGGATCACGGGCCGGATCACGCCGGCCGGCAGATGCGCGGCCACCACGGCCCCGCCCAGGGCCGCCGCGAAGGCGACGGCGGCCATCGGCAGTGCGGTGGACAGATCCTGCCGCAGGCGCCGCCGGTAGGTGAGCGCCGACGTCGCCGTGCCGAACACCGAGCCGAGCTTGTTGGTGGCCAGGGCCTGGATCGGGCTCAGCCCGGGCACCAGCAGCAGGGCCGGCAGCTGCAGGAGCCCGCCCCCGCCCACGACGGCGTCGATCCAGCCCGCCGCGAAGCCCGCGGCGAGCACGAGGACGAGCAGCCCGGCGGTCAGCTCGACGGCGCCGAACCACTCAGCGCCCGTCGCGCACCTCCGCGAGCACCGCCGCGACGGCCCCGTCCACGGGCACGGGGCGCGCCTCGCCGGTGGCACGGTCCTTGAGCTCGAGCTCGCCGTCCGCCAGGCCGCGGCCGATCACCACGGTGGTGGGCACGCCGATGAGCTCGGCGTCCTTGAACTTCACGCCGGGGCTGACCTTCGGACGGTCGTCCACGAGCACGGTCAGGCCCTCGGCCTCGAGGCCCGCGGCGAGGGTCTCGGCGGCGGCGAGGCCGTCCTCGCCCTTCGTGGCGACGACGACGTGCACGTCCGCCGGGGCCACCGCGCGCGGCCACGCCAGGCCCTTGTCGTCGTGGTAGCGCTCGGCGATCGCGGCGACGGCGCGCGTGATGCCGATACCGTAGGAGCCCATGGTCACCACGACCTGCTTGCCGTGGACGTCGAGGACCTTCAGGTCGAGGGCCTCGGCGTACTTGCGGCCGAGCTGGAAGATGTGGCCCATCTCCATGCCGCGGCGGGTGTGCAGCGGGCCGGAGCCGTCCGGGGCCTCGTCGCCCTCACGCACCGCGGTGGCCTCGAGCACGCCGTCCCACGTGAAGTCGCGGCCGGCCACGAGGCCGAACACGTGGCGCTGGTCCGCGTTCGCGCCGGTGATCCACGCGGTGCCGGGGGCGATGCGCGGGTCCACGAAGAAGGGCAGTCCCGAGACGGAGCCCTCCGCGCCGAGCACCGGGGTGCCCTCGACCGCGTCGGCGGCCGCGGGGCCGATGTAGCCCTTGACCAGGGCGGGGTGCGCGGCCAGGTCCGCGGCGGTCGCGGCCTCGAGCGTGGGCTCGCCGACCACGCCGAGCGCCGGGCCCACGGACGCCTCGAGACGCTTGAGGTCCACCTCACGGTCGCCGGGCACGCCCACGACGAACGGGCGGCGCTCGCCGCCGTCCACCACCGCGGTGACCACGACGCACTTGAGCGTGTCCGCGGCGGTCCACGGCTCGCCGTCGCGCGGGGCCAGCTGGTTGGCGACGTCCACGAGCGCGGCGATGGTGGTGGAGACCGGGGTGTCCTTGACCTCGGCGGCGGGCAGGACCGCCATGGCCGCCTCGTCCAGCGGGGCGGGGGCCACCGTGGTGACGGCCTCGACGTTGGCGCGGTAGCCGCCGTCGGACTCGACGAAGGTGTCCTCGCCCACCTCGGTGGGGTGCAGGAACTCCTCGGAGCGGGAGCCGCCCATCGCACCGGAGGTGGCCCGCACCGGCACGACCTCGAGGCCGAGGCGGTCGAAGATCCGCAGGTAGGCGGCCCGGTGGGCCTCGTACGCGGCGTCCAGGCCGGCGTCGTCCACCGTGAAGGAGTAGGAGTCCTTCATGATGAACTCGCGCCCGCGCAGCAGGCCGGCGCGCGGGCGGGCCTCGTCCCGGTACTTGGTCTGGATCTGGTACAGGTACGCGGGCAGGTCCTTGTACGAGGAGTACAGGTCCTTCACCAGGAGCGTGAACATCTCCTCGTGTGTGGGGGCCAGGAGGTAGTCGTTGCCCCTGCGGTCCTGCAGGCGGAACAGCCCGTCGCCGTACTCATCCCAGCGCCCCGTGGCCTCGTAGGGCTCCCGCGGCAGCAGCGCCGGGAAGTGCACCTCCTGGGCGCCGATCGCGTCCATCTCCTCGCGCACGATCCGCTCCACCTTGGCCAGCACCTTGAGGCCCAGCGGCAGCCACGAGTAGATGCCCGGGGCCGCGCGACGGATGTAACCGGCACGGACGAGGAGCCTGTGGCTCGCCACCTCGGCCTCCGCCGGGTCGTCGCGCAGGGTGCGCAGGAACAGGGTGGACATGCGCAGGGGCATGGCGGGGCCTCCTCGGACGGGCTCGCGCGGTCGGGGGCGGCGCGCGGGACGGGACGACGCCGACACGGGGTGCCCGACGTCCTGACCGCCGATCCTATCGCCCGCGCAGGGTCCGCCGGGTCAGTACAGGACGGTCGCGAACGTGCCGCGCCGCTCGAACCCCACGCGCTCGTACGTGCGCAGCGCGGGGGTGTTGTACGCGTTGACGTAGAGGCTGACCACGGGCGCCTGGAGGCGCACGTAGTCCACGACGGCGGCCATCGCCGACGCCGCCAGACCTCGGCCCCGCGCGGCGGGGGCCATCCACACGCCCTGGATCTGGGCGCACCGGGAGGAGAGCAGCCCGATGTCCGCCTTGAAGCGCAGCGGGCCGCCCGCGTCGCGCGGGCCCGGGTCGATGAAGACGCGCCCGGCGTGGATCAGCCGCTCGACGCGGTCCCGGTACTGGGCCGCGCCGCCGGCGAACGGGGAGAAGCCGAGCTCCTCCTCGAACATCGCCGCGCTGGCCGGCAGGACGCGCGCGAAGTCGCGTGGCTGCGCCTGCACCACGTACGGGTTCGGGTCGATCCCCCCGGCCGCGCCCAGCACGAGCAGCGGCTGGTCGGCGCGCACGGACCGGGACCGGTGGCCCGCGGCGGCGAGGGCCTCGCCGGCGGCCAGCACGGGACCGGCCGGGCCGTAGATCGACCCGTACCGGCGGCGCAGGGCGGCGGTCGCCGCGCCGAGCGCCTCCGCGTCGCCCGGCGCCCAGCCCGCGTCCGGGGCCTCGGACGCGGCGACCGGCACCACGTTCGAGCCGATCCAGACGGCCGCGCGCAGCGCGCCGGCGCCCGGGGCGTCGTCGTCGATCCCGAGGAACAGGGTGCCCGCCGCTCCCCCGCGCGGGCCGGCCAGGCGGCCCGCCTCCAGCAGGGAGTCCACAAACACGTTGGACACGGGGGCGCGGGCGGACAGGGCCGCGAGCGCGGCAGTGTCCGCGTCGGTCAGCAGGCGGACGCGGTCTCCCGTGGCGGCCCGGACCTCCCGGTCAGTGGACGGAGACCACCGGGGCACCGGCGGCAGCCTGGTCACCGCCGTCCTCCCCCAGGTCCATCTCACCGGCGATCCGGTTGGCCTCCTCGATGAGGGTCTCCACGATCTGATCCTCGGGCACGGTGCGGATGACCTCGCCCTTGACGAAGATCTGGCCCTTGCCGTTGCCGGAGGCGACGCCGAGGTCGGCCTCGCGGGCCTCGCCCGGCCCGTTGACGACGCAGCCCATGACGGCCACCCGCAGCGGGACCTCGAGGTCCTGGAGGCCCTCGGTGACCTGCTCGGCCAGCGTGTACACGTCCACCTGGGCGCGGCCGCACGAGGGGCAGGAGACGATCTCGAGCTTGCGCTCGCGCAGGTTCAGGGACTGCAGGATCTGCAGGCCCACCTTGACCTCCTCGACGGGCGGCGCGGAGAGGGAGACGCGGATGGTGTCGCCGATGCCCTGGCCGAGCAGGTAGCCGAAGGCGGTGGCGGACTTGATGGTGCCCTGGAAGGCCGGGCCGGCCTCGGTGACCCCGAGGTGCAGCGGCCAGTCACCCTGCTCGGCGAGCAGCTCATAGGCGCGGGCCATGATCACCGGGTCGTTGTGCTTGACGGAGATCTTGAAGTCCTTGAAGCCGTGCTCCTCGAAGAGGGAGGCCTCCCAGACCGCGGACTCGACGAGGGCCTCCGGGGTGGCCTTGCCGTACTTCTTCAGCAGACGCGGATCCAGGGAACCGGCGTTGACGCCGATGCGGATGGAGGTGCCGTGGTCCGAGGCGGCCTGCGCGATCTCCTTGACCTTGTCGTCGAACTTCTTGATGTTGCCCGGGTTCACGCGCACGGCGCCGCAGCCGGCCTCGATCGCCGCGAACACGTACTTCGGCTGGAAGTGGATGTCCGCGATCACGGGGATGGTGGACTGCTGGGCGATGACCTTGAGGGCCTCGGCGTCCTTGTCCGTGGGGCAGGCCACGCGGACGATGTCGCAGCCGGCGGCCGTGAGCTCGGCGATCTGCTGCAGGGTCGCGCCGATGTCGTGCGTCTTGGTGGTGGTCATCGACTGCACCGAGACGGGGTGCTGCGAGCCGACGCCCACCGAGCCCACCTGGATCTGCCGGGTGGTGCGGCGCGGGGCCAGCACGGGCGGCGGGGCGGACGGCATTCCAAGGCTGACGGGCACGGGGGCGCTCCTCATGGGTTCTCGGGGTCGACGGTGCGGGGCCGCCGGGTTCTCCGGTCCATCCTAGGCGCGCGGGTGCCCCGGGGCGCGGGGCGACCGCCCACGGCGAACGGGCCGGGCTCAGAACAGCCGGACCGGCTCCACGATGTCCGCCACGATCAGGAGGACGCCCATGAGCAGCATCGCCCCACCCACCGCGTAGGTCAGCGGCAGCATGCGGGCCAGGTCGAACGGCCCCGGGTCGGGGCGGCCCGTGATCCGGGCCCAGCCGCGGCGCACCGCCTCCCACAGGGCGCCGGCCACGTGGCCGCCGTCGAGCGGGAGCAGCGGGATGAGGTTGAACACCATGAGCGCCACGTTCACGCCCGCGAGCAGGGACAGCAGCAGGGCGGCCTTGTCCGTCAGCGTGGCCTCCTCGAGGGCCGCCGCCTCCCCGGCGATCCGGCCGACCCCCACCACGGACATCGGGCCGTCCGGGTCGCGCTCGGCCGGGGTCACCACGGCGACGGCGGTGTCCCACAGCCGCTGCGGCAGCACGAGGACGACGTCGACGACGCCCCGCACCTGCTGGGCCACGAGCGGGCCGGCGTCGAGCGGGGTGCCGCGGACCGTCTCGAGCTGCGCGCCCATGCCGATGAACCCGACCTCGTGGGTCGCGACGGTCCCGTCCGGGGCCCGCTCGGGCCGGCCCAGCGCGTCCGTCACGGGCCGTTCCGTCAGGCGCGGGGTCAGGGTGGCGCTCATCCGCTCGCCGTCGCGCTCCCACTCGATCCGGGTGGGCTGTCCGGCGCGGTCCCGGATCGCGGCGGAGAGGGCATCCCAGTCGGAGACCGGCTGCCCGTCGAAGGCGAGCACGGTGTCCCCGGGGCGCAGTCCCGCCTCGTGGGCGGGCCCGGCGGGATCGCCCGGGCGGCAGTCCTCTGTCCCGCCGGAGGCGGCGCGGGCCTGCTGCTCCTGCGTCGTGACCACGCACCGGAAGACCTCGGCGACGGTGGTGCTCGGCTGCGAGGTGCCCACCGTGGTGACCAGCAGGGCGGTGACGCCGAGGGCGATGAGCAGGTTCATGAACGGCCCGCCGAGCATGATCACCACGCGCTTCCACACCGGCAGAGCCAGGAAGCGGCGGTGCTCGTCGCCGGGGCGGACCTCCTCGGCGGCCTGGGCCCGGGCGTCGTCGGCGATGCGGCCCAGCTGCTGGACGAAGCCCGTGGACGCCGTGCGGGGCGTCTGCCCGGGCCGCGGCGGGGGCAGCATCCCGATCATCGCGACGTAGCCGCCCAGCGGGACGGCCTTGAACCCGTACTCCGTCTCCCCGCGGCGCCACGAGACGAGCGTCGGGCCGAAGCCGATCATGTACTGCGTGACGCGCACGCCGAAGAGCTTGGCCGGGACGAGGTGGCCGACCTCGTGCAGGGCGATCGAGACCGCCAGGCCCAGCGCGACCGCGAGGACACCCGCGACGTACCAGAGGATCTCCACGACGGTCACCAGCGGGCCCGCGCCGCACGGCGCGCCCAGATCTCGGCGGCGAGCACGGCGTCCACGGTGAGCGCCGTCGGCGCGGGGTCGTGGCCGGCCGCGGCGAGCACGTCCTCGGGGGCGTAGTCGGCGACGACGGCGCGGACCGTGTCCACGATCCCGTCGAAGGGCAGGGCGCCGGCGTGGAAGGCGTCCACCGCCTCCTCGTTGGCGGCGTTGAACACGGCCATGTGGGTGGGCGAGGCGGCCGCCGCCTCCTTCGCGGCCCGCACGGCGGGGAAGGCCTCCTCGTCGAGGGGCTCGAAGGTCCAGGTGGCCGCCCGCGTCCAGTCGCAGGCCGGGGCCGCGCCCGGGAGCCGGCGCGGCCAGCACAGCCCGAGGGCGATGGGCAGGCGCATGTCCGGCGGGGAGGCCTGGGCGAGCGTGGACCCGTCGACGAACTCGACCATCGAGTGCACGACGGACTGCGGGTGGACCACGACGTCGATCCGGTCCAGGGGTACGTCGAACAGCAGGTGGGCCTCGATCACCTCGAGGGCCTTGTTCATGAGGGAGGCGGAGTTGGTGGTGACGACGCGGCCCATGTCCCACGTGGGGTGGGCGAGGGCCTGGGCGGGGGTGACCGCGTGCAGGGCGGCGCGGTCCAGGCCCCGGAACGGCCCGCCCGAGGCCGTGAGCACGAGGCGGCGGACCTCGTCCGCCGTGCCGCCGCGCAGCGCCTGCGCGAGCGCGGAGTGCTCGGAGTCCACCGGCACGAGCTGCCCTGGTGCCGCGGCGGCCTTCACGAGGGCCCCGCCGACGATGAGCGACTCCTTGTTGGCCAGGGCCAGGCGGTGGCCGGCGTGCAGCGCGGCGAGGGTGGGCCGCAGGCCGATCGAGCCCGTGATCCCGTTCAGCACGGTGTCGGCGCCGGGCCACGCGGCGATCTGCTCGGCGGCGCACGGACCGGTGAACAGCACGGGCCGGGGGGCCGGGCGCCCGAGGCGGGCGGCGGCGTCGGCGAGGGCGGCCCGCAGCTCCCCCTCCCCCGCCGCGGCGGAGCCCACCGCCTCGACCTCGAAGCGCACGGCCTGCTCGGCCAGCAGGGTCGTGTTCGCCCCGCCCGCGAGCGCGACGGCCCGGAGCCGGGCGGGGTCCTGGGCGATCACGTCGAGGCCCTGGGTGCCGATCGAGCCCGTGGAGCCGATCAGGGCGACGGCGCGCGGGGCGCCGCCGTCGTGCGCCGGGGCGGGGGCGGGAAGCGTGTAGTCGGTGAGGGATCCGTGCGTCACCCCGCCATGATGCCAGCCGGGCCTGGACACGGACGGGGGGCCGGCCGGACGGACGCCGCACCGCGACGTCCCGCCCCGCCGGCCCCCGTGGGACCGGGTCAGCTGCGGATCAGTGCTGCACCGGCTTCTCGGCGCCGATGCCGGTGAGGGAGCGGACCTCCATCTCGGCCTGCTTGTCCGGGTCCTCGGCACGCGACGAGGTCACCGAGCCGAGCCAGCCGAGGAAGAAGGCCAGCGGGATGGAGACGATGCCCGGGTTCTTCAGCGGGAACACCGCGAAGTCCGCGCCCGGGATCATCGAGGTCGGCGTCCCGGACATCACCGGGGACAGGACGATCAGGATGATCGCGGAGAGCAGTCCGCCGTACATCGACCACACCGCGCCGCGGGTGGTGAAGCGCCGCCAGAACAGGGAGTACAGGATGGTCGGCAGGTTCGCCGAGGCCGCCACCGCGAAGGCGAGCGCCACGAGGAACGCCACGTTCTGGCCCTGGGCGGCGATGCCGCCGACGATCGCCAGGACGCCGATCACCACTACGGTGATCTTGCCGATCCGCACCTCCTCCTGCGGGGTGAGCGGGTGCTTGGCGATCACGGAGCCGTACACGTCGTGGGCGAAGGACGCCGCCGCCGTGATGGCCAGGCCCGCGACCACCGCGAGGATGGTGGCGAACGCGACCGCCGAGATCAGGCCCAGCAGGATGGAGCCGCCGAGCTCGAACGCCAGCAGCGGGGCTGCGGAGTTCTGCCCGCCGGGCGCGGCCAGGATGCGCTCGGGACCGATCAGCGCGCCGGCGCCGTAGCCCAGCACGAGGGTGAACAGGTAGAACGCGCCGATGAGGACGATGGCCCACACCACGGACTTGCGCGCCTCCTTGGCGGTGGGCACCGTGTAGAACCGCATGAGCACGTGCGGCAGGCCGGCCGTGCCGAGCACGAGCGCGAGGCCCAGGGACACGAAGTCGAGGCGGGTCAGCGCGCTGGCGCCGTACTGCAGGCCCGGCTCGAGGATCGCCTCGCCCTTCGGGTTCTTCTCGACGGCGGCCCCCAGCAAGGCGTTGAAGTCGAAGCCGAACAGGGCCAGCGTCCACACGGTCATGATCCCCGCGCCGGCGATCAAGAGGACCGCCTTGATGATCTGCACGTAGGTGGTGCCCTTCATGCCGCCGATCAGCACGTAGACGATCATGAGCACGCCCACGATCACGATCACGAGGGCCTGGCCGGCCCGGTCGTTGATGTTCAGCAGCAGGGCCACGAGGCCGCCGGCGCCGGCCATCTGGGCCAGGAGGTAGAAGAGGCAGACGGCCATGGTGCCGAAGGCGGCCGCGATGCGCACGGGTCGCTGCTGCAGGCGGAAGGACAGCACGTCCGCCATGGTGAACTTGCCGGTGTTGCGCAGCAGTTCGGCCACCAGCAGCAGGGCCACGAGCCACGCCACGAGGAAGCCGATCGAGTAGAGGAAGCCGTCGTAGCCGTAGAGGGCGATCGCGCCCACGATGCCCAGGAACGAGGCCGCGGAGAGGTAGTCACCCGCGATGGCCGTGCCGTTCTGGGTGCCGGAGAAGCCGCGGCCGCCGGCGTAGTAGTCGGCCGAGGACGCGTTCGTCTTGGACGCGCGGATCACGATCACGAGGGTGACCACCACGAAGGCGACGAAGATGCCGATGTTCACGGCGGGGTTGCCGACCGTCTGCGGGGCGGCCTGGAGCAGGGGGGTGAGCGCGCTCATCGCGTGGCCTCCGGGTTCTCGTGGGCGCCGGCGGCCTCGCGCTCGAGGCGCTCACGCAGCGCGGTGGCGCGGGGGTCCAGGGTCCGGTTGGAGAAACGGACGTAGGCGAAGGTGATCAGGAACGTGGTGACGAACTGGAGCAGGCCGAGGATCAGGCCGAGGGTGATGTTGCCGCCGAGGCGGATCGCCATGAACTCGGGGAAGAACGCGCCGACGATCACGAACACCAGGTACCAGACGAAGAACGCCACGGTCATGGGGAAGGCGAAGGATCGGTGGGTGCGCCGGAGCTCGATGAACTCCTCGGACTGCTGCGCGGCGCGGAACTGCGCGGCCGTGGGGACCGGCGCCGTGGGCTCGCTGGATGACATGGGCCCTCCGGGGGTGCGTGGGACGGATCAGTGTGAGACAGATCACTGTGATGACAACCACACTCTGGCGGGCGGAGGGGTGCGCCGTCAAGCGCGCCCCGGGGCCGTGCGCCCGTGTGACAGCCCCGGGGCGCAGCCGTGCGGACGCGGACGCGCCCCGACGGCACGGGGCCGCCGGGGCGCGGAGCCGCCGAGGAGCCGGTCAGGCGCGCGCCGGCCGGGTCGCGTCCGCGCGGCGCAGGACCGCGCGGGCCTGGGCGAGGACCACCTCGTCGACCATCGTCCCGTCCAGCTCGAAGGCCCCGTGTCGGCCCTCGGCCGCGGCGAGGACGCGCCGGGCGCGCTCGACGGCCTCCGGGGCGGGCGTGTAGGCGGAGCGCACGACGGGCACCTGGCGCGGGTGCAGGCACACGGTCGCGATGCAGCCCAGGGCGACGGCGTCCTCGGCCTCGGCGGCCAGCCCGGCCTCGTCGCCGAGGTCCAGGTGGACGGCGTCCCATGCGGCCGCGCCGTGGGCGGCCGCCGCCAGCAGCACCGTCGCGCGGGCGTGCTGGACCACGGAGCGGTAGGCGCCCTCGGGGGTGCGGGAGGAGCTGCCGCCCATCGACGCCACGAGGTCCTCGGCGCCCCACATCAGCGCACCCACGTGCGGGTGGGCGGCCAGTTCGGCGGCGGCGAGGATCCCGGCCGCGGTCTCGCACAGGGCGACGACGCGGGTCTGCGGTCCGAGGGCGGCGACGACCCCGTCCACCTGCACGGCGGACTCGGCCTTGGCGAGCATGAGCGTGCGCCAGCCCGTCCCGGCGAGCATGGCCAGGTCGGCGTCGTGGTCCGCGGTGTCCGCGGGGTTCACGCGCACCACCACGCGGCCCTCGTCCAGCGGGCCGCCGTCGACCCCGCCCGTCACCCGCCCCGCCCAGGCCGCCGCGACGGCGTTCCGCGCGGCGGGCCGGGCGTCCGGGGTGACGGCGTCCTCGAGGTCGAGGATCACCGCGTCGGCGCGCTCGAGCGCCGTGGCGTACCGCTCGGGGCGGTCCGCCGGGGTGAACATGACGGCCGGTCCGAGGCTCAGCGCGCTCATGCCCGCTCCCCCGTGCCTGCGGCGTCGGCGGCCTTCGCCTTGGCCTCCGCGTGCGCCTGCGCGGTCCACATCAGACAGGTGCGCTGGGCGCGGACGACGACGTCGCCGTGCTGGTTCTCCCCCGTCATCGCGAACGTGACGACCCGCTGCCCCGGTCGCGAGGAGGACTCGCGGATCGCGGTGACCTCGGAGCGCCCGTAGAGCGTGTCCCCGTGGAAGACCGGCTTCGGGAACGCGATCTCCCCCAGGCCGAGCTGGGCCACGAGCGTGCCCTGCGTGGTCTGACCGACGGCGAGGCCCACCAGGGTGGACAGCGTCAGCATCGAGTTGACCAGTGGCCGGCCGAACGGCTGGGCCGCCGCGTACGCGTGGTCCAGGTGCAGGGCCTGCGGGTTCATGGTGAGGGTGGTGAACAGGACGTTGTCCGCCTCGGTGAGCGTGCGGCCGGGCCGGTGCAGGTAGACCTGGCCGACCGCCAGCTCGTCCGCGTAGCGGCCCCGCTGCTCGATCTCGACGCGCTCCGTCACGTCAGAGGCCCAGCTCGCGGGCGATCAGCATGAGCTGCACCTCGGTGGTGCCCTCGCCGACCTCGAGGATCTTGGAGTCGCGGTAGTGACGGGCCACGAGGGTCTCGTTCATGAAGCCGTAGCCGCCGAACACCTGGGTGGCGTCCCGGGCGTTGTCCATGGCGGCCTCGCCGGCGATCAGCTTGGCCATGGCGGCCTCGGTCTTGAACGGCTTGCCGGCCAGCATCTTCTGGGCGGCCTCGTAGTAGGCCAGGCGGGCGGCGTGCGCGCGGGCCTGCATGCGGGCGATCTTGAAGGACACGGCCTGGAACTGCCCGATCTTCTGGCCGAACGAGGTCCGCTGCTTGGCGTAGGCGACCGACTCGTCCACGCAGCCCTGGGCCGCTCCGGTGGCCAGGGCCGCGATGGCGATGCGGCCCTCGTCGAGGATCTCGAGGAAGTGGGCGAAGCCGCGGCCGCGGGCGCCCAGCAGGTTCTCCTCCGGCACGCGCGCGTCCGTGAAGTGCAGGGCGTGGGTGTCCGAGGAGTTCCAGCCGACCTTGTCGTAGGCCTTGGCCACGGAGAAGCCCTCGGTGCCGGCGGGCACGAGGATCGTGGAGATCTCCTTGGCGGGGCGGCCGTCGTGGCCGGTCCTGCCCTCCACGGTGCCGGTCACGGCGGTGACGGTGACGAGCGAGGTGATGTCCGTGCCGGAGTTGGTGATGAACTCCTTGGCGCCGTTGATGCGCCACTGGCCGTCCTCGAGCGCGGCGGTGGTCTGGGTGCCGCCGGCGTCGGAGCCCGCGCCCGGCTCGGTGAGGCCGAAGCCGGCCAGGTGCGTGCCGGCCACGAGGTCCGGCAGCCAGCGCTGCTTCTGCTCCTCGGTGCCGAACTTCAGCAGCGGCATGGCGCCCAGGGAGACGCCGGCCTCGAGGGTGATGGCCACGGACTGGTTGACGCGGCCGAGCTGCTCGAGCGCCAGGGCCAGGGCGAAGTAGTCGCCGCCCATGCCGCCGTACTCCTCGGGGAACGGGAGGCCGAACAGGCCCATCTCGCCCATCTGGGCCACGATCTCGTACGGGAACTCGTGCTGGGCGTCCAGCTCGGCGGAGACCGGGGCCACGACCTCGTCGGCGAACTCGCGGACGGTGTCGGAGAGGACCTGGTAGTCCTCCTCGAGGGCGGGCAGGGTGCGGTGCTTGGTGCTCATGGTCCTCTCCTGTTCTCAGGTGTTCTCTGCGGGTGCTGCGTGCTCGGCGGGCTCGACGACGGCGATCAACGCCTGCGCGGCCACGGCGTCGCCCTCGGCGACGTGGACGGTCACGACGCCGGCGACGGCGGCCGTGACGGGGTGCTCCATCTTCATGGCCTCGACCACCGCCAGCTCCTGGCCCGCGGCCACGGTGTCCCCGGTGGCCACGGACACGGCGACGACGGTGCCCGGCATGGGCGTGCGGGCCTCGGGGGACGCTGCGCCGGCCGGGGCACGACGCGCGGCCGCGGCCGCGCGGGCAGCCTCGACCACCTCGGCCCGGGTGAGGCGGCGGACCTGCCACGCGGCGCCGTCGCGGTGCAGCCACGCTGAGCGTGGGTCCCGCGGGTCACCGGCCAGGAGGTTGACGCCCGCCAGGGCTCCGGCGTCCTCGTCCACCTCGGCGTCGGCGGCGGGGGCGGTGAGGATGCGGTCCTCGTCCCCGACCCGCACGCGCATCCCGGGCTGCGGGGCGCCCGCGCCGCGCCAGCCGTCCGCGCGGGCCCACGCGGTGCCGGCCGCGCGCTGCTCGGCGGCGGCCGCGTCCTCGGACACGTCGGCCAGGGCATCGGCCGCGAGGGCGGCGAGGTCCTCGGGCAGCGCGGGGGCGGTCCACGCCTCGAGGCCGTCGATCAGCTCGGTGGTGAGCCGGCCGGTCCGCACATCCGTGCGGGCAGCGAGCTCGCGCAGCCAGCCCAGGTTGGAGCGGACGCCGAACAGCACGGTGTCCGCGAGCGCGGCGTCGAGCCGGTCCAGGGCCTCGGCGCGGTCGGCGCCACGGGCGATGAGCTTGGCGATCATCGGGTCGTAGAAGCCGGTGATCTCGGGCTGTGCGCCGTCGACGTCCACGGGGTCCACGGCGCCGGCGGCGGGGCCAGTCTGCGGTCCGGAGCCGAACGCGCGCTCCTCGGCCGGCCGGGAGGGCAGCAGGAGGGTGTCGACGCGGACGCCCTCGCCGGCGGGCTCGCGCCAGCGCAGCACCGGCCCGGTGGAGGGCAGGAAGCCGTTCGCGGGGTCCTCCGCGTAGACGCGGGCCTCGACGGCGGCGCCGTCGAGGGTCACGTCCTCCTGGGCGAAGCCGAGCGGCCCCCCCGCGGCGATGCGCAGCTGCAGCTCCACGAAGTCCAGGCGCTGTCCGCGCACCCGGACGACCTCCTCGGAGACCGGGTGCTCCACCTGCAGGCGGGTGTTCATCTCCATGAAGAAGAACTCGTCCGGGTTCTCGTCCGAGACGAGGAACTCGACGGTGCCGGCACCGCGGTAGCCCACGGACACGGCCGCGTCCACGGCGGCCCGGCCCAGGCGCTCGCGGAGCTCGGCCCCGTGCGCCAGCCCGGTCAGCAGGGGCGCGGGGGCCTCCTCGATCACCTTCTGGTGGCGGCGCTGCAGGGAGCACTCGCGCTCGCCCAGGTGCACGGTGGCGCCGTGGGCGTCCGCGAACACCTGCACCTCGATGTGCCGGGGCGCGGTGATGAGCCGCTCGAGCAGCAGGGTGTCGTCGCCGAACGCGGAGCGCGCCGTGCGCCGGGCCGAGGCGAGGGCGCCGGGCAGCTCCTCGGCGGCGCGCACGGCCACCATGCCCTTGCCGCCGCCGCCCGCGGAGGGCTTGATCAGCAGCGGGAAGCCGACGCGCTCGGCCTCGGCCGTGATCTGCTCGTCGGTGAGCGTGGGGTCCTGGATGCCGGGGACCACCGGCACGTCGTACGCGGCCACGGTCTCCTTGGCGCGGATCTTGTCCGCCATCGCGTCGAGCGAGGCCACGGGCGGGCCCACGAACACGATGCCGGCCGCGTCCAGCGCGCGGGCGAAGTCGGCGTTCTCGGACAGGAAGCCGTAGCCGGGGTGCACGGCCTGGGCGCCGGTGCGGCGCGCGGCGTCGACGACGGCGTCGATGTCCAGGTAGGACTCGCGGGCCGGAGCCGGGCCGAGGCGGACCGCCGTGTCCGCCTCGCGGACGTGCCGCGCGTCGGCGTCGGCGTCGGAGTGCACGGCCACCGAGCGGATGCCGAGGCGGCGCAGGGTGCGGATGACGCGCACGGCGATCTCGCCGCGGTTGGCCACCAGCACGGTGTCGAACAGGGGCGTCCCCTGGGCGTGGTTCTCGGTCACGGGTGCCTCACATGCGGAACAGGCCGAACCGGGAGTCCGGCAGCGGGGAACGGGAGATGACGTCGAGGGCCAGGGAGAGCACCCGGCGGGTCTGGCCGGGGGTGATCACTCCGTCGTCCCAGAGGCGGGCGGTGGAGTACAGGGGGCTGCCCTGGTCCTCGTACTGCCGGCGGACCGGCGCCTGGAAGGCCTCGACCTCCTCGGGGGACATCGGCTCCTCCCCCGCGGCGGCCCGCTGGTCCTGCTTGATCTGCGTGAGCACGGAGGAGGCCTGCGGGCCGCCCATCACGGAGATGCGCGCGTTCGGCCACATCCACAGGAAGCGGGGTGAGTAGGCGCGGCCGCACATCGCGTAGTTGCCGGCGCCGAACGAGCCGCCGATCACCACGGTCAGCTTGGGCACGCGGGCGGTCGCGACGGCGGTGACCATCTTGGCGCCGTCGCGCGCGATGCCGCCGGCCTCCGCGTCCCGACCCACCATGAAGCCGGAGATGTTCTGCAGGAACAGCAGCGGGATGCCGCGCTGGTCGCACAGTTCGATGAAGTGCGCGCCCTTGCGGGCGGAGTCTCCGAACAGGATGCCGTTGTTGGCGAGGACGCCCACGGGGTGGCCGTCGATCCGCGCGAACGCGGTGACCAGGGTGGTGCCGTAGAGGGGCTTGAACTCGTGGACGGAGCCGCCGTCCACGAGGCGGTCGATCACCTCGCGCACGTCGTAGGGGGTGTTCACGTCCACGGGCACGACGCTGGTCAGTTCGGCCGGGTCCTTGGCGGGCTCCGCGGCGGGGGCGACCTCCCAGGCCGGCGCCTCGGCCGGGGGCAGGGTGGCCACGATGTCCCGGAGGATCTGCATGGCGTGCAGGTCGTCGTCCGCCAGGTGGTCCGCGACGCCGGAGCGCTCGGCGTGCAGCCGGCCGCCGCCGAGGTCCTCGGGCGAGACGTCCTCCCCGATCGCGGCCTTCACGAGCGGGGGGCCGCCGAGGAAGATGGTGCCCTGCTCGCGCACGATCACGGTCTCGTCCGACATGGCCGGCACGTACGCGCCGCCCGCCGTGGAGGAGCCGCACACCGCGGCCAGCTGCGGGATGCGCTGCGAGGAGAGCAGCGCCTGGTTCCGGAAGATGCGGCCGAAGTGCTCGCGGTCCGGGAAGACCTCGTCCTGGCGGGGCAGGAACGCGCCGCCGGAGTCCACGAGGTAGATGCACGGCAGGCGGTTCTCCAGGGCGATCTCCTGGGCCCGCAGGTGCTTCTTCACCGTCATGGGGTAGTAGGTGCCGCCCTTCACGGTGGCGTCGTTGCCGACCACCATCACGAGGCGGCCGTGGACCAGGCCGATGCCCGCCACGACGCCCGCGGCGGGGCTGTCCCCGTCGTACAGGCCGTGCGCGGCCAGCGCGCCGACCTCGAGGAAGGGCGAGCCCTCGTCGAGCAGCGCGTCGATGCGGTCCCGCACCAGCAGCTTGCCGCGGCCGGTGTGGCGCTCGCGCGAGCGCTCGGGCCCGCCGAGCGACGTGCGGGCGACGAGGTCGGCGAGCTCCTGCTCGAGCCGAGCGTGGCCGGCCGCGTTGCGCTCGGCCACGGTGGGCGCGGACTGCGCGGCCGGGGCCGGGGTGCTGGCGGTCATGGGACCCCCTTCAGTGAATGACGACTAACTGAACCGAGCCTCAGTGTAGTGACGATCGTCACTGCCGTCGACCGGGCGCCCGGCGCGCCTCGTCTCGTCCTACAGTGGAACCCATGCCCGCCGCCGATCCCGCGTCCCCCGCCGCCCCGGCGACCCCGCCGACCGCCCGGGAGGCCGCCAAGGCCCGACGCCGGGTGGACCTGCTCGCGGCCGCGGCGCGACTGTTCGCGGCCCGGGGCTTCGACGCGGTCCGCCTCGAGGACATCGGCGCCGCGGTCGGGATCAGCGGCCCCGCCATCTACCGCCACTTCGCCGGCAAGGCCGCCGTGCTCACGGCGATCCTCGACACGGCCTCGCAGGACCTGCTCGACGGCGGGCTGGCCGCCGAGGCGCAGCACGCGCCGGGGGCGGAGACCCTGCGGGCCCTCATCGGCTTCCAGGCGGACTTCGCCCTCGCCCAGCGCGACGTGATCCGCGTGCAGGACCGCGACATGTCCGCCCTGCCCGACGGCGCGCGCACGGCCATCACGCGCACCCAGCGCGCCTACATCGACGTGTGGGCGCGCCAGCTGCAGGTCGTCCACCCCCGCGAGGACCAGGCCACCGCCGTGTTCCGCGCCCAGGCCGTGCTGGGCCTGCTCAACTCCACCCCCCGCTCGGTGCGGCGCACCGCGGCCGACCGCGCGGCCCGCCGCGCGACCCTCGTGGCCATGGCCTGGGCCGCGGCCACGGCCCCCGGACCGCTGTCCGGCGGGGACTGAGCGGGCGGCACCGGCCCGGCGGGCCGGCGTCGCGCCCGGTGGTACGGTGGCCGGTACCCGCGACGGCGGACGCCGTCGAACCCCGCCCCGAGAGGTCCACCGCCGTGCTTCTTCGTGACGTCCGACCCGAGGATCTGGACGAGTTCTTCCTCCACCAGCAGGACGAGCAGGCCAACCTGATGTCCGCCTTCGCCCCCCGCAACCCCCGGGACCGCGGTGTCTTCGACTACCACTGGGCCCACCTGCTCGGGGACGAGGACACCGTCGTGCGGACCATCGAGCACGAGGGCCGCGCCGTGGGTGCGCTCGTGTGCACCCAGCAGGACGGCGTGGGCGAGCTGTCCTTCTGGACCGCGCAGGACTACTGGGGCCTGGGCCTGACGACCGCGGCCGTGGACCGGTTCCTGGAGGAGCACACCGCCCGCCCGCTGCGGGCGCACGTGCCCGAGGACAATGTGGGCTCCGTGAAGGTGCTCTCCCGCCGCGGCTTCGAGACCGTCGGCGAGGAGAAGGTCTTCTCCAACGCCCGTGCCGAGGTCATCACCGAGCTCGTGATGGAGCTGCCCGCCGCCGACTGAGCGCGGCCCACGCCGTGCCGGCGGCCGCACCGGCCTGCCACGACGACGGCCCCGCCTCCCGGTGCCCGGGTGGCGGGGCCGCGGCGCGTCCGACGCGGTCAGACCATGGTCAGGGTCAGGCCCGGACGGCGCAGGAGGGCACCGACGTCCGCGAGGAAGCGGGAGCCCTGCTCGCCGTCCACGAAGCGGTGGTCGAACGAGAGGGACAGCGTCATGACGTCCCGCAGGGCGATCTCGCCGCGGTGCTCCCACGGCATCCGCCGGACCTGGCCGATCGCGATGATCGCCCCCTCGCCCGGGTTGATGATCGGGGTGCCCGCGTCCACGCCGAACACGCCGACGTTCGTGAGCGTGAAGGTGCCGCCGGCCAGGTCCGCCGGGGACAGCTTCCCCTCGCGGGCGAGTCCGGTGAGGTCGCGGATGGCGTCGGCCAGCTCCCTCAGGCTCATCGCCTGGGCGTCCTTGACGTTCGGCACCATCAGCCCGCGGGGGGTGGCCGCGGCGAAGCCGAGGTTGACGAAGTTCTGCTGCACGATCGCGCCGGCGGCCTCGTCCCAGCGGGCGTTGACGTCCGGGGTGCGCTCCATCGCCACGAGGCACGCCTTGGCGGCGAGCGTCATGGGCGTGAGCTTGACGTCCCGGAACTCGCGGGAGGCCTTGAGCTCGGCGAGCAGCTCCATGGTCTCGGTGACGTCCACCTGCAGGAACTCGGTCACGTGCGGGGCGGTGAACGCGGACTGCACCATGGCCGCCGCCGTCGCCTTCCGCACGCCCTTGACCGGCACGGCCTCGGTGCGCGGGCGGCCGCCCAGGGTGCGGACGCCCCCGGTCGAGCCCGACTCGGCGCCGGACTGCGGCGGCGTCGCCGCGGCCGCGGGCTGCCCGCCCCCGGCCAGGAACGCCTCGACGTCCGCGCGGGTGATGACCCCGCCCACGCCGGTGCCGGTGACCTGTTCCAGATCCACGCCCGCGCGGCGCGCGTACAGGCGCACGGGTGGGGTGCAGCGGGGCCGCTCGCCCGACGCCGCGCCCCGCACCGCTTCCGGGGCCGCGTCCGCGCGGACGGGCTCGGCGGCCTCGGGCTGCGGGCGCCCGGCGCCGGCCGGGGCCGCCTCCGACGTGGACGGCGCCTGTCCGCGGGCGGGCTCACCCACCGGGGCGGCCGACGTCGCCGGTGCCGCAGAGCCGCGCCGAGCACGGCGGCCGGGCTTGCCGGTGTCCGGCGCGGCGCCGTAGCCGACGAGGGTGGGCACGCGGCCGTCGCCCTCGGCGGGCCCGCCGACGTCGGGCTCGGCGCCCTCGAGGGTGAAGGTCACCAGGGGCGCACCGACCTCGAGGGTCTCGCCCTCGGCGCCGTGCAGGGCCGCGACGACGCCCGCGAACGGGCTGGAGACCTCGACCACGGCCTTGGCCGTCTCGACATCGGCGAGCACCTGGTTCACGGTCACCGCATCGCCCTCGGCCACGCGCCACGTCACGATCTCGGACTCGGTCAGGCCCTCGCCGAGGTCGGGCAGGCGGAAGGTCTTCTGGCTCATCGGGTCTCCTCCCCGGCGTTCTGGGCGGCGAGGAACTGCTCGGCGGTCTCGGGGGCGGCGAACGCGTCCACGGAGTCCAGCGAATTCGGCCGGCCCAGAGCACGGTCCAGGCCGTCGAGGATGCGGTCGAGGTCCGGCAGGTGCAGATGCTCGAGCTTGGACGGCGGGTAGGGCACGTCCATGCCGGTGACGCGCACCGGCGGGGCCTCGAGCCAATGGAACGCGCGCTCGGCCACCGTGGCCACGAGCTCGGCGCCGAGGCCGCCGGTGCGGGACGCTTCGTGCGCCACGACGAGCCGGCCGGTGCGCCGCACCGAGGACTCGACGAGGCCGGTGTCCAGCGGGGACAGGCTGCGCAGGTCGACCACCTCGACCTCGACGCCCTCCTCGGCCGCCACCTCCGCGGCCTGCAGGGCGGTCTTCACGAGCGGGCCGTAGGCCACGAGCGTGGCGTCCCGGCCCTCGCGCAGGATGCGGGCGGGGCTCATCGGCGGGATCGCGACGTCCAGGTCCACGTCGCCCTTGTCGTGGTAGCGACGCTTGGGCTCGAGGTAGACCACCGGGTCCTCCGAGGCGATCGCGGCGCGGATGAGGTCGTACCCCTCCTGGGGGGAGGACGGGGAGACCACGCGCAGGCCAGCGGTGTGCAGGAAGTAGGCCTCGGGCGACTCGGAGTGGTGCTCCGGGGAGCCGATGCCGCCGCCGAAGGGGATGCGGATGGTCACCGGCATCGGCACGGCGCCGCGGGTGCGGGCGCGCAGCTTGGCCAGGTTCGCCACGATCTGGTCGAACGCGGGGTACACGAAGCCGTCGAACTGGATCTCGACGACGGGCCGGTAGCCGCGCATCGCCAGGCCGATGGCCGTGCCCACGATGCCGGACTCGGCCAGCGGGGTGTCGAGCACCCGGTCCTCGCCGAACTCGGCCTGCAGGCCGTCGGTGATGCGGAACACGCCGCCGAGGGCGCCGATGTCCTCGCCCATGAGCAGGACCTTGGGATCGTCGGCCAGGGCACGGTGCAGGCCGCGGTTGATCGCCCGGCCGAAGGTCATGCGCTCGCTCACGCGCCCGCCTCCTCGTCGTCGAACTGCTGCAGGTAGAGGGCGTGCTCGCGGCGCTGCCGCTCGAGCTCCTGGTGGGGCTCCGCGTAGATCTCGTCGAAGAGCCTGTCCGCGCCGTCCTCCTCGAGCGCCTCGAGGGCGCGGCGGACCTCCGCCGCCAGCTCGTCGGCCTCGGCCTGGGCCTGCGCGAGCACGGCGTCCACGTCCACGTCGAGGGTGCGCAGGTGCGCCTCCACGCGGGTCAGCGGGTCACGGGCCTTCCAGGCCTCGAGCTCGGCGTCGTCCCGGTAGCGGGTGGGGTCGTCCGCGGTGGTGTGCGGACCCATGCGGTAGGTGACGGCCTCGATGAAGGTGGGGCCGCCCCCGTCGGCCGCGCGCTCGACGGCGGCGCGGGTCGCGGCGAGCACGGCCAGGACGTCGTTGCCGTCCACGCGCATCGACGGGATGCCGAAGCCCCACGGGCGGTCCGCGATGCTGCGGCGGGTCTGCAGGCGCACGGGCTCGGAGATGGCCCAGTGGTTGTTCTGGCAGAAGAACACCACGGGCGACTGGTAGGAGGCGCTGAAGACCATGGCCTCGTTGACGTCCCCCTGGCTCGTGGCGCCGTCGCCGAAGTAGACGATCGTGGCCACGTCCGCCTGGTCCCGCTGGACGCCCATCGCATAGCCGACGGCGTGCAGGGCCTGCGCGCCGATGATGATCTGCTGGGTGGCCACCCGCGCCTCGTTCGGGTCCCAGCTCGAGAACGTGGAGCCGCGCCACACCCGCAGCAGGTCCAGCGCGGGGACGCCGCGCAGCAGGGCCACGCCGTTCTCGCGGTAGGACGGGAAGACGAAGTCGTCCGGTCGCAGCGCGACGGCGGAGCCCACCTGGGCGGCCTCCTGGCCCAACAGCGGGGGCCACAGGGCCAGCTCGCCCTGACGCTGCAGGTGCGTGGCCTCGACGTCGAGGCGCCGGACCACGGCCATCTGACGGTACAGCGCGGCGAGGGCGTCGGCGTCGACGTCCTCGATCCACGGGTCGAGCTCCGGCTGTGGACGGCGGCGGCCCTCCGCGTCGAGCACCTGGAGCGCCACGGCCTCGGCCGGGCCCGCCGGGGGCGGAGAGCCGGCGGATCGGCCGCCGGTGGGACGGGTGTGGTCCACGAGGGTCACTGCACTGCCTTCCGATCGACGCCCACGGTGCGGGGCGAGGGAGCTGTACGCATGCGCGAGCAGGGGTGGAGCGCGCGGCGTCTCGGTGGTGCGATTGTACTCACGTGAGTGTGATCTGCGCCACTCTGCCCGGGGCCGCCGCGCGAGGGCCGGGTGTCAGGCGCGGCGCAGCAGCACGTCGACGGCGGCGTCGAGGTAGGCGTCGACCTGGCCCTCCTCGTAGCCGGCGGCACCCTCGGCCTCGCCGAACGACGCGCGGCGCACGTCGTCCGCGGTCAGCCCGCCCTCGGCGCCGGGATCCGTCGAGTCCTCCGCACCGGCCAGGGTGACGCGCAGACGGTCCACGAGCGCGTCCACCTGGTCCACGTCGTAGCTCACGGCGTCCGCGCGGGAGGGGCGGCGGAAGCGCTCCGCCGGGGCCCGGTCGGCGCGGGCCACGAGCTCGGCCACGCGCTCCTCGAGGTCTGCGGCCCAGTCCTCGTCCCCGCGCTCGGCGACGAAGGCCTGACGCTCGGCGGCGGCCAGCTCCTCTTCCAGACGGTCCAGCTCGTCGTCCACCTCGTCCGTGGCGTAGCCGCCGTTGACGGTCGCGAAGCGGGCCTGGCGCACCTCCTCCGCCGTCAGCGGGGCACCGCCGTCGCGCGCCTCACGGGCACGCGCCATGAAGGCGTCCACGTGGGTGGTCTCGTAGCCGATCTCGTCCTGCTCGACGAGCTCGAAGACCGGCTCGGCGTCCGGGGTGGTGCGGGGGGTCATGGGCGTCTCCTGCGGTGTGGGTCCCGGACGTGCCGGGTCGAGGGGTGGATCAGGTCAGGGGCAGCGCCAGCACGGTGTAGGCCACCGGCGCGGCGAACACGAGGGAGTCCAGGCGGTCCATCACGCCGCCGTGGCCGGGCAGGGCGGAGGACATGTCCTTGATGCCGAGCTCACGCTTGACCATGGACTCGGAGAAGTCCCCCGAGGTGGCGGCGGCGACGGTGGTCACGCCGAGGACGGCGCCGACCCACCACGGCTGGCCGACCAGCAGGGGGACGGCGACGACGCCCACCAGCACCGAGCCCGCCAGGGAGCCGGCCAGGCCCTCCCAGGACTTCTTGGGGCTGATGCGCGGGGCGATCGGGGTGCGGCCGAGGCGGTAGCCCACGATGTAGCCGAACGTGTCGTTGGAGACCACCATCAGCAGCAGGACCGCCACCATGCGGTGCCCCAGCGGCTCGTCCAGGAGCGCCGCGGCGAAGGAGAGCAGGAACGGCGCCCACAGCACGATGAACACGCCCGCGAGCATGAACTGGCCCGCCGGACGCCGCCGCGTCAGCGCCGTCCACACGGCCACCAGCGCCAGGCATGCCACCAGGGCGATGAACAGCGCGGGCACCCCCCACCGCCACGCGGTGAGCGGCAGGACCGCCGCGGCCACCCAGAGCGGGGGCCGCGGCACGTCCAGGCCGATGCCGCGCACCGCCGTCGCGATCTCGGACACCGCGCCGACCAGCAGGGCGACCACGAGGAGGACCAGCAGCCAGTCGAGCCAGAAGAGGCCGACCAGCGCCGTCGCCAGCAGCCCCACCCCCACGAGGACGGCGGACTTGAGGTCGCGGCCGCCGCGCGGGGGTGCGGGCGAGGTGGACACGGCGGAGGTCATGGGGCGAGCGCGGACGGCGGGAGGATCAGACCTCCAGCAGCTCCTGCTCCTTGTTCTTGGCCATCTCGTCGATGAGCTCGACGTGGCGTTTGGTGAGCGCGTCCAGCTCCTTCTCGCCGCGGGCACCCTCGTCCTCGCCGACCTCGCCGTCCTTGACGGCCTTGTCCATGGCCTCCTTGGCCTTGCGGCGGGCATTGCGCACGGAGATCTTGTGCTCCTCCGCCTTGGACTTGACCAGCTTCACGTACTCCTTGCGGCGCTCCTCGGTCAGCTCCGGCATCACGATGCGGATGACCTTGCCGTCGTTGGACGGGTTCGCGCCGACCTCGGACTCGGACAGCGCCTTCTCGATGTTGCGCAGGGCCGACTGGTCGAACGGGGTGATGAGCAGCGTGCGGGCGTCCGTGGTGGTGAAGGACGCCAGCTGCTGCAGCGGGGTGAACGAGCCGTAGTAGTCAACCATCACCTTGGAGTAGAGGCCCGGGTTGGCGCGGCCCGTGCGCACGGAGGCGAAGTCCTCACGCGTGGCCTCGATGGTGCGGTCCATCTGCTCTTCGGCGGACTGCAGGGTCTCCTGGATCACGGTGTCTCCTCGGTGTGGTGGAACAGGTCTGCCGCCATCCTACGCGGCGCGCCTCAGACGGTGACGGTGGTGCCGATCGGCTCGCCGAGCAGGGCGCGGGTCACGTTGCCCGGGCCCTCCATGCCGAACACGCGCATGTCCAGGTCGTTGTCCTTGCACATGGTCATGGCGGTCAGGTCCATCACGCGGATGTTCCGCAGCAGCGCCTCGTCGTAGGTCAGGTGCGTGAGACGCTCGGCGGTGGGGTCCTTCTTGGGGTCCGCGGTGTAGACGCCGTCCACGCCGGACTTGGCCATCAGGACCTCGTCCGCCCCGACCTCGAGGGCACGCTGGGCCGCCACGGTGTCCGTGGAGAAGTAGGGCAGGCCGGTGCCTGCGCCGAAGATCACGACGCGGCCCTTCTGCATGTGGCGGATGGCGCGCAGCGGGATGTAGGACTCCGCCACCTGCTCCATGTGGATGGCGGACTGCACGCGCGTGGTGACCCCGGCCTGGATGAGGAAGTCCTGCAGGGCCAGGCAGTTCATCACGGTGCCGAGCATGCCCATGTAGTCGGCCCGACGGCGGTCCATCCCGTTCTCGGACAGCTCGGCGCCACGGAAGAAGTTGCCGCCGCCGACGACGATCGCGATCTCCACCTGGTCCGCCGCGGCGGCGATCTGCTCGGCGATGCCGCGGACGGTCTCCGGGTCCACGCCGATCTTGCCGCCGCCGAACACCTCGCCCGAGAGCTTGAGGAGCACGCGACGGCGGCCGGTGTCGTCCGAGGTCTGCGGGGCGTGGGCGGTGGTCGGGTCCTCGGGGGCGCGGTTCGTCTCCATGGGAAGCATCTCCTGGTCGGTGGGGGGTCGGGCCGGGGACGGCCGTCCCGGGGGCGGACACGCGGACGGGGTGGCCGCCCGGTCGGGGCGGCCACCCCGTCATGCGATGGTCGTCGGCGCCATCCGGCGCCGGAGTGGACCTCGGGTCGCTCCCGATCCTACGCCCCCGCGGGGCGTGGACCGGGAGCGGCCGGTCCGGGTGCGGCGGTCAGTTGCCGACGCGGAAGCGGGCGAACCCGGTGACGTTGGTGCCGGCGTCGGAGGCGACCTTGCCGACGGTCTGCTTCGGGTCCTTCGCGAACGGCTGGTCCACGAGCACGATCTCCTTGAAGAAGCCGGTCAGGCGGCCCTCCACGATCTTCGGCAGGGCCTGCTCCGGCTTGCCCTCGGCACGGGCGGTCTCATCGGCGATGCGACGCTCGTTCTCGACGGTCTCGGCCGGCACGTCCTCACGGGTGAGGTACGTGGGCGAGTAGGCCGCGGTGTGCACGGCGATGTCGTGCGCGGCGGTCTTGGCCTCGGCGGAGTCGGCGTCCACGGCGAGGAGCACGCCCACCTGGGCCGGCAGGTCCTTGGAGGTCTTGTGCAGGTAGGCGTCCACGTAGGCGCCCTCCACGCGGGCCAGGCGGCGCACGGCCACCTTCTCGCCCAGCAGGGCGCCCTCCTCGGTCACGTAGTCGCCCAGGGTGCGGCCCTCGTAGTCGGAGGCCAGCAGGCCGTCGACGTCGGTGGCGCCGGAGGCGACGGCGGCGCGCAGCACCACGTCGCCCAGGGCGATGAACTTGTCGGCCTTGGCCACGAAGTCGGTCTCGCAGTTGAGCTCGATCATGACGCCGACGCCGTTCTCGACGGTCGCGGCCACGAGGCCCTCGGCGGCGGAGCGGCCCTCGCGCTTGGTGGCGCCCTTGAGGCCCTTCACGCGGATGATCTCGATGGCCTTCTCGGCGTCGCCGTTGGCCTCGTCCAGAGCCTTCTTCACGTCCATCATGCCGGCGCCGGTGCGCTCGCGCAGGGCCTTGATGTCAGCAGCGGTGTAGTTCGCCATGCTCGTTCGGTCCTTCCCGTGGTGTGGGTTGTGCGGGATGTTCGGGGTCTGAACCGGCCCGTCGGCCCGGCCGGGTGGGGCCAGGCCGACGGACCGGCCGGGATCACTCGCCCTGCGGGGCGGCCTCGGCGGCGGGGGCCTCGGCCTGCTCGGCCGGCGCCTCGGCGGCGGGGGCCTCGGCCTGCTCGGCCGGCGCCTCGGCGGCAGGGGCCTCGGCCTGCTCGGCCTGCTGGGCGTTGTGCTGCTCGAGCAGCTCGCGCTCCCACTCGGCCATCGGCTCGGCGGCCGCCTGGCCGGACTTGCCGCCCTGACGGGCGATCAGGCCCTCGGCGACGGCGTCCGCGACCACGCGGGTCAGCAGGTTCACGGAGCGGATGGCGTCGTCGTTGCCCGGGATCGGGTAGGCGACCTCGTCCGGATCGCAGTTGGTGTCCAGGATGGCGACGACCGGGATGCCGAGCTTCTGGGCCTCGTCGACGGCCAGGTGCTCCTTCTTGGTGTCCACGACCCACACGGCGGAGGGGGTCTTGGCCATGTTGCGGATGCCGCCGAGGTTGGCCTGCAGCTTCTCGAGCTCACGGTTGAGCAGCAGCAGCTCCTTCTTGGTGAACTGCGAGCCGGCCACGTCCTCGAAGTCGATCTCCTCGAGCTCCTTCATGCGCTGCACGCGCTTGGAGACGGTGGAGAAGTTGGTCAGCATGCCGCCGAGCCAGCGGTGGTTCACGTAGGGCATGCCCACGCGACCGGCCTGCTCCGCGATGGCCTCCTGGGCCTGCTTCTTGGTGCCGACGAACAGGATGGTGCCGCCGTGGGCGACGGTCTCCTTGACGAACTCGTAGGCGCGGTCGATGTAGGACAGCGACTGCTGGAGGTCGATGATGTAGATGCCGTTGCGCTCGGTGAAGATGAAGCGCTTCATCTTGGGGTTCCAGCGGCGGGTCTGGTGGCCGAAGTGGACACCGGAGTCGAGGAGCTGGCGCATGGTCACGACGGGCATGACGTTCCCTTCTGTGGCAGCCGTGGCACCCCGCGCTTCACGCGCGGGCGGTCTGCCGGTCGATTTCTTGACGGTTGGCGGCCGGCCCGGTCGGGCGGCCCCTGGCACCACGACGGCGGGCTGCCGGGCCCCACGAGCACCCGCGCCGACGTCCTCTCCAGGAGGACGGCGGGGACGGGACCGAGCGTGGGGGCTGGGCCGCTGAAGCGACCCACCGCGATGCGCGGAGTCGGCGTCCGGGGCACAGCACAGGGCCGGCCACAGGACACCGCTGAGGTGAATCCTACCCCAGGTGGGCGCCCGCTCCCATCGCCGACTCCTGCACAGGGGCCGGTGCGGCGGGCGCTCTCCACGATGGGACTGCGGGCCTGCCACGCGGCCGCCCGGAACGCCAGGCTGACGCCATGACCCCTCGCACGCTCCTCCCCCGTCCGCTCCCGCGTCCGCGCATCGCGGGGTGCGTCGCGGCAGCCCTGCTCGCCTGGCTCGTCCTCGCCCTGGGGATGGGCGACCTCGGCCCCGTGTCCCGGGCCACGCCCGCACCGTCCACGCGTGACGCGCTGCTCCTCGTCGCGGCGTCCCCGGCAGGTCCGGGCGCGACGGCCGCGCCGGTCGCGTGGCACCCGCCCGTCGCCGGCGCCGCCCCGGATGACGTGCTCCGCGCGTTCGTCGCACCCGAGCGACCGTGGAGTCGGGGGCACCGGGGCGTGGACCTCGCCGTGCAGACCGGGGCTCCGATCCAGGCGCCGGCGGCGGGCCGGGTCGTGTTCGCCGGGGTCGTGGTCGACCGCCCCGTGCTGACCCTCGAGCACGCGAACGGGACCCGCAGCTCCCTCGAGCCGGTGGAGGCCGACGTCGCGGTGGGGGCCGTCGTCGACGCGGGCGACCCCGTGGGGCGACTGGCCGGGGCGCCACCCCACTGCCCGCGGGCGTGCGTGCACTGGGGCGTGCGGGAGCCCGATGGCTGGCGGGTGGGGGACGCGGCCTTCGACCGCTACCTCGACCCGCTGGTGCTCATCGGCTGGAGCGGCCCGTCCGTGCTCTGGCCGCACGCCGCGCCACACCCAGCGCGGCCGTGAGGTCCAGAAGCCGGCGGGCGGACTCGTCCCAGCTGAACCGGGCCGCCTGGGCGACGCTCGCCCGGGAGGCCGCGGCGAACTCGGCGGGGTCCTCGAGCTCCCGCACGCGGGCCGCGAGCGCGGCCGCCCGGTCCCCCTCGAGCGGGACACCCCGGAAGGACGGGGTGCCCGCGCCGGCGATCTCGCGGAAGATCGGCAGGTCCGAGCACACCACCGGCGTGCCATGGGCCATCGCCTCGGCCACGGGCAGGCCGAAGCCCTCGGCGCGGGAGAGGGTGACGGCCGCGGTGGCCCGGCGGAGCAGGCGCACGTACTCGGCCTCGTCGGTGCCGTCGTGGAAGACCACGTCCGCGCCGGCGGCCCCTGCGCCGGCGCGGCGCGCGGCCAGCCGGGCCTCGAGCTGCCCGCGGCGCTCCGGGCTGATGCGGGAGAGCAGGTGCAGCGCGTAGCCCGGCAGCAGGGGCGCGGCCGCCACGAGGGACTCGACGTCCTTGTAGTCCATGAACGAGCCCATGTAGAGCAGCGTGCGGTCCGGGGTCTCGTCCGGGTCACGCGGCTCCGGTACCGTCTGCGCCGCATTGGCGATGACGTGGACCGGACGCCGGGTGAGGCGGTGCCGGTCGATGAGCTCCGCCGTCGTCCGGGAGACCGTGGCGACCGCGTCCGCGCGGTCGAGCAGGAGCCGCTGCGGGGTCTTGGTCAGGTGGTAGGCCCGCCACAGCCAGCGGATCGGCTCGGGCAGGTTCCGCGGCGGGGTGCGGTGCTCGTAGTAGATGAGGTCGTGGAGCGTGAGGATCAGCGCGTAGTCCCGCCCCCACGACCCCATGGTCTGCATGGGCGAGAAGACGACGTCCGGTCGCAGGCGCGCGACCTGACGGGCCACGAACGGCTCGCGTGGGGAGGTGGGGCCGGAGACGAGGTGCCACGGCACGCCGTCCGGGAGCAGGGCCAGCTGTCGTTCGTCCGAGATCAGCATCGCGACTTCGACCTCGACGTCGGCCCCCTCCGGGCCCGGCGCGTCGGTCCGGCGGGCGACCGCCTCGATGAGGCTCGCGCCGTAGCGGGAGATGCCGTCGTGGAAGTCGGTGCGGGTGTAGCGGGCGTCCATCAGCAGGCGCAGGGGGCGGGAGGGGCTCACCCGCACCACGCTAGCGCCGCGCCGGAGAGGGGCGGGGACAGCCGCGCACGGTAGGTGCCGACCGGGGCGCGTCGAGCGCCGATCGGCCACCTGGACGTCATCCGAATTTCTGATTGCGTTTCGATAACGATCGTGTATCTTGATCACGGATCGGTTACAGCCGATCCGCCACACCGGGGCTTCCTCCGCGTCCTCGCGTACCCGGTCATCCGCACTGCTCGTCAACTCGCACCCGCGGTCCGGCCTCGTTCCGGGCATCGCCCGGAGGCACCGCCCTCACGGGCCGCAGGTCCTGTCCGGGAAGAAGATCCGATGTCCGTGACCTCCTCGCACGCCGCTGTGCGTCGCGCCCCCCGCACCGCCGCCGCCTCCGTGGCCCTCGCCCTGGGCGCCGCCGCCCTGACCGGCGTCGGCACCGTGTCCGTCGCCGAGACCGCCCAGGCCGCCGAGACCGCCTACACCGTCCGCTCCGGCGACGGCTGGTGGATCATCGCCCAGCGCACCGGCGTCTCCATGTCCAGGTTGCAGTCGCTCAACGGCATGACCGCCGCGACCGTGCTGCATCCCGGCATGGTCCTCAAGACCTCCGGCACTGCCACCCCGACCCCGGCCCCGGCGCCGTCCACCTCGGGCTCGACCTACACCGTGCTGGCCGGCGACGGCTGGTGGATCATCTCCTACCGCACGGGGGTGTCCGCCTCGATCCTGCAGTCCATCAACGGCATGAGCTCCTCGACCATGCTCCACCCGGGGATGGTCCTGAAGACCACCTCGGTCTCCACCTCCAGCGCCCCCGCCGTCGCCCCTGCGCCGGCGCCCGCGTCCAAGCAGGCTGCCGTCGACTACGTGCGCTCCGCCGTCCGGAACCCGTCCTCCTATTACGTGTGGGGCGGCAACGGCCCCTCCGGCTTCGACTGCTCCGGCCTCACCCAGCAGGCCATGGCCCGGGCCGGCATCTCCATCCCGCGCCGCGCCGGCGACCAGTACCTCGCCGCGAAGTCCTACGTGCCGATCTCCCAGGCCCAGCCCGGCGACCTCGTGTTCTATGCGAACCAGTCCACCGGCCGCATCTACCACACGGCCATGTACATGGGCGGCGGCCAGCTCGCCCACGCCCTCAACGAGGACGCGGGCCTAGTGTTCACCTCCACGACGATCATGAAGTCCGACATGCTCGCGGTGGCCGCCCGCTACTGAGCACCGGCACGACGACGGCCCCCGGCCCGCGCCATACCGCGCGGCCGGGGGCCGTTTTCTGTAGGGCGTGCGGGACTTGAACCCGCGACCCAGGGATTATGAGTCCCCTGCTCTGACCGACTGAGCTAACGCCCCTCCCCCGCGGCATCGCGCGGGACCCGCCCATCCTACCGACGGGTCTCAGAGCATCGCGCGGACCTCGGCGGCCGTCGCGCCGCGGTAGAGGCGCTCGAAGATGTCCACCGTCTTCTGGGCGGAATGATGCAGGGCCTTCGCGTGGGACGCCTCGCCCATGGCGGCGCGGTCCGCGTCCGAGAGGTCGAGGATCCGGGCGATCCGATCGGCCAGGGCCACGTGGTCCCCGGGCGGGAAGAGGTGGCCGTTGACGCCCTCGTCCACGAGGTGGGGCAACGCGAGGGCGTCCGCGAGGACCACCGGGGTGGACGCGCTGAGCGCCTCGAGGGTCACGAGGGACTGCAGCTCCGCCGTGCCCGGCTGGCAGAACACGTCGGCGCGCAGGTAGGCCGCCCGCAGCTCCTCCTCGGAGACGTGGCCGCGCAGCAGGACGCGGTCGGCCACCCCCTCCTCGTCCACCGTGGCACGGATGCGGTCGCGCTGCTCGCCGTCGCCGACGATCTCGGCGTGCACGTCCAGGTCGGGGCGGGTGCGGGCCAGGTGCGCGATCGCACGGATCAGCACCTCCACGTTCTTCTCCACGGCCAGCCGCCCCACGAAGAGCACGACCGGATGGCCGGGATGGTCCACCCTCTCCCCCGGCTGCAGCTCGTAGGCGCTCGCGTCGATGCCGTTGGAGACCGGGAGAACGTTGTCCAGGCCGGCGTGCTCGGCCATGGCCTGCGCGGCGAGGGCCGTGGGGGTGGTGACCACCGCGCCCTTGCCCATGAGTCGACCCATGTCCTTCCACGACACCCGGGAGACGGTGTCCAGGAACCACTGCGGGAACGGCAGGAACGGCTCGAGGTTCTCCGGCATGAAGTGGTTCGTGGAGACGATCCGGATGCGGCGCCGCTCGGCCTCGTTGATGGCGGCCTCGCCGATCATGTAGTGGCACTGGGCGTGCACGACGTCCGGCTGGACCTCGCGGTAGATGCGGCGGAAGGAGGTCTTGGCGTGCCGCGGGAGCACCACGCGGTAGTACTCGTGCGTCGGCGCCGGCAGGGAGCGCAGCAGGTGCACGGTGGCCTCCGGCCGGTGCTCCACGGTGTCCGGGCCGGCCTCGCCGCGCGGCATCACGACGTGGACCTCGTGGCCGCGCGCGTGCAGCGCCGTGGCGAGGCGGTGGCCGAAGGTGGCGGCCCCGTTGACGTGCGGCGGATAGGTGTCAGCAGCGATCAGCACCTTCAGGGGGCGGTCGGCGGCGATCCCGGGACGGTCGGACACGGCGGTCCCTCTCTGTGGTGGCGATGGCACGACGGCGCCCGGCCCGTGCCGTGAGGATCGGCCGCGGGCACGGCGCGCGTCCCACGGTAGCAACCGTCGGCGCCGGCACGACCATGCGCCGGGGTCAGCCCCGGCGGGACGGGCCCTCGCGCGGGTCCTGACCGTCCGCCCGCAGGCCGCGGGCCTTGCCCACCGCGCGCACGAGGTAGTCCCCCGCGGCGAGGATGTGCAGCAGGCAACCGGCCCCGACCAGAGCCAGGGTCACGCCGCTCCACGGGCCGCCGTCGACCCCCGGCACACGGGCGAGCAGCAGCAGGGGCGTGCCCACCAGCAGCAGCGCGGTGCGCACCTTGCCCAGGACCGTGACCGGCAGGTCCGGGCTGCCGCCGAACAGCCACAGGCACACGGCGGCGAGCACGACGTCCGGGATCGCGATGGCCAGGGCGAGCCAGAGCGGGGCGATGCCGGTGGCCACGAACGTCACGGCCACCACCAGCAGGGAGAGGCGGTCCGCCACCGGGTCGAGCCACCGCCCGACCGTGGAGATCATGTCGAACCGGCGCGCCACGTAGCCGTCCACCCAGTCCGTGCCGGAGAGCACGGCGAGGATCACGAACGCGTCCAGGTGTCGGCCGTCGACGGTGAGCCACACGAACACCGGGACCAGGGCGAAGCGGGCCAGGGTGATGAGGTTCGGCACGGTCAGCCAGGTGTCGCGGACGCGGTACTCGTGGCCCTCGCGCAGGCCGACGTCGATCACACGCATGGGTCACTCCTCCAGGGTCCGCGGGCGGACGCCCCCGCCGGGCGCCCCACACGCCCAGCCTACCGACGCCGTCGCCCCTCCCCGCAGACGACGAGGCCCCGATCCGTGGGGATCGGGGCCTCGGGGGCTGGGAGGGCGGGCGCCCTCGGATCAGCGGCGGCGCAGGCGGCCGGCGAGCGCCACGAACGCGGCGGAGGAGGCGCCGAGCAGCGCGAGCGGCTGCCAGTTGTCCTTCACGTAGTCCTCGGCCTCGGCGGTCCGCTCCCCCGCGCGGGCGGCACTGGTGAACGGCGCGGTCTGCTCGGTGGCGTGCGCGGTCTCGGGGGTGACCCCGCGACCCTTGCGCTGGGCGGCGAAGGCCGCGAGCTGGCCCTTCACGCTGGTCTTCTCGTCCAGGCCGGAGCGGATGTCGCCCAGGTGGCGGCGGCGCAGGTCGGCACGACGGCGGATCTCCGCCTCGGTGGCGTCGTCACGGCCCGGGTGGGGAGCGGCCTCGCCGTTCTTGCGGGCCTTCTTGTTCTCCTTCTTCTCCACCTTCTTCCGCTCGGCCTCGCGGGCGGCCTCGACGCGCTTGGCCTCGGCGCGCTCCGCCTTGAGGCGGTCGTACTCGGCCGGGTCGAAGGCGTTGCCCTCCTTGAGGTAGCCGAGGTCGTACTCGAGGTTGCGCACGGTCTCCTGCGGCACGAGCGGCATGGCGCCCTTGACCATCATGAGGCCGACGCCGGCGAAGATCAGGCCGAGCACGAGGAACGCCAGCGCCACCATCAGCGCCGGGAACCAGAAGGTCGGGTCGGCGAAGGCGCCGATCAGGGTCACCACGAGGGCGACCACCATGAGTGCGAGGAAGAACAGGCCCACCACCGCGATGCCGGCGCCGATGCCGGCCTTCTTGCCCTTCGCGGCCACGTGCCTCTTGGCGAGCTCGAGCTCGTCCTTCATCTGCAGGGGCAACAGGCGCACGAGGGCGCCGAGCAGGTCGGTCAGCGAGCTCGCGCGGGTCTGCGGGGTCACCGGGACGGCGGTCCGCGGCGCGCGGACCTTCGACGCATCGGCGGGGGGAGCCTGGTGGGACATGGTGCATGCCTTCCGTGGAGTGCCTGGACAGATGCGCCCGGGCGGCGCGGCGGTCGCCGGGCATTCTCGAGCAAAGCTATCACCGGCCCGCCCCCAGGGGGACGGGCCGGGTGCGCGCGGTGGCGGCTGGATCAGAAGTCGATGACCGCCGGGTCGGGGCCGAGACGGCCGTCCTCGCGGTCCAGCGCGTCGATCCGGGCGACGTCGTCGTCGGTCAGCTCCACCCCCGCGGCCTCGAGGTTCGAGACGATGCGCTCGGGCGTCACGGACTTGGGAATGACCACGAAGCCGTGGGCGAGGTGCCACGCGATGACCACCTGGGCCGGCGTCGCGCCGCGGGCCTCGGCGATCTCCGTGACCACGGGGTCGGCGAGGAGGTCGCCGCCCTGACCGAGCGGGGACCAGGACTCGTGGACGATGCCGTGGCGGCCCTCGACCTCGCGCAGCTCACGCTGCTGCCAGTACGGGTGGGTCTCGACCTGGTGGATCACGGGCACCACACCGGTGGCCTCGATGATCTCCTCGAGCTGGGCGGCCGGGAAGTTGGAGACGCCGATCGAGCGCACCTTGCCCTGCTTCTGCGCCTCGATCAGGGCCTTCCACGTCTCCAGGTACTTCCCCTGCGCAGGCTTGGCCCAGTGGATGAGGTAGAGGTCGACGTAGTCGGTGCCGAGCTTGTCCAGCGAGACGTCGAGGGCGGCGAGCGCCTCCTCGTAGCCCTGGTCCGAGTTCCACACCTTGGTGGTGAGGAACAGCTCCTCGCGGGCGACGCCGGACGCGGCGATGCCGCGGCCCACGCCCTCCTCGTTCCCGTAGATCGCGGCGGTGTCGATGTGGCGGTAGCCGGCGCGGATCGCCTGCTCGACGACGTCGGCCGCGACGTCGTCCTCGACCTGCCACACGCCGAGTCCGAGCTGCGGGATCTGCTGGCCGTCGTGGAACGGGACGGTGGGCACGCTGGTCATGGGGGCACTCCTGGGAGGTCGGGGTCGGGCGGATGCGTCGGATGCAACCGCACGCGGACGGGGGGCATTCCCGACGGCGGTCACCGGGCCGGGGAACCGCCGTCGAGCGTGCGCTCCCCCGCGACGACGGCGCCCACCGCGCGGGCGAAGGCCGCGAACACCTCCGCGGGGTCGTTGGCCGTGACGAGCTGGGCGTTGGGGCGCCTGCCCCAGATGTCCCGCGTGTCGTGGACGGTGGTGCCGCGCAGCAGCTCCGAGTCCGCCTCGACATCGACGACGGTGGCCCGCGTGGCGATGCGGGCCTGGCCCGCGGCCACCTGGGCGGCGAAGAGGTCGTGCAGGTGGGCGATGTAGCCCTGGTCGTAGTCGTGGTGGAACTCGAAGTAGAAGCGCAGTGCGTCGGCGAGCACGTCCAGGACGGGGCTGCCGGTGGCGGCGTCCGGCCCGGCGACCCGCGGCCGGTCCGCGGACCAGCCGACGGGGCGGGCCCCGGCGTCGGCCAAGAGGCCGTCCAGCAGGGCCGGCGTGTACTCGATCCGCTCCGTGGTCTCGAGCGCGCAGACCACCGGCAGGCGATCCTCGGGCAGGCCCTCGAAGGCCGCGAACACCTCCTTCGCGGCGTCCGGGTCCACCCAGGTGTTCCACTCGGCGGTGGGCGTGGTGTTGCCCGGATGATAGAAGGAGCCGCCCATGATCACGATGCCGCGGGCGAGGAACGGCAGGCGCGGCTCGACGCGCAGCGCGAGGGCCAGGTTCGTCAGCGGCGCGGTGCAGAGGATCGTCGTCTCCCCGGGGTGGGCCCGCAGCTCGTCCAGCCACACGTCCACGGCGGGCCGGGGCGAGAGCCGCTCGGGGCGCCGCTCGATCCGGGCGTGGCCGAGACCGCCGTCGCCGTGGGTCTCCGGGGTGATGGCCGCGGGCCGACGCAACGGGGTCTCGGCACCGACGGCCACCTCGACGTCGGCCCGACCGGCCAGGTCCAGCACCGCAGCCGTGTTCAGGGCGCAGTCCCGGGCGGTCGCGTTGCCTCCCGTGGTCGTGACGGCTGCGAGCTCGGGGCCGACACCCAGGCGGTGGGCGCCGACGAGGTGGAGCAGGGCGCAGGCATCGTCGATGCCGGTGTCGACGTCGGCGAGGAGGCGGGCGGTCACGGGGTGGGCGTGCCGCCGTTGGCGTTGAGGGTCTCGCCGTTGACGTAGCTGGACTCGCCCGAGGCAAGGAACACATAGGCGGGCGCCATCTCCACGGGCTGGCCGGCGCGGCCGATGGGGGTGCTGTGGCCGAACTCGGGCAGCTTCTCCTCGGGCTCACCGTAGGACACGTGCTGCACCGTCCAGATGGGCCCGGGCGCCACCGCGTTGACGCGGATGCCCTTCGGGCCGAGCTGCTCGGCCAGGCCCTTGGTGAAGTTGTTGATGGCGCCCTTGGTGGCGGCGTAGTCGAGGAGCCTCGGGTTGGGGTTGTAGGCCTGCACCGAGGTGGTGTTCACGATCGTGCTGCCCGGGCCCATGTGCTTCAGCGCGGCGCGGCTGAGCGTGAACATGGACATGATGTTGATCTGGAACGTCTCGTGGACCTGCTCGTCCGTGAGATCGGCCAGGTCATCGGAGATGAACTGCTTGCCCGCGTTGTTCACGAGGATGTCCAGGCCGCCGAGGCGCTTCGCCGCCTCGTCCACGAGGGCGGCGCGGTAGTCGGCGTCCATCAGGTCGCCCGGCAACGCGACGGCGGTGCGCCCGGCCGCCTCGATCGCCGCCAGGACGCGGTCGGCGTCGGGCTGCTCCTGAGGCAGGTAGGCGATGGCGACGTCCGCGCCCTCACGGGCGTAGGCGATGGCGACCGCGGCACCGATGCCGGAGTCGCCGCCGGTGATCAGGGCCTTGCGGCCGGTCAGCCGGCCCATCCCCCGGTACGAGTCCAGACCGATGTCCGGGACGGGATCCGTCTTCACGTCCAGGCCCGGCTCGGGCTGGCGCTGCTTGGCGACGCGGAGCTTCGGGTGGCGGGTGCGCGGGTCGTCGTGGGCCAGCTGGGAGTCCTGCACGGGGATCGCGGGGGCGTCGTCCTTCTTCTCTGGAGTGGTCATGGGCCCGATGCTACGAGGCGAGCGCCAGAGGGTGACAAGGGACGGGGCGCGGCGTCGTCGGCGGCGTGGCCCACGCGACGACGGCGCCGCGGCGGCTAGGCGTCAACGCGGGGTCAGCGGGGCCCGCTGAGGCCGCGCAGGGCGCCACGGTGCTGGAGCACGTGCAGGTCCCAGCGTGCGCTGAGCCCCTCGAACAACCCGATGCCACGCCGGGAGTTACCTTGCTCGTCCAGGCGCGGCGACCACGTGGCGATGCCCAGGGCCCCGGGCACGGCGCCGAGCAGCGCGCCCGAGACGCCGGACTTCGCGGGCACGCCGACCTCGGCCACCCACTGGCCGCTGGCGTCGTACATGCCGCAGGTGAGCATCACGGACATCGCCTGCTGCGCTACCCACTCGTCCAGCACCCGCTCCCCCGTCACGGGGTTCGTGCCGCCAGCGGCGAGGGTGGCGCCCATGACGGCCAGCTGGGGTGCGGTGACCAGGACCGAGCACTGCGCGAGGTACCCGGCCACGGCCTCGCGGGCCGAGATGGGCAGCCGGCCGGCGTCGGCGAGCAGGTGGGCCAGGCCCAGGTTGCGGTCGGCGCGGGTGCGCTCGGCGTCGAGGACGTCCTCGCAGACCTCCAGCTCGACGCCGGCCATCGCGCTGTAGCGGCGCAGCAGCAGGGCCGTCCGCTCATCCTCGTCCCCGGCGGGCAGGAGGGCGTGGACCAGGATGGCGCCGGCGTTGATCAGCGGGTTGTACGGCCGGCCGTCGTCGTGCAGGGACAGGTGGTTGAACGACTCACCGGAGGGCTCGACGCCCACGTCCTCCAGCACGTGGTCCAGGCCGATCTCCTGCAGCACCACCGCGTAGGTGAGGGCCTTGGAGACCGACTGCAGCGCGAAGGCGTGCTCGGTCTCCCCGGCGGCGGCCTGGTGACCGTCCACCGTGCACACCGCCACGGCGAGGCCGTCCACATGCTGGCCGGCGACGTCCTCGAGGTAGTCGGAGGGCTCACCGCGACGGTCGGACTCCACCTCGTCGAGCATCGCGCGCAGGTCGTCGTCGAATCGCGTCATGTCCATTCCTGGCACAGTAGTGGGCGGGCGCCCGGGTCGCGGGCGGGCGCCGGGCCGGTCACGGCGTTCACTGGACCGGGGCAATCGGGCCCAGCGGCAGGTCATGGCAAGACCCGGGGACCCGGGCCGGGAGTGTCGTCGGGGGCTGGATGTGCGGATCGGGACCTCCGGCTGGATCTACAAGCACGGGCGCGGGACCTTCTACCCGCAGGGGCTGCGGATCGCCGATCAGCTCGACCACTGCACGGAGCGCGACCGGGTGTCTCGCCTACGTGCGCTTCCACAACGCGGACCCGGACCGGCGCTACGGCGGATCGTTCTCCGACGCCGAGCTCGCCCCTGGGTGGGGCGGCTGCGGGAGCTGACCGGCGCGGACGCGGCGGGCGCACGGCCCGCTCACGTCTCCTTCTACAACGACAACCACGGCCACGCCGCCTTCAACGCGCTGACGCTGCGCAGGATGGCGGAGGCCGAAGCCTGACACGTGCCGAGCGCGTGCCTAGCGTGAGGAGGAAGCGGCGGCCGAGCGCCGCCGTCGTCCCCCGAGAGCACAGGAAGGCATGCGCACATGACCCTCATGCAGATCCCCACGGACCACGGCACGATCGGGCTGAACGTGGAGGAGTCCGGCCATGGGCGCCCCGTGGTCCTCATCCACGGCTGGCCGCTGACCCTCGACTCCTGGAAGGACCAGGTCGCAGCCCTGTCCCCGCACTATCGCGTGATCACCTACGACCGGCGCGGCTTCGGCGCCTCGGAGAAGCCCGCCGGCGGCTACGACTACGACACGATGACCGCCGACCTGTACGGCCTGCTCACCGAGCTCGACTTGCGCGACGTGACGCTCGTGGGCTTCTCGATGGGCGGCGGCGAGGTGGCGCGCTACATGTCCCGATTCGGCGCGGACCGGATCCACTCGGTGGTGTTCGCCGGCGCCGTGCCCCCGTACCTGCTGAAGACCGACGACAACCCGGACGGCCCGCTGACCGAGAAGCAGGCCGCCGAGATGCGCGCGGGTCTCGAGAAGGACCGCGAGTCGTTCTTCGACGACTTCACGACGACGTTCTTCTCCACCCCCAAGCTCGCCGGCCTGACCAGCAGCCTGAAGGTCACCGAGGAACAGCGCCAGGAGGCCATCCGGATGGCGCTGCAGTCCGACCAGACGGCGGCGCTGGCCTGCATGGACGCGTTCGGGGCCACCGACTTCCGCCGCGACCTGCCCGCAGTGACTGTGCCGGCCCTGGTCCTGCACGGCGACGCCGACCAGATCGTGCCGTTCGAGGGCTCCGGCAAGCGGACGCACAAGGCGATCGACGGCAGCCGCGTCGAACTGGTCAAGGATGCCCCGCACGGCTTCAACACCAGCCACTCCGAGGAGTTCAACCGGATCCTGCTGGAATTCCTGGCGGAGTGAGGGGGCAGGTAGGCCCACCAGAGTGCTGAACGCGACACGGCGCTCGTGGGGGTGGTGCATGCCATCCACCACGGCGCCGACGCTGACCTGTCAGGCTCGATCCGACGCCGTGATCACCCGGAGCGCGGGATCAGGCCGACCGGCCGGCAGAACCGCGCGTCAGGACGTCGAGTACGAAGCCGATCGGCCCATGACGGGTGCGCGCGTCCTGAAATAGGCCAGATCGGAACTGCGAGCCCCGGTCCTCGTGCACCAGGCACCCAGCCACCACGGCTGCACCGCCGCGGCCTGCGACGGCCTTGTTCGCGCAGAGACAGAGCTTCTCCTCAGCCGTGAAGTGCTTCCTGATGTCGGTCAGTCAGAGCCTGCGCGGCGCTTCTGGAGCGGGCTGGCGCACAGACCGAGGTGCTGTCGATCCATGACGGCGAGATTCAGGCGCGTGAGAAGGGTCTGTCAAGGGCCATTGAGTTCTGCCCATAGGCGGCCAGTGTTTCTTCCCGCTGGTGGCCATCAGAACTGCCCACTGGTGGCCAGCTGGTTTGCCCGTTTGGGTGGTGGTGCTGGCCACCGTGATGGGATCAGTTCAGTGGCATGACTCCCTTCCCGGCCATTGCCTGGGTCATCCGTACGGAGTCTCCGGTGGTCTGGCACACGTGGGCGTGGTGCAGGAGCCGGTCCACGGTGGCGGTGGCCAGGGTCTTGGGCATCAGCTCGTCGAAGCCGGCCGGGTGCAGGTTCGAGCTGATCGCTACGGAGCGTTTCTCGTAGGCGGCGTCCACGATGCGGTAGAGGCCCTCGGCGGCATCGTCGGCGACCGGCAGCAGGCCGATGTCGTCGATGACGATCAGGTCGGCGCGCAGGATTCGGGCGACGGCTTTGGTGATGGTGTCATCGGGCCGGTGGGCCCGGATCATCGCCCCGAGGTCCTCCAGGGTGAACCAGGCCACCCGCTTGCCCTCCTCCACGGCCTGCTGGCCCAGGGCCTCGAGGAAGAAGGTCTTGCCGGTGCCGGAGGGCCCGCAGACCACGAGGTTCTCTCTGCGCGAGAGCCATTCCAGGGTGCGCAGGGACTGCTGGGTCGGGGCCGGGATCGAGGAGGCGCCCGGATCCCAGGTCGTGAAGGTCTTGCCGGTGGGGAACCCGGCGGCCTTGCGCCGGGCGGCGAGCATGGATCGGGCCCGACCGGTGGTCTCCTCGACCAGCAGGGCCTTGAGGACCTCGGCCGGCTCCCAGCGTTGGGCCCGGGCGGTGGCCAGTACCTCGGCGGCGATACCGCGGGCGTGGGGCATCTTCAGCTGCCGCAACAGCGCCTCCAAATCGGCCGGCAGCGCCGGTGCGGCGGTGTTCGGGGTGTGGATGCTCACCGGGCTGCCCCCTCGGTGTTGGAGGTACCGAGGCCGGCCCAGCCGGCGGTGCCCTGGGTCAGGGACCGTTCCTCGGTGGCGGTGTGCATCCCGGTGCGGTGGCCGGCGGCGGTGAGCAGGGAGGCCAGGTCGCCGTGGGCGAAGCGCTGGTGCACCGCGGCCACCCCGAGGGCGCGGTCGACCTGGTCGGTGCCGGCGAGCTTGGCCAGGGTGACGGCCTCGGCCATCTTCTGACCGATCCGGCTGGTGCCGGCCGCGGCGGCCTCCACCAGCCAGGTCCTCGCTCCGGCCCCGATGGCCAGGAACTCGGCCTCCGCCGCCGAACGGGGCACCGGGGTGTAGTCCCCGGGCACCTTGTCCGTCTCGTGGCCGGGGAAGTGCGCGTCGTCGATGGCCGGGGACCCGGGCCGGGCCACCCGGTGCCGGGCGACCTCCACCGGCCCCTGCGCACCGGCGTGCATGATCACCACCATCGAGTCCGGTCCGGTGCCGTGATGGCGCACGAACACCTCGGCCCCGAGCAGGTGCGCGGGCACCGAGTACTGGGCGTTTTCGAAGGAGACCATCGGCGTGTTCTCCGGCACCTTCCGTCCCACCCCGTAGGCCACGGTGTGCGCCGTGGCGGGGATCCGATGCAACGCGCTGGTCTCCTCGGCGAGCATGTGGTCCGGGCGGCGCCGGGTCACCCGGTGCTCCCGGGAGTTCACCATGGCCATGAACCCCGCGCAGGCGGCCTCGAGCTCAGCGAACGAGGCGTACTGGTCCCGCAGGGCGTGTCAACTTGTCTGTGTAAGCGGGGTGGTCACAGGTAGGGGTTGATCCGGTCGGGGTAGGCCGCGGCGAGCTGGGCGAGGGCCTGCTTCCAGTTCGTGACGGCCTGGCCTTCGACGAGCCGGCCCTGGGCTTTGCGCTGGCCGGCGGGTTTGCCCCGGTCCCGAGCGCGTTCGGCGGCGCGTTTGTCTTCGATGTTGCAGATCGCCAGCCAGAGCAGCTTCACCGCCGCCTCGGTCGAGGGGAAGTGGCCGCGGTTCTTGGTCACCTTCCGTAGCTGGAAGTTCAGCGACTCGATGCTGTTGGTCGTGTAGATGACCTTGCGGAGCATGGGTGGGAACTGCAGGAACGGGATGAACCGCTCCCAGGAGTTCGCCCAGGTCGCGGCTGCAGACGGGTACTTCGTGCCGAGCTCGGAGGCCTCGAACTCGGCCAGCGCCTTCCTCGCGGTCTCTTCGTTGGGGGCGGTGTAGATCGGCTTCAGCGCGGCGGCGACCTTCTTGCGGTCCTGGTAGGCCACGAACCGCATCGCGGCCCGGATCAGGTGAACCACGCAGGTCTGGACCATCGAGTCCGGCCACGTCGCCTCGATCGCCTCCGGCAGGCCCTTGAGCCCGTCGCAGCACACGATCAGCACGTCCTGCACGCCCCGGTTGGCGAGATCGGCGCAGACGTGGGCCCAGAACGCCGAGCCCTCGGTGTCCTGGACCCAGATCCCCAGCACGTGCTTGATGCCCTCGAGGTCCACGCCGACGGCGATGTAGGCGGCACGGTTGAGGACCTGGCTGTTCTCTCGGATCTTGATCCGGATTGCGTCGAGATAGATCACCGGATAGAACTCCTCCAGCGGCCGCGACTGCCACGCCAGGACCTCTTCGCTCACGGCGTCGGTGATGTTGGAGATCGTCTCGTGCGACAGGTCCGTGCCGATCGTGGAGGCCAGGTGGTGCTGGATGTCCCGGATCGTCATTCCGCCGGCATAGAGGCTGATGATCATGTCATCCAGGCCCCCGAGGCGCCGCTGGCCCTTGGGCACCAGGCGCGGGGTGAACGACCCGCCCCGGTCTCGCGGGACGTCCAGCTCGATCGGCCCGACCTCGGACTCCACGGTCTTCGGGGTGGTCCCGTTGCGGGAGTTGGCGTGCTTCGGCGCCTCGCTCGAGCCCTTCTCGTAGCCCAGATGGCTGGTCAGCTCGGCCTGCAGGCCCCGCTCGAGCGCGGCCTTGACCAGCGCGGGCACGAACCCGCCGTCACCGGTGAGCTCGACGCCGCCCGCGTCGATCTGCGCGAACAGGGCATCAAGCTGCCCTGAGGCTTTCAGCTGCTCGACCAGGTCCTGGCCCGAGGGCTCGCCTGGGTTCTTCTCGTCGATCATGGTCATGATTCTTACCGTTCCTCTCGGTACGGCTTACACAGACCATCTGACACGCCCCCTGGATACCTTCCGGGCCGAACGGGCAACTCCCGCCCGCTGCCAGATGTACGACGCGCCCCACCGCCACGCATGTCACCTGGCCCGCACACGAGAAAGCCCCCACCCGCTGCATCCGCAGCAGGTGGGGGCAACTCGCAGATCAGATTAAGAGCAGTTCTGACCCCGCGTCAGCGTCAGGGTCCGCCCGGTCTGAGCACCGTTGGTCAGCGACTGACGCGCCACGTGCACCTCGACCGGCGAGCACTCGGCCGTGGCCTCGTTCTGTGCCGAGCAGTCCGGCTCACCCGACCCGTTCACCTCGCCCGTGGCGTACCACTTCACCGATGTGACGACCGTGTACGAGGATTCCGTGCCCGTAGCCTCCTTGCCCCACTCGTACCCGTCCAACGCGGGCTGTCCACCGAGCAACGCACTGATCACACGCTCACGCTCTGCCCGATCCGGCGACGGCTCCTCCTTGTCGAAGTCCCGCACCGCCTGCCGGTTGCAGGTCTGCTTCGGGGCGTTCTTCTCGATCGCGACCGACTGCGGCCTGGCCCCGGCGGGCATCAGCTCGCTCGTCCCCAGCCCAGCCCCCCAGCTCGTGCCGGCCGTGCCAGCGCCCAGCACCGTCGCCCCCACCGCCGCCAACGCGACCATCGTCCACCCCTTGCGCATCCCGCCAGGTGAGAACAAGGCCCTGCCCCACACCGCCAGCGCCACGCCAGCCCCCACCGCCAGGATCAGCACGACCAGCGGCGTCCCGACCACCCATCCACTGATCTGTGACCACCCCGACAGCCCGTCCGGGTTGATTCCGTTCAACATGTCCGACTCCTCGCCGCTCGTCTGGCCCGCTCTTGCTTCGTTGCCGTGTCTCGTCCTGGGTTCGCGGTCCCCACCGCGAAGGTCTGTCAGCGCGCCATCGCCTGCACCACCAGCACCCACACCACGAGCACCGCCAGCGCCACGGCCGCGATCACCCACCGACCCCGCGCCGAGTCCCACGCGTCCGGTACCCGCTCCTGCCACGACGTCGGCAGCGGCGCGTCCACGGACTCCGCCACCCACCGCCGCCCGGCCTCGCCTGCGCGCTGGCGCAGTCGCCGCACGGACGCGACCAGTCCCCGGTCCCGCTCTACGTAGACCACGCGCGGCTCCTGACCCTCCGGGACGTCATGGCTCTGCTCGAACTCCGTCTGCTCGCTCACTTCTCTGCCCTCTCGTTTCGGATCACCGTTGTCGCCACCCTCAGCAGGTGCCGTGTCTCGGCCAGGTACTGCCGACTCGTGGAGTGGCTGAACCCGGTGGCCTGCATGACGTCCTCGACCGTGACCGCTTCCATCCGGCCCCCCGCCTGCGCGCAGGCCAACGCGACCTGCCGCGCCCAGTCCCCCGCGTCCCCGTCGTCGGGAAGGCAGCTGATCAGCACACGCATCGTCACCGCCTGCCCCGAACGGGCCACCTCCTGCGCCGCCCGGACCACCCGGGCACAGCGCACCAGCTCACGCCGGGCCTGACGCAGTGCGGTCACCGAGACGCCCATCGCCTCCGATGCCGCCACGACGTCATCCCCGAACGCCAGCACCACGGCCAGGGCACGGGCCGTCATCTCCGAGGACTCCATGACCGACTCGACCACCCGCATCACCTCCGCGACTTCCCGGTGTGCAGCCAGCGCTTCAACCACAGCCTCGGCCGGGTCCTCCATGACCGTCGACACCGCGGTCTTCTCCCGCGCCACCGCGGAAGCCTCCAGCGCCTCCTGGCCCGCCCGCGACCGGCCGACCGCCCGCAGATGATCCACCGCTCGGTTCCGGGCGATGGTGCCGACCCAGGTCCGCAGGGAACCCCGGTCCGGATCGAACCGCTCCCGGGAGTGCCACGCGGACTCCCACGTGCTCTGGAGCACGTCCTCGACGACGTCGCCGTTGCCCGAGGGTCCGAGTACGGCCACCACCGTGCCTCGCACCGAGGCCACCGCTTCCGCCAGCTCGTCACCGGTCACCAGCACCATCCCCGCCGGAGCCACCCGGTCCGCCTGCCCGGTCATCAGTCCACCGCCTCCATCAACGCCCGTGGCATCGCCCGCCGCTCCAGCCGGCAGTGCGGGCAGTCTGCAAGCACGGCCTGCCCGTACGCCGGGATGTGCACGTCCGGGTCCTGGCACGGCTCACCGGTCCGCAGCTCACGCACCTGCCCCGAAGCAGCCGGAGCCTGAGTCACGGCGACCGGCCGGGGCCGGGTCACAGCGACCAATTCCTCGAACTCCGAGGCCAAGGACCGCGCCACGAAGGCCGTGGGCTTGCGCACCGGCCCCGAGGCCCGCGCCAAGACCACGTCCACGATGGACCGCAGCTGCCCGTCTCCGAGGTCCGCAGCCGCCGGCACCCGCTGAACCAAGTCCGCCAGGACCACACCCCGATGGACCAGCCCCACGCCTTCCCCACCGTCGATGACCTGATCGGTCCGTCGTCCGTCGTCCGTCGTCGTCTCCGCGCGCACTGCACCGGACTGACGGACTGACGGACGGACAGATGAGGGTTCTTGAGGGTTAGTCCGCGCGCGATCCTTATAGTCGGCAAAGTCGTGATTGTCGGGTGAGTCCGCCGAAATTGTCGGGTGAGTCGACTCACCCGACAGATTGTCGGGTCGCGTGTTCATGCGGGTCTCAGATTTACCCGACAGATTGTCGGGTCGCGTCTTCGTGCGGGTCTCAGATTTACCCGACAGATTGTCGGGTCGCGTCTTCGTGCGGGTCTCAGATTTACCCGACAGATTGTCGGGTCGCGTGTTCATGCGGGTCTCGGCGTCTTGGACAAGGTCGTTCAGGGCCTCTTCGCGGAGGTAGTACCTCAAGCCGAGGGCGTGTCAACTTGTCTGTGTAAGCGGGGTGGTCACAGGTAGGGGTTGATCCGGTCGGGGTAGGCCGCGGCGAGCTGGGCGAGGGCCTGCTTCCAGTTCGTGACGGCCTGGCCTTCGACGAGCCGGCCCTGGGCTTTGCGCTGGCCGGCGGGTTTGCCCCGGTCCCGAGCGCGTTCGGCGGCGCGTTTGTCTTCGATGTTGCAGATCGCCAGCCAGAGCAGCTTCACCGCCGCCTCGGTCGAGGGGAAGTGGCCGCGGTTCTTGGTCACCTTCCGTAGCTGGAAGTTCAGCGACTCGATGCTGTTGGTCGTGTAGATGACCTTGCGGAGCATGGGTGGGAACTGCAGGAACGGGATGAACCGCTCCCAGGAGTTCGCCCAGGTCGCGGCTGCAGACGGGTACTTCGTGCCGAGCTCGGAGGCCTCGAACTCGGCCAGCGCCTTCCTCGCGGTCTCTTCGTTGGGGGCGGTGTAGATCGGCTTCAGCGCGGCGGCGACCTTCTTGCGGTCCTGGTAGGCCACGAACCGCATCGCGGCCCGGATCAGGTGAACCACGCAGGTCTGGACCATCGAGTCCGGCCACGTCGCCTCGATCGCCTCCGGCAGGCCCTTGAGCCCGTCGCAGCACACGATCAGCACGTCCTGCACGCCCCGGTTGGCGAGATCGGCGCAGACGTGGGCCCAGAACGCCGAGCCCTCGGTGTCCTGGACCCAGATCCCCAGCACGTGCTTGATGCCCTCGAGGTCCACGCCGACGGCGATGTAGGCGGCACGGTTGAGGACCTGGCTGTTCTCTCGGATCTTGATCCGGATTGCGTCGAGATAGATCACCGGATAGAACTCCTCCAGCGGCCGCGACTGCCACGCCAGGACCTCTTCGCTCACGGCGTCGGTGATGTTGGAGATCGTCTCGTGCGACAGGTCCGTGCCGATCGTGGAGGCCAGGTGGTGCTGGATGTCCCGGATCGTCATTCCGCCGGCATAGAGGCTGATGATCATGTCATCCAGGCCCCCGAGGCGCCGCTGGCCCTTGGGCACCAGGCGCGGGGTGAACGACCCGCCCCGGTCTCGCGGGACGTCCAGCTCGATCGGCCCGACCTCGGACTCCACGGTCTTCGGGGTGGTCCCGTTGCGGGAGTTGGCGTGCTTCGGCGCCTCGCTCGAGCCCTTCTCGTAGCCCAGATGGCTGGTCAGCTCGGCCTGCAGGCCCCGCTCGAGCGCGGCCTTGACCAGCGCGGGCACGAACCCGCCGTCACCGGTGAGCTCGACGCCGCCCGCGTCGATCTGCGCGAACAGGGCATCAAGCTGCCCTGAGGCTTTCAGCTGCTCGACCAGGTCCTGGCCCGAGGGCTCGCCTGGGTTCTTCTCGTCGATCATGGTCATGATTCTTACCGTTCCTCTCGGTACGGCTTACACAGACCATCTGACACGCCCCAAGCCGATCCGCCCGCGCCCGTCCCCGTAGCGAGACTCGGTGTCCACCAGGCCCAGGTCTCGCAGGCGGGCGATGTGCCGCTCCACCGAACGCACCGTCTGGGCCGACCGCCGGGCCAACAACTCCTGGCTCGGGTGGCACGACCACGCCTCGTCCGCATGGTCACCCAGCAGCAAAAGCACGAACGCCTGGCCGGTGTTGAGTTGGCCTGTCTCCGCGACTTTCTGCGCCCACTTCATCGCTTCGATGCTCATGCCTGCTCCTCCTCGGTCCCGAATGCCTCGGCGTGCGCCTCACGGGCAAGTAGTGCCCCATAGAGTGGTGTAGCGCACGGTGACTGGGCACGTCGTTCCGGATGTGGACGCGGCCACCGTGTGATCCTTCGAGTCAACCTTCCACAGAATCCTCGAACGGAGTCATCACGATGACCGCTCCTCATATTGTCGACCCTGCCGGCCTGCTCGGCGAAGCCCTGTCCGAAGCATCCCCGGATTTGATGCGTTCGTTGCTGCAGACCGTGATCAACTCCCTGCTCTCCGCTGACGCCGACGCGGTGGTCGGCGCCGAATGGGGTAAACCCACCCCGGGCCGAGCTACCCAGCGCAACGGGTACCGGCACCGGGACCTGGACACCCGGGTCGGGACCCTGGACGTGGCGATCCCCAAACTCAGGTCGGGCACGTACTTCCCGGAGTGGCTGCTCGAGCGCCGCAAAAGGGCCGAATCCGCGCTGATCACGGTGGTCGCCGACTGCTACCTGGCCGGGGTCTCGACCCGGCGGATGGACAAACTGGTCAAGACCCTCGGGATCAACGCGCTGTCGAAGTCCCAGGTCTCGCGGATGGCCACCGAGCTGGACGAGCAGGTCGAGTCCTTCCGTCATCGCCCGCTCGGGGAGGCTGGGCCGTTCACGTTCGTGGCCGCCGACGCGCTGAGCATGAAGGTCCGCGAGGGCGGCCGGGTGGTCAACGCCGTGGTGCTGCTGGCCACCGGGGTCAATGGTGACGGCCACCGCGAGGTCCTCGGCCTGCGGGTGGCCACCTCGGAGACGGGGTCGGCGTGGAACGAGTTCTTCGCCGACCTGGTGGCCCGGGGCCTGACCGGAGTCCGCCTGGTCACTTCCGACGCCCACACCGGGCTCAAGGACGCCATCGCCGCGAACCTGCCCGGAGCGACCTGGCAGCGGTGCCGGACCCACTACGCGGCGAACCTGATGGGCATCACCCCCAAGTCCATGTGGCCGGCCGTGAAGGCCATGCTGCACTCGGTGTATGACCAGCCCGACGCCGCCAGCGTGGACGCCCAGTTCGACCGGCTGCTGGACTACGTCAGCGAAAAGCTGCCCGCGGTGGCCGAACACCTCGATGGTGCCCGGGCGGACATCCTGGCGTTCACCACGTTCCCCAAGGACGTGTGGACCCAGATCTGGTCGAACAACCCGGCCGAACGGCTCAACCGCGAGATCCGGCGTCGCACCGACGCCGTGGGCATCTTCCCGAACCGGGCAGCGATCGTGCGCCTGGTCGGGGCGGTGCTGGCTGAGCAGACCGATGAGTGGGCCGAGGGCCGCCGCTACCTCGGCCTCGAGGTGTTGGCCCGCTGCCGCCTCACCACCGTGGACGACACCGGGAACGAGGTGAACGCCGAACCGGAAACCACCCTCGAACTCAGCGCCTAGCAGCACCAATGGAGGATCAGAGCGTTACACCACTACTCGGGACTTGACCCACGGGCATCGGCCAAGCGGCGGCGCCCGGTGCGCTCTGAGCACCCGAACTTCTCTGCGACCTCCGCCGCCGAGGGCACCTGGCCCTCCTGCGCACGGGCCACGATCCATGCGGTGATGTCCGCACCCGATGCCTTCTCCACCGTCTTCGTCTCTGCGGCGACCGGCTCTGACGACGCCACGGTCTCGACGACCTCGATCCCCTGGGCGACCTGCGATTCCTCGACCACGGCCTGCGGAACCTCGCGGGCCTCGCGTTCGGTCTCGAGTTTGGCTTGACGCTCCATCCGTTCCAGCTCCTGCCGGTGCCGAGCCTCGGCCACCTCGGCCTCCCGCTCGGCCTCGCGCCGCTGGGCCTCGATCTGCCAGCGGCTCGCTGCGAGTTCGGCCTCCAGCTCCGCGCGCTGACGATCCAGCTCCGCCTGAGCCTTCAGCTGCTCTGCTTCCTCCGACACCTGCGATGCGCGCTCGGCCCGCCGCGAGTCCGGGTTCTCCACCGCGACCCGCGCCAGCTGATCCGTGGCCACGAACACCGCCACCGGAACCATCACCGCGATGAGCGCACCCACCACGGACTGCCACACGCTCGCGTTCTCAGCACTCCACGCATGCGCCCCGTTGGCGATCATCGACAGCCCCGTGAACGCCCCCAGCGCCCACCACGACGCCCGCGCGGACTCCCCTCGAGACTCGTGCACCAGTACGGAGCCTGCGTAGACCAGGATCGCCAGGTCTATGAAGACCGGCACTGCCCAATGCATGAACGGCGGCAGCCCCAGCCACGCCGCGACCTCGTACAGCGCCGCGAACGAAATGGAGAACGCCACCAGCCCGGCCACAGCGGTTGAGCCGCCCCCTTCATTCGGTCCGGACGTTCTGTGAGTCGCCGGTTTCCATTTGATGGGTGCACTGCCGAGCGTACTCGGCTGGGGTTAGGTAGCCGAGCGAGGAGTGCCGGCGGTGGTGGTTGTACTCGTCCTTCCAGTCGCCGATGATGACCTGTGCGTGCAGCAGCGAGTAGAAGCTGTTGATGTTGAGGCACTCGTCGCGGATCCGGCTGTTGAACGACTCGACGTACCCGTTGCGCCACGGCGAGCCCGGAGGGATGTAGGACAGGCCGGTGCGGGTGCCGGCCCAGTCGGCCATCGCCTCGCTGATGAACTCCGGCCCGTTGTCCGACCTGAGCACCGCCGGGGCGCCCCGGGCGGCGACGAGGTCCTCGAGGTGGGCGGTGAGTCGGTCGGCGGTAATCGAGCGCTCCACGAGCCCGCCGATGCACTCCCGGGTGTGTTCGTCGACGATCGAGCAGATCTTGATCGGCCGTCCGTGCTCGTCGACGTCGAACTGGAAGTCCACCGCCCACACCACGTTCGGCGCGTCCGCCGTCGGCGCGTCGACGGTCGAGGACCCGACGCGCTTGCGTCGACGCCGCTGCGGGACCCGGAGCCCTTCGTCACGCCACAGGCGTTGGATCTTCTTGTGGTTCACCACCCACCCCTCGGCGCGGGCGTCGTGATACGCCCGCCGATACCCGTAGCGGGGATGGTCCTTCGCCCAGGCGCGCAGCCACTCCCTGAGCGCCCGATCCGGGTCCGCGACCGTGTCGCCCTTGAGCGGTCGCCGGTACGCGGAGCGGCTCAGCCCGACCAGACGGCACGCCATCCGTTCGCTCACCCGCAACTTGCGCTTGAGGTGATCGACGGCGGCGCGGCGCCTGTCCGGGCTTAGAAGTTTCCCTCAGCCAGCTCCTTGAGCGCGGCCTTCTCCAGCTCCGCTTCCGCGAGCAGACGCTTCAGGGTCGCGTTCTGCTTCTCCAGCTCCTTCAGGCGCTTTGCGTCGTCGGCCTTGAGGCCGCCGTACTGGTTCCGCCACCGGTAGTACGTCTGCTCGGACACCCCGAGCTCCCGGCACACCGCCGCGACGTCCTGACCATCGGCGAGCATCCTGTCGGCCTGCCCGAGCTTACGGACGACCTGCTCGGGGGTGTGACGCTTCCTGCTGTTCGTCATGATCTGACCAGTCTCCCTGCCCGCGACCGCGGGCAACAGGACGACTCTCATAACGACTGGACCTACGAAACGGGGTCAGCCCACGGTCCCGGCCACCACGGCCCGGATGAACCGCCCATCGTTCGGGTTGACCCGGCGCGGAAGCGTCCGAATCCCACTGTCCGTGGGCCGCGCCCCGGTGCTATCCTTTGAGTGCTCGACCAGCGTGTTCTTTGGAATGTGCACCGTCTCGGATTGAGCGTTTTCGGAAGCCCCGACAGCCTGCCCGCTGGCCGGGGCTTCCGCCCTTTTCGGCCCAGACGTTCGGGCCTCCCACATCTGCTGCGCGCTCATCGCGTGCCCTCCTCGATCTTCTTCAGCACCTCATCCAGGTCGTCCACCGCGTCCCGCAGCGTCGACCGGATCTCCGCCTGGGACTCGCCCTCGACATGCCCCACGGACCGGATCACGTGCGCCAGCGTCCGCACGCACCGCACCGAGTCCCACACGACCCCGTGCAAGTCCTCGTCTTCGACCAGCGCCTTACCCGTCGCCGGAGACACCAGCGAGGCCACCGGGGTAGCCGCCTTGATCAGCGCTGGCACCGCGGCCGCACCCGACCCGTTGAACGCAGTCAGCACACGACGCGCGCGGCCCTTCTGTTCCTCGTCGTGCCGGACCAAGTTCAGCGGCTCGATCCCGAAGTCCTCGGCCGGCATGTCCAGCACCGAGTCCAGGCCCATCTGGCCCTCGAGCACCGCCTCTGGCCCTTCGGACGACGTCGCGGCTCGCTCGCGCACCGGCTGATAGGTCTTCCCGTCCGTGCCAGTCACCCGCCGAGCGTTTCCAGGTGTCCCATTTGGGACATCTCGACCCGCCGTCGCGTCGAGTTCCCGGTGCACGGTGCTCTTAGACAACTGAGTGGCGGTTGCGATGGCGCGTGCGCTCATGCCGGCCTCACGAAGTGAGAGGACCACGTCCTGCCGATATTCCAAGGGCGGACGGAGGTGGAGGTTTCCGAACTCACGGGTCACGTAGTCGTCCCAGCTGCGGTAGCCAAGAACGGCCCAGGCCCGTCCTCGATATGCCGAACGGATGAGGTGGTAGACCGACTCCATGCCAGTCTTAATCTGGTCCGTGAGGTCACGCGCTGCCGCAGCAGTCATGGACGCGCCGTGGTCAGGGTCAACCACTGTCGCCGTCACGGCTTCCCCTCCTCGGCCTCGAACACGAAGAGGTCTCGCATCGACAACCCAAGAAAGTCAGCGACGGTCTCGAGTTCCGTGAAGGTGAAATCGCGGTGCCCGTTCATACGTGCTGACACCGATGCGCGGCTTAGACCGAGGGCTTCGCCCAGGTCCCCCATGCTTTTGTCGGCCAGGGCCAACCTGGAGCGGATTTGCAGAGTTAACTGCTTCTGTCTCGTCATGGCCACCAGTGTTGTGCTACCCGCAACACTGGTCAAGCCGTATGTTGCTTATGTAGCAATTTTTTTTCGTATCCCATGACGACTGGCCTGCCCTTCGCTACGCTGGACACATGGATGAGTCAGAAATCAAGACCGCGCTCCTCGCGGAGATCCGCGCCTGGATGGGCCGCCGGCAGGTCAACCAGTCCGACATGGCCCGGCACATGGGCCTGACACGCAGCGCGGTCAGCCGGCGGATGAGCGGACAGCAGGACTTCACGTTCCCCGAACTGGCCTCGATCGCGGGGTGGCTCGACATCACGCTCGCTGAACTGTTCGGCCCGGTCGTCCTCCAGGCACGAAGAAGCCCCCGCACCGACATGGTCGGTGCAGGGGCCTCAGGATCGCTCCCCCGGTTGGATTCGAACCAACAACCCTTCGATTAACAGTCGAATGCTCTGCCGTTGAGCTACGGGGGAATGTGCCGCGAACCGCCGGAGCCGTTCGGACAACGGATGGAACTCTACCAGAGCCCCTGCCTGCGCGCCACCCGGCCGCGGGGCGCCGTCGTCGTCCTACCCACGCCCGGGGACCGGGCCCTTGCCAGGCACGGTTCCGGCGGGCCTACGGTGCGCGGACACCCCAAAACCATCAGGAACGGACCCGAAGGAGAGACGTGTCCATGACCATCACGACCCTCACACGCAAGACCGCCCTGACCGGCACGGGCATGCTCGCCGCCCTCGCCCTCGCGGCCTGCGGCACCACCTCCGACAACGGCGACGACGGCTCCGCCTCGCCGGGGGTCGACGCCTCCTCGGCGGTGGCGAGCACCCCCACCACGGACGACGCGTCGGGCTCGGCGTCGTCATCAGCCTCCTCCGCTTCGGCCTCGTCGACGGCCGCCGCGGCCGGCAGCGGCTCGGCCACCGGCCAGGCCGACGAGCCCGCCTACGCGGTGATCGACGCGGTCCTGGAGAAGTACGCCGACGGCATCATCGTCGCGGTGGATGCCAACGACGATGACACGACCTGGGAGGTCGACGTCGTGGTGGGCGAGGGGGCCAAGGAGCTGGACGTCACCGCCGACGGCGACATCACCGAGACCGATCGCGAGTCGGATCCCGAGGACGTCCAGAAGGCGAAGGAGGCCGAGGTCACCGCCCAGCAGGCCCTCGACACCGCCCGGGAGGGCCGTGACGGGGTGACCCTGGACGAGATGGACCTGGAGGACGACAACGGCACCCTCCAGTGGGAGGTCCGGTTCGATCGCGAGGACGGCTCCGACGGCCCCGAGGTCGAGATCGACGCCACGTCCGGCGAGGTGCTCACGGTCGACGAGCGCTGACGCCGCGCGGCCGACGGGCCGCCGTTTCCCGAACGAAAACGCGCCTGGAGCCGCCGTTTCCCGAACGAAAACGGGTGGGGGTCAGTCGTCGGCTCGGAGGGCCCGGCGGCGCGCCTCCAGTTCCATGAGCTCGCTGTTGAGGCGGGTGAACTCGGCGGGGTCGCCCTCGGGGCCGAGCCGCTGCAGGCGCCCGAGCAGCTCCTCCTTGCGGTGCACGATCTGCAGGGCGAACAGGCGGTTCATGATGTCCCGGCAGTACCGGTCCACATCCTCGGGAGTGCGGGCGGGCAGGTCGCGGACGGCCAGCTCGGAGACGACGCCGGCCACCTCCTGGGGCACGGCGTCCCGCACGGCGTCCACCCAGCGCTGCGGTGTCGCCCCCGCCGACCCGGCCACCTTCACGCCCTGGTGGACGGCGGCGTACTGCGGGACCGTGAAGCGGGCGGCGTACAGCGCGGTCCACTGCTCCGCGGAGAGCAGGGTGGGGTGCTGCAGCACCACCTCGAGGGACTCCCGCTCCCGGCGGGCGACGGGGTCACGCGGGTCCACCGGCACCACGATCCGCGGCGCCGGGGCGGCAGCCTCCCCGTGGCGGCCCGTGGGCCCGACCGCCTGCCCGTCGCTCGCCGGGGTCGGCCGTGCCTCGGGCTCGGGCCCCCGCCGCGGTGCGCGCCCGGCCGCGGCCACGGCCCGGTGCACGGCGTTCGGGCCCAGGCCGAGCCAGCCGGCCAACTCCCGCTCGTAGCCCGGGCGCAGGACGGCGTCCTTGATCCCCGCCACGATCGGCGCCGCGTGGCGCAGGGCGCCGGCGCGGCCCTCCACGGTGTTCAGGTCGTAGTCCTTCAGCCCCGCCCGGATCGCGAATTCGAAGAGCGGCCGCCGCGAGGCGATGAGCGCGCGCACGGCCTCGTCGCCCTTCTGCATGCGCAGGTCGCACGGGTCCATGCCGCTGGGCTCCACGGCCACGAACGTCTTGGCGAGGAACCGGTGGTCCTCGTCGAACGCCTTGAGGGCGGCCTTCTGCCCGGCCTCGTCGCCGTCGAAGGTGAAGATCACCTCGCCGCCCGTGCCGTCGTCGGAGATCAGGCGGCGGGCCACCTTGATGTGGTCCGCGCCGAACGCGGTGCCGCACGTGGCCACGGCCGTGCCGACGCCGGCCAGGTGGGCCGCCATCACGTCCGTGTAGCCCTCGACGAGCACCAGCTGGCGTTCCTTGGCGATCGTGCGCTTGGCCAGGTCGATGCCGTAGAGCACCTGGGACTTCTTGTAGAGCGGCGTCTCGGGGGTGTTCAGGTACTTGGGGCCGGGATCGTCGTCGTAGAGCTTGCGGGCGCCGAAGCCGATGGTCGCGCCGGTCATGTCCCGGATGGGCCAGAGCAGGCGGCCGCGGAACCGGTCGTACAGGCCGCGCTGTCCCTCGGACACCAGCCCGGAGGCGCGCAGCTCCTCGTCCCGGAAGCCGCGCTGCCGGAGGTGGTCCAGCAGATGCGACCACCCCTGCGGGGCGTACCCGAGGCCGAACTGCACCGCGTGCTCCTGCGTGAACCCGCGCTGGGTGAGGAAGTCGCGGGCGGCCTGGGCCTCGGGCGAGCCGAGGGCCCGACGGAAGAACTCGTCCGCCACCTTGTTCGCCTCGAACAGGCGACGACGGCGCCCCGTCTCCGCCTTGTCCGGGCCGGTGCCGCCGTCCTCGTAGTGCAGCTCCACCCCCACCCGGGACGCCAGTCGCTCCACGGTCTCCATGAACGTGGTGTGTTCAAGTTCCATGAGGAAGCTGATGACGTCCCCGTGCGCGCCGCATCCGAAGCAGTGATAGGTGCCCACGCCGGGGCGCACGTGGAACGACGGCGTCCGCTCGTCGTGGAACGGGCACAGCCCCTTGAACGAGCCCACGCCCGCCGAGCGCAGGGTGACGAACTCCTCCACCACGGCCTTCAGGTCCGTGCGCTCGCGGACGAGGTCGATGTCCTTGCGCACGATCAGTCCAGCCATGCGGACCATTCTAGGGACGGGGCGGGGCGGTCAGCCCCGAGCGGAACCGCCCTGCGTGGATGGCTCGGTCTCCGCTGCGGCCTGTGCAGGACCGGTCCCTGCCGCGCGGGACGCTTCGGTCCGCGCCGCGTCCACTCCCTCGGACGCGGGGCGCCCGGTGGCGGGGTCGATGACGGGCAGTGCGCCGGTGGCCGCCTCGACCAGCGGATGGAACAGCGCGGCCGACGCCAGGCCGCCGTGACGGCGGCGCGCCGAGGACACGAACGAGAGGCTCATGTCGCCCACCATAGCCACCCGGGACCGTGATTCCGGTCACGGTAAGGCAACATTCTGGGCGGTCAGGTCACGGTTCGACCCGCGCCCGCCCCCGCGGACTGCCCGTGCAGCGGCAGCAGCCGGGGCACCAGGCGGACGAGGCTCACCATCGCCCCGAGCTCCACGAGCGTCTGCGTCACCACCACGAGCGGGGCCGGGTCCAGGCTCGCCGGCAGGGCCAACGCCAGCGGCAGCACGACCAGGGAGTTCCGCGTCGCGCCCGAGGACACGAGCGCTCGTCCTGCGGGCACATCGAGGCGCGCCCACCGCGCAGCCACCACACCGAGGGCCACCATCACGACGGCGAACGCCACGAACAGGGGCACGACGGCGGCCAGCGCGGGCAGCCGTTCCCCCACCCCGCGGATCTGCGAGGCGACCACCGTGAACAGCGTGACGACCATGAGCGGGACCATCGCCACCGTGAACCCGCGCACCACCCCGGCCGCCGTGTCCCGCACCCCACCGCGGCCGCGCACCGCACCCCACTGGAGCAGCGCCGCGAGCGCGAGCGGCACCAGAATCAGCATGACCAGAGCACGGACGAAGGGCCCGACGTCGACCGCGGCCACCGCCGCCCCGCCCGCGAGTGCGGTGAACGCGATGACGTAGTCCACGCACGGGGCCAGCAGCACGAGGAGCACGCCCACGAGCAGCGCGTCGTCGTGGGCCACGAACCGGCTCAGCCCGAACACCACCGCCGGCACCACCACGAAGTTCAGGACCAGCAGTGCCCCGAGGAACCTGCCGTCCCGCAGCCCCGCGCCCAGCGCGGCGAACGGCACCGCCAGGAACGTCGCCAGCAGGAGCAGCGCGAGGACCGGCTCGACGAGCACCGCCCACGCGTCGGCCCCGGGCACGGCCCACCCGACGACGGCGCCCGCGGCGATCCCGGCGGGGGCTGACCCCTACGCTGGGGGCCATGCCCACCGCCCCCGCACCGTCCGAGGCCGCTGCCACCCCGTTGCACGTGGCCGTGCGCACGCTCGACGCCGCGGCGCTCGCGGCGGCCGGGCACACGGCGGCGACCGCCGTGGCCGCGGTCTATGCGCACGCCGTCGTGCGCGGGGCCGCGTCGTTCTGGCTGGACTCCGCTCTGCCGGACCCGGCCGAGGCGCGCTGGTCCGTGGCGGGCGACGGGCTGGACGTGCTCGGCGAGGAGCAGGGTCGCGTGCCCTCCCCTGGCCCGCGGCTGGTCCGGCACGACGACCCCGCCGATCCGGACCGCGCGTGGGCGGACCTCGGGGCCGCGGCCGCGCCCCGGTCGGTGGTCGGCGGCGAGGGCCTGCCCCTGCGCGGCGGCCTGGTCGGCTGGCTCGGCTACGAACTTGGCATGGCGGATTTGGGGGTGTCCCCGCCCTCACGCCGACCCGAGGACCCCGCGCCCCTGCCCGCGCAGTTCTGGGTGCGCCCGTCCCGCTACGTCGTGGCCGACCACGCGGCCGGGGTGCTGCACTGCTGCGTCGTCTCCCTCGATCCGACCACCGCGGAGGCCGGGGCCGACCGCTGGGCGGCGGACGTGCGCCGCGCCCTCGCCGCGGCCCGCCGCGCTCTCGAGACGGCGGCGGGCGACGTCGTCGTGCCCCCGCCGCGGGACGCCGGCCCGGGGCCGCGGGCCGATGAGGAGGCGCCGGGCACGTGGCGCGAGGACCGGGCGGCGTACGCCGAGCAGATCGCCCGTTGCCGCGCCGCGCTGCATGCCGGCGACTCCTACGAGCTGTGCCTGACCACCCGCTTCGACGCCGATCCCGGGCTGCGCGTGAACCCGCTGGTCCTGTTCCACGAGCTCGCCGCGCACCAGCCGGCCCCGTACGCGGCGCTGCTGGAGCACGGCACGGGCGCCCGCCGGTGGGCCGTGGTCTCTGCCTCACCGGAGCGGTTCCTCGCCGGGCGCGAGGGCCGGTACAGCACCAAGCCGATCAAGGGCACGGCCGCCCGCCTGCCGGACCCGGCCGGGGACGCCGAGGCCGCCCGCGCGCTCGCCGCCGACCCCAAGACGCGCGCCGAGAACCTCATGATCGTGGACCTGCTGCGCAACGACCTCTCCCGGGTGTGCGAGCCCGGCTCCGTGCAGGTGCCCTCCCTCATGGCGGTGGAGAGCTACGCGAGCGTCCACCAGCTCGTCTCCACGGTCACGGGCACGGCACGGGCCGGCGTCGAGCCCGTGGACGTGGTGCGGTCGCTGTTCCCCGGCGGCTCGATGACGGGCGCGCCGAAGCGACGCAGCGTCGAGCTGCTGGCCGCGTGGGAGGCCTCCCCGCGCGGGGTCTACTCCGGGGCGCTGGGGATGCTGAGCGCGGACGGGACGACGTCGTTGTCCGTCGTGATCCGCACGGCCGTGCTCGCCGGGGGCCGCTGGTCCGTGGGGGCCGGCGGGGCGATCGTCGCGGACTCGGACCCGGCCGCCGAGCACGACGAGGTCCTCCTCAAGGCCCGCGGCCTGCGCCGGGCCCTCGCCCGCGCCGCCGGCACGGGTCTGCCGACGACGGCGCCCGACGTCGCCTGACCCCACCCTGTGGTTCGGGGGCGATATTCGGCGGTATTCCGACGGAATAACGCCGCAAACCGCCCCCGAACGAGGGGGGCGCCCACCCGTGCCGCCTGCCTAGGCTGGGGACATGGCCGATCCGCACCCCGTCCTCGCCGCCTCCGCCCCCGACCTCGACCCTGACGCGCTGGACGCCGTCCGCGCGCTCGTGGCCGCCGCCGAGCGACCCGTGGTGCTCTCCGGGGCGGGGATGAGCGCCGAGTCCGGCATCCCCACGTTCCGCGACGCCCGGACCGGCCTGTGGGAGCGATTCTCCGCGGAGGAGCTCGCCACAGAGGAGGCGTTCCTCGCCGATCCCGCGCTTGTGTGGTCCTGGTACCGGTGGCGTGCCCGGATGGTGCGAGCCCGCCGACCCAACCCGGGGCACGACGCCGTCGCCGCCTGGCAGCGCCGCACACCCGGTCTGGAGGTGGTCACCCAGAACGTGGACGACCTGCACGAGCGCGCCGGCGCCCGGGTCCTCGCACACCTGCACGGCTCCCTGTTCGAGCACCGCTGCGCCGAATGCTGGGCCCCCGCCGACGTCGACCCGGGCGCGCCCGCGGACGAGGCGACGGCCGGCTCCGAGGCCGACCTCGAGGCGATGCTCCGCGAGGCACCGCCGGCCTGCACCGTGTGCGGGGACGGGCTGATCCGCCCGGGGATCGTGTGGTTCGGGGAGATGCTGCCGGCCGAGCCCTGGGACCGGGCGTTCGCCGCGCTCGAGGACTGCGACCTGTGCGTCGTCGTCGGCACCTCGGGCATCGTCCAGCCGGCGGCGTCCCTGCCGTTCGTGGCGCTGGGGGCCGGGGCCGCCGTCGTCGAGGTGAATCCGGTGGAGACCGAGCTGAGCGGCGCGGTCACGCACGTCCTGCGGGGTCCCGCCGGCGCGGTGCTTCCCGCGCTGCTGGACCCGCCGGTCAGAGCCAGACGCGCCGGAACTCCGCGCCCTGCACCAGGGTGTGATGCCACTCGACGGCGGTCGAATCGGTGAGCGAGGCGATCTGGTCGATCACCACGCGCCGCCGGGCTGCGTCGTCGGGGGCCTGCGCCCAGTCGAACGCGAACATCGGCTCGAGGTACCGGTCCCCCGTCGCGTCGAGCAGCGTCACGAGCTCCGCGAGCACCTCGCGCTGCCGCGCGTAGAGCGGCTGGCGCTGCTCGGCGGTCATCACGTAGGCCGCCGCGATGCCCTTCATCACGGCGATCTCGGTCTCCGTCTCCTCGGGCACCACGACGTCGGCGCCGTGGCGGGTGAGCGGCTCGTTGCCGAACACCTGACGCGTGGCGTCGAAGGCGGCGCTGCAGAACCGGCCGATCAGCTGGCTCGTCATGTCCTTCATCGCCGCCAGCGCCCGCCGGGAGCCGTCCATCTCGGAGACCCACACGTCGGTGGCCTCGAGGCGGGCCAGGGCCGCGTCGACCTCGGCCGGGTCCGTGTGCGGCAGGTACCACTGGCGGGTGGTCTCCACGACGCGCTCCCGGTGCTCCGGGATGGCCAGCCACTTGAGCTGGAACACGGCGTTGACCACGCCGTCCTCGACGTCGTGCACGGAGTAGGAGATGTCGTCCGCGAGGTCCATGACCTGGGCCTCCATGGACGTGCGCGTGCCGGGCACCCCGGCGCGGAACCAGCGGAACACGGGCAGGTCGTCCTCGTAGACGCCGAACTTGCGCGAGCGCGTGCCGTCGGGGCGCAGCGGGGCGTCCTCACGGGTCCACGGGTACTTGCATGCGGCGTCGAGGGCGGCGCGCGTGAGGTTCAGGCCCGCGGAGGAGCCGTCCGCGAAGAGCTTCTTCTGCTCGAGGCGGGCCAGCAGGCGCAGGGTCTGGGCGTTGCCCTCGAAGCCGCCGACGTCCTCGCTGAGCGCGTCGAGCGCCTTCTCCCCGTTGTGCCCGAAGGGCGGGTGGCCGAGGTCGTGGGACAGGCAGGCGGTGTCCACGAGGTCGGGGTCGCAGCCCAGCGACCGGCCGAGCTCACGCCCCACCTGCGCCACCTCGAGCGAGTGCGTCAGGCGGGTGCGGGCGAAGTCGTCCGCGTCCGGGGCGACCACCTGGGTCTTGGCCCCCAGCCGGCGCAGGCCCGCGGAGTGCAGCACGCGGGCACGATCCCGCTCGAAGTCCGAGCGGTACGAGGACTTGGGCGGCTCGGGCAGCCACCGCTCCCGGTCCCACGGCGTGTAGCCGGGGGTCTGCACGGCGCGGCCGGCATACGGGGGCCGGCCTTCCGGGCCGAACAGCACCGGCTGGTGGGCGGCGCCGGTCCAGGGCGACGACGGCGCGGCGGGCGTTCCGGCGGCGGGCTCCGGCGTCGTGGGCTCAGCCACCGGAGACGTCCAGCTCGGCGGCCTGGATCATGGCCTGCTGCTCGGCATTGAGCTCGCGGGAGTCGAGCCAGCCGTCCGGCAGGTGCGGGCGCTTGGGGGCGCCGGCCCGGCCGCGCGGGCCCTCGGCGGCCTCGCCCGGGTAGGGCTGGCCCCGGTCCACGCGGGCGAGGATCTCGCCCAGCGTGGCCAGGTCCGGGACGGTGGACAGCGCGGTGCGGATCTCCGAGCCCACGGGGTAGCCCTTGAAGTACCAGGCCACGTGCTTGCGGATGTCCCGCAGCGCCTTCGTCTCGTCGCCGCCGAAGGTGTCCACGAGCAGCTCGGCGTGGCGGTACAGCGTGTCCGCGACCATGCCCAGGGTCGGCTGGAACCGGTCCTGGCGGCCCTCGAACGCGGCCTGCAGGTCCCCGAACAGCCAGGGCCTTCCCTGGCAGCCGCGGCCGATCACGACGCCGTCCACGCCGGTCTGCTCGACCATCGCGATGGCGTCCTCCGCGGACCAGATGTCGCCGTTGCCGAGCACGGGGATGTCCGGCAGGGCCTCGCGCAGCCGGGCGATGTCGTCCCACACGGCGGTGCCCGAGTAGAACTGGCGGGTGGTGCGGCCGTGGAGGGCGACGGCGGCGACGCCGAGGTCGCGGGCCGTGCGGCCGGCGTCGAGGAAGGTCAGGTGGTCCTCGTCGATGCCGCGGCGCATCTTCACGGTCACCGGGATGTCCTTCTTGGCCGCCTCGGTCACGGCCGCCTTGACGATGGAGGCGAACAGCTCCGCCTTCCACGGCAGGGCGGAGCCGCCGCCGCGCCGGGTCACCTTGGGCACGGGGCAGCCGAAGTTCATGTCGATGTGGTCGCAGCGGTCCTCCTCGACCAGCATGCGCACGGCGGCACCCGTGGTGACCGGGTCCACGGAGTAGAGCTGCACGGAGCGGGGCACCTCGTCCGGGTCGTGCTGGATGATCCGCATCGACTCGGGCTTCCGCTCGACCAGCGCGCGGGCCGTGACCATCTCGTTGACGTAGAGGCCGCCACCGTACTCGCGGCACAGGCGGCGGAACGCCGTGTTGGTGATGCCGGCCATCGGGGCGAGCACCACGGGGACGTCGATGGTCAGCGGCCCCAGCCGCAGCGGGGGCAGGGCCAGGCGGTCCGTCGTCGGGGCGGGGTGGCGGGCCTCGTGGAGCTGATCGTCGTCGGCGATGCGCCGACCCGCGCCGGCGGACTTGGCGTAGTGCGCGACGTCGTCGGCGTCGGTCACCGCCGCGGCGGGGAGGGTGTGGGAAGAAGTCATGTCGGACCCCATTCTTCCATTCCGCCCGGCACCCGCGTCACCGTGCCCCACGACGAGGCCCGCTGGGAGGCGATCACCGAGGCACCCCGCCGGGACGGGCAGACCATCCTCCCGGCGGGTCAGGCCTCCGACGCCGGCGCCGCGTCCTCGCCGTCGAGCACCGCCAGCAGGTCCGCACCGGCGAACATCTGAGCGGTCTGGCGCGCCGAGGGGGTGCCCGCGTCCGGGTCCGCCCCGGCAGCCAGCAGATGCCGCATCGAGGCGACATCCCGCTTGAACGTGGCGCAGGTCAGGGCGCGCTGGCCGCGATCGTTGGCGTGCTCGATCTCGGCGCCGGCCTCGATCAGCATCGCCACCGTGTCCGGGTGCTGGTGATAGGCGGCGAGCGTGAGGAAGGAGTCGCCCGCGTGGTTGCGCAGGCGCGTGCTCACCCCGGCGTCCAGGTATGCCTTCAGCTGGGCCGTGTCCCCGTCCCGCGCCATGTCGAAGAGCCGGTTCGCCAGCTCGATGTCCTTCTCGCTCCACTGCTCACTCATGCCCGCCAGTATGGCGGACGCCGCGACGATCGACCGCTCCGCAGCGACATCTCCGCGGGTCTGCCCGCAGGTGATGTCGCCGGCCGGCGGTCAGACGAGCACCGGGAACAGCCCCGCCCGCCCCGCGGTTGCACCCGGCATGACCCGCAAGCACCTCGGCTTCCTCAACTTCGGCCACTGGATCCACCGTCCCGGCGCCGAACCGGACGCGCGGCAGGCCCTCGACGACGTCGTCGCCATGGCCGTGGCCGCCGAGGACGCCGGACTCGACGGCGCCTGGCTCCGCGTCCACCACTTCCAGCGGATGTTCTCCTCGCCGTTCCCGATCCTCGCCGCGATGGCCGCCCGCACCGAGCGGATCAGCCTCGGCACCGGCGTGATCGACCTGCGGTATGAGAACCCCCTGTACATGGCCGAGGCCGCGGCCACCACGGACCTCATCTCCGGCGGCCGGCTCGAGCTCGGCGTCTCCCGCGGCTCACCCGAGGCCGCCCTCGACGGCCAGGCGCAGTTCGGCTACGCCCTCGACGAGGGGCAGACCTGGGCCGACGTGACCCGAGAGCGCGGACGCCGGTTCCTCTCGGCCGTGCGCGGCGAGGGCATCGCAACGCCGGACCTCACCTCCGGCTGGGCGCACAGCTCGCAGCCGCTGCGGATCGAGCCGCACTCCCCCGGGCTCGCGGACCGCATCTGGTGGGGGTCCGGCTCCGTGGGCTCGGTGGCCGGCGCCGCCACGGACGGCTACAACATGCTCTCCTCCACCCTGCTCCTGCAGGACGACGGCCGCCCCTTCCACGTCCAGCAGGCCGACCAGATCGCGCGCTACCGGGAGGCCTTCGCCGCGGCCGGCCACGCCGGTCCGGGCCGCACGGCGGTCACGCGCTCCGCGTTCGTCATCCAGGACCGGGAGGACGAGCTGTACTTCGGCCGGGAGCGGGCCTCGCGCGACTCCTCCGGCATGCTCGAGGGCGGCGCCGCCCGCTCCGGCCCGACCTATGCCGGGTCCGCCGAGGAGGTCGCGGAGAAGCTCGCCGCCGACGACGCCGTCGCCGCCGCCGACTGGGTCCTGTTCGCCAACCCCAACCAGCTCGGGGTCGAGTACAACGCGAAGATCTTCGCCGGCTGGGCGGAGGTCTGGCGCCTGCTCGGCTGGGATGCATGAGCCAGGCCGCGCCGCACGTTCCGGCCGCCGACGGGTTCACCCGAGCCCGTCGCGCGCGCTGGGCCGTCACCGCCGCCTTCGCGACGAACGGCGCCCTGCTCGGCGCGCTCATCCCGCACTACCCGGAGGCCAAGGCCGCGTTCGGCCTGGACCCGGCCGCGTTCGGCCTGCTCGTCATCGCGCTCGCCGTGGGCGGCACGCTCGCCGGGCCCCTGCCCGCGCCGATCCTGCGCCGGTTCGGCGCCCGACGCGTCATGCTCGCCGGCAGCGTGGCCATCGCCCTGCTCACGACGGCGGCCGGTCTCGTCCTCGACGTCGCCGGGGCGGGTGCGGGGGCCGGGCACGGTGCGGGCACGGCCGCGGCCTGGCCGCTGTGGGTCTTCGCGGGCCTCGTCCTGGCCTCGGGGGTGCTCGACGCCGTCGTGGACACCGCCCAGAACGCGCAGGGCCTGCAGGTGCAGGCCCGGCTGGCCCGGCCCGTGCTCACGACCATGCACGCCGGCTGGAGCCTCGGGGCGGCCGCCGGTGCCGGGCTCGGTGCGGCGGTCATCACCGTGGGCGGCCCCGCGGCCCTGCACCTGGGGCTCAACGGCGCCGTGTGCGTCGCGGTGCTGCTGGGGGTCCGGCGCCTGTTCCTGGCGGAGGCTCCCGTGGACTCGGCGTCCGCCCGCGGCGCCGCGGATCAGTCACCCGCACCGTCGGAGACGTCCACGCCGCCTGCCCCGGCCGCCCAAGCCCTCCCCCGCCGCGCCGCCGTGGCCGTGCTCGTCCCCGCCGTGGTGATCGCGATGGCCGGGTTCGGCGTGGAGGAGTTCGGCAACGCGTGGGCCACCCTGTTCCTGATCACGGAGCGCGGCCTGGATCCGGCCGCGGCGGTGCTCGGCGCGTCGACGCTGCTGGGCGCGCAGTTCGTCGGACGCCTCGCGGGCGACCGAACCCTCACCGCCCTGGGACGCCGCGGGGCGCTGACGGCGGGGCTGGGCGCCGTCGTCGTGGGGCTGGGGCTGGCCCTGGCGCCGCTGCCCGAGCCGGTGGCCGTGCCTGCCGCGTTCGCGGGGCTGGCCCTGGCGGGGCTCGGCTGCGCCGTGGTGGTGCCCGTGGCCTATGCGCTCGGCGACGAGGCGCCCGGGCTCCGGCCGCAGACCGGGCTGGCGGTGACGAGCTGGTGCATGCGGCTGGCCGGGGTTGGGCTCAGCCCGGCGGTCGGGGCGCTGGCCGGCGCCGTCGGTCTTGCACCGGCGCTGACGGTGTTCCTGGGCCTGGCCGCCGTCGGGGCGGTGCTCGCCGCCCGGCTGCCCGCCGCCCCGTAGGAACCGCTCAGTCGTCGTCGACCTCGCCGGCGAGGGCCTGGGCCGCCAGGTGCTCCTCGGTCGCGGCCTCCCAGATCTCCTTGGCGGCGGAGCCGTTGAGCAGCACGAGAAGCACGCCCACGATGATGTCCGCCCAGCCCGACGCCGTCAGCACCGTGATCCCGGACAGGGCGATCAGCACGACGCCGGCCACGAGGTCGTTGCGCGCCGCGAGCCAGGCCGCCCGGGTGAGGGAGCCGCCGTCGACGCGGACGCGGGCCAGCAGGACCACGCACACGATGTTCACGAGGAGCGAGCCGACGGCCGCCCCCAGCAGCACGCCCGCGGCCGGCGGCTCGGGGTCGCCGATCTTCGTGGCCGCCATGACGAGCGCCGCCACGGCCGGCAGCACGATGATCCCGGCCATGACCTTGCCGATGACCGCCTGCCGGGCCGCCGTCCACCCGAGCGCCACGAAGATCAGCAGGTTGACGGCGAAGTCCTCGAAGAAGTCGACGGAGTCCGCCACGAGGGCCACCGAGCCGATCCCCACCGCCAGGATGATCTCGACCACCAGGTAGGCGCCGTTGAGCAGGGCCACCGCCAGGACGGTGCCCCGCAGGGTGCGGGTGCGCCGGCGGTCCGCTACGGCCGCCCGGTTCACGCGCCCGGCGCGTCGTCCACGAACACGTACGTGTCCACCAGCGTCCGCGCCGCGTTGCCGCCGATGAGCCCGTCCACGATCCGCTCCAGCGGGGCCATCGCCTCGTCCACCTCGATCTGCACGGGGTACTGGGCCACGAGCAGGGCGAGCAGGTCGGCCACGGCCTGCAGCGCGTCCTCCTCCCCCAGCTCCGGATCCCAGCCCACGAGCACCTCGGCCGGCGCGTCCTGGCGCTCCGGGGTGTAGGACACCGCGAACGCGCGGATGCGCCCGCCCTCGGCCTTCGGCGCGTCGCGGAGCACGACGGCGCCCGCGGCCCCGGTGGCCGGGCCCAGCAGCAGCTGCTGGGCGGCCCCGACGCTCAGGGTCGACGGGTCCCACGCGTGCACGGCGTCATAGAACGCGGCGACCGCCTGCGTCAGCTCGACGGAGCCGGTCGAGGCCTCCTCGAGGACCACGCCGTCCGGGTGCTCCTCCCCGCGCACATCCGGCAGGCCGATGGCCCCCGGGGCGATCGCGACGCGGCGGGAGCGCTGCACGGGGGTGAAGCCCTGGGCCACGAGGAACGCCTCGGTGCCGGCGGCCAGTGCGGCGGTCTGGGACCGCACGGCCTCCGTGTCCACGGGCGGGCGGCCCGTCGCACCGTCGGCCTCGGTCTGCGGGTCGGCGCCGGCCACTCCGGGCACCAGGGCGTCCTTGGCGAACCGAGCCTTCAGAGCCGTCGTCGGGATGGCGCCGGCGGCGTGCGCCTCCGCGGCGAGCCCCCGCAGGGCCGCCACGAGCGCCCGGCCGATGCCCCGGCGCCGCTCGGCAGCCGCGGTCTCGACGTACAGCCACAGCCGCCGCGGGTGCACGGACGAGGCATAGACGACGCCGGCCGCCACCGGCACCCCGGCGGCCTCGGCCACGAGCGCGCGGCGCCAGGGCCGTTCCGCGTCCTCGGCGAGCATCGCCCGGTCCTGGTGCTGCTGCGCGTTGGCCGGGTCACCCCACACCTCGAGCAGGGCCAGGTCGTCCCCGGGCCGCCAGGGACGCAGCACGATCTCCCCGCCGGCGACCGCGGCGGAGTCGAACAGCGCGCCGCCGTCGTCGTGTCCCGCGGCCCCGGCCGCTCCCGTCACGTCCCCGCTCACTTGACCAGGCGCTCCAGCAGGTAGGACTTCACCTGGGACAGCGCCACGCGCTCCTGGGCCATGGTGTCCCGCTCGCGGATGGTCACGGCCTGGTCCTCGAGGGTGTCGAAGTCCACGGTGATGCAGAACGGGGTGCCGATCTCGTCCTGGCGGCGGTAGCGACGGCCGATCGCGCCGGAGTCGTCCGTCTCGATGTTCCACAGGCCGCGCAGCTCCGCGGCGAGGGACTGGGTGGCCGGCTGCAGCTCGGGCTTCTTGGACAGCGGGAGCACGGCGGCCTTGACCGGGGCCAGGCGCGGGTCCAGCTTGAGCACGGTGCGCACGTCCACCCCGCCCTTGGCGTTCGGGGCCTCGTCCTCGGCATAGGCGTCCACGAGGAACGCCATCATGGCGCGGGTCAGGCCGAAGGACGGCTCGATCACGTACGGGGTGTAGTGCTCGTTGTTGGCCTGGTCGAAGTACTGCATCTTGGTGCCCGAGTGCTCGGTGTGCCGGCCCAGGTCGTAGTCGGTGCGGTTCGCGATGCCCATCAGCTCGCCCCAGCCGTCGCCGCCGGTGAAGCCGAAGTCGTACTCGAGGTCGATCGTGGCGTCCGAGTAGTGCGCCCGCTCGTCCGCGGGGACGTCGAACTTGCGCAGGTGCGCGGGGTCGATGCCGAGGTCGATGAACCAGTCCCAGCAGTCCTCGACCCAGCGGTCGAAGTGCTGGCCCGCCTCGGCCGGCGGCACGAAGTACTCGATCTCCATCTGCTCGAACTCACGGGTGCGGAAGATGAAGTTGCCCGGGGTGATCTCGTTGCGGAACGCCTTGCCGATCTGGCCGATGCCGAACGGCGGCTTCTTCCGGGCCGCGCCCAGAACGTTGAGGAAGTTCACGAAGATGCCCTGCGCCGTCTCCGGGCGCATGTAGTGCAGGCCCTCCTCGTTGTCCACGGGGCCGAGGTAGGTCTTGACCAGGCCCGAGAACAGCTGCGGTTCGGTCCAGGCGCCCTGGGTGCCGCAGTCCGGGCACACGATCTCGGCCATGCCCTCGGCCGGCCGGCCCTTCTTGGCCTCGAACGCCTCGAGCAGGTGGTCCTGGCGGTGGCGCCTGTGGCACTGGGTGCACTCCACGAGCGGGTCGGTGAAGGTCTCGACGTGGCCGGAGGCCTCCCACACCGCGCGCGGCAGGATGATGGAGGAGTCCAGGCCCACCATGTCCTCACGGGAGCGCACGAAGGTCTTCCACCACTCGGCCTTGATGTTCTCCTTCAGCTCCACACCCAGGGGCCCGTAGTCCCACGCGGAGCGCGAACCGCCGTAGATCTCACCGGCCTGGAACACGAAGCCTCGGCGCTTGGCGAGGTTGATGACGTTGTCCAGCGGGGACTTGGCAGCCATGGGGGCATCACTTCCGTACTCATCGGCGGGGCGGGAGGGGATCACGACGACGACGGCACCCGGCCGCCTCCGACGCGGCGGGCCCGTTCCGGCGCGGCGCGCCGGTCGATCCCGTCCAGCCTACCGGCCATGATGGACACCATGACCGAGACGAACGCACCCGACGCCCAGCCCCTGCCCATCCGTGACGAGTCCATCCGCCTCGGCCAGGCGCTCAAGCTCGCCTCCCTCGTGGAGGACGGGGCCATGGCCCGCGACGTCGTCACCGACGGGCTCGTCACCGTCAACGGCGCGGTGGAGACGCGCCGCGGCGCCCAGCTGCACGACGGGGACGTCGTCGAGTTCGCCGGCGAGGCGTTCGTCGTCCAGGCCGGGCAGGCCTGAGCCGACGCCCCGTCGGGCGGCCGCGGCGCCGTCGTCGAGCGTGTCCGGTGCGTCAGCCGCGGGGCGGCACCATGTGGGCGAGGTACTCCTTCACGTGGCCCAGCTCCTGCTCGTTGATCGCGTGGCCGAGCCCGGCGTAGACGATCTTCATGAGGTCCACGTGGGCGTTCAGCCAGGCATGGGTCTCCTCGACCCGGGGCTCGGAGATGATCGGGTCCTCCTGGCCGCGGCCCCAGAAGACCTTCGGTCGGACGCGGGCGACGTCGTCGTCGCGGGTGAACAGCTCACGCAGCTGCGGCTCCGCGAGCTGCGGGTCCACCACGAAGCCGGACAGCGCCACGGTGCACGCGTAGGCCTCCGGGTCCAGGCGCAGCAGCGACGTGGCCATGGCCATGCCCTGTGAGAAGCCGAGCAGGGAGACGGTGCGGAAGTCCCCGCGCACGGCCTGCACCCAGGCGTGCAGGGCCTTGACGGCCTCGCGGACCGGCTCGGCGGTGGAGCCCAGCTCCCCCGTGACCGGGTCTTGGGAGAGCGGGAACCAGGCGTGGGAGCCCGGCTGCAGGGGCAGGGGCGCGCGCACGGCGGCCACCGTGACGTGCTCGGGCAGGTGCGGGACGAGGCCGAACAGGTCGTCCTCGTTCGCGCCGTAGCCGTGCAGGACGATCAGCAGGTCCTCGGTGCGCTCGCCCTCGGGGCGGGACCAGCGGACGACGGGCTCGACGGCGGGGGTGGGGTTCGCGTTCACGTCCGCCAGCCTAGCGAGCGGCGCGGTCGGCCCCTCCCGGAGGTTGACCCCTCCCGCGCGACGCGGGCAGAATCCTACCCGTGGGTAACCCATCCTCCTCTCAGCCTCCGCACGCCTCCGACGCGACCCCGGTCGACGACCCCGCCGCCCATCCCTGGCGCCGCTACGTCGCCATCGGGGACTCGTTCTCCGAGGGCATCGGCGACCCGGACCCGGACCGTCCCGGCTACCACCGCGGCTGGGCCGACCGCCTGGCCGAGGAGCTCTCCCGCCTGACGCCGCCCGGCGAGGACCTGGCCTACGCCAACCTGGCGGTCCGCGGGAAGCTGCTGGACCAGATCGCCGAGGACCAGGTGGAGCCGGCGCTCGCCCTGCGGCCGGACCTCATCAGCGTGTGTGCGGGCGGCAACGACATCCTGCGCGGCGCGGACCCGGACGAGATCGCGGTCCGGCTGGACGCCGTCGTCGAGCGTCTGGCCTCCGACGGCGCCACCGTGCTGCTGTTCAACGCGACCGACGTGAAGGGCACGCCCGTCATCGGCCGCATCCGCGGCACCGTGGCGATCTACAACGAGAACGTGCGCACCATCGCCCTGCGGCACGACGCGCTGGTGCCGGACATGTGGTCACTCAAGGACCTCGCCCGGCGGGAGATGTGGGCCGAGGACCGCCTGCACTTCTCCGCGCTCGGCCACCACACGATCGCCGCGATGGTGCTGGACACCCTCGGCGTGGAGCACGGCCTCGAGCACCTGCGCCTGGCCCCGCCGGCGCCGCGCGCGTGGCGCGCGGCCCGCGCGTCGGACGCCGCATGGGTGCGCACGCACCTGGCGCCGTGGGTGGTCCGCCGCCTCCGCGGCGTCTCCTCGGGCGACGGCGTCACGGCCAAGCGCCCCGTCCCCGAGCCGCTCTTCGGCGCGCCGATGCCGCAGGGCTCGGACCACACCGAGCCGCTGGACATCGTCGAGCCCTGAGCCCGGCCGGCGGGGACCGGTGGCCGTTTCTCGAACGACAGTGCCGCGACACGCCGCCGTTTCCCGAACGAAAGTTCAGAGGGCGAGGGTGCGCTTCAGCGTGTCGGCCACCTGGCCGTATTCGGTGAGGAAGCCGTCGTGGCCGATGGGCGAGGCGATCGTGTGCACCGGCGGCCGCGCGGGCAGCGCCGCCGCGAGCGCCTCGGACTCGGCCGGCAGGTAGAGCCGGTCCGAGTCGACGGCGGCCACGAACGCCCGGCCCCGGTAGTCCGCGAGCGCCGCCGCCACGCCGCCGCGCCCGCGCCCGACGTCGTGGCCCATGAGGGCCTCGGTGACCACGAGGTAGGAGTTCGCGTCGAACCGGTCGGTGAGCTTGGCCGCCTGGTGGTCCAGGTAGGACTCCACGGCGTAGCGCCCGCGCCCGCCCGGCACCCCGACGACGGCGCCGAACGGGTCCTCGACGCCCTGCGGTTCCCGGCCGAACCGCTGGCCGAGCTCGCCCGCCGTGCGGTAGGTGGTGTGGGCGATGCGCCGGGCGATGCCCAGGCCGGCCACGGGGCCGGGGCCGGGGTAGTAGTCGCCGCCCTGGAAGTCCGGGTCGAGGCGGATGGCCGCGGTCTGCGCCTGGCCCCACGCGATCTGGTCGGCGGAGGAGGCCGCGGTGGCGGCCAGCACGCCCACCCCGGCGACGCGCGCGGGGTGGGTCGCGGCCCACTCGAGGGCGCGGGCCCCGCCCATCGATCCGCCGATCACGGCACGCCAGGCGCCGATCCCGAGGTGGTCGGCCAGGCGCCGCTCGGCCTCGACCGCGTCCCGCAGCGTGAGGAACGGGAACCGGGAGCCCCAGGGCCGCCCGTCGGGGGCCGGCGTCGAGGGCCCGGTGGAGCCGTGGCAGCCGCCGATCATGGCGGGGGCGACCACGAACCACCGGTCCGTGTCCACGGCGCGGCCCGGGCCGACGAGGGCGTCCCACCAGCCCGGCGTCGGGTCCTCCTCGTGCGCGGCCACGTGCGCGTCGCCGGTGAGGGCGTGCAGCACGAGCACGGCGTTGGAGCCGTCGGCGGCGAGGGTGCCCCAGGTCTCGTAGGTCAGCTCGACGTCGGGCAGCAGCCCGCCGGTCTCGGTGCGCAGCTCGCCGACCCGCAGACGGTGGCGGCCGCCGCGGGGCAGCGCGGTGCGCGACGGACGCGTGGCAACGGCGGTCATGCCCGCTCCCCCGCGTCGTCGTCGCCGCGGCGAGCGGCGGCCGCGAAGCCGCGCTCGAGGTCGGCGAGGATGTCCTCGATGTCCTCCACGCCGAGCGAGAGCCGCACCAGGCCGGGGGTGACGCCGGCGGCGCGCTGCTCGTCGTCGGTGAGCTGGGAGTGGGTGGTCGAGGCCGGGTGCACCACGAGCGAGCGGACGTCGCCGATGTTGGCCACGTGGTGGTGCAGGGTGAGCCCGTCCACGAACGCGGCCCCGGCCTCGCGGCCGCCCGCGATCTCGAAGGAGACGAACGCGCCCGCGCCCTTCGGCAGGTAGCGCTGGGCGCGCTCGTGCCACGGGCTGGACTCCAGGCCGGCGTAGACCACGTGCTCGACGTCGTCGCGACCCTCCAGCCAGCCCGCCACCGCGGCCGCGTTGGCCACCTGCCGCTCCATGCGCAGGGACAGGGTCTCCAGGCCGAGGTTCACCAGGAAGGCGTTGAACGGGGAGATGGCCGAGCCGTAGTCGCGCAGCAGCTGCACGCGCGCCTTCAGGATGAAGGCCAGGTTGGCGCCGAGCGGCGAGCCCACCCCGAGGTCCCGCGCGTAGACGAGGCCGTGGTAGGACTCGTCCGGCTCGTTGAAGCCGGGGAAGCGCTCGGCGTGCTGCGCGTAGTCGAACGTGCCGGCGTCGACGATCACGCCCGCGATGGCCGCGGCGTGCCCGCCGAGGTACTTCGTGGCGGAGTGGGTGACGACGTCGGCGCCGTGCTCGATCGGCCGCAGCAGGTACGGGGTGGCCAGCGTGTTGTCCACGATCAGCGGCACGCCGGCCTCGTGGGCGGCGTCGGCGACGGCGCGCACGTCCAGGACGTCGCCGCGCGGGTTGCCGAGGGTCTCGCCGAAGAACGCCTTGGTGTTCGGCCGGACGGCGGCGCGCCAGGACTCGAGGTCGTCCGGGTCGGCCACGAACGTCGTCTCGACGCCGACCTTGGCGAGGGTGTGCTTGAACAGGTTCTGCGTGCCGCCGTAGAGGCTGGCCGAGGCGACCACGTGGTCGCCGGCGCCGGCGAGGTTGAGGATCGCGAACGTCGTCGCCGCCTGACCGGAGGCCAGCAGCAGCGCGCCCACACCGCCCTCGAGCGCGGCGATCTTCTCCTCCACCGGGCCCTGCGTCGGGTTGCCGATGCGGGTGTAGAGCGGGTCGAGGTCCTTGAGCGCGAACCGGTCCGCGGCCACCTGGGCGGACGGGAAGTCGTACGAGGTGGTCTGGAAGATCGGCAGGGCGGTCGCACCGAAGGCGTGCTGGCCGACGGCGACGCCCGCGTGGACCTGCGCGGTGGAGAAGCCCCAGGCGTCGGGGGTCGGGGTGGGCTGGTCGGTCATGGCGGACCCTCCTGAAGGGTTCAGGGGCCGGACCCGGCCGCCCCGCCCGCCGGCCGACGTGCCGATCCGGGGACCGGCGTCGTCGGGGTGCCGGAGATGACCCGGCGCCGTCGAGAGGGGCCGTGGGATCGGCCCGCGCTTGCCGGCGTCCGTTGTGGGGCCGGCCTGGTCGTCACCCGGGGCACCCCACCGCGGAAGGAGGGTTGCCGGTCAGCATGCCGGGGCCTGTTGCTGACTCTCGTGACCGTGCCTCCGAGTGTAGCCCGCCGCCCCGCCACGATTTCGTCACGCGTGTCACCCGCGGATACGCTCTCCGCACGGGGCGCCCGACCCGTCAAGGGCTCGACGCCCCGCGACTCGCACCAGGTCAACCCCCGGGGCAGCCCGGGAACGGAGAGGAACAGCGCAGTGCACACCTGTCGCATGGACCACGTGTCCTACGCCGCCGGCCCCGAGGGCCTGGACGCCACGGTCGCCCGCATCGCCGAGACGCTGGGCATCGAGCGGATCAAGGGCGGTGTCCACCCCCGCTTCGGCACGCAGAACGCCCTGTTCCCCATGGCGGGCAGGCAGTATCTGGAGGTCGTCGAGGCCCTGGACCACCCGGCCTCCCTCAGCGCGCCGTTCGGCCAGCTCGTGCGCGCCCGCACCGAGCAGGGCGGCGGCTGGATGAGCTGGGCGGTGGCCACCACGGACATCGGCCGGTTCGAGCGCCGCCTCGGCCGTGAGGCCGTCCCCGGCAACCGTCGCTTCCCGGACGGCCGGGAGCTGTCCTGGCGGCAGATCGGCGTCAAGGGAACCCTCGCGGACCCGCAGCTGCCGTTCATCCTGCGCTGGGCCGACGGTCAGGAGGACATGCACCCCTCGCAGGCGGCCGAGCCGCAGGCCACCATCGAGCGCCTGAACATCGCCGGCTCCCCCGAGCGCCTCGCCGAGTGGCTCGGCGACGACGAGGACGGCCAGGTCCAGGACGTGAACATCGAGTACGTCGCGCCCTCCGGCACCCCGGGCATCGTCTCGGTCACCTTCCGCACCCCGAAGGGCGAGGTCACGCTCTGAGCGCGGGGGCGGGGCCGCTCAGCCGAGCAGCCCCGCCCGCGCCAGCAGCGGGTAGCCGACGAACCCGACGGCGTCCAGCAGCGTGTGCGCGATGACCAGCGGCATCACCCGGCGCACCCGCAGGAACACGAGCGCGAACACCACGCCCATCAGGGCGTTGCCCACGCCCGGCCCGATCCCCTGGTACAGGTGGTACGCCCCGCGCAGCAGCGCGAGGGCGAGCACGACGACCGCCACGCGGGTCGGCAGGTACAGCCCTTCGGCGCTCACCCACGACGACGGCACGGCCGGCGCCGGATCGTGCGCCAGGCCCGCGGCGCGCAGCCGCTGCAGATACCCGAGCCGGTCGACGAGCCAGGCGCCCACGATGACCTCCTCCAGCAGTCCGTGCCGCAGCGCGGAGAGCAGCAGGACCGGTACCTGGTACCAGCTCTCCCCGAGCGCCGAGCCGACGATCGCCGTCGTGATCCCCAGGGCCCGGCCGGCGGCGTAGACGCCGAGCGTGCCCAGCCCGATGGCCGCGAACAGGCCCAGGCCCCAGGCCAGGTCGCGGCCGGGGCGACGCAGGTCGAGGCCGAGCACCCGGAACGGGTTCCGGCCGCGCAGGTGCATCAGGTGCAGCACGAGGGCCACCGGCACGAGCGCGAACCCGATGCCGAGCAGCTGATAGGTCAGGTCGAAGGCCCAGCGGTCGGCCAGGGCCGGGTTGAGGACGGTGGTCTGCTCGCCGAGCGGGGCCTGGGTGGCCTTGTCGATGAGCTGGACGATCGCATAGACCGCCGACTTCCCCAGGGAGAGGCCGAGGACGATCGCGATCTCCCACCGCACCGTGCGCGCGGACGGGGCGGGCAGCGCGGGGGCGGGTCGGACGGCCGGGGTGCGGGACGTGCGCGGGGTGGCGGGCATGCCCTCCAGTATCGGCCCGCCCCTCTCCCCCCGGGCGCTTTCGAACGTGAGGTGGGGCCTTTCTCCCGTTCGAAAGTCCCCATTCCCCCGATGTCACGTTCGAAAGTCCGGGAGGGCGGAGGGAGCGTTAGCGTGGTCGTGTGGTCTCCCCGCCTGCCCCCAGCGAGCTCGAGCTGGTCCACCGCGCCCTGCAGCACCTCCGCCCCGGCCTCGACCCCGCCCTCGCCCGGCGGCTCCGCACAGCCGACTGGGCCGCGGCGTCCGTGGAGGAGGGCGGGCAGTTCCACCGCGTGCTCGTGCTCGAGGACGTCGGCGTCCTCCGGATGACGCGGGCCCACGAGGTGGGGGCCGCCCCGGCCGCGCGGTGGGCGCCCGAGCGGGACCCCGCGGCGCACCTGCCCCGGCGCCTGGCCCTCCTCGACGGGCTCGCCGCGGCCCTGGCCGAGCGCCGCGTGCCGTGGACCGTGCCGATCGCCCTCTCGGACCCCGTCCCCGCGGGCCCGGGCGCCGCGGTGCTGCAGCGCTTCCTCCCGGGCGGACCACACCCGCCGCACGAGGGCGATCCGGCCGTGCTGCGCGGCGTCCTCGACGACCTCGCCGCCGTGGACGTTACCGACCCGCGGATCGCCCCGCACCTCGGCCGCCCGTTCGCGTTCCGCGGCCCGTGGACGCCGGAGCGCGCCCGGCACGTCGCGGCGCTGCCGGGGGCGGTCGCCGCGCGCCTGGGCGCGTGGGAGGGGCACGACGTCGACGCGCGGCTGGGCGCCGAGGCGTGGCCGGACGCGGTGGCTGCCCTCGCGGACGCGGTGACGACGTGGACCGCCGCGCCGCCCGTGCCGCCGTCGCTCGTGCACGGCGACCTGGCCGGGCACAACATGCGCTGGCGCGCCGTGCCCGAGGACGAGGACCCGCGCGCCCCGCTGCGCTGGGCGCTGGCCGGGGTGCTGGACTGGGACCTCGCGTGCGCGTGGGACCCGGCCCTCAACGTCGCCTACCTGGCGCTGTGGCACGGCGAGGAGAAGGTGCCCGACCTGGCCCGGGACGCGGCCGAGGCGCGCCGAGCCCGCGTGTGGCTCGGGGCGATGGCCCTGGAGACGCTCGACGACGCGGCGGCCCGGGACGTGATCGTCGGCGGGTTGGCCGCAGGGTCCTGGCGGCGCCTGCTGCGCAAGACCCTGCCCCGCGTGGCGCGGGCCCTCACCGCCCTGGACGGCTGAGGGCCCGCGCGGTCGTCAGGACACGCCCAGGCGCTCCAGGACGATCTCGCGGACGCGGCCGGCGTCGGCCTGCCCACGGGTGGCCTTCATGACCGGGCCGATCAGGGCGCCGACGGCGGCCATCTTGCCGCCCTTGATCTTCTCGGCCACGTCCGGGTTGGCGGCGATCGCGGCGTCGACGGCCTCGGTGAGCGCGCCGTCGTCGGACACCACGGCCAGGCCCTTCGCCGAGACGACCTCCTTCGGGGCGCCCTCGCCGTCGGCCACCAGACCGAGCACCTGCTTGGCGATCTTGTCGTTGATCGTCTTGGCGGCGATCAGCTCCTCGATCTCCACCACGTGCGCCGGGGTGATCCCCAGCTCGGCGACGGCGACCTCGCGGACGTTCGCCAGACGGGCGATCTCGCCCATCCACCACTTGCGGGCGGCCGCCGCGGAGGCACCGGCCTCCACGGTCGCGACGATCTCGTCCAGCACGCCGGCGTTGACGACGTCGCGGAACTCCTCGTCCGAGAAGCCCCACTCGGCCTTGAGCCACTTGTTCCGCACGGCCGGAAGCTCGGGCATGGCCGCGCGCACGCGCTCGACCCACCCGGCGTCCACGTGCACGGGCACGAGGTCCGGCTCCGGGAAGTACCGGTAGTCGTCCGCGTCCGACTTCGGGCGGCCCGAGGTGGTGCTGCGGGTGTCCTCGTGCCAGTGGCGGGTCTCCTGCGTCACGGTGCCGCCCGCGGCGAGCACCGCGGCCTGGCGCTGGATCTCGTGGGTGACCGCGTGCTGCACGGCGCGCGTGGAGTTCACGTTCTTCGTCTCGGTGCGGGTGCCGAACTCGGTGGCGCCCTTGGGCATCAGCGAGACGTTCGCGTCGCAACGGACGTTGCCGCGCTCCATCCGCGCGTCGGAGATGTCGATGGCCTGCACGATGTCCCGGATCGCGGTGACGTAGGCGCGGGCCAGCTCGGGGGCCCGCGCGCCGGCGCCGACGATCGGCTTGGTGACGATCTCGATGAGCGGCACGCCCGCACGGTTGTAGTCGACGAGGGACGCGGAGGCACCCTGGATCCGTCCGGAGCCGCCCACGTGGGTGAGCTTGCCGGCGTCGTCCTCGAGGTGCGCGCGCTCGATCTCCACGCGGAAGACCTCGCCGTCCTCCAGCTCGACGTCCAGGTGGCCGTCGAAGACGATCGGCTCGTCGTACTGGGAGGTCTGGAAGTTCTTCGGCGTGTCCGGGTAGAAGTAGTTCTTCCGCGCGAACCGGCAGGTCTCGGCGACCTGCGCGTCCAGGGCCACGCCCAGGCGGATCGCGTACTCCACGACCTTGCGGTTGAGCACCGGCAGGGTGCCCGGCAGGCCGAGGTCGAGCGGGGTCACGTTGGTGTTCGGCTCATCGCCGAACGCGTTGGGCGCCGAGGAGAAGATCTTCGTGGCGGTGTTCAGCTCCACGTGCACCTCGAAGCCCAGCACCGGGTCGAAGCGCTCCATCGCCTCCGCGAAGTCCATGGTCTGTTCTGCGTGGCTCATGCCCGGCCTCCTGCCGTGGTCGCGGTGGTGGCGCGCTGCGCGCCCTTCTCCAGCTCGGGGGCCTCGGCCCACACCGGCCCGCCCCGGCGCTCGGCCACGAGGCGTTCGAGCGCGGCGCCGGCCTCGTACAGGCGGGCGTCCTCGCGCGCGGGCGCCATCAGCTGCAGGCCGTAGGGCAGCCCGTCGACGACGCCGCCCGGCACGGACATGCCCGGGACGCCGGCGAGGTTGGCCGGGATGGTGGCCAGGTCGTTGACGTACATGGTCATCGGGTCGTCCGTCTTGGCGCCCAGCTCGAACGCCGGGGTCGGCGCGGTGGGCGTGAGGAGGACGTCCACCCGCTCGAAGGCGCGGGCGAAGTCCTGCTGCACGAGCGTGCGGACCTTCTGCGCGGAGCCGTAGTAGGCGTCGTAGTAGCCGGCGGAGAGCGCGTAGGTGCCCAGGATGATGCGGCGCTTGACCTCGGCGCCGAAGCCGGCGGCGCGGGTGGCGCCCATGACCTGCTCGATCGTGCCGCCGCCGTCGGGCACCACGCGGTGGCCGTAGCGGACGCCGTCGAAGCGGGCCAGGTTGGAGGAGGCCTCCGAGGGCATGATCAGGTAGTACGCGCCGAGGGCGGCGTCGAAGCTGGGGCAGGAGACCTCCACGATCTCCGCGCCGGCCTCCCGCAGGGCGGCGACGTGCTCGTCGAAGCCGGCCCGGATGCCCGGGTGGAACGCGTCCGCCGGCAGGTCCGTCACGACGCCGACGCGCAGCCCCGCCAAGTCGCGGCCGCGGGCCGCGGCGGTCAGGTCCGCCGGCGCGTCGGCCAGGGACGTGGAGTCCTGCGGGTCGTGGCCGGCGATGACCTGCTGCAGCGCCGCGGCGTCGGCCACGGTGCGGGCGGCGGGGCCGATCTGGTCCAGCGAGGAGGCCATCGCGATCAGGCCGTAGCGGGAGACCGCGCCGTAGGTGGGCTTCACGCCGACCGTGCCGGTGAACGCGGCGGGCTCGCGCACGGAGCCGCCGGTGTCCGAGCCGAGGGCGAAGGGGGCCAGGAAGGCGGCGACGGCGGCCGCCGACCCGCCGCCCGAGCCGCCGGGCACGCGGTCCCCGTCCCACGGGTTGCGGGTGATGCCGAACGCAGAGTGCTCGGTGGAGCCGCCCATGGCGAACTCGTCGAGGTTGGTCTTGCCGAGGATCGGCAGGCGGGCCTCGCGGAGGCGGGCCACCACCGTGGCGTCGTACGGGCTGAGCCAGCCCTCGAGCATGCGGGAGGCGGCCGTGGTCGGCTGGCCGCGCGTGACGATGTTGTCCTTCACGGCCACGGGCACGCCGGCCAGCGGGTGCAGGGCGTCGGCCTCGGGGCCGCCGGCGGCACGGATCGCGTCCACCTCGGCGGCGACGGCGAGGGCCTCGTCCGTGTTCACGTGGAGGTAGGCGCGCACGCCGCGGTCACCGGCGGCGTCGGCGCGCACGTCGCCGTCGTGGGCGGCGATGCGGTCCAGGTGGGCCTGGACGAGCTCCACGGAGGTGGTGGTGCCGGCGCGCAGGCGCTCGGCCATCTGCAGCGCGGTGAGCCGGACGAGCTCGTCGGCGCCGAGGGTCGCGTTCACGTCGAACGTCTCGGTCATGGGGTGATCACTCTCCGTCCAGGATGGCGGGGACCTTGAACTGGCCGTCCTCGGAGTCCGGCGCCTGGTCGAGGGCCTCCACCTGCGTGAGCATGCCGGCCGGCACGTCCTCGCGGAACACGTTCTCCAACGCGATGGGGTGGGACGTCGGCGTCACGTCGTCGCCCGCGGCGGCCTGGACCGCGGAGACGTGCTCCAGGATCTTCTCCAGGTCGCCGGACATCGTGTCCAGCTCCTCGTCGGTCATCCGGATGTGGGCCAGGCGAGCCAGATGCTCCACCTGATCCCGGGTGATCTCAGGCATGGATCTCCTCGTGTGACGGGTCGGGGCGGGGTGGACGACGCCGGCGCGGCGGCGGCCACATCGGGGTCGAGTCTAGTGCCGGGGCCTGCCCGGCCGCCGCCACCGCTTCGGGGCGGGAAATCCACCCCACTGCGGCTCCCCGGGCCCGCATGACAGCGATTTCCCGCCCCGCATGGGGTCCCGGCGCCGATCTCCCGCCCGGGGTCAGTCCAGCGCGAGCCGGTAGACGAGGAACGGGCCGGTCTCGTCGGCCGGGTCGAGGTCCGGCACCACGTCCGCGAGGAGCCAGTCCCGCTCCGGGACGCGCACGAAGCCGGCGCGCTCGTACATCCGGTGGGCGTCGGTCATGGAGGGCATGGTGGTCAGCACGACGGCGTCCACGCCCTTCTCGGCGCGGGCCCGCGCCACGATCTCGGCCAGCAGGGCGCCGCCCACCCCGCGGCGGTGGAACCGCGGGTGCACGGCGAGCATGCGGAACTCGTACTCCCCGTCGCCGGAGGTCTCGGCCAGGGGCGAGCCGGGCGGGGTGAGCACCACGGACCCGGCCACCTCGCCGTCGACCTCGGCCACGAGCACCTCCGCGCGGCCGGCCCGGTCGGCCACGTCCATGAGGGTCTTCACGTAGGCGTCGTCGGGGGCGATGTGGCCGCCGTCGACATAGGACGCCAGGGTGAGCTCGGCGACCGCCTCGTGGTCCTCGGGGCGCAGCGGGCGGACGAGGGCGCTCATGCGTCACCTCCGGCGCGCTGGCGCAGCGTGTCCTTCAGGCGGGCGCGGGTCGCGTCCGTGGCCACGACGTAGTCGCGCCGACGCAGCCAGGCGGTGGGCACGGCCTGGTGGGGGTGGCCGTCGCGCGCCTCGTGCAGCCCCGCGAGGAACGTCGCGGCCGCCGGCTCCTGCCAGATGTTCACCCAGTAGGCGCGCTCCCGCTCCTGCGCCGTCAGTTCCTTGACCAGCCGCCTCGTGAACGAACAGCCCGGCCGCCAGAACACGACGACGCCGCCGCGCTCGACGTGCGCCTGCGCGCCGGCGAACGGCCGCGAGCGGACCCGGACCGCCCACCGGTACGTGACCGCGTAGCCGGCCAGGACGAGCCCGGCCACGATCATGCCGACCTGCTGCAGGCGCGTCCCCGCGATCATGAACGTCAGTCCGCCGGCCACGAACAGGACCGGGTAGAACCACGGGTCTCCGACGATCCGCCTCATGCCCTCTCCCCCGTCACGGCGGCCAGGGCGGACCCGTCCACGTCGCCGGCCACCATCCAGTCAGGATGTGCCGTGCCGTCCGCCGAGGCGGGCCGCGTCACCGCGACGCCGGCCTCCTCCGCCACCAACGCGCCGGCGGCCCAGTCGTACTCCTGCGTGCCGAACTCGGCGTACGCGTCCAGGGTGCCGTCGGCGACCATGCACAGGTCCAGCGCCGCCGAGCCGATCCGTCGCACGTCCCCGAACGCGGGCAGCAGGGCCGCGAGCGCCCGCACCTGCAGGGCCCGGCGGGCGGGGTCGTAGCCGAAGCCGGTGGCGAGCAGTCGCCCCGAGCGTCCGGGCAGGGGACCGGTGAGCCGCACGGGGGCGGCATCGCGGTCGGGCAGGTCCACGCCCGCCGTCGTCGCGTCCGCGGTGCTGAAGGCGCCCCGGCCCGCGCTCGCGTACCAGGTGCGCCCCAGCGCGGGCGCCGCCACGACGCCGGCCAGCCAGCGTTCGGTGCCCTCGGCCACCCCCAGCAGGTCGGCGGTCTCGGCGTCCACCGGGCCGGTGACGGCCACCGAGGTGCAGAACTGCGGAAGCCCGCGCACGAAGTTCGTGGTGCCATCCAGCGGGTCGATGGACCAGCGGTACCCGGACGGCTCGGCCGGACGGGTGGCGCCGTACTCCTCGCCGGTGATCTCGTCCGAGGGGCGGTAGCCGGCGACGACCTCCCGGACGGCCTGCTCGGCGCGGCGGTCGTAGTCGGTGACCCAGTCGGAGCCGGAGGACTTCGTCTGCGCGCCGATCTCCTCGATGCCCAGCGGGACGGCCGGGTGGTGACCGGTCCAGCGCCGGGCCAGGACGTCCGCGCCGGCGCGCGCGGCGGCCTTGGCGACCACGAGCAGGCCCGGGACCGTGGTGCGCGCGCTCATGCCGAGGCCTCCCCCTCTGCGGCGCCGTCGGGGGCGTCGTCCGTGTCCGCCGGGCGCACCGCGTCCGGGCCACCGGCCAGCAGCGCCGTGAACCCGGCCTCGTCCAGCACGGGCACGCCGAGGGACTGCGCCTTGTCCAGCTTGGAGCCGGCGGCCTCGCCGGCCACCAGGAAGTCGGTCTTCTTGGACACGGACCCGGAGGCCTTGCCGCCGCGCACGAGGATCGCCTCCTTCGCGGAGTCGCGGGAGAAGCCCTCGAGCGAGCCGGTGACCACCACGGTCAGGCCCTCGAGCGTGCGCGGGGTCGACTCGTCCTGCTCGTCCTCCATGACCACGCCCGCCGCGGCCCAGCGGTCCACGATCTCCCGGTGCCAGTCCTCGGCGAACCACTCGATGAGCGCGTCCGCGATGATCGGGCCGACGCCGTCGATCTCGGCCAGCCGGTCCCGGTCGCCGGCCTCGGCCGCCGCGCGCAGCGCCGCCATCGAGCCGAACGCCGTGGCCAGCGAGCGGGCCGCCGTCGGGCCCACGTGCCGGATGGACAGCGCCACGAGGGTGCGCCACAGCGGCTGGGACTTGGCCTTCTCGAGCTCGTCGAACAGGCGCAGCGTGTTGGCCGTGGGCGCGGACGGCTTCTTCGCGGTGCCGGCGGTGAAGAAGTACGGCTTGAGCGTGAACACGCCCGAGGGCACCAGGCGGCCGTCCACCTTCGTGCGGCCCTCGCGCCACACGCGCACCGCGCCGAGGGAGCGCTGCAGGTCCGTCAACCCGTCCTCGCCCCGGGGGCCCGTGATCTCCTCCGGCGTGCCGGAGGCGAGGTCGAAGATCTGCGCCTCCGCCGTGATGGGGCCCGGGCCCTCGGGCCGCACGTGCCCCTCGTGCTCGGCCGGGTCCTCGCCGGGGCCCTGCACGAGCCAGCGGGCGGCCTCCTCGCCGAGGGCCTCCACGTCGAACGCGCCGCGGCTGGCCAGGTGCTCGACGCGGCCGGCCAACTGGGCCGGGCAGGAGCGGGCGTTGGGGCAGCGCAGGTCCACGTCCCCCTCCTTGGCGGGGGCCAGCGGCGTGCCGCATGACGGGCAGTGCGCGGGCATGACGAACTCGCGCAGCTCCCGGCCCGCCTCGATCGCCTTCTCACGCAGCGGCAGCACGGGGCCCACGACCTCGGGGATGACGTCCCCGGCCTTGCGCACCACCACGGTGTCCCCGATCAGCACGCCCTTGGCCTTGACCACGTCCTGGTTGTGCAGGGTGGCCAGGGAGACGGTGGACCCGGCCACGGTGACCGGCTCCATCACCGCGAACGGGGTCACCCGCCCGGTGCGGCCCACCGAGACCGCGATGTCCCGCAGCAGCGTGTGCACCTCCTCCGGCGGGTACTTGTACGCCGCGGCCCAGCGGGGCACACGGGAGGTGTGGCCGAGGTAGCGCTGGTCCGCGAACGCGTCCGCCTTCAGCACGATGCCGTCGATCTCGTGGATCAGCTCGTGCCGGCGCCGGCCGTACTCCTCGATCACCGCGACGACGGCGGCCAACGCCTCCTCGTCCGCACCCTCCACCACGCGGGTGTAGGGGCTCACGGGCAGGCCCCAGCCCGCGAGCGCGTCGTACACCTCGTGCTGGGACTCCAGTCCGAACGCCTCGACCGAGCCGATGCCGTGCACGAACATGGCCAGCGGGCGCTGCGCGGTGACGGCCGGGTCCTTCTGACGCAGGGCGCCGGCGGCGGCGTTGCGCGGGTTCGCGAACGGCGTCTGACCCTCCTCGGCACGGCGCGCGTTGAGCTCGGCGAAGGCGGCGGAGGACATGAACACCTCGCCGCGCACCTCGAACTCGGCGGGCCAGCCCTCGCCGGAGAGCTCGTGCGGGATGTCCCCGATGGTGCGCACGTTGGCGGTGACGTCCTCGCCCGTGACGCCGTCGCCGCGGGTGGCGGCCTGCACGAGCCGCCCGTCCCGGTAGCGCAGGGCGACGGCGAGCCCGTCGATCTTCACCTCCACGAGCCAGCGGGGCGCCACGCCCGGTCGCACCTGCGTCAGGGCCTGCGCCGCGCGGCGGAACCAGACCTCGAGCTCCTCGATGGAGAACAGGTCCTCGAGCGAGTACATGCGGGCCCCGTGCCGGACGGGGGCGAACGCCTCCGAGACCTCGCCGCCGACCTCCTGGGTGGGCGAGTCGTTGGCCACGAGCTCGGGGTGCAGGGCCTCGAGGTCCTCGAGGCGGCGGTACAGCGCGTCGTACTCGGCGTCCGAGATCTCCGGGGCGTCCCGCTGGTAGTAGGCGGTCCGGGCGGCGCGGACCCGCTCCACGAGGTCCTCGTACTCCTCCCGCAGGTCCGCGGCGGGGATGTCCTGCGGCTCGGGCTGGGCGGCGGATTCCTTGGGGGTGCTCACCCGGCCCAGCGTAGTCGGCGTCCCGGACGGCGCACCCGGGTCAGGGGATGCGCACGAGCACCGCCGTGATGTTGTCCCGGCCGCCGCGCCACAGGGCGGCGCCGATGAGCTTCTCGAGGGCGTCCTCGAGGGTGTCGGCGTCGTCGATCAGCGCGCGGATCTCCTCGTCCAGCAGCTCGCCGGTCAGGCCGTCGCTGCACAGCAGGACGAGGTCCCCGGAGGCGAGGGGGACCTCGGCCACGTCCACCGTGAGCGCCTCGCGCGAGCCGAGCGCGCGGGTGATGACGTTGCGGCGCGGGTGGACGCGGGCTTCGGCGGGGGTGAGCTCCCCCGCGTCGACGAGCATCTGCACCGCCGAGTGGTCCACCGTGAGCTGCTGGAGCACCGGCGAGCCGACGGGCCGCAGGTACACCCGGGAGTCGCCGACGTTCGCCACGGCCCAGCGGCCGCGCTCCGTGTCCAGGCAGGCCAGGACGGTCAGGGTGGTGCCGGAGCGCCCCAGCCCGGCCTCGACGACGGCGGCGTCCGCCTCGTGGATCAGGTGGCCGAGCTCCTGGGGCGTGTGGGCCGTGCCCGGGGCGAGCACCTCGGGGGCGCGGCGGCGCAGGGTCTCGATCGCGGCGGCCGAGGCCACCTCGCCGGCCTCGTGCCCGCCCATGCCGTCGGCCACGGCGGCGAGCACCAGCGGCTCCCCGACGAGGGTCCACGCGTCCTCGTTCAGGTCGCGGACGGCGCCCACGTGGGTGGCGCCCGCGGCCTGGGGCCGCGGCGCGGACGGGGTCTCGGGGCGGGGGTCCACGGGGTCCTCGATCAGTCGGCGAGCAGGGTCTGGGCCGACCCGTCCAAGAGCAGGGAGGGGCGGACCTCTCCGAACCCGCGGACGATCCTGGGCGGCTGCGGGACGAGCACGAAGCGCTCGTCCCGGGACAGGGCCGCAGCGGTCATGGCGTCCACGAGCACGGTACCCGGATCGGCCAGGGACGTCAGCCGCGCGGCGAGGTTCACGGTGGGCCCGTAGATGTCCCCCATGCGGGAGAGCACCCGTCCCCATGTCAGGGCGACGCGCGCCGAGGGCAGCTCCTCGTCCGCGGCGATGGTCTCGGCCAGGGAGAGCGCGATCGCGGCGCCGGCCTCGGGGGTCTCGGCGTTGAACATGACCTCGTCGCCGATGGTCTTCACGAGCCAGCCGCCGCCGGCCGAGATGGTCTCCGCGGCGAGGGACTCGAAGCGCAGCACCATGCGGGCCAGCGTCCGGTCGTCCATGGTCCGGGAGAGCGTCGTGTAGGAGACCATGTCCGCGAAGCCGACGGCGCGGGCCAGCGGCAGCGGCGCATCCGACTCGGAGCCGTCGCGGCCCCGGGCGCTGGCCGCCAGCCCGGCCTCCACGCGCACGGTCAGGCGCTGCACGGCGCGGTTGAGCTGGCGCCGGTAGACGATCCGCATGGCCTTCTCGAGCGGTCCGACCATGTCCGGGAGCATGTCGACGACGGCCCGCCGCGCCTCCGGGTCCGTCAGGTCCTCGGAGGCGATCTTGTCCTCCACGAGCGCCTCGATCTGCCACACCACCATGCGGTCCGTCATCTGCCCGATCGAGCGCGCCAGCGAGATGGCCGTGTCCTCGTTCAGCGTCCCCGAGCGCACGAGCGTGAGCACGGACTCGAACGCCTCGATGTCCGCCTCGGTGAAGGCCTTGTGCCCCTCCGGCGACGTCGGATAGCCCAGCGCACGCCAGATCTTCCGGGCGGAGGCCATCGAGACGCCGAGGCGCTGCGCCACCTCCCGTGAGGTGTAGGCGCGCGGGCCCACCACCAAGCCGGCGTCGAGCGTGCGCATCGCGCTCGTCCAGCCGGCGGGCCGTGCCTCGGCGTCGCGGGCGGTCGTGTCCTCGGCCGGCGGGACGATCGGCAGCGGTGCGGTGTCCGGTGTCTCCGGACGGCTCATCGGAGGCCTCCTGTCGGGACGGGGGCGGGCCAGGTTGCGGTGCGGGCCTGGCGGGTGAGGTGGGCCAGGGCCTCCTCGAAGCGCGCGGCCTCGGGGACGTCGCGCAGCCGCCAGTGGACCTGGCGGGCGGGCTCCTGGAAGAGGATGTGCAGGTCTCCGGCACCCGAGCCGCGGCGGCGCCGCTGCACGTCGGCGATGGACACGAGCGGCATGGCGGCACCGGAGCCGCCGACGCCGGCGCCCTGGAGGATGCGGCGGTCGGTGAGCACGGTGCGCCGGAAGACCCAGCGCCACAGCGGGCGGACGGTGCCGGGGAGCAGGACGAGCGCCGCGACCACCCACGCGGCCGCCTCGAGCACGGCGCGGTTCGCGGCGACGAGCCCGGGCAGGTCGGGGCGTGCGAGCACGCCGACGGCCAGGCCGAGCAGGAACGCGACGGCCACGAGGACCGCGGCCGGGCGCAGCAGCGCGCGCGGGTGGGTGCGGGTGCGGACCATCACCTGCTCACCGGGCTCGAGTCGCACGGCGGTCACCTCCTGACCGGGACGGGTGTGTCATGCGCCGCGATGGACGTCTCCGCGCAGGTGGGCCACGTCCCCCGCACTGACCTCGGTCTCGATTGTGCCACGGTCCGGTGTGACGCGCTTCACGCGCAGGGTGCCACCGGGGCCGAGGCCCACGGCCGTGCCCTCCAGCACGCCGCCGCCGGGCAGCTCGGCGCGCACCGCGCGGCCCAGCGTGGAGAGCCGGTCCGCCACGGCCGCCACGGCCGGGTGACGCCCGTCGACGGCCGTCGTCTGCCCCGCCACGCCCGCCGCGAAGCGGTCCACGGCCGCCACGACGGCGTCGCGCAGCTCGACCGCGAGGTCCCGGGGGGCGGGCACGGCGTCCGCGCCGATCCACTCCGCCAGGTCCGTGGCGGTGTCCACCGGGGCGGCCCCGCGGTGGTCCAGGTTCACGCCCATCCCGACGACGACGCCGGGCCCCTTGCCGTCCGAGGACAGCGCCACCGTGGCCAGCACGCCGCACAGCTTGCGCCCGTCGGTGGCGAGCACGTCGTTCGGCCACTTCACGTGCGTCGGGACGCCCCGGGCCGCGAGGCGCTCGGCGACCGTGGCGGAGGCGACGAGCGAGAGCCAGCTCAGGTGGGCCGGGGAGACCGGCACCCCGCCGGACTCGGGACGCAGGTACACGGACAGGGCGAGCGCCGCACCCGGCGCGGCGCTCCACACCCGGGAGTGCCGTCCCCGGCCGGCCCGCTGGTCCGCGGTGGCCACGGCCGCACCGTGCCGGTGTCCCTCGCGGTCCAGCCGTGCGAGGAGCTCATCCTGCGTGGAGCCGGCGGAGTCCAGCCAGGTCAGATCCGGTGTGGGGGCGTCGTCGGGGTGCATGCCCCTAGATATACACGGCGTTCCCGGGGGCGGGCCGGGCGGGCCGATCCGCTCCCGGGGCGCGCGGAGGGGCGGCCCGGGCCGACGTCCTCGTCGTTTGTGGGCTTCCTCCAACCGAGGGCGTCCGCGGCGGCCCGTAGACTGGCCGACTGAGCCTCCGCATCTGGCGGACCACCACAAGGAGGACGTGTGACCGATCCCGATCTGACCACCACGGCCGGCCGGCTGGCCGACCTGCATCGGCGGCTCGAGGCGACGGCCGCGCCCGGCGGCCCGGACGCCGTCGAGCGCCAGCACGCTCGCGGCAAGCACACCGCGCGCGAGCGGATCGACCTCCTCCTGGACGAGGGCTCCTTCGTGGAGCTGGACGCGCTGGCCGTGCACCGCACCACCGCGTTCGGCATGGACGCCAAGCACCCGGCCGGCGATGGCCTGGTGTCCGGCTTCGGCACCGTGGACGGGCGCCAGGTGGCCGTCTACTCCCAGGACTTCACCGTGTTCGGCGGCTCGCTGTCCGAGCGCAACGGACAGAAGATCGTGAAGGTCCAGGAGTTCGCCGCGCGCAACGGCTGCCCCGTGATCGGCATCCTCGACGGCGGCGGCGCGCGCATCCAGGAGGGCGTGGCCTCCCTCGCCCAGTTCGCGGACATCTTCCGGAACAACGTCCTGGCCTCGGGCATGATCCCGCAGATCTCGCTGATCATGGGCCCCTCCGCCGGCGGCGCGGCCTATTCGCCGGCGCTGACGGACGTCGTGGTGATGGTGGACCAGACCTCGCACATGTTCATCACCGGCCCGGACGTGATCAAGACCGTCACGGGCGAGGACGTGGACATGGAGACCCTCGGCGGCGCCCGCTCGCACAACGCCACCTCCGGCACCGCCCACTACATGGCCTCCTCGGAGGAGGACGCGATCGCCTACGTGCAGGAGCTGCTCGAGCTGCTGCCCTCCAACAACCTCGCGGAGGCCCCGACCTTCGAGGCCGCGGACCCGGAGCCCACGGACGAGGACCTCGCCCTGGACGAGATCGTCCCGGACTCCGCCAACCAGCCCTACGACATGCTCGAGGTCATCGCCTCGATCGTGGACGAGGGCCACCTGCTGCAGCTGCAGGAGCTGTACGCGCCCAACGTGATCACCGGCCTGGCGCGCCTGGACGGCATGAGCGTGGGCGTCGTCGCGAACCAACCGATGCAGTTCGCCGGCACCCTGGACATCGCCGCCTCGGAGAAGGCCGCGCGGTTCGTGCGCTTCTGCGACGCGTTCAACATCCCGATCATCACCCTCGTGGACGTGCCCGGGTTCCTGCCCGGCACGGACCAGGAGTTCAACGGCATCATCCGCCGCGGCGCCAAGCTGATCTACGCCTACGCCGAGGCCACCGTGCCGAAGCTGACCGTGATCACGCGCAAGGCCTTCGGCGGCGCGTACATCGTGATGGGCTCCAAGAAGCTCGGCGCGGACCTGAACCTGGCCTGGCCGAGCGCGCAGATCGGCGTGATGGGCGCCCAGGGCGCCGTGAACATCCTGTACCGGCGCGACCTGAAGGCGACGGCGGAGGCGGGCGGCGACGTCGACGCGCGCCGGGCCGAGATCGTGGCCGACTACGAGGCCGAGCTGCTCAACCCGTACCAGGCCGCCGAGCTGGGCTACGTGGACGCCGTGGTGCCCCCGCACGCCACCCGCGGCCAGCTCATCCGCGCCCTGCGCGCCACCCTGCACAAGCGCGAGGCCCGCCCCGCCAAGAAGCACGGGAACATGCCGCTGTGAGCGCCCCGCTGGGTCCGGGCGCCCCGGACGAGAACGACGCGTCCACGCAGGCCACGCCGGCGTCGGCCGACCCGCTGCAGCTCAGCGGCCCGGAGTTGGAGCCGGAGGAGATGGCGGCGCTGGCCGCCGTCCTCGAGGCGGCCGCCGCGGCCCGGGCCGAAGCCGCCCGGCTCGCCGCCGCGGCCGCCGACCCCCGTCCCCTGGACCGCACGCTCCGCCGTCGCGGCGACCTGGGCCTGTGGGCACGGCCCGGCCGCGGCCAGTGGCGTCAGGGCGCGGGCCCGCAGTGAGCCGGGAGGCGGGCGCCAGCGCCTAGAGTGCCGGTATGACCCAGCACACCTCCGAGGCCGCCGCCGACGGCGCCCGCACCCCGTCCGCCATCGACGCGCTCGCCGAGCGCTACGTGACCGACCTCCTCGCCCTGCATCCGGACACCGCCACCGAGCTCGGCTTCCCCGGCCGGGAGACCGAGTACACGGACTTCTCCCCCGCCGGCGCCCGCGCCGACGACGAGCTCAACGCCCGCCTGCTCGAGGACTTGGCCGCGCTCGAGCCGCAGGACGAGACGGACCGCGTCACGAAGGCGGCCATGCAGGAGCGCATCGGCCTCGAGCGGGAGATCCACGCGACCGGCCGCACCGAGCTGAACAACATCGCCTCCCCCGCCCAGGGCATCCGCGCGGTCTTCGATCTCATGCCCACGGACACCGCGGAGCAGTGGGGCCACATCGCCGGCCGCCTCGAGAACCTGCCGGCCGCCCTGCGCGGCTACACGGAGTCCCTGCTCGCCTCCCGCGACGCCGGCCACGTGGCTGCGGTGCGCCAGGTGGACATTGTGGTGGAGCAGGCCCGCGCCCACGGCGCCGCGGGCGGGTTCTTCCCGGGCCTGGTCGAGCGGGCCGAGGCAGCCGACGTCGTGGACGACGCCCTGGCCGCCCGCATCCGCTCCGGCGCGGACGCCGCCGCGCAGGCCTACCGCGACTTCGCGGACACGCTCGAGGCCGAGCTGCGCCCGCACGCCCCGGAGGCGGACGGCGTCGGGATCGAGTACTACCGGCTGGCCTCCCGCGTCTTCCTCGGCGCCGAGATCGACCTCGAGGAGACCTACCGCTGGGGCCAGGAGGAGCTGGCCCGCATCATCGCCGCGCAGCAGGCGGACGCCGAGCGCATCCGGCCGGGCGCCACGATCGAGGAGGCGCGCGCGATCCTGGACGCGGACCCGGAGCGCACCCTGAAGGGCACCGAGGCCCTGCGCACATGGATGCAGCGGCTCTCCGACGACGCGGTCGAGGCCATGAAGGAGCACTTCGAGATCCCGGCCCCGATGGACCGGCTCGAGTGCATGATCGCCCCCACCCAGGAGGGCGGCATCTACTACACCGGCCCCTCGGACGACTTCTCCCGGCCCGGCCGCATGTGGTGGTCCGTGCCCCCGGGCGAGGACGAGTTCACCACGTGGGCGGAGACCACCACGGTCTACCACGAGGGCGTGCCGGGCCATCACCTGCAGATCGCCACCGCCATGATGAACCGGGAGAACCTCAACCTGTGGCGCCGCAGCTTCTGCTGGACGTCCGGCCACGGCGAGGGCTGGGCGCTGTACGCGGAGAAGCTCATGGAGGAGCTCGGCTTCCTCGACGACCCGGGCGACCACCTCGGCATGCTGGACATGCAGCGCATGCGCGCGGCCCGCGTGGTGTTCGACATCGGCTACCACTGCGGCTTCGACGCCCCCGAGTCCGAGGGCGGCGGCGCGTGGACCCCGGAGAAGGGCTACGCGTTCCTGACCAAGCACCTGAGGATCTCCGAGGGCCAGCGCCGCTTCGAGTTCACGCGCTACCTCGGCTGGCCGGGGCAGGCGCCGGCGTACAAGGTGGGCCAGCGCATCTGGGAGCAGATCCGCGCCGAGCACGAGCAGGCCGAGGGCGCCGACTTCGACCTCAAGGCCTTCCACACCCGGGCCCTGCGCCTGGGCGGCATGGGCCTGGACACCCTGCGGGAGGCGCTCGCGTGATCCCGCACGACGACGGCGCGGCCGACCCCGGCACGGGCCTGCGACTGGTGCTCGGCTCGGCCTCCCCCGGCCGAGCGGAGGTCCTGACCCGGGCGCGGGTGCCGTTCCGCGTCGTCGTCTCGGGGGTGGACGAGGCGGCCGTGGGCGCGGCGGCGGGCGACCCGTCGCCAGCGGAGCTGGCGGGCCTGCTGGCGGAGGCCAAGGGCCGCGACGTGGCCGCCCGGGTGGCGGCCTCCGGCGTCGAGGCCCCCACGCTCGTGCTCGGCTGCGACTCCGTGTTCGAGTTCGACGGCCGCGCCCACGGCAAGCCCTACGACCCCGAGGTCGCCGTCGAGCGCTGGCGCGCCCAGGCCGGCCGGGAGGGCGTGCTGCATTCGGGCCACTGGCTGGGCCTGGTGCTGCCGGAGCCCGGGGTCGGGTCCGGGATGGCCGCGGAGGCGGGCGTGGTGTCCGCCGTCGTGCGCTTCGGCGCCGTCACCGAGGCCGAGATCCAGGCCTACGTGGCCACGGGCGAGCCGCTGCACTGCGCGGGCGCGTTCACGGTGGACGGCGCGGGCGCGGCCCTCGTGGACGGCGTGGACGGGGACCCCAACGCGGTGATCGGGCTGTCCGTGGCGTGGCTGCGGCGGGCCGCGGCGGCCCTGGGCCAGGACTTCACCCGGTTGTGGGAACCCTCCAACGCGCAGCGCTGATCCGGCGCGTCCGGGCCCCGCGCCTCGGAGGGTTCCGCCACAACGAGTAGGGTGCTGGTCAGAGTCGGCGCCGTCCCGCGCCCTTCGCCCCAGCGGGTGAGGGGCACGACCCCGGACGTGGCGCCCGCACCCCCAGTCGTGATCGTCCGAGGAGTCCATCGCCCATGAGCATCGCCGACGCACCGCAGGCCTCGGTCGTCCCGCCCGTCGACCCCGCGGCGGAGCGCCGGTTCTCCCGGGTGCTGATCGCCAACCGCGGCGAGATCGCCGTGCGCATCATCCGGGCCTGCCAGGACGAGGGGCTGACCTCCGTGGCCGTCTACGCCGAGCCGGACCGGGACGCCCTGCACGTGACGCTCGCGGACGAGGCCGTGGCCCTCGGCGGGGAGACCGCCGCCGACTCCTATCTGGTGATCGGCAAGATCCTCGACGCCGCCGAGCGCGCGGGCGCGGACGCCGTGCACCCCGGCTACGGCTTCCTCTCCGAGAACGCGGATTTCGCGCGCGCCGTGGCCGACGCCGGCCTCGTGTGGATCGGCCCGCCCGCCGAGGCGATCGACCGGCTGGGCGACAAGGTCTCGGCCCGCCAGCTGGCCACCAAGGTCGGCGCCCCGCTGGCGCCGGGCACCACCTCCCCCGTGACCGGCACGGAGGAGGTCGTCGCGTTCGCGGACGAGTTCGGCCTGCCGGTGGCCATCAAGGCGGCCTACGGCGGCGGTGGCCGCGGCATCAAGGTGGCCCGCACGCGCGAGGAGATCCCCGAGTTCTACGAGTCCGCGGTCCGTGAGGCCGTGGCCGCGTTCGGCCGGGGCGAGTGCTTCGTGGAGCGGTTCCTGGACAAGCCGCGCCACGTGGAGACGCAGTGCCTGGCGGACGTGCACGGCGACGTCGTCGTGATCTCCACCCGCGACTGCTCGCTGCAGCGCCGCAACCAGAAGCTCGTGGAGGAGGCCCCGGCGCCGTTCCTCACGGACGAGCAGAACGCCCGCCTCGTGGAGTCCTCCAAGGCGATCCTGCAGGAGGCCGGCTACGTCGGCGCGGGCACGTGCGAGTTCCTCGTGGGCCAGGACGGCACCATCTCCTTCCTCGAGGTGAACACTCGCCTGCAGGTGGAGCACCCGGTCTCCGAGGAGATCACCGGCATCGACCTCGTGCGCGAGCAGTTCCGCCTGGCCCGCGGCGAGGCCCTCGGCTACACGGACCCGCAGCCCCGCGGCCACTCGATCGAGTTCCGCCTCAACGGCGAGGACCCGGGCCGCAACTTCCTGCCCGCCCCCGGCCGGCTCACCACGTTCCGCATGCCCAGCGGCCCCGGCGTCCGCGTGGACGCCGGCGTGGTGGAGGGCGAGACCGTCTCCGGGGCCTTCGACTCCATGGTCGCCAAGCTGATCGTCACCGGCGCGGACCGCCGCCAGGCCCTGCAGCGTGCCGCTCGCGCCCTGCGCGAGGCCGAGATCGTCGGCATGCCCTCGGTACTGCCCTTCCACCGCGCCGTGGTGCGCGACCCCGCCTTCGCCCCCGAGATCGCCGGCTCGGAGGAGCCGTTCTCGGTGCACACCCGGTGGATCGAGACGGAGTTCGCGAACCGCATCGAGCCGAGCGCCCTCACCCCGGCCGAGCCGGCCCCCCGCGAGGCGCGCCACACCGTGACCGTAGAGGTCAACGGCAAGCGCGTGGACGTCACCCTGCCCACGTGGGGCGAGGCCCTGCACACGATCTCCGGCGCCGCCCAGCGGGCCGGTGCGGGACGACGCCGACCCCGCGGCAAGCGCGGTGCACCGGTGGCCGCGGCCGTCAGCACGGACGCGCTGACCGCCCCGATGCAGGGCACCGTGGTGAAGGTCGCCGCCGAGAACGGCCAGACCGTGGCCGAGGGCGACCTGATCGTGGTCGTGGAGGCCATGAAGATGGAGCAGCCGCTCGCGGCCCACCGCGCGGGCGTCGTCAGCGGGCTCGAGGTCGAGCCGGGCCAGACGGTCACGGCCGGCACGGTGATCGCCACCATCGCCGACGCGGAGTGAGCCGCCGGCGACGACGGCGGGGAGCGCCGGCGTCGTGGGCTGGTTCCACATGGTGGACGACGGGGACATGACTCTCGCAGATCGGCGCGACGAGGCTTAACCTGACACGCATCTTCGTCTCACATCGTGGTCGTTCGCGACCCCCTGTGCCCGTCATACCAGGGAGACACCATGTCCCACTCCACCCCGCCCGCGAACCCGGGCGCCCCCACCGCCACCACCGATGTCACGTCGGACGCGGTCGCCACCGCGGAGGAGGTGCCCCGCTCGCGGGTCATCATCGCCTCGCTCGTCGGCACCTCGATCGAGTTCTACGACTTCTACATCTACGCCACGGCCGCCGTCTCGGTCTTCCCGCTGATCTTCTTCGCGGGCGGCGACGACAACACGGCCCTGCTGGCCTCCATGGCCACCTTCGGCGCGGCGTTCGTCGCCCGGCCGCTGGGCGCCGTCGTCTTCGGCCACCTGGGCGATCGCGTGGGCCGCAAGACCACGCTCATCGGCTCGCTGCTCACCATGGGCATCGCGACGTTCCTCATCGGCCTGCTGCCCACGTACTTCCAGATCGGCCTGTGGGCGCCGGCCATGCTGACGCTGCTGCGCTTCTTCCAGGGTCTGGGGCTCGGCGGCGAGTGGTCCGGCGCCGCTCTGCTGGCCACCGAGTACGCCAAGGACGGCAAGCGCGCGCAGGCGGCCATGTGGCCGCAGCTCGGCGCGCCGATCGGCTTCCTGCTGGCCAACGGCCTGTTCCTCGCACTCGTGCTCGGCTTCAGCCACGACTCGACGAGCCCGGTGCTCGACGGCCCGTTCCTCACGTGGGTGTGGCGCGTGCCGTTCCTGCTCTCGATCGTGATGGTGGCCGTGGGCCTCTACGTCCGCGTCAAGCTCGAGGAGACCCCGGTCTTCCAGCGCGCCCTCGACCGCGACCAGCGCGTGAAGGCGCCGCTGGGCGAGGTGTTCCGCCGCAACTGGTGGGAGCTGATCCTGGGCACCTTCGTCATGTACGCCACCTACGTGCTCTTCTACCTGATGACCACGTGGATCCTCTCCTACGCGATCGGCAAGCCGGCCAACGGCTTCCTGGGTGTCCCCTACGCCGAGTTCCTCGTGCTGCAGCTGGTCGGCATCCTGTTCTTCGCGGCGTTCGTGCCGGTCTCCGGCCTGCTGGCTGACCGCTTCGGCCGCCGCCCCACCCTGATCGTGATCTCGGTGCTCATGGTGCTGTTCGGCCTCTCGTTCGGCCTGTGGCTCTCGCCGGAGAACATGGGCGTGGGCGCGGAGCTGAACGTGCCGCTGATGCTGGCGTTCCTGGCCACGGGCATGACGCTCATGGGCCTGACCTTCGGGCCGATGTCCGCGGTGCTGCCCGAGCTGTTCCCCACGAACACGCGCTACACCGGCTCCGGCATCGCCTACAACGTGTCCTCCATCCTCGGCGCCGCGCTGACCCCGTTCATCGCCGCCTGGCTGGTGCAGAAGTTCGACGTCTCCTACGTCGGCTACTACCTGGCCGCCGCCTCGGCGATCACCGTCATCGCGCTGGCCCTCTCCCCCGAGACCCGCCACACGGACCTCGACACCGTCACCTCGGCCCGCGAGCGCCGCGCCGCACGCTGACCCCGGCCGGTTCCCCGCCCGGGGCCCCCGCCCGCACTGTCGAACGTGACATCGGGGGAATGGACGCTTTCGGTCGTGAGATAGGGCCTATCTCACGACCGAAAGTCGTCTCTGGGTCAGATGCGCACGTGCAGGCGGCGGGCCGCCTCCGCGATCGACCCGGACATGGACGGGTACACGGTGAAGGTGTCCGCGAGGTCGTCCACGTGCAGCTTGTGCGTGACCGCGAGCGCGAGCGCGTAGATCAGCTCGGAGGCGCGCGGCGAGACCACCACACCGCCGATCACGGTGCCGGAGCCCTGGCGCGCGAAGATCTTCACGAACCCCTCCTCCGCGCCGGACATCTTGGCGCGAGGGTTGGTGTGGAAGTCCAGGCGCAGCACGTCCGCCTGGTACTGGCCGGAGTCCACCTGCGCCTGCGTGACGCCCACGGTGGCGATCTCCGGCGAGGTGAAGATGTTCGAGGCCAGCAGGTGCGGGCGCAGCGGCTTGAGGGCGTCGCCGAGCAGGTGGGCGACGGCGATGCGCCCCTGCATGGCCGCCACCGAGGCGAGGGCGAGCTTGCCCGTGCAGTCGCCCGCCGCGTAGATGCTCGGCACGGACGTGCGGGAGACGCCGTCCACGAGCACGTGGCCGGAGCCGGTCAGCTTCACGCCCACGTCGTCGAGGCCGAGGCCCGCCGTGTTCGGCACGCCGCCGACGGCCACCAGCGCGTGGGAGCCCTCGATCGACGGGGTGTCCTCGGCGCCCTCGCCGGAGAGGTGCACGCGCACGCCGGTCTCGGTCCGCTCGACGGACTCGGCCCGGGAGCGGGAGACCACCCTGAGGCCGTTGCCCTCGAAGACCTTCTCGAGCAGCTCGGCGGCGTCGGCGTCCTCCCCGGGGAGCACGCGGTCGCGCGAGGAGACGAGGGTGACCTTGGCGCCGAGGCGGTTGTAGGCCGAGGCGAACTCGGCGCCGGTGACGCCGGAGCCCACGACGATCAGGTGCTCGGGAAGCTCCTTGAGGTTGTAGACCTGCTTCCAGTTGAAGATCCGCTCGCCGTCCGGGACGGCGGTGGGCAGCTCGCGGGGGCTCGCGCCGACGGCCACGAGGATCGCGTCCGAGGTGATGATCTCGGGCTCGGCGCCGGCGTCGGCGTCGTCGAGGGCGCGGACGGACACCTCGTGGGGGCCGACGACGCGGCCCACGCCGTCGATCACCCGGACGCCGACCCGCTCGAGGCCCGCGCGGATGTCCGAGGACTGCTCGTGGGCCAGGTTCAGGATGCGGTGGCCGACCCGGCCCATGTCCGCGTGGACGTCGGCCCCACCGAGGTCGACGCCCAGGTCCACGGAGGCGCCCACGCGGCGCATCGAGTCGGCGGCGGCGATCAGCGTCTTGGAGGGGACCACGTCCGTGAGGACGGCCGCGCCGCCCAGCCCCTGGCGCTCGACCAGGGTCACGCGGGCGCCCAGCTTCGCGGCCACCATGGCGGCCTCGTAGCCGCCGGGGCCGCCGCCGATGATGGTCAGGGACGGGATGAAGGTGCTGTTTTCCTCGCTCACGGGCTCCATTGTGTCCGCCGCGGACGGGAAAGTCCTAGCCCGCGCTCACGGGACACCGCCTAGACTCCACGACGTGACCGACCAGACCAGCATCCCCTCCCCCGACTCCCCCGTGACCGGCGACCATCCGGGCTTCGCCGAGGCCCGCGCGGCCGCCGACACCATCGCCCGGGCGACGGGCGTGGCGGAGCACCGCGTCGCCGTCGTCCTCGGCTCCGGCTGGGGCGAGGCCGCCGGCCTGATCGGCGACGAGGTCGCCGCCGTGCCGCTGGCCGAGGTGCCCGGCTTCCACGCCCCGAAGGTGCCCGGCCACAACGCGGTGATCCGCTCGGTCCGACTGCCGGACGGCACGCACGCCCTCGTCTTCGGCTCGCGCACGCACTTCTACGAGTCCCGCGACGCCCAGGCCGTGGCGCACACCGTCCGCACCGCCGCCGCCGCCGGGGCGCGCACCGTGGTGCTGACCAACGGCTGTGGCGGGCTGGACCCGGAGATCGCCCCGGGCACCCCCGTCCTGATCGCGGACCACATCAACCTCACCGGCGCCACCCCGCTCGTCGGCGCCACGTTCGTGGACCTGACCGACCTCTACTCCCCGCGGCTGCGCGCGATCGCCCGTGAGGTGGACCCGTCCCTGCGCGAGGGCGTGTACGTCCAGTTCGCCGGCCCGCAGTACGAGACCCCCGCCGAGGTGCGGATGGCGCGCACCCTCGGCGGCGACCTCGTCGGCATGTCCACGGCACTGGACGCGATCGCGGCCCGTCACGCCGGGCTGGAGGTGTTCGGCATCTCGCTGGTGACCAACCTCGGCGCCGGCATCTCGGAGACGCCGCTGTCCCACGCCGAGGTCGTCGAGGCCGGCCAGGCCGCCGGCCCGCGCATCGCGCGTCTGCTCGCGGACATCGTGGGGCGGCTCTGATGCCCGCGCATCCCCCGCACGACGACGTCGCCGCGCTCCCGGAGGACGTCCTCGCCCGGGCTGAGCGGTGGGCGGCGGAGGACCCCGACCCCGCGCACCGGGACACCCTGCGCGCCGAGCTCGACGCGGCCGCCGGCGTCGGCCCGGAGGCCGCGGCCGCCCGGGCGGCGCTCGCCGACCGCTTCGCCGGGCCGCTCGCCTTCGGCACCGCCGGCCTGCGCGCCGAGGAGGGCCCGGGCGAGTCCCGCATGAACCGGCTCGTGGTGCGCCGCACCGCGGCGGGTCTGGCCGCCCACCTGTGGGACGGCGTCGGGCGGGACGCGGCCCCGCCGCTGGCCGTCGTCGGGTACGACGCGCGGCGCGGTTCGGCCGCCTTCGCCGCGGACACGGCCGCCGTCCTGACGGCCGCGGGCGTGCAGACCGTCCTGCTGCCAGAGGCGCTGCCGACGCCGGTGCTCGCCTTCGCGGTGCGCCATCTCAGCGCGGACGCGGGCGTGATGGTCACCGCCAGCCACAACCCGCCCGCGGACAACGGCTACAAGGTCTACCTCGGCGGGCGGCTCACGGACGAGGCGGGTCGGGGGGCGCAGATCGTCTCCCCCGCGGACGCGCAGATCGCCGCCCGCATCGACCACGCGGCATGGGCCGCGGACATCCCGCTCGCCGACGACGGCTGGACCGTGGCCGGGCCGGACCTGCTGGAGGCCTACCGCACGGCGGCCCTCGGCGTGCTCGACGACGACCGGCACGGCCACCGCGACCTGCGCGTGGTCTACACGCCCCTGCACGGGGTGGGCGGCGCCGTGGTCCCGGGCCTGCTCGAGGACGCCGGCTTCGGCCCCGTCCACGTGGTGGCCGAGCAGGCCGCCCCGGACCCGGCCTTCCCCACGGTCGCGTTCCCCAACCCGGAGGAGCCGGGGGCGATGGACCTCGCCCTCGCCCTGGCCGCCGAGGTGGACGCGGACCTGGTGATCGCCAACGACCCCGACGCCGACCGCCTGGCCCTGGCCGCGCCCGTCACCGACGCGCACGGTGTCCGCACGTGGCGGATGCTCTCGGGCGACGCCGTCGGGACGCTGCTGGGCGCGCACGCGATGCCGGCCCTGCACGCGGCCGGCCGCAGCGCCGCGAACTCCGTGGTCTCCTCCCCGCAGCTGGCCGCCCTGGCGGAGGCGAACGGGGTGAGGCACCACGTCACGCTGACCGGCTTCAAGTGGATCTCCCGCGCCCCGGACCTCGGCTTCGGCTACGAGGAGGCCCTCGGCTACTGCGTGGACCCGGACATGGTGCGGGACAAGGACGGCATCACGGCCGCCCTCATGGCCGCGGAGCTGGCCGCCGCCCTCACGGTGCAGGGACGCGGCCTGATGGACGCCCTGGCCGACGTCGACGCGGTCACCGGCGCCATGCCCAGCGCCCAGGTCTCGGTCCGCGTGGCGGACCTGTCCCTGATCGCCCGCACCATGGCGGCCCTGCGTCAGCAGGCGCCGGCCACGCTCGCGGGGGAACCGGTCACCGTGCGCCGGGACCTGGCCGCCGGCGGGGACGGGCTGCCGCCGACGGACGCACTGCTGTTCGCCACCGACTCCGGCACCCGCGTGCTCGTGCGCCCCTCCGGCACCGAGCCGAAGCTCAAGTGCTACCTCGGCACCCGGGATGCCGACCCGGCCGCGGCCGCCGAGCGGCTCGAGGCGCTGCGCGCCGAGGTGACGGCCCTCGTGGGCGGCTGAGCCTCGGTAGGCTGGCGGACATGACCGTCTCCCTCACCACCGCCGAGCTGGCGAAGTACATCGACGCGACCGCCCTGAAGGCCGACACCTCGGAGGCGGACGTGCGCCGCCTCGTGGCCGAGTCCCGCGAGGCCGGGGTCAAGAGCGTCTGCATCAACCCCGTGTGGGTGCCGCTGGTGGCCGCCGAGCTCGCGGGCTCGGACGTGCTGACCTGCACCGTGATCGGCTTCCCCCTCGGCGCCAACGCCTCGGAGGTCAAGGCCTTCGAGGCCCGGCAGGCGATCGACGCCGGCGCGGACGAGGTGGACATGGTCCTCGACGTCGCCGCGGCCCGCGCCGGGGACCGCGACCGGCTCGTCGCGGACGTCCGCGCCGTGGCCGAGGCCGCGCACGCGGACGGCCCCGCAGGCGACGGCGGGGCGCTGCTCAAGGTGATCGTGGAGACCGCCCTGCTGGACGACGACGCGATCGTCCTGGCCTGCGAGGCCGCGGTCGAGGCCGGGGCGGACTTCGTGAAGACCTCCACGGGCTTCTCCACCGCGGGCGCCACCGTCGAGCACGTCGCGCTGATGCGCCGCACCGTGGGCGAGCGCATCGGCGTGAAGGCCTCCGGCGGGGTGCGCACCCGCGCGGACGCCCTGGCGATGATCGAGGCCGGCGCCACCCGGATCGGGGCCAGCTCCGCGCTTGCTATCCTGGGATCCGACTGACTCGCATCACTTCGGCCGGGCGTCCGCCCCGGCCGGGACCGCACCGAAGGAGCATCACGTGATCCGCAACGGCAAGGCCATCGACCACTCCAACGTGGGCGGCGTCTGGGGTTCCCTGATCGCCTTCATCGTCGCCTTCGGCGCGTTCCTCGGCTGCCTCTACGCCATGGGCTTCTGGTCGCTCGAGTCGGTCTGGATCCCCGGCCTGATCGCGCTGGCCCTGGCCACTGTGGCCTTCATGATCCCCCAGACGTTCCTGGGCCGCAGCGACACCGTGGACACCACCGCCATCCACACCCGTCCCGTCGTCGAGCACGCCGCCGCCGGCGCCCACGCCGTCGAGACCGGCGCCGCGCACCGCTGAGCCGTCCCGGAGCCGAGGATCGCTGACACCGGTCGTCCGGCCGCCGCGCGCCGAAGGGCGTCCACCCGCAACACGGGGGTGGACGCCCTTCGGCTTGTCTCCATCGCGGCGGTGGTGCTGGGTCACGCGTACCTGACGGACCTCACCTTCAGCCGGTACCTGGAGATCTGGCGGATGCCGCTGTTCTTCTTCCTCACCGGCTACTTCTGGACGCGCGGCCGCCCCTGGGCCACGGACGTGCGGGGCCGCTTCCGGAGCCTGATGGTGCCGTACCTGGTGTGGGCGGCGCTCATGTCCGTGGCCGCGTTCGCGTGGTTCGCCGACGACCCCGACCTCCTGCGGCGCCTGATGATCACCGGCTGGTACGGGGGCGCGGACCAGGAGCCCCCGTGGTGGGCGTTCTGGTTCATCTCCGTCCTGTTCTTCACCACGGTGCTGCGCCGATTCCTCGAGCGCTTCCCGTCCGCCGTCGCCTGGGCCGTGGGCCTGGCCGGGCTGGCGTGGGCCCACCTCGTGCCGGACTCCGCGATCGCCCGCACGCCGCTGGGCGTCGGGCTGGCCCTGCCGTGCCTGCTGTTCGTCCTCAGCGGCGAGATGTTCCGTCGCCGCGTCCAGCCGCACGTGCGGCGCCATCGGACGCTCATCGGCGTCGGCCTGGTGCTGCTCGGGATGGTCGCGGTCCGGCTGGGCCTGGAGCCGCCCAACATCAAGTTCGGCGGCTTCGGCACGCCGGTGCTCACCCCCGCCGTGGGCGTCCTGATGTCCGCGGGGATGGTGCTCGTGTTCGGTTCCACGGTGGAGAGGCTGCTGCGCTCCTTCGCCCGACGCACCGGGACGGGTCAAGCCCTGCGCCGCGCCATCACCGCCCTGGTCCGGACGGGCACGGTGGTGGTGCTGCTGCACGGCTGGGTGCTGATGTGGGTCACGCGCCACGGCGTGGAGGACAACGCCGCCAAGTTCGCCCTCGCGCTCGCCCTCAGCTGGCTGGCAGGCCTCGCCCTGCTCGCCACCCCCCTGTCCAAGCCGTTCACGGGGGCGCGCCGCCGCTGGCACCCGGTGCACCGCCTGCGACGCGTGGAGCCCCCGCACCCCGTCACGTCCGCGCTGCCGCGCGTCACGACCGCCTCGGAGAGGACACACCCATGAGCAGGGATCATCGCCCCCCGATCCGCAATCCGTTCCTGCCGCCGACGCCGGAGGAGCCCGAGGTGCCGACCCGCGACGGCGGCCACCCGGCGGGTGACGGCGGTGACGCCGGCGCCCCGGCGGCCGCCACGGCGCGGGAGGATCGCCTCGCCGAGTTCCGGCTCGGCCCGGCGTTCCTCCCCCACCCGGCCGACCCCGCCGCGCCGCGGCAGCATGCGACGCCGGCCGAGCGCGCGGTGGCTCCCGCGACCGCCGCGGCCGCTGAGCCGGCCTCGCCCGCCTCACCGGCCGACCGTGTCCCCGGCCCCCTGCCGAGCGCCCGCGTCCTCGTCGTGTGCACGGGCAACATCTGCCGCTCCGCCTACGTGGAGTACGCGCTGCAGGCGCAGCTCAACGCCCTGCTCGGTGACCGGGGCCGCGCGGAGGTCACGAGCGCGGGCACGGAACCGAACCAGGCGCTGACCGTCCCCGGCCCGCTGCTCGACCTCGCGCCGAGCCTCCGAGTCCGCGCCGCGTTGACGCAGCATCGACCGCAGCAGCTGACCGGGCGTTCGCTGGCCGACCAGGACCTCGTCCTGACCGCGACGGACGACCACCTGGACGAGGTGCTGCGCGAGGACCCCGCGTCAGTGCGCCGGACCTTCACGATCCTCGGCATGGGCACCCTCCTGCGCGACCACGGCGAGGAGCTCGCCGCGGCGGTCCCTCCGGGCGCGGGCGTCACCGCGCTCGTCACGGCGCTGGCGGAGCTGCGCTCCCGCCTGATCGCCCACGGGGAGCGGCCGGACGCGGATCTGCCGGACCCGTTCCGCGGCCCCGCCGAGGGCTACGCCGCGATGGCGCAGACCGCGCAGCCGATCGTCGAGCTGCTGGCGTGGGAGATCGCCCGGGCCCTCGACGGGGACGTCGTGGACGAGGAGCCGACGGGCGCCTGACCGGCCGGCGTCAGAGATCGGGGACGGGGCCGCCTCCACTGCCACGCGCAGGGGTGCGCAGCCGGGGGGCGGACAGGCGCAGCCTAAGAATGCGTAGGCGCCGAGGATGGCGAGGACGAGCACGACGCCACCCCCATCTGCGGCGTCGACCAGAGCCACAGGACGGCGCACGCCAAGCCCGCCATGGAGGTACGGGTCTCGCGCCGTCAGTCCACGAATCCACCTGAACCCCCTTTAACTTTGCACCGGGCATCCGGCACAGTCACCGCCGGGCCCTCCTTTGGGTCGGCTAAGCTCGCGGCCATGGGAGAACGAGCGACGGGACAGCGACCGGACGCCCCGCCGTCCCTGGACCTCGAGGTCCGCGTCCGCCTCGCGCACGCCCGCATCGCGCATCTGCTGGACCGGGCCGGCATCCGGGGCCTGCACCTCAAGGGCTACGCCACCGAGCCCGGCGTCTACCCCGATCACCGCCGCAGTTCGGACGTGGACCTGCTGGTCCATCCGGCCGATGCCGCCGCCGTCACCGCGCTCCTGCGCTCCCACGGCTGGGAACCGGTCGCTGACTTCTCGGAGGGGTCGATCTTCCGGCACGCGGCCACGCTCTGGCACGACCAGCTGGGGTATGTGGACGTGCATCGGCTCTTCCCCGGCCTCGGCGCGTCCCCCGAGGCGGCCTTCGACGCCCTGTGGAGCGAGCACGCCCACCTCGTGATCGCGGGCCGGCCCGTTCCGGTGCCGAGCCCGCGCCACCAGCGGCTCGTCGTGATCGTCCACGCGGCCCGCGACCCGTTCCGCGGTGGCCTCGACGTCCGGCACATTCGGGAATCCCTCACCGCCGAGAGCTGGGTAGCCTTGCGCGAGGAAGCCCACCGGCTGGACGCGGGCGCGGCCTGGCACGTCGCCACGGGCGAGGCCGCCGACGGCGTCGACACCCGGCAGCTGACCCTCTTCGCGGCGCTGCACGAGAGCCAGAGCGGTCTTGAGCTGTTCCGCACCCGGTGGCGGTCGGCCGCCACGGTGCGGGAGCGGGCCGTCCTCGTGGCCCGCACGATCCCGGTGAACCGCCCCCATCTGCAGATGCGCCTGGGCCGGCCTGTCACCCGCGCGGACCTGTGGCGCGAGCAGCGCGCCCGGCTCGGCGCACTCGCCGGCTGGGCCTGGACGAAGGCGGTGCGCCGTGACCGTTGAGACCACCGAGGGCTGGGCGATCTCCCCCGACATCGCGTGGGCCCGCACCGCCGGCGGCCAGGCCGCCGTCATGACGCTCGAGGCCGGTCAGCCGCTGCTGTTGGGCGCCTCGGGCGACGTGATCTGGGACGTCCTCGTGGGCGGCCGCACCCCGGAGGACGACCTGGTCGCGGATCCGCCGGTGCCGCTGTCGACGACGGACGTCACGGTCCAGGTGGCGGAGGCGTTCGGCCTCGCTCCCGCCGACGTCGCGGCCGACGTCCATGCCTTCCTCGAGATGCTCGAGGCGCACGGCGTCCTCGTCCGCGTGCGGACGGCCTGACCCGCCTCAGCCCTCCGGCGCGAAGATCGCGTCGACCACCTGCTGCGCCCACTCGAGCAGCGGGACGTCCACGAGATCCTGACCCATGACCGGCTTGGTCTTGGGACGCGGGATGAGGACGCCGTTCAGGGCCGGCTTGACCTGGGCGCCCTTGTACATGCGGGTCAGGCGCATCTGGCGGGACTCCGGCAGGTCCGCGGCGGGGCCGAACTTCACGTTCTGCCCCAGCAGCATGACCTCGGTGACGCCCGCGGCCCGCGCCCGGTTGCGGAACCGGGCGACGGCGACGAGCGCCTCCACCGGCTCCGGCAGCGGGCCGTAGCGGTCCTTGAGCTCCTCCACCACGGCGTCCACGGCGGCGTCGTCCGCGGCCTGGGCGAGGTTGCGGTACATCTCGAGGCGCAGCCGCTCCCCCGGCACGTAGTCGTGCGGCAGGTGGGCGTTGACCGGCAGCTCCACCTTCACCTCGGCGGGCGCGGTGTCCTCCTCGCCCTTGAAGTCGGCCACGGCCTCGCCCACCATCCGCAGGTAGAGGTCGAAGCCCACGCCGGCGATGTGGCCGGACTGCTCCCCGCCGAGCAGGTTGCCGGCGCCGCGGATCTCGAGGTCCTTCATGGCCAGCTGCATGCCCGCGCCGAGCTCGTTGTGGGTGGCCACGGCCTTGAGCCGTTCGAGGGCCACCTCGCCGAGGGGCTTCTGCGGGTCGTACAGGAAGTACGCGTACGCCCGCTCGCGGCCACGGCCCACGCGGCCGCGCAGCTGGTGCAGCTGCGAGAGGCCGTAGCGGTGGGCGTCCTCCACGATCAGGGTGTTGGCGTTGGCGATGTCCAGGCCGGTCTCGATGATCGTGGTGGAGACGAGCACGTCGAACTTCCGCTCCCAGAAGTCCACCATGATCTGCTCGAGCCGGGCCTCGCTCATCTTGCCGTGGGCGACGGCGATCCGCGCCTCCGGCACGAGCTCGGCGATGCGCTTGGCCACCTTGTCGATGGTGGTGACGCGGTTGTGCACGTAGAACACCTGACCCTCGCGCATCAGCTCGCGGCGGATGGCCGCGGTGACCTGCTGGTCCGAGTACGGGCCCACCGAGGTGAGCACGGGGTGGCGCTCCTCCGGGGCGGTGGCCAGGGTGGAGGTCTCGCGGATGCCGGTGAGGGACATCTCGAGGGTGCGCGGGATGGGCGTGGCGGACATGGCGAGCACGTCCACGTTGGTGCGCATCTTCTTCAGCGCCTCCTTGTGCTCGACGCCGAAGCGCTGCTCCTCGTCCACGATCACCAGGCCCAGGTCCTTGAACTGCACCTGGTCGGAGAGCAGCCGGTGGGTGCCGATCACCACGTCCACCTCGCCGTGCGCGAGCCCCTCGACGACCTCCTTGGACTCCTTGGCGGTCTGGAACCGGGAGAGCGCGGCCACCTTCACGGGGAAGCCGGCGAACCGGTCGGAGAACGTCTGGTGGTGCTGGCGGGCGAGCAGCGTCGTCGGGACGAGGACGGCCACCTGCTTGCCGTCCTGCACCGCCTTGAACGCGGCGCGCACGGCCACCTCGGTCTTGCCGAAGCCGACGTCGCCGGAGACGAGCCGGTCCATGGGGACGGCCGCCTCCATGTCCTTCTTGACGTCCTCGATGGTGGTCAGCTGATCCGGCGTCTCGATGAACGGGAACGCCTCCTCCAGCTCGCCCTGCCACGGGGTGTCCGGGGCGAACGCGTGGCCGCGCGAGGCCATGCGGGCCGAGTACAGGCGGATGAGCTCGCCGGCGATCTCGCGGGTGGCGCGCTTGGCCTTGGACTTGGTCTGCGCCCAATCCGAGCCGCCCATCTTGGACAGCGACGGCGTCTCCCCGCCCACGTAGGTGGAGATCAGGTCGAGCTGGTCAGTGGGCACGAACAGCCGGTCGCCGGGGGCGCCGCGCTTCGAGGGCGCGTACTCCAGCACGAGGTACTCGCGGTAGGACTCCTCGGCGCCGGGGGCGGTGCGCGGGCCGCCGGTGACCTTGCGGCGCTGCAGCTCCACGAAGCGGGCGATGCCGTGCTGGGAGTGCACCACGTGGTCGCCGGGCTGCAGGGTCAGCGGGTCGACGGCGTTGCGCCGCTTCCGGGCCAGCCGCGCCCCGGGGGCGCGCGTGCCCGCGGTGCGGTGCCGGCCGAAGAGGTCGTGCTCCGTGATCAGCGCGATCTGCGCGTCCGGGATCGTGAAGCCGGAGCCGACGGGCGCTGTCGCGATGGAGACCCGCCCCGGGGCGAGGTCCGCGGGCAGGGGCCCGTCCACCACGGAGGCCGTGAGGCCGGCCTCCGCGTTGAGCTCGGCGAGACGGCGGGCGGAGCCGGGGCCGTCGGTGAGGACCACGGCATGCCACCCTTCCGCGAGCCGGACGCGGGTGTGCGCGACCATGGCCTCGATGTCGCCCGAGAAGGTCTGCGGGACGCCGAGGGTGGCGCGCAGGGTGGCGGCGTCGGGCAGCAGCTCATCGTCCGAGACCAGCGCGGTGACGGACCAGAACCCCTGGTCCTGCTCGAGCGCGGCCGCGCGGAGTTCGGCCACCGTGAGGAAGCCGCCCGCGGCGGACTGGTCCGCCCCGGCCACGTCCACCGGGGCGACCGCGCCCTGCGCGGCGCCGGCCCACGCGGCCTGGAGGAACTCCTCGTTGGTGGCCAGCAGGTCGTCGGCGCGGCCGCGCAGGCGCTCGGGCTCCACGAGGACGGTCAGCGACCCGGTGGGCAGCATGCGGGGCAGCGACGTCATGGCCTCGGCCAGCAGCGGGGAGAGGGACTCCATGCCCTCCACGGCCACGTCCTCGGCGATGCGGTCCAGCATGTCCGCGGCGGCGGGCATGGCCGGGATCAGCTCTTTGGCGCGCCGGCGCACGTGGTCCGTGATCAGCAGCTCGCGGCACGGGGGCGCGTACAGCTCGGAGGGGTGGCCCGAGCCGTCCTCCGTGGTGTCCTCGAGGGAGCGCTGGTCCGCCACGGAGAACCAGCGCATCTGCTCCACCTCGTCGCCGAAGAACTCGATGCGCACGGGGTAGTCCTCGGTGGGCGGGAACACGTCGATCAGCCCGCCGCGCACGGCGAACTCGCCGCGCCGGCTGACCATGTCCACGCGCGAGTAGGCGGCGTCCGCGAGCGCGGCCACCACGCCGTTGAAGTCCCGCTCCTCCCCCGTCCGCAGGGTCACGGGGCTCAGCTCGCCGAGCCCGGCCACGAGGGGCTGCAGCACGGCGCGCACGGGGGCGACGACGATGCGCAGCGGGCCCTCCGCGTGCTCCTCGGGGTGGGCGAGGCGGCGCAGCACGGCCAGGCGGGCGCCCACGGTGTCCGAGCGCGGGGACAGTCGCTCGTGGGGCAGCGTCTCCCAGGACGGGAACAGCGCGGCGGCACCGGCGGGGGCCCAGGCGGCGAGGTCGGTCACGAGGTCCTCGGCCTCGCGGGTGGTCGCGGTGACCACGAGGACGGCGGCGCGCTCGCCGTGGCCCTCGGCCAGCGCCTCGGCCAGGACGGTCAGCAGGGGCGCGCGGGCGCCGTCGGGCAGGCCGATCTCCAGTTCGACGCCCCGGGACTCGAGCGGCCGGGAGGCGGAGGCGGCGGCCGCCTCGAGCGCGCGTTCGGCGCGCAGGCGCGGCAGCAGCGGGGCCAGGACGGGGGTGGTCTCGGGGGCGCTCATGCGCGGACCTCCGGGGTGGCGGTGGAGCCGTCCGTGGCGGCGGGCAGTTCGGTGGTCATGATCTCCCGGATCTCTTCGAGGAAGGCGAGGACGTCGTCGGCGCCGCCCACCGGGCCGCCGGCGGTGAGCCGGTCCGTGCCGAGCAGCACCGCGGTGGGGAACGAGTGCAGGCCGAGGGCCTGCGAGGCGGCGCCGGCCGGGTCGGCGAGCACGAGCGACGCGTCGACGGCGCCGCTGTGGATCGCCCCCTCGGCGCCGGGGGCGTGCTGGGGCATGAGGACCCGCAGCCGGACCGGCCCGAGCGCGTCCTTGAACTCGTCCAGCCGCTCGATCACCCGCGCGCAGGAGCCGCACCCCGTGGACAGGCGCAGGGCCACCACGGCCCCGTCCGTGACCAGCCGGTGCAGACCGGTGTACTCGCCGTCCGCGACCACGACGGCGTCCGGGAACGGGTGGCGTTCGGGTTCGGCACCGTCGGCCGGGTCGACGGCGGCCTCAGCCTCGGGCGTCGCCGGGGCGGCGTCGGGCGCGGCCGGGACGGACTCGCGCCCGGCCAGGAACGCGGCGGTCGCGAGCAGCACGGACACGAACAGAGCCCACGCCCACGCCCCGGCGCCGAAGGCGGTGAGCGGCTGCCAGGCCAGGCCCGCGCCGTGCACCGCCAGCGAGACGATCCCCTCGGCCAGGGCCAGGACGGCGAGGGCCAGGAAGACGACGTTGCGGACCACGGTGGTGCGGGAGATCGGGGCGGCCGAGGCCTCGCCGAAGCAGCCGCACGAGACGCCGTCGTCCTGGGCCCGGACCACGAGCGCGAGGAAGGCGGCGAAGAGGGCCACGGCCACCAGGCCGACGACGGGACGCAGCAGGGTGAAGGGTTGCAGGAGGGCGGCGGCGAGCAGCAGCTCGAGCCAGGGGAACGCGCGCGCCAGGGCGGGGGCCGCGAACGGGCGGGGCACCCTGAGTCGGGTGAACGTGGCCTGCACGTCCTCGCCGGAACGGAGCTTCGCCGTCCCGCTCAGGAGCATGATGAGGGCCACGGCCCAGAGTGCCGACATGGCGGACACACCTTCCAGGGGGTTCACGAGGGGTCGCGCGGCCGGTCCCGGCACCGTGCACGGGACCCGGGTCGCGGAGGCCAGCATATAAGGTGAGGGATGGACGCCCATCGCCGTCGGCGAACCGGTGCCGGCCCTCTCACGGCCCACCGGGCGCGGCCCGACTTGACCCCGAGGAGACACCGTGGCCTTTTCCGCTCAGCAGTCCATCCCGCACCCGCCGGCGGCCGTGGCAGCCGCCCTGGCGTCCGAGGACTTCCACCGTTCCGTGGTCGAGTCCTTCGGCGGCTCCCTGGTCTCGTTCTCCGTCGAGGGCTCCCCGGAGGGCCCGATGACCGTCACCGCCGTGCGCTCCCTGCCCGCGGACCGCATCCCGGATCGTGTCCCGGACATGGCCCGCAAGCTCATCGGCTCCGCCCTCCAGGTGGAGCAGGTGGAGCGGTGGGACGCGCCCGCCGCGGACGGCTCCCGCGCCGGCACCACCACCATCACCGTGCCCTCCGCCAAGGCGACGGCGGACGGCGCCCTCCGCCTGACCGCCGCCGGTGAGGGCTCCCAGTTCTCCGTGGACGGCACCCTCGTCTGCCGGATCCCGCTGGTGGGCTCGAAGCTCGCGGCTAAGGCCGAGCCGATGGTCGGCAAGGTCGTCAATCGTCAGGCCCGGGCGCTGTCCTCGTGGCTCGAGCGTGACGGCGGAGCCGCGCGCGGTTGATCTCGTTCTCCCGTCGCCCGGTCCCGACGAGCCCGTCTCCGCCGGCCCGGCGGGGGCGTCGGGCGCTGCCGGCGCCGGACGCCGTGCTCATCGTGTGCACCGGCAACGTGTGCCGCTCGGCCTATGCGAGCCGGGCCCTGCAGGGACGGCTGGCGGCTCTGGTCCCCGGCCGGGTGGAGGTCGGCAGCGCCGGCTCCCAGCCGAACCAGGCCCTGACGGTGCCCCCGCCGCTCGTGCGGCTCGGCGCCGAGGCCGGTGTCGCCGGCCTCGCGGACCACCGGCCCGCCGCGCTGCAGCCGTTCATGGTTGCGGAGGCAGATCTCGTGTTGGCGGCGGCTCAGGAGCACATGCGCTTCGCGCTGCGGGAGGTGCCGCAGGCCGTCGCGCGGGTGTTCACCGTACTGGAGCTCGCAGCGCTGGTCCGCATCTTGGACGCGCGGGACGGACGGGACTGGATCCCCGCGGGCCGAGGAGTGCGTGCCTTCGCGGCGGAGGCGGCCCACCACCGGGCCCTCGCACGGTCGACCACCCAGCCCCTCGACGTCGTGGACCCGTTCCGCGGGCCGGTGGAGGGGTACGCGGAGATGATCCGGATCATGGATCCCGCGCTGGAGACCATCGCGGATGCCCTGGCCCGTGCCGTGACCCCGACCCCCTGAGCGTGGGGCTGCGTCTCCGTCGAGGACGTCCGCCCGGGGCGGGAGGCTCAGTGGAACGCCTGCTGGGCGGGCGCGAGCCCGTCCGTGACGATCTTCTCGACGGCGTCCGCCGCGCGGTCCACGTGCAGCGGCAGGGCGTCCTGCTCGGGCTTGGTGAAGGGGCGCAGCACGAAGTCGGCCACGTCCATGCGGCCCGGGGGTCGGCCGATGCCGACGCGCACGCGGGCGTAGTCCTTCGTGCCGAGCGAGGCGGTGATGGACTTCAGGCCGTTGTGGCCGCCCTCTCCCCCGCCGCGCTTGAGGCGCAGGGTGTCGAACGGGATGTCCAGCTCGTCGTGGACCACCACGAGGTCCTCGGGTCCGATCCCGTAGAAGGACGCCAGCGCGGAGACGGGGCGTCCGGAGACGTTCATGTAGCCGGTGGACTTCGCGAGCACGACGCGCGGCCCCCCGATGCCGAGGCGACCCGTGGCCACCACGGCGCCGGCCCGGTGGCGGGTGAACCCGACCCCCATGCGGGAGGCGAGCTCATCCGCCACCATCTGGCCGACGTTGTGACGGGTGCGCTCGTACTCGGGCCCGGGATTGCCGAGCCCGACGATGAGCGTGGTCCCCGTCGTCATGGCGTGATCAGTCCTCGGAGCCCTCGGACTCGCCCTCGGCGGACTCGGCGGCCTGCTCCTCCTGCACGGACTCGTCGCCGAGGTCCTGCTCGACGACCTCCGAGACGGTGGCGATGACGATGTCGTCCTCGAGCTGCAGGGTGGTGCCGGCGGGGACCTGCACGTCCGGGGCGTACACGTGGTCGCCGGCCTCGCGGCCCTCGACGGAGATGGTGACGGCCTCGGGCAGGTCGGTGGCGTCGGCCTCGACCGGCACGGTGACGTAGTCCAGCACGTAGTCGTTGCCGGGGGCGACCTCGCCCTCGACATGCACGGTGACCTCGACGATGACCTTCTCGCCGCGACGGACCTCGATGAGGTCCAGGTGGTCCACGGTGTCCTTGATGGCGTGGCGCTGGATGTCCTTGGGCAGGACCAGGTGCTCCTCGCCGGCCTCGTTCACGACGGTGAGCAGGGCGTTGGGGTTGCGGACGGCCAGGGTGGTCTCCTGGGCCGGCAGCAGCAGGTGCACGGGATCCTGGCCGTGGCCGTAGACGACGGCGGGGATCAGGCCGGCGCGGCGGGCCTGGCGGGCGGCACCCTTGCCGAAGTCGGTGCGGCGGGTGACCTTGATCTTGAGCTGGTCAGACATGATGCGTCCTCCTGTGGGGGTCTCGGCCGCGCAGCCGGGGGCGGCGCGGGATGCGGCCAGGAGGGGGCTTCAGTGCCGCGGCGGGTCAGTGTGCTGACGCGCGGCGGCGGCCTCGTCGATCACGGAGCGCGCGCTCCCTCGCCTGGGCAACCTGGACAGGATAGCACCGGTGATGCTCGTCGCGCTCAGCGGCCCGCTCGTCGGGACCGCTCCACGATGCGGTCCAGCTTGCGGCGGTGAGCCCGTTCACCCGCGGACGCGCCGTGGGATTCGTCGTCCTCCTGGGCGCTCAGCAGCAGGCCGCAGCCGAGGACGACGGCGCCGAAGATCGTGATGAACACCTCACCCAGCTGGAGGGAGGTCACCAGGATGATGAGCGCGGCGGCCTCGACAGCCACGCGGGACGGCGATCGGTGCGTCCGGGCGAAGGGCCGCAGGCACAGCCACAGGTAGGCGCCCACCACCACGATCAGGAACGGCCAGCCGCCCTCCACCAGCAGCCCCAGATAGGAGTTGTGGAAGAACATGGTCACGTTGTCCAGATCGACGACGGCGGTGGAGAGCCCCTGGCCGAAGAACGAGGTGTCGGCCACCTTCTCCGCGGACGCCTGCTGGATCTCGGCCCGGAACCAGTCCGTGCCGGTGCGGTCTCCGAAGATGCCGAGGTCGGCCAGGTTCTCCTCGGCCCAGCTGACGAACCAGCCCATGACGACCGCGAGTGCGATACGGAGGACCCGCCCCAGGTAGGGGCTCACGAGGATCCACACGACGGCGCAGAGCAGACCGGCCATCGAGGTCCGCGAGCCGGTGAGGAACGTCAGGGCGGAGCCGGCGCCCAGCACGAGGAGCTTGGGGCCCATGCGCTGCATGGTGGCCACGAGCAGCACGGGCAGGAGCGCGTAGAAGAGGCCGGAGACGTTCTTGTCCCCCAGGAACCCGGTGAGGTAGCCGCCGTAGGTGTCCGGGGCCAGGCCCGCGTAGAAGAGGGGCACGTTGATCAGTGCGCCGGCCGTCATCCCGTAGAGGACGCCCTTGATGTCGATCCTCTCGCTGGCGATGGCGTAGATCAGCAGGATCAGGAGCGTGATCCTCGTGGCGCGACGCGTGGGGTCGAGGTCGTTGTGCACGGTCACCGCGACGAGATACGCCACCAGGGCCAGTGCGACGAGGGCCAGCACGCCGTAGTGGGAGAGGTCCCGGCGGGGCTGCCGGAATGAGGCGAGGAGCAGCAGAAGGATGGCGGAGAACTCCGCGAACGGGATCGGCAGGCCGGGAGCGGTGAACGCATCCATCACCAGGCCGATGGCCAGCACGGCCTCGAACAGCCGCGGTGAGGCCGGCGTGACCAAGGGGTTCCACGGGGAGCGGGTCCACGCGGCCTGACCGTCCGGGACGAGGCCGAGTGAGGCGTGACGCCTGGCAGGCCGGGCCTCGGGTGGCGCGACGGCCCCCATGGCGCGGGCAGCCGTCCGGTCACGGGGCGTGCTCGGGCGCATGGTGCGGAACCTTTCGTGGACGCCGGGCAATACTCGGCTCAGCGTAGCGCGGTGGCGGGCCTCGTCCTCGGGGCCTCAGAGCGCACGGTAGGTGTTGGTACCGTGGACCTGTGCGTTTCCTGGCCACAACGGCCCGCGCATCCCCGTCCATGACCCCCGAGGTGCTCCGTGACGATCGTCGACTTCTTCCGCCTCCTGCGCGCCAACCTCCTGCTGCTCCTGGCAGCAGCCCTTGTGGGGGGTCTGTTGGGTTGGGGCTACTCCGCACTGCAGCCCCGGATCTACGCATCCGAATCTCAGGGGTTCCTCGCCGCCCGGGCTGCAGATCAGAGCCTCATCACCAGCAACCTGCCCGCCGAGAGCCGGGCTCAGGCCTACGTCGCCCTGATCAACAGCGAGGCCGTGCGTGAACGCGTGGCACAGGACACGGGGCAGGACGGCGACGGCTCGCTCTCCGCGGTGCTCGTCCCCGAGTCCAGCATGATCAAGGTGACCGCCACCTCGACCGATCCCGAGACCGCCGCGCAGCTGGCGAACAGCGCCCTGCAGGCGACGGCGGACGTGGCGGCGGACGTGGACAAGAACAGCCCGTTGGAGGTCGTGCCGCTGTCCGATGCCCGCGTGCCCTCTGCCCCCGTGAGCCCTGACACCCGGCGCAACGTCCTCTTGGGCGCGGTGGCCGGACTGGGTGCGGGACTCGCCATCGCCGTGCTCCGTCGTCTCCTGGACGTGAAGGTGCGCAGCCGCGCCGACGTGAAGGAGATCACCGGCGCCGGCGTCATCGGGGCCGTCCCGGAGAACGCGTCCCTGACCCGCACGGGCGAGGAGGCCGTGGACCTCGACCCCCGGGCCGGCGAGGCCATCCGGGCGCTGCGCACCAATCTCAAGTTCGTCTCCGTCGACGAGCCGCCCCGCGTCGTCTCGTTCACGAGCGCGGACCCCTCCGAGGGCAAGTCGACCGTCGCATCGAACCTGGCCCGCGCCCTGGCCCTGGCCGGCGAACGGGTGCTCGTGGTGGACGCCGACCTGCGGCGGCCCCGGCAGCACGACCTCTTCCAGGTGGCGGGCGACGTGGGCCTGTCCGAGGTGCTGGCCGGTGAGGTGCAGCCGGACGACGCCCTCGCGGCGACCGGCATCCCGAACCTCACGCTGCTTCCCGCCGGCCGGACGCCCCCGAACCCGTCGGAGCTGCTGGGCTCGAAGCGCATGCGGGCCCTGCTGAAGCTGGCATCGGAGGACTTCTTCGTCATCGTCGACTCCCCTCCCCTGCTGCCCGTCACGGACGGCTCCCTCCTGGCCACGGCCGTGGACGGGACTGTGCTCGTGGTGCGTCAGGGGCGGACCCGCAAGGACCACCTGGAGGCGGCTGTGGAGAATCTCGCCGCGGTGGACGCGCATCTGCTGGGCGTGGTCATGAACGGCGTCGCGCGCTCCCAGCGCGGCGGCGGCTACTCCTACGGCTACGAGAGCACGTACCACAAGTCCCATGACAAGTACCTGCAGGGAACCGGCAAGGGCGGAAAGACGTCCCGTCGGGCCGCACGCGCGAAGAGGGGCTGACGCCAGTCCCCACTACGCCTGTGCGCGCCGACGAGTGCCAGCGGCCACCTCGTTGATCACGGAGCGTGCGCTTCCTCGCCTGGGCAACCCGGACAGGACAGCACCCACGCGACGGGGGCGGGGCCGAGATGCTCGGCATCTCGGCCCCGCCCCATGCATGTGTGAGTGAGCCGGTTCAGCTGCTCAGCTGCTGCAGATTCGCCGTGGCTTCGGCGTCCGGCGTGACCGCCATGCGCCCCTGAGCGCCGGGAACGTAGGGTCCGCTCGGCCCGTTGCGGCGTTCGAAGCTGAGTGTCATCGGCTGCTGCGGCCCGGTGGGCCCGTCCGGGTCCACGACGATCTCCCGGTACGTCCAGTAGTCCAGGGGCAGGCAACGGAAATTCTCCGACATGGAGAACTCGGCGGCCTTCACATGGAAGGTCTCGAGGTAGAGCCGCCCGTCACTCTTGACGTTGGCCGGATTGATGGTGCCGGTGTACGTCCAGGTATAGGGGGTGTACTCGAAACCGTCGGCCTTGGTCTGCGGCCTACCCGTCTCAGGACGCCCCCACTTCGCGGAATGCCCCGTGGCCGTCTGCCAGGTGATCGGGTTCTGCTTCACGTGGTTGCCGCGCACCCAGTAGACGAGCTTGGCGTTGCTGTAGCTGGCGTCCTTGGAGACGTCGTAGAGGTAGAGCCCGAAGGGCGCACCGTCGGGAGTGGTGCCCGGGTTGGAGGGCGCCGAGTTCACCTCGAGAGAATAGCGGCAACCGCCATGATTAGTCGGCGAGTTCAGCACCCAGCCGTTGATGCCGGGATCCTTGCGCAGCGAAGCGGCGAAGGACGGTGCCGCCGAGACCATGGCGACGGCGGGGACGGACCAGGCCAGACCGGTGGCGACGGCGCGCCGGCCCGGGCCTGACGCGGGGGTGGAAGCGGAGCGAGCAGTCATGAGGGGCCTTTCGGGGAGACAACGCGTGCCTGATTCAGGAGGACTACGTGTGCCTGATGTATTTCCGCTGTGCAGACACGTCCAGGGCAAGAGTATCAGCGTGTGCCACCCGCCGTTTCTGACAGGTACGTCCGCAGGCGTTCGCGCTGATCCGGGGCGGTGGAGCCGACGGCGGCCAGGGGCCCGAGGTCGAGGGCGCTGTTCGTCGGCCGCGGGGCCACGCCCTCCTTGCCGGCCAGGTACGCGGCGGTGGTCGTGGCGGACACGCGCGCGGCGTCGTGGCCGGTGTCCTCGAAGACCCACCGGGCGACGTCGTGCCAGGTGACCACGTCACCGCTGTTGGTCATGTGGAACGTGCCCATGGGCGCGTCCGTGGTGACCAGATGCAGCAGGGCGTCGGCGAGGTCGTCGGCGAAGGTGAGGCGGCCGTGCTGGTCGGCGACGACGGCCGGGTCGATCCCGCGCTCGGCGAGGGAGGCCATGGTGGCCACGAAGTTCTTCCCCTCCCCGATCACCCAGGAGGTGCGGACGATCCAGTGCCGCGGCACGGTGCGCACCGCGGCCTCGCCGGCGGCCTTCGACTGGCCGTAGACGCCCAGCGGAGCGAGCGGGTGGTCCACCGGGTGCTCCTGCCCCACGGGGAGGGTGCCGTCGAACACGTAGTCCGTGGAGACGTGGGCCAGGGGGACGCCGGCCTCGGTGCAGCGGCGGGCGAGCTCGGCGACGGCGGTCGCGTTGACGTCCCACGCCTGGGCCCTCCCCTCGGGCGTCTCGGCGGCGTCCACCGCGGTCATGGCGGACGCGTTGACCACGGCGCGCAGGCCGCGGAAGTGCTCCCGCGGCCAGGACGCCGGGTCGGTCATGTCCCACGTGTCCCGGCCGTGGGCCTCGACCGGGATCCCCGCGGCCTCGGCGCGGGCCACGAGGGCGCGGCCGAGCTGGCCGCCGGCGCCGAGCACGAGGATCGGGGCGGGCGGCATGGGGGTGACGTCCGCGAGCATCGGGTGGGCGCGGTCCTTGTCCGAGAGCTCGGCGTCCTCGAGCGGGATGGGCCAGGCGATGGCCGCCGTCGGGTCCGCGAGGTTGAGGAACGTGTACTGGCCCTGCGCGTCGGCGGACCAGTGGTCGTTCACCAGGTACGTGTAGGCGGTGTCCGGCTCGAGCGTCTGGTAGGAGTTGCCCACCCCGCGCGGCACGAAGACGGCCTTCTCCGGGCCGAGCTCCACGGTGGCGACGGCGCCGAAGGACGGCCCCTCGCGCAGGTCCACCCAGGCGCCGAAGATCCGGCCGTGGGCGACGGCCACGTACTTGTCCCACGGTTCGGCGTGGATGCCGCGGGTGGTGCCGACGGCGTCGTTGAAGGAGATGTTGTTCTGCACCGGGGCGAGCGAGGCCAGGCGGGGGTACTCGGCGGCGAGGGCGCGGATCTTCTCCCGCTGCCAGTTCTCCTTGAACCAGCCGCGGTTGTCCCCGTGGACGTCGAGGTCGAGGACGAGCAGGCCGGGGATGGCGGTCTCGGTGATGCGCATCAGCGGTGCCCCCTCACTGGCCCTGGGCGCGGTAGGTGGCCTCGACGGCGGCCTTGGCCGGGCGCCACCAGGCCTCGTTCTCGCGGTACCAGCGGACCGTGTCCGCCAGACCGGCGCGGATGTCCGTGAACTGCGGCTCCCAGCCGAGCTCGGTGCGCAGGGCGGTGTTGTCGATCGCGTAGCGCAGGTCGTGGCCCGGGCGGTCGGCGACGAGGTCGTAGTCGTCCGCGGGGCGGTCGAAGAGCTCGAGGAGGATCTCCACGATCTCCCTGTTGTTCCTCTCGCCGTCCGAACCGATCAGGTACGTGCGGCCGATCTCGCCGCGTTCGAGGATGCGCAGCACGGCCGAGGAGTGGTCCTCCGTGTGGATCCAGTCCCGGACGTTGACGCCCTGGCCGTAGAGGCGGGGGCGGACGCCGTCGATCAGGTTGGTGATCTGGCGCGGGATGAACTTCTCGATGTGCTGGTACGGGCCGTAGTTGTTGGAGCAGTTGCTCAGCGTGGCCTGCACGCCGAAGGAGCGCACCCACGCGCGGACCAGGTGGTCCGAGCCGGCCTTCGAGGCCGAGTAGGGGCTGGAGGGGTTGTACGGGGTGGCCTCGGTGAACTTCGCCGGATCGTCCAGCTCGAGGTCGCCGTAGACCTCGTCCGTGGAGACGTGGTGGAAGCGCTTGCCGTGCTTGCGGGCCGCTTCGAGGAGGACGAAGGTTCCGACGATGTTCGTCTGGATGAACGGGGAGGGATCGTTCAGCGAATTGTCATTGTGCGACTCCGCCGCGTAGTGCACGACGGCGTCCGACTCGGCGACCAGGCGGTCCACCAGGGCCGCGTCGCAGATGTCCCCGACCTCGAGGCGGACGCGGCCCTCGGGCAGGCCGGCGAGGTTCTCCCGGTTGCCGGCGTAGGTCAGCTTGTCCAGGACGACGACGTCGTGCCCGGTCTCGCGGACGACGTGGTGGACGAAGTTCGAGCCGATGAACCCGGCGCCGCCGGTGACGAGGAGGTGCATGGGGCCACACTATCGAGGCGGTGCCCAAACGGGGCGCGGTCCCGCCAAGATCCCTGTGGGCCTTCTACACGGCTACCGTTTCATACGATGAAAGCTCCGCACTCAAGCTCACCCGCTAAACACGCCCCGGGGCGGACGGCAGTGATGATCTCCCCGATTGTCCCTTCCGAGACCGCTCACGAGTCCGCTGGTGAGCAGCTCGCCGCCGCCATGCTCTCCGTCCTTTCGTCCACTGCGTGCACCACGGTGGTCTCAACCATCACAGCAGCGAATACCAGGTCGTTGGAACGAGGCACGTCCGTCGAACACGTACTTCTCCCGGTTGCGAACGCGCCGCAAAGGAATCGTGTTCTGCGCGCGCTAACGGTAGAACCACCAGCTCACCCCGTTGCCCTCAATGCCCATCGTTCACTGCTGGCGTCAGCAGACATCTTCGACCTCCAATGGCAGGAATCGGGGGCCCTCATCCCTTACCTTCGGTCAGTAAATCCGAGGGCCCAGATTGTCGTCACGTTGCATGACGTTCTCTCTCAGAGATTCGCAAGGGAGAGAGCAAAAGCTCCGACCTCTAAAAAGAAACTTCTAGCTCGGGCGCGCTGGGGGGCGGCAAAGTGGCTTGAACGCAAGATCGCCCGTCAGGCAGATGACGTGCTCGTGTTGAGCGAGAAAGACGGGGCCCTTCTGCCTACATGGCGCAGCGGTGCACGGCTCCATGTTCTTCGACCGCCGATTCACGGTGCTCTCCGTGAACAACGAGTTGAGGATACGGTCGGCTCTCCCAAACTCCTTTTTGTGGGATATATGCGACGTGAAGAGAACATCGACGCACTTTTGTGGTTCAGTTCGGAGGTCCTTCCCGCCATCCGTGAGCGTTTCCCCGACGTGCGCGTGGTTGTTGCCGGGGGTGGAACGCCCCGGGACATCGGCATCCGTCTCAGCCAGGCGGGCATCGACGTCCTGGGATACGTCCAGGACTTAGAACCTCTCTATACGGACTGCACAGCAGTCATCGCTCCGCTTCGCCTCGGAGCCGGGGTCAAATTCAAGGTGGTGGAGGCCCTTACCCGAGGCATTCCTGTGATCACCACGTCGGTGGGCGCTGAGGGGATACCGCCTTCGCCCGCCATGCTCGTCGGCGACGACGCGTCCTCTTTCGGAGGTCAAGTGACGGCGGTCCTCGATCGCACCGAGGAGTTCGATTCGCTGGCCCGGGCTCATGCGGAAACTGCAACCAGAGACTTCGGGCTGGATGATTTCCGGAAGCGTCTTCAACTTGTGTACTCCCAGGGGCCCCTACACCGCGGGTCGCGACACTTCCATTGACGATCGGAGCTTAGGATCGCCAGTGACTGAGGAGATGCTGATATGAACTCATCTAACGACGCCGTGAGTGTCGTGATCCCCTGCTTCAATGTGGCTGGCGTTCTACAACGGCAACTGGACGCGCTAGTACCACAGCTGCGTGGGGATGACGAAGTCCTCCTAGTTGACAACCGCTCTACCGACTCCACCCCAGAACTCATCCGCACTCTCACCCAGAACCGCCCACGCATCCGAGGCGTGGAGGCACTTGAACGCCGTGGGGCAAACCACGCCCGCAACGTCGGAGTGCTCGCGGCCCGCCACTGTCGCGTCCTCCTATGCGATGCTGACGATGAGGTACTTCCCGGATGGGTCCAGGCGTTCCGCCGAGCCCTCGACGACAAGGCCGTGGTGGGCGGCGCCGCCATACCAGTGGATGCAGCTGGGCATCAGGTCGGCGAGCAACGAGCACTTATGCGGATCTTCGATGACAGACCATATGCTCTCAGTGGTTGTGTGGCGTTCCGGCGGGACCACTTCTTACGAATCGGCGGTTTCGACGAGTCTTTTGCTGGTGGGCATGACGAGGCCGACTTTGGCTGGCGGTCGGCTGCTGCCGGGGTCCCGGTTGGCCAGGCCCTCGATGCCCGCATCCTTTATGTGCAGCGAGAAACACCGAGGCTCTCATATCGGCAGTATCGAGCTTACGGTCGCACAGCCATCCAACTCTGGGCGAGGCATCAAGACTCAATGCGCCCCGGCTCTATCAGCTTTAAGGGCGCCCTGCGGAGTCTCGGCCGAAAAATCCCCGCTGGCCTTAAGGTCGCTCTCCGTCGAGCCGATCGCACCCAAGCCGAGGCTTGGGGATGGGCAGTCGGGACCGTCGAGGGTCACTTACGATACCGCTTCTTCGGGTCACCGCCAGACCCGATTCTCCTCGTCCAGACTGTCCCCGATTCGACACCGAAATGACTCATGAGAGGGCTGACGCATGAAGGGCATCATCCTCGCCGGCGGCACCGGCTCCCGACTGCACCCCATCACCCACGGCATCTCGAAGCAGCTCGTGCCGGTGTATGACAAGCCGATGATCTACTACCCGCTCTCCACGCTGATCTTAGCGGGGATCAGCGACATCCTGGTGATCACCACCCCGCACGACGCGCAGCAGTTCCAGCGGCTCCTGGGCGACGGTTCCCAGTTCGGAATCTCGCTGGGCTACGTCCAGCAGCCCTCCCCGGACGGCCTCGCACAGGCCTTCCTCCTGGGCGAGAAACACATCGGGGGCGACCACGTGGCGCTCGTCCTGGGGGACAACATCTTCTACGGCCCCGGCATGGGCCAGCAGCTACGCCGACACACCCAGGTCGACGGAGCCACCGTGTTCGGCTACTGGGTGGCGGACCCCAGCGCCTACGGCGTGGTGGAGTTCGACGACGCCGGCAAGGCCATCTCACTTGAGGAAAAGCCTAAAGAGCCCAAGAGCAACTATGCGGTGCCAGGCCTCTACTTCTACGACAACGACGTCGTCGAGATCGCGAAGGGCCTCAAGCCGTCGGCGCGCGGCGAACTCGAGATCACCGATGTGAACCGCACCTATCTGGAACGCGGCACCCTGAACGTAGAGGTCCTCCCCCGCGGCACCGCATGGCTGGACACCGGCACCTTCCACGACCTGAACGACGCGTCCAACTTCATCCGCACCGTCGAGTCCCGTCAGGGCCTCAAGGTCGGCTCCCCCGAGGAGGTCGCGTGGCGGCAGGGACTGTTGTCCGACGCCGAACTCCGCGAACGCGCCCAGCCGCTCGTGAAGTCGGGCTACGGCGCGTACCTGATCGACTTGCTCCGCGCTGGTCAGCACTGACCTCGGGACGGGCAAGTAGCAGCACCTTACTGGTAGTTCTCGAACTCTAGGAGTAATCGATCATCGACGCGGATATGGTCGAGGTACTTGAGCTGAAGAGGGTGGAGGACCTTCCCCAGAAGGTCTGTCCAGGACACCGGGTAACCGACCACTTCTCCTCGGATGCCTCCCGGATATTCCACCGCCTGGGGTTCGAAATAATCCAGGCGCCGTTCAACCTCCGCTAGCCACTCCGCAGTTAGGGGAGTGTGGGACCGCACGAGGAACGCGCCCATTCCCACCAAGCTGCGGTGGTGAAGGGCCAGGTCCAGCCCGAGCCGTCCCGGGAGACGCGTCACTGCGGCGGACGACAACTCACGGAACCCAGTGATCCATGTCGACCGGTCCAATTGCATGGCGTCCAATGCCGGAACCCAGGAATGGAGTGGCGCTTTGAGATCGCAATACCCACCACCATGATGGTGCATGAGGTACGCCCGCAGATAATCAGATCGATGCACCAGCGAGAGATGTTCATACGCGGCGTGTAGCGGGTGGCCGTCCACGATCCATCGGTGGATTGTTTGAGGTGTCACCAGCTCCACGGGTAGTCCGATAACGCTGCGAAGCCTTTCAAAGTTGCGTATCCGGTTGGGCGTCATCGGGTTCTCTCCGGCCCAGATCACGAACACGCGGGACGGCAACTCTGAGGGGCCGCCCGGCTCGATCGCAGCCCGGTTCAAGAAGGATCGCCGGTAGCGGCTTCGGTCAAAGTCATACGATCGAGCGCGCGGGGTAACAGTCGCCATTCGAACAGCAGCGTCTAAACCTATGAATCGGGCCGCGCGAGCGGCCCGGTTACCGCGTTTTGTTAAAAGGTATGCGGTGTGCTTTGCCTTCTTTAACGGTGTCAGTATCACGGATACTACCTCTCCGACTTTCGGCGTTAACGACGCGTGAGCCCAGCTAGGCGATGACGGCCCTCACGCAGGATTTCCACACCGCGCAACCACCGATGCCACCACCGAGTCCCCTCTAAATCCGGCAGGATGCGGTCGGCGACCGCTTGCTCTTCGGTGCGTAGCTGTTGCGCTTCCGGGGACTGCGTAGTGGTCCCCATTTCGGTGGCGAACGGGACACCAACGAGCACTCCCGGAGGTTTTCCCTGCTGCAGGATCAGCCAGTCATCCCCGCCCCAGATGCGCATCTCCTCCGGAATAGGGTGGTAGTTGTCCCGCCGCATGCACATAAACGTCCCGAAGCCGAATAGCGTCGTGGACCGGCGGGCCAGTCGCAACCGTGGATGTTCCAAACGGCCCAAGGAAAAACAGGAACGGTCCGGGCCCACTACACCAAACCAGCGGAGCCCGCGCGCGGCGAGATCGAAGGCTAGGTCATTGAAGCGCACGTCGTCGTTCACGATAGCCAAGAATTCCCCCCGCGCTTCCCTGGCACCGAGGTTCCATGCTGGGTTGACGTAGATGTTGCGTTCCTGCTGCAGGACGCGGACCTTCGCAGACTCCCACACAAGAGGACGCGGCGAGTTGTTGATAACCAGAACTTCAAACACCAAGGGGTGCGCCGCGCACTGTTTCACGATCGCATCGAGGTCATCGGACCGCTGAAGAGTGGGGATGACTACCGAGAATCGCCCGCTCGGGTTCTCGCTCTGGGACGGGCGATGATCGCTACCTGGGTGGCTCATCGCCGTCCGCCCACCAGGGTGCGGATTCTCGATCCCACGCAACGAGCCCGGGAAACAAGCGCCCTCGCCGGAGCCGTACGCCGGCCCCACACGGCCAGCTCGGCCTTCTGTACCTCAAGCTTCGCCTGTGCCTCGTCGAGGGCTTTGAGAGCAATGGCGAGCATCTTGGCCTCGTGTCCGTGGTTGGCCTCCACCACCGCCGCACGCGTGGCGGCCAGATGCACGATTGAACTCCGAGAATTTTCGCGGATCCTCCAGTGGAAGACGGCCGAGGGAACCCGGCGCGCGATGCCACCGTCGCGGAGCATGCGGGTCCAGAATTCCCAGTCCTCCTGAGCGGCAGGGTCGCCCGTATAGAACCCCCCGATCTCCTCCCAGCGAGACTTCCGGAACGCTGACGGGGGGAAGATGCCCGACCCCCGCAAGGCATCGACCGCATCTACTTCAGGCGCGGTCGGCTGCTCTCCAGCCACGGCACCGAAAGTGACGCAGAATGGGAATGCCACCACTGTGCCCGTCTGCCCCAAAGTGCGGACCGCCTCAGCGACGTAGTGAGGGTCGATCCGATCGTCAGCGTCCAAGCAGACGATGATGTCCCCCGATGCCGCGGCGATTCCCGTGTTCCTCGCCGACCCGACACCTCCGTTGGGCTGGCGAATTACGCGGACCTCGGCCGGCAGTTGTGCCAGGGCTCCCCTGGTGTCCTCGCGCGTGGATCCATCGTCGACGACTATGACCTCCAGGTTGCCCCATGTCTGAACCACCGCTGAATCCACCGAAGTTCGAAGATGCTCCGGGTCGTCGTTAAAAGTCGGGATGACGATGGTGACTCGGTCCACGCCCTCAGGGGGCGACTCACGAGACGGGGCTGATTCGCTCACGGAGCACTCCTGCCTACGGGATTGGCTGGGTTCCAGCCACTTAGCTTTCGCGAGTGGCATCTGACGGGGCTTTTCTACCGCTGTCATGAGTCTACGTTGTCATTGGCACTGCCCCTCAGATTCACATCTGAATCGACTGCACCTGGATACGCCTCGCACGCGCCACGGGTCGTGTCGAGTCACTAGACTCGTGGTCATGGTGACGTCCCCCTGTGACAGCGGCACGATAGAGCAGCGAGTCGGCATCGTGATTCCAGTCTTTAACACAGGTGGACTTGTCTTGAAGGCGGCCCGTAGCGCGTACGTCGCCCTTGGATCCCGCGGTTCGATCATCGTCGTGGACGACGGCAGCACGAACACTGCCACACGCACCGCACTGGACGAGCTCCGGCGCGAAGGGTTCACAGTCCACCGCCAGCCGAATGGAGGGGTAAGCGCCGCGAGGAACTCCGGGATTGCGCTCTTGTCAACCCCCTACGTCATCGCTCTGGATAGCGACGACGAGGTTTTGCCGTGGGCACCGCGGAGGATGGCCGATGTTATGGATACGGATGACACCGTCGCCATCGTCACGGGGGCCGCGTATGAAGAATGCGGCGGTGTGGAGACCCTCCAGCCAGCACCTGAAGAGACTGTCACTCGAGAATCCATGCGTGATTACTCCTTGTTGGCCACGGCATCACTGTTTCGTCGGTCAGCCTGGGAGATGGCCAGGGGGTTCCCGGAGGGGTTGAGCATGGGGGAGGACTGGGTCTTCTGGATGCGCATCCTTCGACTCGGAGGCGTCGTCAAAAGCCTGGATGAACCGACCGTGCGACGGCATTTGGGCGACCATCAAGTCACAGCGGGGCGCATCGACGTCCGGCAAAGTACGCGGGCGAAAGCACTAGCCCGATCGGAGAACTCTGACCTCTACACGGGGGAAGAGGTATCTCTCATCGAGCAGTTGAACGCGGCCGAGACGCAGTTGGCGTACTACCGCCATTCCTACCGCCATGTCGACCGCGCGAAGAGGACGTTCAAGCGTTGGATCCGTCGGTAGGGCGCCATTCGCGGCTCACCACCAGTAGGGCCGTGTTCAGCAGCCCCCGGCTAAATCACGCATACACCGAGCGAACGCGCCCTCGGAGAACCGTTCGGCGTGCGACTGCATCGCTGCCCGGTCCCAGTCATGCGCCAGCAGACGTTCCACCCCCTCGGCCACCGCATCCACCGTCGGGGCGTCCACGAAAACCCCGTTGACGCCTTCCACGATGGTGTCCAGGTAGCCGCCGGCCCGCAGTGCCACGGTGGGCACGCCCCACGCGCTCGCCTCGAGTGGCGTGATGCCGAAGTCCTCGTGGCTCGCGGCGATCAGTGCCGTCGCGTGCGCGTACGCCCAGCGCAGCTGCGCGTCAGTGAGGTCCTGGCCGAACACCACGTCCTCCCCCGCCATCGCGCGTAGCTGGGCCTCCTCCGGGCCCTTGCCGATCACCACGAGCGGTCGCCCCGCGCGGGCCGCGGCCTCGATGGCCACGTCCACGTGCTTGTACGGCATGAGCCGCGCGACCGACAGCAGGAAGCCGTCCCCTGCCAACCGCTCGGCACCGGGGATCGGCTCCTGCGGGCCATCCGTGCTCACGGAGTGCGGCGGGAACACCAGGTCCACGCCGTCGAGCCCGTAGACGTCGTCGATCCGCTCCTTCACCACCGTGGAGTTGGCCACATAGCGTGACCGACGCCGGACGGCCGCGCGGTCCCACCTGCGCAGACCCGGGCGCAGCACGCGGGCGATCCGGCCCTTGATGCTGTCCCGGCCGCCCTCGCCCAGGTAGTCATCCAGCAGGTACACCCAGCGCGCCGGCGTGTGGCAGTAGACGAGCGTGGCGCCGTCGTAGCGGAATCCGTGCGCCCAGCCGGAGGTCGAGACGACGGCGATCGGCTCCTTCACGTGCATCAGCGAGGAGGCCAGGGGCAGCAGCGGCAGTGCCCGCCGCGGGTCCTTCCGCAGCAGCCCCACCCGGTTCAGGGGTGAGGTGATGATGCGTACGTCCTTGAACTCCGGGAAGGTTCCCTCGGGGTCGTAGAACGTCGTGTAGATGGGCGCGTCCGGCCACATCCGGTGCAGGGCGAGCACCACCCGCTCCGCCCCGCCCTTCTGAGTGAGGTAGTCGTGGGCGATGGCGATCCGGCCGCGTGTCATGTCGGTCATGGTGCTCCCCTCAGAACTGTCGGCGGGCACGCCCCGGCCGGGTGCGTCCGGTCTCCGCGGCGGCTTCGACCTGCAAGGCGATCAGCTTTCGTGCGATCGGGGCTGGCAACACGGCAGCGGCACGCTCGAGGACGGCGGAGCTGTACTTGATCGTGCGCTCCGTGCTCAGAGCAGCCACCGCCCGCACAGCGGCGCCCCACGGCCCGCCCGGGGCCCGGTCCCCGCCGAGTGCGTCCGCCCTGTGCTTGGCGATGAAGATCTGCCGGGCGGACCCCGAATGCAGAGCCCGGCGCGCCTTGGTGTAGGTGGTGACCGCCGCCGCGTGGTGACGGGTCTCCAGCTCCGGCCGGATCTCCACCGGATACCCGGCGACGTGGAGGCGGTAGCCGAAGTCCACGTCCTCCCAGCCATAGCGGCGGTAGTCGGGGTCGTAGCCGCCGAGCTCCTCGTGGAGGGCGCGGGGGACGGACACGTTGCCCGCCCAGTGCCGCCACTGCTGCTCTGCCGGAAGGGCATAGGCATGGCGACGGTGCGCTTCGTCCTGGGCGTCACCGTAGACGCGCTGATAGGCGGAGTCCGGGAGGACATTGGCCGTCAATCCGATCACCCCGCCAGGCCCGCCCGCGTGCGCGGCCACGTGGTCCCGGATGTAGTGGGGTCCGGGCTCGAGATCGTCGTCCGCGCGGATGAGGATGCGGCCGGACGTCGCGTCGGCACCTGCGTTGAGCGCGGCGACCCGTCCGCGGTTCTCGCCGAAGACGGTCCAGCTCAGGTCCAGGCCCGGGTGTTCCGCGGCCAACTGCGCGAGCACCGCTTCCGACCCGTCCACATCCCCGTCCACGACCACGTGGACCTCGAACGGCGGGGCGTCCTCCTGCGCGGCGAGCGCGCCGATCAGGCGCGGCAACCGCTGAGCACCGCCCCGGCTGGGGACGATCACGCTGGCCCCGGGGGTCAGGGGCGTCTCGGTCATGAGTCCTCCGCGGGGGTCATAGGGACAAGTCATCCAGGAGCTCGGCGACGGCGGCGCGGCCGGCCTCAGGTGAGAACAGCGACGCCCAGCGGCGCCGCTGGGAGTGGGCCACCGCGCCCAGATCGCCCGCGCGCACGGCCTGCAGGCGGTCCGCGAGCGCGGCAGCGTCCCGCTGCGGAACAACGAAGGGGTGATCGTTGCCTACCACCTCCGGTAGTGCGCCCGCCTCCGACACCGCCACGGGCACCCCAGAGGCCATCGCCTCGGCCGCCACGAGGCCGAATGACTCCGCCACATGAGACGGAACGGCCAGCACGTCCACGGAAGCCAGGAACTCGGCGGTGTCCTGCCAGCCGAGCACCTGGACGTCCTCACCCGCCGCCTTCAGGGCGGTGGCGAGCCGCTCGGCTTCGTCATCCGCCACGAACCGGCTCTCCCCCGCGACGCGGAACACGAAAGCACCCGCGTCGGTCTTCCGCAGCAGCGCGGCGGCCTCCAGCAGGGTGACGATGCCCTTGTCCTCGGACAGCCGGCCGAGGAATCCCACGGTCACCGGCTCATCGGCATCGCGGGCCCGCCCTGCCTGCGGCGTCGTCGGACCCGGAACCCAGTTGTGGAGCACGCGGGCCCCGCGGATGCGGTCCGCCGCGAATCGGGACGGCGCGAGGACCGCGAGCGCACCGGGACGCGCCAGGGCGGAGAACACGCGCAGAACCGGCTTCTCGGGTACCTGATGCAGGTGCACGATCCGGCGCCGCCGGCCGGCCAGTGCGGTGGCGGGCAGCAGCCCGTTGCACCACACGACGTCGTCCCCGCCGCGGCCTCGGTCCCAGGCCCGGAGAGCGCGCAGGTACCCCAGGCGTCCGGTCCCACCCATGCGGGCCACGTCGAAGCCGTCCGCGGCGAGGCGATCGGCGGTCTCGGCCGGGTGCGCCGGGGCCACGACGCCCACGTCCCGACCGAGCTCGCGCAGGGCCGTGGCGAGGTGGTGCAGCATCACCTCGCCGCCACCCACTTCGCCCTGGTTTGCCAGGATCCAGATGCGACCGGTCATCGGGCCGGCTCCAGGGATCGGGGATGTCCGGTCCGCGCGTCCACGACGGAGCGGACGCGGGTCAGCCCCCGCTTGGCGGCCTTGCCGAGTGCCTCCTCACCGTACTTCTGCAGGGCCCAGGCGAGCACGGAGACCACGGCCAAGGCCACGAGCATGGCCATGTTCCGGCCCACATACGGCCAGAGCGCGTGGATGAGGATGTATCCGGGGATGGCGTGGAGGATGTAGAGGGAATAGCTGATCTTCCCGTACCACTGGACAGGGGCCAGGAGCAGCACGGACGTCCTCTCCCGCAGCATCACCGTGACTGCGAGGAGCACCACCACGAGGACCTCGAGGGCCAAGGGCATCCCCCGCATGACGAACGTGCTGCCCACCGCGGACACCGCGGCCGCCGCGACCCAGCCGCGGTGCTGCCCCGTCTGCCGCGCGATGTACAAGGCCATCCCCAGCACGAACAACGGAGCGTACTCGGCCACGGTGGCGTTGTTGAGGAGCTTCACCCACAGGGGGTCCCGCTGAGGGTCCGAGCCCACGTGCGGCGCGGTGAACAACACCACGGCCCACGAGATCACCGACCACGCGAGGCTCCCCCACAGCACCACGCGGTCCGAAAGGCGGCAGCGCGTGAGATACAGGAGGATCAGGATGATCACGTAGAACTGCATCTCCACCGCGAGCGTCCAGTAGACGTCCACCACGTTGTCCACGCCGACCCACCGCTGGACCATCGTCAGGTTGACGAGGGCCTGGCCCCACGTGAAGGGGAAGCCGGGCACCGGGTGCAGCAGGAGCAGCACCACGGCGAACACCAGGGAGATCCAGTACGGCGGATAGAGCCGGGCGGCCCGGGAGATGGCGAAGTCGCTCGGCCGGTCGGCCCGCCGGGCGGACATGAAGATGACGAACCCGGAGATGATGAAGAACAGCTGCACGCCCGCCGCACCCCAGGCCGCGTCGTGGAACGCGGCGGGATCCTGCGGATAGTGCGAATTGTGGGCGCCTGTGTAGTGCGAGAACACCACGGCCAGCGCCGCGATCCCCCGAAGACCGTCCAGCTCCCGGAACCGGGGACCCGGCACTCGCTTCTCGGCCGGGGCCACCGAGGCCGCCCCCGGCTCGTTCGGGCTCGCCGCGGTCATCGGTGCCCGCCCTTCCCCACCCGGCGCCCGAGCACCTCGAGGGTCGCCTCGGCGGTCGCCCGGGCCATGGTCTCCATGTCGCCCACGCGCACCTCGCCCGGGCCGTCGGCCGCGGCACGCATGACGGCGTCGGCGATGGCCGCTGGCGTGGTCTCGCGGACCAGGCGCTCGGGGGGCAGGATCTCCCCGTTGCCGCCCACGTCCGTGGCGACGGCGGGCAGGCCGGCGGCCGCGGCGTCGAGCAGGGTGTAGCTGAGGTTCTCCCACGCGGAGAGCTGCACCAGCACGTCGTGCTCGGCCATGGCGCCCCACGGCTCCACGAAGCCGGGCAGGTCGACCGCCTCCGCGACACCGAGCGCCTCGGCCTGGGCGCGCAGCTCCCCCTCCAGGGGACCAGCGCCGGCCAGCGTCAACCGCGTCCCGGGGTCCCGCTCCAGCAGGGCCGGCAGCGCGGCGATCAGCCGGTCGAGGTTCTTCTCGGGCGCCAGCCGGGACAGGGAGAGGATCCGCAGCCCCTCCCCCGGTGCGCGCCGCTGCCCCGCGGCCGCGGCCCGCACCGCGGGCACGTCCACGCCGTTGCGCACCACGGTGAGGGGCACCCCCGCACCCCACTTACGCCGGAGCACGTCCGCGGTGGACTGCGCCACCGCGATCACGAGGTCCGTGCCGCGCAGCCGGGCGCGGTGCGCGGCGTTCTTCACCCGGGCCGCGGCGGCGCGGTTGTACAGCCCGTCGTCCGGGGCGATCCCGTGCTCGGTGCTGAGCAGCGCCGGCGCACCGGGCCGCCGCAGGGCCCGCCCCGTGCCCAGCGCCGTGAAGGCCGCGAGGTCGGCGTAGGCCAGGTGCGTGTGGACCGCGGCCGGGCGCAGGGTGCGCACCGCCGTCCGGAGCGTCCGCACCGAGGCGGCCAGGCCGGCGTCGGGCCCGACGTCCCCGGTGAACACCGCCGCGCCCTGCTCGCGCAGGCGCTCGGCGAGCGGCCCCTCGGGGCAGAGCACCGCCAGACGCAGGCCGGGCAGGCCCACGCGCGCGACGTCGAGGACGTGCCGGGCCACGCCGCCGAGGTCGGCGACGGGCACCACCCAGAGCGTCAGCGGGGCCGGAGTGGTCGTCGCGGCCTCGGGGATCACAGCCACTGCTCCAGGCGGTCCAGGGCCGTCCAGAAGCCCTCGCCGTTGTTGATGTGGCCCTGCCAGATCTCCGGGATGAAGCTCACCCCGGGGGCCAGGCGGTCCAGCTGCTCGCACAGCACGGGCCAGTCGACGTCGCCCTCTCCGATCTGCGGCCCCTCCCCGTCCACACCGGTGGCGTCCACGAGGTGCAGGTGGATGGTGTGCGGGGCCAGCTTCTCCACCATCTCGGAGAAGGGGATCCCCAGGAACGTGGCCGAGAGCTTGGAGTGGGAGATGTCCAGGCACAGGGGCACCCCCGTGGCCTCCACGAAGGCCACGGTGTCGTCCGGGTCCATGAAGAGGTTGTGGTACTGCTGACCGCCCATCAGCCACGGGAACGGCGGCAGCGTCTGCGCGGCGATCCGGATGCCGGAGGTGTCCAGGCGCTTCACGGCCTCGGCGATGCGCTCGTACTTCGGCAGCCGCTCCTCCGGGCGGATGTGCCGGTCCAGGGTGAACCCGCCCATGGTGATGACCATGATGGGCTCCTCCTCGTTCGGGAACCAGCGCTTCAGGTCCCGGGTGATGTCGATCGTGCGCTGCACCTCGGCGATCGAGCGCTCCCACACGGCGTCGTCGTCGCTGGCCAGATCCACGAGGAAGTCACCGGAGAAGATGTCCGGCAGGTGCGTGGTGAAGCCCATCGGCATGGGCTCGCTGAACACCGAGTCGATGTCGATCTCGAGGTCCTTGTAGGAGAAGTGGAACTCCAGGAAGTCCGGGGTGCAGTCCTTCGTCAGCGCCTCGACGTCGTGGTAGCGCACCGGCAGGCCCCAGGGGCGCCGGAACTGGAACTGGCGCCCGGTGGGCACCGTGTCGGTGAGGTCGCCGGCGAAGAAGAAGTCGCCCTCGGCCATCTCGCGGTGCAGCGTGCGGCCGACCAGACGCGGCAGCTCGTTGGGCTGCAGGCCGCGGCCCGGGGACTTCACGGTCACGTCGTCGGCGGTGATCGTGACGCCGGCCCGCAGCGGACGGGCCGCCACCAGGGACTTGGCCAGGTTGATGCGGTTCATCGCCTCGCCCGTGGAGACCACGCGCTCGGTCCCGACGCCGATCGACTCCTCGATGTCCCGGGTCTGCCGCACCATCTGCGCGAACTCCTCCGGCAGCAGGGAGACCTTGTGGTCGTTGCCCTCGAGCCCCCGGTCCACGGTGAAGTGCTTCTCGATGATCGCAGCGCCCCGGGCCACCGCGGCCAGGGCCACGTGGAAGCCGCGCTCGTGGCCCGAGTAGCCCACCGGCGTCTGCGCGATCTCCGCGAGCCGGTCCAGGTAGGCCAGATTCACGTCCTTGTAGGGGGCGGGGTAGGTGGACTGGGCGTGCAGCATCGCGAAGGGGACGCCGAAGGAGCGCACCAGGGCCGCCGCCTCGCGGATCTCCTCCTCCCGGGACATGCCGGTGGAGAGCACCATCGGCAGGCCAGAGGCGGCCGCGTCCCGCAGCAGACCGTGGTTCGTCAGATCCGCGGAGGCGATCTTCACGCCGTCCACCGGGTACTCGCGCAGCACCCGCATGGACGGGGCGTCCCACGGGGTGCACATCAGGGCGACGCCGGCGTCCCGGACGTGGTCGAACACCCGCACCATGTCCGCGGCGGAGAGCGAGAACTTGGCCAGCTCGTCCAGGGTGCGCTGGGCTCCCAGGTCCTCACCGGCGGTGGCCGCGCCGGACTGCCGGTACAGGGCGTCCATGTCCCGCAGCTGGAACTTCACGGCGTCCGCGCCCGCCTCGACGGCCAGGTCCACGAGACGGCGGGCCAGGTCCACATCACCCTGGTGGTTGTTGCCGATCTCCGCGATCAGGAACGCCGGGTGGCCCTCCCCGATCCGGTGCCCGCCGATCCGCAGCTCCGCCTCCCGGTTGATCGCCAGGGCCGTCAGACGGCCGCGCTCGTCCAGCAGCGGCAGGTGCAGCGCCCCGGTGGGCAGGGCCTCGCGCATCTCGGCCGGGGAGGCGCCCAGGGGCGCCGTCACCGGGTCGCGATGGGCGACGTCGGCCGCGGCCACATCCAGCGACACCTCCGGATGCGCCACGAGCCAGCGGCGCACGTCCCCGTCCGTCAGGGAGCCGACGAGGAAGCCGTGGGAGTCGACCACGAACACAGCGCGCTCGCGGATGTCGGTCATCTTCTGCAGGGCGGCCAGGAGCGAGTCCTCGGGGAAGACGAGGTAGGGGGTGAGCCTGCGTTCGATGATCACTGCGCGCCTCCGGGGGTGCGGTTCGGGCCGGTGGTGGGGGTCTCGGCGGTGCGCGGGGCACCGAGGTCGGAGCGGTGCCGGAGCACCTTGTGGACCGCCAGGTACTGGTCCATCTGCTGCTCGGCCAGGGCGAAGTCCAGCTCGGTGTCGATGTCCACGCCCTCGAGGTCGTCGAGCTCCAGCATGCCGATCCGGCCGCCGAGCCGGTTGTGCAGCCGGTCATAGACCCAGGGGCGCGTCACGTAGAGGGACCCGTTCTCGCGGAACCGCAGGTCGGCGCGCGACATGTCCTGCCGGCGCTTGCGCGCCGTGACGTCGAAGTCCGGGATCGGCTCCCCGTCGGGGTCCTCGGCGTGGCGCCACAGGAACGGGGACACCGGGACGACGCCGACCAGCGAGTCCACCCCCGTGTCCCGGAACTGCCGCACGGCGCGGTCCAGGGTGCCGGGCAGGCGCAGCGGGCTGGTGGCCTGGAGCAGCATCACGCCCTCGGGTTCGACGCCGGCCGCGCGCTCGGCCGCGAGCACGTGCTCGATCACGGGCTCGGTGGGGGTCGAGTCCTGCGCCAGGTGGGCCGGGCGCAGGCCCGGGACGTCCGCGCCGTAGCGGAGGGCGACCTCGGCGATCTCCGCCGAGTCCGTGGAGACCACCACGTGCAGGTCCTCCTCCGCCTCGAGGGCGGCCTGGATGGTCCAGGCGACGAGCGGGTGGCCGCCGAGGAGGCGGATGTTCTTGCCGGGCAGCCCCCGGGACCCGCCGCGCACGGGGATGACGCACAGGATGCTCACGCGGACTCCTTCCAGACGTGCTCGGCGATCGCGGCCGCGGGGTCCGCGGTCGGCGAGGCCAGGGGCGGGGTGGGCTCCGGGGTGCGGCCGGGTCGCCACCGGGTCATGCCGTATCGCTGCCAGAACCCCTCCAGCCAGGCGGGCGGGTCCGGGTGGACGGCCCACGCGGGTCTGCCGGCCTGCGCGGCCTCGAGGATCCCGGTGGAGAAGACGGCGGCCACGGGACCGCGGGTGGCGACGAGGGGCGCGCCGACGTCGTCGATCCGCACGCCGGCCCTGCGCCAGGCCGCGTGCTGGCCGCGGGAGAGGCGGTCCCGCTCGGCCGGGTGGGGGCGGTAGGCGGCGCCGGTGGCCCGCACGTACTGTTCGGCGGCCGCGGCGAAGTCCCGGCGGGGCAGCTCGGCGCCGTGCAGCTGGCCGAGGAACACCCCGGGGCCGTCTTCCCCGGCACCCGAGAGCGCGGGCGCGGCCCGGCGGGCCTGCTCCAGCAGCGCCGAGCCCACCGGGACGGCCTCCACATCGGCGCGGCCCTGGGCCCACCAGTCCGCGTCCGCGCTCGTGAAGGCGTACAGGGTGGCGTCCTGCGGGACGGGCGGCGTGGACACGGCCAGCAGCCCGTGCTGGACGACGCCGATGCGCGCCCCCCGCTGCCGGGCCCAGCGCACGGCGGCGCGACCCGAGGGCAGGTACTCCCCCGCCACCAGGACGCGGCGGAGCCCGGACAGGCGATCCCTCACGACGTCGGCGGTGGCGGCGTGCTCCCGGTGGCCCGCGGCCCCGGGCAGGGCGGGTGCGTCACCGGCGGGCAGCACCCAGCCGACCCCGGCGGCTGCCTCCGGCCGCACCGTGGCCAGGGCGGCCACGGGCGAGGCCAGCGCGGCCAGCTGCGTGGGGCCGAAGGACTCCAGGGCGACGAGGGTGTGCACGTCCCCCGCCGGCAGGAGCAGGCGCGGGACGTCGTCGCCGGTGGACCGGCGGCGTGTCAGGGCGCCGGCCACGCCGCGCACGGTCGAGCGCGCGGTGTCCGCGGCCCGCCGGGTCAGCGGCCACTGGGCGCGCTGCCACGCGTGCCAGCGCGGCAGGTCCTCGGAGCGCCAGAAGAGGGGCGCATCGGTCATGCCCACCACCCCTGGGCCATGGCCGCCCGGTGCGCGAATGTGTGCTCCGCGTGCGACCGGCGGCGGCCGGCCTCTCGGATGCGCGCTCCCCAGGCGGGGTCCGCGACGATGCGGCGGCCCAGCTCGATGAGGTGGTCCGCGTCCTCGAAGACGAGCACCTCCTCGTCCGGGACGTAGAACTCGGCCACGTCGGCCCGATCGACGAGCTGGAGTCCGCCCATGCCGGGCACCTCGAAGGTCCGCATCGCGTGGCCGGCCTGCAGGCCGTGGATGTTGATGGCGCCCGCGGCGGCCGCCTGCACGGCGTACGCCTCCTCGAGGGGGATGTCCCGTTCGGCCGGCAGGTCCGGCCGGGTCAGCTCCCACGTGCGCAGGCGGTCCACCGGGTGGTGGCTCCACTGACGCCCGTAGGCGCGCACCGGCACCCCGGCCGCGGCCAGGCGAGTGAGCAGCTCCACGCGATTCGGGTAGCGCGAGCCCACGAAGACCAGTTCGTCACGCCGCGGCACCTGGGGCAACGCCATCGCCGGGTCGAAACCGTTGGGCATGTAGTGGGCGTCCACACCCTCGCCGGCCAGCAGCTCGGCCTCGGAGCGGGCGTAGCTGAGCACCGGCCCGACGGAGCGCAGGAACTCCATCGAGTAGTCGTGCCGCGCGAGGTCGTCGTACAGCCAGAGCATGCGGGGCAGGCCCGCCTCGAGGATCGCGGACCAGAAGTCCTCGCCCAGCGAGTCCCCCTTGATGACGAGCACGCGGTCCGGCCGTGCGTCGCGCAGCGCGGCCACGGCCCGCCCGGTGTCCCAGGCGACCCGCGCGGCCGTGCGGTCCACGCCCGCCTTCTGCGGCAGCTCGAGCAGCCCCTTGTTCCGCAGCTTCATGCCGAGCGTGGCGTAGGCGTCGTAGCAGTGCACCGTGACGTCGAAGCCCTGGGCCGCCCACGCCGCCGCGATGGAGCGGTGGTAGCCGTGGAACGCCGGCGAGACGAGGAACAGCCGTTCCGGTGAGCGGCCGCCCCGCGCGTCGGGCGGCGCGGGCACGGTGTAGCCGGTGGCGCTCATCGGCGCTGCCCCCTCCAGACCAGCGCGTGCTCGTCCCGGAGCACGGCGCGGGCGTCCACGTCCACACCCCGGGCCTGCCGGAGCGCGTTCACGGCGAAGTTCGCCCCCGTCGCCGCGGTGAGCGCGGCCTTGAGGACCCGGGGGTGACCGAACTTCCGGGCGTAGCGGTACCGGGAGTCCACCAGCCAGCCGCGTCGGCGCAGCGGATCCGAGGAGCCGTGCAGCCCGTGCGGCACACGGACGGCCGGGACCACGATCGACGGCACGCCGCGCTCGCGCAGGCGGCGCTGCAGGTCGACCTCCTCGGAATTCATGAAGTACTCCTCGTCGAACCCGCCGGCGGCGCGGACCTGCGCCATCGGCAGGAGCAGCACGGCGCCCATCACCCAGTCGACCGCCACGGGCGAGGCGGACCGGGCCGCCGCGACGTCGTGCCCCACGGCCTCGTGAAGCACGTCCAGGTGACGGAAGCGGGCCAGCGGAGTCAGCCACTCGACGGTCTGGTGCAGGACCGTCGGGAAGTGCCGCCCGGACCACTGCGGCGTGCCGTCCTCGTTGACGACCTGCGGGCTGACCACGGCCGGCTGATACGGAGCGGCCGCCGCCACCAGAGCGTCGATCTGCGCCCCCGTGATCTCGGCGTCCGAGTTGAGGACCAGGGCCAGCTCGGTGGTGACCGCGGCCAGGCCGGTGTTCACGTTCGCCCCGAAGCCGCCGTTGCGCTCGCGGCGCACCACGGTCAGACGCGGATCGTGCGCCTCGGGGTACGGGGTGGCCGAGGCGTCGTCCGAGACCACGACGGCGGCCAGCGCGTCTCCGGGATCGCTCAGCAGGCGGTCGACGAGGGCGAGGGTGGGGGCCGGATCGCCGTAGTGCGGGATCACCACGGTCACCGCCGCCGTGGGCGACTGGGCTGCCATGCGGGCTCCTCCCTCAGCTCGGATGGACGGCGCACTCAGCGCCCGAGAACCTGTGTCGAGTATAGGGAGGCTCTGGCGAAGACCCGTGCCAGCCGGTGGGGCGGCGCCATGGCCGCCCGCACGGCTCTCAGTACACTGACCGGACAGCCACGGGATGGAAAGGGTGAGCCATGCCCGGCGCCCAGGGGGAGGACGAAGCCATGAGCGAGACCACCGCGTTGCGCATCGGCACCGGTCTCGATGCCGTGACGGTGAGCGGCCTCACAGGAGACGAGCGCGCGGAGGTCATCGCGTCCTGGACCCGGTGCGGTGTGGAGGTCGTGGAGCCGCCCGCCCACGCCGATGCGCATCGCGACGCCGACACCGCGCGTCCGTGGCTCCAGTGGCACGAGGACCTGGTGTCCCTGGCGACCTCGCGGGCGATCGAGTCCGCCCGCGGCACCCACCTGATGTTCCATGCCGCGTGCCTCGCCGCACCGGACACCGGGGCGGCGATCGTCCTGGTGGCGGCGTCCGGGACGGGCAAGACGACGGCCACGCGCCGGCTGGGACCCCATTTCGCCTACCTCACCGACGAGACGGCGATCATCGCACCAGACGGCCTGACCGTCACGCCCTACCCCAAACCGCTGTCCCTGCTGGGGTCACGGGGGGTGCGCCCGAAGACCCAGCGAGGCCCGGACGACCTCGGTCTCGGTCCGACCCTCCCCGACGCCCGGCTGGCCCGGATCGCCGTGCTGGACCGCGTGCGGGATCCGGCAGGCCCGGTGACGCCGCGAGCGGAGGCCATAGAACTCGTGGCCGCGCTCGCGGCGCTCGTCCCCCAGACCTCCTCCCTCTCCCTGCTCCCCCGCGGTCTCGTGACGCTCTGCCGCGTCCTCGACGCGGTCGGCGGCGCCCAACGCCTGGTCTACGCCGAAGCGGAGGACCTGCGGGATGTCGTCGACGGCCTCCTGGCGGCCCCGCCCACGCCCGTCACCCCCGCCTGGGAGGCGCTCACCGAGGAAGAGCTGCGGGCCTCGGTCGGAGTGGCAACCCCGGGCGCGGTGTCCCGCTGCGCCGTCGACGACGGCATCCTGACCGACAGCGGCCGCCTGGTCCTGCTCGCCTCGGACCGCCTGGTCGTGCTCGAAGGTCTGGGCCCGTCCGTCTGGCTCCTGCTGGACGAGCCGCGGACGGCCGCCGACGTGGTGGCCCGCCTCCGCACCGAAGGACCCGTGCCCGAGGACGCCGAGGCCCGGGTGCACGAGGCGATGGACGCCCTGGTCACCGCGCAGCTGGCCACGGCCGGCTGAGCCGGCACGGCCCGGAGGCGGCCGGCGCCCAGGGCGCCCCGCCCCCTCAGGAGATCAGTGCCCGCCCCAGTGCGTGGGCGGCCAGACGGTCACGAAGACCTCGCCCACGATGTCCTCGCGGGTGACGAAGCGGGCGCAGTCCCCGGCCTGGTCGGCGGGGATGCCGCGGCACGCGATCACGGAGTCGGCCGAGTTCGAGCGGTGGTCGCCGAGCACGAGCATCGAGTCCTCCGGCACGGTGACCGGGCCGAAGCAGCGCGCGGAGATCACCTCGGACTCGCAGTCCAGCTCGTCCCGGATGAACGGCAGATCGTTGTGGATGTATGGCTCGTCCACGGGCTCCCCGTCCACCGTCACCGCGCCCTCGGCGGTGCAGCACTCCACAGTCTGCCCCGCGGTGCCGACCACGCGCTTGACCAGGGCCTGCTCGTGCGAGCGGCCGATGCCGGTGAGGTCGCCGAACGTGCGGACGGCGTTCTCCACGGCCCCCTCCGGTGGCATGGGGTGCGCCCAGTCCTCGTTGGCCGTGAAGACCACCACGTCCTGGGAGTCGGCCATCCCGTCCGGGTAGGCGGTGCGGTTGACCAGCATGCGGTCCCCCACCTCGAGGGTGTTCTCCATCGAGCCGGACGGCACCGAGTACACCTTCACCCACAGGGCCTGCACCACGGCGACGACCGCGAGGGCCACCACCACGTTCAGCAGCAGGGAGGCCCAGAACGGCAGGCGCGGACGGTGAGGCTGCGGCGCGGCCACCGCGCCGTCGACGTCGTCCCCGTGGGCCGGCTCGACGCGCTCGGCCATGGTCAGGCGACGCCGTCGAAGAGGCTGGTGACCGAGCCGTCCTCGAAGACCTCGCGGATCGCGCGGGCGATCAGCGGGGCGATCGAGAGCACGGTGAGGGTCTCGAAGCGCTTCTCCTCCGGGATGGGCAGGGTGTTGGTCACCACGACCTCACGGGCGCCGCACTCGCCGAGACGCTGGGCGGCCGGGTCCGAGAACACCGGGTGCGTGGCGGCGATGATGACGTCCTTGGCGCCGGCGTCCTTGAGGATCTGCACGGCGCCGGCGATGGTGCCGCCGGTGTCGATCATGTCGTCGATCAGCACGCAGACGCGGCCCTCGACGTCCCCGACCACGGTCTTGGACTCGGCCTTGTTCGGAACGGTGAGGTCCCGGCTCTTGTGCACGAAGCCCAGCGGCACGCCGCCCAGGCGGTCCGCCCACTGCTCCGCCACGCGCACGCGACCGGTGTCCGGGGAGACGACCGTGACCTCCTCGCCCTCCACGCTGGAGCGGATGTGGTCCGCCAGCAGCGGGATGGCGAACAGGTGGTCCACCGGGCCGTCGAAGAAGCCCTGGATCTGGGCGGTGTGCAGGTCCACGCTCATCACGCGGGAGGCGCCGGCGGTCTTGTACAGGTCCGCCACGAGGCGGGCCGAGATCGGCTCGCGGCCGCGGCCCTTCTTGTCCTGGCGGGCGTACGGGTAGAACGGGGAGACCACCGTGATGCGGCGGGCGGAGGCGCGCTTCATGGAGTCCACCATGATCAGCTGCTCCATCAGGTGGTTGTTCAGCGGCGCGGGGTGGGACTGGATGATGAAGACGTCCTTGCCGCGCACCGACTCGCCCGAGCGCACGTAGATCTCGCCGTTGGCGAAGTCGTAGGCGCTCATGGGCAGCAGCTCGGTGCCGAGCTCCTCCGCGATCTCCTGCGCGAGCTCGGGGTGGGCGCGGCCCGTGGCCAGCACCAGTCGCTTGTCCTCGCTGCGGCTCAGCTCCGTCATGACGTCCTCATCATCCTTCGTGGTTGCACGTTCCATGCCCGGCGGCGGCGCGCGGCCGACGTCCAGCGGGCCGCCTGAAGGGCCCGGTCCTCGCACCCATCCTAGGGCGCGCGGGGTCAGCCCTGAGCGCCGGAGCCCTCCGCGCCGGCGGCCCGCGCGATCCTTGTGATCAACGACTCCAGCCAATCCGCCGCGTCGGACACGCGCGGCTGCAGGAGCCTGGCCTGTCCCTCCGCACCCACTCGTGTCTCCTCCAGCGCATCCAGGTACCCCTGCTCGAGAGTCCGGACGTGAGCGACCGGAGGCGGCCACTCATGCGGTGTGTGTCCTGCCGCAGTCCGGCCGGGTGACCGAAACATGAAAGTACGGCTGACGAGATCTGCGAGCAACGGGATGTCGACACCACCCTCGGCCTCCGCCCCATGCCAGAGCAACTGGATGTCCACGAGATCGTGGCCTCGCGTCTGATGTGGATCCGTGACGGCATGGATCTTCTGTGCGAGCTGCTGCTCGACAGCCATCACGGCCACAGACCGCGGTGTTCCACATCCCAACGCGGTGACCGCCTCCGCGACCTGGGGTGCCACGACCTCGACTGGCTGCGCCAGCGTGCTGCCCTCGAATTCGTCGCGCCCGATCTCGATCGGGACCGACACCCAACTTGTCCTCGGGGAGAGAAAATGCAGGGTCACCTTCGCTCGTGACAGGACGTAGGGATCGGGCACTCCGAGAGGCTCCGCAGGATCGTCCTCATGCACCGTGCCGAAGAAGGCCACCCGGGTCGCAGCCGGGTCGGCCTTGAGTTCTCTCTTGCTCCCGGGCGCGGCCCCCCATCCCCGGTCGACGAACCCGGTCAAGTCCTTCAGCGCCTGCTGGGGATCGCGAGCCAGTAGATCGAGATCCCGGGTCGCCCGCGTCCCGGTGGCTCCATGTCGGAGTCGAACGCCATTTCCACCCTTGACTACGACGCCTTCCGGCAACATCTGCGCCACGATCACTGCTCCCAGCAACCGGCGCGCCCGGTCCACCGGAACGCCCATCGCGTCAGCGATCGCCTCCAGTCGACGGTTGAGTTGGCCTTCGCTCCTGGGCGCACCTCGAGCTCCCAGATCGCCCAGGCCCACGACCACGTCATCGACCGCCACGATGTCCACCGTTCTGCCGCGCCTCCAGGTCCTTCTTCAAGCTCCTCGCCTCGCCCACCGTGAGCAGCCCGCGCGCGCGGGCCTCCTCGATCGCAGCGGCGACGCGCTCGAGAGGGATGCGGTCGAGTGCCTCACGAAGGGCTTGGTTGATCGTGAGGCCTCGCACGCCGCCGTGAAAGGTGAGGTCCTCGTCGCCCGGCGGGGGACGGCGTCGTGTCACTCGTACATGCGCGCGCGGCGAGCCGCGGTACCGCCTCGTCACGCCCACCCGTACGACGGAGGGATCGACCAGGGCGAGGTCGTACAGTGACAGCACTGCGTCCCAGTCCAGGAATGCATCTTCACCGACCGTGGCCACGGCCTCCGCCGCGTCCGTGAACCGGTCGCGGGGAACCTGGCGATGGAGGTACACCCCGTGGGCCAGCCTCCGCAGAACGCCGCGCTGGGCGAGCTTGCGGACCTCGACGGCGGGCACGCCCGCCTCCTCCGCTTCCGTAGTGGCGATGACCCCGTGGTTCCCCGCAGCCACGTCCCACAGATCGTCACGATACGTCACGGGATCACCACCTCATCTCTGGTGTCACAACCGTACCGGAATCGGTACGGTTGTGACACGCCGACCTCTTGTCGGGCGCGCGGGGTCAGCCCTGAGCGCCGGAGCCCTCCGCGCCGGCGGCCCGCGCGGCCTCGGCCGAGGAGGTGCCCGGGCGCTTGGCCGGCACCCAGCCCTCGAGGGTGCGCTGGCTCACGGCGTTCAGCGCCAGGGCCCCGGCGGGCACGTCCTCGCGGACCACGGCGCCCGCGCCGGTGTAGGCGCCGTCGCCCACCGAGACCGGGGCCGTGAACACCGTGTTCGAGCCGGTGCGCACGTGGGCCCCGATCACGGTGCGGTGCTTGGCGACGCCGTCGTAGTTGGCGGTGATATTGCCGCAGCCGATGTTGGTGTACTCGCCGATCTCGGCGTCCCCGGCGTAGCCCAGGTGGGAGAGCTTGGCGCCGCGGCCCACGGTCACGTTCTTGGTCTCGTAGAACGCGCCGATCTTGCCGTCCTCCCCCAGCACCGTGCCCGGGCGCAGGTAGGTGAACGGGCCGACGGTCGCGCCCGCGCCGATCACGGCCTCCGTGGCGTCGGTGCGCTTCACCACGGCGCCCTCCCCCACCTGCGTGTCCGCGAGCGTGGAGTCCGGGCCGACGACGGCGCCCGTGGCCACCGACGTCGCCCCATGCAGCTGGGTGCCGGGCTTGAGCGTGACGTCCGAGGCGAGGGAGACGGTGACGTCCACCCACGTGGAGGACGGGTCGACGACCGTGACGCCCTCCTTCATCCAGCCGCGCAGCACGCGGTCGTTGAGCTGGCGGCCCAGGTCGGAGAGCTGGCGGCGGTCGTTGGCGCCCTCGACCTCCCACACGTCGTCCGTGCCCACCGAGGCGACGCGGCCGCCCTCGGCGCGGGCCATGCCGAGCACGTCCGTGAGGTACTTCTCGCCCTGCACGTTGTCCGTGGAGATCTCCGGCAGGGTGCGGCGCAGCAGGGCGGCGTCGAAGGCGTAGATGCCGGAGTTGACCTCGCGGATCGCCACGAAGGAGTTGTCCCCCGTGGACTCGGCGTGGGCGAGGGCGTCCTTGTGCTCCATGATCCGCTCCACGAGGCCCACGGCGTCGCGGACGATGCGGCCGTAGCCCGTGGCGTCCTCGAGGGTGGCGGTGAGCACGGTGACGGCGTTGCCGTCCGCCTCGTGGTCCGCGACGAGGCGGGCGAGCGTCTCCGGGGTCAGCAGCGGGACGTCACCGTAGGTCACCACGACGGTGCCCTCGAGGTCCGCGGGCAGGGCGGCCAGGCCCAGCTCGACGGCGCGGCCGGTGCCCGGCACGTCGTCCTGGTCGGCGATCGCCAGCGCGTCGATGCCCAGCTGAGCCGCCACCGTCTCGAGGTGCTCGGCCACGCGGGCCCGCTCGTGCCGGACCACGGCCACGAGGTGCTCCGGCGCGAGCGACCAGGCCGCCGCGAGCGCGTGGCCCACGAGGGAGCGCCCCCCGATCGCATGCATGATCTTCGGCGTCGTCGACTTCATGCGGGTGCCCTGGCCCGCGGCCAGGACGATCACGGCGGAGGGACGGGCGGACGGCTGGGACATGGGGGCTCCTGCACCGGTGGGGGTCAGCGGACGGGGGTTCCGCCCCTAGGATTCGAACCTAGACTGCACGGCTCCAAAGGCCGGCGTGCTGCCATTACACCAGGGCGGAGCGCCGGACCCCAGGGGGCGGCGACGACGGCCCATTCTTCCACACAGGTCGCGCGGATCCGGGGTCAATAGGCGCCGTCGGCGGCGATCACGGCCTTGACGGTCCGCCCCAGGATCACGAGGTCGCCCAGGATGGACCAGTTCTCCACGTAGTAGAGGTCCAGGCGGACCGCCTCCTCCCACGGGAGGTCGGACCGGCCGGAGACCTGCCACAGCCCCGTGATGCCGGGCTGCACCAGGAAGCGGCGGTGCACGTACTGCTCGTAGGCCTCGACCTCGTGCGGCAGGTGGGGCCGCGGGCCCACGAGGGACATGTCCCCCCGCAGCACGTTCACGAGCTGGGGCAGCTCGTCGATGCTGGTGCGGCGGATGAGCTTGCCGACCCGGGTGATGCGCGGGTCGTCCTTCATCTTGAACAGCACGTCCGCATCCCCGCCGTCCGAGACGAGCCGCTGCCGGATCTCCTCGGCATCCACCACCATGGAACGGAACTTGAGCATGGTGAACGGCCTGCCGCCGAGACCGATGCGCTCCTGCCGGAACAGCACCGGCCCGCCGTCCGTGGCCTTGACCGCGATCGCAACGGCGATCAGCAGCGGCGAGATGGCGATCAGGCCCAGACCCGACGCGACGACGTCGAACGCCCGCTTGGCGAACGCCTTGCCCTCGGAGAGGCGCGGGGTGGAGAGGTGGATGAGCGGCAGACCCGCGAGGGGCTGCGTGTGGAGGCGGGGTCCGGCGACGTCCACGAGGGCGGGTGCCATGATCAGGGAGACGCCGCCCTCCTGCAGCTCCCAGCCCAGTCGGCGGACGTCCCCGGGGACGAACGGGTGGCCCGAGGTGATCACCACGGCTTCGACGTCGCGCTCCTCCACGAGGGCGACCACGTCCTCCACGGTGTCCAGGTCCGTGGGGACCGGTATCGGGAGGTAGTCCTCCCGCCGGGCCTTGTATCCGGGGAGAGCCGCGGCCACGGGGGCGTAGCCGGCGCCGGCCTCGGAGTCGAGGGCCTCGAAGATGTGCCGGACGGCCTTCGGGCCGCCGACGAGCAGGAGCCGCCGCCGGAACCTGCCGCGGTGTCGCTGCCGCGCCACCCACCCGCGCACGAGGAACCGGCCCAGCAGGAGCAGGAGCACGCCCAGCGGCAGAGCCAGGCCCACGTAGCCGCGCGCCACTTCGAGACCTGCCGCATAGGCGAGGATCGCGACGGTGCCGAAGAGGTAGAGGGTGCCCTGCAGGACCCGCTTGTACTCCTCGCTGCCCACCCCCAGGATCCGGATGTCCCGCGAGCCCTGGATGCTCAGCGCGAGCACCCACGCCGCGCTCAGCGCGAGGCTGATGACGCTGTAGTCGATGACTTCGGCGCCGGGGAGGGTGGTGCGCCGCGGTCCGCCGAAGCGGAGCTGGGCCGAGACGAAGGTGGCGAGCAGGACCGCGACCACGTCCACGATGAGGACGAGCAGCGGGAGGCCCCGCTCCCAAGGCCGGCCCAGGACACGGCCGCGGGCGGTCGAGCCCATGCGGAGCGCGGTCGACTCATCACCGGGACTCCCGATCACGCTCTGCTCCTCCGTCCTGACGCGGGGGGATGGTCCACGTCATTTGGGGTCAGGCATGGTGCTGTGCCCCGGCCCCCGATTATAGGGCGGAGACAGCAGCCGGCTGTGACACCTGCCGCATTCTCCTGTGAGCCCCCGCCGGTCAGTCCCCTTCGGCGAGTTCAGCAGCCTGCAGCCACTCCTCCTCCAGGACGTCCAGCTGCGCGTCGAGGTCCTTCAGGTCGGCGGAGGCCGCGGTGAGGGCGTCGAAGTCCTGCGCCTGCCCCAGCTCGGCCATCCGCGCCTCGAGGCCGGACCTCCGGTCCCGGAGCCGGGTCATCTGCTTCTCGAGCCGGGCCATCTCCTTGCGGGCCAGCCGACGCTCCGCCTCGGTGGGCCCGGTGTCCTCCTCCGGCCCGCCCATGCCCGCGCACGTCCCGACGACGTCGTTGCGGCCCCGAGCTGCGCCGGCTCCCCGGGCCGGGCCGCCGGCGTCGTCCATCGCGGCGCGCAGCTCGAGGTACTGGTCCACCCCGCCGGGCAGGCCGCGGACCTTGCCGTCCCCGAGCAGGGCGACCTGGTGGTCGGTGACGCGCTCGAGCAGGTAACGGTCATGGGAGACCACCACCAGGGTCCCCGGCCACCCGTCCAGCACGTCCTCGACGGCGGCCAGGGTGTCCGTGTCCAGGTCGTTGGTCGGCTCGTCGAGCATGAGGACGTTGGGCTCGCCCACGAGCAGACGCAGCAGCTGCAGGCGCCGGCGCTCGCCGCCCGAGAGCTCGGAGACCTGAGTCCACTGCCGGGAGGTGCCGAAGCCGAGCATCTCGAGCAGCTGGCCGGAGGACATCTCGCGGTCACCGACCTGGAAGGACGAGCCCTCGCGGGCCATGACTTCGGCGACGCGCAGGTGGGCGACGTCGTCGAGCTCCTTCACGTCCTGGGTGAGGGTGGCCGAGACCACCGTCTTGCCGCGCTTCACCCGCCCCGAGTCCGGAGCGATGCGGCCGTCGAGCAGGCGCAGCAGGGTCGACTTGCCCGCACCGTTGACGCCGACCACGCCGAGCCGCTCGCCGGGCGCCAGGCGCAGGGTGACGTCGTCGAGGATCGGCTTCTCCCCCAGCGTCAGGCTCACGTGCTCGAGGTCGAGGACGTCCTTGCCGAGCCGGGCCGTGGCCATCTTCGCCAGGGACACCGAGTCGCGCGGGGCGGGGACGTCCTCGATGATGGCGTTGGCCGCCTCGATGCGGAACTTCGGCTTGGACGTGCGCGCCGGGGCGCCACGGCGCAGCCAGGCGAGCTCCTTCTTCACGAGCTGCTGACGCTTCTGCTCCGTCACCGCCGCCTGCCGGGAGCGCTCCGCGCGCGCGAGCACCCACGCCGCGTAGCCGCCGTCGAACGGGTCCACCGTGGCGTCGTGCACCTCCCACGTGCGCGTGCAGACCTCGTCGAGGAACCACCGGTCGTGGGTGACCACCACGAGGCCGCCGTCGGTGGGGCGCCAGCGCTGCGTCAGGTGGCGGGCGAGCCACGCGACGCCCTCGACGTCCAGGTGGTTGGTGGGCTCGTCGAGGAAGAGGACGTCGTCGTCCCCGGCGAGCAGACGGGCCAGGGCCACGCGACGGCGCTGGCCGCCGGAGAGGCCCCGCACGGACTGCTCGAGGTCGAAGCCGTCGAGGAGACCGCCCAGGACGTCCCGGACCTTGGGGTCCGAGGCCCACACGTGGTCGTCCACGTCCCCGACCACGGCCTGGCGCACGGTGTGCTCCGGGTCGAGCCGGTCCTGCTGGTCCAGCACGCCCACGCGGACGCCGCCGCGGCGGGTGACGCGGCCCGTGTCGGGTTCCTGGAGGCCGGCGAGGATGCGCATGAGGGTGGACTTGCCGTCGCCGTTGCGGCCCACGAGTCCGATCCGGTCCCCCTCATCCACGCCGAGGGAGAGGCCCTCGAGGACGGTGCGGGTTCCGAAGGCGATGCCGATGTTCTCGGCGCCGAGCAGGTGGGCCATGGAGGAGGTGGTCCTTTCCGGACGGAGGAGGGGTGGTCGGGTGCGGCGGGGTGCGCCGCCGGGTGTCAGAGCACGTGGGCGCCGGGCACGGGGCCGCGCACGGGGAGGGCGCGCACGCCCGTGCGCTCCTCGATGGCCGAGGCCAGCCGCAGCGCGGAGGCCTCGTCCTGCGCCACGAAGAGCAGGGTGGGGCCGGAGCCGGAGACCATGCCGCGCAGCGCGCCTTCGTCCATACCGAGGTCGAGGACGTCCGAGAGCTCGGGGAACAGGACGACGGCCGGGGTCTGCAGGTCGTTGTCCATGGCGGTGGCGAGTTCGAGCGGGTCCGCCGCGGTGAGGGCCCGCAGGACGGCCTCGTTCACCTCCGGGCGCGCCGGCCCGTCGGGCAGGTGGCCCTCCCGGCGCAGCTCGTCCAGGGTCTGGAACACCACGGGGGTGGACAGCCCGGCGTCCGCCGGGACGAGGACGAGGTGCACCGGGGTGCGGGCCGCGACGGGGGTCAGCTCCGCCCCGGTCCCGAGCCCGACGGCGGCGCCGCCCAGCACGCTGAAGGGCACGTCCGCGCCCAGCGGGGCGGCCAGCTCGGCGAGCTCGGCGCGGGTGTGCCCGGTCTCCCACAGGGCGCTGCACGCGAGCAGCGCGGCGGCCGCGTCGGCGGAGCCGCCGCCCATGCCGCCCGCGACCGGGACCTGCTTGGCGACCTCGAGGTGGACGCCGTGGGTGTCAGGATCGAGCCCGAGGGTGCGCCGCAGGTGTGCGGCGGCGCGGTGCGCGAGGTTGCGCTCGTCCCAGGGCACGTCCTGGGTGTCCACCAGACTGATGTGGCGGCCCGACGGGCCGACGGTGATCCTCCCGTCCGTGCGCGCGATCGCCGTGACGGTCTCCCGCAGGCTGACGGCCAGGTACACGGTGGCCACGGGGTGGTAGCCGTCCGCGCCGGGGGGTCCCACCCGCAGGGACAGGTTCACCTTGCCGGGGGCGCTGACCGTGACGTGCCGGGCCGTGGGGTCGAGGCCGAGGTCCTCCGTCGTCATGCAACCACCTCCTCCGCCGCACGCCGCGGGCCGTGCTCGGCGATCCGCGCGAAGGCCGCGATGTCCAGGGCCTCGCCGCGGGCGCGCGGGTCCACGCCGGCGGCCACCAGGGCGTCCTCCGCCGCCTGCGGCGACCCCGCCCAGGAGGCGAGCGCGGCGCGCAGGGTCTTGCGGCGCTGGGCGAAGGCGGCGTCCACCACGGCGAAGACCTCCCGGCGGGACGTGCTGCCCGCCGGCGGCTCGCGCCGGGTGAAGGCGACCAGCCCGGAGTGGATGCGCGGAGCGGGCCAGAACACCTGGGTGCCGATGGTGCCCGCCTTGCGCACGTCCGCGTACCACGCCGCCTTGGCGGACGGGACGCCGTAGACCTTGGAGCCGGGCCCGGCCGCGAGACGGTCCGCGACCTCCTCCTGCACCATCACCAGGCCGTGCCGCAGCCCCGGCAGGACCGCGAGCGCGTGCAGCAGCACGGGCACGGCCACGTTGTAGGGCAGGTTCGCCACGAGCGCGGTGGGGCCGCCGGCGGCGGCAGCGGGCCGGACCTCGGCCAGTGCCTGCTCGCTCAGCGTCATGGCGTCCGCGTGCAGCACCGCGAGGGCTTCCTCGGCCCCGGGGCGGAACTCGGCGGCGGTGCGCGGCAGGCGGGCGGCGGTGACCGGGTCGATCTCGACGGCGGTGACGGCGGCGGCCGCGTCCAGCAGGCCGAGGGTGAGCGAGCCCAGTCCGGGGCCGATCTCCAGCACGTGCTCGTCCGCGGTCACGTCCGCGGCCTGCACGATGCGCCGGATCGTGTTCGGGTCGATCACGAAGTTCTGGCCCCACTGCTTGGTGGGACGCAGGTCCAGCTCGGCGGCGATGCGCCGCACGTCCGCGGCGCTCAGCAGCGGGGCGGGGGCGGGGTGCGGGGAGGGCTGGACCATGCCCGCGAGTCTATCGGGGCGCCGGACGGGGTAGCCGGGACGCAGCGGCGCGGGGTCCGCTCAGGTGGAGAGGTCACCGAGCCGGACGAGCTCGCGGAACTCGGGGCTCGTCTCCTGCAGCCCGGCGAACGTGCCCTGGCCGATGATCCGCCCCTGGTCCATCAGCACGATCTGATCGCAGCGCTTGACCGTGGAGAGACGGTGGGCGACCACGATGACCGTGATCCGGCCGCGCAGCGACTCGATCACCTCGGTGACCCGGCGTTCCGTGAGGTTGTCGAGGGCCGACGTCGCCTCGTCGAGCACGAGGAGGCGGGGGCGCCGGAAGAGCGCGCGCGCGATGCCCAGGCGCTGGCGCTGGCCGCCGGAGACGCCCACGGCCCCTTCGCCGATCACGGTGTCCAGGCCGTCGGGGAGCTCGTCCAGCCACTGGCCCAGCTGGGCTTCGCGCAGCACGCGCTCCACCTCGGCCCGGTCCGCCGTCTGGGTGGCCTCGACGTCCAGGAGCACGTTGTGCAGCACCGTCCCGTTGACCACGGTGACGGACTGCGGGACGAACGCCACGTTGTCCCACCAGCCGCGCGGGTTGGCCTCGAGCTCCACCCCGTCCACGTAGACCCCACCGCGCTGGGCGTGGTGGAAGCCGATGACCAGGTCCACCAGGGTGGTCTTGCCGGCACCGCTGCCGCCCACGAAGGCGTACGAGGAGCCGAAGGGGATGCGCAGGTCGATGTCGCGCAGGACCGGTTCGGCCTTGCCGGGGTAGGTGAAGGACGCGTCCCGCACCTCGATGGCCTCCTCGAACGTGACGCGCTCGTAGGGCCGGTCCGCCGCGTGCAGGACCGGCTGCGCGGCGGCGAGCTCCGCCGTCGTGCGCTCGAAGGCCGGCCAGGAGGTGCGGATCTCATTGGTGGTGGCCATGAGCGCGGCCATGGACGGCAGCACGCGGAAGCCGGCCATCGCGAGCAGGGCGAGCGAGCCGAACGCCTCCCCGCCGCGGCCCTGGATGAAGGCCACGGCCACGAGCGCCGCGATGGCGGCCACGAAGGCGACCTCGAGCACGTAGCGCGGCATCATCGTGAGGATCATCTTGAGCCGCGTGGCTTCGGCGCTCTCCATGCGGGCCGCGCGGTACTCCTCCATGAAGGCCGAGTCGTTGCCGCGGATCTTCACGTCCTTGTAGTTCTCCAGGCCCTGCAGCGCCGCCGTGTTGGCCCGCTCCCCCGCGGTCACCAGGGTCCAGCCCAGGCGGGAGGCCGGGCGGCGGATCACGGTCTTGATCACCCAGGCGACGGCGAGGAAGTACAGGGCCATCCCGAGCCCCGTCAGCGGCATGGAGACGCCCACCACGACCGCCACCGCGACGAGCGTCACGGCCTCCGTGAGGAACGTGACGGACGCGTTCACCACGCCCGTGTACGCCATGCTGGAGGTGCCGGTGACGTTGTTGACCAGGGTGCCGACCGTGCGCGTCAGGTGCAGGCCGTAGTCGGCCCGCAGGTAGTAGCGCAGCAGCGTGGCGGACGTGCGGATGAGGTTCTGGTTGGTGAACCCCATGGTCCACCAGCGGAACGCGAGCACCAGGATCGCCTTGAGCAGGAAGGCCAGCACGATCACGACGGCGAAGGCCACCGTCTGCTCCGGCACCGTCACGGCCCCGAACCGGGCCAGCAGCCCCTCGAGCGCCGGGGAGCCCAGCTCCCCCGAGGTCAGCAGGCTGACCAGCGGGAGGATCGAGGCGAGCGCCACCATCTCGAGGCCGGCCACGAGGAGGGACCCGAGGACCACGAACACGAGGCGGATCCGCATGGGGCGGTCCACCAGGTACTGCGTTCCCTCGGGCAGCCGGGCTTTGAGGAGTCGGGTCAGCACGTCGTCCATCCTAGGGGCCGGGTCTGGATCGGCTTAGAACGAGCCGTACACCCGGGCGGTGTTCTCGCTCACCGCGCGGGCGAGGGCGTCCACGTCGTCGCCGCGCGTCTCCGCCATGCCCCGCAGGGTCAGCGGGACCAGGTAGGGCGCGTTGGGGCGACCCCGATGCGGATGCGGCGTGAGGAAGGGCGCGTCCGTCTCCACGAGCAGCAGCTCGGCCGGGGCGATCCGCAGCGCCTCGCGCAGCTCGTCGTTGGCCTTGAAGGTGACAGGACCGGCGAAGGACATGTGCCAGCCGTGCTCGGCGCACGTGCGGGCCAGATCGGGCCCGCCGGAGAAGCAGTGGAACACCACGTGCGGGGGCAGCCCGCCGTCGGCCGCCTCCTCGAGCAGGATCCGGACGACGTCGTCGTGCGCGTCCCGATCGTGGATCTGCAGGGCCGTGCCGAGTTCGCGGGCGAGTCGGATGTGCCGGCGGAAGGACTCCTGCTGCGCGGCGTGGCCGGCCTCGTCCTGCGTCCGGAAGTAGTCGAGGCCCGTCTCGCCGACGGCGCGCACGCGGGGGTGGCGGGCGAGCTCCGCGATCTGCGCGAACGCCTCCTCGAACTCGCCGCGCTCGGCCAGGCGGGCCGCGTCGTTGGGGTGCAGCGCCACGGCGCCGAGCAGGCGGGGCTCGGCCTCGATCGCCGCGATCGTGAACCGGGCCGAGGCGACGTCGCAGCCCACCTGGACCGCCCCGGTCACGCCCACGGCCTCCGCCGCGTCCATCGCCTGGTGGACGTCCACGCGGACCAGGCCGTCGCGGAAGTCGAGGTGCGTGTGGTTGTCCACGACGGGCGCCGGCAGCGGCTCGGGTGCGGGCGGGTACTCGAGGCGCCGCCGACGTCCCGACTTCTCCTCGTGGGCGTCCCGGCGCGGGCCGCCGTCGTCGTCCGGCTGCGGGGCGGGGGCGCGGTAGGCGAGGGGGGTCTCGGATGCGTGGGCCATGCACCCCACTCTAGGGAGCCGAGCCCGGCCCCCCCCGACACGCCTCGGGGGCGGTATCGGGTGGTATCCACGTCGGATACCACCCGATACCGCCCCCGGAGGGAGCGGCGCGGCGAAGAGGTCAGGCCTTCGTGGCCGCCCACGGGTCGGCGATGCCGATGTACTGCACCGAGGTGTACTCCTCGATGCCCTCGGCGCCGCCCTCGCGGCCCAGGCCCGACTGCTTCACGCCGCCGAACGGCGCGGCCGGGTTGGAGATGACGCCCACGTTGTAGCCCATGAGGCCGAACTCGATGCTCTCGGCCACGCGGTACATCCGGGCCTGATCCTTCGTGAACACGTAGGAGGCGAGGCCGTACTCGGTGTCGTTGGCCATCTCGATGGCCTCCTCCTCGGAGGAGAAGGTCACGATCGGGGCCACGGGGCCGAAGATCTCCTGCTGGAGGATCGGGTTGCCCTTCTCCACCTTGATCGCGGTCGGCGCGTAGAAGTAGCCGTCGCCCTCGATCTTGTGGCCGCCGGTGAGCACCTCGCCGCCGGCCGCCACGGCGTCCTGGACGAGCTGGTCGATGTCGTCGCGCGCGCCTTCGTCCACGATCGGGCCGAGGGTGGACTCCGGGTCGGTGCCGCGCAGGGGCTTGAGCGCCTCGAGCTTGGCCACGAACTTCTGCGTGAACTCCTCGGCCACGTCCTCGTGCACGAGGAAGCGGTTGGCGGCGGTGCAGGCCTCGCCCATGTTGCGCATCTTCGCGGCGAAGGCACCCTCGACGGCGGCGTCCAGGTCCGCGTCCTCGAAGACGATGAGCGGGGCGTTGCCGCCGAGCTCCATGGAGGTGCGCAGCACGTTGTCCGCCGCGTCCTTCATGAGGCGCACACCGACCGGCGTGGAGCCGGTGAAGGACACCTTGCGCAGGCGCCGGTCCTGCAGGATCGGGCTGGAGATCGACGAGGCGGAGGAGCCCGCCACGACGTTGAGCACGCCCTTGGGCAGGCCGGCCTCCTGCATCACCTGCGCGAACAGCTGGGTGGTCAGCGGGGTCAGCTTGGCGGCCTTGAGGACCATGGTGCAGCCGGCGGCGACGGCGGGGCCCACCTTGCGGGTGGCCATGGCCAGCGGGAAGTTCCACGGGGTGATCAGCAGGCACGGGCCCACCGGGCGGTGGTGCACCTGCATGCGCAGCGTGCCCTCGGGCACGGTCAGGGTGCGGCCGTAGTGGCGGCCGGCCTCCTCCGAGAACCAGCGCAGGAAGCCGTTGCCGTACGTGACCTCGCCGCGGGCCTCGGCGAGCGGCTTGCCCATCTCGAGGGTCATCAGCAGCGCGAAGTCCTCGGCGCGCTCGTTGATCAGATCGTAGGCGCGACGCAGGATGTCGGCGCGCTCCTTGGCCGGGGTCCGGGCCCAGTCGGCCTGCGCGGCGCAGGCGGCGTCGAAGGCGGCCATGGCGTCGTCGGAGTTCGCGTCCTGCAGGCTCGCGATGACCTTGCCGGTGGCCGGGTCCTTCACGTCGAAGGTCTTGCCGGAGGAGGCATCTCGCCACTCGCCGTCGATCAGCAGGCCGGTGGGGACGGACTCCAGCAGCGCCTTCTCGCGCTCAGCGGTCACGGTCATGATGCACCTCTTTCGGGGTCGGTGGTCGGAGGCGGCACGCCCCGCGTCCCTCAGGGGAACGGGTGGACGGGCACGGGTATTCCGACGCCGTCCGGCGGCGGTCGGCAGCGGCTCCACGGCTGATCCTAGCCAGGCCCCGGGGCCGCGCCATCGCGCATGAGCATCTGTGTAGCCGGGGACGTGTCAGCCCCGGGCCGCGAGCACCGCCTGGTAGAGCTCCCGGCTGCGCATCCCGTGGGCTCCGGCCACCGCGGCCACGGCCTCCTTGAGCCGGGTGCCGGACTCCACCAGCACCGCCACCTCGGCGACGGCGTCCGCCTCGGACGCCTCGCCCTCGGCGCCGGGGGCGGCCGGCCCGATCACCAGCACGATCTCCCCGCGGATCCCCTCCCCCGCGTGCCGCTCCGCAGCCCAGGCATGCACTCCGGCCGCGGTGCCGCGCACCACCTCCTCGTGCAGCTTGGTGAGCTCGCGGGCCACGCACACCGGCCGCTCCGCACCGAGGACCTCCACGACGACGGCCAGCGCGTCCGCCAGACGCTGCGGCGACTCGAAGGCGACCACGGTGCGGGCCTCGGTCAGCAGGGAGGTGAGCCATCGCCGTCGTTCCCCGTCCTTGCGGGGGACGAAGCCGTCGAAGGCGAACCGGTCCGTCGGCAGGCCGGAGAGGGCGAGCGCGGTGGTCACGGCGGAGGGGCCGGGCGCACACGTCACGGGCAGCCCTGCGGACACCGCGGCCGCCACGAGCCGGTACCCCGGGTCCGAGACCGTGGGCATGCCCGCGTCCGAGACCACCGCCACCGTGGCACCGCCCCGCACCTGGTCCAGCAGCCCCTGAGCGGAGGCCGCCTCGTTGTGCTCGTGATGGGCCACCACCCTGCCCGCCGGGGTGACGCCCAGGCCGGCGCACAGGCGCCGCGCGGTCCGGGTGTCCTCGGCGGCGATCACGTCCGCCTCCGACAGCAGCTCACGCAGGCGCGCGGACGCGTCCCCGAGGTGGCCGATGGGGGTGGCGGCCAGGACGATGCGGCCCTCGGGCATGGGACGACCTTTCGACGGACGGACGGCTGCCCCGAGCCTACGGCCCCGGTCACCGTGCACGTCTCGCCGTCCACCCCGCCGCCTAGCATGGAGCCCGTGCCCGCCACCGCCCTCGCCCCCCGCCCCGCCGCCGTCGCGGCCGACGACGGCCCCTTCGGCGTCGCCGCCCTGCGCGCCCGCCTCGGGGTCAGTGCGGCACCCCTGACGCGGTGGCACTGGATCCTGCCGCTGCTGGTCACGGCGATCGCCGGCGTCCTGCGGTTCACGAACCTGGCCCACCCGGATCAGCTGATCTTCGACGAGACCTACTACCCCAAGGACGCCTACTCCCTCCTGGAGTCCGGCTACGAGCGGCGGTGGGACGAGGACGTCAACGACGCGTTCGCGCGCGGCGAGGCGGAGCCGCTCGAGGGGGCCGCCTACGTGGTGCACCCGCCGCTGGGCAAGTGGCTGATCGGCCTGGGCATGCTCGCGTTCGGCCCGGACAACGGGGTGGGCTGGCGGTTCAGCGCCGCGGTGGCCGGCACGCTGTCCGTCCTGCTGGTCGCCCTCGCCACGCAGCACCTGCTGCGCTCGGTGTCCCTGGGCGCGGTCGCCGGGCTGCTGCTGGCCGTGGAGGGCCACCACCTGGTGATGTCCCGCATCGGGCTGCTGGACATCTTCCTCTCGTTCTTCGTGCTCGCGGCCTTCGCCGCGCTGCTGGCGGACCGCGTCCACGGGCGGCGGCTGCTCGCGGAGCGGCTCGCCCACGACGTCGCCCGGCGGGGACGCGACGCCCTGGCCAGCGGGCCGTGGCTCGGCTGGCGCCCGTGGCGACTGCTCGCGGGCGTGCTGCTGGGCGCCGGCTGCGCCGTGAAGCTCTCCGGGCTGGCGTTCATGGCGGCCTTCGGCCTGCTCACGGTCCTGTGGGACATGTCCGCGCGCCGGACCGCCGGGGTGCGGCACTGGGCGTGGGCCGGCGTCGAGAAGGACGGCCTGTACGCGTTCGTGGCCGTGGTGGGCGGCGGCCTGGTCGCCTACCTGGCCTCGTGGACCGGCTGGTTCGTCACGGAGGGCGGCTACTACCGGGACTGGCACCGGGACAACCCGCCGGAGGGCGTGCTCGCCGGGCTGGTCCCCGGCCCGCTGCGCTCCCTGTGGCACTACCACGTGGAGTCCACGACCTTCCACCAGGGCCTCACCAGCCCCCACGACTACGCCGCCAACCCGTGGACCTGGCCGTTCATGGGCCGGCCCGTGAGCTACTACTACGAGGGTGCAGAGCCCGGCGAGGGGATCTGCCCGGCGGACGCCGCGGGCGCGTGCTCGGCGGCCATCACGGACATCGCCAACCCGTTCGTGTGGTGGACGGGCCTGGCCGCCGTCCTCGTGTGCGTGTGGCTGCTGGTGCGCCACCGGGACTGGCGGGCCGGCGCCCTGCTCTGCGCCTACGCGGCCGGGCAGCTGGTGTGGTTCCTGTGGCCCGAGCGGACCATGTTCTTCTTCTACACGATCGCCTACGAGCCCTTCCTCGTGATGATGATCGCCCTGGCGCTCTCGCTGCTGCTGCGGCCGGGCCGCCGGCCCGGGCCCCGCTGGGGCTCGGCCCTGGTGCTGGCGTACGTGACGATCGCCGTCGCCGTGTCCCTGTTCTTCCTGCCCGTGTGGATCGGCGACGTCATCCCGTACGACCAGTGGCGCTGGCGGATGTGGTTCAGCAGCTGGATCTGACGGCCGCGTCGCGGGCGCGGGTGTGCCCGAATGCGCGCCGCACGTCCGAAAATGGATACGCTCGGACCGTGCAGAACCAGAGCCCCGTCCATGAGTCCGCCACCGAGCTCGTCGGCATGCCGCCGGCGGACTCCAACATCACGGACCTGATCGTCGCCTCCTGTGCCGACCGGCCGGACGCCCCCGTGTACGCCGTGCGCAACGGCGCGGGCGGCTGGGTGGACGTCCACTTCACTGCGTTCCTGACCCAGGTGCGCGCCGTGGCGGCCGGCCTCATCGCCCACGGCGTCCAGCCCGGGGACCGGGTGGGCCTGTTCTCCCCCACCTCCTACGCGTGGGCCGTCCTCGACCAGGCCGTGTGGTTCGCCGGCGCCGTCTCCGTGCCGATCTACGAGACCTCCTCCGCCCACCAGGTGGAGCACATCGTCACGGACTCGGGGCTGCGGGTGGTCGCCGTCGGCAGCGAGGAGCTCGGCGAGCGCGTCGCCGAGGCCGCCGGGCACGCGGGCGTGGACGTGGCGACGTTCCCGCTGACGGACGCCGGACTGGCGGAGCTGGCCGAGGCCGGCGCGTTCGTGGCGGACGACGCCGTCGAGCACGCCCGCTCCCTGGCGACCCTCGCCAGCCCCGCCTCGATCGTCTACACCTCCGGCACCACCGGCCGCCCGAAGGGCGCCGTGATCACGCACGGCAACTTCGTGGGCGCGGCCATCAACGTGCTGCACTTCGCGCGCGAGGTGGTCCAGTGGTCCCCGGAGACGACAACGTCGCGCACCCTGCTCTTCCTCCCGCTGGCCCACGTGCTCGCCCACGCCGTCCAGGTCATCTGCCTGTACGCCCGCATCCAGGTGGCCCACTCCGGTTCCCCGGCCACGCTGCTCGGCGACCTCGCCTCCTTCCACCCCACGTGGCTGCTGGCCGTGCCGCGCGTGTTCGAGAAGGTCGAGGCCGGCATCGAGGCCAAGGCCCAGAAGAGCGGCACCGGGCCGATCTACGCGGCCGCCAAGCGCACCGCCATCGAGTGGTCCACGGCCGTGGACGAGGCCGAGTTCGGGGACGGCCCCGGGCCTTCGGCCCTGCTGCGCGCCCGGCGCGCGCTGTTCGACCGGCTGGTCTACCGCAAGATCCGGGAGGCCCTCGGCGGCGAGGTGATCTCGTGCGTGTCCGGCGCGTCCGCCCTCTCCCCGGAGCTGGTGCACTTCTTCCGCGGCGCCGGCATTCCGATCGTGGAGGGCTACGGCCTCACGGAGACCACCGCGCCGGCCACCGTGAACATCCCCGGCGCGCACCGCGTGGGCACCGTGGGCCTGCCCGTGGCCGGGGTGACGGTGAAGATCGCCGAGGACGGCGAGATCCTCATCCGCGGCCCCGTGGTGTTCGACGGCTACCACGGCATGCCGAAGGCGTCGGCGGAGGCGATGGAGGACGACTTCTTCCGCACCGGGGACATCGGTGCGCTGGACGAGCACGGCTTCCTGCGGATCACCGGCCGCAAGAAGGACGTGATCATCACCGCCGGCGGCAAGAACGTGTACCCCACGCCCATGGAGGAGGCGCTGCGCCAGCACCGGCTCATCGAGCACGTCGTGGTGGTCGGCGAGAACCGCCCGTTCGTGGGCGCCCTCATCACCCTGGACACCGAGGCCTTCACCCAGTGGGCCCTGGACCGCGAGCTCAGCCTCACGCCGGCCGAGGCCGCGACGGACCCCACCGTGCTGGCCTCGATCCAGGAGGCGGTGGACCAGGTCAACGCGGGCGTCTCCCGCGCCGAGTCCATCCGCCGCTTCCGCATCCTGGACCACCCGTTCACCGAGGACTCCGGGCACGTCACCCAGTCCCAGAAGCTCAAGCGGGCCCAGGTGATCGAGGACCACGCCGAGGACGTCGAGGCCCTCTACCGTCGCTGACCCCGCGCCCCCGGACGACGACGGGCCGGGAGGACGCCTCGTCCTCCCGGCCCGTTCCCGTCCGGCGGCGGTCAGCGCACCACGGCGTCGTCCTCCCGGGCCCACCGCAGGCGGGTGCGCAGCAGCTGCTCGCGGCGGTCCGCGCTCAGCTCACGACGGCGGCGCGTGGGCCACGTGAGCACGAGCGTCACGAGGGACGCCAGCAGGGTCACCAGCCCGACCACCACGGCCGCGTCCACCCAGAACTGCTCGGGGTAGAGGCGGATGAGGGCGTCCCGCACGGAGAACGTCCACGTGCCGTCCGCGAAGAACAGCGAGTGGAACCCGGCGAAGAACGTCTCCCAGCCCAGCACCGCCAGGACCGCGAGCGCGATCACCGCGAGCGGCAGCCACACGGCGCCGGCGAACAGGCCGCGGCGCACCCCGCCGGGGCTGGTGCGCAGCAGGGACGCGATGAGCAGGGCGCACACCACCACGAGCACCACGAGCGCCGCAGTGGCGATCCACAGCACGGTCTTCACATCCGTCATGTGGTCGACCTCGACCTCGGTGAACAGGGGTGCGCCCTGGTGTGTGAGGCTGCTGAGGTACCGAGGCCCGGCCAGGTTGGTCACGTAGTCCAGCCCGGCGGAGCCGTAGTGCATGCGGTCGGCGAGGGTGAAGCCGAACCGGTCCGCGGGGAACCCGGGCCGGTGGTACTCCAGCCACAGGAACACCGGGCTCGCCACGAGGCGGACAGCGGCCAGCAGCAGGGCGAGCGGGGCGAGGACCGCCAGCAGCACCTGCGCCAGGCGCGGACCCGCCTTGGGCAGGCGCGCGCGCTCCTCCGGCGTGGGGCCCTGCAGGGCCGCCGCCTGCGCCACGGGGGCGGCGGTGCCGTCCTCGGGGTAGCGGTCGACCGGGGCGGCCGTGCTCGACCCCGCCGGGCGGGCCCCGACGGCGGCGCTCAGCGGGCCGAGCTCGTCGGCGCCGGGCAACGGCCGCCGGCCGCCCTCGGGCACGGCCCGGGAGGCGACGATGTCGCGGTCGGCGTCCGCGACCGGGCGGCCGGCGTCGCGTCGGTCCGCGGCCGCCGCGTCCCCGCCGCGCAGCGCGGCGAGGTCCTCGGGGCTGAGCGCCGAGGTGTGCTGGGCGCCGCCGTCGTCGTCCCGACCCATGGCGGGCAGCGCCTGGGTGCGGTTCGGATCGTCGGCGGCGTCGTCCTCGACGAACGCGCCGTAGTCCAGCCCGGATTCGAAGTCCTCCGCCCCGGCGCGCTCGTCGCGCCCGCGGCCGGCCTGATGGGAAGCCATGCTCGTGCCTCTCTCGAGTGGGTCCGTCCGCCCGCGGGCGCCGGGGATCAGTAGCGGTAGTGGTCGGCCTTGTAGGGGCCGGCCACGTCCACGCCGAGGTACTCGGCCTGGGCCTTGGTCAGCTCGGTCAGCCCGACGCCGAGGGCGTCCAGGTGCAGGCGGGCGACCTTCTCGTCCAGCACCTTGGGCAGCGTGTAGACGCGCTTCTCGTAGTGCTCGCCGGTCAGGGCGCCGGTGCCCGTGGAGCCGCCGTAGAGCTCGATCTGGGCCATCACCTGGTTGGTGAAGGACGCGCTCATCACGAACGAGGGGTGGCCGGTGGCGTTGCCGAGGTTCAGCAGGCGACCCTCGGAGAGCACGATGATGCTGCGCTCGGCCTCCGTGCCGCCGTCCAGGGTCCACTCGTGGACCTGCGGCTTGATCTCCGTCTTCACGACGCCGGGGATGCGGGCCAGGCCGGCCATGTCGATCTCGTTGTCGAAGTGGCCGACGTTGCCCACGATGGCCTTGTCCTTCATGGCGGCCATGTGCTCGGCCATGATGATGTCCTTGCCGCCGGTGGTGGTGACGAAGATGTCGCCCTCGCCCACCACGTCCTCGAGGCGGGCCACCTGGTAGCCGTCCATCGCGGCCTGCAGCGCGCAGATCGGGTCGATCTCCGTGACGATCACGCGGGCACCCTGGCCGCGCAGGGCCTCGGCGGCGCCCTTGCCGACGTCGCCGTAGCCGCAGACCACGGCGACCTTGCCGCCGATCAGCACGTCCGTGGCGCGCATGATGCCGTCCGGCAGGGAGTGGCGGATGCCGTACTTGTTGTCGAACTTGGACTTGGTCACGGCGTCGTTCACGTTGATCGCCGGGAAGAGCAGGCGGCCCTCCTGCGCCAGCTGGTAGAGGCGCAGCACGCCCGTGGTGGTCTCCTCGGAGACGCCGCGTAGGGTGCCGGCGGTGCGGGTCCAGTGCTGCGGGTCGCGGGCCAGCGAGCGGCGCAGCGTCTCGAGGATGATCCGGTACTCCTCGGGGTCGTCCTCGGTGGCGCTGGGCACGGCGCCCGCGGCCTCGAACTCGACGCCCTTGTGCACCAGCAGGGTGGCGTCGCCGCCGTCGTCCAGGATCATGTTGGGGCCGCGCTCCGGATCCTCGTCCGCGCCCGGCCAGGTGAGGATCTGCGAGGCGGTCCACCAGTAGTCCTCGAGGGACTCGTTCTTCCAGGCGAACACCGGCACGCCCTGCGGGTCCTCGGGGGTGCCCGAGCCCACGACGACGGCGGCGGCGGCCTCGTCCTGCGTGGAGAAGATGTTGCAGGAGGCCCACCGGACCTCGGCGCCGAGGGCGATGAGGGTCTCGATGAGCACGGCGGTCTGCACGGTCATGTGCAGGGAGCCGGCGATGCGGGCGCCCTTGAGCGGCTGGGCCTCCCCGTACTCCTCGCGCAGGGACATCAGCCCCGGCATCTCGTGCTCGGCCAGGCGGATCTGGTGGCGGCCCGCCTCGGCCAGGGACAGGTCCCGGACCGTGAAGTCGAACGAGGCACCGGGCACGGTGGTGCGGTTGGCGAAGGCCGGGTCGACGTCGGGGGTGCGGAACTCTGCGGAGGTCTCAGTCATGCCCTCCAGCCTAGCGAGGCCCCGGACGGCACGAGACGCGCCGCGTCAGTCCCCGTCACGCACCACGCGCAGCCCGGGGCGGGCCGGCGGGACGGCCATGGGCCGGGTGGGGACCGTGCGCACGCCGCCGTCCGCGTCGACGGCCTCGTAGTGCTCGGGCAGCTCCAGCCGCAGCACCTCCCAGCCGCGCGGGGCCGTGGTGCGCCGAGCGTGCTCGCCGCAGAGGTCGTACGTGTGCGGCTCCGCCCGGCGCGACAGGGGCCCGATGACCACCTGCGAGTCCGCATAGTTGTACGTCAGCGTGGCCAGGGCAGGGCTCTGGCATCCGGTCTTGCTGCAGCGTCGCATGGGTCCCACGCCCGCCACCCTACTCGGCGGACGGCCCGGAGCGGTGGCCTACCATGGCGCGCATGACCGCGTCCGCCTCCTCCGATCCCCTCGACCCCCTGCCGTTCCGGGCGGGCGACGCCGCGGGGGCCGAGCCGGGTGTCGAGGGCGGCCCGGCCGAGGCCGGCGTCTCCTCCCCCACGGGGCGCGGCGGACGGGACCGCCGTGGCCGAGGGCTGCGGCATCCGCGCCCGTTCGGTGCGCGCTCGGAGCGGGGCCGGGGCGAGGCGCTGCTGACCGCCGTCGAGAAGGCGGTGGACCGGCTGGGCTCCCTGGACGCGCCCGGGCTGCGGCACGTGACCGCGCGGGTGGAGCGCATCCCGGACCGGCTCGACGAGCGACTGCGCGAGCTGCACGCCGGCCGGGAACGGGATGAGGAGGCGCTGTTCGCGCGGGCCGAGCGGCAGGGCCGGGACGGGGTGCTGATCACCCTGTTCGAGCGGCCGCTGCGGGACGCGGCCGACCCGGCCGACCTCGAGGGGGCCGTCTACGGGGTGGCGCTGAGCCGTTGCGCCGACGCGTTGGGCGTGGACCCGCAGGTGCTCGACCCCAGCTGGGGCCGCGGCTGAGCCCGGACCGGGCGGTCCGCGCCGGGCACCGCACCCGGTGGACGGGCGCCGTGCGTCAGGCGCGGGCGCGGCGCAGGCGGCGACGCTCGCGCTCGGAGAGCCCGCCCCAGATGCCGAAGCGCTCGTCGTTCGCCATGGCGTACTCCAGGCACGCGTCCTTGACGGTGCAGGCCTCGCACACGCGCTTGGCGTCCCGCGTGGAGCCGCCCTTCTCCGGGAAGAACGCCTCGGGGTCCGTCTGCGCGCACAGGGCGTCCGCCTGCCAGGCCAGCTCGCCCTCGACGGGCTCGGTGGTCACGCCCGGGATGGCGGCCCAGTCGGCGGAGACGGGCACGGCCTCGACCGGACGCGCGTCACCGGGGAAGAGGGCGGTGACGGTGGCGGTCGGGGTGCCGGTCTCGCCGTCGAGGTCGTGGGCGGTGAGGAAGGCGGTCGCCTGATCCTCGAGGCTCGCGCCGGACACGCCTGCCTGCGGGTCGGCGGGGTCGAGGAACCAGTCGCTGGGGACGCTCCGCGGACGAGGCGCCGGCGCGGGATCGGCGCGGTGCGCGTCCTCGACTCGCTGGGTCTGCTCCATGTGTGACGCCTCTTCCCGGGATCGACGTGGCGGCTGTGGGCCGGGTGACCATGCGGTCCGTGCGGGTGCCGGGCAAGCCGGCGGGCCCCTCCTGGCGGGACCGTTGGCCCGGGTTCATTACATCGGTGTGATTCATGCCGAGTCAAACCGAGCGGGTGCCACACTGGGCCCATGGTCTCCCTCTCCGCACCCCGGTCCACCGGCCCCCTCGTGCTCCGCCTCGCCTCCTCCCCGCGGCCCGCGCTCGTCCAGGAGCCGGGGGCTCCGGACGAGCCCGGCGCGGTGGACCAGCGCATCGAGCTCTCGGGCCGCGTGACCGTGAACTGGGCCGCCAAGTTCGCGGGCCTGCTCGGCGCCGAGGGCGTCGGCGCGGGCGACGCCGTCGCCCTGGACCTGCCCGTCCACTGGCTCTCCCACGCCCTCGCCCTCGGCGTGCTCTGCGCCGAGGCCGAGCCCGCCCTCGAGGGCGACTCCCCCGCCGCCGTCCTCACGGACCGGCCCGAGGCGTGGCCGGACCCGTCCGTGACCGTGTTCGCCGTCGCCCTGCCGCGCGGCCTCGAGCCCGAGTTCGACGGCCCGGCCGCCGATCCGGCCGTCATGGACGTGGCCGCCGAGATCCGCGCCCAGCCGGATGCCCTGCCCGGCCCCGTGGATCACGTGCGGCCCGCGTCGATCCCGGCCGGGGCCGACGTCGCCCCGGACGACGACGGCCCGCGCCCCCGCCTGACGTGGGCGGGAGTGCGGGCCGCGCTGGAGGCGTGGGACGCGGGCCGGGCGGTGACCGTGCGCCCCTGACGGGGCGGCGGGGTCAGGCCGGGACGCTCAGACCCCGGCGTCGGGGGTACGGTGCCGGCCGTGCGGAGGCAGCTGGTCCTCGCGCAGCACGGGCATCTGACCGGTGATGATCGCGAGGTCGTTGGCGAAGCCGGGCTCCACGTCCAGCTTCTCCTTGAACACCCAGAACCGGTAGGCGAAGTAGCGGAACACGGTGCCGAAGAACAGGCCGATCACGTTGCCGGCGATGAACAGGCCGGTCGGGTCGGTCACGCCCATCAGGTACTGCGCGATCGCCACGCAGCCGGCCTGGATGCCCAGCCCGATCGCGTTCATGATCAGGAACATCACGAGCTCGCGCGTCTTGTTGGAGGAGCGCTTGTCCCGGAACGTCCAGTAGCGGTTGGCGACCCAGCTGAACAGGGTGGCGACGACGCCGCCCACGATCTTGGCCTTGACGTTGGACCCCTCGAGCGGGCCGGTCATCATCCACCAGAAGACGAGCGAGTCCACCACGAACGCGGCCGCACCGACGGTGCCGAACTTGGCCACCTCCCGCCACAGCAGGGAGACCATCCCGGTCAGGCGGCCCCAGAGATCGGACAGCATGGGCGTGGACTCCTCGGTTCGGGACGGGGGTGTGCACGCGGGGCGGACCCGCGCAGGGCTGGGGAACACTGTAGCCGCGCCCCCGGCGCGCGCCCTCCTCGGATCCGGCATCGGCCACCCCTCCGTGACGGAGTTCTCAGCCGGTCCGACTACCCTGTCCGGGTGACTTCCCCTCGACTCGGTGTGATCGGTGGCGGGCAGCTGGCCCGCATGATGGCGGGCGCCGCCGCGGAGCTCGGCGTGCCCTTCCGCGTGCTCGCGGAGGCCCCGGACGCGTCAGCGGCCCAGGTCGCCCCCCACGTGGTCGGCGACCACGCGGACCTGGCGGACCTGCGTGCGTTCGCGGCCACGGTGGACGTGGTCACCTTCGACCACGAGCACGTGCCCACCGAGCACCTGCGGGCCCTGCAGGAGGCCGGCGTCGCCGTGCGCCCCGGCCCCGAGGCGCTGCAGCACGCCCAGGACAAGCTGGTCATGCGCGCCGCCGTCGAGCGGCTGGGCCTGCCGAACCCGGCGTGGGCGCCGGTCGACGACCTCGAGGCCGTCCTCGCCTTCGGCGACGAGCACGGCTGGCCCATGATCCTCAAGACCGCCCGCGGCGGCTACGACGGCAAGGGCGTGCTCAAGCTCGACGACCCCGACGACGCCCGCGCCTCCGCCGCGGACGGCACCCTGGCCGCGTGGCTCGGCGCCGGCATCGCCCCGCTGCTGGCCGAGGCCCTCGTCCCCTTCTCCCGTGAGCTCTCCGCGCAGGTGGCGCGCACCCCCTCCGGTGAGGTGGCCGTCTACCCCGTGGTCGACTCGGTGCAGGTGGCCGGCGTGTGTGACCTCGTGGTCGCCCCGGCCCAGGACCTCGACCCGGCCGTCGCCGCGGCCGCGACCGCCGCGGCCGTCCGCCTCGCCGAGGAGCTGGACGTCACCGGCATGCTCGCGGTCGAGCTGTTCGAGACGCCGGGGGTCGGCCCGGGCTTCCAGGTGAACGAGCTGGCCATGCGCCCCCACAACTCCGGCCACTGGTCCATGGACGGCGCCGTCACCGGCCAGTTCGAGCAGCACGTCCGCGCCGTGCTCGGCCTGCCGCTGGGCGAGACGGCCCCCCGCGGGGCCGGCGTCGTGATGAAGAACGTCCTCGGCGGCGCCCGCGAGGACCTGCACGCCGGCAGCGTCGCGGCCCTCGCCGCCCACCCGCAGGCCAAGGTCCACCTCTACGGCAAGGACGTGCGCCCGGGCCGCAAGGTCGGTCACGTCAACGTCGTCGCGGACCACGGCCTCAGCCTCGAGGAGGCCGTGCGGACCGCCGAGTCCGCCGCCGCACTGCTGCGCGACGACGCCCCCACCACCGGCACCGAGACGGAGGCCCGCCCATGACCGCCACGCCCCAGACCCCCGCCCAGCCCCTGCAGGACGACGCCCCGGTCGTCTCCGTCGTGATGGGCTCCGACTCCGACTGGCCCGTGATGAGCGCGGCCGCCGAGGCCCTGCGCGAGCTCGACGTGCCCGTCGAGGTCGGCGTGGTCTCCGCGCACCGCATGCCCCACGAGATGGTGGAGTTCGGCGCCCGCGCGCACGAGCGCGGCATCCGCGTGATCGTGGCGGGCGCGGGCGGCGCGGCGCACCTGCCCGGGATGCTCGCCGCCGTCACCCCCCTGCCCGTGATCGGCGTGCCCGTGAAGCTCAAGAGCCTGGACGGGATGGACTCCCTGCTCTCGATCGTCCAGATGCCCGCCGGTGTGCCGGTGGCCACCGTCTCCATCGACGGCGCCCGCAACGCCGGCCTGCTGGCCGCCCGCATCCTCGCCTCGGCCGACACCGCGGAGGGCGACCGCCTGCGCGCCGCCCTCGCCGAGCACGCCGACGAGCTCAACGCCCAGGCCCGGGCCAAGGGGGCCCGCCTGCGCGAGCGGATGGCCGCCGACCGCTGATGTCGCCCGCCACCGGATCCGTGCCCGCCGGTCACGCGCAGCCCGACCCGCTCCGAGATCCACGCGTCGCCTCCCCCACCGAGCGCACCCGCCGGGCGCTGATCCTCACCGCCCTGACCCTGCTGGTCCCCGGCGGCGCCCAGCTCGTCGCCGGCAGCCGCCGGCTCGGCCGCGTGGCGCTGCGGGTCACCGTCACCGTGTGGGCCGTGCTGATCCTCGGGCTGCTGTGGTGGCTGGTCTCCCGCGCGAGCCTGATCTCGCTCATGGCCCGGGACGGCGTGCTGCTCGGGCTGGCGGTGGTCCTGGCGGCGTTGGCGGTGGGCTGGGCGGTGCTGTGGGTGGACACGTTCCGGCTGATCCGGCCGCACCTGCTCGCCCCCGGCGCGCGGAAGATCACGGCGGCGGTCACCGCGCTCGCGCTCGTGCTCACCAGCGGCGCCCTGCTCTACGGCGGCTGGGCGGCGAACACGAGCCGCGGGGCGCTCGGCGAGGTCTTCCAGGAGGGGCCGGCCGTCCCGGAGGCCGAGGGCCGCTACAACATCCTGGTCCTGGGCGCGGACGCCGGCGAGGGCCGCCAGGGGCTGCGCCCGGACTCCATGCACGTGGTCTCCGTGGACGCCCGCACCGGCGCCATCGTGATGTTCTCCCTGCCCCGCAACCTCCAGAACGCGCCGTTCGTCGAGGGCTCCCCGCTGTGGGACGTGTACCCGAACGGCTTCGACTGCGGCGACGAGTGCATCCTCAACGCCCTCTACACGGACGTGGAGGAGCACCACGCAGACCTCTACCCGGACGCCGAACACCCCGGCGCCGAGGCCATGAAGGACGCCGCCGGCGGCATCCTCGGCCTGGACGTCTCCGGCTACGCCCTCATGGACATGGGCGGCTTCGCCCAGCTGATCGACGCCATGGGCGGGGTGGACGTCGTCAGCGGCGGCTACGTGGTGCACCGCGGCGTCCGGCCCGACGGCGTCTGGGGCAACATCTGGTGGGAGCCGGGCACCCACCACTTCAACGGCGACGACGCGCTCGCCTTCGCCCGCTCCCGGCACTGGTCCACCGACTACGCCCGCATCCGCCGGCAGCAGTGCCTGCAGGCGGCGATGCTGGAGCAGTTCAGCCCCGCCACCGTGCTCACCCGCTTCGAGGGGATCCTCGCGGCGGGCCAGCAGATCGTGACCACCGACCTGCCGCAGTCCCAGCTCGGCACGTTCGTCGACCTCGCCGAGCGCTCGCGCGGCCAGAAGATGCGGCGGCTGACCATCGGCCCGCCCGACTTCGGCGACACGGGCACCCACTTCACCACCTACCCCGACTACGACCTCGTCCACCGCCGCGTGGACGAGATGCTGGCCGATGAGTCCGTGACCGCCGGATCGGAGCCGACCGGGGTCTCGGCGACGCCGCTGCTCACCGTGCTGGCCGTCGTCGCGCAGGAGACGCAGGCCCCCGACGTCGACGAGGACGACCCGGCCACGTGGCCGGCCCCGCCGACCCGCTCCGACGGCGAGCCCTTCACCGCCGAGGACCTGATGACGGCCGAGGACCTGGGCCAGGAGGACGTGCTGAACCACGCGTCCTCGACGAACGGGCTGTGCGTCCCCGCCCCGTGAGGCGCGGCGCGCGGGCCGACGGGCTGACCTAGGTGTAAGAGGTCATGACGTTGTTGACTCGGGCCGGGGCCAACGAGGCCGGAGGAGCGTCTCCCCAGGAGGTATGAGGCCGATGGTAGTTGTAGTGGTTCACCCACACCGCCAGGGCCTCACGCCGAGCTTGCTCTGAGGTGTAGGGGCGGGCGTAGAGGACCTCATCGACCATCAGCCGGTTGTACCGCTCGACCTTCCCGTTATGGCGCGGGGTGTAGGGTCGGATCCGGTGATGCCGGCCCCCGAGCGAGACCACCTTCGCGGTGAAGTCCGCAGCCCGATAGTTGTTCCCGTTGTCCGTGATCACCCGGTCCACGGTGATGCCGTGGGCGGCGAAGAACGCCCGCGCCCGGCAGTAGAAGCTCACGGTCGTGGCCGCCCGCTCGTCCTCCAACGCCTCGGTGTAGGCCAGGCGGGTGTACCCGTCGATCGCCGAGTGCAGGTAGGTGTAGCCGACCCGCCGGCCAGGCCCGCGCTTGGAAGCACGGCCTGCTTCACTTTCACGTCCGTGGGTGCGCCAGCCGCCCCCGTCTGGGATCTTCCCGATCTTCTTCACATCCAGGTGCACCATGTGCCCCGGCCCTCTCGCGGTGATCTTCTGGGGTCGTTGGCGCAGGTCCTCACCTGTGGGCGCGAGGTCTCGCAACCGGGAGATGCTCAGCCGGTGCATCCACCTCCCCACGGTGCGCAGGCACAGCTGGTGGCCTTCGGAGGCGAGGTGGTGATGGATGCGCCGTGCGGACCACTTGCGCTCCCGCCGCAGGGCGTGGATCTGGGCGACCAGGACCGGATCGAGCTGGGCAGGTGAACGGTGCGGCCGGCTGGGCAGGTCCTGAAGGCCGGCCTCGCCCTCGGCGCGGTAGCGGGCCACCCAGGTGGCCACCGTGGGCCGGCTCACCCGGAACTCGGCGGCCACGTGCGCCTGTGGGATCCCGTCGTGCAGGTGGCGGTGGACCATCCTGAGACGGCCGGTGGGGGTCAGGGGTGCGTTAGCGTGAGTCATGAGTGGGTCTTTTCGGGCAGGTGGGTTGTTGAGGAACTTCCATCCTGCGGGAGAGGCCCACTCGTCTCATCTCAGCCGGCGCCTCGTGGCAAGAACCTCATGACCCACAACACCTAGGCTGGGGCGCATGCACGTCCTGAAGCCCGTGATCCGTGACTACGCCTGGGGCTCCCCCACGCTCCTCGCCGACCTGCAGGGACGCGAGCCCACCGGCCGCCCCGAGGCCGAGCTGTGGCTGGGCGACCATCCGGGCGCCCCGTGCGTCGCCGTCGTGGCGGACGGCGCCCGTGTCGGCCTGGACGAGGTGGTGGCCGCGGACCCGGAGCGCTGCCTAGGGCCCGCCGCGCCGGAGGGCCGTCTGCCCTTCCTCATGAAGCTGCTCGCCGCGGGCGCCCCGCTGTCCATCCAGGCGCACCCCACCCTGGAGCAGGCCCGCGCGGGATACGCCGCGGAGGAGGCCGCCGGCGTGCCGGTCGACGCCCCGGAGCGCAACTACAAGGACGCGAACCACAAGCCGGAGATGCTGCTCGCGCTGACCCCCTTCTCGGCGATGTGCGGCTTCCGCTCCCCCGAGGTCTCCTCGGACAGCTTCGAGGCCCTGGCCCGCGCCCTCACGGAGCGGGCGGACGGGGACACGTCCGCCGTCGCCGTCGCCGCCGCCCGGATCAGCCAGGCCCTCGCCGCCGGGGACCTCGAGGACGCGTTCACCTCGATCCTCGACCCGGACTCCGTGTGGGGCTCTCCCGGCGCCGTGGCGCAGGTCGTGGACGTGCTGCGGGCCGCGCCGGACCTGGCCGAGCGCGACCCCTCGCTGGCCACGGCCCTCGAGGTCGCCCAGCACCACCCGGACGACCCCGGCGTGGTGGTGGCCATCCTGCTCAACCGCGTGGACCTGGCCCCGGGTCAGGCCATCCATCTGCCCGCCGGCAACGTGCACGCGTACCTGCACGGGCTGGGCGTGGAGGTCATGGCGGCCTCGGACAACGTGCTGCGCGGCGGGCTCACCCCGAAGCACGTGGACGTGCCCGAGCTGCGCCGCGTGGTCACCTTCGAGGCGCTGCCGGTGCCCTCCACCGAGCCCGAGCGCGTGGCCGACTCCGTGGTGGCCTTCCGCCCGCCGTTCGAGGAGTTCGAGCTGCTCCAGGCCACGCTCGAGGACGACGCCGTCCACGGGCTCGACGTGCACGGGCCCGGGATCGCGGTGGTCACCCGCGGCACGGCGAGCCTGGCCCTGGCAGGCCAGGAGATCGAGCTGGGCCCGGGCGAGGCCGTGTTCCTGCCCGCCGCGGAGACGGCGTCCGGCCCGCTGGCCGTCCGCGCCGCGGCCGGCGCCCCGGCGACGGTGCACGTGGCCGGCCTGCCGCGGGGCTGAGCCCGGCAGGCCGGCCCGCAGGCTCAGCGGGCGTCGCGGTCCTCCAGCCACTTCGACCACTTCTTCACGTCGTGGTCGGCGTCCACGGTGCGGACCGTGCCGGATGACGAGCGCATCACGATGGACTGCGTGTGCACGCGGCCGTCGGCGAAGCGCACACCGCGCAGCAGGTCGCCGTCGGTGATGCCGGTGGCCGCGAAGTAGCAGTGGTCGGAGGTGACCAGCTCGTTCGTGGTCAGCACGGCGTCGAGGTCGAGGCCGGCGTCGAGGGCCTTCTGCTTCTCGGCGTCGTCGGTGGGGGCCAGGCGACCCTGGATGATGCCGCCGGTGGCCTTGATCGCGCACGCGGTGACGATGCCCTCGGGGGTGCCGCCGATGCCCATCATCATGTCCACGCCGGTGCCCGGGCGGGCGGCAGCGATGGCGCCGGCGACGTCGCCGTCCAGGATGAACTTCACCCGGGCGCCGGCCTGGCGGATCTCCTTGACCAGGCCCTCGTGGCGGGGGCGGTCCAGCACGCACACGGTCACCTGGGAGACGGGCTTGTCCAGGGCCTTGGCCACGAGGTTCACGTTCTGCTTCACCGGCAGGCGCATGTCCACGAAGTCGGCGGCCTCGGGGCCCACCACGAGCTTGTCCATGTAGAACACGGCCGACGGGTCGAACATGGTGCCGCGCTCGGCCACCGCGAAGACGGAGAGCGCGTTGTTGTAGCCCATGGCGGTCAGGCGGGTGCCGTCGATCGGGTCCACGGCCACGTCCACGGCGGCGCCGGAGCCGTCGCCGACCTGCTCGCCGTTGAACAGCATGGGGGCCTCGTCCTTCTCGCCCTCGCCGATCACCACGGTGCCGTCCATGGCCACGGTGTCCATGAACGCGCGCATCGCGTCCACCGCGGCGCCGTCCGCCTTGTTCTTGTCCCCGTAGCCCACCCAGGGGCTCGCGGCGATGGCCGCCGCCTCGGTCACCCGCACCAACTCCATGGCCAGGTTGCGGTCCGGGACGTGGTTCTCGTAGCCGGTCTTCTCCGAGGACGCGCTGGTCATCGCTGCTCCGATCCTTGCTCGCGGCGCTCCGTCCGCACGGGACGGGGCGTGAGGGCGGCTCTGCCCCGGTCCTCATCCTACGGGGGCGGCCTCCCGCGGGTGGCACAATGCTGACCGTGAGCTCCGCCGACCCCCACGCCCCCGCCCCCCGTCCCGTCCTGACCGCCACGCAGGCGCAGCGGGCCCGGCAGCCGTGGATGGCCATGGTGCTCTCCCTGGCGGCTCTGCTGGCGATCGTGGCCGTGGTCCTCCTGCTCAACCCGGAGCCGCCGCAGCGGCCCCGTGAGGACCGCGTCGACGTCGCCGCCGAGGCCGCCACGGTCCCCCACGACGACGGCGACCTGCCGGCCCTGGCGCCCGAGGTGCCGGAGTCCTGGTACGCCAACTACGCCCGCCTGCAGAAGCTGGACGGCGTCTCCACGTGGGACGTCGGCTGGGTGGTGACGGACACGGTATTCGCGGGCCTGCAGCAGGCCGAGGACGTCGACCCCACCTGGGTGAGCCTGCGGGTGGACCACGTCCCGACGTCGGAGACGATCGAGATCGACGGGATCGCGTGGGATCTCCACGCCGATCCGAAGAAGCCGGAGCGACGGCTCGTGGCGGAGGTGGACGGCAGCACCGTGGTGCTGACCACCACCGGCGACCAGGCCGTCCTCGAAGACCTGGCGCACGGCGTCGCGAAGGAGACACGATGACCCCCCATACCCGCCCCGAGACGACGCCGGCCCCCGACGTCGTCGTCCCCACCTCCGACCTGACCCCCGCGGAGGCGTGGGAGGTCCTCGCCGAGGGCAACCGCCGCTTCGTGGCGGGCGAGCCGAGCCACCCGAACCAGAACGCGGAGCGGCGCAGCGACCTGACCGCCGGCCAGGCCCCGGTCGCCGTGATCTTCGGCTGCGCCGACTCGCGGCTTGCGGCGGAGATCATCTTCGACCTGGGCCTCGGCGACGTGTTCGTGGTGCGCACGGCCGGCCACGTGATCGACGACGCCGTGCTGGGCTCCATCGAGTACGGCGTGGACGTGCTGGAGATCCCGCTCGTCATCGTCCTGGGCCACAACTCGTGTGGCGCCGTCACCGCGACGGTCGAGTCCTACATCTCCGGGACCATGCCGCGCGGCTTCGTGCGCCCCCTCGTGGAGCGCATCATCCCGTCCGTGCTGGCCGGGCGCCGCCGCGGTCTGGAGGAGGTCGACGAGTTCGTGGCCGAGCACGTGGACCAGACCTGCGACCACCTCCTGGAGACCTCGCAGTCCGTCCGCGCGGCCGTCGAGTCGGGGCGCACCGCCGTCGTCGGGCTCACCTACTCGCTCTCCGAGGGCACCGCGCGGCCGGGCCGCGTGCACGGCGACCTGGCGGTCTGACGACGCCGGGCGTCCGGTGCGGCACCGGGCGCCCGCGCCGTCCTAGGATGTGACCATGACCGCAGAGAACACCGATCAGCAGTTCCGCATCGAGCACGACACCATGGGCGAGGTGAAGGTGCCGGTGAACGCGCTCTACCGTGCGCAGACCCAGCGCGCCGTGGAGAACTTCCCGATCTCCGGCAAGGGCCTCGAGCCCGCCCACATCCACGCCCTCGCACAGGTCAAGAAGGCCGCGGCCAAGGCGAACGCCGAGCTGGGCATCATCTCGCAGGAGCGCGCGGACGCCATCGTCGCCGCCGCGGACCAGGTCATCGCCGGCGACCACGACGACCAGTTCCCGATCGACGTGTTCCAGACCGGCTCCGGCACCTCCTCGAACATGAACACCAACGAGGTGCTCGCCACCCTCGCCACCCGCGCACTGAAGGAGGCCGGCTCCGAGGACGAGGTGCACCCCAACGACCACGTCAACGCCTCCCAGTCCTCGAACGACGTGTTCCCGACCTCCGTGCACGTGGCCGTCACCGCCGCCCTCGTGAACGACCTCGTCCCGGCGCTGGACCACCTGGCCGTCTCCCTCGAGAAGAAGGCGGAGGCCTTCGCCGGCGTCGTGAAGTCCGGCCGCACCCACCTCATGGACGCCACCCCGGTGACCCTGGGCCAGGAGTTCGGCGGCTACGCCGCGCAGGTCCGCTACGGCATCGAGCGCATCCAGTCCGCGCTGCCGCGCGTGGCCGAGGTCCCGCTCGGCGGCACCGCCGTGGGCACCGGCATCAACACCCCGAAGGGCTTCTCCGCCCGTGTGATCGAGCTGCTCGCCGAGGAGACCGGTCTGCCGCTGACCGAGGCCCGCAACCACTTCGAGGCCCAGGCCAACCGTGACGGCCTCGTGGAGGCCTCCGGCCAGCTGCGGAACATCGCGTTCTCGCTCATGAAGATCAACAACGACCTGCGCTGGATGGGCTCCGGCCCGAACACCGGCCTCGGCGAGATCGCCATCCCGGACCTGCAGCCGGGCTCCTCGATCATGCCGGGCAAGGTCAACCCCGTGATCTGCGAGGCCGCGATCATGGTGTGCGCCCAGGTGATCGGCAACGACACCACCGTCGCCCTGTCCTCCACCAACGGCGCCTTCGAGCTCAACGTGGGCATCCCCGTGATGGCCGCCAACCTGCTCGAGTCCATCCGCCTGCTGGCCAACACGACGCGCGTCATGGCGGACAAGATGATCGACGGCATCGAGGCCAACGAGGAGCGCTGCGCCTTCCTCGCCGGCGCCTCGCCGTCCATCGTGACCCCGCTGAACAAGGTGATCGGCTACGAGGCCGCCGCCAAGATCGCCAAGCACGCCGTCGCGAACAAGATGACCGTGCGTGAGGCCGTCGTGGACCTCGGCTACGTCGAGCGCGGCGAGGTCACCGAGGAGCAGCTGGACAAGGCCCTGGACACCATGTCCATGACCCACCCGGAGTGATCCGGCGGATCCGGTGAGCGGCGCGACGCCGCCTCCCGGACCACGACGACGAGCGGCCGTCCTCCCGTGCGGAGGGCGGCCGTCCGTCGTTCACGCCAGCACCAGCACTCCGGCGGCCGCCGCCACCATCGCCGGCCCGAACGGCAGCGCCGTTCGCCCCGTCGCCCGGCCCGCGAGGACCAGCAGCCCCGCCACGACGCCGCCGAGCAGGATCGCGCCCACCCCGGCGGCGAGCACCGCCGTCGGACCGAGCACCCCCGTGTACACGCCCAGCCCGCCGGCGAGCTTCACGTCCCCCATCCCGAGGCCGCCGCGGCTGAGCACGTGCAGCGCGAGCATCGCCACGGTGTAGCCGAGACCGCCCAGCAGGCTGCAGAGGGCCAGGTCACCCCGGCCCGCCAGCAGCGCTCCCCCGGTCATCATCGCCAACCCGCCCAGCGCCAGCCGCAGCGTCCATCGGTTCGGCAGCCGATGTTCGCGCAGGTCCGTGCGCACGAGCACGCCCGAGCACACCGCGAACCACACCAGTCCCAGGGACCACAGCACCGCCGTCGCCGGCGCGCCGTGCGTCCACGCCCATCCCACCCCGCTCATGCGCCCAGCCTAGGCCGGGCGGCGCACCCGCCGGGCCGTCGTCCACAGGGCGATCCGGCCACCTCGCGTTCACGGTCCGGCCACCCGGTGTTCTGCCCACAGCGCAACCGGAGCCGCCCATTGCGACGAGCCCTCGCGTGGGTCTACTGTGAAGTCACGAGCTTCCAGCCGTCTCATGGACGTACGGGGCTCACACAGACCCCATGGCCTCAATCCCGTTTCAAAGGGGCCATGGTGGCGGGCTTCCTCGGTCCCCCATCCCCCCCTCCGCGGGGCCGAGCACCCCCGCCGGGGGCCGCTGCTTCGGCAGCGGCCCCTTTTTCATGACCGACCCCGCCGCCCGGCTCAGGCCCGGCCCTCCTCCAGCAGGTCCGTGACCAGCGCGGCGATCGGGGAGCGCTCGGAACGGGTCAGCGTCACGTGTCCGAACAGCGGGTGGCCCTTGAGGCGCTCCACCACGGCCGCGATGCCGTCGTGCCGGCCCACGCGCAGGTTGTCCCGCTGGGCGACGTCGTGGGTCAGCACGACCTTCGAGTTGCGGCCCATCCGGCTCAGCACCGTGAGCAGCACGTTCCGCTCGAGCGACTGCGCCTCGTCCACGATCACCCACGCATCGTGCAGCGAGCGGCCGCGGATGTGCGTCAGCGGCAGGATCTCCAGCATCCCGCGGTCCACCACCTCGTCCACCACGGACGGGGAGACCAGCGCACCCAGGGTGTCGAACACGGCCTGCGCCCACGGGCCCATCTTGTCGCCCTCGGAGCCGGGCAGGTAGCCGAGGTCCTGGCCGCCGACGGCGTACAGCGGGCGGAACACGACCACCCTGCGGTGCTCGCGGCGCTCCATCACGGCGTCGAGGCCCGCGCACAGCGCCAGCGCGGACTTGCCGGTGCCCGCGCGGCCGCCGAGGGAGACGATGCCCACGCTCGGATCCGTCAGCAGCTCGATGGCCAGCCGCTGCTCGGCGGAACGGCCGTGCAGGCCGAACACGTCGCGGTCCCCGCGCACCAGGCAGGCTCGGCCGCCCTCGCCGACCCGGGCCAGGGCGGAGCCCCGGGGCGCGGTGAGCACCAGCCCCGTGTTGACCGGCAGACGGTCCGCCTCGGCCGGGGCCTCCTCCGGCCCGGTCTCGACGCCCGTGCCGGTCAGGGTCCCCAGCGGGACGCCGGCCAGGTCGACCTCGCCGTCGTCGTAGAGGGCGTCCAGCCGCTCCTGCGCCACGCTGAGGGAGACGGTGCCGCGCCAGCCCGAGTCACGCACGAGCTCGTGGCGGTACTCGTCCGCGGCGAGGCCCATGGCCGCCGCCTTCACGCGCATCGGCAGGTCCTTGGACACGACCGTGACCGTGGCGCCCTCGTCCGCGAGCGCCTTCGCGACGGCGAGGATGCGGGAGTCGTTGTCCGTGCCGCGGATGCCCAGGGGCAGCACGTCCACGGACACGTGGTTCAGTTCGATCCGCAGCGTGCCGCCCTCGGGGGTGATCGGCACGGGCTGGTCCAGCGCGCCGTGGCGGCCGCGCAGGTCGTCGAGCAGGCGCAGGGCCGTGCGCGCGTAGTAGCCGAGGTCGGGGTCGGCGCGCTTGGCCTCGAGCTCCGAGACCACCACGAGCGGCAGGACCACCTCGTGCTCGGCGAAGTGCAGCAGGGCGCGCGGGTCCGAGAGCAGCACGGACGTGTCCACCACGTAGGTCCGCAGGCCGGTCGCCTCCGCCGCCCCCGCCTCGGCACGCGCCTGGCCCGGCCGGCTCGACGGCTCCTGCCGGGTCTGCGCGTGCTCCACGAGCTCTGCCACCATGTCTGCCTCCTGTGCCGGTGAACCGTGCGGGCGGGGGTCCGCCCACGGGCCACGCTAGGAAGCGGCGTCGTCCGCCGGGGCCCGGCACGGTGAACCCGGGATGAAGTCGCGGTGACGGTCCGTCCGGGCCCCGCCACGGCCCCGGCGTCCCGCGCTCCCTACACTGGAGACGCGCCGCCGACGTCCCGACGGCCGCCCGCTCCCCGTCCCCAGGAGGGCCCTTGAGCATGCACCGCCCGTCCCCCGGCCTGCCCGATCTGCCGGGCGGCCCAGCCCCCGCCCCGACCCTGGCCGAGCGCGCCGGCGGCCGCCTGCTGGGCGCCGTCGCGCCCACCGCCGTGCTGATCGCGGCCATGTGGGTCGCGCAGGTCGTGCTGATCTTCCTCGGCCGGGTGATCATCCCCGGCGTGGGCCTGATCCCCCGACGCCTCGACGGCCTCGACGGGGTCCTGTTCTCCCCCGTGCTGCACGCCGGCTGGGCCCACCTGATCGGCAACACGACGGCGCTGCTCGTCCTCGGTCCGCTGGCCGCCCTGGTCTCGCGTCGGCCGGTGGCCCTGCTCGTCTGCGCCTGGCTGGGCTCGGGCCTGCTGACCTGGGTGATCGGCACCCCGGGCGTGCACATCGGCGCCTCCGGGATCGTGTACGCGCTGATCGCGTTCCTGATCGTCTACGGGGTCGCGGTGCGGCGGATCGGGGCGGTCGTCGTCTCCGTGCTCGTTGCGCTCACGCACCTGGGCTCGAGCCTGATCGGCCTGCTGCCGGCACCCGGCATCTCGTGGACCGGCCACCTGGCCGGGGCCGTCGTCGGGGTGCTGCTGGGCCTGTGGTGGGGCCGCGCCGACCGTCAGGTGCCGAACCGGCGCTGACGGCTGCCGTAGTCGCGCAGGGCACGCAGGAAGTCGACCTTGCGAAACGCGGGCCACATGGCCTCGCAGAAGTAGAACTCCGAGTACGCGGACTGCCAGAGCAGGAACCCGGAGAGCCGCTGCTCCCCGGACGTGCGGATGACCAGGTCCGGGTCCGGCTGGCCGCGCGTGTAGAGCCGGTCCGCGATCTGCTCGACGGTGACGGACTCGGCCACCTCCGCCGCGCTGTGGCCCAGGGCGTGCTCGTCCCGCAGCAGCTCGCGCACGGCGTCGAGGATCTCCTGGCGGCCCCCGTAGCCCACGGCCACGTTCACGTGCACGCCGTCGTGGTCCTTGGTCTGTTCGGCCACCTCGGCGAGCCGTCGCGCCATGGGCTCGGGGAGCAGGTCCACCGCGCCGACCGGCTGCACGCACACGGGGGCGCGGCCCTCGGCCGGCTGGGCGAGGCGCTCCGCCGTCGTCTGGATGATCTCCAGGAGCGGGGCGAGCTCCTCCGCCGGGCGCCGCAGGTTCTCGGTGGAGAGCATGTAGAGCGTGACCACGGGGATGCCGGCCTCGTCGCACCAGCCGATGAAGTCGAGGATGCGCTCGGCGCCGGCCTGGTGACCCTGCTGCGTGGACGCCCCGAACGCGCGGGCCCAGCGACGGTTGCCGTCCACCAGCACGCCGATGTGCCGAGGCAGGCGCTCCGGGTCCAGGCCACGCGTCAGCCGCCGCTCGTACAGGCGGTAGAAGGCCTCGGGTCGACCCACGGCGCGCTCCCCTCTCGGACGGTCCTGCGAGCCTCCAGGATACGCGCGCGGCACACAGCGACCATCCCGTGCCCCGGCCCCGGGCCGACCGACGACAATGGAGGCATGGACCCTGTGACACCCCTCCGCGAGACCGACGCCGCCCGTCGCCTGCGCTGGCGCATCGAGCGCATCCGCGACCCCGACCATCCGCTGTACAAGCCCCGACTGCGCGGTTGGATCCACGCGGTCATGGCGCCGCTGACGCTCGCGGCCGGCATCGTGCTCATCGTGCTCGCGCCGACCGCGACGCTGCGGTGGGCCAGCGCGGTCTACACCGTGACGGGCCTGCTGCTGTTCGCGGTCTCGGCGACGTACCACCTGGTGCAGTGGAACGAGGTGGTCTCCCGTGTCCTCAAGCGGTTGGACCACACGAACATCATGCTGGTCATCGCCGGCACCTACACGCCGCTCTCCCTGGCCCTGCTGGCTCCGGACCGGGCGCGGGTGCTGCTCACCCTGGTGTGGGTGGGGGCCGTGGCCGGCGTCGCGTTCCGGGTGCTGTGGACGGATGCCGCGCGCTGGCTCTACACGCCGGTGTACGTGGTGCTCGGGCTGGCGGCGCTGCTGTACCTGGGCGACTTCTTCGCCGCGGATGCGGCGGCGGGGTGGCTGATCGTGGCCGGCGGCGTCGCGTACATCACGGGCGCGGTCTGCTACGCGCTGCAGGCCCCCACGATCCACCGCGAGTGGTTCGGCTTCCACGAGCTGTTCCACGCCTTCACGGTGGCCGGCTTCGTGTGCCACGCCGTCGCCATCTACCGGGCGGTGCTCGTCGTCGCCTGAGCGTGTCGAGGAAGGGGGTCTGCGCCCCGCCGGGCAGCGCCGAGGCCCGCAGACGCGCCGCTACGGCATGGAGGTGGCGGCGCGTCTGCGGGCCTCAAGGGTTCGGGCGTGGAGTCTCCGGCGTCGAGTCTCGGGCGTGCACGGGCCCGACGACGGTCAGTCGCGTCCGGTGTCCGGGGCCTGGGGCTCCGGGGCCGGCTCCTGGAGGTAGCCGGGGTACTTCTCCTGCAGGCGGCGCAGCCGGTCCTCCGAGTCCGCGTCCAGGTGCTCACCGCCCGCGCGGACCTCGTCCGGCAGGTGCTGCTGATGGCGCTCCACGAGCATGGCCTCGGCCTGCGGGGAGCGCTGCTGGACGCGGCGCACGGAGCGGACCATGACGCGGAAGACGATGATCGCCATGACCACCATGAGCGCGGTGAACAGGAACCCTTCGATGCCGGGGGTGACCTCCGCCTCCTCGAGCCCGGGGCGCAGCGTCGGCTCCGGGACGGCGGGCACCGGCGCGGGGCTCGCGGCCGCGAGCGCGTTGAGGACGAGGGGAAGGCCAGACAGGGGTGTCACGCCGCCCCACTCTACCGGCCCCGGCCGCACGGCCCGAGCCGGGTCGGCTCAGCGCAGGCCGGCGAAGAGGTCGTGCTCCGGCAGCTCGGAGGGCACGCGCGAGTCGATCAGCGCGAAGTCCTCCCACGGCCAGGCGCGCCGCTGCAGGTCGTGGGGCGCGTCGAAGAACATGCCGTCGGGGTCGATCTGGGTGCGATGCGCCCGCAGGGCGGCGTCGCGCTCGTCGAGGAAGCCGGTGACGTCCACCTGCGTGGTGACGTCGTGGTCCGCGGTGACCCACGGCGGGATGACCTCCGGGTCGGGCACGTCCTCCCCGGCTTCGCGGCGGCGCAGCACCTCGCGCATCGCGTCCATCGCGTCGAACATCATCAGGCGTCGGGCGAACGGCACGTCCTCGCCGTCGGCCTCGGCCACCGCGGCCATCGTGCGGAACTTCCGCGGGTTGAAGCCGCAGTCGTAGTAGACCTTCGAGACCTCCCAGGCGGGCCCGGCCTCGGGGTACTCGTCGGCGAGGCCCGCGGCCCGGTACGCCTCCATCGTCACGGCGTGGGCCTGCAGGTGGTCCGGGTGGGGGTAGCCGCCGACCTCGTCGTAGGAGATGAGCACGTGCGGGCGGAACCGGCGCACGAGCGAGATCAGCGGGGCCGCCGCATCCCGGAGCGGGACCTCGGCGAAGCAGTTCGCCGGGAGGGCCGGCAGCGGATCCCCCTCGGGCAGGCCCGAGTCGAGGAAGCCGAGCCAGGCGTGCCGGATGCCGAGGATGCGCGCGGCCTCCGCCATCTCCTCGCGGCGCACGGCCGCGATGTCCCGGTCCGCCCGGGTGGTGTCCCCGAACGACGGGTTGAGCAGGGTGCCGGCCTCGCCGTCGGTGCACGTGACGACCATGACCTCGGCCCCGGCCGCCGCGTAGGCGGCCATGGTGCCGGCCCCCTTCGAGGACTCGTCGTCCGGGTGGGCGTGCACCGCCATGAGACGCAGCCCGGTGGAGGGCGGCAGGGCGGTGCCTGCGGCCGGCTGGGCCTGGGGGGTCTGATCGGTCACGGGGGTCGCACACTCCTGTCCGGATGGCGGGGCCGCCGCGGGGGCGGCGGCGTGAGGGGTCCAGGCCGACGTCGTCATCGGCCTCCGGCGGCGGGCAGCGGCTAGGGTGGAGGGGATGTCTCACCACGCCCCCGCGGTCCGCGCGCAGGACCCCACATTAGCCAACCGGTACGGCACGAACCACACGCGTCCGGGCCGTCGTCGGCTGTGGGCGGGCCTCGGCGGGCTCGGGCTGGTCGTGGCCGTGCTGCTGTCCGTGTGGATCGGCCTGAACATGTCCGTGGGCGCCATCGAGTACAAGGACGTCGGCTTCACCATCGAGGACGACGGCCACGCGACCGTCACCTTCCAGGCCTCCGTCCCGGAGGGCGTGCAGGCCGAGTGCGATGTGCTCGTCACCGACTCCCACGCCGCCCCCGTCGGCTTCCGCACCGTCCGCCTGGAGACCCTGCCGGCCGACCGGCGGGACTCCCCCTCGGACGCGCAGCAGCGCTACACCGTGGACGTGCGCACCGTGGTGCGGGGCGACTCCGGCATCGTCGAGACCTGCCGCAAGGTCTGAGCCCTCCCGGAGTGCTCCGCCCTCGGCGTAGCGGCCGCCGTTGGTGTGACGCACGCCGCCCGGATAGACTCGTCGGAGCATTCCCGCCCCGCCGGTGAGTCAGGCAGGCGTCGCACGGAGCCCTCGGGTCACGCGCGTCCTCCTGGTCGGCGGGGTCTTTCGCATGCGGGCGCGTCCGCCGGACGCGGATCGCGCACCGGATACGGTGCGCCGCGCCCCGGACTCCGCATCACCCGAGACAGAAAGGCGGAACAGAGCATGACCACCAGCCAGTCCGACGCCCCGTGGCTGACCCAGGAGGCGTACGATCGCCTCTCCAAGGAGCTCGAGTACATCTCCGGTCCCGGCCGTCAGGAGATCATCGAGCGCATCGAGGCCGCCCGCGATGAGGGCGACCTCAAGGAGAACGGCGGCTACCACGCCGCCCGCGAGGAGCAGTCGAAGAACGAGGGCCGCATCGCCGAGCTGAAGCACCTGCTCGAGACCGCCCGCGTGGGCGAGGCCGCCGAGAACGACGGCGCCGTGCACCCGGGCACCGTGGTGACCGCCGTCGTCGCAGGCGACGAGATGACCTTCCTCTTCGGCAACCGCGAGATCGCCGCGGACGACGAGTCGCTCGAGGTCTACTCCGAGCGCTCCCCGCTCGGCGAGGCCATCAACGGCGCCAAGAAGGGCGACAAGGTCTCCTACACCGCCCCGAACGGCAAGGACATCAAGGTCGAGGTCAAGGACGTCCAGCCCTACTCCGGCTGACCCTGCCCGGCTCCGACGGCGGCCGCGGTCCCCTCCAGGGGCCGCGGCCGTCGTCCGTCCCGGGTCCCACCGCGCCCCCGTTGCTACTCTGGCCCCATGCTGACCGTCGAGAAGGCACACCTGCTGCTCACCCGCGAGGACGGGTGCTCCGAGAGCCCCTCCCACCACCGCGTTGCCCTCGCGGCCGCCGCGCTGGCCGACCACCGGTCCGCCGGGATCGTGACCCTCGAGGACGTCCCCGTGGACCGGGCCCGCGTGCTCGTGACCGCGGCCGGCACCACCGGCGACCCCGTCCTGGACTCCTCCCTCGGACAGGTCGACGCCCTGGCCGGCCGACCGCTCGTGTCCACTGTGGCGGCCGGCAAGCCGGACCTGCGCAAGGCCGTCGTCGCCCATCTGACCGAGACCGGCCGCCTCACCGAGCGCAAGGCCTTCCTGGCCACCCGGCACGTCCCCCGGGGCACCGAGCGCACCGAGCTGCTGGCGCACCTGACCGCCGTGGTCCTCGACGAGGCCGAGCCCTCCGACGAGGACGTGCTCCTGCTCGGCGTGCTGCAGCACCTCAACCTCGCCCGACGCCTGCTGCCGGGCGCCCACGAGCGCTACGACCGCCGCGAGATGGTCCGCCGCATCGAGGCGCTGACGCGCGAGGACCTCCTGGTCCAGGCCGTGCGCCGCGCGGTGGGCGGGACCTGTGGCACCGTCACCGCGGCCGCCGCCGGCTCCGCGGCCTGAGCCGGCCCGGTCAGGGCAGCGGGGCCGGGCTGTAGCCGGCCGCGCGCAACGCCTCCAGCACCTGGGCGGAGTGCTCGGTGCCGCGGGTCTCCATGTCGATCGTGATGTGCACGCCGCCCATGGACAGCTCCGGGCCGACGCGGGTGTGGTCCACGCGCACCACGTTGGCGTCCGTGTCCGCGATGATCCGTGAGATCGTGGCCAGCTCGCCCGGGCGGTCCCGCAGCGGGATGCGCACGGTCATGTAGCGCCCCGCGGCCGACAGTCCGGCCTGGATGGACTTCAGCATGAGCATCGGATCGATGTTCCCGCCGGAGAGGATCACGGCGGTGTTGCCGAGCTCGAAGCCCAGGTCCGCCGTGCGGCCCGCCAGCAGGGCGGCCACCCCGACGGCGCCCGCCGGCTCCACGACGAGCTTGGAGCGCTCGAGGAGGTGGACGAGGGCCGCGGCGATCTCGTCGTCCGTGACGGTCACGACGGCGTCCACCAGCTCGGCGGCGATCCGCAGCGGCAGGGCCCCGGGCCTGCCGACGGCGATGCCGTCCGCGATGGTGGACACGCTCTCCAGCACCTGGACGCGGCCCTCCTCGAGGGAGCCGGGGAACGCGGCGGCGGTGGCCGCCTGCACGCCGATGACGCGCACCGTGCGCCCACGACGCCGGGCGGCCTCCTTGAGGGCCACGGCCGTGCCGGCGATGAGCCCCCCGCCGCCGATGCCCATGATCACGGTGTCCACGTCCGGCAGCACGTCGAGGATCTCGAGGCCGACGGTGCCCTGGCCCGCGATCACGGCCGGGTCGTCGAACGGCGGGATGAACACGGCACCGGTCTCCGTGGCCCACCGCTGCGCCTCGGCGAGGGACTCGTCCACGGTGGAGCCGTGCAGGACGACCTCGGCGCCGTGGTCCCGGGTGGCCTGCAGCTTGGGCAGGGCGACGCCGTGCGGCATGAAGATGCGGGCGCGGATGCCGAGCTTGGCGGCCGCGAGGGCGACGCCCTGGGCGTGGTTGCCGGCCGAGGCGGCCACGACGCCGCGGCCGCGCTCCTCCTCGCTCAGCTGCGCCATCCGCACGTAGGCGCCGCGGACCTTGAACGAGCCGGCCCGCTGCAGGTTCTCGCACTTCAGGTGCACGTCCGTGCCCACGGCCCGGGAGAGCGCCCGGGAGTGCTGCAGCGGGGAGAGCTCGGCGATCCCGCGCAGCGTCTCGCGCGCCCGCTCGATCTCCTCGAGGGTGACGGGCAGCGCCGTCGGGGCCGGCGGGCCGCCGGCGGGCCGCACCCACCGGGGCGACGGCGTCGGGACGGTCCGGTCCGGGGTGTCCGTGGCCTGCGCCGCGCCCATCAGGCGTCGTCCCCGTGCCGGGTGCCCGCGTCGGCCTCGGAGGCGAGGGCGGCGTCGTCGTGCGCCGAGGGGCGGTCCCGGTGGGAGCCGGCCGTCTCGTCCTCCGCGCCGCCCGGTTCGAGGGCGTGGCCCGTCCGCTCCGTGAGCTCCTCGGGGGTGTCGGCGGTGAGGGCGCGGACGAAGCTGTTCACGAAGGCCAGCACCGGCACGGCGAACACGGCGCCCGCCAGACCGAGGACGGTGGAGCCGGCGGCGACGGCCAGGAACACGGCCAGCGGGTGCAGCGCGACGGCCTTGCCCATCACGAGCGGCTGCAGGACGTTCGACTCGATCTGCTGCACGAGCAGCACCACGCCCAGCATGAGCAGCGCGTTGACCAGGCCGTTGGACATCAGCGCCAGGAGCACCGCCATCGCGCCGGTCAGGGTGGCGCCGATCATCGGGATGAACGAGGCCAGGAACACGAGCACGGCCAACGGGATGGCCAGCGGCACGCCCAGGATCAGGGCACCGATGCCGATGCCGACGGCGTCGATGAACGCCACGAAGATCTGGACCCGCACGTAGGAGCCGAGCGACTGCCAGCCCGAGCGGCCCGCGCGGCCCACGGTGGCCCGGTGCGCCTTCGGCACGAAGATCAGCAGGAAGCGCCAGATGCGGTCGCCGTCGTAGAGGAAGAAGATCAGGGAGAACAGGGCGATGAACAGGCCCGCACCGATGTTGACGGCCGTGGAGCCGAACGAGACGGCGCTGTTCATGAGCGTGGCGGAGTTGTCCCGCAGCGTCTGCCACAGGCCCTCCAGCCCGGCACCGGAACGGGGGATCTCCACGCCCACGCCGGCCAGCCAGGCGATCGCGTCGTCGACGGCCTGGCCCAGCTGGCCGCCCAGTTCGGCGAAGCCCTGGACGATCTGCTGACCGGCGAGCCCCATGAGGCCCACCACGACGACGACCAACAGCAGCACGCACAGCAGGGCGGCCGCGACGCCCGGCACCTTGATGCGCCGCATCGCCTGGAACACCGGGGCCAGCAGGGTGGCCAGCAGCGCGGCCACGAGGATCGGGATCACCACGAGGCTCACGAAGCCCAGCAGGTACACCACGACGCCGATGCCGATGACGACGGCCACCAGCCGCCAGGACCAGGCCGCGGCCACCGTCAGCCCGTAGGGCACGTCCTTGTCGATCTTGGTCTGGGCCGCCAGGGTCGAGCTCACGCGCGATCCTCCTCGTGTGGGTGGTCGGGGACATGGGGGGTCAGACCCCACTGGACGCTCCAGCGGGCGTGCGGGGCGAGCCGGTGCAGGCCCTCCCCCGAGTTCAGGGCGTCCGCGGGAGCGGTGAGCGGCTCCACCGCGAGCGCCGTGTCACGGCCGGGCAGCCGGTCCGTGACGAAGACGTGGGTGTAGGCGAACGCGTGGTCGGACCACAGGGTCACGGCGCGGCCGTCCGCGGCGAGCAGGGTCTGGCGGTGCCGGCCGTCGGCGTCCGGGGTCAGGCCGGTGAGGCACACGTCCAGGGCGGCCTCGCCCACGGCCCGGCCGCGGCGGAAGTCCAGCTCGGTGCCGTCCACCGGCAGGGTCTCCACGGGGATGAGGTCCTCCCCCGTGCGGATCCAGGCGTCCGCGGGCACGCGCAGGCTCAGCTCCGCCGTCGGGACGTCCCCGATGCGCAGGAACGGGTGGGAGCCGACCGCCACGGGCACGGTGGCGTCCGTGTGGTTCTGCACCTCGGCGGTGACGGTGAGGCCGCCGTCCGCCTCGAGCTCGTACGTGACGCGGTGGGTGAGCCGGAACGGCCAGCCGTGCTGGGGGTGGATCTCACCGCGCAGGGTCACCGCGTGGGCGGAGAACGTCTCGGTGACGAAGTGGGTGTTGCGCAGCAGGCCGTGGCTGGCGTGGCCGCGCGCGGGTTCGGTGACGTCCAGGCGCTGCTCGACGCCGTCCAGGATCCAGCGGGCGCCGGCGACGCGGTTCGGCCACGGGCTCATCTGGATGCCGTTGGCGGCGGGCGGGACCACGTCCGGGCCGTACGGCTCGGTGAGGTCCACGCCGGCCACGCGGTACCTGCGCAGGGCACCGGCCAGGCCGACGACGACGGCCTCCGCGGACCCGCGGTGCAGGCGGTGCTGGGTGCCGGTGGCGTCCGGGGCCCCGAAGGCGGGCAGGTCGCTGGTCTCGGTCACGGGACCTCCTGGGTGACGGCGAGGGACCCCCTCAATCTACGCCCTCGCGGACGCAGACCGCCCCGGCCTGTGCAGGACCGGGGCGGCGGTGCGGGTCTCCGTGCGGGGACGGGACGGACGGGTCAGTCGTCGCTGCGCAGGATGGAGAGGATGCGCAGGATCTCGACGTACAGCCAGACCAGGGTCACGGTCAGGCCGAACGCGACGGACCAGGAGTACTTCTGCGGGGCGCCGTTCTTCACGCCCACGGCGGCCATCTCGAAGTCCATGGTCAGCGAGTACGCCGCGAGCAGCACGGCGATCGCTCCGATGATCAGGCCGAGGCCGCCGGTGCGCAGGTTCGCGATGCCCGTCCAGGTCAGGACCAGGTTGACGAGCATGAACACGAGGTAGCCCAGCATGGCCGTCATGACGATCTTCGTCATGCGCGGGGTGGGGCGGAACTTGCCCGAGGTGTACAGGGCCAGCATCACCGCGAACACGGAGACGGTGCCGAGCACGGCCTGCACCACGATGCCCGGGTAGGCCGCCTCGAACACGGCGGAGATGCCGCCGAGGAACAGGCCCTCGGCCAGGGCGTAGAGCATGATCAGCACGGGCGAGGGCTCGCGCTTGAACGAGTTGACCAGGCCGAGGACGAGGCCGGCGATCGCGCCGATGATCATCAGGCCCGGCGAGAACCAGCCCACGGCGCCCGCCACCACGACGAGCACGAGCATCAGGCCGGTCTTGCCGACGACGTCGTTGAAGGTCATCCGGCCGGTCTGCTCCGGGCCGGCGGAGGGCGCGCGGAAGGCGTCCTCCATGGACTGCTGGTGCGCGTACTGCTGGGCCGCCTGGCCGGCGCCGAACGCCTGGGCCTGGCCGTACGGGCTCTGCTGCTGGCCGTACGGGGACTGCGCGGACTGCTGCCCGCCCTGGTACCAACCGGGCTGCGCCTGTCCGCCGCCCTGCATCTGCTGCTGGAAGTTCTGAGAGTTCATGACCGGATTCGCCACGGCTCACTCCTTCGGGTCGAGTCGGCCCGGTCGCACGCCGCCGCAGTGAGCCGCGTTCGTGCCCCGGGGTTCAGCACGATCCTATCGGGAGGTCTGTGTCCGCGCGCGGGGTCGGAGCGTGGATCCGCGCCGGTTCACCGGCTGTTCACGGTGGGCGCAGAAGCGAGGCGCGCGGGGAGACGCGTGGTGCCCCCGGCGGGACTCGAACCCGCAACACGCCGATTTTAAGTCGGCCGCCTCTGCCAGTTGGGCCACGGGGGCGTGGCGGGCCCGTGGACGCGGGCCCGGGTGCGGACGACGCCGGCCCCGCCCGATGCGCTCGGACGGGGCCGGCGGCCCGCTGGCTGCGGGATCAGCCCTTCGAGGACTCGAGGGCCCGCTGCCGCTCGAAGCGGCCGGGCTCGAGCTCGACGCCCGCGGCGCGGCGGAACGGGTTGAACGGGGTGTCCAGGCCCGCCACCGAGGTGGAGTCACGGCCGAACAGGGTCTCGGCGACCCAGCCGGACAGGATGCGGAACTTCCGCTCCAGGGTGGGCATCGCGTAGCCGTGGTAGCCGCGGTGGGCCAGGAACGCCGGGATGCCGGCGATCTTGGTGCCCAGCGGGTTGCCCACGCCGCGGCCGAAGCCCAGCCCCGCCACGGTGCCCAGGGACTTGTGCACGTACTCCTGCACCTCGCCCTCGCCGTGGCGCACGGCCATGTAGTTGGCGGCCAGACGCTTGGCCTGACGGATGGCGTGCTGGGCGTTCGGGACGCAGAAGCCGCCCGGGCCGGCCCCGGTCAGGTCCGGCACGGCGGAGACGTCGCCGCAGGCCCACGCACCCTCGAGCGCGCCGGCCTCGCCGTCCTTGATCTGCAGGGTGGGGGTGGCCTCCACGCGGCCGCGGTCGTCCACCGGGAAGTCGGTGCTCTTGACCACGGAGTTGGCCACCACGCCGGCGCACCACACGAGGGTGTCCGCCGCGAAGGTCTCCGCCTCCTCCTTGGAGGGCATGGCCACGAGCTTCATGACGCCGTCCGTGGCGTCGCCCAGCGAGGTGTTGAGCAGGACCTCGATGCCGCGGTCCTTCAGGTGCTCCACCACGCCCTGGGCCTGCTCCTCGGAGACCTCGGGCATGATGCGGCCCATGGCCTCGACGAGGACGATCCGGATCTCCGACTGGGAGAGGCGCTCGTTGCGCTCCACGGCGTTGCGGATGAGGTTCTCCATCTCCGCGATGGCCTCGATCCCGGCGAAGCCGCCGCCCACCACCACGAAGGTCAGGGCACGACGACGGGCCTCGGCGTCCACCATGAGGGAGGCGGCGTCCAGGCGCTCCAGGATCTGGTTGCGCAGCTGGACGGCCTCCTCGACCGAGCGCAGACCGATGCCCTGCTCGCCCAGACCCGGGATCGGGAACACGCGGGTCACGGCGCCCGCGGTCATCACGATGTCCTGGTACGGGATCTCGAACTCGTCGCCGCCCTCGCCGCGCACCACGGCGGTGCGGCCGGCGTGGTCCACGGACACGACGGCGCCGCGGACGACCTCGGCGTCCTTGAGGTGCGTCTGCAGGTCCACGTTCACGTGGCGGCCCTCGATGTGGCCGCCCACGACCTCGGGCAGGAACGGGTAGTACGTCATGTACGGGCGGGGGTCGACGACGGTCACGACGCCGCCGCGCTCGGCGACCTTCTTCTGCAGCTCGCGGGCGACATGGAACCCGGCGTAGCCGCCGCCGACGATCAGCAGGCGCGGCTTGGGAGACAGTTCAGGGGTGAGAGACATACCGCCAGTCTACGCACGCACGGGCCCGGCCCCTCCACTCTCCGCCGTCGTGGTCAGGACCGCAGCGAGAGCACGATCCCGTCCAGGATGTCGTGCTCGCTCGCCCAGGCCTCGGTGACGCCCGCGACCTCGGCCACCCGCTCCAGGACGGTGCTCCACAGCAGCGCGCCCGCGCCGATCACGTCCACCCGTCCCGGGTGCATGAACCCCCGCTCGGCGCGTTCGGCCCGGGTCGCCGCCACGAGGCCCTCCGCCGCCGCGCGGAACTCGGCGATCGGCAGGCGCGCACCGTGGATGGCCTCGGGCTCGTACGTGCTGAGCCCGAGGGCCTCGGCGGTCACGGTGGTCACCGAGCCGGCCACGCCGACCACGCGCGCCACGCGTTCCAGCGGCAGGCGGGCGGCGGCGTCGTCGAGGAGACGGAGCGCGTCTGCGCGGGCCGCGGTGACCTCATCCGACGTCGGGGGGTCGGAGCGCAGATGACGCTCGGTGAACCGCACGCAGCCCATGTCCAGGCTGACCGCGCCCACGACCTCGCCCGCGGGCGTGCCGACGACCAGCTCGGTGGAGCCGCCGCCGAGGTCCACGACGAGCACGAGGTCCTCCGGGCCCAGGTCCGCGGTCTCGACGGCGGAGACGGCGCCCGCGAAGGACAGGCCGGCCTCCTCGGCGCCCGAGACGACCTCCGGCTCGACGCCGAGCCGCTCCCGGACGCCGTCGACGAACGCGGCCCGGTTGGAGACGTCCCGGCTGGCGGAGGTGGCCACGAACCGGACCCGGCCGGCGTGGTGGCGCTGGACCAGGCGGGCGTACTCGTCGACCGCCGCGAAGGTGCGCTCCAGCGCGGCGTCGGAGAACGCGCCGGTGGCGTCCACGCCCTCGCCCAGGCGCACCACGCGCATCTCGCGCACGACGTCGGCCAGCGGCGCCGCCGGGTCGGCCCCGGCGCCGGTGGTCTCGTCCGTCCCGGCCGGCCGGGAGATCAGCAGGCGGATGGAGTTCGTGCCGCAGTCCACGCCGGCCACCGTCACCTCCTTCAGCGCGGCGACGCGCTCGAGGTGCTTCACGTGCCGGGAGAGGTCCTTCGTGGGCACCGCCGCGGCCTCGTCCCACGCGCCCTCGCACGCGCAGACCTCGGGCGTCCACCACGGGGCCACCAGGGCGATCGCCTCGTCCCCGAGCGGGTTCACCCCCGGCCCGGCCGCGAGCGCGTGGCCCACGAGGGCGTGCAGGCACTTCACGCGCTCGGGCATGCCGCCGGCCGAGACCCCGGCGATCTCCGGGACGGGCCCCGTGCCGGCCTCGGCCCCGACCCGGTCCCGCTCGGCGATGTAGGCCTCGTGCGCCGCGCGGTGCGCGGCCGCGAGCGCGGGGTCCTGGGCGAGGCGGTCGTTCATGCGCGCCATCTCCCCGTCCGCCTCCACGCGCGAGACCGCCGCCGTCAGCACGGGGTGGGTCAGGTAGAAGGTCGTGGGGAACGGGATGCCGTTGGAGAGCCGCGGCGCGGTGGTGGCCACGAGGGGGTTGCCGCACACGCAGCGGGCGCCGATCTCCACGACGTCCCGGACCGGGCGGCCGAGCTGGCGGGACAGGGTGTCCAGGTCCTTCTCGGTGACGGTGCGGTCCTGGGCGGGGCGGGGGCTGACGGTCATGGTGTCCTCGGGGGTGCGGGGGTGGTGCGGGCGGGGGCGGGGCGCGGGGCTCACTCGAGCCCGGCGCGGACGGCCGAGTCCCACAGGCCCTCGGCCCACGGCAGGCGGGTGTTGACGACCTCGTCCGCGCCGGCGGCGGGCGTGTCCTCGGTCTCGGTCGCGGTGTCGGTCTCGGAGGGCCGCCCCGTCACGGAGTACAGGGTCTCCCCCGGCATGACCAGCTCGAGACGCTCACGCGCCTGCTGGGTCACGTAGGCGGGATCGTCCCACAGCTGGATCCGCCGTTCGTAGTCCTCGCGCTGGGCCTGCATGGTGGCGATCTCCTCGCGCGCGGCCGAGATCTCCAGCTGCTGGTTCAGGAACGCGCGCAGCGTGGGCGCCACCAGGACGGCGGCCACCAGCAGCACGGCGACGACGATGAGCGAGCGGCCCGTGATCTGCCGGGCCGGCACCGGCTCCGGCAGCGGGGCCCGACGGCGGGCGGCCGTGGCGGCGGCGGATGCGGCGCGGCGGGGGGCGGGCCGGGGCCGACGCCCGGCCGGGCGGGCCAGAGCCGTGCGGCGCGGGGGTGCCGACGGGGATGCGGGGGCGGCGGTGTCCTCGGCGGGGGCCGTGTCGGCCCGGTCCACGTCCGGGTGACCGGCCTGGCGGCGCTCCTGGATGCTCTGCAGGTCGATGACCTCGGCGTCCGTCGCCGCGGGCGCCGGCGTGGGGGCCGCAGGGGCCGCGGGGGTCGGCGTGGGCGCGTCCGCCTTCGGGGAGGCCGTCGTCGGGGCCGCCGGGGCCGCGACGACGGTCCGGCGCGGGGCGCCCGTCGTCGGGTCGACACGGGGCACGCGGGGGCGGCGCGGACTCATCGCGGACTCCTTCGGACGCGTGGCGGGGACCCTCCCAGCCTACTGCCCGCCCCTGACAGGATCCTGGCCACACCCGGGACGGACGCGGGCCCGCCCGGAGGGATCCGGGCGGGCCCGCGCGTCGTCGTCGGGGACGGTCAACCGCGGAAGCGCGGGAAGGCGGAGCGGCCCGCGTAGACGGCGGCGTCGGCCAGGTCCTCCTCGATGCGCAGCAGCTGGTTGTACTTGGCCACGCGGTCCGAGCGGGCCGGGGCGCCGGTCTTGATCTGGCCGGCGTTGGTGGCCACCGCGAGGTCCGCGATGAACGTGTCCTCGGTCTCGCCCGAGCGGTGCGAGATCATGCAGTGGAACATGTGGCGCTGGGCCAGGGAGATCGCGTCGAAGGTCTCGGTCAGGGAGCCGATCTGGTTGACCTTCACGAGCAGGGCGTTGCCGGCCTTCTCGTCGATGCCGCGCTGCAGCCGCTCCACGTTGGTGACGAACAGGTCGTCGCCCACCAGCTGGACGCGATCGCCCAGCTGCGCCGTCAGGTGCTGCCAGCCGTCCCAGTCGTCCTCGTCGAGCGGGTCCTCGATGGAGACGATCGGGTAGTTGTCCACCAGCTCGGTGTAGTAGGCGGCCATCTCCTCGGCGGAGCGCTGCTGGCCCTCGAAGGTGTAGGAGCCCTTGGCGAAGAACTCGGAGGAGGCGACGTCCAGCGCCAGCGCGATGTCCTCACCCAGGCGGTAGCCGGCCTTCGTCACGGCCTCGGCGATGAGGTCCAGGGCGGCGCGGTTGGACTCCAGGGACGGGGCGAACCCGCCCTCGTCGCCCAGGCCGGTGGACAGGCCCTTCTCCTGCAGCACGGTCTTCAGGGCGTGATAGACCTCGGTGCCCCAGCGCAGGGCCTCGCGGAAGGACGGGGCGCCGATCGGGGCGATCATGAACTCCTGGATGTCCACGTTGGAGTCCGCGTGGGCGCCGCCGTTGAGGATGTTCATCATCGGCACGGGCAGCACGTGGGCGTTCGGGCCGCCCAGGTACTTGTAGAGCAAGAGGTCGGAGGCCTGCGCGGCGGCCGCCGCGACGGCCATGGACACGCCCAGGATCGCGTTCGCGCCCAGCTTGCCCTTGTTGGGGGTGCCGTCCAGGTCCAGCATCGCGCGGTCCACGGCGCGCTGGTCCGCGGCGAACTCGCCCTCGAGCTCCTCCGCGATGCCCCCGACGGCGGCGACGGCGTCCAGCACACCCTTGCCGCCGTAGCGCTTCTTGTCCCCGTCACGGCGCTCGACCGCCTCGAACTCGCCGGTGGACGCGCCCGAGGGCACGGCCGCGCGGCCCAGGGAGCCGTCGGTGAGCAGGACCTCCACCTCGACGGTGGGGTTGCCGCGCGAGTCGAGGATCTCGCGAGCGTGGATGGCGTCGATCAGGGCCATGGACGGGTCTCCTTCAATCGAAGTCGGAAGTCGTGCCCGCGGCGTGGACACGGCCTCAGCCTAGCGGGGACCTCAGGTTCCAGTCGGCCGCGCGCCGGCGACAAGACCGCCGTTCCCCCCTGCTGCGATGTCGCTGGGGCGCGGTCGGGGCTGCGGCCGGGCCGGAGCGGCGCCGCGTCAGCCGGACGGGCGCAGGGCCGACCAGTCCCCCGCACGCACCCGCGCCACCGTGGTGCGCAGGGCCCGTTCGGGGTCGAGCCCCGCCGCCCGGGCCCGGCGCACCAGCGCGAACAGCTCCGCCCCGAGCGCGGCCTCGTCGGGCCACACCGCCGCCGGGCGCTCCCCCGCCTCGGCGGCCGGCGCCGGGACGTGCGCCGCGAGCGGGTCCGGCTCCTGCCGGGCCGCGCGGTCGACCACCTTCGCGGCGGCGGCCAGCGCCGGCAGCCGGGCCGGGATGTCGCCGACGTCGAGGCCCGGGCCGGTGCCGCCGTCGCCGTGGGCCGGGGCGGCGGACGAGAGCCCCGCGGCGGCCCGCTCCTGCGCCTTGACCCGCTCCCAGGCCAGCTCGACGGCCTCGGGCGTGACGGCGGCGAGCTCCTCGGCCGGGCGCAGGCCGCCCTCGGGGGTGAGCACGAGCGGGTTGCGCCGGATCATCTTGGCGGTGAGGGCGTCGGCGGCGTCGTCCAGGCGGAACCCGGCCGTCTCCGCCGGGGCGCCCGGCGCCCGGGAGACGGCGGCGTGCAGGACCACCTGGAACAGGACGTCCCCGAGCTCGGCGGCCAGGGCGGGGTACGCGCCGTCGGCCCGACGCGCGGGCACGTCGGCCCATGCGGCGGCGTCGCGGGACTCGATCTCCGCCACCGCCTCGTACGCCTCCTCCACGAGGTACTCGGCGAGGTCGGCGTGGGTGAGCGCGGCCGTCCACGGGCAGTGGTCGCGCAGGGCCTCGACCACCGCCACCAGACGGTCCACACTCGCGCTCACGGGCGGATCAGTCGTCCTCGTCCTCGTCGTCCAGCTCCTCGAGGACCGGGCCGACGGCGTCGCCGGAGATGACCTCGCCCCAGCCGGCCACGAGGATCTCGGCGAGGTCCTCGCGCTCGTCCACGGACAGGAAGGCGGCCTCGGCGGCGTTGAGCTGCAGGTCCAGCAGCTCGGAGAGCGAGTAGCCGAAGGTCTCGGCGAGCAGGTAGAGCTCGTCGGTCAGGGACACGTCCGAGACGAGCCGGTTGTCCGTGTTCACGGTGACGCGGAAGCCGAGCTGCACGAGCAGGTCGATGGGATGGCCCGCGATGCCCGCCGCGGCGTCCACCGCGCCGGTCTGCAGGTTCGAGGACGGGCAGACCTCCAGGGCGATCTGCCGGTCCCGCACCCACGCGGCGGTCTCGCCCAGGTCCACGATGCCGGTCAGCTCGTCCAGCTGCTCGCCGTCCTCGTCCACGCCGCCGTACTCCACCGAGATGTCCTCGGCCAGGCGCACGCCGTGGCCCAGACGCAGGGCGCGGCCGTCCACGAGGGCCGAGCGGACGGAGTCCAGGCCGTCGCCCTCGCCCGCGTGCACGGTGACGGGCAGGTGGTGGGCGGCCAGCCACGTGAAGGTGTCGGCGAAGCGGGAGGGCGGGAACCCGGCCTCGGCGCCCGCGATGTCGAAGCCCACGACGCCGGCCTCGCGGTGGCGCACGGCCAGCTCGGCGATCTCCTGGGCCCGGTCGGCGTGCCGCATCGCGGTGACCAGCTGGCCCACGCGGATCACGTGGCCCGCGGCGTCGGCGGCCTCGACCGCCTCGTCCAGGCCGGCCTGCACGGCCTCGACGGCCTCGTCCAGGCTCAGCCCGCCGGCCAGGTGCTGCTCGGGGGCCCAGCGGATCTCGCCGTAGATGACGCCGTCGGCGACCAGGTCCTCGACGAACTCGCGGGCCACGCGGCGCAGCTGCTCGCGGGTCTGCATCACGGCGGTGGTCAGGGCGAAGACCTGCAGGTACTTCTCGAGGGACTCGCCGTTGGCGTGCTCGGCGATCCACTCGGCCAGGCCCTCGACGGTGTCCGCGGGGACCTCGACGCCGGCCTCGCGGGCCAGGTCGAGGACGGTGCCCACGCGCAGGCCGCCGTCGAGGTGGTCGTGGAGGGAGACCTTGGGCAGGACGGCCAGGTCGACCTCGAGCGGGGAGGGGGATGCGGTGTCCGGAAGCTGCGTCGTCGTCACGGGCGTCACTCTACGGCAGGGCGCTCAGCGCAGGGCCTCCTGCTCGGCCAGGGTGAGGCCCTTCACCCCGGCGCCCAGCCGGCGGCGCAGCAGGGCCTTGAGCAGCCGGTCCAGCAGCAGGCCCACGAGCGCCGCGCCCGTCACGGAGGCGGCGATCTGCAGCACCGGGTTCTCCAGCCAGCCCGCGGTCAGGCGCGCGATCATGATCGAATACGCGGCCCAGCTGGCCGTGGAGAGCAGGTCCAGCGCCACGAACCGCACCGGCGGATAGCGGGTGGCGCCGGCGGTGAAGTTGAGGGCCACGCGGCCGCCGGGGATGAACCGGGCGGTGAACAGCAGCAGCGCGCCGTGACTGTGCAGGTGGTGCCGGGCGACCTCGACCGTGGCCCGCACCCGCCGCAGCCGCATCCACCGGAACCGCTCCACACCCACGGCACGGCCGATCCCGTACGCGGCCACGTCCCCCAGGAACGCGCCCGCGAAGCCGACCCCCCACAGCGCCCACAGGGAGAACGGGTGCCCGTCGCGGACGATCGCGCCGAGGGCCACCAGCACCGACTCCGACGGGAAGATCGGCACGATGCCGTCGAGCAGGCACAGCAGCAGCGTCAGTGGCAGGACCCACCACTGCGCGGAGGCGTGGAGGATCGCCTCCTCGAGCCACGCGAGCATCCGGTCAGCCGATCCGGTCCAGGATCACGGAGCGCTCGCGCAGGGTCCGGGCGGCGGCGTCGTCGAGCTCGCCGACGGCCCAGCCGCCGGCGAGCGCGGCCTTCGCCCGCTCGAAGCGCTCCGGCGTGTCCGTGTGGAGGGTCAGCACCTTCTGACCCCGGGCCACGCGCTCGCCGGGGCGCACGTGCACCTCGACGCCGGCCGCGGCCTGGACGGCCTGGCCCTGCCGCTCCCGCCCGGCGCCGAGGCGCCACGCGGCCAGGCCCACGGCCATCGCGTCCAGCTCGGTGAGGACGCCGTCCGTCTCCGCGACGACGTCCTCGCTGTGGGCCGCCGTCGGGAGGGCCGCGCGCGGGTCGCCGCCCTGGGCCTCGATCATCCGGTTCCACACGTCCATCGCCCGGCCGTTGGCCAGGTGCTCGGCCGGGTCCACGTCCGTGACCCCGGCGCCGGCGAGCATCGCGGCGGCGAGCGCCACGGTGAGCTCCACGACGTCGGCCGGGCCGCCGCCGGCGAGCACCTCCACCGACTCGCGGACCTCGAGGGCGTTGCCGGCCGTCCGGCCCAGGGGCACGGACATGTCCGTGAGCAGCGCCGAGGTGTCCACCCCGGCGTCCCGGCCGAGATCCACCATGGTCCGGGCCAGCTCGCGGGCGGACGCCTCGTCCTTCATGAACGCGCCCGAGCCGCACTTGACGTCCAGCACCAGGGCGCCGGTGCCCTCGGCGATCTTCTTGGACATGATCGAGGAGGCGATCAGCGGGATGGCCTCCACCGTGCCGGTGACGTCACGCAGGGCGTACAGGCGCTTGTCCGCCGGGGCCAGGCCCGAGCCGGCCGCGCAGATCACGGCGCCCACCTCGGAGAGCTGGCGCAGCATCGCCTCGTTGCTGAGGTCGGCCCGCCACCCGGGGATCGCCTCGAGCTTGTCCAGGGTGCCGCCGGTGTGCCCGAGGCCGCGGCCGGACAGCTGCGGCACCGCCACCCCGAAGGAGGCCACGAGCGGGGCCAGCGGCAGGGTGATCTTGTCCCCCACGCCGCCGGTGGAGTGCTTGTCCGCGGTGGCCAGGGGGCGGCCGTCCGGGGTGGTGAGCCCGCCGAAGTCCATGCGCTCACCCGAGGCGATCATCGCGTCCGTCCAGCGGGCGATCTCGGCGCGGTCCATGCCGTTGAGCAGGATCGCCATGGCCAGGGCGGACATCTGCTCGTCCGCCACCACGCCGCGGGTGTACGCGTCCACCACCCAGTCGATCTGCTCGGGGGACAGCGTCCCCCGGTCCCGCTTGGTGCGGATCACCTCGACGGCGTCGAAGGGCTCGGCCTGCGGCTGCGCGGTCATGGGGTTCTCCTCGGAGGACGGCTGCGACGGTCAGCCTCCGACTCTAGCGAGCGGGCCCGGGAGCGCGCCGCAGGTCAGGGACGGTCCGCCCGCTCCAGGTCGGCCGGGCCGAAGGCGTCCGGCAGCACCGCGTCGATCCCCCGCTCCCCCGCCGGGGTGAGCAGCACGAGCCCGGGGGCGCGGAACTCGTACAGCAGCTGGCGGCACCGCCCGCAGGGCATGGTGAGCACGCCCTCGCCGTCCACGCACACGAACGCGGCCAGTCGGCCGCCCCCGCCCATGCGCAGGTCGGCCAGCAGCGCGCACTCGGCGCACAGGGTCAGCCCGTAGGACGCGTTCTCGATGTTGCAGCCCGAGACGAGGCGGCCGTCGTCGGTGAGCGCGGCGGCGCCCACCCGGAACCCCGAGTAGGGCACGTAGGCGTGCTCCGTGGCGGCCAGGGCCGCGGCCCGCAGCCGGTCCCAGTCCACGCGCGGCGCCGTCGTCGTGTGCTGCCCGTCCGCCACGGCTACTCCTTCACGTACGGCACGCCCGAGGCGGCCGGGCCGCGCGAGCGGCCCACGAGGCCGGCCACGGCGAACACCGTGACGAGGTACGGGAGCATCGCCATGAACTGGCTCGGCACCGGGGTGCCGAGGATCGCCAGGACGTACTGCATGTTGGTGGCGAAGCCGAACAGCAGCGCCGCGAAGAACGCGCCGATCGGGTTCCAGCGGCCGAAGATCACGGCCGCGAGCGCGATGAAGCCCTGGCCCGCCGTCATCTCCTTGGTGAAGGACGACGCGGAGACGAGCGTGAAGAACGCCCCGCCCATGCCGGCCACCGCGCCGCCCAGCAGGACGGCGGCGTACCGCGTGCGGTTCACGTCGATGCCCACGGTGTCCGCGGCCTTGGGGTGCTCGCCCACGGCGCGCACGCGCAGGCCCCAGCGGGTGCGGAACAGGGCGAACCACAGCGCGATGACGAGCAGGTACATCGCGTAGCCCAGGATCGTCTGGTTGAACAGGATGGGCCCGAGCACGGGGATGTCCGCCAGGCCCGGGATCCGCAGGTTCGGGAAGTGCGGCGGCGCGTTGAGCTCGGTGTCCCCGCCCGTGAGGACGGTGGAGTACAGGAAGCTCGTCAGGCCGGCCACGAGCACGTTGAGCACGACGCCGACGATCACCTGGTTGACCAGGTACTTGATCGAGAACACGGCGAGCAGCCAGGACACGAGGACGCCGGCCACGATCGCGGCGGCCAGGCCCGCCCAGGGCGAGCCGGTGGCGGTGCCGACGACGGCGGCCGTGAACGCGCCCGCCAGCAGCTGACCCTCGATCGCGATGTTCACCACGCCCGAGCGCTCGGCCAGGATGCCGGCCATCGAGCCGAAGATCAGCGGGACGGCCAGCGCGAACGAGCCGGCGATCAGGCCGGTGAGGAACACGGTGGTGTTGTCCGCCGAGCCGATCACCCAGATGAGGAACGCGGCCACGAAGGCGACGGCGAACAGGGCCGCGGCCCAGCCGGGGGTGCGCCCCGAGCGCAGGGTCGCCAGCCAGGCCACCGCGGTCAGCAGCGCCATGAGCCCGACGAGCAGCCAGCCCCCCAGCACGGGGTCGGCGGTCAGGTCCGGGAGCACGACGGCGTCGGACGCGTTCGAGAGTCGGAAGGTCGCCGCCGCCTCGGGGGCGCCGAGGGCGAAGACGGCCAGGGCCAGCAGGGTCAGGATCGTCAGGGCGATCGGGGTGGTCCAGTGCCGGACCACGACCCGGGCGGGCTCGGCGGCCTCGGGGCGGACGACGTCGGCGTGGGGCCGGGCGGCGGTCGCGCTCATCGGGCGTCCCCCTTCTGCTCGTGCGGGCGGTGGGTCGGGGCCGTGTCCGTGGGTGCAGTGGTCGGAGCCTGCGGGTCCGCGACGGCGGCGGTCGCGGCCTCCTGGACGCCCGTGGACGGGGCGGCGGCGTGGCCGCCGGCGCCGGTCAGCGCGGCGCCGGCCACGGCGGGCTGGGTCACGGGGTCGGCCGCGCGGCGGGCGCGCGCGGCGCCCGGGGCGGGCAGCCGGAAGATGGCGCGCACCAGCGGCGGGGCCGCGATGAGCAGCACGATCACGGACTGCACCACGAGGACGATGTCGACCGGCACCCCGGTCTCGGTCTGCATGGTCACGCCGCCGGCGCGCAGGGCGCCGAAGAGCAGGCCCGCGAACAGCACGCCCACCGGGTGGGACCGGCCGAGCAGCGCCACCGTGATCGCGTCGAAGCCGAAGGACCCGGCCACGGAGGTGTTCAGCGTGCTCTCCGTGCCGGCCACGTGGGTGGCGCCGGCCAGGCCGGCGAGGCCGCCGGAGATCGCCATGGCGGCCAGGTAGGAGCCCTTGACGGAGATGCCGGCCGTGCGGGCGGCGTCCGGGTTGGCGCCCACGGCCCGCAGGCGGAAGCCGAGGGTGGAGCGCTGCATCAGCCACCACGTGAAGAGCACGGCCAGCAGCGCGACGAAGAAGCCCCAGTGCAGCCGGAAGTCGGTCCCCAGCAGCCGCGGGAACATGGCGGAGCGGTCCAGCGGCGCGGACACCGGGTTCGTGGTGCCGGGCGCCCGCAGGACGGGGGTGTTCAACAGGTAGGCGAGCAGGTTCACCGCCACGTAGTTGAGCATGATCGTGAGGATCACCTCGTGCGCGCCCGTCCAGGCCTTGAGCACGCCGACGACGGAGCCCCACAGCACGCCGCCGAGCACGCCCATCACGACGACGAGCAGCAGGTGCACGCCGGCCGGCAGGTGCAGGTGCACGCCGAACCACGCGGCGAACATGGCGCCGAAGATGAACTGACCCTGGCCGCCGATGTTGAACAGGCCCGCCCGGAAGGCGATGGCGATGCCCAGCGAGATGATGATCAGCGGGGTCGCCACGGTGAGGGTCTCGGTGAGCGGGTAGAGCATGCCCGTCGCGTCCGAGGCCCGGTAGTTGAAGACGGCGCCGCGGAACAGGGCCGCGAAGGCTCCGGCGAACGCGGCCCAGGCGGCGGAGAGCAGGTCGCCCGGGCGGGCGAAGAAGTAGCCGGCGGCGTCGCGGACGTCCTCGTCCACGGCGATGATCAGCAGGCCGGAGATCAGCAGGGACAGCAGGATCGCCAGGGCGGTGACCGTGCCGTTGCCCGAGAGGATCCGGCGCAGGGCGGAGTCGGCGGGGGCGGGCCGGGCGGCCGCGTCGGACGCGGGGGCCGGGCGCTGCGGGGCGGCGGTGCTCACGGGCGCTCTCCTTCCGTGGTGGGGTGGGCGGCGGGCGCCTCACCGGCGGTGCCGGGCGTGCCCGCGGCGACGTCTGCGCCGGAGGCGAGGGCCGCGTCGTCGGGGGTCTGGCCGGCCATCATGAGGCCGAGCGTCTCGCGCGAGGTGTCCCCCGGCACGATGCCGACGATCCGCCCGTGGTACATCACGGCGATCCGGTCCGCCAGCTCGAGGACCTCGTCCAGCTCGGTGGAGACGATCAGCACGGGGGTGCCGGCGTCGCGCTCGGCGATAATCCGGTCGTGCAGGAACTCGATCGAGCCGACGTCCACGCCGCGCGTGGGCTGCGAGGCGATGAACAGGCGCAGCCCGTCCACGAGTTCGCGGGCCATGACGACCTTCTGCTGGTTGCCTCCCGAGAGGGAGGAGACCGGCAGGTCCACGCCCTGGGTGCGGACGTCGAACTCGGCCACGCGGCGCTCGGCGAGCGCCCGCACCGCGGCGGGGCGCATCTGCACGGCGTTGCCGGCCGGGGCGACGTCGTACCGGTTGAGCACCATGTTCTCCGCCACGGAGAACGGGCCGACGAGCCCGTCCGTGGAGCGGTCCTCGGGCACGAAGCCGACGCCGGCGCGGATGATCTGGCGGGTGGACCGGCCGATCAGCTCCCGGCCGTCCAGGGTGACGGAGCCGGTGGCCTTGACCAGGCCCATGATCGCCTCGGTCAGCTCGGTCTGCCCGTTGCCCTGCACACCGGCCACGGCGAGGACCTCGCCCTGGCGGACGGCGAAGGACACGGCGTCCAGCAGCACCTGGCCCGTGGGCGAGACGACGGAGAGGTCCTCGACGCGGAACGTCTCCTCCCCCAGGGTCGGGGCCGTCTTGCGCCGCTCGAGGACGACGTTCCGGCCCACCATGAGGGCGGCCAGCTCGGCGGCCTCGGCGGAGGGCTCCGCCGTGCCGACCACGCGGCCGCGGCGCAGCACGGTGATGTCGTCCGAGACGGCCTTGACCTCGCGCAGCTTGTGGGAGATGAACACGATCGCCGTGCCGTCCGCCCGCAGCTGCCGGATGATGCCGAGCAGCTCGTCGGTCTCCTGGGGGGTGAGCACGGCGGTCGGCTCGTCCAGGATGAGGATGCGCGCGTCGCGGACGAGGGCCTTGATGATCTCGACGCGCTGCTGCACGCCCACGGGCAGGTCCTCGACGACGGCGTCCGGGTCCACGTCGAAGCCGTACTGCGCGGAGATCTCCCGGATCCGCCGGCGGGTGGCCTCGAGGTCGAGCACGCCCAGGGCGCGGGTGTGCTCGTCGCCGAGGGCCACGTTCTCGGCCACCGTGAAGACGGGCACGAGCATGAAGTGCTGGTGCACCATGCCGATGCCCGCGCGCATGGCCTCGCCGGGGCCGGAGAACCGGACGGGCTCGCCGTCGAGCAGGATCTCCCCCTCGGTGGGCTCGTAGAGCCCGAAGAGGACGTTCATCAGGGTGGACTTGCCGGCGCCGTTCTCGCCGAGGAGGGTGTGCACCCGCCCCGACTCCACGGTCAGGTTCACGTCCTCGTTCGCGGCGAACGAGCCGAAGCGCTTGGTGATCCCGCGCAGTTCGAGCCTCATCGAGGGCCTTCCGTCTGGTCGATGCTCGTGGTGCCGCGCTCGGCGGCGGGGGCGGGCCGGGCGCCCGCGCGCCGCGGGGCCGGTCCGGAGGGGTCCGGGCCGGCCCTGCGGCGGTGGCGAGGCGGGTCAGGCCTCCGGGGAGTACTCCGAGCCGACCTTCAGCTCGCCCGAGACGATCTTGGCCTCGAGATCCTTGAGCTCGTCCTTGAGCTCCTGCGGCACCGTGTCCTCGAAGTCGTGGAACGGGGCCAGCTCGACGCCCTTGTTCTCCAACGTGCCCACGTAGGGCTCGGCCGAGAACTCGTCCTTCAGGTCCGCGGCGATCACGTCGGCGACGGACTGGCCCATGTTCTTCTTCACCGAGGTGAGGATCAGGTTGCCGTCCTTGGTGGACTCGTAGCCGTCCGAGTCCGGCCAGATGACCTTGACGTCCTTGCCGCCCTGGTTCGCCTCGCGGACGGCGTCCAGGGTGCCCAGGCCCACGGGGCCGGCCACCGGCATCACGATGTCGGCGCCCTCGTTGATGAAGTTGGCGGTGTTCGTCTTGCCGTTGGCCACGTTCTTGAAGTCGCCCGTGAAGGAGCCGGTCTTCGCGTCCTTGTCCCAGCCCAGGACCTTGACGTCCTTGTCCTTGACCTCGTTGTAGTGCTCCACGCCGCGGGCGAAGCCGTCCATGAAGATGGTGACGGTGGGGATCTCCATGCCGCCATAGGTGGCCACGGTGCCGGTCTCGGTGGTGCCCGCCGCCAGGTAGCCGGCCAGGAACGCCGCCTGCGCCGTGTCGTAGGTGAGCTTCTGGAAGTTGTCGGAGAAGCCCTCCGCGGTGACGTCCACGCCGAAGAAGTGGGTGTCCGAGTGCTGCGCGGCGATCGGCTTCATGGCGTCGCCGAGGAGGAAGCCCACGCCGATGACGGCGTCGCAGTCGGCGTTGACCATGGCGGTCACGTTCGGGGTGAACTCGCTGGGCTCGTTCGACTCGGCCTCGCTGGTGGTGATGCCGTAGGCCTTCTCGGCGGCCTTGAGGCCCTCGTAGGAGGACTGGTTGAAGGAGCGGTCGTCGAAGCCGCCCTCGTCCGAGACGATGCAGGCCTTGTAGTCCTTGTTGTCCGAGCCGACGCCGTCCACGGTGGCGATGGCCTCGCTCTCGGCGGCGCCGGAGCCCGAGGCCTCGGACTGCTCCGGCGGGGCGCCGCACGCGGTCAGCAGCAGGCCGGAGACGCCGAGCGCGGCGACGGGGAGCAGGAGACGACGACGGCGCGCGGCCGACGGGGTGGCGATGCCCATGGGGTCCTCATTTCGGAAGGCACGGTGCGAGGCCCGCGGCCGGTGGCCGCGGAAAGACGGGGCCCGTGCGGGCGGCCCCGTCCGGATGAGCGCGAGTCTACCGAACGGTGGGCCCGTCCCCTCCGGCGGGTGCGGGCGGCGGGGTCAGTGGTGGTCCTCGCCCGTGAGCACCTGCAGCGCGGCGGCGGTGAAGACCCGCATGCCCACGCCGATGGCCCGCTCGTCCGGCGCGTAGTCCCCGCGGTGCAGATCGTAGATGGGGCCACCCGGGGACCGGGTGCCGAGGCGCAGCATGGAGCCGGGCACCTTCTGGGTCATCCAGGCGAAGTCCTCGCCGCCCATCGACTGCGGGGTCAGGACGATCGCCCGCGAGCCGAGCTCCCGCCGCGCCGCGGTCTCGATCAGCGCCGTCTCGCCCTCGGTGTTGTGCACCGGCGGGACGCCGCGCACGTGCTCGAGCTGCACGTGCACGCCGTACGGCGCGGCCACCTGCCGGACCACCTCGTCGAGCAGCGCACCGGCCTCCTCCCACACGTCCGCGTCGAGGCAGCGCATGGTCCCGGCCAGGTAGCCGGTGTTGTCGATCGCGTTGGGCGCGCTGCCGGCGGCGATCTGCCCCCACACCACCGAGACGGCCGAGCGCACGTCGATCCGCCGGGAGAGCACGGCGGGCACGTTCACGGCGATCTGGGACAGGGCGAAGACCATGTCCTCGGTGAGGTGGGGCCGCGAGGTGTGCCCACCGCGTCCGGTGAGGGTGATCCGGATCGTGTCCGCCGCCGAGGTGATGGCGCCGATGCGGGTGCCGATCGAGCCGACGTCGACCTGGGGGTCGCAGTGCGCCGCCAGGATGCGGGGCACGTCGTCGAGGATCCCCTGGCGCAGCACGGCCAGGGAGCCGCCGGGCAGCCGCTCCTCCGCGGGCTGGAAGATGACGCGGACCGTGCCGTGGACCCGCTCGCCGGCCGCGCGCAGGTCGGCGTCGGCGGTGGCCCCGCGGAGGATGCGGCCGAGGGCGACGGCCACACCCGCCATGACGGCGGTGTGCATGTCGTGGCCGCACGCGTGCGCGACGCCGTCATTGACGGACACGTAGGGCAGGCCGGTCTCCTCCTCGACCGGCAGCGCGTCGATGTCCGCGCGCAGGGCCAGCACCACCGGCCCCTCCCCGACGTCCACGTAGGCGCCCGTGGACTCCATCCGCACGGGCGAGAGCCCGTAGCCGGAGAGCAGCTCCACGATGCGGTCGGTGGTGCGGTACTCCTCATAGGAGAGCTCGGGATGCCGGTGCAGGTCCCGGCGGAAGGACACGATCTCGTCCTCGAGCTCGGCCACCACGGGGCCCACCGAGGGGACGGAGGTCGGACGGGGCCCGGTCAGCACGGAGTCGGAGGTGGTCATGGCCCAGCACCCTACTCCGGGGGTGCCGGTCGGTGCGGGCCGGACCCGGCCCAGGGCGCGGTCAGAGGACCTCGTCCACGCCCTCCGCCTTGAGCGCCTCGACGGCCTTCTTGACCTCCTGGGCGTGCTCCGTGGTGGTGACCAGCAGCGCGTCCTCGGTGTCCACCACGACGACGTCCTCGATGCCGATCAGCGCGATGACGCGCTTCGTGTCCGTCACCACGACGCCGGACGCGTCGTCCGAGTACACCCGCGGGGTGTCGCCGATCACCGTGATGCCGGAGGCGTCCTTGACCGGGTTCAGGCGGGCGATCGCCGCGAAGTCCCCCACGTCGTCCCACGTGAAGGAGCCGGGGATCACGGCCACGTCGCCGACGGCGGCGGCGGGCTCGGCGACGGCGTAGTCGATGGCGGTCTTCGTCAGCTCGGGCCACACCCGGGCCATGACCTCGTCCCGCTCCGGCGTCTCCCACGCGCGGGCGATCTCCATCAGGCCGGCGTGCAGCGCGGGCTCGTTCTCCTCGAGGTGGGCCAGCATGAGGCCCACGGGCGCCACGAACATGCCCGCGTTCCAGAGGTAGCGGCCGGACTTCACGTACTGCTGGGCGACCTTCAGGTCCGGCTTCTCCACGAACGCGGCGACGTCGTACGCGTCCGGGGCGCCGGCCACGCGGAGGCGGCGGCCCCGGCGGATGTAGCCGAAGCCCGTGGCCGCGTGCGTGGGCTCAATGCCGATGGTCACGATCCGGCCGGTGGCCGCCGTCTCGACGGCCTGCCGCACCGCGTCCTGGAAGACCTCCACCGGGGAGATCACCTGATCCGCCGCGAACGAGCCCATGATCGTGTCCGGGTCGCGCAGGGAGAGGATCGCCGCGGCCAGGCCGATGGCGGCCGCGGAGTCCTTGGGCGAGGGCTCGAGCACCAGATCCGTCTCCGCCAGGGCCGGCAGCTGCGTGCACACCGCCTCCCGGTGGGCCTCCCCGGTCACCACGAGCATGCCCGCGGCCAGGGGCGCCAGACGGTCCCACGTGGCACGGATCAGGGTCTGGCCCGAGCCGGTGAGGTCGTGGAGGAACTTCGGCGCGGCGGCCCGCGAGAGGGGCCACAGGCGGGTGCCCACGCCCCCGGCGGGGATCACGGCGTGGAAGCGGGACAGGGCCGTGCCCGGCGCGGCCTCGCGCGGGGCATCGGTCAGGTTCGGATCGGTGCTCACCGGGCCAGACTACGGAACCGTCCGGACGGGGGACCACTCGCCGCGTCCCAGGCGGGGCACAGCCCAGACCGAACAGGACGGCGGCGGGGCGCCGCACGCGTCACAGTGGTCGCCCGGGTCCCCGATCGGGCACGGAGGCGCGGGAAGGGTCTACCCTAGGCGGAGGAATCCACTCGCACACGCCCCTGCCCGTCGTCGTCCCACGGCGGAGGACCGGGATCGTGCATTCCCCCTGGAGGTATCAACCGTGTCTAGCGCCACTGCGCAGGCCCCGGCCAAGAACGGCCGCGGAACCCTGTACCGGGGCCACGGCGGCATGTGGTCCTGGGTGGGCCACCGCGTCACCGGCGTCGTCATCTTCTTCTACCTGCTCGTCCACGTGCTGGACACGGCCCTGGTCCGGGTCTCCCCCGAGGCCTACAACGCCGTGATCGGCTCGTACAAGACGTGGTACTTCGCGCTCGGCGAGGCCGGCCTCGTCGCGGCGATCATCTTCCACGCCCTGAACGGCCTGCGCATCATCCTGGTCGACTTCTGGAAGGGCGGCACCCAGCACCACAAGACCCTGCTGTGGATCGTGCTGGGGCTGTGGGTCGTCCTGACCCTGGGCTTCGCCATCCGTCACTTCAGCCTCGCACTCGGAGGTCACTGAGCCATGAGCACCACCGCTGAGACCACCATCGCGGCGCCCCGCAGCCGCCGTCTGGACCCCAAGTACACGCGCGACGGCGGCGGCCGCGGCAACTTCGAGATGCTCGCCTGGCTGTTCATGCGCATCTCGGGCGTCTTCCTCGTCGTGCTGATCGCCGTGCACCTGACCACCAACCTGCTGGTGGGCGACGGCATCCACGCCATCGACTTCGGCTTCGTGGCCGGCAAGTGGGCGCACCCGCTGTGGCAGTTCTGGGACCTGGCCCTCCTGTGGCTGGCCATGCTGCACGGCGCCAACGGCGTGCGCACGATCATCAACGACTACACCCGTCGCGGCAGCGCCCGCTTCTGGCTGACGATGATCCTGTACATCGCCACAGCCGTGATCATCATCCTCGGCACCCTGGTGATCTTCACCTTCGATCCCTGCATGGTGGACGCCTCCGGCGCCCTGCTCGAGGGCTCCCCGGCCTTCTGCGGCTGACCTCGGAAACGCTCACCCTGCGGTGCGGCCGGCCCGAGCGGCCGCCGCGTCACAGACACCCAGAAAGAGAGACCTGAATGCAGGTGCACAAGTACGACGTGGTGATCGTCGGCGCCGGCGGCGCGGGCATGCGCGCGGCCATCGAGGCCGGTCAGCGCGCGCACACCGCCGTCCTCACCAAGATCTACCCCACGCGTTCCCACACCGGCGCGGCCCAGGGCGGCATGTGCGCGGCCCTCGCCAACGTCGAGGAGGACAACTGGGAGTGGCACACGTTCGACACCGTCAAGGGCGGCGACTACCTGGTGGACCAGGACGCCGCGGAGGTCATGGCCAAGGAGGCCATCGACGCGGTGCTGGACCTCGAGAAGATGGGCCTGCCCTTCAACCGCACCCCCGAGGGCAAGATCGACCAGCGCCGCTTCGGCGGCCACACCCGTGACCACGGCAAGGCGCCCGTGCGCCGCGCCTGCTACGCCGCGGACCGCACCGGCCACATGATCCTCCAGACGCTGTACCAGAACTGCGTCAAGCACAACGTGGAGTTCTTCAACGAGTTCTACGTGCTCGACCTGCTGCTGGTGGAGGAGGACGCCGTGCGCGAGGACGGCACCGCCTACAAGCAGAAGCGCACCGCCGGCGTCGTCTCCTACGAGCTGGCCACCGGCGAGATCCACGTCTTCCAGGCCAAGTCGGTCATCTTCGCCACCGGCGGCGCCGGCAAGGTGTACAAGACCACCTCGAACGCCCACACCCTCACCGGCGACGGCATGGCCATCGCCTACCGCGCGGGCCTGCCGCTCGAGGACATGGAGTTCGTGCAGTTCCACCCGACCGGCCTGGCCGGCCTGGGCATCCTGCTCTCCGAGGCCGCACGCGGCGAGGGCGGCATCCTCCGCAACGCGGACGGCGAGCGCTTCATGGAGCGCTACGCCCCCACCATCAAGGACCTCGCCCCGCGCGACATCGTGGCCCGGTCCATGGCCGAGGAGGTCCGTCAGGGCCGCGGCGCCGGCCCCAACAAGGACTACGTGCTGCTCGACCTGACGCACCTGGAGCCCTCGCACATCGACGAGAAGCTCCCGGACATCACCGAGTTCGCCCGCACGTACCTGGGCGTCGAGCCCTACACGGAGCCGGTGCCGGTGTTCCCCACCTGCCACTACTTCATGGGCGGCATCCCCACGAACATCAAGGCCGAGGTCCTCCAGGACAACGACACCGTCGTGCCGGGCCTGTACGCCGCCGGTGAGGTGGCCTGCGTGTCCGTGCACGGGTCCAACCGCCTGGGCACCAACTCGCTGCTGGACATCAACGTGTTCGGCCGCCGCGCCGGCATCTACGCCGCCGAGTACGCCGCGCAGGCGGACTGGGTGGAGCTGCCCGAGGGCGGCGAGCTGCCGACCGTGGAGCACATCGAGAACCTGCGCTCCGCCACCGGCTCCGAGCGCGTCGCGGACATCCGCGCCGAGCTCCAGGAGTCGATGGACGCGGACATGCAGGTCTTCCGCGACGAGGACTCGATCCGCCGCGCACTGGCCAAGATCGAGGAGCTGCGCGGGCGCTACGAGAACGTGTCCGTCCAGGACAAGGGCCACCGCTTCAACCTCGACCTGCTCGAGGGCATGGAGCTGGGCTACCTCCTGGACATCGCCGAGGCCATGACCCTCGCGGCCCTGGGCCGCAAGGAGTCCCGCGGCGGGCACTACCGCGAGGACTACCCCGACCGCGACGACGAGAACTTCATGGCGCACACCATGATCTACCGTGACGAGACCGCGGAGATGGAGGGCGTCAAGGGCATCCGCTTCGAGACCAAGCCCGTCGTCGTGACCCGTTACCAGCCGATGGAGCGTAAGTACTGATGAGCCACTCAGCAACCGAGACCGAGGCCCCCGTGGCCCAGGCGCAGACCCAGTCCGCCGGTGGCGGCGCAGGCGAGGTCGAGAGCTTCGACATCGTACTCAAGGTCCGCCGCTACCTCCCGGAGTCCTCCGAGGAGTCCTACTGGGACGAGTGGCGCCTGACCATGTACGGCACCGACCGCGTGCTGGACGCCCTGCACAAGGTCAAGTGGGACCACGACGGCACCCTGTCGTTCCGCCGCTCCTGCGCCCACGGCGTGTGCGGCTCCGACGCCATGCGCATCAACGGCCGCAACCGCCTGGCCTGCAAGACGCTCCTGAAGGACCTCGACCTGTCCAAGCCCATCCTGGTGGAGCCCATCAAGGGCCTGCCGGTGGAGAAGGACCTGATCGTGGACATGGACCCGTTCTTCCAGTCCTACCGCGAGATCATGCCGTTCCTGGTCGCCGAGGGCCACGCGCCCACCAAGGAGCGCTACCAGTCCCAGGCCGACCGGGCGATCTACGACGACACCACGAAGTGCATCCTGTGCGCCGCGTGCACCTCGTCCTGCCCGGTGTTCTGGACGGACGGCCAGTACTTCGGCCCGGCCGCCATCGTGAACGCGCACCGGTTCATCTTCGACTCGCGTGACGAGGCCGGCGACATGCGCCTGGAGATCCTGAACGACAAGGAGGGCGTGTGGCGCTGCCGCACGACCTTCAACTGCACCGACGCGTGCCCCCGCGGCATCCAGGTGACCAAGGCGATCTCCGAGGTGAAGCAGGCCATCCTGGCCCGCCAGTTCTGATCCCCCGCACCACGACGGCGGCCCGTCTCCTCGCACGAGGAGGCGGGCCGCCGTCGTCGTGGGCGGAGCCCCCTCCCGCCGAGGCCCGCAGACGCGCCGTCACCGGCCCGGCGTAGCGGCGTGTCTGCGGGCCTCAGCGTGGGGGCGGGGTGGGGACGGAGGCGGGGGCGGTCCGAGCTCAGACGTCGAAGGCGTCGCGCGTCTCCCGCCGGTGCGCCACACGCAGCCACACCGCGCTGGACACGAGCATCCCGACGACGGCGCCCAGCACGACCGGGCCCCCTCCCCCGGCCTGCACCATCCGCCCGCCGTCGACCATCCAGAAGGCCGCCGTGAGCATCCCCAGCACCACGAACACGCTCCCCACGGGGCGCACGGCCCGAATCCGGCGGGTGATGCCGGCCAGGAGCACCAGGGTCAGGACGACCACCGCCGCGGCGGCCACCGGCCCCGCCCCCGCCGGGGTGAGGAACGCGGCGACGTCGGCGTCGGTGACCTCGCTCGCGCCCCAGGAGCGCGCCTCCAGCACGGCGCGGGCATAGGTGGGCGACAACTGCAGCGCGAGCACGCCCCCCACGCCGGCCGCGCTCAGTGCCCCCGTGACCGCCGTGACGGTCTGGAACAGGCGCAGGGGACGCAGGGCCGCGCGATCGGGACCGGGGTCGCGCTCCGTGGTCTCGTGGGGATCGTCGTGGAGGGGGTGCATGCCCCCCATCATGCCCGGCGGCGCAGGAAGGTCGTCGCGAGGCCCGGGTTGAAGGCGCACACGAGCCAGGCCGCGTTCACGAGCGCGAACAGCCCGCCCAGGACCAGGGGCAGCACCACGTCCCCGGCGGGGAAGACGAACAGGCGGATGGCCCCCAGCAGCGTCACGAAGATGGCGATCGAGGCGAACAGGGCACCCATGATGCGCGCCGTGTTGCTGTGCCGGGTCAGCCCGACGAGGACGATCGCGTAGACCGCCAGACCCAGCAGGGTCGCGAACCAGGCACTGCCGGTGAGGGCGCCCTCGATGGCCTCGGCGGTCATCGCGGGCGACTGCGCGCCGCCCTCGGGCAGCGAGTCCGCGATGTCCTGGGCCGCGCCCGGGAGGAGGTTGCGCAGGATCGACGCGGCATAGAGGACTGCGGACGCGACCGTCAGTCCGAGCAGCGCCCGGAACACGCCGGGGGTGCGGGCGTCGGGGCGGATCAGCGGGCGGGCGTCCGGGCCGGAGTGCCCGGCGATGCGCCGCCGCGCCTCATCCGGGCCCACCACGGGCCGCCCGCCGCCGTCCAGGTCGTCGGAGTGGGGGGACACGGGATGCGGGGGTCGATGATCGGAGGCCATGTCGCCATGGTCTCCGCTGGCCGACGCCGGGGCGAGGGCTGGCGACCCAGGACTCGCCGCCGGCGAACGGCGTCGGGATCAGGCGCGGCGGCCCTGACGGGTGTAGGCCGCGACCTGCGGGTTGAAGGCCTTGACCAGCCACAGGATGTTCACGATCACCAGTGCCAGGCTCAGCACGGAGGCCAGGACGCCGCCGATGCCGGGGAAGGTCACGAAGGAGAAGATGCCGCCGACGGCGCTGAGGGTGCCCAGGATCGCGACGACGATGCCGAGGATGCGGGCCCAGTTCTTGGCCCCGCGGAGGTTGAAGTACACCAGGGCGTACAGGGCCACGCCGATGAGCAGGACGATGATCGTGCCCACCGTCACGGAGGCGCCCACGACAGGCGCGATCTCCTCCACCTGCTCGGGGGTGAGGCCGCTCTGGCGAAGGGAGTCCCGCATGCGTTCGATACTCTCCTCACCGCCGAACAGAGCCGGCAGGGAGGACAGCACGTACAGCGCGAGCGACGTGAGCGTCAGCGTCAGGAGCGCGGGGAACGCGGCCGGCTCCGGGACGATGCCGTACGGGCTGCCCGGCTGGGCGCCGTAGCCCGGGGCCGCGTAGGGCTGCGTGCCGTAGCGGGAGCCCACGGCGGGCTGCTCCGGGTTCGGGTTCGGTCGATCGGTGGTCATGGTGTGCTCCTCGGTGACGGTGGCGGCGGTGACGGGCGCGGTGGCAGGATCACTCGTGCCGCAGTGCCTCGATGGGATCCTTCCGGGCCGCACGCAGGGCGGGCAAGGTGCCGGCGATGAACGCGATGGCCACGATCAGCAGCAAGATCAGCAGCAGGGCGAGGGGGTTGACCGCGAACAGGACCAGGCCGGTGACGCCGCTGAGGGGGCCGGTGGTCAGCACCTGGTTCGCGATGAGTCCGACGGCGACGCCCAGGCCGATGCCGATCAGCGAGCCGAGCAGGCCGATCACGACGGCCTCCATGGTGAACAGGCCGAAGATCTTCCCGCCGGTCATGCCGAGGGCCTTCATGAGGCCGATCTCCCGGGTGCGCTCCTGCACCGCCATGAGCAGGGTGTTGATGATGCCGAAGCTGGCGGCGAGCAGCGCGATGAGCGCGAAGCCGGTCAGCACCCACGTGACGGCGTCGATGATGCCGCGGATCACGCCGAGCTGCTCCTCGAGGGTCTGCGCCAGCAGGCCCTGGTCGGCCAGCGCCTGCTTCACGGCGTCCTCGTTCGCCTCCGGGTCCTCCACGATCGCCGTGGCCTGGAAGTAGGTGTTCCGCTGCGACTCCGGCAGGCCCTCCGTCGTGATGTCGTAGATCTCCTGCTCGAGCGACTCCGACGGCGTCGGGGCGGTGCCCGCACCGGACGCGGCCGCCTTCGTCACACCGACCACGGTGGCCGTCACGGACTTGTGCTCCTGCAGCGGGGTCGCCGCCACGACGATCAGCTCCGTGCCGACCAGGTCCTCGGCGTCGCCGGCGCCCAGGTCCTCCACCCACGACTCGGGCATGACGATCTCCGCGGCGCCGGCCTCGGGGGCACGGCCGGCCGAGAAGGTGAGCATGTCGATCTCACCGGAGCTGCCCGTGAAGCCGGTCTGCCACTTGCGGTCGTCCGGGCCCTGGATGTACTCCGGCTCGGCCACCCGATAGGTCTTCACCTCGGTGACGTGCTCGGTGTCCTCGATCGCGGCGAGGTCCTCCTGGGTGAGCAGCGGCATGCCGAACATCTCGCCGCCGGCGGCGTCCTGCTCCGTGTACTCCTGGGGCGAGCCGCTCGCCGCGCCGGCCGAGGACATGTCCTGCTGCTTCATCACGGTCAGCTCACCGGGCTTGCCGAAGCCCTCGACCACGTTGTCCACGTACTTGTTGATGCCCGCGCCGAGCCCCGTGGTGAGGGTCAGCGTGAATGCGCCGATCACGATCGCGACGACGGTGAGGAAGGTGCGCAGCTTGGAGCGCATCGTGTTGGCGAGCGCCGTGCCCGCGACGTCGGTGGCCTTCATGCCCGCGCTCCGTCCTGCTCGGTGCCGACGCGCTCGTCGGCGATGACCACGCCGTCCTGCAGCTCGACGCGACGGTCGCACTTCGCGGCCAGGTCGTCGTCGTGCGTGACCACCACGAGGGTGATGCCCTCGTCGCGGTGCAGGCCGAAGAGGATGTCCTCCACGGCCGCCGAGGTGGCGGAGTCCAGGTTGCCCGTGGGCTCGTCCGCGAACAGCACCGTCGGGTTGTTCACGAGCGCGCGGGCGATGCACACGCGCTGCTTCTGGCCGCCGGAGAGGTCCGTGGCCTTGTTCTTCGCCTTGTCCGCGAGCTCGAGCCGCTCGAGCACCGCCATGCCGCGGCGGGTGCGCTGGGCCCGGCCCACGCCGGCGATCTTCAGCGGCAGCACGGTGTTCTCCAGGACCGTCTGGGTCGGGTTCAGGAAGAACTGCTGGAACACGAAGCCGAACCGCTCGTTGCGCAGCTGGGAGATCTCCGCGGCCTTGAGCTGGGAGACGGGACGGCCGTCCATCGCCACCACGCCGGCGGAGGGCTGGTCCAGCAGCGCCAGCAGGTGCATCAGGGTGGACTTGCCGGAGCCGGACTTGCCGACGACGGCCAGGGACTCGCCGCGCTGGATCTGCAGGGTGATGCCCTTCAGCGCGTCGAAGCGGGACGCCCCGCGGCCGTAGACCTTGACGAGGTTCTCCGTCTCCAGGACAGGTTCGGCGCCGGGTGGGACCTCGGCGACGGCGGGGATGGGGACCGCGGTGGACATGGCTCCGGCACTCCTCTGTCGGTGGGGCTCGCCCCCGCTGCGGCAGGAGCGGAGGCAGTGCACCCATCCTGACAGCCGGGCACGCGCCGCCGCCTCCGCCTCGAGTCGGAGAAACACGACGGCCCGCGTCCCCCGCAGGTCGGGGGCGCGGGCCGTCGTCGGGGAGGCCGGTGCGGTCCGGCTCAGCGCAGCGGCGGCAGGAAGCCGACCTTGGCGTAGACGTCCTCGAGCACGGGCGTGGCCACGGCGCGGGCCTTCTCGGCGCCGGCGGCGAGGATGCGGTCCAGCTCGGCGGGGTCGTCCAGCAGCGCGAGGGCGCGCTCGCGCACGGGGGCCAGGCGCTCGACGACGGCGTCCGCCACCGCGACCTTGAGGTGCCCGTACATCTTGCCGACGAACTCCTCCTCGAGCTGCGGGATCGGCGTGCCGGACACCGCGGAGAGGATGGTCAGCAGGTTGGAGACGCCGGGCTTGGCCTCGCGGTCGAAGCGCACCTCGGTGCCGTCGTCGGTCACGGCCGACTTGATCTTCTTGGCGGTCTTCTTCGGCTCCTCGAGGATGTTGATGAGCCCGTTCGGGGACGCCGCGGACTTGGACATCTTCGACGTGGGGTCCTGCAGGTCGTAGATGCGCGCGCCGGTCTCCGGGTAGAAGCCGGTGGGCACCACGAACGTCTCGCCGTAGCGATGGTTGAAGCGCTGGGCGAGGTCGCGGGTGAGCTCCACGTGCTGGCGCTGGTCGTCGCCCACGGGCACGCCATGCGGCTGGTAGAGCAGGATGTCCGCGGCCATGAGCATGGGGTACGCGAGCAGGCCGACCCCGGCCGCGTCCGCGCCCTGCTTGGCGGACTTGTCCTTGAACTGGGTCATCCGCATGGCCTCGCCCATGCCGGTCATGCAGGTCAGCACCCAGGCAAGCTGCGCGTGCTCGGGCACCTGGGACTGGACGAACAGCGTGGAGCGCTCGGGGTCGATGCCGCCGGCGATGAACTGCGCGGCGGCCACCCGCGTGCGCTCCGCCAGGGCTGCCGGGTCCTGGGGCACGGTGATGGCGTGCAGGTCGGGGATGAAGAAGAACGCCTCGAAGTCGGCCTGGGTGCGCTCCCAGTTCACGAGGGCGCCGAGGTAGTTGCCCAGGTGGAGGGAGTCCGCCGAGGGCTGCATGCCGGAGAGCACGCGGTGCCGGGCGGACGCGCCGGCCAGGTGGGCGGTGGCGGCGGCGTCCTGGGCCAGGACGTCCTGGACGGAGTTCTTCTTCATGGTCATCTCAGCCTCGGGTCTCTCCTGCACGGTCAGAACTGGTAGTCGACCACGAGCGGGGCGTGGTCGGAGAAGCGGGTGCCCCAGCTGGGGGCGCGGTCCACGACGGCGGTCGTCGCCCGCTCGGCCAGGCCCGCGGTCGCCATGTGGTAGTCGATGCGCCATCCGGCGTCGTTGTCGAAGGCCTTGCCGCGCATGGACCACCACGTGTACGGGCCCGGCACCGGCCCGGCGAGGGCTCGGTGCACGTCCGTGAAGCCGAGCTCGCCGAAGAACCGGTCGAAGTAGGCGCGCTCCTCGGGCAGGAAGCCGGCCTTCTTCACGTTGCCCTTCCAGTTCTTGATGTCCAGCTCGGTGTGGCCCACGTTGAGGTCGCCCGTGACGAGGGCATGCCCCTCCCCCGCGGCCAGCTCGGAGAGGCGGCGGGCCATCTCGTCGAGGAACCGGTACTTGTCCACCTGCTTCGGGGTGTCGACCTCGCCCGAGTGCACGTACGCGGAGACCACGGTCAGCGGCGAGCCGTCCGGCAGGCGCAGGTCGGCCTCGATCCAGCGGCCGGCGTCGTCGAAGTATCCGTCGGCGTCGGCGATGCCGGTGCGGACCTCGCCGAGCGGGAACCGCGAGGCGATCGCGACGCCGGCCCGCCCCTTGGCGGCGGCCACGGCGTCCGCCAGGTGCACCTCGTCCCAGTCCTCGCCCACGATCTCGCGGACCAGCTGCGCCGTGACGTCCGCGGGGGCGCGCACCTCCTGGAGGGTGAGCACGTCCACGCCGCGGCCGGCGAACCACTCGCGCATGCCCTTGCGGTGCGAGGCGCGGATGCCGTTGACGTTCACGGTGGCCACGCGCACGGCGCCGTCGGCCTTGGGCGCCCCGGCGTGGGCGTGCACCACGGGCTCGCCCTCGGCGGGCTCGGGGTACTTCCCGGTGACGGGGTCCTTCTCGGGCAGCGCCGTCATCAGCCGATCACCGTCCCGCTCACCGGGCCCTCGGCGCCGCCGGCCCGGGACTCCTTGATCATGTCGCGGGCGTTGGAGGCCGTGATGTCGATGGTCTCCAGGGCGCGGTCCACCATCTCGCGGTCCATGCCCTCGCCCGCGGCGAGCTGCTCGCGCACCACGCGCACCTGCACCTGGGCGATCTTGAACGAGTGGTCCAGCTTGGTGTCCCGCAGGGGGTCCGCGGCCGGGGCCTGCGGGGCCACCGCGGGGGCTGCGGCGTCGGTGTCCCGGCCGCGCAGGGCGGCGACGTCGGCGCGGGCGTTCTGCATGGCGGTGTCCACCTTGCGGCCCGCGGCCTGGACGCCGCGGCGCATCTGCAGGTACACGACCACCGCGAACACGAGCCAGCCGGCGGCGACGGCGACCACGAGCCACCCGATCACGTCGTTCTGGTTCGCGGCGAAGATGATCGCCACGATCAGGATGACGATCATCGCAACGAAGCCGAGCGATCCCACGCGCAGGCCGGCGCGGGGGCCGCGGCGCGCGCCGTCGGGACCGGGGGTCAGGGACTGGGACATGGGTGCTCCTCCGGAGGGGCTCGTGGGGTCTGCCCTCCATCATCCCGCATCGTGGGGTGCGCTCCGAATCGGACGGCCCGCGTCGGCGCCTATCCTGAGGCGATGACCCCCCGGCCCCCACACCCCGCCGACCCCGTGTCCGGGGCCTTCACCCCTGACCAGCGCCGCATCCTCATCGCACTGCTCATGCCGCTCTTCCTCGCGCTGATGAGCGTGTCCGTGGTGAACGTGGCGCTGCCGGCCATCGAGTCGGGCCTGGACGCCACGAGCGCGGATCTGCAGTGGGTGCTGGCGGGGTACACGCTGACGTTCGGCACCGTGCTCGTGGCCGCGGGCCGCGCCGGCGACCTGTGGGGGCGCAAGAACCTGTTCCTGGCGGGCATCACGCTGTACATGCTCGGCTCCCTGCTCTCCGGCTTGGCCGGGGACACTCTGCTGCTCAATGCCGGGCGCCTGCTCACGGGCCTGGGCGCGGGCGTGTTCAACCCCCAGGTCATCGGGTTCATCCAGTCGAACTTCCACGGCCGCGCCCGCGGGCGGGCCTACGGGCTCTTCGGCACCGTGGTGGGCCTCGGCGTGGCCGTGGGGCCCCTGCTCGGCGGGCTGTTCCTCGGCGCGTTCGGCCCCGAGTGGGGCTGGCGCTCCACGTTCCTCATGAACGTGCCCGTGGGCCTGGCCGCCGTCGCGATGGGCGCCCTCTGGCTGCCGCCGCCCACCCGCGTGCACGGCCTGCCCCCCGCCCCCGGACCACGCGGGATCGCCGCGCTCGATCCGGTGGGCGCCCTGCTGCTCGGCGCCGGCGGGGTGAGCCTCATGGTGCCGTTCATCGTCCCGGGCACCGCCTGGCTGCTGGTCCTCGCCGCCGCGCTCGTGACGGCGTGGTGGCTGTGGGAGAAGCGCGTGAAGGCCCGGGCGTCGGCCACCGGCGTGCAGCCCATGGTGGACCCGGCCCTGTTCCGGCGGCCGTCCTTCACGATCGGCGCGCTCGAGTCCACCATCTACCTGGCCACCATGCCGGCGGTGTTCGCGATCGTGGCGATCTTCCTGCAGCGCGGCATGGGGTTCACGCCGCTCGAGGCCGGCCTCGTGGGTCTGCCCGGCGCCGTCGTCGTGGCCTCCCTGTCCCCGTGGGTGGGTTCGATGGTGCAGCGGCGGGGGCCCGTGCTCGTGCTGCTCGGCGCTCTGGTGGGCCTCGTGTCGCTGGGGGTGCTCGCGCTCGCGTTCGAGCGCAGCGCGGCCGGCGCGTGGTCGCCGTGGATCGTGGGGGTGGGGCTGATCGTGCAGTCGGCCTCGCAGGCCCTGCTGCTCACCAGCACGCAGGTGCTGATGATGGACGACGTCGCCGGCCACGAGGCGGGGGCGGCCGGCGGCGTCGCCCAGACGGCGCAGCGTCTCGGCACCGCCCTGGGCCTGTCCGTGGTGACGGGCGCGTTCTTCGCGGCCCTGGCCGGCGCCGCAGCCGAGAGCGCCGGTCCGCCGTCGGCCGCGGCGTACGCGCACGCGGCCTCGACCGCCATGGGCATGGTGGCCGTGTGCTGGGCGCTCACCGCCGCGGTCGCGGCCCTGGACGTGGTCCGGCGGCGCCGCGCCGCGCGCGCGGCCTGACCGGCCCGCGGGGGCCTCAGCGCAGGAACAGCGCGCCGAGCCGGCGGGCGGCGAGCCACACCCCGACGCCGGCCATCACCACGAAGTAGAGGACGTGGCCGGCGGTCGCCCAGCTCAGCACGCCCACCGCGAGGGCGCGCATCATCTCCACGGCGTGCCACAGCGGGAACACGCGGATCACCCACTGGATCGGCTCCGGGTAGACCGCGAGCGGGAAGAACGTGGCCGAGAACAGGAACATGGGCATCAGCACGATCTGGACCCAGTCCATGTGCTGGAACGTCTTCATCCAGCTCGTCACCGCCATGCCGAGGGAGGCGAAGCCCAGCGCCACGAGCAGGGCGCCGGGGATCATGAGCAGCGCCGTCCACGAGGTGACGAGCCCGGCCACGGTCATGACGATCAGGAAGCCGACCGCGTAGATCAGCCCGCGCAGCAGCGCCATCGCGATCTCCCCGAGCGCCACGTCCAGCGGGCCCAGCCGCGTGGAGAGCATGGTCTGGTACGTCTTCGCGTAGCGCAGCTTGAAGAACACGTTCCACGTGGAGTCGTAGATGGCGCCGTTCATCGCCGAGACCGCCAGCAGTGCGGGGGCGAGGTACATGCCGTACGGGACGGGGGTGCCGTCCGGGCCGGCCACGTCGCCGACCAGCGCGCCGAGCCCCAGCCCCATGGAGGCCAGGTAGAGCACGGGCTCGAAGAAGCCGGAGAAGAACACCACCCAGTTGTTGGACTTCAGGGACAGGAACGCCCGCTCCATCACCGCGCGCACGTTGCCCGAGTACGCGCCGGCCAGCGGGCCGCGGCGCACGGGGATCTCGGGCAGGGGCGGCACGGCGACGGCGTGTTCCCGCACCACCGACGACGACGGCGCGGCAGGCTCCGCCTGCGCGGCGGCGGGTGTGACGTCGGCGCGGGCGGCCCCGGTGCGCGGGGCACGGCGGCCCAGGCGCGGGGCACGGCGGCCCAGGCGCGGGGCACGGTCGCGACGGGCGGCCGTGACGGCGTCGCGGTCCGGGGTGCCGCGGACCCAGCCGAGGCGGCGCGTGTAGATCCGCACCGCGAGCCAGGCCCCGCCGAGCGCGAGGGCCAGCAGGAACGCCACGTGCACCACGGTGAGCCAGGCCGGCTCGACCATCCCGTAGGAGAGCACGCGGCCGAGCTGGGCGGCATGCCACTGCGGGGAGAGCCAGCCGATCCAGCGCAGCCACACCGGCAGCGCCTCGAGCGGGTAGAAGGTGGCGGAGAACAGGAACAGGGGCATGACCACGAGCCGCTGCAGGGTGGCGAACTGGCCCTTGTCCTCCTTCAGGGAGGCCGCGAACGCCATGATCGGCGCGCCGACGGCGAGCCCGCCGAGCGTGGCGGTGAGGACCTGCACCCACGCCCACGGGCTCGAGACCACGCCGAACGCCAGCATCACCAGCAGGAACACGGCGGCCTGGAACACGAACCGCAGGCTCACGGCCGCGAGGTGGCCCAGGGCGATCTGCGCCGGAGACAGCGGAGTGGCCTGCGCCGCGTAGTACGTGCGCTGCCACTGGAACCCGCCCATCACCGGGTAGGAGAACTCGACGGACGCGGTCATCAGCGCGCCCGAGGCCAGCAGCGCCGGGGCGATGAACGCGACGTAGGAGACCCCGCCCAGGGCGTCCTGCGGCATCCCCCCGCCCATGAGCTGGGCCAGGCCCAGGCCCATGGCCAGCAGGTAGAGCACGGGCTCGCCGAGCGCCCCGACGAGCAGCACCGCGCCGTAGCGACGCATGTTCCGCAGCTGGTGTTCGGCGTAGAGCAGGACGCCGCGGCGCCTCACACGCTCCGCGGACGCCGCCGCGGTGACCGGCGGGCGCAGCGGCTCGGCGGGCGTGGCGGGGCCGGGGGCCGTCGTCGTGATGGGGGACGGCACGGGTCAGTCCACCAGGGTGCGGCCGGTGAGGATGAGGAACACGTCCTCGAGGCTCGCCCGGCGGGTCAGCGTGGTGGCGGGGGCGGGCAGGGCGCCCTCGTCGACGAGGCGCTGCACGACGTCGTGCAGGTCGTCCGCGCGTCGGGCGTAGACGAGGACGCGGTCCGGGAGGACCTCGACGCGGTGCACGACGCCGTCACCCGCGTGGGCCTGGACGGTGCGGGCCGCGGCCTCGTTGCGGTCCGCGCCGAAGCGCGCCTCAAGGACCTCACGGGAGGCGTGCTCGCGGATGAGCTCGGCGGGGGTGCCGGCGGCCATGATCTCGCCGCCGTCGACCACGACGAGCCGGTCGCACAGCTGCTCCGCCTCGTCCATGTGGTGCGTGGTCAGCAGCAGCGTGGTGCCGCGTTCCTTGAGCCGGTAGAGGCGGTCCCACAGGATGTGGCGGGCCTGCGGGTCCAGGCCCGTGGTGGGCTCGTCGAGGAGGAAGAGGGCCGGCTCGTTGACCAGGGCGCGGGCGATCACGAGCCGGCGCTTCATGCCGCCGGAGAGGTCGGTGACCTTGGCGTCCGCCTTCTCGGTGAGCTGGGCGAAGGCCAGCAGCTCCTCGGCCTTGGGCCGCAGGTACGAGTAGGGCAGGCCGAAGTAGCGGCCGTAGATCAGGATGTTCTCCCGGGCGGTGAGCTCCTCGTCCAGGTTGTCCTGCTGCGGCACCACGCCCAGGCGCGCACGGACGGCCGGCCCGTCCTCCTCCGGGTCGATGCCCAGGATGGTCAGCTCGCCCGCGGTGCGCTGCGAGGTGCCCGCGAGCATGCGCATGGTGGTGGACTTGCCCGCGCCGTTGGGGCCGAGCAGGCCGAAGCACTCCCCGGGGCGCACGTCCAGGTCGATGCCCTTCACAGCGTGGAACTCGCCGTACTGCTTGCGCAGCCCACGGGCACGGATGACGGAGGCGCCGCCGGGGGACGCGTGCAGAGTGGTGTGACTCACAAGGCGACAGCATAGGCGCACCACCCGCCCGGACGCGCGCCGCCCCCTCGGCGACGAACCCTGCGATATGGCCCCCATCCGGGGTGGATGGGGGCCATATCGCAGGGTTGGTCGCGGGAGTGGGAGAGGTCAGGCTCCGGCCCGCTCCCCGGCCCAGTCCTCGCCGTCGGCGGCACGCTCGGCGGCCTCGACGACGTTCGCCAGCAGCATGACGCGGGTCATCGGCCCGACGCCGCCCGGGTTCGGCGCCATCCAGGCCGCCTTCTCCTTCACGGCCGGGTCCACGTCGCCCAGGACGCGCGACGTCCCGTCCTCCCCGGTCACGCGGGAGACGCCCACGTCCAGGACGATCACGCCCTCCTTGACCTGCTCCGGCTTCACCATGTGGGCGGAGCCGGCGGCGGCGATCACGACGTCGGCGCTCGCCAGCAGCTCGTCGAGGTTCGTGGTGCCGGTGTGGGCCAGGGTCACGGTGGCGTTGACCTCGCGGCGGGTGAACACGAGGCCGGCGGGCCGGCCGATGGTCACGCCGCGGCCGATCACGAGCACGTGCTTGCCGGCCAGCCCCACACCGTGGTGGCGCAGCAGCTCGACGCAGCCGGCCGGGGTGCACGGCAGCGGCGAGTCCAGCTCGCCGCCGACCGAGGCCACGAGCCGCCCCAGGTTCATGGGGTGCAGGCCGTCCGCGTCCTTGTCCGGGTCGATGGCCTCGAGCACCTTCTGGGTGTCCACGTGCTTCGGCAGCGGCAGCTGGACGATGTAGCCCGTGCAGGCCGGGTCCTCGTTCAGCTCGCGCACGACGTCGAGGATCTGCTCCTCCGTCGCGTCCGCGGGCAGCTCACGCTGGATGGACTCGATGCCCACCTCGGCGCAGTCGCGGTGCTTGCCCGCCACGTACTTCTGCGAGCCGGCGTCCTCACCCACGAGCAGGGTGCCGAGGCCGGGGGTGCGCCCACGCTCGGCGAGGGCGGCCACGCGGCCGCGCAGCTCCTCCTTGATCGCGGCGGCGGTGGCCTTGCCGTCCAGGACCTTCGCGGTCATCGGCGGCTCACCAGCCCTCGAGGCCGTCGTACAGCGGGAAGTCCTCGGTGAGCTTCACGACGCGGGCGCGCAGCGCCTCCACGTCCGGGCTCGGCTTCAGCGCCTCGGCGATGACGTCGGACACCTCGCGGAACTCGGCCTCGCCGAAGCCGCGGGAGGCCAGCGCGGGGGTGCCGATGCGCAGGCCGGAGGTGGTCATCGGCGGACGCGGGTCCCACGGCACCGAGTTGCGGTTCACCGTGATGCCGACCTCGTGCAGGATGTCCTCGCCCTGCCTGCCGTCCAGCTGGGACTCGCGCAGGTCCACCAGGACCAGGTGCACGTCCGTGCCGCCGGTGAGCACCGAGATGCCGTGCTCGGCCATGTCCGGGGCGGTCAGACGCTCGGCCAGGATCTGCGCGCCGGCCAGGGTGCGCTCCTGCTTCTCCTTGAAGTCCGCGGAGCCGGCGATCTTGAAGGCCACGGCCTTGCCCGCGATCGCGTGCATCAGCGGGCCGCCCTGCTGGCCCGGGAACACGGCGGAGTCGATCTTCTTCTTCAGCTCCTCGGTGGAGAGGATGAAGCCCGAACGGGGGCCGGCGAGGGTCTTGTGCACGGTGGAGGAGACGACGTCGGCGTGCGGCACCGGGTTCGGGTGCAGGCCGGCGGCCACGAGGCCGGCGAAGTGGGCCATGTCCACCCAGAGCCGGGCGCCGACCTCGTCCGCGATCGAGCGGAAGGCGGCGAAGTCGAGCTGACGGGGGTAGGCGGACCAGCCGGCCACGATCACCTTCGGCCGGGCCTCGAGGGCCTTCTCGCGCACCTTGTCCATGTCGATGCGGTGGGTGTCCGGCTCCACCTCGTACGCGGCGATGCTGTAGTTCTTGCCGGAGAAGTTCAGCTTCATGCCGTGCGTCAGGTGGCCGCCGTGCGCCAGGGACAGGCCCATCATCGTGTCCCCGTGGTCCAGCAGCGAGGTCATCACGGCCACGTTGGCCTGGGCGCCGGCGTGCGGCTGGACGTTGGCGTGCTCGGCGCCGAACAGGTCCTTGGCGCGCTGGATGGCCAGGTTCTCGGCCACGTCCACGAACTCGCAGCCGCCGTAGTAGCGGCGGCCCGGGTAGCCCTCCGCGTACTTGTTGGTCAGCACCGAGCCCTGCGTCTCGAGGATGGCGCGCGGCACGAAGTTCTCCGAGGCGATCATCTCGAGCGTGCCCCGCTGGCGGCCGAGCTCGTCCGCGAGCGCCGCGGCGATCTCCGGGTCCACCTCGGCGAGGGGCTGGGTGTTGATGTCGGGCGTCTGCGTCACGGGGGTTCCCTTCGAACGGGGGTCTGTGCGGCCGGAAGGCTCCGGTGCCCTCCATCCTAGTGACCAGGCGCCGTCGTCGGGCCTGCGCGACGGCGGCCCGCGGCCCCGGCGACCGACCCCGGCACCCGGTTCTTTTGACTGATTCAGAAATATGCCAAGATCGGGGGTGACGCCGCCCACCGCGCCGATCGGTGCGCGGCCGACGTCGATCGACGAAGGAGAGTTCCATGACGGAGTACCAGAAGAAGACCCCGCACGCGACCGGTTCCACCCGCCAGAACGGCGCCCCGGCCGTCAGCGACCGCCAGTCCCTGACCGTGGGCAGCGAGGGGCCCATCGTCCTGCACGACACCCACCTGCTGGAGACCCACCAGCACTTCAACCGCATGAACATCCCGGAGCGCCGCCCGCACGCCAAGGGCTCCGGCGCCTTCGGCGAGTTCGAGGTGACCGAGGACGTGTCGAAGTACACCAAGGCCCTCGTGTTCCAGCCGGGCACGAAGACCGAGACCCTCCTGCGCTTCTCCACCGTGGCCGGCGAGCTCGGCTCCCCGGACACCTGGCGCGACGTGCGCGGCTTCGCGCTGCGCTTCTACAGCGAGGAGGGCAACTACGACATCGTCGGCAACAACACCCCGATCTTCTTCCTGCGCGACCCGATGAAGTTCACCCACTTCATCCGCTCGCAGAAGCGTCTGCCGGACTCCGGCCTGCGCGATGCCACCATGCAGTGGGACTTCTGGACCAACAACCCCGAGTCGGCGCACCAGGTGACCTACCTGATGGGCCCGCGCGGCCTGCCCCGCACCTGGCGTGAGATGAACGGCTACGGCTCCCACACCTACCTGTGGGTCAACGCCCAGGGCGAGAAGCACTGGGTGAAGTACCACTTCATCTCCCAGCAGGGCGTGCACAGCCTCTCGAACGACGAGGCCACCAAGATCGCCGGCGAGAACGCCGACTTCCACCGCCAGGACCTGTTCGAGTCCATCGCCAAGGGCGACCACCCCAAGTGGGACCTCTACATCCAGGCGATCCCCTACGAGGAGGGCAAGACCTACCGGTTCAACCCCTTCGACCTGACGAAGACGATCTCCAAGAAGGACTACCCGCGCATCAAGGTCGGCACGCTGACCCTGAACCGCAACCCGGAGAACCACTTCGCGCAGATCGAGTCCGCCGCGTTCAGCCCGAGCAACACCGTGCCGGGCATCGGCCTCTCCCCGGACCGCATGCTCCTGGGCCGCGCCTTCGCGTACCACGACGCCCAGCTGTACCGCGTGGGCGCCCACGTGAACCAGCTGCCGGTGAACCGTCCCAAGAACGCGGTGCACAACTACGCCTTCGACGGCCAGATGTGGTACGACCACACCGGCGACCGCTCCACCTACGCGCCGAACTCCAACGGCGACTCCTGGTCGGACGAGACCGGCCCGGTGGACGACGGCTGGGAGGCCGACGGCACCCTGACCCGCGAGGCCCAGGCCCTGCGCGCGGACGACGACGACTTCGGCCAGGCCGGCACCCTCGTCCGCGAGGTCTTCTCGGCCCAGGAGCGCGAGGACTTCGTGGAGACCGTGGCCGGCGCGCTGAAGGGCGTCCGCCAGGACGTCCAGGCCCGCGCCTTCGAGTACTGGAAGAACGTGGACGCCACGATCGGCCAGCGCATCGAGGACGAGGTCAAGCGCCACGAGGGCGACGGCATCCCGGGCGTCGAGGCCGGCGGCGAGGCCCGCATCTGACGGCTCCTTCCCCCGGCGGGCGCCCGCGCGGGCTCCGCTGAACGCGCGGCGGCCGCTCCCTCACACGAGGGGGCGGCCGCCGTCGTCGTGGGGCGGTTGTTCCGGTCAGCGCTTGCCCCAGCGGCGCTCCTGCGCCTGGGACAGCTTGTCCTTGACCACCTTCACGACCGTGTCCTTGGCGGGCACGGCCACGTTGTCCCGCAGCGGGACGGCGACCTTGTCACGCACGGTCTCGAACGCGGAGGCCGCCACGGCGCCGACCTGGGCCAGCTTCGACTCACCCTCGGCGTCCGAGACTCGGGTCTCGTCGCGGTCCGCCCGCAGGTCCGGGAGGGCGGCGCCCTCGGTGTCGTCCTCGGCGGGCTCCTCATCCGTGGGGGCGGAGGAGGTGGAGGTGTCTGGGGCCACGGTCGTGGGCGTCGACGACGTCGGCGCGGCGGTCCCGGCAGTCCCGGCGGCTGCCGCCGACTGGGCGGCGCGGGCCTCGCGGCGGGTCGCCGGAGTGGCGTCCTCCGCACGGCCGGACGAGGCCGCGGTCGGATCCAGCTCCGGGGCGCCGCCCAGGGGCGTGGCCGGCGTGGTGCCGGCGTGGGTCTCCGGGGCCTCGGCCCGGCGGGTGGCCGGGGCGGCCTCGAGGGAAGGGCGCTCGGCTGCGGGCTCGACCGCCGCCGGCTGCGCGGCGTCCACGCGATGGTCCTCGGTACGCGCCGGCTCGCGGTCCGCCTCGGCCACGCGCCCGGGCACCCCGGGCGTGCCGTCGATGCGCAGGGCCCCGGCGGCCGAGCGATCCGCCCCGGCGGCGCCGGCCTGCTGGGCCTGGTCCAACTCGGCGGCCACGACGGTGACCGAGCCGTGCGCGGTGGTGGCGACCGTGTGCGTCTCGAGGTGCTCGCCCTGCGGGACGGGGATCGCGTCCGTGGCGAACTCCTTGGTGGGGGTGTGCTCGGTGGCGACCTCGGCGGCGGGGACGGTCCCGTGCACGTGCTCGGGAGCCGGGGTGAGGTGGCTCCTGTGCTGCGGAGCCTCGGCGGCCGGTGCCGCCGGGGCGGGGGTCTCGGTCACCGGGGACGGGGAGGCCGGGGTCGCCGGGACGTCCGCCGCGGGCGTCTGCTCGTCCAGGGTGACGCCGGAGCCGCCGGCCACACCGGCCGCGCCCAGGCCCACGGTGTCCGCCTCGCGCGCCGTGCTCGGCGCCGCCGGAGCGGGGCGCAGAGTGCCCCGGGTGGCCGGAGCCGCGGCGTCGCGGCGGTGGATCTGAGCGGCGGCGTCGGCGCTCGGGGCGTCGTGCTGGTCCACGGTCACCCCGGCACCGCCGGCCACGCCGGCGACGGACTCGTCGGTCTCGCGGTCCGCCGCGGCGGTGTCGGACGCAGCCGGACCCCCGGCGGGCTTCACCGCGGCCGCGGGGCGAGCGTCCTTCTCGGCCGCCACCTCGTCCAGGCGGGAGAGGCGGGTCGGGGCCGCGGGGGCGGCCGCGGCGGCGGCCGCCTGCTCACCCGCGGTGTCCGCGCTGACGCCCCGGCGCTCGAGCCGGGTCTCGGCCGCCTCGGCCTCGGCCTCACGACGACGGCGGGAGGCGATCACCGAGAGGATGATCAGGATCAGCAGCACGACGATGATCGCCGCGATGATCCAGTAGAGGGTGGACTGTGGCATGGGGGTGCTCCTCGGTCGTCTGGGGCGACCGGCCGGGCCGGGCGCCGCGTCGTGCTTCCCGCGCCGCCGCGCGGCGGGGAACCTGGTCTTGAGGATGACACGGGGCCCGGCCCCCCGACCAGGGATCAGCCCCGTCATCCCGCGGTTCCGCGCGGCCGGCACCGCCTACCATCGACGCCATGGACACGGCAGCCCTCTCCCCCAGCCCCTCCCCCGCCTCCGGCGCGGAGCACGCCCGCGTGCTCACGCTGGCCTGCACGAACCGCAAGGGCATCGTGCACGCCGTGACGGGCGCCCTGCTGGGCGTGGAGGCGGACATCACCGAGTCGCAGCAGTACGACTCCCCGGACACCGGCGACTTCTTCATGCGCGTGGAGTTCGTGACCCCGGCCACGCGGGAGGACATCGAGCAGGCGCTCGCGCCGGTGCGCGAGGAGTTCGGCATGCGCATGGGCCTGTGGGACGCGGCGCAGCGCATGCGCACCCTCGTGATGTGCTCCAAGGACGGGCACACCCTCAACGACCTGCTCTTCCAGCAGCGCGCCGGCACCCTGCCCATCGAGATCCCCGTGGTGGTCTCGAACCACCTGGACCTGCAGCCGCTCGCCTCCTTCTACGGCGTGCCCTTCATCCACGTGCCCGTCTCGAAGGACCCCTCGAGCCGGGACTCCAAGGAGGCCGCGGAGGACCGGCTGCGCGATCTGATCGCCCAGTTCGACATCGAGCTGGTGGTCCTGGCCCGCTACATGCAGATCCTCTCGGACGAGCTGTGCCGGGACCTGGCCGGGATGGCCATCAACATCCACCACTCGTTCCTGCCCTCCTTCAAGGGCGCCCGCCCCTACCACCAGGCGCACGAACGCGGCGTGAAGCTCATCGGCGCCACCGCCCACTACGTGACCGCCGACCTGGACGAGGGCCCGATCATCGCGCAGTCCGTGCAGCCGGTGACCCACGCCCAGACCGCCGCCGACTTCGTGGCCCGCGGCCGCGACGTCGAGGGCTCCACGCTCGCGCAGGCCGTGCGCTGGCACGCCCAGCACCGCGTCCTCGCGGACGGCCGGCGGACCGTCGTCTTCAGCTGAGCCCGGGACGACGGCGCCACGCGGCGCCGTCGTCCTGCCCGCCTAGGCTGGTGGCATGGCCCACATCATCACCGTCGCGGGTGCCACCCCGCGCATCCACGAGTCCGTCTTCCTCGCCCCGACCGCCGCGATCACCGGCGACGTCGAGATGGCCGAGCGCTCCTCGGCCTTCTACGGCGTCTCCGCCCGCGGTGACTCCGCCCCCATCCGCGTCGGGGCGGGCACCAACCTGCAGGACAACGTGGTGCTGCACGCGGACGAGGGCTTCCCGTGCACCCTGGGCGCCGGTGTCTCCGTGGGCCACTCCGCCGTGGTGCACGGGGCCACCGTGGAGGACGACTGCCTGATCGGCATGTCCGCCACGGTGATGAACGGCGCGGTCATCGGCGCCGGTTCGCTCGTGGCCGCCGGCGCCCTGGTGCTCGAGGGGACGCAGGTCCCGGCCGGCTCGCTCGTGGCGGGCGTCCCCGCGAAGGTCCGCCGCCCCCTCACGGACGAGGAGCGGGAGGGCCTCAAGAAGAACGCGGCCACCTACCTGCGGCTGTCCGCCGCGCACCGGGACGCCGTCGCCGGCTGAACCAGGCCCGGAGGATGTGGGACGGTGGGCACCATGCCCACCACTTCCACTCTCCCCCGCACCCGACCCGACGACGTCCCCGAGCGTCTGCTCATCCTCCCCGCGGCGCAGGACGTCGCCGGCACCCCCTACGCCCACGCCCGTCGGCTGGCCGAGCAGGCCGTGGCCGACGTCGGCGGCGCCGCCGTGGCCGAGGGCGACACCTCCGCCACGGCCCTGCTGATGGTCCGCCCGATCCCGGTCGATGCGCTCGCTGCGGCCCTGGCCGCCCACCCCCGGGTGAGCTGGGTGCAGCTCCCGTTCGCCGGGATCGAGCCGTTTGTCCCCCTCGTGCGCAGCCGCCCGGACCTCGTGTGGACGTCCGCCAAGGACACGTACGCGCCGCCGGTGGCCGAACACGCGCTGCTGCTCACCCTGGCCCTGCTGCGGGACCTGCCCGCGCGCGTCCGCGCCACCACGTGGGGCCCCTCCTCCGGCCGCACCCTGAACGGCCTGAACGCCGTGGTCGTGGGCGGCGGCGGGATCGCACAGGAGTACATCCGCCTGCTCAAGACCTGGGACGTGCACGTCACCGCGGTCCGCCGACGCGCGGGAGACGTGCCCGGCGCGGACCGCACCGTCACGACCGACCGCCTCGACGAGGTCCTGCCCGGTGCGCAGGTCGTGATGATCGCCGCGGCCGCCACGGACGAGACCCGCGGCCTGTTCGACGCCGACCGCCTCGCCCTCCTGGACGAGGACGCCGTGCTCGTGAACATCGCCCGCGGGACGCTGGTGGACACGGACGCCGTCGTCGAGGCCCTCGCGGCGGGCCGGCTGCACGGCTACGGCACGGACGTCACCGACCCCGAGCCGCTGCCGGAGGGCCACCCGCTCTGGACGGAGGAGCGTGCGCTCATCACGCCGCACACGGCGGACACCCCGGAGATGTGCGTCCCGCTGCTCCACGCGCGGGTCGAGCGGAACCTGCGGGCCCGCGCGGCCGGGACGGAGCTGGAGGGCCTGGTGGACGCCGAGGGCGGGTACTGACCCGCCCCCGGCGTCCGCGGTGCCGGCTCAGCGGCGCGGCGCGTCCGCCTCGCGTTCGGCGGCATCGCGCTCGGTGGCCATCTCGATCTGGCGGCGGCGCTCCTCGGCGGCCCGGCGGGTCAGCTCCGCGCCGACCTCGGGGTCGCGGGTGAGGTTCTCACCGGTGGTCGGGTCGAACAGGTGCACGCGGGTGGTGTCCACCCACAGGCGGGTCGGCGTGCCCGGCCGGGCGCGGGACTCGCCGGAGAGGGTGGCCACGACGACGGGGCGCAGCTCGTCCGCGTCCAGGTCCTTGGCCAGCGAGGAGAGCATCTCGGCCACGGCCGGGTCCGGATCGAACTCGATGTAGCCGTACTGCTCGTGGCCGAGCCACTCCAGGTGCGTGAGCGTCGCGTCGAAGGTGGAGCCCTGGTCGCGGCGGCTGTCCTCCACCAGCTCGGCGTCCTCGAAGAACTCCGGCCGCAGGCCGAGGAACACGATGTCCCGCCCCTCGGCGGCGCGGGCCTTCTCGGGCGGCACCGGGATGTCACCGATCGGCGAGGACAGCACGTGGCCGCCCTCCTTCTGCTTCAGCGAGGCGGGCAGGAAGTTCATCGACGGCGAGCCGATGAAGCCGGCCACGAACAGGTTGAGCGGCTGCTCGTAGAGCTCGCGCGGGCTGGCCACCTGCTGCAGCTCGCCCTTCTTGAGCACGGCCACCCGGTCGCCCAGGGTCATGGCCTCGGTCTGGTCGTGCGTCACGTAGACGGAGGTGGTGGCCAGGCGGCGCTGCAGCTGCGAGATCTCCGCGCGCATCTGCCCACGCAGCTTGGCGTCCAGGTTGGACAGCGGCTCGTCGAAGAGGAACGCGTCCGCCTCGCGCACGATCGCCCGGCCCATGGCCACGCGCTGACGCTGGCCGCCGGAGAGGTTGCCGGGCTTGCGCTCGAGGTGGTCCTCGAGCTCGAGCACGCGGGCGGCGTCGCGCACCTTGCGGTCGATCTCCTCCTCGGAGGGCTTGTTGTCCTTGATCAGCCGCAGCGGGAAGGCGATGTTCTCGTACACCGTCAGGTGCGGGTACAGCGCGTAGTTCTGGAACACCATCGCGAGGTTGCGGTCCTTGGGGGCCGCCTCGTTCACGCGGCGGCCGTCGATCAGCATCTCGCCGTCGGTGATGTCCTCGAGGCCCACGATCATGCGCAGCAGCGTGGACTTGCCGGAGCCGGAGGGGCCCACGAGGATGACGAACTCGCCGTCCTCGATCTCCAGGTTCACGTCCTTGATGGCGTGGAAGCCGTCGTCGTAGGTCTTGTCGATGTGGTTCAGGGTGATGGAGGCCATCGGGGGGTCCTTTCGGGAGGTCTCGTGTGCGGGCCTCAGCCCTTCACCGCGCCGTTGGTCAGGCCGGCCACGATCTGACGCTGGAACGCCAGCACCAGGATCACGATCGGGATGGTCACGATGATCGCGGCCGCCGAGATGGCCCCGGTCGGCGACTCGAACTGCGAGGCGCCGGTGAAGAAGGCCAGGGCGGCGGGCACGGTGCGCGCGGTCTCGGTGGAGGTCAGGGAGATGCCGAACACGAAGTCGTTCCAGGCGATGAAGAAGGCGATGATCGCCGTCGTGAAGACGCCGGGGGCGGCCAGCGGGACGATCACCTTGCGGAACGCCTCGAGCGGGGTGGCGCCGTCCACCTGCGCGGCCTGGTCGAGCTCCCACGGGATCTGGCGGAAGAACGCGGCCAGGGTCCAGATGGAGATCGGCAGGGTCAGGGACAGGTAGGGGATGATCAGGCCGAGCCACGTGTCGTACAGCCCGAGGGTGCGCCACATGTTGAACAGCGGCGTCACCAGGGAGATGACGGGGAACATCGAGACCATCAGGGACACCGTGAGCACGATCCGCTTGCCCGGGAAGTCCAGGCGGGCGATCGCGTAGGCGCACAGCGTGGCCAGGATGACGGCGATGATCGTGGCGATCACGGTGATGCCGATCGAGTTGCGCAGCGCCGTGAGGAACAGCTCGCGCGAGCCGCCCACGAAGATCTCCTCGTAGTTCACGGTGGACCACTGGGTGGGCAGCAGCTTGCCGTTGGCGAGGTCGGCGGGCGTCTTGAAGCTGGTCGCGAAGATCGAGAACAGCGGGAAGAGGCACCACACGCCGATCACGACGGTGAGGATCCACCACAGTGCGGTGGCCTTTCCGGTGCCGCGACGGTGGGGCGCGCGGCCCTCAGGCGCGCGGCCCTCGGGGGCGGGAGCGGATGCGGCGGTGCTCACTTGGAACCTCCTCGGTCGGCCAGGTCCACCTTGAAGCCCTTGACGGCGATGACCGCCATGAGGGCCACGCACAGGAACAGGATCACGGAGACCGCCGAACCCATGCCGATCTCGAGCCGGCCGATGGACGTGCGGTAGGCCAGCAGCGAGAGGACCTCGGTGCCGTAGGCGCCGTTGGTCATGATGTAGATGGAGTCGAAGATGCGGAACGCGTCCATCGCGCGGAACAGGACGGCCACCATGATCGAGGCCTTCATGTTCGGCAGGATGACCAGCTTCATCCGCTGCCACCACGAGGCGCCGTCGACGGAGGCGGCCTCGGTGAGGTCGCCCGGCACCTGGGCCAGGCCGGCCAGCAGGAGCAGGGAGATGAACGGGGTGGTCTTCCAGATCTCGGAGAGCATGATCACGAACAGCGCGGTGCTGCCCTGCGCGAACCAGTTCAGGTCCGCGTCGACGCCCGGCAGCCACTCGAACCAGGCGTTGATGTAGCCCGAGTCGATCGAGAACATGTAGAACCACGCGAACGCGGAGACCACGGTGATGATGCCGTACGGCACCAGGATGATCGTGCGGATCAGGCCGCGGGTCTGCTTGATGGCGTGGTGCATGGCCAGGGCCAGCAGGAAGCCGAGGATGAGCTCGACCACCACGGTCACCACGGTGATCAGCAGGGTCACCCCGAGGCCCTTCCAGAACACGGGGTCCGTGAGGATCACGCCGTAGTTGCCCAGGCCCACGAACTCGCGGTCGCCCGGCGCGGTGAGCCGGTACTTGAACAGCGAGTCGTAGAGGGCCTGCAGGATCGGGTACAGGACCACGAACAGCATCACGAAGAACGCGGGGCCGGCCAGGAGCCAGCCGAGACGCGCCTCGGACTTCGCGCGCTGGGACTTCACCCGGCGGGGGCGACGACCCTCGGCGGCGCGCGGGGTGGATGCGGCGGGTGCGGTGTCGACGTGGCTCACAGCAGACGCTCCCCTCTCAGGACTTCCTGGATGAAGTCGTCGGTCTCGGCCGGGGTGGACTCGGAGACGCCCGACGGCGGCGCGTAGCGCTGCTGGATCGCGGTGGAGACCTCGTTGTAGTACGGGGTCTGCGGCCGCGGGGCGCCGAGTTCGAGGGACTCCCGGATGGTGTCCGCCATGGGGTACTTCTCGGCGACCTCGGGGGCGTCGTAGGCCGCCGGGTCGGCGGGCGGGTTGCCGTTCTCGACGAAGTACTGGCTCTGGTGCTCGGTGGTGGTGATGCAGGAGATCGCGTCCCAGGCGAGGTCCTGGTGCTCGGACTTCGCGCCCACCCCCAGGTTGATGCCGCCCACGGGCGGCGCGGCGTCCTCGCCCTCGACGGTGCGGGGGTAGACGGCCCAGCCGATGTCCTCGGGCAGGTCCTCCGGCAGCGAGCCCTCCTCCACGGAGCCGAGGGTGGCCGGCCAGACGAACGGCCAGTTGACCATGAACGAGCCGTTCTTGCCCTGGAAGAGCAGCATGGAGGCGTTCTCGTCCTGCGTCGGCAGGCCGGCGCTGCCGAGACCCTCCTTGCCGATCGTGGAGATGATCCGGGCGGCCGTGCGGCCGGCCTCGGAGTCGAGGTTCGTGGTGACCTCGTCCGTGGGCGCCTCGGCGTTGGGGACGATCTGCTCCCCGCCGCCCTCGATGAGCGCGTTGAGCCACACGGTCATGGACTCCGCACGGGCGCCCTGGACGGCCAGGTCCTTGTCCTGGCTGCGGGCGGCCTCGATCAGCTGGTCCCACGTGACGGGCTGGGACATGTCCAGCCCCGCGGCCTCGGCGACCGACTTGCGGTACCAGAGCAGCTGCGTGTTGGCCCAGAACGGGACCGTGACGAGCTCGTCCTTCCAGCTGGCGGCCGCGAGCGCGCCCTCCAGGGCGTTGTCCTTCGCGTACGCCTGCATCTCCTCCGGCACGGGGGCCAGGAAGCCGGGCTCGGCGAGCTCGGGGACGAACGGCGGGTCGAGGGACATGATGTCCATCGACGTGTCGCCCGCGGCGAGGCGGCGGGTCAGCTGCTCGCGCTGGGAGGCGGCGTCCGTCGGAAGCATGGACGTCTCGACTCTGTACCGGCCGTTCGCGGCGTCGGTGCACTGGGCGGCGATCTTCGCCTGCCCGCCGTCGTCGGGGTTGGTGTACCAGGTCAGGGTGGGCGTCTGCTCGGCCGGAGCACACCCGGCCAGGATCAGCGCGCCCGCGGCGACGGCGCCGGCCAGCGTGGCCCGGCGCCGTTGACGTGCCCGCGTGTCGTGTCTCACAAGTGGAACCTCAATCGATGCGAGTCGGATGTGACGGCCATCATCACGCATCACAGCGATTCCTGCACGTTTCGCGGACCCCTTTCTCAGCGGGCGCGGCGGTTCGTCCGGGCGGTCGGCTCCGCGGCGGCGGGATCCTCGGGCCACGGGTGCTTGGGGTAGCGCCCCCGGTTCTCAGCGCGGACCTGCGCGTAGGGGCCGGCCCAGAAGGAGGGCAGGTCGGCGGTCACGGCGAGCGGGCGACCTGCCGGGGAGAGCAGGTGCAGGACCACCGGCTCACGACCGTCCGCGACAGCGGGGGTGACACGCGCCCCGAAGAACTCCTGCAGCTTGGCGGCGACCACGGGCGGGGTGTCCTCGTGGACGGCCGGATAGTCCACGACGACGGCGCGCCCGCTCGGCACGGGCAGACGCTCGGGGGCGAGCTCGTCCAGCCGCCCCGCCTCCGGCCACGGCAGGGCACCGCGCAGCAGCGCCTCGGCGTCCAGGCGCGCGAGGGGCCGCCCCGCGGCCAGGTCGGCCGCGAGCCCGTCGACCAGCGCGTCCAGGCCGGGCAGCGCCGCGTCCGAGAGGTCCGGCCACGGGGCGCCGAGGACGCGGTGGAGCAGGTGCACCCGGCGGCGCAGGCGTTCGGCTCGACCGCTCGGGTCGAACCGGGCGAGGCCGTCGGCGGCGAGTGCGGCGCGCACGGCCTGCGCGGCGGCGTCGGGGGCGACGCGGGCCGGCGTCTCCGCCAGCACGAGCGCGCCCAGCCGGTCCACGCGTCGGCCGGTGAGCCGGTCCCCGCGCCAGTCGGCGGTGTCCTCGGTGCGCCGCAGGCCCGCGCCGGCGAGCTCGGCGAGCGGCCGGTCGATCGGCGCGGCCGCGCGGATCGCGGCACCCATGCCGGCCGCGTCCCCGGCCACGCGGGCGACCTCGGCCACGGCCAGCCACTCCTGCCCCGCCAGGCCGCCGCCGGCGGCGTCGCGGGGCAGGGCCGCGCGGGTGCCGGAGGTGAGCAGGTACGCGCCCGCCTCCCCCGCGCGTCGGGCGATCCACGCGGGGAAGGCCAGGGCGGCCACGAGGCCGGCGGGGTGGCGCCGCGCGGTCGCCGTCGCCTCGGGCCCGGGCTCGCCCGGGGCGTGGTGTGCGTGCCGACGGGCGAGTCGTTCCAGTCGGTCCGCCTCCCGGCGCCAGCGCCCGGCCTCCGGGTGCCGGCCGTCCCGCACGGCCGCGACCAGCGCCTCGAGGTCGGCCCCGGGGGCGCGCAGGTCCAGGGCGAGGGCCGCCGTCGCCTCGGCCGCGGGGCGGGGCCCCGTCCACGGTGCCGCGCGCAGGAGGGCGTGGCCGAGGGGCGGGTCCAGGGGCAGCTCGGCCAGGACGGCGCCGTGCGGGGTGACGCGCCCGTCCGCGTCCACCGCGTCGAGGGAGGCGAGCGTGCGCTCGGCGGCGGCCATCGCGTCGGCCGGCGGGTCCTCGGGCAGGGTCAACCCGTGGCCGCCCGGGGCGCCCCACGCCGCGAACGCCAGGGCCACCGGCGCGAGGTCGACGACGGCGAGGGCCGGCGTCGGGGCTGCGGGCGCGGTGCCCAGGGCCGCGGCGGTGTGGCAGCGGACCACCGTGCCGGGGCCGAGGCGGGCGGCGCGGCCCGCACGCTGGCCGGCGGCGGCACGCGAGGCCTGGACGGTGACGAGCCCGGCCATGCCGCGCCCCCGGTCCCGGCGCGGCTCGCGGGCCAGGCCCGCGTCGATGACGAGGCGCACCCCCGGCACGGTCAGCGAGGACTCGGCGACCGCCGTCGCGACGACGACGCGCGGCACGGTGGGGTCGGCGCGGCCGGCGAGCGCGGCGTCCTGGTCGGCGGGCTCCTGGCGGCCGTGCAGGACGCGGACCTCGGTGTCCGGGGCGAGCGCGGCGACGCGCCCCGCGACCGCCTCGACCTCGGCCACGCCGGGCAGGAAGACGAGGGCGTCCACGGTCGGGTCGGCGTCGAGCGCCGCGGCGTGGGCGCGCGCGGCCGTGGCCGCGACGTGGTCGAGGAAGGCCCGGTCCACGCGGCCCCCGGCGGTGAGACGGTGGCCGCGGAAGGGGACGTGCTCCTCGCGCAGCGGGTGCAGCACGGCCGGGGTGGAGGCCACGGGCAGGGGCGCCTCCTCCCCCATGCCGCGGGCCCAGCGGGTGGCCAGAGCCGCCGCGTCCACGGTGGCGGACATGGCCACGAGCGCGAGCTCGGGACGCAGCTGCCGCAGGTCGGCGAGGAGCGCGAAGAGCACGTCTGTGTCCAGGTCCCGCTCGTGGACCTCGTCCAGGACCACCGCGTCCACGCCGTCGAGCCCGGGGTCGGCCAGGAGGCGGCGCAGCAGCAGGCCCGGGGTCACGAACTCGACGGCCGAGGCCCCGCCGCCGGCCGCATCACCCCGCACCGCGTAGCCGACGGCGGCGTCCGCGAGCCGAGCCCGCGCGTCGGGGCCGGCGCCGGGCTGCGCGTCGGCCGCGGCGCCCAGCACCGCCGTGCGCAGCCGCCGCCAGGCCGCGCGCACCGCGACCCGCCGCGGCTGCGTGACCAGGACGCGCCCGCCGCCGTGGTCCGCGAGCCGGACCGCGAGCGCGGGCGGGACCACGGTGGTCTTGCCCGTGCCCGGGGGCGCCTCGACGACGGCCGCCCCGCGCGCGTCCAGCGCCGCCTCGAGGTCGGGCAGGGCGGCGGTGAACGTCAGCCCGGCACCGAGGCGGTCGAGGGCGGCGGCGAGGGCGGTGGGGACGGCGACGGGATCGGCGGGGGTGGGCATCGGGTCCATTGTGCCCGCCTCCGTCGCGCTGTCCCGGGACCGTCCCACTGACTAGGCTGTGACCCATGACCACACCCGTCCAGGAGCACCTCGATCGCCTCACGTCGGCCCACGCGGGTGAGGGGGAGGTCCCGGACGGGCTGGGCGTCGCGATGCTCATGGTGGACGGACACCGTTACGTCTCCGGATCCATGACGCCCGTGCCGCTCGCCACGCTCGCCTCTCCCCTGTTCCACGCGCAGGCCCTCGAGGACCTCGGCGCGGTGCGGGTGGGCGAGCGCGTGGGAGCCGCCCCCGTGCGCGACCTGGACCACCGGGTCGAGGTGGACGCCGCCACGGGCCTGCCGCACAACCCGCTGCAGAACGCGGGCGCGGTGGCCACGGCCTCCCTGGTGAAGGGCCGCGGTGGCCGCGACCGGACCGCACGCATGATGCAGCTGCTCTTCGCACTGTTCGACCGCGAGGTCACCGTCACGGAGTCGGCCGCACGGGCGGAGAACCGCGCCCAGCACCACACCCGGTCCGCTGCCTGGCTGATGAAGTCCCTCGACACGCTGGACGCCGACCCCGAGACGCTGCTCGAGGACATCGCCACGGTGCGTGCCGCCGCCGTGACCGTGGAGGACCTCGCCCTGCTCGCCGGCACCCTCGCGCACGGTGGCGTCCACCCCGTCACCGGGGACCGTGTGCTGAGCGAGGAGACGGTCCGCGGTGTGCTCTCCGTGATGGACTCCTGCGGCATGGACACCCGGGACTCCCGGTGGGCGTACGACGTCGGCCAGCCCGGCTGGGCGTCCACGCGCGGCGGCACGGTGCTCGTGGTGGTGCCGGGCCACCTCGGTCTGGCGCTGCAGTCGGACACGACGGACGAGAACGGGCTCGGCGCCGCGGCGATGGCCGCCCTGCGGACCCTCGTCGAGGACTTCGAGCTGCACCCGTCGGTGGTCACCGGTTCCCCGCGCGCGGCTCTGCGCACCCACTACCGGATCGACCAGGCCCCCTCGGGCACGGTGCGCAGCGCCGTCGTCCTCGAGGCGCTCGGGCGGTTCGCGGACACCGTGCACGTCATGGAGCTGGGCGGTCACCTCGGCTTCAGCCAGGTGGACGCGATCGCCCGCGTCAGCCGCGGTCTGCCGGAGGCCCTCGAGACGCTCGTGGTGGACATGCGCTCGGTCAGCTCCATCTCCCGTCCGGCCCGGCTGCTGGTGGCCCAGTGGTTCGCCCGCGCGCTGGGCAACGGGCTCGACGTCGTCGTCGTGGACCGGGACGCCGCGGAGATGAAGGAGCTGATGGCGGCCGTCGAGGAGTCCGTGGAGGTGGACCTGCCCGAGCCGCTGCAGGATGAGGCCGAGGGGGTGGACCCCGCTGCCGAGGGCGCGCAGTTCGTGTTCTTCGACTCCCGCTCGCGGGCCGCCCAGTGGGCCGAGCAGCGGCTGCTCTCCCGGCACGCCCCCCACCTGCTGCCGCGGGACGCCCAGGAGGCGGCCGTGGCACCCCTGCTGCAGCACCTCTCCGCGGACGACGCGCGTCTGCTCGAGTCCATGATGGACGAGCGGGTCTACTCGGACGGCCAGATCATCCGCCGCGCCGGCCAGCCGTTCGGCGGCATCTACGTGATCGTCTCCGGCACCGTGGAGCTCTCGGGCCAGGGCACGGGCAGCCGCCGCGTGCGCCGCACCCTGCTCACCCCGGGGATGACGTTCGGCGAGATGGCCCTTGGCCAGCCCGGCCGCCAGCCCTCCACCGTCCGCGCGCGCGGGCCGGTCACGGCGCGAGTCCTCACCGCCCAGGTGATGGTCGCGCTCCAGGAGGGCTTCCCCCAGCTGGCCCTGGCCCTGTGGGAGGCGCTGGCCCGCGACGCGTTCACCGCGCTGGGCCAGCTCATCCGGGAGACCGGCGCGCTGCAGGACTGACGACCCGCGGGGGCAGCGTCCCCGTGGGACGCTGCCCCCACCCCCGTCACCGCCCGAGGACGTGGCGCAACGCGCCCTCCAGTTCGGGGTCGCGCATCTCGTAGCCGGAGGAGACCAGCCGGTCCGCCACGACCTTCTGGTCCGCCGCGACGGTCTCCACCCGGCCCTCCTCGCCCAGCAGCAGGCGCGGCCCGGCCTCGGGCACCGGGATGAGAGCGGGCCGGCGCAGCACCCGCCCGAGCACGGTGGCGAACTCCTTCGCCGTGACCGGCTCGGGCGCCACCGCGTTGACCGGGCCGGTGACGCCGTCGTCGAGCACCGCGTGGGCGAAGGCCCCCGCGATGTCATCCGCGCCGATCCAGCTCAGCCACGGGCTGCCGTCGTGGCTCTCCCCGCCCGAGGTCGCGACCGGGCCGCCGAGCCCCGCGAGGAACAGCGGCAGCACCTGCTGCAGCATGCCCCCGGCCGGGCTCAGGACCACGCCGGTCCGCAGCATCGCCACCCGGATGCCGGACGTCTCGGCGCGTCGGGCCTCGGCCTCCCAGTCCGCGACGACCTCGGCGAGGAAGTCGTCCCCGGGCTCCAGATCCTCGACGAGGCCGCTGCCGAACGGGCCCGTGCCCGCGTCCGCCCCGTAGTACCCGATCGCCGAGCCGTTCACGAGTGCCCGCACCCGCGCGTCGTCCCCCTCCCGTGCGGCAATCCGGGCGAGCGCGTCCACGAGGGTGCGCGTGCCGCGCACGCGCGAGTCGTGCACGGCCTCCTTGTGCGCGTCCGAGAACCGGCCGGCGATGGGCTCGCCCGCCAGGTTCACGACGACGTCGGCCTCGGCCAGGGCGTCCTCGTCCACGGTCTCCCGGCCGGGGTCCCACAGCGCCGCGTCCAGCGCGCCGGCCTTCTTCGGGCTCCGCACGAGCCGGATGACGCGGTGGCCGCCGGTGGTGAGCAGGGCACAGAGCTGCCGGCCGATCAGTCCGCCGGACCCCGTCACGGCGACCGTGCGAGCCGGCCCGCCGACGAGGGGGCCGGGATGGGCGGCGTGGAAGTCCAGGTCATCGGCCATCACGCGGGCCCGATAGGCGAACTGGCGGCCCAGCTCCGCCTCGAAGGCCTCGTGGGTGCGGCGCGAGGCCGCGCTGCCCAGAGCAGGCACGCGGGCCACCAGGGACTCCCCCGGCAGGGCGTACTCGATGTGGTCCGTCACGACCGTGCCGCGCCGGCCGTCCGCCGTGTCCGCCTCACCGGGCGCGGCGTCATCGAGCAGGTGGGTGTGCCGCCAGGAGGCGAGGGGACCGGAGACCATCTCGTCCCGGAACATGCGGCCCTCCTCGTAGGCCGTGTGGCGGGCCCGCCACGGCACCGCGGGCGCGGCCCCACCGGGCAGGCGGGAGGCGACGGCGTCCGGCAGCAGGCCGGTGAGCATCCCGTGGGCCGCGCCGGCGAACAGGCCGGCCGCCCCGGGGGCCTGGATGCGCAGCCGCGACTCGGAGCCCACGCGGAGGCCGTCCGTGGGTCCCTGGACCACCTCGCCCGCGAAGGGCGGGGTGAGCCGCTCCAGCGCGCCGGGGTTCTCCAGCCAGCGGAAGACCACCTCACGCGGGTGGCGCAGGAGGGTGCGATGCTCGAAGACGCGGATCTCGGTCATGGACGCCAGCCTGACACAGGGAGAGGACGCGCGAACACCTGTCCGGGCCGGGCCGTGCAGGACAATGAGGGGATGGACCTGCTTCCCGAGCTGCGCTGGACCGCCGCCGCCCTGCCCGCCACCGAGCTCACCCTCGTGGCCGTCTTCTCCCCCGAGGACCAGACGGTGCGCGCCTCCGGCGTGGCCGTGCCGGAGGACTCGGAGCCCCCCGCCGCCGCGATCGGGCGCCTCCTCGAGACGCTCATGGACCGGCTCGTGGCCCTGGACCCGGAGACCGCCGACCGCGAGATGAACCCGCGCCCCGTGGAGCCGCGCCCGGGCGTGTCCCAGCCCGTCGCCGACGCCCTGGCCGCCTACACCGCGGGGGACGTGGCCGCGCTGGACGCCCTCGACGTCGCCCAGCCGGGCACCGCGTTCCGGCAGCGGGCGTGGCGGGAGCTGCGCGGCATCGCCCCCGGCTCCCCCGCCACCTACGGCGGCCTGGCCGAGCGGTGCGGGGCTCCGCGGGCCGTGCGTGCCGCCGGCGGGGCGTGCGCCGCCAACCTGGTGGCCGTCGTCGTGCCCTGCCACCGCGTGGTGCGCGCCGACGGCGCCGCCGGCCACTACCTCTACGGCACCGCCGCGAAGCAGGCCCTGCTGGCCCACGAGGCGGCGCGCGCGGGCTGACCACCCCTCCCCCCGGGCAACGCGGGTTGAGTTGTCACGGGTCCGGGGCTCGAACACCCGTGACAACTCAACCCGCGTTGCGGACACGAGAAGGGGCCGGGCCGCGCGCTCCACGCACGCGGCCCGGCCCCAGGCGCTCAGATCGTCAGACGGAGAGCTTGTCCACGATCGCGTTGAGCGTCGCGGACGGACGCATCACGGAGGTGACCTTCTCCAGCTCCGGCCAGTAGTAGCCGCCCAGGTCCACCGGGGAGCCCTGCACGCCGTTGAGCTCGGCCAGGATGGTCTCCTCCTGGGCCTCCAGCTCCTCGGCGACCGGCTTCGCCGCGGCCGCCAGCTCGGCGTCCTCGGTCTGCTTCGCCAGCTCGCGGGCCCAGTACAGCGCCAGGTAGAAGTGGCTGCCGCGGTTGTCCAGCTCGCCGACCTTGCGCTTCGGGGACTTGCCCTCGATCAGCAGGGTGCCGGTGGCGGCGTCCAGGGTGTCCGCCAGGACCCGCGCGCGGTGGTTCTCGTTCGCGACCGCCTCGTGCTCGAAGGACACGGCCAGCGCGAGGAACTCACCGAGGGAGTCCCAGCGCAGGTGGTTCTCCTCCACCAGCTGCTGCACGTGCTTCGGGGCGGAGCCGCCCGCACCGGTCTCGAACAGGCCGCCGCCGTTGAGCAGCGGGACGATCGAGAGCATCTTCGCGGAGGTGCCCAGCTCGAGGATCGGGAACAGGTCCGTGTTGTAGTCACGCAGCACGTTGCCGGTCACGGAGATGGTGTCCTCGCCGCGGCGGATGCGCTCCACCGAGAGCTTGGCGGCCTCCACCGGGGAGAGGATGCGGATGTCCAGGCCCTCGGTGTCGTGCTCCTTGAGGTACTCCTCGACCTTCTTGATGAGCTCGCGGTCGTGGGCGCGGGTCTCGTCCAGCCAGAACACGGCCGGGGTCTGGGACGCGCGGGCGCGGGTCACGGCCAGCTTCACCCAGTCGCGCACCGGGACGTCCTTGGTCTGGCAGGCGCGCCAGATGTCGCCGGCCTCGACGTCGTGGGAGAGCAGGGTCTCCCCGGCGGAGTTCTTCACGGCCACGGTGCCCGCGGCGTCCATGATGAACGTCTTGTCGTGCGAGCCGTACTCCTCGGCCTTCTGCGCCATGAGGCCCACGTTCGGGACGGTGCCCATGGTGGTGGGGTCGTAGGCGCCGTTGGCCCTGCAGTCGTCGATCACGGCCTGGTAGACGCCGGCGTAGGAGGAGTCCGGGATGACGGCCAGGGTGTCCTGGGTCTGGTCGTCCTTGTTCCACATGCGACCGGAGGTGCGGATCATGGCGGGCATGGAGGCGTCCACGATCACGTCGGAGGGCACGTGGAGGTTGGTGATGCCCTTGGCGGAGTTCACCATGGCCACGTCCGGGCCGTTCTCGTAGGCGGCGGCGATGGCCGCGCGGACACCCTCGGCGGTCTCGGCGTCGAGCTTGTCCAGGCCGCCCTCGATCGCGGCGAGGCCGTTGTTCGCGGACAGGCCGGCGGCGGCCAGCTGCTCGCCGTACTTCTCGAACAGCTCGGAGAAGTAGGCCTTCACGACGTGGCCGAAGATCACCGGGTCGGAGACCTTCATCATGGTGGCCTTCAGGTGCGCGGAGAAGAGGATGCCCTCCTCCTTGGCGCGCTTGACCTGCTCGGCGAGGAACGCGTCCAGGGCCTTGGCGGACATGAACGTGCCGTCCACGACCTCGCCCTTGAGGACCTTCAGGCCCTCCTTGAGCACGGTGGTCTTGCCGTCCTCGTCGGTGAACTCGATCGTCAGCACGTCGGCGGCCGGCAGGGTCACGGACTGCTCATTGGCGCGGAAGTCGTCCGCGCCCATGGTGGCGACGGCGGTCTTGGAGTCCGGGGTCCACTCGCCCATCGAGTGGGGGAAGCGCTTGGCGTACGCCTTCACGGCCTTCGGGGCGCGGCGGTCCGAGTTGCCCTCGCGCAGCACCGGGTTCACGGCGGAGCCCTTGACCGAGTCGTAGCGCGCCTTCGCGTCCTTCTCCTCGTCGGTCTTCGGCTCGTCCGGGTACTCCGGCAGCGCGTAGCCGTCCGCCTGCAGCTCCTTGATCGCGGCGCGCAGCTGCGGCACGGAGGCGGAGATGTTCGGCAGCTTGATGACGTTCGCCTCGGGGGACTTCACGAGCTCGCCGAGCTCGGCGAGGGCGTCCGCGGTGCGCTGCTCCTCGGGCAGGACGTCCTTGAACGCGGCGAGGATGCGGCCGGCCAGCGAGATGTCACGGGTCTCCAGCTCCACGCCGGCGGTGCCCGCGTAGGCGCGCACGATCGGCAGCAGCGACGCGGTGGCCAGCATGGGCGCCTCGTCCGTGAGCGTGTAGATGATCTTCGACATGCGGATGATCTCTCCTTCTGGCCGCACTCGAGACGCGGCCCTCGTCGGCAGGGAACGGGTGACTCGCCGCCAATCTACCCGGCGTCTCGGACGCGCCACACCGTGTGTGGCTCGTGTGGCTCGGCGTCAGCGCCCGCGGCCGGTCCGGCGGGCCCGCCCCGGAACGCCTCGCCGAGGCGGGCCGCATGCCGCACCTGCTCGGCCTCGCGCCGGCGTCGCCGCTCCCCCTCGGTGAACGACTGCCAGGCGCCGAGGGCGGTGACCGCGGTGAAGGTGATCCCCATGAACCCGAAGAACGTGCCCCACGCGGCCAGGGCCACCACGACCGCCACGGCGAGCAGCCCGAAGCCGACCGCCCCGGGGACGGCCCACGGCTGCCCCTCGGCCCGTCGCTCGCCGGCCGCGCGCAGAGGGACGCGCGCGAAGCCCCCGAGCACGAGGCACGCCAGCAGCGCCAGCCAGCCGCTGCCGACCATGAGTTCACCCATCATGCCGCCCATGCCACCCCAGGGCCCGTCGTGCATCATGCGGCCAGTGTAGGCAGGGCGGCGTGGATCGTGGTCGGCTCAGATGCCGAGCACGGCCTGGGCGATGAAGAAGTAGACGACCAGGCCGAGGGCGTCCACGAGCGTCGAGATGAACGGGTTCGAGAACACGGCGGGGTCGGCGCCGATCGTGCGGGCCGCCAACGGCATGAGACCGCCGACGGTGGCGGCGAAGGAGCACACGGTGAACAGCGTCGCCCCGATCACGAGACCGACGGGCCACGAGAACACGAGCCCGGCGATCACGAGGCCCAGCAGGCCGATGCACCCGCCCAGGGCCATGCCGACACGCAGCTCGCGGAACATCACGCGCGGCGCGTCGCGGGGCCGGACGTCGTCGAGGGCGAGCGCCCGGGTGACCGTGGTGGCCGCCTGGTTGCCCGTGTTGCCGCCGGTGCCGATGATCAGCGGGATGAACAGGGAGAGGACGACCATCTCCTCGAGCGTGTCCTCGAAGACGCCGAGCACCTGCACGGTGAGGGTGGCGCCGACCGCGAGCACGAGCAGCCACGTGATGCGCGAGCGCATCAGCGCCAGCACGGAGGTCGCCAAATAGGGCCGGCCGAGGGGCTCCACACCACCGGCGCGCGCCGCGTCCTCCGTCGACTCCTCGTCGAGGACCTCGAGGGCGTCGGCCACGGTGAACACGCCGATCAGGCGCCCCTCCGAGTCCGTCACGGGGACCGTCCACAGGCGGCGGTCCGCACAGAGCCGGGCCACCTCCTCGGCGTCCTCGGTGGCGACCGCGGACACCGGTTCCCGCATGATCTCCGAGACCCGCGCGTCGAGCGGCTGCGTGACCAGGACGGAGACGTCCACGACGCCGGTCAGGCGCGCCTGCGGGCTCACCACCGGCACGGAGACGATGGCGGCCTGCTCCCGGCCGCCGTGGTCCCGGAGGTTCTCCAGGGCCACGGCCACGGTCCAGTCCTCGCGCAGACGCACCGGCGCCATGCGCAGCCGGCGGCCCACCGAGTCCGCCGGGTAGCCCAGGAGCCGACCGACCTCGCCGCGCGCCTCGGCGTCGAGCCCGGCGAGCATCTTCCGGGCCACGGTGGCCGGCATCTCGTCGAGCAGCCGGGCCTGGCCCGAGACCCGCAGCTCGGCGAAGAGGTCCTGGACCTGACCGTCCTGGAGCTGGCGCACCAGGTCGGACTGCTGGCCCGTCTCCATCGCCGCGAAGACGTGGACCGCCGTCGACTTGTCCAGGAGCCGGAACAGCACGGGGACCATGCGCGGCTCGGAGCGGTCGAGCAGTTCGAGCGCGTCGCCCGGAGACAGCGCGCGCAGCAGCTCGACCGCGCTGTCGAGGCCGTCCCTGCGCAGGTGCTCGCGGATGCGGTCCTCGACGCTCTCAACCTCGCGGCGGGTCATCGCCTCGTCACCTCCTGGGGGTCGCGGGGGCCCGGTCCGGGCCCCCGTCCGGCAGCGGCGCGCCGCGCTCAGCCGTGGAAGAAGTGGCGCGCCCCGGTCAGGTACAGGGTCACGCCGGCGGCCTCGGCCGCGGCCACGACCTCCTCGTCCCGGACGGAGCCGCCCGGCTGGACGACGGCCTTCACGCCGGCGTCGATGAGGATCTGCAGCCCGTCCGCGAACGGGAAGAACGCGTCCGAGGCGGCCACGGAGCCGCGGGCCCGCTCGGGGGCGCCCTCCCCGGAGACGTTCTCCGCGCCGCCGGCGCTGCTCACGTCCTGCCCGCCGGTCTGCGCGGCGCCCAGGGTGTTGGCGCGCTCGACGGCCAGGCGGCAGGAGTCGAGGCGGTTGACCTGGCCCATGCCCACGCCCACCGTGGCGCCGTCGTGGGCCAGCAGCACGGCGTTGGACTTGGCCGCGCGCACGGCACGCCACGCGAACGCCAGGTCGGCCAGGACGGCGTCGTCGGCGGCGGGACCGGCGGCGAGGGTCCAGGTGGCCGGGTCGTCGCCGTCCGCGTCCACCGCGTCCGCAATCTGCAGCAGCATGCCGCCGGAGACCTGCTTGGCCTCCACGGCGTCCCGCAGGAAGCCCTCGGGCAGGCTCAGCAGGCGCAGGTTCTTCTTGGCGGAGAGGATCTCCAGGGCCTCGGACTCGAACGCCGGGGCCACGACGACCTCCGTGAACACGTCCTTCACCTGGGCGGCCATGGCGGCGGTGACGGGGCGGTTGGCCGCGATCACGCCTCCGAACGCGGAGACCGGGTCGCACGCGTGGGCCTTGGCGTGCGCCTGCGCGATGTCCGTGCCCTCGTCCGTGACGGCCACGCCGCACGGGTTGGCGTGCTTGACGATCGCCACGGCCGGGACCGGGTGGTCGAAGGCGGCGCGCACCGCGGCATCGGCGTCCACGTAGTTGTTGTAGCTCATCGGCTTGCCGTGCAGCAGCTCGGCCTGCGCGATGCCGGGGGCCGCCGAGGAGTCCAGGTACAGCGCCGCGGGCTGGTGCGGGTTCTCGCCGTAGCGCAGGATCTGCGCGCGCTCGAGGGAGAAGCCGGCGTAGGGCGGGAACACGGGGATCTCGTCGGCGTGCGTGTCCTCGCCGAAGTGGGCGGCGGTCCAGGCGGCCACGGCGTTGTCGTACGCCGCGGTGTGGGCGAAGGCCAGGGCGGCCAGGCGCCGGCGGGCGTGCAGGTCGAAGCCGCCGGACTGCGCGGCCTGGACGACCTCTCCGTAGCGGGCCGGGTCCACGACGATCGCCACGGACGCGTGGTTCTTCGCGGCCGCGCGCACCATGGACGGCCCGCCGATGTCGATCTGCTCGACGACGGCGTCCTCCGCGGCGCCCGAGTTCACGGTGTCCACGAACGGGTAGAGGTTCACGACGACGAGGTCGAACGGCTCCACCTCGAGCTCGCGCAGCTGGGTCACGTGGTCCTCACGACGACGGTCGGCCAGGATGCCCGCGTGCACGCGCGGGTGCAGCGTCTTCACGCGGCCGTCCAGGCACTCCTGGAACCCGGTGACCTCGGCGACCTCGGTGACGGGCACGCCGGCGGCGGCGATGCGCTGGGCGGTGGAGCCGGTCGAGACGATCTGCACGCCCGCGGCGTGGAGCCCGGTGGCGAGCTCCTCGAGTCCGGTCTTGTCGTACACGGAGATCAGGGCCCGCTTCAGGGGCACCGTGTCCAGGACGGTGGGGATTGACTGGGCAGAGGTCACGAGGGGGCGCTCCTTCGAGGGGGTCCGGGTGCGTCCCCCAGCATAGGCCGGGCCGCATAATGGCCCAGGCGTCCGCGTGACGGACCGCCCCCACTCCACCCGACGAACGGGAGCCGACCATGTCCTCCGCCACCCCACCCCACCCCAGCGCCGACGGCGCGCACCCCGGGCCCACGTCCGACGTCGTCGCCCCCGACGCCACCCTGCCCACCGGTGAGGCGGTCGTCCAGGAGCTGCCGTGGCGCTGGTCCGTCCAGGGCCGCATCTTCCTGATCGGCGGCCTGGGCTTCATGTTCGACGCGTGGGACGTCACGCTCAACGGCGTGATGATCCCGCTGCTGCGCGAGGAGTGGGCCCTGGACAAGGCCGACGCCGCGTGGATCGGCACCGCCAACCTCATCGGCATGGCCGTGGGCGCGTTCCTGTGGGGCACCATCGCGGACCGCATCGGCCGCAAGGCGGCGTTCGCGTGGACGCTGGCGATCTTCTCCGTGTTCACGATCGCGGGCGCGCTGACGGACTCCCTGCTGTGGTTCGCGCTGTTCCGGTTCGTGGCCGGCATGGGCCTGGGCGGAACGATCCCCGTGGACTACGCGCTCGTGGGCGAGTTCACCCCGCGCCGGCTGCGCGGTCGCGTCCTGGCCGCGATGGACGGCTGGTGGCCCGTCGGTGCCGCGCTGTGCGGCCTCGTCTCCGCCTGGCTCGTGGGCACGTGGGGCGACTGGCGCCTGCCCCTGATGGCCATGGTCCTGCCGGCCCTGCTCGTGTTCGTCGTGCGCCTGGGCATCCCCGAGTCCCCGCTGTTCCTGATGAGCCGGGGCCGCGAGACACAGGCCCGCGCCGTCATCGACCGCATGGTGGCGGCCACCGGCGCGCCTCGCCGGCCCTACACGATGCCCCCGGCCGAGCCGGCCCGCTCCGGCGGCGTCGGCGCGCAGCTCGCCGCGGTCTGGCGGTTCTCCCCGCGCATCACCGCGGTCGCCTGGGCCCTGTTCGTGGCCATCATGCTCGTCTACTACATCGCGCTGCAGTGGCTGCCGACGTTCCTCATCGACGCCGGCTACGCGGAGGGCCGCGCCTTCATCATGACCTCCGGCATGGCCGCGGCCGGCCTGCTCGGCGTGGTCGTGGCCACCGCGCTGATCGAGGTCACCGGCCGCCGCTGGCTGCTGGCCGTCAGCGCCGTCGTCGCGAGCGCCCTGACCGTCTGGCTGGCGAGCGTGCTGGACGTGCCCGCTGCGGTGCTGCCGCTCGTGCTGACGTTCGGCTTCGTGGTGCAGGTCGCGATCCCGGTGCTCTACACGTACGTCTCCGAGCTGTACCCGACGACGCTGCGCGCCTCCGGCTTCGGCTGGGCGTCGGCGGCCTCGCGGGTGGGCGCGGGCCTGGGCCCGCTGCTCTTCGTGGGCACGCTGGTCCCCGCCCTCGGGCTGCCGGGGGCGTTCGCCGTCACCGGCGGGCTCGTGGTCCTGGCCTGCGCGGCGATGCTGGCGCTGGCCCCGGAGACCCGCGGCCGCGCCCTCGAGGTCAGCGCCGACTGAGCTCGCCGAGCACGCGCAGCAGCAGGGCCCGCTCCTGGACCTTGATGCGCTCGTGCAGCTCGGCCTCGGTGTCCGTGTCCAGCACGGGCACCGCGGCCTGCGCGAGGATCGGGCCGGTGTCCACGCCCGCGTCCACCACGTGCACGGTGCAGCCGGTGACCTTCACCCCGTGCGCCAGCGCGTCCCGGACGCCGTGGGCCCCCGGGAAGGACGGCAGCAGGGCCGGGTGGGTGTTGAGGATGCGGCCCTCGAACCGCTCGAGCAGCGGGGCGCCCAGGATCCGCATGAACCCGGAGCACACCACCCAGTCCGGCGCGTAGGCGGCGACGGCGTCCGCGAGCGCCTCGTCCCACGCGCGCCGGTCCGCGTGGTCCTTCGGTGACACCACGAACGTCTCGATCCCGTGGGCGCGGGCGCGCTCCAGGCCGCCGGCGTCGGCGACGTCGGCGCCCACCGCGGCGATCTCCACGTCCAGGGCGCCGGAGGCGACGGCGTCGAGGACGGCCTGCAGGTTGGTGCCGGAACCGGAGACGAGGGCAACGATGCGCATGCGCCCATCGTAGGGTGAGGGGGTGTCCGCCCCCGTTCCCTCCTCCCCGCCCCGCCCGCCGCAGGGCGCCCCGGACCCCGGCCGCGTCCGCACCGGTCGTGCCCTGCTGTGGCAGTCCGTGGCGCTGCTGGGGATGGTGCTCTCCTTCTCCCTCGTGCTGCCGTGGAAGCTGATCGCCCTCGCGCTGGGGCTGGTCGCCCTCGTGCTCGGCGTGCGCGTGTGGGTCACGAGCCGCGGCGCCGAGCGCTCGGGGCTGCCCCGCGCGGTGGCGTCCGCCGGCATGGCGATGGCGCTGATGGGCATGACGACGGCGGCGCTGCCGCTGCTCGCGTGGGACGCGACGGTCCAGCTCGAGCAGTGCAGCGCCTCCGCGCTCACCGTGCGGGCACAGCAGGCGTGCGCGGACGAGTTCACCCGTCAGGTGGAGGAGCGCACGGGGGTGCCCCAGCTGCGGCCCTGAGCCGCGGGCGTCAGTCCCGCGCCCGGCGCGGGGACGGCCGGTCGCGCGGGCCCGAGGCGCGGTCGCCGGACCGCGGCACCGTCGTCGTCCCGTCCCGGTGCCCGGCCACGGCCAGGGCGGTGAGGTAGCCGGCCGCGCAGCCCAGCGCGACCCACCCGGCGACGGCGGCGCACACCGCCCAGACGTGGGAGCCGATGTCCGTCAGCGTGCCGAGCCCGAGCGTCCCGGAGGTGAGGGCCAGCGGCACGAGCAGCAGCAGCCCCGTGAGCAGTCCGGTGAGCACGGCCAGGGCCAGCGTGGACAGTGTCAAGGACACCGCGCGGCTGCCGTGGCGGGTGTGCAGCCAGTCGTCGAGGTGGTTCTCCCCCTCCCGCAGCAGCCACACGCCGGCCACGGCGCCGGCGCCGATCGGCACGGCCAGCAGGAGCAGCTGCCACGGCGACCACGTCCCGGGCAGCGCACCCAGCGCCGGGAGGGCGGGCGCGGTGGCCGGCGTCGCGCCGAACACGGAGTAGAGGCTGTCCGCGCCCACGGAGAACCCCGGGCCCGCCGTCCACGCGATCGACCACGCGGTGAACGTGGGCAGCCAGCCGATCTGCAGCAGCGCCAGGAGCAGGCCGCCCAGCGGACCGCCCCCGATCGCCTCGGCCACGGTGACGACGGCGGTCCACTCGACGGCCAGCCGCCCCGCCACGAGCAGCGCGTTCAGGCCCGTCAGGGCGAGCACGGCGAGGACCGCGGCGCGCACCACGGACCAGGCGTACGAACCGGCCCAGCGTTCGTACTGCGAGCGCCGCGAGATCCGCTCCGTGAGGTCCAGGCCGATCAGGTGGGCCCAGGTGCCCGCCTCGCGCCGGGCCCCCGCGAGGGCGGCGACGCCGAAGAGCAGGGCGGGCAGCAGCGCCGCCGGGGCGGGGTGGACCGTCAGCTCGTCCGTGCCGGGCAGGAACGCCACGGCCAGCCCCACCAGGGCGTAGGCCCCCACCGCGCCCACGAAGGCCTGCCACGCCTGGTCCCGGTAGGACGCGCGGGCCAGGCGCCGGCCGGCCCGCCACGACAGCGCGAGCGGGACCAGGGTCAGGCCCCACGGCACGAGCCACGCCGTGCCGGTGATGAGGTGATCCGGCGCGGTGGGCATGGCCGTGGCCACGGTGACGGGCACCGCGTGCAGGGCCAGCCACAGGACGCCGCCCACCTGGACGGCACCCTCGATGGTCGGCCGCTCGAACCCGCCCGTGGCCCACACCGCGAGGGTGGGGACCATGACCGCCAGCAGGCTGATCATCGCCGTGACGAGCGCCTCGACCACCCCCTGCAGCCACAGCGGCAGGGGGACGGGGCGCAGCAGACGGGGCGCAGCGGGGCGGGAACTCACCCGTCCATGGTGCCACCCGACTCCGGGCGGCGCCTGGACGGGGGCGGGCCGCGCGGGCCGGTGCGACGACCGTCACGCGCCCCGAGAGTTCACCGCGGGGTCACCGGGCCGTCGTCGGCGGGTGTCCCGGCCGTGGTCCGGGGTCCTTAGCGTCGGCCACGTGCGTGTCGTCGTGGTCGCCGAATCGTTCCTGCCCCACATGAACGGGGTCACCAACTCCATCCTCCAGGTGCTGCGGCACCTGCGGGAACGGGGCGACGAGGCGATGGTGGTCGCCCCGGCCGCCTCGTGGTCCGCCGGGTGGACCCAACGCGCGGGCGCCGGTGAGGCCCCCCGCGAGGTCGAGGGCTTCCCCGTGCGCACCCTGCCCTCCGTGCCCCTGACCGGGTACACCTCCGTGCGGGTGGCCGCCGGCACGGTGGGCCGGCTGCGCGGCATGCTCGCCGACTTCGCCCCGGACGTGGTGCACATCGCCTCCCCCTTCGTGCTGGGCTGGCGCGCGGTGCAGGCGGCCGAGGAGCTCGGCATCCCCTCCGTGGCCGTCTACCAGACCGAGGTCCCCGGCTACGCGGCCCGGTACGGCGCCCCGTGGCTGGAGGACGTCCTGTGGAGCCACGTGGCGCGCCTGCACAACATGGCCACGCTGACGCTCGCGCCGTCGTCGTTCACCGTCCGGCAGCTGCACCGCCAGGGGGTGCGACGCGTGCACCTGTGGGGCCGCGGCGTCGACTCCCGCCGATTCCATCCCGCCAAGCGGGACGAGGCGCTGCGCGCCGAGCTCGCCCCGAACGGCGAGAAGCTCGTGGGCTTCGTGGGGCGGCTGGCGCACGAGAAGCAGGTCGGGGACCTGCGGGTGCTCTCGGACCTGCCGGGCACCCGCCTCGTGGTCATCGGCTCCGGGCCGCTGCGCGAACAGCTCGAGCGGGAGCTGCCCGGCGCGCACTTCGCCGGCTTCCAGGGGGGCGAGGACCTCGCGCGCCACGTGGCCAGCCTGGACCTGTTCGTGCACCCCGGCGAGTCCGACACCTTCGGCCAGACGCTGCAGGAGGCGATGGCCTCGGGCGTGCCCGTCGTCGCCGTCGGCCGCGGCGGCCCCCTCGACATCGTGGACGCCTCCCGCACCGGCTGGCTCTACCCGCCCGGCGAGCTGGACGAGCTGCGCCGCCACGTCGCGGACCTCGTGTACGACGACGTCAAGCGGGCCGCGTTCGCCGACGCGGCGTGGGCGTCGGTGCAGGGCCGGACCTGGCCGGTGCTGTGCGAGCAGCTCGTGGGCTACTACGAGAAGGCGATCGCGGTGCAGGAGCGCCGCCGCGTGGAGCTGGCCCGCCGGCTGCTGACGGCGCCGTCGCTGCTGGCCGCGCGCGTGTTCGGCTGAACCCCGGGCCGGACGCCGGGCGGGCGCCCGGCGGTCCGGGTCTCGCGTCCGGAGCCGTGGCTAGGGTGGCGGGCATGGACGCCACCCCGCACCCCCGACCCGCCGAGCCCGGCCCCCTGCCCGATCCCGCCGCGCCCCGCCGCCTCGCCGGCAAGGACGTGCACCCCGTCGGCCTCGGGTGCATGAACATCGTGCACGGCTACTCCGGATTCCTCGACGACGACGCCGCCGTCGACCTGCTCACCCGCGTGCTGGAGGACGGCACCGACCACCTGGACACCGCCACCCTCTACGGCGGCGGCCGCAGCGAGGAGCTCGTGGGGCGCGCGCTCGCCCGGGCGGGGTCGGACGTCCGCGAGCGCGTGCTGCTCGCCTCCAAGGGCGGGCTCGTGCGGGACGGGCAGCGGCGGATCGACGGCCGCCCGGAGACGCTGCGCGCGCACGTGGACGCCTCCCTGAGCCGGCTCGGCCAGGACCGGATCGACCTGTACTACCTGCACCGGCTGGACCCGGAGGTCCCCGTCGAGGAGTCCGTGGGGGCGCTCGCAGAGGCCGTCACGGAGGGCAAGATCGGGGCGATCGGCCTGTCCGAGGTCTCGGCCGTCACCCTGACCCGGGCCGTGGCCGTCCACCCGATCGCGGCCGTGCAGTCCGAGTACTCCCTCGCCACCCGCAACCCCGAGTGGGGCGTGCTCGAGGCGTGCCGCCGCCATGGGACCGCCTTCGTGGCCTTCTCCCCCGTCAGCCGCGGCCTGCTCACGGACGCGCCGCCGCGGCTGGGCGGGCTGGACGCGGGAGATCTGCGGCACCGGCTGCCCCGCTTCGCCGAGGGCCACTACGAGGCCAACCTGACGCTGCGCGAGGCGCTCTCGGCCGAGGCCGTCCGGCTCGGGACGAGCACGGCGGGGCTCGCCGTCGCCTGGGTCCTGGCCCAGGGCAAGGACGTCCTGGCGATCCCGGGCACCACCTCGTGGGAGCACTGGCTCGAGGACCGGGGCGCGCACGAGGTGCGGCTGACCCCGGCCGACGTCGCCCGGCTGGACGACCTCGTCAACGACGCGACCGTGGCGGGCCCGCGCTACAGCGAGAGCCAGCAGGCCAGCATCGACACCGAGGCGGCGCCGCCGCGCTGAGCCGAACGCGGGGCCCGGGGTGGCCCGCGTCTCATTTCGGCAACAGAGCGCACTCCCTGTCAGGATGGGCGTCAGGCACCGCGGCCTCCTCCGACCGCGGCGCGCCACGGCGGGGGCACCGCGGGGCGTCTCTACCCCGACGTCCGAGGAGGACACCATGAATGAGTCTCTGGAGACCCTGCGCGACGAAGTGTTCGCGCGCAACCCCGGCGAGGCCGAGTTCCACCAGGCGGTGTCCGAGGTGTTCGAGGCGCTGGGGCCGGTGGTGCAGCGCCACCCCCAGTACGTCGAGGCCGGGGTCATGCACCGCCTCTGCGAGCCGGAGCGCCAGATCATCTTCCGCGTCCCGTGGATCGACGACGCCGGCGTCGTGCAGGTCAACCGCGGGTTCCGCGTGGAGTTCAACTCGGCGCTCGGCCCGTACAAGGGCGGGCTGCGCTTCCACCCCTCCGTGTACCTCGGGATCGTCAAGTTCCTGGGCTTCGAGCAGATCTTCAAGAACTCGCTCACCGGCATGCCGATCGGCGGCGGCAAGGGCGGCTCGGACTTCGACCCCGCCGGCAAGTCCGACCGCGAGATCATGCGGTTCTGCCAGTCCTTCATGACGGAGCTGCATCGCCACATCGGTGAGCACACGGACGTGCCGGCCGGTGACATCGGCGTGGGCGCCCGCGAGATCGGCTACATGTTCGGCCAGTACAAGCGACTGACCAACCGCTTCGAGGCCGGCGCCCTCACCGGCAAGGGCCTGACGTGGGGCGGCTCGCTGGTCCGCACTGAGGCCACCGGCTACGGCGCCGTGATGTTCGTCGACTCCATGCTGCGCACGCGCGGCGAATCCATGGACGGTCAGCAGGTGCTGATCTCCGGCTCCGGCAACGTGGCCATCTACGCCGCGGAGAAGGCCGCCGCGCTCGGGGCCACCGTGCTCACCGCGTCCGACTCCTCGGGCTACATCGTGGACCCGGACGGCCTCGACCTGGACCTGCTCAAGCAGATCAAGGAGGTCGAGCGTGCCCGCATCTCCGAGTACGCCGAGCGCCGCGGCGGGCGGTCCCGCTACGTGACCGGCGGCAGCGTCTGGGACGTCGAGGGCACCGTGGCCCTGCCGTGTGCCACCCAGAACGAGCTCGACGAGTCCGCCGCGCGGACCCTGCTGAAGAACGGGGTGAAGGCCGTGGCCGAGGGCGCGAACATGCCCTGCACCGAGGCGGCCGCCCACCTGTTCGTCGACTCCGGGACGCTGTTCGGCCCGGGCAAGGCCGCCAACGCGGGCGGCGTGGCGACGTCGGCGCTGGAGATGCAGCAGAACGCCTCGCGGGACTCGTGGAGCTTCGACTACACCCACGACCGGCTCGAGCAGATCATGCGCGACATCCACGACCGCTGCGTGGAGACCGCCGAGGAGTACGGCACGCCCGGCAACTACGTGGCGGGGGCGAACATCGCCGGGTTCATCAAGGTCGCCGACGCGATGATCGCCCAGGGCGTGGTCTGAGGCCCGGCCCTGTCCCTTCCGTGATCCTCCGCCGCCCTGCGACATCACCGCCGTTCTGACGCGCGGTGATGTCGCAGGGCGGCGGTCGCTCAAGGGCGCCCGGCTCCTGCACAGGCCCCCCGACGTCGGGTGCCCTCCACCGCCGGCGCGGCCGACCCGTCGCGCCCCCGACGGGCCCACGAGACTGGGCCGCATGACCCTGCTCTCCGACCACTCGCGTGCGCTGCTCCCGGGACGCGGGCCCCTGCTCAGCGCGGCGGACCCTCACGACGGGGCGGCGCGGCGCCGTCTCGAACGCGCCTGGACCCGCGGGGTCCTCGTGCGGCTCTGCCCGCGCGTCTACATCAGCGTCAGCGACTGGGCCGCGCTGCGTCCGTGGGACAGGGCGGTCGTGTCCGCCGTCGCCCTCTCGATCGCCCGCCCCGCGACGGTGTTCACGGGCCTGACCGCGGCCCGGTTGCACGGTCTGGGGCCGGCCGTCGAGCCGCCCGTGCTCGAGCTGCGCGCCCCCTCGCCCGGGCATCACGGCGCCGGTCCGCTGACCCGCCGTCCCTTCGCCCCCTCCGTGGTGGCCCACGATCGCCGGCTTCCCGTCCCGCCGCGCCGCCGACCCCGGTGGGGGCTGCCGGAGGCGGCCCCCGCCGCGCCTCAGCCGGTCGAGGCCATCCTGTCGGACGGGCAGAGCCTGGGAACCGTCCTGGCGGATCCGCTGCCCACGGTGCTGCTGGTGCTGGGGGCGGCCACCCCGTTCCGCGACGCCGTGGCCCCGCTGGACGCGCTCGTCCGAGCCCGGCCCGAGGAGGCCGCACGCTGGGCGAGGCAGGCGGAGAGCCGACTCAAATCCGCGGCCGCCCTCCGCCGATTCGAGCGGGCCTGGCACTTCGCGGACGCGCGGGCGGAATCCGCCGGCGAGTCCTACAGCCGGGCCAGCATCCACGAGCTCGGCTTCGTCCCGCCCACGGCGCTGCAGCATCGCCACCGGGATGCGAACGGACGCGAGGTGGCCCGCACGGACTTCTGGTGGGAGCAGGTGCGGGTGTACGGGGAGTTCGACGGGCTGGGCAAGTACGACCTGTCGTTCTTCGACGGTGACGACACGGCCCGCCGCGCCAGCATCCGCCGGGAGAAGGAACGGGAGGTGGCCCTGCAGCTGGTCACCCGGGCGGGCGCGCATTGGACGTGGGGAGACCTCCTGCGGCCGGACCGGCTGGCGCGGATCCTCACCGCCGCGGGCGTCCCCCGCTCGGTCTGATCCACGGCCGTCCCACGGGCCCGGTCCCGACTCGGCGAGCCCGAGCGGCGGACCTCCGCTCTGCGACATCGCAGCCGTGCTGCACGGCGGTGATGTCGCTGGGCGGCTGTCGGGCGGTCAGCAGCCCACCTCAGCCCACCTCAGCCGGCCAGGGCCGCCCGCTGCTCGGGGCTGATGCGCACGGGGCGGCCCGTCTGCCCGTCGACGAACACCATGACGGACGTCGCGGTGGCGCAGAGGGTGTCGTCGACGCCGTCGTGCAGGGCGTAGCCCACGTGCACCGAGGCGGCCTTCACGGCGTCCACGCTCACCACCACGCGCAGCGGCACGGGGCGGTAGGGCATCTGGGCCCGGTACTTCACGGTGTGCTCGGAGATGAACGTCCGCACACCGGGGGCCACCCCCTCGAGGAGGTCGATCGGCGGGGCCTGCCCGCCACCGGCGCCGGTGTTCGCGGGCACGCCGAAGGCCGCCACACGGGCCTCCTCCAGCAGCTGCACCACGGCGATGTTGTTCACGTGGCCGTAGGCGTCCATGTCCGCCCAGCGCAGCGGGATGCGGACCTCGACGGAGCGTGAGGCGGTCATCGGGCGGCCTCCTCGTCCGCGGGCCGACCGTCGCGCTGCGCCGCGGCGTCGAGGGTCGCCGGCGCCTCGTCGTCGCCGAGGATGTCCTCGCGCCAGGCCTCGGGCTGCACGTCCACGAACTCGACGGGCAGGATGCCCAGGTCCTCGAGCTGATTGGACAGCGTGGCCCCGTCCGGGCCGTAGCACCACGGGATGCCCGGGGTGGAATGGCGGGTGTCCTCCGCCCGGCCGCCCGCGAGCAGCGCCTGCGAGGGGGTCAGCTGCCGGATGACGATCGCCTTGACCCGGTCGGGGTGGCGCTGCGCGAACTCGGCGTAGATCTCGGGGTCGTGCTGGCCGTCGTCGCCCACCAGGATCCACTGGATGTCCGGGAACTGCTCGGCGAGGCGCTCGAGCTGGACCCTCTTGTGCTCCTGACCGGAGCGGAACCAGCGGTCCCTCGTGGGCCCCCAGCTGGTCAGCAGCAGAGCGCCGAGCGGGTAGAGGTTGCGGCCCAGGAAGCGGGTGAGGGTCTGCGCCACGTTCCACGCGCCCGTGGACAGGTACAGCACGGGGGCCTTCGGCTCGAGCTCGGCGATCCGGCGCAGCAGCACGGCGATCCCCGGAGTGGGCGTGCGGGCGTGCTCGTCGATCACGAACGAGTTCCAGGCCGCCAGCAGGGGGCGGGGCAGCGAGGTGACCACCACGGTGTCGTCGATGTCCGAGACCAGGCCGATCCGCGCGCCCGGCTCGCAGATGTACAGGTCCATGACGGCGTGCCCCTCTTGGCCGCCGACGTGGAGGGTGGCGGTCTGCCAGCCGGGCTCCAGCTCGACGTCCAGCACGACGTCGACGACGCCCATCCGGTCCGTGCGCACCGTGGTGCGCAGGTCCCCCACCTGCACCTCCACCTCGGCGTAGGCCATGGGCGGGGCCACGAAGTTGCGCCAGCCGCGCACGCCGTCCGCCACCACCTTCGACAGCCGACGGCCGTTCATGAACTCCTCGTCGGAGGCGATCACCACACGGGAGAGGATCCGCACCCAGCTGGTGCTGCCGTAGCCCGTGAACGCCATGACCGTCGGCACGTTGCCGGCACGCAGCGCGCGGGCGCGGTGCCAGCGGTTCCATCCCTCCTGCAGGTGCGTGGCGACGTTCTCCACGGGAGTGGGGTCACCGGAAGGGGCCAGGCGGCCGCGCCGGGGCGCGGGCGTGGGTGCGTCGGAGGCTGCGGGCATGCGTCCAGTATTCCGCACCGCGCGCTCTCAGCGGATCTCGGGGACCAGCGCGGTCAGGCGGTCCAGCATGCGGCCGACCTTGCCGTTCTCGATCGCGGCGGCCACGTGCCCGTCCGCGAACCGCTCGCCGCGCACCAGGTAGGTGAACAGCGTGCCGAGGTCGGCCAGGGACGCCTCGGCGATGCCGGCCTCGCTCACCCGGTCCACGTTCCGCAGGTAATCGACGTCGATGCCGGCCAGCTCCTGCGCGGCCACGAGGCCGGGGAACACGCGGTCGTCGTAGTCCGGGTAGACGCCGCCGAGGGTGCCGGGCGCGGGGGCGCCGTACGAGGCGATGGGCCGGGCCTCGGTGCCGTAGCCGGCGGCGAGCAGCTCGCGCAGCGCACGCACGGCGGCCACGCGCTGGGGCGTGGGGGTCTGCGGGCCGGTGAGGGTGGCGTCGTCGTCGGGGGTCGGGAGGGGGTGCTCGGTCATGGCGGCTCCTCTGCTCGGTGGGTCGGCCCCATTGTCTCGCGTGCGGTCTGGAGTGTCCGAACCCCCGCCTAGGTGTTGTGGGTCATGAGGTTCTTGCCACGAGGCGCCGGCTGAGATGAGACGAGTGGGCCTCTCCCGCAGGATGGAAGTTCCTACACCACCGACCTGCCCGAGAAGACCCACTCATGACTCACGCTAACGCACCCCTGACCCCCACTGGCCGTCTCAGGATGGTCCACCGCCACCTGCACGACGGGATCCCGCAGGCACACGTGGCCGCCGAGTTCCGGGTGAGCCGGCCCACGGTGGCCACCTGGGTCGCCCGCTACCGCGCCCAGGGAGAAGCCGGCCTTCAGGACCTGCCCAGCCGGCCGCACCGTTCACCTGCCCAGCTCGATCCGGTCTTGGTCGCCCAGATCCACGCCCTGCGGCGGGAGCGCAAGTGGTCCGCACGGCGCATCCATCACCACCTCGTCTCCGAGGGCCACCGGGTGTGTCTTCGTACCGTGGGACGGTGGCTGCACCGACTCGGGATCTCCCGCCTACGGGACCTGACCCCGGCCGGAGAAGACCTGCGCCAACGACCCCAGAAGATCACCGCGAGAGGGCCGGGGCACATGGTGCACCTGGATGTGAAGAAGATCGGGAAGATCCCAGACGGGGGCGGCTGGCGCACCCACGGACGTGAAAGTGAAGCAGGCCGTGCTTCCAAGCGCGGGCCTGGCCGGCGGGTCGGCTACACCTACCTGCACTCGGCGATCGACGGGTACACCCGCCTGGCCTACACCGAGGCGTTGGAGGACGAGCGGGCGGCCACGACCGTGAGCTTCTACTGCCGGGCGCGGGCGTTCTTCGCCGCCCACGGCATCACCGTGGACCGGGTGATCACGGACAACGGGAACAACTATCGGGCTGCGGACTTCACCGCGAAGGTGGTCTCGCTCGGGGGCCGGCATCACCGGATCCGCCCCTACACCCCGCGCCATAACGGGAAGGTCGAGCGGTACAACCGGCTGATGGTCGATGAGGTCCTCTACGCCCGCCCGTATACCTCAGAGACAGCTCGGCGTGAGGCCCTGGCGGTGTGGGTGAACCACTACAACTACCATCGGCCTCATACCTCCTGCGGGGACGCCCCTCCGGCCTCGTTGGCCCCGGCCCGAGTCAACAACGTCATGACCTCTTACACCTAGGCTCGGGGCATGAGCCCAGCCCTGCCCCGCCCCGCCGAGCTCCGCGCGATCGCCCTCGACGCCGCCCGCGCGGTCGTCGGCGACCTCGCCGCCGCCTTCCGCTCCCCCACCGCCATCGGGCCCGAGGCCAAGACCACGCACCACGACCTCGTCACCGTGCACGACCGACACACCGAGGCCCGGCTCGTCGCCGCGCTCACGACGGCGGTCCCCGGCTCCGGCGTGCTCGGCGAGGAGCTCGGGGCGCAGGCCGGCACCGGTGAGGCCGCCCGGCTGACCTGGATCGTCGACCCCATCGACGGCACCTCCAACTTCACACACGGCTTCGCGATGTTCTCGGTGTCCCTGGCCGCCGAGGTCGACGGCGAGGTGGTGGCCGGCGTCGTGCTGGACCCCGTGGGCCGGCTGGCGTTCTCCGCCGACGAGGACGGCGCCTACCTCACCCGCGGCGACGGGCCGGAGCGCCCGCTGGCCGAGGTCGCCCGGCCGGCGCCGGCCGGCGGCGAGCGCGCCCAGAACCTCGTGACCTCCTACCCGGCGGGCGAAGCGATCGCGCGCGAGGGCGAGGACGCGCTGCGCCGCTTCGGGCGGCTCGTGACCGCCCACGCGACCGTGCGCCGCACCGTCTCCGGCGCCCTCGAGCTCGCCCACACGGCGGCGGGCTGGGCCGACGCCGCGCTGTACGTGGACACCAAGCCCTGGGACGTCGCGGCAGGGCAGCTGATCCTGCGCCGCGCCGGGGGCAGGTGGCTCACGCCGGACCCGGCCGCGCCGTCGTCGGGCCGGCTCGTCGACGACGGCCCGCGCGCCCACACGTGCCCGTTCGCGCTCGCCGTCGCCCCGGGCCGCGAGGCGCCGACGACGGCGGCGGTGCTGGGTGACATCGTCGCCTCGCGGGCGACCGACCATGTATAGAGTGGATGTGAGCCCGATCTCAGCGCCGCGCCCGACGGCGCCCGTCCCGGCATGCCAGGAGGCCCCGATGACCCAGCAGCACCATGACACCGACGACGCCCCGTCGATGCAGCGCCCCGATCCGGTCGCGGAGCCCGGGGACCACCTGATGTTCGAGCACCCGGACGGTGAGGCCGTCCTGGTGCTGGACGAGGACCAGGTCTGGCGACTGCTGCGCCGTGTGCGCCACGCGCGCCTCGGGCTGGCCGTGGACGGGCGGCCGGACATCGTGCCGGTGAACGTGCGGGCCCACGACGGCGCCATCTACTTCCGCACCGCGCCCGGCTCGAAGCTCGCCGAGCTCACGGTGAACCCGCGCGTCGTGGTGCAGGCCGACGGGATCCTGGCCGACCAGGCCTGGTCCGTGCTCGTGCACGGCACCGCGCGACGCCTGGACACGGAGGCGGAGATCGCGGAGGCCGAGTCCCTCGGCATCGAGCCGTGGGTGCCGACGCTGAAGGACTTCTACGTCCGCGTGGACGTCCAGCGCGTGTCCGGCCGCCACTTCGTGTTCGGCCCGCACCCCGAGCGCAACGAGTCCCAGACCGACTGAGCCGGTGACCGGGCCGGGAAGGCTCAGGGACGCGCCGGGGGCTGCCCGCCGCCGGGCCCGCCCATCCCGCCCTGCTCCTGCTCGGTGGTGGTGTCGATCGGGACGTCGATGGTGATGGCGAAGCCCTTCTCCACGGAGCCCGTGATCTGCGGCAGCTGCGTCTCGTAGCCGTCCGAGAAGACGTTGTCCGTCTCGAGGCTGACCCTGGCGAAGTTCGCCGCCGACCCGTCGTAGGCCGAGGTGGCGTAGACCTGCGCGGACTGCTCCTCGGGCATGGCGATCTGGGAGGTGAGGACGTTGTTCGTCGCGTCCGTGATGGACGCCTTGTCCGGGAACACCTCGAAGTGCAGGTGGGGCCACCGGCCGTCGTAGCAGCCGGGCCACACCGTGGTGAAGGTGACCGTGCCGTCGTCGCCCACCACCTGGACGCCGCGCAGGTAGGTCTCCTCCGTGATGCCGTCCGAGTACATCGAGTAGCGGCCCTGCGCGTCGGCGTGCCAGAGGTACACGGCGGCGCCGGTCATCGCGGCGTCGCCGTTGGCCATGTCGATCACGTTCATCGTCACCGTCAGCGGGACGCCCTCGGCGGCGGTGCCCGTGTCGATGCTCGTGGTCAGGTCGGAACGTTCGATGCCGGACGCGTCGAGCACGTCCGGGCCGTTGGAGCCGTCGCCCGGGTACGGGCCTGCGGTCTCGGTGACCATCTCGGTCAGGGTGGCGGACGGCGAGGCGCTCGCCGCCGACGAGGAGGAGGCCGCGGGTGACGAGGAGCCGGCGCTCGCCGACGTCGAGCCGGAGGAGGACGAGGCGCCCTCCTGGACACCGCACGCGGCGAGGACGAGGGCTCCCGCCCCCGCGCCGAAGATGCCCAGCGCGTTGCGGCGGGAGACGAGCGTGCCGACGTCGAAGGCGGCGCCCTGGTCCTCGACGTCCTCGGCGGGGCGATGGAAGGCCCGGCCCTCGAAGGTGGGCGTGACGGCGGGGGCCTCGTCTCCCTCGGTGACCTGGGGGAAGGGACGGCGGGAGCGGGTCGGGAGCCCGGGGGCCATGGAGTTCCTCTCGTGGGGCGCCCGCCGGGTGGCGGGCCGCGTCGAGAGGCCAGCATGGCAACGGATGCCGGACGTTTTCGTGAGATCGGCGGGATGGTTCCAGGACATCTCCTGGGCGGTTTCTGACACGGGCGGGACCGCCGGCGCCTCGGTCGACGTCTCAACTACCTGCCGGTCCAGCTCCGTTGCTGAAACATGCACCTGGAAAGGTGGCGCACACTCTCAGGGTCGAGTCAGCGATTCCGGCGCCGGGCCGCGTCAGACCTCCGGAGCCTCCCCCAGGTGGCTCGGCGCCCACATCGCCAGGCGGGTCTGCACCACGACGACGTTCGGCCCGTCCGCCTGGAACGCGCGCTCGAGCGCGCCGCGCACGTCCTCCACTCCCACCGTCTCGGCGGGCACGCCGAAGGAGGCGGCGAGGGCCTGGAAGTCCGGCCGGTCGAGCTCGGTGGCCGTGGCCTTGCCGAACGCGCCCTCCATGTACTCGCGCAGGATGCCGTACCCGCCGTCGTCGATGATCAGCCACGTCACCGCCGCACCGTGCTGCCGGGCGGCCGCGAGCTCGGCGAGGGAGTACATCGCCGAGCCGTCGCCGGCGACGGCGAGCACGCGCCCCTCGATCCCCGTGCGACCCTGGTGGGCCAGGCCCACCGCGCCGCCGAACGCGGCCGGGAACCCGTAGCCGAGCCCCCCGGCGCCCTGCGCCGAGTGGAACTCGCCGTCCTGCGCGTCCCAGCAGTTCCACGCCCAGTATGCGGCGATGGTCATGTCCCAGTACGTCTGCATGGTCGACGGGACGGCGGCCCGGATGTCCGCCAGGAGCCGGCGCTCCACGCCGAGGTCCTGGGCGTCGAGGCGGGCGGTGATGCGCGCGTTGACGTCGGCGACCACCTCGGCCGGGGTGCGGCCGTGCCAGACGGCGGCGTCCTGCGCCACCGAGCCCGACTCGCGCAGCGCCGCGGCGAGGGCCTCGAGCGCCTGGCCGGCGTCGGCGCGCACACCCAGCGTGGGGTGGTTGGTCTCCAGCACACGCGGCTCCGCGTCCACCTGGATGAGGCGGCCGCGCGGCTCGAGCGTGAAGTAGTTGGAGGTGACCTCGCCGAGCGAGGAGCCCACCACGAGCAGCACCTCCGCGTCCTCGAGCAGGTCCGTGACGAGGCGGTCCTCCACCCAGCCGCCGAGGCTGAGCGGGTGCCCCCACGGGAAGGCGGTGTTGCCGCCCGGCGAGCAGACCACGGGCGCCTGGAGCAGCTCCGCGACCTCCCGCAGGCTCTCCATCGCGGCCCGGCCGGAGCGGCGCACACCGCCGCCGGCCACGATCGCCACCCGCCCGGCCCCGCGCAGCCAGCGCACGGACTCGGCCACGAGCTCGGCGCGCGGCGGATGGTCGTAGGGCACGGCCAGGGCGTCCTCGACCGGGGGCACCATCACCTCGCCGAGCAGCACGTCCTGCGGGATCTCGACCCACACCGGCCCCTGCGGCACGGTGACGGCCTCGGCCCACGCGTCCTGGATCGCGGACGGGATGCCCGAGGCGTGGTGCACCGTGAACTGGGCCTTGGTGACGTTGCGGGCCGAGGCCTTCTGGTCGTCCAGCTGGTGCAGCATGCCCTTGCGCCGGGCGCCGAGCCCGGACAACGGGATCTGCGAGGCGATCACCAGCATCGGCACGCCCGTGGCGTAGGCCTCCTGCAGGCCGGCCAGCGCGGTGAGCGCGCCGGGGCCGGTGGAGAGGAACAGCACCCCGACCTCGCCGGTGGCCCGGGCGTACCCGTCGGCGGCAAAGGCGGCGTTGTTCTCCACGCGGTTCGAGACGAACTCCAGCGGGGAGCGGGACAGGGCGTCGAAGAGGCCCAGGGCGTGCTGGCCCGGGATGCCGAAGACCGTCCGCGCGCCCAGGGCGTGGAGCGTCTCCACGGCCAGGTCGCCGCCGTTGCGCCGCGGGGCCGCCGTCGTCGTCTGCTCGTCGGTCATCGGCCCGGCTCCTCACCGGCGGCCGCGCGGGTGGCGCGGCGGTCGGCCATCAGGGAGATGAGGTCGTAGGCCACATGGGAGGCGGCGACGCCGGTCAGCTCGGCCTGGTCGTAGGCCGGGGCCACCTCCACCAGGTCTGCGCCCACGATGTCGAGCCCGCGCAGCCCACGCAGGATCTCGAGCAGCTCGCGGCTCGTGATGCCGCCGGCCTCGGGGGTGCCGGTGCCCGGCGCGTGCGCGGGGTCGAGGACGTCGATGTCCACCGAGATGTAGAGCGGCCGACCCCCGATGCGCTGGCGCAGCTGGTCCACGATCTCGTCCACGCCCTGACGGAACACGTCCGAGGAGGTGACGATGCCGAAGCCCATGCGGTGGTCGTCGTCGAGGTCCTTCTTGCCGTAGAGCGGACCGCGCGTGCCCACATGCGAGATGGCCTCGGTGTCCAGGATCCCCTCCTCCACGGCGCGGCGGAACGGCGTGCCGTGGGTGTACTCGGCCCCGAAGTAGGTGTCCCACGTGTCCAGGTGGGCGTCGAAGTGCAGCAGGGCAACGGGCTCGCCCGCCCGGGCGGAGGCGGCGCGCAGCAGCGGCAGCGCGATGGTGTGGTCGCCGCCGATGGTCATGAGCGAGGAGCCGTCCTCGGTGAGGTCCATCGCGTCCTGCTGGATCGCCTCGATGGCCTCGCCGATGTCGAACGGGTTCACCGCCATGTCCCCGGCGTCCACCACCTGGGCCTGCGCGAAGGGCGAGGTGTCCGTGGCGGGGTTGTACGGGCGCAGCAGCCGCGAGGACTGCCGCACGTGGCCGGACCCGAAGCGTGCACCGGGGCGGTAGGAGACGCCGGCGTCGAACGGCACGCCGACCACCTTGATCTCCGGGGCGACGCCGGCCGCGGCCGCCTCGTCCAGGCGCGGCAGCAGCGCGTAGGTGGGGGTGCCGCCGTAGCGGGGCACGAGGGCGGAGTTCACGGGGCCGAGGCGGCCGTTGTCCTCGACGCGGGGGATCTCGAGCATCTGGATGTCCTCTCTGGGCGGTTCGGTTCGGTCTGGTCGGTCTGGTCTGTCCGGTGTGGGCGCGCCGGACGGGGTCACGCGTGGCCCACGAGGGTCCACAGCACGACGGCGGGGCGGTCGTCCGGATTGGCCCACGAGTGGGGCTCGCGGCCGGGGAAGGTGACGGTGTCCCCCTCCTCCAACAGGTGCACGGCCTCGGTGGTCCGCAGCTCGAGGCGGCCGGTGACCACGTGCACCGCCTCCACGCGGCAGTCCACGGTGTACAGCTCCGCCTCCCCGCGGCCGCGCGGCGCGATGTCAGCGCGCAGGATCTGCAGGTCACGACTGCCGCGCGGGGTGATCAGACGCTCGCGGATGCCCTCGCCGCCGAGGTTGACCGCGGGGGCGTCGGCGAGGCGCACGACCGTCACCTCGGGCGCGTCCAGGACGTCGCCCGGGCTCGCGCCGAGCACCTGGCACAGGGTCACGAGCGTGCTCACGGACGGGCTCGTCAGGTCCCGCTCGAGGCGGGAGAGGAAGCCCTTGCTGACGCCGGCCGCCTCGGCCAGCTGGGCCACGGTGAGCCGCCGCGCCTCGCGCAGCGCACGCAGCCGACGGCCGATCAGCGCCTGGCCCGGCGCGGTCTCGAGCGGGAGGGCCTTCATCGCGCTCCTCCCGACGTCGGCCAGGCGAGGACGCGGGCCGGGGCGCCGTCGCCGCCGGCCAGGGGCAGCGGATGCACCTCGAGCCGGGAGCGGGCGGACCAGTCAACGCGCGGCGCCGTTCCTGCGGGGCGGAGCGCGTCCAGCCCCACGAGGTTCTCGACGATGATCCCGTCGCCGCCGAGGAAGACCGCGTGGGTCGGAAAGTCTGGCTCACCGGCGAGCCCGGTGGGATCAGGACTGAGCATGTCCACCCCTAACAGACGGATGCCACGATCCCACAGCATGGCCGCGGCCTCTCCTGTGAGGAAGGGATGACGTGCGCGGAGGAGGTCGTCGCGCCAGTGTCGATCCCAGCCCGTGGCCAGCAGGAGTCGGGCGGGCGTCCACGCATCTGTGCCGGGCAGGAGGGGGGCCAGGCGCGCGGCGGAGATCGACTCCCCGGGGCCGAGCCCGGCCAGACCGAGGACGAGGGCTTCCCCGCACAGCTCGTCCCAGTTCAGCCCCTCGACGGTGCGGCCGCCCGGCACGGTGTGGCACGGGGCGTCCACGTGGGTGCCGGCATGCGATCCGATCTCGAGGGCCATGACCGCGACCCCGTCCTGGGCGACGGTGAGGGCGGGGCGGATACGCACACCCGGATCGCCCGGGTACACGGGCATGCGGTCCTCCAGGGGGCGCGAGAGGAGCAGGGGGGCAACGGTGTCAGGCGCCACGGCGTCCCTCGATCGACGCGCCGGCCTCGGGGCGGGCCTCCGGCCGGTGACGCGGCCAGGCGAGCAGGGCGTAGAGCAGGGCGCTCAGGAGGAACACCGGCACGGTGGCGCCGACGGGACTGGGCCACACGTCTGTGAGCAGCCACGACGTCGCGGCGCCGACGGCCCACACGGCGACTGCTCGCCAGTGGACACCCACGCGGAACCAGGCGCGCGGGCCACGGGCCACGAGCACGTCCAGGGTGATGCGGCGGCCCTGAAGCACGTAGTCCACGAGGATCACGGCGAACACCGGCACGAAGAAGGCACCGATCAGCGCAAGGAAGTCGGTGAAGCGGGTGAGCAGGTCGAACCACATCGCACCGATGACGCTCACCGCGCCGAGCACCAGGGCGACGGGAACGAACGGAAGGGGCCGGCTCAGCGAGGCGTGGGTGACCGACGTCGCCATCCCGTAGACCACCATCGTGTTCGTGGCCATGACCGAGAGGAACATCACCACGGCCAGCGGCCACCCGAAGGCTGTGACGAGGGTCGCCGGATCGAAGGGGGTGGCCGCGGCGTCGCCCAGGAGCACATGGGCGAAGGCCGTGAGGCCCAGGCTCATCGCGATGACGGTGGACAGGGTATAGCCGATGCCGGAGCCCAGCGCGGCCGCGCGCGGGGTGCTCGCGTTCCGGGTGATGTCGGCGGAGAGGACGGTCCAGGAGATGGCCGTGGCGAAGACGAGATCGAAGGCGAGGGCGGGAGTCAGCCCGACGGTGGGGTCCACCGGGATCGACGCCAGCTCGGCCGGGCCGTGGGCACGGAAGGCGGTGACGAAGATCCCGCCCATCACGGCGAGCATCACGAGGGCGAGCCAGGGTTCGATCCGCGCGATGCCCTCGTGCCCGAGGATCGCCAGGGCCACGACGACGAGCTGGCACAGGACCGCGAAGAGCATCGGTGAGGAGAATCCGGTGGCCGCGGACACCAGGGCGTCCACCGCGAGGCCGGCCAGCATGGCCTGCACCCAGGACCACCCCATCAGGACCACCACGTTGAACGTCACCGGCAACAGGGATCCGCGGTGGCCGAAGGCCGCACGGGTCAGCGCCATGGTGGGCAGACCGGTGCGGGCACCGATGACCCCGACCCCCACCAAGACGAGGGCGCCGAGGACGGTGCCCAGCACGATGCTGGTCAAGGCGGTGGCATAGGAGACCCCGGGCTGGAAGAGGGTCCCCGTCAGGAGCGTGGTGACCACGAGGTTGGCGGCCAGCCAGATCAGGAGCATGCGGAGCGTGCTCACGGTGCCGCGGGGCGGCGTCTGGACGACATGCTCGGACACACGCGCTCCTCTCTCTCGGCCCGGAGCCTGCACCCCGTCACCCTGGACTACATGTTGCCTGACAAGCAACATGTGTTTACCGTAGACCCGGTTCGTGTGATCGGCAACACGCCGATCACTCCTGTCCCGCCGCGGCGCCCCCACATCCGGCGCCCCGGATCCCCTCGCCCCAAGGACCGCCCGTGACCCTCAACCTGACCATCGTCGCCGTCTACCTGGTCGGCATGCTCGCCTTCGGCTGGTGGGGCAAGGCCCGCGCCGCCAGCTCGGAGGACTACCTCGTGGCGGGCCGCCGTCTCGGGCCGGTGCTGTTCACCGGCACCATGGCCGCCGTCGTGCTCGGCGGCGCCGCCACCGTGGGCGGCGTCGGCCTGGGGTACGAGTTCGGGCTCTCCGGCGCGTGGCTCGTGGCCGCCATCGGCGTCGGCGTGCTCATCCTGTCGGTGGCGTTCGCCCCGATCCTGGCCCGCCTGAAGATCTACACCGTCTCGCAGATGCTCCGCCTGCGGTACGGCCGCGGCGGGGCCTCGCACGCCTCCTCGTTCGTGATGCTCGCGTACACGCTCATGCTCGCCGCCACCTCCACCGGCGCCTACGCGTCGATCTTCGTGGTGCTCTTCGGCTGGGACCGCTGGCTGTCCGTCCTGGTGGGCGGCGGCATCGTGCTGGCCTACTCCGTGCTCGGCGGCATGTGGTCCATCACCCTGGCGGACATGGCCCAGTTCCTCATCATGACCGTCGGCCTGTTCGCCCTCATGCTCCCCCTCTCCCTGGCCAACGCCGGCGGCTGGGGTGCCATGCAGGAGCGCCTGGGCGCCGAGTTCTTCAGCTGGGACGGGATCGGCGTGCAGTCGATCGTCACCTACTCCGTGGTCTACACCCTCGGCCTGCTGATCGGCCAGGACGTCTGGCAGCGCGTGTTCACGGCCCGCTCCCCCCGCGTGGCGCAGATCGGCGGCGCCACCGCGGGCCTGTACTGCATCATCTACGGCGTCGCGGGCGCCGTGATCGGCATGGCCGCCCGCACGGTCACCGCGGACATCGCCACCCAGGACGACGTGTTCGCGTGGGTCGCCCAGAACCTGCTGCCCGTCGGCGTCGGCGGCGTGGCCCTGGCGGCCGCCGTTGCGGCCATGATGTCCACCGCCTCGGGCGCGATCATCGCGGCCTCGACCGTGATGCGCACGGACATCCTCCCCATCCTCCGCGGCGAGGCCACCGCCTCCGAGGACGGCGCCACCGCCGGGGACGAGGCCCCGGAGACCGCGGCGGAGCTCGCCTCGAACCGCGGCTGGGTGCTGCTGCTCGGCGCCGTCGTGCTGGGGCTGGCGATCGTCGTCCCGGACGTGGTGGCGGCCCTGACCATCGCGTACGACATCCTCGTGGGCGGCCTGTTCGTCGCGATCGTCGGCGGCCTCGTGTGGAAGCGCGGCACCGGGACGGCGGCCCTGTGGTCCATGGTGGTCGGGACGGTGGGCACCCTCGGCACCATGGGCTGGCTCGAGCTGAACGCGGCGGAGCCCTTCGAGGGCGTCTTCGCGAACGAGCCGATCTACGTCGGCCTGGCCGCCTCCGCCGTCGTGTACGTCCTCCTCAGCCTGATGACCCCGCCCACCGACCCCGCGGTCCTCGAGGCCTGGCGCGTGCGCTCCCGCCACGGCGTCGACGCCGTGGCGGGAGCGTCTCTGACCAGGAATCCCGGGGCCTGCGATCCTCCGATGCCCGCACGATGGTCAGGCCAGACGATGCGGCGGCGGGCGATCCTTCCTCAGGCTCCTCCCGGCCCCTAGTGTTTCCGTATAGCTCGGGACCGGGACGCCCCCTCGGGGCCGTTCCGGCTTCCATTCACCCGGGCCTCGCTGGAGACAGAAAGGCAACGGTTCCCATGACCACCAAGAATCGCGCCGTGGCATTCCACGGCATCAAGGACGTGCGCGTCGACGAGCTCGACTTCCCCAAGCTGGAGATGCCCGACGGCTCCGCCGCCCCGCACGGCGTCATCCTCAAGATCGTCGCGACCAACATCTGCGGCAGCGACCTGCACATCTACCGCGGGTCCTTCCCCGCACCCGAGGGCATGGTGCTGGGTCACGAGATGACCGGCCAGGTGCTGGAGGTCGGCAGCGACGTCCAGTTCCTGCAGGAGGGCGACCTCGTCTCCGTGCCGTTCAACGTGGCCTGCGGCCGCTGCCGCAACTGCCGCGCCGGCCGGACCGAGATCTGTGAGACCGCCAACCCGGAGCAGGCGTGCGCCGCCTACGGCTTCAATCTGGGCGGCTTCCAGGGCGGACAGGCCGAGTACCTGTTCGTGCCGTACGCCGACTTCCAGCTGCTGCGCTTCCCGGGCCAGGAGCAGGCGATGGAGAAGATCCTGGATCTGGCCGTGCTCTCGGACATCCTCCCCACGGCGTTCCACGGCCTCATGGAGGCCGGCGCCAAGCCCGGCTCCACCGTCTACATCGCCGGTGCCGGCCCCGTGGGCCGGTGCGCCGCGGCCGCCGCTCGGCTGCTGGGCGCCTCGTGCATCATCGTGGGCGACCAGGACGCCTCGCGGCTGGAGCTGGTGCGCAAGCACGGCTGCGAGACCATCGACCTCTCCGTCACGGAGAACCTGCAGGACGCCGTGAACGACATCCTCGGCGAGCCGATGGTGGACTGCGCGGTGGACTGCGTCGGCTCCGAGGCCCACGGCCTGGGCTCCGCGTCCGATGAGATGCAGCCGATCGCCGCCGTGAACCAGGTCCTGGACATCACCCGTCCGGGCGGCGCCACGGGCATCATCGGCATCTACGGGCCGGACCCGATCGCGGAGACGAAGGCCGAGCAGGAGGGCACCTTCCCGGTGGACTTCGGCAAGGCCTGGATCAAGTCGCCCCACATCATCGGCGGCCAGGCGCCCATCATGCGCTACAACCGCCAGCTGATGATGTCCATCCTGTGGGACCGGATGCCGTACCTGACGGAGATGGTCAACCCGCGCGTCATCAGCCTGGACGAGGCACCCCAGGCCTATGCGGAGTTCGACCAGGGCTCCCTGGAGAAGTTCGTCATCGACCCCCACGGCATGATCGCCCGCTGAGCGGTCCGCCTCCGGAGGCACGACGGCGCCCCTCACCTGCCCGCGCAGGTGAGGGACGCCGTCGTCGTCCGCGGATCATGCCGCGTGCAGCAGCGTGGCGGTGATCCCGAGGGCCGCCAAGCCCACCACCAGCGCGACCATGCAGGCCACCGACGCCAGGGCCGGCCGGGCCTGCTCCCGCGCGATTCCGTCCGCGTGCGCCACGTAGCGCCGGCGCTGCGTGGCCAGCACCGCCGCCCCGCCGACGGCCGCCACCACCGCAGGCCCGAACGCCCACGCGCCGACGGCCGGCCACCACCTCAGGAACGTGAGGCTGAGGACGCCCAGCGCCAGGACCGTGCGGCCCCAGCTCATCACGGTGCGCTCGGGCTGCAGCCCCGGGTCGTGATGCAGGCGCATCGTCTCAGCCTCGCGGAAGGACGACGGCGGCCAGCAGCACCACGACGGCCAGCACGACGCCCCCCGCGAGGACCGGGACGATCAGCGGCAGCGGCAGCGGACGGCCGCGGCGCATCGCCCGCTCCACCCGGAGCCAGCGCGCGCCCGCGCCCAGGGCGAGCAGCGCCGCCAGGACGAGCAGCACCGTGCTCAGCACCACCCGGACCGGCGGCGCGAAGAGGGCGCCGGTGAACGCCTCCACCGCGACCCCGCCGGCCAGCAGCGCCAGCGCCGTCCGGACCCAGGCCAGGAACGTGCGCTCGTTGGCGAGCGTGAACCGGGGGTCCGGCTCCTCCCCGCCCGCCAGGAGGCGGTGCTGCCAGGCCGGCCGGCCGCCGTCGTGGGCGGCGGTCTCGGGGCCGTCGGGGGTCTCTGCTGCGTCCATGCGGCCATGGTAGCGACGGCGTAGACTGGCCGGTCGGGCGCGCCCGGCCGCCGCGGCCGCGACGGCGCCGCCCCCCCCGCCCATCCGATGGAGCCCCATGAGCCCCGCCCACACCGCCACTCCTGCGGCACGTCCCGAGCCGACCCGCGAACAGGTCCGACGCTGGCGCCGCTACCTCGCGGATGAGATCGCCGAGGGCCAGATCTACCGCGACATCGCCGCTCGCAAGGACGGCGTGGAGCGCGACATCCTGCTCGGCCTCGCCGAGGCCGAGCGCCGCCACGAACAGCACTGGCGGGCCCTCCTGGGCGAGCACGCCGAGAACCCGCCGCGCCCCTCCCTGCACCGCATCCTGCTGCGCTGGCTCGCGCGGATCTTCGGCTCCGTGTTCGTGCTGGCCCTGGCCCAGCGCGCCGAGTCGGACACTCCCTACGCGGAGGACCAGGACGCCCCCGAGGGCATGGTGGCGGATGAGGCCATCCACGAGGAGGTCGTGCGCGGCCTCGCCGCCCGGGGTCGCGAGCAGCTGGCCGGCAACTTCCGCGCCGCCGTCTTCGGCATGAACGACGGGCTGGTCTCCAACCTGGCGCTCGTGATGGGCATCGGCGCGACGGGCGTGGCGCCGTCCGTGGTGCTGTTCACCGGCGTGGCCGGCCTGCTGGCGGGCGCGCTGTCCATGGCGGCCGGCGAGTACGTCTCGGTGCGGTCCCAGCGGGAGCTGCTCGAGGCCTCCTCCCCCACCCAGATCACCCTCGAGGCGGCCCAGCACCTGGACCTGGACCACAACGAGCTCAAGCTCGTCTACCTGGCCCGCGGCATGACGCCCGAGGACGCCGAGCACCGCGCGCTCGAGCGCCTCGGCTATCTCACGTGCGACTGCAACCCGCAGTTCTCCGCCCGTCCCGACGGCTCCCAGGGCCCGGTGGACCACTCGGACTCCTTCGCGGAGATCGGCTCGGCGTGGAGCGCCTCCCTGTCCAGCTTCGCGTTCTTCGCCTCCGGCGCACTCATCCCGATCCTGCCGTACATCTTCGGCATGTCCGGGCTGTGGGCCCTGGGCCTGGCGGCGGCGATGGTGGGCGTGGCCCTGCTCTTCACCGGCGGTGTGGTCGGGCTGCTGTCCGGCTCCTCACCGCTGGCTCGGGGCCTGCGCCAGCTCGCGATCGGCTTCGGCGCCGCTGCCGTGACGTACGTGCTCGGCCTGCTCTTCGGCGCGAACGTGGGCTGACGCGGGGAGGGCGGTCTGGCGCCCCGGCCACGAGAAGAGGGTCCGGTCCTCTCCGTCCTCTCGGCGGCTCAGTTCCTCCAGAGCCCCGATGAGTGCACCGACAGCGGTGGGCCGGCCCGCTGTCGCAGTGTCGCTCTGCTCTGTGTCATGAGGAGCGGAAGGTGGTGACCATGCGGGCCTCAGGTACGCGGTTCCCACCGGAAGGTGCTCTTTGCCATGGCGAACGCCGCCACGACGAAGGCGAGGCTCGGCAGCAGCAGGCTGACGGCCTCGTGGAGGGCCATGCCGCTCCATCCCTCGATGATCAGCTCGGTCACCGCACCGCCGGGGAGCAGGCGTTTGACTCCGGCAAGCTCCTCCGTGCCGGTCAGACCGACCCACATGGAGGCGCCGAGGGCGACGACGAACAGGGGCAGCGTGGTCACCTGCGCGTGGTCCGGGGAGTTGGTGAGACCCGCCGTCGCGATGGCCGCGCCCACGAACATCAACTCCAGGACGACGACGGCGGCCACGACGGCCACGACCCCCACCGGAGGGGTGCCGACGACCGACAGGATCGCGACGATGACCCCGGCCTGCACCAGGTTCACCAGCGCAATCGGCAGCACGAGACCGCTCAAGATGGAGGCGTCCTTCGCCGACGTGGAGCGCAGCCGCTTGAGGAACAGGTTCTGGCGGCGGGAGGCCAGGGTGGTCGTCGCCGTGATGTAGGTGCCCATGGCGGTCACGGTGACCAGGATCAGAGCGGCCGTCACCGGGGTGCCCCCGAAGTTCTCGCGGTTGAAGATCAGGACCGCGCTGAAGGCGAGGGGGATGAACAACGACGAGGCTGCGACGAGGCGGTTGCGGACGAGCTGTGTCATCTCGCTGCGGGCGATGGCGAACATTGCGGGCTCCTCTTGTGGTGGTCGAGTCGGTCGTGAGGACGTGTGATCAGGCGTTAAGGGCGCGGAAGAGGGATTCGAGCCCCTCGGCTCCGACGTTCAGGCCCTCGAGCTCCACATCGCGGGAGCGGGACCACACCAGGAGGCGGTACAGGTCCTCCTGGAGGTTCGTGGTGGGGATGGTGACCGCGCCGCCGGGTGCGATCGTCGCGTCCTCGAACGGGACGGTGGGCTCACCACTCAGCCGGAAGCTGATGGTCGAGGGGAAGGCCGAGGTGAGCTCGGCGACTGTCCCCTGCCGATGGATGCGGCCGCTGTGCATGAGCGCGATGCGGTCGGCCCGCTCCTGGGCCTCCTCGAGGTAGTGCGTGGTGAGCAGGATCGTCGCGCCCTCGTCACGCAGCCGGTCCACGACGTGCCAGAGTGCGTCGCGTGCCTCGATGTCCAACCCCGTGGTGGGCTCGTCAAGGAAGATCAGCTCCGGTGAGCCGAAGATCGCCGTGGCGAAGTCGAGGCGGCGCTTCTCGCCGCCAGAGAGCTGCCCGGTCCGGGTGTCCCGACGCCGGCGGAGGTCCACGAGGTCCAGGACACGGTCGACGTCGTCGTCCCGCCGCGTCAGACGACCGATCAGCGCGAGGGTCTCGCGTACGGTCAGGTCCGGGGCGAACCCGCTCTCCTGGAGCATGATCCCCACCCGACGACGCAGGGTGCGGTCGCTCGGGTCCTGCCCGAGGACCCGCACGGAGCCGGCGGTCGGGGCCCGGTGACCCTCCATGACCTCGATGGTGGTGGTCTTCCCGGCACCGTTGGTGCCGAGCAGGCCGAAGAACTCCCCACGTCGGATCTCGAGATCGATCCCGTCGACGGCAGTGAAGTCCCCGTAGTCGACCCTGAGGTCGTGGATCTCGACGATCGTCTCCGTGCGAGAGTCGACGGCGGTGGGGGCGGGGAGAAGCGTCGTGTTCTGCATGTCCCCCACACAACCAACCGGAATCCGCCCCCGACAGTGAGGTCACGTCACTGCGCGGCATGACAGAGTTGGTGCGCAAGCATGACGCTGCGTCACTGGTGCGGGGCGGGCCGGTGACGGAAAGGTGGATGTCGTTCCGATCCCGCGGCACCCGCGGCGGATCGGGACCGCCGAAGAGAACCAACCATCGACCTGGACACGGGAGGCTCCCATGAAGACCATCCGGACCATCGCATTCATCCTGTTTCTCTGTGCCACCGCGTTCGGCGTCATGTTGACGCTGCACTACCTGCCCATCCCCGAGATCCTGCCCTCTGAGATCACCTCCTGGGTCCCCGCACGGGACACCGCCGACGCCACCTGGCTGATCGTCGGCATGGTGGTCGCCGTCGTCGCGACCGCTGTGGGGTTCTCGGCCAGCCACAAGGCCGTCGAGCGAGAGACGCAGGTGACCTCCTGAGGGGCACCCGATCCACGCGCTGACTGAACATGGAGTGCCCATGACCTCCGAGCACACGTCGGAGACGCGAAGGCTGCGCAGTAGGACGAGCTTCGTCCTGCTCGCAGTCTTCGGTGTTGCCGCCATCGTCGCCCTCCTGACGTCCGCTGTGGAGCCGTGGCCCCCTCTCGTCCTGGCACCCGGCCTCATCGCCGGCCTCTGGCTGCTGTCCCAGTGGCACCGGGAGGTGGCTGCTCCGACGCGTTGGGCAGTGCTCGCCCTGGGCACTCTCACCTGGGCGCTCAGCGCCCTCTGGGATCTGACTCCCCTGGGCGCCCTGGCCTTCGCCCTCGCCGGTGCGCTCGAGGTCATGTGGAGCCGACACGCCAGGGCCGTCGTGACCCTGCTGGTGCTCACTGTCGGGTCGGCGGCCGGCGCTCTCGTGTTCGTCACCGATCCCCAGGCCTTGTGGGTCTATGTCGGCATGGGCGCCCTGCTGACGGGCGTCGCGTGCGTGACCATCCCCGTTTCCCGAATCTCCTTCGACCTCATGCGCCTGCAGGACCAGCGTGCGGAGCAGGAGCGGGCAGCCTCTCTCGATGCCGAGCGGCTGCGCTTCTCCCAGGACCTCCATGACATCCAAGGCCATGCGCTGCACGTGGTGAAGCTCAAGATCGCCGTCGCCCAGCGGATGCTTTCCACGGACACCGACGCGGCCCAGCGGGAACTCGATGAGGCTCAGCAGACCCTGCGCCAGACCATGGCCGAGACCAAGGCGCTGGCACAGGACGGGCACACCTTGACCCTGCGCGGTGAGCTCGCGAACTCCGTCGCGCTGCTCGAGGCCACAGGCATCACCGTCACCACCGACGACGACGGCGGCCCGCGAGGCGAAGAGTTCGAGCATGTGGCCGGCGTCGTGATCAGGGAGGGGACCACCAACATCCTGCGTCACTCCGACGCCCGCAGGGTCGAGATCAGCCTTGCCCCCGGGCACGTGGTGATCTCCAATGACGGTGCGGCCGGTGTCTCCGCCGAGGACCACACGGGAGGGCTGGACAACCTCCGGTCCCGCCTCGCGGGGGTCGGAGGCCGCCTGGACGTCTCCTGTGTCGACGGACGGTTCACCCTCGGGGCACGATGGGAAGCGGACGAGGAGGAGTCGGTGTGAATGACATCAGGATCGTCCTGGCGGACGACGAGAAGCTCCTGCGCACAGCACTGGCCACTCTGCTGGAGATAGAGGGCGGCATCCGCGTCGAGGAGGTGGCCGCCGACGGCCATGAGGCGGTCGAGGCAGTGCGCCGCATCGATCCCGACATGCTGGTGACGGACATGGAGATGCCCGGTCTGGACGGCGTCGCAGCCGTCGCGACGCTCCGCGAGACCCACCCCGACCTCCCGGTGGTGATGCTCACCCGCCACGCCCGTCCCGGGGTGCTCCGACGGGCGCTGAAGGCTGGCGTCACCGGGTTCGTCACCAAGTCTGCGGAGCCGGGGGAAATCGCCGATGTGATCCGCAGGGTGAACAGCGGGCAACGATGGATCGATCCGGACACCACGGCCCGGGCGATCTCGGACGACTGTCCCCTCACCGACCGGGAGCTCGACGCCCTGCGTGCCACGGGCGAGGGGTACTCCGTGGCCAGGATCGCGCAGCAGCTGCACCTCGCGGAGGGCACGGTCCGCAACTACCTCTCCAGCGCCATGCAGAAGACCCAGACGTCCACGCGCCATGACGCGGCGCGGTTCGCCCGCCGCCACGAGTGGCTCTGACTCCGCGTCTCCCGTCATCTCACAGGACCTCACCACGACGACGGCCCCTCACCCTGGCGGGTGAGGGGCCGTTCGCTGTGGTCGCCGTGCCGTCAGGCCCGGCGGCCGAGGGTCGGGATCAGGCCTGGGCCTGCAGGATCTCCCGCATGAGCTGGGCGGTCTCGGACGGGGTCTTGCCGACCTTCACGCCCGCGGCCTCGAGGGCCTCCTTCTTGGCCTGCGCGGTGCCGGCGGAGCCGGAGACGATGGCGCCGGCGTGGCCCATGGTCTTGCCCTCCGGGGCGGTGAAGCCGGCCACGTAGCCGACGACCGGCTTGGTGACGTTGGCCTTGATGAACTCGGCCGCACGCTCCTCGGCGTCGCCGCCGATCTCACCGATCATCACGATGGCCTGGGTGTCCGGGTCGGCCTCGAACGCCTCGAGGGCGTCGATGTGGGTAGTGCCTATGACCGGGTCGCCGCCGATGCCGATGGCGGTGGAGAAGCCGAAGTCACGCAGCTCGTACATCATCTGGTAGGTCAGCGTGCCGGACTTGGACACGAGGCCGATGGGGCCGGAGCCGGTGATGGTGGCCGGGGTGATGCCGGCCAGGGCCTCGCCCGGGGTGATGATGCCGGGGCAGTTCGGGCCGATGATGCGGGTCTTCGGCTTCCCGTCCTCGCCGGTCTTCGACTGCGACAGGGCGAAGAACTCGGCGGAGTCCTGCACCGGGATGCCCTCCGTGATGACCACGAGCAGCGGGATCTCGGCCTCGATGGCCTCGATCGCGGCGTCCTTGGCGAAGGCCGGCGGCACGAAGGCCACGGACACGTCCGCGCCGGTCTTCTCCATGGCCTCCTTGACGGTGCCGAAGACGGGCAGCTCGACGGCGTTGCCGTCCTTGTCCTCGTGGGACACGGTGGTGCCGGCCTTGCGGGCGTTCACGCCGCCCACGATGTTCGTGCCGGCCTTGAGCATGAGGCGGGTGTGCTTGGTGCCCTCGCCGCCGGTGATGCCCTGGACGATGACCTTGGAGTCCTTGTTCAGGTAGATCGACATAGCTGTTTCCTCAGTCTTTCCGAACGGTCAGTTCGCGGAGTGGGCGAGCTCGGCGGCCTTGTCGGCGCCCTCGTCCATGGTGGCGGCCAGGGTGACGAGCGGGTGGTTCGCCTCCTGCAGGATGCGGCGGCCCTCCTCCACGGCATTGCCGTCCAGGCGCACGACCAGCGGCTTGGTGGCGGTGTCACCCAGGATCTCGAGGGCCTTGACGATGCCGTTCGCGACGGCGTCGCACGCGGTGATGCCGCCGAAGACGTTCACGAACACGGACTTGACCTGCTCGTCGCCCAGGATGACGTCGAGGCCGTTGGCCATGACCTCGGCGTTGGCGCCGCCGCCGATGTCCAGGAAGTTGGCCGGCTTCACGCCGCCGTGCTTCTCGCCGGCGTACGCGACGACGTCGAGGGTGGACATCACGAGGCCGGCGCCGTTGCCGATCACGCCGACCTGGCCGTCCAGCTTCACGTAGTTGAGGCCGTTGGCCTTGGCCTTGGCCTCCAGCGGGTCCTCGGTGCGCTCGTCGACGAGGGCGGCGTGGCCCTCGTGGCGGAACGCCGCGTTGTCGTCGAGGGAGACCTTGCCGTCCAGGGCGAGGATCGTGCCGTCGCCGGTCTTCACCAGCGGGTTCACCTCGACGAGGGTGGCGTCCTCCTTCTCGAAGACCTCCCAGAGCTTCTGGATGACCTCGGCGACGTCGGCGCGCAGCTCCTCGGGGAAGCCCGCCTCGGCGACGATCTTCTGGGCGGTCTCGGCGTCGATGCCGGTCAGCGCGGAGACGGGCACCTTGGCGAGGGCCTCGGGGCGCTCCTCGGCCAGCTGCTCGATCTCCATGCCGCCCTCGACCGAGCACATGGCCAGGTAGGTGCGGTTGGCGCGGTCCAGCAGCACGGAGAAGTAGTACTCCTCGGCGATGTCGGCGCCCTGGGCGATCATGACCCGGTGCACGGTGTGGCCCTTGATGTCCATCCCCAGGATGGCCTTGGCGTGCTCGTAGGCCTCGTCGGCCGTCTTGGCGACCTTCACGCCGCCGGCCTTGCCGCGGCCGCCGACCTTCACCTGCGCCTTGACGACGGTGACGCCGCCGATCTTCTCCGCGGCCGCCTTGGCCTCGTCCGGGGTCTGCGCAACGATGCCGGCCAGCACGGGGACGCCGTGCGCCTCGAACAGATCGCGCGCCTGGTACTCATACAGGTCCACGGTGGTGTGTCCTTCTTGGTCGAAGACAGGGTCTGCCGGCCTCGCCCGCGGGCGCGGCCGACGTCGACGCCCCCTCCGTGGCCGGGCCGGGCACGGGGGCACAGCAGGGCGGCGGACGGCGGCGTTCCACGGCTCACTCTAGTCCACACCCCGGAGAGACCGGGGAGTCGGCGGGCCGGTCCCGTCAGCCCTCGACCTTCGTCAGCGGGGCGTAGCGCAGCAGCAGCCGCTTCTGCGCCCCGGTGGCGTCGAAGGTGACGGTCGCGACGGTCTTGTCCCCCGCGCCCGCGACGGCGTCCACACGCCCCTCGCCGAAGGTCGCGTGGGAGACGCGGTCGCCCGGGCTGAGCGCCACGATCTCCTTCTGCGGCTGCACCCGGCTCGGCGCCTTCCCGCGCACCACACCGGAGGGCACCGTGAGGTCCGCCGGCTCGTCCCCGCGGGTGAGGCGCTGGGGCCGCGCGCCGTCGTCGTCCCGGGACCGCCAGGCCGGTCGCCCGCCGCCGAACCGCCCCGCGTAGCGCGAGGTGCCGGCGCCGGTCAGGCTCAACGACCCGGCCGAGCGCGTGGTGCCCTCCCGCTCCCAGTCGATGAGCGCCTCCGGGATCTCCCCGAGGAACTGGCTGGGCGGGTTGAACTGGTGCTGGCCCCACAGCGAGCGTGCCTCGGCGCGCGTCAGGAACAGGCGACGGCGGGCGCGCGTCAGGCCCACGTAGGCCAGACGGCGCTCCTCCGCGAGCTCCTTCTCGTCCGTCATCGAGCGGGCGTGCGGGAACACCCCGTGCTCCATGCCCGTCAGGAACACCACGGGGAACTCGAGGCCCTTGGCGGTGTGCAGCGTCATGAGCGTGACCTGGCCCTGCTGCTCGGCGAGCGCCTCGCCCTCCACGTCCGGGGCCGTGGGCAGCTGGTCCGCGTCCGCCACGAGCGCCACCTGCTCGAGGAAGTCGGACAGGGTGCCGTCCGGGTGCGTCGTCTCGAAGGAGCGGACGACGGCGACGAGCTCGCCGAGGTTGTCCGCGCGGGACTCGTCCTGCAGGTCCTCGGACTCGCGGAGGGCGGCCAGCATCCCGGACTGCTCGAGGACGGCCTCCAGGACGGTGGCCGGGCCGGCGGACTCGGCGACCTGGCCGAGGTCGTCCATCATCTGCACGAAGCCGCGGACGGCCTTGAGCGAGCGCGCGGCCATGCCGGGGGCGTTCTCGGCGTCGCGCAGGGCCGCGGAGAACGTGGAGCGGTTGCGCTCGGCCCACGCGGCGATGGCGCCCTCGGCCCGGTCCCCGATGCCCCGCTTGGGCTCGTTGAGGATGCGGCGCACGTTGACGTCGTCGTCGGGGTTGACGATCACCCGCAGGTAGGCGAGCGCGTCCTTGATCTCCTTGCGGTCGTAGAAGCGCGTGCCGCCGATGACCCGGTACGGGATGCCGCGCGTCACCAGCCGCTCCTCGAGCGCACGGGACTGCGCGTTGGTCCGGTAGAACACGGCGACGTCGGCCGGGCGGATCCCGTCCTCGTCCTGCAGCCGGTCGATGGTGGTGGCGATCCACTCCGCCTCGGCGGACTCGTTCTCCGCGGCGTAGCCGACGATCGCGGGGCCCTCCCCCTCGGCCGTCCACAGGCGCTTGGGACGGCGGTCCGGGTTGCGCTCGATCACCGCGTTGGCGGCGTCCAGGATGGTCTGCGTGGAGCGGTAGTTCTGCTCGAGCTTGATGGTGACGGCGTCCGTGAAGTCCTGCTCGAACTCGACGATGTTGCGGATGTCCGCGCCGCGGAACGCGTAGATGGACTGGTCCGAGTCGCCGACGACGGTCAGCTCGCCGCCGGGGGTCTCCACGCCCTCGGGGTCGCCCGCCGGGCCGGCGAGGAGCCGGATCAGGCGGTACTGTGCGTGGTTGGTGTCCTGGTACTCGTCCACGAGGACGTGGCGGAACCGGCGGCGGTAGTTGTCCAGCACGCGCGGGAACGCCTCGAACATGTGGACCGTCATGCCGATCAGGTCGTCGAAGTCCAGGGCGTTGGCCTGGCGCAGGCGGGCCGTGTAGTCCCGGTAGACGGCGGCGACGGCGCGGCCCCACGGGTCCCCCTCGGCCACGGTGGCGGCGTAGTCGTCCGCCTCCACGAGCTCGTTCTTCAGGGAGCTGATGCGGTTCAGCAGGGCCTTGGGCGCGAAGCGCTTCGGGTCCAGCTCGTGCTGCTTGGCGACGGTGGTGACCAGGCGCAGGCTGTCCGCCGAGTCGTAGATGGTGAACGTGGACTTCAGCCCGATGTTGGCGGCCTCGTTGCGCAGCAGCCGCACGGCGGAGGAATGGAACGTGGAGATCCACATCCGCTGGGCGGTGGGACCGATCAGACCGGCCACGCGCTCGCGCATCTCCGCGGCGGCCTTGTTCGTGAAGGTGATGGCGAGGATCTCGTGCGGCCGCGCCCGTCCGGTGGCGAGCAGCCACGCGATGCGGTGGGTCAGCACCCGGGTCTTGCCCGAGCCGGCGCCCGCCACGATCAGCAGCGGCGCCCCCGTGTGGGTCACCGCGGCTGCCTGCTGCGGGTTGAGCCCCGCCACGAGCGACTCGGGAGTGTGCGTCGGCGCGGCCGGCCGGACGTCCTCGCCCCAGGCCTCGGGGTCCGCGGCCGCGCGCGTGACGGCCGGGGGCACGAGCCCGGGCAGGGCGGTCTCCGGGTCCGCCGGGCGGCGGGTGCGGTCGAGGTTCAGGGGCGTGCGTCCGAGCGCGGAGAAGAGGTCAGCCATGGCGGACCCAGTCTAGGCGTGGCCCCGGACGCGACAGCGGGCGCCGCCGTCGTCGCCCCCCGCCCCCACCCCACCCGCACTCTCGAACGTGATGTGGGGCCTATCTCGCGTTCGAAAGTCCCCATGACCCCGATTTCACGTTCGAAAGTGAGCTGGGCGGCGCGGGACCGGACCGGCTCGGCCGGTCTGGGAGGATGGACCGCGGAGGTGCCCCGTGTCCCAGAAGTCTCGCAAGTCCCGTCCGCGCCCGTCGCGGCCCGCCGCGCGCCCGGTCGCCGAGTCCCCGCGCTCCCGTCCCACGCTGCGGGACGTCAACGTCCGTGAGGACCTCGCCGCGGCCGCTGAGCGCGAGGGCAGCCCGGCGATCCCGGTGAGCGCGCTGATCGTGACCACCCTGCTCGTGGGCGCGTACCTCCATCTGCTGGTGCTGCAGCAGATGACCCAGCTCAGCGGCGGCCTGGCGATGCCGGACTCCCTGCTGTTCTACGGGCAGGACCACATCCGCGCGCTCTCCGCGGTCATGGACGAGGACGCCCGCGGCCAGCTGAACTGGGTGCACAAGACGGCCGGCGTGATCTTCCCGATCGCCGTGGCACTGACGGTCACCGCGGTCGGCGCATGGCGCCTGCGTCCCGTCGGCGCCAAGTGGGCCGTCTTCGGGCTGGGCGTGCTGTTCGCGGTCGTGGACATCTGCGAGAACATCGCGATCGAGCAGGCGATCGCCGCCGGCGGCCCGGGCACCGGCCTGGCCGCCGCCCTGACGCTGACCCGCTGGGTCCTGCTGGCGCTGCTCGCGCTGGCGGTGGCCGTGATGCTGTGGGCCGGGCGGCGCCGTCGTGGTCGCGCCACGCGGGCGGCCTGAAGGGCTCGGCTAGACTCGCTCACCGGACCGACGCACGGTCCGCGCCCCAGTAGCTCAGTTGGATAGAGCGACCCTCTCCTAAAGGGTAGGCCGTCGGTTCGATTCCGGCCTGGGGCACCTGGGCGGCCGGTCCGGTCGCCGCCTCATTCCGCGTCGGCGAACTGCGTGGTGTAGAGCTCCGCATACCGCCCGCCCGCCGCGAGCAGCGCGGCGTGCGTGCCGCGCTCCACGATCCGCCCGGCCTCGACCACGAGGATCTCGTCCGCGCTGCGCACGGTGGAGAGCCGGTGCGCGATCACGATCGCGGTCCGCCCGGCCAGCGCCTCCCCCAGCGCCTCCTGGATGGCGCGTTCGTTGGTGGAGTCCAGCGCCGCCGTCGCCTCGTCCAGCACCACGACGCGCGGAGCCGCCAGCAGCAGCCGCGCGATCGTCATGCGCTGCCGCTCGCCGCCGGAGAGGCGGTAGCCGCGCTCGCCGACCACGGTGTCCAGCCCGTCCGGCAGCGCCTCGACCACGGGGCGCAGGCGGGCCCGCTCGACGGCGTCCCACAGCTGCTCGTCCGTCGCGTCGGGGCGGGCCAGCGTCAGGTTGGCGCGCACGGTCTCGTGGAAGAGGTGGCCGTCCTGGGTCACCATGCCCACGGCCCGCTGCAGGTCCGCGAACGCGAGGTCCCGCACGTCCACGCCGCCGATCTCGACGGCGCCGGAGGTGACGTCGTGCAGGCGCGTGACGAGCGAGGCTATGGTGGACTTGCCCGCACCCGAAGAGCCCACGAGGGCCACGGTGGCCCCGGCGGGCACGGCCACGTCGATCCCGTGCAGCACCTCCTCGCCGCCGCGCGTGTCCAGCACGGCGACCTCCTCGAGGGAGGCCAGGGACACCTGCTCCGCGGTGGGGTAGGCGAAGCGCACGTCCCGCAGCCGCACGGACAGGGGCCCCTCCGGCAGGGCCGCGGGCCGCGCGGGCTCCGTGATGAGCGGCTCCAGGTCCAGGACCTCGAACACGCGCTCGAAGCTCACGAGCGCGCTCATGATCTCCACGCGGGCGTTCGCCAGCGCGGTCAGGGGGGCGTACAGGCGGGTCAGCAGCAGGGCGAGGGTGACGACGTCGCCGGCGTCGAGGGTGCCCGCGATCGCCTGGAGCCCGCCCACGCCGTACACGGCCGCGAGCGCGAGCGCGGAGACCAGGGTGAGCAGCGTGGTGAAGACGGCCTGGCGCACGGAGATGTCCACGCCGGTGGCGCGCACGCGGTCCGCGCGGCGGGCGAACTCGGCGGACTCGGCGGCGGGGCGGCCGAAGAGCTTGATGAGTGTGGCGCCGGGAGCGGAGAACCGCTCGGTCATCTGGTCGCCCATGGCCGCGTTGTGCCCGGCCCGCTCGCGGGACAGGCCCGCCAGCTTCGAGCCGACCGCCCGGGCCGGCAGCAGGAACAGCGGCAGCATCACGAGGGACAGGACGGTGACCTGCCAGCTGGTGGCCACCATCACGCCCAGGGTCAGCGCGACGGACACCACGTTCGCGACGACGCCGGAGAGCGTCCGCGAGATCGCCGACTGCGCCCCGATCACGTCGTTGTTCAGGCGCGAGACGAGCGCGCCGGTGCGGGTGCGCTGGAAGAACGCCACCGGCATGCGCTGCACGTGGTCGAACACGGCGGTGCGCAGGTCGTAGATGACCTGTTCCCCCAGCCCGGCGGAGAGCCACTTGGTGAACACGGACAGCGCCGCGTCGAGCACCGCCACGAGGGCGATCAGCAGGGCCAGCCGCACCACGAGCCCGCGGTCCGCGCCGCCGGTGATCGCGTTGACGACGTCGCCGGCCAGCACGGGCGAGGCCACGCCGAGCACCGCGCCCACGATGGACGCCGCGACGAACACGATCAGGCGGGTGCGGTACCGGCCCGCGAACGCGATGGTCCGGCGCACCGTGCCGCGGGCGAGGCTCTGCTGGGCGTCGGACTGCCCGCGGGTCATCCGCATCATGGACATCCGTGCCGCCGACTCCATGCTCATGGGCCCCTCCGCTCTCTCGACCGTTGGAGAGTCTAGGAACCGCCGGGCACGGGCGGGCGCGATTCCGCTTCCGGCGTCAGGCCGCCAGGCGCAGGTAGTCCCGCCACGCTTCGGCGGGCCGCTCCAGCTCGCGGATCCGCCACTGGGCCCCGCGCGGGCGCACCGGCTCCACCCGCAGCCGCCAGCCCAGGGCCTCGAGCGAGCGGTCCGCCTTCGCCCCGTTGCAGCGCAGGCAGCAGGCCACGAGGTTCTCCCACGAGTTCTCGCCGCCCCGCGAGCGCGGCCGCACGTGGTCCACGGTGGTGGCGTGGGCGCCGCAGTAGGCGCAGCGGTGTCCGTCCCGGCGCAGCACGCCCTTGCGGGAGACCGGGGCCGCATCCGTGTGGGGCACCCGGATGTACTGGTGCAGCAGGATCACGAGGGGTCGGCCCCACGCGCGGGTGGGGCTGCGCATCGGGTCACCGGCGTCCTCGAGCACGCTCGCCTTGCCGGTGGCCACGAGCAGCAGCGCCCGGCGGTCGGAGACGACCGAGAGGGGTTCGTAGCCGGCGTTGAGGACGAGTGTGCGCATCGGGGGCCTCGGAAGCGTGGGGACACAGGGGCGTCGTGTCCCCACGCTAGACGCGGGTGCATCGGCGCGCCGCGTGTCGCCTGCGGCGGCGGAAGAGGTTCACCGGCCCGTCACCGGGCCATCACGCCCCCGTCACGCACGACGACGGCGCGCCGCGCCTCAGCCGTCGAGACGCTCGACCCACACGTGCGCGGCCGTGGCCTCGGCCAGCTCGAGGGCCCCGCCGTCCGCGGCCGCGCCGTCCTCCGCCTCGCCCTCGACCCGGATGTACCCGGCGTCGCGGGCGGCCTCGGCACGCACCACACGGCCGGGGGTCACGCCGGCGCCGGCCAGCTGGGCCAGCAGCTCGGGGTCGGTCTGCACGCCCTCGGCCAGCCCGCGGACGCGGAACCGGCCGGCGGTGGCGGCCTCCTCGGAGAGCCGGGCGCCCGCCAGGCCCATGTCGCGGCTCCAGTCCTCGGCGGAGGCCTGCTCGGGCCGGGGCGGGATCGGGGTGCCGTAGGGGGTCTCGGTGGGGTTCTCCAGGAGCGTGAGCAGGCGGCGCTCCACCTGGTCGCTCATCACGTGCTCCCAGCGGCAGGCCTCCTCGTGGACGAGCTCCCACTCGAGGCCGATCACGTCCGCGAGCAGGCGCTCGGCCAGGCGGTGCTTGCGCAGCACGGACACGGCCCGCTCGCGGCCCGCCACGGTCAGCTCCAGCCGACGGTCCGCGCCCACGTGCACCAGCCCGTCCCGCTCCATGCGGGCCACGGTCTGGGAGACGGTGGGGCCGGAGTGCTCCAGACGCTCGACGATGCGGGCGCGCAGCGGGGGGATGCCCTCCTCCTCGAGCTCGAGGATCGTGCGCAGGTACATCTCGGTGGTGTCGATCAGATCCGTCATGGCACGTCCTCTTCCCTCGGGCTCTTCGTCCCGGACATCCTAGCGAGGCGTGAGTCACGTGGACGGCCGGTGGTCCCGGGCGCGGGAGAATGGGCGCGACCCGCGACCCCGAAGCGTCAGGAGCACGCATGACCTCCCCCGCCGAGATCACCATCCCCCAGGACCTGCTGCCGGCCGACGGCCGCTTCGGCGCCGGCCCCTCCAAGGTCCGCCCCGAGCAGCTGAGCGCGCTCCAGGACGCAGCCGGGCTGCTCGGCACGTCGCACCGTCAGAAGCCGGTCAAGGACCTGGTGGCGAGCGTCCGGTCGGGCGTCGCCGAGCTGTTCTCGGCGCCGGAGGGCTACGAGGTGATCCTCGGCGTCGGCGGCTCCACCGCGTTCTGGGACGCGGCCGCCTTCAGCCTGGTCCGCGAGCGCGCCCAGCATCTGAGCTTCGGCGAGTTCGGCTCGAAGTTCGCCAAGGCCACCGACCAGGCGCCGTTCCTGGCGCCGTCGGACATCCGCACCTCCGAGCCGGGCACCCGCCCCGAGCCGGAGGCCGTGGCCGGGGTCGACGTGTACGCGTGGCCGCACAACGAGACCTCCACCGGCGTGATGGCGCCCGTCGTCCGCCCCGCGGGCATCGACGAGGACGCGCTGGTCGTCGTCGACGCCACCTCGGCCGCGGGCGGCCTGCCGGTGGACGTGTCCGAGGCGGACGTGTACTACTTCGCGCCGCAGAAGAACTTCGCGTCCGACGGCGGTCTGTGGCTCGCGCTGTTCTCCCCGCGGGCCCTGGCGCGGGTCGCGGAGATCAAGGAGTCCGGCCGCTGGATCCCGGCGTTCCTGGACCTGGCCACGGCCGTGGAGAACTCCCTCAAGGACCAGACCTACAACACGCCCGCGCTGGCCACGCTCGTCATGCTGGACGCGCAGCTGCGCTGGATGAACGGTCAGGGCGGGCTGGACGCGATGACCGCCCGCACCGCCGACTCCTCCTCGCGCGTGTACGCGTGGGCCGAGGCGTCGTCGTTCGCCACGCCCTTTGTGGCCCGGTCCGAGGACCGCTCCGCCGTGGTCTGCACCGTCGACTTCTCCGACGACGTCGACGCGGCGGCGGTCGCCCAGGCCCTGCGCGCGAACGGCGTGGTGGACGTGGAGCCCTATCGCAAGCTCGGCCGGAACCAGCTGCGGATCGCGACCTTCGCCGCGACCGAGCCCGAGGACGTCGCGGCGCTGCTGCGCTGCATCGACCACGTGGTCGAGCGCCTGGCCTGAGCCGTCCCCGGACGGGGACACGGGCCCGCGGGGGACTCCACCGCGGGCCCGTTGCGTGTCCGCCCCGGCGGGTCAGCCGGGGCGCGCCGTCTCAGCCGCGGTCGTCCGGCGCGGTCTCAGGCGCCGGGGCGCCGGGCACACGGCCCTCGGCCACGGCCTTGAGCCGCTCGCGCTCCTCCTCGTTCACGCGCTCGGCGTACGGCACCCACGGGGGCGCCACGAGCGCACCCTCCCCCGCCATGAGGCCGGTCTCGCACACGGTGACCTGCTTGGCGCGTGGGGCCCGGGCGATCGTCACGTACCAGAGCCAGCCCGCGTAGCCGGGCATGCGGCACGCGAAGCGGTGCGTCAGGAGCCGGTCGTCGTCCACGAGCACGTCCACGTGCTCCCCCACCTCGTCCGGGGCGGCCAGCCCGGCCAGCCCCGCGCGGGCGGCGTCCACGGCGGCGGCGAGCAGCTCGTCGCGGCGCGGGGCCCGGCGACGCGCGGGCGGCGCGGCCGTCCTCTCCTCGGCGGGCGCGGGCTCGGCGTCGGGGCTCCGGTGGTCGACGCGCGGGGCGTCGTCGTGGGTGGTCATGGCTCAGGCCTCCAGGTCGTCGGCGACACGGCGCAGCACCTGCGCCATCTTCTGCGCCTGGGCGCGCTGGGGGTAGCGGCCGCGGCGCAGGCCGTTGGAGGCCTGGTCCAGCCACGTGATGAGGTCCTCCATGAGGACGGCCATCTCGGTGGCGCCGGGTCGGTGGTTGCGGACCACCGAGGGCGCGGCGTCGAGCACGCGCAGCGAGAGCGCCTGCTTGCCGCGGCGGCCCTCGGCCACGCCGAACTCCACGCGGGTGCCTCCGCGCAGCTCGGTCACCCCGGCCGGCAGGGCCGAGGCGGGCACGTGGACCTCCTCACCCTCGTCCGTCTGGGCGAACCCGAAGCCCTTGGTCGAGTCGTAGAACTTGATGCGTCCGGTGGGCATGTGCGTCACCTGCTCCTCGTCATGTGGGTCCACCGCGTCGGGCCGGCGCCGCAGGGGCGGCCGTGCTCTCGTCTCGGGTCGGCGGGGTCCGGCACCGGCGTGGCGGTGCGCCGCGGCATCGGTGGGACCAGCCTGGCCGTGCGCCCGGAGGGGACGGCGGAGGACGTGGTCGTCAATGACCTCCCAGGATAGCCCGACTAGAGTGGCAGGCATGCCTCGGACCTCCACCCTCCCCGCCTCCGCGCCCGCCGCCGACCCCGCCGATCACCGGGGCGGTCGTGGCGTCGTCCTGGTGCTGGGCGTGGCCGTGACGGCGGTGTCCGCTCTGGCCCTGGTGGTCCTGCTGGTCGCGTACTTCCTGGCGTGGCCGGCGTCCCCGGCGCTGTTCGCGCTCGCGCTGTTCGGCCTGCCCGTCGGCTTCGGCCTGATGCTGCTGCACGTCGTGCTGGGTGCCGTCCGGCGCTCGCGCCCCTGAGCCGCCGGGCCGACGACGCCCCGCGACATCCAGCGCCCTTTCAGGGTGCTCCCAGGTCGGAGCGGTTGACTGGGTCCCATGCAGCCTCAGAACCCCGAAGCACGCCTCCTGGTGGTGGACGACGAGCCCAACATCCGCGAGCTGCTCTCCACATCCCTGCGCTACGCCGGCTTCGAGGTCACGGCCGCGGCCAACGGCCGGGAGGCCCTGGACGCCGCCGAGGAGTTCCAGCCGGACCTGGCCGTGCTGGACGTGATGCTCCCGGACATGGACGGCTTCACCCTGACCCGCCGCCTGCGCTCCGCCGGCCGTCACTTCCCCGTCGTGTTCCTCACCGCGCGGGACGGCACCGAGGACAAGATCACCGGCCTGACGGTCGGCGGCGACGACTACGTGACCAAGCCGTTCTCCCTCGACGAGGTGGTCGCCCGCATCCGCGCCGTGCTGCGCCGCACTGCCTCCCTCGACGACGACGACGCGGCGGTGCTGCGCGTGGACGATCTCGAGCTCGACGACGACGCGCACGAGGTCCGCCGCGGCGGCGAGGTCGTGGAGCTCTCCCCCACCGAGTTCAAGCTGCTGCGCTACCTCATGATGAACCCGAACCGGGTGCTCTCGAAGGCCCAGATCCTGGACCACGTGTGGGAGTACGACTTCAACGGGGACGCCTCGATCGTCGAGTCCTACATCTCCTACCTGCGCCGCAAGATCGACGTCGGCGGCCACGAGAAGATGATCCACACCAAGCGCGGCGTCGGCTACATGCTCCGCACCGCGGACAAGCGCTGACGTGCGTGCGCGGCTCGACGCCGCGGCGGCCCACGTCCGCCATCCGCGCGCCTGGCTGAGGGGCACGTGGCAGGGGCAGTCCCTGCGCACCAAGCTGGTCGTGATGATCGCGGCGCTCATGCTGGCCCTGGTCGCCGTCACCGCCGTGGCGACCGCGGTGCTGTTCCGCCAGGAGGCGGTGCGCCAGCTGGACGAGGACATGGCCGCCAACCGGGACACCGTCTCGATGTACCTGGCCAACGTCGCCCAGACCGGCGAGTACTACATGCCGCAGCTGCCCATCCTGCGCTTCTACGGCGTCGTGTGGGACAACGAGGGCGCGCGGGTCGTCCAGACCCCGGTGATGCCGGGTGCGGACGAGCCGGCCCTGCCGGACATCACCCCGGCCGAGGCCCTGGAGCGCGGCTCCGCCTCCTTCGAGGTGCCCGGCACACAGCCGGACTCGAGCGGCTGGCGCGTGCAGCTGTACGGGCTCAGCAGCGGCGACGGCACCATGGCCGTGGCCCTTCCCCTGCAGAGCGTGACCTCCTCCGTCGAGCGCGTCACCTCGATCGTCGTGACCATCGGCCTGCTCGCGACGGCGGGCACCGTGATCGTGGCCAACCTGGCGGTCCAGCGCGCGTTCCGCACCCTGAACCGCGTGGAGCGCACCGCCGCCAAGATCGCCGCCGGCGACCTGAGCCAGCGCGTGGAGAGCGCGGCGCCCGACACCGAGGTGGGCCGGCTCTCCCGCTCTCTCAACGCCATGCTCGCGCACATCGAGTCCGCGTTCCGGGACAAGGAGATCTCCGAGGACAAGATGCGCCGCTTCGTGCAGGACGCCTCCCACGAGCTGCGCACGCCCCTGGTCACCATCCGCGGGTTCTCCGAGCTGTACCGGCACGGCGGGCTGCGCGAGGAGGAGGACGTCGCCGCCGCCATGCAGCGCATCGAGTCCGAGGCCACCCGCATGACCCGCCTCGTGGAGGACCTGCTCACCCTGGCCCGTCTCGACGAGCAGCGCCCCCTCGAGCACGCCCCGGTGGACCTGCTCATCCTCGCGATGGACTCCCTGATGGACGCGTCCGTGAACGCCCCGGACCGCAAGGTCACCCTCGTGGGCCCCGACGACGACCGGGCGGCCCCGGCGCCCATCCTCGGCGACGAGAACCGGATGCGCCAGGTGGTCGTGAACCTCATGACCAACGCCCTGCGCTACACCCCCGCCGGCACCCCCATCGAGATCGCGGTCGGCACCGTCGACCACCTCGGCGGCCAGGCGGGGGCGGACGGTGCGGGCCGCAGCTCCGTGATCGAGATCCGTGACCACGGGGCGGGCGTGTCCGAGGAGGACCGTGCCCGCATCTTCGAGCGGTTCTACCGCGCGGACACCTCCCGGCACCGCGAGACGGGCGGCACGGGGCTCGGCCTGGCCATCGTCGCGGCGATCGTGGCCCAGCACGGCGGCTCCGTCCGGCTGCTGGAGACCGAGGGCGGCGGCGCCACCTTCTCCGTCCACCTGCCGTGGGCACCGTTCGAGGACGAGGCGGACGAGGACGTCGAGGACGAGCGCCTGCCCGCACGGGACACCGACGACGACGCGGCCGGTCCGCCCACCGGCCCCCTCGCCCTGGCCGCGCCGTCGGGCGCCGGCGCCAGCGCCGCGGACGCCGCCCGGAGCAGCCGCCTGCTGCGTGCGGCGGAGCGGTTCCGTCGCGCCTCGGCCGAGCGCCGCCGTCGGGCGTCTGCTCCTGCACAGGCGCCTCAGGCCGACCCCCCGTCCCCAGGCGAGGACGACCCGGCGGCGGAGCGGGACGCCCGTCCCTAGCGTGGTGCCCGGCGGCACCCGCCGCCCATCAGCACTCGTCAGAGGGGACAGTCACATGAGCATCGTGCAGATCGACGTCGAGGACCTGCGGGCCAAGAGCGGGGCGGTGGAGGGCTCCATCGGACGCCTCCAGGCGGAGGTGAGCACCATGGAGGCCAACCTGCGCCAGCTGCAGGACACCTGGCGCGGCCAGGCGGCCGCGAACTTCCAGGGCGTGCTCACCGAGTGGCGCGCCACCCAGCAGCGCGTGGAGGAGTCCCTGGCGGGCATCCGCCGCGCGATGGACGCCGCCGCCACCCAGTACCAGGACGCGGAGACCGCCAACGCCGCGATGTTCCGGTTCTGAGCGCCCGGAACGGACCGGGGCGCGGCCGGCCGGCCGCGCCCCGGTCCGTGCTTCCTAGAGTGGAGGCATGACCGTCCTGATCGACCCGCCCGCGTGGCCCGCCCACGGCACCGTGTTCTCCCACCTCGTCTCCGACGCCTCCCTCGAGGAGCTCCACGCGTTCGCGCGGGCAGCAGGGCTCTCGGAGCGGGCCTTCGACCGGGACCACTACGACGTGCCCGCGCACCGACGTGCCGAGCTCGTGGCCCGCGGGGCGGTGCCCGTCACCGGACGGGAGCTGGTGCGTCGGCTCGCCGCCTCGGGGCTGCGCGTGCCCGCCCGGAGCCGCGCCGAGAAGCGGGACGTCGTCCTCGCCCGGCGCTGGGCGCGGCTGTTCGAGGGCACGGCGGCGAGCCCGGATGCGGTGACGACGGCGGGACGCGACCTGCTGGCCCGCTGGGCGGAGCCGCATCGGCACTACCACGACCCGGCCCACCTGCTCGCGGTGCTCGAGTCCGTGGACCTGCTCGAGCGGGCGGGGGCGGAGACCGGGCCGGATCCGCGTGCGGTCCGCCTGGCCGCGTGGTTCCACGACGCCGTCTACGCCGGGGACCCCACCGCGCCCGCCGGCCAGGACGAGGCGGACTCGGCCGCCCTGGCCCGGGACGTGCTCACCGATCCGCGGCTGGCCGTGCCGGCCGACGTCGTCGACGAGGTGGCACGCCTCGTGCTGCTCACCGCCGCCCACGACCCCGCCCCGCACGACGCGGCCGGGGCGGTGCTCTCGGACGCGGACCTCGAGGTCCTCGGCCGCTCCCCCGAGGCCTACGCCCGCTACGTGGCCGCGGTGCGGCGGGACTACGCGCACGTGTGCGACGCGGACTGGGCCCGCGGTCGCGGCGCGGTGCTGGACGCCCTGCTGGACGCCGGGCCGCTGTATCGGACCGCGCCCGGCCGAGCACGGTGGGAGGCCGCCGCCCGCCGCAACCTGGCGGCGGAACGAGCCGCGCTGTCGGCCTGAGCGGGGCGCCCCGGTGCCGGCCCCGGACGCGGCGAGGCCCGCCTCCCCGGACGGGGAGACGGGCCTCGCTGGCTGGGCGCCCGAACGGGCCGGGCCGGCTCAGCGGCTGATCACATCATGCCGCCCATGCCGCCCATCGGGTCCATGCCCTCGGCGCCGGCGGCGGCCTTCTCGGGCTTGTCCGCGACGACGGCCTCGGTGGTCAGGAACAGGCCCGCGATGGACGCGGCGTTCTGCAGGGCCGAGCGGGTCACCTTCACCGGGTCGTTGATGCCGGCGGCCAGCAGGTCCTCGTACTCGCCGGTGGCGGCGTTCAGGCCGTGACCGTCGTCGAGGGTCTTGACCTTGTCCGCCACGACGCCGGGCTCCAGGCCGGCGTTGAAGGCGATCTGCTTCAGCGGGGCCTCGATGGCGACCTTCACGATGTTCGCGCCGGTGGCCTCGTCGCCCTCGAGCTGCAGGCCGCCGAACGCCTTGGCGCCGGCCTGGATCAGGGCCACGCCGCCGCCGGCGACGATGCCCTCCTCCACGGCGGCCTTGGCGTTGCGCACGGCGTCCTCGATGCGGTGCTTACGCTCCTTGAGCTCCACCTCGGTGGCCGCGCCGGCCTTGATGACGGCCACGCCGCCGGCCAGCTTGGCGAGGCGCTCCTGCAGCTTCTCGCGATCGTAGTCCGAGTCGGTGTTCTCGATCTCGGAGCGGATCTGGGCCACGCGGCCGGCGATCTGCTCGGCGTCGCCGCCACCCTCCACGATGGTGGTCTCGTCCTTGGTGACGACCACCTTGCGGGCGGTGCCCAGCAGGTCGAGGGTCGCGTTCTCCAGGGACAGGCCCACCTCGGAGGAGATGACCTGGCCGCCGGTGAGGATGGCGATGTCGGCGAGCATGGCCTTGCGGCGGTCACCGAAGCCCGGGGCCTTCACGGCCACGGACTTGAAGGTGCCGCGGATCTTGTTGACCACGAGGGTGGCCAGGGCCTCGCCCTCGACGTCTTCGGCGATGATCAGCAGCGGCTTGCCCGACTGCATGACCTTCTCGAGGATCGCCACCATGTCCTTCACGGAGGAGATCTTCGAGTTGACGATGAGGATGTAGGGATCCTCGAGGACGGCCTCCTGGCGGTCCGCGTCGGTCACGAAGTAACCGGAGATGTAGCCCTTGTCGAAGCGCATGCCCTCGGTGAGCTCGAGCTCGAGGCCGAAGGTGTTGGACTCCTCGACGGTGATGACGCCCTCCTTGCCGACCTTGTCCAGGGCCTCGGCGATGAGGGAGCCGATCTGCTTGTCCGCGGCGGAGATCGAGGCGGTGGCCGCGATCTGGTCCTTGGTCTCGATCTCGCGGGAGGCGGAGAGCAGCTCGGAGGTGACGGCCTCCACGGCCTTCTCGATGCCGCGCTTCAGGGACAGCGGGTCGGCGCCCGCGGCCACGTTGCGCAGGCCCTCGCGGACCAGCGCCTGGGCCAGCACGGTGGCGGTGGTGGTGCCGTCGCCGGCGACGTCGTCGGTCTTCTTGGCGACCTCCTTGACGAGCTCCGCGCCGATCTTCTCGTACGGGTCCTCGAGCTCGATCTCCTTGGCGATGGAGACGCCGTCGTTGGTGATGGTGGGGGCGCCCCACTTCTTCTCCAGCACCACGTTGCGGCCGCGGGGGCCGAGGGTCACCTTCACGGCGTCGGCCAGGGTGTTCAGGCCCTTCTCCAGGCCGCGGCGGGCCTCTTCGTCGAATGCGATGGTCTTGGCCATGTGCAGGTCCTTTCTGGACGTCGGCTTCCTACTTCTGGTGGCTGACCCGCGCCGATGCCCGCGACGGACGGCCCCTGGGGGCCTCATCGGTGGACAGGTCCTCCTCCACGGCGCCGGACCGACCGGGGTACGGCTGGCAGTCGCGCCTTCGGAGTGCTAACCCCATTATGAGCACTCGCACCGGGAGAGTGCAAAGGGTCCGCGGTGCGGGAGCCCGCTCTTCCGCGGACGGCGGACGGCCCCCGGCAGAACGCCTCGGGAGGCGCCCCGCCGGGGGGCCGGGAAGGGTGCGCGTCCGGCACGGCCGCACGGCGGGCGGGTCAGCCGGTGACGACCACCGCGACGCCGTTCACCTGCAGGTTCGGGGTCTGCATGACCGGGAAGCCGAGCTCCTTGCCGACCGCCTCGGCGGCGGCCTTGTTGGCCGAGCCGTTGTACAGGACGGTGGAGGACTGGATGCCGTAGCCGCTCCAGTTCTTCGCGTCCACCGAGGTGTAGCCGGCGCTCGTGAGCCGCTGCGCGTAGGAGGCGGCGAGGCCCTGGGAGCGGGTCGCGTTGTACACGGTGACGTGGGTGCCGCGCACGGCCGCGGACTGCGCGGCCGCACGAGAGCTCGACGCGGCCGCAGACTGCGCGGCCGCACGGGAGCTCGACGCGGCCGCGGACTGCGAGCGCGAGGCCTCCGCCGCGGCGGCCGAACGGGACGCGGCGGCGCGCGAGGACTCCGCCGCCTGGACGGCCGCCGCCGACCGGGACGCCTCTGCGGACTGCGCGGCGGCCTCGGAACGCGAGGCCTCCGCCGCCTGTGCCTCGGCGGCGGCACGGGACGACTCAGCGGCCTCCGCGGCGGCACGGGACGACTCGGCGGCCCGGGACGACTCGGCGGCTTCTGCGGCGGCCGCCTCCTGCGCCACCCGCGAGGACTCAGCCGCGGCCGCAGCCGCGGAACGGGACGCCTCCGCCGTGTCCTCGGACGGGGTGGCGGACTCGGTCGCGGATGCAGTCGACGCCGACGCGGAGGACGCCGAGGAGGACTCGGACGACGCCGACGTCGACGTCGACGGCGACGGCTCGACCGCCGGGGCCGTCGTCGAGCTCTCGGCGGCGACGGGCTCGGAGCGGTCGCCGGTGAGCCACGGCAGGACGACGCCCACGAACAGGCCGGCGAGCAGGACGAGGCCGGCCACCCAGAGCAGCGGGCTCAGGCGGCGACCCCCGCCCGCGGCGGTCGCGCCGGCAGCGGCGAAGGACTCGCGGTGCGCGCCGCGCTGGTCCGTGTACTCGGGGACCTCGTCGAAGCGGTCGGGCTGGTAGGCCATGGGTCAGTTCTCCTGGCGGGAAGCGGGCGTGGACGGCGCCGGATCCGCGGGTCCCCTCCGGGCCCGGCTGCGGGTGCCGCGCTTGCGCAGCAGCCGCGTGACCAGCAGGGGTCGGTAGGCCAGGGCGGCCTCACGGTCCAGCAATCCGTTCAACACCTGATAATAGGCGGTCGGAGGCAGCCCCAGACGCTCTCGGACGGCGTGGTCCTTGGCCCCGCCGTACCGCCAGGTGGCGGCCTCCAGGTCCAGGACCGCACGCTCCAGGTCCGTCAGCTCGTCCCGTCGCGCCCGCGCGCGGGCACCCTCGTCCGGGGCCGGATCGGGCGAGACGGGCGTGGGGTGGGACATGGCGGCCACTGTACCCACCCGGTCTACTCTCGGGGCATGGAGTTCATCGCGCCCCTGGATCCGGGCTGGGAGGCGGCCCTCGCCCCGCAGGCCGCCGCGTTCGAGCAGGTCGGCGAGGCCCTGCGTGCCCGCCGGGCGGCCGGAGAGCAGGTGCTGCCGGCGCCGGAGCACATCCTGCGGGCGTTCCGTCAGCCGTTCGCGGACGTCCGCGTCCTCGTGCTGGGCCAGGACCCCTACCCGACGCCGGGCCATCCGATCGGCCTGAGCTTCGCGGTGGACCGCCACGTGCGGCCGCTGCCCCGCTCCCTGGCCAACATCCACCGGGAGCTGCACGACGACCTCGGCATCACCCCGCCCGCCCACGGCGACCTCTCCGCGTGGACGGACCAGGGCGTGCTGCTGCTGAACCGCGCCCTCAGCGTGCGGGCCGGCGCACCCGGCAGCCACCGCGGCCTCGGCTGGGAGCAGATCACGGAGGCCGCGGTGCGGGCCCTCTGCGCGCGCGGCACCCCGCTCGTGGGGCTGCTGTGGGGAGCCGACGCGCGGCGCATGGCGCCGCTGCTGGCGGCGGCGGGGGCCGGCGTCGTGGAGTCCCCGCATCCCTCTCCCCTGAGCGCCCACCGCGGGTTCTTCGGCTCCCGGCCCTTCAGCCGGGTGAACCGGCTCCTCGAGGCGGCCGGCGCGGCGCCGGTGGACTGGCGCCTGCCCGACTGAGCCGAGCCGCCGGTCAGCGGCGCTGGTGCATCACGAGTTCGGTGGGCAGCAGCGTGCCCATCCGGTCGGTGATCGGCTTGACCAGGGTGTTGCCGAAGGCGACGCCGGCCGCGATCGCCACGACGATGACCGCGGCGTTGAACAGTCCCTCGACGCCCAGCAGCGTGGCCCCGGTCTCCACGGTGAACCCGTAGACGGACCGGAACATGGTGAGTCCGGGAAGCAGGAACAGCATGGACGGCAGGACGATCACGAGCGCCGGGGCTGCGAGCCGCTGGGCCACCAGGCGGCCGAGGAACCCGACCGCCGCCGCGGCGACCGCGGGCACCAGCCGGTCGCTGACCCCGATCTGCTGCGCCGCCAGGTACGCGCCGAAGCCGGCCCCGGACACGAGACCGCAGGCCAGGATCTGGGGCCACCGCGACTGCTCCACCACCGCGTCCGCCATGCCCGCGGCCATCACGAGGCCCAGCAGCAGCAGCGGCGGATAGCTCAGCGTCCCCGCCTCGGCCAGGTCCAGCTGTTCGAATCCCAGGAGATCCCCGATGCCCACGGCGATCATGATCCCGGCCATCACGCCGGCGAACACGAGCAGCGCGGAGAGGAAGCGGCCCGCGGCGGTCACCGGGAAGCCGTGGATGGCGTCCTGCACCGCGGTGACGAACCTCGCCGTGGGCAGGAGCATCATGATGCCGCCGGCGATCACCAGCGCCGGGTTGACCGGCAGGTCGAGGGCGTGGGCCATCAGCGCGATCACCGTGGCCGTGATCGCCCCGAACATCGTGGAGAAGATCTCCGGGAAGCGCGCCTTGTCCGCCTGGACCTTGAGCCAGAAGACCAGCCAGGTGGAGACCATGCCCAGGGCCGCGCTCGTCCAGGTCCCCCCGATGAACGGCACGAAGCAGGCCACGAACACGCCGGAGAAGAGGACCTCGAAGACGGCGGGGAACGGCTTGGGCTGATGCCGGATCTCCACGAGCCGGCGCTGGGCCTCGGCCCGGTCCACCTCGCCCGCGGCGATCTCCTCGACGAGCCGGTGGACGGCCACGAGCCCCTCGAAGTTCACCGAGGACGAGCGGACCACCCGCTGGAGGGTGAACGGGGTCTCACCGCGTGAGGAGTCGGGCGCGTAGTTCAGGGAGATGGACTGGTTGGTCAGGTCCACCTCGGTCTCGAGGATCCCGTAGGCCTGCGTGGCCACGATGATCGAGGTCTCCACGTCCAGCGAGGCCGCGCCGAAGCTGAACATCGTCTCGCCCAGCTTGAGCGCGAAGTCCAGGGTGGTGCGGGCCTCGAGGGCCTGCGCCTCCGCGCGGCGCTGCTGCAGCGTGGAGCGCATGCGGCGCCCGTACGGCGAGGAGTGCAGGCGGTCGGCCAGCACGAGCGCCTGCGTCGGCAGGTTCTCGACGAAGACCTCGCGGGAGCGCCGGCCGCGCCGACGCCCGCGCTTCTCGGGCGGGCCCACGGGGACCACCGGGTCCGGGACGGTGACGTCCGGCTCGGGGATCACATCCGGGGCGGGCAGGGCGCCGTCGGCCTCCGCGGGCGCCAGGACGGAGGTGGGCACCTGCTCGGACGGCGGCGGCTCGGTCAGGGGCGCGTCCGCGGCCGGCTCCGGCAGCGTCTCCGCCTCCGGCTCGGCCGATTCCTCCGGCTCCGGCGCCGGCGTCGAGACCGGATCGGCGGCGGCGGGGCGGACCACGGGCGGCAGCGGCTCCGTCGGCTCGACGGCGACCGCGGCCGGGTGGGCCGACTCCGCCGGGTCGAGGTCGAGCAGGCCGGGGTCCTCCGGGTCGAGCGTGAGGTCGCCGACAGCGGCGGCGTCCTCGGCGCCGGCCGGGCGCAGCACGGGGATGAGCGTGGGGACGGCCGGGGGCTCCGCGATGCGGGGGTCGAACCGCGCCGGCTCCTGGGTGCCCTCCTGCTCCATGCGGCTCACCCTCTCCTTCCGTGTGCGGGCGCTGGACGCGCCACGGCGGTGGGCCGAGCCCCCCGCCGACGCGTCCATCCAACCACGCCGGCACCTCCCCCGCCGGGGCCGTCGGCACCGCGGCCCGGGGACGCGAAAGGGCCCTCCCGGAGGAGGGCCCTGCTGCGGTGGATCTTACTGGACTCGAACCAGCGACCTCTCGCGTGTGAAGCGAACGCTCTAACCAACTGAGCTAAAGATCCGGGCGTCGCCCCATGGGGGTGACAACTCGAAGAACGATACCTCAGGCGGCGCCGCCTGTCCACCCGGGCGACGGCCGCCCCGCGCACGGCGGAGCGGCCGTCGAGAGCCGACGAGCACGTCAAGGCGTCGGTCAGCGTGGCGCCGGGCTCGACGCCGCCCTGGGCGACCAACGAGGTCCCGGCGCCCGGGGCGGGCTCCGGTCAGGAGCTGCCGCCGAGGGAGGAGACCGCCCTGGTGGCGTCCGCCAGGCCGGCGCCGCAGCCCGCGGAGCAGGACACGGGCATGGACCGGGCCGTGGACGTGAGGGTGGACTCGACCTGGGCCGGGGTGAGGCTCGGCCGCTCGGCCAGCAGCAGGGCGGCCAGGCCCGCGACGTGCGGGGTGGCCATCGAGGTGCCGTTGTAGGCGGCGTGGCCGGCCGTCGTCGGGGTGGTGGCGCCGTTGTTCACGGTCGAGATGATGTTCGCGCCCGGGGCGGTCACGTCCACGGCGGAGCCGTAGTTCGAGAACGAGGCGCGGGCGCCCTGCGAGGTGGAGGCGGCCACCACGATGGTGTTCCGGCAGTTGGCCGGGCGCACGTTGGCGGCGGGCTGGTTCTCGTTGCCCGCCGCCACGACGACGGGCACGCCGCGGGAGACGGCCGCGTTGATCGCGTTCTGGTAGGTGGTGCCGCACGTGCCGGAGCCGCCGAGGGACATGTTGATGACGTCCGCCGGGTTCGGGTTGGCCGGCACGCCCGCCACGGTGCCGCCGGCGGCCCACACGACCGCGTCGGCGATGTCGGACAGCGAACCGCCGCACTTGCCGAGCACGCGGATGGGCTGGATCTTCGCGTTCGGGGCCACGCCGACGACACCCTGGGAGTCGGCCACGGCCGCGACGGTGCCCGCCACGTGGGTGCCGTGCCACGAGGAGTCGGAGGCACCGGCGGTGCCGCACTCGCCAGCGGCGTACCAGTCGCCCTCGTCGCGCGGGTTGGAGTCGCGGCCCCCGCCGTCGCGCGCCGCCCTGCCGTCGGAGATGAAGTCGTAGCCGGGCACGACGTTGCGGTCGAGGTCCGGGTGGGAGGTGATGCCGGTGTCGATGACGGCCACGGTCGCACCGGAGCCCGTCGTGCGGTCCCACGCACCGGGGACCCGCATGCCGTGGGTGCCGGTGAAGCCCCACTGCTGCGAGTAGAGGGCGTCCACGGGACTCAGGCCGGTGGCGGTGAGGATGGCGTCCGGCTCCACGGCCTCGACCGCCCCGGAGGCCTTCAGGTCGGCCATGAACTTCGCGGACTCGGCCTGGTCCAGCTTGCGGTCCGCCTTGATCACGCGGGAGCCGAGCGCGGTCTCACGCAGCTCCTTCACGGAGACGCCGGCCTCCTTCGCGGCCTTGCCCCAGGCGTTGGCTCGGCCCTTCGCGTGGGCGGTGGCGGCGGTCTCCTTGTAGGTGACGATGAAGGAGTCGTAGCCGTCGGCGTTCGGGTCCTCGACCTGCGCCGCCGCCAGGGGCGAGGCGGCGGTCGGGGTGGCTGCCGGTGCGGCGGGGGCGTCGCCGGAGGGGGCCGCGAGCGCGGGGGACGAGGTCAGGGTCCCGCCGGCGAGGACGGCGCCGGCCACGAGGGCGCCGATGCGGCGGCGGGTGCTGCGGAGTGGGGAGGACTGCACGGGATCTCCTCGGAGTTCTGGGCCACCGGACGCGGGTGCCCGAGGGGCTCGGGCCGGGGTGACTGGGATCACGGTAAGGTCACGATTCCGTCACGACGAGGCCCAGGGTCGAAGTCTGGCGGATGGTCGAGGCATCTCTGGCGGATCCGCCAGCCGAGCCCGGCGGATGGCCACGGGCGCGCACAGCGGCGCCCCAGCGTCGGCCCGCGCCGGACACGACGACGGCGCCGCGCCCTCCCGGCGGAGGTGCGCGGCGCCGTCGGGCCCGCGGTGGGGTGGAGCCCCCTGCCGGATTCGAACCGGCGACCTGCTGTTTACAAGGCAGCTGCTCTGGCCAGCTGAGCTAAGGAGGCCTGCGGCCGGCGCCCGGGGCGCCGCGGCCGGCCCTTTCAGCGTACAAGGCCCGGGCGGACGGCGCGGGGCGCCCCCTGCGTGGGGACGCCCCGCGGACCTCGGCGACGGGTCAGCCGGGTCAGCCGGCGATCTTGGCGCCCGCCCAATCGGCGAAGGTCTTGTCCTCGCCGTCGAGGGCCCAGTTCTTCCCGTCCACGAACACGGTGGGGGTGCCGGCCACGCCGGCGACGCGCGCCTGGCGGGTGGTGTGCTCGACCGCGGAGCGGAACGTGCCGTCCTCGACGCAGGAGGCGATGTCCGCGCCGTGCTCCTGCGCGAGCTGCGTGATCGCCGCGTTGTCCAGGCCCTTGCCCTGGTGCTCGTCGTAGGTGGCGAACAGGGCGGCCACGAAGCCGTTGTAGGCCTCGGGCTTCTGGTCCGCCACGCAGTACGCGGCGTTGGCGGCGCGGGCCGAGTAGTTCTGGTTGTTCGGGGCGCTCAGGTAGTCCACCATCCGGTACTCGACCGTGGCCTCGCCCTGTTCGAGCCACTGCTCGATCTGGTCCGCGTTGGAGGTCTCGAAGTCCGCGCAGTGCACGCAGTTGAAGTCCGCGTAGAGCACGATCCGCGTCGGCTCGCCGTCCGCCCGGGCCTCGGTGTCCGGCAGGGTCTCGGGCTGGGAGCTCGCGGACTGCTTCGGCACCTCGATCCTCGAGGGGTCGACCTCGCGTTCTCCCGCGCCCTCCGCCAGGCCCGTGGCCGAGGTCAACTCGATGCCGCCCTGCTCGTTCGTCACGGCAGGGATGGGGCCGGCGGCCGCGGCGTCGTCGCCGTTGCGGTTGAGCACGAACGCGACGACGAGGCCGATCACGAGCACCGCCGCGAGGACCGAGCCCCAGATGACGCCGGTGCGGCGGCGGCGGTCCTTCCTGCGCTGCTCCTCCTGGATCTGGCGGGCACGCGCACGGGCGTCCTTCGCCGAGGTGTGCGAGCCTGACGTGTTCCGGGCCAAGGGTCCTCCTCGTGGGGCAGTCGGTCCGGGTCGAGCACCGGAGCCGGCGGGCAGCGGGCGCGCCGCGCCAGGCGAGCATAGCGGCCCTGTCTGGAAGGATCGTGACCATGGACACCGTCGAGACCCCCTCCCCCGTCGATCGACTGACCATCACGGGGGCCCCCTCGGGGGACGCCTCCGAGGACCCGGCGACGTCGCTGCTCGCCCTGCCCTGGGCGCTCCCCCTCGAGACGTGGCCGCGTGAGGTGCTGGCGGCCCTGCCGCGGGGCATCTCCCGTCACGTGGTGCGCTTCGCCCGCATGGGCGGGGGCATCGTGGCGGTGAAGGAGACCACGGAGGAGCTCGCGTTCCACGAGTACCGGCTGCTGCGCCGGCTCGAGCGGGGCCCCGCGCCGTCGGTGGTGCCGGTGGCCGTGGTCACCGGGCGCACCCACGACGACGGCACGCCGCTGCCCGCCGCCCTCGTCACCCGGCACCTGCGCTTCTCCCTGCCGTACCGCGCCGTGTTCTCGGAGCGCCTCGAGCGCCGCACCCTCGTGCGGCTCATGGACGCGCTGGCGACCCTGCTCGTGGAGCTGCACCTCGAGGGGTTCTTCTGGGGTGACGTCTCCCTGTCCAACGTCCTGTTCCGGCGCGACGCGGGCGGGTTCGCCGCCCACCTGGTGGACGCCGAGACCGGCGAGCTCCGGCAGCGCCTGTCCACCGGGCAGCGCGAGCACGACCTGGACGTGGCCGCCGTGAACGTGGGCGGCGAGCTGCTGGACCTGCAGGCCAGCGGGCTGCTGGACCCGGAGGTGGACCCCGTCACCACGCCGGACCTGCTCGTGGCCTCCTACCGCCGGCTGTGGGACGAGCTGACCGGGCCCCTGCTGTTCCCCCGCGCCGAGCCGTGGCGCCTGGACCGCCGCGTCCGCCGCCTGCAGGAGCTCGGCTTCGAGCTGGCCGAGTACTCGCTGCGCGCCGCCGACGCCCCCGGGATGATGATCGCCCGACCCGTCGAGATCCACGCGGGCTACCACCGCCGTCGGCTGACCCGCCTCACGGGACTCGAAGTCCAGGAGAACCAGGCCCGGCGGCTGCTCGTCGACATCGAGGCCGCCCGCCGGGAGTGGGACCCGTACATGGACATCGAGAGCGCGGCGCACCGCTGGGTGGTGGAGGTGTTCGACCCCGTGGTCCACTCGGTGCCCCTCGAGCTGCGGGCCAAGCTCGAGCCCGCCGAGGTGATGCACCAGCTCCTCGAGCACCGCTGGTACCTCTCCGAGGCCCGCGGCCAGGCCGTGCCCCTGCAGGAGGCGGTGGACTCCTACGTGGACACGGTGCTGCGGACCCGCCGCGACGAGGACGCGGTGGCGCTGCACCCCACGACCACCATGCTGCGCGCCGTCCCACCCGCGGACGCGGACTGACGCCGGCCGCGGCTCAGCGGCGCAGGAGCAGGAAGCCGGGGGCCGGGACCGCCGCCGGCACCGCGCCGGGGCCGAGGGGGCCGTCGTCGCCGTGGCCGGCGAGGAGCTCGGCCCGCGTCAGGTCCGCGGGCACGGGCAGCGGCTCCGCGCCGAGGGCGACGAGCAGGATGACGTCGGCGTCCTCGCCGGCGCGGGTGAGGCGCACGTGGCGCCGGGCCGCGTCCACCTCGGCCCGGACGCGGTCGCGGCGAGGGTCGGTGAGCTGGGGCAGCGTGCGGCGCAGGCCGATCAGGGTGCGGTAGGCGGCGAGCACGCGCGCCCCGCGGCCGTGGCCGTCCGCGCCGCCCGCGGCCTCCGCCCAGTCCAGCACCGCCGCGTCCCGCGTGGCGGAGTCCTGCGGGTCGGGGACGTCGGCCGGGTCCCAGCCGTGGGCAGCGAACTCGCGGCGACGTCCCTGCCGGACGGCGTCCCCGAGCTCGGGCTCGCGGAACGAGGTGAAGAACGGCCACGGCGTCGAGGCCGCGAACTCCTCCCCCATGAAGAGCATCGGCACGTGCGGGCCGGTCAGCAGCAGGGCGGCCTCGGCCGCGAGCGCGCCCTCGGACAGGGCGGCCGCGGTGCGGTCGCCGCCGGCGCGGTTGCCCACCTGGTCATGGTTCTGGATGCTGGCCACCCACGCATGGTTGGGGAGGGCGTCCGGCACGGGGCGCCCGTGGTCGCGGCCGCGGAAGGTGGAGCGGGTGCCGTCGTGGAAGTAGGTGCGCTCCATGACCTTGGCCACCGCCTCCAGCGGGGCGAAGTCCGCGTAGTAGCCGTGGGTCTCCCCCGTCGCGGCCACGTGCAGGGCGTGGTGGACGTCGTCGTTCCAGGCCGCGGCGAGGCCGAGCCCACCGGCCTCGCGGGGCAGCACCAGACGCGGGTCGTTGAGGTCGGACTCGGCCACGAGGGGCACGGGTCGGCCGGCACGGGCCGCGATCCCGTCCGCGAGCGCGGCCATCTCCTCGAGCAGGTGCACGGCGCGGGCGTCCCGCAGGGCGTGCACCGCGTCGAGGCGCAGCCCGTCCACGCGCATCTCCTCGAGCCAGAAGCGGACGTTGTCCAGGACGAGCCGGCGCACCTCGTCCGAGTCGGCGCCGTCCAGGTTCAGGCCGTCGCCCCAGCCGGTGCCGCCCTGACCCAGATACGGCCCGAACACCTGCAGGTAGTTGCCGGAGGGGCCCAGGTGGTTGTGCACGACGTCCTGGACCACGCCGAGGCCGGCGGCGTGGGCGGCGGCCACGAAGCGGCGGTAGGCGGCGGGGCCGCCGTAGGACTCGTCGACGGCGAACCACGCCACCCCGTCGTAGCCCCAGTTCCGAGGGCCGGAGAAGGAGTTCACGGGCAGCAGCTCGACGTGGGTGACCCCGAGGTCCCTCAGGTGCGGCAGGCGGGCGATGGCGGCGTCGAGGGTCCCCTCCGCCGTGAAGGTCCCCACGTGCAGCTCGTAGAGGACGGCGCCGCGCAGGCCGCCGCCCTGGGGCGCGGCCGGATCGGACTCCACCCCGGGCGGCCCGGCCCAGCCCTCGTCCGGCCACGCGAAGACGCGGCCGGCGACGTCGCGGCGGGAGGGCCCGTGGACCGTGTCGGGCTGGCGGCGGGAGCGGGGGTCCGGCACGGGGTCCGCCCCGTCCACGCGGTAGCCGTAGCCGGGGTCGGCCGGCGGCTGGGCGGCGTCGAGGCCAAGGGCGGCCAGCGGGTCCTCCGTGGGCGTCCACCAGCCTCCGGCGGCGGGGGCCATGGCCACGACGGCGGCGACGGGCCAGCGGTCCTCGGCGTCGTGCAGGGCGCCGGGCTCGGTGTCGACGAGGACGAGGTCGACGCTCTCGGCGTGCGGCGCCCAGACGGCGTAGGGGATGGCGCGCGCGGCGTCGACGGCGGCCCGCTCGGCCGCGGCGGGGTCCACGGGGTCGGAGCCGATCGGGTGCAGGCCCGGGGCGGGGGCGTCGGCCGGACGGGGCTCGGTCACGGGGCGGTCCTCTCTCGGCGGTCGGACGGGGCGTGCGCCGGGACGAGCAGCGCGACGGGCAGGGTGCTGAGCAGTTCGTCGAGGCGCACGGCGCCGCGCGCGTCCGGGTGGACGGGGTGGCCGGTGACGGCGTCCTCCCACCGCCCAGCCGGCACGGTCACGACGGTCTGGCCCCAGCCACCCGCGGCCGCGAGGCGGACGGGCCAGCGCGTGGCCACGGCGAGCGCCCCGCCCCGGTCGAACGCGATCGCGTGTTCGGCGGCGGGGCCGGAGACGTCGAGCGGGCGGTGGCCGGTGAACAGCTCGGGCCGGTCGCGGCGGGCGCGCAGCACGCCGGCCACGACGGCCAGCTTGGCGGCGGCGGGGTCGTCGAGGCCGGGCGTGTGGCCGGCGTCGAGGCGGTCCAGCAGGTCGGCCCGGGCCGCGAAGTCCACGGGGCGGCGGTTGTCCGGGTCCACGAGGGTGGGGAAGGGCACCTCCGTGCCCTGGTAGACGTCGGGGACGCCGGGGGCGGCGAGCTGGACGAGCTTGTGGCCGAGCTGGACCACCAGGCCGGGCTCGGCGATGCGGTCCGCGACGGCCTGGAGCACGCCCCGGGCAGGCCCCTCGGGGGAGGTGACGGCGGCGGCGAGTGCGGCGAGCCGGGCCTCGAACTCGGGGTCCTGGTCCGTCCAGGTGGTGGCCAGGGCCGCCTCGCGGGAGGCCTTCTGCAAGAAGCCGAGGATCCGCTCCTCCTCCGGCGTGGTGCCGTCCGTGGGCCAGACCCCCACGATGGACTCCCAGAGCAGCCGCTCCGCGTCGGGGTGGCCGAGCGGGTGGAGGCGCCTCAGCTCCGCGAGCTCGGCGGCCCAGCGGTCGGGCTCCTCGGCGAGCACGGCGATGCGGGCGCGCACGTCCTCGCCGCGCTTGGTGTCGTGGGTGCTCAGGGTGGTCATGGCCGTCGGCCAGGCGGCCTGGCGCGCCTGCTGGGCGGCGTGGAAGTCGGCCAGGGACAGGGCGACGTGGGAGGGGTCTCCGCCGACCTCGTTCAGATTGGCCCACCGGGTGTACCGGTAGAAGGACCGGTCCTCGACGCCCTTGGCCATCACCATGCCGGAGGTCTGCTGGAACCGGCGGGCCACGGGCGAGTCCGGGTCGGTCAGCTCGGGCCGCAGGTCGCCGAGCACGTCGGCGAGGCCCGGCTCCGCCGCGGCCGCGTCCGCCAGCGCGCCCTCGAGCACGGCCAGGCCCACGGGCAGGTAGGTGCGGTACACGGGCAGCCGGGCCAGCACAGCGGCGAACGCGGCGGCCACGTCCTCGTCCGGGTGGGCACCGAGGGCGTGCACGGCGCGGACCTCCCGGACCAGCCGGGCGGTCTCGGCCGCGAGGGGGCCGGTGGCCACGTCGTGCTTGGCCCGCACCACGGCCTCGTCCCACTCCCGACGACGGCGCGCGTCCTCGGCCGCATCGCCGGCGGCCTCGGGGTGCATGAAGACGCGTTCGACCTCGCCGAGCGCGTCGTAGCCGGTGGTCCCGTCCACGGGCCAGTCCGCGGGCAGCGCCTCACCGGGCTCGAGGATCTTCTCCACCACGAGGTAGCCCTCCGGGAGCACGTGGGAGCGCAGGCGCCGCGCGTAGCCAGCCGGGTCCGCCAGGCCGTCCGGGTGGTCCACGCGCAGCCCGTCCACGAGCCCTTCGCGGATCCAGCGGGCGGGTTCGGCATGGACGGCGTCGAAGACCTCGGGCTCCTCCACCCGGACGCCCGCGAGCGTGGTGACGGTGAAGAACCGGCGGTAGTTCAGCTCGGCGTCACCGCGGCGCCAGCCGACCAGCCGGTAGTGCTGGCGGTCGTGCACGGCGCGGGCCAGGCGGGCCTGCTCCGCGGTCGGCTCCTTCGCCGGGTCCGCCGCCGCGAAGACCTCCGCGGCGCGCAGCCCGGTCTCCGCCTCGGCCGCCTCGAGCGATCCGGGGGCGAGGGGGTAGACGTTGTCCCAGTAGCGCAGACGGCCGCCCTCGGCGTCGACGACGAGACGGTCCAGTTCCGCGTCCGCGTCCCCGTCAGGGCCGTCTCCCAGCACGGGGATGAGCAGGGACCCGCCGCCGGCCGCCCAGTCCACGTCGAACCACGCCGCATGCGCCGCCTCGGGACCGTGGGTGAGCACGTCCCACCACGCCGGATTGGCCTGGGGCGTGGCCACGCCCACGTGGTTCGGCACGATGTCCACGAGCACGCCCATGCCCGCCTCGTGCGCGGCGCGCGCGACCATGTCCAGCCCCTCGGCCCCGCCGCGGGCGGCGTCCAGCCGGGTGGGGTCCACGACGTCGTACCCGTGGTCGGAGCCGGGCTCGGCCTCGAGCAGCGGCGAGAGGTAGAGCCAGTCCACGCCCAGGCGCCGCAGATAGGGCACGAGCCCGGCCACGGACTCCAGCGGCAGATCCGGGCTGACCTGGAGCCGGTAGGTGGACGCGGGGGCGGAACGGACGGTCGAGGTGCTCACGCGGCGACGCTAACAGAGGCCCCCGACGCGGCATCAGGCCCGACGGGCCGGGGCGGGAAGGTCAACGCGTCTCGACCGGACGGGCGAAGATGTCCTCCCCGACGACGGGCTCGCCCGAGGACTCCAGCAGGACCATCTCGTCGCGCAGCACGGTGCCGTCGGCCTGGGTCAGATCGGCCACGAAGCCGGGGCCGGACTGGCGGATGCGGTCCACCGCGGTGTAGCCGTACTTCGCCTCGAGGTTGCCGCGGAACGCGTCCAGACCCTGGACGTGCAGGACGGCGCCCGTCGCGCCGAGGGCGACGGCGGCCGCGAGCGCGACAGCCCCGACCCCGCGCTGGGTGCGGGTGTCCTCGAGGAGTCCGATCTCCGGGTTGCGGCCGTGGGTCGCGGCGAAGCGCCGGTGCCGCCGGGCACGCCACAGGCCGACGACCACGAGCGTGCCGCCGACCACGAGGGTCAGTGAGGCCAGCCAGTAGAGGATCCAGGGGGTCACGAGGTCGACGTTCGCAAAGTCCATGTCCCAGTGTGACACAGGCCTCACTCCGGCGGGAGGGCACGCGGCCGGTCGCGCCTCGTCAAGGCAGCGGCCGGCCCCGCGCCGCGGTCCACAGGCGGTGCCACTGCGCGGAGTCCATCGCCTCGGCCGCGGCGGCCGCCTCGGCGCACGCGGCGACGCGCTCCGGGTCCTGGGTGCCGATCACGGGCCGCACGCCCCACGGCAGGCGCAGCAGCCACGCGAGCACCACGGCCTCCCGACTGACGCCCAGCTCCGCTGCGACCTCGCCGACGACGCCGGCCGCGCCGTCGTCGCCGGAGCTGAACCGGCCCTGGCCCAGCGGCCCCCAGGCCTGCAGCTCGATCCCCTCGGCGGCGCACACCGGGCCGAGGCGCCCGGCGTCGGCGTCCGCGGGGGCGTCCGGGTGGTTGGCGAGCACGACCGCCTCCACGAGGGTGCGGTGGTGCAGGCCGAGCTCGACCTGGACGCACGCCAGCCCGGTCCCGTCCGCCGCCTGGCTCTCGAGCTCGCGCTGGAACTCGAGGACGCGGCCCACGCCGAGGTTGGAGACGCCCAGCTTGCCGACCAGGCCCGCCTCTCGCGCGTCGAGGAAGGCGCGCACGGTGTCGGCCACGGGCGTGAGGACGTCGGGCCGGTGGATGATCAGGGTGTCTACGCGCTGCTCGCCGAGGCGGGCCAGCGAGCCCTCCAGCGAGGCGCGCACGTGCTCGGGCGAGGAGTCGTAGCGGGTCAGGCGCCGCCCGGCCGGGTCCGTCTCGTGCAGGACGATCCCGCACTTGGTCTGCACCTTCAGGGCGGAGCGCTCCTCATAGGGCAGCTCGTGCAGCAGCCGGCCGACGGTCTCCTCGGAGCGGCCGGCCCCGTAGATGTCCGCGGTGTCCAGCAGATCGACGCCGGCCTCGATCCCGGCGCGCAGGGCGCGGCGGGCACGCTCCACGGCCGCCTCGGCCTGCGCTGCGCCCGCGGGCCCCTCCGGCCCCGCCCCCGGATCGGCGCCCGGGGGCGGCGGGGGAACGGACCCCCAGGCCATGGTCCCGAGGACGATCGGGGTGGCCGGGGTCGGGTCGGGGTCGAGCGGCGGATGCGTGGGGGCTGTGCTCATGGCCTCACCGTCTCACGTCCGCCCGCCCCGGGTCCGGACCCGCCGCCCTGTGATGGGATGGGTCCATGAAGCTCGCCACGTTCCGCCAGCCCGACTCCGACGCCGCCTACCCCGGCGCCACGTTCGCCGCGGTCATCACCTCCGTGCACCCCGAGGACCCCGAGGTCGCCGTGCGCGCCGTCGCCCTGCCGGACTGTCGCGACGTGGGCGAGTACCTCACCGCCACGCCGCAGGAGCAGCGGGAGATGGTGGAGGGCGCCCTCCGCGCGGCGCAGGCCGACCGGTCCCTCCTGCTGGACACCTCCGGCCTCGTCTACGACACGCTCGTGCCCTTCCCCACCAAGGTGTTCTGCGTGGGCCTGAACTACACGAACCACATCGACGAGACGGGCCTGGAGCGCCCTGAGCATCCGACGCTGTTCGCGAAGTTCCCGCAGTCCCTCACGGGTGCACTGGACCCGATCGAGGTCCCCGAGGAGGACCACCGGGTCGACTACGAGGGCGAGCTGTGCATCGTGGTCGGGGAGCCGGGCCGACGCATCGCCGTCGAGGACGCCCCGGAGCACATCGCGGGCTACGCGGTGGCCAACGACATCTCCATGCGCGGCTTCCAGGGCCGCACCTCCGAGTGGCTGCAGGGCAAGGTGTGGGAGGCCTCGACGCCCGTGGGTCCGTGGCTGGTCACCCCGGACGAGTTCCCGGCGGACGCGCGCGTCCTCACGCACGTCAACGGCGAGCTGCGTCAGGAGGACCGGGTCGCCGACGTCGTCTTCTCCCCCGCCGAGCTGGTCTCCTACGCCTCGCAGCTGATCACCCTGAACCCGGGCGACCTGATCCTGACCGGCACGCCCGCGGGGGTCGCCCTGGCCCGCCGTGACGCCGAGGGCCGCCGCCCGTGGCTGCGTCCGGACGACGTCGTCGAGGTGGAGATCACCGGGCTGGGACGCCAGCGCAATGAACTCGTCTGAGGCGGCGCCGGCGGACGCCCTGCCCCGCGTCGTCGGCATCCTCGGTGCGGGGCGGGCGGGCACCGCGCTGGCACGGGCGATCGCGCGCATCCCCCGCCTCTCCCCGGGCACGGCCGCCCCGCGGGTGATGGTCGCGGGCACGCGGCGCCCCGCGGCGGTCCAGCGCCACCTGACGATCTACGCGCCCGAGGCCGTCGCCGTGTCGGCCGAGGACCTGGCGGCGGAGGCGGAGCTCGTCGTCGTGGCCGTGCCGCGCGAGGCGCTCGACGACGTCGACCCGCTCGCCCTCGCCGGGCCGGCCACGCGCGCCGTGGTGGACCTGACGAACACGTGGGGGGACGAGCCGGTCCCGGCGTGGCTCGACGACGACGGGTCGCCGGGCACAGCCCGGATCGCCGCGCGCTGGGCCGCCGCGGGGCTGCGCGTGCCCATCGTGCGCGCGTTCTCGGAGATCTCGCACCACGACCTGGAGGACGCCGGGCGCGCCACGGCCCCGCGTCGCGCCCTCGCGGTGGGCACCGAGCCGGCCGACACGGCGCCCGAGCCGGCCGCGGTCGCCGCCGCGCGCGACACGGTGGTCGCCCTCGTCACCGCGATGGGCTTCGACGCGGTCCCCTACACGGGCCTCGACCGGGCCGGGGTCCTCGAGCCGGGGGCGGCGGGATTCGGCACCGCGCACGACGCCGGCCGGCTCGCCGCGCTGCTCGCCGACGCGCCCACCGGCTGAGGCGCGCCACCGGCCGCGGTGCCTACGCTGGGCGGGACCGCCGACCCTCCCAGGAGGCCCCCGTGACCCGTCCGACGCACCGCACCGCCCGCCGCACGCTCACCGCGGTCGCCCTGTCCGCCGCCGCCCTCACCGGACCGGCGGCGTCCGCCACCGTCGTCGCCCTGCCGGTCACGGCGGGGGTCACGGGCGCCGCCGCGCCGCAGGCCCACGCCGTGGCCTGGGACCAGGTGGAGCTCGTGGATGACGCGGGCGTGATCGACCTCGCCCAGCTGCGCCGTGACCTGGCGGGGATCGAGTTCCGGGAGCCGACCCGCGTCGCCGTGGTCACCGAGCGCGGCCCGGACCTGTCCGCACTGGACGACGACCGCGCGTCTCAGGCGTTCAACGGGCGGGTGCTCGAGCGGGCTCGCGCGGAGCACCCGGACTGGCTCAGCGCGGACGGCCAGAAATGGGCCGACGGCCTCGTGATCGTGGCGCTCGACCCGGACAACCGGTTGATCGGGGTGTACGTGGGCGAGGACCGGATGCTCAGCACGGACCGGCTGCGGGAGGTGCGCGAGGCCGGACACGAGGCGGCCCGTGCGGCCCGGTGGACGGACACGGTCGTGGAGGTGACGGACGCCGCCGCAGAGCTGATCGGGCGCCCCTGGTGGCAGGCTCCCGAGCTGTGGTTCGGCGCGGGGATCGTCGGTGTGGCGGGCGGTGGCGCCGCGGCCGCGGCACTCGCGAGCCGACGGCGTCGCCGCCGCCGGACGGCCGACCTGCTGGCCGAGGCCCGCACCCACCTGACCCCCGTCACCCTGGAGATGGACACCACCGAGGTGAACGCGTCCACGGTGCCCGAGGACTCGCCCCACGCGGCCGCGCTGATGGAGCGCTTCCGCAACTTCCGGCGCCAGGCGCTCGATGCGTCGGCGGAACTGGACCGCCTCGAGGCCCTGCCGGAGCGCAGCCTGCATCGCACAGAGCACGCCCGGGCCGCGGAGGACGTCCGGGACCGCGCCCGTGAGCTCGACCGCCTCGACGACGCCGTGGCCGCGGCGAACACCTTCCTCAACCGCCACGCGGGGTGGCCGTCGGCGTGGGACCAGCAGACCGCCCCGCTGCGGGCCGACCTGGACGCCGTCGGCACGCTGGCCTCCTCCGTCGGCTCCGCCGGAGCCGTCCGGTCCGCCGTCGCGGCGCTGGAGTCCTTCCGCGCCGAGGCCCAGGACCGGCTCGAGGCGCTGGGTGCGGACCTGCAGGACGACCGCCTGACCCCGGCCGCGGCGTTGGACGAGCTGGACGCGCTGCGGCGTCGCCTGACCGGGCTCGTCTCCGCCCTCGCCGACGCCGAGGTGGCGGCGTTCGGCAAGGACGAGGCCGAGCGTGAGCTGCTGCGCGACGAGCTGCGCTCGCACCGTGGCCCGGCCCGGTCCGCGCGCGGCTCGATCCTGGACTCCGCACTGCCGGCGGATGCCTACTGGACGGTGGTGGCCTTCACCACGGGCCACCAGGCCGGCGAGCGGTCCGTCCAGGACCATCGCCAGGCGCAGTCCAGCTCCTCCGGGACCGGCTACGGATCCTCGGGCGGCTCGTTCTCCGGGGCGGGCTCGTCCGGCCGATTCTGAGCCGATCGGGGCCGGATCTGAGCCGGAAGCTCGTCCGGGCCGGGCACCCGGTCCCTGGCCCACCGTTCCGTTCTGCGAGACATTGAAGGACCATGACCGCCGCTGACACCCCCGAACCCCGCCAGAACCCCCTCGCGTTCTTCCTCGACAAGGCCGTGCCCGAGGCGTGGCACGCGGTCGGGCCGCTGGTCTCGGCCGCGCGCGCCGCCGCCGAGCAGGCCGGGCTGGACCGGCAGCTCGTGGAGCTCGTGAACCTCCGGGTCTCCCAGCTCAACGGCTGCGTGTTCTGCCTGGACCGGCACACCCGCCAGGGCGCCGACGCCGGTCTGAGCGTGCAGCGCATGGGGCTGCTGCCGGCGTGGCGTGAGGCAGGGGCCGTGTACTCGGAGCAGGAGCGCGCCGCGCTCGAGCTCGCCGAGGCGGTCACGGACCTCCCCGAGCAGGAGCAGCTGAACTACGTGCAGGCCTCCACGGCCGCCGTGCTCACGGACGCCCAGTACGCGGCCGTGCAGTGGGTCGCGATCGTGATGAACCTGACGAACCGCATCTCGATCCTGTCCCATCACCCCGTGCGGCGCCGGGACGGCTGACCCCTTCCCCGTCGTCGGCCCGGCGGCGGGGTCCACCCAGGAACGAGAGGATCGACCATGTCCGAGCAGACCCCCAGCCTGGAGCACCCGCAGGTCCGCAAGAACGGGGAGAGGTACGAGATCGTCGTCGATGACGCGGGCACGGTGGCCGGCTTCACGGTGGCGATCGACGACGACGCCGCCGACGGCCCGGCCCAGCGGATCTTCCCGCACACCAAGGTCGACCACCAGTACGAGGGCCGGGGTCTGGCCTCGACCCTCGTGCGCGAGGCGCTGAAGGACACCGTGGCCGCGGGCCGCCGGATCGTCCCCGTGTGCCCGTACGTGAAGGACTGGGTGGACGAACACGACGACGTGGCCGGCGAAGTGGACCCGGCGGGCCCCGAGCATCTGCGGTTCCTGGAGTCCCGCCAGGACTGACGCACCGCACCCGGTGAGCACCCGGAGACGAGAAGAGCCCCCGCCGATCCGGCGGGGGCTCTTGCTGGTCGGGGTGACAGGATTTGAACCTGCGGCCTCGTCGTCCCGAACGACGCGCGCTACCAAGCTGCGCCACACCCCGTTGGAGGTCTCAGACCTGAATCCAACAGAGACCGACTATACCAGCCACACCGGGTGCCGCCAAACCGAGATGCGGGGCAGAATCGCACGCGTGAGACCTCTGCACACCCGACGAGTCCGAGGGAGGGCGACATGAGCTGGTGGCCGTTCCCGCGTTCCTCCGCGGGCCCCTCCCCCGACGACGACGGCGCCCCGGCCGCCGCCGAGCTCGAGGAGGCCGTGGCGGCCCTGCGACAGCTGTTGCGCGCGGAGCGGCACCGACTGCGCCCGGACAGCTGGGCCCTCGCGTGGGAGATGGTCGAGCACGCCGCCGAGTACGCGCCGGCCTGGACTCGCCTGCAGCGCACACGGCCCGTGGAGACCCAGGAGCTCGTGCTCGCCCTCACCGGGCGCTTGGAGCCGCTGCTGCGCGACTTCCTCGCACTCCCCGACTCGGAGAAGCCGGCCCATGCCGACGCCGTGCACGCGCGCCTTCGGGAGCAGGGCACGGAGCACGGCCGGCTGCGCCGCCGACTCACCCGCGCGCTCACGGCACGACTGCGGGCCGGCGAGGAGCTCTGAGCGCCGCGGGCGAATGCACCCGGGAACGCAGAAGGCCCCGTGCAGATCGCACGGGCCCGCCCGATGAATCCTCCCGGGAATGCGGGAAGGCCTCGCACCCAACGGTGCGAGGCCCTCCCTCAAAGAATGTCCGGCGGCGACCTACTCTCCCACAACCTCCCGGCTGCAGTACCATCGGCGCTGTGGGCCTTAGCTTCCGGGTTCGGAATGGAACCGGGCGTTTCCCCCACGCTATGACCGCCGTAACCCTAACCCCACACCACCACCCTCAACACGGGCAACAGCAGGGAAACCTACGGGTCACACAACAGTGACACTATTCAACTCAAAACACCTCAACCACCCACCAACAAGCAGACAGCCGGTTGCAATCAGACAACCGCACAGTGGACGCGAACACCCACCCATCACCTTGAAGCAAGCAATGGGATAAGAGTGTGTGTAAGTCATCGGCCTATTAGTACTGGTCAGCTTCACGAGTCTTCAGTCCTCGCTTCCACATCCAGCCTATCAACCCAGTGTTCTAGCTGGGGGCCTCACACCCTCAAAGGGGCAAGGAAATCTCATCTCGAAGCCGGCTTCCCGCTTAGATGCTTTCAGCGGTTATCCATCCCGAACGTAGCTAATCAGCCATGCACCTGGCGGTACAACTGACATACCAGAGGTTCGTCCGTCCCGGTCCTCTCGTACTAAGGACAGACCTTCTCAAATTTCCAACGCGCGCAGAGGATAGGGACCGAACTGTCTCACGACGTTCTGAACCCAGCTCGCGTACCGCTTTAATGGGCGAACAGCCCAACCCTTGGGACCTACTCCAGCCCCAGGATGCGACGAGCCGACATCGAGGTGCCAAACCATGCCGTCGATATGGACTCTTGGGCAAGATCAGCCTGTTATCCCCGAGGTACCTTTTATCCGTTGAGCGACGGCCGTTCCACAACGAGCCGCCGGATCACTAGTCCCGACTTTCGTCCCTGCTCGAGCTGCCACTCTCACAGTCAAGCTCCCTTGTGCACTTGCACTCGACACCTGATTGCCAACCAGGCTGAGGGAACCTTTGGGCGCCTCCGTTACATTTTGGGAGGCAACCGCCCCAGTTAAACTACCCATCAGGCACTGTCCCTGACCCGGATCACGGGCCGAAGTTAGATATCCAGAGTGACCAGAGTGGTATTTCAACGGCGACTCCACGAACACTGGCGTGCCCGCTTCACAGTCTCCCACCTATCCTACACAAGTCACACCGAATACCAATACCAAACTATAGTAAAGGTCACGGGGTCTTTCCGTCCTTCTGCGCGTAACGAGCATCTTTACTCGTAATGCAATTTCGCCGAGTTCATGGTTGAGACAGCGGGGAAGTCGTTACTCCATTCGTGCAGGTCGGAACTTACCCGACAAGGAATTTCGCTACCTTAGGATGGTTATAGTTACCACCGCCGTTTACTGGGGCTTAAGTTCTCCGCTTCGCCGAAGCTAACGGGTCCCCTTAACCTTCCAGCACCGGGCAGGAGTCAGTCCATATACATCGTCTTACGACTTCGCATGGACCTGTGTTTTTGATAAACAGTCGCTTCCCCCTGGTCTCTGCGGCCCCGATCCCCTCACACCAGCACGTGGTGCTCAAGGTTGGGGCCCCCCTTCTCCCGAAGTTACGGGGGCATTTTGCCGAGTTCCTTAACCATGATTCTCTCGATCGCCTTAGTATTCTCTACCTGACCACCTGTGTCGGTTTAGGGTACGGGCAGTTTGAACCTCGCGCCGATGCTTTTCTAGGCAGCATAGGATCACCGGATCACCCACCATGTGGGCGCCCATCAGGTCTCAGGCATACAGCCGGCGGATTTACCTACCGGCAGCCCTACACCCTTAGACCAGGTCATTTCCATTGCCCGGCCCGGCTACCTTCCTGCGTCACACCTGTTAATGCGCTTGCCTCCCCGGTTCAGGTCCCGCGCTCCCCATCACCGACCCCGTCAAAGACGGGGTTCGGGATGGTTCGGGCGGTTAGTATCACCGGCTCAGCATGGGCGGTTCTTCACTGGTACGGGAATATCAACCCGTTGTCCATCGACTACGCCTGTCGGCCTCGCCTTAGGTCCCGACTTACCCAGGGCAGATTAGCTTGACCCTGGAACCCTTAGTCATCCGGCGGACGGGTTTCTCACCCGTCTTTCGCTACTCATGCCTGCATTCTCACTCGTCCACAATCCACCAGAAGTCACCCGCTGGCTTCACCTCGTGAACGACGCTCCCCTACCCATCCAGCAAAACTGAATGCCACGGTTTCGGCGGTGTACTTGAGCCCCGCTACATTGTCGGCGCGGAATCACTTGACCAGTGAGCTATTACGCACTCTTTCAAGGGTGGCTGCTTCTAAGCCAACCTCCTGGTTGTCTCAGCAACTCCACATCCTTTCCCACTTAGCACACGCTTAGGGGCCTTAACCGGTGGTCTGGGCTGTTTCCCTCTCGACTATGAAGCTTATCCCCCACAGTCTCACTGCCACGCTCTCACTTCCCGGCATTCGGAGTTTGGCTGAAGTCAGTAACCTTGTAGGGCCCATCGTCCATCCAGTAGCTCTACCTCCGGGAAGAAACACGTGACGCTGCACCTAAATGCATTTCGGGGAGAACCAGCTATCACGGAGTTTGATTGGCCTTTCACCCCTACCCACAGCTCATCCCCTCCATTTTCAACTGAAGTGGGTTCGGTCCTCCACGCGCTCTTACACGCGCTTCAACCTGGCCATGGGTAGATCACTCCGCTTCGGGTCTAGGACACGCGACTCAATCGCCCTATTCAGACTCGCTTTCGCTACGGCTTCCCCACACGGGTTAACCTCGCCACGTATCACTAACTCGCAGGCTCATTCTTCAAAAGGCACGCTGTCACCCCACAAGGAGGCTCCAACGGTTTGTAGGCACATGGTTTCAGGTACTATTTCACTCCCCTCCCGGGGTACTTTTCACCATTCCCTCACGGTACTGATCCGCTATCGGTCAACAGGTAGTATTCAGGCTTACCAGGTGGTCCTGGCAGATTCACACGGGATTCCTCGGGCCCCGTGCTACTCGGGCAACCCTCCAACAGCGGCGGAACACATTTCGACTACGGGACTCTCACCCTCTACGGTCCAGCATCCACACTGGTTCGTCTATATGCCCGCACCTCACTGCGCCATGCCGGCAGACATGACAAGGAGGGGCCCACAACACCGCACATGCAACCCCTGCCGGGTATCACACACATACGGTTTAGCCCCATCCGCGTTCGCTCGCCACTACTAACGGAATCACTTTTGTTTTCTCTTCCTGTGGGTACTGAGATGTTTCACTTCCCCACGTTCCCTCCACCCGGTCTATGTGTTCAACCGGGGGTCACACGACACGTCGTGCGGGGTTTCCCCATTCGGAAATCCTGGTCTCAACGTCCGGTTATCGACTCCACCAGGCTTATCGCAGATTCCCACGTCCTTCTTCGGCTCCTGTTGCCAAGGCATCCACCATGCGCCCTTGGAAACTTTCACACACAATGAAAGTCCTCAAATGAGCAATATCTAACTAAGATGTCATTCTCGGCATCACCACACCTCACACACCACCCCAGGGGGAACAGTGCGATCAACGATGCAGCAACAAAAAATAAGATGCTCGCGTCCACTATGCAGTTCTCAAACAACAACCCACACCCCATCCACCAACCCTCAAGGCCAGCTTCACAAGATACGGACACCAGAAACAACAACCCCAACCCTCACAGGTCAGGGCACCTGCTGTTCCAGGACCCAACAGTGTGCCAACACCAGCCCGCAGCCACCAACACCACCCATTCCAACCACACCCTCACAGGCATGACGTACTCGAGCACTGCCGGCACCACCACTGGCACCATTCATTGATGTTCCACCCATGAGCAACCCGCCATCACACACGCGGTGATGCAACGGGCACTAATGCTCCTTAGAAAGGAGGTGATCCAGCCGCACCTTCCGGTACGGCTACCTTGTTACGACTTAGTCCCAATCGCTGGTCCCACCTTCGACAGCTCCCCCCACAAGGGTTAGGCCACCGGCTTCGGGTGTTACCAACTTTCGTGACTTGACGGGCGGTGTGTACAAGGCCCGGGAACGTATTCACCGCAGCGTTGCTGATCTGCGATTACTAGCGACTCCGACTTCATGGGGTCGAGTTGCAGACCCCAATCCGAACTGAGACCGGCTTTTTGGGATTAGCTCCACCTCACAGTATCGCAACCCATTGTACCGGCCATTGTAGCATGCGTGAAGCCCAAGACATAAGGGGCATGATGATTTGACGTCGTCCTCACCTTCCTCCGAGTTGACCCCGGCAGTCTCCCATGAGTCCCCACCACGACGTGCTGGCAACATGGAACGAGGGTTGCGCTCGTTGCGGGACTTAACCCAACATCTCACGACACGAGCTGACGACAACCATGCACCACCTGTGAACCCACCCCAAAGGGGAAACCGTATCTCTACGGCGATCGAGAACATGTCAAGCCTTGGTAAGGTTCTTCGCGTTGCATCGAATTAATCCGCATGCTCCGCCGCTTGTGCGGGCCCCCGTCAATTCCTTTGAGTTTTAGCCTTGCGGCCGTACTCCCCAGGCGGGGCACTTAATGCGTTAGCTGCGGCGCGGAAACCGTGGAATGGTCCCCACACCTAGTGCCCAACGTTTACGGCATGGACTACCAGGGTATCTAATCCTGTTCGCTCCCCATGCTTTCGCTCCTCAGCGTCAGTTACAGCCCAGAGACCTGCCTTCGCCATCGGTGTTCCTCCTGATATCTGCGCATTCCACCGCTACACCAGGAATTCCAGTCTCCCCTACTGCACTCTAGTCTGCCCGTACCCACCGCAGATCCGGGGTTAAGCCCCGGACTTTCACGACAGACGCGACAAACCGCCTACGAGCTCTTTACGCCCAATAATTCCGGATAACGCTCGCACCCTACGTATTACCGCGGCTGCTGGCACGTAGTTAGCCGGTGCTTCTTCTGTAGGTACCGTCACTTTCGCTTCTTCCCTACTGAAAGAGGTTTACAACCCGAAGGCCGTCATCCCTCACGCGGCGTCGCTGCATCAGGCTTTCGCCCATTGTGCAATATTCCCCACTGCTGCCTCCCGTAGGAGTCTGGGCCGTGTCTCAGTCCCAGTGTGGCCGGTCACCCTCTCAGGCCGGCTACCCGTCGTCGCCTTGGTGAGCCATTACCTCACCAACAAGCTGATAGGCCGCGAGTCCATCCAAAACCGATAAATCTTTCCAACACCCACCATGCGGTGGACGCTCCTATCCGGTATTAGACCCAGTTTCCCAGGCTTATCCCAGAGTTAAGGGCAGGTTACTCACGTGTTACTCACCCGTTCGCCACTAATCCACCCAGCAAGCTGGGCTTCATCGTTCGACTTGCATGTGTTAAGCACGCCGCCAGCGTTCATCCTGAGCCAGGATCAAACTCTCCGTAAAAAAATTACAGAACAACACCGTGGCAGCCGGAAATAACCACCACGACATCCATTCAATACCTAGCAGACCATCACCACACCACGGGGGTGGCAGGCGATGATCAACCAATATGTGTTAAAACAATTGGCATCAACAAACTTGGCACACTATTGAGTTCTCAAACAACAGGCGCTTCCAGCTTCAGCGACCCGCTCCGCGGGCCGTTTCGCTCTGGAGCAACTTCTCCATCCTAGACCATCCGTTTCGACCGTGTCAACTCCGTGTCCGAAGCATTCACCGTCCGTTCACATGGCCGGGCTAGAAAACCTTACCACGCGATCCGACCATGTCAACTCCGCTTCCGCGGGGTCAGACACTCACCGGACCATCCACGTGGAAGGCCTCGAAAAGCTTACCACATGATCCCCGGCTGTCAAACCAGATCATCTTCTTCAGGAATCCCGACCCGCATCACTGCCGGCCGCGCACCCGGTGAGCACCACCCGCCCTGGACCTGCCATTCTCGGCATGAATCCGCGGATTCTGTGTTCTTCACCCCGCCTCCCTGTCACCCGGTCGGCGTCTTGAGCACGAGATGGAACTCTACACACGAATCCCACCGAACACAAAATCAGGGGCGGCACCCGGCGTGCGGTCAAGGGTGGGCGGCCGGTTTCCGCCTGTTCTCGCGGATTCCTTCGGCCTGGCCCGCCCCGTTCGACGCTCCAGCGCCGTCACCCCCGGCCGTGACGTGCACCACTCCTCAGGGCGTGGCCGTCGTGTCCAGGGTCGGCTGGAGCCACAGGGTGGTCAGCGCCGGCACGTTCACCGTGACGTGGGCCGGCTGGCCCTGCCACTGGCCCTCGTGTGCCGCGATCACCTCGGACTGGCCGGTCTGCTCCCGCCAGCCGTCACCGTGGAAGTCGGTTGAGTCCGTGTCCAGCACCACCGTCCACTCCCCCGCGGACGGCACCCCCACGCGCAACCCCTGACGCGGCGACCCCGAGAGGTTGGTGATGCACAGCAGCGGGGCGCCGCCCGGTTCAGCGGCCGGGACCGCGGCGCCGTCGTCGTCGATCCGTGTCTCCGGCACCACCTGCGCCGCGGGCATGCGGAGGAACACGAGCGTGTTGCCGTCGGCGTCGCCGCCGTCCACCCACGCAAATCCCTCCGGGCTGTGGTCCAGCGACCACAGCGCCGGCTTGCTGCGGTAGAGCGCGTTGAGCTCCCGGATCGTCAGCTGGACCCCGCGGTGCGCCTCATCCCACGAGACGGGCCAGTCCAGGCCCTCGCCCTCGGACCACTCGCTCGGCTGCGCGTACTCCCCGCCCATGAACAGCAGCTGCTTGCCGGGGTGCGCCCACATGTACCCGTAGTAGGCGCGCAGGGTCGCCAGCTGCTGCCGTCGGTCGCCCGGGATGCGGCCCAGCAGGGAGCCCTTGCCGTGGACGACCTCATCGTGGGACAGCGGCAGCACGTAGTTCTCCGAGTAGGCGTACACCAGGGAGAACGTCCACTGCTCGTGGTGCCACCGGCGGTTGACCGGGTCCTGGGACAGGTAGGCCAGGGTGTCGTGCATCCAGCCCATGTTCCACTTCTTGCCGAAGCCGAGACCGCCCGCGTCCACGGGAGCGCTCACCCCGGAGAAGGCCGTGGACTCCTCCGCGATCATGTGGACGCCGGGGTGCAGGCGGTACACGGTCGCGTTGACCTCGCGCAGGAAGTCGATGGCCTCGAGGTTGTGGTTGCCGCCGTGCACGTTGGGCTCCCACTGCCCGTCCTCGCGCGAGTAGTCCAGGTAGAGCATCGAGGCGACGGCGTCCACGCGCAGCCCGTCGATGTGGAACTCGCCGAGCCAGTAGAGCGCGTTGGCCACGAGGAAGTTGCGGACCTCGGTGCGGCCGAAGTCGAACACGAGGGTGCCCCAGTCGGGATGTTCGCCCCGCCGCGGGTCCGGGTGCTCGTACAGGGCGGTCCCGTCGAAGCGCGCGAGCGCCCACTCGTCCTTCGGGAAGTGCGCCGGCACCCAGTCCACGATGACGCCGATCCCCGCCCGGTGGAGCGCGTCCACCAGGTGCTTGAACTCGTCCGGGGAGCCGAACCGGGAGGTGGGGGCGTAGTAGCCGGTCACCTGGTAGCCCCAGGACCCGCCGAACGGATGCTCCGCGACCGGCAGGAACTCCACGTGCGTGAACCCGAGCCACTGCACGTACTCCACGAGCTGCTCGGCCAGCTCGCGGTAGTCCAGCCCGGGCCGCCACGAGCCCAGGTGCACCTCGTAGATGCTCAGCGGGCGCTCGTGCGGGTCCGTGAGACGGCGGCGCTCCATCCAGGTGCGGTCCCCGAAGGCGTAGTCGGACTCGAGCACACGCGAGGCCGTGGCCGGCGGGACCTCCGTCCAGCGGGCCATCGGGTCCGCCTTCTGCCGCCAGAGCCCGTCCCGGCCGAGGATCTCGAACTTGTAGCGGTCGCCGTGACCGACGCCGGGCGCCAGCAGCTCCCACACGCCGGAGGAGCCGAGGGACCGCATGGCGTGGGTCCGGCCGTCCCAGCCGTTGTGGTCGCCCACCACGCGCACGGCCCGCGCGTTCGGCGCCCAGACCGCGAAGGCCGTGCCGACGGCCTCGTCGGCGGAGGTGCGGACCACGCGGGCGCCGAGCACCTCCCACAGCCGTTCGTGCCGGCCCTCCCCGATCAGGTGCAGGTCCAGCTCGCCGAGCGTGGGCAGGTGCCGGTACGCGTCGTCCTGCTCCTGGACGGGGCCGGTCGTGCCGTCCTCGGTCTCGTACGCCACCTCGACGCGGTAGTCGCCCGCGGCGGCCCCGGCCACCCGGGGCGTCGGGGCCACGCCCGCGAACACGCCGTCGTGCTCGTGCGTCAGCTCCACCCGCTGCCCGTCGCCGGCGCGGACCACCGTGACCGTGCGCGCCAGCGGGCGCAGCACGCGGTAGGTGACCGCGGCGCCGTCGGGATGCGGGTGGGCGCCCAGCACGGTGTGCGGATCGTGGTGCCGGCCCTGCGCGACGGCGGCCAGCACCTCCGGGTCCACGGCGAGCGGGGCGACGGCGGGGCGGGGGGCGGCGGACGGGGTCATGGCGATTCCTGTTCTGGGGACGGCGGGCGTCGGGAGCGGCTCAGCCGTTCCGGACGATCCGCAGGACGTGGGCGGGCTCGACGTGGGGGTCCAGGCGGACGTACGGGGTGCGGCCCCACTGCCAGCGCTGGCCGGTGAGCAGGTCCTCCACCTCGACGGCCCCGGACGCGTCGCGGTCCTCGGGGCGCAGACGCAGCGCCTCGAGGTCCAGGTCCAGGGTCGCCTCGACGACGTCGTGCGGGTTCGTGGTGACGACGACGATCAGGGTGTCCTCCGCGGGACCGGCGTCGGTGACCGCCTCGGCGTCCCGGTGCGCACCCTCGGGCCGGGCCGAGCGCGTCTTCGAGAACACGAGCAGGTCAGGGTGCGTCGAGGCGTGCAGGGTCAGGTTCTGCAGGTCGCCCAGCGCCGGGTGCGCCGCGCGGATCTCATTGAGCCGGGTGAGGTACGGGGCGAGCGAGGCGCCCGCGGCCTCCGCGCCCTCCCAGTCCCGGGGGCGGTACTCGTACTTCTCGTTGTCGATGTACTCCTCCGCGCCGGGCCGGGCCACGTGCTCGAACAGCTCGAACCCGGCGTAGACGCCCCACAGCGGGCTGGCCGTGGCGGCGACGACGGCGCGGATCCGGAACGCGCCCGGGCCGCCGTGCTGCAGGTACTCCGTGAGGATGTCCGGCGTGTTGACGAAGAGGTTGGGGCGATAGAACGCCGGCGTCTCGTGCGAGATCTCCTGGAGGTACTCCGCGAGCTCCTCGGCCGTGTTCCGCCAGGTGTAGTACCCGTAGGACTGCTGGAACCCGACCTTGCCCAGGGCGTGCATCATCGCGGGACGGGTGAAGGCCTCGGCGAGGAACACGACGCGCGGCTCCTCGGCGCGGACCTTCGCGATCAGCCACTCCCAGAACCACAGGGGCTTGGTGTGCGGGTTGTCCACGCGGAAGATGTGCACGCCGCGGGCCACCCAGCCCCGCACCACGTCCAGCACCGCCTGGGCGAGGCCGCCCGGGTCGTTGTCGAAGTTCAGCGGGTAGATGTCCTGGTACTTCTTCGGCGGGTTCTCCGCGTACGCGATGGTGCCGTCCACGCGGGTGGTGAACCACTCCGGGTGCGCGGCGACCCACGGGTGGTCCGGGGAGCACTGCAGGGCCAGGTCCAGGGCCACTTCGAGGCCCTCGTCCGCGGCCGCGGCCACGAACGCCTCGAAGTCCTCGACGGTGCCCAGGTCCGGGTGCACGGCGTCGTGTCCGCCCTCGGGCGCGCCGATCGCCCACGGCGAGCCCGGGTCCTGCGGCCCGGCCGTCAGCGTGTTGTTCGGGCCCTTGCGGTGCGAGGTGCCGATCGGGTGGATCGGCGGCAGGTAGGCCACCTGGAAGCCCATCCGGGCGACCGCCGGGAGCCGGCGGGCCGCCGTCGCGAAGGTGCCGGAGGACCACGTGCCGGAGGCCTCGTCGAAGCGGGCGCCCTCGGAGCGGGGGAAGAACTCGTACCAGGCGCCGCGGCCGGCGAGCTCACGCTGCACGTCCAGCGGGTAGAGCTCGGAGCTCGTGAGGTGCTCCCGCACGGGGCGGGCGTGGAGGACGGCGGACACCTCCGCCGACTCGGCGGAGGCCAGGCGCTGGGCCGGGATGAGCGACTCGTCCTCGAGGCCGCGAACGACCTCCTCGAACATGGCGCGGTCCTCGGCCGAGCGCTCCGCGTCCTCGGCGGCCCGGCGGAACAGGGCGGCGCCCTCGGCGAGCATCAGCTCCACGTCGACGCCGGCGGCGATCTTGACGGTGGCCGCGTGCTTCCACGTGCCCACCGGATCGTCCCAGCCCTCGACCACGAACTGGTGCAGGCCCGGCTCGGCGGGCCGCAGCGTGGCCACGACCTCGTCCAGGCCGGGCCGGCCCGGACGCATCTGCACGCGCTGCACCTCGGCGCCGGCCGGGTCGAGCAGGCGGACGGTGGCGCGCACGGAGTCGTGGCCCTCGCGGAACACGGTCGCGCGGACGGGGATGTCCTCGCCGACCACGGCCTTCGCCGGGAACCGGCCGTCCAGCACCACGGGCTGCACGTCCGTCACCGGGATGCGCCCCGTGACGGTCTGGAGGCGGACATCGGCTGCGGTGGCGCTCTGGGTGTCGGGCTTCACGGTGCTCACGCCACGACGCTACCCCGCGGCCGCGCCGGTGAGAACGGCCGGCCTGCCCGCCCGCCGTGGGGCGGAGGGGCGGGCCGGGGACGGGGCGCCGGACGGGACGCTCAGGACAGCATGGTCTTGTCGTCCACGACGGCGCCCTTGATCTTGCCGAACTCGGCCAGCAGGTCCGCCGGGGTGCGCCCGGCCTTCTCCTGCTCGTCCAGCTCGAGGATGATCCGGCCGTCGTGCATCATGATCAGCCGGTTGCCGACCTCGAGGGCCTGGGACATGTTGTGCGTGACCATCAGCGTGGTGAGCCGGTGCTCGGCCACCACCTGCCGGGTCAGGCGGGTCACCAGCTCCGCCCGGGACGGGTCCAGGGCGGCGGTGTGCTCGTCCAGCAGCAGGATCTTCGGTCCGGAGAACGTGGCCATGAGCAGGCTGAGCGCCTGACGCTGGCCACCGGAGAGCAGCCCGACCTTGGCGGTGAGGCGGTTCTCCAGGCCGAGTTCGAGCTTCGTGAGCTCGTCGCGGAACATCGCGCGCCGGGCGCGGGAGACGCCCCGCGAGAGCCCGCGGGCGTGCCCGCGTCGCCAGGCCAGGGCCATGTTCTCCTCGATCGTGAGATTCGGGGCCGTGCCCGCCGTCGGGTCCTGGAACACCCGGCCGATCGAGGCCGCGCGGCGGTGGTCCGGCATGCGGGTGACGTCCTTGCCGCCCACGGCCACGGTGCCGGTGTCCGGGAGCAGCTTGCCGGCGATCGTGTTCAGGATCGTGGACTTGCCGGCGCCGTTGGAGCCGATCACGGTGACGAAGTCGCCCTCGGCCAGGTGCAGGTCGATGCCCTGCAGGGCGCGCCGCTCGTTGACGGTGTTCGGGAAGAAGGTCTTGGAGACCTGTGAGATCTCAAGCACGGGGGGCCTCCTCGGAGACGGATGCGGCGGGGGTGGCGCCGCCCGGCTCGCCAGTCAGGGGCATGCCGGCGGTGGCCGGAGCGGCGGCGGCCGGCGCCGGGGTCGCGGCCGTGCCCCGCGTGCGCAGGCTCAGGCGCCTGGCGAAGCCGAAGCGCGGCAGCAGCAGGGCCACGACGACGAGGGCCGCGGAGATCAGCTTCATGTCGTTCGGGCTCAGGCCCGCGTTGAGGGCGAACTGGATGATCAGGCGGTAGAGCACGGCGCCGACGATCACGGCGAGCGTCGCCCAGAAGACCGTGCGCTGGCCGAACACGGCCTGGCCCACGATCACGGACGCCAGGCCCACGAGGATGAGGCCGATGCCCATGGAGATGTCCGCGAAGCCCTGGTACATGGCCAGCAGGGAGCCGCCGAGGGCCACGAGGCCGTTGGAGATCATCAGGCCGAGGATCTTCATCCGGTCCGTGGAGACGCCGTACGAGCGGATCATCTCCTCGTTGTCACCGGTCGCCTGCAGGGCGAGGCCCAGGTCCGTGTGCAGGAACCAGTCGAGGATCAGCTTCACCACGAACACACCGAGGAAGAGCACGAGGATCGAGCCCCAGTTCCGGGCCAGTCCCAGGTCGCCGAGCCACGTGAACAGGGTGTCCTGGCCGAGCAGGGGGATGTTGGCCTTGCCCATGATCCGCAGGTTGATCGAGTAGAGCGCGATCATCGTGAGGATGCCGGCGAGCAGGCCGTCGATCCGGCCCTTGGTGTGCAGCAGGCCGGTGACGAGGCCCGCGAGCGCGCCCGCCACGAAGGCGGCGAGCATGGCCAGGGGCACCGGCGTGCCGCCCGTGATGAGCACGGCGGCCGTGGCGGCGCCGGTGGTGAACGAGCCGTCCACCGTGAGGTCGGGGAAGTCGAGGATGCGGAAGGTCAGGTACACGCCGAGCGCGACGACGGCGTAGATCAGACCCAGTTCCACTGCGGTCAGCATGGGGTGGGTGCCTTTCGGGCGGTGCGAGGGGGACGGACGACGGCGGGACGGGATGGGCCGGCCGCCGACGTGCTCCGCGGCGGCTCGGACCCCGTGGTCCGGGCCGCCGCGGAGGCGGGCAGGCGCGGGATCAGCCCTCGACGAGCTGGTCGGCCCTGTCCTTGAGCTCGGCGGGGATCTCGACGCCGTAGGCCTCGGCGGCCTGCGGGTTCAGCACGAGCTGCAGGTTGGCCGGGTCGGCGTAGCCCACGGGCAGCTCGGCCGGCTTCGCGCCGTCCTTGAGGATCTTCACGGCCATCTCGCCGGCCTGCTTGCCGTGCGCCGTGTAGTCGATGCCGTACGTGCCCAGGGCACCGCGCTCCACGGAGTCGATGTCCGCCGAGATGACGGGGATGCGCTGCTCCTTGCCGTAGCCCACCACGGTCTCCAGCGCCGAGACGACGGCGTTGTCCGTGGGCACGTAGATGCCGTCCACGCCGGACAGGGACTGCACGCCCTGCTGGACCTCGGACGAGTTGGTGATGGTGGCCTCCTTGACCTCGAGGCCCAGCTCCTTGCCGGCCTCCTTGGCCTGGTCCACCTGGACCTTGGAGTTGGCCTCGCCGGAGTTGTAGACGATGCCGACGGTCGTGGCGTCCGGCTTCACGTCCTTGAGCAGCTGCAGCTGCTCCTTGACCGGGTTGCGGTCCGAGACGCCGGTGACGTTGCCGCCCGGGGCCTCGTCCGAGGCCACGAGCTCAGCGCCCTTCGGATCGGTGACCGCCATGAACACGACCGGCTTGTCCTTCACGGCCGAGACGGTGCCCTGTGCGGCGGGGGTCGCGATCGCGGCCACGAGGTCCACGTCCCCGTCGTTGGCGAAGGTGGAGGCGATCGAGGTGACGGTGGCCTGCTCGCCCTGGGCGTTCTGCTCCTCGAACGTCACGTCCAGGCCGGCGTCCGTGAACGCCTCCTTGAAGCCCTCGGCCGCGCCGTCGAGCGCCGGGTGGGAGACGAGCTGGTTGATGCCCACGGTGTAGGAGCCGTCGCCGCCGGCGGCGGAGGACGAGCCGGAGCCGCCGGAGCCGGAGTCACCGCACGCCGTGAGCCCGAGGGCGGCGACGGCGAGGGCGGCGGTGAGGGAGAGGGAGCGGTGCTTCATGAGACGGACCTCGTTCTGATGGTGCGGTGCGGGATGCGCTCGCCGACGGGGGCCCGTCGGACACAGTGCAGACACTGTGCGCGGTGACACGCATCACAGGCAAGACGTGCGCGCATCCACGCGACATCCTGCCATGTGATCGGCGTCACTGTGGACACTCTGCCCGCGACGGCGCCGCGCGCGACACCCGCGTCCCCGCCCGGCCGTCATCCCGGGCGGGGGCGCCGTGGGGGTCAGCGCCCGCCGGCGCGCTGCACCGAGATCTCGTACAGGGAGATGCCCACCGCCATCGAGGCGTTGAGGGACTCCATCGTCGAGTCGATCGGGATGGACACGATCTGCTGGCAGTGCTCCCGCACCATGCGGGACAGACCCTTGCCCTCGGCCCCCACCACGAGCACGAGCGGCTCCGTGGCCAGGGCGAGCCCGGGCAGCGAGACGTCCCCTCCGCCGTCGAGGCCCAGCACGAAGTAGCCGGCCTTGTGCAGGTCGACGAGGGTGGTGTTCAGGTTGCCGGCCTGGGCCACGGGCACCCGCGCGGCCGCGCCGGCCGAGGTGCGCCAGGCGGTGGCGGTCACGCCGACGGAGCGGCGCTCGGGCACGATCACGCCGTCCGCGTCGAACGCGGAGCCGGCCCGGATGATGGCGCCGAGGTTGCGGGGGTCGGTGATGCCGTCGAGCGCGATCAGCAGCGGCGGGGTCCGCAGGTGCCCCTTCTCGTGCTTCGCGAGCGCGTCGAGGGCCAGGGCCGTGGCGTCCGCGTACTCATAGGGCGGGATCTGCAGCACGATGCCCTGGTGCACGGCCTCGCCGGAGAGGCGGTCCAGCTCCGGCTTGGTGTTCTCCAGGACCGGCACGCCCTGCTCGAGGCAGAGGCGCAGGGCCTCCTTGACGCGGTCGTCCATCTCGATGCGCACGGCCACGTGCAGCGCCTTGGCCGGGATGCCCGCGCGCAGCGCCTCGAGCACGGGATTGCGACCGGAGACCGTCTCATCCGTGAGCTTCACGCGGCCGCGGACCTGGTCCGTCACGGGACCGCGCTTGGCGGCCGAGCGCTCGGCCAGCTGCTTGGCGCGGTGCGCCTTGTGGTAGACCCGGTCCTCGGCCTTGGGGGTGGGGCCGCGGCCCTCGAGCGCCTTGCGACCGTGGCCGCCGGTGCCCTTCATGGGGCCCTTCTTGCCCTTGGGCTTGCGGGATCCGCCGGAGCGGGGGGCGGTGGACATGGCGGGACTCCTGCGTGCCGGGGACGGGGGCGGCGGCACGCGGGGCGCCGCCGGATCGCCCTCCAGTCTAGGTGTCAGTCCGCCAGGCGCCATGTGGCGCCGTCGGCGCCGTCCTCCACCACGACGCCGGCCGCGGCCAGCGCATCGCGGATGCGGTCCGCGGTGGCCCAGTCCTTGTCCGCGCGGGCCTGTGCCCGCGCCTCGATCTGCGACCGGACGAGCGAGTCGAGGGCGTCCGACACCGGGCCGGCCGCGGCGTCGTCGCCCTCGGGCACGTCGTCCAGGCCCAGCACCGCGGTCATGGCCTCCACCTCGGCCAGGCGGGCGGCCGCGGCGTCGAGGTCCTGCCCGGCCAGCGCCGAGTTGCCGGCGCGCACGGCCTCGTGCAGGGCCGCGAGCGCCTGGGGCACGTTGAGGTCGTCCTCCATGGCGGTGCGGAAGGCCGCGGGCACGCGGTCCGCGAGCGCCCCGTCGGGGGCGGGCGGGACGGCGCCGGCGGCGCGGGCGCGGGCCGTGAAGCCCTCGATGCGCTCGACGGCGGCCTCGGCCTCGTCGAGGGCGCCGGGCCGGTAGTCGAGCTGGGAGCGGTAGTGGGCCTGCCCCAAGAAATAGCGCACCGCCGTCGGGCGGGCCATGCCGAGCATCTCCTCGGGGGAGATCGTGTTGCCCACGGACTTGGACATCTTCTCGCCGCCGTAGGTGACGAGCCCGTTGTGCAGCCAGAAGCGGGCGAAGCCGTCACCGGCGGCCGCCGACTGGGCCAGCTCGTTCTCGTGGTGCGGGAACCGCAGGTCCAGGCCGCCGCCGTGGATGTCGAACTCGGCGCCGAGGTACTTCGTGGACATGGCCGAGCACTCCAGGTGCCATCCGGGGCGGCCGGCGCCCCAGGGCGACTCCCACACGGCGGTGGCGGGCTCGCCGGGCTTGGCGCCCTTCCACAGGGCGAAGTCGCGGGGGTCGCGCTTGCCGCGCGGGTCGGCGTCGGGGGCGTCCTGCATGTCCTCGACGCGCTGGCGGGTGAGCTCGCCGTAGCGCTCCCAGGACCGGACGTCGAAGTAGACGTCGCCCGAGCCGTCCTGCGCGGGGTAGGCGTGGCCGCGCTCCATCAGGCGCTCGATGAGCGCGAACATCTCGGGCACGTGGCCGGTGGCGCGCGGCTCATAGGTGGGACGGCGGACGCCGAGGGCGAGGTAGGCGGCGTCGAACGCCTTCTCGAACCGGTAGGCCAGGGCCCACCACGGCTCGCGGGCCGGGTAGAGGTCCGAGGCCTCGAAGCCGGCCTCGTGGGAGGCGGCCGAGCGGTCGAGGATCTTGTCGTCGATGTCCGTCACGTTCCGCACCGAGGTGACGCGCAGCCCGGTGGCCTCGAGCCAGCGGATGAGGATGTCGAACACGATCGCGCTGCGCACGTGGCCCACGTGCGGCATGCCCTGCACCGTGGCCCCGCAGTAGTACACCGACGCCTCGCCGGGCACGAGGGGCTCGAAGTCCCGGATCTGCGCGGTGCGGGTGTCGTAGAAGCGCTGGGCCATGGGGGCGCGGTCCTTCCGGAGGGGCGGGGTCCTGACGGGGCTCTGCCAGCCTAGTCGGTGCGCCGACGCGGGCTCAGGCCGCGGGGACGACGAGCGCGGTCGCGATCCCGACCAGCCCCTCCCTGCGCCCGATGAACCCCAGCCGGTCCGTGGTGGCGGCGGAGACGGACACGGGGGCCCCGCCGAGGGCGGCGGAGAGGGCGGCCTCCATCTCCGCGCGGCGCGTGCCCACCTTGGGCCGGGGTGCGACCACCTGGACCGCCACGTTCCCGACGGCGAGGCCCGCCTCCGTCAGCAGGCGCAGCACCTCGCGGAGCATGTCCGCGCCGGAGGCGTCCGCCATCTCGGGCCGGTCGACGCCGAACACGGCCCCGAGGTCGCCGAGGCCGGCGGCGGAGAGCAGGGCGTTGCACGCCGCGTGGGCGGCCACGTCCCCGTCCGAGGTCGCGGCCACGCCACGCTCGCCGGGCCAGTGGATGCCGCCGAGCCACAGGGGCCGGGGGGCATCCTCGGGTGCCCACGCGTGCACGTCGGTGCCGATCCCCACGCGCGGCAGGGGGGCGGCCGCGGCGGGGCGGGCGGGCTGGTCCATGGGAGTCTCCTCCTGGGGGATGCGGCGGGCGAGTTCGAGGCGGGCGAGGTCGAGGTCGGCGGGGGCGGTGACCTTGAACGCGGCCGGGTCGCCGGGCACCACCACCACCTCATGCCCCGCAGCCTCCATGACCATCGCGTCGTCGGTGAGCACCGCGGCGTCGAGCGTGGGGTCCGTGCGCACGGCCTCGTGGGCCGCCAGCAGGGTGTCCAGATCGAAGCCCTGCGGCGTCTGGATCGCGCGCAGTTCGGCGCGGGCCGGTGTGGCCGCGACGACGTCGACGCCGCCCCGTCCGGGGGTGACCTGCTTGACGGTGTCCGTCAGCGGCAGGCCCGGGACCGCGGCGACCACGCCGGTCTCGAGCGCCGCCGTGACGGCCCCGAACACGCTCGGCGGGGTCAGCGCGCGGGCGGCGTCGTGGACGAGGACGCGGCGGGGCGCCCCCGCCGGGGCGAGGTCGGCCAGAGCGCGGGAGGCCGCGGTGAGTCCGGCGCGGACCGAGTCCGCGCGCTCGGCGCCGCCCGGCACGCAGTGCACGGGCACGTCCAGGTGCGGGCCGGCGTCGACCTCGGCGGCCACGCGGCCGGCGTCGGCCCCCGCCGGCGGGGTGAGCACCACGACGGCGTCGAGGGCGAGCCCGGCGGCGCGTGCGGCGGCGACGGACGCCAGGCAGTGGTGCAGGAGGGTGCGGCCGTCCGCGAGGGGGGCGAGGGCCTTGGGCAGCCCGGCGCCGAGGCGGGTGCCGGCGCCGGCGGCGGCGATCACGAGGGCGGTGGGCATGGCCTCATCCTAGGGAGCGCGCCGGTGTCCGTGGCCCGGGACCCCCGGCGGCGACGGCCGGGGACGAAACAGGGGAGGGGCCCGCGTCGTGGACGCGGGCCCCTCCTCTGTCGTGTGCTGCTCGTCAACCCTCGAGCACCTTGTCCAGGCGACCCTCGGCCTCCTCCTCGGTGACCTTCTTGGCCAGCGCCAGCTCGGACACGAGCACCTGGCGGGCCTTCGCGAGCATGCGCTTCTCGCCGGCGGACAGGCCGCGGTCCTGGTCGCGGCGCCACAGGTCGCGGACGACCTCGGCCACCTTGTTGACGTCGCCGCTGGCGAGCTTCTCCAGGTTCGCCTTGTAGCGGCGGGACCAGTTGGTCGGCTCCTCCACGTGCTCGGCGCGCAGGACCTCCATGACGTGCTCGAGCCCCTCCGCATCCACGACGTCACGCACGCCGACGAGGTCGACGTTCTCCGCAGGGACCTCGATGGTCAGGTCTCCCTGCGCCACCTTGAGCTTGAGATACATCTTCTCCTCCCCCTTGATGGTGCGCATCTTGATCTCCTCGATCCGCGCAGCACCGTGGTGGGGGTAGACGACGGTCTCTCCGACCTCAAAAACCATGTTGTTGTGCCCCTTTCAGTCGTCTCATTCTATCATGCGGCCCCGTCATGCCGCGCGTGCCGTCACATCGTCGGCCTCCGGATGTGATAGTGGACGACCCCGCACCACAAGCCTGCCGGCGTCCCTGGATGCGGTAGCCTGACCTGGCAGGGCCCCTGCCTCGGGGCTCCTGAGCACGTCATCGCACCTGAGGAGACCTCTGTGAAGAACGCATCCCGGCCCGCCCGGCGCCACCTCGCCGCAGGTGCGCTGGCCGCGGTCGCCCTGCTGGGCGCCACCGGCTGCTCCGCCGTGAGCCCGATCGCCACCGCCATCCAGTACTCCCCCTCGGACGGCATCAACGGCCAGGAGCAGGACTTCCTGAGCTACCGCAACCTCGCCCTCGTCGGCGACGGCGAGTCGGGCCCCGCCCGCCTGATCGGCACCGTGGAGAACACCTCCGGCCAGGATCAGACCTACACCTTCCAGGCCGAGGGCGGCGGCTCCGCGACCCTGAAGGTCCCCGCCGGCGAGAGCCGCAAGCTCGAGGACGAGGCGAACACGACCGTCCTGGAGCGCGAGGGCGTGTGGGTCGGCGAGAACCTGCCCGTGACCGTCTCCGGCAACGGCGGCACCGCCGACCTGGCCGTCCCGCTGCTGAGCGCCACCCAGGAGCAGTACCGTGACCTGCTCCCCGAGGGAGTCGAGCCCTCGGAGGAGGATCTCGTCGGGCACCTCCACGAGGAGACCCACCACTACGGCGAGGAGCACTGACCTCCGCCGGGCCTGCGCCCGGCACGCCACGGCCCCGGCCCCACCGTGAGGTGGAGCCGGGGCCGTCGTCGTCCCGGGCGGAGCGCCCCGGTCAGGCCTCGAACTTGTAGCCCAGGCCGCGCACCGTGACGAGGTAGCGGGGGCTCGAGGGATCGGGCTCGATCTTGGAGCGCAGGCGCTTCACGTGCACGTCGAGGGTCTTGGTGTCCCCCACGTAGTCGGAGCCCCACACGCGGTCGATCAGCTGGCCGCGGGTGAGCACGCGCCCGGCGTTGCGCAGCAGCATCTCCAGCAGCTCGAACTCCTTGAGCGGCAGGGACACCTGCTCGCCGTCCACGGAGACGACGTGCCGCTCGACGTCCATGCGCACGGGGCCGGCGCTGATGGTCGCCGACATCGGCTCCTCCTGCTCCCCCTGACGGCGCAGCACGGCGCGGACGCGGGCCACCAGCTCACGCGAGGAGTACGGCTTGGTCACGTAGTCGTCCGCCCCGAGCTCGAGGCCGACGACCTTGTCGATCTCCGAGTCCTTCGCGGTCAGCATGATCACGGGGACGTTGGAGCGCTGGCGCACCTGACGGCACACCTCGGTGCCGGACATCCCCGGGAGCATCAGGTCCAGGAGGATCAGGTCCGCGCTGTCGCGCTCGAAGACGCTCAGCGCCTCGTTGCCGTCGGCGGCGACGGTGACCTCGAACCCCTCCTTCTCCAGGAGGTAGGACAGGGGGTCGCTGAACGACTCCTCGTCCTCCACGATCAGAATGCGGCTCATGCGCTCGTCTCCTTCCGGGTCGGGGGTGCGGCCGAGGCGGTCACCCGGTGACCGCGCCGCTCGGTGACGTGGGCGGCACCCGGCGCGCCGTCGACGGCGACACCGTCCCCCCACTCGGGCAGGCGGATGGTGAAGGTCGACCCGCGGCCCGGCTGGGACCAGAGGGTGACCTCCCCTCCGTGGTTGATGACGACGTGCTTGACGATGCTCAGCCCCAGGCCCGTGCCGCCCGTCTGACGCGACCGCGCCGCGTCCACGCGGTAGAAGCGTTCGAAGACCCGCTCCTGCTCCTCCGGACTGATGCCGATGCCCTGGTCCGTGACGGTGACCTGGGCGAGCCCGTCCACGGAGCTCAGGCCGATGCCCACCGTGGTGCCCTCCGGGGAGTAGCGCACCGCGTTGTCCACCAGGTTGCGCACCGCGGTCATCAGCTGGTCCTGGTCCCCGTGCACCACCGCGTCCACGCGGCCGCCCACGCGCAGCGCGATGCCGCGGTCCTCGGCGGTCAGGCGCAGGCGGTCCACGGCGTCGGCGACGACGGCGTTGAGGTCCACGGGCCCCCCGTCCTGGACCACGTCCTTGGCCTGCAGCCGGGAGAACTCGATGATGTCCTGCACGAGGGCCGAGAGCCGGCGGGACTCGACGCCCAGGCGTGCGGCGAAGCGACGCACCGCCTCCTCGTCCTCCGCGGCGTCGCCGATGGCCTCGGAGAGCAGGGAGATGGCGCCCACCGGCGTCTTGAGCTCGTGCGAGACGTTGACGACGAAGTCGTGGCGCATGGCCTCGGTGCGGGTCACGTCCGTGCGGTCGTCGGCGAGGATCAGGATGTACTCCTCGTCCAGCGGGGCCACGCGCAGCTCGACGACGAGGCTCGACTGCCCGAGGGGTCCTCGGGACAGCTCCATGCGGCGCTCGACGATGACACCGTCGGCCCGCACGGTCCGCGTGAGCTCCCGCAGCTGGTCCTGGACGAGCGAGTGCCCCCGCACGAGACCCAGGGCGTAGGCCGCGGGGTTCGCCCGCACCACGCCGTCGACGTCGTCCACCACCGCGTACGCGCGGCCGACCACGGAGAGGACCTCGGCGGCGCCCGGGGCGAGGGTGGGCTCGCCGACCGTCAGGTCCACCGTCCGCGAGCGCTCGGACGCCCGGAAGGCCAGCATGGAGGCCACTCCGGTGAACAGTCCGACCGCTCCGCACAGCAGGCCGATGATGACGGGATCCACGGCACCAGACTAGCCTCTGGCGGCCCGGAGACGGGCTGCCCCGGCGTCGCCAGACGCCGGACGATCGGCGTTCATGGGCCGTTCATCTTGCCCTGCCAGGGTGGACCGTTGCCCCGGGGAGTCGGGGGCGGCGGCGCACGGGCGTCGCCGGGGAGAGGAGACCATGCGCGAGCTCTACCGAGCCGACCTCGAACGGCTGGGCCGCGACCTGACCGAGATCGCCCGCCTCGTGCACCGCGCCATGATGGACGCGCAGGCCGCCCTCGAGGCGGCCGACGTGCACGGCGCCGAACGGGTCATCTCGGAGGACGCGCGGATCGACCAGCTGCAGGAGTCCCTCGACGAGCAGGCCGTGCGCATCCTGGCGCTGCAGGCGCCCGTGGCCACGGACCTGCGCACCGTCGTCGCCACGCTGCGGATGAGCTCCTCGCTCGAGCGCATGGGCGACCTCGCCCGCCACGTGGCCCAGCTGACCCGGCTGCGCTACCCCGAGCACGTCATCCCGGAACAGGTCCGGACCGTGATCACCGCGATGTGCGACGCCGCCGTGGAGGTGGCCGAGGAGGTCGTCCTGCTGCTCGAGACCCAGGACCTGGCGCACGGGGACCGGATCGACGCCCTCAACGAGGACGTCAACGCGCTGCACCTGTCCGTCTTCCGCGCGATCGCCGCCCCGGACTGGAGCGCGACGCCGGCCACCACCACGGACGTCACGCTGGCCTCGCGCTACCTCGAGCGGTTCACGGACCACGGCCTGTCCGTGGCCGCCAAGGTGCGCTACCTCGTCACGGGCGAGTGGGCGACCCACCGCCCGGACGCCACCGGCTCCTGACCGTCCCCGACGCCACGGGCCGGGCCCCCAGGCGGGGTCCCGGCCCGTCGTCGTCGGGCGCGTCAGTGCGCGGAGCCCTGGGCGGCCACGGCGGCGGCGCCGGCCGCGGCGGCCTCCGGGTCGAGGTAGCGGCCGTTCGCGGTGATCGGCTTGAAGTTCTGGCCCAGCTCGTAGACCAGCGGGATGCCCGTCGGGATGTTCAGGCCCGCGATGTCCTCGTCCGAGATGCCGTCCAGGTGCTTGACCAGCGCGCGCAGCGAGTTGCCGTGCGCGGCGATCAGCACGGTCTTGCCGGCCTTGAGGTCGGGCAGGACCTGCTCCTCCCAGTAGGGCAGCAGGCGGTCGATGACCTGCTTGAGGGCCTCGGTGCGGGGGGCGTCCTTGCCCAGGTCCGCGTAGCGCTCGTCGCCGACCTGGGAGAACTCGGAGTCGTCGTCCAGGGCGGGCGGCGGGGTGTCGAAGGACCGGCGCCAGACCATGAACTGCTCCTCGCCGAACTCCTCCTTCACCTGGGCCTTGTCCTTGCCCTGGAGGGCGCCGTAGTGACGCTCGTTCAGGCGCCAGCTGCGCTTGACCGGGATCCACTGGCGGTCCGCGGCCTCGAGGGCCAGGTTGGCCGTGGTGATGGCGCGCTTGAGCAGGGACGTGTGGACCACGTCCGGGCGGATGCCCTCCGCCTCCAGCAGCTCACCGCCGCGGGCGGCCTCGGCGCGCCCCTTCTCGGTCAGCGGGACGTCCACCCAGCCGGTGAACAGGTTCTTCTCGTTCCATTCGCTCTGACCGTGCCGCAGCAGGACCAGCGTGTACGTGGTGTTCGCCATGTCACCATCCTAGGCGGACCCGTCCCGCCGCTCCCCTACGCTGGAGCCCATGGTGGAGAAGGCCCGGCGGCTGCGCGCGCGCACGACGCCCGGCCCCGGCCCCGCCCGGGGCCCGCAGGGCCACATCACCCGCGGCACGACGGCGGCGCAGCGGATGCGCCGGGTGGACCGCTGGCTCACGGACGTGCACGGCCCCCTGCTGCGGCGCACGCCCCGCCCGCTGGCCGTGGACCTGGGCTTCGGCGCGGAGCCGGTGACCGCCGTCGAGATGGCCCAGCGGCTGCGCGTGCAGAACCCGGCCCTCGAGCTGGTGGGCCTCGAGATCGACCCCGCTCGGGTGGCCCGGGCGCGGGAGCGGGCCGGCGGCCTGCCGGGGGTCACCTGGGCGGTCGGCGGCTTCGAGCTGCCCGTGCCGCGGCCGCCCACCGTGGTGCGCGCGTTCAACGTGCTGCGCCAGTACCGGGAGGAGGACGTGCCCGCGATCTGGTCCCTGCTGCGCGCGGGGCTCGCCGACGACGGCGTCCTCGTGGAGGGCACCTGCTCCGAGGACGGCCGGCGGGCGGCCTGGGTGGACCTGCGTCGGGACGGGCCGGCGAGCCTGACCGTGGCCCTCCGGCTGGGGTCCTTCGCCCGCCCCTCGGACGTGGCGGCGCGCCTGCCGAAGGTCCTCATCCACCGGCACGTGCCCGGGGAGCCCGTCCATCGGCTCCTGGCGGAGGCCGACGCCGCGTGGGCCGCGCACGCCCCGCTCGCGGCCTACGGGACGCGGCAGCGGTGGCTGGCGACGGTCGGCACGCTGCGCGCGGCGGGCTGGCCCGTGCTGGGCGGCCCGCACCAGTGGCGGCGCGGGGAGCTGAGCGTGCGCTGGGCGGCGGTGGCGCCGTCGTCATGAGGGCCGCGCCGGCGGCGCGGGGTCCTCAGCGGCGCAGGGCCGGGCCCATGTCCTGGCGGGGGCCGGCGAGGTAGACGCACGCCACGCACGCGGCCACGAGGCCGAACATGCCCATCCCGCCGCCGGCGAGCACGCCGAGGAGCCCGACGACGGCGGCGACGCCGGTGAGGATCAGCCAGAAGCTCCTGTCCCGGCCCCCGATGCGGGCGAAGTCGTCGGGGCGGCGCCGGACGACGTCCACCAGCGCCCAGACCTCGAGCACGAGCGCGGCGATCGCCAGGACGCGGAACAGCCAGTGGTCGACGAGCAGGGCGAAGTGCATGGGGGCGCTCATGCCGGTCAGTCTAGGTGTTGTGGGTCATGAGGTTCTTGGCACGAGGCCCGGGCTGAGATGAGACGAGCGGGCCCCGCCCGGCAGGATGGAAGTTCCTCAACAACCCCTCCGCTGGAAAGAGCCCGCTCATGACCCACGCTAACGCACCCCTGACCCCCACCGGCCGTCTCAGGATGGTCCACCGCCACCTGAACGACGGGATCCCCCAAGCCCATGTCGCCGCCGAGTTCCGCGTCAGCCGCCCCACGGTGGCCACCTGGGTGGCCCGCTACCGCGCCGAGGGCGAGGCAGGACTGCAGGACCGCTCCTGCCGGCCACGACGCTCTCCCGCCCAGCTCGACCCCGAGGTGGTGGCCCAGATCCAGACCCTGCGTCGCAGGGAGAAGTGGTCAGCCCGCCGCATCCATCACCACCTCGTCTCTGAAGGCCACCGGGTGTGCCTCCGAACGGTGGGCAGGTGGCTGCACCGGCTGGGCATCTCCCGGTTGCCAGACCTCGCGCCCACGGGTGAGGACCTGCGCCAACGACCCCAGAAGATCACCGCGAGAGGGCCGGGGCACATGGTGCACCTGGACGTGAAGAAGATCGGGCGCATCCCTGACGGGGGCGGCTGGCGTGCTCACGGCCGGGACTCCGAGAACGCGCGAGCGGCCAAGCGCGGGCCTGGCCGACGGGTCGGGTACACCTACCTGCACTCGGCGATCGACGGGTACACCCGGCTGGCCTACACCGAGGCGTTGGAGGATGAGCGGACGGTGACCACGATCGGGTTCTTCTGCCGGGCGAGGGCGTTCTTCGCCGCCCACGGCATCACCGTGGACCGGGTGGTCACGGACAACGGGAACAACTACCGGGCCGTGGACTTCACCGCGAAGGTGGTCTCGCTCGGGGGCCGGCACCACCGGATCCGCCCATACACCCCGCGCCATAACGGGAAGGTCGAACGGTACAACCGGCTGATGGTGGACGAGGTCCTCTACGCCCGCCCGTATACCTCAGAGACAGCTCGGCGTGAGGCGCTGGCCGTGTGGGTGAACCACTACAACTACCATCGGCCTCATACCTCCTGCGGGGACGCCCCTCCGGCCTCGTTGGCCCCGGCCCGAGTCAACAACGTCATGACCTCTTACATCTAGGCGGTCGGCCCGGCCGGGTTCCCTCCCCGTCCGGGGCGGCGTCTAGGCTCGAGGCGTGAGCACCCAGACCGAGCATCGCGGCCTGTTCGTCGCCGTCGAGGGACCGGACGGATCCGGCAAGTCCACCCAGGCCCGCGCCCTGACCGAGGCCCTGCGCGCCGCGGGCCACGAGGTGGTGCTCACGCGCGAGCCCGGCGGCTCGGACCTGGGCGAGACGCTGCGGGAGCTGCTGCTGGACCCCGGGCACGCCCCCGTGGACCCCCGCACCGAGGCGCTGCTGTTCGCCGCGGCCCGGTCCGCCCACGCCGTCCGCACGCTGCGCCCCGCGCTGGCCCGGGGCGCCGTCGTCGTCACGGACCGGTATGTGGACTCGTCCGTGGCCTACCAGGGCGCGGCGCGCGGGCTGGGCGAGGCGCGGATCGCCGCCCTGAACGAGTGGGCCACGGACGGCCTCGTCCCCGATCTGACGGTGCTGATCGACGTGGACGCGGCCACCGCCGCGGACCGGCGTGACCGGCGCGCGGCGGGGGGCGAGGGCACCCCCGACCGCATGGAGCGGGAGACGGCGGACCGGCACGAGGCCCTGCGCGCCGCCTTCCTCGCGCGCGCGGCGGCCGCGCCCGAGCGGTACCTCGTGCTCGACGGCGCGCTGCCGCCGCAGGAGCTCACCGCCCGCGCGCTGGCCCGCGTCACCGCCCAGGCGGCCGACCGATGACGGCCCCCGCCCCCGCCGTGTTCGCGGACCTCGCGGGCCAGGAGGCCGCGGTGGCCCAGCTGCGCCGCGCCGCGGCCGAGGACCGTCCCACCCACGCCTGGATGTTCACGGGCCCGCCCGGCTCCGGCCGGTCGACGACGGCGCGTGCGTTCGCCGCGGCCCTGCAGTGCGAGGTCGCAGACCCGGCGGCGCGCGGCTGCGGCGAGTGCCACGCGTGCCGCACCGTCCTCGGCGGCACCCACCCGGACGTGACCGTGTTGGCCACCGAGGCGGTGAGCTATCGGATCGAGGACGTCCGCGCCCTCGTGGAGGCCGGCCAGTCCACCCCCGCCACCGGGCGCTGGCGGATCTTCCTCATGGAGGACGCGGACCGCATGACGGAGCGCGCCACGAACGTGCTGCTCAAGGCCATCGAGGAGCCGCCGGCCCGCACGATCTGGATGCTGTGCGCCCCGTCCCCCGCGGACGTGCTCCCCACCGTCCGCTCCCGCTGCCGGCTGATCACGCTGAGCATCCCCGCCGTGGAGCAGGTGGCGGAGCTGCTGCACCGCCGCGACGGGCTGGACCGCGAGACGGCGCTCACCACCGCCCGGATCTCCCAGTCGCACGTGGGCATGGCCCGCCGCCTCGCGCGGGACCCGGAGGCCCTCGAACGCCGCGAGCGCATCCTCTCCCTGCCGCTCCAGGCCACCGCCGTCTCCGACGCGATGGCCCTGGCCGCCACGTTGGCCGAGGTGTCCAAGGCCGAGGCCGAGTCCGCCGCCGAAGCCCGGGACGCCGAGGAGCTCGAGGCACTGCGCCGCTCCCTGGGCCTCGAGCCCGGCGAGCCCGTCCCGCCCAAGCTCCGCCACCACGTCAAACGGCTCGAGGAGGACCAGACCCGCCGGCGGCGCCGCGCCGTCCGGGACTCGCTGGACCGGGCCATGATCGACGTCATGGGCCTGTTCCGGGACGTGCTGCGCGTGCAGCTGGGGGCCGACGGCGAGCTCATCAACGAGCACCGTCGGGACGAGATCGAGGCGTACGCCCGCGGCGCCGCCGGCGACTCGGCCGAGGTGCTCGCCCGGATCGACGCCGTCACCACGGCCCGGGAGCGCATCGCCGCCAACGTGCCGGAGCAGCTGGCCCTCGAAGCCATGATGCTGGCGCTGCTGCCCCGCCGGGTGCGCACCCCGCGACGTCGCTGAGCGGCCGCGCGGGGCGGGCCGGCGCCGGCTCAGCGGGTGCGGACCACCAGGTCCGGCACGGCGGCCAGGCCCGGCACCACCCGGTCCGCGCCCGCCGCCAGCAGGACGTCGTCCGCGTCGCGACCCGTGCGCACGCCGACCACGAGTCCGGCCCCCGCGCGGCGCCCGGCCGTCATGTCCTCCGCGGTGTCCCCGACCACCAGGACGCTGCGGACGTCGTCGAGGTCGAGACCGAGCAGGGCGGTGAGGATCATGTCCGGGTAGGGGACGCCGCGGCCGGCGTCGTCCGGGGAGAGGCTCAGATCCGCCAGGCCCATCCACCCCAGCGACTCGAGGATCATGTTCTGGGTGTGGCGGGCGTAGCCGGTGCAGAGGCACACGTGGAGGCCGAGGGCGCGCAGGCGGACGAGCGCCTCCTCCGCGCCCGGGACGGCCTGGACGCCGTGCTCGGCCAGCAGCGCGTCGAAGGCCGCCTCGAACGTGCGGGTCGCCGCCGCGGCCACCGCCCGGTCGGCGAACACGCGGGGGAACACGGCCGTGCGCGAGGTGGGCCGGAGCGCGCGGAACCGCCGAGCGGCGTCGTCGTGCTCCGGCGTGCCCGCCGGGACGCCGTGCTGGTCCAACGTGCGGGCGAACGCCGTGTCCTGGAGCCCGTGCTCCACGATGGACGTGCCGGACATGTCCACCACGGCCAGGCGGAGGGGCGCGGCTGACGAGGCCGCGGCGGGGGGTGCCGGGGTGCGAGGGGCGTGGGGCAGGCTCATGCGTCTCCCGTCGACGGTGTGTGCCCACCAGGGAACCGTCCCCGTCTGGCCGCGGCGTGGCCTGGGGGTGAACGCCTGCGGAAGGCGCGGGCCACAGTCGGTGGCCCGCGCGCCCGGCCGCGCGGTGGAATCGGGGCCGCGAAACCGGTATGCTCGTCAGCCGTGGCCGTTCACGGTCACGTGCCTCCTTAGCTCAGCTGGCCAGAGCAGCTCCCTCGTAAAGAGCAGGTCGCCGGTTCGAATCCGGCAGGGGGCTCCCCCGGACCCCGCCGCGTGATCACGCGGCGGGGTCCTCTCGTCTTCGGGCCGGCCGTCCGGGGCGCGCCGCCGTCAGAGCCCGGCTCCCAGCTCCTCCGCCCGGTCCAGGTGGCCGAGGGTGCGTTCGGCGTGCCGGCCGACCGACTCCGCCGAGCCCTGGCCGAGCCGGTACAGGGCGAGGGCCTGGGCGGTGGCGGCCAGCTCGTGCGCGGCGCGGGAGAGCTCACGGTGGACGTCGGCGGCCTCGGCCGGGATGTGCTCGCCGTCGCCCTCGTGGTCCCGGTGCAGGCGGACGCACAGGGCACGGACCGCGGGGAGCCGTTCCGTGAGGACGTTGCCGGCGTGGACCACGCCGTTGCGCTCCTCGGGGCTCAGCACGTCCGTGCCCCGCTGGCCCTCCAGCACCTGCCAGTAGCGGTCCAGGGCCCGGCTGAGTCGGTCGTGGGCACGGCGCCACAGCCCCGTGCCGAGCTCGCGGTCGTCGGCACGCTCCTGACGGAAGCGTGCGAAGGGCCCCCTCATGCGCGGTCGCCGGACGGCCGGCGCGCGTCGGCGGGGTCGGTGACGAGCACGACCTTGCCCGTGCGGGTGGCGGAGTCGAACCAGTCGAACGCCTCGGCGGCCTCGGCGAGCGGGAAGCACGCCCCGACGCTCGCGTCGATGCGGCCCGCCGCCACCAGGGGCCACACGGCACGTTCGGCCGCGGCCACGATCCCGGCCTTGTCCACGACCGAGCGGGAGCGGAGCGTCGCCCCCGTGAGCCAGCCGCGCTTGACCACCAGCTTCATGATGTTGAAGTCCTCCGGGACGGCGCCGCCCTGGACCGCGAGCGTCACGATGCGTCCCTCGGGGGCGAGCGCGGACACGTTGGGCGCCAGGTACGGGGCGCCGACGACGTCGAGGATGACGTCCGCGCCGTGGCCGTCCGTGACCTCCTTGACCCACGGGGCGAAGGCACCGGACTCGGCGGCGCGGTGGTCGAACATGTGCTCGGCGCCCAGCCGCCGACCGAGCGCCACCTTCTCCGGGCCGCCGGCGGTGCCCAGCACCCGTGCACCGAGCGCGGCGAGGAACTGGACGGCGAAGGAGCCGATGCCGCCGGTGGCGCCGTGCACGAGCACCCGGTCCCCGGCCTGCACGCCCGCACGGCCCACGAGCGCCGAGTGCACCGTGCAGGCGACCTCCGGCAGGGCCGCCGCCTCGACGAGGCCGACGCCGTCGGGGACGGCCATGAGCTGGCCCGCCGGCACGGCGACGTACTCGGCGAAGCCCCCGCCGGCCAGGAGAGCGCACACCCGGTCACCGACGGCGAAGCGCCCCTCCCCCGGCATCCCGGCCTCGGGTCCCAGCGCCGCCACGGTGCCGGAGACCTCGAGCCCGGGGATCTCGGAGGCGCCGCGCGGCGGCGGATAGCGGCCCTCGCGCTGCGCGATGTCCGCGCGGTTGAGACCCGCGGCGGCCACGTGCACCAGCACCTCGCCCGGGCCGGGGTCCGGCACGGGCTCGTGGCCCACGCGGACGACGCCGTTGTCGCCGGCACCGGTGAATCGCACGGCGCGCATCTGTGCGGGGACGTCCATGGGGGTCTCCTCCTCTGGTCGGGGGTCGAGGGTCCATCCTCGCGCGCGGGGGCCGGACTCGCCACCGGCCGCCCGCCGGGCCACGGGCTAGAGTGGGTCCTCGACGCGGCGGCCCACACCGTCGCGGTCAGGCCCGGGATGGTTGTCCGAGCGGCCGAAGGAGCCGGTCTTGAAAACCGGTGCGCGGTGACCCCGTGCCGAGGGTTCGAATCCCTCACCATCCGCGTGCACACGACGAGAGGCGGCGGGCCGGACGGCCCGCCGCCTCTCGTTCACCTGGAGGCCACCTGGATGTGATGGACTCCCCGCGTCACCCCGCCGTCCACCGGCGGCGCACCTCTGTCATCACGCATCCCGGGGAGAGCCATGCCCAGCCTGTTCCGCCGCCGTGCCGTCACCACGGCCGCCTGCACCGTCCTCGTCCTCGCGCCCGCGAGCGCGGCGCCCGCCCTGGCCGTCGAGACGGCCGCCGCGGACGAGACCACCATCTCGATCCTGTCCTTCAACGACTTCCACGGCGCGCTGTCCGCGGACTACATCGGCACGCAGTTCGCGGACACCGTGGAGGACTACCGCACCGCGTTCGAGGCCGAGCACGGCGCCGGCTCCACGCTGCTGACCAGCGCCGGCGACCTGATCGGTGGCTCGAAGTCCGTGTCCAACGTGCAGCAGGACAACCCGACGATCGACGTGATGAACGCGCTCGGCCTGGACGCGCTCACCGCCGGCAACCACGAGTTCGACAAGGGCCTGGACGACCTGCAGGGCCGTGTGGAGTCCCGGGCCCAGTTCCCGGTGCTCTCCGCCAACCTGGTGGACCCGACGAGCAAGGAGCCCGTCCTCACCTCGCACGCCGTCTTCGACGTCGACGGCGTGCGCGTCGCGGTCATCGGCGCCTCCCCCAACGAGCTGTACGCGACCACCACCGGCGCGGGCCTGAAGGGCAACGAGGTCCTCGACGAGGTCGCCGCCGTGAACGCGGTCGCGGACGAGCTGGAGGCCCAGGACGCCGCCGACGTGATCGTGGCCTCGTACCACGACGGCGCCGCCGGGGCGGGCGAGCTGGCCGCCGAGCGGGCGGCCCGGGCCGAGTTCGACCGCATCGTCGGCGAGACCTCCTCCGCCGTGGACGTCATCTTCAACGCCCACACCCACCAGCTCTACCAGTACGACACCACGGCCGGCGGCGCCCACCGCCCCGTGATCCAGGCGGGCGCCTCCGGCAGCCACCTGGCCGCCGTCGAGCTGACCGTGGGCGCCGACGGCGAGGTCACCGGGCTCACCCCGCGCCTGCTGGCCCGGTCCACGCAGGCCCCCGCCGAGGCCGCCGCGGAATCCCCCGTCACCGCCCAGGTGTACGCGATCGAGCAGGAGGCCGTCGCGGTCTTCGAGGACCTGCAGGGCGAGGTCGTGGCCGACCTGTCCGCCTCCATCACCACCGACTACCAGAAGCTCATCGACGCCGGCGGCTCCTGGAAGGCCGGCGGCACGCGCGCCGCCGAGACCACCCTGGGCACCTGGGTGGGCGACGCCGTCAAGCACGCCGCCGAGCAGGCGAACCCCGAGGTGGACCTCGGCGTGACCAACCCCGGCGGCCTGCGCTCCGAGCTGCTGACGGACCGCTTCACCGACGGCGGCGCGTTCCCGGCCAAGCCGGCCGACCTCGTCGGTCGCCTCACCCTGGGCGAGCTGCTCGACATGGCGCCGTTCGGCAACACCATCACCTACTTCGACATCCCGGGCTCCTCCATCAAGCTGGCCCTCGAGGAGAACTGGCGGAACGACGTGCGCAAGTTCACCCTCGGCTGGTCCGAGGAGCTGACCTGGACCTACGACGAGTCCCGCCCGCAGGGGGACAAGGTGACCGGCGTGTGGATCGACGGCGAGCCGCTCCAGGCGGACCGCATGTACACGGTGGCCAGCCAGTCGTTCCTGGCCGACGACACCTGGACGACGCTCGGGGACCCGACCAAGGCCCCCGACGGCTACACCGCCTTCGCGACCGGCCGCCAGAACTTCGTGAACATGGGCCTGTTGGACTCCCAGGCGATCACGGACTACGCCCGCGCCCAGGACGCGGCCCACGGCGCCGTCGCCCCGGACTTCGGCAAGAACGGCGTGCCGGTCACCGACGCCCCCGCCTCGGTCGAGGCCGGGCAGGCCGTCGGCCTGACCCTCGGGGACCTCGTGGTGGACTCCGACGGCGCCCCCGCGGCGACCGCGGTCGACGTCGCCTTCCGCACGGCCGACGGCACCGAGACCGCCCTGGGCACCGTGGCCGTCCCCGCGGGCTCCGAGACCGTCACGCTCTCCGGGATCACCGCCCCCGCCGCGGCGGGCACGGGCGAGCTCGTGATGACCGTGCGCTACGCCGACGGCAGCACGACCGTGGTGCGCCATGCCCTCGAGGTCACCGCGGCCCCGTCCCCCACCGAGCCGGAGCAGCCCGCCCCGACCCACCCGGGCAAGGGTCATGGCAAGGGCCATGACAAGGGCGCCGACCACCCGGGCAAGGGCCGCGTGAAGGGCGAGGACCACCCGGGCAAGGGCCGCGGCGTGCAGCGCGGCGCCGCCACGCACCCCGTCTTCTCCGCCCATGCCTGGCTGACCGCCGCGGGCCTGCCGCGCTGACCCATCGAGAACGAGACCGAGGACGACATGACCCCCCTGCCCCGCTTCGCCGCGCGCACCGCGGTGACCACCGCCGCCCTGGCCCTGCTCGCCCCCGCCGTGGCCCTGCCCTCCCAGGCCAGCCCGGCCGGCGACTCCCTCGTCATCAACGAGGCATACACCAACGGCGGCTCCGCGAACGCCGTGTACACCCACAAGTTCGTGGAGCTCTACAACCCCACCGACCAGCCGATCAACCTCGACGGCTGGTCCTTGCAGTACCGCTCCGCCGCCGGCACGGCCGCGACCCAGGGCACGGTCGCGCTGTCCGGCACGGTGCCCGCGAAGGGCCACTTCCTGGTCTCCGGCGGCTCCAACGGCACCGCGGGCGCGGCCCTGCCGCAGGCAGACCTCGTGGCCGGCGGGGCGTTCAACCCCGCGGGCACCAAGGGCACGATCGTGCTCGCGCGCCAGGCGGGCACCGTGACGGACCTGCCGGTCGGCTCCGTGGTGACCGGCCAGGTGCCGGGCGTCGCGGACGTGCTCGGCTACGGAGCCACGAACACCTTCGAAACAGCGGCTGCCGGCGCCCCCTCGGCCAACTCGGACCCGAAGTCCCTCACCCGCACGAACGGCGTGGACACGGACGACAACAGCGCCGACTTCACCGTCACCGACCAGGTCACCCCGACCAACGCCGCCGCCACCGGCGGCGAGCCGACCCCGGAGCCCGAGCCGCAGCCGACCCCGGCCGAGCGGATCACCATCGCCCAGCTCCAGGGCACCGGCACGGCCACCCCGTACGCCGGGCGCCAGGTGACCACCACCGGCGTCGTCACCGCCGTGTACTCCACGGGCGGCTACGACGGCTACTACATCCAGACCGCCGGCACCGGCGGCGACACCCCCGACGCCACCCCGGGCGCCTCCGACGGCGTGTTCGTGTACTCGCCGGACACGGTCGGCTCCGTGACGCTCGGCGACCACGTCCAGGTCACGGGCGAAGCGGCCGAGCACTACGGCCTCACGCAGATCAAGGTCGCCGCCGGCGGCGTGCTGCCGGTCGCCGAGCCCGGCGCCGTGGCCCCCACGCCGGTGGAGTTCCCGCTGGAGGAGGCCGACCGTGAGGCGCTCGAGGGCATGGTCCTCGCCCCGCAGGGCGACTGGACGGTCACGGACAACTACTCCCTCAACCAGTACGGCTCCCTCGGCATCGTCCCCGGCACCACGCCGCTGGACAACCCGACGTCGGTGGCTCGGCCCGGCGCCGAGGCCCAGGCCGTCGCGGCCGCCAACGCGCAGCAGCTGATCGTGCTCGACGACGGGGCCACCACGAACTTCATGCGCTCGCCGGGCAACCAGAATCCGCTGCCGTACCTGGACGCGGACCAGCCGGTGCGCGTGGGCGCGGGCCTGGAGTTCACCACCGGAGTCATCCTCGACTGGCGCTTCGACGCGTGGTCCTTCCAGCCGCTGGGCCACCTCACCGATGCCACGGCGGCCGCCGTCCAGCCCGTGACGATCGAGGACACCCGCCCGGCCGAGGCCGCCCCCGAGGCGGTCGGCGGCAACGTCACCGTCGGCAGCTTCAACGTGCTCAACTACTTCACGACCCTGGGTCAGGACGTGGCCGGCTGCAGCGCCTACCGCGACCGCGCCGGCAACCCCGTCACCACGAACGGCTGCCTGCCGCGCGGCGCCTACACCTCCGAGGCGTTCGCCCGCCAGCAGGAGAAGATCGCGGCCGCGATCAACGGCCTCGGCACCTCGGTGGTCGCGCTAGAGGAGATCGAGAACTCCGAGAAGTTCGGCCTCGACCGGGACCACGCGCTGGCCCACCTCGTGGAGGCCCTCAACGCGCAGGCCGGCGAGCAGCGCTGGGCCTACGTGGCCTCCCCGGCCACCCGTCCCGCGCTCGCGGACGAGGACGTCATCCGCTCCGCGTTCATCTACCAGCCGGCCGAGGTCACCCCGGTGGGCGAGTCGGTGATCCTGGACGACCAGACGAACTTCGACAACGCCCGCGAGCCGATGGCCCAGCTGTTCCGCGCCGCCGACGGCACGTCCGAGGGGGCGGCCGGCACCGACTTCGTGGCGATCACCAACCACTTCAAGTCCAAGGGCGGCTCGGGTGCGACCGGGGACAACGTGGACGCGGGCGACGGCCAGGGCGCGTACAACGCGGACCGCGTGGGCCAGGCCGAGGCCCTCGTGGCCTTCGCCGAGCGCATGAAGGCCGAGACCGGCACCGACCGCGTCCTGCTGATGGGCGACTTCAACGCCTACGAGAAGGAGGACCCGATCCGCGTGCTCGAGGCGGCCGGGTACCTCTCGCAGGGCGCGCTCACGGGCGAGTACTCGTACGCGTTCGGCGGCGCCGTCGGCAGCCTGGACGGGATCTACGCCTCGCCGTCGGCGGCGACGGCGATCACCGGCCAGGACATCTGGATGATCAACGCGAACGAATCCGTGGCACTGGAGTACTCGCGCCACAACTACGTGGCCGAGGACCTGTACTCCGCGGACCAGTGGCGGTCCTCGGACCACAACCCGATCCTGGTGGGCCTCCAGCTCGACGCGCCCGTGACCGAGCCGACCCCGGAGCCGGAGCCCTCCCCGCGCGAGACCTGCGACGGCGTGACCGATCCGCGCGGCGTGCCGGGCAAGCCCGCGAACTCCGTGCGCGAGTGGCTGCGCTGCGTCGGCGCGACCCCGGGTCACGGCGGCGACCACCCGGGCAAGGGCCACGGCCCGGAGCACCCCGGCAAGGGCCGCGGGCCGGTCCGTCCCTGACGGGACGCGGGGCGCCGCACCCGGCATGACGACGGCGGGGCCGTCCGGGAGCCACCCGGACGGCCCCGCCGTCGTCGTGGGGGCTCAGCCGGCGAGCACGGCCGTCGCGGCGGCGTCGGCGTCGGCGAGGAAGAGGGCACGTCCGGCCGGATCGGCCCCGGCCTCGGCCGCGATCGCGGTGCCCCACTGCACGCCCGAGAGCTGCAGGCCCAGCACGAACACGTCCGCGTGGACCGTGCCGTCCGCGGCCCGCAGCCGGTACGGGCGGGCCGTGACGTCGAAGCCGGTGGCGGGCACGCGCACACCCTCCTCGTCCTCCCACGTCCCGGCCGCGGCGACGCCGTCCGCCAGCATCTGACGGACCAGCGGGGAGGCGGCGGCCTGCACGCGGTTGGGCGGCATCATCGCCTCCACCAGCCAGGCCCCCTCGACGACGGCGGGCCCCAGCGAGTCCTGCGCTCCCACCTGGGGGCTGTGGGCGGTGAACCCGTGGTCCTCGGCCTCGACCACGGGCGCGGGGCCGGCCCAGGTGAGCAGGCCGGCCCGGTGCACCGCCAGCATCTGCTCGACGCGCCACAGGGGCGGGCCGGAGGCGAGGCCCTCGACCAGCGGCTCGAACCAGCCCTGGACGTCCCGGATGCGGGAGGCCTCGGCGATCCGACCCTCGGCGATCCACGCCTTGATCCGCAGTCGGCCGGCATGGAGCGCGCCGACGGCCATCATGAACGGGGACTCCTCCCCGAGGGCGGCCTCCACGCAGGCCTGCTCCATGAGGTCCGCGACGGCCCGCTGATAGTCCTCATGGGAGGCGAACACGGCGTCCTCGAACGGGGATCCATAGGCCAGGATGTCCAGGAAGCGGCGGCCGGGGGCGTACCGCTGGAGGAGCTCCTCGGCGTGCGCGGAGGTCACGGGGGCGCCGCGGCCGGCCTCCTCGAGCTGGCCGACGAGCTCCCCGAGGAACCGGCGCGCCTCGACGGGGCCGCCGAGGATCTCGGGCTGGGCCCGGACGAGCGTGGCGTAGTAGTGCCGGACCACGTCGCGGTGCAGCAGCGGCCAGAGGTGCTCGGCGAGGTCCAGGGCCCCGTGCCGGGCGGCGAGGGCGTCCACGGCGGCGTCGGAGAGGTAGCTGAGGGTGACGCCGCGGGGCACGAAGGCGTCCACCTCGGCCTTGGGCAGGTACGGGATAGCGCGGCGGGACATCAGGTGCAGGCGGGGCTCGTCCCCCGACGGCTCGTACCGCAGGGCCCGGCCGGGTCCGTCGCCGGTGCGGCGGTACACCCCGCCCCGGCCCTGGGTGAGCTGGGCCAGCAGGTCGAACGCGTTCAGGCCCATGCCCCGCACGAGGACGTCCGCCCCGGCCTCCACGGTCTCCCAGTCCACGTCCGAGGGGATCTGCGGGCCCTGGTAGTGCAGCGCGTCCCGGCCCCGCGCGGCGGCGGCCATCCGGTTCTGGCCGGGGCTGAGCTCCGCAGGCTGATGGCCCAGGCAGAGCACGACGGCGTCCGCGTCGAGCGCGGAGACCGCACCGTCGGCGTCCCGCAGCTCCAGGCGGGCGCCGCCGTCGGGCCGGGGGTGCAGGGCGGTGGCCTCCGCGCGGTGCTCGACGACCTCGACGACCTCGGGGCGGGCGCGCAGCCCCGCGACGACGTCCTTGTACAGGTGCCGGAGGTAGCGCCCGTAGACCGCTCGGGCCGGGTACTGGTGGCGGCGCACGCCGAGGCTGGCCTCCGGGTGCACGCGACGCCACTGGTCGAAGGTCTGGGCGGCGGTGGAGGGGCGCAGACCGGGGTTGTCGGCGGCGCACGCGGTCGGGAAGAACGCGGGGGTGTTCATGAGGTACAGCTCGGACTGGTCCGTGCGCCACACCCGCCCTGGCCCGGGCGGATAGGGGTCCACGACGTCGATGCGCAGCCGCCGGGGGTGTGCGTCCGGGGCCGCGCCCTCGAGTCGGGCGAGGATCCGCTCCAGCAGCATGACGCCGCGGGGGCCGGCTCCCACCACTGCGAGGCGGCGCTCGGCCACCAGGGGCTCGGACATGGGGCCTCCACTCTCCTCGGGATCGTTTTCACGCCTGCGGCGCGCGTATTCCACACAATATCGGTGGCCGTCAAGGGTCGCGGACCGCATGCGCCACACTCCCACCGATCCCCCAGGATCCACAGCAGGCCCGGACGAAGAATCCGCGGAATCATGCGGATCACACCGAGATTCTGGGAGAAGTCTGGGAATTGGGAATCTGGGGGGCCGATGGTTGACGCCACTCGGGCCCATGGGGAATTGTGAATGAGCGTAAGGCAACAAAACACCAATTCAGAAGGAGAATTCCTCATGGACCGCAACGCTCTCGACCAGCTGCAGAACTCCACCGTCTTCGCCACCGACGGCGACAAGATCGGCTCCGTCGGTCAGGTCTACCTCGACGACGTCACCAACGAGCCCACCTTCGTCACGGTGAAGACCGGCCTGTTCGGCGCCCGCGAGACCTTCGTGCCGCTGCAGCAGGCCCAGACCACCGCCGACGGCATCACGGTGCCCTTCGAGAAGTCCTTCGTGAAGGACGCCCCGAACGTGGACGCGGACGGCTCGCTGACCCCCGAGGAGGAGCAGCGCATCTACGAGTACTACTCCATGGAGTACTCCGCCGCGGATCACGACGGCGACGTGCGTCGTGACGACGTGCGCACCGACGCCGGCGCCGCCGGCGTGGCCGGCACCGCGGGTGTGGCCGGCGTGGCCGACCGCCGCGACGAGGCCGTCGTGGACGGCGACCGCCGCGACGTGGCCGATCGTGACCGCCGCGAGGTGACCGACGCCGACTCCGTCGTCGTCAAGGACGAGCACCTGAACGTCGGCACCGAGCGCCGCGCCTCCGGCCGCGTCCGTCTGCGCAAGCAGGCCTACACCACCACCGAGACCGTCGAGGTGCCCGTCACCCGCGAGGAGGTCGTGGTGGAGCGCGAGTCCGTCGACCCGAACTCCGCCGAGGCCCGCACCGCCGGCCGCGACGGCGACGTCGAGGTCACCACCTACGAGGAGACCCCGGTCGTCGACAAGACCGTGGACGCCGAGAAGGTCTCCCTGGGCAAGCGCCAGGTGCAGGACACCGAGACGGTGACCGAGGAGGTCCGCCACGAGGACGTCAAGGTCGACGGCGACGCCACCGATCGCGACCTCGACGGCCGCAAGGACCGCAAGGACCGTATCTGATCTGAACGGACGCGTCGGCCTCAGGCCGGACGGCTGACAGATCACGCGGGGCCCCGGATCCATGGATCCGGGGCCCCGCTCGTGCGCGGTGGGGATCCCGCCCGTGAGCACGGCGTTCCTTTGCCCTGCCCTGGCTCGGCGCGCTAAGCTGGACCGGTCTGACCGCGCGTCGCCCCGTGCGAGGCGCGCCGGATGGAGGAGACGTGCCAGAGCGGCCGAATGGACTTCACTGCTAATGAAGGGCTCGACGAAAGTTGGGCCGGGGGTTCAAATCCCCCCGTCTCCGCCAGAGAGGGCCGGAATCCACGCGATTCCGGCCCTCTTCGCGTCTGCGCGCGGCGACCTGATGTGCCGACCGACCGGTGACTAGCCCTCCCCGCGGCGCTCCCGCATGCGGCGCAGCAGCTCGTACGCCTCCGGCAGGGAGAGCTCCGAGTGGCTGGACAGCTGGACGGCGGCGGACTCGAGGTTGCCGTCCCGCACCATGGCGGCGAGCTGGTCGCGCAGCCACGGCGGCAGGTCCTGCGAGGAGAGCCGGACGGACTCCGTCCCCCGCATCACCTCGACCTCGAAGGGGAGCTCCTCCTCGGCGGGGGCGGCGGTCCACTCGGCCGGGACGGTCAGGGTCGTCAACTCGTCGGCGGACGGCGCCGTCGGACGCGGCGCGGCCGAGGCGTGGTCGGTGTCCTGCCGGGCGTCGTCCTCGGCCACGGCGTCAGAGGTCTCGCGATCGGGCGTCTGGGCGTCCGGCTCCCCCCGCCCGCTCGAATCCTGTCCGGGCCGCTTCGGCCCGGGGGTGTCGGCCGGGGCTGCGTCGTCCCGGTGGGGCTCCCCATGGTCGCCGGGAACGGGCCCCGCGACTCCGGCGGACGTGGCGTCCGGTTCCTGCACCGGCGCGGAATAGACCTGCGGATGCACGGCGAGGGACTGCACGTCCATGACGGCGTCCTTCAGGCCGCGTCCCGTGTGGGCGCGGTAGTCGCGCACGGCCTCCATCACGCGGCTCTGGGCGATGTGCCCGTACACGCGCCGATGGGCGTCCTCGTCCAGCAGCCCCGCCGCCAGACGCGCCCGCTCCGGTCCGATGTCCAGCCCGCGACCGGACGGCGTGCGCTGATCCGCCGCCTGACGCGCTCGACCAGCCGACATCCACCGGGCGGCGGCGAACGCGAGGGCGCCGATGACGACCACCGCGAGGACAGGGACGAGATATTCCATGCCACCAGTCTAGGTGTGGCCCACAAGGGCCATGCCGGCAGCCGCGGCGCCACATCACAACCTGGTCACAGTTCTGCCAGGGCTCCAGAGCCACCGGGGGCCTCCCCTACGGTGGAATGTGGAGTCCTCCGTGTCTGGTCACGGCGGCCGGGTCCTCCGGCGCCACGGACGCGGCCGCCTCGTCGCCCGCATCTGCGGACGGATCCGAGGCCTCGTCGTCGCAGGGACGGTCCTCGGATGCGGCCTCCTCGCCGGCTGCGACGTCGTCCGGTGAGGGCTCGCCGTCGGCCGCCGCAGACCCCGCGGACCCCGCGCTCCCCCTGGCCGCCCGCTCCCACGAGGGCGTGCCGATGCGGGCCTTCACGGCGGAGGAGCGCCCGCCGCAGTTCGTCCTCTTCTCCTTCGACGGCGGCCGTCAGGACGCGCGCTGGAAGACCTTCCTGGACGCGGCCGCGGACTCCGACGCGAAGTTCACGGTGTTCCAGTCCGCGATCAACCTCATCGAGACCGCCAACCGGGAGAACTACGCGGCGCCCGGCAACGAGCCCGGCTACGTGGGCACGGAGTTCGGCGGCGACGAGGCCGAGGTGGCGCAGCGCATCGAGAACATCAACACGGCCCACGCCGCCGGCCACGAGATCGGCACCCACTACGCGGGTCACCTGTGCGCGCCCACGAGGTACGGCGCAGACCAGTGGTCCACGGCCGAATGGAAGCAGGAGTACGGCTCGTTCACGGACATCCTCTCCGACCCCGGCGCCTACAACCCGGGCAGCTCCCTGCCGGCGCTGGAGGTCACCCCCGACGACGTCAAGGGCGGACGTCTGCCCTGCCTCGACGGGGAGTGGGACCAGCTCGTCCCGATGTGGAAGGACAACGGGCTCGAGTACGACACGTCGCGTGCCGCGGCCGCCTCCGGCGTCGCCTGGCCCTACCAGGAGGACGGGATCTGGGAGTTCGAGATGCCGATGGCCTGGTCCCCCGTGCTCGCCGAGAAGGACGCGGCCAGCCCGTTCGTGATGGCGATGGACTACAACTTCTGGATCTCCGGCAACGGCGGCAAGGACATCCCGGAGGACGTCTCCCGACTCACCGACTTCCAGTACCGCACCTACCGCTACATGTACGACTCGGCGTTCGCGGGCAACCGCGCCCCGCTGGTGTTCGGCAACCACTTCAACGACTGGGGTCTCAACGCGTTCAACCCGGCTGTGGAGAAGGTCATGCGCGAGGTGTGCGTCGAGGAGGACACCTACTGCGTGACCTACCAGCAGATGATCGCGTGGCTCGAGCTGCAGGACCCGGAGGTCCTCGCCGCCTGGCGCGACCAGGCCCGGTCCGCCACCGGCACGGATGCCGAGAACCTCGGCTGGTGACCCGCCGGGCGGCCCGCTCACACCCGCCCCCATGACGGCCCCGGCTCAGCGCGCCGGGGCCGTCTCGCGTCCGCGCAGCACGACGACGGCGCTCGCCAGGGCGGTCAGCACCAGGGCCAGGACCATCAGCACCGTCCCCGGCCACCCGTGGGACTCGTGGAACACGCCGCCCAGCCAGCCGAAGAGGCTCGAGCCGGCGTAGTACGCGAAGTTGTACAGGGAGGTCGACTGGGCGCGGCCCGTGGGGGCGGCCGTCCCGGACCACGCGGAGGCCACGGCATGGGCGGCGAAGAACGCGCCCGTCACGAGCACGAGGGCAGGCACCAGCACCGCCGGATGCGGGACCAACGTGAGGGCGACGCCCGCCGCCATGGCCGCCGTCGCGCCGGCCAGGACGGGCAGCCGTCCCACCCGCGCGGCCAGCCGACCCGCGCGCGGCGACGACCACGTGCCCGCGAGATAGGCGAGGAAGACGAGGCCGGCCGCCGTCGGCGTCCAGGAGAACGGCGGGTCGAGCAGGCGGTACCCCACGAAGTTGTACAGCGCCACGAACCCGCCCATCAGCAGCGCCCCCTGCAGGTAGACGGCGACGAGCTCCGGCGAGCGCAGGTGACCGCGCACGATGCGCACGAGCGTCGCCGGGGAGGTGGGCGACGGCGTGAAACGCCGGGCGCGCGGCGTGATCGCCAGGAAGCCGACCGTGCACAGCACCCCGACCACGGTGACGGTCAGCATCCCGCCGCGCCACGAGGACGCCTCCGCGACGGGCAGGGCGAGGAGCCGGCCGGAGAGCCCGCCGAGGGTGGTGCCGGCGATGTAGGTGCCGGCGGCAGCCGCGACCGCGTGCGGGACCACCTCCTCCGCCAGCAGCGCCACGGCGAGTCCCGCGACGCCCCCATGCGCCATGCCCTCGAGCAGGCGCAGGCCCAGCATGGCCTCGAACGTGGGTGCGAGGACGCCCGTGAGCGCGCACGCACTGGCGGAGACCATCGAGACCACCATGGCGCGTCGGCGGCCCCACCGGTCCCCGGCCACGGACCACGGCACCACCGACACGGCGAGGCCGAGTGTGCTGGCGGAGACGAGCAGGGCGGCACGGTCCGCGGGGACGCCCAGGTCGTCGCTGACGAGCGGCAGCAGGCCCTGCGGGGAGTAGAGCTGGGCGAACGTGGCCACCCCCGCCAGGAACAGCCCGATCAGCAGCCTGCGGTACGCGGGCTCCCCGGGAGCGGCCGGCGCGGGTCCCGACGGCGGGACGGCCGGGGGCCCCGCGCTCGGGGGCGGAGTGGTCGGGGGCACGCCCTCACTGTATCCAGGCTGTCCACTACGATCGGTCGGGTGACTACCTCGACCCCCTCCCTCGACCTGCACGACTCCTTCAAGGCGTACGACGTCCGCGGCATCGTGGGCGAATCCATCACGGCGGAGAGCGTCCGCGCGGTGGGCGCGGCCTTCGTGGACGTGCTGGGCCTGGCCGGTCAGACCGTGCTGGTCGGCGGGGACATGCGCCCCTCCTCGCCCGCGTTCATGACGGCCTTCGCCGAGGGTGCCACGCGCCGCGGCGCCGACGTCGTCACCCTGGGGCTGATCTCCACGGACATGCTCTACTACGCGGCGGGCGTGAAGCAGGCCGCGGGCGTGGTGTTCACCGCCTCGCACAACCCGGCCGAGTACAACGGCATGAAGATGGCCCAGGCCGGCGCCGTGCCGGTCTCCTCGGACACCGGGCTGTTCGAGATCCGCGACGCGGCCCAGGCCTACCTCGACGCCGGTGAGATCCCCGCGGCCGAGACCACCGGCACCGTGACGGAGGAGGACATCCTCCCCGGCTACGCCGCATACCTGCGCTCGCTCGTGGACCTGACGGGGGTGCGCCGCCTGAAGGTCGTGGTGGACGCGGGCAACGGCATGGCGGGCAAGACCACCCCGGCCGTCCTCGGCGACGCCGAGACGGCCGCCCTGCCGCTGGAGATCGAGCCGCTCTACTTCGAGCTGGACGGCACCTTCCCGAACCACCCGGCCAATCCTCTGGAGCCGGAGAACCTGCGGGACCTGCAGGCCGCCGTCGTGGAGCACGGTGCGGACATCGGCCTGGCCTTCGACGGCGACGCCGACCGCTGCTTCGTGATCGACGAGCAGGGCGCTCCGGTCTCCCCCTCCGCGGTCACCGCCCTGGTGGCCCGCCGCGAGATCGCCCGCGCGAAGGCCGACGGCGAGCAGACCCCCGTGGTCATCCACAACCTGATCACCTCCCGCGCCGTCCCCGAGCTCGTGGCGGCCGACGGGGGCCGGGCCGTGGAGACCCGCGTGGGCCACTCCTTCATCAAGGCGGTCATGGCCGCCGAGTCCGCCGTGTTCGGGGGCGAGCACTCCGCGCACTACTACTTCCGCGACTTCTTCAACGCGGACACCGGCATGCTCGCGGCCATGCACGTGCTGGCGGCCCTGGGCGGCCAGGAGCAGCCGCTGTCCGAGCTGGCCGAGGAGTACGAGCCGTACGTGGCCTCCGGCGAGATCAACTCGCAGGTCGAGGACAAGGACGCCGCCGTGGCCGCGGTGGTGGCGCAGTTCGCCCCCGCCGTGGGCGAGGGCGTCGGCGAGGGCCAGGCCGTGCACGAGGACTTCGCCGGGGTGGCCACCACGGTGACCCGCATGGACGGCACCACGGTCGCCGCCCAGGACGGCACGTGGTGGTTCAACCTCCGCCCGTCCAACACGGAGCCGTTCCTGCGCTACAACGGCGAGGCCCGCACGGCCGCCACCATGGAGGCGCTCCGCGACGCCGTGCTGGCGATCGTCCGCGCGGAGCGCTGACCTCGGCGGCTCATCCGGCCTGGGCCAGGACGAGCGGCAGCACCCCCTGGGCGCCGGCCTCGCGCAGCACCCGCGCAGCCTCGGCGAGCGACCACCGCGAGTCGACGAGGTCGTCGACCAGCAGCACGGGGCCGTGGCGGCCGGCGTCCGGGGCGGTGCGCAGCATCTGCGCCATCGCCTCGGGGACGGCGAACCGGCCGTACACGGACCCGAGCCGGTAGGCGCTGTTGCCGCCCGGCCCGGCCGTGGGGCCGCCGCGCGCGTGCTCGAGCGAGCCGAGGAACGGCAGCCGGCCGATCCGGGCGATCCCCTCGGCGAACGACCCCACCAGCTGCGGGCGGGTGCGCGAGGGCATCGCGACGACGGCGATCGGCCGCGTCCGCCACCCCCAGCCGGCCAGGACGTCGACGGCGCCCCGCAGGACCTCCTCCGGCACCGGGGCGTCCTCCCGGTCCAGCAGGTCCCGCAGGACGGTGCCCCACCCGAGGTCCGTCAGGCGGGCGAGCGCGCGACCCTCCTCGGCCTGTGACTCGGGCGCGATGCGCCCCTTCACGGGCACGCCCAGCCGGTCCATGCCCGAGGGCCACATGCGACGGGGCTCGATCGGCACGCCGGTGCGGCGCAGGGCGGCCTCCGCGCGCTCCCCCGCCGCCCCGTCCGATCCCGTCGGGTACCAGGGGCCGGCGCAGACGTCACAGCGGCCGCACGGCGCGGCGGTGGGGTCGTCCAGGGTGCGGGCCAGGAACTCCATGCGGCACCGGTCCGTGGTCTGGTAGTCGAGCATGAGCCGCTCCTCGGCCCGGCGCGCCTCGGCCACGCGGGCGTACCGCTCGGCGTCGTACGTCCACTCCCGCCCGGTGGCGCGCCAGCCGCCGCCCACCCGCTCGACCGCCCCGTCCACGGCGAGGACCTTGAGCAGCAGCTCCAGGGTGGTGCGCTTGATCCGCACGGCCGGCTCGAGCGCCGCCACGGAGAGGGCCCCGCCGTGGTCCGCGAGCGCCCCCAGCACGGCGCGCGCCTGCTCCTCGTCCGGCATGGAGGCGGTGGCGAAGTACTCCCAGATGCGACGGTCCTCGGGCCCGGGCAGCAGGAGCACGTCCGCGTGGTCCGTCCCGCGGCCGGCACGGCCGACCTGCTGGTAGTACGCCACGGGCGAGCCCGGCGCGCCGAAGTGCACCACGAACGTCAGGTCCGGCTTGTCGAAGCCCATGCCGAGCGCCGAGGTGGCCACGACGGCCTTCACCCGGTTGGCCTTGAGGTCCTCCTCGATCTCGGCGCGCCGCTCCGGGTCCGTGCGGCCCGTGTAGGCGACCACCTCGTGCCCCGCCTCGCGCAGGGCGCGCGCCGTGTCCTCGGCGGCGGAGACCGTGAGGGCGTAGACGATCCCGGAGCCCGGCAGGTCCGCGAGGTGGTCGAGGAGCCAGGCCAGGCGCGCGGCCGGGCTGGGCATGCGCAGCACGCCCAGGCGCAGCGAGGCGCGGGCCAGGGGGCCGCGGAGCACGAACACGTCCTGCTCGGAGGCGACGCCGAGCTGCTCCACCACGTCCGCCACCACACGGGCGTTGGCCGTGGCGGTGGTGGCCAGCACGGGCACCGCGCGCGGCCCCTCGGCGGGAAGCAGCCCGATCAGGTCCCGGATGCGGCGGTAGTCCGGCCGGAAGTCGTGGCCCCAGTCGGAGATGCAGTGGGCCTCGTCCACCACGAGCAGGCCCATGCGCGCCACGAGGTCCGGCAGCTGCTCGTCCCGGAACCGGGGGTTCGTGAGGCGCTCGGGCGAGATCAGCAGCACGTCCACCTCGTCCGCCGCGAGCCGGGCCCGGACCTCGTCCCACTCCGTGGCGTTCGCCGAGCTCACGGACACCGCGCGCACGCCCGCCCGGGCGGCGGCCGCGACCTGGTCCCGCATGAGCGCGAGCAGCGGGGAGACGATCAGCGTGGGCCCCGCGCCGCGGGCGCGCAGCAGGAGGGAGGCCACGAAGTACACGGCGGACTTGCCCCAGCCGGTGCGCTGCACCACCAGGGCGCGGCGGCGGTGGGCCACGAGCGCCTCGATCGCCTCGAACTGCCCGTCCTTGAATCGCGCGTCCGGCCGGTCCACGAGCCGACGCAGGACGGCCAGGGCCTCCTCGTGCAGCGCGGCGTCGCCCCCCGGCACGGAGGTCTCGGGGAGGCGGGGGCCGGCGTCGGGGTGCGAGGTGGCGTCCATGGCGTCAGTATGCCAACCGGCCCGGACACCGCAGGCGCGGCGGCGCCGTGCACCGGTGGGATGATGGCGGGATGAAGCTGAGCGCCTACACCGACGTCTGCCTGCGTGTGCTGATGACGCTCGCGGCCGCCGAGGGGGAACGGCTCACCAGCCAGCAGATCGCGGACCGGATCCAGGTGCCCTACAACCACGTGATCAAGGCGGTCGCCGAGCTGCGTCGCCGCGGGACCATCGAGGTGCTGCGCGGTCGGCACGGCGGGGCCATGATCGCCGCGGCCGGTCTGGACCAGCGTGTGGGCGAGCTCGTGCGCTCGCTGAGCAGCCGCGACGAGGTGATCGACTGCGCCGGGCGCGACTCCGGGGTGGCGTGCCCCTACGCCGGCGACTGCCGCCTGCGCGGCGCCCTGCACCGCGCACGCGAGGCCTTCCTCGCCGAACTCGACACCGTGCGGATCCGGGATCTGGTGAGCGCCGGGCCTGTCGGCGGACCCGTGCTGCTGGGCCTGCCGGAGATCCCCGTGACGCACTGAGGGAACGGGCCGGGGGGCGAGTTCCCGACGGCGACGGCCGGGTGTAATCTGGCAAAACCAGCGCAAGATTCGCCACCGAAGAGACGGAGACCCCCGTGCTGTCCGAGAAGTCCCACCCCGTCATCGAGGCCACCGCCGCCGTCGTCGCCGAGCACATGCCGGAGATCACGCCCCTGTTCTACGCCCACATGTTCGAGGCCCACCCCGAGCTCCTCGACGGCGTCTTCTCCCGCGCCAACCAGCGCAACGGCGAGCAGGCCCAGGCCCTCGCCGGCTCGATCGTGAAGTTCGCGGTGCACCTGCTCGAGAACCCGGGCACCCTGCCCGAGGCCGTCCTGTCCCGCATCGCCCACAAGCACACCGCCCTCGGCATCGTCGAGGAGCAGTACCCGATCGTCTACGAGAACCTCTTCTGGGCCATCGGCGAGGTGCTCGGCGACGCCGTCACCCCCGCGGTGGCCGACGCCTGGACCGAGGTCTACTGGCTCATGGCCGACGCCCTCATCAAGATCGAGAAGGGCCTCTACTCCCAGCAGGCCAACGACAGGATGTGGACGGACTGGAGGGTCGTCGCGAAGGAGCCCACCGGCAACGCGGCCGTCACCTTCCGCTTCGAGCCGGCCGACGACACCCCGCAGTCCCGCGGCAGGGCCGGCGGCTACGTGTCCGTGCGCCTGAAGGTAGAGGACGGCCTGCGCCAGTGCCGCCAGTACTCCCTCTCCGAGAAGGCCGAGTCCACCACCGAACGTGTCATCACCGTGAAGCTGGACGAGGGCGGCGAGGTCTCGCCCATGCTCATCCAGAACGTGGAGGTCGGCGACGTCATCGAGCTGTCCAACCCCTACGGCGACATCACCCTCGAGGACGAGGACTCCACCGCTCCCCTGGTCCTGGCGACCGCCGGCATCGGCATCACCCCGGCCGCCGCGATCTTGGACGCGCTCGCCCAGCAGGGCTCGGACCGCCAGGTCCTCTTCTTCCACGGCGACGCGTCCTGGGAGGCGGTGGCCCTGCGCGAACAGGTGACGGAGTCCCTGGCGGCGTTGCCGCACGGCGACGCCCGCCTCTTCCTCGGGGTGCGGCCGGAGCAGGACCCCGAGGGCGTCACGACCGTCGAGGGTGTGATGCACTTCGACGACGTCGAACTGCCCCGCGACGGGCACTACATCCTGTGCGGCCCGCTCGCGTTCATGCAGTCCACCCGCTCGAAGCTGATCGACGCCGGCGTGCCCGCGACGTCCATCCGCTACGAGATCTTCGGCCCGGACCTCTGGCTCGCCGCCTGATCCGGCCCCGGAACGCGGAACGGCCCGCACCCCTCACGGGGTGCGGGCCGTTCCGCGTGCGGCGGGGCTCAGGCCTGCGCGAAGCGCTGCTTCTGCGCCTCGAAGCGGTCGCGGATGGCCTGCGGCAGGGACTCGCCGAACCGGCCGAGCCACTCCTCGATGAGCTCGTTCTCCTCGGCCCATTCCGCGGCGTCGACCTTGAGGGCGTCCTCGAGGTCCTCGGCCGACACCTCGAGGCCGGACAGGTCGAGCGAGCCCGCGGCCGGCACGAGGCCGATCGGGGTCTCCTCGGCCTCGGCCTTGCCCTCGAGGCGCTCCACGACCCACTTCAGGACGCGGGAGTTCTCGCCGAAGCCGGGCCAGGCGAAGCCGCCGTCGCGGTTGCGGCGGAACCAGTTGACCAGGTAGATGCGCGGCAGCTTCTCCGGGTCGGCCTTGCCGGACTCCCTGACCCAATGGGCCAGGTAGTCGCCGGCGTCGTAGCCGAGGAACGGCAGCATGGCCATCGGGTCGCGGCGCACGACGCCCACGGCGCCGGCGGCGGCCGCGGTGGTCTCCGAGGAGAGGGTGGCGCCCTTGAGGATGCCGTCCTCCCAGTCGAAGGCCTCGGTGACCAGCGGCACGGTGGTCTTGCGGCGGCCGCCGAACAGGATGGCGTCCAGCTTCACGCCCCGCGGGTCGCGGTACTCGTCGGCCAGCATGTCCGTCTGCTCGATGGGCGTGCAGAACCGGGAGTTCGGGTGAGCGGCCGGGGTGCCGGACTCGGGCGTCCAGTCGTTGCCGCGCCAGTCGGTGAGGTGCTCGGGGACCTCGTCCGTCATGCCCTCCCACCACACGCCGCCGTCGTCGGTGAGGGCGACGTTGGTGAAGATGGAGTTGCCCTTGGAGATCGCGCGCATGGCGTTCGGGTTGGTGGACCAGCCGGTGCCGGGGGCGACGCCGAAGTAGCCGGTCTCCGGGTTGATCACGCGGAACTCGCCGTCCTTGCCGGCGCGGATCCAGGTGATGTCGTCGCCCAGGGTCTCGGCCTTCCAGCCCTCGATCGTGGGGTCGATGAGGGCGAGGTTGGTCTTGCCGCAGGCCGACGGGAAGGCGCCGGTGATGTGGTAGGACCGGCCCTCGGGGTTGGTCAGCTTGAGGATCAGCATGTGCTCGGCGAGCCAGGCCTCGTCCCGGGCCATCACGGAGGCGATGCGCAGCGCGTAGCACTTCTTGCCGAGCAGGGCGTTGCCGCCGTAGCCGGAGCCGAAGGACCAGATGGAGCGCTCCTCGGGGAAGTGCACGATCCACTTGGTCTCGTTGCACGGCCACGGCACGTCCTGATCGCCCGGCTCCAGCGGGGCGCCCACGGAGTGCACGGCCGGCACGTAGAAGGCCTGCTCGCGGGACATCTTGTCCAGCACGTCCTGGCCGATGCGGGCCATGATGCGCATCGACAGGACCACGTAGGCGGAGTCGGTGATCTCCACGCCGTACTTCGGGTCCTCGGCGTCGAGGTGGCCCATCACGAACGGGATCACGTACATGGTGCGGCCACGCATGGCGCCGGTGAACGCGTCGTCGAGGATGCCGTGCATCTTCGCCGGGTCCATCCAGTTGTTGGTGAAGCCGGCGTCCTCTTCCTTCTCGGAGCAGATGAAGGTGCGGTCCTCCACGCGGGCGACGTCGGCGGGATCGGAGAACGCGGCGAAGGAGTGGGGGAACTTGTCCTCGGCCAGGCGGGTCAGGGTGCCCGCCGCCACGAGCTCGTCCGCGAGGCGGTCGCGCTCCTCCTCGGAGCCGTCGACCCACTGGACGGAGTCCGGCTGCGTCAGCTCTGCGATCTGAGCGACCCACTCGCGCAGCTGGGCGTAGTCCGTGGGCGCGTCCGCCAGGGCGCGATCCGCGAACGAGGTGGTGGCGTTGTCAGCCATGGTGGAGAGTCCTCCCATTGGGGTCCGGGGCCGTTCCGTCCCGTCCACTCCGATGCGTGCACCGCCGAAGCGCGCACCACATCGTTGTGGCCGCACGGTCCTGCCATGGTACCCGAGCCCGGCTATCATGGCCGCGCCCCCGCCACACCCCCGACACAGGCCGCCGCAGACCGTCGATTTGCACTCCGCCGGAGAGGTCCTGTAATGTTCTACGAGTTCGAGCCGCTCCGGCGGATCGGATGATGCGCCCATAGCTCAGCTGGATAGAGCGTCTGTCTACGGAACAGAAGGTCAGGGGTTCGAATCCCTTTGGGCGCACGATCAGAAGGCCCCGCTCCTGCTGGAGCGGGGCCTTCGTCGTGTCGGCGTGCCTCTGCCACGCGCGCCGCCGCGGAGGTCAGCGCCCCGGAACCACGAAGTGCGTCAGGGCGGCGTCGCGGCCGTCGAGCTCGGCCCACGGCTTCTCCACCCGGAACACCTGCATCCCGAGCGTCGGGTAGTGCTCGCTCATGCGCAGCGCCGCGTCCTGGTCCGAGTCCAGGCTCATCAGCCGCATGCCCAGCTCCTGCACCCACGGCATGTGGCCCACCACCAGCAGCCGTCGCGTGGTCTCCTCCGTCTCGTTGACGACGGCCAGGGCCCGCGCCGCGTCGGCGCCGTAGAGCCGCGGGTCCAGGTAGGGCGTGGGTGCCAGCTCGCCCAGGCGCTCGCACACCCACACGCACGTCTGACGGGTGCGCAGCGCATCGGAGCACACGACGGCGTCCGGGACGAGGTCGTGCTCGCGGAGCCAGTCGCCGGCGGCGGGCGCCTGGGCGTGGCCTCGCTCGGCGAGCGGGCGGGCATGGTCGTCGGCCGCGTCGGGCCAGCCGGCCTTGGCGTGCCGGAGGACGATCAGGGTCTTCGCGTCGGCGGTGCTCATGCGGCCAGGCTACGGCGACGGCCCCCGCTCGGGTGAGCGGGGGCCGTCGTCGGACACGGGCGGGCGCGGGTCAGATGCTGTACTCCGGCGCCGCCCACACGACCACCTCGGGGTGGCGGTAGAAGCGGTAGCCCTGGCCGCGCACGGTGCGCACGGTGTTCGCGAGGCGGCCGAGCTTGGCGCGCAGTCGGCGGATGTGCACGTCGATGGTGCGCTCGTTGGGCACCTCGTCGGCGTTGCGCCACAGGGCGTCGAGCAGCTCCTCGCGGCCGACGGTGCGCTCCCCGTTCTCCACGAGGTAGTTCAGGAGCTCGAACTCCTTGAAGGTGAGGTTCAGGGACTCGCCGTCCAGCTGCACCTCGCGCCGGGACAGGTCGATCAGCACACCGGGCTGGCGCGTGGACACGGGGGCCGGCGCCTGCGCCAGGTCGGGACGGGTGCCGCCCTGCACGGTCGGGTCGCCGAGCACCTGGCGCACGACCTCGATGTCGCGGCCCTCCGCGCCGGCGGGGGCCAGGGCGACGGCGGCGTGCGACTCCGCCCCGGGGACGAGGGACTCCACGTAGTGGCGCAGCTCGTTGGCCAGCCGCGTGAGGGAGGTGCCGGCGGCCGAGGCGGCCAGCTCGTCCATGCCCACGTAGATGACGAACCCGCGGGCCTCGTTCTCCCGGGCCACCGCCTGGGGACCCGGGATGCCGTTCGGCGCGAGGACCGGCGTCGGGGCCGTCTGGGAGTCGGGGGCGTCGGTGCCACCGGCCAGGCGCAGGCCTGCGCGGGCCTGGCCTCGGCGGGACATGCCGTCGGCCCGGCGCTGCGCGTTGCGGACGGAGATGTGCACGTATCCGGCGGACTGACCCATGGCCACCACTCCTCTTTCGGCTCATGGCTCCTCCACCGCTCGGTCGGCGCGGCGGACGAGGCGTCACATGACAAGAATGTGACTTCGCCGAGGGGGCTGGCAAGTAACGTTCGCACTTTTGTCTCACTATTTGAGAAAAAGAGTCCTGAATGTGCTCAACATCACTATTCGCGGATCGGAATAGCGTCGCGCGACCGGTCGGCTCGCCCGCGTGACTCTTTCATTGTTCAACAGGGCAGGGCGCGCCGCAGGACGAACGAGTATGCGGAATATTTATGCAGGCGACTTCCAGGCATTCCATATGACGCCATGATGACGGGTCACAGCGGGCCATGACGTCCACTAAATGGACGACACATTCGCGGCTCCGCTTGACGTCCCCGCCGGAGACGCTCCCGTGAGACGACCACGGTCCCCGCCGGGTGGGGGCGGGGGCCGTGGTCGTCTCGTGGCGGACGCGGAGGTCCGTTCAGGTCATTCCGCCAGACCGTAGAGCCGGTCGCCGGCATCGCCGAGGCCGGGGACGATGTAGGACCGCTCGTCCAGGCGCTCGTCGACGGCGGCCAGGTACAGGTCCACCTCGACGTCGCCCAGCGAGGCCTCCAGCCGCCCGATGCCCTCGGGCGCTCCGAGCAGGCAGAGGCACGTGACCCGCGCCGCGCCGCGCTGGTAGAGGAAGCGGATGGCCTCGATCAGCGTGCCTCCCGTGGCCAGCATGGGGTCCAGGACGAACACGTGACGCCCGGACAGGTCGGCGGGCAGCCGCTCCGCGTAGGTGACGATGTCCAGCGTCTCCTCATTGCGGGCCATGCCGAGGAACCCGACCTCGGCGGACGGCGCCATCTTGGTCATCCCCTCCAGCATCCCGAGCCCCGCGCGCAGGATCGGCACGACCAGCGGACGCGGGCGGGCCAGCCGGAAGCCGGTGGTCTCGGTCACCGGGGTCTCGATCCGCACCTCCTCCATGGCCACGTCGCGCGTCGCCTCGTAGGCGAGCAGCATCACGAGCTCCTCCGTGAGCTGCCGGAAGATCATGGACGGGGTCTTCTTGTCCCGCAGGACGCTGAGCTTGTGGGCCACGAGCGGGTGGTCGACGATGTGGACGCGCATGGCGCCCACGGTACCGCCCACGCGCGCCCCTGCGCCCGTCCCCGCGCCCGCGGGGGCGCCGACACCGCCGCTAGGCTGGCCGCGTGTCCGCCCCCGTCCCCTCCCCCGCGCCCACGGCCGAGCAGGAGCACGCGTGGATGGGCCTGGCACTCCGGGCCGCCCGCGTGGCCGGAGCGGCCGGCGACGTGCCGATCGGAGCCGCCCTCGTGGCCGGCGACGGGGCCGTCCTGGCCGTCGTCGGGAACGAGCGCGAGCAGCACCACGACCCCACCGCCCACGCCGAGGTCCTCGCGCTGCGCCGCGGGGCGGAGCTGCGGGCCGCCGCCGGGGCGGGCGACGGCTGGCGCCTGACGGACTGCACCCTCGTGGTGACCCTGGAGCCCTGCCCCATGTGCGCCGGTGCGCTGCTGCTGGCCCGCATCCCGCGCGTCGTGTTCGGGGCATGGGACCCGAAGGCGGGCGCGTGCGGCTCGGTGCTGGACGTGGTCCGCGACCCCCGCTTCAACCACCAGGTGCAGGTCCGCGCCGGCGTCCGCGCCGAGGAGAGCGCGGCGCTGCTGCGGGGGTTCTTCGCGGCACAGCGCGGCTGAACGCGCCCGCGCCCGACGACGGCGGGCGGCCGGTTTGGGCGCGCCGCCGCGGCTCGGGTAGGGTGTCCTGGTCTGGTGACGTGTCCGAGCGGCCGAAGGTGCAGCACTCGAAATGCTGTGTACGGTAACCCCGTACCGTGGGTTCAAATCCCACCGTCACCGCCAGATGTGCAGCCCGGGGGCCTCGTGCTCCCGGGCTTTCGCCATGCCGGGGCGGGTCCGGCCGCCGGCTCAGCGCGGCAGGACGGCGTCCAGGAACGAGGCCACCGCCGACCACGAGATGGTGGCGTGCACGGCGCTGGCCGGCGCACCGTTGCGGAGCACCTCCGCGCTGCGGGTCTTCGCGGTCATCATGCCCAGGTCGTGGCCACCCTCGGCCACCGAGTAGAACGCGGTGCGCAGTCCGGCGGCCTCGGCGGCCCGGTACAGCTCGAGGCTCTGCCCCCACGGCACCGTGACGTCCTTGCGCCCGTGGACGACCAGCAGGGGCGGCGAGTCCGGGCGCAGGTGCGCGATCGGGGAGGCCAGCCGGGTCAGGCCGCCCGAGGCCAGGACCGGCACCCCCAGCATGTCCGACTTGGTGCTGCGGTCGTCGAGGTGGCAGTGCTTCAGCCGGTTCGCGCGGTTGTAGTCCGCGCACGCGCCCGGGAGCATCTGGCGGTTCATCGTCAGGAAGTCCGTGGGGCCGAAGAAGTCCACGATCGCGTGGACGCGGTCCTCCTCCGGGATCGCGTGGCCGCCGTCGGGCACCTCCCGGCCGGGCAGCGGCACCTGCTCGCGGTCCAGGTCCTGTCCGCCCGTGAGGCCGGCCATGAGGGCGTTCCAACCGCCCGACGACGAGCCGGCCACGGCCACCCGCCCCGCGTCCAGCTGCAGGCCCGGGGCGTTGCGCCGCACCCAGCGGACCGCCGCCGTCGCGTCCTCCACCTGGGCGGGGAACGTGCCCTGCTTGGAGCTGCGCACCGAGAACGCGGCGACGGCGTAGCCGTGCGGGACCAGGCCGCGGGCGACGTCGACACCGTCGCTGTAGCCGCGATCGCTGCGCCAGCCGGAGCCCGCGTTCCACACGAGGACCGGGAACGGGCCCTGGCCCGGCGGCCGGTACACGTCGATGCGTCCGGCGCGCCCGGGCAGGGCCGCGTACGTGTGCCCGGTGGAGCTGCGCATGCCGTACAGGGCCGTCGCGTTGGCGCCCAGCGGCCCGGCGGGCGCGCCGGCCAGGTCGGTGACGACGGCCACCCCGCCCACCGCGAGGGCGCCGACCCCGAGGCCGAGCGCGGCGCGGCGGGACACCCGCGGGGACCGTGCGGTCGACGTCATGGCCCCCCTTCCGGTGCGGAGCCAGGCACCCCGCCCCGGCGAGCGTAACCGAGCGGCGGGGGCCGACCCCCGTACCGTGTCCGCGGCCGGTGCGATCATGGGGCCATGTCTGTTCGGGTGCTGGCCATCGGCAAGAAGCATGAGGCGTGGGTCGTCGACGGGATCGACCGCTACGAGCGGCGCCTCAAGAAGCCCTACGACCTCTCGTGGCGTCTGCTGCCGCACTCCGCGCGGCAGGAGGAGGCGGCGCGCACGGAGGAGTCGGACCGGATCCTGGGCGCGGTCGGCGCGGACGAGCACCTGATCCTGCTGGACGAGCGGGGGACGGCGTTCGACTCGCCGGGTCTGGCGCGGCACCTGCAGAGCCGGTTCGACGTCGGCGCCCCGGTGACGATGGTGATCGGAGGCGCGTACGGGGTGGACGCCCGGGTCCACGCCCGCGCGGACCGCGTCTGGTCCCTGTCCCCGCTCGTCTTCCCGCACCAGCTCGTGCGGCTGATCCTGGCGGAGCAGGTCTACCGAGCCCAGGAGATCTCCGCCGGCCGACCGTACCACCACGCATGAGCGGGCCCGCGGAGACCGCAGCGGGCGCGCCCACGCCCGCGGCCGACGTCGTCCTGGGCCGGTTCACCGAGCCCACGCGCGCCTGGTTCACGGGCGCGTTCGAGGCCCCGACGCCGGCCCAGCTCGGCGCGTGGGACGCGATCTCCTCGGGGCGGCACGCGCTGGTGATCGCGCCGACCGGCTCGGGCAAGACCCTCTCCTCCTTCCTCTGGGCGCTCGACTCGTTCGTGCGCGAGCCCGCCGCCGAGGGGACGGCGGCCACCCGCGTCCTCTACGTCTCGCCGCTGAAGGCGCTCGGCGTGGACGTGGAGCGGAACCTGCGGGCCCCGCTGGTGGGCATCACGCAGACCGCCGCGCACCAGGGCCGGCCCGTGCCGCGCGTCCGGGTGGGTGTGCGCTCCGGAGACACCCCGGCGGCCGAGCGACGGCGCCTGCAGCAGGATCCGCCGGACATCCTCATCACCACGCCCGAGTCGCTGTACCTCATGCTCACCTCACAGGCCCGCGCGGCGCTGGCCGGGGTCCGCACGGTGATCGTGGACGAGGTGCACGCCGTGGCCGGGACCAAGCGCGGCGCCCACCTGGCCGTCTCCCTCGAGCGCCTGGACACCCTGCTGGACACGCCGGTGCAGCGGATCGGCCTGTCCGCCACGGTCGAGCCGGCCGCCGAGGTGGCCCGGTTCCTCGGCGGCACGCAGCCGGTGACGGTGGTGCGGCCCGCCTCGGCCAAGCGCTGGGACCTCACGGTCACGGTGCCGGTGCCGGACCTGACGGACCTCTCCTCCCCCGCCGCCGCCCACGACCTGGGCCCCGGCTCCTCGACGGGCGGGCTCGGCGACGAGGGCGCGGTGACGGGCGGGTCCATCTGGCCGCACGTCGAGGAGCGGATCGTGGACCTGGTGGCCGAGCGGCGTTCCACGCTCGTGTTCGCCAACTCCCGGCGCCTGGCCGAGCGCCTCACCGGCCGGCTCAACGAGATCTGGGAGGCCCGCGCCGAGGCGGCCGCCGCGGCCGAGCACCCGGACGCCGTCCCCGGCTTCCGCACGCCGGACCCGACCGGCTTCCACGGCCCCGCCCAGGTGGCCGGGCAGACCGGCACCGGATCGGGCACCGTCTCCGACTTCGCCCGCGCCCACCACGGCTCCGTGTCCAAGGAGCAGCGCGCCATCGTCGAGGAGGCGCTGAAGACCGGCCAGATCCGCTGCGTCGTGGCCACGAGCTCGCTCGAGCTGGGCATCGACATGGGCGCGGTGGACCAGGTGATCCAGGTGGAGTCCCCGCCCTCGGTGGCCTCCGGTCTGCAGCGCGTGGGCCGCGCCGGCCACCAGGTGGGCGAGGTCTCCCGCGGTGTGTTCTTCCCCAAGCACCGGGGCGACCTCGTGGACACCGCCGTCGTGGCCGAGCGCATGACGGCCGGGCGCATCGAGTCGCTGCGCATCCCCGCCAACCCGCTGGACATCCTCGCCCAGCAGACCGTGGCCGCCGTCGCCGTCGCGGACCTGGACGCACAGGAGTGGTTCGACCTCGTGCGCCGGTCCGCGCCGTTCGCCACGCTGCCGTTCTCCGCCTACGAGTCCGTGCTGGACCTGCTGGCCGGCCGCTACCCCTCGGACGAGTTCGCCGAGCTGCGCCCGCGCATCCTGTGGGACCGGGAGAACGGCACGCTCGCCGCCCGCCCCGGTGCCCAGCGCCTCGCGGTCACCTCGGGCGGCACCATCCCGGACCGCGGCCTGTTCGGGGTGTTCCTGGCCTCCGACGGCGGCGCGGACGGCACCCCCGGCGGCGCGGCGGCCGGGGACACGGCCGAGTCGGCGGGCACCGCGTCCGCGGGCTCGGCCCGCTCCGGCGGGCGCCGGGTCGGCGAGCTCGACGAGGAGATGGTCTACGAGTCCCGCGTGGGGGACGTCATCCTGCTGGGCGCCACGAGCTGGCGGATCGTGGACATCACCGCGGACCGCGTCCTGGTGCTGCCCGCCTACGGGCAGCCCGGCAAGCTCCCGTTCTGGCGGGGCGACGCCGCAGGCCGGCCGGCGGAGCTGGGCGACGCCGTCGGGCGCTTCCGCCGCGAGCTGGACGCGGACCCCGAGGTAGGCCGCACCCGCCTGGCCGCCGCGGGCCTGGACACGTGGGCGCAGGACAACCTGCTGGCCTACCTGAAGGACCAGCGCGAGGCCACCGGGGTGCTGCCCACCGAGCAGACGCTCGTGGTGGAGCGGTTCACGGACGAGCTCGGCGACTGGCGCGTGGTGCTGCACTCCCCCTACGGCATGGCGGTGCACGCCCCGTGGGCGCTCGCGGTGGGGGCGCGGCTGGCGCAGCGGTACGGGCTGGAGACCGGCTCGGGCGCGGCGATGGCGGCCGACGACGGGATCGTGCTGCGCATCCCGCTGATGGACGCGGAGCCGCCGGGCGCGGAACTGTTCGAGTTCACGGCCGAGGAGCTGGACGAGATCGTCACGGCGGAAGTCGGCGGGTCCGCGCTGTTCGCGGCCCGGTTCCGGGAGAACGCGGCCCGGTCCCTGCTGCTGCCGCGCCGTGACCCCGGGCGACGGACCCCCCTGTGGCAGCAGCGGCAGCGGTCCGCGCAGCTGCTGGACGTGGCACGGAAGCACCCGCGGTTCCCCGTGATCCTGGAGACCGTGCGCGAGGTGCTCCAGGACGTCTACGACCTCCCGGCGCTCAAGGAGCTCGCGGGGCGGGTCTCCTCACGGGCCGTCCGGCTCGTGGAGGTCACGACGACGGCGCCCTCGCCGTTCAGCCAGTCCATCCTGTTCGGCTACATCGCCCAGTTCATCTACGAGGGCGACTCCCCGCTGGCCGAGCGCCGCGCCGCCGCGCTCTCCCTCGACCCGGCACTGCTGTCCGAGCTGCTGGGCACGGAGGAGCTGCGCGAGCTGCTCGACGCCGAGGTCATCGCGGAGGTCGAGGCCCAGCTGCAGCGGCTCGCGCCCGACCGGCGCGCCCGCGGGGTCGAGGGCGTGGCGGACCTGCTGCGCCTGCTGGGACCGCTGTCCGTCGCCGAGGCCGCGCGGCGCACACGGGCCGAGGGGGAGGCGGAGGAGGCCGCGGACGAGGACGCCGTCGCCGGGATGCTGGCGGAGCTCGAGCGCGCCGGCCGCGCGTTCCGCCTGCGCCAGGACGGGGTCGAGCGGTTCGCCGCCGTCGAGGACGCCGCCCGCCTGCGGGACGCGCTCGGCACGCCGATCCCGCACGGAGTGCCCACCGCATTCCTCGACCCGGTCGACGACCCGCTCGGGGACCTCGTGGGCCGCTACGCCCGCACCCACGGCCCCTTCACCGCCGCCGAGGCGGGGGCTGCGCTGGGGCTAGGGGGCGCCGTCGTGCTCTCGGTGCTGCAGCGCCTGGCCACCGAGCGCCGCGTGAGCACGGGCGCGTTCCGGCCGGAGGGCACCCCCGGAGCCACCGGCCTGGACGCCGAGTGGTGCGACGCCGAGGTGCTGCGGCGGATCCGCATGCGCTCCCTCGCCGCGCTGCGCGCCGAGGTCGAGCCGGTGGACCAGGCCGCGTACGCCCGGTTCCTCGCCGACTGGCAGCACCTGCGGCCGCGGACGGGGCGCGACGGGGCCTGGCGGCCGCCGGCCACGCTCGAGGGCGTGGACGGGGTGGCCACCGTCCTGGACCAGCTGGCCGGCACGCCCCTGCCCGCGAGCGCGTGGGAGTCCCTCGTGCTGCCCGCCCGCGTGCGGGACTACGCCCCCGCCCTGCTCGACGAGCTGCTGGCCACGGGCGAGTACGTGTGGTCGGGCGTCGGGGAGGCCGCCGGCAACGACGGCTGGGTGGCCCTGCACCCCGCCGACGCCGTGGACCTCACGCTGCGCCTGCCCGAGCCCGCCGAGGCGACGCCGGCCGACGCCGGCCTGCGCACGGCCGTGCTCGAGGTGTTCGCCGGCGGCGGGGCCTGGTTCTTCCCCCAGCTCGTGGAGCGGGTGCGGGCGGCGCAGGCGGCGGCCGGCGACGGCGGCACGGGGACTGCGGGCGGGGCGGGCGGGCCCGACCCGCACCGCGACCCGGCCGACCTGGCCCGCGGCCCCGCGGTGCTGGCCGCGCTGTGGGGCCTGGTGTGGGACGGCCGGGTCGGCAACGACACGTTCGCCCCCGTCCGCGGCCTGCTCTCGCTCGGCAAGACCGCGCACCGCACCGGCCGGCAGACGCCGCGGGCCCGCACCGCGCGGACGGGCGGGGCCGCGGGGGCGGCGGCCGGGCGCGGGCTCGGCGGGCGACTGGCCGGGGTGCGCGGGCGTGGCCGGTACGCGGGGCTCGCCTCGCCCGAGGGCGGCGCCCGGGGCTCGGCCGGTCTCACGGCGGGGACCGTCGGGCTCTCGGCCGCCGAGCAGGCCCGCTCGGCCGGCCGCTGGTCCCTGCTGCCGGCCGCCGAGCAGGACCCCACGATCCGCGCCCACGCCACCGCCGAGTTGCTGCTGGACCGGTACGGCGTGATCACGCGCGGCTCCGTGGTGGCCGAGGAGGTCCCCGGCGGATTCGCGGGGCAGTACCGGCTGCTCACCCGGATGGAAGACGCGGGCCAGGTGCGCCGCGGCCACTTCGTCGACGGGCTGGGCGGCGCGCAGTTCTCCACCGGCGCGGTCGTGGATCGGCTGCGTGGGTTCCAGCGGGACGAGGAGGACGCCGCCGTCGACGCCGCTCCGCTCGCCCTCGCCCTGGCCGCGACGGATCCGGCGAACCCCTACGGCGCCGCGCTGGACTGGCCGTCCGTGCCGGCCGGGCGGGACGGCGTCGTGCCCACGGGCCATCGCCCGGGCCGGAAGGCGGGCGCCGTCGTCGTGCTGATCGCGGGGCGGCTGGCCCTCTACATGGAGCGTGGCGGGCGCACGCTGCTCGCGTTCACGGAGGAGCCGGGCGAGCTGCGGGCCGCGGCGGAGGCGCTCGTGTGGGCGCTGCGGACCGGCCGGACCGAGCGGCTGAGCCTGGAGAAGGTCAACGGCGGGCCCGTGCTCGGCACGCCGCTGGCCGAGGCGCTGCTGGCCGCGGGGTTCTACTCGAGCCCGTCGGGCATCCGGTTCCGGAACTGAGAACCCACGCCCGTCCGCCCGTCCGCAACGCGGGTTGAGTTGTCACGGGTCCCGCCGTCGAACACCCGCGACAACTCAACCCGCGTTGCCCGGGGTGGCCCTGTCGCGGAGGCGGGGCCCGGGGGTAGGTTCGGCCCATGAGCATCGACGCCGCCCCGCCCGAGGACGTGGGCACCGCCCCCACGGGCACGTCCCCCGCCCCCGAGGCCCTCGAGGACTCCCTGCCGCACCCCTCGGACCCCTCCGTCACCCCGTTCCTCCTGTTCGAGGGTGACGCCGGTGCGGCCATGGACGCCTACCTCACCGCGTTCGTGGAGCACCTGCCGGTCACCGAGGTCCGCCGGGACCTCTTCGACGACTCCTCCCCGCGCGGCGCCGAATGGGCGGGCAAGGTCCTGCACGGCGAGCTCGAGATCGCCGGCCAACGGCTGCGGTTCTTCGACTCCTTCATCCCGCACGGGTTCACGTTCACCCCGGCCATCAGCCTGTTCGTCGAGCTGCCGGACGCCACCGCGGTGGACGCGATCCACGACGCGCTCCTCGCCGGCGGTGGCCGTGACTACATGCCGCCCGACGACTACGGCTTCTCCCGCCGCTTCGCGTGGGTCGGGGACCGCTTCGGCGTGACCTGGCAGCTCAACGCGGCCTGAGCCGGTGACGGCCCGTGCCTGAAGGCGACTCCCTCGTCCGCGTCGCGCACCGGCTCCGCCCCGTGCTCGAGGGCCGGGTTCTGACGCACGCGGACCTGCGCGTGCCCCGCCACGCCACCGCGGACCTGACCGGCTGGACGGTGGCCGAGGTCCTGCCGCGCGCCAAGTACCTGCTGATGCGGCTGACCCCGCCCGCGGCCCGTCCAGGGGCCCGGCCGCTCACGCTGATCTCGCACCTGAAGATGGAGGGGCGCTGGCTCGTCTCGGCCGTCGACGCGCGGTGGGGCGCCCCCGCCTGGCAGGTGCGGGCGGTGCTGGAGACGGCGGAGCACCGTGTGCTCGGCGCCCAGCTGGGCCTGCTCACCCTCGTGCCCACCGCCGACGAGGCCGCCGTCCTCGGCCACCTCGGCCCCGACCTGCTGGACCCGGCCTGGGACACGCCCGACGACGGCGCCGCGCTGCTCGCCGAGGGCATGCGGCGGCTCACGGCCCGGCCCGAGCGGCCGGTCGGCCTGGCCCTGCTCGACCAGCGGCTCGTCTCCGGGATCGGCAACATCTACCGCTGCGAGACCCTCCTGCTGGCCGGCATCGACCCGCACCGGCCGATCGGCGAGGTCGAGGACGTCGCCGGACTCGTGCTGCTCGCCCGGGACCTCCTGCGCGCCAACGTCCCGCCCGCCGCCCCCGCCGCGGGCGCCCGGCGCCGGACCACGGGCGTGCGTCCGAACCCGGCGCGACCCTTCGGGGTCGAGGTGCTGGTCCCGGCCGGTCCGTCACCCGACACGGCACCCGGCCGGACGCCCGGCGCGCGTGGCGGGGGGACGCCGTCGTACTGGGTCTACGGGCACGACCGCACCCCGTGCCTGCGCTGCCGCGGCCCCGTCCGCCAGGAGGACTACGGCTCCCCCGAGGACGACGCGCGGCGGCTGTGGTGGTGTCCGCACTGCCAGCGCTGACCCGGACGCGCCCGAACGGTGGCCGCGTGTCCTCCCCGCTCCCTACGCTGAACCCGCCCCGACCCGAGGAGGAACCATGGCCGACCCGTTCCCGAAGGACCCGGAGGGCGCCGTCGTCGCGCTCGTGCTGGCCGGCGGCACCGGCGGCCGCCTCATGCCGCTCACCGCGGCCCGCGCCAAGCCGATGGTGCCGCTGGCGGGCCAGTACCGGCTGATCGACGTCGTCCTGTCCAACCTGGCCCACTCGCGCCTGCGGGACGTGTGGGTCGTGGAGCAGTACCGCCCCTTCACGCTCAACCAGCACCTGGCCGGCGGCCGGCCGTGGGATCTCGACGGCACCCGCCACGGCCTGCGGCTCCTGCCCCCCGCGCAGGGCCGCGCCGAGGAGGGCTTCGCCCGCGGCAACGGCCACGCGATCGCCCAGCAGCTGCCCCTGCTGGAGCAGTTCGGCGCCGAGACCGTCGTCGTGCTCTCCGCCGACCACCTGTACCAGCTGGACCTGCGCCCCGTGCTGGCCGAGCACACCCGCTCCGGCGCCGAGCTCACCGTGATCACCACCGAGACGGACGAGGACCCCTCGCGCTTCGGGGTCGTGCAGGTGGACGACGACGGCGCCGTCACCGACTACGCCTACAAGCCGGAGGACCCGGCGGGCACACTCGTGGCCACCGAGGTGTTCGTGTTCGACGTCGCCGCGCTCTCCGAGGTGGTCGGCGACCTCGTGGCGGGCGAGGACGAGGCGGCCACCAAGGACGAGGGCGAGACCAATGAGGACGGCGACCCCGTGGGCTCCTCCCTCGGCGACTACGGGGAGAGCATCATCCCGGCGTTCGTGGCGCGGGGACGCGTGCGGGAGCACCGCCTCGTCGGGTACTGGCGGGACATCGGCACCCTGGACGCGTACGTCCGCGCCCACCGGGAGATCCTCGACGGCACCGGCCTGGACCTCGCCGCCGAGGGCTGGCCGCTGATCACCAACCCCCACCAGGCGCCGCCGGCGTGGGTGGCCCCGGACGCCCGCGTCTCCGGCTCGCTGCTCAGCCCGGGGTGCCGGATCGCGGGCGAGGTATCGGACAGCGTGGTCGGCCCCGGGGTGGTCGTGGCGGCCGGCGCCACGGTGCGCGGCAGCCTCCTGCTCGGCGACTGCGAGGTCCCCGCGGGCGCGGTGCTGGACACCGTGGTGGTCGACGTCGGCGGGGCGGTCCCGGCGCGCGAGGTGACGGGGCGCGCCGCGCCGGCCGAGGAGGTCGTGGTGCTCACCCCGCAGGACCGCGGCCCGGCCGAGGACGAGACCACCGGCTCCGGCCGGCCCGGCCGGTCGGACTGAGCGGCGCCGGTCGGACGCAGCCGCGCCGGGCTGGGAGGATGGGCCCGTGGCCGTCCCCTCTCCCCTCCCCCCGCGCAACGGCGTCAACGCCACGCGCCTGCGCCTGCCCGCCGCCGGCTGGCCCACCGCGCAGGACTACGTGCTCCACCGGTTCGGTCACGTGGACCCGGACGGCATCCGCGCGCGCTTCGCCCGCGGCGAGGTCGTGGCGGCGGACGGCACCGCACTGACGCCGACGACGCCGCTGGGCGTCCACGAGGACCTCTGGTACTACCGGGACGTCCCCGACGAGGCCCCGCTGCCCGTGACGCACACGCTCCTGCACCGCGACGAGCACCTCGTGGTCATCCACAAGCCGCACTTCCTGCCCACCACCCCGGGCGGCCGCTTCGTCCAGGAGACCGCGCTGGTGCGGCTGCGCAACGAGCTCGGCCTCGACGACCTCGTGCCCCTGCACCGGCTCGACCGGGCGACGGCCGGCGTCGTGATGTTCTCCGCGAACCCGGCCACCCGCGGCGCCTACCACCTGCTCTTCGAGCGGCGTGCCGTGGCCAAGACCTACGAGGCCGTGGCGCTCCTGCCGGACGCCCCCGACGACGGCGCCCGCGGCCCCGGCGCCCCGGCCGACCCCGTCCTGGGGCGATTCCCGCTGACCGTGCGCAGCCGGATCCGCAAGGACAAGGGGGTCCTGCGCTCCGTGGTGGAGGAGATCCCCGCGGCGGCCTCCGGGCGGCGCGCGGGCGCGCCGGTGCGGACCCGGCGGTCGAACCGGCCCCACGCCGGGGCGAACGCGGAGTCCCGCGTGGAGCTGCTGGGCGTCGGCGTCTCCGCCGGGACGCTGGCGGGGCGGCGCGTGGCGCACCTGCGGCTCACCCCGCGCACGGGCCGCACCCACCAGCTGCGCATCCACCTGGCCGCCCTGGGCCTGGGCATCGCGTTCGACCCGTTCTACCCGGACCTGCTCGACCTCGCCCCGGACGACGTCACGCGTCCCCTGCAGCTGCTCTCCCGGTCGCTGCGCTTCACGGACCCGGTGACGGGCGAGGAGCGGGAGTTCACCTCCCCCGCTGAGCTGCAGGAGCGACCGCGGTGACGGGCGGGGACCCGGCCGCCCTGATGGACGCGCTCGGAGCGTGGTTCCACCCGCTCACCGCGCTCCTCGTGGCCCTGGACGCCCCGATCCCGCCCGTCCCGTCGGAGGTGGTGGTCATCGGCTCGGGGGCGCTCGCGGCCGAGGGCCGGGTCTCCCCCGTGGCCGCGGTGCTGGCGGCGTGGCTGGGCTGCTGGGCCGGGGACGTCGGCCTCTACGCGCTGTTCCGCCACGGCCTCGCCGACCGCCTGGACCGCTGGGCGTGGTGGCGGCGGATCCACCGGGGGATCCGGACTCTGCTGGTGCGGGTGGGCCCGGCGGGCAGCCTGGCGGGGCTGTCCGTGCTGCGGTTCGTCTCGGGCGGACGGACGGCGTCGATGGCGGCGGCCGGGATCGGCGGGATCCGCTGGCCCGTGTTCCTGTGGCTGTCCGGGGCGGGCTCGCTCGCGTGGTCCGGGTCCATGGTGGGGCTCGGCTGGCTCACCGGCCGGGCCACCGGCCTGCCGTGGTGGGCGTCCGCGGTGGTCGGCATGGTGTTCGGTACCCTTGCAGGGTTGATGATCGCGGGGATCATGGCCCACCGTCGCCGGGGCCGGAAGGGGTGAGCATGCAGGACGCGTCCTCCGAGTCCCGTGCCGCCCTCGAGCGCCTCCGGGACGCCTCGGCGCCCCGTCCCGACGACGACGCGACGCGTGCCCCCGCCGAGCGCCCCCGCCGCGCCCTGGCCGCGCCCGGGGAGATCTCCCGCCGCGATCTGCGCCGTCACGAGCGCGCCCTGCGCTCGGGCCGACCCGAGACCGCCGCCGAGCGCCGCGTGCGCGAGGACCGCCGCGCGGATGTGCACCGCGCCATGGACCGACTGCGCACTCCGGGCGCTCCCGCCCAGCAGCGCCCACGCCGCGACCTCAGCGAGATCCTGGACCGCCTCGGCAGCCCGGACCTCGCCCGTTTCACCGACCCACTCGTCGGCACGGTCGAGCGCATCCTCCCCGCCCCGGGGCGGGACCCGGAGAAGGCCGCGGAGGCCGCACGCCGCCGCACTGCGGCCGAGGAGCGCCGGCGGGCCCGCCTCGACGAGGAGGCCCGCCGGGCCCAGGCCGCGCGGGTGGCCCGCCGCCGCCGCGAGGAGGAGAAGCAGCGCCGTCGGCGTGAAGCCGAGCGGCGCCGTCGGGTGGCGGCCGAGGAGAAGGCCCGTGCCGCCGCCGAGGCGGACGCCCGCCGCCGGGAGCGGGAGGAACGGCGCCGCCGGGAGGCGGAGGTCGCCGCCGAGCGCGCCCGCGTGCAGGCGGAGCGGCGGGCCCGCGAGGAGGCCGCGCTCGCCGAGCGGGAGCGGCTCCGGCTCGAGGCGGAGGCGGAGGCGGAGCGCCGTCGGCAGGCGGCCGAGGCCGAACGCCGTCGCCTCGAGGCCGAACGCGTCGAGGCCGAGCGGCGCCGTCGGGCCGAGGAGGCCGAGCGGCGCCGTCGCGAGGCGGAGGAGGCCGCCCGCCTCGAGGCCGAGCGACGTCGTCGCCAGGCCGCACGCGTCCGCGCCCACACCGTGCTGCACGCCGAACGCGCCCTCGCCCAGGCCCGGCTCCTCGAGGACCGCGCCCGGGAGGCCGAGCGCCGTGCGGCGGAGGACGCCGCCCGCCGCCGTCGCGAGCACGAGGAGCGGGAGTCCCGCGCGCTGGCCCGGGCCGCGCGCGAACTCGAGGGCCCCGAGGTCTTCCCGGCCGCCGCCGACCGGCCGCTGCTGTCCGACCCGGAGGAGGGGCTCACCGATGAGGAGCTGTTCGCCCGGGCCCGGGTGGCCCTGCCCGAGTGGCGGCGGCGGCAGCGGCTCTCCACGAAGGCGCAGGCCGTCCGGGCCGAGGCCATCGCCCACTCCCCGGCGGGGCCGGTCACGGGCGCCCTGCCCCTGATCCCCGGCTACACCCCCGCTCCGCCCGAGGAGCCGGCCGGCTCACCGACCGCTGCGGACCGACGCGGCCAGGCGCTGCTGACCGTCGTGTGGGCGCTGTTCGTGCTCTCCGGCGCGTGGGGCCTCGGTCTGGCCGGCCGCGTCCCGGGGCTCGCCGCGCTCGACGCCGGCGCCTACCCGCTCACCGCCGACGGCCGACACGGCCCCGACGCGAGCGTGTTCGGGCTGTCCCCGCTGCACCCGGCGATCTGGCCGGTGCTGTGGCTGCTGACCGGCATGTACGTGCTGCGGCAGTGGGGGCGGGGCCAGGGCGCGTCGCCGCGGCACCGCCGCATCCGGGGCGCGATCGCGGGGGCCCTGCTGGCGCTGGCGCTGTGGTTCCCCCTGGCCGTCCTGGCCCCCGGGGGCCTCGACGTCGTCCCGTGGCTGCTCGCCCTCGTCCTCATGCTCCGTGTGGTCCGGCGGCTCGGCGCACGCCCGGCGGCCCGCCGCGTCGCACGGGTGGCCGAGGACGGCGCGCTCGGCGTGCTGCTGGGCACCCTCCTCGCCGGCGCACCCACCGCGGTGGGCGCCGCCCTCCACGCCTGGGGTGTGCACGTCGGCTGGTTCCCGACCGAGCTGCTCGCCCTGCTGGTGCTGGTGGCCCTGCTGCTGGCGGCCCTGCGCCTCGTGTTCGGGGGGCGCGGCCGCATGGGTGTGGCCCTGGGCATGGCCTGGACCCTGCTCTGCCTCGCCCTGCCCCGCCTGCTGCCCAGCCCGCTCGGGGCGCAGCAGAGCGTGTGGGTGGGTCTCGCGGCCGCCTTCGGGGCGCTGCTGCTGGTCACCGCCGCGGCCGTGCGCCGCTCCTGGGCCCGCCAGATCGAGCGCGACGCCGCCCGCCGGCCGCACCCGGCCGGCGCCTGAGCCCGGCCCCGTTCAGCGCCCGAGCCCAGCGGGCACCGGGACCCACCGGCCGCCGTCGCGCCGGAGCACGTCCAGCCGGCCCGTCACGGCGACGCCGGACACCGCCTCCGCCATCCGCCGCGCCACCTCGGCGGCCTCGGCGTCCTCGCCGGCCCGGTGCGAGCCGGGCACCGTGAAGCGCAGCACGATCCGCGGGACGCGCGCGACGACCTCGATGTCCTTGGCCGCGAGCACGTGCGTGGCCTGGACGGCGGCCTCGGCCAGGTCCATGACCTCTTCGGGCCGGTGGCCGGGCAGGAGGTCGCCGATCTGCAGGCGGGCGCGGTAGGAGGGCATGGGCCCAGGGTAGGGGTGGACGCAGCAGCGGTGACGACTTCTCTCGTCGCACGGGCCGGCCCGCCCTTCCGCCCGCGGCGGACGCGAGCCCTCCCGTGTCCGGACCCGCTCGTAGGGTGGGGTGCATGACTCAGACCGCCACCCCGCAGACCGACGCCCCCGCCGTGCCCGCGATCTTCGAACCGATCGAGATCAACGGCGTGCGCGTGCGCAACCGCCTGATCCTGCCGCCGATGTGCCAGTACTCGTGCGAGGCGCGCGACGGCGTCCCCCACGGCTGGCACTTCCAGCACCTGGGCGCCCGCGCGGCCGGCGGCTTCGGGATCGTGGTGGCCGAGGCCACCGCCGTCACCCCCGAGGGACGCATCTCCGCGTGGGACACCGGCCTGTGGAACGACGAGCAGCGGGACGCGTGGGCGCCGATCGCCGAGTTCATCGCCTCCCAGGGCGCCCTGCCCGCCATCCAGCTCGGTCACGCCGGCGCCAAGGCCTCGACCGTCCCCATGCACCCGGGCGCGCCCGCCGGGCAGCCGATCCTCGAGGGCCCCGACTCCTGGGAGACCCTCTCCCCCTCCGGCGTGGCCACCAGCTCCATGGAGATCCGCACCCACGCGATGCGGGTGGACGAGATCCGGGAGACCGTCCAGGCCTTCGCCGACGCCGCCGAGCGCGCCGACCGTGCCGGCTTCGGCGCCGTGCAGCTGCACGCCGCCCACGGCTACCTCATCCACCAGTTCCTCTCGCCGCTGACCAACACCCGGACCGACGAGTACGGCGGGGACTTCGAGGGCCGCACCCGCTTCCTCAAGGAGGTCGTGGCGGCCGTGCGCGAGGTGTGGCCCGCGGACAAGGTCCTCGGCATCCGCATCTCCGGCTCGGACTGGGTCGAGGGCGGCTGGAGCATCGAGGAGACCGTCCGCCTGGCGCAGGAGCTGCAGGGGCAGGTGCACTGGTTCGACCTGTCCTCCGCGGGCATCGGGGACACCTACGAGGGCCCCCAGGGCCCGGGCTATCAGGTGCCGCTGGCCACCGCCGTGAAGGAGGGCACCGAGGGGATCGTGGTGTCCGCCGTCGGTTCGCTGACCGGCGCCGAGGAGGTCGCGGCCGTGGTGGACGAGGACCGCGCCGACGCCGTCTGCGTGGGCCGCGCCGCCCTGGCGAACCCGAACTGGCCGACCGCGGCCGCCCTCGCCCTCGACGTCCCCTCGGAGCAGGTGCCGATGGCCCGGCAGTACTTCCGAGCCAAGTGGTGAGCGGAACACGCGGGACCCGGTGTGCCCCCGGCGCGGAACTCCGGTAGAACAGAACCATGAGCGTGCGCACCCCCGACCCGAATCCGGGCTGGCTGTCCGACGAGGACCTCTACGAGGCCCGGCGCCGGCTGCCCATGGTGTATGTGGAGGCCATCCCGGTGCGGCTGGACTCCCTCGGCTACGTCACCGAGATCGGCCTGCTCTACGTGGCGGACGAGACCGGCACGTTCCAGCGGACGTTCGTCTCCGGCCGCGTCCAGTACCGGGAGACCATCCGCGCCGCGCTGATGCGCCACCTGGAGAAGGACCTCGGCCCGCTCGCCTTCCCGCAGCTGCCGCCGTCGGTGGTCCCCTGCACCGTCGCCGAGTACTTCCCGGCACCGTCCGAGACCGGGCTGACGGACGACCGCCAGCACGCCGTGGCCCTGGTCTACGTGGTGCCGGTGACGGGTGAGTGCCAGCCGCGCCAGAACGCGCTCGAGCTGACCTGGCTCACCCCCGAGGAGGCCCTCGGCGAGGACATCCAGGCCGAGTTCATCGGTGGCCGCGGGGACCTGGTGCGCCAGGCCCTCGCCCACGTGGGATGGGGGCGCTGAGCATGGCACCGGTCGTCGGCGGCTACCTCCGCCATCTGAAGTCCCAGGACGTGCAGCCCGGGGACAGCTTCCTGACCCGCCGCGGCGAGCCCGCCCCGCCCGTGGCCTCGACCCGGGTGATGCGGGACGACTTCGGCACCCCCGCGCTCGTGATCGCCACCCTCGAGGGCGGCCGCGAGGTCAAGATCGCCCACGGCTCCGTGATCCGGGTCCGCACGGACCGCCCGGAGGAGCGCAGGGCCGTCCCGGACACCACCTTCTCCCCCGTGGACGCGGGGTCCCCCGAGGAGCGGATCGTCGCCGTCGGCAAGCGCCACCTCGAGGACACCGAGCTGACCGCCACCGCGGCCCGGCTCTCCCACGGGTTGAACCTGCGCTCCGGCTCCCAGCTGGAGGACGTGTTCGGCATGGCCGAGCGGCTCTACCTGCTGCACGAGGACACCGAGGGCACGCTCGCCACCCTGGGCCTGCTGACGAACCTGCCGTGGGACGGGGCCGTGGGGCGGTGGAAGTCCATCCAGGCCGCGCTGTCCCTGGCGTCGCTGATCCTGCGCGAGGAGGGCGAGCACATCGCCGCCGCCAACCTCGGTCGGCGCCTGCTCGAGGCGGACGAGGTCCCCTCCGAGCCGGGCCGGGCGGCCCGTGTGCTTGAGGTGCGCCAGCGTCAGCTCAACGAGCCGCCGCTCTACGACCGGGAGATCTCCCGCGCCCTGCAGGCCCGCGACGCCGAGGCCGAGTATCAGTGGCGCCGCGCCCGGTTCGACCAGCTGCTGTACCTGCGCGCCCGCGGCGGGTCTGAGACGCTCACGGACGCGGACCTGGATTCCCGGATCGCCCGCGAGCTCGGCACGCTGCGCACCCTCGCCGACGAGCTCGAGGCGAAGGCCGCCACGCGCCGGTGAGGTCCGGCCGCGAGACGGGCGTCGGGAGCCGACCCCGTCCCCGGTGACACGCCCTCCGAGGTGCGGTTCGTGTGGCGCACCTCACTTTCCAGCCCCTGTCGGGGCTGTGCTCCCGGCATGACCGGCTCCGCACCCGTCCAGCTCCGCCTCCTCCGCGCCACGGACGCGCCCGCCGTCCTGGCGGCCTTCCACGCGGGCACCGTCGGCATGGCCGATCCCGCAGAGGTCACCGACGAGGCCTCCGCCCGCGCCTACGTCGACGGACTGGTCCAGGCGGAGGGGACGGACGCCGTCGCCGTGGTGGAGCGCGGGACGGACACGCTGATCGGCCTGGTCGCCGTCGTGCGCGACGAGGCGCACGGCACTGGCGCGCTCACCGCCTGGCTGCATCAGGGCTGGCGCGGGGACGCGATCATGTCGCGTGCGGCGACCACCGTGGCGGACGCCGAACTGGCCGAGGGCGGGCTCGAGCGGATCGAACTGGCCCACCGGGCGGACAGCCCGACGGCGGGGGCCGTCGCCCGGGCCGCCGGGCTCCGTCACGAAGGCACGCAGCGCGGCCGCCTCCGCGCGGGCGGGCGGCGGCTCGACGTGCACCTCTACGGCCGGCTGGCCGCGGACCCGCTGCCCGAGGAACGCGTCCGTCCCCTGCCGTGGGCCTCCGACGCCCGCCCCTGGGCCGACCGCTGACCGCGACCCGCCCCCGACGACGCCCCGCGACGCCGTCACGCCCTCCCGGCCCGATGCCCCGCTAGTCTGCCGAGATGACCACCCCGACCGGCGCCGTCCCGAGCCCGCATCCGCGGCCGTTCCTCCTCGTCCAGACGCGCCCCGAAGACGACGCCGCGGCCGCCGAGGTCGAGGCCGTCCAGCGACTGGGCGGCTATCCGGAGGGCCGGCTGCGGGTGCTGCGCCTGGACCGCGTCGTGCAGCGCCCGGACGTGGCCACGCACGGCCTGGACTGGGAGGCGGAGCTCGCGGACGTCGCCGCCGTGATCCTGCCCGGCAGCCCGTTCACGGGCACCGATCCCGAGGAGACCAAGTCCCCCGTGCAGCGCGCCGTGGAGGCGGAGCTGGGCCGGATGCTCGACGTCGTCCGGCGCCGCGACCTGCCGTTCCTCGGCTGCTGCTACGGCGTCGGCACACTGGGCCGGCACGCCGGCGGCGTCGTGGACAACGCGTACGGCGAATCGGCCGCGCCCGTCGAGGTCACGCTCACCGACGAGGGTGCCGCGGATCCGTTGCTGGCCGGGGTCCCGCGCACGTTCGCGGCGTACGTCGGCCACAAGGAGGCGATGAGCGCGCTGCCGCCCGGCGCGGTGCTGCTCGCCGAGGGCGCCGACTGCCCCGTGCAGATGTTCCGGCTCGGCACCCGCCAGTACGCCACCCAGTTCCACCCGGAGCTGGACCAGGCCGGGATCCTCGAGCGCCTTGAGATCTACCGCGAGCACGGGTACTTCGCGCCGGGCGAGTACGAGCCCACGGTGGCGGGGCTGGCCGCCGTCGACCCCGAGCACCCCCGCCGGATCCTGGCGAACTTCCGCACGCTGTTCGGGTGAGCCCGCCCGGCCCACCCCGTAGCGTGGCCGCATGGACACGCACCGCGCCACCGCTTCCCTGCCCTGGATCGACGGCCCCGCCGTGCGCGCCGCCCTGAGCCCGCGCGCCGCCGTCGACGCGCTGGAGGCGGCCCTCGCCGCCGGCCTGGACCCGGAGGCCGACGCCCCCCGCACCCGCGTGTCCACCGCCGCCGGGCAGCTGCTGCAGATGCCCTCGACGCGCGGGAGCGAGGTCGGCACCAAGCTGCTCACCCTCACGCCGGACAACCCGGAGCGCGGACTGCCGGTCATCCAGGGCGTCTACGTGCTGTTCGGCGCCCCGGGCACCCCCGGCCAGGCACCGCGGGCCGTGCTGGACGGCGTCGAGCTGACGGGCCTGCGCACCTCCGCGGTGTCCGCGCTCGGGGTGCGGCTGCTCGCGGACGCCTCGCCCCGGCACCTGGTCGTGTTCGGCACGGGCGTGCAGGCGTGGGAGCACGCGCTCACCTTCCAGGACGTGTTCGGGCTGGAGTGGGTGTCCGTGGTGGGCCGCGACGCCGACCGGGCCGCCGCCCTGGCCGCGCGCATCGAAGCGGAGCTGGGCGTGACCGCGAGCGCCGCGGGCCCGGAGGCCGTGGCGGAGGCGGACGTCGTGGTGACGTGCACGGCCGCGACGGCCCCGCTGTTCGACGGGACGCTCGTGCCGGAGCACGCGACGGTCGTGGCGATGGGCTCGCACACCACGGACGCCCGCGAGACCGACGACGCCCTGGCCCGCCGCGCGACCGTGGCGGTGGAGTCGCGGGACTCGGCCGCCCGCGAGGCCGGCGACGTCACCCTCGCGATCGACTCCGGCGCCCTCGCCGGGATCGAGGACACGGTGACGCTGGCCGAGCTCGTGGCCGGGACCGCGCGTCGTCGGGAGGGCGCGCCCGCCCTGTTCGTCACCACCGGCATGCCCTGGCAGGACCTGGTGGTGGCGAGCGCGGTGGCGCGGGAGGTGCTGGGCTGAGCCGGGGCGGCCGGGTCCAGCTGGCGGACCGAGGGCGTGTCCCGGCGACTGACGGCGAGGAGGACGAGGGCGCCGGCGAGCCCGACCAGATTTCTCGCCACGAGCGGGGCGCGGCCGGCCTCCGCGGTGTCGGCCCAGTCGAGCACGCCCCGTCTGGATAGAGTGACTCGCGCCACCCTCTTCACTGCAAGGCAGGACACATGATCGACGCACCCCTCGCCCAGCTCGCTGAGACGTACGCCCGTGACGTGCGGCTCGCCTCCACGAGCGGGGTCTCCGCCGAGCCGGAGGCGCAGCTGACGGTCCCGGTCTCCGAGTTCCTGCGCGCGTTCTCCTCCGTCACCGGGATTGGGGACCTCAGCCTGCTGCGAGAGGCCCAGCTCGACGGCGTGCGCCCGGACTTCGCCGCCCTGATCGACGGTCGCCCCTGCGGATGGGTGGAACTCAAGGCACCCGGCCACACGGTCATCGGAGAGAAGTGGCGCGGCCGGGAGAAGGGCCAGTGGGACCTGCTCTCCCAGCTGGACGCGCTGCTCGTCTCGAACGGAGACGAGATCGCCCTCTATGTCTCCGGCTCCCTTGTGGACACCGCGTTCCTGCCCGTCGACGGCGTCGCAGGCTGGGACGCGGACCGCCTGCGCACCGTCCTGGAACAGTTCACCCTGGCCCAGCCCCGGCCGATCACCCGAGTGAGCCAGCTCGCGGACCGCCTGGCCCCGCTGGCCCGCTTCCTTCGAGAGCGCCTCCAGGAAGGCCTGTCCAACAACTACCGCTCGGTGCGGGAGGCGAAGGCGGCCTGGGACCACACGGTGCACCACACAACCACGGACGCCCAGTTCGCCGGCGACGTCGCCCAGGTGGTGGCCTACTCCATGGCCATCGCCGGTCTCTCCGGCCAAGCGGACCGGAACGCCGACGGCGTGGTGACGCTTGAGGAGGCCAAGCACGCCCTGGAGACGGCCCACCGCAATGTTCTGGCGGCGTCCCTCGGACCGATCATCGGCATCCCGGCGCTCATGGAGTACATCGCCCCGGAGGTCGGGGCCATCATGCGGCTGGTGTCCAGCATGGACGTGGCCGCCATCGAGCGCTCCACGGACTCCCGTGGTGAGCCGTGGCTGTGGTTCTACGAGGACTTCCTCCAGCGCTACGACCCGGCCGCCCGTAACCGCGCGGGTGTCTACTACACGCCGATCAGTGTGGTGCAGTGCCAGGTGCGCGTGGTGGACGCGCTGCTGCGGGAACGTTTCGGTCAGACCCTGGGCTTCGGCGCCCCCTCGGTGGTGACGCTGGACCCCGCGACGGGCTCCGGCACCTACCCGCTGGCGGTCATCGACCGCGCGGAGGCAGCGGCCCGGGAGGAACGCGGCCCGGCGGGGGTGGCCCAGGTGGCCAAGAACCTCACGAAGAACCTGCTGGCCTTCGAGCTGCTGCCCGGCCCATACTCGGTGGCGCACCTGCGCATCGGCCAGCGGCTCGCTGAGGCGCAGGGTCACGCCTTCCAGGCGGAGGAGATCGGCGTGTACCTGACGGACACCCTGGAGGACCCCTCGGCGGGCATGGAGGCGGGACTGTTCGGCGACGCGCGGGTCCTCGCCGAGGCCGCCGAGGCGGCCCGCCAGATCAAGCGGGACCGGCGCATCACCGTGGCCATCGGCAACCCGCCCTATGACCGGGTGACCTCCGGCACCGGCGGCTGGGTGGAGCACGGGGACGGCGAGGACGCGCTGTTCGACGACGTGATCGGCCCCGCCCAGGAGCAGGGAGTGATCTTCTCCGCCCAGGCCTCGCTGTACAACCTGTACGTGTATTTCTGGCGGTGGGCCATCTGGAAGGCGTTCCAGCAGGACCCCGGGGACCAGGCGATCATCTCCTTCATCACGGCATCCTCGTGGTTGACCGGCCCGGCCTTCGTGGGTCTGCGCGATCTGGCCCGTCGGACGGCCAGTGAGATCTGGGTGATGGACCTTGGCGGCGAGGGCCGCGGGGCCCGCCAGGAGGAGAACGTCTTCGACATCCAGACCCCGGTCGCGATCGTGACTTTGGTGCGCACCGGCAAGGCCGCCCGGGAGGCATCGGTGTACTACCGGCGCTTCCGGGGCACGCGCGCGGAGAAGTTCGCGGCCCTGGACGAGGTGGCCCGGTTGGATCCCGGCGACGCCCTGTGGGAGCGCCTGCCCGGTTCGGCGGGCGACCCCTTGGCACCGGCCAGCGGCGGGGAGGACTGGGCGGCCATGCCCGCCCTGGCGGACCTCTTCCCCTGGCAGCAGCCGGGGATGATGTACAACCGCGCCTGGCCCGTGGCATCCGATCAGGAGACCCTCCGCCGGCGGTGGCGAGAGCTGTTGGCCGACCCGTCCGCGGACGCCCGCGCGGAGAAGTATGTGACGGGCAACTCTGGGCGCACCGTCCACACCGCCGTGAACGGCATGACCCCACTGGCGGAACTGCCCACCGACGCCCCGCACCGGCCGATCGTCCGCGTGGCCTGGCGCTCCTTTGACCGCCAGTGGACCTTCGACGATCCTCGATTGATCAACCTGGAACGCCCCGCTTTGTGGCAGGCGCTTTCCGACCGGCAGCTCTTCCTCGTCTCCCCTATGACCGCACGCACCAGCGGCGGGCCGGCGGTGACCGTGGCCACGGCCGTGCCGGACAAGCACTACTTCGTCGGCTCCTACGGCGGCAAGGACGTCATCCCCCTCTACCGGGACGCTGAAGCCGCTCAGCCCAACGTCACCGGCGGGCTGCTCCCGCTGCTGGGGGAGCGCTACAGGCAGGAGGTCACACCGGAGGACCTGGCCGCCTATGTCATGGGCGTCGCCGGCCACGACGCCTACGTCCAGCGGTTCGACGAAGCCCTCGAAGGCAGCCCCGTCCGCGTGCCGCTGACGGTCGACCCGGCCCTGTTCGCCCGTGCCGTGGAGCTGGGTAAGCGTCTGCTGTGGCTGCAGACCTACGGGGAGCGGTTCACTGGTGTAGACCGCCCCGCCGGCCGCGTACCCCGCATTCCTGGCCTGGGTTGGGAAGCCCCCGTGACGGCCTTGCCTGCCTCCCCGCGGGCCGTGTCCTACGACCCTGCAACCCAGCGGCTAAAGGTGGGGGACGGCGTCGTCACCGGCGTGAGTCCGGAGGTCAGGGCCTTCGCCGTGTCCGGCATGAACATCCTGGACAAGTGGCTCGGCGCCAGGACGGCCACCGGCATCGGCCGCGCCGCCGGCAAGGCAGCCACCCCGCTGGACCGTATCCGCCCCACCGAGTGGGCAGACGAGTGGAACGACGAGCTGCTCGATCTGCTCCGAGTGCTGACCGAGACCGTGTCACTGGGTGGCGACCAGGCAGACCTCTTGGACGAGATCCTCGCCGGGGACCTGATCCCGGCGAACGAACTCCCGGAACCGACCCCGGCCGAACGGAAGGTTCCCAAGACGATCAAGCGGGACTTCTCCACTGCGCAGGAGGAGATGTTCTGATGGACGCTGCGAACGTCATCGCCCTCGTGGTCTCCGTGTTGGCGCTCCTGGCCGCGGCATGGTCCGCCGTGGAGTCGTGGCGGTTGCGCCAGATCGAGAAGGGCCGCGACGAGCGGCAGGACCTGCGCGAAAAGCAGGAACAGGCACGCCAGGTCGCCGCGTGGATGTGCGTCGCCGCCCGGATCAATGACGAGTTCGGCGCCCCACCCACGCGGCGCTGGTTCCTCGCCGTGGAGAACTCCTCCCAGGTCCCGGTCTACGGGGCACGGGCCACGGTGGCGTCGAAGTATCCCGTTCCCGATCTCACCGCCGCCATGCTGCCTCCAGGACGCACCTACTTCGAACTGAGCAAGAACGAGTGGGGCTACGGCGTCCAGGCGGATGAACTGGACGTGGTCCCCCGGCCGCTGACCAACGCCGAACGGTTCCGGGTGACCGCCTTCACCTTCACCGACGCCGCTGGCGACCGCTGGTCCCGCGACCACCAGGGTCGGCTCTCAGCGACAAGTGGGAAAGAGTCTGAAGCGACTGATTGAGGGACAGGCAGGCAAGGGACCTGGACCAGCTCCATGCACAGCTCCGAGCCGACCACCTGCAGGCGGTGCCGGAGCAGCTCGAGTTCCATGGCCTGCGGTGTTTAACGGCAAGGACGACTGGACTGCCGCCCCCGTCGGCGTCCGCGCATGGGCCAGCCAACGCGCCGTCGAACTCATCGCCGCGCACACCCCGTGGTTCGGCTTCCAGGGTGTCGACGTCGACAGGCTGCGTCAGCGGCCTGGATGGGAAGACGCCAAACCGCACATCGTGGTGTCCGCTCAGCTCTTGAACCGCGTGCACCGGAGGACGTCCCTGCGTGCGGACGGCCTCCTGGTGATCGCCGATGACCACCACCTCCGCGATGACAGCCGTCTGACCTACCGACGCATGCGAGCCGCCTCGGTACAGGGCCTCTCCGACGGAGCACTCGACCACCTGTTGGACACGATGTACTTCGGCCCTTCGAACCAGAGCCGCCTGCTGCAGGCCGTGGACGTCCTGACGTACTTCGAGCAGCGCCGCCGCCATGTCACTGAGCGCCACCGCGATGCCGTTCGCCGAATGAACGCCATCGGCCGATCGCTGAACAAGATCCGTCAGCACTCTTACGTCTGGACCCCTTGAACGCAGACACACGAAACCCCCGCTCGAAGGCGGGGGTCCGGTTGGACGGAAGACGCCGAAGCGCGTCCCGTGATGTCCAGTGTACTCGCCTCTGAGGACTCCCGACAGGGACATCCCGTTCGGGACCACGCCGCTCCACCCCGCCTCCCCGCTTGGACGCCCCCACTACCCTGGATCCCATGCCCGACACCCCGCAGCCCCCCGCCGTTCCCGCGCACCCGGACCACTTCGGCTTCGAGGTGACCCACCGCCTGGAGACCCCCGGGCACGACGGCGCCCCGCTGGGCCGCACGGGCGTCATCACCACGCCGCACGGGCGGATCCAGACGCCGGCGTTCATCCCGGTGGCCACGCAGGCCACGGTCAAGGCGGTGCTGCCGGAGTCGATGAAGGACCTCGGCGCGCAGGCGCTGCTGGCCAACGCGTATCACCTGTACCTGCAGCCCGGTGACGACCTCCTGGACGAGGCCGGCGGCCTCGGCGCGTTCATGAACTGGCCCGGGCCGACCTTCACGGACTCGGGCGGCTTCCAGGTGATGAGCCTCGGCTCGGGATTCAAGAAGGTCATCGACATGAAGGGCCCCGGCGCGCCCGAGGGGCAGGGCGCCGACGACGCCGTCGCCCCCGGCAAGGAGCGCCTGGCCAACGTCGACGACGACGGCGTCTGGTTCAAGTCCCACCTCACCGGGGACCGACACCGGTTCACCCCCGAGGTGTCCGTGGGCATCCAGCACAACCTCGGCGCGGACATCATGTTCGCCTTCGACGAGCTGACCACCCTGCACAACTCCCGCGGCTACCAGGAGGAGGCGCTCGAGCGCACCCGCCGCTGGGCCCAGCGCTGCCTCGACGAGCACGCCCGCCTCACCGGGGTCCGCGCGGCGCGGCCGTACCAGGCGCTGTTCGGCGTGATCCAGGGGGCCCAGTACGAGGACCTGCGCCGCAAGGCCTGCCGCGACCTCGCGGGGATGCGGGCCGAGTTCCCGGCCGCGGGGGAGCTCGACGGCGTGACCTCCGGCTTCGACGGCTATGGCGTCGGCGGGGCCCTGGAGAAGGAGAACCTCGGGACCATCGTGGGCTGGTGCGCGCAGGAGCTGCCCGAGGACAAGCCGCGCCACCTGCTGGGCATCTCCGAACCCGATGACCTGTTCACCGCCGTCGAGAACGGCGCCGACACCTTCGACTGCGTCTCCCCCACCCGTGTGGCCCGCACCGGCGCGTTCTACACCCGCGACGGGCGCTACAACCTGCCCGGGGCGAAGTACCGCCGCGACTTCGGCCCGCTGGACCCCGAGTGCGACTGCTATACGTGCGCCCACTACTCCCGCGCGTACCTGCGGCACCTGTTCAAGGCGAAGGAGATGGTGGCGCACACGCTCCTCTCCATCCACAACGAGCGGTTCACGGTCTCGCTCGTGGACCGGATCCGTGCGGCCATGCAGGACGGCACGCTCGCCGAGCTCAAGGCCGAGACCCTCGGCCGGTACTACGCCCCGAAGGGCTGAGGGGCGCTGGGTGCGCCGGCACGCTGCGGGGGGGAGCCAGCACGCTGCGACGGGCGCGAGCCAGACGTTTCTGCTGTTCTGAGGGGGCTGTCACGACCGATTCGTCTGGCTCGGCGCCGCTCGGACGCGTGGAAGACGTGAGCCAGACGATTCAGCGGCTCCTGCACAGGGCCGCGGGCGCAGCTCGCCCTCCACGGCCCTCGCGGTCGCGGCGCCGGGTCCGCTGGTGGAAGGGGAGGCTGGCGGCATGGTCGCCCCTCCTCCGCACCACGACGCCGCCCCCAGCCCCGTCTTCCCGGTCGCCGCGGGGCTGCAGGCCGGCCTGACGGCCTCGCAGCTGCGCGGCCCCCGATTCGACGCCCCGCACCACGGGCTGCGGCACACCGCCGGGGGTCAGCCCTCACTGGCCGACGCCGTCCGCGCCCTCCAGCGGACGAACCCCGGCACCGCGGCCACCCACGCCACCGCCGCTCGCCTCTGGGGGATGTGGCTGCCGCGGCAGTGGGAGCGCGGCCCCATCCATCTGGCGCGCACGCGGGCCGAGGGCGGGGCGCCGCGCCGCAGCGGCGTCGTCGGGCATGAACTGCACCCGCAGGACCCCGTGCTGGTGCGTGCCCGGGTGCGGATCACGACGCCGGCCGCCACCTGGGCGGCGCTGGCGCAGCTGGGTCTGCCGTTGGCCGACGTCGTCGCCGCCGGGGACAGCCTGCTGCAACGGGCTGACGGCCCGGCGGGCCGACGTCGTCCCGGCGACCATCCACGGTGCACCGTGCGTGATCTGGAGGCGGAGGTGCTCCGGGTGCGTGGGCGGCGAGGGACGCGGACCCTGCGGGCGGCCCTGCCGCTGCTCAGGGACGGCGCGGATTCGCGGGCCGAGACGCTCCTGCGACTGGCGCTGGCCGACGCGGGTGTGCCGGAGCCGGAGGTGAATCCGCTGCTGATGCTGAGCGACGGGTCCACCGTCCGGCCGGACCTGGTGTGGCGCGAGGCCCACGTCTGCGTGCAGTACGAGGGCGATCATCACCGGACGGACCCGCGGCAGTGGCGCCGTGACATCGAGCGCGACCGCCGGATGCAGGCCGAGGGGTGGATCGTGCTGCGCGTGACCGCCAGCGTCTTCACTCGGCGCGGTCTCGACGCCCTGCTGCGCGACCTCGCCGCCCACCTGCGGCTCCCTCTGCCTGCGTGAGCCAGACGAATCGGCCGCCGAGCCAGACGAATCGGCGGCAGGGGGGCGTGCGCACCAGCAGAAATCTCTGGCTCACGCCGCCGCCCCCGCTCGCGTCATCTCACACGAACGCGCCGACCCCCGTGATCTCGCGGCCGATGATCAGCCCCTGCACGGTCTCGGTGCCCTCGTAGGTGTGGATCGCCTCGATGTCCGCGAAGTGGCGGGCCACCTCGTTCTGGATGAGGATGCCGTTGCCACCGAGCAGGTCGCGCGCGTTCGCGGCGATGGACCGCGCGGCGCGCGTCGCCGAGTACTTGGCCATGGACGCCATCGGCCCGGTGAGCCGTCCCTCGTCCTCGAGCCGGGTCGCACGCAGCACGAGCAGCTGCACCTGGGTGAGCTGGGAGAGCATCTCGGCCAGGCGGGTCTGCACGCTCTGGGCGGCGGCCAGCGGTCGGCCGAACTGGACGCGCTGCCCCGCGTAGTGCACCGCCGCCTCGTAGCAGCCCACGGCCTTCCCGAGGGCGGACCACGCGACCCCCACGCGCGTGGCGAAGAGGACGCGGGAGGTGTCCTTGAAGGAGCGGGCCTCGGGCAGGACGTCGGCGTCGGGCACGAACACGCCGTCGAGGGTGATGTGGGCCTGGTCGATGGCCCGCAGCGCGACCTTGCCCTTGATGACCTCGGCCGTGTAGCCCTCGGACTCCTGGCGCACGATGAACCCGCGGACCTTCTCGTCCTCGGCGCTGCGCGCCCACACCACGGTCACCCCGCCGGCGGCCCCGTTGCCGATCCACTTCTTGTGCCCGTGCAGCCGCCAGCCGCCGTCGACGCGCTCGGCGCGGGTCTCCAGCGAGACCGAGTCGGAGCCGTGGGTCGGCTCCGTGAGCGCGAAGGCGCCGTAGAGCTCGCCGCGCGCCATGGCCGGCAGGTGCTCGGCGCGCTGCTCCTCGCTGCCGCACAGCTGGATCGAGCGCATGGCCAGACCGCCCTGCACGCCCGTCATCGTGGCGATCGAGCCGTCCAGGCGCGAGAGCTCCATCATGGCCAGGCCCGCGGCCACGCGGGAGATCTCGGGCAGCCCGTCCACGGGGACGCCGTCGCGCAGCAGGTCGGCCTGGCCCAGGCGGGCCACGAGGTCGAGCGGGTACTCGTGACGGTCCCACGCCTCCCGGATCCGGGGCAGCACGTCCGGCTCGAGCGCGAAGGCGCGGGCCCGACGCCACACGTCCTTCTCGGCGTCGGAGACGTCCGCGAGCGCGAGGTAGAAGTCGGTGTCCAGCGGCGTGGCGACGTCGTACTCGGGCTCGACGGTGGGCAGGGTCTCGGTCATGGTGGCCTCCCGGGCGGGGTCGGAGAGATGGGTGTGTCCGTCATCACCCTACACCGACTGACACGCCATCTCACAGAATCAGACGCAGTCTCACCTCCTCTCCGCGCCCGTGGCACCATGGCCCGCATGACGACGCCCGCCGAGGACACCCTCACCGCCCTGATCCACCTGCTGGACCGCGAGGGCTACGACGCCGTCACGGCCGACCAGCTCGCCCGCCAGGCCGGCATGAGCCGGGCCAGCTTCTTCCGCCACCTCGGCGGGAAGGAGGAGGTGGTCTTCGCCGACCACGCGGCGCTGCTCGCCCGCCTGGACGACTTCCTGCGCGGCACCTCCCTCGGCGTGCGGGAGGCCCTGGAGGAGGCGGTCCTCCAGGTCTTCCGGCATCACACCGCCGATCCGGACCGGGCCCGGGCGCGCTCCCGCCTGCTGCGCGGCTCCCAGTCGCTGCGCACGCGCGAGCTGCTCACCTCGCACCGCTACACGGAGCTGTTCTCCGGCTGGCTCGCCACGGCCCTGCCGGACACGCCCGCGCGCGGCGGGGTCGCCGTCGGGCTGGCGGCGGCCGTGGTGGCCGTCCACAACCGCGCCCTGCGGGCGTGGCTCCACGCCCCGGCCGACGACGCCGAGGCCGGCCTGCGCGCGGACCTCGCGGAGGTCATCGCGCGGCTCACGGCCGAGCCGGCCGAGGCCGAACGAACGCTCGCCGCCGTGCGCCGACTCCTGGGCTGACGCCCCGCCCTCAGCGGCCGGCGACCTGCGCGTTCTCCGCCCCGAACGCGGGCGGGTAGCGGAACTCGCCGGCCGGCACCTCGGCCCCGTCCTGGAGCGTGAGGACCTGCAGCGCCTCGGGCTGCCGGGCGAAGGCCGCGTGCACGCCGTGCTCGGAGGCCCGGTGGAAGCCGAACTTCGCGTAGTACTCGGGCCAGCCGTAGACCACCACGACCTCCTCGCCGTCGGCCTGCGCCTTCTGCAGCAGGGCGTTGACGAGCGCGGTGCCGGCGCCCTCGCCCTGATGCTCGGGCAGGACGCCGTGAGGGGCGAGGGCGAGCACTTCGGCGTCGTCGATGTGGGCCCGGACCAGGGTGCCGTAGCCCATCGGGTCCGACTGCAGGTCCGTGCCGGGGATCGCGGCCGTCATGGCCACGAGGGAGTACTGGGGCAGCCAGCCCTCCGCGCCGCCGGCGAGCTCCTCGACGAGGTCGGCCTCGGCCGTGGACGCGAAGGCGAGTTCGGCGATCTGGCGGACGGCGCGGCGGTCCGCCGGATCGTCGTGATCGGCCTCGCGGGTGGACCAGCGGTGACCGAGATCCTGGCCGGCGGGGACGTGGGCGGCGCGGTAGCCGGGGGTCTGGATGCTGTTCTGCTCGGCGCTCATGCGCTCACCGTAGCCAGGGTGTGACCCCGGATACAGGGACGGCGCCCTGCGTCACGCTCGTGACGCGGGCGCCGTCGCCTCCTCCGGCCGGGGGCGGGCTCAGTCGATCTGCAGCTCGCCCATCGGGCCGAAGCCCTCCGCACCGACCTGCTCGGAGATGATCTGGGGCGTGCTCGCCAGCAGCGGGCGCATCGCGTCCAGGCCCTCCTGGAAGTGCGGGGACGCGACGTGGGCCTGCGCACCCTCGTCCGTGAACCCCTCGAGCAGGAAGTACTCGTTCGGGCCGCCTTCCACCGGGCGGTACCACTCGAAGAACAGGTTGCCGGGCTCGGAGCGCACGTCCGCGGTGTACTTCGCGACGGCGTCCATCCACTCGTCGGCACGCTCGGGCTGGACGGTGAACTTCAGGTTGATGAGGATCATGCCGTCCATTCTGGTCCACCCGGCACGGCCGCGGCACGGCCTCGCGTCCGCCGCGCGCGGAACCGCCGGGCCAGCAGCCACAGGCCCACGACGACGGCGACCACCAGCACGGCGACCAGCACCGGCAGGAACAGCGCGGCCGCGACGAGGCCGGCCGCCGAGACGTCCTCGGCCGCCGAGAGCACGGGCGCGGCGGCCCCCACCGTGACCGTGTCGGCTCCCACGACCGTCTGGACGACGTCGTTGACCGCGTCCACCCCGGGGATCTTGTCCGCGACGAGCTCGAGCGCGAGCAGGGCGCCGAGGATCCAGAGGGAGGCGTCGGCGGAGAGCCACGTCCACCCCGCGGGCAGGTCGACGAGCCCCGTGAACCGGTCCAGCAGACCCAGGGCGAGCAGGGGGATGTAGGCGTTGAGCCCGGCCGAGGTGGCCAGGCCCGTGCCGGTGAGGAACTCGAGCACGTCCGTCCCCGTCCTTCGCGGGTCGCTCGGGGCGCCCGGGCGGACGCTCCGGGTCCGAGGACCCTCGTTCCCCGGTGAACACCGCCGGCCGTCGGGCGCTTCCCGTCCGGGGTCGGTCCTACCATGGGCGCATGCCCCAGACCGCTCACTCCCCCCAGCACTCCGCCTCCGCCCCCGCGCTCGCCCTGACCATCGCCGGGTCCGAGGCCACCGGCGGCGCCGGCGCCCAGGCCGACCTCAAGACGTTCCAGGAACTCGGCGTCTTCGGCATCGTGGCGCTGACCTGCATCGTCTCCTTCGACCCGGAGGACGACTGGAACCACCGCTTCTTCCCCGTGCCCACCGAGATCCTCCAGCAGCAGCTCGACGCCATCCAGGGCGACTACCCGGAGCGGCTGCGCACCGTGAAGCTGGGCATGCAGGGCTCCCCGGAGGTCATCCGCACCTCGGCCGCGGCCCTGCGCCGCGCCGAGTGGGACCACGTGGTCCTGGACCCCGTGCTCATCTGCAAGGGCCAGGAGCCGGGCCACGCCCTGGACACGGACCAGGCGCTCAAGGCCGAGCTGCTGCCGCTGGCCACCTTCACCACCCCGAACCACTTCGAGACGGAGCAGCTCTCCGGCATGACCGTGCGCTCGGTCGAGGACCTGACGGCGGCCGCTCGGCGCATCCACGAGATCTCCGGCGCGGCCGTCCTGGCCAAGGGCGGGATGCACCTGCCCGGCCCGGACGCCGTGGACGTGTTCGTGGACGGGGACACCGTGGAGGTGCTCTCCGCCCCGAAGATCGGCCAGTCCGGCGTCTCTGGTGCGGGCTGCTCGCTCGCCGCCGCCGTCACCGCCGAGTTGGCCAAGGGTGCCACCACGCTCGAGGCCGCGCGCCGCGCCAAGGAGTTCGTGCGAGCCGGCATCGCGCAGGCGGTGGAGGGCCGCACGCCGTTCGCCGCCCTGTGGCAGGGCGGCCTGCGCTCCGCTTGAGCGCGCACGTGGGCCGCTGACTCGTCCTGAGCCGGGCGGTGCGCCACACTGGGGGCATGAAGCTCCCCTCCCCCGCCCCTTCCGCCCCCGGCGAGGTCCACCACTCGGCGTCGTCCGTTCCCGTCGACGGCGTCGAGGCCGTCTTCCCCGCGCTGCGCCAGCGCGCCCTCGCCCCGGGCGGCCGGCTCTACGGGCTGGCGGCGGCGGCCGCGGTCGGCGGGCTCACCCTGCTGGATCCGCACGCCCGCCGAGGGCGCGAGCGTCGGGCCCTCGCAGAGCTCGAGGCCGCCGTCAGCGGCACGGTCCTCGCGGCCGAGACCGCCAACGCCCTCCACACCGCCGCGATCGCCGACGGCGAGGTGGCCCCCTCCCCCGCCGCGCGTGCCCTGCGCGGGCTCGGCGGGCTGGCCGTCGGCGGCGCGGTCGCGGCGGTCACGCTGCGTGCCACCGGCCTGAACGACCGGATCGACGGTGCCCTGGTGCGCGGGCTCCAGCGGGTCGGCGTCCCCGCCCCGCGCGTCGCGCTGGCCGCAGCGGCCTCCCTGGCGATGCTGCTGGCCAACGAGGACGCCCGCCGGACCCGCCGCGACGCCGTCGAACTCGCCGTCACCGGACCCGCCGGCCTGGACGAGGACCCGGTCGACGAGGTCGAGCCGGAGGCCACCGCCGAGCTGCCGGTCGAGGTGCGCGTGCTGCTCGAGACCCTGCTCGACCCGGCGCTGGCCGAGGGCCGGGACCTGCCCGGGGCTGAGGCGCTGCGCTCCCAGCTGCCGCACGCGCGCACCGTCGCATCGGTGGCCGAGGCCATCCGTGAAGCCGGCGAGGTCCCGGACTGGGTGCCGCTCGTCGTCCAGACCGACGACGACGTCCGGCGCGCGGTGCCGAACGACTGCGTCTGGCCCGTCCGCGGCCGCTTCGCCTCCGGATCCGCCGGAGGACACGAGCTCGAGCTGCGCCTGCAGGTGATCGACGGGGAGATCGGCGCCCTGACGGTGACCCTGCCCGCGGACGCCGAGGCGGACAGCGACGCCTGGGACGCGTTCCAGGAGATCGAGTCCTTCCCCGGCGTCGAGGACCTGGCCTTCCACGTGGACGGCGACCGGCGCGCCTGACCGGGAACTCTCCCGGGGCCCGTCCAGCCCGGCCCACTACAGTGGGGACCCGCCCGACGTCGTCGATCCCCCTCCCGGAGAGTTCCCGCCATGACCACCCCCGCCCCGGTCGCGTCCGCCGCCCGTGCCCGTCGCCGCGCGGCCCGTTCCGGCCCCCGCCCGCAGCTGCGCATGGGACTGAACGGGTTCCTCGTGGCCTGGCTGCTGCCCAACCTCGTGATGGCCGCCGTGGTGGCGATCCTGGCCGTGGTCCCGGGCCTGCAGGCCTTCGGCAGCTTGACACCGCTGCTGACGGTGGTCGGGGTCGCCGGGCTGGTGGTGGGGCTGCCGCTGTGCCTGCTCGTGAACTGGGCGTTCCGGCACGTGCTCAACCAGTGGGTCCACGTGCTGGCGTACGCGCTGATCGGCATGCTCTACGGCCTGGTGGTGCTCACGCAGGGCGCGGCGGGCATCCTGCCGATGCTCATCCCGGTGATCGGCTTCCCGGCCGCCGTGCTCATGGCCCTGGGCCGGACGGCGGCCCGTCCCCTCGTCCGCACGGTCACCCCGGAGCCGTCGCCCGCCGAGCCGGCCTGAGCACGCCCGACAACGAGAAAGGACGATGGCCGGATGGCCATCGTCCTTCTCGGAACCGCGTCCGGGGCCCGCATCCCCTCAGGCATGTATCCCGGCTCGTGATTCGCACTGTGCACCGTCTCAATGGGGCATGACCCACTCTAGGAGGGACGACGGCGCCCCCGACAGTGGCGGAAGGTGCAGACTTTCGGGCCCTGATGTGATGCAGGTCACATGGGTCTGGTCCGCCGCTGCGACGGCGTCGGCCTCGTCAGACGGACCTGGGGAGCACCGCGCGCACCCGCCACCCCCAGCCCCCCGGCCCGGCCTCGATCGTGCCGCCGAAGGTGGCCACGCGATCCCGCATGGAGTTCAGGCCCACACCGGAGGAGTTCCACTGCGGCGGGCCGGACCGCTCGGTGACGGTGTTCTCCACCTCGAGCACCACGTCCGGCCCCGCGTCGCGGAGTTCGATGCACACGCGCGCGCCCTCGCCGGCGTGCTTGGCGACGTTCGTGGTGGCCTCCTGGAGCACCCGGTGCAGGGTGGAGCGCACGGAGATCGGCATCGCGTTCTGGTCGCAGCGGACGTCCGTCTCCACCGTCATTCCGAGACTGCGCAGCTCCTCGGCCAGTTGGGCCACGGACAGCACCGGATCCGCGGACGTCGCCCCGTCCGCGCCCCCCGCGGCGCCCGGCTCACCGCTCGGGTCCACGATCCCGTCCTCCTGGAGGATGGAGAGCATGCGCCGCAGGTCCCGCAGCGCGTCCTTCGCGGAGTCCCCCACCACGTCCAGCACGCCCTGAGCCGCCTCCGGGGCGCCGAGGTAGCGTGCCGTCCGAGCCTGCATCGAGATGATCGTGAGGTTGTGCGCGACCACGTCGTGCAGGTCGCGGGCCAGGGAGCGACGCTCGGCCTCGGCGGCCAGCCGGGCCCGCTCCTCCGCCTCGAACACCCGGCGGCGATCCCGCTCCCGCCGGGTCAGGCTCTCGCGGATGAAGAGCCCGCCGCCGAGGCCCATGGACATGAGCAGCAGGATGAACCACGTCGCGTTCGACTGACCCACCGCGAACGGCTGGGCGACGCCCCAGGTCAGTGCCAGGACGGCGGCCGTGACGACGAACCCCCAGGAACGGGCGGTCGCCGCGACGGCCCCGAGGACCACGGGCGCGACGACGGCGAAGAGCACCTCGGAACCGCCGACGACGGTCGCGACGGCCCCGGGCAGGAGCAGGGCGAAGCCCACCGTGCTGCGCCACCACTGGGCGAGGAAGGCGCTGGTCGCCGACGCGATGGCGATCCCGTCCAGGACCGGGATGACGCCGTGGCCCGGGCCGAACAGACCGATGTCGGACGCGGTCGAGGCGAGCAGGAACGCCGACCCGAAGGCGAGATAGAGGCGGCTCAGCGGCGCCGCGGCCCAGAACGCGCGCCACCGCAGGCTGCGCGCCTGACGCCACGCCGAAGAGCGGCGCGCCCGGGAGGGCGCGCCGCTCCGGACGGAGGGGGTCGATGGGCTCGAATCAGGCATCGGGGGCGGACCGCCCCGGGGTCAGTCGCACCAGATGCCGAAGTGGCGGCACGTCCACTCCGCAGTGCCTTTGCCGAGGCCCAGGGTCGTGACGACGTCGTCCTCGGCCGAGGCCGCCGAGGCGGCGGCGGCCGGAGCGCCGACGAGGGTGGAGGCGAGAAGGAGAGCGGAAGCGAGGAGAGCGCGAGTCTTCATGGCCCCAGTATGTATGACGCCCGTCACAAATGGTGCACGCCGCGCACAGGCCGCGCCGCGGCATGGCGCAGATGACGGCCGGCGGGCACCCCGGCCTCGCCCCGACGCCGACAAGGTGGCATGCGCCACAGCACCGGTTACGCTGACGTGCGTGTCCGAAGAGCTGCGCATCCTGATCGCCGACGACCAGCCGCTCATGAGCGGCGCGCTCCGCGTGCTCGTCGACTCTGCCCCCGGCATGACCTGCGTGGGTGTGGTCGCCAACGGCGTCGAAGCCGTGGAGGCGTGCGCCGCCATCGAGCCGGACGTGGTCCTGATGGACATGCAGATGCCCCTGATGGACGGGGTGGAGGCCACACGCCGGATCAAGGACACCCACCCCGCGATCCGGGTCCTGGCGATCACCACGTTCACGTCCGAGGACTACCTCGTGCCGGCCCTGCGCGCCGGAGCGGGCGGCTACCTCCTCAAGGACGCGGAGCCGCCGGCCATCCTGGGCGCCATTCAGGCCGTCCATCGCGGCGAGTCCGTGCTCTCCCCCGCCGTGGCGACCAAGCTGCTCGCCTCGATCGAGCGGGACCGGCCGACGGTGGGCCCCACCTCGGTGCAGCCCGGCAGCCCCGACGGCTCCGACCTCACCGAGCGGGAGCTGGGCGTGCTGCGGCTGCTGGCCAGGGGTCAGTCGAACCCGGAGATCGCCGCGAACCTCTTCGTCTCCGAGTCCACGGTCAAGGCCAACCTCACGCGGATCATGGCCAAGCTGGAGGTCCGCGACCGCGTCCAGCTGATCATCCGGGCGGCCCAGCTCGGGCTCGTCACCCTCGCCCTGGACTGAGCGCGGCGGGGTCAGCCACGGGCCGCGATCTCGTTGCGCCGCGTGTTGAGGTCCTTCAGGACTTGCATCCCGTGCTCCACCACCGGGTCCGCCTCGGCCAGGAGCGACTCCTTGGCCGGCCCGTAGGCGAGGTCGGCGAACGTGCCGTTCTCCGGGTCGAGGGCCCGTATCTCCTGCTGCACCAGGCGCACCTGGTCCAGGCCGGCCGCGTACTCCACCGCTCGCTCGTCGATCTTCGTCAGGGACGCCTCCGCGTCCTCCGGGATCTGCTCCAGGGCGAACTGGGCCTCGTAGAGCCGGTTCTGGTACGTGCAGGGCTCCTCGATGTCGTAGAGCCCCACGCCGCGACCCACGGCCTCCTGATTGGCCTGGGCGATCTCCTCCGCCAGGCGCTTGCCGACGGCGACCTCCGTGGGGGCGGCCATGCCGGCCTCCGCCATGGCCACGTTGACGGTGCCGCCGCCGATCGAGATGACCGCGCTCTCCATCCCCTCGGGCGCGCCCTCGTCCGAGGTGGTCATGCTCGCGGTCGCCCCCTGCGGGAGCCGATCACGCAGCCAGGAGTAGGACTCCTCCCCCATGCAGAGGTTGGGGCCGACCTTGAGGCCCTCCGGGTTGCGGCCCGCGCTCGTGACGCCGGCGAGGACCACGGTCCGCTCGGTGCCGCCTTGGTTCACCACCACGGTGTTGCCGTCCAGCACGGTGACGATGTCCACGCGGGCGGCGTCGGCGGCCACGCCGCGGAGGACGGTGACGATGCCCAGCAGGAGCAGGACGGCGGCGACGGCGAGGAAGACCAGCAGCCCCTTCAGGGGGACCCGGGCACGGGCGGCGACGTGAGTCATGCGGACTTCCTGCAGGTGGACGGCGGGACGGGGGGCCGCGACGACGGCCCGGAGCCCGAGTCTAGCGAAGGGCCCCGGGACCGCCGAGCGGCGGGCCGAGGGACGGCTGCGTCGGGCTCAGCGCTCCCGGCGGTAGAACGGCGTGGCCACCACGGTGAACGGCTCGCCGCGGCCGCGCAGGTCCACCTGCAGGGACGTGCCCTCGGCGGCCACGTCGCGGCGGACACGGGCCAGGGCGATGGGGTGTCCGAGGGTCGGGCTGGGGGCGCCCGAGGTCACCTCGCCCACCCGCTCGCCGGACTCGTCCAGCACGGCGTAACCGTGCCGGGCGGCACGCCGACCCGCGCCCTGCAGCCCCACGAGGACCTCCTCGACGTCGTCCCTGCCGACCAGCGCGGATCGTCCGACGAAGTCGGCCTCCTTGCTCGCGGGCACCGCGAAGCCGACGCCAGAGGCGTGCGGCTGGTGCCCGGTGTCCAGCTCGTTGCCGTAGAGCGGCATGCCCGCCTCCAGGCGCAGCGAGTCCCGCGAGGCGAGCCCGCACAGCGTCAGCTCCACGCCCGCCTCGTCCGCGGCCGAGAGCATCGTGTTCCACACGGCGGAGCCGCGGTCGCCGGCCTCGGCGGTGGAGGCGGCGGGCAGGAACAGCTCGAAGCCGTCCTCGCCGGTGTAGCCGGTGCGGGCGACGACGGCGATGACGTCACCGGCGTCCGTGGGCACGGTCAGGGTCAGGTGGCCGTAGTACTTCAGCTCGGCCAGCTGCGCCGCGGCCTCCGGCATGGCCCGGGCGAGGATCTTCTCGGCCTGCGGGCCCTGCACGGCCACGAGGGCGGTGGTCGAGGACTCGTCCTCGACGACGGCGTCCCAGCCCGACGCCCGCTGGTTCAGGGCGGTGTGGACCGCGGCGATGTTGCCGGCGTTGGGCACCACCAGGTAGTCGGGCTCGGAGCCGGCCTCGCCGTCGTCCATCCGGTAGACGATCGTGTCGTCGAGGATGGTGCCGGCGTCCGTCAGGCACAGGGCGTACTTGGCGCGGCCGGGCTTCAACGTGGAGAGCACGCTCGAGAGGGCGTGGTCCAGCATGGCCCCGGCCTCCGGGCCGGTGACCCGGATCTCGCCCATGTGGGAGAGGTCGAACAGGCCTGCGGAGGTGCGGACGGCCTTGTGCTCGGCCAGCTCGGAGCCGTACTTCAGGGGCATGTTCCAGCCGCCGAAGTCCGTGAACGTGGCGCCCGCGGCCTCGTGGACCGGGTGCAGCGGGGAGTTGCGCGTCGAATCGCTCATGGGGGTGATCCTCTCAGTCCTCGTCGGCGGTGTCGGCCACGGCGCCCTCGAACGCCTCGGGCGGCGGGCACGAGCACACGAGGTTGCGATCGCCGTAGGCGCCGTCGATGCGGCCCACCGGCGGCAGGTACTTGTCCAGACGCAGGCTCGGCACCGGCGTGCCCGCCTGGGCGCGCGAGTAGGGGCGATCCCACTCGTCGGCCATCAGGACGTTGAGGGTGTGCGGGGCGCGACGCAGGACGGAGTCCGCCACGGTCTCCGGGGTGACGGCGGTGATCTCGGCGTGGATGGCCTCCATCGCCTCGATGAACCGCTCGATCTCCTCGAGGTCCTCGGACTCGGTGGGCTCCACCATGAGCGTGCCGGCCACGGGGAACGCCAGGGTGGGGGCGTGGAACCCGTAGTCGATGAGGCGCTTGCACACGTCCTCGGCGGTCACGCCCGTGCGGGCCGTGAGCTCGCGCAGGTCGAGGATGCACTCGTGCGCCACGAGGCCGTCGTTGCCCGTGTACAGCGTCGGGTAGAGGGGCGCGAGGCGGCGGGAGATGTAGTTGGCGCCCAGCAGCGCGTGCGCGGTGGCGGAGCGCAGGCCCTCGGCGCCCATCAGGTGGATGTAGGCCCAGGAGATGGGCAGCACGCCGGCCGAGCCGTGCGGGGCCGCGGTCATCAGGGCCTCGCGGGAGGGCAGGTACGGCACCAGGTGCTCGCCCACCGCCACGGGGCCCACGCCCGGGCCCCCGCCGCCGTGCGGGATGCAGAACGTCTTGTGCAGGTTCAGGTGGGAGACGTCTCCGCCGAACTCGCCCGGCTGGGCCAGGCCCACGAGCGCGTTGAGGTTGGCGCCGTCGATGTACACCTGGCCGCCCGCGGCGTGCACCGTGGCGCAGACCTCCTTGACGTCGGCGTCGTACACGCCGTGCGTGGAGGGGTAGGTGATCATGATGGCCGCGATGCGGCCCTCGTTGGCCGCGATCTTGGCGCCCAGGTCGGCGGCGTCGATCGTGCCGTCGTCGGCGGTGGCGACGACGACGACCTTCAGCCCCGCCAGCACGGCCGAGGCCGCGTTGGTGCCGTGGGCGGAGGCCGGGATCAGGCAGATGTCCCGCTCGCCCTCGCCGCGGGCCAGGTGGTACTGGCGGATGGCCCACAGGCCCGCGAACTCACCCTGCGAGCCGGCGTTCGGGGCCACCGAGACGCCCGCGTAGCCGGTGATCTCGGCGAGCTTGGACTCCAGGTCCGCGATCAGGAACCGCCAGCCCTCGGTCTGGTGGTCGGGCGCGAACGGGTGGATGGAGCAGAACTCGGGCCAGGAGATGGCCTCCATCTCCGCGGTGGCGTTGAGCTTCATGGTGCACGAGCCCAGCGGGATCATGGTGCGGTCCAGCGCCAGGTCGTAGCCGGAGAGGCGGCGCAGGTAGCGCAGCATCTTCGTCTCCGAGTGGTGGGTGTTGAACACCGGGTGCGTCATGAACGCGGAGGAGCGGCGCAGCGACTCCGGCACGGCCGGGGTGGCCACGGCGCCCTCGTGCGCGGAGGCCGGCAGGGAGCCCGCGTCCAGGCCGAACGCCGTCAGGACGGCCACGAGGTCGGCGTCGACGGTGGTCTCATCGGCGGCAATCCGCAGGGTGTCCGCGTCCACCAGGCGCAGGTTCACGCCGTTCTCCTCGGCGGCCTGCAGGACCTGCTCGGCCCGGCCGGGCACGCGGACGGTGATCGTGTCGAAGAAGTGCTCCTCGGCGACCTCGACGCCACCGGCCCGCAGCGCCTCCGCCAGGCGGACGGCCTGGGCGTGGGCGTGGCGGGCGATGCGGGCGATGCCCTGGGGGCCGTGGTAGACGGCGTACATCGAGGCGACGATCGCGAGCAGCGCCTGGGCGGTGCAGATGTTGGAGGTGGCCTTCTCGCGCCGGATGTGCTGTTCGCGCGTCTGGAGGGCGAGGCGGTAGGCGGGCTTGCCGGCGTCGTCGTGGGAGACGCCCACGAGGCGGCCCGGCATGCTGCGCTGCAGGCCCTCCTTCACGGCCATGTAGGCGGCGTGGGGGCCGCCGAAGAACAGGGGCACGCCGAAGCGCTGCGTGGAGCCGACGGCGATGTCCGCACCCTGCTCCCCGGGCGGAGTGATCAGGGCGAGGGAGAGGATGTCCGCGGCGACGGTCACGAGGGCGCCGGCCTCCTTGGCCTGCGCGATGACGGCGGCGTGGTCGTGGATGCGGCCGGAGTCGCCGGGCTGCTGCAGCACGACGCCGCACAGGCCCTTCTCCTCGACCTCGGCGCGGACGTCCTCCGGGATGCCTGCGGAGAGGTCGGCCACGCGCACGTCGATGCCCACGGCCTCGGCGCGCAGGCGCACCACGGAGAGGGTCTGCGGGAAGAGGTCCGCGTCGAGGAGGGTGACGCCGTCGGTCCTGCGACGGTTGGCACGGTGCATGAGGAGCACGGCCTCGGCGGCGGCGGAGGCCTCGTCCAGCAGGGAGGCGTTGGCGATGTCCAGGCCGGTGAGGTCCTGGACCATCGTCTGGTAGTTCAGGAGGGCCTCGAGGCGGCCCTGGGAGATCTCCGGCTGGTACGGCGTGTAGGCCGTGTACCAGGCCGGGTTCTCCAGCACCTTGCGGAGGATGACGCCCGGGGTGACGGTGTCCGAGAAGCCCTGCCCGATCATCTGGGTCTTCATGACGTTGCGGCCGGCGATCTCGCGCAGCTGCTCCAGGACCGCGGACTCGGTCAGCGGGGCGGGCAGCTCGAGGGGCTTCGGCTGGCGGATGCCGGCGGGGACGGCGGTGTCCACGAGGGCCTCGAGCGAGTCGTAGCCCAGGGTCTGCAGCATGTGCTCGACGTCCGCGGGGCGCGGGCCGATGTGGCGGGCCACGAAGGGGGCCGAGGCGGCGTCCTTGGGCTCGACGCGCTCGTGGGGCAGCGCGGTCGTGCTCTCGGTGGTCTGGGGGCTGGTCACGGGGTACCTCCGGGGGGATCCTGCCGTGGTCACGGCGTGGGTCTGCTCCTCCCCGCTCTGTCATGGACCTGAGAGTTTCCGACGCCCGGGTGGGCGGCTTGCACCGTCGGTGGTCTCGGTCCGGACGCGGGCGCGGCGGAGTGAGACGCTTTCCAGAGCGCCTGACCCCACGCGGTACGGATGCCTGAGAGATTCCCGGGGAGGGTTTGCTCCTTCGGCGGCCTGCTCACGCGGCCGGCCGGGGCAGGACGCGCGCCGACGCTCTCCCGCGCGGGGCATGCGGCGTGCCGCCAGTATCCCACACGTGTAGGCCGCGTCACAGGGCGACCGGGAGGGGCCGGACGGGGCGTGTCGAGGTCTTTCGTTGATGAAACGGCGGCGTGTCGAAGCGCTTTCGTTCAGGAAACGGGTGACGGGAGGAATGACTCAGTCGCATGCCGTCGGCTCACGACAGTCGGTAAGGGACGTCATTCGGCGGCGCGCGTCATCGCCGGGCCTCAATCCCACAGCCCGGCAAGCCCGCCCAGCTGGTAAACCGCGAGCCCGATGACGACAAGACAGACAAGCCCTCCCAGGGCGTTGGCCAGTGGGCCGTTCCGATGCGAGCCCATCAGCCGACGACTGTTCATCACGACCATCAGGAATACGGCCACGATGGGCAGGAGAAGCCCGTTCGCCGCCTGTGCGATGACGATGACCTCCGTGGGATTCGTTCCCGTCAGGGCAATGAGGGCACCGATCGCAAGGACTGCGCCCCACACGATGCGAGCAGGGACGCTGCGCAGATCGGTGTCCTGGCCCAGTGTGCCGGCAATCGCGTACGCCGCGCCGAGCGGGCCGGCTACGGCGGACGTGAACCCGGCCGCGAACATGCCCGCCGCGAACACCCAGCCAGCCGCGTCCCCGAGGAGGGGTTCCAGGGCGGAGGCGAGGTCCCGACCGGTCTCGGCCTGCATGCCCTTGACGTACATCCCACCGAACGCCGTCGCCATCACGGCCAGAGTGATTACACCTCCGACGGAGATCGACACCGCCGTGTCCGTCCTCGCCGCTCGGAGAGATTCCCGCGAATCCAGACCCGGCCCCCATTTCTCCTGCACCAAACTCGCGTGCAGGAAGAGGTTGTAAGGGACCACGGTGGTCCCGATCAGTGCGACCGCCAGCAACGCCGTGCCTGGTGGCAGCCGGGGAATGAACATGCCCATCAAGAGGTCGCCGATCGGAGGCTGAACTAGGACAGCTGTGACGATGAACAGCAGCCCCAATAACCCGACCATGACGGTCAGCACCCGCTCGATCAGTTTGTAGCTGCCTGTCCAGAGCAGAATGCCGATCGTGAGGACGATCCCGATGACGACCACGGGCTGACTGAGTCCGGTCACACTAGTCAAGGCGAGGGCGGTGCCGACTGTGTCACCACCGGCGTAGGACGCCCCTCCGATGCCGATCGCCGCGACGACGAGGATCGCCATGACAAGTCGTGCCGGCACCGAGGAGAACACCTCGCGCAGAGCGTGTCCGAGACTCATGCGGGTCGCGAGGCCCAACCGTCCCGACATCTCCTGCAAGACGATGGTGGCCAAAATTGAGAAGACGACAGCCCAGGCCAGGACGAATCCCTGCTCGGCTCCGGTAACGATGGAGGTTGTGATGGTCCCCGGCCCGATGAAGGACGCGGCGATGATTAGCCCCGGACCGAAACGACTAGGCCTCTCGTCTTGGGGCAACACCTCATTGGAGAACCGGCCATCCCTCGCCTGCGTTGCCATCGCGTCTCCTCCATCTCCGGCCCGCATGGGTCAAGATGAAGCGTATGCCGGGTATGATGCACATCATAGTGGATCTGGACTATTTCATCCCATATGAGCCCCCACGTGTTGCCCCTTATGGTCTGAGACGGGCATCCCTACGATGGAGCCAGGGCTACGGCCCTTTGCCCGACCCGCAGAGCTCGCCGAAAGGAACGCCATGTACACCCGTAGCCGGAACGACGTCGAGAAGGTCGAGTGGGGCGGAGGCACCTCCGAACGCCTCATCACCGCGAAGGACGAGATGGGTTTCGCCGTCGCCCACACGATCGTGCGCGCCGGATCGTCCTCGAAGCTCCAGTACCGCAACCACAAGGAGGCCTGTTACTGCATCGCGGGCAACGGCTCCGTGGTGGAGCCGGACGGCACCGTCCACGAGATCACGCCGGGTGTCATCTACGTCCTGCCGGACCACGAGCCGCACGACCTGCGCGGCGGCACCGAGGACATGCACCTGATCTCGGTGTTCAACCCCGCCATCACCGGCGACGAGAAGCACACCCTGTCGGAGGACGGCTACTCCAGCTACTGAGCCCGGGCACGGTGACGGGAGGCGTCGACGACGGCGCCTCCCGCGTCGGCGCCGACGGCGGCGTCCGGTCGTAGGGTGGCGGGGTGCTCAACCTGTGCGCCCCCGAGCGCACCGTGCGCCGCAACACCCACCTGGCGCTGGTGCTGACCGCGATCGCGGGGATCCTCAACTCCGTGGGCTTCGTCGCCGTGGCCACGTACACGTCCCACATGACGGGGATCGTGGCGTCCATGGCGGACGCGGCGGTCCTCCACGCCCCGGGTCTGGTCGGCACGGGCCTGCTCGCGCTGGCCATGTTCATCCTGGGCGCGGTCGTCTGCGCGCTGGTGTTCAACTGGGGCCGGGTCAACGGCCTCCGCTCGCGCTACGCCAACATCCTCCTGCTCGAGGGCGTCGGCATGCTGGTGTTCGGCCTGCTCGCCGAGCACGTCCGCGATGCGCACCGGCCGCTGGTCGTGGTGGCCGTGCTGTGCTTCACCATGGGCCTGCAGAACGCCTTGATCACCCGCATCGGGGCGTGGCCGATCCGCACCACGCACGTGACGGGCATGGTCACGGACATCGGCGTCGAGCTCGGCAAGATCCTGTACCGCAACGGCCCCGGGGCCGCGGCCCCCGTCGTCGGGGAACCGCGGCGCGTGGGACTGCTGGCGCTGCTCGTGGCCCTGTTCTTCCTGGGCGGGGTGGCGGGCGCGGCCGGCTACCTCTGGCTGGGCTTCGAGGTGGTCATCCCGGTGGCCGGCGTGCTGCTGCTCATCGCCCACCGCCCGCTGATCCAGGACCTGCAGGACGCGTGGCTCACACGAAAGCCGAGACGCCGGTGAGGGCCCGCCCCACGATCAGGGTGTTCATGCCGTAGGAGCCCTCGTAGGAGTAGATGGCCTCCACGTCCCCCATGATCTTGGCGATCTCGTGCTCCGTGAGCAGGCCGTTGCCGCCGAGGGCGTCGCGGGCGAGCGCCGCCGAGGACCGGGCCAGCCGGGTCGAGGTGGCCTTGGCCATCGCCGCGTGCATCATCTCCATCCGCCCCTCCTGCCGCAGGGCGTCCACCTGGAGCATCATCCCGGCGGAGGCGGCCAGGTTGCCGGCGACCTCGGCGATCTGGGCCTGGATCAGCTGGAACGCGGCCAGCGGGCGGCCGAACTGCTCCCGCCGCAGCGCATAGGAGCGCAGCACGTCCAACACGCCCATCTGCGCGCCGACGCCCTGCCAGCCGACCCACATGCGCGAGTCGCGCAGCAGGGCGCGGGTGGCGGCGAAGGTGGTGGCGCCGGGCAGGATCGCGTCCGTGGGCAGGCGCACGTCCAGGGTGATGTCCGCGTTCTGCATGATCCGCAGGCCCATCTTCCCGCTGATCTTGGTGGCCTCGTAGCCGGGGGTTTCGGTGGGCACCACGAAGCCCTTGATCTCGCCGTCGGCGGTGTCGCGCGCCCAGACGAGCGCGACGTCGGCGATCGTGCCGGCCCCGATCCAGCGCTTGGCGCCGCGGATGACCCACTCGTCGCCGTCGCGGGTGGCGGTGGTGGCGAGGCCTCCGGCGATGTCCGAGCCGTGGTCCGGCTCGGTGAGGCAGAACGCGCCCAGGGCGTCGAAGGATTCGAGGCGCCCCTGCCACGTGGCCTTCTGACGCTCTGAGCCCAGGCCGGTGATCATGCCGAGGTTGAGCTCGTTGTGGATGCCCACGAGGGCGGACAGGGACAGGTCCACACGGGCGATCTCCGCGTGCACGAGCTGCTGGAACAGCGAGGACGAGCCGTCCAGGACGAGGCGCCCCAGACCCAGCTCGGCCAGGCCCGGCAGCAGGTCGAACGCGAACTCCTCGGCGTCCCAGTAGCGGCTCAGGTGCGGCCGCACGCGGGTCTGCAGATGGTCCTCGATCGCGTCGAGCCGGGCACGCTCGGCCGGCTCGAGGCGGTCCCGCAGGCGCAGCAGGTCCACGTGGGGCAGGCCGGGGGTGACGGCGGGCGCGCCGGAGGCGGGGACGGGGCGGTCGGCGATGGCGGTCATGGCTCTCCTTCGGGGGCGGTCCGACGACGGCGGGCGGTTTCGCCGCGAATCCGACTGTAGGACTTCCAACTATCCAGGTCTGCCAGTAGTGTTCCAGATCACAGGCCCCCGGCCAAGGATCCGTTCAGCAGCCATCCCGAGGAGGGACCCATGACCGTCCAGGACCCCACCGCCGTCGCCGCCCCGTCACCGACGGAGGTGTTCCGCGCGGCCCGCGACCTGCTGGTCGAGTGCCAGACCGACGACGAACGCGCCCGCGCCGAGTTCGAGTGGCCCCGCTTCGAGCACTTCAACTTCGGCTTCGACTGGTTCGACCGCCTGGCCCAGGACCCGGCCCGCGCGGACGTGCCGGCGCTGATCATCGCCGAGGACGACGGGCGCAGCACCGAGCGCACCTTCGCCGAGCTCTCCGCGGCCTCCAACCGGGTGGCGAACTGGCTCTCCGCGCAGGGCCTGCGCCGCGGCGACCGCCTCATCCTCATGCTGAACAACCAGGTGGAGCTGTGGGAGTTCATGCTCGCCTGCATCAAGCTGCGGGTGGTCATGGTGCCCACCACCACACAGATGACCTCCGGGGACCTCGAGGACCGGGTGACGCGCGCCGGCGCCGCGTGGGCCGTGGCCGGCGCCGAGGACCTGGCCAAGTTCGCCGGCGTCGGCGAGGACCTGCACCTGGTGCACGTGCCGGGCGTCTTCGCGGAGGGCCCGGCGCGCCGCGCCCCCGAGGTCGCCGGCCACACCGTGCTCTCCTACGACGACGCCGACGACGCCGCCACCGAGCTGACCCCGGCCGAGCCGACCCCCGCCGACGAGACGCTGCTCTTCTACTTCACCTCGGGCACCACCTCGAAGCCGAAGCTCGTGGAGCACACCCACACCTCGTACCCGGTCGGCCACCTCACGACGCTCTACTGGATCGGTCTGCAGCCGGGCGACGTGCACCTCAACGTGGCCTCCCCGGGCTGGGCCAAGCACGCGTGGTCCAACTTCTTCGCCCCGTGGATCGCGGAGGCCACGATCTTCGTGCACAACGCCCGCAAGTTCGACCCCGCGGCCCTGATGGCCAACATGGCGCGCTACGGCGTCACGAGCTTCTGCGCCCCGCCCACCGTGTGGCGCATGCTCATCAAGGCGGACCTGGCGCAGCTGACGACCCCGCCGACCAAGACCATCTCCGCGGGCGAGCCGCTCAACGCCGAGGTGATCGACCAGGTGCACAAGGCGTGGGGCACCACGATCCGCGACGGCTTCGGCATGACCGAGACCACCCTGCAGGTCGCGAACACCCCCGGCCAGAAGGTCGTCATCGGCTCGATGGGCCGCCCGCTGCCCGGCATGGACGTCACCCTGCTCGACCCGCTCACGGGCCAGGAGGCCGAGGAGGGCGAGATCTGCCTGCGCCTCGACCCGCGTCCGGTGGGCCTGCTGAAGTCCTACTACGGCAACCAGGAGAAGACGGACGAGGTGTTCCGCGACGGCGTCTTCCACACCGGCGACATCGCCCGCCGCGACGAGAACGGCGTGCTGACCTATGTGGGCCGCGCGGACGACGTCTTCAAGTCCTCCGACTACAAGGTGTCCCCGTTCGAGCTGGAGTCGGTGCTGGTCAAGCACCCGGCCGTGATGGAGGGTGCGATCGTCCCCACCCCGGACGAGCTGCGCCTGGCCGTGCCGAAGGCCTTCGTCACCCTCGCCCCGGGCCATGAGCCCACCGCGGAGACCGCCCGGGCGATCCTGCAGTTCACGCTCACCCAGCTGCCCCCGTACAAGCGCATCCGGCGCATCGAGTTCCTCGAGCTGCCGAAGACCATCTCGGGCAAGATCCGCCGCGTGGAGCTGCGCAAGGCCGAGGTCGAGCGCGCCCAAACGGGCGCCGCCCCGGACGGCTACGGCACCGAGTTCCGGGAGGAGGACCTGGACCTGCAGCGCTGACCGGCCGTTCCCCGCCGCCGCCCCGTCCGTGTCCGGTAGTGGCGGGGGACCCCCGGTGCGCCGCTAGTCTGGAGCGCCATGAAGAAGCCACCCCTCGCCCAGGACCCCATCCGGGAGGCCGCCCGGAACTGGGAGCGTCACGGATGGGGTGACGTCGCCCGCCCGATGGCCGCCATCACCTCGATCATGCGGGCCCAGCAGATCCTGCTGGGTCGGGCGCAGGCCGCGCTCAAGCCCTACGGGCTCACCTTCGCGCGGTACGAGCTGCTGGCGCTGCTGAACTTCTCGCGCGAGAAGCGGATGAGGATGTCCAAGGCGTCCGCGCTCCTGCAGGTCCACCCCACCTCGGTGACCAATGCGGTGGACCGGCTCGAGGCCGCCGGGCTGGTGGAGCGCACCCCCCACGAGTCGGACCGCCGCGCGCTCGTGCTCGCCCTCACGGACGAGGGCCGGCGCGTCGCCGTCGCCGCCACGGAGACGCTCAACGCCGAGGTCTTCGGCCGCTCCGGCTTCGACCCGGCGGACGTGGACACCCTCATCGACGTCCTCGGCCGGTTCCGCGCCGAGGCCGGCGACTTCCAGGCCGACGGCCCCGACGCCGGCGCGCCCGCGACGGCGGAGCACACCTCCTCCTGACGCGCCCTCCGGCCTCCGGACCGTCCGGCTCAGCGGGGCTCGAGGCGCACGGCGCCGTCGAGCCGGATGACCTCGCCGTTCAGGAACGGGTTGGACACGATCTGCTCGACGAGCAGCGCGTAGTCCTCGGGTCGGCCGAGCCGGGCCGGATGCGGGGTCTTGGTGGACAGCGCCTCGCGGGCGGCCTCGGGCAGGCCGGCCATCATGGGCGTCTCCATCAGACCGGGGGCGATCGTGACCACGCGGATCTGCGAGGAGGCGAGCTCGCGGGCCGCGGGCAGGGTCAGCGCAACCACGGCGCCCTTGGAGGCGGAGTACGCGATCTGGCCGATCTGCCCGTCGTAGGCCGCCACGGAGGCGGTGTTCACGATGACGCCGCGGTCCTCGCCGAGCGGCTCCTGCGCCTTCATCGCGGCGGCGGCCTGGGCCATCATCGACACGGTGCCGACCGCGTTGATCGCCAGGACCCGGCCCAGCACCTCGGCGGACAGCGGCCCGTCGCGACCCACGAGCTTGCCCGGCGTCGCCACCCCGGCGCAGTTGACCAGCACCCGCAGCGGCCCGGCCTCCAGCGCGGCGGCCACGGCCTCCCGGGCGGTGTCCTCGGCGGTGACGTCGCCCGTCACGAAGCGCGCACGGGGACCGAGGGCGGCCACAGCGTCCGCGCGGACGGTCTCGCCCTCGCGGTCCGGCAGGTCCACCACCACGACGGCGGCGCCCGCGTCCGCCAGGCGGCGGGCGGTGGCATGGCCGAGGCCCGAGGCCCCGCCGGTGACGATCGCGCTCTGGTTCGACAGGTCCATGGGCGGACCCTCCCTTCCTCCTCGGGATACCCCCCGAGTTCGATAGTTGCATGTCCTACGTTCTCATCCTAGATTAGCGGAAGAGTAACCCAGATCACACGCACGGCCGGGCCCGTCACGCCCGCCGTGGGCGGCGCCGCCCGGCGTCCGCCTGCCGCCTGGACCCGCGAGGAGCCCCCATGTCCGAGAAGACCGCGCCCACCGAGACCGCCCCCGTGATCCCCCACTTCGTGCACGGCGAGCGGCGCGAGGGCGCCTCCGGCCGGCACGGCGACGTCTACCACCCGGCCACGGGCGGCGTGGCGGGGCGCGTGCCGCTGGCCTCCGCCGAGGAGATCGACGCCGCCCTGGCCTCCGCCGAGGAGGGCTTCGCCGCGTGGTCGAGGCTGAACCCGCAGCGCCGCGGCCGCATCCTGCTGCGCTGGGTCGACCTGATCAACGAGAACATGGACGAGCTGGCCACCGTGCTCGCCCAGGAGCACGGCAAGACCTTCCCGGACGCCAAGGGCGACATCCAGCGCGGCATCGAGGTCGTGGAGTTCGCCGCGGGCGCCCCGCACCTGCTCAAGGGTGAGTTCACCGCCGACGCGGGCACCGGCATCGACGTGCACTCCATCCGCCAGCCGCTCGGCGTGGCCGTGGGCATCACGCCCTTCAACTTCCCGGCGATGATCCCGCTGTGGAAGGCCGGCATCGCCCTGGCGGCGGGCAACGCCTTCGTCCTCAAGCCCTCCGAGCGCGACCCCTCCGTCCCGGTGCGCCTGGCCGAGCTGGCCCTCGAGGCCGGCATGCCCGCCGGCGCCCTCAACGTGGTGCACGGCGACAAGGCCGCCGTGGACGCGCTCATCGAGGACCCGCGCGTCAAGGCCGTCGGCTTCGTCGGCTCCACCCCGATCGCGCAGTCCATCTACGCGCACGCCGGCCGCATGGGCAAGCGCGCTCAGTGCTTCGGCGGGGCCAAGAACCACGCCGTGGTCATGCCGGACGCGGACCTCGAGATGACCGCCGACGCCCTGGTGGGCGCCGCCTTCGGCTCCGCGGGCGAGCGCTGCATGGCGATCTCGGTGGCCGTCCCGGTCGGCGAGGAGACCGCCGACCGCCTGATCGCGCTGCTCCGCGAGCGCGTGAAGGACCTCAGGGTCGGCCCGTCGCTCGAGGCGTCCTCGGACTTCGGCCCCGTCGTCTCGAAGGAGGCGAAGGAGCGCATCGAGGGCTACATCGCGGCCGGCGTCGAGGCGGGCGCCGACCTGGTCGAGGACGGCCGGGGCGTCGTCGTCGAGGGCCACGAGGACGGCTTCTACGTGGGCGCCACCCTGTTCGACCGCGTCACCCCGGAGATGAGCATCTACCGCGAGGAGATCTTCGGCCCGGTGCTCTCCGTGGTCCGCGCGAAGGACTACGAGGAGGCGCTGACGCTCGTGAACGAGCACGAGTTCGGCAACGGCGTGGCCATCTTCACCCGCGACGGCGACGCCGCCCGCGACTTCTCCACCCGCGTGGACACCGGCATGGTCGGCGTGAACGTGCCGATCCCCGTGCCGATCGCCTACTACACCTTCGGCGGCTGGAAGGCCTCCGGCTTCGGCGACCTGAACCAGCACGGCACGGACGGGCTGAAGTTCTACACCAAGACGAAGACCGTCACCACGCGCTGGCCCTCCGGCGTGCGCGAGGGCGCCAGCTTCGTGATGCCGGCCGGCTCGTGACCGCCCCGCAGCCCGTCCCGACCAGGAGGACCCCATGACCACCGTTCTGTTCCTCGGCCTCGGCCACATGGGCGGCCCCATGGCCGCCAACCTCGCCGCCGCGGGTCACCGCGTGCTCGGCTTCGACCTCGTCCCCGAGGCCCTCGAGAAGGCCCGTGCGGCCGGCGTCGAGACCGTCACGGACACGGCCGCGGCGGCCGCGGAGGCCGACGTCGTGCTGACCATGCTCCCCCACGGACGCCTGGTGCTGGACGTCTACCGGGGTGAGGACGGCGACGGCGGCCTGCTCGCCGCCGCCCGCCCCGGCACCGTGTTCCTGGACTGCTCGACCATCGATGTCGCCGAGGCCCGCGAGGCGGCCGCGGCGGCGGAGGCGGCGGGCATGCGGGCCGCCGACGCGCCGGTCTCGGGCGGCCAGGTGGGCGCCGAGGCCGGCACCCTCGCCTTCATGGTGGGCGCCTCGGACGAGGTGTACGCCGAGGTGCTGCCGCTGCTCGAGGTCATGGGCGCGCGGATCGTGCACTGCGGGGCCGCCGGCCTGGGCCAGGCCGCGAAGATCTGCAACAACATGGTGCTGGGGGTCACGCAGATCGCCGTCGCCGAGGCCTTCGTCCTGGGCGAGCGCCTGGGCCTGCAGCACCAGGCCCTGTACGACGTGATGAGCAAGGCCTCCGGGCAGTGCTGGTCCCTGACCACCAACTGCCCGGTGCCCGGCCCCGTCCCCGGCTCCCCCGCGAACCGGGACTTCCAGCCCGGCTTCGCCGGCGCCCTGATGGCCAAGGACCTCGGGCTCGCGCTCGCGGCCCTGGACGAGCAGGGCGTGGCGGCCGACCTGGGCCGCCTCGCGCAGGCCAAATACGCCGAGTACGCCGCCGGAGAAGGCGCCGCCCGCGACTTTTCCGGCATCATCGAGGACATCCGAGCATCACACACGGACAGGAGCGAGGCATGAGCGAGCAGACCACCCCGGACGGCGCCGAGTCGCCGATCATCGTGGAGCGGCAGGGCCGGGTCGGCCACATCCGGCTGAACCGGCCGAAGGCCCTGAACGCGCTGAACGAGGCGACGATGCGTGCCGTCGTCGCGGCGGTGCAGGAGCTGGACACCGACCCGGAGATCGGGGCGATCCTGCTCTCCGGCTCCCCCAAGGCGTTCGCCGCCGGCGCGGACATCAAGGAGATGGCCACCAAGGAGTTCTCCGAGATGTACGCGGCCGACTGGTTCGCCGGCTGGGACGGGCTCACCCGTGCCCGCACCCCCATCGTGGCGTGCGTGACCGGCTACGCCCTCGGGGGCGGCTGCGAGCTGGCCATGATGGCCGATGTGCTCGTGGCCGGCGAGGGCGCGAAGTTCGGCCAGCCCGAGATCAACCTCGGCGTCATCCCCGGCATGGGCGGCTCCCAGCGCCTGACCCGCGCCGTGGGCAAGGCGAAGGCCATGGACATGATCCTCACCGGCCGCATGATCGGGGCGGAGGAGGCCGAGCGCATCGGACTCGTCTCCCGCGTGGTGGCCGACGAGAATGCCCTCGAGGAGGCGCTGGAGGTGGCCGCGACCATCGCGTCCAAGTCCAAGCCGGCCTCCTGGATGGCCAAGGAGGCCGTCAACGCCGCGTTCGAGACCACGCTCGCCCAGGGCATCGCCTTCGAGCGCCGCGTGTTCCACGCCGCGTTCGCCACGGCGGACCAGAAGGAGGGCATGGACGCGTTCGCGGCGAAGCGCGAGGCGGGGTGGCAGCACCGATGAGCGACGCGCAGACCACCGCGACGACGGCCCCCGCGGCCGGGCAGGACGGCGCGGCGGACGAGGTGCTCCTCGAGGTCCGCGACGGCCTCGGCCGCATCACGCTGAACCGTCCGCGCGCCCTGAACGCGCTGACGCAGGACATGGTCCGGGCGATCGACGCGGCCCTGACCGACTGGGCCGCGGACCCCGCCGTGCGCGGCGTGCTGATCCGCGGCGCCGGGGAGAAGGGACTGTGCGCCGGCGGCGACGTCGTCTCCCTGCGCTCCTCGCTCCTGGCCGGGCGGTTCGCGGAGGCCGAGGAGTTCTTCCGCGACGAGTACGCGATGAACGAGCGCATCGCCACCTACCCCAAGCCGTACGTGGCCTTCATGGACGGCGTCGTCCTGGGCGGCGGCATGGGCGTGTCCGTGCACGGCTCGCACCGCGTGGCCACCGAGCGGACCCGCGCCGGCATGCCCGAGACGGCGATCGGGTTCACCCCCGACGTCGGCGGCTCCTTCCACCTCGCCCGCGCACCCTTCCAGGCGGGCCGGCACCTGGCCGCGACCTCGGCGCATGCCTCCGGGTCCGACGCGGTGGCCCTGGGCCTGGCGGACGTCTTCGTGGAGTCCGCCCGGCTGGACGAGCTCGAGCAGGCCCTCGCCGCGGCGTTCGGCGCCCTCGGCTCGGCCGCGGACGCGGGCGCGCGCGACGAGGCCGCCTTCGCCGCCGCCGACGAGGTGCTGGCCCGGTTCGCGGTGGCCGAGGACGCACAGCCCGCCTCCGCGCTGGTGGCCGGCCGGGAGTGGATCGAGGACGTCTACGACCGGGAGACGGCCGCCGAGGTCCTCGCCGCCCTGGACGAGCGCGCCGCCGCGGGCGGGGAGCACGCCGAGGCCGCGGGGCAGGCCGCCGAGGCCATCCGCACCAAGTCCCCGACCGCCGTCGCCGTGGCCCACGAGGCCCAGCGCCGGCTGGCCGCGCGCGGAGCGGACCTGACCGTGGCCGACGCACTGCGCCAGGAGTTCACGATCGCCACCCACCTGATGCGCGAGCCGGACATGGCCGAGGGCATCCGCGCGCTGCTCGTGGACAAGGACAAGGATCCGACGTGGAGCCCGGCCCGGCTCGAGGACGTCTCGACCGAGGACGTGGCCGGGCACTTCGAGCCCGTGTCCGGGGTGGACCCGCTGCAGCTCGGCTGAGCCCGCCCCGACGGACCGCGCCCCGTGGTCCCGTGTGGGGACCGCGGGGCGCCGTGCTGGGTGGGGCGACCGGGTGGGGCCCCGGACGTCAGGCGATCAGGCCGCGACCCACGATCATGCGCATGATCTCGTTGGAGCCCTCGAGGATCCGGTGCACGCGCAGGTCCCGGACGAGCTTCTCCACGCCGTACTCGTGCAGGTAGCCGTAGCCGCCGTGCAGCTGCAGGGCGGTGTCGGCGGCCTCGTAGCCGTGTTCGGTGGCCACGAGCTTGGCCATGGCGCACAGGCGCACGGTGTCCGGGTCGTTGCGGTCCAGGGCGTCCGCGGCGCGCATGAGCATCGTGTGGGCGGTCTCCAGCTTCACGGACATGTCCGCGAGCTCGAAGACGAGGGCCTGCTTGGTGGTGAGCGGCTCGCCGAACGCGCTGCGCTCCTTGAGGTAGCGGGTGGCCTTGTCCAGGGCGGCCAGGCCGCCGCCGATCGAGCAGGCGCCGATGTTCAGGCGGCCGCCGTTGAGGCCCTTCATGGCGATGCGGAAGCCGTCGCCCTCCTCGCCGAGGCGGTCGGCCACGGGCACGCGGACGTCCTCGAAGATCACCTGGCGCGTGGGCTGGGTGTGCCAGCCCATCTTCTTCTCGTTGGGGCCGAAGGACAGGCCGGGGGTGTCCTTGTGGACCACGACGGCGGAGATCCCCCGGGCGCCCGTGTCCGCGGTGCGGCACATCACCACGTAGCAGTCGGACGCGCCGGCGCCGGAGATGAACTGCTTGACGCCGTTGAGGACGTAGTGGTCGCCGTCGCGGACGGCGCGAGTCTTCAGCGCGGCCGCGTCCGAGCCGGCGCCGGGCTCGGTGAGGCAGTAGCTGGCCAGGTGCTCCATGCCCGCGAGGTCGGGGATCCAGCGGGCGCGCTGCTCGTCGCTGCCGAAGGAGTCGATCATCCAGGCGACCATGTTGTGGATGGAGATGTAGGCGGCGAAGGCCGGGTCCGCCTTGGCGAGCTCCTCGAAGATCAGGATCGCGTCCGTGCGCTCCAGGCCGGTGCCGCCGTGCTCCTCCCCCACGTAGATGCCGCCCAGGCCGAGCTCGCCCGCCTCGGCGAGGACGTCCACCGGGAAGTGCTTCTCGGCGTCCCAGTCGAGGGCGTGCGGGGCGACGCGCTGCTCGGCGAAGTCGCGGACGGCGTCGACCAGGGCCTTCTGGTCGTCGGTGATGGGGAACATGGGTTCGTCCTCCTGGGGCTCGGGCCGGCCGCGCGGGCGGTCCACGACGGGGTGGTGCGGGGGTGACACCGCGGGCGGCGACAGGGTGTGACTGTCGTCACCACGATAATAGGACATCCAATGATCAGCCGTGTCGCCGCCGGGCCGTGGGCTAGCGTGCTCCCCGTGCAGACCACCACCAGCCCCACCGCGGACTCGCCCACCGGCCCCCGCTCCCACCCCTCCGGCCGCACGGAACAGCTGTTCGGCATCCGCCGCCATGCGCTGATGACCGAGCGGAACGGCGCCCTCAACCCGGCCGCGTTCGAGGTCGGCCCGTGGTGCCTCGACCTGGACGGCCGGCCCACCGGCGCGGCGGCCACCGTGATCATGGACAACGCCACCGCGGTGGCCGTGCACCACGCGGCCCGAGACATCGAGACCGTGGTCACCACCGAGCTGCAGGTCAACGTGCTCGGCCCGCTGCCCGCCTTCGACGCGGCGGTCGCGGCCGGGGACGAGGACGGCCCGCTGCTGGAGTGCTGGACCCGCCCGCTGGCCTGGGATGCCGCCGGCGGCGTGGCCCGCGCGTGGCTCGAGGACGCGGACGGGCGTCGCGTGGTCGAGGCGACCGGCTGGTTCCAGTCGGTGCCGGCCGGAGCGCCGGAGCGGATGGCCGCGTTCGTCGCGGCCGGGCGGCTGCCCCGCAGGGCCGAGACCCGCGTGCCCATGCCGGGGCTGCTGGCCGCCCGCCCCGAGTCGCTGCCGACGGCCGATCCGGACGTGCGCCCCGCCGTCGCTGCCGCGGCGAGCGCGGGCGCCCGCTTCGCCCCGAAGCCGGAGCTGGCCAACCCGTCGGGCGCGGTCCACGGCGGGGCCATGACGCTGCGGGCGGTCACCGCCGCGCAGGCGGCCATGCCGGACCGCGAGCGCTACGACGTCCAGGCCGTGCGCGTGGTGTTCGTGCGCCCGGGCCACGGCGAGATGGTCGCCCTCACGCGGGTGCGGCACGCGGGCCGGTCCCTGCGCCTCGTGGACGTGGACCTCGTGCCGGTCGGCGCCGACGGCGTCCCCGTGGCCGACAAGCCGATGGTCCAGGTGCAGGTCACCTTCCGAGCTGCCCGGAGCTGACGCCCCGCACGCCCGAGCACCCGAGCGCTTTCGAACGTGAGAAAGGGCCTATCTCACGTTCGAAAGCGCTCATTCCCCCGAGATCACGTTCGAAAGTCCCGGGTGGAGGAGGAGGGGCCGTCGTCGTGCGGCCGGCTCAGCGGCCCACGGTGCCGAACCGGGAGGCCACGGGGGCCGTGAAGGCGGGCTTCAGGAAGAACCACGCGGCGGCGGTGACCGCCACGCTCACGAGGAACACCACGAGGCCCCACGCGTCGGTGGCACCGCCCCGCGAGGTGTACATGTGGTTCAAGTTCGTCAGCAGGCCCGTGAAGGCCACGAGGAACACGTGCACCACGATGAACGCCACGAAGAAGACCATCACCGGGAAGTGCACCTTGCGGGCCACCTCCATGGGGAACGCCTTGTTCAGTCCCTTGGCCTCCGTGGGGAACCACGAGGACATGCGCCAGCCCGTGAGGGCGGCGAGCGGGGCGGCCACGAACACCACCAGCGCGTAGGAGAGCATCTGCAACGCGTTGTAGTGCACCCAGCCGTTCTCCGTGGGCCAGTCCAGGGACAGGTACTGGATGCCGGCGGACAGGGCGTGCTGGAACACGTGCGGGTCCGTGGGCACGATCCGCGCCCAGTGGCCGGTGACGATCAGCAGCACCACGAAGATCACGCCGTTGAGCAGCCACAGCGCGTCGAGGGCCTGGTGCGTCCAGATGGTGAGCGAGAACTTCTTCGGGGTGTTGCCCCGCGCGGAGAACAGGCCGTCCTTCGTCGGAGTGAAGTTGGCCGGCGGCCGCGTCTCGTGACGGATCTGCAGGCCCGTCCGGATGATCAGCACCATCAGGAACATGTTCAGGAAGTGCTGCCAGCCCATCCACCAGGGCATCCCCTCGGGGGTGCCCTCGGGCAGGACCGGGTGCCCGTCGTAGGTCGCGATGAAGTCCGCCACCGGGTCGAGGCTCCGCAGCCAGCGTCCGGCCAGCACTGCGAGCAGCGCCAGCACGACGACGCCGGCCACCGCCGGCAGCGCCTTGCGCAGGCGGGACGGGGCGGCGGATTCGGCGGCGTCCGTCTCCGCGGCCCGAGCGGGCGTGCCGGTGGCGGCCCCGGGGGCGGCCCGGGGCGGCTGCGCGGTGGAGGCCGGCGGGGCCGAACGGGTGTCCGGCGCGGTGGGAGCCGGCTCCGCAGCCGGCGCCGCGGCCACGGGGGCGGCGACGGCCGGTTCCGCATCGGCCGGCTCCGCGGCGGCGGGCTCGGCGGTGGCCTGCTCCGGTGCGTCGACCTCCTGCGCCACCGTCTCCGGCGCGGTGGGGGCGCCCACGGCGGCCAGCTCGGTGAACCACTCCCCCTCCCGGGCGAACGGCACGTACCCGGCCATGCGTCGCCGCTCCGCGAGCGGCACGAGGTCGGACTCCACGGGCGCGCCCACCCCGGACGCGGCGGGCGCACCGGCCGCGGCGGCCGCGACGGCGGCCGCCACGTCCGGCACGACGGGCTCGGTCTCCGCGGGTGCGGGGGCCCGCGTCGGGGACGCTGAGGCGGCAATCGGCTCGGGGGCGGCGGCCGGGGTCGATCCCACGGCCGGGGCGGGGGCGCCGCCGAGCCACTCGGCCTCGCGGGCGAACGGGACGTACCCGGCCATGCGGCGTCGCGCGGACAGGGGCGTCGGGGCCGACGCCGGCGCGGACGGCGCCACCGGCACGGCGGGCGCGACCACCGGGGCCGCCGTCGTGGTGTCCTGCGCCGGGGCGGGGGCGGGCTCGTTCTCGGCCGGGGCGCCCCTCAGGGGGACGTAGCCGGCCATTCGCTGCTTGGGCATGCTTCTCCTCGTCCGAGGGGCGCGGTCCGCTGCGGACCGCGCCCGCACCGGTTCAGCCGCGGCGGGTGCGCAGCTGCTCGATGACCTGCGGGACCACCTGGAAGATGTCCCCGACCACGCCGAAGTCGGCGTGCTCGAAGATCTCGGCGTCCTCGTTCTTGTCGATCGCCACGATGGTCTTGGCGGTCTTCATGCCGGCCAGGTGCTGGATGGCGCCGGAGATGCCCAGGGCGATGTACAGGTTCGGGGACACGATCACGCCGGTCTGGCCCACCTGGCGCTCGGCCGCGGTGTAGCCGGAGTCGACGGCGGCACGCGAGGCGCCCACGGCGGCGCCGAGCTCGTCGGCGAGCTGCTCGACGATCGCGAAGCCCTCCTCGGAGCCCACGCCGCGTCCGCCGGCGACGACGGTCTTGGCGCCGCGCAACGGCGGACGGGCGGAGTTCTGCGTGCGGGCGTTCACCTCGAGCACCCGGGCGCCGGCGGTCACCGGGCCCAGCTCGGCGGCGGCCAGCTCCACGACCTCGGGCGCCTCGACGGCCGGAGCCCGATCCGCGACGGCGCCGGGGCGCACGGTGATGATCCGGGGGCCGCCCTCGCCGGTGGACTCGCTGAGGTAGTCGCCGCCGAACACGGAGTGGCGGGCGATGACCTCGTCGTCAGCCCAGCGCAGCCCCACGGCATCCGCGCAGACGGGGCCGCGGGCGCGGACGGACAGGCGGCCGGCCACCGCGCGGGACTCGGGGCTGCTGGAGATCAGCACGGCCACGGGCGCGGTGCGGGCGGCCGCGGCGGCGAGGGCCTGCACGGCGGCGTCGCCGAGGGTGGTGGCGGCGTCGTCGGCCACGAGGACGTGGACGCGCGTGGCGCCGTACTCCCCCAGACGGGCTACGGCGGCGTCCCTGCCCTCCGCGCCGGTCACGAGGACGGCCTCGGGCACGCCCACGGTTGCGGCGGCGCCGAGCAGCTCGGCCACGACCGGGCGGAGCGCGCCGTCCGCGCCGATCTCGGCGTGCACCAGCACGGTCTGACCGCTGTTCGCGGCGTCGGTCTGCGTCGTCATCTCGGTCTCCTCCACGTTCGCGCTCACACGAGCCCCCGACCCGCGAGGAACTCCACCAGCCGCTCGGCGGCGGTGCCGTCGTCGGTGATCTTCTCGCCCGCGGCACGCTCGGGACGCGTGTCCGCCGAGACCATCACGGAGCGGTAGGCGGCCTCGGCCGGGCCCGCGGCGATGCCGAGGTCGGCCAGGGACAGCACGGTGAGCGGCTTCTTCTTGGCCGCCATGATGTTCTTGAAGTTCGGGAACCGCGGCTCCGCGGTCTTCTCCGTCAGGCTCGCCACGGCGGGCAGGGCGACGGCGGCGCGCACGTCCGCGTCCGAGGTCGCCACGGTGCCGGTCAGCTCGCCGTCGGCCAGCTCGGGTGCCTCGGCGTGCGGCAGGTAGGGCCGGTCCAGGAGCTCGGCGACCATGGCCGGCACCACGCCGGTGCCACCGTCCGTGGACAGCGTGCCGGCGAGCACGAGGTCGGCGCCCTCCTTCTCGACGGCCGCGGCGATCACGCGGGCCGTCTCCACGGCGTCCGAGCCGACGAGCGCGTCGTCGGTGATCTGCACGGCGGAGTCCGCGCCCATGGCCAGCATCTTGCGCAGGGTCTTCGAGGAGTCCTCGGGGCCCACCGTCAGGGCCACGACCTCGACGTCCGCGCCGGCGTCCCGCCAGCCCAGGGCGACCTCCATGACGCGCTCGCTGATCTCGTCCGGCACGGGCTCGGCCGCGCCGTCGCGCACCACCCAGCCGGTCTCCAGGCTCAGCTCACGCTCCTGCCACGTGTCCGGCACCTGCTTGGCCAGCACCAGGATCTTCACGGCCTCTCCTCCTTGGGTCGCGGTCTCGCCCCGGGGCTTCCGCCCCGAGCACGGTGACTTACGCTACAGACTACGGGTCCGCGCACGTCCGGGCCGCATGACCCCCGCGCGGGAGCGGCCGGGGCCGCCGTCGTCGGCCCGTGCGTCCGGACCATGATCGCCCGAACCGAGGAGGCACCGTGAGCCCCGCCGCCCCGCCCGCCGAGCCGCCGGCCGCCGAGGACCGGCCCCGGGTCCCGGCGGTGCCCGCCTCCTCCCTCGTGCTGGTCCGGCCCGGGGCCAGCGGCGAGATCTCGGTGTTCACCGTCCGCCGCGCCGGGACCATGGCCTTCAGCGCCCACGCCACGGCCTTCCCCGGCGGCCGCGTGGACCCCGCGGACGACCTGCCGGACCGGCTGTGGGAGGGCACGGATCTGGCCGACTGGGGCCGGCGCCTGGGGCTGCCGCGCGAACCCGTGGACGCCCACGGCACCCTCACGGAGCTCGACCCCGCCGAGGGCGCCGGCCGCGTGCTGGCCGCCGCCGTCCGCGAGACGTTCGAGGAGACCGGAGTGCTCCTGGCCCGGGACGCCGTCACCGGCACCCCCGTGGACCCGGCCCGGGTGGCCGCGTTCCCCGACGAGCTGCGCGACGCCGTCGAGCGCCACGAGGTGGACTTCGGGGAGCTGCTCGACCGCGAGGGGCTGCGCCCCGACGCCGGCGCGCTCGTGCCGTGGTCCCGGTGGATCACCCCGCACGGGGGCCCGCGCCGCTACGACACGTTCTTCTTCGCCGTCCACCTGCCGCAGGGCCAGTCCCCCGAGCGGATGTCCTCCGAGGCGGCCAGCCACGGCTGGGCGTCCCCCGCCGAGCTGCTGCGCCGCTTCCGGGCCGGCAAGGTCAACCTGATGGCCCCCACGTGGTGGCAGCTGCGCACCCTGGTCGACGCCGGCGAGGACATCCACGCGGGCCGCTCCCGGTTCGAGCCCCTCGAGGGGGTCATGCTCGTGGCCGGGCAGGGGCCCGTGTTCCCCCACGCGGACGAGTATCTGCGTGACCTGACGGCGTTCCGCGCGGCCGCGCAGGTGGAGGAGTCCAAGGACAACATCCTCTGAGCGCTCCCGGCTCCGGTCCGTGCGGCGGGCGACGGGCCGGAGAGCACCGCGGACCTCGACCCGCGACCCCATGGCCTGCAGGGCCCCGTGCCCCTAGTCTGGTCTGCACCGGATCACCCGGCTCCGCGCGTCCGGCCCCCACCCCCGGCCGCCGCGCGTCCCGCTCGCACCCTAGGAGCACTGCATGGCGCTCAGCGTCCTCGACCTGTTCTCGATCGGCATCGGCCCGTCCTCGTCCCACACCGTGGGTCCCATGCGCGCCGCCCGCCGCTTCACGGACAGCATGGGCCAGCACGGCGTCCTCGAGCGCACGGCCCGCGTGCACGCCGAGCTGTTCGGCTCGCTGGCGGCCACCGGAGTGGGCCACGGCTCGGACACCGCGGTGCTGCTCGGCCTGGCCGGCCAGGACCCCGAGACCATCGACCCGGACGCCTGCACCGGGCTCGTGGAGGAGATCGTCACGGGCGGTCGACTGCCCCTGGACGGGCGCCACGAGATCGCCTTCGACCGGCAGGCGGACCTGACCCTCCACATGCGCGAGTCCCTGCCCGGGCATCCGAACGGCATGCGCCTGACCGCCTACGACGACGCCGGCGAACAGCTCCACACCCGCGACTACTACTCCGTGGGCGGCGGCTTCGTGGTCACCTCGGACGAGCTCGAGGCCGAGCTGGACGCCACCAAGGACGTCAACCGCACCGACGACGGCGACACCGGCGAACCGTACCCCTTCTCCACGGGCGCCGAGCTCGCCGCCCGCTGTCACGAGGCGGGCCTGAGCATCGCGGAGCTCATGCTCGCCAACGAGGCCACCCGCCACGACCTCGACGAGCTGCGCACCCAGCTGCTGGCCATCTGGGCCGTCATGGAGGAATGCGTCCACAACGGCGTGTCCCGCACCGAGCCGATCCTGCCCGGCGGACTGCAGGTCCGCCGTCGGGCCCCCGCGCTGCGGGAGCACCTGCTCCAGACCACCGACCGCACCGACCCTATGTGGGCCATGGAGTGGGTCAACCTCTTCGCGCTCGCGGTGAACGAGGAGAACGCCTCGGGCGGGCGCATCGTCACCGCGCCCACGAACGGCGCCGCGGGCATCATCCCGGCCGTCATGCTCTACTACATGCGCTTCGTGCTCCCCGAGGGCGCCACGCAGCAGGAGCGGGACGACAAGGTGGTCGAGTTCCTGCTCACCGCGGCGGCGATCGGCATCCTGTACAAGCGCAACGCCTCCATCTCCGGCGCCGAGGTCGGCTGCCAGGGCGAGGTCGGCTCGGCCTGCTCCATGGCGGCGGGCGCCCTGTGCGCCGTGCTCGGCGGCACCGTGGACCAGGTGGAGAACGCGGCCGAGATCGGGATCGAGCACAACCTCGGGCTGACGTGCGACCCCGTGGGCGGCCTCGTCCAGGTGCCGTGCATCGAACGCAACGCGATCGCGTCGGTGAAGGCCATCAACGCGGCCCGGCTGGCGCTGCTGGGGGACGGCTCGCACCGGGTGACCCTGGACCAGGCCATCACGACCATGCGCGACACCGGCGCGGACATGAAGTCCAAGTACAAGGAGACCTCGCGCGGCGGCCTGGCCGTGAACGTCATCGAGTGCTGATCGCCCGGGTCCGCGGCCCAGCGCCGCTCCGGTCGGGACGGACGGGGCACCCGTCCGCTACCGTGGGGCCCGACCCGCACCCTGCCCCCGAGCGCGAGAGGACCGACGTGGCCATTCATCCTGTGGACGCGACCCTGGAGGCCGCGAAGATCGATCCCGACCAGCGTGCCGAGAGGCTCAAGGGCGTGAAGCTCGACGGCGCCGGCTGGAAGTACGCGCTCACGCGTGCGCTCAAGGAGTTCGGCAACGACGGCGGCACCGACCTGGCCGCGAAGCTCACCTACTACCTGGTGCTCTCGCTGGCTCCTTCCCTGCTGGCCGTGTTCTCCATCCTGTCCCTCGTGCTCGCCTCCAACCGCGGGGCCATCGACGATCTGCTGGGGGAGCTGACCGGCCTGGTCCCGAGCGACTACCAGCCGCTCGTCACGAACCTGGTGACCACCATGAGCGACTCGGCCGGCTCAGGCGGCGGGATCATCGCCCTCATCATCGGCATCGCGACCGCCCTGTGGTCCGCCTCCGCGTACGTGAAGGCGTTCAACCGCTCGGCCAACACGGTGTACGGCTACGAGGAGGGCCGCGGCCTGGTGAAGCTGACGCTGACCAACCTGCTCACCACGCTCATCCTGATCGTGGGCATCGTGGTCGTGCTGCTCTCGCTGGCGCTGAACCGCTCGCTCGTGGACGGCTTCCTCCAGCCGATCGCCGGGCCGCTCGGCATGACCGGCGTGGTGAACTTCCTCTCGGACACGTTCCTGCCGGTGTGGGCGTGGGCGAAGTGGCCTGTCGTCGTCGTGATCCTGCTGGTGCTGATCGCGACCCTGTACTACACCACCCCGAACGTCCAGAAGCCGCGCTTCCACCTCTTCGGCCCCGGCAACATCGTGGCGCTGGTGGGCATGGTGCTGGCCGCGGTGGCCCTGTCCGTGTACTTCACGCAGTTCGCCGGCTACTCGGCGTACGGTGCGATCGGCACGGTCATGGCGCTGCTGTTCGCCCTGTGGATCTTCAACATCGTGCTGCTGCTCGGCCTGGAGGTCGACGCCGAGGTGGAGCGTGCCCGCCAGCTCGAGGCCGGCCTGCCCGCCGAGGCTCGGGTGCAGCTGCCCCCGAAGGACGTGGCCGGGGTGGAGAAGCGCGCCGAGAAGCAGACGGCCGTGGAGGAGCGCGGCTACGAACTGCGGGCGGTCCACGAGGGCCGCTGACCGCGCCCGGCGCGGCGCCGAGCGCACGTTCCGCACCGACAACGACGGCCGCTCACCTGGCGAGGTGGGCGGCCGTCGTCGTGCGCGGGGCCCTCAGCGCTGGGCCGCGCGGTAGCCGTCCGCCTGGGCCGCGGCGGCGGAGGCGTAGCAGTGGCGCGCGTTGGTCCTGCCGTAGTGCTGCTGACCGGGCACGTGGTAGATGCCCGAGTTGTCGTTGGCCTTGACCGGGTGGGAGTCCGGGCACACGGAGTCGGCTCCGCTCACCGGCCCCGCGTCGCCGGACGCGGGGGCCGCCTCCGGGGCGGGGGCCGGGGCCGCCTCCGGGATGGGCTCGGCCGCGGTGCCGCACTCCCCGGAGAACCTGCCGACGCCGTTCGCCCGGGCCTGCTCCCACGCCGCCTCGACCTCGGGCAGGAAACGGTCGTTGCCGTCGAAGACCGCCGGCTCGCCGTAGCCCAGGCGGGCCATCTCGGCGTTGAGCAGGACGCCCTCGGCGTACACGCCGGCGAGGAGGCGGTCGTAGCGGTCGTAGAGCCGGCGATCGTACCGCAGCACCACCGTGTCGCCGGGGCTGATCATCGACTTCAGCGCCGCCGTCGCCTCCGGTCCCATGCACTCGACCGGCTTCGAGGGGTGGTGGGTCTCGGGGGTGTCGATGTTGAGCAGGCGCACCCGCGTGGACACCTCGCCGAGGGTCACGCGGAGCGTGTCGCCGTCCGAGATCGACTCGACCGTGACCACGTCTCCCTCGACGTCGGCCGGGGCGGCGGGCGCCGCCGGCTCGGCACTGCGGGAGCCCTCAGCGGCACGCGACTCGGCGGCCCCGCTCGAGGACGACGCTGCGGCGCGCGAGCTCTGCGCGGCGGAGGAGGAAGCGGCCAGCGACGACGCAGCGGCACGGCTCGTCGCAGCCGCGTCGACGGAGGGGGTGGACGTGATCGGCATCGTGCTGACCGACGCGGAGGTGTCGGCATCGCTCGCCGGGGTGACGCCGTCGTCGGTGGCGGTGCAGCCGGTGAGCAGGAGCAGGGACAGTGCGGCCGCGGGGAGCGCCGCGCGCAGACGGGCAAGGGGCACGAGGATCCTGGAGGGGAAGGGACGGGGACATGACGAAGGCCCCGCCGTGAGGCGGGGCCTTCGGATCACCACATCATCGCAGGTGGGAGGCACAGGTGTTGCCGCACGTCACGACAACATCGGTCCCCGTTCCGTCAATGACGACGGGGGTCAGCGGCGGCCGTCGATGGGGTCGCCGCCGCCGTCGAGGGCGTCGAGGACGAGGTCGCGGGCCTCGCCCGTCGCGGACCGGCGGGAGAGCAGCAGCGCGGCCAGCCAGCACAGCAGGACGATCGCGGCGCCGCCCCACGCCAGGAGGGCGAGGCTGCCCGAGAGCAGCCCCGTGCCGTCCGCGCGGCCGACGCCGATCCACACCAGACCCCACGCGAGCGCGAACGCCGGAGCCGGGCGGCCGCCGTTGTACACGGCCGTGAACGCGCCGATCAGCACGGCCACCACGAGCATCACCTTCGCCCAGAAGGACGACTGCCCCGGATCGCCGACGACGCCGGTCGAGGCCAGCCACGCGGCCAGGTTCGCCACGGCGGCGATCGAGACCCAGCCCAGATGCAGGCCCTGCACCCCGTCCAGGAGGATCCGTTCGCCCCAGCTGTGCGCGCGGACGGATTCGAGGAGCACCAGGATCCACGCCAGGCACGCCAGCAGCAACGCGATCACCACGACGCTCAGCCCCAGCAGCCCGGCCTGCACCGTCCAGATCCACGCGGCGTTGAGCAGCACCGAGACCAGGATCCACGGTCGCAGGCGGTCGTGACGGGCGGACTGGGCCGAGGGGAGGAACTGCCACACGGCGTAGGCGAACAGGCCCGCGTAGATCACGGACCAGATGCCGAACGCGGGGGTCGCCGGGGACACCCAGGTGGCGTCCGGGCCGAGCCAGCCGCCCGCGGCCTCGGCCACGGGGGTCAGGCCGCCGACGACGCCGGAGCCCAGGAACGCGGCCACGATCGCGAGGATCACGACCACGAGCATGGCCACCCGGCCGCCCGTCGAGGCCAACCCCGTCCCCGAGCTGGGGACGCGCGCCGCGGCGTCGGGGCCGAAGGGGCTGCGGGACGGGCCGAGGTCGGTGGCGGTGCTCATGGGTGCTCCCGTGGGGTGATCGTCGGGGGTGCGCCCCGGGCGGGGCGGGTCTCAGGGTCAGCGTAGCCGCCGGGCCCATCGCGGGCACGGGCCACCGCGGCCTAGGGTGGGGGCATGCGCACTCCCTCCCCGATCGGACTCCTGCTGGACGTGGACGGCCCCGTGGCCTCCACCGAGACCCGGACCGTGCCGGAGGGGATCATCGACGTGCTCGTCCGCCTCGCGCGGCGCGGGGTGCCGGTCGGCTTCAACACGGGCCGCTCCACGGACTTCCTCCTGCACAGCGTGATCGCCCCGCTGCGCGACGCGGGCCTCCCGGACGACGCCCCCTTCCACGCGGTCTGTGAGAAGGGCGCCGTGTGGTTCCCGTTCTCCGCGGTGCCCTCCGGGGACCTGCCCGACGTCACCGTGGACGGCACCGCCCCGGACTGGCTCCGCACCGACCCGGACATGGCCATCGACGCGGACACCCGTGACGCAATCTGGGCCCTCAACGATGAGCGCGCCGGGGACCTGCAGTTCACGGACCACACCAAGCTGGCCATGGTCTCCCTCGAGAAGACAGTGGGCGCGGACCAGACGGAGTACGAGCGGGTGCGCGACGACGTCGCCGCGGGCGTCGAGGGCCTGCTCGCCGAGCGCGGACTCGCCGAGGAGGTGCGCGTGGCCCCTTCGGTGATCTCGGTGGACGTCGAGCACCGCTCCTCCGGCAAGGACCTGGGCGTCGAGCGCTGCTTCGGCCTGCTGGCGGAGGCGGGCACCCCGGTGCCCGAACGCTGGCTCACCGCGGGCGACTCGCGCAGCGACTACGCCATGGCCGACCGGCTGCACGAGCGTGGACTCACCGTGGAGCACATGGACGTGCGCCCCGCCGACGGCGTCCCCGAGAAACCCTACGGCGTGGTGACGGCGGCGATCCTCGCCGAACGCGGCATCGGCGACGCCGAGGACGTCCACGAGCGGGCGGGCGAGTCCCTGCTGCGCTGGGTCGAGCGCGACCTGCTGCGCTGACCAGGTCGGACGCCACCTGCGGGCGGCCGCCCCTCCCCGGGCCGGGACCTCGACCCCTAGCGTGGAAGGCAATGCGGCGCCCCTGCCGAACCGGCCCGGGCGCCTCCCGACCAGAGAAGAGGTTCCACCGTGGCCACTGTCGCCCAGAACATCGTCGAGACCCTCCACGCCTCGGGCGTGCGCCGCATGTACGGCGTGCCCGGGGACTCCCTCAACGGGCTGACCGAGGCCCTGCGCTCCCACGGCGGCATCCAGTGGGTGCACACCCGGCACGAGGAGACCGCGGCCTTCGCCGCCTCCGCCGAGTCCCAGCTCACGGACGAGCTCGCGGTCTGCGTGGGCTCGTGCGGTCCGGGCAACCTCCACCTGATCAATGGCCTGTTCGACGCGCAGCGCTCCCGCACCCCGGTGCTCGCGATCGCCGCGCACATCCCGTCGGAGGAGATCGGCTCGGGCTACTTCCAGGAGACCCACCCGCAGGACCTGTTCCGCGAGTGCTCCGTCTACGTGGAGCACGTCTCCTCGGCGGACCAGATGCCCCGTATGCTGCGCACCGCGATGCGGGCCGCCGTCGAGCAGCGGGGCGTGGCCGTGCTCGTGATCCCGGGCGACGTGGCCCTCACCGAGCTCTCCGCGAAGCCCGAGGTGATCCGTCACACGCCGTCCCGCGTCATCCCGGCCGACTCCGTGCTGCGCGAGGCCGCCGAGGCCCTGGACTCGTCCAAGCGGATCACCATCCTGGCCGGCGCGGGTGCGGCCGGCGCCCACGACGAGGTCGTGGCCCTGGCGGAGCGCCTGCAGGCCCCGATCGTCCACGCGCTGCGCGGCAAGGACCGGATCGAGTACGACAACCCGTATGACGTCGGCTTGACCGGCCTGCTCGGCTTCGCCTCCGGCTACCACGCGCTCAAGGAGGCCGAGACGCTGCTGATCCTCGGCTCCTCCCTGCCGTACCGGCAGTTCTACCCCGAGGACGCCACGGTCATCCAGGTGGACGTGCGCGGCGAGCAGATCGGCCGACGGGTGGCCGTGGACGTGCCGCTCGTGGGCGGCGTGAAGGAGACGGCCCAGGCCCTGCTGCCGCTGCTACGCGGGAACTCGTCGTCGGCGTTCCTGGACAAGGCGCTCAAGCACTACGCCAAGACCCGCAAGGACCTCGACCAGCTGGCCACCCCGGGCCGTGGACGCGTGCACCCGCAGTATGTGGCCCGCCTCCTCGACGAGCTGGCCGACGACGACGTGGTGTTCCTGCCCGACGTCGGCTCCCCGGTGGTCTGGGCCTCCCGGTACCTGACGATGAACGGGCGCCGCCGGATCATCGGCTCCCTGTCCCACGGCTCCATGGCCAACGCGGTTACCCAGGCGGTCGGCGCCCAGGCGGTCGACCCCACCCGCCAGGTGGTGGCGATGGCCGGCGACGGCGGGCTGGCCATGATGCTCGGCGAGCTGATGTCGTTCGTGCAGAACGGCCTGCCCGTGAAGACGCTCGTGTTCGACAACGACTCGCTGAACTTCGTGGAGCTCGAGATGATGGCCGCCGGGTTCGTCCCCTACGGGACGAGCCTGGAGAACCCGGACTTCGCGGCGATCGCGGAGGCGATCGGCATCAAGGGCTTCCGCGCGGACCACACGACGGACCTGCCCGCGGTGATGCGCGAGTTCCTCGCCCACGACGGGCCGGCGCTGCTGGTGGTCAAGACCGAGCGTCAGGAGCTGACGATCCCGCCGAGCATCGAGTTCGAGCAAGCCAAGGGCTTCGCGCTCTACGCCATGCGCACCGTCCTGGACGGCAAGGGCACCAAGCTGCTCGACCTCGCGAAGGCGAACCTGCGCCAGCTCTTCTGACCTGCCGCGCACGACGACGGCCCGGACGCTGGCGGCGTCCGGGCCGTCGTCGTGGTGGGGCGGGGAGAGCCCAGCCCCGCCGGTAGGTCAGGCGCGGTGGGCGCCGCCCTCGGCGACGATCGGGTGCTCGGCCGTGCCGGCGACGCCCTGGGTGATCAGGCCGTCGGCGCGGTGCTCCCAGAAGTCCGCGTTGCGGATGCCGAGCGGGCGCGGGTCGAACTGCGGGTCGAGACCCTGGCGCTTCTGTGCGCGGTAGTCCTTGAGGGCCTTGAGGGCCGGGCCCTGCAGCACCAGGATGCCGAGGATGTTCAGCCAGGCCATGGAGCCCACGCCGATGTCGCCGAGGCCCCAGGCCGCACCCGTGGTGGCGACGGCGCCGTAGGCCACCGACACGAGGATCAGGGCCTGCAGGAAGCGCAGCGCGACGCGGCGGACCATGCCGTTGCGCAGGTTGCGCGTGAGAAACACGATGTTGACCTCGGCCATGTAGTAGTACGCCACGATCGTGGTGAAGGCGAAGAACGCCAGCGCCACGGCCACGAACGTGGGGCCGAAGCCGGAGAACATGGCGTCGAAGCCGGTCTGGACGAAGGCCGGGCCCTCGGAGGCCGTCGGCGAGACGATGCCCTCGAACAGCAGGCCGGAGCCGGACCCGTCCGAGTACACCCGGTAGGCGCCCGTGGAGATGATGATGAACGCGGTGGCCGAGCAGACGAAGAGCGTGTCGATGTACACGGCGAACGCCTGCACGAAGCCCTGCTTGGCTGGGTGCGAGACCTCGGCGGCCGCGGCGGCGTGCGGGCCCGTGCCCTGGCCGGCCTCGTTGGAGTAGACGCCGCGCTTCACGCCCCACTGGATGGCGAGGCCGAGGATCGCGCCGAACACGGCGTGCACGCCGAACGCGCTGGCGAAGATGGAGCCGAAGACCTCGGGGATCTGGTCGAAGTTCAGGAACAGCACGATCAGCGCGAGGATGATGTACAGCACGGCCATCACGGGCACCACGTAGACGGCGAACGTCGCGATGCGCTTCACGCCGCCCAGGACGATGAAGGCCAGCAGGATGACCATGGCCAGGGCCACGACCCAGGCGGGCACGGCCCACGCCTCGCCCACGGCCGCGGCCACGCCGTTGGCCTGCACGCCCGGCAGGAAGTAGCTGGTGGCGAAGACGGTGACGACGGCGAACAGGATCGCGTACGCCTTGAAGGCGGGGGCGGCGGCCGTGTGCTTGTAGGCCTTCTCGAAGTAGTACGCCGGGCCGCCGCGGTACTCGCCGGTGTCCGGGTCGCGCTCCTTGTAGATCTGGCCGAGCGTGGACTCGATGAAGGATGTGGCGGCGCCGAGCAGGGCCATGACCCACATCCAGAACACGGCGCCGGGGCCGCCGAACGCGATGGCCGTGGCGACGCCGCCGATGTTGCCCATGCCGACGCGGCCGGCGAGCGACATCATGAGGGACTGGAGGGACGAGGTGCCGTCCGCGGAGTCCTGGCCCTCGCGGAGCTGCTTCACCATGTCCGGGATGTTCACGAACTGCAGGAACAGGGTCCGGATGGTGAAGTAGAGGCCGACGATCAGGCAGAGCCAGATCAGGGCCGGGGACCAGATGACGTCGTTCACGGCGGTGATGAGATCTGCGAAGGACATGGGGTCTCCAGATCGGGGTGGGGATGGCCGGTGCGGTGCGAGCTCCGAGCGGCGGCCGCCGGCGGTCCCGGACGACTGGGGAGAAGGATACGCGCAAATGTGACCCGCGTCTCGCATCCAGCGTGGCGGATCGGGAGTCCGGGCGCGCGGCCCGCGACGACAGCGGCCCCGGACATGCGAAAAGCCCCGGAACCACTGGGGTCCCGGGGCTTGCCCGCGGAGGATGGGGGATTTGAACCCCCGAGGGCTGTTAACCCAACACGCGTTCCAGGCGTGCGCCATAGGCCGCTAGGCGAATCCTCCTTGGTGCGCCCCCATGCGGCGGACCGCGCGAGGGCAGGTTCCATCATAACCAGATCGTCCTGGGCCGCGCCAATCCTCCGCGGGAGGCGCGAGCTCGGCCCGAGCCTCCCCGCGGCCCGAATCGCCGCGCCCGCCGCCACCCTGCTAGACTCTTCGACGGCCCCTCACGTGGTGTCATCTCGCTGAACTCCCCCAGGACCGGAAGGTAGCAAGGGTAGGTGGGCTCTGGCAGGTGCGTGAGGGGTCTTCACTTTCCCCAGGAGATCCCATGCCCGCCGGACGCTACGCCCCCTCCCCCACGGGAAGCCTGCACCTGGGCAACCTGCGCACCGCGCTCGTCGCGTGGCTCGCGGCGCGCGCCACGGACCGTGCCTTCCTGCTGCGGGTCGAGGACCTGGACCGCGTCCGCTCCGGGGCCGAGGCTGACCAGCGGGCGGACCTGGCCGCCGTCGGGCTGGACTGGGACGCCGAGCCGGTGCGCCAGTCCGAGCGCACCGCCCTGTACGACGCCGCCGTGGCCGCCCTGCGCGCCGCGCACGGCACGGACGCGGTCTAGGAGTGCTTCTGCTCCCGCAAGGACATCGCCGAGGCGACGTCGGCCCCGCACCCGAGGCCCGACGACGGTGCCCCCGCCTCCGGCGGCACCGTGCCGCTGCGTCCGCCCGGCTTCTATCCGGGCACCTGCCGCGGCCTGACCGAGGCCGAGCGGGCCGAGCGACGGCGGGTGCGCCCCGCCGCCCTGCGGATCGATGCGGCGAAGGTCGCGGGCCTGCCGGCGGGCGAGACCCCGCGCGCCACCGCCGTGGACGTGCTGCACGGCGAGGTCACGGGCCTGGTCGACGACCTGGTGCTGCGCCGGAACGACGGGGCGTACGCGTACAACCTGGCCGTCGTCGTGGACGACCTGGCGCAGGGCGTGGACCAGGTGGTCCGCGGCGACGACCTGCTCGACTCGGCCCCGCGCCAGCGCTGGCTGGCCGAGGCGCTGTGCGCCGCGCGCGGGGAGCCGACGCCCGCGGTGGAGTACCTGCACGTGCCGCTCGTGCTGAACGCGGAGGGGCGGCGGCTGGCCAAGCGGGACGGCGCCGTGACCCTCGAGGACCTCTCCGCGCAGGACCCGGCGTGGACCCCCGAGCGGGTGCGGGACCGGCTGCTGGAGTCCCTCGGCCTGCCCGCGGGACCGCTGGCGGCCGCCGTGCCCGCGTTCGACCCGGCCGCCCTGCCGCGTGTTCCGTGGGTGTTCACCGGGCTCTGAGCGGGCCGGCGCCCTGGTCCGCCGCAGGCCCGGCCCCGGTCAGAGGACCTGGGCGGCCTGGTCGAAGTCGAGGCGGCCCTGGCGGGGCTGCTGCGCCTTCTCGTCGTCTGCGGCGGCGTGGCCCACGTTGATCACCAGGAGGGACTTCCAGGCACGGTCCGCATGGAACTCGGCGTCCACGGCGGCGGCGTCGAACCCGGCCATGGGGCCGACCTCGAGCCCGTGGGCGCGCAAGGCCACGAGCAGGTAGCCCACCTGGATGAGCGCGTTCGTGCGGCCCATCCCCTCGCGCATGCCCGGCTTGCCCTCGGCATCCTCCTCGAAGCCCTCCCGGAACGGGGCGAGGTGGCCCATGTGGCGGTGCCAGTCGAGGTCGTAGGAGGCGATCAGCGTGAGCGGGGCGCGCTCCGTCTTCTCCCGGTTGAACTCGATCATCAGCGGAGCCAGGCGGGCGCGGGCCTCGGGGCTGTCCACGACGTCGAGCCGCAGCGGCTGGTTGTTCATGGCGGTCGGCGCCCAGCGGAGGTCCGCGTAGGCCCGCTCGATCAGCGCGAGGTCGACGGGCTCGTCCGAGAAGAGCTGCGTCGTGTGGCGGTCCGCGAAGAGGCGGTCGATCTCGGCCTGACTCAGCGGTCCCGCGTCCGGGGCCGGCTGCGTGGGGTGGATCGTGTCCTCGGCGTCGGTGTGCATGTGCGTGGTGGTCATGGGCCAGGGAACGGGCCGGTGGGTGGGCGCATTCCCCGGCTCCCTTAGCCCGTCCGCCCGCCGGATAGGCTTTCGAGGGTGAGCACCGCCCTGTATCGCCGCTACCGCCCGGACCGTTTCGAGGACGTGATCGGGCAGGACCATGTCACGGTCCCGCTGCGCACCGCACTGGCGAAGGACCGCGTGAACCACGCCTACCTCTTCTCCGGCCCGCGCGGCTGCGGCAAGACCACGTCCGCCCGCATCCTCGCGCGCTGCCTGAACTGCGCCCAGGGCCCCACGCCCACCCCGTGCGGCGAGTGTGACTCGTGCCGGGACCTGGCCACCGGCGGGCCGGGCTCGCTGGACGTGCTCGAGATCGACGCGGCCTCGCACGGCGGCGTGGAGGACGCCCGCGGCCTGCGCGAGCGGGCCACGTTCGCCCCGGTCCGGGACCGCTACAAGATCCTCATCATCGACGAGGCGCACATGGTCACGGCGGCGGGCTTCAACGCGCTGCTGAAGATCGTGGAGGAGCCGCCGGAGCACCTGAAGTTCATCTTCGCCACCACGGAGCCGGAGAAGGTCATCGGGACCATCCGCTCCCGCACCCACCACTACCCGTTCCGGCTCGTGCCGCCGGAGCCGCTCATCGCCTACCTCGAGCAGCTGTGCGCGGAGGAGGGCGTGTCCGTGGAGAAGGGCGTGCTGCCGCTGGTGGTGCGCGCCGGCACGGGCTCGGTGCGTGACACGCTCTCCGTGCTGGACCAGCTGATCGCGGGCGCCCAGGAGGGCCAGGTCTCGTACGAGCTCGCGGTGAGCCTGCTCGGCTTCACCCCGGAGGCGCTGCTGGACGACGTGATCGACGCCGTCGCCGCCGACGACACGCCCACGGTGTTCCGCGTGGTGGACCGCGTGGTGCAGTCCGGCCAGGACCCGCGCCGCTTCGTCGAGGACCTGCTGGACCGCTTCCGCGACCTCGTGATCGCGCGCGCCCTGCCGGAGGAGGCCGGGGCGATCCTGCACGGCATGCCGGAGGACCAGGTGCGGCGTCTCTCGGCGCAGGCCGCGCAGCTCTCCCGCGCGGAGCTCTCCCGCCTCGCGGACATCACCAACCTCGCGCTGACGGACATGGTGGGTGCCACGAGTCCCCGCCTGCACCTCGAGCTGCTCATGGCGCGCCTGTTGCTGCCCGCCTCGGACGAGACGCACCGCGGCCTGGCCGCCCGCCTCGAGGCCCTCGAACGGCGCCTCGAACTCGGTGGCGCCGCGCCCGTCGAGGACGGCACCCCGGAGGGCACGACGACGCCGGCCCGGTCCGGCACGCCCGCCGCGGACGGCGGCGGGTCGGCCGGGAACGCGGACGGCTCCGGCCCTCTGACCGGTGCCGCGCTCGCCCGGGCCGCCATGCGGCGGACGGAGGAGCCCGCGTCGACGGCGCCGACCGCCCCGCCGGAGCGCTGGGCACCGCCCGCCCAGCCCGCCGCGGCCGAGGCGCCGGAGGGGGACGCAGCCGCCGGGACCACGAGGTCCGAGCGTCCGCAGCAGCCGCCGCAGCCCGGACGACCCGAACCGGCCGAGGCCGGGGCCCGTGCCGAGGGCGCGCGTCGCCCGGAGGTCGGGAGCCGCCCCGAGCCCGAGGGCCGGCCCCAGGCCCAGGACAGCACCGGTGCCGCGCCGTCGAGCCCCGCTCCCGCCCCGGCGGCGAGCCAGGTGGAGATGATCCGCCGGGCCTGGCCGGACATCCTCTCGGCCCTCGAGGACGCCTCTCGGCTGGTGTGGATGCTGGTGAAGGACAACGCGAGCGTCGCGGGCTACGACGGCTCGTTGCTGACGATCGGCTTCCAGCAGGACGGGCCCCGCCAGTCGCTGCTCGGCCGGGGCGGTGACCGCGTGCTCGGCGAGGCCGTCCACCAGGTGCTCGGCATCCGCCCGCGGCTCGATCTGATCCTCGGTGGGGACGCGCCGACCGGGGACGCCCGCGCACAGTCCGGCGCTCGCCCGGCCGGCCCGGCGCGGACGGACCGGCCTGAGCGTCCGGCCCCGCAGCAGGGCCGGCCCGACCGACCGACGGCGCAGCCGAACCGGCCCGCTCCGGCACCGGGGCAGGCCCCACGCGAGCCGGAGTCCTCCCGCCCCACCCCGCCGCGCTCCGCCGCACCCTCCACCGCGGAGGACGATCCGGCGCCGCCGGCCGCTCCGCCCCGGGCCACGCAGCAGCGTCAGACGCCGGAGCCGTCCCCCGCCTGGACGCCCGCGGCTCCCGCCACCTCCTGGGGGCCGGCGCCGACGTCGTCGACGACGCCCGCCCCCGCCCCGCCGGCGGACGGCTGGGGCGGCCCGGACGAGGAGCCGCCCGCCTGGGACGACGCTCCCCCGCCCGAGGAGGACCCGTGGGACTCGCTGCCCGCGTTCGACCCGGACGCGGAGCAGGACGACTCGGACGGCCCCGAGGGCTGGACCCCGCCGGCCCGGGACGCCGAGGAGCGGCCCGTCGGCGCCGCCGGCTGGGACGGCCCCGTGCCGTCGGTCGAGGACTGGGGCGCGCCGCCGCAGGCCGCACCGGCCCCCGGCGGCGCCGCGCCGGACGCCGGCCAGGACTCCCCGGTCCAGCCCGACGCCCCGACCCCCGGCGAGAGCGAGCCGAGCGCCGAGGAGGTCCGTCGGGCCTACGACCCGGGGCCGCTGGTCCGCGAGGAGGAGCACTCTATCCCCGTGTTCGCCCGTCCGGAGGCGGAGCTGCGCGCCGAGTTCGCGAAGCGCTTCGGCGCGACCCGTCCCGCCGGCTTCGACGACGGCGCGGGCGCGGCCGCGGACGGTGACTCCGCCCGGCCTGCCACGCCGTCACCCGCCCCGGACGACGACGCAGCGGCCACGGAGCGACGCGATCTCCACCCGGCCGCCTCGGGCGCCGGCCCGTCCTCGGACGAGGAGCGGCGCCCCACGGGCTCGCCCACGGCCGACGCGACCCCTGACCCGGGCGTGCCCGCCGACGACGCAGACGCCGCGCCGCGCGCGGCTGCCGGCCCGACCGGTTCGGACTTCCCGGGTTCGGGCCATCCGGCGAGCATGTACCCGCGGCTCATGGAGCGGCTGCGGGCCGGTGGGCCCCTGGAGCCTCCGGTGAACGCGGGCTCGAGCGGCGGCGGGACGGGCGGCGGCCCCGGCGCTCCCGGTGGCCCCGACCCGGACGCCACGCCGGGCTCCCCCGCCGGGGGCCGGCCGAGCGCGGCCTCGCTCGGGGCGCGCCCCGCCGACGTCGAGCCTGCCGGGGGAGCCTCGGCGCCGCCCTCGTTGGACGCGCGGGCCGCGGCCATCCACGCCGCCCGCGAGGCCGCCCAGGGCCGCGGCCCGGCCCGGCCCGCCGACACCGGCCCCGCCGCCCCGGCGACGTCCGGTGTGGGGTGGGAGGACGAGGTCGCCAGCGACGACGACGTCCCGCTCGAGGACTCGGGCCTCGTGGGCCGAGCCGTCGTCGAACGGGTGCTCGGCGGCCGTCTGCTCGAGGAACGCCCCAACGACGCCTGAGGCGAACGCGCCCGTACGCCGTCCGGGGCCGCGGGCATGATGGACGCGGCGCCGGACCACGGCGCCGCGTCGGGGCGCACGGACCACGAGACGCACCATCGGACGAGGGAGACGGATGTACCAGGGCGCGGTGCAGGACCTGATCGACGAGCTCGGCCGCCTGCCGGGCATCGGGCCGAAGTCCGCCCAGCGCATCGCCTTCCACATGCTGGAGGCGGACCGGGAGGACATGCTGCGGCTGGCGGACGCCATCCGCACGGTCAAGGACAGGGTGCGGCTGTGCTCGGTCTGCTTCAACGTGTCCGAGGACGAGGTGTGCTCGCTCTGCCGGGATGAGCGCCGGGACCGCTCCCAGATCTGCGTGGTCGAGGAGTCGCAGGACGTCATGGCCATGGAGCGCACCCGCGCCTTCCAGGGCCGCTACCACGTGCTCGGCGGGGCCATCAATCCGATCGCCGGCATCGGCCCGGAGCAGCTGCACGTCCGCGAGCTGCTCACCCGGCTGCAGGACGAGGCCGTGCAGGAGGTCATCCTCGCCACGGATCCCAACCTCGAGGGCGAGGCCACGGCCACCTACCTCGGCCGGCTCCTCGGCGCCTCGGGCATCCGCGTCACGCGCCTGGCCTCCGGTCTGCCCGTCGGCGGGGACCTCGAGTACGCGGACGAGGTCACCCTCGGCCGTGCCTTCGAGGGACGCCGCCTGATCAGCGGCTGACTCCGGCCGGCGTCGAGCAGGTCCTGCCCGACGCCGGCCCGGCTCAGGCCACGCGCGTGCCGGCGGGCAGCCGCCCGGCCGGGGTGTCCAGGCGACGGTGGCCCCACCAGCCCAGCCCGGCCACCAGCACACCCTGCATCGCCAGGCCGAGCGGCCACACCGGCCAGGTGCCCTGCCGGTCCGGCACGCCGCTCTGGTCGAGACCGCGCAGCTCGCCGTCGAGGCACTCGACGTCCCGGACGGGGTCACGCTGGGTCCAGCGCAGCCCCACGGACAGCAGGTTGAGCGGCCCGGGATCCGCCCGGGTCCCGTTCTCGAGGAGCCCGCCCTCCCAGGGGGAAGCATCCGCGAGGACGGCGTAGGGGTTCGCCGCGAGCAGCCATCCGCTGCGCCGCGGGTCGGGGATCGTCCGGGTGGTCACCGGGCCGACGCACCGGTCGGCGATCCCGTCGACCAGCTCCGGGTGCGCCGCCTCCCACTCGGCCCAGGCCTGCTCCGCCTCCTCCGGGGTCATCTTCTCGAGCTCCGCGTCGGTGAACGGCTCCGCCGTCATGGAGCCGTACTCGGCGTCGTTGGCCCGCACCTCGGTCTGCAGGAACTGCAGGGACAGCCCGAAGGCCACCAGGGTGCCGATCGTCAGCGCCGCCACGATCAGGTACGTCACCACGACGGCGAACAGCGTGCGCCCGGCGATCGCCGAGACGGCCACGCCGATCCCCGCGATCATGCCGAACTCCACGAGGATCATCACGAGCCCCACCAGCACGGCCCACGGGGACACGCGCCCCACCACGGCCGCGACCGCGAGCCACGGCAGCGCGGCCGCGAGGAACGCGGCGGAGGCGATCCACGCGGCCAGCCACTTGCCCGCCATCAGGTGCCCGGTCCGCAGCAGGGTGACCTGGGTGATGGCCAGGGTGCCGCCGGCACGGTCGCCCGAGATCGCGTTGGCCGCCAGGGCGGGCGAGACCAGCAGCGAGAGGGTGAGGACGAAGAGCAGGACGCCGTCGAAGAGCGTCCGCCCCAGGGCGCGCATCTGCTGCTCCGCCAGCTCCGGCTCCAGGCCGGACGCCTCCATCTCCGCCACGCCCAGGCCGCGCAGCCCGAGGGCGCCGAGGGTCACCGCTCCCACCACCACGAAGAAGACGCCCAACAGCACGTACCAGCCGCGCGAGCGCAGCCGCTGACGCAGTTCCATGCCCACCACGGTGGCCACGGCCTGGGCCGCGCCGAGGCGTCCCCCCGGCTGCGGCTGCGGCGGGCGGCGGTCATGGATCGAGGTCGCGACGGCGGTGCTCACGGCCGGTCTCCTTCGGTGCGGGGGCCCTCCAGATGGAGGCCCAGGTAGGCGTTCTCGAGGCGGGAGCCCTCCGGGGCGAAGTGGCTGACGAGCACACCCTCGCGCACGAGGTCTGCGAGCAGCGCGGCCGCGGCGGCCTCACCCCGCAGCTGCACCACGACGCCGTCCCGGCGCTGGCCCGCGCCGGCGCCGGTGGCTGCGGTGACGGCGAGGCCGCGGGTCTCGAGGGCGCGGATAAGGGTGTCCCGGGCCGACGGGTCGGGCCCTGCGATCCGGTAGGGGCGGGCGAGGTCGTCGGCGGCGCGGAACTCCTGGGTGGCCACCGTGGCGCCCTCACGGAGGAACACGGCGCGGTCGGACATCTCCTCGAGCTCGGCGAGCACGTGGGAGGAGACGAGCACGGCGGTGCCGGCTGCGGCCATGGCGCGCAGGTCGTCCCGCAGCCGGATGCGGGCGGCCGGGTCGAGGCCGTTGGCGGGTTCGTCCAGGAGCAGGACGGAGGGCCGGTGCACGGTGGCCCGGGCCAGGGAAAGGCGCTGCTGCTGGCCGCGGGAGAGCACGCGGGCGGGCCGGTGGGCGAACTCCGTGAGCTCGACCCACGCGAGCTGCTCGTCCGCGCGCGCCGACGCCTCCGCCTTCCCCATGCCGTAGAGCCGGCCCAGGCTGGCGAGGATGTCGTGACAGGTCAGCTCCTCCCACACGCCCAGGGTGTCGGGCATCCAGCCGAGCCGCCGCCGGGCCTCGACGGGCTCGCGCACCGCGTCCACCCCGGCCACGGACACGGCGCCGGCGTCCGGGCGCAGCAGGGTGGCCAGGATGAGCAGGAGCGTGGTCTTGCCCGAGCCGTTCGGGCCGACGAGGGCCGTCACGGAGCCGGCGGGCACGGTGAGGGAGACGTCCCGCACCGCATGGACGGCGCCGAACGAGCGGGCGAGGCCGTGGGCCACGATCCCGTCGTGGGCGGCCACCCCCAGGACGGGTGGGACGGGCGGGGGTGCTGGAGCGGTCATGGCCCCATCCTTGCCGGGCCGTGCATGGACGCGGATCCACCCGGGGGATGATCCCGGCGCCGATCCCCGCTCGCCCGGGGTCGCAGGCGGGGCCGCGGGCGCCGTCGTCCTGCCCGGCCCTGGGCCGCGGGTCCAGCATCCGGAACAGGGGTTCACCTGGCGGACCCGCGCGGGTGCGCGCCCCTAGACTTGGCCCGAACCGACCCTCGATCCCGTCCGGAGCGACCCATGAGTCTCATCGTCCAGAAGTTCGGCGGCTCCTCCGTGGCCGACGCCGCCGGCATCCAGCGCGTGGCCCGCCGCGTCGCGGACACGGTCCGGGCCGGGAACCGCGTGTGCGTCGTGGTCTCGGCCATGGGCGACACCACGGACGAGCTGCTCGACCTCGCCGCCGAGCTCACGCAGGACGCGCCCGCGCGCGAGATGGACATCCTGCTCTCGGCCGGCGAGCGCATCTCCATGTCCCTGCTGGCGATGGCGATCCACGCCGAGGGCGTCGAGGCCCGCTCCTACACCGGCTCCCAGGCCGGCATGCTGACGGACACCTCGTACGGCCGGGCCCGGATCGTCAAGGTCAACCCCCACCGCGTGCAGGAGGCCCTCGATGCCGGCCGCGTGGCCATCGTGGCCGGGTTCCAGGGCATGAGCCCCGAGTCCAAGGACATCACCACCATGGGCCGCGGCGGCTCGGACACCACCGCCGTCGCCCTCGCCGCCGCGCTCGGCGCGGACGTGTGCGAGATCTACACGGACGTGGACGGCGTCTACTCGGCCGACCCGCGCGTCGTGCCGACCGCCCGCAAGCTCACCGAGCTCTCCTCCGAGGAGACCCTCGAGATGGCGGCCTCCGGATCCAAGGTGCTGCACCTGCGCTCCGTGGAGTACGCGCGCCGCTTCGGCGTGCCACTGCACGTGCGCTCCTCCTTCTCCGACCACGAGGGCACCTGGATCATGCCCGACCCGAACGACACCATCACCCTTCAGGAAGGCGCTCCCATGGAACAGCCCATCGTCTCCGGCGTCGCCCACGACCGCTCCGAGGGCAAGGTCACGATCGTCGGCGTCCCCGACGTGCCCGGCAAGGCCGCCGAGATCTTCCGCGTGATCGCCGTGTCCAACGTGAACATCGACATGATCGTGCAGAACATCTCCCGCGAGGGCTCGGGCCGCACGGACATCTCCTTCACCCTGCCGATCGTGGAGGGCAAGGACGCCATGGCCGCCCTGCGCGCCGCCCAGGACCGGATCGGCTTCCAGGACATCGTCTCGGACCCGGAGATCGGCAAGCTCTCGCTGATCGGCGCGGGCATGCGCTCCAACCCGGGCGTCTCCGCCACCTTCTTCAAGGCGCTCGCCGACGCCGGCGTGAACGTGGACCTCATCTCCACCTCGGAGATCCGCATCTCCGTGGTCACCGCCGAGGACAAGCTCGACGACGCCGTCCGCGCCGTGCACGCCGCCTTCGGCCTCGACGCCGAGGAGGAGGCCACGGTCTACGGCGGCACCGGCCGCTGACGCCGCATCCGCCCCTCCCCCACCGCCCGGGCGACTTTCGAACGTGAAATGGGGCGAATGGGCGCTGTCGAACGTGAGGTAGGGCCTATCCCACGTTCGAAAGCGAGGGGGCCGGGGTGCTTCCACCCTCCCCCACCCACCACGACGCCGGCCCCGCACCTTCAGCGTGAAGGTGCGGGGCCGGCGTCGTGCGGGCGGTTCCTCCCGTTCCGTCAGCGAGGACGGAGGGGGTCGGCGGTCACGGGACCTGGACGGTCACGTCGGTCGTGATGCCCGCGTCCCAGGTGACGAGGCCCTTCCAGGTGCCCGAGGTCAGGCCCGACCAGGAGAGGGTCGCCTCGGTGGCCTTGCCCGAGGTCACGGGCACCGGGTTCGGGGAGACGGTCAGGTTGCCCGCGTCCTCGCGCAGCTTCAGCGTCTCGAGGGTGCCGGTGTCCTTGCCGCCGTTGGCCGCGTACAGGTGGCCGACCACGGTATAGGCGCCCGGGGTGGGGTTCACGATCGTCAGCGTCTCGGACTCGTCCGCGGTCGCCCGGGAGAGCTGCTTGCCCTCGGGGGTGATCACGTACAGGTCCCAGTCGGCGCCGGCGGCGCCCGCGTTGATCGAGGCCACCAGGGACTTGGTGCCCTCCTCCACGGTCACCGTGGACACGGCCAGTGCGCTGGACTCGAGCGAGTTGCTCGCGATGGCGGCGGCCACGGTGGAGTCCACCTTGCCCAGGCCCAGGACCTGCGGGGTCAGCTCACCGGTCACGCCGGGGGTGATCTCCACGTCGGCGGAGCCGGTGGCGCCGGAGCCCTCGCCGGCGGAGGTGACGGTCGCGGACTTCGCCTTGACGGTGACCGGGGAGGTCACCTCCGGGACGGCCTTGCCCTTGGCGGTGGTCCAGGACATGGAGCCGTGGGTCCAGGTGTTCACCGCGGCGTCGGTGCGGGTGACGGTCAGCTCGACGTCGGCGGACTGGCCGGCCTTCAGGTCCAGCACGGCCGGGGAGGCGGTCACCTCGAAGCCGGGCACGTTCGCGGAGAACTGCCAGCGGCCGTTCTCCAGGGCGGTCACGGTGCGGGTCACGGTGGCCGAGCCGACGACGTCGGGGATCGCCAGGGACGGGACGTTCACGTCACGGCCGGCGATGTCGCCGCGCAGCAGCGCGTCCCACTGCTCCTTGCCGGAGTCGTAGACCAGGCCCGGACGGGCGGCGGCGGCCGGATCGGCGGAGCCGGCGCCCGTGGCGAAGTTGTCCGTGTTCACGGTGCCGTCGGCGTTGTACACGTCGCCGGCGGTGGTCATGAGGGCGGACTTCACGGCCATCGGGGACCAGGCCGGGTACTTGCCGATCAGCAGCGTGGCCATGCCGGCCAGGTTCGGCGAGGCCATGGACGTGCCGGACATCAGGCCGAACGTGTTGCCGTGGTAGTCGGGGTCCAGCGGGGAGACGCCGGCGATCACGTTCACACCGGGGGCGGCGAGGTCGGGCTTCAGGAGCTCCTGGTTCACGGCGTTGGCCGGGCCGCGGGAGGAGAAGCCGGCGATCTGGGGCAGCGGGTCCTCCGGCAGGCCGGTGGTGTCGCCCGGGACGATCGTGGCGGTGAGGTCGGAGGACTTCACCTTCTCGATCACGCCGTTGTCGTTCATGTGCACGGTCGGCACCGCGTGGATGTCCGCGTCCAGCGAGCCGGACGGGGTGTTCACGAGGATCATGCCGACGCCGCCGGCCTCCTCCACCACCTGCGACTTCTCGGTGCGGGCGTTCCCGCCGCGCTCGCAGAGCACGATCTTGCCGGCGGCCTCCTCGGTGAGCCCGCCGGGCAGGCAGAGACGCGCGGCCTCGGCGTCGCCGGCGGCGACCTCGGACGCGTGGATGACCTCGGCCGGGCCCACGCCGGTGCGGGCCGAGGAGGCGCCCCGGAGCTGCGTGCCGTCGGAGAACTGCACGGTGGCGGTGAGCTCGTTGGAGAACGTCTCCGCGGCCACGGTGGTCAGCCACGGGGAGCCGTGGTTCACGGTGTTCGGGCCGGGGCCGGAGTTGCCGCCGGAGGCGGCCACGAAGATGCCGGCCTCGGCGGCGGACTTGAAGGCCATGGCCACCGGGTCCACGATCGAGGTGTTGGAGCCGGAGATCGAGTAGTTCAGCACGTCCACGTTGTTCTCGATGGCCTGCTCGATGGCGGCCACGGAGGCGGAGGTGTAGCAGCCGCCGGTGTTCGGGTCGGTGTCCTCCCAGCAGATCTTGTAGGAGATCAGGTGGGCGGCCGGGGCCACGCCCGCGCCCTCGCCGAAGGAGTCGTCGTCGATGGTCTGCTCCACCCCGGTGTTGCCGAGGATGGTGGTGGCCACGTGGGTGCCGTGGGAGAACACGCCCAGCGGGGAGATGCGCTCCTCCGGGGCCCGCTCGTCCACCGGGACGAAGCGCTCGAAGTCGTCGGAGAAGGCGTAGGCGCCGATCAGCTTGGAGTCGCACGACGACGCCGGGAAGTCCGGGCCGGTCTCGCACTCGGCCGTGGCGGTGGTGCCGTCCGCCTTGAGCACGGCGATCTGGCCGTCCGCGGTGCGGTACGGCACGCCGACCTTGGCCTTGCCCTTGAGCGGCTGGACGGGCTGACCGTCGATGAACGGGTTGTCCGGGTGGATGCCGGAGTCGATGACGCCGACCACCACGCCCTTGCCCGCGTTCTCGGCCTTGCCGTACACGGACTTCCAGGTGCCCTTCTTGCCGGGCAGGCCGAGGAATTCGGTGGAGCTGTAGTCCGGGGCCACCTGCTCGTCCGGCGCGACGCCGAGCACGGCCGGGTCCTTCGCGATCGACTGGGCCTCCTCGGCGGTCAGCTCGGCGACGAACGCGTTCACGGCGCGCTGGAAGGAGATCTCGGCCTTGGCGCCGTGGGCCTTCGCGACCTTCTCCTGCTGGCGCTGGAGCTTGGCCTCGTAGTTCTTCACGCGCGGGTGCGAGGGGTCGAACTTCGCCTTCGGAGCGGCGCCCGGAACGGCGCCGGCCTCGGGGGCGGTCACCGACGGCTGGTCCTTCAGGACCACGAAGTAGCGGCCGTCCTCGAACTGCTGCTGGACCTGCACCTCGCCCTGCGGGCTGGAGACGGTGCTGCCGTCGGGCAGTTCGACGGCGGTGGCCGACACCGCGAGCGCGGGAGCGGCCACGAGGCTCGCGCCGGCGACGGCCGCGGCCAGGGCCCGACGGCGCCGGGCAGGGGTGGGGTTCTGAGGCATTGCCTCCGCCTTTCTCATCAAGGTCCGCCCAGCTCTCACCCGTGGCACGCCGGCGGGGATGACGCCGGGGGACGGGGAGATCGGCGCCCATGTGATGGGCACCACAGCGAGACATGTGCAATCTACCGTCCGGTAGGGCGTTTGACCAGATCTTTGCCAGGCAACGTCCAGGACCGTCGAATTGGGGCCGCCGGAGTGCGCTCCCCGCGTCGGCATCACGTGGGCCCGCTCGCTCATGAGGGGCGCCACGGGGGAGGATGGTGGGGTCATGCCCGAGCCACACACCGCCCCCGCGCCCTCCGAGACCCTGCCGCCCGCCGTCGTCGCCCTGCCCGCCGACGTGTGGCGGGCCCACGCGCTGGCGCACCGCGAGCGCATCGCCCGACGCACGGACCCGCTGGTGGCCCTGCGGATGCGGGGCGAGAAGCACCCGGTGCAGGACTTCCTCTTCGGCTACTACACGCACTCCCCCGCCGCGCTGCAGCGCTGGCACCCCGGGCCGGGGGTCCTCCTCGCGGACGACGACGGCGCCGCGGCCCGCGCCGAGGCGGCCGAGCTGGGCACGACCCCGCGGGGCGAGTGGAAGCACTACCGGCGCGTCGAGGCCGGCGAGGTGGCAGGCGCCGTCGTCGACGGCCGCCCGGTGGGCGGCTGGCTGGTGGACGTGGCGGCGGTGCTGGCCGACCGCGCGTCGGGGGTGGCGTTCACGCGGGAACTGCTCGCGCGCACGGCGGGGCGGGCGCCACGCCTGGGCTGCTTCGGGCTGCACGAGTGGGCGATGGCGTACCGCTCGGACGTGCACGGGGTGCGGCACTCCCAGCTGCCGCTGCGGCTCGGGGCCGGGGGGACGGACGCGGTGGTGGAGGGCTCGCGGATACGGTGCACGCACTTCGACGCGTTCCGGTTCTTCGCACCCGAGGCCCGCGACCGCAACGAGGGCGACGACGGCGTCCTGCCCACGCGCGCCGGGATGCGGGAGATGGAGCAGCCCGGCTGCCTGCACGCGGGGATGGACCTGTACAAGTGGGCGTACAAGCTGGTGCCGGTGGTCGACTCGGACCTGCTCGCGGACTGCTTCGACCTCGCGTGGGACATCCGCAGGCTGGACATGGAGGCCTCGCCGTACGACCTGACCGGGGTGGACGACCTCTCCGACGGGCGCGGCGGCTACGCGGCCGTGCGGATCGAGGAGCCGGCAGGGCGTGCCGAGTACGCGCGGCGACAGCGCGAGTTCGCCGCGCGGGGCCAGGCGCTGCGGGCGCGGCTGCTGGCGGTGCTGGACGCGGCCGCGGGGGCGGCCCCCGGGACCGGGCCGGACGCCGAGTGGACTTCCAGCGCACGTCCATGATTAGGATGGCCGCTCTACAGGCTGTGAGGCGCATCACTCGCGTCATCCGGTGACCGCCCGGCCCTCTCCGCACCGAACGACTCGAGGACCTGACGTGACCAGAACCGTTCCAGCTCGCCGCCGCACCACGCTCGCCGCCGCCGTCGCGGCCGTCTCGCTCGCCGTCACGGCCGCCGCCCCCGCGCTCTCCGCGCCCGGCAACGGCAACGGCAACGGCAACGGGTCCGCATCGCAGGGTCAGGCCCGCTCCAACGACCTCTCCGCCACGCGCGGCAACAAGGTCAACGACGCCGCCGCGCTCGCGCCGCACCTCGTGGGCCAGACGCTGGACTGGGAGGCCTGCGACTTCGGCAGCGAGCGCCTCAACGCCCGGTTCAACGCGATCCCCGGCACCGCGTGCGCCGACGTCACGGTGCCGCGGGACTGGAAGAACCCCGAGGACGGCCACACCATCACCCTGCGCGTGGCCAAGACCGAGACCTCGAAGGGCAACCCGGAGCGCCAGGGCATCGCACTGGTGAACCCCGGCGGCCCGGGCGGCTCCGGCCTGCCCTGGGGCCCCGCCATGGCCGAGCGCGCCCCGGAGCTCGCCGAGCAGTACGACTTCATCGGCTTCGACCCCCGCGGCGTGGGCCAGTCCACCGCCCTGGAGTGCACCTACACGCCGAACCCCGAGCACGACGTGTGGCAGGACACGAAGGCCCAGGTCGACGCGTGCCTCGAGAACGAGCTCACCCCGTACATCACCACCGAGCAGACCGTGTACGACATGGACTTCATCCGCGCCGTCCTGGGCGAGGAGAAGACCTCCTACATCGGCTACTCGTACGGCACCTGGCTGGGCAGCTGGTACCAGCGCATCTTCCCCCAGCACACGCACCGGTTCCTGCTGGACTCCGCCGTGGACATCTCCCGCGACGGGCTCCAGACCACCTGGGACCTGCAGCCGCGCTCCCGCGACCGCCAGTTCCAGGACGCGATGCTCCCCTACGTGGCCCGGCACGACGAGATCTTCGACCTCGGGGACGACCCGATGCAGATCCGGGAGCGCTGGGAGGACGTGGGCGGCACCCGCACCCAGCTCGGCATGATCGTCGCCGGCTCGTTCCTGCTGCCGGCCATGTACGACACGTCCCAGTACCTCGACGCCGGGTCCGTCATCGCCGCCTACATCCGCATCATGGAGTCCGAGGCCGCGGCCACGGATCCCGCGGGGCAGCGCACCCAGATCGAGCGCATCCTGGCCGAGGCCCGTGCGTCGCTGCCGGCCGAGGAGCGTGACTCCTTCGACCGCTTCGCCGCCCGCGGCCTGGAGACCGTGGGCGAGCGCGAGCAGCTCGTCGCCGCCACCCAGGCCGGAGACGCCGTCACCTTCGAGGGCGCGTTCTCGGCGATCCGGTGCCAGGACGGCCAGTGGAACACCTCGCAGGGCTACTGGACCTCGTGGGTGGACGACCTCGGCCGCAAGGCCCCGTGGATCGGTGTGCTGATGGGCCCGTCGGAGTGCATGTACTGGCCCGCCCAGACCTCCATGCCCTCCCAGCCCGGCGGCAAGGGCGCCCCGAACACCGTGATCGTGCAGTCCGAGCTGGACGCGGCGACCCCGTACGAGGGCGGCCACCGCGCCGCCGGCGTGCTGCGCAACACGTCCCTCATCTCCGTGGACAACGAGGGCACCCACGGCCTGTTCCCGTACGGCACCGAGTGCGTGGACACGCCCATCCGTGACTACTTCCTGACCGGCGCCCAGCCGGCCGAGAAGTCACTGTGCGACGCCGTCCCGCTGCCGCTCGAGACCCAGCCGGTCCAGGTGGCCGGGGCCCCGACGCACAAGGGCGACATCAAGATCTCGATGCGCACCGATGCCGTGCGCGAGGCCAACCGCATCACCCACGACGCGATCGAGCGTCAGCTGATCGACTCCCGCGCGGTGACCCCGGACATCGAGGCCTTCCTGGAGGACTGACGGCCCGGGCACCCGGAACCCGGTCCGCCCCCGACGGCCCGGCGACTCCCCCGCGGAGACGCCGGGCCGTCGTCGCGCCCGGGGAGGGCCTGCAACGCGGGTTGAGTTGTCGCGGGTCCGGGCGCCCAGCACCCCCGATAACTCAACCCGCGATGGGCAGCCGGAGGGGTGGCGTCGACGCCGGGGCCGATAGCCTCGCGCCGTGATCCTGCACATCACCCTCCCGGAGGACTGGGCCGCCGCGCGGCGCATCGGCCGCTACACGGCGTCGACGCGCGGCGCCTCGATCGACGACGTCGGCTTCCTCCACGCCTCCGACGACGCCGCCCAGGTGGGCGTGGTCGGCGCGGCGATCTACCCGGACCGGCCAGACGCGTTCGTCGTCGGCCTGGACGAGGACGAACTGGCGGGGGCCGGCCTGCGGGTGCGGCGCGAGCCGGGAGACCCCTCCGATCCCCACTCGGCCGAGTTCCCGCACGTCTATCCGGGCGAGGCCGTCTCCGGGCACATCCCGTGGTCGATGCTCACCCCCGTGACCGACCCACGGGCGGAAGCCCGCGTGCACCGCGAAGACTCGGCCGAGGCCGCCGCGCTGCTCGATGCCGGGTGGAGCATACGCTCCCGCTCCTGGGGCGCGCGCCTCCACCTCGACGACGACGCCGACCTGGCGTCCTACCGTGGCCACGTCGCGGCGGCCGAAGCGCGGGGAATCGAGGTGCGGAGACTGACCGCCGTCGACCTGCCTGCCCTGCGCGCCCTCGACGAGGAAGCGGCTCCCCGATTCCCGCACACCGACGGCTCCCGTCACGAGCCGCTGCCGGACGACCTCGAGGCCCGACTGTCCACCCCAGAGGGGCTCGCCGTGGGGGCCTTCGAGGGAGGCGTGCTCATCGGATTCACCCTGACGTTCCGCTCCCCTGCCCGGTGGGAGGTCGACCGCACCGCGGTCGCGGCCGAGCACGAGAACCGTGGCGTGGCGAAGGCCGTCAAGGCGGCGACCGTCCTGGCGACCCATGCCCGCGGTGGGCGCGAGTGGGGAACCGGCGGCGCCGAGTCCAACGCGGCGTCCCTGCGGATGAACGCGGCCCTCGGGTTCCGTCTCGAGCCTGCCTGGCTCGGGCTGACCCCGCCCACGACGTGGGAGGAGTTCGCGCGGGCCCCGGCGTCAAGCTCCCTTGACGACAAGGTCACTTGACTGTCAAGCTTGCTTCACAACGTCCGGTCGGACGGCCCCCACAGAGCCTCCGAGGCGGGCCGGGCCACCGGCCCAGGGCATCGACCACAGGAGGGCCCCATGACCACGAACCACTCCCGCCACACCACCGCCGCCGCGGACGGCCCGGGCACCCGGTACCCGGTCCGCCCCGACGGCCCGGCGACTCCCCCGCGGAGACGCCGGGCCGTCGTGGGGTCGGCTCAGCCGTCGAGGATGCAGAACTCGTTGCCCTCGGGGTCGGCGAGGACGGCCCAGCCGAGGTCGACGCGGCGGTCGTCGACCATCGCGGCGCCGAGGGCGAGCGCCCGCTCGATCTCGGCGTCGCGCGTCGAGCCGGCGGCCGCGCGCAGGTCCATGTGGGCGCGGTTCTTCACGCGCTTGGCGTCCGGGACGCGGAAGAAGAGGACGACCTGCCCGTCAGGGCCGACGAGTGAGCACTCGTCCGACCCCGGGCGGTAGAGGTGAGGCTCGTCGACCTCCCAGCCGAGCAGCGCGCGCCAGAACTCGGCGATGGCGTGGGGGTCCAGCGCGTCCCACGTGGTGTGAGAGAGACGGAGGGACATGGCGGCTCCTCAGGAACGGGCCGGGGCGGGCGGGGACGACTCCACGCGAGCCAAGGGCGCGGCACCCCGGGCAAGGCGGGTTGACTTGTCACGGGTATTCACCGCCCAGACCCGCGACAAGTCAACCCGCGTTGGCCGGACGGGCGGACGGACGGCGGAGGGCCGGGTCACCCGCGGATGTGTCGCATCACGAGCCGCGGGATCGCGCTGCGCGGGCTGATGCTGCACCACGCGACGGGCTCGCCGTCCGAGTACCGACGACGCCGGGCGCAGGCTCCCCCGCAGCGAGCGCCCGCATGGTGTCCTCGCGGGGGTCGCCGGGCGCGTGCCTCTGCGGCGCTGAGAGCCGGGGGGACAGGCACCAGCAGTGCGTGGCGCGGCGGTTCGGGTTGACGACGTGCGCGAAGTCGTCGAAGCGGTCGGCGGTGAGCGGGTGCACCTCGAAGGCCATGCGGCCAGCATCGTGGGCGGCGGTGGAGGCGTCCACGGCGAGGCCCAGCTCCGCCGCCGCCCTGTCGGGCCACCGTCAAGCAGACTTGACGTCAAACTCTCTTTACTGTCAAGCTTGCTTCACACGACGGGGACAAACCCCGGCCCCGCCCCGGAGGGACCGCCATGGCCACCACGCCGCACACCACCACCGACCTCGCCCGCGACCGCCGCCCCCGCTGGGGCCGCTCCGCCCGTCTGGGCGGCGGGTCCGGGCGACTGATCCTCGTCAGCCTCGTGGCCGGCGTCGTCATCGCCCTGCTGATCGGGGCCGCGTCCTACGGTCTGGCCTCGAGCCAGGGCGACGCCGGTCCCCGCTTCCCGGCGGTCACGGGCGCGGTCATGGCGGCGTCGGCGCTCCCGGTCGGCGCAGCCCTCGCCTGGCTGTTCCTCGTGGACCGCACCACCCTGCGCGGCGCCGTCCGGGACACCGAGGAGACCATCGAAGGCCGGTGGCTCGAGAAGGCGCAGTCCGGCGCGTTTGGCGACCTGCTCGTGGTGCTGGGCCTGGGCACGTTCGTCGTCGCCCTGGCGGGGTGGCAGCCCAGCCTCCCCCTCGTGGGCGCCGGGCTGCTCCTCTTCGCGGGCGCCTCGGTGGCCGTCCGCTACGAGCTCCAGAAGCGCCGGGGCTGAGCCGTGGAGAACACCATCCCCGACGAGCGTGCCCGCCTCGGCTGGTCGCAGCAGCGGCTCGCCGACGAGCTCGGCGTCTCCCGGCAGACCGTCATCTCCCTCGAGAAGGGCCGCTACGACCCCTCGCTCCCGCTCGCCTTCCGCCTCGCGGCCGTGTTCGGGCGGCGGATCGAGGACCTGTTCACCCCGGACGGCAACGCGGGTTGAGTTCTCGCGGGTCCAGGCGCCCAGCACCCGTGACAAGTCAACCCGCGTTGGGCCCGGGGCGGCGTGGGGCGTGAGAGGCTGGGGCCATGGATCGAGAGCTGCGCACCCCTCCGGAGCTGGAGGGCGTGGACTGGTACGACGACGCCCCGCGTCGCCCCCGTCCGATCGTCACCCTGGTGGCGTGGATCGCCATCCTGGGCCTGGTCCTCAGCGTGGGTGCCGGGATCTTCTCGGCCTTCTGACGCGTCACCGCCGGCCGCCGGCCAACGCGCCACCCCGGCCTCAGCGCACGTCGCCGTCCACGTAGCGCCAGATCCCGTCCTCACGGCGGAACCGGCTGACCTCATGGAGTCGGAACCGCCCCCCGGCCCCCGTGCCGACGGCCACGAACTCCACGGTCCCGGCGTCCTGGAACGGCCCGCCGTCCCGCACCTCCAGCACCGCCAGGCGGGTGAACCGCGGCGCCTGTTCCCCCGCGACCGGCAGCAGCTCGGCCGCGGTGGGCCGATGCTCGGGGGCCCAGGTCGCGGCGAGGTAGTCGGCCATCGCCCGGGCCTCCGCCGGCCCGGCCTCGCCCAGCCGCGCGAACGCCGTGTACCGGGAGCGCATGAGCGCCTCGGCGGTGGGCGCGATCAGGGCGCCGTCCCGGGCGAAACGTTCGTGCAGGCGACCGCAGCACGCCGCGAGCCCGGCTCCGGACCCGCAGGGGCAGGGGTCAGGACGGGTCACCGGCGCGGACGTCCGGCCGCGCGACGCCGGGCGGACCGGGCCTTGATGCGGCGCACTCCCGTCAGCACGACGCCGGCCGCCGCGGCGAGCAGCGCAGGGCCGAGCGGGCTGATCGGCCGACGGCGGCCGAGCGGGGACACACGGGTCTGCTGAGGTCTCATGCCGCCAGGCTACGCCGGGCCGGCTGCCGCGTGCCGCCCCCGTCACACCCCCGATTCCGCGTCCGGGCGGCCGAGTAGACTGGGCGGGCAAGCACGCGGAGCGCCCCGGGCCGGGCGTGAGACGGCATCACACCGTCCTGCTCCGCGGCATCGTCCCGCACCCAGGAGCGTGTTCATGCCCATCATCGTCGTCGACGTCATGCCCAAGCCCGAGATCCTCGATCCGCAGGGCAAGGCGATCAACGGGGCCCTGCCCCGCCTCGGCTTCACCGAGTTCAGCCAGGTCCGCCAGGGCAAGCGGTTCGAGCTCACCGTGGAGGGCGAGGTCACCGACGAGATCCTCGCCCAGGCCCGCACGGCCGCCGAGGAGATGCTGTCCAACCCCGTCATCGAGGACGTCGTGAACGTGGCCGTCCTGGACGAGGCCGAGGGCGCCCGATGACCGAGCTCCCCCTCATCGGCGACTACTCGACGCCGGCGACGCCGCTCAGCGGCGCGCGCATCGGCGTCATCACCTTCCCCGGCACCCTGGACGACGTGGACGCGCTGCGCGCCGTCCGCCTCGCCGGCGCCGAGCCCGTCTCCCTGTGGCACGCCGACGCGGACCCGCAGCGGACGCTCGCCGGGGTGGACGCCGTCGTGATCCCGGGCGGCTTCTCCTACGGCGACTACCTGCGCGCCGGCGCGATCGCGCGCTTCGCCCCCATGATGGACGCGGTGGCGACGGCGGCCGGCGGCCCCGAGGGCGACGCGGACGGCCTGCCGGTGCTCGGCATCTGCAACGGCTTCCAGATCCTCACGGAGTCGCACCTGCTGCCGGGCTCGATGATCAAGAACGACCACCTGCACTTCATCTGCCGCGACCAGGAGCTGGTCGTGGAGGGCACGGACACTGTGTGGACCCGCGACTTCGAGGAGGGCCAGACCATCACCGTGCCCCTGAAGAACCAGGACGGCCAGTACGTGGCGGATGAGAAGACCCTCGACGCCCTCGAGGCCGAGGGCCGCGTGGTGTTCCGCTACCGGGGCTGGAACCCGAACGGCTCGCGCCGGGACATCGCGGGCATCGCGAACCCGGCCGGCAACGTCGTCGGCCTGATGCCGCACCCGGAGCACGCCGTGGAGACGGGCTTCGGCCCGGACACCGCCGCCGGCCCCCGCTCCGGCGTGGACGGCCTCGGCTTCTTCACCTCCGTCCTGACCACCCTCGCCAGCCGTGGAGGCCATGCATGAGCCAGCAGTTCAACATCGAGACGGTCGCGGACGCGCAGGCGACGCCGGACGTCGAGCAGCCCTGGGCCGAGCTGGGCCTGAAGGAGAACGAGTACGCCGAGATCAAGAAGATCCTCGGCCGCCGCCCCACCGCGGCCGAGCTGGCCATGTACTCGGTCATGTGGTCCGAGCACTGCTCGTACAAGTCCTCGAAGGTGCACCTGCGCCAGTTCGGCGAGAAGCTCACCGACGAGATGAAGCAGCACATGATGGTGGGCATCGGCGAGAACGCCGGTGTGACCGACCTCGGTGACGGCTGGGCCGTGACGTTCAAGGTCGAGTCCCACAACTCGCCCTCCTACGTGGAGCCCTACCAGGGCGCGGCCACGGGCATCGGCGGCATCGTGCGCGACATCATCTCCATGGGCGCCCGCCCGGTGGCCGTGATGGACCCGCTGCGCTTCGGCGCGATCGACCACCCGGACACCGCCCGCGTGTTCCACGGCGTGGTGGCCGGCATCGGCGGCTACGGCAACTCCCTGGGCCTGCCGAACATCGGCGGCGAGACCCGCTTCGACCCGGTCTACCAGGGCAACCCGCTCGTCAACGCCCTCGCCGTGGGCGTGCTCAAGCACGAGGACCTGCGCCTGGCCAACGCCTCCGGCGTGGGCAACAAGGTGGTCCTGTTCGGTGCCCGCACCGGCGGTGACGGCATCGGCGGCGCCTCCGTGCTGGCCTCCGAGTCCTTCGACGGCGACGGCAAGCCCGCCAAGCGCCCCTCGGTGCAGGTCGGCGACCCCTTCTCCGAGAAGGTGCTCATCGAGTGTTGCCTCGAGCTGTTCCGCGACTCCCTCGTGGAGGGCATCCAGGACCTCGGCGCCGCCGGCATCTCCTGCGCCACCTCCGAGCTCGCCTCCAACGGCGAGGGCGGCATGAGCGTGGAGCTGACGGACGTGCTGCTGCGCGACTCCACGCTGACCCCGGGCGAGATCCTCATGTCCGAGTCGCAGGAGCGCATGATGGCCGTGGTGACGCCGGAGAACGTCGCCGCGTTCGAGGCCGTCATGGCCAAGTGGGACGTCGAGTACTCCTGGCTGGGCGAGGTCACCGGCGACGGCCGCCTGATCATCACCTGGGACGGCGAGGTCATCGTCGACGTGGACCCGCGCACCGTGGCCCACGACGGCCCGGTCTACGAGCGCCCGTACGCGCGTCCGGCCTGGCAGGACGAGCTCCAGGCGGACACGTTCCGCTCCTCCGAGGCCGGTCAGGACCTGCCCGCCACGGGCGAGGAGCTGCGCGCCGCCGTCGTGGAGCTGATGAGCTCTCCGAACCTGGCGGACACCTCCTGGATCACCCGCCAGTACGACCGCTACGTCCGCGGCAACACCGCCCTGGCGGCCCCGGACGACGCGGGCGTGGTGCGCGTGGACGAGGAGACCGGCATGGGCGTGGCCCTGGCCACGGACTGCAACGACCGGTTCACCTACCTGGACCCGTACACGGGCGCGCAGGCCTCCCTGGCCGAGGCGTACCGCAACGTCACCACCGCCGGGGCCGTGCCCCTGGCCGTCTCCGACTGCCTGAACTTCGGCTCCCCCGAGGACCCGGACGTGATGTGGCAGTTCGCGGAGGCCGTGCGCGGCCTGGCGGACGGCTGCCAGACCCTCGGCATCCCGGTGACCGGCGGCAACGTGTCCCTGTACAACCAGACGGGCAGCACCCCGATCCACCCCACCCCCACGGTGGCGGTGCTCGGCCAGCTCGACGACGTCCTGCGCCGCACCCCGTCCGGCTTCGCCCCGGACGCCGACGGCCAGGCGATCTACCTGCTCGGCGAGACCGCGGACGAGCTGGACGGCTCCGAGTTCGCGCGCCTGCGCGGCCACCTCGGCGGCCTGCCCCCGAAGGTCGACCTGAAGAAGGAGCGCCTGCTCGGCGAGCTGCTGGTCAACATGTCCCGGGACGGCATGATCGACGCCGCCCACGACCTCTCCGGCGGCGGCCTCGCGGCCACCCTGTCCGAGATGGTGCTGCGCTTCGGCGTGGGCGCCCGCGTGGTGCTGGACGAGGTGCTGCGCCGCGACGGCGTGGACCTGTTCACCGCACTGTTCTCCGAGACGCAGGCGCGCGCCGTCGTGGCCGTGCCCCGCACCGAGGAGGTCCGGTTCACGGACATGACCACGGCCCGCGGCTACGCGGCCGTGCGCATCGGCGTGGTGGACGCCGACTCCGCGGCCCTCGAGGTCCAGGACGCCTTCACCCTGCCGATCGCGGAGTTGCGCGAGGCCTGGGAGGCCACCCTGCCGAAGCACTTCGGCTGAGCCTGGGACAGAAGCGACGAGCCCTGCGCAGTGGTGCCTATCCAGTACCGATAGGCCCCACTGCGCAGGGCTCGTCGTATTTCAGGGCTCGTCAGGTGGTCCGGTGCATCTCACCGACCCACAGGGAGAGCGTCGAATGGGACGGGTCGCCGTCGAAGTGCTCATGCGAGACGTCCAGCACGGGGTAGGACGCCAGGTCGACGCCCTCCGGGACGGTCAGCGTCGTGTCCTGGCGGGTCACCGTGCCCAGCGAGATCATGCGGCTGGCGGCATCGTCGCGGATCCAGACCTCCAGGTAGCCGTCCTCGGGGGCGGGCACCTGGGGCACATGCACGGCCAGGTGCATCTCCCCGTCGGCGGCACGCGTCATCTCCGCGCGGGCCGGCGATCCGTCGGTGGTCACGGACGCCATGACGGCGGTGCCGATGAGGTCGTCGCCGCCGCCCGGCTCATCCCCCTGGCCGGGAGCGTCCGTCCCGCGCGTCGGCGGCGCGGGCGACGTCGTCGCGGGCTTCCCGGCCTCCGGGACCCCGCCCTGCCAGGGGCCGCCGCCCAGGGCGACACCCACGGCCCCGCCGCCGATGACGAGCCCGGCGGCCGCCGCCGCGGCGACCGGCCACCAGCGGCCGCGGGCGGCGGACGGACCCGAGCCGATCGGACGGACGGTCGCGACGCCGTCGGGCGCGACATCCTCGCCCGTGGCCTCCCCCTGCAATAGCCCGTCGTGAGCCACGGCCTCCGTCTCGGGTCCCAGCTCAGCGGCGATCCGCCCCCACAGGTGCGGCGGTGGGTCGGCCAGGTCCGGGGCGGGGCCGTCGAGGGCGGCCAGCACACGCAGGATGGCCTCCAGCTCGGCCGCGTCCTCCGGATGGAGCGACGCCGCGACGTCGGCGGGCACGGCGAGCGGGCCGCCGTCGCCGCGCACGCGCTCGTGCAGCCGGACGGCGAGGTCGGAGATCTCCTCCGCGGGCTGTCGGCCGCGGGGATGCTCACGCTCGGGCATCGGCGGCCTCCAGACGGCTTCTCAGTGCGGCCAGGCCGCGGTGGATGTGGGAACGGACAGTGCCGAGCGGCATGTCGAGGCGCTCGGCGATCTGCTGGTGCGCCAGGTCCTCCAGGAAGGCGAGGCGCAGCACCTCGTCCTGGGGCGGACCCAACAGAGCGAGGGCGTCATGCACGACGACGGCGGCCACCACGGTGTCGCTGACCGCGTCCTCCGCGCCCTCGGCGCGGGGGAGGTGGACGACCTCCGCCTCCATCTTCCGCGCCTCACGAGCACGGCCGGCGAACATGTCGGCGATGACGCGACGGGTGATGCCCGTCAGCCACCCGCCGAGCGGCCGGGCGGGATCGTAGGTGTCCCGCGAGCGCCACGCCCGCGTGAACACCTGCTGGGCGGCGTCCTCGGCGTCCTACCGGCTGCGCAGCGCGGCGAGACACAGGGAGAAGACCAGGCGACCGTGGCGCTCGTACGCCTCGCGCACGGCGACGGCCTCCCCCGCGGCGAAGCGGCGGTCGAGCCCGTCGTCCTCAAACATGGGACTCCTCTCCCGCGGTGTGCTGCGTCGGCGCGGCGCGGCCCGATTCAGGCCAGACCTTCCGACAGGCTACCGGTCAGCCCTCGACGGGAGTGGCGATGGTCACGATGTTCTCCGTGTAGTCCCGCTCGTCCGGCAGCCATTCGCCGCCGCAGGTGATGAGGACGAGCTCGGCGGCGCCGTCCCGGCGGAAGTACGGGGACAGGTCCAGCTCGCCCTTCCCCAGACTCTGGGTGGAGGCCACCCGATAGCGCCGGGCGGTCCCCGCCGCATCCGTGACGGTGACCTCGTCGCCGACCGCGGCCTGCCGCAGCCCGTAGAGGGCCCCCACGGGATTGCGCGGTGAACCCGAATGGGAGGCGATCACCGCCGTCCCCTCAGGATCCCCGGGGGCCGAGCCGTGGCGGTACCAGCCGCCGACGGAGCTGTCGTCGGGCAGCTCCATCGCCCCGTCTTCCGTGACCCCGACCGAGACCACGCTCAGCGTGGCCCCGATGGCCGGATAGTCCACGCGCACGGGGATCCTGGCGTCGTCCGATGGGCTCTGGGTGGCGCGCCGGACGGCGATCCCCGACGGCGGCGTCCGCCCGGGGGCGGCCGGAGCCGCGGAGGGGGTTGCGGCCGGTGGGGTTCCCGTCCCCGCCGCGGGGCCCGGCGTCATCGCGACGACGGAGCCCCGCCCCTGCTCGGACGGGAGGGAGGAGACCGCCGCCGACGGCGCGCAGCCGGTGAGGACGACGGCGGCGAGGGCGAGGACCGCCGGCACACGGCCGACGGTCCCCATCTCCGGGCGGGACGGACCCCGCCCGCAGGACTCATCACGCACGGGCCGCCCGGCGGCGGGCCATGAGGACGGCGCCGGCGACCAGGGCGGCCGCACCGGCGCCGACGGCGGCCAGCATCCCGGTGGAGTCCTGGGCGGGGGCGACGTCGATGCCCGCGGGGACGGAGCCCGGCGCGCTGTGGTCGGCGGCGACCTCCTGGGTGGCCAGCGCGAGGGTGCCGTCGGCGGCGGAGCCCCAGGCGTAGGCGATCGTGGTGACGCCGTCCTTGACCTCGACGTCGGCGGGGCCGATCACGGGGTCGGTGGTGCCGGCCACGGACACGGCGGCGGAGACGGTGCCGGCGGGCACCTCGAGGGAGGCCTCGTCCGGGTTCTCCAGGCCGGGCACGACGACGTCCTCGCCGGCCCAGACGTCCACGGCCGGGGCGGCGGCGATGTGACGCACGGTGAGGCGGCCCTCGCCGGCGGCGACGGCGCTCGTGTCGTTCTCGAACGCGGTCACCGTGGGCGTGCCGGCGGCGTCGAGGTGGGCGGCGGCGGTGTAGTCGCCGCCGTCGGCGAGGGTGAGGGTGACGGGACCGAGGATCGGGGCGGAGTCATCCATGGCGTCCGCGGCGGTGATGGCGACCTCGTAGTCGCCGGCGGCGAGCTCCAGGGGACCGGCGAGGTCGCCGGGCTCGAAGTCGTCCAGGGTGAGGGCACCGTTGACGTAGACGTCCACGGGGGTCGCGGGCACGGCGTGCAGCACGGAGAGCTCGGCGCCGGACGGGGCGTCCATGGCGGCGGCGGACAGGGGGGCGAGGACGGCGATGCCGAGGGCGGTGGTGACGGCGGCCGGGAGAGACTTGCGCATGGTGTCGTTCCTGTTCGTCGAGGGTCCTGCGGGGCGAGGCGCCGAATGCGCTCACACCAGGACTACCGACGCCGCGACCGATCCGTTGCAGAGGATTTTCCTCCCCCTCCGATCACGCGCCCTGCGCAGTGGGGCTCGTCGTGTTTCGGGGGCTCGTCGGAATTGAAGAAGGTCCGCCCCGTGGATTCATCGTGTACACACCCCTCCCGCGAGCCTCCCCGCCCCGCGGCCTGGGCGCCGTCGAGGTCGCCGAGCGGACGGCCGCCGGCCTGACGAGCGTCCAGCCGCGGGACACCGTGCGCAGCCTCGCGGCGGTGGCCAACGTCGTCATCGGCGTCGTCCAGGGGTACTCGGCCAAGCGCACACTGGACTGCATCGCCCTCCTTCACCAGGACGACGCGATCGTGCCCCGCGACGGCGATCGCGTCCCGGTGCGCGGGGCCGACATCGTGCAGGACGACGTCGTGGTGCTGCGCGGCGGCGACCAGGTGCCGGTCGACGGCGAGGCCCTCACCGCCGAGGGGCTCGACCGGGAAGAGGCCCTCCTCACCGGCGAGAACGACCCCGTCCCGACGCACGCGGGAGACGCCGTGCTCTCGGGCTCGGCCGTCGTCGCGGGCACGGGAGTGGTGCTCGCCATCGTCGTGGCCGTGCGCCTCAGTCGTTGACGCGGCGGGCTCCGATGACCAGAGTGATCCCAGGACAGCGCGCCAGCGCGCCGCCCGGCCCGTCCAAGAGGGTCGGCGCGGTCCCGACACATGAAGGAGACCACCCATGCGCCTCATCACCCTGGGCCTCGGCGCCGCACTCGGCTACCTGCTCGGCTCCGCCGAGGGCCGCAAGAACCTCGAGAAGATGACCCAGAACGCCCAGAAGCTCTGGAACGACCCCAAGACCCAGGAGAAGGTCGGCCAGGTCCAGGAGACCGCCCAGCAGAAGTTCGCTGAGGTGAAGAAGTCCGATCCGGTGCAGAAGGCCACGACGAAGGTGGAGGATGCCATGCAGGGCAACGACAAGAAGAACGACGTCCGCGAAGATCGCGTGACCGAGTCCAACAACGACAACATCACCTCGGCGGCCCGCCACGGTGCCGAGCCGGACACCATCTCGGACCCGTCCACCCCGCTGGGTGACGAGGGTCCGCTGACGCGCTGACCCGCGCAGACACGGCGGCCCGCCTCCCCGAGGGGAGGCGGGCCGCCGCCGCCGTGGGCCGGGTCAGCCGTCCTGCTTCAGGACCTCGTCGGCCGGCGGGGCCTGCACCGGATCCACCCCGCCCATCTCGGAGAGGGTCACCACGGCCTTCGTGCCGGCGGACTCGGTCTCCACGGTGAGCAGGCGGCCGTCCTCCTTGGACACCGTGAACGCGGTCAGCTCCACGCCCTCCTGCGGGCCCGAGACGGGCTCGTCCAGCACGTAGCGGATCGCATCCTGACCGCTGCGGCGGATGCCGTCCGCGTCCGCCTCGACGTCGTCCAGGCCGCCCGACTCCGGCAGGGAGCCCAGCAGGGAGCTCACCATCGCGCCCATGCCGGTGGCGCTGGGATCGCCCTCGTACGGGGTGGCGGTCCAGCGCTCCGCATAGGCGGGATGGTCCTCACCGCTCGCGCCGACGCGCTCCACCGTGAACCGGGAGTACGCGGTGCCGTCCACGATCCGGGACTCGTCCCGGGTGATCAGACCGTCGTCCTTGTACACGGACACGTACCGCATGGACGAGCCGTCCACGGGACCGGAGATGTCCACCGCGTCCGGGACCGCGCGGCCGTTGCTCGGGGCCTCGGACCGCAGCTCGGTGACCATGCGGACGGAGTCGGCCTCCTCGAGCTGGGTGCGGGCGCGGTCCCAGGCGCCGGGGGCGTCGTCGCCCGAGGCGCAGCCGGTCAGCAGCAGGGCGGCCGCCCCGAGGGCGGCGAGGGACAGGCCGCGGCGGGTGCGGCGGGTCTGGGTCTGGCGCTGCCTCACTCGGCCACCTCCTCCGGCGCCTCGGCCGGCTCGATCTGGTTCCAGTCGCTCAGGGCGTACTGCTGGGTGGCCCGGCCGTCGTCGACGGTGAGCGCGACCAGCTCGCCGTCGTCGTCCACCGTGAAGGAGTGCACCCGGGTGGCGTCGCCCTCGACCATTGCGGCGTCGGCGACCTCCTCGGGCACGGCGTAGCGGTAGGCCGTGCCGTCGTCCCAGTCGACCTCCTCGGCGCGCACCTCGGCGCCGTCGAGGGCGTCCGCCGCGGGGAAGCCCACCTGGTCGAGGAGGGCCTTCAGGGGCGGCTCCTGCCCCTCACCGGCCGGGACACGGCGCCACTGCGGGTCGGAGTACATCACCTGGACGTCGTCCGGGACGTCGGAGCCGTCCACGTCGACCCGGACGAACACATCCTCGCCGACCTGGCGGGACTCCATGGTGATGTGTGAGTCCCGGCCGACCTGCATGACGCCCTTCGACTCGGCGTCGCCGCCGTCGAGCCGGCCGGCGATGTCCCAGCGGACCGAGTGCGGGCCCTGACGGCCGGTGGTGTAGGCGGTCTCGAGTCGGACGGTCTCGGCCTCGTCCAACTGGGTGCGGGCCTGATGCCAGGCCTCCCCCGCCGACTGCGGCTCGGATGCGCACCCGGCCAAGGCCAGGGCGCCCACGACGCCGAGCCCGGCCGCGCGGACGGCACGTCTGCGCTGCATGTTCTCCTCCTGGGGCTGCTGCCGGCCGAGGCAGGGCGCCGCGGCCATTGGCGTCACCCTACCGGCGGCGCAGGGCGAAGGATGCGCCGTGGTGGTTCTGCGGCAGGTGGTCGCCGCGGCCGAAGAGCTTGTGGCGCAGCGTGCCGTCCGTGTACGCGGTCTTGTAGCGGCCGAGCTTCTGCAGCGCCGGCACCACGAACTCCACGACGTCCTCGAAGGCGCCCGGGGTGATGTGGTAGGCGAGGTTGAAGCCGTCCACGTCGGTCTCGTCGGCCCACTCGACGAGCTGACGGGCCGCGGACTCGCCGCCGCCCACGATCACGGGGCCGAAGCCGCCGATGCCCACCCATTCGGCGAGCTTGCGCACGGTCCACTCCTCATCCGTGCCGGAGGCCTTCTGGAAGGTCTCCACGGCGGACTGGATGGCGTTCGACTTCACGTCCCCGATCGGCTCGTCCAGGTCGTACTGGGACAGGTCGATGCCCATCCAGCCGGACATGAGCACGAGGCCGCCCAGCGGGTCCACGTACTGCGCCAGGTCGTCGTACTTGGCCCGCGCGTCCTCGTCGGTGGCCCCGGTGACGATCGTCTGCATCGCGAAGATCTTCACGTCGTACGGGTCACGGCCGGCGTCCACCAGGGCCTGGCGGATCTTCTTCACGGTGGCGGCCGCCAGCTCCTTCGTGGGGGAGTTGATGAACACGGCCTCGGCGTGCTTGCCGGCGAAGGCGCGGCCGCGCGTCGAGGCGCCGGCCTGGTAGATCACGGGGGTGCGCTGCACGGACGGCTCGGTGACGGCGTGGCCGGGCACGGTGAAGTACCGGCCCTCGTGGGCGATGTCGTGGACCTTGGCCGGGTCCGCGAACACGCCGGACTCCTTGTCGTAGACGACGGCGTCGTCCTCCCACGAGCCCTCGAGGAGCTTGTAGACGACGTCGAGGTACTCGTCGGCGTGCTCGTAGCGCTCGTCGTGCTCCATCTGGTCGTCCTGGCCCATGTTCTGGGCGGCGGAGGGCAGGTAACCGGTGACCACGTTCCAGCCCACGCGGCCGCCCGTGAGGTGGTCGAGCGTGGCGAGGCGGCGGGCGAACGGGTAGGGGTGCTCGTAGGCGGTGCCGGCGGTGACGCCGAAGCCGAGGTGCTCGGTGACCGCGGCCATCGCGGAGACGAGCAGGAACGGGTCGTTCACGGGGGTCTGCGCGCCGGTCCTGATGGCGGCCTCGGAGGTGCCGCCGTACACGGAGTACGGGCCGAGGACGTCGGCGATGAACAGGCCGTCGAACAGACCCTTCTCCAGCGTCTGCGCCAGGTGCGTCCAGTAGCCCAGGGTGTTGTAGTCGCGGGCGTGGTCGTCGGGGTGACGCCAGAGACCCGGGGACTGGTGGGCGACGCAGTTCATGTCGAATGCGTTGAAGAGGATCGCGCGGTGCTCGTCCGGGCGGGTGGGTGCTCCGGCCCCGGCGTTCTCGGCGGTGCTCATGGGTCTCCTTTCCAGGGCCGCCCGGTCGCAGGGGCGCGGCCGGGCGGGCGACGGTTCCGCATCATGCAACGCCGACGCGGCCGGCGGTGGAAGTCGGTCCGGCCCAGGGGTTCATGACGGCCCCGCCGGGCCCGGCCACGCGTCCGGCGCCCGGTTCGTGACATGCCCCGACCATGACGGAGGACACGTCCGCGGGCGGCGGCCCTGTTGCGGCCCAGTGGCACCCCAGCGCTGAGCCAGAGAAATCTGCTGCCTCCACCCTGCGGAGACGACCGAAACGTCTGGCTCGGCGCTGGGCTCGGGCCGTGACGGCCGGCCGGGCCAGGACCGGCGGCGCCCCCGGTGTGACGCCCGTGTGACCCTCCGGCGCCGGCGGCCGGGCGCACGCGCGGCCGACCGGGCCCGCGGTGGTCTACTGGCATCCGTATCCGTCCGACACCGACGACGAAGCGACGATGGGAGCCCTCCATGAGCGTGCACGCGCCTTCCCGTGCCACCGCCTCCACCCCGGCCCGGGACGAGGACCGTCACAGCCTCGACGTCGTCTTCCGCGGCGTCGGGCGCACGTTCCCCACCGCGGACGGACCACGCGTCGTCCTGCGCGACGTGGACCTGACCGTGGCGCCCGGCGAGGTGCTCGCCGTGATCGGCGCCTCCGGCTGCGGCAAGTCCACGCTGCTGCGCGCCGTGGCCGGCCTGGACCCGGACTTCGACGGAGAGCTGCTGATCGACGGCTCGCCCGTGCGCCCCTACGACGAGCGCACCGCCGTCGGCTTCCAGGAGCCGCGCCTGCTGCCCTGGCGCACCCTGCGCCGCAACGTGGAACTCGGCCTGCCCCGGGGGCTGGACCGCGCCGCGGGCCGGGCCCGCGTGCAGGAGCTGCTCGAGCTCGTGGGCCTCGCGCCCTTCGCGGAGCACCGCCCCCGGGAGGTCTCCGGCGGGATGGCCCAGCGGGCCTCGCTCGCCCGTGCCCTGGCGCGCCGCCCCGGCGTGCTGCTGCTCGACGAGCCCTTCGGCGCCCTCGACGCCCTGACCCGCCTGAAGATGCAGGACCTGCTGCTGGACGTGCACGCCGCCACCGGCACCACCGTCCTGCTCATCACCCATGACGTGGAGGAGGCCCTGCAGCTCGCCGACCGCGTGCTGCTGCTCGCCCGTGACGTCCCCGCGCCCGACGGCGCGGCCCGCCCCGGAGCGACCGTGGGGCGGATCGTGGACGTGCCGGGGGCCCGTCCCCGCGACCGCGCGGACGTCCGCCTGGCCCGGCTGCGCGCCGAGCTCCTCGAGGGCCTCGGCGTCGAGAGCCACGCCCGATGAGCGGCGCCGGCTCCGCACGCCTGACCCGTCGCACGGCGCTCGGCCTGCTGGCCGCGTCCCTGCCCCTGGGCCTGAGCGGATGCGTCCTGCAAGGTGAGGCGGGGGCCGGCCCGGTGAATGACCGGGACACGCTGAGCATCGACTACGCCACCTACAACCCGCTCTCCCTCGTGATCCGCCACCAGGGATGGCTGGAGGAGACGCTCGCGCCCCGCGGCGTCCGGGTGAACTGGGTGTTCTCCGCCGGTTCCAACAAGGCCAACGAACTCCTGCGCTCGAACTCCGTGGACATCGGGTCGACGGCCGGCTCCGCCGCGCTGCTGAACCGGGCCAACGGAGCGCCCACGCGCATCGTGGGCATCGCCTCGCGACCGGAGTGGTCCGCGCTCATGGTCCCGCCCGGCTCGGACATCACGGACGTCGCCCAGCTCGCGGGCCGCACGGTGGCCGCCACGCGCGGGACGGACCCGTACTTCTTCGCCGTGCAGGCGCTCGAGGCCGCCGGGGTGGACCCGGCCGACGTCGAGATCCAGAACCTGCAGCACGCCGACGGCCGCGCCGCCCTCGCCGGCGGATCGGTGGCCGCGTGGTCCGGGCTCGACCCGATCATGGCCAAGGCCGAGGCCGAGGGCGCCCGCTTCCTGTACCGGGACCTCGCCCTGAACACGTTCTCCGTCCTCAACGCCACGGAGTCCTTCCTCGAGGAGGACCCGGAGACGGCCCAGACCGTCCTGGACACGTACGAACGCGCCCGCGCCTGGGCGCTCGAGCACCCGGACGAGACCGTCGGGATCCTGGCCGAGGCCGCGAAGATCTCTCCCGACGTCGCCCGCACCGTGATCCTCGAACGCACCAACGCGGACGTCAGCCTCGTGCCGGGCCAGGAGCTGCTCGACGCCCTGACGGGGGTCGGACGGATCCTGGTCGACACCGGGTCCGTCGACTACCAGCACCAGGTGGACGCCGCGCTGGCGAGCATCCTGGACACCCGTTTCGCCGAGGAGGCCATCCGATGAGCACCGCCCTGACCACCCCCGCCGCGACGACGGGCCCCGAGGCGCGCGAGCGGTCGGGTCACGACGACGGCGACACAGGGGCGCGCCGACGGCAGCGGCCCCGGGTGCTGGACCGGCCCGGCGCGCGGGCAGTGGTGGGCCTGGCCGCGCCCGCTGTCCTCCTGCTGCTGTGGTGGGCGGTGACGGCCGCCGGGCTGCTCTCCGCGGTGCAGCTGCCCTCCCCCGGCGCGGTGCTGAGCGCCGGCGTCAACCTGCTGGAGCGGGGCGACCTGTGGCTGCACGTGGGGATCTCCACCCAGCGCGTGCTGCTGGGCTTCCTGCTCGGCGCCGCACTCGGGCTGGCCGTGGGGTCCGCGCTCGGGCTGTCCCGGTGGGCGGACGCGCTGTTCGCCCCGCTGATCGGGGCGCTGCGCGCGGTGCCCTCGCTGGCCTGGGTGCCGCTGCTGATCCTCTGGATGCAGATCGGCGAGGAGTCCAAGGTCACCCTCATCGCGATCGGCGCGTTCTTCCCGGTGTTCACCACCGTCTACGCCGCCCTGCGCCACGTGGACCCGCACCTGGTGGAGGCCGGTCGGGCCTTCGGCTACCACGGGCTGTCCCTGCTGCGGACGGTGCAGCTGCCCGCCGTGGTGCCGGCCGTGTTCTCCGGCCTGCGGCTGGCCCTGGCCCAGGCCTGGCTGTTCCTGGTGGCCGCGGAGCTGATCGCGTCCTCGATGGGCCTGGGCTTCCTGCTCACCGACTCGCAGAACAACGGACGCACGGACCGCCTGATCCTGGCGATCATCCTGCTCGCCGTGCTCGGCAAGCTCACCGACTGGCTGCTCGGCCTGTTGGAGCGCCGGGCCCTGCGCCGCTGGGCCTGAGCCCGGCACGTCCGGCCGCCCGGTCGTCGGGTCAGTCCCCCTCGGGGGCCTCGCCGGCCGACGTGTAGGCGGTCGGCGGGGTGCCGTTCACGAGCCAGTCGCCGGCCATGCGCACCTTGAACGCCGCCGGGTCGTGGGTGGCGAGGGTGCGGGCGTTGCGCCAGTGCCGGTCGAGCCGCAGCGTGGCCGACGTCGCCGACGCGCCGAGCGTGTCGAAGATGCGGGTGCACACCTCGAGGACGGCCTCCGGCACCACGGCCTGGGCCCGGTACGCGGCCGCCATCGCCTCGGCGGACGCCGCCGCGACGTCGGCCTGAGCCGGGCCGGCCCCGTCGGCGCCGTCCTGCCCCTCGTCGAGCAGCCGCCCGATCTCGCGCACCATCAGCTCGGCCGCGGCCTGCCGCCCGGCCAGCTGCCCCATGATCTCGAGGAGCTGGGGGTCGTCCTTGGGCAGCGCGGCCGTGCCGGTGTTGAAGGTGCGGCGCCGCTTCCGCAGCAGCTGCGTGCCCTCCGTGAGCGCCGCACGGCCGATCCCGGCCTGCAGCGCCAGCAGGGTCGCCTCCATGAGCACGGGCACGGGCCCGTCCTGCCGCGGCACCTCGAGCAGCTCCTCGGCCGCGGCGTCATCGAGCACCACGGACCCGGTGGCGGTCAGGCGCTGACCGAAGCCGTCCCAGTCGTCCTTGATGCCCACGCGCGGCTGACGCACGCGCACGATGGCGACGGCCCGGTCCGGCTCGCGGACCGCGCCCCCGGCCCGCTTGGAATTCCGGCGGGAGACGAGGTCCGCCCCCTCGATGCCCACGGTCGCGGCGGTCCACGTCGCGAAGGCCGAGCCGGTTGCGTAGTACTTCTGCCCCCGCACGACCCAGGTGCCGCCCTCGTCCCGGCTGGCCAGGGTGGCGGCGCGGCCCGGCGCGGCCCCGCCGGCGCGTTCGGCCAGGGCGGAGCCGGCCCAGTCCCCCGCAACGATGTGCCGCAGCCACCGGTCCCGGCGGGCGGGCGCCTGGTCCATGGCCGTGGCGATGAACACGAGGTGGGAGCGCCAGACGTGCGCGGTGTTCACATCCCGGGCGGCCAGGTCCATGAGCAGGCGCAGCACGGTCTCGCTGCCGCCGCCCTCGCCGCCCGCGTCCACGGGGACGCCGACCTTGCCGAACCCGGCGGCCTGCAGCTCCCCGAGGGCGGCGAACGGCAGGTGCCGGCCCGCCTCGCGGGCCCGCTCGCCGTGGGCGACGGAGTCGAAGGCGTCGGCGTACCGGGCGGCGAGGGTGGCGTAGGTGGTCATGGACCTACTCTGACACGCGCGGGCGGCCCGGCGGCCGGGGCGCCCCGGCCGTGGGACGGGATCCACACCGGCCGCCGTCGCCCTGGCCCGCGCCGGACGCCCGCGGGGGCCCGGCGGGCCGAGCATGACCACCGATGACGACGGCGGGCGCGGCGCCGTCGTCGGCGTCCCTAGCCTGGTCGGACCCGCCGACCAGGAGGAACCGCCGCCCATGACGCCCACCGAGGACCCCGCCCGCACCGACCCGGCCGAGGAGGGCGCCTCCGGGGCCGTCCGCGGACCGAACGACGGCGTGCCCGCCGCGGCCCTCGCGACGCTGCCCGGCCCCCTCCCGCAGGCGCTCGTCGGCGCCGCCGACCCGGACGTCCACCCCGGCCGCCCGGCGGACCGGCTGCACGGCGGGCGCGGCGACGGCCGTCCGGTGGCCGAGGCGGACCGGCTCGCGTTCTGGGAGGCGGCCGGCCGACGTCTGAGCTGGGAGCGGCCCTTCACCCGGACGCGCTCCCTCACCGCCCCGGACCCGGCCGCCGAGCGCGGCCCGGAGATCCGCTGGTACGAGGACGGCACCCTGAACGTGGCCGTGAACTGCGTGGACCGGCACGTGGCGGCGGGGCGCGGGGAGAAGGTCGCCCTGTACTTCGAGGGCGAGCCCGGCGACCGCCGCGCCGTCACCTACGCACAGCTGCAGCGCGAGGTCGCCCAGGCCGCGAACGCCCTCGAGGAGCTGGGCATCGAGGCGGGCGACCGCGTCGTCGTGTACCTGCCCGTGCTCGTCGAGACGATCGTCATCACGCTGGCGTGCGCGCGGATCGGCGCCGTGCACTCGCTCGTGTTCGGTGGGTTCTCGGCGGAGGCGCTGCGGTTCCGCGTCGAGGACACGGGCGCCAAGCTGCTCGTCACCACCGACGGCCAGTTCCGCCGCGGCGCCGCCGTCCCCGTGAAGGCCAACGCGGACGAGGCCGTGTCCGGGGACAACGCGATCGAGCACGTCCTCGTCCTGGACCGCACGGGCCACCGGGACATCCCGTGGACCGAGGGCCGGGACCTGTGGTGGCACGACGTCGTGGACCGCCAGCCGGACACCCACACCCCGCGCGCCTTCGACGCGGAGCACCCGCTGTTCATCATGTACACCTCCGGCACCACGGGACAGCCCAAGGGGCTCGTGCACACCTCCGGCGGGTACCTCGCCGCGGCCTCGTGGACGCACGACTTCCTGTTCTCCCACCCGGACCCGGCACGGCGCGACGACGACGTCCACTGGTGCACCGCGGACCTGGCCTGGGTCACCGCGCACACCTACGAGATCTACGGTCCGCTCTCGAACGGGGTCACGCAGGTGATCTACGAGGGCGTGCCGAACGCCCCGCACCCGGGCCGGCACTTCGAGGTGATCGAGCGCTACCGGGTGACGAGCTACTACACGGCGCCCACCCTGATCCGCTCGCTCAAGGGCTGGCATCCGGAGGGGATCCCGGCGCACGCGGACGGCGGCCCGGACCTGTCCTCGATCCGCCTGATCGGCACCGTGGGCGAGTCCGTGAACCCGGAGGCCTGGACATGGGCGCGGACCCAGATCGGCCGGGACACCCCGGACCTGCCGATGGTGGACACGTGGTGGCAGTCCGAGACGGGCGCCACCGTGCTCTCCCCGCGCCCCACGGACACGGCCTTCAAGCCGGGCTGCGGCTCCCGGCCCCTGCCGGGGGTGGACGTGGCCGTGGTCGACGACGACGGCGCCCCCACGCCCGAGGGCCTGCAGGGCCGGATCGTGGTCACCCGCACCTCGCCGTCGATGGCGCGGACCGTGTGGCGGAACCCGGCCCGCTACTTCCACTCGTACTGGGAGGACTACGCGGACCAGGGCGAGGCGGGCTGGTTCCTCGCCGGTGACGGCGCCAAGCGGGACGAGGACGGCGACGTCTGGATCCTCGGGCGCGTGGACGACGTCATCAACATCTCCGGGCACCGGCTGAGCACCATCGAGATCGAGTCCGCCCTCGTGGCGCACCCGGAGGTGATCGAGGCGGGGGTGTGCCCCGTGCCGCACGAGACCACCGGGCACGCCGCCGTCGCCTTCGTGGTGGCGCACGAGGGCTGGCTGGCCGGCGACGACGGCCCCGGCGCCTCCGCCGCCGACCGCGCCGAGGAGCTGCGGCGGCACGTGGGACGGGTGATCGGGCCCGTGGCCAAGCCCGCCGAGGTGGTCTTCGTCCCCGACGTGCCCAAGACCCGCTCAGGCAAGATCATGCGGCGGCTGCTGACGCAGCTGCACCAGGGCACCGCGCTCGGGGACACCACGAGCCTCCAGAACGAGCCGTGCGTCGCACAGATCGCCGAGGTGCTCCGGGCCGGCCGTCGCGCTCAGGACGCCGGCGCCGGCGGCGTCCGCAGTGCCAGCTCGGCCAGCACCTGAGCGGCCCGCGGCACCACGGCGTCGTCGAACACGGCCTGCGGGGAGTGGTTGACCGGGGCCTCGTCCGGGTCCACCCCCTCCGGGACCGCCCCGAGCAGGACGTAGGCGCCGGGCACCCGCTGGAGGACCTCGGAGAAGTCCTCGCTGCCGGGTTCGGGGGCGGGCAGCTCCCGGTACGCCTCGACCCCGTACAGGTCCTCCACGGCCGCGCGGGCGAAGGCCACCGCGTCCGGGTCGTTGGCCGTCACCGGGAACGCGCAGTCCGTCCGGACCTGTGCGCTCATGCCGTGCGCCGCGGCGATCCCGTGCACCATGCGCTCCACGGCCGAGAGCAGCCGGGCGCGGGCGGGCGCGGAGAAGGTCCGCAGGGTGAGGGCGAGGGTGGCGCTGTCCGGGATGATGTTGGCCGCCGTGCCCGCGCTCAGGCGTCCGACGGTCGCGACCACCGGGTCGAAGGCGTCGAACTGCCGGGTGACCACGGACTGCAATGCCAGCACCATCTCGGCGGCCACGGGCACGGGATCCTGGGCCAGGTGCGGCACGGAGCCGTGCCCGCCCCGGCCGTGCACCGTCACCACCAGGTCGTCGCAGCCGGCCTGGATCGCCCCCGGGCGGCTGAGCAGGACGCCGCGCGGGTACGTGCCCGAGGAGACATGGATCGCGTAGGCGGCGTCCACCGGTCGCCCGGCCGCCTCCAGCAGCCCCTCCTGGATCATGTGCAGGGCCCCGCCGCCGGTCTCCTCCCCGGGCTGGAACATGGCCACCACGTCGGCGGTGAGCTCCCCGCGACGGCGCACCAGCCAGGCCAGCGCGCCGTAGAGGCCGGCGGTGTGCAGGTCGTGGCCGCAGGCGTGCATGGTGCCCGGCACGGCGGGGGCGTACTCCAGCCCGGTCTCCTCCGTGACGGGCAGGGCGTCCATGTCCCCCCGCAGCAGCACGACCGGCCGCCGGGCCCCCTCCGGCAGCGGGGCCCCGCCGCGCAGCACCACGACGACGGAACTCAGCGCCCGGCCCACGCCCGTCTCCAGCGCGGGGCGGCCGGTGGCGGCATCCTCCCCCGCCTCAGCACGCAGGGCCTCGAGCCGCTCGAGGACGGCGGCCTGGGTGCGGGGCAGGTGCAGGTCCAGCTCCGGATGCCCGTGGAGGAGGCGGCGGAAGGCGATCGCCTCCCGGGCGATGTCCTCCGGCAGGTCCGGGGCGAGGGCGTTCACGGGCGGGGTGGGGGCGGCGCGGTCCATGAGGACATCATGCCGTGGCGCCCCGCCGGCCCACCTGGATCGCGCAGCGGGTCAGCCGGCCAGCTCCTGCAGCTCGGCCAGGTCGAGGACGTCCTCCGAGGCGGGGGCCTCGTGCGCCTCGACCGCGTTCCACTCGGTGAAGGTGGCGTCCGCGGCGGGCCGGAGGCGCAGCCGCGGATGTGCCGTCCCTGTGCGGGTCAGCCGCCGGTGGCGCCGTCCTCGAAGATCTGCCCCACCGGGCTCTGCTTCTCCGCCTGGAACACGTCCTCGGCACGGCCGTAGGCCCAGTACGCGCTCACCGACAGCTGTCGCCGGTCCACGCCGCGCACGTCCGTGAGGTACGCCCGGACGCGCTTGACCTGCTCCCGCTCGCCGTGCACGAACGCGTGCACCCGCCCCTCCCGCCACGCCGCGTCCTCGACGGCGGCGGCGAACCGCGTCGTCTCCGGGGTGAAGGGGCCGCCGCGGTGCAGCCAGCGCACCTCGACGCCGGCCGGCGCGGTCAGGGGCACCTCGTCCCGGGCGTCGGTCACCTCGATCAGCGCGAGACCGGCCGCCGCGGCGTCCGTGGCGGCGAGGTCTTCGAGGGCGGCGGCGATCGCCGGCAGCGCGGCCTCGTCGCCGGCGAGCAGGTGCCAGTCGGCGGTGGGGTCGGGTCGGTAGGCGCCGCCGGGGCCCAGGAACGCGACCTGCTGCCCCACGGGCTCAGAGGCCGCCCACGCCCCGGCCAGGCCGCCGTCGTGCCCGAGGGCGGCGCCGTCGTCGTCCGCGCCGTGGACCACGAAGTCGACGTCCATGGTGCGGGCGGCCGCGTCCATGCGGCGCACCGTGTAGGTGCGGCGGACCGGCAGCTGCTCCGGGGCGAGGCGCTCGCGGAGGGCGTCCAGGTCGTACGGGGGCTCGAGGCCGAGCGCGGGGTCGGCGAAGAGCAGCTTCACGTACTGGTCCGTGGCGCCCTTCTCCACCCAGCGGGCGTGGACGGCGTCGAACTGCTCGCCGCCGAGGGTCAGGCGCACGAGGTGCGGGGTGAGCCGGCGGGCGGCCACCACGGTGAGGACGGTCTGGGGCCGGGCCATGCGGGCCTCCTGGGGTCGGGGGCGGGGTCTGCGCAGGCACGCGTCGCCCACTCTCCCACGACGAGGCGGATTAGCGCACGTCAGCGTGATGTTTTCCGCGGCGTCGGGGTCAACGGAACCGGGCTCCCCGGTGGCCCTCCGGCAGCAGCGGTCCCGCGCCGGCCGGGGCCGGAATGGCGCGGCGCGCCCCTAGGCTGAGCCCGTGCGTCTCGTCCTGCTCGTCCTGCTCTCGCTGCTGAGCCAGCAGCTCGGCGCGTCCGTGGCGGGCCTGCTGTTCGACGACGTCGGCGCGTCCGCCATGGTCGCCCTGCGCGTGGTGTTCTCCGCGGCCGTGCTGCTGCTCGTCACCCGGCCGAGCCGCGCCGCCCTCGCCGGCCTGGGCCCCCGGGGGTGGGCCGCCGTCGTCGGGCTGGGCGCGGCCATGACCGGCATGAACCTGGCCATCTACGAGGCGTTCGCGCGGATCCCGCAGGGCGTGGCCGTGACGTTCGAGGTGCTCGGGCCGCTGGCGCTGTCCGTGGCGGCGAGGCCGTCGTGGCGGTCGGCGGCGTGGGCGGCCCTCGCGCTCGCCGGGATCGGGGTGCTCGGCCGGGAGGGGTTCAGCGCGGGCGGCGGGATCGGCGGGGCGGGACTGGACCCGGTGGGGGTGGCGCTCGCGCTGGCCGCGGCGGCGTGCTGGGCGGGGTACATCCTGCTCTCCCGGCGCGCGGGGACCCATCTGCCGGGGGTGCAGGGGCTGGCCCTGGCGACGGCGGCCGGGTCCCTCGTGGCGCTGCCGGTCGGCGTCGCGACGGCGGGGGCGGCCCTGCTCTCTCCCGTGGTGCTGGGCGTGGGGCTGGCCGTGGCGCTGCTGTCCACGGCGGTGCCGTACGGGATCGACCTGCAGGTGCTGCGCCGCATGCCGACCGCGCTGTTCTCCCTGCTGACGTGCCTGTCGCCGATCGCGGCGGCGCTGACCGCGTGGGCCGTGCGCGGGCAGGAGCTCACCCCGCTGGACCTGGCGGGGATGCTGCTGGTGATCGCGGCGTGCGCGGCCGCCGTCTGGACGAGCCGGTCACCGGGTGTGGCGGGCGGGGGCCGAGGCTAGCCTGGGTCGATGCCCCACCCGTCCCGTCCCACCCCCGACGACGTCCCCGCCGCCGAGCGCGCCGCCCTGCGCCGTGGCCGGCTGCGTCCGTGGCTGCCGTTCCTGCTCGCGGCCGTGCTGTGCCTGGCGCTGCTGGGGTGGGCCCTCGTCGCCCTGCCGGGCCTGCCGGAGCGCGTGCCCACGCACTGGGGCGTCGACGGGCGGCCGGATGCGTGGGAGGACACCTCGTTCGGCACGGTGGCGGCGGGGCCGCTGATCGGCCTCGGCATGACGGGTTTCCTGGCGCTGGTCTCCGCTATGGTCACCGCCCTCACCCCCACGGATCCGGGACTGTCCCCGTGGCGGCGCGTGCGCCAGGCGGGAGTGCACCGCGGGGTCCAGGAGTGCCTCGGGTGGTCGTGCGTGCTCATCGTGCTGGTGCTGGCCCCGACAACGGCCGAGGTGCTCGCCGCCGGGGCGTGGACGATGCCGTGGTGGATCCTGCCCCTCACGCTGACCGTGCTCATGGTGGGCGTCTTCCCGGCGATGCGGGCCAGCATGCGGCGGTGGACGCGCTGGTCGGACCGCGTCGCCGCGGCCCTCGGGCACCGGCCCACGGCCGCGGAACGCGCCGAGGACGAGGTGTGGACGCCCCTGGGGCTCAAGCGCGACCCCGAGGACCCGGCCGTCTTCCCCGCCAAACGCCCCGGCTACGGCGTGGGCGTGACGATCAACCTCGCCACGCCGGTGGGCCGGTGGCTGGTGCGCGGATTCGTGGCGGTGTTCATCATCGGCCTGCCGCTGGCGCTCTGGCTCGGCGCGTTCGCCGCGCGGTGAGGCGGACCGTGTCCGACGACGTCGCCGTCCGCCTGCTCCTGATCGCCGACACCCACATCCCGCGGCGTGCCCGCGCCCTGCCCGCGCAGGTGTGGGCCGGGGTGGCGCGGGCCGACGTCGTGCTCCACGCCGGCGACTGGGTGACCGAGGACGTGCTCGACGACCTCGACGCACGGGCCGCCCGGCTGGTGGGCGTGTGGGGCAACAACGACGGGCCGGGGCTGCGGGCGCGGCTGCCCGAGGTGGCGCGCGTGGAGATCGGCGGGGTGCGGATCGCGATGGTCCACGAGACGGGCCCGGCGGCCGGCCGCGAGCGCCGCATGGCCGCGGCGTTCCCGGACGCGGACGTGCTGGTGTTCGGGCACAGCCACATCCCGTGGGACACCGTGGCCGGGCCGGAGACCGCGAACCCGGGCCTGCGGCTGCTGAACCCCGGCTCCTGCACGGACCGGCGACGGCAGCCGGTGTGCACGCTCATGCGCGCGGTGGTGCGGGGCGGGCGGCTCGAGGACGTGGAGCTGGTGCCCGTGGACCGCACGCCGTGACCGACGGGCCGGCCGCTCCCCCCTGCAACGCTGGTTGAGTTATCACGGGTCCAGGCGGCTTGCACCCGTGATAACTCAACCCGCGTCGCGCCGGTGCCACCATGACCGGCGGGTCGGCCGCTCCTGCACAGCCACCACGACGACGGCGGCCCTCCCCAGGGCGCGTCGGTCCGGTCCGTCGCAGGGCCCGGGGGCGGCAGGCTCACCCCATGACCGCGCGCACGCCCCTGCCGTCCACCCTCGCCGCGGGCGCCTTCACGACGGCCGAGCTGCACGCCGCCGGCCTGCCGTGGCGCCGCACCCTCGCGGCAGACCTCGCCCGGATCTGCCGCGGCGTGCACACCGCGGGCATCCCCGACCCGTGCGCCCCGGACGGCGCGGCCGCGCTGGTCCGCCTCACGGGCGGGGTGGTCTCCCACGTCTCTGCCGCCCTCTGGCACGGACTGCCGCTGCCGCCCCGCCTCGCGCGGCCCGCCGGACTGCACCTGACCTTCGACCGCTCCGCGCGCACGCACCGGACCGACCTGGACGGCGTCGTCAGCCACCGGGTGCGGCTGCCCTCCGACCACGTGCTCGAGCTTCCCGACGGCCAGCGCGTCACGACGGCGGCGCGCACCTGGTTCGACCTCGCCGGGATGCTCCGCCCCCACGAGGTGGACTGGCTCATCGCGGCCGGCGACCACCTGGTGCGTCCGCCGTGGACGCCGACGGGCCGGGCGCACCCCGTGGCCACCGTGCCCGGGCTGTCGGAGGTGCTCGCCCGCTGCCGTGGCCGGCCGGGTGTCCGTCTCGCACGTGCCGCGCTGGCGGAGGTGCGCGTCGGGGCCGACTCCCCGCCCGAGACCTTCCTCCGGCTCGCGCTGATCCGGGCCGGGCTGCCGGAGCCGGAGCTGCAGGTCGCCGTCGACCCGGCCGACCCGGCCTCGCCCGTCGTGGACCTCGGGTACCGGGGGGCGCGCCTGGCCCTCCAGTACGACGGCGCCGGCCACCGCGCGGCTCAGCAGCAGGCGAGGGACGCCCGTCGGGACGCGTACTGCCTCGAGCGGGAATGGACGACCCTGCGCTGCACCTGGGAGGACCAGCGCGCTGGGTTCGGGCGGATCGTGGGGCTGGTCCGGCGTCGGCTCGCCCGCACGCGCTGATCCGCCCCGCCCGGCCAACGCGGGTTGAGTTGTCACGGGTCCCGTCCAACGCGGGTTGAGTTGTCACGGGTCCAGGCCCGCGTAACCGGTGATAACTCAACCCGCGTTGCACGGCACCGGCCGGCGCCGCGTGACGCTCTGCGACGTGCCCACCCTGCCCCCGGCGCGCCTCGCCCGGGACAATGGGGCGGACTGTCCCGAAGCCTCCATCGAAAGGACCCCCGTGGCTGACCACGAGTTCGGCTTCCGCACCCAGGCGCTGCACGCGGGCGCCGTCCCGGACGCCGTCCACGGCTCCCGCGCGGTGCCGATCCACCAGACCAGCTCCTTCGTGTTCGAGTCCGCCGAAGACGCCGCCAACCTCTTCGCGCTGCAGAAGTACGGCAACATCTACTCGCGGATCGGCAACCCCACGGTCGCCGCGTTCGAGGAGCGGGTCGCCACGATCGAGGGCGGGATCGGGGCCGTCGCGACGGCGTCCGGCATGGCCGCCGAGTTCGTCACCTTCGCGGCCCTCGCCGGGGCCGGCGACCACATCGTGGCGTCCTCGAAGCTCTACGGCGGCACGATCACCCAGCTGGACGTCTCCCTGCGCCGGTTCGGCGTCGAGACCACGTTCGTGGACTCCGCCGAGGCCGCGGACTTCGAGGCCGCCCTCCAGCCCAACACCAAGGCGGTCTACACGGAGATCGTCGCCAACCCCTCCGGTGACGTCGTGGACCTGCCGGGCCTGGCCGACGTCGCCCACCGGCACGGCGTGCCGCTCGTCGTGGACGCGACCCTCACCCCGCCCTACCTGATCCGGCCGATCGAGCACGGCGCGGACATCGTCATCCACTCGGCCACGAAGTTCCTCGGCGGGCAGGGCACCACGCTCGGCGGCGTCGTGGTGGAGTCCGGCCGCTTCCCATGGGACAACGGCAAGTTCCCGTCCATGACCGAGCCCGTGCCCTCGTACGGCGGCGTCTCCTGGTGGGGCAACTTCGGCGAGTACGGTTTCCTCACCAAGCTCCGCTCGGAGCAGCTGCGCGACTTCGGCCCGTCGCTGGCCCCGCAGTCGGCGTTCCAGCTGCTGCTCGGCGTCGAGACGCTGGCCCCGCGCATGGACGCCCACCTGGCGAATGCGCAGGCCGTGGCGCAGTGGCTGGACGAGGACCCGCGCGTCTCCTGGGTCCGCTACGCCGGCCTGCCCGACCACCCGCACCACGCCCGCGCGCAGCAGCTGCTGCCCCGGGGCGTCGGCTCGGTGTTCAGCTTCGGCGTGGCCCCGGCAGCCACGGACACCGACGACGGCGCCTCCGGCCCGGAGGCCGGGCGCGCGACGGCGTCGCGCTTCATCTCCGCGCTGCAGCTGGCCTCCCACCTGGCCAACATCGGCGACGCGAAGACGCTGGTGCTGCACCCCGCCACGACGACCCATCAGCAGCTCACCGCCGAGCAGCTCGTGGCCGCGGGCATCCCGGCGGACCTCATCCGCATCTCGGTGGGCATCGAGGACCTCGAGGACATCCTCTGGGACCTGGACCAGGCCCTGACCGAGGCCACCGGCCGCGCCCGCGACGGCGCCGTCGTCCCCGCAGAGCAGGAGGCCTGAGCCATGAGCACCACCCACCCCGAGCGCACCTGGACCGGCCCCGGCGCCCCCGAGCGCCTGGCGATCCTGCGGCGCACCCGGTCGATCGCGATCGTCGGCGCCTCGGACAAGCCGGCCCGTGCGTCGTACTTCGTGGCCACGTACCTGCTGAGCTCGACCACGTACGACGTCTACTTCGTGAATCCCGTGCTCGCCGCGGCCGGCAAGGAGATCCTCGGCCACCGCGTGTACGCCTCGCTCGACGACCTGCCCGTCACCCCGGACCTCGTGGAGGTGTTCCGCAAGTCCTCCGACGCCCCCGAGGTGGTGGCGGACGCCGCCCGCGTGGGCGCCCGGACCGTGTGGCTGCAGCTGGGCATCTGGAACGAGGACGCCGCGCGTCAGGCCGAGGCCGCGGGCCTGGAGGTCGTGATGGACCGCTGTGTGAAGATCGAGCACGCCCGCTTCCACGGCGGGCTCAACCTCGCCGGCTTCGTCACCGGCGTGATCAGCTCGCGGCGCCAGGAACTGGACCGCTAGGCGGACGACGCCCCGTGTCGGGCGTCGTCCGGCCCTCGTTGCGCACCCGCCCGTCGATGGCGTGAGATGGGCCCATGACCTCCGAGCTCCCCTCCTCGTCCCTCTCCCCCGCCTGGACCGGCCGCACCGACGGCGACACCCCCGAGCACCTGCGCTGGCACCAGGTCGTCCGCCCCGCCGACGGCCGCGGCGAGCCCACGACGACGCAGCGCCACCCCGGTGCCGGCGCTCCGACGTCGGGCGCGCGGTCCACGGCGCTCGTCGGCTTCGCCTCGGACGAGGGCGTGCGCCGGAACCACGGCCGCGTGGGCGCCGAGGACGGCCCGGAGGCGCTGCGCGGTGCGCTCGCCTCGCTCGCGTACCTCGAGGGCACGGGCGCGCTCGTGGACGCGGGCGACGTGTCCGTGGACCGCGGCGACGACGACGCCCCGGGCGAGCTCGAGGCGGGCCAGGCCGAGCTGGGCACGGTGGTCAGCGGGCTGCTGAACGCCCACGACCTGGCCGTGGTGCTCGGCGGCGGACACGAGACCGCCTACGCCTCGATCACGGGCCTGATCGGCTCCACGCGCGTGGGCGCGGGCACGCGCGTGGGCATCCTCAACCTGGACGCGCACTTCGACCTGCGCGAGGCGCCGCGGCCCAGCTCCGGCACCCCGTTCCTGCAGGCGCTGCGGGACGCCGAGGGGGCGGAGCATCAGCTCTCCTACGCGGTGGTGGGCATCAGCGAGGCCAACAACACCCGGGCCCTGTTCGACACCGCGCGCGAACGCGGGGTCACGTGGGTGACCGACGAGCAGGCCCAGACCGCCGACGTCACCGGCGTCCGCCGCTGGGTGCGCTCGTTCATCAACGCGGTGGACGTGCTCTACCTGACGATCGACCTGGATGTGCTGCCGGCCGCCGTCGCCCCGGGGGTGAGCGCACCGGCCGGCTTCGGCGTGCCGTACGAGGTGATCCACGCGTGCGCGCTGGAGGCCACCCAGTCCGGGAAGCTGGCCCTGGCCGACGTCGTGGAGCTCAACCCCGCCCTGGACGTGGACGGCCGCACGGCGAAGGCCGCGGCCCGGCTGATCCACACGGTCGTCAGCCGTCACCGGACGGACGCGTCGCTGCTGGCCTGAGCGGGCCGGGGGTCCCTTCCGGCGCGGGGGGCCGCGGGCGTCAGCGTCCCTCCGCCCACGGGGCCGGGGGCTCGGCGCTGCCGTGGGCCGCGCGTCGGGCGGCGTAGTCCAGTGCCGAGCGTGCCAGGAAGTCGTGCAGGGCCAGCACCCCGGCCCGGGCTCCTGCCGAGTCCCTCCGGGTCACCGCCTCCAGCGCCGGGACGTAGAACGCCCGGCCGCGTTCGACCTCGTCGGGCAGGCCCTTCGTGGTGGCGAGCCAGAACCGGCGGCACAGCCCCTGGAGCGGGACCAGAGAATCGGCGAGATAGCGGTTGTTCGCGATCGTGCGCAGGAGTTCGTGCGAGCGCCCGACGGCGGCGACGTACGCCGGCAGGTCCTCCACCGTGCGCAGGTGCCGCACGTGGGCCGCGACGGCGGCCAGCTGCTCCTCGTCCGCCCGTGCGCAGGCCAGTCCCACGGCCAGCGCCTCGAGCGACCGCCGCACCTCCAGCCTCTCCAGCTGGTCGTCCACGGAGATCGGGGGCACCTGCAGGCCACGTCCCCCACCGGCCAGGAGCCAGTGGTCTCGGATGAGGCGTTGCACGGCCTCGCGCAGGGGCGTGCGCCCCGTCTCGGCGGCGTCGATGAGGGCCGCCTCGCTGAGGATGGCGCCCGGTGGCAGCTCCCCGGTCTCGATCTTCTGCGTCAGGCGGGCGTAGGCCTCCTCCGACTTGTTCATGGGCCCAGCCTAGGCAGTCATCTTCCCCCCCCTCCGCTTGATATATCCGGAATATGCGGCGTAGCGTGGCCCACATCCTGTTACCGGCATCACATGGAGGACCCGTGAAGTACCGCCCGCAGCACGAGGCCAACCCCCTGCCCTTCTCCCCCTTCAAGAGCTCCACCGTGCCGCGGCCCATCGGCTGGCTGTCCTCCGTGAGCACGGACGGCCGGGAGAACATCGCCCCCTACAGCCAGTGGCAGAACCTCACCTTCGACCCGCCCATGGTGATGTTCTCCGCGAACCAGTACCCGGACGGACGCCGCAAGGACACCGTCCTCAACGCGGAGCAGACCGGCTGGTTCGTGTGGAACATGGCCACCTACGACCTGCGCGAGGCCGTCAACGTCTCCGCCATGGCCCTGGAGCCGGGCGAGAGCGAGTGGGACCGCATCGCGGAGCACGGCGTCACCAAGGTCTACGCGGACGCCCACCCCATCCCGATGGTCGCCGAGTCCCCCGTGCGCTTCGAGTGCCGCTACCACTCGACGCACCGCATCAAGGGCGACTCGAACGTCGGCACCATCGACGTGGTCTTCGCCCACGTGGACACCATCCACATCGACGACGACGTCATCACCTCCGACGGCCGCCTCGACATCCCGCGCATCCAGCCGATCGCCCGCCTGGGCTACTTCGACTACACCGTGGTGCGGGAGACCTTCGAGATGCGGGTGCCCGGCGCCGACGGCGATGCCCAGGCCGGCCTCGAGGGGCGGTCATGAGCACCGCGGCCACCGGTGCGGCCCGGCCCGCTCCCGTGCCCGGGGCCCGCCCCCGGAGCCTGAAGGACATGCTGGCCGTGAACTTCGGCAACGCGCTGGAGTGGTACGACTGGAACGTCTACACGATCTTCGCCCCGGTCTTCGCGGCGCAGATCTTCCACGCGGACAACCCCACCTCCGAGCTGCTCGCCACCCTGGCCGTCTTCGCGGTGGGCTTCGTCGCCCGCCCCATCGGCGGCTACGTGTTCGGCGCCTACGCGGACCGGGTGGGCCGCAAGCGCAGCCTCTTCGCGGCGATGATGATCACCGCGCTCGGCAGCCTGATCATCGCCTTCACCCCCACCTACGGCACGGTGGGCGTCCTCGCCTCGGTGATCCTCGTCATCGCCCGTCTGCTGCAGGGCCTGGCGCACGGCGGCGAGATGGGCACCTCCGTGACCTACCTCGTGGAGCGGGCGCCGCAGGGCCGGCGCGGGCTGTTCGGGGCGACGTCGTGGGTGTCCGTGGTGGTGGGCACGATCCTGGCGACACTCGTGGGCCTGGCCGTCAACACGCTGCTCTCCCACGAGCAGGTGGCGTCCTGGGGCTGGCGCGTGGCGTTCGGCATCGGCGGCGTCCTCGGCCTCTACGCGCTGTACCTGCGCCGGAGCCTGACGGAGTCGGAGCACTTCACGGCGGCGCAGCAGGTGGTGCCCACCGCCGACGACGCTCCCCGCCGGGAGCCGGGTGCGGTGTGGCGCGGCCTGCTGACGATCTTCCTGGTCTCCGCGGGCGGCTCCCTGATGTTCTACACGTGGCTGATCTACCTGCCCACGCACGCGCAGGTGGCCCATCAGATGGACAAGTCCACCACCCTCTCGGCCTCGCTCGTGGCCCAGGTGATCTTCCTGGTCGCCATCCTCGGGGCGGGCCTGCTGGGCGACCGGGTCGGCCGCCGCCCGCTGGTCATCGCCTTCGGCCTGCTCTTCGTGGTGCTGCCGTTCCCGCTGTTCGGCATGCTGGACGGCACCTTCGCCTCGTTCCTGCTCGTGCAGACCATCGCCCTGCTGGCCGTGGCGCTGCTGTTCGGCGTCAACGGCGCCGTCTGGTCCGAGGCGCTGCCCACGGCGGTGCGCGCCAAGGGCGTGGCCACCATGCTCTCACTGGCCACCGCGATCTTCGGCGGCACGGCGCCGTACCTGATCACGTGGCTGACGGCGCAGGGGTGGACCAGCGCGTTCCCGATCTACCTCATGGTGGTCGGCGGCCTCACCGGCCTGACCGGCCTGTTCATGAAGGAGACGAAGGACGTGGACCTGGCGGCCTGAGCCGGGGCCAACCGACCCGACCCGCAGGCCGCCCCTCCACACACAGAGTGGTCACGACACGCCGTCTCGCGCAGACGCACGCGGCGTGTCGTGACCACTCTGCGGCGTCGGATGACGCTGTGGCGTCAGTGCCCCTCGGCCTCGGCGCCCTCGGACTCCTCGGCCAGGTCCTGCGGCTCGGCGTCGGCGGACACGCCCGCGAGCGCCTCCGCCACGGCGGCCAGCACGGACCCGTCGCGCAGGGCCTGCTCGGCGGCGGCCAGCTGCGGGGCCATGTACTGGTCCGGGCCGGGGCCGGGGACACCGGCCTCGCGGATCACGCGGACGGCGGCACCGGTCGCGGCGGAGGGCTGCAGCGGGGCGCGCAGCTCGATCGCGCGGGCGGCGGCCACGAGCTCGACGGCGAGCACCCGGCGGAAGTTCTCCACGGCCGAGCGCAGCTTGCGGGCGGCGTGCCAGCCCATGGAGACGTGGTCCTCCTGCATCGCGGAGGACGGGATGGAGTCCACGGACGCGGGCACGGCCAGGCGCTTCATGTCCGAGACGAGCCCGGCCTGCGTGTACTGGGCGATCATCATGCCGGAGTCCACGCCCGGGTCGTCCACGAGGAACGCGGGCAGCCCGTGCGAGCGGGCCGGGTCCAGCATGCGGTCGGTGCGGCGCTCGGACATGCTGGCGACGTCGGCCACCGGGATGGCCAGGAAGTCCAGCACGTACGCCACGGGCGCCCCGTGGAAGTTGCCGTTCGAGCTCACCCGGCCGTCGTCGAGCACCACCGGGTTGTCCACGGTCGCGGCGAGCTCGCGCTCGGCCACGGTGCGCACGTACGCGAGGGTGTCGCGGAGGCCGCCGGCCACCTGCGGGGCGCAGCGCAGCGAGTAGGCGTCCTGCACGCGGGAGTCGCCCTCCTTGTGGCTGGCCACGATCGGCGAGCCCGCCAGGATCTTCAGCATCCGGTCGGCGGAGGTCGCCTGGCCCGGGTGGGGGCGCAGCGGCAGGTGCAGCTCCGGCACGAACACGCGGTCGGTGCCGAGCAGCGCCTCCACGGACATCGCGGCGGTGAGGTCCACGGTGTCGGCGAGCTCCTCGAGGTCGGCCAGCGCCATGATCAGCATGCCGAGCATGCCCTCGGTGCCGTTGACGAGGGCCAGGCCCTCCTTCTCCCGCAGCTCGACCGGCTCGATCCCGGCCTCGGCGAGCGCCTCGCCGGCCGGACGCAGCGCGCCGTCCGTCCCGACGACGTCGCCCTCGCCCATCAGCGCCAGGGCCACGTGGGAGAGGGGGGCGAGGTCACCGGAGCAGCCCAGGGAGCCGAACTCGCGCACGGCGGGGGTGATGCCCGCGTTGAGCATGGCCACGAAGGTCTCGACCACCACGGGGCGCACGCCCGTGCGGCCGGAGGCCAGCGTGGTGGCCCGCAGGAACATCAGCGCGCGGACGACCTCGCGCTCCACCACGGGGCCCATGCCGGCGGCGTGGGAGCGGATCAGGGACTTCTGCAGCTGCGCGCGGGACTCGAGCGGGATGTGCTTGTCCGCGAGCGCGCCGAAGCCGGTGGACACGCCGTAGGTGGGCGTCTCGGCCTCGGCCAGCGCCTCGACGTGGCGGCGCACCGCGCCGACGGTCTCGAGCACGTCGTCGGCGAGCACCACGCGGGCGTCGTGGCGGGCCACGGCGACGACGTCGTCCAGGGTGGCCCCGGACGTGCCGAGCGTGACGGTGACGGGAGGGGTGGTCATGGTGATGCGTTCTCCTTGCTGTCGGTCGATCAGACGGCCCGGCGGCCCGCGCGCCAGACCGCGTGGGTCAGCGGCATGCCGGGGCGGTAGGCCAGGTGGATGGCGGCGGGGGCGTCGAGCACGTGCAGGTCGGCGCGCTTGCCGACCTCGAGGCTGCCGACGCGGTCCTGCGCGCGCAGGCCGAGGGCCCCGCCGAGGGTGGCGGCGCGCACGGCCTCGGCGAGGGTCAGGTGCATCTGCAGCACGGCGGTGCCCACGTTGAAGTTCATGGACGTGGTGTAGCTGGTGCCCGGGTTGCAGTTCGAGGCCAGGGAGACCTCGATGCCGGCGTCGAGCAGACGACGCGCGGGCGCCAGCGGGGCGCGGGTGGACAGGTCGCACGCGGGCAGGCAGCCGGCCACGGTGCCGGGCGTCCCGGTGGCGGAGGCGCGGTCCCAGTCGGCCCAGGTGCCGGCCAGGGCCTCGACGTCCGCGTCGGAGAGGTGGTTGACGTGGTCCACGGAGGCGGCGCCGAACTCCACGGCCACGCCCACCCCCGGGCCCTGCTCGATCTGGTTGCCGTGCAGGCGCACGCCCAGGCCCGCCGCCACACCCGCGGCGAGCACGCGGCGGGTCTGCTCGGCGTCGAAGGCGCCGGTGTCGCAGAACACGTCCACCCAGCCCACGTGCTCCCGCACGGCCGCGAGCATCGGCCCGACGACGTCGTCCAGGTAGTCCTCCGCATCCCGGCCCGGGGGCACGAGGTGGGCGCCGAGGAAGGTCACCTCGTCCACGAGGCCCTCCTCGCGCAGCCCGGCCAGCAGGCGCGCGTGGCGCGCCTCCTCCTCCACGGTGAGCCCGTAGCCGGTCTTGGTCTCGAGGTAGGTGGTGCCGCCGGCCACCGCGTCGGCCACCCGGCCGCGGACCAGCTCGGCCAGGCGAGCGTCCGAGGCGGCGCGGGTGGCGGAGGTGGTCACGCCGATGCCGCCGGCCGCGTAGGACTCGCCGGCCATGCGGGCCTCGAACTCGGCGGAGCGGTCCCCGTCGAACACGAGATGCGTGTGGGAGTCCACCCAGCCGGGCAGCACGGCGCGGCCCTCGACGGACACCCGGTCGTCCGCCTCCGGGGCGTCCGCGGCGGGGCCGATCCAGGCGATGCGCTCGTCCTCGACGACGACGGCCGCGTCCGTGAGCACCCGCCCTTCGGGGTCGACGGTGGTCAGCTCGGCGATGTCGGTGATGAGCGTGGAGCGCATGGGGGCCTCTCTGCGGGACGGACGGGGGTGGGCCGGTGGGGCGGGCCTCAGGTGAGCGCGGCCACCAGGTGGGCCAGCGGCGTGGCCAGCACGATGGTGAGCGCCACGCGCTCGACCCAGATCACCAGGAGGTGCCACATCTTCACGGGGATGTCCGTGGCCAGGATGGCAGGAACCACCGCGGAGAAGAAGATGATCGCGGAGACGCAGACGACGCCGATCACGAACCGGGCGACGAGGTCCTCGTGACCGGCCGCCATCGTGGCCGGGATGAACATCTCGGCGATCGAGGTGGCGGAGGCCGAGGCCAGCAGGCCGGGGTCGGAGTAGCCGAGCGCCCAGAACAGCGGGTAGAAGATCACGCCGATCCACTCGAACACGGGCGTGTACGTGGCCAGGACCAGGGCGATCAGGCCCACGGACATGATGGACGGCAGGATCTGGAGCACCATCACGAGTCCATCCCGGAAGTTGACCCAGATGTTCTTCGGCAGGGACGGGGCCTCGGCGAGGGTCTGCTCGGCGGCGCGACGGGCCACGCGGAAGCGGTCCCGGGTGACGGCCTGCTCGGGCGAGTGGGTGACGCCCGGGTAGCACTCGTCCGGGATGCGGCTCAGCGGCGGGATGCGCACCGTGATGGCGGTGACCGCGAACGTCACCGCGAGGGTGCCGAAGAAGTACCAGAGCCAGATGTCCATCAGGCCCAGCGTCTTGGCCACGATCACCATGAAGGTCGCGGACACCGTGGAGAAGCCGACGGCGATGATCGCCGCCTCGCGGGCCGTGTAGCGGCCGCCGGTGTACATGCGGTTCGTCAGCAGCAGGCCCAGGGCGTAGGAGCCCACGAAGGAGGCGACGGCGTCGACGGCGGCGCGGCCGGGCACGCGCCAGATCGGCCGCATGGCCGGGTGCAGGTAGACGCCCACGAACTCCATGAGGCCGTAGCCGATCACGAGGGCCAGGAAGACGCCGCCGATGGGGACGATCAGGCCCACGGGCACCACGAGCTTGTCCATCAGGAACGGGCCGATGCTCTCGTCCAGGATCCAGCTCGGGCCCACGCCGAACACGACCATCGCCGAGGCGACCAGGCCGAGCACGGCGAGGAAGGCGAAGACCGTCCGGGTGGTGCTGGTGCGCCAGCGGCCCGAGGCGAACGGGTACACGGCGCCGGCGGCGATGATGGCCATGCCCACCCAGCGGTCGGCCGGGCCGAGCAGCCCGCGCACCCAGGTCACCAGGTGGTCCAGCGGGATGGAGCTCGCCCCGTTGATCGTGACGGGCACGAAGAACATGACGATGCCGATCGCCGAGTAGACGATCATGCGCCAGCGCGCCGGCGGGCGGGGCGCGTCGGCCTCGATCGCGGCCATCGCGGTGGTGTCGGTGTGCAGCTCGTGGTCTGCGGGGCGGGACGAGTCCATCGTGGTGTCCTTTCGATCGCGAGCCGGACGGGCGTCCGCCCGTCCGGCTCGCGGCGGTGAAGCCGTCGGACGGCGACGGCGCGGCGGCACCGTCGCCGTCCGACGACGTGACCGGGGTCAGTCCCGGATCGTGGCCTCCATGGGCACACGGACGCCGCGCTCGGCGGCGACCTCGACGGCGCGGGAGTAGCCGGCGTCGACGTGGCGGATGACGCCCATGCCGGGGTCGTTGGTGAGCAGCGCCTCGAGCTTGGCCGCGGCCAGCTCGGTGCCGTCGGCAACGCCCACCTGGCCGGCGTGGATGGACCGGCCGATGCCGACGCCGCCGCCGTGGTGGATCGACACCCAGGTGGCGCCGGAGGAGGTGGCGGTCAGGGCGTTCAGCAGCGGCCAGTCGGCGATCGCGTCGGAGCCGTCCAGCATGGACTCGGTCTCGCGGTACGGGGAGGCCACGGAGCCGGAGTCGAGGTGGTCGCGGCCGATCACGATCGGCGCCTTGACCTTGCCCTCGGCCACGAGCTGGTTGAAGAGCAGGCCGGCCTTGTGGCGCTCGCCGTAGCCCAGCCAGCAGATGCGGGCCGGCAGGCCCTCGAACTCCACGAACTCGGCGGCGCCGTCGAGCCAGCGGTGCAGGTGCTCGTTCTCGGGGAACAGCTCCTTCAGGGCCTCGTCGGTCACGCGGATGTCCTCCGGGTCGCCGGAGAGCGCGGCCCAGCGGAACGGGCCGAGGCCCTCGCAGAACAGCGGGCGGATGTAGGCCGGGACGAAGCCCGGGAACTCGAACGCGCGGGAGTAGCCGGCCTTGCGGGCCTCGTCGCGGATGGAGTTGCCGTAGTCGAACACCTCGGCGCCGATGTCCTGGAAGCCGACCATGGCCTCGACCTGGCGGGCCATGGACTCCTGGGCCTTCTTGGTGAAGGTGTCCGGGTCGGCCTCGGCCTCGGCGTGCCAGTCCTTCTCGTCGATCTCGATCGGCAGGTAGGACAGCGGGTCGTGCGCGGAGGTCTGGTCGGTGACGATGTCGATCTCGACGGTGCCGGCCTTCTGGCGCTCGAGCAGCTCGGGGAACACCTCGGCGGCGTTGCCCACGAGGCCCACGGAGACGGCCTCGCCGTCGCGCTTGGCCTGCATGACGCGCTCGACGGCCTTGTCGATGTCCGTCTCCACCTCGTCCAGGTAGCGCTTGCCCATGCGACGGCGCAGGCGGTCCTCCGAGACGTCCACGATCAGGCAGACGCCGCCGTTGAGGGTGACGGCCAGGGGCTGGGCGCCGCCCATGCCGCCGCAGCCGCCGGTGAGGGTGAGGGTGCCCTGGAGGGAGCCGTCGTAGCGCTTGCGGCCGATCGCGGCGAAGGTCTCGTAGGTGCCCTGCAGGATGCCCTGGGTGGCGATGTAGATCCACGAGCCGGCGGTCATCTGGCCGTACATCATCAGGCCCTCGGCCTCGAGCTTGCGGAACTCCGGCCACGTGGCCCAGTCGCCCACGAGGTTGGAGTTGGCGATCAGCACGCGCGGGGCCCACTTGTTGGTGCGGAACACGCCCACCGGCTTGCCGGACTGCACCAGGAGGGTCTCGTCCTCCTCGAGGTCCTTGAGGGTGGCGACGATGGCGTCGTAGGCCTCCCAGGAGCGGGCCGCGCGGCCGGTGCCGCCGTAGACGACGAGGTCCTCGGGACGCTCGGCGACCTCGGGGTCCAGGTTGTTCATGAGCATCCGCAGCGGGGCCTCGGTCTGCCAGGACTTGGCGGAGAGCTCGGTGCCGCGCGGGGCGCGGATGGTGCGGGACGGGTCGTGCTGGGTGAAGCCCTCGGCCATGGCAGTTCCTCTCGACGGGGTGCGTGCGCCGCCGGGACGGGTAGCCCCGGTGATTTCACGGCTCGGCATGCACTTTCCGAACATTGAAACAGTGACTCGGCTCACGCGCAAGCCCGATCCGCGTGTCCCGCACCCGTTACGCTCCCTCTCATGACCACCACCCCCACCGCCTCGACGCGCACCGTGGACCGGGCCCTGGACCTGCTCGCCGCCGTCACCGAGCAGCCCCGGCTGAGCCTGACCGAGGCCGCCCGCGCCACGGAGCTGCCGGCGTCCACGGCGCTGCGCCTGCTGCGCAGCCTCGAGGGATCCGGCTTCGTGGCCCGCGACGACGACGGCGCCTACCGCCCCGGCGTGCGCCTCATCCAGCTCGGGGCGCGGGCCTTCTCCCGAGACTCGCTCGTGCAGCTGGCCCGCGGGCCGATGGACCACGTCGTGGCCGCCACGGGCGAATCCGTCTACCTCTCGGTGACGACCCCTCCGGACTCCGCCGTCTACCTGGCGATCGTGGAGGGCACGCACTCCGTCCGCCACACGAACTGGGTCGGACGCACCGTCCCCCTGGCGGGCACGGCCGTGGGCGACGCCCTGCGCGGCAGCGTGGCCGCGGGGGACTACACGCTGCGCACCCGTTCCGTGGAGAAGGACGTCACCTCGCTGTCCGCCCCCATCAGCGTGGCGGGCACGGTGGTCGGTGCGCTCAGCACGCTCGTGCCGGCCTACCGCTGCACGGACGAGCTGGCGGACCGGTGCGGGGCGGCCCTCGTCGCCGCCACCGGCGAGCTCGCGCACCTGCTCGGGGCGGCCGACACTCCCAGGGAACGCCCAGCCGACTCCCCTGGAAAGCCCAAGGCGAGTTCGTAGGCTGAAGCCACCTCATCGAAGGTGCGAGTGATGACGGAGAAGGCCCCGGGCCCGGCGAGAGCCGGAACCGGGGCCTTTCTCTGCGGCCGGCGCCCGAGGCGCCGGTTGCGGGGATCAGCGGCGGGAGGAGACGACGCCCGCCCAGAGGCCGCCGAGCAGGCCCGCCACCGGCAGCATCCAGAACAGGTGCAGGCCCGCCCCGTAGAGGACGGTGTTGGAGAACACCGCGAACAGGCCCACGGCACCGAGGAAGCCGCCGACCACGCCACCGACCACGTAGCGCACGACGGAGCGGGCAGCCCCGCCCATCAGCAGCACGACCAGGTAGCCGGCCGCGCCCGCCAGGGCGCCGCCCACCAGGCCGAACATGAACGACTGCACCAGCACGACCCAGCCGTGGCCGGTCTCGCCCAGCGCCACGGAGCCGTTCGGATCACCCAGGTCGCCGGTGAGCACGCGCACGACGTTGCCGATGATCACGACGAGCACCGAGACGAGGATGACGCGGTTGGTGAAGCCCCAGCCCTCCACCGGGCCCAGCGGCTCGAGCACCTCCTCCTCCACCACGGCGTGGCGCACGGGGCGGGCCGGGGCGGTGTGGGCGTTCGCGGCGTGGGGCTGGACGGCGTGGCTGCCGTCGGCGTTGATGGTCATCTCTGATCTCCCGTCCCGCCCCGGGCGGGGCGCGTTCCGAGCGCCGGGGCGCCCGTCTGGTTGCACGTCTGACGTGATTTTAGGCTTTTCCCAGCCCGAGGGGGTAATGGTGACCCGTCCGCCGGGCGGGGGGCGGCTCAGAGGACGTCGGTGCGGCGGTTGGCGAGCGAGGGGAGGAACTCCCGGACCTCGTCGATCCGCTCGCGGGTGACCTCCGCGGTCACCACGGCCTCCCGCTCGTCGGCGAGCTCGGCGACGGGCAGCGCCAGCGGGTCCACGATCATCGAGTGGCCCACGGTGCCGTCCGAGCACGTGTCGGCCGCGGCCACCCACACCGTGTTCTCCACCGCGCGGGCCTTGAGCAGGGTGCGCCAGTGGTCCACCTTGTGCTCGCCGGAGAACCACGCCGCGGGGATCACGAGCACGTCCGCGCCCTCCACCGCCAGACGCCGGGACAGCTCGGGGAAGCGCAGGTCGTAGCAGGTGAGCAGGCCCAGGCGGAGCCCGCCGAGCTCAATCGCCGCGACGCCGCCGTCGCCGGGGGTGATCCGGTCCGACTCGCGGTGCGCGAACGCGTCGTAGAGGTGGAGCTTGCGGTACGCGCCCAGCCGGGCGCCGTCCGCGCCCACCGCCAGCAGCGTGTTGTAGGGACGCCGGTCCGGTCCCGGCTCGTAGCCGCCCGCGACGACGGCGATCCCGTGCTCCCGCGCCAGCGCCGCCAGGCCCGCGGCGAACGGCTCCCAGGCCGCGGCGACGGCGTCGGGGAACTCCTCCCCCACCTCGCGGGCCCCGAGCATGGCCTCCTCGGGCAGCACCAGGAGGTCCGCCCCCTCGCCCGCGGCGCGGGCGGCGAGGCGGGCCATCACGGCCAGGTTCTCCTCGACGTCGCCCACGGGCCCGAACTGTCCGACGCTGATCCTCATGCCCCCAGGGTAGCCAGGCCCCTGCCGGTGGCCGTCAGCCCTGGTCAGCGCTGGGGCCAGCCGCCACGCTGGGGACCGGGCACGACGTCGGCCCGCATCGGCCGCCGTCGTCCTCCGCCCCCGATCCGCGCGGCACCGCGCGGCACGTCGACACCACAGGAGCAGACGCGATGACCACCCAGCAGCCCGACATCCCCGGCACGCCGGGGCCGATCACCCCCGACCTCGAGGAGCACACCGCCCTCACCCACCCGGACCAGCCCGTGGCCGTCCCGGCCCCGGACCAGCGCGGTCCGGCACAGGTCTCCCCCACCGGCCAGGACACCGGCGCCGACCCCGCGACCGCCGCGCAGGGCTGCCCGTACCTGACCACCGCGCACGGCGTGCGCCTGCAGGACTCGGACCACTCGCTCAAGGCCGGCCGCCGCGGCCCCACCCTCCTGCAGGACCACCACCTGCGGGAGAAGCTCAGCCACTTCGACCACGAGCGCATCCCCGAGCGCGTGGTCCACGCCCGCGGCGCCGGCGCCCACGGCGTGTTCCGCGGCTACGGCACCGCCGCGAAGATCAGCCGGGCCGGACTCTTCGCCAAGGACAAGGAGACGGAGGTGTTCGTCCGCTTCTCCACCGTGGCCGGCTCCCGCGGCTCCATGGACCTGGCCCGCGACACCCGCGGCTTCGCCACCAAGTTCTACACGGACGAGGGCACGTGGGACCTGGTGGGCAACAACATCCCCGTGTTCTTCGTGCAGGACGCCATCAAGTTCCCGGACGTGGTGCACTCGGTGAAGCCGCACCCGGACCGCGAGATCCCGCAGGCGCAGTCGGCGCACGACACGTTCTGGGACTTCGTGTCCCTGCACACCGAGGCCCAGCACCACACCCTGTGGAACATGTCCGACCGCGGCATCCCGCGCTCCTACCGCATGATGGAGGGCTTCGGCGTCCACACCTACCGCCTGATCGCGGCGGACGGCTCCACCGTGCTGGTCAAGTTCCACTGGAAGCCGATGCTCGGCGTGCACTCCGTGACCTGGGAGGAGGCGCTGCTCACCAACGGCATGGACCCGGACTTCCACCGGCGTGACCTCGCCGACGCGATCGAGGCCGGCGCCTTCCCCGAGTGGGAGCTCGGCGTGCAGGTGTTCGAGGACAACGAGGAGCAGATGTTCGAGGGCATCGACCTGCTCGACCCCACGAAGCTGGTCCCGGAGGAGCTCGCCCCCGTGCAGCCCCTCGGCCGCATGACGCTGAACGCCAACCCGTCCAACTACTTCGCGGAGACGGAGCAGGTGGCCTTCAACCCGGCCAACCTCGTGCCCGGCATCGACGTCACCAACGACCCGCTCCTGCAGGGCCGCCTCTTCTCCTACCTGGACACGCAGCTCACCCGCCTCGGCGGGCCGAACTGGAACCAGCTGCCCATCAACCGCCCGCACGCCCCGGTCAACGACATGCTGCGTGACGGCTTCCACCAGAGCGCCGTGCATCGCGGCGTGGCGCCGTACCGGCCCAACTCGCTCGACGGCGGCCTGCCGTACGAGACCCCCGCGGACGACCACGCGTTCATCGAGCACCCGGAGCCGCTGCCGGCCTCGGTGAAGGAGCGCGCGCACGCCGCGTCCTTCGACGACCACTTCTCGCAGGCGCGCCTGTTCTTCCTCTCCCTCTCCGAGGTGGAGCGCGAGCACGTGGCGCAGGCGTACACGTTCGAGCTCGGCAAGTGCTACGAGCAGACCATCCGCGAGCGCCAGCTGGCCCACCTCGCCGCGATCGACACGCGACTGGCCCAGCAGGTCGCGGACGGCCTGGGCATCCCCGTCCCCGCGCCGACCGAGACCCCGGCCGACGTGCAGCCCTCCCCCGTGCTGTCCCAGATCGGCGGCGCGTGGCCGCTCGACGGCCGTCAGGTCGGCGTCGTGGTGGGCGAGTCCGTGGACGAGAAGGAGCTGGACGCCCTCGTGCAGGGCATCCACGGTGCGGGCATGGTCCCGCTGGTCATCGCACCGAAGGGCGGCCCCGTGGCCGGGGAGATCGTGGCCCAGCGGACCTACCTGACCGCCGCGTCCATCGAGCTGGATGCCGTGGTCGTGGCCTCGCCGGCGGCCCCCGCCGCAGACGCCGCCCCCAGCCTGGACCAGAAGGCCGGCGCCGCCGACTCCGAGGCGGTGGACCCGCGCGTCGTCAAAGTGCTGCAGGAGATGTGGCGCCACTCGAAGGCGATCCTCGCCCTCGAGCCGGCGGAGGCCGTCCTCGCGGCCGCCCAGGTGTCCGGCAAGGGCGTCGAGTCCGCGGCGGACGGCGCGGCCGCCGTGGCGGCGCTGAAGCAGCTCCTGCCCGCGCACCGCGTGTGGGACCGCTTCCCGACGACGGGCCGCCTGGCCGACTGACCGGCGGACCCCCGGGCGCTTTCGAACGTGAGATAGGGCCTATCTCACGTTCGAAAGCGCCCATTCGCCCTCTTTCACGTTCGAAAGTGCAGGCCAGGGCGGGCCGGGCCGGGGCGGCGGGCCGGGTCAGTCCTCGATGAGGTCCCGGACCTGGACCACCTGGTCGCGGCCCGGGCCCACGCCGATCGCGGAGATCCGGCACCCGGAGAGCTTCTCGAGGGCCTCCACGTAGCGCTGGGCGTTCAGCGGCAGATCCGTGAACGCGCGGGCGCCCGAGATGTCCTCGGTCCACCCGTCGAAGTGCTCGTACACCGGCTTCGCGTGATGGAACTCGGTCTGGGTCATGGGCATGCGGTCGTGGCGCACGCCGTCCACCTCGTAGGCCACGCACACCGGGATCTTCTCGATGCCGGTGAGCACGTCCAGCTTGGTGAGGAAGTAGTCCGTGAAGCCGTTGATCCGCGCGGCGTAGTGGGCCATGACGGCGTCGTACCAGCCGGTGCGCCGCGGGCGGCCGGTGTTCACGCCGAACTCGCCGCCGGTGGTGCGCAGCTGCTCGCCCATCTCGTCGAAGAGCTCCGTGGGGAACGGGCCGGCGCCGACGCGCGTGGTGTAGGCCTTCACGATGCCGATGGTCCGGGAGAAGCGGGTGGGGCCGATGCCCGCGCCCACGGCCGCGCCGCCGGCGGTCGGGTTGGACGAGGTCACGAACGGGTAGGTGCCGTGGTCCACGTCCAGGTAGGTGGCCTGGCCGCCCTCCATGAGCACCACCTTGCCCTCGTCCAGGGCGTCGTTGAGCAGGTTCACGGAGTCCACGACCATGGGGCGCAGGCGGTCCGCGTAGCCCAGGAAGTACTCGGCGATCTCGTCCACGGTGACGGCGCGGCGGTTGTAGAGCTTCACCAGCAGCTCGTTCTTCTGCCGCAGGGCGCCCTCGATCTTCTGCCGCAGGATCGACTCGTCGAAGATGTCCTGCACGCGGATGCCCAGGCGGGCCACCTTGTCCATGTAGGCGGGCCCGATGCCGCGGCCGGTGGTGCCGATCGCGCGCTGGCCCAGGAACCGCTCGGTCACCTTGTCCATGGTCTGGTGGTACGGCGCCACGAGGTGGGCGTTGGCGGAGATCTTCAGGTGCTCGCACGAGTGGCCGCGGGACTCGAGCCCGTCGATCTCCTCGAACAGCGCCTCCAGGTTCACCACCACGCCGTTGCCGATCACGGGCGTCGCGTTGGGCGAGAGGATGCCGGCGGGCAGCAGCTTGAGCTCGAACTTCTCCCCGTTGACGACGACGGTGTGCCCGGCGTTGTTGCCGCCGTTCGGCTTGACGACGTAGTCCACTCGCCCGCCCAGCAGGTCGGTGGCCTTGCCCTTGCCCTCGTCGCCCCACTGGGCTCCGACGATCGCGATCGCTGGCATCTGCATCTCTCCTCAGGGCCGCGGGTCGCCCCGGACCGGCCCGTACATGGAAAACGCCCCCTTACGGTGCACGCGGAGGCCGTACCCCCGAATCCTACCAGCGTGACGGATGCCACCCTCTGGCTACGCTGATTCCATGAGCACCGCAGCGCCCCACGCCCAGCACTCGGAGTTCGCCTCCCCGGCCCCCGCCCGCAAGGGTCCGAGCGTGGGCACGTGGCGCCCCTGGGCCGTGCTGCCGTGGGCGCTGGTCCTCCTCGCCCTGCCCCTGATCGCGCTCGCCCTGCGCTCCAACTTCGGCGCGAACGGCTGGATGACGGTCATCTACATGGTCTTCGGGGCCCTGCCCCACGAGCTCTTCCTCATGGTCATGGTGGGGAGCCTGTTCCTCCTGCCCCGCGTGAACCCGCAGGACGAGCAGCGGGGCGGCATCCGGCTGGGGCGCTTGCTGCACACGCTGCTGGGCGTGTCCTGGGGGTCCTTCGCGCTGGCCGCGATCATCTTCCCCGACGGCGGCGACCACCCGGACTCCGGCGCCACGACCCCGGTGCTCATGGACCTGCTCGGCACGAGCACCGCGATGGACGTCGGCCTCGTGGGCGGCCTCGCCCTCGTGGCCGTCAGTGCGCTCACCGGTCTCGCGGTGATCGTGGTGTGCGTGGTGCGGCGGATCCGCGCCGTTCGCTGAGCACGCTCCCGACGACGGCGGTCAGCGCGCCGACATGACGCGCGGCGGGGTGCCCCGCGGCACCGTCTCCAGCACCGCCCCGTGGGCGCCGGCCAGGCGGGCCAGGAACACGAGGTTGGCCCGCTCGACGGGGTCTGGGTCCGCGGCCACGCCGCTGACGAGGATCCGCTCCGGCGCCACGCCACGGGCGGCGGCGTGCTCCACCGTGAGGCGCGCGTGGTTCTGCGTGCCCAGCCCGGGGCGCGCCACGACCGTCAACCCCGCGTCGAGCCCGGCCGCCCGCAGCGCGCGCACGGCGTCCACAGGCCCCTCGTCGGCCTCGGTCCACGCCACGGTGATCCCGCCGGCGCCCTCGATGAGCAGGTGGTCGACGCCCGCGGCGAGGCCACGCCACCGGCCCAGCTGCTCACCCAGAGGCGGCAGAGGGGGCGTCCCCTCCCCCGCGTGGGCGACCGCGTCCACGGGGGCCATCGCGGGGCCGACCCGCGCCCCCTCGGACACGGTCAGGCGGGCCGGAGCGGCGGCGTCGAGCGCGCCGGATGCGGCGGCCGCGGCCACCAGGTCCCGGACGGTCTCGACGTCGCCGGCCTCCCCCGGTGCGACGCCCGTCTGCACCGGCTTGTCCACGTGCACGCGGAGCCCGGCCACCAGGGCACGGGCCGCGAGCGCGGCGGTGCCCCACGTCTTGCCGACGTCCGTGTCCGTGCCGGTCACGACCTCGATGCGCATGTGTCCACTCCACTCTGCTCGATTCGGATGTCCTCGCCGCCGTGCCACGGTCCGGGCGTCACGAGCATGTGCTGCGGCGCCTGGAAGGAGAGCAGGCGCAGCCACGTCGCCGGCGGCCCGGTGAGCCGGGCGTCCGGCAGCAGGCGGGCGACCTCGCGGACCACGAGGGCGGTCTCGAGCTCCGCGAGCCCGGCCCCGAGGCAGCGATGCAGGCCGAAGCCGAAGGCGAGCCGGGCGTCGTCGTGCTGTTCGCCGCTGAGGTGCAGCAGGAGCTCGTCGCCGGCGCGGACCTCGTGCTCGCCGACGCGGACGTCCGCCGTGGCGAGGCGCCGCCAGGTGGGCACCGAGGAGCTCGTCCGGAGGCACTCGGCCACGAGCTCGGCCGCGGCCGCCTCCGCCGCATCGGCTCCGGCGCCCCCGTCCGCCCCGGCGCCGAGCGCGGCCCAGCGGGCGGGGTCGGCCAGGGCGCGGGTGAGCGCGGTGGAGATGAGCAGCCGGGTGGTCTCCTGCCCGGCGATCACCAGGAAGTAGCCGAGGGAGACGATCCGCTCGTCGTCGACGCCGGCCTCGTGCAGCGCCGCGAACAGGTTGCCGGGCTGTGCGTCGTCCCCGCGCGCCTCGACGACGGCCCCGCGCAGCCACCGGTGGAAGTCGGCGGCGGAGCGGGCGAGCCGCAGCTGGCGGTCCTCGTCCGGCCAGCCCCAGAACAGTTCGAGGGAGTCGGCGCTCCAGCGGTGCAGCTGCGCCTCGGGCGGGTTGGGCACGCCGGTCAGGGCGGACATCACGCGCGCCGGGACCGCTGCCGCCACGGTGGTCGCCAGGTCCACGGCCCCGCCTGCGCGGCCGGTGTCTGCGAGGGCGGCCGTGAGGGCCGTCCGGGTGGTCGCGAGGATCCGGCCGCGGGCTTCGCGCACCTTCGCCGGGGAGAAGAACGGCGCCACGACGCGACGCACCGCCCGGTGCTCCTCCCCGCCGGCGGAGGCGAGCACGGGCGGCAGCCGGAAGCGGGCGGCGGCGAGGATGCGGCGGGCCGGGCCGCTCAGCGGGACGACCGCCGTGAGGGCGTTGTCCGAGGCGAACGTCCCGGGGTCGGTGAGCACGCGCCGCAGGTCGGCGGGATCGGAGATCCGCAGGTGGTCGCCGCGCACGGCCTCCGGCCGCGGGTCGCCGTGGGCGAACGGGCAGCCCGTGGACGCGCCCCACGCCCGGGCGGCCACGCTCGCCACCGCCTCCAGCGCCGCCCGCAGCCGGGGCTCGGGGACGGCGGTGGTCACGCTCACGCGGAGGCGGGCGATGCCGTCGGGCACGCTGGGCGGGCGGAAGCATCCCACGAGGACGCCGTGCGCGCGCAGCTCCGCGGCCGCGGCGACGGCCTGCTCCGGTCCGGGCATGCGGATCGAGTGGACGGCGCCCGCCCCGACCTCCACGTGCCCGGCCAGCTCGGTCCGGCGGGTGAAGACGTCCACGGCCGTCTCCCGGGCCCGCGCGAGCCGTGCCGCGGGCTCCCCCGTGGCGGCGATCCGGCAGGCGGCCGCCGCGGAGGCGGCGAGCACGGGGGCCAGGGCCGTGTCGAAGACGAAGGTGCGGGCGGTGTTGAGCACGTGGTCGCGCCAGGACCGCGCGGCGGGCCCGCCGAACAGGGCCAGACCGCCCTGGCCGCCGAGGGCCTTCGAGCAGGTGGCGGTGACCACGACGGGCGCCTGCCCCGCCCACAGTCCCAGGGCGCCCGTGCGGCTGCCGCCGGGGACCACGCCGAGCGAGTGGGCCTCGTCCACCACGAGCAGGGCGCCGTGTTCGGCGGCCAGGGCGGCCAGGGCAGGCAGGTCGGCCTCGTCCCCCAGCACGGAGTACAGGGACTCGACCACCAGCACGATCCGTCGCGCCCGCCCTTCGGCGCGCAGCCGGCCGAGGGCGGCCCGGAAGGCGGGCACGCTGTTGTGCTCCACCGTGGTGACCGACGCGCCCGGCAGGGGGGCGAACGCCCCTGAGCGGGCGGTGGCGGCGAGGGCGGTGCCGTCGCGCAGGCTCGCGTGGGCGTGCTCGTCCAGGAGGAAGGCAGTGCCCGGCCCGGCCAGGGCGCCGAGGACGCCGAGGTTCGCGGTGTAGCCGGAGGAGAAGGCGAGGGCGGCATCCGCGCCGGCCAGCGCGGCGGCGGCGGACTCGAGGTCGGCGTGCGCGGGATGCGTCCCCGTGACGACGCGGGAGGCCCGCGCCCCGACCGGTCCCTCGGTGGCGACGCGCGCGGCGGCGGCCCGCACGTCCGGGTGGGCGGCCAGGCCCAGGTAGTCGTTGGCGGCCAGGTCCACGACGTCCGACGACGGCGCGCCCGGCTCCGGCGGTTCGGCGCGGCGCTCCAGGCCGCGGCGCGCGCGGACGGCGGCCCGGGAGCCCAGCCACGAGGACCAGGGGTCGGCGGGCGTGCTCGTGGCCGCGCCGGCCTCGGCGGTGCTCATGCGCAGACCTCCTCGACGGCCCCGGTGACGGCCGCGCAGATCGTGGCGACGTCGTCGTCGGTGCTCACGTAGGGCGGCATCACGTACACCAGCCGCCGGAAGGGGCGCACCCACGCACCGCGGGCGACGGCGGCCCGAGTGACGGGCTCGACGTCCACGGTCCGGTCCAGCTCCACGACGCCGACCGCACCCAGGACCCGTACGTCGGTGACCGCGGGCAGGTCGGCGGCCGCCGCCAGCCCGGCGCGCAGCCCGGCCTCGACGCGGGACACCTGGGCGGCCCAGCCGTCGCGCGGGTCGGTGAGCAGGTCGAGGGACGCGGAGGCGACCGCGCACATCAGCGGGTTGCCCATGAACGTGGGCCCGTGCAGGAGAGCCCCGGGCATGCCCCGTTCCCGCCGGGAGACCGTCTCGGCGACCTCGGCGGTGCACAGCATGGCCGCGCCCGTCATGGTGCCGCCGGTGAGCGCCTTGCCGAGGCACAGCACGTCCGGGGCGACGCCGGCCCCTTCGCACGCGAGCCAGCGGCCGGTGCGGCCGAAGCCAGTGGCGATCTCGTCGGCGATGAGCAGGAGCCCGTGCTCGTCGCACAGCTCGCGCAGCACGGTGAGGCAGCGCGGGTCGTAGACGCGCATGCCCCCCGCCCCCTGGAGCACGGGTTCAAGGATCACGCCGGCGATCTCGTCCGCATGCGCGGCGGTGAAGGCGCGGGCCTCGTCCTCCCACGCGGCGAGGGCGGCGTCGTCGGCCTCCCAGTGGCCGGCCGGAGCGGCGTCGGGTGCCGTGGGTGCCGCGGCGAAGCCCTCGGGCACCCAGCGTGCCGCCGGCGGGCGGGGCAGGAACAGATGCCGAGCCACGAGCGAGGTGAAGGCCGCGTGCATGCCGTCCACGGGATCGCACACGCCCATGGGCGCGGCGGTGTCCCCGTGGTAGCCGCCGCGGACCGTGAGGAATCGGCGGCGGCTGGGCCGGCCGCGCGTCGCCTGGTACTGGAGGGCGAGCTTGAGCGCGACCTCCACCGAGACCGAGCCGGAGTCGGCGAGGAACACGTGCTCGAGCGCGGCGGGGGTGTGCGCGACGAGCCGTTCCGCCAGGTCGACGGCGGGCGCGTGCGTGAGCCCGCCGAACATGACGTGCGGGAAGGCCGCGGCCTGCCGGGTCAGGGCCTCGACGAGCGCGGGGTGCCCGTGCCCGTGCACCACGGACCACCAGGACGCCATCGCGTCGATGGCGCGGTGACGCTCCCCGCCCGGCCCCTCGAGGTCGAGGTGGACGCCCCGGGCACCGCGCACGGCGTAGAGCTGGCGGGCGCCGGCGGCCCCGTAGGGGTGCCAGAGGTGGGCGGCGTCGCGGTCGAGGAGGCCGGCTTCAGCGGGGGCGGTCACGGTGCGCTCAGGCGTTGGCGGGCTCGGCCGTGCCCGCGCCCCGGCGGCGCAGCTCGGGCTTCACGGTGCCCTCGGCGCCCGTGTCGGGGCGGACGTCCTCTGCGGCCCCGGCCTCCGCAGTGACGGCCGCACCGGAGCCGCACGGGCCGGCGTCGTCCGTGCCGCCGCAGCAGCCGCCGGCCGAGGCGCCGTCGTCGGCCGCGGCCTGCTGCGCACGCTCCTCGGCGCCGAGCACGGTGAAGCCGGCGTCGGCGATCATCTGCAGGTCCGCCTCGGCGTCCTGGCCCTCGGAGGTGAGGTAGTCGCCGAGGAAGATCGAGTTGGCCACCTGCAGGCCGACCGGCTGCAGGGAACGCAGGTGCATCTCGCGGCCGCCGGCGATGCGCAGCTCCTTGTCCGGGCAGGCCAGGCGGACCATGGCGAGGATCCGGAGGCACTCGAGCGGGGTGAGCTGCTGGTGGCCCTGCAGCGGGGTGCCGTCGAAGGGCATGAGGAAGTTGACGGGGATGGAGTCGGAGTCCAGGTCGCGGAGCGCGAGGACGGCCTCGACGAGCTGCTCGTGCGTCTCCCCCATGCCCGCGATCAGGCCGCTGCAGGAGGACAGGCCGGCGGCGCCGGCGCGCTGCACGGTGTCCACGCGCTGCTCGTAGGTGTGGGAGGTGCAGATGGACTCGTAGTGGGACTCGGCCGTGTTGAGGTTGTGGTTGTAGGCGTCGACGCCGGCGTCCTTGAGCTTCTCGGCCTGGCCGTCCTTGAGGAAGCCGAGGCACGCGCACACCTCGACGTCCGGGTGCTGGGCCTTGAGGTCGCCGACCATGCCGGCCACGCGGTCGACGTCGCGATCCGTGGGGCCGGTGCCGGAGGCGACCATGCACACGCGCGAGGCGCCGCCGGCGATGCCCAGGCCCGCCTGGCGGACGGCCTCCTCCGGCTTGAGCCACGTGTACCGCAGGATCTCGGCCTCGGTGCCGAGACGCTGGGAGCAGTAGGTGCAGTTCTCCGGGCAGAGGCCGGTCTTGAGGCTGACCAGGTAGTTGACCTTGACGGTGCGGCCGAAGTGCTTCTCGCGCAGGCGCGAGGCCGCCGCGACGATGCGGAACGTGTCCGCGTCCGGGGCGTCCAGCACAGCGACGGCCTCCTCAGCGGTAAGCACGTGGCCCGCCTCGATGCGGTCCACGAGGGCCTCGGGGTCGAGGGCGGCGGCGGGGCGGGGGTCGACGGCGGGGGCGTCCTGGGTGGCGGTCATGCGGGCCTCTCCGGTGGGCGGGGCTCGGCCCCGGGTGGGTCTGACCCGAGGGACTCTAACAGTGTTAATTGAACAGTGTTCAGGAGCGGGGGGCCATGACCCCGACGTCAGCGCCTGCGCCGGTCCAGAGGGACCGGCTCGGGCCGGGGCTGCTCCTCGAGCGTCGTCGCCGCGAGGATGCCGTGGGCGGCGGCAGCGAGCACCGCGCCGAGCGGACCGGCCCCGACCGCCCGGACGCCGGCGTCGTCGATCACGTTCAGCACCAGCCCCGGAACGACCGCGGCCCCCATCAGCAGCATCACCCACGCGGTGGAGCCGGCTCCGGCGTCGAACACGTTGCGGCGAGCCCGCTCCGCCTCGACCCGGTGATGCACCCCTCGCAAGGCGAGCATCGCTCCGAGGGCCGTGAAGGCCACCAGCGTCAGACCCCAGCCCAGTCCCAGGTCCTGCCGCAGTCCCGCGAACACACCGGCCGAGCCCACCAGGGCAGACGCTACACCGGTGCGCCACCGCCACTCACGCTCATTCCCCACCCGGCTCACAGCCCCATGCTGGCACACGGCCCTCGGCGGTGGAGCGGTAGATCATGCGGTCGTGGCCGGCGGGATCACTCCCGCGTGAGGGACAGATGGAACTCTGAGGCGAGCATCGCGTAGGTGGCGCCATCCACCCAGCCGCGCGTGAGATGCAGAGACTCCTCCTTGAACGTGCCCTCGTGACGCATCCCCACCTTCTCCATGATGCGCAGACTCGGAGCGTTGTCCGCGAAGGCATGAGCCTCCACGCGCCGCACACCCAGATCGTCGAACACGAAGCCCAGCAGGGCTCGCGCAAGCTCGGTGCCATAGCCCTGCCCGGCCTGGCGCGGATCGATCGTCCAGCCGAGCTCGGCCTGGGCGTCCCGGGCTTCCTCCCGCGGGCCGCCCTGACTCCACGCGTCCTGCACCGCGACCTTCCCGACACCGACGATGACGTCTCCGGCCCGCACGGTGAGACGGTCCCCCGCCCCGAGGTAGGACTCGCGCAGCGCGTTCTCACTCTCCGGGCGGCCGGAGGTCCACGACCACACCTGCTCACGACGGCAGAAGCTCCACACGGCGGGTGCATCGAGACCCCGGAACGGGGTGAGGGTCAGCCGGCGGGCTCGCAGCGGGAAGCAGACGCCTCGACTCGCGGCGAGCTCCAGGAGAGGGGTGGCCATGACAGACAGGGTACGAACAAAAGTTCTCGAGTCAGCCCCCGGACAGACCAGTGCCCGCACCCTGCGTCGATGTCAGATCCACGCGGCCTCTCAGGGCCCGTTGACCTCGGGCAGATCCCGCCACGGAGTCCCGCACCTGCACTGGCAGATGATCGCTTCGACCATCGTGCGGGCATCCGAGAAGGGTCGGCCCTGCTGGCCCGTGCGGTCTGGAGCAGCGGGGCGATCAGCTCCGATTTGGCGTCGGAGACGACCTGGAACCGGGACATGGCTCCCCGGATCTCAGCGGGTCCCTGGAGCCATTCTCAGACACGCCCTAGGCCATCTCCAGCGCCGAGGCCCGCCTCACATCCGAGGAGGTCCTCCACGCTCAGGTGACGCGGCTCAGACACGATGCAACAGTCGATCGAGGGCCTCTCGCCCGGCGGCCCGCTCACGGACGTCGTCGGAGTCCATGAGGTCCAGCGCCACGACTGTTTCAGTGCGAAGCAGGGCGGAGGGATCCACGGGTGCAGGTATGTGGCGGATCACCACTTCCCCCGCCGCCGAGGCGTCGAGGCGGAGCCGCGACTGGAGAGCCTCCAGGTCGCCGAGCAGATAGCCCTCCTCCCGCTGGTTCCCTTCGACAGCGGCGAGCCCGAAGCGGCGGGCGAGATCCGACTGATCCAGGGCGGACACCCCCGAGGGCACGAGAACGTCGGCGAGCTTGGCTCGGGCTCGAGGCGAGGCGTGGAACCGGTGGGGCCGGGCCCTGTTCTCAGCCAGTCGGTGCATCTCGGCAGCGGTGAGCGTTCGCAGCCGGGAGCGCAGACGGGAGATCCGCGGCTGGTCGAGGAAGGCCCGTCCGTTTCCTCCGGCAAGGAGGTCGACGGCGGCCCAGGCGGTCCGCGGAGCCCAGGTGCGGCCGATACCCGGCGCCCTGCGGGCACGACGGGCCAGGGCGCGCTCATCGATGAACCAGGATTCTCCGAGGCGGCGGGCCGGCACATCACCGCGCTCGACGAGACGCCGCACATAGCGGTCGGAGACCTTGAGGCGCTCGGCGGCCTCCCCCACCGTCAGAAGAGTCATGCAAGAAGAGTACCGGAGTCGGGCCTGTTCATGCATGCCCGGGGAGCCCTGGCTTTGAGACCCTGTCATGCCATGCGCCGAGAGCGCGTGGCCCTCTCTCTAGAGCCGTACTCCACCAGAGCGGAGACGCGAGGGCCATCGACAGCAGCGCTTGGAAGGAAACAACACGCCCCAGGGCGATCCCTTCGGCCTGGCGCTCCTTGATCCTTCGACGCGCGAACTCAGCGAATGCGGCCTGGATGCCGAGCATGAGTCCGGCTACGGGGGAAGTGCCGGGCCTGGGCACCGTGATCTCACTCGGTCGAGACCCGCACGGTGCATCCCTTGTCGGTGAGCTCGTCCACGATCGCGTACAGATTCCGGGTGACCCGGCCGAGCCGGGCCACGACGTCGTCGACCGCTGGGGGATCGACCGCGCCGGCACTCTCGTCAGCGAGCTCCCGGCCAGGGACGCGGCCCACGTCCCGCCCACGACGATCGAGCGCCTAGAGTGATCCACATCACTCTCGCCGTGGCCTCTCACCCTGAACAGGAGCCTCATGTCCGCCACGTCCACACGTCCGCCCACACCCGGACCCTCGGGCCGTACCGCCCGCGAGGGCACGTTCTTCAGCCGCGCCATGCGCCCGCTGAACACGACGATGGAGCGGTTCATCCCGTCCTCGCTCGTGTTCACCATCGTGCTCACGTTCGCGGTGGCAGCCCTGTGCCTGCTGCTCACTCCGGCCGGGCCGGCCGACGTCGTCGTGGGCTGGGGTGACGGTCTGTCCGGACTGCTGGCGTTCATCACGCAGATGGCGCTCGTGCTCATGCTCGGACACATCCTGGCGAACACCGGCCCGGTGCGCCGTCTGCTCGCCAGGCTCGCCAGCATTCCCCGCACGCCCCTGGCCGCCTACATCTTCGTGTTCGTGGTGGCGGCGGCGGCCTCCCTCATCACGTGGGGCCTGGGCCTGGTGGTCGGTGCGCTGCTGGCCAAGGAGGTCGCGGCGCAGGCCCGTGAGCGCGGGCTGGTCCTGCACTTCCCGATGCTGGTGGCCGCCGGGTTCTCCGGGTTCGTGGTGTGGCACATGGGGTACTCGGGCTCCGGCCCGCTGACGGCCGCCACCCCCGGTTCGTTCCTCACGGAGAGCCTGGGCGGCCGGACGGTCCCGGTCTCGGAGACCACCTTCTCCTGGTGGAACATCACCGCCGCCGTGGTGACCATGCTCGTCGTGGCCCTGGCCCTGTTCCTCGTCGCCCCGCGCGCCGGGGACCGGATCGTGGAGCTGGAGATCGACGCGCGGGACCGGGACGCCGCGCCCCCATCGGAGATCGAGACGCCGGCGGACCGCCTCGACGCCTCCCGTGCCCCCACGCTCCTCGTCGGCGCCATGCTCGTGGCCTATCTGGTGATGCACTTCGTCGGCGGCGGCACCCTCACCCTGGACATCGTCAACTGGTCCTTCCTCGCGCTGATCCTGCTGCTGGTGCGCAGTCCGCACGAGCTGATCGGCCTCACCCAGTCGGCCGCGTCCAACGTGGGCGAGATCCTGCTGCAGTTCCCCCTCTACGCGGGCATCCTCGGCATGATGACGTCCACCGGCCTGGTGGCGGTGCTCTCGGACGCCTTCGTGGCGATCTCGAACCCGGTGACGTTCGGCCTGCTGGCGTTCCTGGCCGCGGGCCTCGTGAACTTCTTCGTCCCCTCCGGCGGCGGACAGTTCGCCGTGCAGGGCCCGATCATGCTCCAGGCCGGCGACGCGCTCGGCGTGGACCCGGCCATCACCATCATGGCCGTCTCCTACGGCGACCAGTGGACCAACATGATCCAGCCGTTCTGGGCGATCCCCCTTCTGGCGATCGCCGGCCTGAAGATGCGCGACATCCTGGGGTACACCACGGTCGTGCTGCTCGCGTCGGGGCTCGTCTTCGGCGGCACGCTCCTGCTCGTCTCGCTCTGACCCGGCCGGCCGATGCGGGCCGGGTCAGGACAGACGAAGGGCCCCGGGATCACCGGGGCCCTTCGCCTGTCATCACTCGCACCTTCATCACTCGCACCTCGATGAAGTGGTTCCACCGTACGAACCGAGCATGGGCGCAGCCGTCATGCAGCCTGGCAGTTGCCTGGCAATGGCCGCCTCAGCCCAGGGCACCGCCGGACTCCGCCAGGTAGCACGTGCCGCACAGGGACTCGTAGGTCACCTGGACGCCGTCGATCGCCACCTGGTCCCCCTCGAACACGAAGTGCTCGGCGCCCGTGGCCGGGTCCACGACCTTGCGCGTGTTGAACACCGCCTTCCGGCCGCACCGGCAGATGGTCTTCAGCTCCTCGAGGGAGTGCGCCAGCTCCAGCAGCCGCGCGGAGCCCGGGAAGGAGCGGGTGCGGAAGTCGGTGCGCAGCCCGTAGGCGATCACGGGGACGCCGTCGAGCACGGCGATACGCAGCAGGTCGTCCACCTGCGCCGGCTCGAGGAACTGCGCCTCGTCCACGAGCAGGCACGCCACGGGCGGGGCCTCCACGTGCCCCACGAGGGCGTCCGGGTCGTCACCGGTGGCGTGCCGGCGGAACAGCTCCCGCACGTCCGCTCCCGCCGGGACGAGGAAGTCCACGGCGCGGGTCACGCCGAGGCGGGAGACGACGTCGCCCTCCCCCTTCACGTCCACCTCCGGCTTGGCCAGCAGCACCCGCTGGCCGCGCTCCTCGTAGTTGAAGGCGGCCTGCAGCAGGCCCGTGGACTTGCCGGAGTTCATGGCCCCGTAGCGGAAGTAGAGCTTGGCCACGGCTCCGCTCAGTCCCCGGCGCGGCCCTGGTCGGCCTCGATCTGGTCCGCCGCCGTGGGGTCCGAGTCCCGCAGGAAGGTGCGGATGCGCTCGACCTCGTCGGACTCCCCGATCCCGGCGGCCGCGCGGCCCAGCGCGTACAGGGCGCGCAGGAAGCCGCGGTTGGGCTCGTGGGCGTACGGCACCGGGCCGGCGCCGCGCCACCCCGCCCGGCGCAGCGCGTCCAGGCCCCGGTGGTAGCCGACGCGGGCGTACGCATAGGAGTCCACGGTCCGGCCCTCGGCCCACGCGTCCTCCGCCATGAGCGCCCACACCAGGGAGGACTCGGGCGCCACCGGCACGATGTCCTCGGGCAGGTCACCTGCCTCGAGCCGGGCCAGCACCTCCGGCTCCTCCGGCAGGCGCGTGGCCGGCGGCTCCATCAGGTTCTTGCCGATCAGGGACTCGGACATGGGATGCCTCTTCTCCTCGCGGACGATGCGGTCGCGGCCGAGTCTATCGACGGCGCCGGACGCCGGACGGATCGCCGTCCCCGCGTCCAGGACGGTCCGGTACCGTAGGCGCAGCGTCCGTCCGCAGCCCCACGCTCCCGGGGCCGGGCCGCCGATGCCGTCGAAGGAGCCTCCATGACCCACCCCGCGCCCGCCCGCCGCCGTGCCCCGCTGGCCGTCGGCGTCGCCGCCCTCGCCCTCGCCCTGGCCGGCTGCGGCTCGGCCGGCCAGTCCGGTGATCCCGCCTCGTCGACCGCCGCGGCGCCCAGCGGATCGGCGGCCTCGGCCGCGGCCGGCTCGGCCACGGAGAGCCCCACCGACCCCGCGTCCGCCGCGGCGTCCCGCGTCCGTGAGGCCCTCGCGTCGGAGTCCGCCGAGGGCACCCCGCGCGCCGAGCCGCGTCAGGCGTTCGAGACCGTCGGCCCGGGCATCAAGGACGGCGCCGCCACCGAGGCCTGGAAGAACACGGCCGCGGTCCGCAACGACACCGTCTCCGTGATGGACTGCACGCGCGACGTCCTGGACCAGCGCACCCTGGACGCCGTCGCCACGCACATCCCGGACAGCTCGAACATCGAGATCGTGCAGCTGTTCGCCTCGCAGGACGAGACCCACGAGTTCCTCACCTGCGTCTACAACGGCTACTTCGAGTACAGCCCCGGCATGCCCCTGGCGCAGGTCCACTACCAGCACAACCTCGACGGCTCCCGCCTGGAGTGGTGCCAGGAGGAGCCCGCCGCCGTGGCGGACGAGTACACGTTCGACCCGAAGACCGGCAAGGGGCTGCTCGCCCTGCTGCGCCCCGGCATGGTCGGCGGCCAGGACGGCGCCCCCCTGCTGCCCCAGCGCACCGCGTGGGCCTGCTCCGAGGACGGCAGCGAGATGGTCTCCGTGACCATGGGCTCCATGGAGGGCTTCGGCGACGCCAACGGCGGCCTCACCCAGGTGAAGAACTCGCCGGTCGCGCAGAGCACCACCCTCGTCACCGAGACCCGCGACCACCTCGCGGACACCGTGCTGAAGGACGCCGGGGACTTCCAGGAGGTCATCAAGCTCAGCTCGCCGTTCTTCCTGAACGCGCAGATGGACGAGGAGACCCTGGCCCAGGCCCGGGAGATCCCCACCGGCCGCGTGCCCGACGAGCTGCTGAACAACCAGTCCACGATCGACCGCCCCGAGGGCGCCCCCGGCCCCGTGGCCCCCGGCCAGCCGCCGCGGCCGTTCCAGGGCGCCGCGCGGGAGGCCGCCGAATCCCAGCGGGCCGCGGAGGCGTCCGCCTCGGCGTCGGCCAGCCCGTCACCGACGAAGTCGACTTCGGCCTCCCCGTCCCCCTCCACGTCCGGGGACTGACACCCGGCACGACGACGGCCGGTCACCTCGTGAGGTGACCGGCCGTCGTCGTGGGGCCCGGCGGATCAGGCCTTCGCCGCGGCGTCGTCCTGACCGGCGAAGTGCCGGCGGTACGCGCCCAGGGTGAGGAACGCCGGGTACTCCGGCGGCAGGGCCGACTCGCAGAACACGCGCACCGCGTCCTCGAACCGGTGGCCCTCGGGCAGCGGGCCGGCGAGGATCCGAGCGTGCTCCTCGCGGATCAGCTGCTCCATCCAGCCGCGGTTGGCGGTCCGCACGCCGCCCTCGGTCAGCTGCACACCGGTGCCGTTGTGTGCCCACTGCCAGATCTGGGACCGGGAGATCTCCGCCGTGGCGGCGTCCTCCATGAGTCCGTGGATCGCGGCGGCGCCGTTCCCCCGCAGCCAGGACTCGATGTAGCGGATCCCGACCTCGATGTTCATCCGCACGCCGGCCTCGGTCACCGAGCCCGTGGTCGCGGCGACGTCGAGCAGGGCGGCCTCGTCCGGCACCACGTCCTCGCGGCGGCGGGTGCGGATCTGGTTCGGGGCCTCGCCGAGCACGGCGTCGAACTCCTCCCGGGCGACCGGCACGAGGTCCGGGTGCGCCACCCACGAGCCGTCGAAGCCGTCGCCGGCCTCGCGGGCCTTGTCCGCGCGCACCTTCTCCAGCGCGGCGGCGTTGGCCTCCTCGTTCCGGCGGTCCGGGATCACGGCAGACATGCCGCCGATCGCCGAGGCGCCGCGCCGGTGGCAGGCCCGGACCAGCTGCTCCGTGTAGGCCCGCATCATCGGCTGGGTCATGGTCACCTCCGAGCGGTCCGGGAGGACGAACTCGGCCCCGCGGTCCCGGAAGTTCTTGATGATGGAGAAGATGTAGTCCCAGCGGCCGGCGTTGAGGCCCGCGGCGTGGTTGCGCAGCTGGTACAGGATCTCCTCCATCTGGAACGCCGCGGTGATCGTCTCGATCAGCACGGTGGCCCGGATGGTGCCCTGGGGGATGCCCAGCTCGTCCTGCGCCGCCACGAACACGCAGTTCCACAGCCGCGCCTCGAGATGGGACTCGAGCTTGGGCAGGTAGAAGTACGGGCCGTGGCCGCGGCGGATCAGCTCGTCGGCGTTGTGGAAGAAGTACAGGCCGAAGTCCACGAGGGCGCCGGCCATCGGCTCGCCGTCCACGCGGATGTGGTCCTCGAGGAGGTGCCAGCCGCGCGGGCGGACGATGATGGTCGGCCGGTCCGTGAGCTCGCGCTCGCGCAGCCGGTACTCCTTGCCCTCGGGGGAGGTGAAGTCGATCTGGTCGCGGATCGCGTCGAACAGGTTGACCTGCCCGTCCAGCATCCGGTCCCAGGACGGCGTCGAGGAGTCCTCGAAGTCGGCGAGCCAGCCCGAGGCGCCCGAGTTGAGGGCGTTGATCGTCATCTTCCGATCCACGGGGCCGGTGATCTCCACGCGGCGGTCCTGCAGGCCGGGGGCCAGCGGCGCCACACGCCAGGAGTCGTCCTCGCGGACCCGGCGGGTGGACCGCAGGTAGTGCGGGTTCCAGCCGTCGGTGATGCGGCGCCGGGTGTACTCCCGCTCCTCGAGCAGCCGCCGGCGGCGGTCCTCGGCCAGCCGGTGCAGGCGGCCGAGGAACGCCAGCGCCTCGTCCGTGAGGATCTCGGCCTGCCGCCCGTCGACCGGCCCGTGGACGGTCACCACGGGGGCGGCGCCCTCGGGGATGACGACGGGGATGGCCTGGGTGCTCACGTCATGCGGCAGGGGCGTGTGCTCCCGAACGTCGTCGGCATGGATCTCGTGCAGGGTGGGGGTCGTGGTCTGCGGGCTCATGGGACTGCCTCCTCGCGGTCTCGGCTGAGCGGATCAGTGGAACTGGCCGGACTCCGTGGAGCCCGCCAGGGCCACCGTGGAGCTGTCCGGGTTGATGGCGGTGGACACGGCGTCGAAGTAGCCGGTGCCGACCTCGCGCTGGTGCTTGGTCGCGGTGTAGCCGCGGGCCTCGTCGGCGAACTCGCGCTCCTGCAGCTCGACGTACGCGGACATCTGGCGCTCGTTGTATCCCTTGGCCAGGTCGAACATCGAGTGGTTCAGGGCGTGGAAGCCGGCCAGCGTGATGAACTGGAAGGTGTAGCCCATGGCGCCCAGCTCGCGCTGGAACTTGGCGATGGTGTCGTCGTCGAGGTTCTTCTTCCAGTTGAAGGACGGCGAGCAGTTGTAGGCCAGCATCTGGTCCGGGAACTCGGCCTTGACGGCCTCGGCGAACTTCCGGGCCAGCTCGAGGTCCGGCGTGCCGGTCTCCATCCAGATCAGGTCCGCGTGGGGGGCGTAGGCCTTGGCGCGGGCGATGCAGGGCTCGACGCCGTTGCGGACCTTGTAGAAGCCCTCCGCGGTGCGCTCACCGGTGATGAACTCGGCGTCGCGCTCGTCCACGTCCGAGGTGATCAGGGTGGCCGCCTCGGCATCGGTGCGGGCGATGATCACGCTGGGCACGTCGGCGACGTCGGCGGCCAGGCGGGCGGCGTTGAGCGTGCGGATGTGCTGGCCGGTGGGGATGAGCACCTTGCCGCCGAGGTGGCCGCACTTCTTCTCGGAGGCCAGCTGGTCCTCCCAGTGCACACCGGAGGCGCCGGCGGTGATCATCGACTTCATGAGCTCGTAGGCGTTGAGCGGGCCGCCGAAGCCGGCCTCGGCGTCGGCCACGATCGGCACGAGCCAGTCCTCGACGCTGCTGACGCCCTCGGCGTGCTCGATCTGGTCCGCGCGCAGCAGGGCGTTGTTGATGCGGCGCACCACCTGCGGCACGGAGTTGGCCGGGTACAGGGACTGGTCCGGGTACGTGTGGCCAGAGAGGTTGGCGTCCGCGGCGACCTGCCAGCCGGAGAGGTAGATGGCGCGCAGCCCGGCCTTGACCTGCTGGACGGCCTGGTTGCCGGTGAGGGCGCCGAGGGCGTTGGTGAACTCACCGCGGGCGTTCTCGTCCTTCAGCTGGGTCCACAGCTTCTCGGCGCCGCGGCGGGCCAGCGTGTGCTCCTCCTGGATGCGGCCGCGGAGACGGACGACGTCCTCGGCGGTGAAGCTGCGCTCGACGCCGGCCCAGCGGGGGTTGTTGTCCCAGTCGTGCTGGAGCTGTTCGGCGGAGGCGGGAGTGGAGTGGTGGGGCTGGGTGGTCATGACGTCCTCCTGAGGATCGGTCCGGTTCGTGAAGGGTTCGGTGCGACGTGTCCGTCGCTGCCGTTGACATCCACCTTGGCCCCGGGCAAGGCCCTCTGGAGCACAAAATCGGTGGAAACTCCGGCCGTTCCTGCCACTGGGTCAGAACGTGACAGTCCTTGCGCCCCCATGTGGCATGGATCACGGCAACGGCCCCCCGCTTGTCAAGAATGTGACTTTCTTTCCGTCACACGTGATCTCCTCCCCGGTTCCGTCTACAGTTCCGCGCATGATGACCCGCCCGCTTCCCGAGGACAGCGCGACCGTGGACACCGTCGCGCTGGGCCGCCGCGTCCGGCACCTGCGCAAGCAGGCCGGCCTCACCCTGGACCAGCTCGCGGAGCGCACGGGAGTGAGCGGCTCCCACCTGTCCCTCGTGGAGAACGCCCGCCGCGAGCCGCGGCTCTCGCTGGTCCAGCGGATCGCGGAGGTCCTGGGCGTGCCGGTCGAGGACCTGCTCACCGGCCGGGCCCCCACCCGGCGGGCCGAACTGGAGATCGAGGTCGAACGGTTCGCGCGCTCGGAGCACTACGCCTCCCTCGGCCTGCCGCCGCTGCGCATCGGGCCCCGCACCCCCACCGAGGTCCTCGAGGTGATCGCGGGGCTGGAGGCCGAGCTGCGCCGTCGCCTGGAGGAGCAGGCCGCCACCCCCGAGGAGGCGCGCCGCGCCAACGCCCAGCTGCGCGCCCGGATGCGCGCGGTGGACAATCACTACCCCGACCTCGAGGCCGAGGCGCATCGGCTGCTCGACGCGATCGGCCACACGGGCGGGCCGCTGGGCCTGCACGCGGTCTCGGAGCTGGCCGAGCACCTCGGCTTCACCCTGCGCTTCGTCCCGGACCTGCCGCACTCCACGCGCTCCGTCACGGACCTCAAGCACGGGCGCATCCACATCAGCGGCTCCCGCTCCTCGGACCACGACCGCCGCACCGTGGTGCTCCAGGCCCTCGCCGCCGCCGTCCTGGGCCACGGCGAGCCGCGGGACTACGAGGACTTCCTCGCCCAGCGTGTGGCGGTGAACTACCTGGCGGGCGCGCTGCTCATGCCGCAGCGGGCGGCGTCGTCGCTGCTGCGGGCCGCCCAGAAGCGCCGGGACCTGTCCGTGGACGACCTGAAGGACGCGTTCGGCGTCTCCTACGAGGCCGCCGCGCACCGGTTCACCAACCTGGCCACCGTGGACCTGGGCATCCGCTGCCACTTCCAGAAGGTCCACGAGACCGGGGTGATCCACAAGGCCTACGAGAACGACGGGATCGTGTTCCCCGCCGACCACACCGGTGCGATCGAGGGCCAGCAGGCGTGCCGGAAGTGGGGCGCACGGCAGGCCTTCTCCCGCAACGACCGGTTCCGCGCCCACACGCAGTACACGGACTCGCCCAACGGGACGTTCTGGTGCACCTCGATGATCGAGAACGGCCCCGACGGGCTGTTCGCCCTCTCCGTGGGCACCCCGTTCGAGCATGCCCGGTACTTCCGCGGCGCGGACACCCGCCACCGGGTCACCTCCACGTGCCCCGATCCGCGCTGCTGCCGCCGCCCCGACCCCGAGCTCGAGGCCGCGTGGGGCGGGCACGTGTGGCCCGCGGCCCGCATGCACGCGCATCTGCTGGCGGCCATGCCCACGCAGACCTTCCCCGGTGTGGACGAGCGTGAGGTCTTCGAGTTCCTCCAGGCCCAGGAGGAGCGGGAGGGCTGAGGACGACGCCGGCCCGCACCCTCACGCGAGGGTGCGGGCCGGCGCGGCGGACGGCGGGGTCAGCCGATGCTCTTGCCGGCCGAGTTCAGCTCGGTGCAGGCCTGGACCACGCGGGCGGCCATGGCCTCCTCGGCCTTGGCGCCCCACACGCGGGGGTCGTACTGCTTCTTGTCGCCGACCTCGCCGTCGACCTTCAGGACGCCGTCGTAGTTCTCGAACATGTGCCCGGCCACCGGGCGGGTGAACGCGTACTGGGTGTCCGTGTCCACGTTCATCTTCACGACGCCGTACTCCACCGAGTCGGCGATCTCCTGGGCGGCGGAGCCGGAGCCGCCGTGGAACACGAGGTCGAACGGGCGCTCCTTGCCGAACTTCTCGCCCACGGCCTGCTGGATCTCCTGCAGGATCTCCGGGCGCAGCTTCACGTTGCCCGGCTTGTAGACGCCGTGCACGTTGCCGAAGGTCAGCGCGGTGAGGTAGCGACCGTGCTCGCCGAGGCCGAGGGCCTCCACCGTGGCGATGCCGTCCGCCACGGTGGTGTAGAGCTTCTCGTTGATCTCGTGGGCCACGCCGTCCTCCTCGCCGCCCACGACGCCGATCTCCACCTCGAGGATCTGCTTGTTGGCGTGGGTGCGGGCGAGCAGCTCGCGGCCGATCCGCAGGTTCTCCTCGAGGGTCTCGGCGGAGCCGTCCCACATGTGGGAGTTGAAGATCGGGTCGCGCCCGGCCTTCACCTCGGCCTCGGAGGCGTCCAGCAGGGGCAGGACGAAGCCCTCGAGCTTGTCCTGGGGGCAGTGGTCCGTGTGCAGGGCGATGTTCACGGAGTACTTCTTGGCGACCTCGCGCGCGAACGCCGCGAAGGCCAGCGAGCCGGCGACCATGTCCTTCACGGAGGAGCCGGAGAAGTAGGCGGCGCCGCCGGTGGAGACCTGGATGATGCCGTCCGAGCCGGCCTCGGCGAAGCCGCGGATGGCGGCGTTCAGGGTCTGGGAGCTGGTGACGTTGATCGCCGGGTAGGCGAAGGCGCCGTTCTTGGCGGCGTCGATCATCTCGGCGTACTTCTCCGGGGATGCGATGGGCATGCTGCAGCTCCTAGGCGTCGTCGACTCGGGCAGGCGGGGGAGCGCGGCGGGCGCGCCGCCCTCGGGCTCATCCTATCCGCGCGGCCGGACCCGCCCCAGGGCCCCGGGCCCGACGGCGACGCCGGCCTGGACACGGGCCCGTCGCTGGCCTAGGGTGAGCTGCGTCACATTCACATCCGAGAGACCGGAGACCGCCATGGCCCCCGCACGCCGCCCCTCCCGCCCCCTCGCCCTGGCCGCCGCCGTGGCCGTCGTCGCCGGGTTCGGCGCGCCGCACGCTGCCCTGGCCCAGGAGTCCGCCCCGGCCCCGGACGCGCCGGAGGTGAGCTCCGCCGTCGCGGACCTCTCGCAGCCGGCCACGACGGCCGAGGACGCCCGCTGGAACGCGGCCCGGGACGCCCTGGCGGCCGCCTCGGTCGACGACCCCTTCTACCTGCCGCCCGCCGTCGTGCCCGCGACCCCCGGCGCCCTGATCCGCAGCGAGCCCGCCGCCTTCTATCTGGATCCCGTGCGGCTGGTGCAGGTGCCCGCGCACGCCACGCGCATCATGTACGCCTCGCAGGACGCCCAGGGCCGACCCGTCGCCGTGACCGGCACCGTGCTGACCCCCACCGCCCCCTGGACGGGCGGCGGCGAGCGCCCCGTGATCGGCTACGCGGTGGGCACCCAGGGCGCGGCGGACCGCTGCGCCCCCTCGCGCACCCTCTCGACCGGCGCGCAGTACGAAGGCGTCGGGATCACGTCCCTGCTGAGCCGCGGCCACGCCGTGGTGGTCACCGACTACGAGGGCCTGGGCACCCCGGGCACGCACACCTACATGGTCCGGGAGGCCCAGGCGCACGCCGTCCTCGACGCGGTGCGCGCGGCCGCCCAGGTCTCGGGGTCGGGCGTCACCTCGACCGCGCCGGTCGCGCTCGCGGGCTACTCGCAGGGCGGCGGGGCGGCCGCGGCCGCCGCCGAGCTCGCGTCCGACTACGCCCCGGAGCTGGACCTCAAGGGCGCCTACGTGGGCGCCCCGCCGGCCGACCTCGTGCAGGTCGCGGACCGGATCGACGGCGGCCTGTACGCGGCCTTCCTGCTCTACGCGATGGCCGGGCAGCTCGCCGCGTACGACGTGGACCCGGCCACGCACCTCAACGAGACCGGCCTGACGGCCCTCGCCGGCGCGGCCGAGACCTGCGTGGCAGGCAGCCTCGCCTACGCGCACCTCGACTCCGCCACGCTGACCCACACGGGGCAGGACTTCCCTGAGCTCGTCCGCTCCGACGCCGAGCTGGCCGGGATCCTCGCCGAGCAGCGGATCGGCGCACCGGGCCGCCGTCCGGACGTGCCGGTGATGATCGCGCACTCCGTCACGGACGACGTCATCCCGTACCGCACCGGCCGCGACCTGGGCCGCCGCTGGTGCGCGGAAGGGGCACGGGTGCGTTTTGACCCGCTCCTCACCCCGACCCACGTGGGCGGCCACGTGGCCTCGCTGCCGCGGATGGGGGCGTTCCTGGACGCGACCCTCGCCGACCGCTGGACCGCCGACTCGTGCGGGTGGTTCTGAGCCTCGGCTAGCGTCGGGGCCAGGACCGTCCCGCCCACCGAAGGAGCAGTCATGCGCGCCGAGCAGGTCACCGATCCCATCACCTACCACGGCGAGGGCCCCGTCTGGGCCGCCTCGTGGGGCAGCGCCGCCGAGGGCGTGACCGCCGGCGGCGGCCTGCGCTGGGTGGACATGCTCGCCGGGGACGTCCTGTCCCTGCGCGCCGACGGCACGGTGGACCGCACGCACGTCGGGGACGTGGCCGCCGCGCTGCGCCCGCGTGCGGGGGGTGGCGCCGTCGTCGCGGTGGAGCGGGGCTTCGCCCTGATCTCGCCCGAGGGCGAGCTGACGACGCTGCCCGAGCTGTGGGGCGCGGACGCCGGGATCCGGATGAACGAGGGCGGCTGCGACCCGGACGGCCGGTTCCACTGCGGCACCATGGCGTACGCCAAGACCCCCGGCGCCGCGAACCTCTACCGGCTCGCCCCCGGACCCGACGGCGGCGCCGGCGAGGTGGACGTCGTGCTGACCGGCGCGACGACGTCCAACGGCCTGGAGTGGAGCCCGGACGGCACGCGGGCCTACTACAACGACACCCCCACGCGGCAGGTGGCCGTGTTCGACTACTCCCGCGAGGAGGGCCTGACGAACCGGCGCGTGCTCGTGGACGTGCTCGACGGCGAGGGCAAGCCGGACGGACTCACCGTGGACGCCGAGGGCGGCATCTGGGTGGCCGTGATCAGCCACGGGCAGATCCACCGGTACACGCCCGAGGGGACGCTCGACGAGGTGGTCGAGGTGCCCGTGCAGAAGACGACGGCGTGCACGTTCGGCGGCGACGACCTCGGCACCCTCTACATCACCACCTCCTGGGAGAACCTGGAGCGCGGCGAGGACCCGCTGGCCGGGGCCCTGTTCGCCGTCCGCCCGGGGGTGACGGGCCTGCCGGCCCGCCCCTTCGCGGGCTGACGCCGTCACGCCGCACGTCGTCGACGCCACCCTGCGCCGTTCTGCGCCGTCCTGCGCCGTCCTGCGCCACGAGCCAGACGAATCTGCGGTCCAGAGGCTCCTTTCAGCGCGGAATCGTCTGGCTCGCGCCGGACTCAGGGGACGGCCGCGTGCTGCCGGATCCACGCGTGCATCGCGATGCCGGCGGCCACGCCCGCGTTGATCGAGCGGGTGGAGCCGTACTGCGCGATGGACAGCACCGCGCTCGACGCCGCGCGCACCTCCGCCGACAGCCCCGGCCCCTCCTGCCCGAAGACGAGCACGCAGGCACGCGGGAAGTCGAAGGTCTCCACCGGCACCGACTCGGGGAACAGGTCCACGCCGAGCACGGGCAGCCCCTCCCCCGCCGCCCACTCCGTGAACGCCGCCACCGTCTCGTGGTGGCGCACGTGCAGGTAGCGGTCGGTGACCATGGCGCCGCGCCGGTTCCAGCGGCGCCGCCCGATGATGTGCACCCCGGCGGCGTTGAACGCGTTGGCGGTGCGCACGACGGTGCCGATGTTCAGGTCGTGCTGCCAGTTCTCGATGGCCACGTGGAACGGGTGGCGCCGCGCGTCGAGGTCCGCGACGATCGCCTCGAGGCTCCAGTAGCGGTAGTGGTCGAGCACGTTGCGGCGGTCGCCGTGCGCGAGCAGCTCCGGGTCGTAGCGCGGGTCCTCCGGCCACGGGCCGAGCCACGGCCCGACGCCGACCTCGCGGGGCGCGGCGCCGTCCTCGGCCGGCGCGGGCTCGTTCAGCGGCCGGCCTCGGACCGGTCGACGGCGGCCCAGGCGGCCCCGGCGGACACCGCGGCCACGGAGAGCACCGCCGGCCACGCACCGATCTTCTTGGCCAGCGGGTGGGAGGCGCCGAAGCCGCCGAGGTACAGGGCGGCCAGGCCCCCGGTGACGGCCGGCCCCCGCGTGGCCAACCACGTCCGGCCGGCATACAGGCCGGCGGCGGCCAGCACGACACCGCCGAGCGGCCGGATGCCGGTCTCACGGGCGGTCAGGTAGCCGCCGATCAGACCGAATGCGGTGACCGGGGCCGTGGAGACGGCGTGGGCGGGGAGCAGGGTCTTGCCGTCGCGGACGACGGGCGGGGCATGACGCGGAGTCTTCATGGCGCCACCGTAGCGCGCGCATCCTGGAATCCGCCGGGGGCCGCCGTCGGGGAGAATGTCCGGGTGAGCATGATCGACAACGCCGTGTACGTGGACGGGCGGCGCGTCCACGCCCCCTCCACCCTCGAGGACACCTGGGAGGAGTGTGAGCGCACCGGCGGCATGGCCTGGCTGGGCCTGTACCGCCCGGACGTGGCCGAGCTCCAAGCGGTCGCGGAGGAGCTGCGCCTGCACCCGCTCGCCGTCGAGGACGCCCTCGCCGGAGGCGAGCGCGCCAAGCTGGACCGCTACGGCGAGGACTCGTTCATGGTCCTGCACCCGGCCCGCTACGTCGACCGCACCGAGACCGTGGAGTTCGGCGAGCTGAGCGTCTTCACCGGTGAGCACTACGTGGTGACGGTGCGTCACGCGGAGGAGCCGGACCTGGCCGCCGTGCGACGGTCCCTGGAGACGGAGGGCCGCGAGCGCCTCGCGATGGGGCCGTGGCAGGTCACCCTGGAGATCCTGGACCGGGTCGTGGACGACTACTTCCCGGTGGCCGACGGCCTCGAACAGGACATCGCGGAGATCGAGGACCAGGTCTTCGCCGGCGACGGGCACGTCTCCCGGCGCATCTACGAGCTCTCCCGCGAGGTGCTGAACTTCCAGCACGCCATCCGCGCGCTGCCGTCCATCGTGGAGCAGCTCCAGGAGGAGGTGCGCACCCGCCTGCATGAGGACACCCGCCGCCTCGACGCCGACGGCCTGCCCCGGCGCGACGACGCCCACGCCTGGGAGGACGAGGAGCTCAGCGATCAGGCGCGCCTCGAGGTGGAGAACCTGCGCCGCCTGCGCGACGTCCACGACCACGCCGTCCAGATCAACGAGCGCGTGATGACCATGCGCCAGATGCTCAACAACGCCCTCGAGCTGGACTCGACGCTGGCGTCGAAGCGGCTGGCCGAGCAGTCGATCGCCCAGAACGAGCAGGTCAAGCAGATCTCGTCCTGGGCGGCGATCATCTTCGCGCCGCAGCTGGTGGGCTCGGTCTACGGCATGAACTTCGACGGCATGCCCGAGCTGCACTGGGCGTTCGGCTATCCGTTCGCCCTGGGACTCATGCTGGCGGTGGCCCTCACCCTCTTCGTGCTGTTCAAGCGCGCGGACTGGCTCTAGGCGGGCGGCGCGGGGCCGGCCGAGGCTCAGTCGAGGCCGAGCTCGTCCTTGCCGAACGCGTACAGGTACGGCACCCCCGCCTCCTCGGCCACGCGCTCGGCGGCGCCGGTCGCACGGTCCACGATCACGGCCACGGCCTGGACGTCGCCGCCCGCGTTGCGCACGCCCTCGACGGCGGTGAGCGCGGAGCCGCCCGTCGTCGAGGTGTCCTCCAGCACGACGACGCGGCGCCCGTCCACGCCCGGGCCCTCCACCTGCCGGCCCATGCCGTACGACTTCTGCGCCTTGCGCACCACGAACGCGTCGAGCGCGCGGCCCACGGTGCCGGCCTGATGCATCATCGCGGTGGCCACGGGGTCGGCGCCCATGGTCAGGCCGCCCACCGCGTCGAACTCGATCCCGTTCTCCTCGAGCAGGCGCAGCATCACGCGGCCGATCAGTGGGGCGGCCTCGTGGTGCAGGGTGACACGACGCAGGTCCACGTAGTAGTCCGCCTCCTTGCCGGAGGACAGGGTCACCCGGCCGTGCACCACGGCCAGCTCCTGGATGAGCTGCTTGAGCCGCTCGCGGTCCTGCTCGGGCGTGGGGACGGTGGGGGTCTGCGCGTCGGTCATGCCGCCCATGCTAGTGCGAGCCCGGCCACCCCTGCCGATTCCGTCCCGGCCTGGCTAGGCTCGGGTTATGAGCGAGATCCCGCACGACGACGCCCCCGTCCAGCATCCCTCCGGCCTGCCCCTGGCGCACTGGCTCACCCTCACCGAGGGCCTGATCGCGGCGCGCGTGGCCGAGAGCCTCGAGGAGCACGGCCTGACCCGCGTCCAGTGGCAGCTGCTGAACACCCTCACGGTGGCCCCGCAGTCCCGCGCCGAGCTCGAGGCCGGCTTCGAGGAGGAGCAGCGCGGCGCGGTGTCCGGTCAGATCGAGGAGCTGGTCGAGTCCCACTGGGTGACGGTCGAGGGCGACCTCTACACCCTCACCGCCACGGGCCGCACCGCGGGCGCCCGCGTGGGTGAGGCGGTCGAGGCCCTGCGTGCCGAGGCGACGGCGGACGTCCCGCGGGACCAGATCGACGACGCCGTCCGCGTCCTGCGCCGCATCGCCCGCAACCTGGGGCACCCGGACGCGTGAGCCGTCGTCGCCGACCGCCCCTGTCCCCGTGCGCGGGGCCGGTCCTACGCTGACCGGCATGCGTGAACTCCAGCAGCGGATCATCGCCCAGCAGGGCGTCCTCCCCGAGATCGACCCGGCGGCCGAAGTCGAACGGCGCGTGGCCTTCCTCGCCGACTACCTCGCGGCCACGGGCGCGTCCGGCTTCGTCCTGGGCATCTCCGGCGGCGTGGACTCCACGGTGGGCGGCCGGCTGGCCCAGCTCGCCGTCGAGCGTCGCCGCGCCCAGCTCGGCGTCCCGGACGCCGTCGCCCTGGGCGGCCCCGGCACCACCCCGCCGGGTGAGGCGGGGGTGGGCGCCGACGTCGTGCCCTCCCGCGAGAACCCCCGGTTCACCGCCGTGCGCCTGCCCTACAAGGTGCAGCACGACGAGGCGGATGCCCGGGCCGCCATGGACTTCGTGGGCGCGGACCAGGACGTCACCCTGAACATCGCGGAGGCCGTGCAGGGTCTGGCCGCCGCCTTCGCCGAGGCCGTGGGGGAGCCGATCTCGGACTACAACCAGGGCAACGTGAAGGCCCGCATCCGCATGACGGCCCAGTACGCGGTGGCCGGCGCCCACGGGCAGCTGGTGATCGGCACGGACCAGGCGGCGGAGGCCATCACGGGCTTCTACACGAAGTTCGGCGACGGCGGCGCGGACGTCCTGCCGCTGGCTGGCCTGAACAAGCGGCAGGTGCGGGCGCTGGGCCGCGAACTCGGCGCCCCCGAGCCCCTGTGGAACAAGGTGCCCACCGCGGACCTGCTGGACGGCACGCCGGGCCAGACGGACGAGGCCGAACTCGGGATGACGTACGAGGACATCGACGACTACCTCGAGGGCAAGGACGTCCCTACCGAGGTCGCGGAGAAGCTCGAGGGCATCTGGCTCCGCAGCCGCCACAAGCGCACCACGCCGGTGACGATCCACGACGACTGGTGGCGCTGAGGCGCCGATCCCACGGTGTCCGCGCCCTTCGATAGCCTGGCCGGGTGAAGATCGCCACCTGGAACGTCAACTCCCTCCGTGCCCGCGCCGACCGCGTCGAGGCCTTCCTCGAGCGCCATGACATCGACGTCCTGGCCATCCAGGAGACCAAGTGCCGGGACGAGAACTTCCCGTGGGAGCTCTTCGAGCGCGCCGGCTACGAGGTGGTGCACAACGGCACCTCGCAGTGGAACGGCGTGGCCATCGCCTCCCGCGTCGGCCTGAGCGACGTGCAGCGCGGCTTCCCCGGCCAGCCGCACTTCGGCAAGGGCGGCGTGGACCCGCAGGAGGAGTCCCGCGCCATCGGGGCGACCGTGGGCGCGGAGGCGGCCGACGGCGTCGCCCCGGTGCGCCTGTGGAGCCTGTACGTGCCCAACGGGCGCGGCCTGGAGAACGAGCACATGGGCTACAAGCTCGAGTGGCTGCGCGTGCTCCAGGAGCACGCGGCCGCTCGCCTCGCCGAGGACCCGGACACCCGGCTCGCCCTGACCGGCGACTGGAACATCGCTCCGCAGGACGAGGACGTGTGGGACATCGAGCTGTTCCAGCGCGAGGGCTACACGCACGTCTCCCCGGCCGAGCGCGCGGCGTTCCACGCGTTCGAGGACGCCGGGCTGGTGGACGTGGTGCGCCCGCGCCACCCCGGCCCCGGCGTGTACACGTACTGGGACTACACGGGCCTGGCCTTCCCCAAGAAGAAGGGCATGCGCATCGACTTCCAGCTGTGCTCCCCCGCCCTCGCACGGACGGTCACGGACGCCTGGATCGACCGCGAGGAGCGCAAGGGCAAGGGCGCCTCGGACCACGCGCCCGTGGTCGTCGAGCTGGGCTGAGCCACGGATGAGCCCGCGATGACCCACGACGACGGCGGCCCGCCCCCGGGTGTCGCGCGCGGCACCGCGCACCTGCGCGTCTTCCAGCCGCTGGCCACGTTCCCGGACGCGGTCCAGGCGCGGCTGATCGCCGGCGGCCACCGCACCCGTGCCGAGGTCGAGGCCGAGGCGGCCGAACGGGCCCGGCGTCGCCTGGCCCGGCCCGTGGCCGACCCGTTCCCGGAACCCGGTGAGGACGACCTGGTGCGGGTCCTCCAGGACGAGCACCGCTCCGCCTTCTACTGCCCGGACGAGCGGGGCCTGCGCGCCGAGATGGCCGCGGCCATGCTCGAGGAGACGATGCTGCCGCGGCTGCACGAGGCCGCCATCCCGCCGGCGGCGCGCGCCATGAACCGCGGCCGCGCGCTCGTGGCGCTCGAGGACGAGTGGGGCCTCTCCCCCGACCCGGACGCGGCGGGCCAGGACCCGCAGGACGAGGGCGGCGCGCCGGAGCACCACCGCGTGCAGACGCGCACGGCCACGTGGGGTGTGCCGCACGGCTGGCTCACGGTGTTCGACCCCGAGGAGCCGGTGAAGCGCCTCGTGGACGGCGAGCGCACGGCGTACCGGCGCGCCCCGATCGTGGCCGCCCGGGAGCGGGCCGGGCACGCGGCGGCGGTGCTCGCGCGGCACGCCCCGGATGCGGAGCTGATCGGCGAGCTCACGGTGATGGTGGAGTGGCTCGGCGCGTTCCACCCCGACTCGTGGATCGAGCTGGACTACGGCGGCCTCACGCGGCACGTGTGGCCGGACGACTCCGTCTTCGACCTGTGGACGCTCATCGACGCGCTCGAGGAGGGCGACGAGGCGACCGCCGGCGTCGCACAGGAACGACTGAACCGGCGCTGGGCCGCCGTCGGGATGCTGGCCAGGCTGACCTGAGCCGGCCGCCGGCGCACCGGGGTGGGGCCGACCCGGGTGCTCGAGACGCACACCACGCCGCCGACGCCGCCCACGCGGGGCGCGCGCCCCGGCGTCGGGCCTAGGGTGGATCCCATGACCACGCAGCGCCTGAGCACCCCGCCCTCGGAAGCCCGGAACCGGCCCGTCACGCCGTGGTGGGTGGACGCCGTGATCTACCAGGTGTACCCGCGCTCCTTCGCGGACGCGGACGGGGACGGCATGGGCGACCTGCGCGGCGTCACCTCGCGCCTCGACTACCTGGCCCAGCTCGGCGTGGACGCGATCTGGCTCTCGCCCTTCTACCTCTCCCCGCAGCACGACGCCGGCTACGACGTCGCGGACTACCGCGCCGTGGACCCGCGGTTCGGCACGCTCGCGGACGCGGACGAGATGATCGCCGCCGCGCACGAGGCCGGCATCCGCGTGGTCGTGGACCTCGTGCCGAACCACACCTCGTCCGAGCACGCGTGGTTCCAGGCCGCCCTGGCCGCCGGCCCCGGCTCCCCCGAGCGCGCCCGCTACCACTTCGCCGAGGGCCGCGGCGAGCACGGCGAGCTGCCCCCCAACAACTGGGAGTCCACGTTCGGCGGCGGGGCCTGGACCCGCGTGACCGAGGCGGACGGCACCCCGGGCCAGTGGTACCTGCACCTGTTCGACACCACGCAGCCGGACCTGAACTGGGAGAACGAGGAGGTGCGTGAGGAGTTCCGCTCCATCCTGCGGTTCTGGCTGGACCGCGGCGTGGACGGCTTCCGGGTGGACGTGGCCCACGGGCTCATCAAGCAGCCCGGCTACCCGGACGCCGAGCACTCCCGCATGGGCATGGTCACGGACGCGGGCGAGGACGCCGACCCCACGTTCGACCCGGACACCTTCGAGCCGCTCACCCCGTTCATGGACCAGGACCGCGTCCACGAGGTCTACCGGGACTGGCGGCGGGTCCTGGACTCCTACGACCACGAGCCGATGATGGTGGCCGAGGCGTGGGTGGCCCCGCTCTCGCGGATGTTCCGGTACGTCCGCCCCGGCGAGATGCACCAGACCTTCAACTTCACCTACCTCATGGCCGGCTGGGACGCCGCCTCGCTGACCCACGCGATCGACCGGTCCTTCGAGCAGGCCGGCCGGGTCGGCGCCCCGAACACCTGGGTGCTCTCGAACCACGACACGGTGCGCCACGCCTCCCGCTACGGCCTCGCCGACCCGAGCTCCTACCCCGCCGGCATCACGGCCGAGGACGAGCAGCCAGACGAGGCGGTCGGTCGCCGTCGGGCCCGCGCCGCCGCGATGGTGGAGCTGGGCCTGCCCGGCTCCGCGTACATCTACCAGGGCGACGAGCTGGGCCTGCCCGAGCACACCACCCTCGCCGCCGAGCACCGCCAGGACCCGTACTTCTTCCGCACGGACGGCAAGGAGCCCGGCCGCGACGGCTGCCGCATCCCTCTGCCGTGGGCCGCCGACGAGCCGTCCTACGGCTTCTCGACCCCCGCGGACGACGACGGCCCCGCGTCCGCCGCCGAGGGCGTCGCCGCGCCGTGGCTGCCCCAGCCCGCGTCCTTCCGAGCGCTGGCGGCGGACCGGCAGGTCGGCGTCGAGGGCTCCGTGTTCGAGCTGTACCGGCGTCTGCTGCAGATCCGCGGCGAGCTCGACCTGGGCACGGGCACGTTCGCGTGGTCCGAGCACCACGACCCCACACGCGGCGTGCTGGCGTTCACGGTCACCTCGGGCGGTGGCCGGCACCTGGGCTCGGGCGAGCCGATCCCGGCGCGCACCGTGCTCGTGATGGCGAACCTGTCGACCGAGCCCGTCGACCTGCCCGCGAACCATTCCCGGGCCCTGTTCTCCCTCGAGGAGGCGGAGGCCGTGCAGGACGGGCGGCTCGCGCACGACGCCGCCGCGTGGCTGCTCATGGACTGAGCCCGGCGCGCCCCGGGACCCGCCGGGGCGCCACGGACCTTCCGCGGGGAATCCGCGGTGGGCGAGGTCACATCATCCGGCCTGGCCGGACGAACGCGACGTAACGTCCACGATGACTTGCATCACACCGGACAAAGTGGCATGAACGCTGTATCACGAGTCACCATGGCGTGTCCTGATCCACCCCCCCCCCCCTTCGAGCGGAGACTTCACGTGAGCACCTCCCCCTCCGGCTCCCGCGTCGCCGAGACCGGCGCGGCCACCGCGGACCGCGGGCAGCTGCACCGCGGCCTGAGCCAGCGGCACATCATGTTCATCGCCCTGGGCACGGCGGTGGGCACCGGCCTCTTCTACGGCTCGGCCGGCGGCATCCAGGCCGCCGGGCCGGGCGTGATCCTGTCCTTCCTCGTCGCGGGCGCCGCCGTGTTCCTCGTGATGCGCGCCCTCGGCGAGATGACGCTCCGGGAGCCCGTCTCCGGGTCCTTCGCCGCCTACGCCTCCCGTTATCTCGGCCCCTTCGCCGGCTACGTGACCGGCTGGACCTTCGTCTTCGAGCTGGCCGTCGTGATCGTCGCGGACACCGCCGCCATCACCACGTACATGGCGTTCTGGTTCCCGGGGGTCCCGGCCTGGGCCTGGGTCGCGGCCACGATCCTCGTGGTCGGCCTGATCAACTTCACGCACGTCGGCAACTTCGGTGAGGCCGAGTTCTGGCTGACGCTCGTGAAGGTCGGGGCCATCGTGGCGATGATCTTCGGCGGTGTGATCCTGCTCTTCACCGGCGCCTCCACCGCGGACGGCACCCAGGCCAGCCTGGCGAACCTCGTGGACCACGGCGGATTCCTGCCGCACGGCATCCTGGGCGTGCTGACCGCGCTCACCATCGTGACGTTCTCCTTCGGCGGCATCGAGACCCTCGGCGTGGCCGCGGGCGAGGCCAAGAACCCGGAGAAGGTGCTGCCCAAGGCCATCAACACGGTGCCGATCCGCATCCTGTTGTTCTACGTGCTGACGATGGCGGTCATCATGGCCCTCGTCCCCTGGAACCAGGTGGACGGCAAGGCCAGCCCGTTCGTGCAGATCTTCGAGGGCCTCGGCGTCCCCTTCGCCCCGCACCTGCTGAACTTCGTGGTGCTCACCGCCGCCGTCTCCGCGATCAACGCCTGCATCTACGCGTCCGGTCGCCTGCTCTACGCGATGGCCCACGACGGCCAGGCACCCCGGGCCTTCACCCACACCAACCGCGGCGGCGTGCCGTGGCTGTCCGTGGCCGTGATGCTGGGCGTGATGGTGCTCGGCGCGGTGCTGATCACCGTGGACCCGAACGCCTTCAGCCTGGTGGCCGGCGTCGCCTCGTTCGCCGTGGTGCTGACCTGGGCCATGATCTTCCTGTCCCACCGCGCCATGCGCAGGCGCGTCGCGGAGCAGGGCGCGGAGCCGTCCCCCTTCCCCATGCCGCTGGGCGGCGTCGGCACCTACCTGGGCCTGGCGTTCGTGGCCACCGTGGTGATCACCATGGCCACCATCCCGGATTCGCGCCAGGCGCTCATCATCGGTCTCGTGTGGGTCGCGGTCCTGACCCTCGCCTGGTTCGTCACGGGCACCCGCACGTCGGCCGCGGCCCACGACCGCACCGGCACCCTGCCGGTGGTCCGCACCCGCCAGTCCCACGAGGACTGACCCCCACGACGACGACGGCCCCTGTCCCGCGCGGGACAGGGGCCGTTCTCGTCGGGGCCGGGAGGTCGCCCGGGAGGCCGGACGTCAGTGCTCGTGGCGGCGCAGCCGGGGGCGGCGGGGCCCCTCTGAGGCCGGGACGCCGGCGGCCGCATCGGCGATCCGCTGCTGGTGGTCCCGGCTGAGCGAGGCCCACCACTGCGAGGCCGCCACGGGGCCGGCGTCGACCACCTCGTCGTCGTCGGACTCGAGGCCCAGGCGGTCCTTGATGGAGGCCAGCATGGCCTGGCGGCGCACCGCCTCCACCCGCGCCACGGAGTAGCCGAGCGAGCGGAACGTGGCCAGGCAGATCAGCAGCATCAGCACGGAGAACGGCAGGCCGATGGTGATGGCCAGGACCTGGATCGCGGACAGGCCGCCCGCGGCCAGCAGTGCCGCGGCCATGAGCGAGGTGGCGATGGCGAAGAAGATCTTCACCGTGGCCTTCGGGTTCACGTCGCCGCCGGTGGCGAGCATGCCCATCACGAGCGAGCCCGAGTCGGCGGAGGTGATGAAGAAGATGCCCGAGAGGATGATGGCGCCGACCACGAGCATCATGCCCGCGGGCAGCTGCTCGAGCACCTGGAACAGCGCGGTGTTCGAGTCGATGGCGCCGTCCGCGCCCACCACGGAGGTGTACCCGGCCGGGCGGGTGGTCTCGAGGAAGATCGCGGTGCCGCCCAGGATGCCGAACCAGACCACGCAGACCAGGGTGGGCACCAGCAGCACGCCGGCGATGAACTCGCGCACGGTGCGACCGCGCGAGATGCGGGCGATGAAGATGCCGACGAACGGCGTCCAGGACATCCACCAGCCCCAGTAGTACGCGCTCCAGCCGGCCTGCCACGCGTCGCCCTCGGCGCCATAGAACGCGGAGACGTTGAGCGAGTTCGCGAAGAAGTACTGCATGTAGGAGCCGAGGGACTGCACCATCTCCTTGAACAGGAACGCGGTGGGCCCCACGATCGCGATGAACAGCAGCAGGCCGGCGGCCAGGATCAGGTTGGTGTTGGACAGCCACTTCATGCCGCGCTCCACGCCGGAGACCACGGTGTAGAGCACCACGCAGGTGACCGCGCCGATCATGGCGTACTCGAGCCAGGGGCTGTCCTCGGGCACGATGCCCAGCGCACGCAGGCCCGCGGACATCTGGGTGACGCCGAGGCCCAGCGAGGTGGCCACGCCGAAGACGGTGCCGATGAGGGCGATGTTGTCGATCAGGTGGCCCCAGCCGCCGCGCACGCGGCGCTCGCCGATCAGCGGCTCGAAGGCCCAGCGCAGCGCGAGGGGACGGCCACGCCGGTGGATGGCCAGCGCGACCGCCACGCCCACCACCGCGTAGATCGCCCAGGGCTGCAGGCCCCAGTGCAGGAACGTGGTGGCCAGCGCCGACTGGGCGGCCTCCGCCTGGGTGGGGTTGGCGGCCGCCAGGTCGGGCCGCGGCGAGGTGAAGTGCATGAGCGGCTCGGTCATGCCGAAGAACACGAGGCCGATGCCCATGCCCGCCGCGAAGAGCAGGGAGAACCAGGACAGCGTGGAGAACTCGGGCTTCTCATCGGGCTTGCCCAGGGTGATGTCGCCCTTGCGGGAGAACGCGAGGTAGCCGCAGAACAGCACGAAGAACAGGGCGACGAGGGCGTACCACCACGAGAAGTTCGTGATGATGGCCTGCTGGACCAGGCTGATGCCCACGGTCATCTGCTCGGGGGCGAGCAGCGTGGCCACCACGAAGGAGAGCACGATGACCGCGGAGGGCCAGAACACCCACGGCAGCAGGACGCGATCGCGGTCGGCCGCGGCGGAGGTGGCAGGGGCGACGCCGGCGTCGGGGGCGGTCGCCGAGGACGGATGGTTCCCGGGTTGCTCGGGGATCATGGGCTCGGTCGAGGGCGGTGTCGGATCGCTCATCCTCCCGACCCTACGTGGTCCCGCACGCCGGCTCCCCGCCTGAGGCGCGGCCGAGTGGACGGTCTCACCCGGCGGGGTGACCGCGCCCACGGCCCCGGCGCGGGCGCCCCCTGGTGAGGCGTGGGCGGCCTCACTAGGGTGTGGGGCACCACGACGACGGCGGCGCCGGACGGGCCCGCCCGCGAGAGGAAGGACCGCACCATGACCGACGTCCCCTTCGAGGACCGCGAGGACGAACGAGAGCTCGAGACGGACCTGCTCGCCGATCCCAACGCCGCCGGCGACCCCGAGCCGGAGGACGGCCGCGACGGCCAGCCCGTGCGCGGCGGCTCGGACGACCCGCAGCACCGGGCCGGGGAGGGACGTGCCCCGGACTCCCTGCGCAATGCGGAGTCCGCCGCCATGCACATCGAGGAGGACGCCCAGGACCGCACGCGTGCGGACGAGGGCGACGTCGAGATCCTGTGACCGCCCCTCAGCCCCGGTCGGGGACGAGGCCGGTGCGCAGGAGGGTGAGCGCCTCGTCCTGCCCGAGGAGCGGCTGACGCATCTCGGCGCGGAGGAAGTCGAGCATCTCGGCGGCCAGCGCCGGCTCTTCGGAGGCGATCGCGTCCGTCGCGATCGCGGCGTGGAAGTCGAGGGCGAACGCGGCCGTGGCGGTCTCGGCGATGCAGCTGTGGGTGGAGACGCCGCACAGCAGGAGCCGATCCACCCCGCGGCCCCGCAGCTCGGCCGCCAGTCCGGTGCCGTGGAAGGCGGAGTCCCGGGTCTTCACGAGCTCGACGGCGTCCGGGGCGGCCGCCGCGACCCCGTCGAGCAGAGCGGCCTGCCGGCTGCCCGGGAAGGCGAAGCCCTCGCCGTCGGCCAGCATGTTCAACGTCCACGTGGAGCGGTCCCGCGCGTGCTCGGTCCGCACCAGGAAGACGGGACGGCCGGCCTCGTGCGCGGTCCGGAGCAGTTCCACGACCGCCGCCGTCAGCTCGGCCTGATGGGCGGCCAGCGCGGGATGCTCGAAGTAGCTGTGCTGGACGTCGATCACCACGAGCGCGGTCTCGCCGCCGGTCGCGCGGGGGGAGGGGGAATCGGGCATCGACCCAGTGTGCCCACCGCGTCGCCGCCTGTCAGTGGCTCGTCGCCCCGGACGACGAAGGCCCCCCGCGTCTGCGGGGGGCCTTCTCGAAGTGGTGGCTCCGACCGGCGTCGATCCGGTGACCTTACGATTTTCAGTCGTACGCTCTACCAACTGAGCTACAGAGCCCGGCGACCTTCGTCACCAGGACCATGCGTCACCGGACTCCGTTTCCGAATGCCGGTGATCGGACGATCCGAGCGACCCTGACGGGACTTGAACCCGCGACCTCCGCCGTGACAGGGCGGCGCGCTAACCAACTGCGCTACAGGGCCATGTTCTGTTGTTCTCGCCGCTTTCGCAACGAGTGGAAACTCTAGCAGAGCCTCCGAGCGTCGTGCAAGTCCACGCTCCACGTGCCGTTCCGGCCGCCGAGGGCGGCCGTTCTGCGTACCCCCAACGGGATTCGAACCCGTGTCGCCGCCGTGAAAGGGCGGTGTCCTAGGCCTCTAGACGATAGGGGCAGGTCCGGTGTCGAGATTCCCGAGGTGGACCCTGGGAGTCTATGGTGGCCGCACACCCTCCGGCAAGTCCGGCCGCCGGCCGGCCGCCCTCCGCACCGCGGAGCCCCGCACCCCCAGGAGCCGCCGTGGACCACCGCCCGTCGCCCGAGCAGCCCGCCGCCACGTGGATGAGCGAGCAGGAGTTCGACGACGCCGTCTCCGCGGCCCTCACCCGCATCCCGGACGAGCTGGCGCGGCTGCTGACGAACGTCGTCGTGGTGGTGGAGGACGAGTACGAGCCGCAGCGCTGGGAGGACCCGGCCACCGAGCTGTTCGGCCTCTACGAGGGCGTGCCGCTGACCGAGCGCGCCGAGTTCGCGTGGCAGATGCCGGACCGGATCGTGGTGTTCCGCGGCCCGCTCACCCGCCACTGCACCTCCCGCGCCGAGCTCGAGGACGAGATCACCGTCACCGTCATGCACGAGGTGGGGCATTTCTTCGGCATCTCCGAGGAGCGCCTCCACGAGCTCGGCTGGGGCTGAGCGCCGGTCAGGACCCCGACTGGTCCTGGACCGGGCCGAACGAGGCGCGGCGGCCGAGGCGGACGTCCTCGCGGAACGGGACGACGAGCACCGGACCCTTCGCGTGGTCCGCGACGCCGCGGCTCGTGGAGCCGACGATCGCACCGGCGAAGCCGCCCAGACCGCGCGTGCCCACCACGGTGAGGCGGGCGGTGGCGGTCTGGTCCACCAACACGTCCACGGGGGTGCCGTCCACGAGCTCGGTGAGGACCTCGAGACCGGGGAACTCGGAGCTGATCCACGCGGCGCCGGCCTCGAGACGCTCCCGCAGCTCCCGCTCGCGGGCCTCCTCGTCCAGGCTGACCGCCAGCCACGCGGCATTCGCGCCCAGGGGCGGGACGGCGCACACGAGCTTCAGCGGGGCCTGACGGAGGCGGGCCTCCTCGGCGGCCTCGAGAGCGGCGGCACGGCCCTGCTCGGAACCGTCGACGCCCACCACGACGGCGGTCCTGTCCCCCGCGCGGCTGGCCTCGACCCCGGCGGGGATGATGGCGACCGGGCAGTGCGCGTGGCCGGGCAGCGCGGCGGCCACCGAGCCGAGCAGGCGGCCCATGAAGCCGCCGCGGCCGCGCGCGCCCGAGACGAGCAGGGAGGCCTCGGCGGAGAGCTCCACGAGGACGCCGGCCGCGTCCCCGATCTCCACACGCAGCTCCGGACGCACCCCGTCGGCGTCGAGCTTGCCGGCGACCTCCTCCAGGAGGGCCTGCACGCCCTCGCGGAGACGGGAGTCGTCCAGGACGGCGCCGCCGGCGTCCGCGCCGTAACCCCAGTACGCGGGGATCGAGTAGGCGGTGACGAGGGTCAGCGGCTCGCCGCGCAGGCCGGCCTCGCGCTGGGCCCAGCGGGCGGCGGAGACGGACTGGTCGGAGCCGTCCACACCCACCAGGACGCCGAGCGGTGCATCCTCACGGCGGGGGGCGGCGGGCTGGGTCTGGGCGGACATGGCGACCTCCTCGAGTCAGACTCGACGGGCCCCGGGCGGACCCGGCCGAGTGCCTCCAGTCTACGCCTCGGGGCCCGGGACGAGTCCCGTGATCCCGGGCGCGACGCCCGCGGGGAAGCCGCGTGGATCCTCCGCGAGCCGGGCTGGGAAGGCGTCCATGCGCAGGGCACGGGCCAGGCGGTCGCGGGGGTCGGAGCCGGGCGGGGCGTCCGCGGCGGGACGGGCCACGGGGGCGTCCGAGGCCGCCACGATGACGTTGCCGCGGCGCCGCCCCTTGAGCATGGGCGGATCCGCGATCACCTCAACGTGCTCGAACGCGGCGACGACGGCAGCCACGTCCGCCCGCACCGACGTCAGGTCCGGCCCGCCGCCCACGTTGAGCACGTACAGCCCGCCCGGGGCGAGGACCCGCGCGGCGGCGCGGGCCGCGTCCAGGCCGGTGAGGCCCGGCGGGGTGATGTGGCGGGCACCGGTCAGGTCCGTGGGGTCCGGGGCGAAGACGTCGCGGATGATCAGGTCGCGGCTGGCCGGGTGGGCCGTGGCCAGGACCTCGGCGGCGTCTGCCACGCGGATGCGCAGGGCCGGGGCGCGGGGCAGGCCGAAGCGCTCGCGGGCGAGGGCGGCCAGGCCGGCGTCGATCTCCACCGCGGTCTGGTGGGAGCCCGGGTACGCGTGGTCCACCCAGCGGGCGAGCGCGCAGCCCGCGCCGCCCAGGTGCAGGGCCCGCAGCGGCGTGGGCTCCGGCCAGTGCGCCCGGACGGCCGCGGCGGCCCAGCGCATGTACTCGAAGGCCATGCGTTCGGGGCGCTCGGGGTCCAGCGGCGAGGACTCGACGCCGTTGACGTAGAGGATGAACGCGTCCGGCTCGAAGGCGTCCTCGCGGATCTCGGCGGTGCCGTGGGTGATCGCGTGGACGCCCGGCTCGATCCCGGCGGGGCCGGCGGATCCGCCCGCGGCCCGGCCCCGGCGCGCCGATGACCGGCGACTCACGCCGCACCGCCGTCGTGCGGGCGACGGCGCACCATCAGCTGCTCGTGCAGGCCGGCCCACGGGCCGGTCATCGGCTCCGGCGCCCCCACGGCCGCGAACCCGTGCTTGGCGTAGAACGCCACGGCCCGCGGATTCTCGGCGAGGACGCGCAGCATCGCGGGGCGGTCCCCGACGACGGCGTCCAGCAGGCGCGCTCCCAGGCCGGTCCCGTACGCCTCGGCCAGGACGTAGAGCACCATGAGCTCCACATCGGGCAGGTCGGCGGGCGATGCGGCCGCGTCGTCCGCGCCCGTCCGGCCCGTCTCCGCCGCCGAGCGACGCGGGCCCGCGAGCGCCACGCCGAGCAGCCGGCCGCCGTCGTCGGCGACCCAGAGGTCCCGGTCCGATCCGATCAGCGCGGTCCACGCGGGCACGTCCTCCGGGATCCGGTCCTCGATCGCGTCCAGGTAGGCGGACGGCAGGAGCGCGCCGTAGGCCTCCCGCCACGACCGCGCCTTGACGCGCAGCAGCGCCTCGACGTCCCCGGGGGCGGCGAGGCGCACGGTCACGGACTCAGGCACGGGCTGCTCCTCTGGGCCGCCGGCGCGGCGGCCATTTCTCGAACGAAAGCGCCTCGACACGCCGCCGTTTCTCGAACGAAAGCGTCCGGGGGCAGCGGGGAGGGGGGTCACCCGGCGTCGCCGTCGCGCGGGGCCGGGGCGGCGCGCCGCCCCTCGTCCTCGGCGAGGGCCGACTCGAGGCGCTCGAGCTTGCCGTCCAGCTCGCCGGTGCGGCCGGGGCGGATGTCCGCCTTCAGCACGAGCGAGACGCGGGAGCCGTACGGGGACACGGCGTCCACGGCGGCGCGCACGACCTCCATCACCTCGTCCCACTCCCCCTCGATCTCGGTGAACATCGAGGAGGTGCGGTGCGGCAGGCCGGAGGCGCGCACCACGGCGACGGCGGCCGCCACCGCCCGGTGCACGGACGCGGTGTCCGCGTCGCCGGGCAGGTGCTCGGCGTCGGCGGGTTGGCCGGAGGGGGCGACGGAGAAGGCGACGATCATGGCACCAGTGTGCCCCGCTCCCGCCGCCGGCTCACCCCCCGAGCACCGGCTGCAGGGCCTTGATCAGCTCGTTCACGCCGATCGCCACGAACACGGCCGCGGTCAGGCCCAGCAGCGTGTTGCGGATCCAGCCGTTGCGGAACTGGGCCGGCACCTCCTTCTTGTTGTTCAGGAACAGCAGCGTCACGGCCAGGAACGGCATGAACAAGGCGCCGAGCGTGCCGTAGAGCAGGATCAGGAAGATCGGGCGATCCAGGAACAGCAGGGTCATCGGCGGGAAGGTCAGCCACAGCAGGAAGAAGCGGCCCGGCTTCGAGGCCAGCGAGGGGGCGTCGTCCTGGTCGAGCTCGTCCGCGGGGCGGCGGAAGTTCGTCCAGAAGTCCGCGAACATCAGGGAGACGCCGTGCCACACGCCCAGAAGCGAGGAGAAGGACGCGGCGAAGAAGCCCACCAGGAACACCACGGAGTACGCCTGGCCGTAGCGCTCGGCCAGCACGTTGCCGACGTCGAGCAGGCCCTTGTCGCCCGAGGAGATCGCCAGCCCCGCCGAGTGCAGCAGCTCCACGCCCATGACCATGGTGGCGATCACGAAGATGCCCGTGAGGATGTACGAGGTCGCATTGTCGAACCGCATGACCTTCAGGTACTTCGGGACGTTCCAGCCCTTCTCGCGCAGCCAGTAGCCGTAGGCCGCGAGCGTGATGGTGCCGCCGACGCCGCCGGCCAGGCCGAGCACGTAGAACATGGCCTGGGGATCGCCGGAGGGCAGGCGCGGCACGAGACCGGCGAGGATCTCGCCCAGGTTCGGGGCCGTCAGCGCCGCGGAGAGCAGCACCGTCACGAACATGACGCCGATCAGCACCGTCATGAGCCACTCGATGAGCCGGTACTTGTCCAGCCAGACCAGTCCCAGGCCGATCAGGCCCGCGGCGATCGCGAACACCTTGCTGTCCACACCGGGGAACAGCGCCGCGAGCGGCAGGGCGGTGGAGGACATCGCCGTCGCCCCGTACACGATGCCCCAGATGAGGATGTACGGGCCGAAGTACCAGGACGTCCAGGCCCCGAGGGTGCGCCAGCCCTGGAAGATCGTCTTGCCGGTGGACAGGTACCAGCGGCCCACGCCCTCCACGAGCACGATCTTGAAGATCACGCCCAGGATCACGGCCCACAGGAGCATGTAGCCGTAGCGGGAGCCGGCGGTGAGGGTGGCCACGAGGTCCGCGGCGCCCACGCCCGTGGCGGCCGCCACGATGCCGGGTCCCAGCGAGTTCCACTTCGGCCGGATGGGGGTCTCGTTGAGCTCGGCGTCCGTGAACCCGATGATGTCGGGGTTGTGCACGGGGCGGCCGCGGTCGGCTCTCGTTGCCATGGGAGGGTCCTTAATGCTTGACGGGGCGAGTGCAGTCATGTGTGTCACGCGCGTGAGAGACACGCCTCACTCACGTCGATCCGCGTCGGCCGGGACGGGCCCCGACGCCGCGGCCTCGGTACCGTGAACGACGAGCCCCGTCCTCCACCGGAAGGTCCGCCATGCCCCAGGGAATCTTCGTCTCCACCACGTCCACCGGCGCCGGCAAGTCCCTCGTCAGCCTGGGCCTGGCCGACTCGCTGTACCGGCGCTCCGGCACGGTGGGCTACTTCCGCCCCGTGGTGCCCGGCGACGACGTGGAGACCGACCCCATGGTGCTGCTGATGCGCGAGCAGTACGGCCTCTCCCCGGAGCAGGCCCGCGGCGGCCTCACCGCGGCCGAGGCCCGCACCCTCATGGCCGAGGGCCGCGGCGACGAGGTCCAGCAGCGCTGCGTGGAGCAGTACGACGCCATGCGGGCGGCGGGCGGCGTCGTGGTGGTGGAGGGCACCGACCTGATCAGCCCGGACCCGGCCGCCGACCTCGACCTCAACGCCCAGCTCGCCCGCAACCTCGGCACCCCCGTGGTCGCCGTGGTCTCCGGCGCGGACCTGACACCCGAGCAGGCGGCCGACGTCGTGGACCTGGCCCGGCGCACCCTCGACGACGCCGGCGTCGAGCTGCTGGCCGTCATGGTCAACCGCGCGGACCCCCGTGACCTCGACGCCGTCGGCGCGGCCGTGCGCCCCGGCCGCCACGCCTGGCCCGTGTACGTGCTGCCCGAGCTGACCGAGCTCGCGCACCCCTCGGTGGCCGAGGTGGCGGACGCGCTCGGGCTCGAGCAGATGGCCGGGCAGGAGACGCTGGACCGCGACGTCGCCGAGGTCAAGGCCGTCTCCATGGAGGGCGGCAACTTCCTCGAGGTCCTGCGCGAGGGCGCGCTCGTGATCGTCTCCGGCGACCGCTCCGACGCGATCCTGGCCACCGTGGCCTCCTCGCTGACCCCGGACTTCCCCACCCCCTCCGGCATGATCCTCACCAACGGCATCCTCCCGAACCGCCAGCTCCAGCGGCTCTACCTGGGCGCGGCCTTCCCCGTGTTCGTCACCCACGACGACACGTTCACCACCGCCGCGAAGGTCTCCCGGGTGCGCTCCGAGCTCTCCAGCGCCCAGCCCCGCAAGACCGCCGCCGCCCTGGGCACCTGGCACCAGCGCGTGGACGGGGACGAGCTGCTGGCCCGCTTCGACCTGCCACGCACCGACGTCGTCACCCCTCTGCGCTTCCTGCACGAGCTGATCTCCCGCGCCCGCGCGGACCGCCGCCGGATCGTGCTGCCCGAGGGCGAGGATGCCCGCGTGCTGCGCGCCGCCGAGATCCTCCAGCGCCGCGACGTCTGCGACCTCGTGGTGCTCGGCCCGGCCGCCGCCGTGCGGGAGCTGGCCTCCCGCGAGGGCGTGGACCTGAGCGGGATCGAGCTCGTGGACCCCGCCGACTCCCCGGACCTGGAGCGCTACGCGCAGGAGTACGCCCGGCTGCGCGCCCACAAGGGCGTGGACGCCGAGCGCGCCCGCGAGGTCATGCAGGAGGGCGCCTACTTCGGCACGATGATGGTCCACCTGGGCGACGTGGACGGCATGGTCTCCGGCGCCGCCCACACCACCGCCAACACCATCCGCCCCGCGCTGGAGTTCGTGAAGACGAAGCCGGGCGTCTCGATCGTCTCCTCGGTGTTCTTCATGCTGCTGCCGGACCGCGCCCTCGTGTACGGCGACTGCGCCGTGAACCCGGACCCGGACGCGCAGCAGCTCGCGGACATCGCCGTGGCGTCCGCGGCCACCGCCGCCCAGTTCGGGGTGGACCCGCGCGTCGCCATGCTCTCCTACTCCACGGGCGCCTCCGGCTCCGGGCAGTCCGTGGACAAGGTCCGCGCCGCCACGGAGCTCGTGAGGGAGCGTGCCCCCGAGCTGAAGGTGGAGGGCCCGCTGCAGTACGACGCCGCCGTCAACGCCTCCGTCGCGGCCTCGAAGATGCCCGGCTCCGAGGTGGCCGGCCAGGCCACCGTGTTCGTGTTCCCGGACCTGAACACCGGCAACAACACCTACAAGGCCGTCCAGCAGTCCTCCGGGGCGGTCGCCGTCGGGCCCGTGCTGCAGGGCCTGAACAAGCCCGTCAACGACCTCTCCCGCGGCACCACCGTGGAGGACATCGTCAACACCGTCGCCATCACCGCCATCCAGGCCCAGGCCCAGGGCTGACGCCCCGGAAGGAGTCCCCCGTGCTCGTCCTTGTCATCAACTCCGGCTCGTCGTCCCTGAAGTACCAGCTCCGTGAGCTGGCCGACGACGGCACGGACGCCCCGGTGCCCGTCCTCGCCCAGGGCCTGGTGGAGCGCATCGGCGTCCCCGGCTCCGGCGTGCCGGACCACGCCGCCGCCCTCGAGCAGGTGGAGGCCGAGCTGGCCGAGGCGACCGGCGGGCGCACCATCGACGCCGCCGGCCACCGCGTGGTCCACGGCGGCGAGCGGTTCACCGCCCCGGCCCGGGTGACCAACGAGGTGATCCGCGCGATCGAGCGCCTCGCCCCGCTGGCCCCGCTGCACAACCCCGCCGCCGCCCAGGGGCTGCGCGCCATGGCCGAGCGCTGGCCGGACATGCCCCAGGTGGTCGTGTTCGACACCTCGTTCCACCAGACCATGCCCCGCGAGGCCTGGCAGTACGCCCTGCCGGACGAGGTCTACACGGAGCACGGCATCCGCCGCTACGGCTTCCACGGCACGAGCCACGACCTCGTCACCGGCCTCGCCGCGGAGCATCTGGGCATCCCGCGGGGGGAGTTCCGGGCCGTGGTGCTGCACCTGGGCAACGGCGCCTCCGCCACCGCCATCCGCGACGGCGTCTCCGTGGACACCTCCATGGGCTACACCCCGCTGGCCGGCCTGGTGATGGGCACCCGCTCCGGCGACCTGGACCCCTCCGTGGTCACCCACCTCATGCGGAACCACGGCTACGACGCCGAGGAGCTGGACACCCTCATGAACAGGCGCTCCGGCCTGCTGGGCCTGGCCGGGGAGGCGGACATGCGCCAGGTGCTGGAGAACGCCGCCTCCGGGGACGGCCGCGCCCGCAACGCCCTGGACGTGGCCTCCTACCGGCTGGCCAAGTACGTGGGCGGCTACCACGTGGCCGTGGGCGGGGCGCAGGCGATCGTGTTCACCGCCGGGATCGGCGAGAACTCGGCTCCGTTCCGGGCGCGCGTGCTCGACCGGCTCGAGGCGCTCGGGGTGGCCTACGAGGCCGAGGCCAACCGCGCCCGCGTGGCCGGGCCCCACACGATCTCCGCGCCGGAGTCGGCGATCCCGGTGCTCGTGGTCCCCACGGACGAGGAGCAGGCGATCGCCCGCTTGACGTGGGAGCTCGCCCGCTGAGCACCGCGCCCGACCGTCCGACCGACGCCCAGCGACATCACCGCCGGTCCGCCCGGCGGTGATGTCGCTGCGGCTCGGTCGACACGAACGGGGCGCTTCTGCACCCGACCGTCCGGCCCGGTCAGCGCTCAGACGTGGGTGCCGTCCGCCTCGACGGCGATGCCCAGCTCGTTGCCCGGGATCGAGGCGAGCAGGCGGCGGGTGTACGGGTGCCGGGGGTTGGTGAAGACCTCCTCCGAGCTGGCCGCCTCCACCACCTCGCCGTCCTTCATGACGCACACGTAGTCGGAGATGAGCCGCACCACCGCCAGGTCGTGCGAGATGAACAGGTAGCTCAGCCCCAGCTCGTCCTGCAGGCGGCGCAGCAGCGTGAGGATCTGGTCCTGCACGAGCACGTCCAGCGCGGAGACCGGCTCGTCGCACACGATCAGCTCGGGGTTCAGCGCGAGCGCACGGGCGATCGCCACGCGCTGGCGCTGCCCGCCCGAGAGCTCGGCCGGGTACCGGCGGTGGAAGTGCGAGGGCAGGGCCACCTGGTCCATGAGCTCGAGCACGCGCGCCCGCCGCTGCCTGGCGTTGCCCCGCCGGTACGTCTGCAGCGGCTCCTCGATGATCCGGCCCACCGTGAACGAGGGGTTGAGCGAGGAGAACGGGTCCTGGAACACGGCCTGCACGCGCTGCCGGAAGTCCTTGAGCCCCTCCCCCTTCAGCGCCAGCACATCCTTGCCCTCGAAGCGGATCTCGCCCGAGGTCGGCTCGATCAGCTTGAGCAGCATGCGCGCCGTCGTCGTCTTGCCGGAGCCGGACTCGCCGACGATCGAGACGGTCTTGCCGCGCGGGATCTTCAGGGAGACATCCTTCACGGCGGTGAAGTCCTCGTGCCCGCGCACGGGGTAGACCTTGGTGAGGTCGCGGATCTCCACCAGCGGGGTGAGGTCCTGCTTCGCCAGGGCCACCGTGGTGAGGGCCGCGGTGTCGTCCTCGGCCAGTGCGGCGGGCGCGGGATCGAAGGCCTCGGGCAGCAGGCGGGCCGCCGCCACCGACGGCGCGGCCGCCACGAGCGAGCGGGTGTAGGCGTGCTGCGGGTCCTCGAGGATGGCCCGCGCGTCGCCGGACTCCACCACGCGTCCGCGGTGCATCACCACGAGCTGCTGCGCCCGCTCGGCGGCGAGGCCGAGGTCATGGGTGATCAGCAGCACGGAGCTGCCGAGCTCGCGGGTCATCTCGTCGATCTGGTCCAGGATCACCTGCTGCACCGTCACGTCCAGGGCGGAGGTCGGCTCGTCCGCGATCAGCAGCTGCGGCCGGCACGCCAGGCCGATGCCGATCAGCACGCGCTGGCGCAGGCCGCCCGAGAGCTCGTGCGGGTACTGCTTGGCCCGTCGCGCGGGCTCGGGGATGCCGGCGCGCTCCATCACCTCGACGACGGCGGCCCCCACGTCCTTCTTCGTCGTCATGCCGTGGGTCAGCAGGGTCTCCCCGATCTGCTGCCCCACCCGGGTCACGGGGTTGAGGTTGGACATCGGGTCCTGCGGCACCAGCCCGATCCGGCGGCCGCGGATGCCGCGCATCCGCGACTCGGGCAGGCCCACGAGCTCCTCGCCCGCGAAGCGGACGGAGCCTGCCGTGACCCGGCCGTTGCCGGGCAGCAGGCCGATCGCGGCCATCGCGGTGGTGGACTTGCCCGAGCCGGACTCGCCCACGATCGCCAGCGTGCCTCCGGCCGGGAGCGTGAGGGACGCGCCCTCCACGGCCTGCACGGTGCCCTGCTGGGTGGTGAACTCCACATCCAGGTCGCGGATCTCCAGCAGCGGGGCGCCGGCCGCGGGGACCGCGGGTGTCGTGCCGGGGCCGGGCGCGCCGTCGTCGTGCTTGGGGTCCATGGTCAGCGCCTCCGGGAGGTCGGGTCGAGGGCCTCGCGCAGGGACTCGCCCAGCAGGGTGAAGCCGAGCGCGGTGATGGCGATGCACAGGCCGGGCAGGAACGCGAGCCACGGGTTGATGCCCAGCTCGGCCTGCGCGTAGGTGAGCATGCGGCCCCACTCGGCGGTCTCGGGGCGGCCGCCGCCGAGGCCCAGGAAGGACAGGGCGGCCGCGTCGATCACGGCCGTGGCCAGGGTGAGCGTGGCCTGCACGATCACGGGGCCCAGCGAGTTCGGCAGCACGTGGGACATCGTGATCCGCCCGCGCGAGAGGCCGAGGGTCTGCGCCGCGAGCACGTAGTCCGACCCTTTCTGCGTGAGCATCGAGGAACGCAGCAGCCGCGCGAACACGGGCACCTGCGCCACCCCGATCGCGATCATCACCGCGAACGGGGTCTGCCCGAGGATCGCCGCGATGGACACCGCCAGCAGCAGGTTGGGCACCGAGAGCAGGATGTCCACGACGCGCATCACCACGGAGTCCACCCAGCCGCCGAACGTGCCGGCCAGCAGGCCGAGCAGCATGCCGCCGGCCAGGCCGAACGCCGTCGAGATGACGCCGATGAGCAGCGAGGCCTGCGCGCCCCAGATCAGCTTGGAGAGCACGTCCCCGCCGAAGCGGTCCAGGCCCAGCGGGTAGCCGGCCACCTCGCCGGGGCCGGGCACGTGGGTGGGACGGATCTCGCGCATGCCGGGTGTGGCCGTGCCCGCGTACGGGGCCAGCACCGGGGCGAGGACGGCCACGAGCACGAAGAGCAGCACGATCACGGCGCCGGCGATCGCGGCCGGGTTGCGGCGCAGCCGCTGGAACGCGGCGCCCCACACGGAGGTGCCGCGCGCGTCCGCGGCGGCCTCGGTGGTCGCCTGGGTGGCCCCGGCCTCGACGGGCGCCAGCGCGTGCTCGACGGCGTGCTCGGTGGGTCCGCCGCCGGGGCTGGGGGGCAGGTTCACGCTCATGAGACACGCACCCTCGGGTCGATGAGGCCGTAGGAGACGTCCACGACCAGGTTGATCAGCGAGTAGAGCAGGGCGATGAAGATGATGAAGCCCTGCAGCACCGGGAAGTCGAGCTGGAAGATCGCCTGCGCGAGGAACCGGCCGATCCCGTTGAACGCGAACACCGTCTCGGTGAGCACCGCCCCGGAGATCAGCAGGCCCAGCTGCAGGCCGAGCGTGGTGCTCACCGGCAGCAGGGCGTTGCGCATGATGAACCGGTTTCGGATCAGGCGCGGGGCCAGGCCCTTGGCGCGGGCCGTGCGCACGAAGTCCGCGTCCTGCACGTCCAGCACGGAGGCACGGGTGATGCGCGCGATGATCGCCAGCGGGATGGTGCCCAGCGCGATGCCGGGCAGCACCAGGTGGGTCAGCGCGTTCAGGGCCGCGTCCCACTCCGCGGTGATGATGCCGTCCCACACGTAGAAGTTCGTGTAGTGGGTGGCGTCGATCCGCGGGTCCTGCCGGCCGTCCGTGGGCAGCCAGCCCAGCTTCACCGCGAACACCCACTTGAGGATGAACGCCAGGAAGAACACGGGCACCACCACGCCGACCAGGGACAGCACGACGGCGACGTCGTCCTGCCACCGGCCCACATGGCGGGCCGCCCAGTAGCCGAGCGGGATGCCGATGGCCACCGCGAACACGATCGCGAAGACCGAGAGCTCCAGCGTGGCCGGGAAGCGGTCCGCGAACTCCTCGACCACGGACCGGTTCGTCATGGTCGAGGTGCCGAAGTCGCCGCGCAGCAGCCGCCCCATGTAGGTGAGGTACTGCTCGAGCAGGGGCTTGTCGAAGCCGTACGCCGCGTTCACGCGGGCCACGGCCTCGGGGGTGGCGCGGTCGCCGAGCAGGGCGGTGGCGGGGCCGCCGGGCAGGCTGCGGACCCACACGAACAGCAGGACGGACAGTCCGAACAGGGTGGGGATCAGCAGCAGCAGGCGCTTGCCGATGAGTCTGAGCACGAGGGGCCTCCATGCCGGCGCGGGGGCCGGGCCGGTCGGTGCGAGGGACGGGCGGTGGCGGGCGGGCCGGCGACGACGGCGCCGGGGCGCGGCGCCGTCGTCGCCGGTGGGGCGGGTCGTCCCCGGCCCGCCGGGCTCACTCGGTCAGGTCGATCTCGTTGAAGACCTCGTCGTTGACCGGGCTCGCCGGGTAGGAGGCCACGCGCTTGTCGAAGGCCAGCGACGGGGCCGGGTGGGCGAGCGGGACCGCCGGGACGATCTCGGAGATCTGCTCGTTGATCTCCTGGTACTTCGGCGTCTGCTCCTCGAGCGTCGGGATCTGGCGGGCCTCCTCGAGGGCGGAGAACAGCTCCTCGTCGGTGAAGCCGAACTCGGGCTTCTCCTGGCCGAAGAACACGCCCACGAAGTTGTCCGTGTCGTTGTAGTCACCGGTCCAGCCGAGCAGGTGGATGCCGTGGTCCGAGGTGCCCTGCACCTGGTCGAGGTAGTCCGGGCTCCACTTGGCCGGCTTCGCGTTCACCGTGATGCCCACCTCGGCCAGCTGGCTCGAGAGGTTGGAGAACGCCTGCTCGGGGGTCGGCATGTACGGGCGCGAGACGCCGGTGGGGTAGTTGAAGTCGATCGTGAAGCCGTCCGGGTAGCCGGCCTCGGCGAGCAGCGCCTTGGCCTTGGCGGGGTCGTGCTCGTACGTGGTGACGTCCTCGCTGTACCCGTTCACGGACTTCGGGATGAACTGGGTGGCGGGCTCCGTGCCCTCGGGGAGGGTCTGCGCGATGAGGGCGTCCTTGTCGATCGCGTGGGCGATCGCCTGGCGCACCCTGACGTCCTGGAGCTCCTCCTTCTCCTGGTTCAGGCCCAGGTAGAGGATGGTGAACGGGTCGCGGGCCACCACGTTGAAGCCGGCCTCGGACAGGGCCGCGGTGTCCGCGGGGGCCACGAGGTCGTAGCCGTCGATGTCCCCGGCCTCGAGCGCCTGACGGCGGGCCACCGGGTCGTCGATCACGCGGAAGGTGATGTCCGTGACCTCGCCGCCCTCGCCCCAGTAGTCCTCGTTGGCGGTGAGCTTGACGTCCTCGCCCACGCTCCAGGACTCGAACTTGTAGGGGCCGGTGCCGGTGGGGTGTGCCCGGGCGTACTCGGACATCTGGGGCGACTCGGCGGTGCCGCCGACCTCGTCCGCCTTGTACTCCTCGAGCGCCTTCGGCGACTGCATGGCGAAGGCCGGCAGGGACAGGGAGGAGATGAAGCCCGCGAACGGCTGCGCCAGCGTGATCTTCACCTCGTGCTCGCCGGTGGCCTCGCACTCCTTGTAGACGGCGTCCTCGGGCTTGTCCGCGAAGCCGCGGAACAGCTTGCCGTAGTAGTACGAGAGGGTCTCCGACTGCTGGATGCCCGTGAAGTTGTACCAGCGGTCGAAGTTGGCGCACACGGCCTCCCCGTTGAACGGCTCGCCGTCGTGGAAGGTCACGCCCTCCTTCAGCTGGAACGTGTGGGTCAGGCCGTCCTCCGAGGACTCCCAGGACTCGGCCAGCAGCGGCGCGGGGTCCGCGGTGCCCGGCTTCGTGCCCACGAGGCCCTCGAAGATCTGACGGGAGACCCGGAAGGTCTCGCCGTCGGAGGCGAAGGCCGGGTCCAGGGTCTTCGGGTCGGAGGAGGCGGCGAAGAGGAACGAGCCGTCCACTTGGGCGGCGTCGCCCCCGCCCGAGCCGCCGGAGCCGCCGCCGTCGCGCTGGCTCTGGGCGCAGCCGGTGACGAGCAGGGCGCCGGCCGCGGTGAGCGCGGCGGCGGACAGGAGTCGGTGACGCAGACGGGTGGCCATGGGGGCTCCTCCGGGAGAGGTCTCAGCCGAGACGCGGGTGCGAGGGGACCGCGCCGTCGGGTGTGACCTCGGGCACGCTCCTGGACGTGACTATAGCCACAAGCGCGGGCAGGAACGCAACGCAGGCCGCGTCTGCGCGTGCGGCACGGCGCCCTCAGGCCCCGGTGGGCACCCGCTCCCGACGCGCGGCGGCCCGCTCGCGGACCCAGCGCAGCACGTCCTCCGGACGGTTGGTGGTGAGCTCCTGCACCCCCTGGGCGAGGAGGAAATCGGCGTCCTCGCGCTCGTCGACGGTCCACACCCGCAGCCGCCGCCCCGCCGCCAGCCACGCCTTCACGTCCGCCAGGTGCTCCCGCACGTAGGCCACGGAGGGCCCCGCCAGCCCGGCCCGGCCGCGCCAGACGAGCGCCTCGGACCCCGCCAGCGACTGACGCGCCGCCGCACGCACCGCCGCCCGGCTCAGCGGCCCCCGCGCGAGCCGGGTCGGCAGCTCCGTCGGCATGAGGTCCATCAGGGGGCAGAGGGGGTCCGTGCCGGCCAGCGGAGCCACGTGGCGCAGCGCGTCCGGGTGGAAGCTCATGAGGGACACCTGCACCTGACCCACCCGGCCGGTCTCCGGGTCCCAGCCGGCCCGCAGCAGCTCCCGCAGCACCCGCTCCTCGAGCTCATGCCCGAACGGGGAGGGGTGCTTGAGCTCCACGGCCAGTCGCAGCGGCCGGTCCGCGGCCGTCGCGACCTCCAGGAGGTCGGCCAGGGTGAGCACCTGCTCCCCCGCGCCGCCGTACACGGCGGGCGGCGCCGTCGTCGTGGCGGGCTCGGCCCCCGGGCGCCGGGCGTGCCACGAGAGGACGTCGAGGGCGCGCAGACGATCCAGCGTGTGGTCCGCGACGGCGCCGCGCCCGTCCGAGGTGCGGTCCACGGTGGGGTCGTGCCAGCAGACGACCTCACGGTCCCGCGTGAGCTGGACGTCGCATTCGAGACCGTCCGCGCCCACGGCGAGGGCGTGGAGCATGGCGGCGCGGGTGTGCTCGGGGAAGGCGGCGGAGGCACCGCGGTGGGCGATCACGAGGGCGGGCACGCCGCCAGGCTAGGGAGCGCGAGTGCCGGCCACGTCACCGCAGGGTGCCCGGCTGGTTAACTGGTGGGGACCATTCGGTGCACGCGATCAGGAGCCTCCCGTGTCCTTCTCCCCCGACCCCGCCCAGCAGCTGCTCAGCGCCGGCGCCCTCGAACGCGCGGCGGGCCTGCGGCGCATGAAGGCCGTCGCCCTGGGGCTGCTCATCCTGCTGGCCGTGGTGTTCGTGGTCGCGTTCCCGTTGCAGGACACCCACCCGGTGTGGGGCTACGTGCGCGCCGCCGCGGAGGGCGGCATGGTCGGCGCGCTGGCGGACTGGTTCGCGGTCACGGCGCTGTTCCGCCACCCGATGGGTGTGCCCGTGCCGCACACCGCCCTGATCCCGCGGAAGAAGGACCAGCTCGGCGCCGCGCTGACCGAGTTCGTGCAGGAGAACTTCCTGGACTCGGAGGTCGCCCACGAGAAGGTCGACGGACTGAAGGTGGCCGAGGCCGCCGGCGGCTGGCTGCGACGTGAGGAGAACGCGGCCCGCACCGCCCGGGAGATCGCCACGGCGGCCCGGGGCGCCATGGCCGCGGCCGACGACGACGCCGTCCAGGAGCTGCTGCGCCAGCTGATGGAACGCCACATGGTGGCCCCGGACTGGTCCCCCACGCTCGCGGGCGTGCTGGAGGACGTGGTGGCCGGACGGCACCACGAGCGCGTGGTGGACCTCGTGGTCGCCCACACCGGGGACTGGGTGGCCGCCCACCCCGAGCTGTTCGTCGAGACGGTGCGCCGTCGCTCCCCCGAGTGGAGCCCGGACCTCGTGGACCGCCTCCTCGCCGAGCGACTGCACGCCGAGACCCTCAAGTATCTCGCCGGCATCCGCCGCGACCGGGAGCACGAGGCCCGCCGCGCCGTCGACGACTGGCTCGACCGCCTCGCCGACGAGATGCGGAACGAGCCGGCCACCCGCGCCTCGGTGGAACGGTTCAAGCGGAACCTTTTCGCGGACGAACGGCTGCGCGCGTGGGCCGGGCGGGCCTGGGTCTCCCTGCGGGACTCGCTCCTGGACGCGCTCGAGGACCCGTCCTCCGACCTGCACCGCGCGCTCGTGGCCGCCCTGCGCGACCTCGGCGCCCGCCTGCAGGAGGACCCCGAGCTGCGCGACCGTGTGGACGGCCACGCCCGCCGCGCCGCGGCGTATGCGCTGAGCTCCTACGGCCCGGCGCTCACCGGGGTGATCGAGGAGACGGTCGCCCGCTGGGACGGCGAGCAGACCGCGCGCACCCTCGAGCTGTTCGTGGGCAAGGATCTGCAGTTCATCCGCATCAACGGCTCGGTCGTCGGCGCGCTCGCGGGCCTGGCGATCCACGGGGTGGCGACACTGTTCCTCTGAGACGCGGCCCCTGCCCCGCACTTTCGAACGTGACATGGGGCGAATGGGCGCTTTCGAACGTGAGATAGGGCCTCTCTCACGTTCGAAAGCGCGGGGGGCGGGGCCGTCAGGCGGCGGGCTTGTCCTTCTCGTCCTTGCCGCCGGGCAGGGCGCGACGGATCGCGCCGAAGACGCCGCCGTCGTCCTTGGCGCCCGCCGACTCCCCCTCGGCGCGCCCCTGCGCGGCGCCCTCGCGGATCTCGCCGGGGATCACCATCGGCAGGGGGCCGAAGAGCTCCGCGGCGTTCTCCATCACGGCCTTGCCCATGGCGCGGTTGCCCACGCCGCCGATCACGGCGCCCACGCCGAACGGCACGGCGCGGCCCACGAAGCCGGCGCCCTGCCGCAGGAGCATCTTGCGCATGAACGTCCTCTTGAGGCGATCCACCACGAACGCGCTGATGCCGGTGCCCGATGCGGTGCCCGCGAGCGCGTTGAGGCTGGACTGCGGGTCGTAGGGACGGCCGGCCTTGGCGGCGGCCTCGCGGAGCAGCTCCTTGGCGTCGTCGCCGAGCATGAGGCCCATGACGAGGGCCTGGGCGCGCTGCGGGTCCTGCGTGGTGATGCCGTGCAGCTCGGCGAGGGACTGCGCGTAGAGGGCGGTGGCCTCCATGAAGCCGGCGACCGCGGCACCGGACAGGCCGAGCGCGGCCACGGTGCCGATGCCCGGGACGATCGCGGTGCCGCCCACGGCGGCACCGGCCCCCGTGACGGTGGTCAGGTACTGCTGCCCGAGCCGCTCGGCGAGACGCTCCGGGCTCTCCCCCGGGTGCTTCGCCGCCATGCGCTGGATGTTCTTCAGGACCAGGGGGCGCTGGACCGCCAACACCGTGGAGAGGGCCTTCTCGAAGCCCTCCGTGGGCTCGCCGTTCTCATCGAGTGCCGACTTCAGCCCGAAGTCCTTCACCTTCCCGGACGCGTACCGGCCGATCGTCGAGTTCTTTGCCATGCGCGCCACAGTATCGGCGCGCGACCCCCGCGGTCAGGACCCGGGCGTCGCCGCGCGCAGGGAGTGCTCGAGGAAGATGCGCACGTCACGGACCTCGTCGGGGCCGGTCCCGTGCAGGATCCCGGGGTAGGTGCGCACGGTCAGGCGGGTGTGCTCCTCGGCCCACGCGCGGGTGTGGGCGACGGCGTCCGGATGGATCACGGGATCCTCGGCGTCCCGGCCCCAGAAGAACGGGCGCGGGCCCGGTCCCTCGGCCGGGGAGTCGAGCATGGCCAGCAGCTCGTTGTCGACGGCGAAGCCGCTCAGGCCCACACCGCAGGTGAACGCCTCGGGGCGCAGACGCAGGACCGTCGTCGCCATGGCCATGCCCTGGGAGAAGCCGAGCACCGAGACCGTGCGGAAGCCGGCCGCCACGACCTCCTCGGCGGAGAGCACGTCGAACACGCGGTGGGCGGCGGCGAGCACCTGGGCGAAGTCGGACTGCAGCAGCAGGTCGAGCAGGAACCAGCCGTGCGCGCCGGGGTCGCCCGGGCCTTCGGACGCCGTCTCGTCGATCTCGAAGCCGCCGCGCACCGCCAGGCCGGTGCACCGCTCCGGGAGCATCGGGAAGTGGCGGCGCGCCGCGCGGACCTCGTTGGAGCCGTAGCCGTGGAACACGAGCACCAGGTCCGTGCCCGCGCGCTCCGCCGGCGGGCGCGACCACACCACGCTGTGGCCGGAGCTGATCGTCTCGGTGACTGGTGCGGGCGTGGGGCTCATGGCTCCATCCTAGGGAGGACCCCCGACCGGGCGTCATGCCTGGTCAGGGGCCGCTCTCCGGTGGGCCCTGCGGGGATCGAACCCGCGACCGGCGGAGTCTGGGGTATCAATTCTGGCTTTTTCTGCCTGCTGCTCTCCATCTGAATACCTCCGCTGATTTTGGCCGACCCTACCCATGTTTCCGTCCGAGCCCGTCCCTCGCTTCTGAACGTCTCCGCTGCATAATCACTGGGCCGTTCGCAGGTCTGCGGCAACCTGGGGCTCTACGCGGGGTTGTCCGACCCGATGAACGTCCGGAGAGCCGAGATGTACCGCTCCCGGGCCGCGCGGACGTCGTTCCCGGTGGCCTCCCACGTCCATCCCGCCTCCCACTTGTCCATGAGATCGACGTACTCGCGGGCGGCCGTTGTGACCGGAGCCGGGGCGTAGAGCTCCAGGAGTGCGAGCGTCTTCCGCGCGGGGTCCTCCTCACCGTCCGGAGTGCCATCGTGTGGGAACTCTCCCACGACCTCCAGGTAGCCGTGAACGTACCTCTCCCGCGCGTCGACTATCTGGAGAAGCTCCCCGGCAACCTCCGTTACGCGCTTTTCCTGGTCCCGGCGGGCCTCCAACTTCCGATCTCTTGTGCCGTTGAGGTATGCCACGCCGCCGCCGACGACGGCGCCGAGGAGCGTTCCGACAACGCCGATCCATGCATCCATGCGGACAGTCTGTCTTAGGCATGCTGTCTACCTACTGGCAGTCGCGCCCGTGGTCGCCTGACTTGCGCGGCCACCCACAGCGCCGAACCACGCCACGCCCCCGCCATTGCCACCGCCTCCTCAGACGCCCCATCCCGTAGGATCACAGCGATCAATAAGGGAGGACTCGATGATGAGTGCTGAAGGCCCCAAGCGGCGTGAACTGTTCCGGTGGTGGGAGTGGGCACTTATCGCCCTTGCGGTCATCTCGATCCCGGCAGGGCCCGGGGCACTCATCTTCCTCATGCCAGTACTCCCGCGGATCATCTTGCTCATCAGGAAGCACCGATACTTCAATAGTGAAGAGTTCCAAGAGAAGAAAGCGGAGATTCGGGCCTTCGTGGCAGAACACAACGAACTCAAGGAGTACATCGACGAGATTCGCGCTAGAGGCTCTTTCAGCCTTGGCGAATCGTCGACCGGCCAGCACGCGCACCTTGCCTATAGCGAGAACACGAGCCGCCACAACTACATCCGGGATCGGAACGTGGCGACCCTCGGGGAGCCGAACGTCCACAATTGTTCGCTTCAGGTGGTACGGAAGGCTCAGATGGACCCCATCCGCTACCTGATGAAGTACTTCCACATCAACGCAGAGGAAGATCGACTAGCGGAAGTGGAAGAGATGGGGTCAAGCTTGGCTCAGCTCGAGGAAGCCCTCTCCAACCTCCAGAACAGAGAGGCCTCAATCACTGAAGCCATCGAGCCCCCTTCGTTCATTCAGAAGCACTTCTTGGACGAGTTTATGGAACAGGTCGGGGTGGAGATTTCCCCCATTACGATCCCGTATGAGACATACACCTTTGAGTACGTCAGCGCGGGTGGCAATAGCAGCGAACGAACCAATGTGGTCTTGAACTCCCAAGCCCTCGACGCCCTCATCGATACGATGTCGGCTCGTATCAAGTTTCGGAAATCGGCCGCGGGTCAGCGGGCCCTCATGACGTCCAAGCTCCGCCATCACATTAAGGATCGAGATAACTTCACTTGTCAGAACTGCGGGGTTAGTACTTATGCCGAGCCCCACCTTCTGCTTGAGGTGGACCACATCATCCCGGTCTCTCGAGGTGGCCTGACGACAGAAGAAAACTTGCAAGCGCTGTGCTGGAAGTGCAATCGGTCGAAGTCCAATAAAATCTAAGGGCTCGATGGGCCGTCAACGGGAACCCGCCACTAATGGACGTCTGGCCCTCGAAGCCATCTGATACCGCCAGACCTGCACGTCAGAACCATCACCCGCCACACAGGGGGCGGATCGAACTACAAGAATCTGCGGGGTGGCCCTGCCGATCACGGGATCGTGCCCTCGCATGGCGGGTTGGGCACGAAGAACCATCAGCTCGTCGACGGTGCAGGCATGTCGTTCGCCAGCCCGATCACACCCCAGCCAGGCAAGGAATTGGCCCATCACGGCTCCCCTGCTGAGCAGCCGCGCGCACACCGGCCGGTGGGTCGGCCCCGGACCCGCCCGAACATGGTGCTGGGCGACAAGGCCTACTCCTGCTGGACGATCCGTTCCGATCTGCGGGCCCGCGGCATCACAGCAGTGACCCCGAGCCGTCGAACCAGCAGGGTCACTGCGGACGCCGCGATCCAGGCCGCGAGCGGTCTATTGGCCTCGACGGGGCCGTGTACAAAGGCCGTAACGTCCTAGAGCCTCAGTCCGCGCGCCTGAAGCAGTAACGGGACTAACGACCAGGCATGACAAGTACGTGATCGACTACCGGATCGCGGTGGCCCTGAGCGCTGCACTCGCATGGTCCAAACCATTGTCGGACACGCCCTAGCGCCACAGGGTGCCGCGTCTCCGGGGCGTAGTGCGTCGGGATCATCCGAAGTCGGCTCGCGCTGTCCAGGGCTACACAGTGGCCCCGGCGGCGGACATGTTGCGAGCCGCTGGGAGCGGATGACGGAGCTCGGCGTAGTGTTTCCGTCGGCGACGGGGACCGTGCGGGACCCATCCAACTTCCGGAAGCAGTGGCGCACGGCCATGCGAACCATCGGCTTCGGGTGGTCCATCCGGACACGATGCGGAGGGCGGCCCCGACACGAAACGCAGACATCCGGGGGCTTGTGGCGTCGTCGGCGTCCCTGGGGCGCGCCTCGGAAGCCGTGACGGCAGCGCACTATCAGGCGAAAGCTCCGGAGGCGGCGGACATGAAGGCCGTCCTGGCCGACTTCTTCCGAGATGTGGAGGGGTGACGTCGGATCGAAAATGCTGGGTTTTCGCTGGATAGGCCAGGTCCGCGCGGGCATGACAATGGCCCCTGACTGGGCGTCATGCCTGGTCAGGGGCCGCTTTCCGGTGGGCCCTGCGGGGATCGAACCCGCGACCGGCGGATTAAAAGTCCGATGCTCTGCCAGCTGAGCTAAAGGCCCTCACCCGCGGCCGACGACGACGGCGCGCGGCCGACGACGGCGACCCTCACGGGTGCCCTCCGATGGTAGCCCAGGCGTCCGGGGCACTACCGTGGACGGGGCCGCCGCCTCCGGCGACCACATCCCCACCCCGATGCGCCCTCGAAGGGAGCCCGCCCATGGCACGTCACCGCCTGCCCGCCGGCCGCGGCGCCAGCTCGAGCGCCTCGGGCGTGCTGCGCCCCCACCGGCCCCGCCTCTCGGAACCGCAGGAGCTCACGCACTTCGCCGGCGGCGAAGACCCGCAGGAAGTGGCCGCGGCGGCCTCGCGCCTGGCCCACGCCCTCGTGGCCGGCGGCCGCGCGGAGGAGGACCCGGCCGTCGTCGAGCGGCTGGTCGGGCTGGTCCGCGAGCTCGGTGTCGAGACGCTCGCCGAGCTGTGGGCGGACGCCCCGCCCGTCTCACTCGCCGGCGCCCTGTGGCGTCTGTACGCGCTGCAGGAGGCGACGACCCGCGACGGCGAGCGCTGGGCCGCCTGGTACCGCGCCGGGCACGCCGCCTACGCCTCGCGCGTCGTGGCGGGGGCCGTCGAGCCGCCGGGGCCGGCCGAGCTGCGCCGCCTCACGGACACGATCCTCACGGGCGCCTACCGCTCCGAGATCGACGTCGCGTTCGAGCGCGCCGCGGCCTACGCCCGCGTCGTGGCCCTGGGCCAGGTCGAGCACGCCGAGGGCTCCGAGGCCGCCGCCCCGGACCGCGCCGCCGCCCTCACCCGCCGGGCCGCGCGCCTGGTCAGCACCGCCGACGCCCTGGAGGCGGCGGGTCGAGCGTTTCGGGACGGATCGCTAGACTGATGGGGACGGCGCCGGGCCGCTGGTAACCCCGGGCTCCAACACATAGCCGCTGCGAGCGGCCTTCCGCCGAGAGGCGTTCCCGGTCCGGCGTCGTCGTCGACCCCTTCGCCACCCGTCGACGAGAGAGCGAACGCTGCCCATGTCCCCCCGCATGCCCTGGCTCGTCACGCGCGACACCCCGGCGCTGCGCCACATGGCGGACCTCGCCGAGGCCCTGCACCGGTCCGTGCATCTGGTGGCCCAGGTCGCGGGGACCCGCGGACCCGAGGCGGACCGTGCCGCCCGTGAGCTCGAGGAGCTCGACTCGTCCTCGAGCGCCACCCTCATGGCCTTCCTCACCGCGCTGCGCAGCGCCTACGTGACTCCGCTGCCCCGTCAGGACCTCTACCGGCTGGCCAGCGGCGTGCACGCGACCACCCGGCGCGTCGTGTCGGCGGGCGTGCTGATCCAGCGGGCCGACCTCGAGGAGCTGCCGACGCACGCCCTCGACGTCCTCGAGACCGTGGGGCGGCAGGCCGAGCTGCTCGCCCGCGGCGCCGCCGAGATGCGCGACCTCGACGCCCTGGAGGCCACGTGGATGCAGCTGCTGCGCGCCTCCCGCCGCACGGAGCGGATCATGGTCGAGTGGCTCGCCGACCTCGGCATGGACCTGCTGCAGCGCGACTACAACCGCCAGCGCGAGGTCGCCTGGGCGCTGCACGCGGCGCTCGAGGCCCTCTCCCGCGTGAACATGGACCTGGGCATGGTGCTCGTCCGTGAGTCCTGAGCCGGTGGAGGCGCCGTGACCGCGGGGCTCGCCGTCGTCCTCGTGCTGCTGTGCGCCGTCGGCGCGCTGATGGGGTTCCGTGACGCCCCCAACGCCGCGGCGCTGCCTGTCCGGTACCGGGCGCTGACCCCGCGCGGAGCCCTCCTCCTGACCGGGGCGGTCAACACCGTGGGCGCCCTGCTGGGCATCGGGCTCATCACGCTGAGCGTGCACTACTTCACCTCGCCCGCGGTGCGCAGCGAGGTCGGCCCCCTGGCCGTGGGCGTGTCCTGCGCGGTGACCCTCGTGTGGGGTCTGCTGCTGTGGTGGCGGCGCCTGCCCGGCTCCAGCACGCACGCGCTGATCTCCGCGCTGGCGGGCAGCCACCTCGCCGTGCGCCTGAGCCTGCACATCGACGTCGCCCACACCATCTTCGACCTCGTCCACGCCGAGGTGCTGCTCAGCCTGCTGCTCTCGCCCCTGATCGCGTGGGCGCTCGCCCGCCTGCTCACCGCGCCCGCCATGCGGCTCGCCACCCGCGGCACCACGGTCAACGTCCAGCACCGGGCCCGCGTCGCGTTGGGCATCTCCGCCAGCGCCATGGCCATGGGCCACGGCCTGCAGGCCGGTCAGCGCATGGGGGTGCTGTGGGCCGCCGTGCTGGTGGGGTCCGGGTCCGTCCTGGCGCCGGACGCCCTGACGGCCGAGTTCGTGGGGGGCGCGTTCCTGTTCGCCCTCGCGGTCGGGCTCGGCACGCTGGGCGGCGCCTGGCGGATCGCCTGGACCCTCACCGAGCGTCTCGTGCGCCTCGACCCCCTGCGGGCGTCCGTGGCCGCCGTCATCCCCGCGGGCCTGCTGTTCGTCGGATCCCTGGTGTTCCACCTGCCCCTGTCCTCCACCCACACGGCGACGGCGGCCATCGTGGGCGCCGGCCAGACGCAGACCTACGCGTCCGTGCGCTGGCCCACCGTGCTGCGCGTGGTCGGCTGGTGGCTGCTCACGCCGGTGGCCTGCGCCCTCCTCGGCCTCCTCGGCACGCTGGCCCTCCTCCCGCTGGCCTGAGGCCGCGCCCGACGACGACGCCCGGCCCCGCAGACGCCGCGACCCCGCCCGGCGTGCGGCCGGACGGGGTCGGGGACGGAGCGCGGGGCGGCTCAGCCGAAACGGCCGGAGACGTAGTCCTCGGTCTGCTGGCTCGAGGGGTTGTTGAAGATGACGTTGGTGTCGTCGTACTCGATCAGCTTGCCGGGCTTGCCGACGCCCTGGATGTTGAAGAACGCGGTCTTGTCCGCCACGCGCGCGGCCTGCTGCATGTTGTGCGTGACGATGATGACCGTGTACTCCTCCTTGAGCTCGTTGATCAGGTCCTCGACGGCGAGGGTGGAGATCGGGTCGAGCGCGGAGCAGGGCTCGTCCATGAGGATCACGTCGGGCTGCACCGCGATGGAGCGGGCGATGCACAGACGCTGCTGCTGACCGCCGGAGAGGCCGGAGCCGGGCTTGTCGAGGCGGTCCTTGACCTCGTTCCACAGGTTGGCGCCGCGCAGGGACTTCTCCACGAGCTCGTCCGCACGGGACTTGTTCAGGCGGGTGCCGTTGAGCTTGTAGCCGGCCAGCACGTTGTCCCGGATGGACATCGTGGGGAACGGGTTCGGGCGCTGGAAGACCATGCCGATCTGGGAACGGACGCGGACCGGGTCCACACCGGGCCCGTAGATGTCCTCGCCGTCGAGCAGGAGCTGGCCGTCCACGGTGGCGCCGGGGAGCACCTCGTGCATGCGGTTGATGCTGCGCAGGAAGGTGGTCTTGCCGCAGCCGGAGGGGCCGATGAAGGCAGTGACGGAGCGGGGGGCGATGTCGATGTTGACGCCCTCGACGGCCTTGAACTTGCCGTAGAAGACATCGACGTCGATGGCCTGGATGCGCTTGGACATGAGTGGTTCTGTTCCTTCGTGGAAGTCTCTGGGGGGTGCGACGGGGTCGGGGCCGGCCGCCCGGGGGATTCCGGGCGGCCGGGCCTCACCGGCCCTTCTTGGGGGCGAACGCCTTGGCGATGAACCGTGCCGCCAGGTTGAGCAGCATGACGATGGTGACGAGCAGCAGGGCGGCTGCCCAGGCGCGGGCGGTCGAGGGGTCCGCCGCCGTAGGCGAGGTCGGGGCGACCAGCTGGCGGTAGATGTACACCGGCAGCGCGGTCATCCAGTTGTCGAACGGGTTCCAGTTGATGCTGGTGGCGAAGCCGGCCGTCACGAGGATCGGCGCGGTCTCGCCCGCCACGCGGGCGATGGCCAGGGTGACGCCGGAGGCGATGCCGGAGATCGCGGTGGGCAGGACCACCTTGGCGATGGTCTGCCACTTGCGCACGCCGAGGGCGTAGGCGCCCTCGCGCAGCTCGTTGGGCACCACACGGAGCATCTCCTCCGTGGATCGCACGACCACGGGGATCATGAGCACCGAGAGCGCGATCGCGGCCGTGAGACCCATCTGCACGGACTGCAGTGCGGTGGACTTGCTGCCGGTGACCAGGGTCAGGACCCACGTGATCGCGGCGTAGGCGAAGAGGCCGGCCACGATCGAGGGGATGCCGGTCATGACGTCCACGAAGAACACGATGGCGCGGGAGAACCAGCCGCCGCGGCTGTACTCCACCAGGTAGATGGAGGTGAGCATGCCGATCGGCACGGAGATCAGGGTCGCGATGATCGTGATCACGACGGTGCCGATCAGGGCGTGGCCGAAACCGCCCGCGAGCCCGCCGGCGGGCTTGCCGTCCTCCACCCACACCGAGTCGTCGATGCCGGTGATGCCCTTCATGTCGTACGCCATGATCTGCGGGTTGGCGATCAGGGTCGGCAGACCGGCGGAGAGGACCGACCACAGCACGGAGACCAGCGGCACCAGGGCCACGAGGAACGCCAGCCACACGAGGTTGCGGCACAGGCCGTCTGCGGCGCGGCGCCGGTTCTCCATCACGCGGGTGGCCACGTAGAGCCCCGCGATGTAGAGGATGGCGGCGATGATCACGAAACCGACGACGTTGAAGGCGCCGCTGAGCAGCACGGTCAGGCCGGCGGCGACGATGGCCGCGGCAGCTGCGACGGCCATCCAGGTCCAGCCGGGCTTCTGACCCTCGGTCAGGGAGTGACGCCGCGGCGTCACGCTGTCCTCGGTGGCCCGGGGAGAAGTCGAGACAGTGCTCATGTCAGTTGGCTCCCGAGAATTCCTTGTGCTTGTTCACGATCGCGCGGGCGATCATGTTCACCGCCAGGGTGATGATGAAGAGCATGAGACCGGCAGCGATCAGCTCGTGCAGGCGCATGTTGAACGCCTCGGGGAAGTTGAGCGCGATCTCCGACGGGATCGTCTGGTTCCTGCCGGACTCCACGAGCGACCAGGAGAAGACGCCGCCGGAGAGCACCATGGTGACCGCCATGGTCTCGCCGAGCGCGCGGCCGAGGCCGAGCATGATCGAGGAGACGATGCCGGCCCGGGCGAACGGGAACACGGTCATCTTGATCATCTCCCAGCGCGTGGCGCCGAGGCCGAGCGCGGCCTCCTCGTGGAGCTTCGGGGTCTGGGTGAAGATCTCACGGCAGAGCGCGGTGATGATCGGCAGGACCATCACGGCCAGCACGACGCCCGAGGTCAGCAGGGTACGGCCCGTGGTGGTGGCCGAGCCGCCGAAGAACGGGATGAAGCCCAGGTTCTCGTTGAGCCAGCCGTAGATCGGCACCATCAGCGGAGCGAGCGTCAGCCAGCCCCACACGCCGTAGACCACGGAGGGGATCGCGGCCAGCAGATCGATCACGAAGCCCACCGACTGCGCGATGCGCGGGGGCGCATAGTGCGAGATGAACAGGGCGACACCGATCGCGACCGGGGTGGCGATGAGCAGAGCGATGATCGACACCATCACGGTGCCGGCCATGAGCGGCCACACGTACTGGAAGAAGGAGTCCGCGGACACGAGCTCCGCACCCGGCTGCAGGGCAGGCCATGCCTCCGTCAGGAGGAAGACCGCCACGAAGGCGAGCACGAGCAGGATCAGGACGGCGGCCGCAAGGGCCCCGCCGGAGAGGAGCTTGTCTCCGGCGGCTCCGCGGCGGGGGCCGCGCAGGCTGGACGGCTTCGGTGCCGCCTCGTTGGTGGTTGAGGACACAGTGCCTTCCCTCAGATCGACGTGCGTGGTGATGGACGGGCCGCGACGAACGAGAGCCCTGACGCGGCTTCAGCCGCCGGGCCCGTGGGGCCCGGCGGCCGAAGCGGCGGTGGGTCAGCCGACAAGAAGCGACATCAGCCCTTGACCGAGATGGCCTCGATGCGCTCCATGGCCTTCTTGCGGGTGTCCTCGGAGATCGGGGCGTTGCCCGCGGACTCCTCGGCGGTCTTCTGACCGTCCTCGGACACGACGTACTCGGCGAAGGCCTTGACCTGGTCCACGGTCTCCTGCGACTCGTACTGGTTGCAGTAGATGTGGTAGGAGACCAACACGACGGGGTACACGCCGGACTCGTCGGTGGCGCGGTCGAGCTCGATCGAGCCGTCCTCCTTGGCCTCGGACTTCTCGACGGTCGCGGCCGCGGCCTCGGCGGAGTACTTCACGTACTCCTCGCCGACCTTCACGGACACGGTGCCCAGCTCGCCCACGGCGGAGGCGTCGGCGTAGGTGATGGCGCCCTCGGTCTGGGAGGCCAGGCCCACGACACCCTTGGTGCCCTGGGCGGACTCGGCGGTGATGTCGGACGGCCAGGTCTCGACCTCGTCGTAGGACCAGGCATCGCCGGCGGCCTCGGTGAGGTAGGCGGTGAAGTTCTCGGTGGTGCCCGAGTCGTCGGAACGGTGCACGACGGTGATCGGGGTGTCGGGCAGCTCGACGCCCTCGTTCTGCGCGGCGATGGCCTCGTCGTTCCAGTTCTTGATCTCGCCGGAGAACACCTTGGCGATGGTCTCGGCGTCCATCTTGACCTCATCGACGCCCGGCAGGTTGTAGGCCACGGCGATCGGGGAGATGTAGGCCGGCACGTGGAACGCGCCCTCGTCGCCGCAGTTCTCCTTGGCGGACTCAGCCTCCTCCTCCTTGAGGGCGGCGTCGGAGCCGGCGAAGGAGGTGGCGCCGGCGAGGAACTTCTCACGACCGGCACCGGAGCCGTCCGGGGAGTACTGCACGGTCAGGTTCGGAGCGGTCTCGGTGACGCCCTGGGTCCAGGCGGTCATGGCCGCCTCCTGCGAGGAGGCGCCGGCGCCGACCAGGTTGCCCTGGACCTCGGGGGTGGTGCCCTGCTCGCCGCCGGCGGAGCCGGAGGCATCGGAGCCGCCGTTGCCGCTGTCCGCGGAGGAGCAGGCGGTCAGGGCGATGGCGGCCACGGACAGGAGGGCGGCGGAGCGGCCGAAGCGGAGAGCCTTCACGAAGAGCCTCTTTCAATCGGATGACGACGGTGAGGGCAGAGCGTCCGGCTTGCCCGGTTCTGCACCGCACTCGACCGTACGGTCCAGAGGTGAATCGAGTGCTCGGCCGGGGTGAACAGATGGTGAACTGGGGCGACATTCGCAGGATCTGGCTGTGCGGTGGGTCACAATGCCCGGTTGAGCCCCGTACGGCGAGGGCTCCGCGGCGTCGGACTAGGCTGGCCGCATGACGGACCGCTTCGCCACCGCCACGGGCACGGTGCCGATGGTCGACCCCCAGACCCGCGGGGAGCGCCTCGGCCGCTTCCTGCGTCGGCGCGCCCGTGCGGGTTGGTCCCGCGTCCGCTCCTCCGTGGGCCAGGCCGCCCTCGTCGCGGTCTGCGCGGTGGGCGCCTACTGGTTCGCGGAGGCCGTCCTGGGCCACCAGCAGCCCCTGTTCGCCTCCACCGCCCTGCTGATCGCCCTCGGCTTCCAACGGGAGCCGAAGCTGCGCAAGGTGGCCGAGGTCGCCGTCGGCTGCACCGTGGGCATCCTGATCGGGGACCTGCTCATGGTCGGGCTCGGCCGCGGCCTGTGGCAGGCCTCGGTGGTCCTGTTCGTGTCCGTGATGGTGGCCCGGTTCCTGGACTCCGGCGCCACGTTCACGATGCAGATGTCCCTGCAGTCCGTCCTCGTGGTCCTCCTGCCCATCGGCACGGGAGGGCCGTTCGTCCGCAGCCAGGACGCGATCGTGGGCGGCGTCCTGGCCCTGCTCGTCACGTTCCTCTCACCCCAGGACGTGCGACGCCCCGCGGTGCGTCAGCTGGGTGGGCTCTACAACTCGATCGCCACGGTGCTGCGCGACCTCTCCCGGGCCCTGCGGGAGGACGACTCCCGCACCGCCTGGATGGCGCTCGTGGCCAGCCGCGGCACGCACACCACGCTGGAGGCGCTGCGCAAGGAGCTGCGCGTCACGCATGAGCAGACCCTCTTCAACCCGCTGCACCGCTCCTCGCGCTCCTTCGTGGACGACGCGGTGAACGCGGCGGACCGCTCGGACCTGGCGGTGCGCTCCCTGCGGATCGTGGCCCGGCGGGTGGTCTCGGTCCTGGACGAGGGCGTGTTCGACGACGACGACCGCGAGCGCCTGGCAGCCTGGTTCGACGACGCCGCGGACGCCGTCGAGATCCTGCACCGCTCCCTCGTGGAGCCGCAGGCCGAGGGCCGCCATCGCTCGCTGTCCGTGGCGCGGGACGCCCTGGGGGCGTCCGCGTCCGCGTTGGACCCGCACCAGCTGGGCGGCGGATCCGTGCACGGCGAGGCGCTCGTGATGCTGCTGCGGCCCATGATGGTGGACCTCATCGAGGCCACGGGCGCCGAGCACGACGAGGCGCGGGCCTACCTGCCCCGCGTCTGAGCCCGACGGCGGCGCGCGGCCCCGGCGGTCGACGTCGGGGCCGCCTGCGGGCCGGTTAACGCGTCCGCCCCGGATCCTAGAGTGGGCGCATGGCCACCAAGACCGCCCCGAAGCGCGCCCCCGGATACCGCTGCACCGAGTGCGGCTGGACCACCGTGAAGTGGGTCGGCCGCTGCGGGGAGTGCCAGTCGTGGGGCACGGTCGAGGAGATCGGCCTGACGTCCACCACCGGCCGCACGCGCGCGGCCACGGTCGCGGAGGTCGCGCCGCGCATCGCGGACGTGGACGCCACGCTGGCCTCGTTCCGCTCCACGGGGGTGCGCGAGCTGGACCGTGTGCTCGGCGGCGGCCTCGTGCCGGGCGCGGTGATCCTGCTGGCCGGCGAGCCGGGCATCGGCAAGTCCACGCTGCTGCTGGACGTGGCCGCCCAGACGGCCCGCGGCGCGGGCGGCGGCGGTCCGCGCTCGGTGCTGTACCTGACGGGTGAGGAGTCGGCGGCGCAGGTGCGCTCCCGCGCAGACCGGATCGGGGCGATCGCGGACACCCTGCGCCTGACGGCGGAGACGGACCTGGGCCGGGCGCTGGGGCAGATCGAGCGGACGGACCCGGAGCTGGTGATCGTGGACTCCGTGCAGACCCTGCAGTCCACCGAGGTGGACGGGATCGCCGGGGGCGTCAGCCAGGTGCGCGAGGTGGCGGCCAGCCTCATCCGCACGGCCAAGGAGAAGGGGATCACCACGGTCCTGGTGGGCCATGTGACGAAGGACGGGACCATCGCGGGCCCGCGGCTGCTCGAGCACCTCGTGGACGTGGTCTGCCAGTTCGAGGGGGACCGCCACTCACGGCTGCGCCTGGTGCGTGCGGTGAAGAACCGCTTCGGGCCCACGGACGAGGTCGGCTGCTTCGATCTGCGGGAGGACGGCATCGAGTCCCTGGACGACCCCTCCGGTCTGTTCCTCTCGGGCGTCTCGGAGCCGGTCGAGGGTACGTGCGTGACGGTGACGCTCGAGGGCCGGCGCCCGCTCGTGGCCGAGGTGCAGTCCCTGCTCACCCCGTCCGCCGGCGGCAGCCCGCGCCGCACCGTCTCCGGCGTGGACGCGGCGCGCGTGAACATGCTCCTGGCCGTGCTCCAGCGCCGGGCCCGTTTCGCCCTCGCCCAGGACGACTGCTACGTGGCCACCGTGGGCGGCGTGCGACTCTCGGAGCCCGCCTCGGACCTGGCCGTGGCCGTCGCCGTGGCCTCGGCGAAGCTCTCGGCCCCCGTCCCGCAGGGGATGATCGCGGTCGGCGAGCTCGGGCTTGCCGGGGAGGTGCGCCCCGTGCCCGGCATCGGGCGACGGGTGCGTGAGGCTGCGCGGCTGGGCTTCACCCGCGCGCTGGTCCCCCGCTCCCCCGAGCCGCTCGGGGAGGTCCCGGCGGGCTTCACGGTGGCGGAGGTCGGCTCGATCGGCGAGGCCCTCGCCACGATCCCCACGTGGACCGGCGGCGGCCCGGCCGCGCATCCGGAGGCCGGCCCCGGCCGCTGACGGCGCGCCCGGCTCAGCGGGATGGTGACGGCGACGGGTCAGTGGTCGTGGCGGGCGCCGCGGACGGCGAGGCCGACGCCGAGGCTGAGGCGGGCGCCGGAGCTGAGGCGGACCCCGACGGGGAGGTGCTGCCGCTCGAGGAGGGGGTGGCCGAGGAGCTGCTGTCCTGGGCCCCCGGGGCGAGCTCCTCGAGGATCTTCAGTGCCACGGGGCGGGAGGTGACGTCGCCGAGGCTGACCGTCAGCAGATGGGGCCCGGGCTCCGCGAGAGCGCCGAGGCGGCCGCAGTCCTGGCTCGAGGCGCGGCCGGACCAGCGGTACACGGCGGTGAGCTCCTCGTGCGGGTACAGCACCCGCTGGGCCTCCGCGGGGTCCGCCTGGCAGATGCGGGTGGAGAAGACGTCGTCGCCCTCGGCCGTGCGGATCCTGAACTCCTGTCGGGCCGTGCCCACATCCGTGCGGCACGGGGTCGAGGAGAGGTTCGTGATGCCCAGGCGCAGCTCGGCCTCCTCGCCCCGCTGGTACTCGGACCGGTCCGCGGAGGCGGTGATCCGCAGGTCCGAGGGCTGGCACTCGGCCGCGTCCTCGAGGGCCACGGTGGGCGAGGCGGAGCCGGACTCGGCGTCCGTCGCCGGGGCGGGCGACGGGGAGTGCACCGGCGTCGGGGCGGCGGAGGGGTCGGCGTCCTCGGAGGAGAAGGCGCCGATCCCGGCGCGGACGAGCGCCACGACGGCCCACCCCACCAGGAGCAGGAGCACGAGGGCGAGCAGGGCGGCCACGAGCCGCCGGCGGCGGTAGACGGCGGGGGACGGCTTCGACCCGGGGGAAGTCGGACGAGACGGCATGCGATCCAGGGTAGGCGGCGGCGCACCCTACAGTGGACGCCATGCCCGCGCCCGCCCCCCTCGTCCCGCCCACGGTGGACGTGCCGCGCCTGCACGACGCGGTGCTGGGCTGGTTCGCCGTCCACGCCCGGGACCTTCCCTGGCGCAGCCCGGACTGCTCCCCGTGGGGCGTGCTCGTCTCGGAGATCATGCTCCAGCAGACACCGGTCGTGAGGGTGCTGCCCCGCTGGCGGGAGTGGCTGGAGCGCTGGCCCACCCCCGCGGACCTGGCCGCCGCCCCCACCGCAGACGTGCTCACGGCCTGGGACCGGCTCGGCTACCCGCGCCGGGCCCTGCGCCTCCAGGAGGCCGCCCGGGCCGTCGTCGAGCGCCACGACGGCCGGGTGCCGGCCGACCCCGCCGCCCTGCGCGCCCTGCCCGGCATCGGCGAGTACACGGCCGCGGCGGTCGCGAGCTTCGCGTTCGGCATCCCCGAGACCGTCGTGGACACCAACGTGCGCCGGGTGATCGCGCGCGCGGTCGCGGGTGAGGCCCTGCCCGGCAGGTCGCTGACCCGCGCCGAGATGCGCCGCGCCCAGGCCCTGATGCCCGAGGACCCCACCCGCGCCAACGCGTGGAACGCGGCCGTCATGGAGCTCGGGGCCCTCGTCTGCACCGCCCGCTCCCCCGCCTGCGACCGCTGCCCCCTGGCGGAGACGTGCGCGTGGGTCGCGGCGGGCTCCCCGCCGCCGGCGGAGGTGTCGCGCGGCCAGGCCTGGGCCGGCACGGACCGTCAGGTGCGCGGGGCCGTGATGGCCGCCGTCCGCGAGCACGGGCGCGTGGCCGAGGCGGAGGTGCCCGCCGTCGTCGTGGCCGGGGGGCGGCTCGGGTCGCACCGCCCCGAGGACGCGCAGTGGGCGCGCTGCGTGGCTGGGCTCGTGTCGGACGGGCTGCTGGCCCGGGACGACGACGGCGGCCTCACCTTCCCGGCCTGACCTCGCCGGGGCACGGGGCGGCCCGCGGTGCGGCGGCTCAGAGGCGGCGGATCATCCGCGTGTTGCCGAGCGTGTTCGGCTTGACCCGGGCGAGGTCCAGGAACTCGGCGACGCCCTCGTCCGTGGAGCGCAGCAGTTCCGCGTAGACCTCCGGGTCCACGGCGGACTGGTCCGCCATCACCTCGAAACCGTGCCGGCGGAAGAACTCGACCTCGAAGGTCAGGCAGAAGACCCGCTCGACGCCCACGGCCCGCGCACGGTCCAGCAGCTCCTCGATGACCAGGTGCCCGACGCCGGCCCCCCGGTGGGCCTCCGAGACGGCGAGGGTGCGGACCTCGGCGATGTCCTGCCACATCACGTGGAGGGCGCCGAAGCCGGCCAGGGTCCCATCCGCCTCCTCGGCGACCACGAACTCCTGGATGGCCTCGTAGTAGGCCACAGCCTCCTTCTGGAGCAGCACGCGCTCCCGCGCCAGCGGCTCCACGAGCGCCTGGATGACCGGGACGTCCTGGGTCCGCGCCGAGCGGAGGGTGAGGGGGCGGTCGGCAGGCATGGGGTCCAGTCTAGGCACGGACATCCCGACCCCGGACAGACGGGAGCCCCCGTCCCGGCGGACCAGGCGGGGGCTCCCGCGGCGTCGACGGCAGGCTCAGGCCTGCTGCTCGCCCTCGTCCCCGGACAGGAACTTCTCCTGCGCGCCGTCGACACCCTTGTTCACGGTGTCGCCGTGCTCGCCGAGCTTGTCGCCGTGCTGCTCCTGAGCGTTGTCCACGGCCTCGTCGATCTTGTCCGAGTGCTGGTTTGCGAGGTTGTTCAGGTCACCGATACCCATGGGCGGCCTCCTTCTTCTCGGGGCTGCTCCGCGGCCGTCCCGGCGAGTGCCGGGCCGAAGCGGAGACAGGACCACCGTCGAGCGGTCACAGACCACAGTGGCACCGATCCCGCCGCGAGGGAACCCCTCTCGCGCCTGCGGGGAGGCGGGCCGGTTCAGCGGTCCTTCGCGAGGCCGTCCTTGATGCCGGCGGCGGTGTCGCGGACCTCGGCCCCGGCGTCCCCGCGGGGGCACGACGACGGCCCGCCGCCTCCTCCCCGAGGGGGAGGGGCGACGGGCCGTGGCCACCGGACGCGCGGTCCGGCGTCGTGGGTCAGACCCCGCAGGTCACACGGAGCGGTCGGCGTCCACCGGATCGCCGGCACCGGGCTCGAGCTCGGCCAGCTCCGCACCCTCCAGGGCCTCCCGGCCGCCGGAGAACGCGAACGTCAGCTCGGCGCCCTCCCCCTCGCCCGTGGCGTCCACGGTGATGAGGGAGCCGGCCGGGATCTCGCCGAAGAGGATCTTCTCCGAGAGCTGGTCCTCCACCATCTGCTGGATGGTGCGGCGCAGCGGGCGGGCGCCCATGGCCGGATCGTAGCCGCGGTCCGCGAGCAGGTCCTTGGCGGACTGGGTGAGCTCGATGGACAGGTCCTGCTCCGCCAGGCGCTTGCCGAGGCGGGAGACGAACAGGTCCACGATCTCCACGATCTCGTGCTTCTGCAGCTGCGGGAACACGATCACGTCGTCCACACGGTTGAGGAACTCGGGGCGGAAGTGCTGGCGCAGCTCCTCCTTGACCTTGCCCTTCATCCGCTCGTACCCGGTGGTGGTGTCCGTGGCCGACTGGAAGCCGGTCATGACGCCCTTGGAGATGTCCCGGGTGCCGAGGTTCGTGGTCATGATGATCACGGTGTTCTTGAAGTCCACCACACGGCCCTGCGAGTCGGTCAGGCGACCGTCCTCGAGGATCTGCAGCAGGGAGTTGAAGAGGTCCTGATGGGCCTTCTCCACCTCGTCGAACAGCACCACGGAGAACGGACGGCGGCGGACCTTCTCGGTGAGCTGGCCGCCCTCCTCATAGCCCACGTAGCCGGGAGGGGCGCCGAACAGACGCGAGACGGTGTGCTTCTCCTGGAACTCGGACATGTCCAGCGTGATGAGCGCGTCCTCGTCCCCGAAGAGGAACTCCGCGAGGGACTTGGCCAGCTCCGTCTTGCCGACGCCGGTGGGGCCGGCGAAGATGAACGACCCCGAGGGGCGGTTCGGGTCCTTCAGGCCCGCGCGGGTGCGGCGGATGGCGCGGGACAGGGACTTGATGGCCTCGTCCTGGCCGATCACGCGACGGTGGAGCTCGTCCTCCATGTTGCGCAGGCGGTCCGTCTCCTCCTCGGTGAGCTTGAACACCGGGATGCCGGTGGACTTGGAGAGCACCTCGGCGATGAGGTCCTCGTCCACCGTGGCGACGTCGGCGTCGGCGCCGGTGCGCCACGCCTGCTCCTTCTCGCGGCGCTCGTCCTCGAGCTGCTGCTCCTGGTCCCGCAGGCGGGCGGCGCCCTCGAAGTCCTGGCCATCGATGGCGGCCTCCTTCTGGGTGCGCACCTCCGCGATCCGGGACTCGTAGGCCTTGATCTCCGGCGGCACGGTCATGCGACGGATGCGCAGACGCGCACCGGCCTCGTCGATCAGGTCGATGGCCTTGTCCGGCAGGTGCCGGTCGGAGACGTAGCGGTCCGCCAGGCCGGCGGCGGCCTTGAGCGCGCCGTCGGTGATGGAGACCTTGTGGTGCGCCTCGTAGCGGTCCCGCAGGCCGCGCAGGATCTCCGTGGCGTCCTCGACGGACGGCTCGGCGACCTGGATCGGCTGGAAGCGGCGCTCGAGCGCGGCGTCCTTCTCGATGTGCTTGCGGTACTCGTCCAGCGTGGTGGCGCCGATGGTCTGCAGCTCACCGCGGGCCAGCATCGGCTTGAGGATGCTGGCGGCGTCGATCGCGCCCTCGGCCGCACCCGCCCCGACGAGGGTGTGGATCTCGTCGATGAACAGGATGATGTCCCCGCGCGTGCGGATCTCCTTGAGCACCTTCTTCAGGCGCTCCTCGAAGTCGCCGCGGTAGCGGGAGCCGGCCACGAGGGAGCCGAGGTCCAGCGAGTAGAGCTGCTTGTCCCTGAGCGTCTCCGGGACGTCACCGCGGTCGATCGCCTGGGCCAGGCCCTCGACGACGGCGGTCTTGCCGACGCCGGGCTCGCCGATGAGCACGGGGTTGTTCTTGGTGCGGCGGGAGAGCACCTGCATGACGCGCTCCATCTCGCCCGCACGCCCGATGACGGGATCCAGCTTGCCGTCGTGCGCGGCCGCGGTGAGGTTGCGTCCGAACTGGTCCAGCACCACGGAGCCGGCGTTCTGGCCGGCCTCGCCGCCCTGGCCCACCCCGGCGCCGGCGGTCTCCTTGCCGCCCTGGGCGCCGCCCTGGTAGCCGGAGAGCAGCTGGATGACCGTCTGACGGACGCGGTTCAGGTCCGCGCCGAGCTGCACGAGCACCTGGGCGGCCACGCCCTCGCCCTCGCGGATCAGGCCGAGCAGGATGTGCTCGGTGCCGATGTAGTTGTGGCCGAGCTGCAGCGCCTCGCGCAGGGACAGCTCGAGCACCTTCTTGGCGCGCGGCGTGAAGGGGATGTGGCCGGGCGGGTTCTGCTGACCCTGGCCGATGTCCTCCTGCACCTTCTCTCGCACGGCGCCCAGGGAGATGTCCATGGACTCCAGTGCCTTGGCTGCGACGCCCTCACCCTCGTGGATCAGACCGAGCAGGATGTGCTCGGTGCCGATGTAGCTGTGGTTGAGCATGCGCGCCTCTTCCTGGGCGAGCACGACCACCCGCCGGGCGCGGTCGGTGAATCTCTCGAACATGGGCACACTCCTTGCGTACGGTCGTGGTCGAGACTACGCACCCGGGCCGCGTGCCGCGCGACTGTTCGCCAGCGGGAGAAGCGGCCCGGCCGTCGTCGGGAGGGGCCGGAACGAGGCCCGGGGACGCCGATTCCTCGACGCACCCGGGCGGGGCGCTCACTTGCGCTTCGCGTTGCGGTAGGCCTCCACCACGTCGCGGTGCAGACGGCCCCGGCTCGAGACCTCGTAGCCGTTCTCGGCCGCCCACTTGCGGATCTGGGCGGCCTCGACCTTGGGCGACGGCGGCGCCACGGCGCGGCCCTTCTTCATGTAGGGCTTCAGGAACTCACGGAGTTCCGCAGCGTGCTCCTTCGACAGGTCGATCTCGTAATTGCGACCGTCCAATGCGAAGTTCACGGTCTCATCTGCAGGCGAACCGTCAAGATCATCCACGAGGACCACTTCTACCTTCTGTGCCAACGGTGATTCCCACTTTCTTCTCTCGTGCGCGTGTCCCTGGGTTCCGGTCTTCGCTCTCGGGGTTCTTTCCCGCGTGCTCACGATTCCGGCCGTGCACTTGTGGTGATTCAAGAATACCGCAACAAAGCCGGGCAGAAGGATTCTTCAACGCCGGGGAAGGAATCTCAGCGGGCGCGGTCCTCCGGATCGGCCTCCGGCCCTCCCTCGGCTCGGCGTCGGGCCGCCCACTCACGGGCCTCGGCCTCCTCGCGGGCCGCCCGCGCGTCCGCGCCCGAGAGCCGGCGGGCCTGACTCTCGCGCTCGCCCGTGTCCGAACGCAGCAGGGAGCGCATCACCAGCCAGAAGATGAGCCCGAGGCCGATCGAGGGGGCGAGGACGGAGAAGTAGTCCCAGAAGTCGGCCATGTCAGGCCTCCGGCTTGAGCAGCGGGAAGAGGATGGTCTCGCGGATGCCGGCGTCCGTGAACAGCATCACCAGGCGGTCGATGCCCAGGCCGATGCCGCCCATGGGCGGGGCGCCGTACTCGAGGGCGCGCAGGAAGTCCTCGTCCAGCTGCATGGCCTCGTCGTCGCCGGCGGCCGCCATCGCCGACTGGGCGGTCAGGCGCTCGCGCTGGATGACGGGGTCGATCAGCTCGGAGAACGCGGTGCCGCGCTCCATGCCGCCGATGATCAGGTCCCAGGCCTCGATGACCCGGTCCTTCGAGCGGTGCGGGCGCGCGAGCGGCTGGGCGGCCGGCGGGTAGTCGTACACGAACGTGGGGTTCATCAGGGTGGGCTCCACGATCTCGCCGAACAGCTCGATCACGAGCTTCTCCGCGTCCCACGCGGGGTCCACCTTGACCTCGTGCTCCGCGGCGATCGCCCGCAGCGTCTCGGCGTCCGTGTCCGGGGTGATCTCGCGGCCCACGGCCTCGGACAGCCCCGGGTACACGGCGACCCAGGCCCACTCGCCGTCGAGGTCGATGACGCCCTTCGCGGTCTCGAGCCGACGCCCGGCGCCCACCGCGTCCGCGGCGTTGAGGATGATCTCCTGCATGCGCTCGGCCATGACGTGCATGTCCGCCCACGCCTCATAGGACTCGAGGGTGGTGAACTCGGGCGAGTGGGTCGAGTCCACGCCCTCGTTGCGGAACACGCGGCCGATCTCGAACACGCGGTCGATGCCGCCGACGACGGCGCGCTTGAGGTACAGCTCGGTGGCGATGCGCAGGGTCATCGGCTGGTCGAACGCGTTGAGGTGCGTCTCGAAGGGACGTGCGAGGGCGCCGCCGTGGACCAGCTGGAGCATCGGGGTCTCCACCTCCACGTAGCCGTGGCCCTCGAGGGTGCGCCGCACCGCCGAGGTGACCTTGGCCCGGGTGTAGACCATGCGGCGGGCCTCCTCGCGCACGATCAGGTCCGCGTAGCGCTGGCGGACGCGGGTCTCCTCGTTCAGGTCCGCGTGCAGCACGGGCAGGGGGCGCAGCGCCTTGGAGGCCATCTCCCACGCCGAGGCCATGATGGACAGCTCGCCGCGGCGCGAGACGATCACCTCGCCGGTGACGGAGAGGAAGTCGCCCAGGTCCACGACCTTCTTCCAGTCGGCCAGGGACTCCTCACCGACGGCGGCCAGGGACACCATGACCTGGAGGCGGACGGCCTCCCCGTCCGCGCCGGACTCCTGCAGGGTGGCGAAGCAGAGCTTGCCGGTGTTGCGGAGGAAGACGACGCGCCCGGTCACCGACACGGTCTCGCCCGAGGCCCAGTCAGGCTCGTGGCCGTCGAACCGCTCACGCACCTCGGCCAGCGCGTGGGTGCGCGGCACCTGCACGGGGTAGGCCTCGCGGCCCGAGGCGAGCAGCTGCTCACGCTTGGCGGCGCGGACGGCCTGCTGATCGTGGTGGTCGACGGCGGCGGAGGCGGAGTTCTCGGTGGTCACGGTTCCCGAGTCTACCGACGGCGCCCCGCCGGTCAGCCGCGCACCTCGGGGTTGACGAGGGCCGGGACCTCCGCGCCCGTGGCCATGGCGATCGCGTTGCGCGCGGCCAGCTCGGCCATCGCGGCGCGGGTGTCCCGGGTGGCGGAGCCCAGATGCGGCAGGAGCATCACGTTCTCCAGCTCGGCCAGGCCCGGGGCGAGGGCGGGCTCGTCCTCGTAGACGTCCAGACCGGCGCCGAAGAGCCGCCCCTCGCGCAGGGCGGTGACGAGGGCCGCCTCGTCCACCACGGGCCCCCGGGCCGTGTTGACGAGGACGGCGTCGTCCTTCATCTTCGCGATCACGTCCGCATCCACGAGGTGATGGGTGTCGTCCGTCAGGGGCACGTGGAGGGACAGGACGTCCGCGACCTCGACGAGCTCCTCCCAGCGGACCTGACGGACGCGGCCGGCGAGGTCGCCGAGCTCCGCGGCCGCGACCTCCCGGTGCGCGGGCGGCCGCGGCGCGAACACGACCTCCATGCCGAAGGCGAGCGCACGCTCGGCCACCGCCTTGCCGATCCGCCCGAAACCGGCCAGGCCCAGGGTCGCGCCACGCACGTCCCGGCCCACGAGCAGGTCCGGCGCCCAGCCGTGGAAGCGTCCCTCGCGCACCATCCGCTCGCCCTCGGGGGCACGGCGGGTCACCCCGAGGATCAGGAGCATCGCGATGTCCGCGGTGGCGTCCGTGAGCACGTCCGGGGTGTTGCCGACGGCGATCCCCCGCCGCGTCGCGGCGGCCACGTCCACGTTGTTGTAGCCGACCGCGTAGTTGGCGATGCCCCTGATCCGCGCGTCGGCGAGCACGTCGGCGGTGAACTTCTGGTCCAGGGCCGCGACGACGACGTCGTAGTCCCCCGAGGCCACCAGCCGCGCGAGCGCGGCGTCCCCTCCGACGTCGGCGCCGTCCACCACCTCTCCGGCCGCGCGCAGCATCCCGAGCCCGGGCTCGGGGAGGCGGGTCATGAGCAGGAAACGGGGGGTCACGGCGGGGCCTCACTCTCGGATCGGGGCGGGGAGGACGGGGCGTCGTCCGGCGTGACCAGGCTAACCGCGGAGGGCGGGTGCGGCCCGGGCCGACGCCCCTTATGATTGACTCTCGTCAATCATTGACTCATGTCAATCATCGCGCCGCCCCTCCCGCCGAAGGACCCCATGACCCCGACCTCCCCCGCCCCCGAGGCCGTCGCGCCGGCCGGCGCCCCCTCGCTCGAGCGCGCCGCCGCCGACGCCGCGCGCCACCGCTCCGTGCTCCAGGCCCTGACCGGCCTCCTGCTGGGCATGTTCGTCTCGATGATCGCCAACACGGTGGTCTCGACCTCGATGCCGGTGATCATCCACGACATCGGCGGCGACCAGACCGCCTACACCTGGGTCATCACCTCGGCCCTGCTCGCCACGGCCATCGCCACCCCGATCTGGGGCAAGCTGGCCGACCTCGTCAACCGCAAGGTCCTCTTCCAGGTCGCCCTGGCGATCTTCGTCGCCGCCTCCGCGGCGGCCGGGTTCACCCACGATCCGACCTTCCTGATCGTCTGCCGCACCGTGCAGGGCCTGGGCGGCGGCGGCCTCGTCGCGCTCAGCCAGGTGATCATGGCGGACATCATCAGCCCGCGTGAGCGCGGCCGCTACATGGGCCTGTTCGGCGCCGTGATGGCCGTGGCCACGGTGGGCGGCCCGCTCGCCGGCGGCGTGATCACCGACCTGTGGGGCTGGCGCTGGAACTTCTTCGTGGCGGTGCCCTTCGCTGTCGTCGCCCTGGTGATGGTGCAGCGCACCCTCCACCTTCCGCACCGCGAGCGCCAGAAGGTGTCCATCGACTACCTCGGCATCGTGTTCCTGACCGCGGCCACCGCGCTGCTGCTGATCTGGGTCACCAGCGCCGGTCGCGACTTCGACTGGGCCAGCACCACCACCGCGTGGATGCTCGGCGGCGCCGCCGTCGCCACCGTCCTGTTCGTCGTGACCGAGCTGCGCGTCGCCGAGCCGCTCATCCCGCTCACCCTCTTCCGCGACCGCACCTTCACCCTCGCGACGATCGCCTCGATCGCCACGGGCCTGGCCATGTTCGGCTCCTCCGTCTACCTGGCCCAGTACATGCAGCTGGCCCGCGGCGCGGCGCCGACCCAGGCCGGCCTCATGACCATCCCGATGATCCTCGGCCTGCTCGTGTCCTCCACGGTGATCGGCGGCCTCATCACCCGCACCGGCGTGTGGAAGCGCTGGCTCGTGATCGGCGCCGTCCTGCTGATCGCCGGCACCGCCCTGCTCGGCACCCTGCACTACGACACCTCCTTCTGGCTGGTGTCCCTCTACATGTTCCTGCTCGGTGCCGGCGTCGGCATGACCATGCAGAACCTCGTGCTCGTGGTGCAGAACACCACCGACCCGCGGCAGATGGGCGTCGCCAGCTCCGGCGTCACCTTCTTCCGCACCCTGGGCGGCAGCATCGGTGTCGCCGTGATGGGCGCCGTGGTCTCCAACGTGGTCCCGGACCGCATCGAGGAGCGCCGCGCGGACCTCGCCGCGGCCCTGCGCAGCCTGGGCCCGGACGCCGCCGAGTGGTCCGAGAGCCTGCAGTCCAGCACCCTGGCACGCGTGGCGGAGATGCCCGACGGCCTGCGCTCGATCTTCGAGGACGTCTACGCCACCGGCATCTCCCACGCGTTCCTCGTGGGCGTGCCGCTCGCGATCGTCGCGCTGATCGCGATCCTGTTCCTGCCGAACATCCCGCTGGGCCGCATGACCACCTCCGAGCGCCTCCACGCCACCCGCGCCGACCTGGCCACCCACTCCACGGCCGAGGCCATGCAGACGCTGCCCGCGACCGGTCCGATCCCCGTGGTGACCGCGGCGCAGGGGCAGCATCCGGCCGAGGACCCGGAGGAGTCCCGGGCGGTGGCGGCCGAGCGCCCGGCGACGGCGTCGCCGGTGGCCGGCCGGCCCGTCGTCCCCGCGGCGCTGGCCGTGGCGGGGACGGCCCTGCTGGCGGCCGTCGTCACCGCGCTGGTCCGGGCCCGCCGTGGCTGACGGCGCCCCGGACCCGGGCAGAGGCGGCGACGACGCGGGCTTCGAGGCCGCCGTCCAGGGGCTCGAGCAGGCGTTCTCGCGTCTGGTCCTGCAGCACCGCCAGGTGATGGTCCGCTACGCGGCGGCCCTCAGCCCGGCCCTGTCCGTCGGGGCGATGAAGGCGTTCATGATGCTGGCCAACGAGGGGACCATGACGCCCTCGGCCGTGGCCGAGGGCCTGCTGGTGGACCGCGCCCAGGTCTCCCGCATGGTCCGCGACCTCGAGGCCGCCGGGCTGATCACCCGAGAGCCGGACCCGCGGGACCGCCGCTCCGCCCTCCTGAGCGCCAGCCCCGAGGGGCTCGCCCGCCTCGACGCGGTGCGCGGCGGCCCGGCGGGTCGCGGGCTGCGCGACGACCTGGCGCGCTGGGACCGCGAGGACATCCGGACGCTGACGCGCCTGCTGGACCGGCTGGCCGCCGAGCGTCAGACCCGGATGCAGGACCCCGCCGAGTCCGAGTGAGCCGCCGGCCGGACCCGCGGGCCCGGCCGGCGGGCGGGATCACCAGATGGTGACGCGCTCCTCCGGGGCCAGCCACATGGGATCCCCCTCGCGCGTGCCGAACGCCTCGTGGAAGGCGTCGATGTTCTTGACCACCTGGTTGCAGCGGAACTCGTTGGGCGAGTGCGGGTCCGAGGCGATGCGGGTGACCATGGCCTCCGGTCGCGTGAGCTGACGCCACACGGTGGCCCAGGCGGTGAAGAACTCGCGGTCCCCCGCCGCGGCGTCGAGGGAGGCGCCGTCGCCCTCGTCCCGCCAGATCTCCAAGGCGCGGTGGGCGATGCCCAGGCCGCCGAGGTCGCCGATGTTCTCCCCCAGGGTGAACTCGCCGTTGACGCGGTGGTCCGGGGCCTCGGCCGGGGAGAGCGCGTTGTACTGGGCCACCAGCCGGGAGGTGCGCTCGGTGAACGCCGCGCGGTCCTCCTCGGTCCACCAGTCCTCGAGCCGACCGGCGCCGTCGTACCGCGAGCCCTGGTCGTCGAAGCCGTGGCCGATCCCGTGGCCGATCACGGCGCCGATCGCCCCCAGGTTCGCGGCCATCGAGGCCTCGGGGTCGAAGAACGGGGGCTGCAAAATGGCGGCCGGGAAGACGATCGCGTTCTCGAGCGGGGAGTAGTACGCGTTCACCGTCTGCGGCGTGATGTGCCACTCCTCCGGGTCCGGCCCGTCCGCGATCTTGCGCAGGTCCCGCTCCCACTCGAGCTCCGAGGATGAGCGGGCGTTGCCCAGCAGGTCGCCGGCGTGGACCTCGAGGGCGGAGTAGTCCAGCCACTTCGAGGGGTAGCCCACCATGGGGCGGAACATCGCCAGCTTCTCGAGCGCCCGCTGACGGGTCTCCTCGCCCATCCACTCGAGCTCCTCGATGGACCGGCGATAGGCCTCCTGGAGCAGGCCCACGAGCTCGTCCATCGCGGCCACGTGGCCCTGCGGGAAATGGCGGGCCACGTAGAGCTGCGCCACGTCCTCGCCGGCCGCCCCGTTGACGAACGCGACCGCGCGCTTCCAGCGGGGGCGGACCTCCTCGGTGCCGGCCAGGCGGCGGCCGTAGAAGGAGAAGTTCTCCTGCACGAACGCGTCCGGCAGGAAGCCGGCGAAGGAGCGCAGCACCTGCAGGATCAGCCAGTGACGCCAGTCCTCGAGGTCGGCGGCCTCGGGTCCCTCGAGCAGCCCCTGGACACCGGAGAGGAAGTCCGGCTGCCACACCACGACCTCCGCGGCGCGCTCGCCGGCGGCGTCCACGCCCTCGAGCCACGCGTCGGCCAGGGGGAAGAGCTCCGTCAGCCGGTCGTGGGTCATGGGGTTGTAGCGGGCCACGGCGTCCCGGCTGCGGACCAGGTCCCAGTGCAGGGCGGCGATGCGCTTCTCCAGCTCCACCACCCGGACGCCCAGCGCGGCGGCCTCGTCCCGGTCCGCGCCGATCCCGGCCAGCGTCAGCAGGCGGCCGGTGTGCTCGGTGTACTGCGCGAGGATCTCGGCGTAGGCCTCGTCCCGGTAGTAGGACTCGTCCGGCAGGCCCAGGCCGCCCTGGAGCAGGTGCAGGAGCATGCGGTCCGGGTTCCCGGCGTCGTTGAGTGCGCCGGTGTTGATGAGGCCGGAGACGCCCTGACGCTGCAGTCGCCCGGAGAGGGTGAGCAGCTCCGCAGGGGTGGTCACGGTGGCCACCGCCGCCAGGTCCGAGGCGATCGGCTCGAGGCCGCGGGCCTCCACGGTCTCGTCGTCCATGAAGGAGGCGTACAGCGCGGCGATCCGGCGCTTGAGCTCCGGATGCTCCATGCCCTCCGTGTCCTCCGCATCCAGCGGCGCGAGCGGGGCGTCCCGGTGCGCGCCGGCCGCGGCCGTGGCCTGCACGCGCGCCTGGGCGGGGTCGAAGCCCGCGCCGACCTCGCGCACGGCGTCCTCGCACAGGTGCCGGACGGCGAGCTCGGCCGCGTCCCGCAGCTCGAGGAACGCGCCGTAGGCGCCCTGGTCCGCGGGGATCTCGTGGGTGTCCAGCCACCCGGCGTTGACGTGGCGGTACAGGTCCTCGCGCGGCGACGGGACGCGGGGCTCGGCGGTGGCGGTCACGGCGGATCCTCCTGGACGTGGGGGGTGGGACGGTCTCGCACGGCACTCTAGCCGTGACACCGGACACGACGACGGGCACGCACCCTGGTCGGGTGCGTGCCCGTCGTCGTGGGGACGGCCGGCCCGGGGGCCGCCGTCGGGAGGCGGGGGCTCAGCCGACCTCGGCGGCCAGCTTCGCGAGCGACTCCTCCATCTGCTCCTCGGAGACCATCGGGAAGAGGTTCTTCTCCAGCAGCTCCGGGTCGGTCACGTCGGTCCAGTCGTAGGTGAGGGACACGTCCGTGCTGCCGGAGCCGTTGTCCTCGAGCCGGTAGACCCACTGCCAGCCCTTGGGCTCGGTGCCGGCGGGGGCGGTCTTCCAGCCGACCAGCTTGTTCGGGTCGTAGGCGACCACGTGGTTGTCCGTCTGGTAGTCGCCACCCATGTGCTCCGCGTGCATGTTCATGGTGAACACGTCGCCGACCTTCTGGATGCGCTGGGTCTTGTCGTCCGACTGCACCATGCCCGAGCCGTCGAACTTCGCGTGGTTCGCGGGCAGGGTCAGGAAGTCGAACACGTCCTTGGCGGACGCGTCGATGGTCCGGGTGACGGTCTGCTGGGTCTCGCCGTGGGCGGTCTTGTTCATCTCGGTCATGGGATCAACCTAGGCACGGGGCCGGGGCGGCCGACAAGGTCTGGGGCTCAGTCCGGCACGTTGCGCCCACGCCGGAACGCGGACACGCTGCGGTGGCCGGCCACGCTGAACCGCCACGGGAAGCGCACGGAGCCGCCCTCCCCCGAGACGCCGACGCGCGGGCCCGTCACGACCTCGATCGGCGGCTCGGCCGGATCGCGGGGCGCGGGCGGGGCCAGGAGGAAGCGGGCGGGCGCGGCCGGCGCGGCGAGGCGGGCCGGGGTGCCGCCGTCGTCGGCCACTTCCGGCGGCGCGGCGACGATCTCCACGGGCGCGTGGCCCATCTCCAGGGTGATGCCGAGGCCCTGGCCGAGGTTGCCCGGGCCGGAGAGCAGCTTGGGGCCGGTGTCCCGGCCACGGCGGGCCACCGCGAGGTCCCCTCCTGCGAGCACCTCGGCCGCACGCAGCAGCACACCGCCGGCCTCCCCCTCGGGGTGGCCCACCAGGTTCAGGCAGCGGTGGATGCCGTAGTTCAGGTACACGTACGTGCGCCGCGGCGGCCCGAACAGCGCGGCATTGCGCTCGGTGCGGCCGCGGAACGAGTGGGCGCCGGGGTCTGCGCCCGCGTTCCCGTACGCCTCGGTCTCGGTCAGCCGCACGGTGACGGCGCCGTCCGGGGCGACGACGGTCAGCCGGCACCCCAGCAGCGTCGCGGCGAGCGCGGGCGAGGGGCCGTCGAAGGCGGCGGCGAGACGCTCCGGGGTCACGGCAGCGGCCCCGCGGCGGGCAGCACCATGGTGTCGATCAGCCGGACGGGCGGCACGTGCGCGGCCACGAGGGCGAGGGCCTCGCGGCGCAGCGGCTGGCACAGCAGCTCCGGACCGAGCTCGGCGAAGGTGTCCCGGTCCACCACCACGAGGTGGTCCAGCTCGACGCCCGGCTCGTCCTCGACCATCCGGCGCGCGGCCTGGACGTCGACGGGCTCACCGGCCGCCGCGGCGTCGGCCAGGGAGCGCAGGGCGCGGCTGAGGACGAGCGCGTGCTCCAGGCCCGCGGCGTCCAGGCGGGTGTTGCGGCTGGAGAGCGCGAGGCCCTCGGGCGAGCGGACGATGGGCACGGCGCGGACGTCGACGTCGATGTCGAGGTCCGTGGCCAGGCGGCGCAGGACGGTGAGCTGCTGCGCGTCCTTCTGGCCGAAGTAGCTGCGCAGGACCGGCGCCGCCGGGCGCACGATGTTCCACAGCTTCGCCACGACGGTGGCCACGCCGTCGAAGTGGCCCGGGCGGGAGGCGCCCTCGAGGACCTCCCCCATGCGGCCGGCGGAGACGGTGACGATCGGCGCGTCCGGGTAACCCGGGTACATCTCCTGCACGTCCGGGGCGAACACGACGTCGGCGCCCGCCGCCGCCAGCAGGTCCAGGTCCGCGTCGAGGGTGCGCGGGTAGTGCTCCAGGTCGGCCGGATCGCCGAACTGGAGCGGGTTCACGAAGATGCTGACCGCGACGACGTCGTTCTCGGCGCGGGCCCGCCGCACCAGGGCCGCGTGGCCGCCGTGGAGGGCGCCCATCGTGGGGATCAGGCCGACGGTGACGGGCTCGGCGTCGCCGTCGTCCGTGGCGTGGGCGACGAGCTCACGGAGAGCGGAGCGCATCTCGGCGACGGTCCGGGCCAGACGCGGGCGCGCGGAGACGCCGTCAGCCTCGGGCGTCACGGGAGCGGGGAGGGCGTCCTCGAGGGTCAGGCCGGTGCCGGCGGGGACGGGGCGCTGGTCGGGGACGCGGTCGAGAGGGGTCACCCTCCGAGTCTAGGCACGGGGCCTCGGGGAGGACTTCCGCCTCACCACGCGCATCTGGTCCAAGGCCTGAGCCGCGGGCCGGATTCGGCCCCGCCACGCGCGACGCCGGCCGGTCCCGTCAACGGGACCGGCCGGCGTCGTGCTCGAGTCGGGCTCAGGCGTCCTTCGCGGTGTCCTTCACCTGGCGGGCGGCGTCCTGGGACTCCGCCTTGAGGCCCTGCGCCGTGTCCGTGCCCTGCTCCTTGAGGTGGGAAGCGGCCTCGGCGGCCGACTCCTTCACGCTCCCGGCGGCCTCGCGGGCGGCGGGCTCGAGGTCCTCGCGCAGCTGCTGGGCGGCCTGCTTGGCCTCGTCCACCAGCGGGGCGGCCTGGTCCTTGAGGCCCTCCGCGGCGCGCTGCTCCGCGCGTGAGGCGGGGATCAGCGAGCTGAGCAGCAGGCCGGCACCGAAGGCGATCAGCCCGGCGGCCAACGGGTTGCCCGCGGTGCGGCCGCGCAGCTGAGCCGGGGCCTGGTGCAGGGCGTGCTGGGCGTCGTCGGCCCACTCGGACACCCGGTCGCCGGCGTCGCCCAGGCGGTCCTGGGCCTGGCCGGCCGCGTCATACGCGGAGGCCCGGGCGTCGTCGACCACCGCGTGGGCGCGATCGCCCAGCGAGGGCTCGTGGCGGTGCTGCTCCGGGGAGCCCATGATGTTCTCCTTCGCGTGGATGAAGCCGTCCTTGATGCGGTTGGTCTGCCGGGACACGGCCTTCGTGGGGCTCACCTTCTCGGCGAGGGCGTCCACGTCCTGGCCGAGCTCGCGGCGCGTGCGCTCGATGTCGGCGCGGATCTCGTCGGGGTTGTTGCTCGTGGTCATCGCGTCTCCTTCGCGGGGTTCAGGGTCTCGGGGATCTCCTGAAGCGTCTCCTGGGTCTGCGGCAGACCCTTGATCTTCTCGATGTCCTTCTTGCCCTGTACGGCCAGCACGGCCGCGACGACGCCCCACAGCACGGCCACGATCAACGCGGCCCAGCCGATCGGCAGGAATACGTCGAGCAGGTGCATCAGGGCCAGGGACAGGAACATCAGCAGGAAGAAGCCGCCGACGGCGGCGCCGGCCAGCAGACCTGCCCCCTTGCCGGCCTTCTTCGCGGACTCGGTGGCCTCGGCCTTGGCCAGGGCGATCTCCTGGCTGACCAGCGTCGACAGCTTGGCCGACAGGCTCTGGAACATCTCGCCGAGGCTCTCGTGCTCGGCACGGAACTCCGCCTGCGTGGGCGGCGGGGTGTGCGCGCCGGAGTGCGGCGTCGCGTCGCGGAACGGTTCGTGGGCGGTGCTCATGCGTCACCCCCGGGCCGGGTCTGGTCGAACGGCCGCTCGGCGGTCAGGCCCTGCTGGACCGGCGCCTGCGTGCCATACGGGGTGTCCCCGACGCCGGCCGCGCGGCGGGGCCCGGCGCCGTCCGCGACGCGGCCGTCGGCCTGGGAGAGCGAATCGCTCGAGTAGGCCGGGGCCTGCGAGTCCAGGTGGTGCGGGGTCACGTCCGCGTGCACCGCGTCCGGACGGGTCGTGTGACGGCGCGGCGAGGTGGAGGCGGCGGAGTCGGGCTGGGCGGCGTCGCGGATGCCGCGCGTCAGTCGACCGGCCACCAGCCCGGCGCCCAGGGCGAGGGCCAGGAACGTGCCCGGACGGCGAGCGGCGAAGCCGCGCACGTCCTGCAGCAGGTCCTGCGGGGAAGCGGTCTCCAGGCGCTGCGTCAGGGCCTCGGCACGGTCCGCCACCGAGGCGACGCCCTGGCGCACCAGGTCGGTCTGCGGCTGCTCACCGGAGACCACGCGGTGCAGGTCGTCGGTGTAGCTGCGCACCTGGCCCGCGAACCGCTCCTGCTGGGTCTGCACCTGCGCGCCGACCTGCTCCTGGGCGGAGCCGACCAGCGACTGCACCTGGTCAGCGGCCTCGTCCTTCACCTGGCCGGCCTCGTGCTTGGCGGTGGCCGCGAGGTCCTGGGCCTTGTCCTTGGCGTCCTGGGCCACGGCCTTCGCCTGGCCCTGGGCCTCGCCCGCGGCCTGCTGGGCCTTGTCCTTCGCCTGGTCCTTGGCGTCACGGCCCTCGGCTGAGGAGCCGTGGGCGTTCTTCGGCGTGTTCGTCGTCATGCTGTGCCTTCCTTCGTCCGGGTCGGCGGCCCCTCATGGCCAGCCCTTCTGGCCGTCCACGTCACCGGGTCCACCGGTCCTGAGGGCCAAGGTAAGCACCGCGACGGACGTGCCGGAAGACCTCGGGTCCGCCGGGATCGTCTCCGGTCGGGACGGGGTCAGCGCACCTTCAGGCCCCGCTGGGCGGTCTTGCCGACGCCCCGGCCCGGGTGCTCCTTCTTGCCCTGCATCCAGGTGTCCACGGCCTGCACGCCGAGGTCGGGGTGGTCGGTGAAGAAGCCGTCGATGCCGGCGTCGAGGAACGGCTGGATCATGCCGACCATGTCGCCCCGCGCGTTCGGGTCCGTGGAGGAGCGGAACTCCGTGTAGAGGAACTGGTTCTCGGCGCGGAAGGTGTACGGCACCACCTCAAGGCCCGCGCGGTGGGCGAGGGAGACGAACGCGGTCTCCTCGCCCATCGAGCCGTCCTTCTCCTTGGTGATGATCTGCGCGAAGGCCGGGCCGAGCGTGTCGACGCCGGCCGCGCGGACCTCGCGCATGCCCGCGGCGGTCTCGTAGAAGTCGTAGTCGCGGAGCCCGTCGCCGGCGGCCACGGAGTCATAGGGCGCGCCGGTGACGCTGGAGAGGAACACCGTCTCGGCCTTGAGGCCGAGGTTCTCGTTGAGATCGCGCAGGTTGGCGAGCTCGAAGGACTGCACGGTGGCGGGGGCGTTGCGCTTGTTCAGGCCGTACTCGTCGAGCAGCTCGACGACGCGCTCCTCCATGGACAGGCCGATGGAGTCGAAGTAGGTGGGGTGCTTGATCTCGGGGATGACGCCGATCTCGCGGCCGTACCGGGCAGAGAGGCGCTCCCGCAGCTCGAGCACCTCCTCGAAGGTGGGCACCTGGTACCGGCCGTCGTAGGACGCGGACTCGGGGCGGACCTGCGGCAGGCGCTCCTTGGCGCGCAGGGTCTTGAGCTCGGCGAGGGTGAAGTCCTCGGTGAACCAGCCGGTGAGGGCCACGCCGTCGACGACCTTGGTGGTCTTGCGGTCCGCGAACTCGGGCCGCTGGGCGACGTCCGTGGTGCCGTCGATCAGGTTCTCGTGGCGGACCACGAGCACGCCGTCCTTGGTGGAGACCAGGTCCGGCTCGATCACATCCGCGCCCTGGGCGGCGGCCAGCTCGTAGGCGGCCAGGGTGTGCTCGGGGCGGTAGCCGGAGGCACCACGGTGACCCACGACGTCGGGGCGCACTACGGGCTTGCCCGTGACGGACTGCGCGGCGGCCGGGGTCGTCGGTGCGGCGGGGGCGGCGGCGGCCGGGGCGGCCAGCGGGGCGCTGACGGCGACGGCGGCGGCGAGGGCCACGAGGCCGCGGGCGGCGTGACGACGGACGGAGGTCATGGAACGGTCCTTTCCGGGAGGGGGATGACCGCTCCAGTGGGCCAGATCCGGGTGTCGGCCGGGTGGCCCCCCTCCGGCCACAGCCGGCCCGTCCGGTGAACAGCCGGTGACGGGCGGCTGATCGGAGAGGTTCAACCGCCCGTCACGATGCGCGGCGCCGGGCCCGGCGGCTCAGCCCGCCGTCGGCGACGGCCGCGTCAGTCCCAGCGTCTCCGGGGCCGACGGGGTGCCGTCGCCGAGGACGTGCTCGCCCAGGAAGCCGAGGACGACCTCGTACCAGACCCTCGCGTGCTGCGGGGCGAGGATCCAGTGGTTCTCGTGCGGGAAGTAGAGGAACCGGTGGTCGGTGGTGCCGTCCGCGGCGGCCGGCCGCCCGGACTTCGCCAGCAGGTCCGACCACAGGCGCAGCCCCTCGCCGATCGGCACGCGGTAGTCCTTGTCGCCGTGGATGACGAGCATCGGAGAGACGATCTCCCCCACGAACCGGTGCGGAGAGTTCTCCTGCTGCATTTGCTCGTCCATCTCGCGGGCCCAGTAGAACGCGGCGTCCGTCGTCGGGCCGAAGCCGTCCAGCGCCCACAGCGAGGCGTGCGTGACCACGCACCGGAACCGATCGGTGTGCCCGGCCACCCAGTTCGCCATGTAGCCGCCGAACGAGCCGCCCATGGCGGCGGTGCGGTCGCCGTCGACGTCCTCACGCGCCACGACGGCGTCCGTGAGCGCCATCAGGTCCGTGTAGGGCGCCTGACCCCAGCGGCCCCAGCCGCGTTCGATGAAGTCCTGGCCGTAGCCCGTGGACAGCGCCGGGTCCGGCATCAGCACCGCGTAGCCGCGCGCCGCCATGACCCACGGCGTCCAGCGCCAGCTCCACGCGTTCCACGAGCCCAGCGGCCCGCCGTGGATCCACAGTAGCAGCGGGTGACCGCCGGCCGGCGCCTCCCCCTCGGGGAGCACGAGCCAGCCGCGCACGCGCGTGCCGTCCTCGGCGACGGTCTCCACGTCCTCGAGGGTGCCCGGGATCGCGGGGCGCTCCACGGGGTTCGGCAAGCGCGTGGCCTCGCCCGTGGCCAGGTCGATCCGCGCCACCTCCGGCGGGAACAGGTAGGAGGAGCGGACGCCGTAGGCCGTGGCCCCGTCCGGGGAGAGCACGACGTCGGTCCACGCCTCGTCCTCCCGGGTCACCTGCGCGACGGCGCCGGTGGCCACCTCGATGCGGAACACCGGGCGGCGACCCTCCGAGTCCGCGAGCGCGATCACCGCGGAGTCGTCCGGCAGCCACGCGACGACGTCGGCCCAGCGGTCCCAGCCGTGGGCCAGGGGCGTGGTCTGGCCCGTGGCCGTGTCCATCACGTACAGGCGCGGGTGCACGGCGGAATGCGGGGTGGAGTCGGGGGTGCGGACGACGACGGCGCGCGTGCCGTCATGGCTGACGGGGCCGACGGCCACGTCCTCACCGGGGACGTCGTGCAGGACGCGGTGCTCGCCCGTGGCCAGGTCCACGCGCACCACCGTGCCCTCGCGCACGTTGCCGCGAGCCTCGGCGGTGGCGGCCGTGGTGAGCAGGAACGAGCCGTCCGGGGCCACCTGCGCGCCGATCCCGAACGCGTGGGAGCGCGGGAATCCGGAGACGTGGCGCAGGTGGTGCGCCACGTCGTCGGCCTCGGGAGCCAGGCCGGAGGCGGCGGGGCCGGGCTCGGCGACGTCGGCGTCGGTGGCGGGCTCGCCCTGCGGGTCCGGGCCGGGCTCGAGGACGAAGAGCTCGGGGCGGGCGGGGCCGAGGTCGTGGTCCCAGAAGCGGATGGGGTAGCCGGTGTGCAGGATGGCGTCCACGCCGGCGTCCCTGCGGGTCTGCGCGAGGGCCGCGTGCTCGGCCTCGGTGGTCGCACCGAGCAGCCGGTCCGCCGTGACGACCACGCGGTCCGCCGCGGAGGCGCACGTGACCGCGGCGACGCCGCCCGGGCGGGAGAGCACCACGCGCGCCTCGCCGCCCCGGGCCGGCAGGGCCCACAGGGCGTTGCGCTTCTCGGCCTCGGCGTCGGCGGGGTCGGGACGGGCGGAGGTGAAGAAGAGGGTGCCGTCCGCGGCGAACTGCGCGCCGGCCTCGCCCTCGCGGGAGCGGGTCAGGCGGTGGGCGGGGCGCTCGCCCGCGGGGTCGACCTCCCAGAGGGCGGTGGCGTAGCCGGTGCCCTTCGCGTCCCGGGTGGCGACGGTGGTCACCAGGCGGGCGCCGTCCGGGCTGAGGGTGAGACCGGCGACGCGCGGCAGGGCGGTGAAGGCGTCGAGGTCGTGGAAGGGGGTGGCGGGGGTGTTGTCCGGGGTGTCCGGGGTGGAGGTCATGCGTTCGTTTCTATCGGCCTGCACGTGATCCGGGCAACACGGAGGGCGGCGGGGTGGTGGCCTCGACGGCGGGCCGCCCCGGTGCCCGCCGCGCCTCAGGCGCCGGGCAGCGCGCCGGCGTCGGCCCGGATCTGCTGGAGCTGCTCGCCGAGCCAGTCGACGTACCCGCCCATCCACTCCCCCGTGGCCTGGTCGTTCCAGCTCTGGCCGACCACCGGCTGCGGGAAGACGACGGCGTCCGAGAGGGTGTCCCGCAGCGCGAGGGCGGGCCCCTCCTCGTCCGCGACCGTCACCCACTGCATGCCGTGGCGCGCGCCCAGGTGCTCGCCGAGCAGCACCGCGACGACGTCCAGCAGCACCGCCAGCTCCTCGGGGTCCAGCTCGTCGGCCTCCGCCTGCGAGCGGGCCAGCACGGCGTCGTAGTACGCGGCGACCGCGTCCAGGTCCAGGTGGTCCACGCCCTCCTGCGCGGCGAAGTCGCGACGGACGCGCACCCACTCCCGCTCGGGCTCGGTCAGGGGGCTCATCTCGGGCTGGTCGGTCATGGCCTCCATCCTGCCAGGCGCGTCGGGCGCCGCCGTCGCCGGAACGGGCGGCGCCGGCCGCGCTTTCGTTCGAGAAACGGCGAGGAACCGGGGGGACACACCGCCGGAGGCCTGCGATCCCCCAGCGGGAGCACTCGTGGACGCGCCCGATGTCGTGCCGCCAGCGACGAGGCGAGCGTGCGGGCCGTCGTCGTCCGCCGCCCCCGACCGGACTTGAGACACTGGCCCCATGCGCATCATGACCGTCTGCCTGGGGAACATCTGCCGCTCGCCCGCCGCCGAGGCCGTGCTGAACCGCAAGCTCGCGGAGGCCGGTCTCGACGACGTCGAGGTCACCTCCGCCGGCACGTCCGACGAGCACGTGGGCGCCCGGCCGCATCACCTCACCCGCGAGGTCGGCGGCGAACTGGGCTACGAGTTCCCGACGGTGGGGGTGCAGCTGTCCGCCGACCTCGTGGACGACGCCGACCTGATCCTCGTGATGGACGAGGCCAACCTCGCCGACGCGCGGCGGCTCGCGACCACGGACGAGCAGCGGGACCGGATCCACCTGATGGGCGAGTTCGCGTCGGATGCGGACAGCGCCGGGGTGCGCGAGGTCCCCGATCCGTACGGGTATCCGCGGCCGCAGTTCGAGGAGATGTACCGGCAGATCGAGGACGCAGCAGACGGCGTCGTCGCCGCGATCCGCGACGGCCGCCTCTGACGGCCGGGGCGCGGCCCCGGACCCGCCGTTTCCCGAACGAAAACGGTCCGGGACCCGCCGTTTCCCGAACGAAAGCGGGGGGCGGGGGCGGCGGGGGGTCGGTCAGTCGTCGTGGGGGTCGTCGGAGTCGTCGAGGACCTCTCGCAGCCGCGCCGCCGTGTCCGCGCGCAGGGTGCCGCGGGTCTCGGCGCGGTCGGTCGTCGCGCGGGCGAGGGTCTCCCACACGGCCCGCACGTCCGGGGGCAGTCCCCCGGCCTCGAGCTCCCCGAGGGTCTCACGGTGGGTCCGCAGCGTGTCGACGTCACCGCGGGCCACGGGGCCGGTGAGGGCGCCGTCGCCGTCCGTGAGCGCGTTCTCCAGCGCGGCGGTCATCAGTGAGCGCAGCACCCGCTCCGGGTCGGCCACCCCGATCGTCTCCAGGATCTGGCGGGCCTGCGCCGTCAGCGTCACCAGGTGGTTCGACCCGTGGGACAGCGCCAGGTGGTAGGCCGCCCGGTCGGCCTCCTTCACGACCACGGGCTCGCCGCCCATCTCCACCACGAGCGCCTGGGCCACGGGCAGCACCACGGGGTCCGCGGTCACGCCGAACACGCAGTCCTGCAGCCGGGCGACGTCGAGGCTCAGCCCCGTGAACGTCATGGCCGGGTGGATCGCCAGGGGGATCGCCCCGTGCGCGCGCACCGGCTCCATCACCCCCACCCCGTAGCGGCCGGAGGTGTGCACGAGCAGGTGGCCGGTCTGCACGTGGCCCGCGGCGGCCAGGCCGGCCACGAGCTCGCCCAGCGCGTCGTCCGGGACGGCGAAGACGACCATCTCGGAGCGGCGCAGGATCTCGGGGATCTCCAGGACGGGCACGCCCGGCAGGAGCATCTCCGCGCGGTCCCGCGAGGCCTCGGAGACGGCGTGCACGCCCGTGATCGTGTGGCCCGCAGCCCGCAGCGCCGAGCCCAGCACGGCCCCCACTCGACCCGCGCTCACCACGCCGACGCCCAGCCGCCCGGGCCGCTGCGCCGGGTCATGCGGGTCCAGGCTCAGGTCGAGTCCGCCGGTCATCGCTCCTCCTCGCCGCGCACGGCGGGGACGTCTGCCCCGCTCTCCTCCCCGACGACGACGCCGCCGCCGACGCCGGCCCGCGCCAGTTCGCGGCGGCCCACCTCGGTGGCCGCGACCTCGCGCGTGCGCTGCTCGAAGCGGGCCAGCTCCTCCGGGCGCATCCACTGGTCGCGGTCGGCGAGGCGACGTGAGACGGCCGCGTGCCGTGCCTCCCGGGCGTACAGGTCCACGGCCACGTCCTCGTCGAGGTCGCGGACCACGGCGTTCGCCCCCGCGACCCACACGCGCACCGTGGCCAGGCCCAGGCGCCGCTGCACCGGCCCCTGCACCAGCTCGGCCGCCTGCACGCGCTCGTGCTGGAGGGTCTGCAGCCGGCGGTTCAACCAGCCGCTGCGCACCACCAGCAGGGACCGCGTCGTCGTGAAGCCGATCCGCCGCCAGGCGAACCAGTTGAACCACCACCTGCCGCGCCGCGGCACGTGCTGGAAGCCCCCCTCCGTGCCGGAGCCGTGCACGCCCAGGTGCATGAGCCCCGCGGGGGTCAGCCCCTGCGCGGCGCGCGGATCATCCTCCAGGCCCGGGTCCGGGGCCACGACCGTGAGGACGCGGAGCACGTCCTCCCACGGACCGACGGGCAGCGCCACGTCCCGGGTGCCGTCGGACTCCTGCAGGTAGCCGGCCACCGCCATGGTCACCCGATACCAGCCGAAGGGCCGCCAGAACAGAGGCTGGGAGACGGTCACCCCCTGCACCCGCCCCGGCGGGACGGTCTGGTGGGTGGTCTCGGTGAGCCCGTGCCGCAGTCGCAGCCCGTCGGTGGAGCGGCGCACCTGGAAGCCCCAGCCGGCGTTCAACCGGGACCACGCGACGCCGGCCACGGAGAACAGGGCGGGCAGGGACGCAGCCGCGCCGATCCCGGTCAGGGTCTCCCCCTCGTCCAGCACCGCCTCGGGCAGCAGCGCGACCACGAGGGCGAGGCCGGCCAGCCAGATCAGGGACCCGGCCAGCACCCCCAGCACGCCTCCGGAGAGCAGGACGGAGCCGAGGAGCCGCCCCGCGGGCACCTGCAGCATGAGTTCGCCGGCGTCCGCGGCGTCGGCGTCGGGGAGGCCGGGCTCGGCCGCCCGCTCCGGCGCGGACGCGTCCGCCCCGGCTCCCCCGAGCATCCCCGACGCGCGGTCCAGGATCTCCCGGCGCACCGCTTCGGCCTCGGCGCGGCGCAGGAAGGACAGCTCGAGCGCGGACTCGCCGCCGTCGGCCGCCTCGACCTTCACTGTGGCCAGCCCGAGCAGCCGGGCCACGAGGGGGTGCTGCAGGTCCACCGCCTGGATGCGGTCGTAGCGCATCTGCCGGCGGCTGCGGAAGAGCCAGCCCTGGCGCAGCTCGATCCGGTCCTCCCCGCAGCGGAACCGGGTGAACCACCAGGAGAAGAAGAACACGAGGCTGATCAGCAGGGTGACCCCCAGCAGGATGCCGCCGGCCACGAGCAGGCTGCCGTCGCCGCCGCCCGGGGCGTCCTCCCCGCTGAGCCGGCCCGCCGCGAAGTCCTCCACCGCGTTGCGGCCCGCGAAGAACAGGATCAGCAGCAGGAAGGTCCAGCCCCGCACCCAGGGCGAGGCGGGGTGGACGCGGACCCAGCCGGCGTCGTCGGCGGGGGGCGGGGCGGCCGCGCTCACAGGCCCGCCAGCCGCGCCTGGCCGCGCGCCATGAGGACTTCGCGCAGCTCCTCGGCCCTCTCGCGGGGCACGCCCTCCAGGGTGACGTCCCCGCCCGCGGCGGCGGTCTTCAGGGTGAGGGTCTGCAGCCCGACCCGGCGCAGCAGCGGACCGTCCGACACGTCCACGTACTGCAGGCGGCCGTACGGCACCGCGTGCACGCTGCGGAACAGGATGCCCTCGCGCCACAGGACGTCGTCCTCGCGCTCGGCCCAGCCCATCGCGCGCACGCGCCGCGGGATCAGGATCAGGTCCACGATCCAGGACACGACGACGACGGCCGGCAGCCCCCACGCGACCCACGCGGCCATCCCCGCCCACGGGCCGGTGAGCTTGAGGATCAGCGGCACGGAGAACGCGGCGAGCCAGATCAGGTGGCCGATGGACGTGGCGATGAGATTCACCGTGGTCAGCCGCGGCGAGGCCGGCGTGAAGGCCACGCCGCTCAGGTCAATGCCGGGCACGGGCATACCCTCCTTCGGTCTCGGGACGGGCCGGTCGGCCGCGGCCCGGGGACCCATCCTGCCCACGGCCGCCCTCGGGCGCATCCTCCTCAGGGGGGATCCGGCACCACCGTTCGACGATCAGCCCCACCACCAGCAGGACGAGACCGCCGGCGGCCTGCAGGGCGGCCTCCCGCACGGTCGGCGCCCCGACGCCGGCCCGCAGCAGCACCTGCACCGCCACACCGGCGTGCCAGCCGCCGAGGGCCGCTCCCGCGAAGCCGGAGGCCTGGCCGAGCACGAGCGTGCGGGCCGCGGCGAGCGGGTCCATCCGCGCGGCGGCGGGCTTCTCCCGGTCCCGGCGCACCCGCCAGCCCAGCCCGATGCACAGCACGGAGACCGCGGCCACGGTGATCAGGCCGCCGCGACCCACCACGGGCGCCGGCCAGCCCAGGGACGGCGCGGCGAGCCCGGCCAGCCAGCCGAGCACGGCGGCCGCCAGCACCACGAGCAGGGTCCACCCGGAGCGCAGCGCGATCACGTGTCCTCCCTCCCGAGGGCGTCCGGGCATGCCGGGCGGAGCGGGACGACGTCGTCGGTGCCGGCCAGCAGCCGGTGCCGCTCGGGCTCCTGGCGGCGCACCCCGGGGGCGTCCGCGGCGACGGCGGCGAGGTCGGCGACGGGCGTGCCGGCGAGCGTGGCGTCCGCGTCGAGCCACAGCCACGGCAGCAGCACGAAGGCCCGCTCGGCCGCGCGGGGGTGCGGCAGGGTGAGGTCCGGGTGGTCGCTGCGCACGTCCCCGTAGGCGATCACGTCCACGTCCAGGGTGCGCGCGCCCCAGCGAACCTCACGCCGCCGATGGTGGTCCTGCTCGAGCCGGTGCGCCACCGCGAGCAGCTCCCACGGCGCGAGGTCCGTGCGCAGGGTGACCACCTGGTTGAGGTAGTCGGGTTGGCCCGGCGGCCCGCCCACGGGCGCGGTGACGGCCCGGGGCGAAGCCCGGACGTCCGTGATGTGCGGCAGCGCGGACAGGGCGGCGACGGCGGCGTCGAGCGTCTGCGCGGGCTCGCGCAGGTTGGCGCCGAGGGCCAGCACGGCCGCGACGGGCGCGTCCGGGCGGGCGCCCAGCTCGGGGACGGGCGCGGGGCCCTCGGCCGGGTGCGTCCAGTCGACGGTGCTCACGCGAGATCCTCCCGGGTGCGGTGCACGGTGACGGCGGCGTCCGCGAAGTCGTGCGGGATGGGCGCCTGCGGCTTGTGCACGGTGACCTCGACGGCGGTCACCACGGGCTGCTCGGCGAGGACGGCGCGGGCGATCCGGTCGGCGAGGGTCTCGATCAGGTCCACCGGCTCCCCGGTGACCAGGCGGACCACCGTGTCCGCGACCTCGGCGTAGTTGGCGGTGCGGGCGAGGTCGTCGCCGGCCGCGGCGGGGCCGGCGTCGAGGTGGAGGACGACGTCCGTGACGAACGGCTGCCCGTCCCGGCGCTCGTGGTCGAAGACCCCGTGGTGCCCGACGGCGGACAGCCCGGCCAGGCGGATGCGGTCCCGGGCGCTCACGGCAGCACGTCCTCGGAGACGGGCTCACCCGGGGCATGCGCCCCGACCCAGGCGGCGGCGGTGCGGACGGCGTCGGCGCTGGCGCGCACGTCGTGCACGCGCACGCCCCACGCGCCCTGGGCGGCGGCGAGGGCGGAGATGGCCGCGGTGGCGGCGTCGCGCGCGGCGGGCGGGGCCGGGGTGCCGTCGTCGTCCGCCAGCAGCGTGCCCAGGAACCGCTTGCGCGAGGCGGCGACGAGCACCGGGTGGCCCATGGCGCGGAGCCACTCGAGGCCGCGCAGCAGCTCCCAGTTCTGCTCGCCGGCCTTCGCGAAGCCCAGGCCCGGGTCGACGATCAGCTGCGCGGGCTCGACGCCCGCGGCGAGGAAGCGGCCGGCCACGTCCCGCAGCTCGCACACGACGTCCGGGACGGTGTCCTCGTAGACGGCCAGCCCGTCCATGGTCTGCGGGTTCCCGCGGTTGTGCATGAGGATGTACGGCGCGCCCGACGTGGCGATCAGCGCCGGCATATCCGGCTCGTGGGCGAGGCCGGAGACGTCGTTGACGATCACCGGCCCCAGCGCCAGGGCAGCCCGGGCGGTGGCGGTGTGGCGCGTGTCCACGGAGAGGACGACGTCCTCGGCCAGCAGCGCCTCGATCACGGGCAGGATGCGCTCCTGCTCCTCGGCCGGCGGCACGGCGCGGGCCCCGGGGCGGGTGGACTCCCCGCCCACGTCCACGATGTCCGCGCCGTCCGCGACCATGCGCCGGGCGTGCTCGACGGCCGCGCGGACGGTGGCGTGCTCCCCGCCGTCCGAGAACGAGTCAGGGGTGACGTTGAGGATGCCCATGACCAGGGTCCGGTCCGCGGGCAGCCGCCCCAGCAGGGCGCGGTTCGCCTCCCGCGCCGCCGCGTCGATGCTCTCGTCCACGTGTCCTCCTCCGCCGTCGGTGGTCCTCAGCCGTGCATGATGAGGCTCATCGCCTCCGAGCGCGTGGACGGATCCCGCAGCTGGCCGCGCACCGCCGAGGTGACGGTCTTCGCGCCCGGCTTGCGCACGCCGCGCATGGACATGCACATGTGCTCGGCCTCCACCACCACGATCGCCCCGCGCGGGGCCAGGTGCTCCATGAGCGCCTCCACCACCTGCGTGGTCAGCCGCTCCTGCACCTGCGGACGCCGCGCGTACAGCTCCACGAGACGGGCCAGCTTGGACAGCCCCGTCACGCGGCCCTCGGCGGAGGGTATGTAGCCGATGTGCGCGGTGCCGTGGAACGGCACCAGGTGGTGCTCGCAGGTCGAGTAGAACGGGATGTCCTTCACCAGCACGAGCTCCTCGTGCGCGATGTCGAACGTGGTGCCGAGCACCTGGTCCGGGCTCTGGTGCAGGCCCGCGAAGAACTCCGCGTACGCCTTGGCCACCCGCGCCGGGGTGTCCGCCAGGCCCTCGCGGTCCGGGTCCTCACCGATCGCCAGCAGGATCTCCCGCACCGCCGCCTCGATGCGCGGCCGGTCCACCGCGGTCGAGTCCGGGTCGAACGTGCCGGGGACGGCGTCGTCGGGGGTGTGGGCTGTCATGCGGGCCTCCTGCGCGGTCAAAAGGTCGGTCCCTCGCCGGGGCCCGGCGTGTTGCTCGGACCGCCGTGCGGCGGCAGGCCGGGGCCGGCCGCGTCCCCGCCCAGCGACGACGGCGGCGCACCCTCCGGACGCACCGGCACCGTGGTGCCCTCGACGCCGACGGGGGTCTGCTCCCCGCCGTCGTGGCGCGAGCGGCGCTCGGAGGGGGAGAGGACCGGCGGGATGTCCTGCGGGAGCCGGTCGTCCGAGGCCAGCCACACGCCGCGCTCGGGCCGCTTGCGCACGTCCGCGAAGATGGCGGCGATGGCCTCCTGGGTCAGCGTCTCCTTCTCCAGCAGCTCGTAGGCCAGCCGGTCCAGGACGTCCCGGTTCTCCGTGAGCACCCAGTGGGCCTCGGCGTGGGCCTGGTCCAGCAGGGTGCGGACCTCGGCGTCCACCAGGTACGCGAGCTCCTCGGAGTACTCACGGGAGGAGCCGCCGGCGGCGCCGCCCACGAAGGGCTCGGAGCTGCCGCCGCCGAGCTTGACCGCGCCCACCTTGGCGGACATGCCGTACTCGGTGACCATCTTGCGGGCCGTGTCCGTGGCCTTCTGGATGTCGTTCGCGGCGCCCGTGGACGGGTCCTTGAACACGATCTCCTCCGCCACGCGCCCGCCCATCGCGTACGCGAGCTGGTCCAGGAGCTCGTTGCGGGTGACGGAGTACTTGTCGTCCTCCGGGACCACCATCGTGTAGCCCAGGGCGCGGCCGCGGGGCAGGATCGTGATCTTGGTGACCGGGGCGGAGTTGCGCAGCCCGGCCGCCACGAGCGCGTGGCCGCCCTCGTGGTAGGCGGTGACCTTGCGCTCGTGCTCGTTCATCAGGCGGGTGCGCTTCTGCGGGCCGGCCATCACGCGGTCCACGGCCTCGTCCAGGGCGTGGTTGTCGATCACGTTGTTGTTCGAGCGCGCCGTGAGCAGCGCGGCCTCGTTGATCACGTTGGCCAGGTCCGCACCCGTGTAGCCGGGGGTGCGCTTGGCCAGGGAGCGCAGGTCCACGTCCAGGGCGATCGGCTTGCCCTGCGCGTGCACCTCGAGGATCTTGGCGCGGCCCTCGAGGTCCGGGGCGTCCACGGGGATCTGGCGGTCGAAGCGGCCCGGGCGCAGCAGCGCCGGGTCCAGGACGTCCGGGCGGTTGGTCGCGGCGATCATGATGACGTTCGTGGAGGCGTCGAAGCCGTCCATCTCCACGAGCATCTGGTTCAGGGTCTGCTCGCGCTCGTCGTTGCCGCCGCCGATGCCTGCGCCGCGGTGCCGGCCGACGGCGTCGATCTCGTCCACGAAGATGATGGCGGGGGCGTTGGACTTGGCCTGCTCGAAGAGGTCGCGCACGCGCGAGGCGCCGACGCCCACGAACATCTCCACGAAGTCCGAGCCGGAGATCGAGTAGAACGGCACGCCGGCCTCACCGGCCACGGCCTTGGCCAGGAGGGTCTTGCCCGTGCCGGGCGGGCCGTAGAGCAGCACGCCCTTGGGGATCTTGGCGCCCACCGCGCGGAAGCGGTCCGGCACGGTGAGGAACTCCTTGATCTCCTGGAGCTCCTCCACGGCCTCGTCCGCGCCCGCGACGTCCTTGAACAGCACGTCCGGGTTGTCCTTGTTGATCAGCTTGGCGCGGGACTTGCCGAACTGCATGACCTTGCCGCCGCCGCCCTGCATGCGGGACATCAGGAACCAGAACAGCAGTGCGATGAGCAGGAACGGGACCATGAAGCCGAGCAGCGAGAGGAACCAGTTGCTCCGCACCGGCTCGTCCGTGTAGCCGTCCAGGGCCGAGTCGTCCACCGCGGTGACCACGTCCGTGGCGCGCGCGCTGGCGAAGTAGAAGTAGACCTCCTTGCCGAGGTCCCGGTCGTCCTGCTTGTAGGGCTCACGCAGGGTGAGGTCCACGCGCTGGTCCCCGTCCACCACGCGGGCCTGCGCGGCCTTGTCGTCCTTCAGCAGGGCCATGCCCACGTTGGTGTCCACCATGGTGCGGCCGCTCTGCGACGTGGTCAGCGGGATCGCGACGGCGAGGACCAGCAGGCCCAGCAGGATCCAGACGTAGGGCTTGTTGAACAGCTTCTTCACGGTCCGAGTGTCTCCTGGTCTGCCGCGGGGGCCGGGCTGCCCGGGGCGGCCGCCGTGCGGCCGGGGACGGCGCAGGGCCGACGTCGCGCCCGGGTCAAGCCCCCACGGTACCGGCCCGGCCCGGGTGTCCGCTGACTGTTCGCGTCAGGTGGACAGGGCGCGGGCGGTCGGCCGGCGCCGACGTCGGCCAGCGCCGTCTTGACGCCCACCGGGAATGCGAGAGGTCGGAATGGCGCGTGGATGGCGCCTCGGAGCGACCGCTCGCGTGACAGGTCGCCGGCGCTGCGGTCGCGCCCCTGTGTCCCCTCCTGCACAGGCCCCCGCGCACCCGAAATCCTCCCCGGGCCGGCGGCGGCCCAGCACATCGCCCGCCCCACCGCGCCAGGCTGGCACCATGCGTCGCCCCGCCCCGCTTCCCGCGGCCTTGCCTGACGGTCCCTTCACCGCCGCGCAGGCGAGGGCCGCCGGCATCGACCGCAACCGGCTGCGTCGCTCCGACATCGAACGCCTCGCCCGGGGCCTCTACCGCCGGCGTGAGGCCACCCCGGCCGCCGTCGAACGCCCCGTGGCCGGCTCCTCCCCCTACCGGTGGAGCACCCCGCTCTCGGCCACCCAACACGAGCTCCTGCTGCGACTCGCCCGGCACCGCGCCACCACGGTGGTGTCGCACCAGACCGCGGCCCGCGCCCGGGAGATCTGGCTGCCGGAGCGACTGGACGCGGGGGACGACGTCCACGTGAGCCGCCCGCGAGACCGTGGCCAGCTCTCCCTCCCCGGCGTCACCTCCCACCGAACAGCGCTCCCGCCCGCGGACGTGGAGCGCGTGCGGATCGGCGGCCTGGCCTGGTACGTCACCGCCCCGCCCCGTCTCTGGGTCGACCTCTCGGCCCTGCTCGACGACGACGAGCTCGTCATCCTCGGCGACCATCTCGTCCGCCGGGCGCAGCTGTCCGGCGGCCCGGACGCCGCCGAGCGGACCCGGGCGGCCCTGGCCCAGGCGGCCGAAGCGAGCCCGTCCGCGCACAACCGACGACGACGGCTCCGCACCACCGCCACACTGGTCCGGGTGGGGGCGCACTCGCCGAAGGAGACGCGGCTGCGGCTCGCGCTGAGGGCCGCCGGGCTCCCCGAGCCCGCACTGCAGCTCGAGGTCTGGGACCCGGAGTTCTCCCTGCACCACCCCGCGACGGCGGACCTGGGCTATCGGCAGGCGAGAGTGGCCCTGCACTACGACGGCGGCCACCACGGCGCGGATCGCCAGATCGACCGCGACGTGCAGCGCAACGCGGCCTTCGAGCGACGGGGCTACCGGAACATCACCGTGTCCTCCTCCGACGCTCGCCGCGGATTCACGCGCGTGATCGTGGAGGTGCGCCGTCACCTCGGGGACGCCGGCGACCTGTCACGCAAGGAGTCGGAATGGGGCGTGAATGGCACCTCAGAGCGACCGCTCACGTGACAGGTCGCTGCTGCGGCGGCCACGCCGGGCCGGGCCCCCGGTCAGCTGTACACGTGCGGGGCGAGGGTGCCCACGAAGTCCAGGTTGCGGTACTTCTCCGCGTAGTCCAGGCCGTAGCCCACCACGAACTCGTTGGGGATGTCCCGCCCGACGTACTTCACGTCGATGTCCACCTTCATGGCCTCCGGCTTGCGCAGCAGGGTGCAGATCTCGACCGAGGCCGGGCCGCGGGACTCCAGGTTGGCCTTGAGCCAGGACAGGGTCAGGCCGGAGTCGATGATGTCCTCGACGATCAGGACGTGCCGGCCCGTGAGGTCCGCGTCGAGGTCCTTGAGGATGCGCACCACGCCGGAGGACTTGGTGCCGGAGCCGTAGGAGGAGACCGCCATGAAGTCCAGCTCCACGTGGGAGTGCAGGGCGCGGGTGAGGTCGGCGACCACCATCACGGCGCCCTTGAGCACGGCGACGATGAGCAGGTCCTTGTCCGCGTAGTCGCGGTCGATCTGGCGGGCCAGGTCCGTGATCGTGTCCTGCACGTCCTCGCGGGACATGAGGACGTGGGTGAGGTCGTTCTGGACATCCTGTGCGTCCATGCGCCGCTCCTGGTGAGTGCTCGTGCGGGAATGCCGGGCCGGGCCGCAGTCAGGGACCGGGCAGGCAGGGGATGAGGTCCAGTCTGGCACACGCCCGATGCGCGGCCACCCCGCCGGGCAGCTCCACCGGACCGGCCGACGTGCCCCCCGCGCGGGCGCCCGTCACGAGGGCGTCCACCGCGAGGATCCGTTCGCGGGGCGGGGCCTGCCCTCCCGCGGCGCGGGCGGCGCGCGCGATCACGCGGTGGCGCACGGCGGCGGGCAGCGCGGCCAGGGCGTCCAGATCCAGGGAGACGACGCGCGGGTCCCGGGCGGGCGGGTCGACGCGCAGCCGGGTGACCTCGGCGCCGGCCCATGCCTCGAGGGCCGCGGCGTCCTCGGCCGCGATGGCCGCGGTGCGCACCAGCCCGGCCCGCACGCCGGGGCCGAGGCCGGCGTCGGGGTCCTCGAGCGCGGGCAGCACGCGGGTGCGGACCCGCGAACGCAGCAGCGCGGGATCGCGGTTGTGCGGGTCCTCGAACCAGGTCAGCCCGGCCCAGCGGCAGATCGTCTCGGTGTCCGCGCGGGTCAGGCCCAGCAGGGGGCGGACGACGGCGGCCCCGCCCGGCAGCGTCCCGCGCGCCGGGATCCCCGCGAGGGACCGCGTGCCGGAGCCGCGTGCGAGCCCGAGGAGGACCTGTTCGGCCTGATCGTCGGCGGTGTGGGCGGTGAGGACGACGGCGGCGCCCCCCTGCCCCGCGTCCCGGGCGGCGGCGGCGAGGGCCTCCCGGCGGGCACGCCGGGCGTCGGCCTCGGGGCCGTCGCCGGTGCGGGCCACCTCGACCCGCGTGACGGTGACCGGGGTCAGACCGAGGATGCGGGCGACGTCGGCGGCGGCCGCCGCCACGGTGTCGCTGCCCGACTGCAGCCCGTGGTCCACCACGGCCGCGCCGATCGGGCCGAGCCGCGCACCCTCCCGGGTGCCCACGAGGACGGCGCAGGCCACGGCGAGCGCGAGGGAGTCGGCGCCACCGGAGAGGGCGACGAGGCCGCGGGGACGACTCCCCGCCCGGCCCGGCACGGCATCCGCGCGACGGGTCCCGTCGCCCGCCAGGGCCTCCCGCACCGCCGCGACGGCCCGGTGCAGGGGCTCGGGCCAGCGGGTGCGCGGCGGCCACGCGCCGACCGCGGGCACGCCGCCGACCCCGCCCACCGGCGTCGGCCCCGGGTCCCGCGCCTCAGGCCTGGGCACGGATGCGCGCCACCCACGTCTCGGGGGCGTGGAGCTCGGCCTCGCTCGGCAGCAGCTCGGGGGCGTCCCAGACCACGTTGAACCCGGCCATGCCGAGCTCGGCCACGGCGGCGGCCACGAACCTCTGACCGTCGCGATACTGGGCCATCTTGGCGTCCATGCCCAGCAGACGGCGGAGCATGCGGTCCAGGGGCGAGCGGCGGTCGCCGCGCTCGTCGAAGCGGCGGCGGATGGTCTTGACGGAGGACACGACGGAGGAGTCGACGCCGTCCATCACCACGTTCGCGTGCCCCTCGAGCAGGGACATCACGGCCGTCAGCCGGGACAGGCGCTCCCGGTCCTCCTCGTCCTGGATCGCACCGAGCAGGCCCGGCGCGGGGCGGGCCGGGGCCACGTCCTGCGCGTCGTGTCCGTCCCGCGCCCCAGTCCGGCCGGCGTCGGCCTCCCGACCCAGCGGGTTCGCCGCCGCGAGCGCGGTGCGCAGGCGCTCGGGCAGGGACTCGGCCTTGTCGAACAGGCCGACGGTGAGCGCCGTGATCTCGGCCCGCAGGTGCTCGCGCAGCCAGGGCGCGGCCGCGAACTGCACGCGGTGGGTCTGCTCATGCAGGCACACCCAGAGGCGGAAGTCCGCCGGGTCCACGTTGATCTCCGCGCGCACCTGCGCGACGTTCGGGGCCACGAGCAGCAGGCGTCCGCCGGCGGGGCCGCCCGCCGTCCCCCCGGGGCCGGGCAGCGCGATGAACGGGTCGTACTGGCCGAGGATCCTCCCGGACATCCAGGCGAGGATCCCGCCCATCTCCAGGGCGGTGGCGTGCCGGGTGACGCGGGTGGTGGCGGCGGCGTGCTCGCGGGGCCGGGTGTCCCGCAGATGCGCGAACGTGGGGTCCAGCAGGGTGGCGAAGGACTGGGTGGCGGCGCGCGACCAGGTGGGGCGGTCCACCACGAGCACCTGCGAGTCGCGCAGGTCCCGTGCCGCCTCGAGCCCGGTCAGGCGGTGGACGTGCGGCACGGCGGCCTCCGCGGCGGCGCGCAGGCCCTCCGCCTCGCGCGTCGCCTCCCGCGGCGTGAACCGGGGCCCGGCGGCGGCGAGGGACCGTGCGGTCCGTGCTGCGAAGGCCCAGTCCACCGGGTGGGCGACGGCGGGGCCCGGCTCGGCGGTGGCGCCCGGCTCGGCGTCCGCGGCGGTGCGGGGGCGGTCGGTCGCGTGGTCGTCGCTCATGGGCTCCATCAGATCACAGGCCCCGAACCTCGGATCAGAGCCCGGCGACGGCGCTGACGGCCTCGTCGACCGCCGCGCGCGCGGGCTCCAGCTTCCACTGCAGATCCGAGCAGATGATGCTGAACGCGAGGACCCGCCCGGACGTCGTGGTGACGGTGCCGGTGAGGGAGACCGTCTGGTCGAGCGTGCCGGTCTTCGCGGCCACGGCCTGCCGCGCGGGGGCATCCGGGAACCGGTCGCCCAGGGTGGAGTCCTCGCCGGGCCGCGGCAGGCCCTCCAGCACGGTGCCCAGGGCGGGTGTGCGGGCCACCCCGGCCACGACGCCGGCCAGCTGGCCCGCGCTGACGCGGTTGTCCGGGGACAGGCCCGAGGAGTCCACGAGCGCCATCCCGGCGGTGTCCACGCCGAGGTCCTCGGCGGTGGCCGTCAGCAGCCGCGTGGCGCCCTCGTGGGTGGCCGGCAGGTCCGTGGCGGGCGCGGCCGTGTGGGCCAGGGCCTCGACCACCTGGTTCTCCGAGTGGGCCAGCAGGTACGCGACCTGCTCCCCCACGGACGCGGACTCCACCGCCGCGACGGGGGCGGCGGCGAGGACCGTGGCGCGCGGCACCTCGGTGGCCGGGAACGTGTCCCGCAGGCCCACCTCGAGGTCGGCGCCGGAGGCGGCCACCGCGTCGTCGAGCGCGGCCTGGAAGGTGAGCGCGGCGAACTGCGCCGGGGCCTCGATGCGGTCCTCCCCGGTGCCGGGGGCCTCACGGCCGCCGTAGGTGGCCAACGGCTGCACCGGCGCGATGTTGCCGCTCTCCGGGATGTCCGACGTCCAGCGCGGGTTCAGGGCCGTCCGGTCCGTGAAGAGCCGCAGGTCCGTGCTGACCACCACCCGCCCGGTGACGCCGTCCTCGACCAGCCCGGCCACGGTCCGCTCCGCGAGGGTGCGCAGGCCCGCGCGGCCGGAGACGTGCGTCGAGTCCGAGGCGCCCGTGCCCAGCAGCACGTCGCCGCCGCCCACGAGCACCAGCTCGGTGGCCGCGCCGTCCGCGGTGGGCTGGGCCACCACGGTGGTCTGCAGGGTCGTCTCAGGACCCAGGGCGGAGACGATGGCCGCGGCGGCGAGCACCTTGAGCGAGGACGCGGGGGCCACGGGCTCGTCCGCGTCCCGCGCGTAGAGCACCTCGCCGGTGGCGAGGTCGCGGAACTCGGCGGAGACCGTGCCCGGGGACGTCGCCAGCCCCGGCTCGACGGCGGCCGCCACCTCGGCCGCGGTGGGGCCGGCGGACGGGGACGTCGACGTCGGCGCGGCGGTCGTCGACGCGGCGGGCGCGCTCGACGGGGCCGGCGGCGCGGTCACGGGCCCGCAGGCGACCAGGACGGCCGCGAGCGCGGCCAGGAGGACGGCGGGGAGCGAGCGGCTCCGGCGGTGTTCCGTGCGTCGATCCCGACGCCCAGCGCGCCCCGTGTCCACCTGTCCCATGCGTCCATCATGACGGACGCCCCCGGTAGGCTGACGGCAGCACCGCCGGGCGGCGCCGCGCCGCCCGGACACCCCACCCTCTGTGCGAAGGAGAGTCATGGCGCACGACGTCACCATCGAGATCCCCGCGGGCTCCCGCGTGAAGTACGAGTTCGACCACGAGACCGGCCGCCTGCGCCTGGACCGCGTGCTCTTCACCTCCATGCAGTACCCCACGCACTACGGCTACTTCGAGAACACCCTCGGCGAGGACGGCGACCCGCTGGACGCCCTCGTGTACCTGCCGGGCTTCGACCTGGTGCCGGGCTGCGTCGTCGAGGCCCGCCCGATCGGCGTGTTCAACATGACCGACGACGGCGGCGGCGACGCCAAGCTGCTGTGCGTCCCGGCGGACAAGCGCTACGACCACATCACCGAGCTCGAGCACGTGGAGGAGTCCCTCAAGCAGGAGATCGAGCACTTCTTCACCCGCTACAAGGACCTGGAGCCGGGCAAGTGGGTCAAGGCCGAGGGCTGGGAGGGCCGCGCGGCCGCCGAGGCCGAGCTCGAGGCGTCCATCCAGCGCTTCGACGCCCAGGGCGAGGAGTCCCCGACCGACGAGCCCCAGGGCCGCGCGGTGGACACCGAGGAGGCGCAGCCGGCCACCGAGGAGGGCGAGGCGACGGACGAGCCCCAGGGCCGCTGATCCCCGCACCGCCCACGCGCGCGACGCCGGCCGCTCACCCCTCGGGGTGGGCGGCCGGCGTCGTCTGCGGGCTGGCAGAATCGACCACCATGTTCGTGCTCACCATCAACCAGCGGGACACCCTCGACGCCGGCGACCGCGTGGACACGTTCCTGCGCGCCCTCCAGGACGTGCCGGGGCTGGACGACGCCGTCGTGCTCCCGTTCCAGCGCGCCGTGGGCGACGAGCTGATCGGCGCCGTCGAGGACCCGCGCGTCGCCGTGGACGTGGCGCTGCGCGCCCTGCGGCAGCGCCGCTGGAACGTGGGGGTCGGCGTCGGGACGGTGACGCACGCGGACGGTGCGGCGGGCGCGCCCGCCTCCGGGGACCTGCACGACGCCGGCGGGCCCGGTCTCGCGGCGGCGCGGCGGGCCGTGGAGGCGGCGACCGTGTCCACCGCGCGGATCCCGTTGGCCGTGCGCGGCCGCGACGAGGAGGCGGCCGCCGAGGCCGAGGCCGTGCTGCGACTCGTCGGGCAGCTCGTGTGGTCCCGGACCGACGCCGAGTGGGCGGTGCTGGACCTGCTAGTGCCCGGCGTGCGCGGCCAGCAGAAGCCGGCGGCCGCCGCGCTCGGGATCACGGCGCAGGCCGTCTCGCAGGCGGTGCAGCGCTCCTACTGGAACGAGGAGCACGCCTGCCGCCCCGCCGCCGCGCGGCTGCTCACGCTGGCGGGGGGCTGACCCGGCGGCCCGGGCCGGTCGCGCCGCTCAGGCCGCGGCCGGCTCCTCGAGGAGCGAGCGCAGCACCGTGGCGAGCCCGTGCTCGTCCACGTGCCCGGTGACCTCGTCCGCGGCGGCCACGACCTCCTCCACGGCCTGGCCCATGGCCACGCCGCGGCCGGCCCAGCGCAGCATCTCGATGTCGTTGCGGCCGTCGCCCACGGCCACGGTGTCCTCGGGGGCCACCTTCAGCACGGTGCGCAGCGCCTCGAGCCCGGAGGCCTTGGTCACGCCCGCCGCGGCGACGTCGAGCCACGCCGTCCAGCCCACGGAGTAGGTCACGCCGGACAGGCCGATGCCCTCCACCGCGCGACCGAACTCCTCGGCGGAGGAGTCCGTGGAGAACACCACGAGGCGCACGGCCGTGGTGTCCATGAGCTCCTCGAACGTGACGCCCTCCGCGGCCACGCCGAAGGACATGTCCTGGAACCGCTCGGTGGAGCGGAAGGTGCCGTCCGGCAGCTCGAGCGCGTACTTGGCGCTGGGCAGGCGGTGGCGCAGCTGGGTCAGGACCGAGCGCGGGTCGAAGGTGCGCAGGTCCGTGACCTCGTAGCCCTCCTCCAGCTCGGGGTCCAGGCGCAGCGTGACGCCGCCGTTGGAGCACACCATGAAGCCGGCGCCGATCCCCAGGGAGCGGGCCACGGGCAGGGTGGCCGCGCGGGAGCGGCCCGTCGCGATGACCACGTGGTGCCCGGCGTCCAGCACGGCCCGCACGGCCGCGCGCACGGGCTCATGCAGATGGCCGTCATGGTCCACGATCGTTCCGTCCACGTCCAGGCACACGAGCTTCTTCGTCATGACCTCCACCCAACCACACGGCCCGGACACGACGGCGACGCGCGGGTGAACCGCAGGGGCGCCGCAGGGGCGCCGCGGGGCGGGCGGGCGAGGCGACCGGCGCCGCGGGGGACGACGTCGTCCGTTCAGACCAGCTCGAAGCGCTCCATCCCGCCGAGGTAGGGACGCAGCGCGGCGGGCACGGTGACCGAGCCGTCCGCGTTCTGGTGGTTCTCCAGGATCGCCACGATCCAGCGGGTGGTGGCCAGGGTGCCGTTGAGCGTGGCCACCATGCGGGTGCCGCCCTTGGAACCGTCCTCCGTGCGGACCCGCTCGCGGATGTTGAGACGGCGGGCCTGGAACGTGGTGCAGTTCGAGGTGGACGTCAGCTCGCGATAGGTGCCCTGCGTGGGGACCCAGGCCTCGCAGTCGAACTTGCGGGCGGCGGAGAGGCCGAGGTCGCCGGCGGCGATGTCGATCACGCGGTACGGCACCTCGATGGCGCCCAGCATCCGCTCCTCCCACGCCAGCAGGCGCTCGTGCTCCGCCTCCGCGTCCTCCTGTGCGGCGTAGATGAACATCTCCAGCTTGTTGAACTGGTGCACGCGGATGATGCCGCGGGTGTCCTTGCCCGCCGAGCCCGCCTCACGCCGGTAGCACGTGGACCAGCCCGCGTACCGGACGGGGGCGCTCACGTCCATGATCTCGTCCGCGTGGTAGCCGGCCAGGGCCACCTCGGAGGTGCCCACGAGATACAGGTCGTCGCGCTCCAGACGGTAGATCTCGTCGTCGTGCTCGACGTCGAAGCCGGTGCCCTGCATGGTCTCCGGGCGCACCAGGGTGGGCGGGATGACCGGCACGAAGCCGTTCTCCAGGGCCAGGTCCAGGCCCAGCTGCATCAGGGCGAGCTCGAGACGCGCGCCCACGCCCTTGAGGAAGCTGAACCGGGCGCCGGACACCTTCGCGCCGCGCTCCATGTCGATCGCCCCGAGCAGCTCGCCGAGCTCGAGGTGGTCGCGCGGCTCGAAGCCCTCGGCGGCGAAGTCGCGCGGGGTGCCGACCTCCTTGAGGACCACGAAGTCGTCCTCGCCGCCGGCCGGGACGCCGTCGACGATCAGGTTCGGGAAGGCACGCTGCAGCTCCGCGAGGCGGGCCTCGGCCGCGCCGGCGGCCGACTCGGCCTCCTTCACGCGCGCGGCCAGGTCCTTCACCTCGGCCAGCAGGGCCTTCTTCTCCTCGCCCTTCGCCTGGGCGACGCGCTTGCCGAAGGCCTTCTGCTCCGCGCGCAGCTGCTCGAAGCCCGCGATGGACGAGCGGCGGGACGCGTCCGCCTCGACCACGCGGTCCACGAGGGACGCGTCCTCCCCGCGCGCCTCCTGGGAGACGCGGTACTTCTCGGGCTGCTCGATGAGGTCCTTGACGTCGATCACGTGCGCCAGCCTAGCGGGCGGGGCCGACGCCTAGACTCGGGGCATGACTCCCGAGTGGTGGATGGCGCTGGCCGCCCTGGTGCTCCTGGCCGTGCTGGCCGTCGTCGTGGTGGTGCTGGCGGTGCGCCAGGTCCGCCTCGGCGTGCAGCACCAACGGACGCGTCTCCTGGTGGACGCCCTCGACGCGCGGGTGGGCGGCGTGCAGCGCCGGCTGGAGGAGGTGCCCGGCATCGGCACGGGCCGCCACGAGGTCGCGCTGGTACTGAACCCCATCAAGACGCACGCGGACCGGGTGCGGCGCGAGCTCGAGCGGCTCGCGGAGGCGGAGGGCCTCGGCGAGGTGCTCGTGCTCGAGACGCAGGAGGACGACCCCGGCACCGCCATGGCGCGGCAGGCCCTCGACGCCGGCGCCCGGCTCGTGATCGCCGCGGGCGGCGACGGCACGGTCCGCACCGTGGCCGAGCAGCTGGCCGGCACCGACGTCGCCCTCGGCGTGGTGCCGCTGGGCACCGGGAACCTGCTGGCCCGCAACCTGGACCTGCCGATCAACGACGTCGAGCAGTGCCTGCGGATCGCCGTGGGGGGCCGGCAGCGACGCATCGACACCGTGGACGTCCGCTTCACGCACGAGGACGGGCGCGTCACCCGGCAGACCTTCACCGTGATCGGTGGCGCCGGCTACGACGCGGACATCATGGGCGACACCAAGGATGAGCTGAAGGATCTGGCCGGCTGGCTGGCCTACAGCGAGGCCGGCATACGGCACCTGCGCGGCAAGCGGCACGAGGTGACCGTGGCCCTCGACGGCGGTCAGCCCCGCCGGTTCAAGGTGCGCACCGTGATGGTGGCCAACTGCGGGATGCTCACGGGCGGCGTCGAGCTGCTGCCCCAGGCCAAGCTCGACGACGGCCTCCTCGACGTCATGGTCCTCTCGCCCCGGCACGCGCTCGACTGGGCGCGGATCGCCGTGAAGACCGTGACCCGGTCCCGCAGCTCCATCCCCGTGATGCACACGGAGCAGGCGCAGCGCGTGAAGGTGGAGTTCGCCGAGCCGATGCCCTCCCAGCTCGACGGCGACGCCACCGGGGTCATCACCGCCCTCGACGCCCGCGTGCAGCCGGACTCGCTCGTCGTGATGCTCGTGGCCGAGGACGACGCCTCCGTGCGCGACGACGGCGTCTCCGCCGCCGCCCCCGTCCCGGAGCCGGCCCCGCACATCTGACCCCCCGTCCCCGCTTTCGTTCGGGAAACGGCGGCTTCCCCACCGTTTTCGTTCGGGAAACGGCGGCTTCCCCAGCACTTTCGTTCGGGAAACGGGCGCCGGGGCGACGCGCGGACGGGAAGCACGACGACGGCCCGTCGTCGTGGTGATCGTCCCGTTTCGGCAACGAAAGTCTCTCGGGGCCGCCGTTTCCCGAACGAAGGTGACCCTGGGGCCGCCGTTTCCCGAACGAAAGTGACCCTGGGCCGGCCGTTTCCCGAACGAAAGTGCTGCACCGCCTCAGCGGGAGCGGAGGGACTCCACCCAGGCGCGGCCGGAGCGATACGCGGCGTCGGTGAACTCGGCCGGCACCCTCGTGGGCACGGGCTCGGCCTGCGCGTACGAGCCCAGGAACCGCAGGTCGGGGTACTCCCGGTACAGGGCCGCGAGCGCATCCCCCACGCGGGCCTCCGCCAGGTGCCCCTCGAGGTCGAGGGAGAAGAAGTACCGCCCGATGCCCTCGCCGGTCGGCCGGGACTCGATGCGGGAGAGGTTCACCCCGCGCGTGGTGAACTCGGCCAGGATCTGCCCGAGGGCGCCGGGCCGGTCCTCCGGCAGCGGCACCACCAGCGTGGTCTTGTCCGCTCCCGTGGGCGCGGGCAGGGCCGTCGGCCGGGAGAGCAGCACAAAGCGCGTCACGGCGCCCGGCACGTCCTCGATCCGCTCGGCGAGCACCGGCAGCCCGGTCTGCTCGGCCACGAGCGGGGCGCACACGGCGGCGTCGAAGTCGCCCTGGGCCACGAGGCCGGCACCGGCCGCCGTCGACGGGGCGGGCGTGAACTCCACGCCCGGCAGCGCCGTCTCGGCCCAGCCGCGCACCTGCGCCCAGGCGTGGGGGTGCGTGGTCACGCGCCGCACGTCCTCGATCGCGACGCCGGGCCGGCCCACGAGCACGAAGCTGATGGGCACGTGCACCTCCGCGAGGATCTGCAGCGTCTCCCCGAGGGCGATCTCGTCCACGGTGGCGGAGACGCCGCCCTCCACCGAGTTCTCGATGGGCACGACGGCGCGGTCCACCTCCCCCCTGCGCAGCGCCGCCACGGCGCTCAGCACGGAGCCCGCAGACACGAACTCGGCCTCGGCCGGGTCCACCACCTTGCGCAGGGCGGCCTCGGTGAAGGTGCCGGCCGGGCCGAGGAAGGCATAGCGCAGGCGCGACGGCGTCGCGTCAGCGGAGTCCGTCCCCGTCACTTGACGGTGGGCTCGGCGTCGCCGTCGGCCTCCATCGGCTTGCCGGCCTCGAGCCACGCGCCGGAGCCGCCGGCCACGTTGATGGCCGAGTAGCCGCGGCCGGTCATGAACTCGGCGGCGCGGGCGGAGCGGCCGCCGGTGCGGCAGATCAGGTAGTAGTCCGTGTCCGGGTCCAGCTCCTCGAGCCGGTCCGGCAGCTGGCCCAGCGGGATGTGCTGGGCGCCGGCGGCGCGGCCCAGGGCCCACTCGTCGTCCTCGCGGACGTCCAGGATGGCCGCATCGGCGGGGATCTCGTTCACATCGACGGTCTCGAAGGCGCTCATGGCTTCAGCGTAGCCACCCGCCCGGGCATCCCAGGAAGGCCCCGCCGTCCATGACCCGGGCCACGCCCGTTAGGCTCGGCCGCATGCAGACCTCCGACGCCGCACCCGCCGCCGACGACGACCGCACCCCCTCCGCCCCCGGCCCGGCCCGGCTCCTGGACCGCTCGGCCGTGCGCCTGCGGGAGGACCTCGCCGCCGGGGAGCTGAGCGCCCGGGAGGTCACGGAGGCGGCCCTCGCCGCGGCCCAGGCCCACGCGGACCTCGGCGCGTTCGCCCTCCTCGACGCCGAGGGCGCCCGGACCCGTGCGGCCGAGCTGGACGCGGCCCACCCGCGCGTCGCACCCCGGGCCGTGCCCGGTCCGCACACCTCCCCCGCCCCGGACGACGACGGCGCCCCCGCCTCCCTGCACGGTCTTCCGCTGGCGTACAAGGACCTGATCGACGTGCGCGGGATGCCCACGCGATTCGGCTCCGCCCTGCTGGCCGACGCGCCGCCGTCCGCGCAGGACGACCCGCTCGCGCTCCGCCTGCGCGGGGCCGGCACCGTCACCCTCGGCAAGACGACCGTGCCCGAGTTCGGCCTGGACTCCTACTCGGAGAACCTCGTGACGGCGCCGGCCCGCAACCCCCTGGACCCCACCCGCACCGCGGGCGGCTCCTCGGGCGGGGCCGCGGCCGCCGTCGCCGCGGGGATCCTCCCGTTCGCCCCGGGCTCGGACGGGGGCGGGTCCATCCGCATCCCCGCCGCGGCGTGCGGGCTCGTGGGCCTCAAGCCCGGTCGCGGGGAGCTGCCGATGGACGAGCACGCGGACACGGTCCGCAACCTCACGGTGTCGGGCCCGCTGGCCCACACGGTCGAGGACGCCGCCCTGCTCTACGACGTGCTGCTCTCCCCCGAGGGTCTGCCCGGCCGGGTGCTGCCGGACCTGCGCCGCACCGTGGAGACCGCCCGGGCCGGGGGCGCCGTCGACGCCCGCCGGATCGGCGTCACCACGGCCTCGCCCTTCGCCTCCAACCTCGAGATCTCCCTGGCCCGGCCCGCCGTCACCGCCCTGACGAAGGCCGCCGCCGCCCTGGACGCGGGCGGCCACGCGGTCGAGGACCTCTCCCCCTACTACGGCGAGGACTACCACCGGGACTTCCGCACGGTGTGGACGGCCGGGCTGCTCCGGGCGCCGCTGCCGGAGGACGCCGAGGCGCGCGTGGGCGCGGTGGCCGCGCACTTCCTGCGCACGGCCCGGGCCGCAGGGCGCGCCGAGCTCGACGACGCCGCCCACCGGCTCGAGGAGTGGGCGCGCGGGGTGCGGGCGCAGTTCGCCGCCGTCGACGTGGTGATGACCCCGGTGCTGGCCACCGCGCCCCCGCCGGTCGGCCACTTCCTGGCGATGGAGCCCGAGGCCAACTACGAGGCGCAGTGCGCGTTCACGCCCTACACCTCGATGGTCAACGTGCTCGGCCTGCCCGCGGTCGCGGTGCCCGTGCTCCGGGACGAGCGGGGCCTGAACTGGTCCGTCCAGCTCATCGGCCGGCCCGGCACGTCCGCGCCCCTGCTCGCCCTGGCCGCGCACCTCGAGCTGCTGCTGGCCGGCTGAGCCGGCCGGTCAGGTCGAGGTGTAGTCGCCCAGGGAGATCCCGGCGATCACCAGGATCACGAGGAACACGACGGCGAGCAGCAGCAGGGCGAGGGACACGTAGTTCATCACGAGGCCGGCGATCGCCATGCCGCGGCCGTGGGGCTCGCGCTTGAGGCCGATGTGGCCGAGGACCACGCCCACGATCGGCGGGAGGAGGAACGTGAACCCGCCCACCACGGAGATGATGCCGAGGATCATGGAGGCCACCGAGCGGCCGACGCCGTCGGTCTGGCCGGGCTGCAGCGGGGCTCCGAAGCCGTGGCCGGGCGTGCCCTGCCCGTAGCCGTAGGCGGGGACGGTGTTCGCGTCCTGGCCGTAGCCGTACGGCTGCCCGTAGGCGGGGCGGGTCTGCCCCTCCTGCTCGGCGTACGAGGGGGCCCGGTCCCAGGCGGCGCGGTCGGCGTCGCCGGCCGGGGCGTCGGGCCAGCCGGCGGCGGAGGAGCCGGTGCCGGAGGAGCCCGCACCGGCCTCGGACCCGTACCAGCTCGGCCGGGTGGCCTCACGGCGCGGGTCGTGGGAGGCGTGGGGGTCGGTCATGACGGTCCTTCCGGTTCGGGGCGTCGCGGTCCGGTGCCGAGTCTAGGTGTAGGAGGGCATGACGTTGTTGACTCGGGCCGGTGCCAACGAGGCCGGAGGAGCGTCTCCGCAGGAGGTATGAGGCCGATGGTAGTTGTAGTGGTTCACCCACACCGCCAGGGCCTCACGCCGAGCTTGCTCTGAGGAGTACGGGCGGGCGTAGAGGACCTCATCGACCATCAGCCGGTTGTACCGCTCGACCTTCCCGTTATGGCGCGGGGTGTAGGGGCGGATCCGGTGATGCCGGCCCCCGAGCGAGACCACCTTCGCGGTGAAGTCCGCAGCCCGATAGTTGTTCCCGTTGTCCGTGATCACCCGGTCCACGGTGATGCCGTGGGCGGCGAAGAACGCCCGCGCCCGGCAGTAGAAGCTCACGGTCGTGGCCGCCCGCTCGTCCTCCAACGCCTCGGTGTAGGCCAGGCGGGTGTACCCGTCGATCGCCGAGTGCAGGTAGGTGTAGCCGACCCGCCGGCCAGGCCCGCGCTTGGAAGCACGGCCTGCTTCACTTTCACGTCCGTGGGTGCGCCAGCCGCCCCCGTCTGGGATCTTCCCGATCTTCTTCACATCCAGGTGCACCATGTGCCCCGGCCCTCTCGCGGTGATCTTCTGGGGTCGTTGGCGCAGGTCTTCTCCGGCCGGGGTCAGGTCCCGTAGGCGGGAGATCCCGAGTCGGTGCAGCCACCGTCCCACGGTACGAAGACACACCCGGTGGCCCTCGGAGACGAGGTGGTGATGGATGCGCCGTGCGGACCACTTGCGCTCCCGCCGCAGGGCGTGGATCTGGGCGACCAAGACCGGATCGAGCTGGGCAGGTGAACGGTGCGGCCGGCTGGGCAGGTCCTGAAGGCCGGCTTCTCCCTGGGCGCGGTAGCGGGCGACCCAAGTGGCCACCGTGGGCCGGCTCACCCGGAACTCGGCGGCCACGTGCGCCTGCGGGATCCCGTCGTGCAGGTGGCGGTGGACCATCCTGAGACGGCCGGTCGGGGTCAGGGGTGCGTTAGCGTGAGTCATGAGTGGGTCTTCTCGGGCAGGTCGGTGGTGTAGGAACTTCCATCCTGCGGGAGAGGCCCACTCGTCTCATCTCAGCCCGGTACCCATGTCAAGAACCTCATGACCCACAACATCTAGGCGGTGCCCCCGGACCCGGCCCGGACCCGCACCCCCTGTTCCACGGCCGGCCTCACCCGGGCCGGCCCACGGCCTTGAGGTGCCCGGAGAACCCGCCGGGGGTCCGCCCCTCCAGGCGGGACGAGGTGAGCACGCGGGTGGTGTCGGTGGCGATCACGCGCACCCGGCGGCCGTCACCGCCGTCGCGCTCCCCCGCCAGGGCCCGCACCGCCGCGGCCAGGCCGACGTCCTCGTGCTCGGCCACCGGCGGGAACCCGCCCACGGCCTCGTACAGCGACCACGGCAGCCCCAGGTTCGCCCCGTGCACGTGCGCGTGCCCCTCCTCGTGCCGGTAGCCGCGGAGCCAGGCCTGCCGCAGCGGCCCCTGGCGCACGTCCACCGTGCCCAGCACGAGCGCCTCGTCGCGGCCGGCGGCCACGGTCTGCGCCAGCAGCCAGTCGGCGGGGACGCGGCTGTCCGCGTCGGTGGAGGCGAGCCAGAGGCGCTCGGCGGGCACGTCGGGGAACAGCGCGCGGGCCCGGCGCGCACCCTCCGCGCGGGCCCGCCCGACGCCGGCCTGCCCGGCGGTCGGCTCCCCCAGTTCGAGGACGTGGATGCGCGGGTCGGCGGCGCGGGCCTCGAGGGCGGCGGCCACCGTGGCGTCGTCGCAGCGGTCCGCGGCGACCACGACCGCGGCCGTGCCCTGCGCGTGGTGCTCCTCCCAGCGGTCCAGGGCGGCGGTGAGGGCCGCGAGCGCGGCCGGCAGCCGCTCCTGCTCGTCCTTGGCGGGCACCACGACGACGGCGTGGGTCGCGGCGGCGGCCCGCACGTGGAGGCTGAGCCGGAAGTCGTCCTCCACGAGCTCGGTGCGCAGCCGCCAGCGCGGGTCGGCGGCGACGCGCGCGTGCACGGCGTCCCCGTCCAGCGGCCAGCCCTCGATGGGGTGGCGCCAGTGGCACAGCAGCAGCTCGCCGCCGGGGGCGAGCGCGGCGTCGGCGTCGTCGATCAGCGCGTCGAGCTCCTCGGGCTGCAGGAAGTAGCCAATCTCGGAGGCGATCACGAGGTCCGCGCCGGCGACGTCGGCCGGCCAGTCCGCGGGCAGCACGGCTCGGCGCACCTCGGCGTGCGGCGCGCCGGCCAGCCGGGCGGCGGCGCGCTCGACGGCGGTGGAGGACGCCTCGAGGCCGACCACGCGGTCCGCGCGCGCGGCCACGTCCGCGGTGAGCACGCCGATGGACGCGCCCGCCTCGACCACGGTCCCGTAGCGGGGCCGGGGCAGGGCGGCGAGGGTGAGCGCCCGCTTGCGGGCCTCGTAGGACGAGCTGAGGTAGCGCCACGGGTCCTCCTGGGCCCGGTAGAGCCGATCGAAGACGGCGGCGGCCCGGTGGGCGTCGGCGTCGTCGGGGCCGGAGACGCGGTGGGCCTCGAACGGGCGCTCGTGGTGGGCGAGCACGGCGGGGCCCAGGATCGCCTCGTCGCCGGGCGCGGCGGAGAGGGGCCGGACCTGGGAGGCGTGCGCGTCGAGGGCGGCACGGCGGGCGGCACGGTCGTCGTCGGTGAGCGGCAGCCGTCGGTAGCGGCGGGCGGGCAGGTCGGCCGGGTCGGCCCAGTGCCAGAACCAGATGGGGAAGGCGTAGAGCGGCAGGTCGCACTCGCCCGCGACCGCGCCGACGGCCCGGCCCACGGCCTCGTGGTCCGCGTGGCCGTCGCCCGGGTCGTGGGAGGCGAGCACGGCGGGGCCGGGGTGGGCGTCGAGGGCCGCGGCGACGGCGTCGCGCACGGCGTCCTCGTGCTCGGCCACGCCGGAGTCGGGCAGGGCCAGGGACGCCCACGTCAGCCGGTCCCGCGCCGGAGAGCCGGGGCCTGCGGAGGCGGGCAGGCCGGCGGCGAGGGCGTCGAGGGCGTGCTCCATCTCGTCCCGGCGCAGCCGGACCAGGTCCTCGGGCGTGTGCGTGGGCGAGTGCGGGTGGGAGGCCTCGCCGGCGGTGGCGACCAGCACGTGCACGCGTGCCCCGTCGCGCAGGGCGGAGCGGATCAGGCCGGTGGCGGCGAGGGTCTCGTCGTCCGGGTGCGCCACGGCCACGAGCAGCAGCGTCTGCGCGTCCCAGACGGGCAGGCGCAGCTCCGGCAGCTCACCGACGCCGCCCTCGGCCCAGGCCGCCTCGGACGTGCCGTCGTCGGTGTGGGAGAAGCTCACCACGTCCAGCCGCCGTCGGTCTCGCCGGTCAGGAGCGCGGCGCCCAGCCGGGCGTCGTCGCGGTGTCCATGGTGCTGGCGCAGGTAGACCTGCAGGTCGGCCACGGCGCGGGCGTGCGCGGCGCTGCCGGTGAGCGGGCCGGGGCCGGTGGCCTGCCCGACGACGTCCATCACCTCGGTGCACAGCTGCGCCACGGTGCCGCGGATCCGGTCGGCCTCGACCATGCCGCGGCCGTGGTCCAGGCGGCCGGCGTCCACGTCGTCGGCGGCACGGGCGAGCAGGGCGGCCATCGCATGGAGCAGCCGGTCGACGCGGCCGAGCGCGGCCTGGCCGATCTGGTCCGGGCCCGGTCCGCGGCCCTCGGCCTCGGCGGCCGCGCGGGCGGCGGTGGCGTTCCGCAGGGTGCGGGCGATGCCGACGGCGCCGCCGAACCACACCGCCGCCACGCCGATGCCGCCCCACGCGAAGCCGGGCCGGCGCAGGTACCACTCGGCGCCGCCGACGGCGTTGCCGGGGACGGCGTCGAAGGCCAGGCCCACCGTGCGGATCGGGGCGAGGCCGAGCGCGGGCCAGGCCGAGTCGGTCTCGGCCACGCCGGGGTGGGACAGGTCCACGAGCACGGCACGGCGGGTGCCGTCCGCCTCCCGGCCGGTGACGACGGCGGCCGCGCACCGGTCTGCGAGCGAGCACCACGGCTTCTCGCCGTCGAGCAGCCAGGCGGTGTCGGGGCCGTCCGGGACGGGGCGCAGGGCGGGGGTGCGGCCGCCGGACTCGGAGGCGTAGACGCCGAGCAACCCGGCCGGGGCGGGGACGCCGGCCTGGGACAGGATTGAGAGCGCGTCCAGATGGGGCTCGAGCACGCGGGCGGCCGAGAGGTCCTGCGCGGCGACGGAGGCGAGCAGCTCCCACTGCTCCCGGGTGCGCCCCGCGCCGGTCAGCGGCAGGTCGAGCGGGGCGGCGTCGTCGTCGGACGCGGCGCCGGACGCCGCACGGAGCAGCTCGACCATCGCGTCGACGTCGCCGCCGCAGGCCGCGGCGGCCGCGAGGAGGGCCTGCTCGGCCGGGCGGTCCACGGCTCCACCCGGGACGAGACGGACGGGCTCGGGCTGGGCCATGGGTGGGGACCTCCTCGTCGACGGCGCCCGGGCCGGTGCGCCCCGGGGTCGAGGATTCACCGTAGTCAGCACGGGGACGGCGGGGAATGGCCGGTGCGCCGGGGGCGAAGCGGCCCGCTCTTTCTTGACATGTTCCAGAGAACCGGATGGGATCGACTGGCATGGAGACCACGACGCGGGACGAGGACGAGCGCACGCTGCTGCGCGGCGTCGGCCTGCGCGTGACCCGGCCCCGCCTCGCGGTGCTGACCGCCCTCGCCGACCACCCCCACGCGGACGCGTCCACCGTGCTGGCCGCCGTGCGTCGGGCCCTGCCCGGCACCTCGCACCAGGCCGTCTACGACTGCCTCCACGCGCTCACCGAGGCCGGGCTCGTGCGCTCCCTGCAGCCCGCCGGCTCCCCGGCCCGCTACGAGATCTGCACGGGCGACAACCACCACCACCTCGTGTGCCGCGGCTGCGGCACGGTCGTGGACGTGCCGTGCCGCACCGGCTCCGCCCCGTGCCTCGACGCCCCCGAGGACCACGGCTTCGCGGTCGACGAGGCCGAGGTCTACTACTGGGGGCTGTGCGCCGGCTGCCGAGGGTGACCGCCGGCGTCGTCCCGCTGGGCCGCGCGTCTTCCCCCGTCCGCCCGCCCGTGCCAAGGTGTGGCACATGACCGAGAACACCGCCGCCCTGCCCCCCTCCGAGCGTCCCGGCACCCCCGCCCTGCCGCAGGACCTGATCGACGTCGACGCCCTCCTGGAGGCGTACCGCACCGGTCACCCGGACGTGACGGACCCGGCGCAGAAGGTCGTGTTCGGCACCTCCGGCCACCGCGGCTCCGCGTTCACGACCTCGTTCAACGACGACCACATCGCCGCCATCACGCAGGCCGTGGTCGAGTATCGCGCGCACCACGGGATCACGGGGCCGGTCCTCGTCGGCAAGGACACGCACGCCCTGTCCGGGCCCGCGCAGGAGACCGCCGTCGAGGTGCTGCTCGGCAACGACGTCGAGGTGCTCGTCGACTCCCGCGGCGGCTACACGCCCACCCCCGCCGTGTCCCACGCGATCCTGCACCTGAACGCCGGGCGCGAGCTGTCGCCGTCGGGCTTTGCGGTGGACGGGGACAACGCCGGCCTCGTGGACGGCCTCGTGATCACCCCCTCGCACAACCCGCCCGCGGACGGCGGCTTCAAGTACAACCCGCCCCACGGCGGCCCCGCGGACACCGAGGCGACCACGTGGATCGCCGACCGCGCCAACGAGCTGCTCGCCGCCGGGCTGGCGGGCGTGCACCGGGTAGCGAGCGCCGACGTCGCCGGCCACGCGAAGCTGGGCGGCTTCGACTTCCTGGACCGGTACGTGTCCGATCTGCCGCAGGTGATCGACGTGGAGGCGATCCGAGAGGCGGGCGTGCGCATCGGCGCCGACCCCATGGGAGGGGCGTCCGTGGCCTACTGGGGCGAGATCGCCGACCGCCACGGGCTGGATCTGACCGTGGTGAACCCGGAGGTGGACCCGCGGTTCGGGTTCATGACCCTGGACTGGGACGGCAAGATCCGCATGGACTGCTCGTCGCCGAACGCGATGGCCTCGCTGATCGAGCGGATGACCCCGGACGCGGACGGGCAGGCGCCCTTCGACGTCGCCACCGGCAACGACGCCGACGCGGACCGGCACGGGATCGTCACCCCCGACGGCGGGCTGATGAACCCGAACCACTACCTCGCGGTGGCCATCGACTACCTGTACCGCCACCGCGAGCAGTGGCCCCAGAGCGCGGGCGTGGGCAAGACCCTGGTGAGCTCCTCGATGATCGACCGCGTGGCCGGGGACCTGGGCCGCGAGCTCGTGGAGGTGCCGGTGGGCTTCAAGTGGTTCGTGCCGGGCCTGCTGACGGGCACCGGCGTGTTCGGCGGCGAGGAGTCCGCGGGCGCGTCCTTCGTGCAGTTCGACGGCAGCCCGTGGTCCACGGACAAGGACGGGCTGCTGCTGTGCCTTCTGGCCGCGGAGATCATCGCCGCGACGGGCCAGTCCCCGTCCGAGCGGTACCGCGACCTCGTGGCCCTGCACGGCGACCCGGCGTACGCGCGCATCGACGCCCCCGCGACCGCCGAGCAGAAGGCGAAGCTGAAGACCCTCTCCCCCGACGACGTCCCCGTGACCGAGCTGGCCGGCGAGACCATCCTCGCGACGCTGACCAACGCCCCGGGCAACGACGCCCCGATCGGCGGGCTCAAGGTGGTGACGCAGCACGCGTGGTTCGCGGCGCGGCCCTCCGGCACCGAGGACGTCTACAAGATCTACGCGGAGTCCTTCCGCGGCCCCGAGCACCTGACGCAGGTGCAGGCGGAGGCGCAGCGGCTGGTGGACGCGGTCATCGGCTGACCCCCGCCCCATCTCCCCTCCCCCCGTCCGCTTTCGTTCGGGAAACGGCGGCGTGTCGCACCGCTTTCGTTCGGGAAACAGCGGGGCGCGTGCGCCGTTTCCCGAACGAAAACGCCGTGGCGCCCGTCGGGGCGGCACCAGCGGCCGGAGGACGACGACGGCGCCCCGCCCTGCCGCCGCACAGGGCCGCTCGGTAGCGTGGCCGGCATGAGCACGCAGCCCCCCGGCCTGACCACCGACTCCCCCGACTCCCCCGCCGACGATCCGGTCCGCGAGCCGTTGCCCACCGAGGCCCTGCCGATCGCGCCGGCCGGGCCCCGACCCGAGGAGCCGCGGGCCGCCGTCGAGCGGCTGCGCGCCGCCGCCCGCTCCCGCGCCGCCCACCCGCGCGCGGTGCGGGTGCGCCAGCTCAAGGGCCTGAAGCGGATGCTGACCGAGCACGCGGACCGGTTCGTCGCGGCGCTCGGCACGGACCTGGGCAAGCCGGCCACCGAGGCGCTGATCACGGAGATCGTCTCGGTGCGCTCCGAGGTGGACCACGCGCTGCTGCACCTGACCGACTGGATGGAGCCGCGGCCCGTGAAGCTGCCGCTGGCCCTGCGGCCCGCGAGCGCGGAGGTCAGGCCGCGGCCCAAGGGTCTCGTGCTGGTCATCGGCGCGTGGAACTACCCGGTGCAGCTCGCGCTCGCCCCGGTCGTGGGTGCGCTGGCGGCCGGCAACACGGTGGTGCTCAGCCCGTCGGAGAAGGCCCCGGCCACGGCGGCGGCGCTGCGGGAGCTGGTGCCGCAGTACCTGGACTCCGCGCTGGTCTCCGTGGTGGCGGGCGGCAAGGAGTGCAACACCGCGCTGCTGGCGGAGCCGTGGGACCACATCCTCTACACCGGCGGGGAGCGCGTGGGCCGGATCGTCTACGAGGCGGCGGCGAAGACCCTCTCCCCCGTGACGCTCGAGCTGGGCGGCAAGTCGCCGGCGGTGGTGACGCCGTCGCGGAACACGGGAGCGATGGCCCGCCGCATCGCGTGGGCGAAGTTCACCAACGCGGGCCAGACGTGCGTGGCCCCGGACTACGTGCTGGCCGTCGGCGAGGCCGCGCTGCGCCAGGTGACCGCCGAGCTCCCCGCAACCCTGCGCGAGTTCTACGGCGACGACCCCCGCGCGTCGAAGGACTACGGCCGGCTCATCTCCGCCGAGCACGCGGAGCGGCTGCGGGAGATGCTCCAGACGGACCTCGACGCCGGCGCCGAGCTGCTCGTCGGCGGCGACGTGGATGTGGCAGGACGGTACATGGCGCCGACCGTGGTGACGGGCGTGCGGCCCGACGGCGCGCTCATGCAGGAGGAGCTGTTCGGCCCGATCCTGCCCGTGCTGACCGTGGACACCTTCCAGGACGCCCTGGACTTCATCGCGGAGCGCCCGCACCCGCTGGCCGCCTACCTCTTCACGGACCGGCCGAGCTACCACCGCGCGTTCGACGACCAGGTGCAGGCCGGCGGCCTCGGCTACGACGTCGGCCTGCTGCACGCCGGCATCGCGACGCTGCCGTTCGGCGGGATCGGCGCGTCCGGGATGGGCGCGTACCACGGCATCCACGGGTTCGAGACGTTCTCCCACCTGCGCCCGTCCATCACGAAGTCGGACCAGGTGGACACGCTCAAGACCGCGTACCCGCCGTACGGGCGGATGAAGCGGGCGCTGCTGCCGAAGATGCTCTGAGGGGGCGGGGATCAGCGCTGCGGCCAGAAGCCGCGTCGGGCGTAGACCTCAGCGAGGACGTCGGCGCGGTCGGTCATGACGCCGTCGACGCCGAGGTCGAGCAGGCGCTCGATCTCCGCGGGCTCGTCCACGACCCACACGTGCACCGGCAGGCCCGCCGCGTGGCACCGCCGCACGAAGTCGGCGGTGGCCACGGGCACGCGGCCGTGCCGGACGGGCACCTGCACGCAGTCGACGTCGAGGGCGCACCGGCGCAGCCAGCGGGTCAGTCCCAGCGGGCCCAGCGTCACGAGCGCCGCGATGGCGGCCGCCCCGCCCGACGTCGCCACCCGCTCCGGCCCGTACGCCCGCTCGGGGTGGCCGAGGCGGGCGAGGGCGCGCCGGAAGAGGCGGCGCCGCGAGTCGTGGAACGAGGCGACGAGCACGCGGTCCCACGCGCCGTGCTCGGCGAGGATGCGGGCCAGGGCCGGGGCCGACGCGCGGTCCTTGAGGTCCACGTTGAGGCGCGCCTCGGGGAGCGCCGTGAGCAGTTCGGTGAAGCGCAGCAGCGGCTCCCCGCCGACCGTGACGTCCGCCAGCCGCTCCCACGTGTGGTCGCGCAGCCGGCCGCGGCCCGTGCTGACGCGGTCCAGGGTCTCGTCGTGGAACACGACGAGCTCGCCGTCCGCCGTGGTGCGCACGTCCAGCTCGAGGTAGGTGAATCCGGCGGCGTGGGCGTCCACGAACGCGGCCAGGGAGTTCTCCCGGTCGACGGCGGCGCCCCGGTGGGCGAACCCCAGCGGGTGGCCGCGACGGGCGGGGACGGAGTCGGTGAGGTAGGCGGGGGCGGGACGGGGCGAGGTCGGACGCACGGGATCACCGTAGCGGGACGGGCGGTGGGGTACTCACTGCCGCAGCCGGGAACGCGAGAGGTCGGAATGAGCGTCAGATCCGCCCTCATTCCGACCTCTCGCGTGACCGGAGGGGCCGAAGCGCCCGCCCTCAGTCCTCGACCGGGAGCTCCAGCATGGGACGGTGCTCGTAGAAGGTCTGCAGCACCACGATGGTCCGGGTGGACACCGACGCCGTCTGTCGGATCTCCGTCACGAGGGCCTCGAGCTCGCGCGGTGAGCCCACGCGCACGAAGAGCATGTACGCGGCGTCGCCGGCCACGGAGTGGCACGCCTCGATCGCCGCGATGGACTCGAGGAGCTCGGGGGCGTCGTCGGGCTGGCGCGGGTCCAGCGGGCTGATCTCGATGAACGCGGAGAGCGGCCTGCCCACGGCCTCGGGGTCGAGCAGCGCACGGTAGCCCGTGATGACGCCCGTGCTCTCGAGCCGGCGCAGGCGCGCCTGCACGGCGGAGGTCGAGAGGCCGACCCGCTCGGAGAGCTGGGCGAGCGTGGCGCGCGGGTCATGGGAGACGGCGGCCGCAAGCCGCCCGTCGACAGGGTCGTCCATGCGCCGCACGCTATCAGCCGGCCCCGGCCGCCGGGTTGACAGCCCCATGCCCTCATGGAACCCTTCCGGCAAGTGATCCGCATCACCGGATATTTTCCGGCGATTCGACCTCAGGAAGGTTCCATGTCCACCACTCTGCAGCCCGCCCGGACCGACGGCGTTGCCTCGGAGGCCCCGGCCGACGCGCGCACCGTCGAGACCCACCCGGCCTGGCTCCGCCTCAAGGCCGCCGCCACCGCCCTGCAGCCTCTGCAGGTCAAGGACGGCTCCATCCCGGACCCGGCGGACCACGCCGCCGCGCGCGAGCACGTGGAGACCATCGTCGCCGCCGTCGAGGAGCTCGCCCCGCTCTTCCCGCACGACGCCGCCTACCTCGCCGCCCTGCCCCGCGACTTCGCGCGCTGGGCTGACGGCGGCTTCGCCGAACCCGACTTCCTGGACTCCCTCGTCGCCTTCCAGCCGCAGGAGCACCGCGTCGACGGCGTCCGGCACCTCATGGTCTTCCCGATGTACACGCAGAACGGCTCCCCCGACCGGCACGTGGAGGCCCTGATCGTCGAGACCATCTGGCCCGAGTTCATCGCCGAGCTCGAGGCCGGCGACTATGGCAACCGCCTCTTCGTCTCCCTGCGCCTGATCGACTTCACCCCCGGCTACGACACGAACTCGGCGGTGCTCTTCCCCGAGACCGTGGCCATGCGCGAGATCCCCACCTTCACGTGGGGCGCCATCTTCCAGGACCGCGAGGCCGCCCGCTTCCGTCGGGTCGTCACCGCCGCCGCCGAGGTCACCCAGCTCGAGCTCCCGGCCGAGCTCGCCGAACTGCTCTCCAGCCAGGAGCTCGCCGAGGGCACCTTCGTGATGTGGGACCTCATCCACGACCGCACGCACATGCGCGGCGACCTGCCCTTCGACCCGTTCATGATCAAGCAGCGCATGCCCTTCTTCCTCTACACGCTCGAGGAGATGCGCTGCGACATGACCGCCTTCCGCGAGTGCGTGGCGATCGAGCGCCGCCTCACGGCGCGCGCCGCCGCCGGCGAGCAGCTCACCGCGCTCGAGGAGCAGACCCGCCGCCACGCCGGGCTCGTGCAGCACGCCGTCCTCTTCGACCGGGTCTTCCGCTTCGCCCTCACCGGCTCCCGCGTCCGCAACTACGACGGCCTCGGCGGCCAGCTGCTCTTCGCCTGGCTGCACCGCAAGGACGTGATCCAGTGGCGCGACGTCGAGCTCAGCGTGGACTGGGACCGGCTCGCCGACGCCGTCGTCGAGCTGGGCGACGCCATCGACACGCTCTACTGGGAGTCCATCGACCGCCCCAAGACCGTGCACTGGCTCCAGGCCTACGAGCTCGTCGCCTCCGTGGTCACCCCGCACCCGGCCTCCGTGTGGGCGCAGGGCCTGCCGCGCGAGGTGCTCGCCGGCCCACCCAAGGGCTACACCGACCTCGTGCTCGACGACGAGTTCCCGCTGTCCATGTTCTTCGAGGCCCTCGAGAAGAAGATGCGCGGCGTCATCGAGTCCACCGCCGGGATCCGCGGCACGGACGCCTGACCCGTGGCCGCCCTGACCGACCGCGCCGTCCTGATCGCGGGCGCCACGAGCGCCTCGGGCCGGGCCGCCGCCCGCACCCTCCTCGACGCCGGCGCGCACGTCGTCGCGACCGGGCGCGACGCCGCGAAGCTCGCCCCCCTCGCCGAACTCGGCGCCGAGACCGCGGCCCTGGACCTCACGGACGAGACCGCCGTCCGCGGCCTCGTCGAGGACCTGCACGCCCGCGGCACCCGGATCGACGGCCTGCTCCACCTGGTGGGCGGCTGGCGCGGCGGCGGGGGCCTCGCCGGCCAGACCGAGGAGGACTACCGCGCCCTCGAGGCCTCGTTCACGGCGCTGCGGCACGTGAGCCGGGCCCTCGACGACGACCTGCGGGCCTCGTCCGCCGGTCGCCTCGCGATCGTCTCGTCCACGGCGGTGACCCGGCCGCTCGCCGGCGGTGCGAACTACGCCGCGGTGAAGGCGGCGAGCGAGGCATGGACCCGCGCGGTGGCGCAGGGCTGGGCCAAGGCCGCCCGGGACGCGGGGACCCCGCTGCGCTCGGCGGCCGTCGTGTTCCGCGTGACCTCCCTCGCCGGGCTCGAGGCACGGCTGGCCGAGGAGTACACGCGACTGTGGGAGGCTGAGGCGGGCGCGCTGAACGACGCCGTCCTCACGCTCCAGGAGAAGGGAACGGACTGACATGCAGAGGATCCACGATCCGCAGGAGCGGGGCTTCGCCTCGGACAACTACTCCGGCGTCCACCCGGAGGTGCTCGCGGCGATCGCCGAGGCCAACGGGGGCCACCAGGTCGCCTACGGCGAGGACGTGTACACGGCCCGCCTCCAGGAGGTCGTGGCCCAGCACTTCGGCGAGGACGCCACCGTGTGGCCGATGTTCAACGGCACCGGGGCGAACGTCGTCGGGCTCCAGGCCATGCTGCCCCGCTGGGGCGCGGTGATCTGCGCGGACACCGCGCACATCCACGTGGACGAGGGCGGCGCGCCCGAGAAGTCCGCCGGCATCAAGCTGCTGCCCGTGGCCACCGACGACGGCAAGCTCACCCCCGAGCTGATCGCCGCCGAGGCCTGGGGCTGGGGTGACGAGCACCGCGCCCAGCCCCTGGTCGTCTACCTCACCCAGTCCACCGAGCTCGGCACGGTCTACACCCCGGACGAGGTCAAGGCCATCACGGACTACGCCCACGAGCACGGGATGCGCGTCTACATGGACGGCGCCCGCATCGCCAATGCCGCGGCCTCCCTGGGCCTGCCGCTGCGCGCCTTCACCACCGACGTCGGCGTGGACGTGCTCTCCCTCGGCGGCACCAAGAACGGGGCGCTGCTGGCCGAGGCCGTCGTCGTGCTCGACCCGGACGCCGCGGACGGCCTCGTGTACCTGCGCAAGAACCAGATGCAGCTGGCCTCGAAGATGCGCTTCATCTCGGCGCAGCTGCTCGCCCTGTTCGACGGCGACCTGTACCTGCGCTCCGCCCGCCACGCCAACGCCATGGCCGCCCGGCTGCGCGCCGGCATCGAGGCGGGGGTCGCCGACGGCTCGCTGGCCGGCGTCGAGTTCACGCAGGCCACGGACGCCAACGCCGTGTTCGCCGTCCTGCCCGAGGGCGTGGCCGACCGGCTGCGCGCCCGCTTCCGGTTCTACGACTGGGACGCGGCGCGCCGCGAGGTGCGCTGGGTGTGCGGCTTCGACACGACCGAGGAGGACGTGGACGCGTTCACGGCGGCGCTGCGCGCCGAACTCGTCCCCGCCGTCTGACGGACGCGCCCGGCCGGGATACCCTTCTACCACCGTGCAGCAGGGTGGGACGCCGCGGCCTTCGACGCGCGTCCGACCGCTCCTCCACCGAAAGGCCACCGTGGACACCAGCGCACCCCGGACGTCCCCGTCGACGCCGCGCGCCTCCGCCGCCCACGCCACCCATGAGGGCGGCTCCCTGCAACGCACCCTCAAGTCCCGGCACCTGACGATGATCGCGATGGGCGGCGCCATCGGCACGGGCCTGTTCGTGGCCTCGGGCAACACCATCGCGACCGCCGGCCCCGGTGGCGCCCTCGTGGCCTATGTGGCCATCGGCTTCATGGTGTTCCTGCTGATGCAGTCGCTCGGCGAGATGTCCACGTACCTGCCGGTCTCCGGCGCGTTCGAGGAGTACTCGACCCGCTTCGTGAGCCCCTCGTTCGGCTTCGCCATCGGCTGGAACTACTGGTACAACTGGGCGATCACGGTGGCCGCCGAGCTCGTCGCGGCGGCCCTGATCATGCGGTACTGGCTCCCGGACGTGCCCTCGTGGATCTGGTCCGCGATCTTCCTCGCGCTGCTCTTCGGCCTCAACGCCCTCTCCACGCGCGCCTACGGCGAGAGCGAGTTCTGGTTCTCGCTCATCAAGGTCGCCACGGTGGTGATCTTCCTGGTGCTCGGCGTCCTGATGATCGTCGGCATCCTCGGCGGCTCCTCCCCCGGCTTCCACAACTGGACGGACGGCGAGGCCCCCTTCGTGGGCGGCGGCGCCGGCATCCTGGCGATCTTCATGGTGGCCGGCTTCTCCTTCCAGGGCACCGAGCTGGTCGGCGTGGCCGCGGGCGAGGCCGAGGACCCGGAGAAGAACGTGCCCAAGGCGATCCGCACCGTGTTCGTGCGCATCCTGCTCTTCTACGTCGGCGCGATCACCGTCGTCGGCTTCCTCATCCCCTACACCAGCCCCCACCTGCTGGGCAGCGACGTCGAGGACATCTCGATCTCCCCGTTCACGCTCGTCTTCGAGAACGCGGGCGTGCTCGCCGCCGCCTCCGTGATGAACGCCGTGATCCTCACGGCCATCCTCTCCGCGGGCAACTCGGGCCTGTACGCCTCCACCCGCATGCTCTGGGCCCTGGCCGACTCCGGCAAGGCCCCGCGCTTCCTGGCGAAGGTGAACCGGCGCGGCGTGCCCATGAACGCCCTCTACGCCACCACCGCGGTGGGCGCGGCGTGCTTCCTGACCACGTTCATCGGGGACGGCGCCGCCTACGTGTGGCTCGTCTCCGCCTCGGGCCTGGCCGGGTTCATCGTGTGGATGGGCATCGCCTGGAGCCACTACCGGTTCCGGCGGGCCTACGTCGCGCAGGGCCACGACCCGAAGGACCTGCCCTACCGCGCCTTCCTGTTCCCCCTGGGCCCGATCGTCGCGCTGGTCATGTGCGCCGTCGTGATCCTCGGCCAGAACTACCAGGCGTTCATGGGCGACGTGGACCTCGTGGCCGTGGCCAGCGCGTACATCGGCCTGCCCCTGTTCCTCGCGCTGTGGCTCGGCCACAAGCTCGTCACCGGCTCGAAGCCGGTCCGCTACGAGGACGCCGACCTCACCCGCGTCCTGGACTGAGTCCCCCACCTCGGAGGTCGCCGTGCCCGCCCCCTCCTCCCACGCTCCCGCCGCCACCCACACCGCCCGGGGCCGCCTGGTCTGGGTGGACGTCGCGCGCGGCCTGGCCCTGGTCGCGATGATGGTCGCCCACACGGCGCCCGCCGGCGGCCCGGGTGGGGTGCTCCACCTCTCCGAGCACCTCACCGCGCCCCTGTTCGCGGCGCTCGTGGGCGTGGGCGCGCGCCTCGAGGCGGAGTGGCTGGGCCGTGGCCGGGCCGTGCCCCGCGCGCTTGTGCGGGCGGCCGCCCTGTGCGGGGCGGCGTGGCTGACCGGGCTCTTCGGGGCGGCCGTCGTGAACGTGCTGGCGCACCTGGCTGTGCTCACGGTGCTCATGGCACTGCTGGCCGCCCTCCCCCTCGCCGCGCACCTCGTGCTCGCCGTCCTGGCCGGCGGAGGCGGCCTCCTGCTCGCCGCCACACCGACGGCCGACGTCGTCGACCGGCTCGTCCCCGCCGCGCAGGCGCTCGGGCTGAGCCGCGCGACGCTGACCCCGTGGGTCTCCGCGTTCCTCACGGACGGCCCGTACCGCCTCCCCCTGTTCCTCGCGTGGGCGCTGCTGGGGGCGGTGCTGGTCGCCACCGTCCACGGCACGACGACGGCGGCCCCGGCCCGGAGCGCACGGCTCACGGGACTCGCCTGGGCGGCCGGGGGGATCGCGCTGGCCGGCGTCGTGCTCGCCCTGTCCCGGACACGGACCGGCGCCGCCCCCGTGCCCTACACGGCGACCCCGGCGGAGGCCCTGCTGGACACGGGCCTCGTGCTGATCGTGCTCGGCGGGTGCGCGGCCCTGGCGCCGCGGTGGGCCGGGCTGCTGGCCGTGCCCGGCGCGATGACGCTGTCCGTGTACGTGGCGCACCTGTGGTACCTCGGCTGGGTGCGGGGGCTCGGACCCGGGCCGTGGCGCAGCGCCACGGGCACGGACGACACGTGGTTCAACCTGGCCGTGCTGGTGGCCGGCGCGCTGCTGCTGCCGCTGCTGTGGCGGGCCGTCGTGCGTATCGGCCCGTTCCGCGCGGGGCCGCTGGAGGGCGTCGTCCGCCTGCTGACGGCCCCGTTCGACCGCGCGCGCTGACCGACGTCCACCCCAGCGGGTAGCCTCGAGAGCGTGAGCGAGCGAACCACCTACCTGCTGATCGACGGCGAGAACATCGACGCCACCCTCGGCACGTCCATCCTGCAGCGGCGCCCCCAGCCCGACGAGCGGCCACGCTGGAAGCGCCTGCTCGGCTACCTCGAGGACCGCTGGGACCAGCCGGTCAAGGGCCTGTTCTTCCTCGCCATCGACGGTGAGATCCCCATCCCGTTCGTCCAGGCGCTCACCGCCCTCGGCTTCCAGCCGATCATGCTGCGGGGCGAGGGCAAGGTCGTGGACATCGGCATCCAGCGCACCGCGGAGGCGCTGCTGGGCCGGGAGGACGACGTCGTCCTCGTCAGCCACGACGCCGACTTCGCCCCCCAGCTCACCGACCTCGCGGCCACGCCGGGCCGACGCACCGGGATCATGGGCTTCGAGGAGTTCCTCTCCCACGAGCTGCGCCGCATCCCCGGGGTCGAGTTCTTCGACCTGGAGCACGCGGTGGGCGCGTTCGACTCGTCCCTGCCGCGCCTGCGCGTGATCGACGTCGAGGCGTTCGACCCGTACGAGTTCCTCTGACCCGCCGGGGGTGGCCCGCGGCTCAGTCCGTGGGCAGCTCCAGCAGGCGTTCGACGGTGGCGGCCACCCCGTCGTCGTCGCACGCCCCGACCACGCCGTCCGCCGCGGCCAGCAGCGACGGATGGCCCGAGGCCACGGCCAGGCCGAGACCAGCCCACTGGAGCATCTCCAGGTCGTTGGGCATGTCCCCGAACGCGACGACGTCGACCGGCGCGACCCCCCGGCTCGCGGCGAACTCGGCGAGGGTCGCGGCCTTGTGCACGCCCGGGGCGGACATCTCCACGAGCGCGATGCCGGGCGCGGAGTGCGTGGCACTCACGAGCTCGTCCAGCTCGGCGCGGGCCGCGGCGAGGAAGGCGTCCGGGGCCAGGGTGTCCGAGCGGGCCAGCAGCTTCACCACGCCCAGCCGACCCGGCAGCGCGGCCTCGAGCGTGGCCGCCGCGTGGACCTCGGCCCGGAACTCGGCGCGCTCGGAGAACGCGTGCTCCCAGAAGAAGCCCTCGAGGGTCTCGGCGCCGAAGGACACGGTGCGGTCCAGGGCGCGCAGCCGGTCCGTGGCTGTCCACACGGCCTCGACGGGCATGGGGTGGGCGATCAGGACGTCGTCCGTGGCGGTGTCCACGAGGACGGCGCCGTTGGAGCAGATCACCGGTCCGACGGGGCCGAGCTGCGCGCTCAGCGGGCCGAGCCAGCGGAGGGGACGGCCGGTCACGAACACCACCTCGACGCCGGCGTCGTGGGCGTCCCGCAGCGCCGTGATGGTGCGCGGGCTCAGGCGCCCCGACCGCGTGTGCCGGTACCCGATGATGGTGCCGTCCAGGTCCGTCGCGATCATCCGCGGACGGCGCGAGGGCAGGGGCAGGGCGGGCATGCGCTCAGTCTAGGCCGGGGCCGTGCGGCGGGCCGGGGTGTCCTCCGCGGGCGAGCGGGGGCACGATGGGGGCGTGGACACCGCACAGCAGACCACCGCACAGGACACCGCCCCGGACCCCGCGTCGACGACGCCCCGCACGGTCACCGTCACCGGCGCCGCCGGCAACATCGGCTACGCGCTGCTCTTCCGCATCGCCGCCGGCGGGATGCTCGGCCCGGACACCCCGGTCCGGCTGCGCCTGCTCGAGATCCCGGCCGCCCTGGGCGCCGCGGAGGGCACCGCCATGGAGCTCGCCGACGCGGCCTTCCCGCTGCTGGCCGACGTGGAGGTCACGGACGACCCGGCCCGCGCCTTCGACGGGGTCCAGCACGCGCTGCTCGTCGGCGCGCGGCCGCGCACGAAGGGCATGGAGCGGGGCGACCTGCTCGAGGCGAACGGGGGGATCTTCGGCCCTCAGGGCCGGGCGATCAACGACCACGCGGCGGAGGACGTGCGGGTCGTCGTCGTCGGGAACCCGGCCAACACCAACGCGCTGATCGCCGCCGCCCACGCCCCGGACGTGCCGGCCGAGCGCTTCACGGCGCTGACCCGGCTGGACCACAACCGGGCCGTGGCGCAGCTGGCGGCGCGGGCCGGCGTCGCGGTGACGGACGTGGCCGGTGTGACGATCTGGGGCAACCACTCCGCGACCCAGTTCCCGGACCTCACCCACGCCCGCGTGCGGGTGGACGGGACGTGGCGGCCGGCGCTCGAGGTGGTGGATCCGGCGTGGGCGGGCGAGGAGTTCGTGCCGCGCGTGGCGAAGCGGGGCGCGGAGATCATCGAGGTGCGCGGGGCGAGTTCGGCGGCGTCGGCGGCATCCGCGGCGATCGACCACATGCGCGACTGGACCCTCGGCACCGGTGCGGACGCGGACGGGGCGCCGCGCCGGACGTCGGCCGCGGTGGTCTCGGACGGCTCCTACGGGGTGCCGGAGGGGCTGATCAGCTCGTTCCCCGTGACGTCCGACGGCGGCACCGCGTGGCGGATCGTGCCGGGGCTGGAGCCGGACGAGTCCGTGCTGCCGGGTGAGGGCGGGCGGCTGGCTGCGACCGTCGCCGAGCTGGAGGCCGAGCGCGACGCCGTGCGAGGGCTGGGCCTGCTCTGAGGCGACCGGGATCTTCTGCGTCTCTGACCCTTCTGGGGGCGTCCCCGCCCGCCGGAAGGGTCGGATGCGCAACAGATTCGTGCGGGGACGGGCGGGCGTGGGATCAGTCCGCCAGCTCGGCCCGCGTGGGCGGGTCCGCCCCCGGGCGGGAAGCCGTGATCGCCGACGCGCGGGAGGCGTAGATCAGCACCGACTCGACGTCGGCCGGGTCCATCGCGTGCAGGCGGCCGCGGTTGGCGGCGCCGAGCAGCGAGCGGTCGTCGAGGGCGGCGAGCAGGGCGGCGGTGAACGAGTCGCCGGCGCCCACGGTGTCCGCGACGTCCACGGGCACGATCGGGCGCTCCACCACGCCGTGCGCGGTGACGGCCACGATGTCCTCGGCGCCGCGGGTCATCACCACGAACGCCGGGCCCATCCGCTGCCACGCCTGCAGCGACTCGAGCAGCGGGCGGTCCGGGTACAGCCACGCGATGTCCTCGTCCGAGGCGTGCACCACGTCCGCCAGCCGCACGGACTCCTCCGCGCGGGCGCGGGCGAACGCCCGGTCCGGCACGATCGTGGGCCGCACGTTGGGGTCGTAGCTGATGGTCGTGACCGCGGAGATCCGCTCGAGCAGGGCCATCACCTCGGCGTCGCCGGGGGCGAGCATGGTGGCGATGGAGCCGGCATGCATGTGGTGCAGCGGGCCGCCGGCGGCGTCGTCGAAGTCCCGGGCGAGCGCGGCGGCGGGCGGCAGCGTCCAGTCCAGCTCGAACTCATAGCTGGCGGCACCCGTGGGGTCCAGGCGAGCGGTGGCCACGGAGGTGGCGGCGGCATCCGGCTCGAGCAGGCAGCGCACGCCGTTCTCCCGCAGGTGCGAGGCGATCATGTCCCCGTGCGCATCGCGGCCGAGGCGGCCGGCGAACAGGACGGGCCGCTCCAGCCGGCTCAGGCCCACGGCCACGTTCAGGGGGCTGCCCCCGACGTGCACGCGGGGGGTCGCGGTGTCCGAGACCACGACGTCGACGAGCGCCTCTCCGATCACACCACAGTACTGAGCCACGCGCCCCACGGTACCCTAATCACCGGCGCAGAACCGGGGCTGTGCGCAGGCTTCCAGGCCCCCGAGAAACGCCCGACACCCCCATCCCCGACCCCTCGGCAGGCGGCCATGTCCCCCACCCCCACCCGGCCCTCACGCGGCCCCGGCTGGCGCCTCCACGGCGACGGCCGCACCATCACCCCGGGCACCGTCGTCGCCCCGGACGAGCGGCTGAGCTGGCCCCGGACCGTGGGCATCGGCGTGCAGCACGTGATGGCCATGTTCGGCGCCACCGTGCTCGTGCCCGCCCTGACCGGCATGCCCGCGACGACGGCGCTGCTCTTCTCCGGCCTGGGCACCCTGCTCTTCCTGGTCATCACGGGCAACCGCCTGCCCTCGTACCTGGGCAGCTCGTTCGCGTTCATCGCACCCCTGACGGCCGCCGCCACGATCGGCGGCACGGGGGCCGCGCTCGGCGGCATCCTCGTGACGGGCCTGCTGCTCACGGTGATCGGCGCGATCGTGCACCGCGCCGGCACCGGGTGGATCCACGCGCTCATGCCGCCGGCGGTGATGGGCACGATCGTGGCCCTGATCGGCCTCAACCTCGCCGGCGCCACGACGACGGCCATGCAGGAGGTGCCCGTCACCACGTTCGGCACGGCCCTGGCGGTGGTGCTCACGGCCGTGACGTTCCGGGGGCTCCTGGGCCGCCTGTCCATCCTCGTGGGCATCGTGGTGGGCTACGTACTGGCCCTCGCGCAGGGCCAGGTGGACTTCGCCGCCGTCGGGGAGGCCGCCTGGATCGGGCTGCCGCCCTTCCACGGCCCGGAGCTGCGCTGGGACCTGCTGCCCCTGTTCCTGCCCGTCGTGCTCGTGCTGGTCGCGGAGAACATCGGCCATGTCAGGACCGTCGGGCTGATGACCAAGCGCGACCTGGACCCGCTCACCGGCCGTGCCCTGATCGCGGACGGCCTCTCCACCATGCTCTCCGGCGCGGGCGGCGGCGTCGGCACCACCACGTATGCGGAGAACATCGGCGTGATGGCCAGCTCGCGCGTCTACTCGACGGCGGCGTACTGGGTGGCCGGCCTGACCGCGATCGCCCTCGCGTTCCTGCCGAAGTTCGGGGCCGCCGTCGCCACCATCCCGGCCGGGGTGGCCGGCGGCGCGGGCATCATCCTCTACGGGATGATCGGCATGATGGGCGTGCGCATCTGGGTGCAGAACCGCGTGGACTTCTCCAACACCGTGAACCTCATGACGGCGGGTGCGGGCCTGATCATCGCGATCGCCGACCCCCAGCTCGTGGTGGGCGGGCTCGTGTTCGGTGGCATCACGCTCGGCACGGTCGCCGCCCTGGTGGTGTACCACCTCATGACGGCGATCGCCCGCGCCCGCGGCACCGAGCCGGTGCCCGAGGACGAGGAGCAGTTCGAGGCCTCGGAGGCCGGCCGGCTCGGCTGACCCCGGCCCCGGGCGCCCCGCCTCGCGCATCCCCGCGCCACGCGCACTTTCGGTCGTGAGATAGGGCCAATCTCACGACCGAAAGCGCTGAGAACCCCCCTTTCACGTTCGAAAACGCGGGGTGGGCGGACTGGGGCGGGGCCGGGCGGGGCTGGGGGGCGGGTCCCGTCAGCCGGCCGCGACCTCCTCGTCGGCGAGGGCGAGGACCTGGTCGAGCACGTCGAGGCCGAAGCGCAGGTCCTCGTCCGAGATGTTCAGCGGCGGGCACAGGTGGAACCGGTTCTCGGCCATGAACAGCAACAGCCCGCGGTCCTTGGCCTCGGCCATCATCCGCCCCATCACGGGCGCGACCTGACCGAGCGGGGCCAGCCGCTCCCGGGTCTGCCGGTCCTTCACCAGCTCGACGGCCCAGAACGCGCCGGCGCCGCGCACGTCGCCCACGCTCGGGTGGGCCGCGGCGATCTCGGCCAGGCGCGGCCCGATGACCTCCTCGCCGATGCGCTTCGCGTGGGCGACCATGCCCTCCTCCTCCATCGCGGTGATCGCGGCGACGGCGGCCGCGCACGCGAGGGGGTGGCCCGAGTAGGTCAGGCCGCCGGGGTAGGGCGTGGTCGCGAAGCTCTCGTAGACGTCGTCGCTCATGGCGACGCCGCCCAGCGGCACGTACCCGGAGTTGACCCCCTTGGCGAACGTGACGATGTCCGGGGTGACGCCCGTGAGCTGGTGGCCGAACCACTCGCCCACGCGGCCGAAGCCGACCATGACCTCGTCGATGATCAGCAGGATCCCGTGCTCGCGGCACAGCTCCTTGACGCCGGCCATGTAGCCGGGCGGCGGCAGGAAGATGCCCGCGGTGCCGGGGACGGCCTCGAGGATCACGGCGGCCACGGTGGAGGGGCCCTCGAGTTCGATCACGTCGCGCAGGTGGGCCAGCGCGCGCTCGGCCTCCTGCTCGTCGCTCTCCGAGCCGAACGCGGAGCGGTACGTGTACGCGGGCTGGAAGTGCACGACGCCGTCGGACGCCGAGTCCGAGCCCACGCGCCGCAGGGAGCCGGTCAGGTTCGCCGTCAGGCGCGTGGCGCCGTGGTACGAGAGGTACGCGGAGAGCACCTTGTGCCGGCCCGTGTGCAGGCGTGCCATCCGCACCGCGTGCTCGTTGGCCTCTGCGCCCGCGTTCGTGAAGAACACGTGGTTGATGGACTCCGGCAGCCGCTCCGTGATCAGCCGGGCCGCCTCGGACCGGGCGTCGTTGACGTGCTGCGGGGCCACGGTGGCCAGCGTCTCGGCCTGCTCGCGGATCGCGGCCACGATCTTCGGATGGCGGTGGCCGACGTTCGTGAAGACGAGCTGCCCGCTGAAGTCGACCATGGGCCGACCCTCGCCGTCCCACACCCACGACCCCTCGGCATCGAGGATGGTCATGGGATTCAGGTCGCGCTGCGCGCTCCACGAGTGGAACACGTGCGCGCGGTCGAGCTCGTGGGCGCGGCGGCCCCGCTCGATGGCCTCGTCGCTGATCCGGGGGTCCCGGCGGCCGACGTGCTGCTGATGCTCGGACATGCGCCCTCCTTGAGTGTGATGCGGGTCATTCCGAGCATAGGCGCGCCCGCCCTCAGCGCGAGCTGGCGCCCCGCCGCCCGCGCGCCACCCCCACGAACGCCTGCACGAGCTCCGAGTCGGCCGCCTTGAGCCAGGCCAGGGCGACGTCCCAGCCGGGGTGGCGGGCGTCGTCGTCGCCGTGGCCCGCGGGATCCGCCCCGTCGACGACGGCGGCGCCCGCCTCCGCCTCGGCCCGCGCCTGCTCGTCCGCGAGCGCGGACCGCGTGGCGGCGGCCTCGCGGTCGGCGCGGGACAGGCCCACGGTGTCGTCGAGGGTGGAGGCCAGCGGCAGCACGATCACGTCCTTGCGGCCGAACATGCGGGCCACGGACATCGGCAGCACGACGTGGCCGGCGCCGGACGCGGCGATCTCCAGGGCCATCCGCTCGCCCGCGCCGGGCAGCTCGGCGGCGTCCATCGGCTCCGGGCTGGGGGCCGGGGCGAAGCGGGCGGGATCCAGCTCCTCGTCCGGGTCGAGCTCGGCGGGCGGCACCGGGCCGTCCGCGTCCACGTCCCACGCGGCGAGCAGGTGGTCCCTGCCCACGCACACCACCGGCAGCTCGGAGTAGACGCCCACGAGGTGCACGTGCCGCGGGTCGACGCCGCCGGCGCGCAGGAACTCCTCGACGGGCACGTCGCGTCGGCGCCGCACGTAGCCCAGCTGCGGCAGGAAGTGGCGGGGCTGACCGGCGGCGTCGTGGGCGAGGTGGGCCAGCTGGGCCGCGTCGTCGTGGTTGACGAGCTGCACCGTGCGCTGGCGCGTGGTGAACCGCTCCACCCACGTGGACGGCGTGGCCCCGGGGATGGTGGCCAGGAAGAGGGTCTCGGGCGGGACGGGCAGGTCGGCCGGTGGCGCGGGCGCGGGACGACGCCGGCCCTCGCCCCCGGCGCGGCCCGCAGGCTTCACGCCCTTGGCCACGCCGCGCCCGCCGCCGGAGCGGGTGGACCGGGCGGGGCCGCCCCTGCTCGCGCGGGACTTCCCGCCCCGGCCGCCACGGGAGCCGCTCAGCGGACCTTCTCCTTCAGGAAGGAGACGGCGCGGTCCCAGGCGAGGGCCGCGGCCTCGGGCCGGTAGTTGCCCTGGGGGTTCTCGTCGTTGTGGAAGGCGTGCGGGGCGTCGTAGTAGAAGTACTCGACGTCGGCCCCGGACTCCTCACGGATCTGCTGCTCCTGCTCCCGCGCGTCCTCGACGGGGAAGGAGTCGTCCTGCTCGGCGTAGTGGCCCTGGACGGCGGCGGTGACGCCGGAGAAGTCGCCGGGCACGCCCTGGCCCACGCCGTAGAAGGGCACGGCGGCGGAGACCTTGTCGCCCTGCTGGGCCGCGAGGGCGAGCACGAAGCCGCCGCCCATGCAGAAGCCGATCGCGCCCACGGTCTGCGAGGTCACCTCGTCCCGGGCGAGCAGCCAGTCGACGGCGCCGGCCAGCTGGCGGGCCCCCTCCTCGGCGGGCAGGTTCTGCATCATCTCGCCGGCCTCGTCGCCGTCGTGGGCGATCCAGCCTCCGTAGAGGTCGGGGGCGAGCGCGACGAAGCCGAGGTCGGCGAGGCGGTCGCACACATCCTTGATGTGGTCCACCAGGCCCCACCACTCCTGGATCACGATCACGCCGGGGCCCTTCCCGGAGGCGGGCAGCGCGAGGTAGCCGTGGCCCGTCCGGTCGCCGTCCTGGCCGGCGTCCTTGGTGGGCAGGTCGAACGTGACGTTCTGGTGCGGGGTCTTCGAAGCCATCATGGGCCCCACCCTATGAGGAGACCGGGCCCCTCATCGAGGGACCCGGTCTCGACGCGCGAGGTCGACTCAGGCTCAGGCCTGGGCGTCGGCCTCGGACAGCACGAAGGCGGCGCCGATCTCGAGCTTCACCTTGTCCGAGACCAGGACGCCGCCGGCCTCGGTGGCGGCGTTCCAGGTCAGACCGAAGTCCTTGCGGGAGATCTCGCCGGTGGCCTCGAAGCCCACGCGGGTCGCGCCGAAGGGATCCTTGTCCTGGCCGCCGAACTCGGCCTCAAGCTCCACGGTCCGGGTGACGCCGTGCAGCGTCAGCTCCCCGACCAGGGTGAACTCCTCGGGCTCGCCGCGGACCTCGGTGGAGCGGAAGGTCATGGTGGGGAACTGCTCCACGTCGAAGAAATCGGCGGAGCGCAGGTGGCCGTCGCGGCCCTCGTTCTTGGTGCTGATGGAGGCGACGTCGACGGTCACGTCCACGGAGGACTGGGCGAACTGCTCGGCGATGACGAGCTGGCCCTCCACGGCGTGGAAGGTGCCGCGCACCTTGGAGATGCCCGCGTGGCGGACGACGAAGTCGACGTCCGAGTGGGCGGCGTCGAGATTCCAGGTTCCGGTGGTGATGGCGTTCATGGGGTGCTCCTTCTGAAGCGGGTCTGTCTGGTGTGTCCGGGGTGGGCCGCCGCGGCGGCGATGGCTCCTGGGCCTCCGAACTTGTTTCAAATTCAAACATCATCCGGGCAGGCCGTCCACGCTTGATCGTCAAAATTCGAAATAGAGACGGAGGTCACGGTCCGGGGGCACATCAGGCCGCGTCCGCCCACGACGACGGCCCGGAACCTCCGGGGTTCCGGGCCGTCGGCCCGCGGTCGGGCAGCGGGGCCGCGCTCGGGCGGCCGGACGGGGTCAGGCGGCGGGGCCGCCCCCCGTCACGGGTAGAGGCCGCGGGTGCGGTGGGCCTCGGCCACGCGCTGGACAGCGGTCAGGGTGGCGGCCTCGCGCAGGCTCACGCGGCGGCTCTCGGAGGTGGCCAGCACCGCCTTCCATGCGGCGACCATGCGCCGCTTCAGGCGCTCGTCCACCTCCTCGCGGCTCCACCAGTAGGCCTGGTTCGCCTGGACCCACTCGAAGTAGGAGACGATCACGCCGCCGGCGTTGGCCAGGATGTCCGGGACGACCAGGACGCCCTTCTCCTCGAGGATGCGGTCGGCCTCGCCCGTGGTGGGGCCGTTGGCGCCCTCCACGACCAGCCGGGCGCGCACGCGCGGGGCGTTCTCCTCGGTCAGCACGGACTGCACGGCGGCCGGGACCACGAGGTCCACGTCCATCTCGAGCAGCTCGTCCGCGTCCATGGGCGCGGTGCCGGGGGTGTCCTTCACGGAGCCGGTGTCCCAGAGCTGCCTCTGCAGGGCGTCGTAGTGCAGGCCCTCGTCGTCGCGCACGGCGCCGTACTGGTCCGACACGGCCACGACCTTCACTCCGGCCGCCTCGAGCAGCTCGACCGTGCCGGCGCCGACCTTGCCGAAGCCCTGGACCGCGGCCGTCGCCCGCGACGGCTCGATGCCGAGGTGCTCGAGCGCGGCGAGCGCCACGTAGACCACGCCCGCCGAGGTGGCGGAGGCGCGGCCCAGCGAGCCGCCGAGCGAGACGGGCTTGCCGGTGACCACGCCGAGCGTGGTGTGGCCGACGTTCACCGAGTAGGTGTCCATCATCCAGGCCATGGTCTGCTCGTCCGTGCCCACGTCCGGGGCGGGGATGTCCACCTCGGGGCCGATGATCGGCTGGATCTCGGAGGTGTAGCGACGGGTGACGCGCTCGAGCTCGGCCTTCGAGTACTGGCGCGGGTCGATGGTCACCCCGCCCTTGGCGCCGCCGTAGGGCACGTCCAGCAGGGCGCACTTCCAGGTCATCCACATGGCCAGTGCGCGGACCTCGTCCAGGTCCACGTCCAGGCTGAAGCGCACGCCGCCCTTGGCCGGGCCGCGGGAGAAGTTGTGCTGCACGCGGTAGCCGCGGAGCACCTCGGTGGAGCCGTCGTCGCGGCGCAGGGGGATGGAGACGGCCATCTCGCGGCGGGGGGCGGCGAGCATCTGGTGCAGGCCCTCGTCGTAGCCGAGCGTCTTCACGGCGGCGGAGAGCTGGGCCAGGGCGTTGTCGAGCGGGGAGGACGGGGCCGTCACGGCCTCGTCCTCGGCGGGGATCCTCGTCATTGAGCGTCCTCGTGGTCCGGTGGGCAGGGATGTGTCGCGGCCCGACCGACGCGCGGAGGGCCGCGCCCCATTGCGCGGCCGACGTCGTCCGGACCCCGATGAACGCTACGCGCTCCCCCCGCACCCGTCACCCCTTCTGAGCCGAGATCCACGCCCACCCGGGTGACGTCGGACACGGTGGCGTGTACTGTGCTGTGGACGCGCCGCACACCCGCGGCGCCCTTCGGCGTCGAACCAACGCCGCTCGCTCAGGGCCCACCTGGTCCGTCCCCCGGCCGTCCGCCGCGCGAGGCACCCCGCCCGCGACCTCGGCCCGACGCCCCAGCCCCGTGAAGGAGCCCCTCATGACCGTGACCCTGCCCGCCGCGATCACCCCCTCCCCCGCGTTCCAGCCCGTGCCCGGCCAGCGCATCGATCCGGAGCTCGCCCGCTCCTGGCTGCTGGTCAACGCCGCCCAGCCCGAACGGTTCCAGCCCGCCGAGGACTCGGCCGCGGACATCGTCATCCTCGACATCGAGGACGCCGTGGCCCCCAAGGACAAGGACCAGGCCCGCGCGGACGCCGTCGCCTGGCTGACCTCCGGGCACACCGGCTGGGTGCGGCTCAACGGCTACGGCTCGCGGTGGTGGGAGCAGGACGTCGAGGCGCTCGCCGCGGCCCTGCCCGCGCACCTGGGCGGGCCGGTCGCCGAGGGCGGCCTGGCCGGCGTCGTGCTGGCGATGGTGGAGTCCACGGACCACGTGAACGAGACCGCCCGACGGCTGCCCGGCGTGCCCGTCGTGGCGCTCGTGGAGACGGCGCGCGGGCTGCAGCGGATCGACTCGATCGCCGCCGCGAAGGGCACGTTCCGGCTGGCCTTCGGGATCGGCGACTTCCGCCGCGACACCGGCCTGGGCGAGTCGCCGATGGCGCTGGCGTACACGCGGTCCCAGTTCACGATCGCGGCGCGGGCCACGGGGCTGCCGGGCGCGATCGACGGGCCGACCGTGGGCTCCACCGGCGTGAAGCTCGCCGAGGCGACGGCGGTGACCGCGGAGTTCGGCATGACCGGCAAGCTGTGCCTCGCGCCGGAGCAGTGCGCGGCCGTGAACGAGGGGCTCAGCCCGTCCCAGGAGGAGCTGGCGTGGGCCCACGAGTTCCTCGCGGACTTCGAGGCCGACGGCGGCGAGATCCGCAACGGCTCCGACCTGCCCCGCAAGGCGCGCGCGGAGAAGATCCTCGGGCTGGCCACCGCGTTCGGGGTGCACTCCACGCGGTACCCGGACCAGGACAACGCGATCACGGCGCCGTCGGACACGTACCACTACTGAGCGGGCCGCCGCCCACCAGAAACGCGGGTTGAGTTGTCACGGGTGCGGAGGCCGCACACCGGTGACAACTCAACCCGCGTTGTCTCGGGGGGCGCGGATCCCGCCTCCGCTCACACGTCCTGACGCGTCCGGCGCACGACGGCGGCCCGCACCGAGAACGCCAGCACGATCGCCAGGATCCCGTAGATCACCCACGTGATGGGGGTGGAGACGAGCACGGCCGGGTCGCCCACCGAGCTGAGCAGGGCGTCGCGCAGGCTGGTCTCCGCCAGCGGGCCGAGCACCATGCCGATCATCAGCGGCGCCAGCGGGTAGCCGTACCGCCTCATCAGGAAGCCCAGCACGCCGATCCCCAGCAGCATCAGCAGGTCGAACACCGCGCCCGTGGTGGCGTAGATGCCCAGCCCGCAGAACAGCGTGATCCCCGCGTAGAGGTAGTGCTTCGGGATGAGCAGGAGCTTGGCCCACAGCTGCGCGAACGGCAGGTTGATCGCCAGCAGCACGATCATCGCGATGAAGAAGCTCGCCAGCAGCGCCCACACGAGGTCCGGGCTGCGGTCGAACAGCAGGGGGCCGGGCTGCAGCCCGTACTGGCGGAACGCCGCCAGCATGATGGCCGCCGTCGCGGAGACGGGCAGGCCGAGCGTGAGCAGCGCGCCCATCGCCATGCCGGTGGTCGAGTTGCCCGCGGCCTCCGGGGCCGCCAGCCCGCGGATCGCGCCGCGGCCGAACTGCGGATGCGCCCGGCGCCGGTCCAGGCGCCGCTCGGCCGAGTACGCCAGGAACGTCGGCACCTCGGAGCCGCCCACCGGCACGATGCCGAACGGCAGGCCGATCGCCGTGCCGCGCAGCCACGCCGGGGCGGCCTCGCGGAACTCGGCGCCCGAGAGCCACGGCCGGCCGGTGCGGCGGATGCGCAGGTCCTCGTGCTCGCGGCGCACCCGGGAGGCCACGTGGAACACCTCGCCGAGCGCGAGGATCGCCACCGTGACGGTCACCAGCGGGATGCCGTCGAACAGCTGCGGCGAGCCCATCGTGAAGCGCTCGGTGCCGGTCACCGCATCGATCCCGACGACGGCGATGCCCAGTCCCAGCACCAGAGAGGCCAGGCCGCGCAGCACCGAGTCGGCGACCACCGAGGAGGTGGCCACGAACGCGAAGAGCGCGAGCGCGAAGTACTCCGCGGGGCCGAATCTCGTGGAGAACTCCGCCAGCACGGGGGCGAGGAACACGACGCACACCGAGGCCACCATGCCGCCGATGAAGGCGCCGAGCGCCGCCGTCGCCAGGGCCTGGGCCGCCCGGCCGTTCTGGGCCATGCGGTGGCCCTCGAACGTGGAGGCGATGGCCGAGGCCTGGCCGGGGGTGTTCATGAGGATGGCCATGGTGGAGTCGCCGAAGAGGCCGCCGAAGTACACGCCGGAGAACATGATGAACGCGGCGGTGGGCTCGAGGGCGAAGGTCATGGGCAGCAGCAGGGCCACGGCCATCGAGGAGCCCAGTCCGGGCATCACGCCGACCGCGGTGCCGAGCAGACAGCCCAGCACCACCCAGAGCAGGTTCATGGGGGTGAGGGCTCCGGCGAAGCCCTCCATGAGGAGTCCGAGGGTCTCCATGTCAGAAGCCACCTCCCAGGATGCCCGAGGGCAGGGTCAGGCCCAGGGCCACCGCGAAGCCGAGGTAGGCCAGCGAGGAGACGAACAGGGCGACGAGGATGTCGAACACGGGGTGCGGGGCACCGAACGCGCGCGTGATGCACCAGAACAGCAGCGCCCCGGCGAGGATCCACCCCAGCCAGGGCAGCAGGACGGCGAACGCGAGGAAGCCGAGGAAGCACCAGGCCAGCGCGCCGAAGTCCGAGTGGAACAGGGTCAGCGGGCCGGCCGCCTGGCCGACCTCGCCGTCCGCGTCGGCCTGACCCTCGGGGGCCTGGCGCACGCGCACGACCTCCACCGCGAGCGCGGCGGCGATCACGAGGCCCGCGACCGAGAGGATCAGCGGGAAGAAGTCCGGGCCGGGGAAGTCGGCGCCGTCGGTGTCCATGGTCAGGGACCCCAGCAGCAGGTAGAGGCTGAACGCGGCCAGCACGGCCGGCATGACGAGTCCGGAGAGCCCGGCGGCGCGTCCCCAGCGGGAGGGGGCGTCGGCGGCGGGGGGGACGGTGGATGCGTGGCTCACTTGATCTCCTCCGTCAGCGTGCCGATGCGCTCCTTCTCGGCGGCGATGAACTCCTCGAGTTCGGTGCCGGAGAGGGGCACGGGGTTCCAGTAGTTGCGCTGCACCGCCTCCTTCCACTCGGGGGTGTCGACCGCCTCGGCGATGAGGGTCTCGAGCTCGGTGCGCTCCTCCGCGGAGACGCCCGGCGGCACGAACAGGGCGCGCCAGTTGGTGAGCGTGACGTCGTAGCCCTGGGAGCGCAGGGTCGGGATCTCCTCGACGCCGGCCAGCGGCTCGGCCGCCACCACGCCGAGGGCGCGCAGTCGGCCGGCCTCGACCTGCGGGTAGATGTCCGCGAAGCCGCCGGCGGAGGCCTGGGCGGTGCCGTTGAGCAGGGCCTGGATGGCCTCGCCGCCGCCGTCGGACGGGATGTAGGTGGTGTCCGCGACCGGCACGCCGGCCGTGCGGGCGATGTCCGCCATGACGAGCTGGTCGAAGGAGCCGCCGCCGGTCCACGCCACGTGGGCGGGGTCGGCGCGCCAGGCGCTCACCAGGTCGTCCATGCTCTGGTACGGCGAGTCCGCCGGGACCACCACGAGGCTGTATTCCTCGACGACGCGGCTGACCGCGGTGACCTGGGAGAGCTCGGGGCCGGTGCCACGGGCCGCGTGGGCGGCGATCTGGCCGGTGCCGCCCACCATGAGGTTGTTCGCGTCCTCGAGCGTGGTCAGCTGGCCGAGGGCGATGTTGCCGCCGGCACCGGGGATGTTGACCACCTGGACGTTGTTCACCAGCCCGTTGACGCGCATGGTCTGCTGCAGCTCGCGCTGGAACGAGTCCCAGCCGCCGCCGGCGGCCGCGGGGGCGATGAGGGTCAGGTTGGTGCGGATGTCGTTCCCTCCCGAGGCCGAGCGGATGGAGAAGGCGGAGGCCGCGAGCACGGTGAGCACCGCGATCACGCTGAAGACGATCCGGCCGATCCCCGTGCGTCGGCGCGGGGGGCCGTCGGGGGAGGTGGAGGACATGGCGGTTCCTAACAGAGACACCCCGCCGCCAGGGAGTGGCGCCGGGGACAGGTGCGAGTGGTGGAGGTCACCGTAACAGCGCGACGAGGCTGCGTGCGCTCCGCGTCCGCAGAGTGACCGACGACAACCGGCCCGGGTGGTGACGGGGACCGCGCCCATGACGCACAGTGGTCCCCATGACGATCATCAGCACCGGAACCAGCACCCCCGAGAGCGCCGCGGCCTGGCGGGCCGCCCTGGCGGAGGCGGCCCTGCGCGGAGAGGACGTGGTCTGGTTCTCCCTCGACGGGACCGAGCCGGACGAGGCGGAGGCACGCGAGGCCGGCGTCGGCGTGTCCGTGGCGCACGCCCAGGAGCGCGGCCGGGACGCCGTCGGCGACCTGCTCGAGCACGCCGAGCGCGTGGGCGCGAGCCGGATCGTGGTGGGCGTGAAGCACCGCTCCCCCGTGGGCAAGCTGCTGCTGGGATCGGCCGCGCAGCAGATCATCCTGGAGGCCCGCGTCCCGGTGGTGTGCGTCAAGCCGTGAGGGCCGACGTCGGGCGGGCGGCCCCGCGCCCGGCCCACCCCGGGAACGCCGAAGGCCCCGGAACCACACGGTTCCGGGGCCTTCGTCCTCGGTGCGCGAGGGGGGACTTGAACCCCCACGTCCTTGCGAACACTGGCACCTGAAGCCAGCGCGTCTACCAATTCCGCCACTCGCGCGAGCGGCTTCCTGCTCTCGGCTCCGGGCATCCGGCGACCGTCACAGGCAGCGAGGAATACTCTAACCCCCGCCCGCCCGGGCGTGCAAATCGGCCCCGACGCCCACCCCCGCGTCCCCGCCACGCCGGCAGCTCGCCCCTCCGGCACCTCTCCCACCCGCGCTCCACCCCGCAGAATCCCGCTGTTCTCGGCGGTCTCCCAGCCCGGCCCGTAGTATCGGGACGGACAACTGTGGAAAGGGGCCCCGTCGTGGGACTTCTGGACAACCTCGAACGCGGCCTGGAGCGGGCCGTGCGCTCGGCCTTCTCGGCCGGCGGTCCGCGGGCGGTCAAGCCGGTGGAGATCGCCTCGGCCCTGCGACAGGCGATGGACGACGAGTCGTTCGCGCTGTCCGAGGGCCACACGGTCGCGCCCAACAGCTACGTGGTCCACTTCTCCCCCGCCGACTTCGAGCGCGCCCGCTCGTGGGGGTCCACCCTCGCCAGCGAGCTGTGCGACGAGGTCATCCGCCACGCCGACTCCCAGGGCTATGCGCTGCCCGGCACGGTCCGGGTCGCCTTCCACCCGGACGCGGACGTGCGCGCCGGGGACCTGCGCGTCGTCACCCGCCTGGACGACGGCTCGCTCACCGCCCCGGCCCCCCACGACGACGGCGCCTCGCCCGCCACCGCCCACGGCCCGGGAGCCTCGGCCGCGGCGCCGGACCGACTGGTCGAGGACCTGCCGGCGGCCGCGCCCCGCAAGCCCTCCCCCGCCCCGCGCGTCGGGCCCCGTCCGGCGCCCCGCCGGGCCGCCGCCTCGACCGCGCCCGCCGCCCCCGCCCACGCCGACCAGCCGACCGTCGTGATGGGCCGCCCCGTGACCGGGCCCGCCGGCCCGGCCCTCGAGCTGGACGGCCGCATGCTCCCCCTGGACGGGGACGACCTCATCCTCGGCCGCTCGGCCGAGCGTGCCGACCTCGTGATCCCGGACTCCTCGGTGTCCCGCGAACACCTGCGCCTGCTCACCGTCGGCTCCACGGTCACGCTCCTGGACCTGGGCAGTCGCAACGGCGTGCTCGTCAACGGCCGCCGCGTGGACGGCTCCGTCACCCTGCGCGACGGGGACGTGGTGACCGTCGGCCAGACCGAGCTGCTGTTCTTCGGCGGGACGGGGGGCCGCGCATGAGCGAGCTCGCCGTCGCCGTGCTCCGCATGGGCCTGCTGCTGGCCCTGTGGGTGCTGATCATCTCCATCGTCATGGCGCAGGGCCGCGACCTCGTGGTCGGCCGACGCAACAAGACACGCCTCCAGCAGGCCCAGCGCGACGCCGGCCTGGTCACCGCGGTGCCCGCGGCCGGGGCCGCCGGGGCGGGCTCGTCCGCGGTCGACCGCCCCGCGCCCGCGTCGACGCCGGCCCCCGCCGCGTCCGCGCCGACGACGCCGGCCCCGCGGCTGTCCCGGACCCTGCGGGTGGTCGAGGGCCCGAAGGCCGGGCAGACCATCGCCCTGGAGGGCCGTCCCCTGCTGATGGGCCGCGCCCAGGACGCCGACCTGGTGCTCGTGGACGACTACGCCTCCGGCCGCCACGCCCGGCTGTTCCCGCAGGGCACCCGCTGGTTCCTCGAGGACCTCGGCTCCACGAACGGCACCTACGTGAACGGCGCCCCCGTCACCCGCGCGCTGCCCGTGGGCCCCGGCACGGCCATCCGCATCGGCAAGACCGTCATGGAGCTCGAGGCCTGACCCATGACCCTCGTCCTCCGCTACGCCGCCCGCTCCGACGTCGGCCGCGTCCGTGCCAAGAACGACGACTCCGCCTACGTGGGCCGTCATCTGGCCGTGCTCGCGGACGGCATGGGCGGGCACGTGGGCGGCGACGTGGCAAGCGCGTCCACGGTGCTGGACCTGGCCCCGCTGGATGCGGTGGGCTACGAGGACCCGGCCACGGTGCTGCCGGACGAGATCCAGAACGCCAACCTGATCCTCAACGAGCTGGTGCACGCCAACCCCAAGCTCGCCGGCATGGGCACCACGTGCACCGCCGGCCTGCTCGCGGGGACCACGCTGCACATCGCGCACATCGGCGACTCCCGTGCCTACCGGCTCGCGGACGGCGAGTTCTCCCAGGTCACCACGGACCACACGTTCGTGCAGAAGCTCGTCGACGAGGGGCGCCTCGAGGCCGGGGAGGCCCCGTTCCACCCGAACAAGAACGTGCTCATGCGCGTGCTCGGCGACGTGGACGCCTCCCCCGAGCTGGACGTGTTCGAGGTGCCCGTCGCCCCCGGAGAACGGTGGCTGTTCTGCTCGGACGGCCTCACGGACGTGGTCCCCCCCGAGAAGATCCACGAGGTGCTGCGGGACTCGGAGGCTCTCAACCAGGCCGTCGACACCCTCGTGGACCTCACCCTCAAGGGCGGCGCCCCGGACAACGTCACCGTGGTGGCGTTCGAGATCGCGGAGGGCACGGCGGAGGAGCTGGCCCCCGTCCCGGACGTCCACCTGTCCGAGCAGGCCCTCGCCGCCGCCCACCCGCCCGAGGTCGGCCCGGTCTCCGGCCTGCTGCTGCGCGAGGACCTGGACGCACGGCCTCACCTGCTCGTCGGCGCGGCCTCCAACGCCGTGAAGACCGATCGCATCCCCGTGGTCACCCGCAGCTCCACGCGCCGCCGTGCCGCCGCCCTGCTCGGCGAGACGCCCGTGCCGGAGAACCGTCCCCGGCGCACCGCGGCCGTCCTCACGGACGGGCCGGATCCCGCCGCCGCCCCGCGCCCGGACGCCTCCGTCCCGCCCGCCGCGCAGAGCGGCACCGCTGCCGCCGCCGGCTCCTCCTCCGCCGCCACACCGGCCGCCACCGCTGCCGACCACCCGTCCGACGAGGCCGCCGAGCCGATGACCACGGCCCCCACCCCGGCCCCGGCGACCGCCGGGCCCGCCGGCGGCCCCGAGGACGGGGCCGCGCGTCGGCGGCGTGGAAAGGACGACCGCCCGGTGCAGTACCGCCGCGGCTGGTTCATCCCCGTGTTCACCACGCTGCTCGCCCTCACCCTCGCGGCCGTGGCCGTGTGGGGCTACCTGTGGACCCAGACGCAGTACTACGTGGGGGCCAACGACGGCCGGATCGCCGTGTTCAAGGGCGTCTCCCAGCGGCTGGGCCCGCTCGAGCTGTCCCACGTGGACCGCCAGACCGACCTCCCGGTGGACGCGCTGCCCGCGTACGCACGCGACCGCGTGAACGCCGGCATGGCCGCCCGGGACGTGGACCACGCGGAGCAGATCGTCGCCGAGCTGCGCGACTCGCTGCACCCGAACGCCCCCGCCCCCGCCGGTGAGCCCTCCGAGCGGGCCCGGCCGAGCACGACGCCGTCGTCGTCCTCCGCCCGCCCCTCGGACGCGTCCGGCTCCACCGCGCCGACGAGCCCGGCGTCGTCCCCGAGCGCGACGGGAGGTGAGGCCCCGTGACCGAGGTGATCTCCCCCGCACGCCCGCGCCGGAACATCGAACTGGTCCTGCTGCTGGCCGCCCTGGCCATCGCCCTGGGGGCGGACCTGCTGGGCATGATCGGCACGGACGCCCCGCTGGACTCCACCGCCTGGGTGCCGCTGGGCGTCTTCGGCGCCGCCACCCTCGTGCTGCACGTGGTCCTGCGGCTGCGGGCCCCCTACGCGGACCCGTTCATGCTGCCGATCACCGCCCTGCTCAACGGGCTGGGCCTGGCCATGATCCACCGGCTGAGCCAGGACGCCGCGATGGCCAACCCCACCTCGCAGCTCGTGTGGTCCGTCCTGGCCGTCCTGGTGGCCTCCGCCCTGGTGTTCCTGGTGCGCGACCACCGGGTGCTGCGGCGCTGGCCCTACCTGTTCCTCGCCGCGTCCGGCGTGCTGCTGCTCCTGCCGCTCGTGCCCGGGCTGGGCCTGAGCATGTACGGGGCGCGGATCTGGATCGACGTCGGATTCGGCACCTTCCAGCCCGGCGAGATCGCCAAGATCACGCTGGCCATCTTCTTCGCCGGCTACCTCTCCGCGAACCGCGACCTGATCCTGCTGGCCGGCCGCCGTGTGGGCCCGGTGACCTTCCCCCGAGCCCGGGACCTCGGCCCGTTGCTGGCCGGCTGGCTCCTGGCGCTCGGCGTGCTCGTGTTCCAGCGCGACCTGGGCTCGGCCCTGCTGTTCTTCGGCATGTTCATGGCGATGCTCTACATCGCCACGTCCCGCGCCTCCTGGATCCTCCTCGGCCTGGGCCTGATCGCCTTCGGCGCGGCGCTGGCGTTCCTGTTCATGCCGCACGTGACCGCCAGGTTCGAGATCTGGCTGAGGGCCTTCGACCCCGAGATCTACCATCGCGACTTCGGCGGCTCCTACCAGGTGGTCCAGGGCCTGTTCGCGATGGCCTCAGGCGGGCTGATGGGCACCGGCCTGGGCGCGGGCAACCCCACCCAGGTGCCGCTGTCCTTCTCGGACATGATCCTCACGGCCATCGGCGAGGAGCTCGGCTTCGTGGGCCTGGCCGCCGTGCTCGTCCTGTACCTCCTGCTCGTCACCCGCATGATGCGCGCCGCCCTCGGCGTGCGCGACGCGTTCGGCAAGGTGCTCGCCTCCGGCCTGGCCTTCACCATGGCGTGGCAGGTGTTCGTGGTGATGGGCGGCGTGACCCTCGTGCTGCCGCTCACCGGCCTCACGACGCCGTTCCTCGCCGCCGGCGGCTCGTCGCTGCTGGCCAACTGGATCATCGTGGGGCTCGTGCTGCGCATCTCGAACGCCGCCCGCCGTCCCGTGGTCGTGGACGGGATGGTCAACGCGTCCGGGCCCGGCGCCGGCCACCTCGACCCCGGCACGGCGCTCCCGGCGGCGGCCGTGCCCCCGGGAGGAGGTGAGGAGCGGTGAACGAGGCGATCCGACGCACGTGGACCGTCATGGCGGCCATGATCCTGGTGCTCGCGCTGGCCGCGTCCGTCATCCAGGTGCTGGCCGCGGACCAGCTCAAGACGCACGCCCTGAACTCGCGGCAGATGTTCCTGGAGTTCGGCGCCCCGCGCGGGCCGATCCTCGTGGACGGCGAGCCGATCGCCGAGTCCGTCCCCTCCGACGACGCGTACCACTACCAGCGCGTCTACCACGAGCCCGAGCTGTACGCCCCGCTCACAGGCTTCTATTCGCTCACCTACGGCACCGACGGGCTGGAGGCGGCCATGAACGAGCAGCTCTCCGGCACCCCCACGTCCCAGTTCGTGGACCGCGCCATGGAGATCATCACGGGTGCCACGCCCGAGGGCGACCAGGTGGAGCTGACGATCGACCCCGAGCTGCAGCGTCTGGCGTACGACGCGCTCCCGGACGGCGTGCGCGCCTCCGCCGTGGTCACGGACCCGACGACGGGCGAGATCCTGGCCATGGCGTCGAAACCGGGCTTCGACTCCAACGCGCTCTCCTCACACAGCCCGGCCGAGGCGCAGTCGGCCATGGCCGCGATCGACCAGATCCCCGGCGCCAGCGCGTACCGCAACCGCGCCGCGGAGCAGCTCGTGTCCCCCGGCTCCACGTTCAAGCTGATCGACGCGGTGGCCATGCTCGAGTCCGGTGACTACACCCCGGGCGGGACGGTGGACATCCCCGCCGCGTGGACGCTGCCCGGCACGACCACGGAGCTGCCCAACTACGACGGCTCACCGTGCAACACCGTGGGGCGTCAGACCCTCACGTGGGCGCTGGCGCAGTCCTGCAACACGCCGTTCGCCATGGCCGCCGTCGAGCTGGGCCAAGACCGGATCCGGGAGGTCGCCGAGCGGTTCGGCTTCAACGACTCCTTCGACTACCCGTTGCCCGTGACCGGCTCCGTGTTCCCCTCCGACCTGGACGACGCCACGCTGGCGCAGTCCTCGATCGGCCAGCGGGACGTGCAGGCCACCGCGCTGCAGATGGCCATGGTGGCCGCCGGCATCGCGAACGACGGCGTGGTCATGGAGCCGCAGCTGATCAAGGCGGTCCGCCGTTCGGACCTCACCACGGTGCAGGAGTTCAGCCCCCGTGAGCGCGGCCGGGCCACGACCCCCGAGGTGGCCGGGCAGGTCTCGGACATGATGGTCTCGGCGGTGGAGGACGGCATCCTGGGATCCGTGCAGTCGGACACGGTGCGGATCGCGGCGAAGTCGGGCACGGCCGAGGTCGGGGACACGGGCAACGTGCACTCCTGGATCACCGGCTTCGACGCGAGCGAGAACCCCCGGGCGGCCGTGACGATCGTGGTGGAGGACGAGCCGCCGGGGGTTGGACATCAGACAGTCGTCAGTGGCATGAAGGCAATCATGGAAGCGGTGGTCACGGAATGAGGCCGACATCGGGCATCACCCTCGGCGGCAGGTACCAGTTGACCGATCGCATCGCGATCGGCGGCATGGGCGAGGTGTGGAAGGCGCGGGACAAGGTCCTGGGCCGGATCACCGCCGTGAAGATCCTCAAGGAGGAGTACACGGGTGACCCCAACTTCCTGCGCCGCTTCCGGGCGGAGGCCCAGCACACCGCGCTGCTGAACCACCCCGGCGTCGCCAACGTCTACGACTACGGCGAGGAGAAGGGCTCCGCCTACCTCGTCATGGAGCTCGTGCCGGGCCAGCCGCTGTCCTCCATCCTCGAGAAGGAGAAGGTGCTCTCCCCCGAGCGGACCCTGCGGATCATCGCGCAGACGGCGGCCGCGCTCTCGGCGGCCCACGCCCAGGGGCTCGTGCACCGCGACGTCAAGCCCGGCAACCTCATGATCACGCCCACCGGCCGGGTGAAGGTGACGGACTTCGGCATCGCGCGCCTGGCGGACCAGGTCCCCCTCACGGCCACCGGCCAGGTGATGGGCACCGCCCAGTACCTCGCGCCCGAGCAGGCCACGGGGCAGCAGGCCACCGGCTCCTCCGATCTCTACTCGCTGGGCATCATCGGCTACGAGGCCCTCGCCGGGCATCGCCCGTTCACGGGCGAGTCCCAGATCGCGATCGCCCTCGCCCAGGTCAACGACACGCCGCCGCCCCTGCCGGACACCGTCCCGGCCCCGGTGCGCGCCCTGATCATGTGCATGCTCTCGAAGGACCCCCGGGAGCGGCCCTCGGACGCGGCCGCGCTCTCGGACGCCGCCGACGCGCTGCGGCGCAAGGACACCCGCGGCGCCGTGGAGGCCGTGCCCGCCCTGGCCGTCTTCCTCGAGGAGCAGGGCGTGACCGACCCCTCGGGCGCCGAGACCGCTCCCCTGGACTACGACGGCATGCGCACCACCCATCCCCGCGCCGAGGGCACCCGGACAGACGGCTCCCCCGCCACCGCGGCGCTGCCGGTGACCGCGGCCCAGCCCCGCACCGACGACGCCGCCCGCGGCCCCGGCGCCGCCGGTGCGGCGGCCGTGGGCGCGGCCGGTGCGGCCGGCGCCGCCGCGAGCGCGAGCACGCGCGACCACGAGATCGCCGCCGTGCGCGACCAGCAGACCCGCCCGGGCGACGTCGTGGACCCGGGCCCGCCCGCCGGGGGTGGCTCCGCGCCCGCCCGCCGGCGACGCGCCAACCCCTGGCCGCTGTGGGCGCTGCTCGGTCTCGTGGTGTTCGCCCTGTTGGGGGCGCTGCTGTGGCCGCTGCTCACGGGTGGCCGCGGCGACGGCGGCTCGGCGCCGGCGACCTCGCAGGAGGAGTCGTCCGTGCACGTGGACCCGGAGGCGTACAAGGGTCGCCCCGTGAGCGAGGTGCGCGCCGAGCTCGAGGGCCTCGGCCTGGCGGTGCGCGAGGAGGACCGCGACGCGCAGAGCCCGGAGGGCACCGTCGAGGAGATCAACCCCGTGGGGGCGCTGCAGCGCGGTGAGACCGTCACGCTGGCCGTCTCCACCGGGGAGGGCGTCATCCCGGAGGGTCTCGTGGGCCAGCCCGTGGACAGCGCGATCCAGACGCTGCGCGACCGCGGCTTCACCGTGGACCGGGTGGACGACCCGTCCGCCGACGGCGCCGACGGCGAGGTGGTGCGCGTGGTGCCCGGCGAGGGCGAGCGTCACCGCTATGACACGCACGTGCAGCTGATCGTGGCCACCGGCGGGTCCGACGCCGCGCCGACCCGCGAGGCCTCCCAGCCCGCCTCGGAGCCGGAGCCCAGCGCGTCGGAGGAGCCGAGCACCGAGCCGAGCAGCGAGCCGAGCCCGTCGGCCTCGGACGAGCCCCGCCCGTCCCCCACCGCCGAATCCCCGACGGCCACCGCCGACCCGGAGCCCACGCGGGAGCCGTCCGAGGAGCCGACGACGCCCACGGGGGATCCGACGACGGAGTCCTCCGGGGAGTCCACGGCGCCGACGGGCGAGTCCACCACCGACCCGTCCGCTGACGCGCGTGGCGCGGAGGCCTCGTCCGCCGACGCCACGCCCTCCGCCTGAGCGGCGGGCGGGACGAGCACGCGGACGTGTCTGTGGACGAGCAGAGGACCCTGAACGGGCGGTACCGGATCGGTGAGCTGATCGGGCGCGGGGGCATGGCGGACGTCTTCCGCGGCGAGGACCTGCGGCTGCACCGCCCGGTGGCGGTCAAGCTGATGCGCCGGGACCTGGCGCGCGATCCGCACTTCCAGGCGCGCTTCCGCAAGGAGGCACGCTCGGCGGCCTCCCTGAACCACCCCTCGATCGTCTCCGTGTACGACACGGGCGAGGTCTCCCTCGAGGACGGCCTCCATCCGGTGGACTGCCCGTTCCTGGTGATGGAGCTCGTCTCCGGCCGGACGCTGCGGGAGATCCTGCACGCCGAGGGCGCCGTGGGCACGGACCGTGCCGTGGCCTGGACCCGGGGCGTGCTGGAAGCGCTCGAGCACGCGCACGAGGAGGGCATCGTCCACCGCGATGTGAAGCCCGCGAACGTCATGGTCACGGAGACGGGCGCCGTGAAGGTCATGGACTTCGGGATCGCCCATGCGCTGGCCGACACCTCCGCCACCACGTCGCAGACCCAGGCCGTGGTGGGCACGGCCCTCTACCTGGCCCCGGAGCAGGCGACGGGCCGCACCGTGGACGGCCGCGCCGACCTCTACGCGGCCGGCTGCCTGCTGTTCGAGCTGCTCACGGGCCGACCCCCCTTCACGGGTGACACGCCGCTGGCCGTGGCCTATCAACACGTGCGCGAGGAGCCGCCGGCGCCCTCCGACGTCGACCCCGACCTGCCGCCCGCGTTCGACCCCGTGGTGCTGCGCGCCCTGCGCAAGGATCCGGAGGACCGGTTCCCCACGGGCACCGCGTTCCTCGCGGCCCTCGAGGAGGCCGCGGCGGATCCGCACGCCGGCCCCGGCCGTCACACCCCGCCGCTCGATGCCTTCCCTCCCGCCCTCGTCGGCGCGGGCGGCGCGGTGCTGGGCGCCGCGGCCGCGGAGCACGGGGCCGACGTGCCGATGGCCGCGGTCCCGCTGACCCGGCCGACGCCCTCCGTCCCGGCCGAGCCGGACGCCGCACAGCCCCAGGCGGCGAACCATGCCGTGGCGGGTGCGGGACTGCCCGGCGCCGCCTCCGCCGCGCAGCTTGCCGCCGCCGCCGCCATGGACGGCCCCCGCCCGGTGACGGTCGGCCAGCCGGTGAAGCCCGGTGCGGCCGCGACGCCCCGGCCCGAACCGCAAGGGGACACGCCGGCGCCAGCGACGGCCACGCACCGTCGCGTCCGCCGGCGCCTCCGCCGGCGCACGCTCCTGGCGGCCGGCGCGGTCCTGATCGGCCTGGCCCTGGTCCTGGCGCCGTGGCTCGCGGCGGCCCTGCGCACCACCGTGGAGGTGCCCGCGGTGGTGGGGCTGCAGCAGGACGAGGCGGTCGCGGCGCTCGAGGACGCAGGTCTGGTGGCCGTCGTCTCGTCCGCGTACATGGCCGACGCCCCGGACGGGACCGTCACCCAGAGCGACCCGCCGACGGGCACGGAGGTGCCCCGCGGGGCCAAGGTGCGGATACGAGTGTCCCGCGGCGAGGAGGGCATCGCGCTGTCCGACTCCCTGCACGGGCTGTCCGAGGACGCGGCCCGCCGCGAGCTGGAACGGCTGGGCCTGCGTGTCTCCTCCGTGCAGTACCAGGACGACGGCCGACTCGAGCGCGGGCTGCTCGCCCGCACCGACCCCGCGATGGGCACGCACGTGCCGCCCGGCTCCTCCGTGGTGCTGCACCTGTCCAGCGGCATGGTCGCCGTGCCGGATGTGGTGGGGATGAGCGCTCCGGACGCGCGGCGTCAGCTGGCGCTGAGCGCCCCCGAGCTGCGCGTGCGGATCCAGGACGAGGACGGCGCGACCACGGACACCGGGACGGTCGTGGCCCAGGATCCGCCCGCCGGCGTCCGCGTGGACAACCGTTCCTCCCTGACCCTGACGGCGTCCTCGTGGATCGCGCCCACGGCCGAGCCCTCCGAGCCGGCCCCGCCATCCAGCGAGGCGCCCGAGCCCACGCCGTCGGCGTCCGCATCACCGAGCCCCCCGCCGACGGAGAGCCCCGAGCCCTCCGAGAGCGCGGAGCCGTCACCCTCGCCGTCCGCCTCGGCCACGCCCAGCCCCGAGCCGACGACGACCGAGACGCCGTCGCCGACGCAGAGCCCGTCACCGACGTCGGCGGCCCCGTCGGAGCCGACCGGGCAGCCGCCGAGCACGTCGCCCACCGCGACGCCGGTGGACCCGCTGCCGACGCTGACACCGGACCCCGAGCCCTCGATCGATCCGCCGCCGTCCACCTGAGCGGACGGGGCGCCGTCGGACCCGCGAACCGGGCCCCGGGCCGGTCAGTCCTGGCGGACGAGGGGAGAGAGCCGGCCACCGCGCTCGGCGGCCCCGGAGAGCCCCACGGACTCGAGCCAGTTGCCGAGCATCCGGTAGCCGCCCTCGGTGAGCACGGACTCGGGGTGGAACTGCACGCCCCACAGGGGCGCGGTGCGGTGGGCCAGTCCCATCACGACGCCGTCCTCGGTCTCGGCGGTGATCTCCAGGACCGCCTCGTCCACGGTGGCCCGCACGGCGGCCAGCGAGTGGTAGCGGGTGGCGGTGAACGGCGAGGGGACGCCCTCGAACATGGGGTGCTCGCCGTGGCGGACCAGGGACGTCTTGCCGTGCATGAGGGACTCCGCGTGCGTCACGGTGGCGCCGAACGCCTCCGCGATGGCCTGGTGCCCCAGGCACACCCCGAAGAGCGGGCGGCCGCCGTCGGCGGCGGAGCGGATGAGGTCGAGGGAGACACCGGCGTCGGCGGGCGCGCCCGGCCCGGGTGAGATGAGCACCGCCGTGTGCTCGGCCGCGAGCTCGAGGGCGCGGGCGGGGGTGACCTCGTCGTTGCGGATCACGGTGGTGCGGGCCCCGAGCTGCTCGAGGTAGCCCACCAGGGTGTAGACGAAGCTGTCGTAGTTGTCGACGACGAGGACGGAGACCTGGGGGCTCTGCACGGGGGCGCTCTTTCCTCCCCGCCGCGTGGGAGCGGGGTGCATAGACTGGCCGGGCATGTCGCTGACCCCGGTCCTGGGCAGGTCAGCAGGATACCGTCCCCGCCCCGGTCCCCGCCGGTGGGGGCGCCCACCACCCCCCACCCGAGGAGAAGACCCGTGGCAGCACCCGCCGGCAAGCGCAAGGACTCGGCCCGTCGGAAGCGCGAGGAGCTCGAGGCCGCGCGCCGCAGCCGCTCCGCCGTGCGGACGGACCTCGGGGACGTGGACCCGGGTCCCAAGCCCCTCTCCCCTGTGTACAAGGCCGTGATGTTCGGCCTGCTGATCCTCGGCCTGCTCTGGATCATCGTCTACTACCTGACCCAGGGTCTCCTCCCGATCGTGCAGATCGGCGGCTGGAACATCCTCGTGGGCTTCGGCCTCGCGCTCGTCGGGTTCCTCATGATGTCCCGCTGGAGCGAATGACACGCGTGTAGTTCTCCACAGCGGTGGACAACCCTGTGGATGGGGGATCCGCACGATCCGGCCCGGAGACGAGTTGTCCCCGGAGTTGTCCACAGGTGTGGACACCCCTGTGGGAAGAAGTGCACACCCGCCTGTGGAGAACTCCGGGGACGGTCGGGGAAGACGGCCTACCCGAGCAGGCCGGCCACCGTGACCCGTGCGGCGCCGAGCACCGTGAGCGCCGCCAGCGCCGCCGCCACGACCACGAGGCCGGCCACCTGGGCGCCCACGGACGGCACGCGCGCGCGGCCGGGCCGCAGCCCGCCGGCCAGGGAGAACACGACGGCGACGACGGCGCCCGTCAGCAGCCCGCCCACGTGCACCTGCCAGGCCACCCCGGGCAGCAGGAACGAGAACACGAGGTTCAGGCCGATCAGCACGGCGATCGAGCGCACCTGCCCGCCCCGCACCCGGGTGAGCAGGAACAGGGCCGCGAACATGCCGTACACGGCGCCGGACGCCCCGACGACGGGCTGCAGCGGGTCCGAGACCCACAGTGCGAACACCGCACCGCCCACGGCGGAGAGCACGTAGAGGGCGAGGAACCGCCACCAGCCCAGCGCGGGCTCGAGCACGCGCCCGATCACCCACAGCGCGAGCATGTTCAGCAGCAGGTGCGTGGGGCCGGAGACGTCGTGCACGAGCGCGTAGGAGGCCATCCGCCACGGCTCCATGCCGTACGGGGACGTGTAGAGCCCGGCGTACCAGAGCGCCTCGGTCACGCCGGACGCCTGATCCCGGGTCATCCACTGCGCCGCATAGACCACCGTCGTGACCGCCAGCAGGATCCAGGTGACGGGCGAGGCGGTGAAGCCCGTCCGCCGTCGGGCCGGGACCGTCGCGGCGGCGCCGGCGGCGGGGGACGGCGTCGGAGCGGGGCTGGCCACGACGCCGGACGCACAGTCCACGCAGACCGGTCCGGCCGCGGGACCGGGACGCTGGCAGTCGAGGCACGCGGGGCGCCGGCAGACGGCGCAGCGCACATACGCCGCACGGCCCGGATGCCGCGGGCACACCGGGGGTGTGCCGTCCGCGGAGTCCGGGCCGTGCGGGTCAGAGGGGGTGGTGCTCACCGAGGGGCTGCTCAGGCCTCGTCGATGTCGATGGACTCGATGACGACGTCCTTGAGCGGGCGGTCACGGGGATCGGTGGCGACGGCGTTGAGCTCGTCCACGACCTTCTGGGAGGCCTCGTCCTTCACCTCGCCGAAGATGGTGTGCTTGCCGTTGAGCCAGCCGGTGGGCACGGAGGTGATGAAGAACTGGGAGCCGTTGGTGCCGGGGCCGGCGTTGGCCATGGCCAGCAGGTAGGGACGGTCGAACTGCAGCTCGGGGTGGATCTCGTCGCCGAACTGGTAGCCGGGGCCGCCGATGCCCATGCCGAGCGGGTCGCCGCCCTGGATCATGAAGTCCTTGATGATGCGGTGGAACACGGTGCCGGAGTACAGCGGGGCGCCGTTGTTCTTCTCACCGGTCTGCGGGTGGGTCCACTCCTGCTCGCCGGTGGCGAGGCCCACGAAGTTCTTCACGGTCTTCGGGGCGTGGTTGCCGAACAGCTCGACGACGATGTCGCCGTGGTTCGTGTGGATGGTCGCGGTGTGCGTCTTGTTCGCCATGCGCCCCATTGTTCCATCCGCGGCGGCGGGCCGTCCGGATCCCGCCGTCCGGGGTCGGGATCTTCCGCGATCGGCGTACGCACTCCCGGCGTGCCGGGACCCGTGCCACGGCGGGGGTCGGCCACTAGGCTGGGCCCCGAGGACCACCGCGTTCAACGACCATCCAGAACCCACGGGAGGCATCACATGGCTCGCAAGACCCTGCACGACGAGATCCAGCACGACGGCGGCGCGAACGCGTTCGTCGCACGCCAGGCGGAGAACCTGCGCCACTGGGCCGCCCCGAAGGTGGAGTCCACCCGCGCCTGGAGCGAGGTGGCGGCGGCCTACGGGCTGATCGGCGGCTCCGCCGCGGCCGAGGAGGGCCGCCGCAAGGCCCAGGACGCCAAGGAGGAGTACGGCCCCGTGGTCGAGCGCGGGGCGCGGAAGGCCGGTGAGGCCGTCGCGCACCAGTACGGGCTGCTGGCCCCGGCCGTCGCCAAGGGCGTGGACACCGTCCAGGACTTCCTCGAGCACCTGCAGGCCCAGGCGCAGGACGCCGGCCACGAGGTGCAGCAGCAGTTCGCCGCGGCGCGCAAGGACGCCGAGAAGGCCGCGAAGAAGGGCCGCCGTCGTGGGGGCCGCAAGGCCAAGCAGGTGCGCCGGGACGGCCGCCAGACCGCCAAGGGCCTGCGCAAGGACGCGAAGAAGGCCGCCAAGGGCGCCCGCAAGGACGCGCAGCGGTCCGCCGCCCTGTTCAGCGACCGTGCCGGCCAGGCCAAGGACGCCGCCGCCGCGGGCGGCCTGACCCTCGCCGGCCTCCTCGCCACGGGTCTGTCCGCGCTGCAGGAGCAGGGCGGGAAGGTGGCCCCGCAGGTGCAGGCCCGCCTGGCCGACGCCGGCGACTACGCCCAGCGCCGCAAGGAGGAGGTCCTTCCCGTGGCCGCCGCCCGCCTGGCCGACGGCGCCGCGCACGCCCGCAAGACCGCCCACGACGTCGAGGTCCCGGACGCCCTGGAGCAGGCCCTGATCAAGCTCACCGGGGACAAGGCGATCGTGAAGCGCCTGCGCAAGGGTGCCGAGCAGTACGCCGGCGCCGCCGAGAAGGACCTGAACCGTGCCGCCGGTCGCCGGGCCTCCCGCTCGGGTGGCCGCGCCTGGATCGTCGCGGGCATGGCGGCCGCCGCCGCCGGCGCCGGCTACGCCCTGTGGCGCCTGACCAAGCCGGTGCAGGATCCGTGGACCGCCCCGGTGCCGGGCCCGATCACCGCGAACATCCCGGTGGTGGAGGCCAACAACCCCTACGCCCAGCAGCAGAAGGTCGTGGCCGAGGCCGGCTCGGCCGCGGCGGGCCAGGGCGTGCGGGTGGACACCGCCGCCCCGGACCCGGTGGCCGCCGCCAACGCGAAGGTGCTGGGCGTCCAGCCCGGGCAGCAGCGCTGACCTGCTCCCCCGCGCTCTGAGCGCGCAGCGGACGACGCCCGGCCCGCGCATCCTCGGCAGGACCGAGGGGGCGCGGGCCGGCGCGCGTCCGGGCGCAGGTCGGGGCGGGAGCCGGTGGGCCGCCGTCGAACGGGGCGCGGGCCTTGTCCGCCGCCGGGAGCGCGCGGGAGGCTGGGAGCGCCCGGGATCCCGACGCCGGGCGGAGGAGTGATCTGCATGAGCACGACCCTGACCCTCTTCGGCCACTCGGCCGTCCGCCTCGAGAAGGCCGGTCGACGCCTCGCGTTCGACCCCGGCGCGTTCAGCGACGCGGCGGTCCTGGACGGCGCGGACGCCGTCCTCGTGACGCACGGCCACCCGGACCACGTGGTCCCCGAGCAGCTGGCCCGGGCGTTGGCCGGCACGGAGGCGCACGTGTGGGCGCCACGGGACCTCACGGGGCTGCTGGCGGAGGCGGGGCTCGACGCCGGGCACGTGCACACGGCCGTGCCCGGGGAGACGTTCGAGGCCGCCGGCTTCCGGGTGGAGGTGCTCGGCGGGGAGCACGCGGTGATCCACGCCGAGGTGCCGCGCCCGGTCAACGTGTCCTACCTCGTGGACGGGGCCGTGCTGCACCCCGGCGACTCGTTCACGGTGCCGGACGCCGACGTCGAGGTGCTCCTGCTGCCCGCCGCGGCGCCGTGGCTGCGCATCGCGGACGTGGTGGACCAGATGCGGGCCATCGCGGCGACGCACACCCGCCCCATCCACGACGGCATCCTCAGCGAGGACGGCAAGGGCGTGGTGGATCGGGTGCTCTCGGGGCTCGCCGAGGGCGTGACCGACTACCGACGCCTGGCCCCCGGGGAGCCCTGGAGGTTCTGAGGCACGGGGAGGCGACGGCGGCCGGCCCGGGGCCGGTCACCAGCTGAGGGTGATCTCCAGCTCGGCGTCGCCGTCGTCCTCGACTTCGAGCTCCACCTCGAGGCCCACGCGGTCCGGGACGGTGACGACGACGTCGCGGCCGCCGTGCTCGATCCGCACGTCGTTCTGCCGGGAGAGCTGGTCGGCGAGGTCGCGCAGGCGTGCGGCGGCCTGCTCGCGGCTGAGGGTCTGCTGCTGCTCGTGCTCGAAGAGGTCCTTGCCCATGGCACCGACGGTAGCCGGTGGGCGGGGTGCGCGCGACGGACGGGCCCCGGCGCGGCCGACACCGGGGCCCGTGCGGGTCAGCGGGACGCGGCCGGGGCGAGGGCGGGGTCGTCGTCGCGGTGGATCTCGAAGCCGGGTGCCCGGTAGGTGGGCTCCCGGCGCTTGAGGGCGCGGATGACGAGCAGGGTCACCGGCACGATGAGGATCTCCACGAGCGTCTTGTACGCGAAGCCGGTCACCGTGTAGTTCGCCAGTTCCAGCAGCGAGATGGTGCCGGCGTAGGCGATGGTGCAGAAGATCAGGGTGTCGAAGAACTGGCCGACCACGGTCGAGAGGATGAGCCGGAACGCCACGTGCCGTTCCTTCATGCGCTCCTTGAGGCGGACCACGATGGACGCGTTGAGCAGGGAGCCCACGAGGAACGCGACGAAGCCGGCCACGGTGATCCGCAGCATGGGCGCGAGGGCCTGGTCCCACACCTCGAAGCCCTCGACGGGCGTGGTCCAAGAGACCACCGTGTAGGTGAGGGCGGCGAGCACGAGCATCGCGAAGCCGAGGACGATGGCGCGGCGGGCCCGGCGCCAGCCGTACACCTCGGCGAGGATGTCGCCGACGATGTACGCGAACGGGAACAGGAAGGCGCCGCCGTCGAAGATGAGGGGGCCGCCGTCGTAGAAGAGGTCGGAGACGATCGGGACGGTGGGGCCGTAGAAGAGCTTGGCCGCGGTGACGCCGGAGAGGATCAGGAGGGCGATGAAGACGCCCACGAAGATGTCGTAGTAGCTCGCGGGCACCCGGGCGTAGGCCGGGGTGCCCTGCCCAGGGGCGGGTCGGTCGGGGGACGGGGTGTCGATGATGGTGTTCACCGGACCATCCAACACCACACGCGACGGCCACGGGCGCGGTGGGCGGGTCCGGCGGCGGGGGTTCGGGGCAGGCCATCCCCGTCCCTCCGTGGGCAGAAACGCCCTCTCTTCTGCCCACGGGGCCCGAAGTCCTGCGGTTTGTGCCCCAGGAGCCCCCGGGTCGCCGGTTTCTGCCCACGGTGCCGGCGCCGGCGGCCACCCTGGGCAGACGAAAGGGCCCGGGATTCTCACGACTCCCGGGCCCTTCTTCGGTGGAGGCAAGGGGACTCGAACCCCTAACCCCCTGCTTGCAAAGCAGGTGCGCTACCAATTGCGCCATGCCCCCGTGAGGACCGGTCAGTCCTCCGGTGCCGGCTCGACGCCGTCGGCGTCCTCCGGCAGGTCGTCCGTGGCCGTGGCCCAGACGTCCTTCCCCGCACTGTTCTCCCGCCAGAGACGCGCCCCGTAGGCGGCTGCCGCGGCGCCGACCACGAGGGCCACGCGTGCCAGTCGACCCATGGGAAGACCTCCGGAGACGAACGGAGCCCCAGCGGACCGGGGCTCTGTGTGGTGGGAGTGGGCGTACCAAGACTTGAACTTGGGACCTCTTCGTTATCAGCGAAGCGCTCTAACCGCCTGAGCTATACGCCCTCACCGTCGCTCACGGCTGACGCCGTTCACAACAGGAGATGACTGTACAGGAACGCCGACGCCCCGCGCAAATCCGCGCGGGGCGTCGTCGAGGGTCTGCTCAGTCGTCCGTCAGCGTGACGCCGAGGCCGCCCACGAGGCTCGCGCAGAGGTTGTAGAGCAGCGCGGCCACGGTGGCCAGGGCGGTCAGCAGGATGACGTTGACCACGGCCAGCACGGTGGCCAGCGAGGTCACGGTGCTCAGCGGGGCCAGGGACGCCACGGTGTAGCGCCCGGCCTCGGAGCCGAGCACGGTGCCGATCACGTCGTTGACCCTGTCGAAGATCCCGAGGACGTCGGACAGCGAGTACAGCGCCACCGCCGCCACCACCGTGAGGATGCCCAGCGCCACCGAGAGCAGGAACGCCAGCTTCAGCACGGACCACGGGTCCACCCGGGTCAGCACCAGGCGGGCGCGGCGCACCTTGGCCTTCGGGACGGCGCGGACCAGGTCCTCCTGCGAGGACCCGCTGGCCTTGCGCACCGGACGGCCGGACCGCGGCTCGGCGGCCTTCCCGGTGCTCCGTCCCTGGCCGGGACGCGACGACGCGGACGTGCTCACTGCTCTCCTCCGTCTGCACCCTCACCGGCGTCCTGCGTCAGGGCGTCCTCCGGTGCGGCTACGGGGTCGGTCGGGTCGATGTCTGCGTCCAAGGGTACATCCGGCCCCGCCTCGGCCTCGGCGTCCGCCTTCGCCTCCATCTCCTGCTCGTTGTTCAGGGTGACGGCGACGATCCGGTCCCGCTTGTCCGGCTTGGCGAAGATCACGCCCATCGTGTCGCGGCCCTTGGCCGGCACACCGGCGACGGCGGAGCGCACCACCTTGCCCGAGGCCATCACCACGAGGACCTCCTGGTCCTCGCGCACCACGAGACCGCCGGCGAGCTCGCCGCGGTCGTCCACGAGCTTGGCGACCTTGATGCCGAGGCCGCCGCGGTTCTGCAGGCGGTACTCGTCCACGTGGGTGCGCTTGGCGAAGCCGCCGTCCGTGACGGTGAAGACGTAGCCGTCCTCCTCCACCACGTCCATCGTCAGCAGGGAGTCGTCGTCGCGGAACTTCATGCCCGTCACGCCCGAGGTCGCACGGCCCATGGGACGCAGCGCCTCGTCCGTGGCGGTGAACCGCAGGGACTGGCCCTTGTGCGAGATCAGGATGAGGTCGTCGTCGGGCGAGACCACGCGGGCCGAGACCAGCTCGTCCCCCTCGCGCAGCTTGATGGCGATCAGGCCGGCGGTGCGGTTCGTGTCGTAGTCCAGCAGCGGCGTCTTCTTCACGAGGCCGCCGCGCGTGGCGAGCACGAGGTACGGGGCCCGGCCGTAGTCCACGAGCGGCTGGATCTGAGCGATCCGCTCGTCCGGCTGGAACGCGAGCAGGTTGGCCACGTGCTGGCCCTTCGCGTCGCGGCCGGCCTCGAGCAGCTCGTACGTCTTGATGCGGTACACGCGGCCGAAGTTCGTGAAGAACAGCAGCCAGTGGTGCGTGGACACGGTCAGGAAGTGCTCGACGACGTCGTCGCCGCGCAGCGTCGCCCCGCGCACGCCCTTGCCGCCGCGCGCCTGGGACCGGTACTGGTCGATCCGGGTGCGCTTGACGTAGCCGCCGCGGGTGATGGAGACGACCATCTCCTCCTCGGGGATCAGGTCCTCGATGGACATGTCGCCGTCGAAGCCGGCCATGATCTCGGTGCGGCGGTCGTCGCCGTGCTTGGCCACGATCTCGGCGAGCTCCTCGGAGATGACCTCGCGCTGACGCTGCGGGGACTCCAGGATCCGGTTGTACTCGGCGATCTTCGCCATGAGGTCGTCGTACTCGTCCTGGATCTTCTGGGACTCCAGGGCGGCGAGCTGGCGCAGCTGCATCTGCAGGATGGCCTGGGCCTGGACGTCGTCGATGTCCAGGAGCTCCTTGAGGGCCTCGCGGGCCACGTCCGCCGAGGCCGAGCGGCGGATGGTCGCGATGACCTCGTCCAGCATGTCCAGGGCCTTGAGCAGGCCGCGCAGGATGTGCGCGCGCTCCTCGGCCTTGCGCTTGCGGAACGCGGTGCGGCGCACGATCACGTCGATCTGGTGCTTCACCCAGTGGTGCACGAAGCCGTCCAGGGACAGGGTGCGCGGCACGCCGTCCACGAGCGCGAGCATGTTGGCCGAGAAGTTCGACTGCAGCTCGGTGTGCTTGTAGAGGTTGTTCAGCACCACCTTGGCGACGGCGTCGCGCTTGAGCACGATCACCAGGCGCTGGCCGGTGCGGCCGGAGGTCTCGTCGCGCATGTCCGCGATGCCGCTGATCTTGCCGTCCCGCACCATCTCCGCGATCTTCGCGGCCAGGTTGTCCGGGTTGGTCATGTAGGGCAGCTCGGTGACCACGAGGCACGTGCGGCCCTGGATCTCCTCCACGTTGACCACGGCGCGCATGGTGATGGGGCCGCGGCCGGTCCGGTAGACCTCCTCGATGCCCTTGCGGCCCAGGATCTGGGCGCCCGTGGGGAAGTCGGGGCCGTGCACGCGGGCCAGGAGCGCCTCGAGCAGCTCCTCGCGGGTGGCCTCGGGGTGCTCGAGATACCACTGCACGCCCGCGGCCACCTCGCGCATGTTGTGCGGCGGGATGTTCGTGGCCATGCCGACGGCGATGCCCGAGGAGCCGTTGACCAGCAGGTTCGGATACCGGGCGGGCAGGACGACGGGCTCCTGCTGCTTGCCGTCGTAGTTGTCCTGCATGTCGACGGTGTCCTCGTCGATGTCCCGGACCATCTCCATGGCCAGCGGGGCCATCTTGGTCTCGGTGTAGCGCTGGGCGGCCGCGCCGTCGTTGCCCGGGGAGCCGAAGTTGCCCTGGCCGAGCGCCAGCGGGTAGCGCTGGACCCAGTCCTGGATGAGGCGCACGAGGGCGTCGTAGATCGCGGTGTCGCCGTGCGGGTGGTAGTTGCCCATCACGTCGCCCACCACGCGGGCGGACTTGTTGAACGCACGGTCCGGGCGGTAGCCGCCGTCGTACATCGCGTAGAGCACGCGACGGTGCACGGGCTTGAGGCCGTCGCGCACGTCCGGCAGCGCGCGGCCGACGATCACGGCCATCGCGTAGTCCAGGTACGAGCGCTTCATCTCCGACTCGAGGTCGACGGGCTCGACCTTGTCGGCGGCGCCCTCGGGGAGCACGTAGTGCTCGACCTCGATGTCCAGGCCGGTCTGGCCGGTCTGCGGGGTCGGGGCGCCCTCGACGGGCTCGTCCGGGGTCTGGGGGGTGGTCTCGTCGCTCACGCGGGTCCTCTCGTGCTCCCCGCGACGGCGGGGAGGATGGTCGGCTCAGGCAGGTCTGCGGGTCCGGCTCAGACGTCCAGGAAGCGGATGTCCTTGGCGTTCTGCTGGATGAAGGTGCGGCGGGACTCCACGTCCTCGCCCATGAGCATGGAGAAGACGGCGTCCGCGGCGGCGGCGTCCTCCATGGTCACCTGCAGCAGGGTGCGGTGCTCCGGGTCCATGGTGGTGTCCCACAGCTCCTGGTAGTTCATCTCGCCCAGGCCCTTGTAGCGCTGCACCCCGTTGTCCTTGGGGTAGCGCCAGCCCTTGGCCAGGCCGGCCTCGACGGCGGCGTCGCGCTCCTCGTCCGAGAACACGTAGTCGTGCGGGGCGTTGGACCACTTGATGCGGTACAGCGGCGGCTGCGCGAGGAACACGTGGCCGGCCTCGATGAGCGGGCGCATGTACCGGAACAGGACGGTCAGCAGCAGCGTGGTGATGTGCTGGCCGTCCACGTCCGCATCCGCCATGAGCACGATCTTGTGGTACCGCAGCTTGGAGATGTCGAACTCCTCGCCGATGTTGGTGCCGAACGCCGTGATCATCGACTGGATCTCGGCGTTGCCGAGGGCCTTGTCCAGGCGGGCGCGCTCCACGTTCAGGATCTTGCCGCGCAGCGGCAGGATGGCCTGCGTCTCCGGGTTGCGGCCCTGCTTGGCCGAGCCGCCGGCGGAGTCGCCCTCCACGATGTACACCTCGCAGCGCTCGGGGTCCTTCGAGGAGCAGTCGGCCAGCTTGCCGGGCATGCCGAAGGACTCCAGCGGGGACTTGCGGCGCGCGTTGTCCCGGGCCTTGCGGGCGGCCAGGCGGGCGTGCGAGGCCATGATGGCCTTGCGGATGATCTCCTTGGCCGGGCCCGGATTGCGCTCGAACCAGTCGCCGAGGTGGTCCGTGACCGCCTTGGACACGAACCCGCGGGCCTCGGAGTTGCCGAGCTTGGTCTTGGTCTGGCCCTCGAACTGCGGCTCGGAGAGCTTCACGGAGATCACGGCGGTCAGGCCCTCGCGGATGTCCTCGCCCGTGAGGTTGTCCTCCTTGGGCTTGAGGATCTCCTTCTCCCGCGCGTAGCGGTTGACCAGGGAGGTCAGCGCGGCGCGGAAGCCCTCCTCGTGGGTGCCGCCCTCGTGGGTGTTGATCGTGTTCGCGTAGGTGTGCACGGACTCCGAGTAGGCGGAGGTCCACTGCATGGCCACCTCGACGGCCATGGAGCGGCCGTCCGAGAGGTCCTCGGCCTCGAAGGCGATGACGTCGTCGTGGACGTACTCGACCTTCTTGGCGGAGTTGAGGTGCTGGACGTAGTCGAGCAGGCCGTTCTCGTACAGGTAGGTGACGGAGCGGCGCTGGGGCTCCTGCTCCGCGTCCTCCGCCAGGCCGTTCTCCGCGACGTCCTCGCCGGCGGCGCCCTCGCCCGCGATCTCGTCGTCGACGACCTCGTTGGACTCCTGGACGCGCTCGTCCGTGAGGGTGATGCGCAGGCCCTTGTTGAGGAAGGCCATCTGCTGGAAGCGGGCGCGCAGGGTCTCGTAGTCGAACTCGATCGAGTCGAAGATCTCCGGGTCCGGGTAGAACGTCTGCACGGTGCCCGTGGCGTCCGTGGCCTCACCCTTGACCAGCTCGCCCTGGGGCACGCCGCCGTCCGCGAAGGACATGCGCCACGCGTGCCCCTGACGGCGGACCTCGGTGTCCACGCGGCGGGAGAGCGCGTTGACCACGGAGATGCCCACGCCGTGCAGGCCGCCCGAGACGGCGTAGCCGCCGCCGCCGAACTTGCCGCCGGCGTGCAGGATCGTCATGACGACCTCGACGGTCGGCCTCCCCTCGGTGGGGTGCAGGTCCACGGGGATGCCGCGGCCGTCGTCCGCCACGCGCACGCCGCCGTCGGCCTGCAGCGTGACGTCGATGCCGGTGGCGTAGCCGGCCAGCGCCTCGTCCACGGAGTTGTCCACGACCTCGTACACGAGGTGGTGCAGGCCCCGCGGGCCGGTGGAGCCGATGTACATGCCGGGGCGCTTGCGGACGGCCTCGAGGCCCTCGAGCACGGTGATGGCGCTGGCGCCGTACTCACCGGGCACCTTCCGGTCCTTCACCGGGGCCTCGGGCTGCCCGACGGCGTCCGGCACGGCCTCCGGGTTCGGCGCGGCCGACGCGGCGGTCGGCTCCTCCGCGGGGTTCTCGGGCATGGCGTCAACCACGGGTGGCTCACTTCCTCGGACGTCGGCGGCAGGGTCGACCCGCGCGCAGGCGCGCGACGCCGCCCGGACAGGACCGGCACGCGACACGCTCCCGCAGATCCACGGGGGCGGGGGCCGGACGACAACCGGCCCCCTCTCACTGGTCCCAGTGTACCGCCTGACACCCCGAGGGCCCGCATCGACGGGGGTCCGCCACGGGAGAACACCCGCTCAGCGGCCAGGGACACGGCTCAGGACGTGCGCAGGAGACCGCCCATGCCTCCCGGGCCGTCACCGACCCTGTGAGCGCGCCAGAGCGGCGCCCATGGCCTCGCCGCGTCCGGGACGCCGTCGTGCGCCGCGGGGGGGCAGCCCCGGACTCAGCCGTAGGTGTCGCGCGGCCCGCGGCCGCCGCGCACGGTGCGCGGCCCCTTGCGCCAGCTCGGGGCCTGCGGGCCCGCCACGTCGATGCGGGTCACGACGCCGGGCCCGAGCGCCTCGTCGAAGCGCTGCAGGAGCACGGGGCTCATCAGGCGCAGCTGCGTGGCCCACGCGGTGGAGCTCGTCCGGACCCGCACCACGGAGTCCTCGAAGCTCTCCGGGCGGCAGTGCAGCGCGATCTCCGGCCCCACCAGCTCGGCCCAGCGGGTGAGCACGGAGCCGACCGCCACGGGGGTGGACCAGCCACGGTCGCGGATGAGCCGGCCGAACACGGTGGACACCGTGGCCGGGTCCCGGTCCGCACCCCCGAACGGGCGCCGACGGTCCTGCCGCTCCCGGCCGGCCGACGTCGTGCCCGCCATGGCCCCGGCCAGGCCCGCGCCCGTCCCCCGCGCCCGCAGCGGCGCCTCGCCCCGCTCCCGGGCGGCCTCGCGGACCCGGCGCAGCTGCACGAGCGCCAGGTCCGGCCGGTCCGGCTCGAACGGGGCGGGGGTCTCAGCCATCGGCGCCGCCCTCGCGCCGGGGCTCGCGGATGTCCCCCTCCACGGGGGCCGCGGCGGTCACGGCCTCGGAGCCCTCCGCGTCCTGGCGGATGAGCACGCGGTGGGCCGTGAGCTCCTCGGGGACGTCCTCGAGCGCGGCGGCCGTGACGATCACCTGCTCGGCCCGGTGCACGAGCGCGGCGAGGCGGCGGCGACGGGCGGCGTCGAGCTCCGCGAACACGTCGTCCAGGATCAGGACGGGGCGGGCGTCGGGGTCCGGGTCGTTGGCCACGAGCACGTCGTAGGCCGCCATGCGCAGGGCGAGCGCCAGCGACCACGTCTCCCCGTGGGAGGCGTAGCCGCGCGCGGGCGCCGGGCCCAGGAAGAGGGCGAGCTCGTCCCGGTGCGGGCCCACCAGGGTGAGCGCCCGCGCCCGCTCCTCCTCCCGTTGGGCCTCGAGCGTCCGGTGCATGTCCGCGGCCAGGTCCGCCACGGCCGGGACCTCCGCGTGGGTGCCACGGGCCAGCGGGACGGTGGACTCGTAGGCGTAGGCCGCGGCCTTGGAGCCGTTGGTCAGCGCCGCGTACATCTCCTGGAGGGGGCGGGCCAGCAGGCGCAGCACGTGCAGGCGGCCGTGGAGCAGGCGGGCGCCGGCGGCGCAGAGGTGCTCGTCCCAGACGGCGAGGGTCGCGTCCTCCTCGGGGCCCCAGCGGCGAGAGCCGCGGCTCGACTTGAGCAGGGCGTTGCGCTGGCGCAGCACGCGTTCGTAGTCGGCGGCGGCCTCACCGAGGGCCGGACGCAGCTGCACCATGAGCTGGTCGAGGAGACGACGACGGCCACCGGGCTCCCCCGTCACGAGGCTCAGGTCCTCCGGGGCGAAGACCACGGTGCGCAGGATCCCGAGGCCCTCCTTCGCCCGCACGGGGGCGCCGCGGTTGATGGCCACCCGGTTGGACCGGCCCGGCAGGATCTCCAGCTCGAGGGCGACGGTGCGGGACCCGCGGTGCACGCGCCCGGCGATCCGGGCCCGGTCCCGGCCGAAGCGCACGAGCTGCGCGTCCGAGCTGACCCGGTGGGACTGCTGGGCGCCGAGGTAGCCGATCGCCTCCACGAGGTTGGTCTTGCCCACCCCGTTGGCCCCGAGCAGCACCGTGGACCCCGGCGTCAGCTCCAGGTCGGCCCAGCGGTAGGACCGGAAGTCCGCGACGGTGAGGTGGGACAGGTACACGGGAGCGTCCAGCCCCCTGCGTCAGGCGATGCGCACCGGCATCACGAGGTAGCGGTAGTCGGAGACGACGCCGTCCTCCTGGTTCACGCCGGTGAGCAGGGCGGGCTTGGGCGCGGACGTGAACGCGAAGCGCACCTGCGGCTGGTCCACCACGGCCAGGCCCTCGGAGAGGTAGGACGGGTTGAACGCCACGGTGATGTCCTCGCCCTCGAGCGTGCACGGCACGGACTCGTTGGCGCTCGCGTCGTCGCCGGTGCCGGCGTCCAGGGTGACCTGGCCGTCCGTGAACACCATGCGCAGGGCGGTGTTGCGCTCGGCGACGAGGGCCACGCGGCGGGACGCCTCGACCAGGGCGGCGGTGTCCACCACGGCCTGGATGGGGCTGGACTCGGGGAAGAGCGAGCGGATCTTGGGGTACTCGCCGTCCACGAGCACGGAGGTGGTGCGACGGCCGCCGGAGGCGAAGCCCACGAGGTCGGCGGTCTGACCGAGCAGGATCTCCAGGTCGCCGCCGGAGCCGAGGGACTTGGCGACCTCGGTGAGCGTGCGCGCCTTGATGAGCAGCGACGTCGAGAGGGACGGGTCCGCCGGGGTCCAGCGGATCTCCTTCATGGCCAGCCGGTAGCGGTCCGTGGCCAGGAAGGTCATGGTGTCGCCCTCGATCTCCACCTTCACGGCGGTGAGGATCGGCAGGGTGTCGTCCTTGGAGGCGGCGACGGTGACCTGGGCGACGGCGTGGGCGAACGCGGCGCCGTCCACGGTGCCCGCGGGGGCCGGCAGCTCGGGCAGGGCCGGGTAGTCGCCCACGGGCATCGTGGCCAGGGCGAAGCGGGAGGAGCGGCAGGTGACGAGCACCTTGCCGCCGTCGAGCTCCACCGTGACCTGGGCCTGCGGCAGGGAGCGGACGATGTCGTTCAGCAGGCGGCCGGAGACGAGCACCTGGCCCGCGGTCTCGACGTCGGCCTCGATCTCCAGGCGCGCGGAGGTCTCGTAGTCGAAGCTCGCGATGGACACGACGCCGGCCTCGGCCGTGATCAGCAGGCCCGAGAGCACCGGCACCGGCGGGCGCGGGGACAGGGAGCGTGCGGCCCAGGAGACGGCGTCGGTGAGGATGTCGCGTTCGACGGTGAACTTCACGAGCTGCACTGCCTCTCTGGGGGTGATGACGGGGGTTGCGGGCCCGGGGGGAACGGCGACACGCGGGCCTCAGCATAGGCGGTCCGCGCGGTGGGTGTCAGGTCGCCCACGAATGACAGTGGTGTGATTCCACGGATTCCGAGCGCACGGGCGCAGCCCGGGCCCTCGAGGCGCTCAGCTCGGTGCGGGGCGGCGGAGATGATGTTGCTTGGCGGGATCTCTCCAGAGGGATCAGAAGGAGTGGTAGCGGGTGTGGATCCTGTGGAGAACGCGGTTCTGCCGCGCCGACATGCGGATCCGGTTGGGGGAACCGTGTGGACGCCCGCTCGTTCGGGGTGTGCATCCGATGTGGACGAGACTCGGAGGCCCTCCCCCCGCTCTGCACAGGCCCGACCGGAGTTGTCCAGACTCATCCCCGGATCCACCCCCCAGTTGTCCACATTCCTGTCCACAGGGTGCGTCCACACCCGTCGAAATCCGCGAGATCATGCGGTTTTCGGCTGTGGAGATCTGTGGATACGTGTGGACCATCGAATGACACCCGTGTGATTCACCAGCCTGTGCACCGTCGTCGTCCCCAGGGGAGTGGACGCGGCGTGAGCGGCCTGATTCCGCCATCCACAGGGGCGGAGGTTGTCCACAGCACCGGGGGTTCTCCACAGAGTTGTCCACACCGGTGGACAATGTGGAAGAAGGCTCGAGTCCCGGTCGAAGGTTCGAACCGGGACTCGAGGGTGGGACAGCGGGTGGCTCAGGCGCCGCGCTGCTTCCGCTTGATCTCGTTGGTGAGCTCGGTGACCTGGTTGTAGATCGTCCGCCGCTCGGCCATCAGCTCGCGGATCTTGCGGTCCGCGTGGATGACGGTGGTGTGGTCGCGGCCGCCCAGGACCTGGCCGATCTTGGGCAGGGACATCTCGGTCAGCTCGCGCAGCAGGTACATGGCGATCTGCCGCGCCGTCACCAGCGTGCGGGTGCGGGACTTGCTGGTCAGCTCCTCGAGGGTGAGATTGAAGTACTCCCCCGTGGCGTGCAGGATCAGCTCCGGGGTGATCTCGTGCGCCGTCTCGTCCGTGATCAGGTCCTTGAGCACATGCTCGGCCAGCTCGATGTCCACGGTCTGCCGGTTGAGCGAGGCGAACGCGGTCACGCGGATCAGCGCGCCCTCGAGCTCGCGGATGTTCGTGGAGATGCGCGAGGCGATGTACTCCAGCGCCTCCGGCGGGGCCACGAGCCCCTCGGCCTCCGCCTTCTTCCGGAGGATCGCGATGCGCGTCTCGAGGTCCGGCGGCTGGATGTCCGTGATCAGCCCCCACTCGAAGCGGGAGCGCAGCCGGTCCTCGAACCCGGAGAGCTGCTTGGGCGGCAGGTCCGAGGTGATGACCACCTGCTTGTTGTTGTTGTAGAGCGTGTTGAAGGTGTGGAAGAACTCCTCGACCGTCGCCTCCTTGTCCGCCAGGAACTGGATGTCGTCGATCAGCAGGATGTCCACGTTGCGGTAGACCTGCTTGAACGAGGCGCCCTCGTCGTGGCGGATGGAGTTGATGAAGTCGTTGGTGAACTCCTCCGAGTTCACGTACCGCACCCGCAGGCCCGGGTAGAGGCGACGGGCGTAGTGCCCGATCGCGTGCAGCAGGTGCGTCTTGCCCAGGCCGGACTCGCCGTAGATGAACAGCGGGTTGTACGCCTTCGCCGGCGCCTCGGCCACCGCGTTCGCGGCGGCGTGCGCGAACCGGTTGGACGAGCCGATCACGAACGTCTCGAAGTGGTAGCGGTCGTTGAGGCGGCTGGTCTCCGCGGACGTCGACGGCGGCGCGGGGGTCGGCTTGCCGTTCCCGCTCGGGGCCGCGGTCGCAGCGGGCGCGACGTCGGCCGGCGGCTCGATGCGGAAGCCCGGCAGCTCCTCGGCGACGGCGCGGCGGGAGGTGGCGGCGGTCGCAGCCGGGGGCAGCTCGACGTCCGGCACCGCGGCGGCGGCCGGTCCGCCCGCGAGGGAGGAGCGGCGGGCCTCGGACGAGGGGGTCCGCGGCGGCTGCAGGTTCGCGTCGATCGAGATGGCCAGCAGGATCTCCTCGCGGAACTCCTTGGTCAGGGCGTCCGTGAGGGCGTCGGCCACCTGGGTGCCCTGGAGCGTCTCGCGGGTGGTCTCGTTCGGCACGGCCAGCAGGAGCGTGTTGCCGATGAGGCCCTGCGGCTGGGCCAGGTAGACGAAGCCCATGAGGCGGGCGCTGACCCGCGCGTCGTCCTCGAGGGAGCCCACGACGGAGCGCCACGAGCTGAGCACGGCCTGGTCTGCCACCAC